>NZ_JAJQQZ010000001.1 GCF_021729015.1 Halobacterium rubrum
CATTCCTTCGGACCTGAACGTAGTTCGCGGCGAGTCATAAACCCACCGGAACTGGTTTGGTCCGAGACGACGTTCGCATTCCTCCGAACGCCCCGTTATTACTTAAGGGCATCGAACCGCGCTCGAATCGAGCGGGGTCGACGCCGCACGGAGCGGCGAGGTAGATGCATCAGCCGCCCGGAGAACCCGGGCAGCCTCATTGTCGTTCGCATCACCTCGTTTCGCCCGTTATTACTTAAGGGCATCGAACCGGCCCGGACGAGTCCGGGTCGGCCGTCGGCGGCATGCGTCGGCCGCCCGAAGAACCCGGGCGGCCCCATTGTCGTTCGCATTCCACCGAAACGCCCTGTTACACTTAAGGGCGTCGAACTGACCCCGAGACGGCGTCGGTTCGAACGGGACGAGGAGGCTTCAATCAGTGGCGTCGGGTACACCGAGCCACCTCACGTCGTTCGCATCCCATCCGAGTGCCGAGGTACGTAAAACACCGTCGAACCAGCGCCGCTTCGGCACGTGACCACACGGCAGAAATCCTCGTACGAGACGATGTCGCGTGGGCGGAGGTCGGCCAGTCGTCCCGCGCGAGTGCGCTCGGTCGGGCCGAGTGGTACCCACGCAGAGACGCGTAGCCGTGGGACACCCTAAGCAGTTGCGGCGCGAAGAAGTCGGGGGGTGGGTTACTCGTCGAGGTGGTCGATGCCCTGCTTGGACACGTTGGCTTTCGTGATGTCGCCGGGCATCCAGTCGGGCTTGTCGTCGGGGGCGTCCTCCTCCCAGGCCCAGGCCTCGTAGATGTGTACTTTGTCCGTGCCTTTCTCCCGGAGCTCGATGTCGTGGCGATCGGCGTCGTCCTCGGAGCCCCCGACGTCGTCGAGGCGGCGAGCTGCTTTCAGAGCTGCCTGTCGGGGGGTGTTACCGCTGAAGACACTGGGCTCGGTCCCGTCGTCGGTGCGGAGTGCGAAGTTCCGCTTACCGTCCTCACGTACCATGGTTTTCCTCCATGAGACGCCAACACAAGGACTTGTCATAAATATATCGGCGGATTTCGGACATCTTTTATAAGCAACAGCGGATATTCCACCCACGGCGTCCGTACGGGACCCGACAGCAGACCCGCCGCTGCACGGGCCGACCGGCTGTCTGCGCACACGTCGGAAGCGCTTAAGTAGCGGCTGCGGCGAACGTTGACGTAGACACCCGCGATGGTCCGCAAGAAGAAGCTGAGTCCGAGCGGCGCGAGAGGCGAGGACGGCGAGTACCACAACGCGCACGTGAACCTCCACGAGGACGAGCTGTCCGTGGCCGGCCTGGAGATCGGCGACGACGTCTTCGTGCGCGTGCGAGAAGACAAGATTATCATACAGAAAGCCGACCCCGACGACGTCGACCACGACCTCTAGATGTACGGTCTCCTGAAACCCGCGCTGTTTCGGCTGCCACCGGAGACGGCCCACGAGGTGACGACGGGTGCGCTGCGTGTCGCCCAGCGGCTGGGCGTCCACCGGGCGTACGCGAGCCACTACACCGTCGAGGACGACCGACTGGGCGTCGAGGCGTTCGGGCAGTCGTTCCCGAACCCCGTCGGTGTGGCCGCGGGCTTCGACAAGAACGCCGAAGTGCCGCGTGCGCTGGCTGCCCTCGGGTTCGGGCACGTGGAGCTGGGGGCGGTGACGGCCGAGCGCCAGCCGGGGAACGACCGGCCGCGGCTGTTCCGGCTGCCCGAGGACGAGGCGCTCGTGAACCGGATGGGGTTCAACAACGAGGGCGCCGACACCGTGGGGGAGCGCCTCGACGAGGAGCCGCTACCGGACGTCCCCGTGGGCGTGAACGTCGGGAAGTCGAAGACGACGCCACTCGAGGAGGCCCCCGACGACTACCGGTACACGTTCGAGCGCGTGGGCGACGCCGCCGACTACGTGGTGGTGAACGTCTCCAGTCCGAACACGCCGGGGCTGCGCGAGCTCCAGGGGCGCGAGCAGCTCGCGGCCATCCTCGAGGCGCTCCAGGACGCCGGCGCCGACCGGCTGCTGGTGAAGCTCTCCCCGGACCTCCACCGTGACGCCGTGGCAGACGCCGTCGAACTGGCAGGCGACCTCGGGCTGGACGGCATCGTGGCGACGAACACGACGACCGACCGCCCCGACAGCCTCCAGCACCCGAACGCCGGGGAGGGCGGCGGGCTCTCGGGGGCGCCCATCCGGGAGCGCGCGACCGAGCAGGTGCGGTTCGTCGCCGAGCGCACCGACCTCCCAGTGGTGGGGGTGGGGGGCGTGGCGACAGCCGAGGACGCCTACGAGAAGATTCGCGCGGGAGCGAGCGTGGTCCAGCTGTACACCGCGCTCGTCTACCGGGGGCCGTCGGTCGCGAAGCGGATCAACGAGGGGCTGCTGGCGTTGCTCGAACGGGACGGCTTCGACGACGTCGAGGATGCGGTCGGGGCCGACCTGTAGCTCCGGGGGGCGACAGCAGAGACGGCGAGAGCGAGAGACGCAGCAGCTATTCTACCGGAGCGCGTCGAGTTCGAACTCGAAGCCGGCGACCGGCACTTCGACGTCGTGGTCGACGATGACCGCGGGGTGGAGTTCGCCGATGACGCCAACCGGCTCGCCGTCGATCTCGACGGTGGCAGCGCGCCCGTCGATGAACGACGGGTGGTCGGTCGGCGGGGTGGCGAGGTCGACGTGGAACTCGTCGCAGAGTGCCTGCAGGCGCGCTTTGGCGTCCTCGTAGGAGGCGTCGTGGCGCGCGAGCACGGCGGCGACGGTGCGGCGTTCGGCGACGCCCGTCTCGGTGTCGCCGTCGGCGTGAGCGGCGAAGCCGACTTCGGCGAGTTCCTGCGGGTAGGAGTGGTGCGTGTTGTTCTCCAGGACCATCGCGAGCGAGGGCAGCGCCCACGTGCGGAGGATGGTGAAGTCCTCGCTGTAGGGTTCGGAGATGGTGGCTGGCTCCGCAGCCCCCACCGCGTCGTCCTCGTCGGGCGACAGCCGCATGCGGTCGAAGTTCTCCGCCTCGCTGGTCATGTTGAAGTTCAGGAGGTCCTCGAAGCCGAGGCCGACGAGCGTCCCGCGGACGGAGCGTTCGAGCCGCGAGGACTCGGTGCGGCCGCCGATGGTGTTGACGTCCGGGTAGCGCGGCTCGAGGTCGTTGAAGCCGTACGCGCGCCCGAGGTCGTCGACGACGTCGACGGGGTGCAGCACGTCGACGCGGTACGGGGGAATCTCGACGTCGTAGCCGTCGTCGACCGGCGTGGCGTCGAGCCCCGAGCGTTCGGCGAGGTCGACGACGTCGTCGGTGGTGAAGTCGACGCCGAGCAGCGTCTCGATGCGGTCGTGGGTGACGTGTTTGGTGCGGACCGCGAAGTCCGGCCGGTGGAGCTCCCTGTCGGGGTAGTCGACCGTGACGTCCTCGATGGTGGCGCCGCGGGCGTCCAGCGCGTAGCAGATGATGGCGCACATGCGGTCGAGCGTCCACTGGTCGGTGCCAGTGAGTTCGACGAACAGCTCCCGGGAGTCGGTGGTGACCTCGGTGCGCCGGCCGTTGATGACCGGCGGGAAGCTGAACAGCCCGATGGCGTCGTAGATTGCGGGGTAGGCGTCGTAGTCCGCCAGGAGGTCGGCGTAGGTCTCCCCGGTCGGGTGCTCGGAGAGGACGTCGGCGGGCGTGCGTTCGGCGTCGTCGTCCAGTGGGACGAACGTGTCGCCGTCGGGCTCGACGCTCGTGTACGTGATGGAGCGAGTGGCGGCGCCGTCGCCCTCGGTGTCGACGGCTTCGCTCGCGGTTTCACCGCTCGCGCGTTCGGTGGCGCTGCGCGCCACCTGCCCCTTGAGCATCGCGAGGTCGTGGATGCCGATGGCGCCCTTCGCGCGCTTGCGGCCCATCGTGGCGTGCAGCTTCTCCTGGAGCTGGATGAGCGAGTCGAGCGCGTCCTCGTCGAGGTCGACGCCGCGAATCACGGCACCGGTGACGTACGGCCGATCTTCGGGGACGTCCTCGACGTTGATGGTCCACTCCGGGCTGTTCGTGTCGGGGACGTCGACGCCGCGGTCGTCGCCGTAGTGGTAGCGCAGACTGCGTGCGATGCCCTCGACGGAGAGCCGGTCGAGGCGGTCGGCCTCGAACTCGAGTTTGAAGTCACCGTCCTCGGTCTCGCCCTCGTACTCGATGCCGAGGCCGAAGAGGTCCTGGCGGAGGTCGTCGTCGTCCTTGTCGCGGTGGCCGGTGAGCCGGCGGAGTTCGTCGGGGTCGACGTCGACGACGGGCATCAGTACACCACCTCCGCGTCCCGCAGGAACTCCACGTCACACAGCGTCCCGTGGACGTCGCGGATGTCCTCGAAGCCGGTCATCAGCATCAGCAGCCGCTCGAGTGCGAGCCCCCACGCCATCACGTCGGCGTCTACGTCCAGCGGTTCCAGCATCTCCGGCCGGAAGATGCCGGAGTTCCCGATCTCGATGAGCTCCCCCGTCTCCGGGTGGCGGCCGAACAGCTCGAAGCTCGGCTCCGTGTAGGGGTTGTAGGTGGGCTTGAACTGGAGGTCGTGGATGCCGAACTGGCTGTAGAACTCCCGGAAGGTCCCCATGAGGTCGCGCACGGAGAGGTCGTCGGCAACCACCAGGCCCTCGATCTGGAAGAACTCCAGGAGGTGGGTGGCGTCGAGGGTGTCGTTCCGGTAGGCTTTCTCGACGCTGAAGTAGCGGGCGGGCGGTTCGACGTCCTCGTCGGCGACGCCGGCGAGGTGGCGGGCGGTGAGACTCGTCGTGTGCCCGCGGAGTGCGAGCGCACGCGCGAAGTCCTCGTCCCACGGCGAGTGGTAGCCGTCGCCGTCTGGGCTGACGCCCTCGCGGTGCGCGCGCTCGACGCGCTCGACGAGGTCGGCGGGCAGCGAGTCGATCTGCTCCGGGTTCGAGAGCGCGAACCGGTCCCAGTGGTTCCGGGCCGGGTGGTCCTGGGGCATGAACAGGCAGTCGTTGATGTAGAAGTCGGCGTCGACGTGGGGGCCTTCCATCTCCTGGAAGCCCATCCCCACGAGGACGTCTTTGACGCGTTCGGCGGCCTGCCGGAGCACGTGGGTCTTCCCGGGCGTGTGGTCGGCGGCGTCGGCTTCGACGTTGTAGTCCGCGAACTCGACGTCCTGCCACTCGCCGGAGGCGAGCAGCTCGGGAGTGAGTTCGCCGACCTCCTCGGCCGCTTCGACGCCGGCCATCAGTTCCGTGACGCCGGCCTCGGTGAGCGTCACCGACCGAACGGTGCGCTCGCGGACGTTCACGAGGTCGCGGCTCGCGAGCTGGTCGAGGACGGCCTGGTCGTCGACGCTGCCGCCGTCGGCGAGCGTCGCGAGCGCGTCGGCCTCGGGGTCGCTGTCGGGGTCGGCGTCCGGGTCCGCCGAGAGTTCTCCGGAGTCGATGGCGCCGTACCCCTTCCGGGCGTAGTTCGACAGCGCGATGTCGACCTGCGGACCCTCGAGCCCGGAGGCGCCGATGACCTGCCCCATCTGGACGGGAGATTCGTCGGCGCCCGCGTCGAGGGCGGCCCGGTACAGCCGGACCTCGGGCAGGCCGTCGGCGGCGTACTCGCGGCCTTCGTCGGTGAGCGATACGTCTGCGGTGCTGGCCTCGCTGACGGCGACCAGCCCGGCGTCTTCGAGTTCGAACGCCGCGCCGGCGACCGTCTCGGGCGGATACTCCGTCTCCGCCGCGAGGGCCTCGATTCGTCGGGGGTCGTCGGCGCTCGCCGCTTCGAGCACCGCGACCTGCTGTGCTGGGAGTTGCATGTCGTGTAGGCGTGCGTGGGAGTCAGTTATCGGTTCCGAACGACCGCGGCCCGACCGCGTGGTTTCGGCCGCCCCGGCGCGCCAGCGCCCGGGCGGCGTCCGCCACGCGTCAGGCGTCGAAGAAGAATCCGAACCCGGGACGCGCGGCTGGCTCGCGGCTCGTACACCCGGCGTAGGGTTCGGACGCCATACTCTGGGCGACGAGGCCTCCGGCCAAAAACGTTCCGTCGAGAAGGGGCGGTCTGGGGGGAGGAGGGAGGAGACGATTACTCCGCGGGGTCGCCGACGCCCGCGAGCCCGAGTTCGCGTTCGGCGGCCGCCGCGACTTCGGGGACGTCGTCCTCGGGTGCGTAGACGCCGAACCGCCACTGGACGCGCTGGGAGGCGAGCATCCCCTCGACGAGCGGGCTCTGTTCGTCCAGCCGGCGGGTGTCGCCGTTGACCGCGACGCGCACCGAGGACTCCGGCATCGAGGGTTCGCCGGGCGTATCGACGACGACGGCGTCCTCGGGGACGCCGGCGGTCTCGGCGACCTGCGCCTCGAAGTCCCGGGCCGTCTCGTAGTCGGCAGTGGCGACGTCGTCGGGGACGGCATCGCGTTCGGCCCAGACGGCGCGCTTGTAGAGGTCGCGGTCGCGGACGCGGCGGGCGGCGTCGCGGGTCGCCTCGCAGTCCCGGAGCGCGGCGAGCAGTTCGGCGTCCGTGAACCGCGCGAACGTCTCGATGTCGAGGTCGGTGGTGTCCAGCAGGCGGGCGCCCGCGCGGTCGAGCATGGCGCCCGCGATGCGGGAGACGTGGTGGCGGTAGACGGCCGAGTTCATGAGCGCGCGCCCGACGAGCACGCTCTCGGCGGTGGGGACGTTGCCCTCGGCGAGCACGAGGTCGTCGTCCCGGAAGGTGAGCGCGCGCAGCAGCCGGCCGTGGTCGATGGTGCCGTAGGGGACGCCGGTGTGGTGGGCGTCCCGCACGAGGTAGTCCATGCGGTCGACGTCCAGTTCGCCCGCGACGAGCTGGCCGAGTCTGCCCTCGCCGGCGACGAGGTCGGCGACCCGGTCGGGGTCGAGGCCGTGCTCGCGGAGGACGTCACCGAGGACGCCGTTCGAGAGGAGGTGGGCGACGTCGTCGTGGTGGCGGCCGAGCCGGCGCTGGATGATGCCCTCGGTCTGGTGGCCGTAGGGGCCGTGGCCGACGTCGTGCAGGAGGGCGGCGGCGCGGACGGTGTCGGCGCGCGCGCCGGAGACGTCGAGGTGGTCGAGCGCGCGGTCCGCGAGGTGGAAGACGCCCAGCGAGTGCTCGAAGCGCGTGTGGTTCGCCGACGGGTAGACGAGCCGGATGGTGGAGAGCTGCTTGATGTGGCGGAGTCGCTGGACGGGCCCGGTGTCGAGCAGGGCCTCCGCGACGCCGTCGACCTCGATGTAGTCGTGGACGCTGTCCTTGATGGCGCGCATTCGTTCGCCCCGTGGCAGGGGGCGGACAAAGGTGATTCGACAGCTACCGCGCCGTCACGTTCGCGGGGCGACCGGGACCTCGACGGGCGCGTCCGCGAGCAGCCGGCGGGCGACGGCGACGAGGACGTTCTCGGCGCCGGTGCCGACGACGGCGTGCGGGTCGTCGCCGGCGGTGGCGTACAGCACGCGCGTCCCGTCGACGAGCAGGAGCCGGTCGACTTCGGCGCCGTCGTCGAGTTCGCCGGCCAGCCAGGTGGGGTCGGCGTCGAAGACGGTGTCGTCACCGAGCGCGTCGGCGGCGGCGTCCCGGGCGCCCTGGTCGACACCGCCGACCGTGACGTCGACGCCGGCGTCGGCGGTCGCCGCGAGTTCCTCGGCGAGGGCGGCGTCGAGCGCGTCGGCGGTGGCGACGAGCGCGACGGCCGTGTCGGCGTCCGCGACGAGACCCGTGGTGCGGTTCGCGACGGCACTGGCGCCGGTCAGCGTCCAGACATCGGTGGTGTCGGCGTCGGCGTCGCGCTGGACGTCGGGAACGTCGTCGAGCGCGTCCCGGAGGTCGCCGATGCGGGCGTCGTACTCGTCGCGCAGCGTCTCGGCGGCCTCGGCGACCGGGACCGCGCGGAAGCGCTGGGGGTTCGAGTGCTGGCGCGCGACCAGTCCGGCGTCCTCGAGCGCGTCGACGGCGTCGTACACTCGCGTTCGCGGGACTTCCGAGAGCTCGCTGACGGCTTTGGCAGTCGCGTTCTCGACTCTGGAGAGCGCGACGAAGCACTTCGCCTCGTACTCCTTGAGACCGAGGGCCTGGAGCAGTTCGACCGCGTCGTCGACAGGTGAGTCGTGCATGGGTCCCAACCGGCCGAAACTTGCGCTGGCTACGGTTTAAATTACCATCAATATGGAGAGATATTACTAGCTTGTGGCGTCAGTGAGGCGAGACGAACCCGCGGAATCTGTCACCCAGTTAATCACAGCATATTATACACGGGGCGTGGTAGGGGGTCGTGGCTCCCGGCGCGAGGTCCCAACCAATCACGCGCCCGGAGTCACTGCCGACGCGAGACTGCGTCTCGACAGGTGCGAAAGACTCTTCGTGACGCACAGTATCAGTGGGCACAGTCCGGGGGTCTCCCCCGTACAGAGGCACGCCACCATGACTGACAACACTCGATGCGGGCACGGTCGCGGGCGACAGGGCGAGGGCAGCCACACGACGTACGACCTCGGAGAGTACGACCGGCCGACTGTCGGCGTCGTCGAAGCGGTGGCAGCCGCCACCGACCGCGACCCCGGGTCGCTCCCGCAGCTCGGCCACGTCGTCGACCCCGACGCCATCGACGACCTGCTCGCCAGCGGGCCGGACGTCGAAATCGACTTCGAGTACGCCGACACGACCGTCACCGTCCGCGGGGACGCCACGGTCGTCGTCGACGTCCACTGCTGAGGCTGCAGCCGCCGGCAGACACGCGTCCGGGAAGCCAGCGCTGCCGCCGCCGAAACCCGCTTGAGCCTCGAGTCGCTACAGCCCGAAAATGGGTCGACCGCGCGTCGCGCTGCTCAACGCCGCACACGAACCCGCAGAGACCACCCGGAACTTCCGCCGCGAGCTGGACGCCGACCTCGCCGAGTTCCACGCGAAGTCAGGCGAACTACCCACTCATCACGAGTTCGACGGCGTCGTCGTCACCGGCTCGAAGTCCTCCGTCTACTGGGACGACGACTGGATCCCGGCACTCGTCGACTACGTCGCGGACGCCCACGACGCCGGCGTGCCGATTCTCGGCGTCTGCTTCGGCCACCAGGTGCTCGCGGAGGCGCTGGGCGGCACCGTCGAGGACATGGGCGCCTTCGAGCTCGGGTACCGGGCGATCGAACAGACCGTCGACGCCGACCCCCTGTTCGAGAGCGTTCCCGAGACGTTCACGACGTTCACGACGCACGGCGACGCCGTCACGGAGCTCCCGCCGGGTGCGACCCTGCTCGCGGAGAACGACTACGGCGTCCACGCGTTCCGCGTCGACCAGTCCGTCGGCGTCCAGTTCCACCCCGAGTACGACAACGACACCGCCGAACGCATCGCCCGCGAGAAGGACGTCGACGAGGACCGCCGCGACGACGTGCTGGCCGGCATCACCCCCGAGGCGTACGACGCCGCCTGCGAGACCAAGCGGCTGTTCGAGAACTTCACCAGCGGGCTGGCGTCGCCGACGGCCGGCGACTGAGCCGGCCGCGACCGACCACTGCGACGGACCAGTAGGCTTTTTCACCGTTTGGCGCCGAGTACGCGGTATGCTCGACTACGTGGGCCTGGAGGCCGACCTCGACAGCGAGGAGCGGCTCGTCCGGGACACCGCCCGCGAGTTCGTCGACGAACACGTCCGCGACGACATCGGCGACCACTACCTCGAGGGGACGTTCCCGACGGAACTCATCCCCGAGATGGGCGAACTCGGGTTCTACGCGCCGAACCTCGAGGGGTACGGCCTGCCGAACGTCTCGGAGACGGCCTACGGCCTGCTGATGCAGGAGCTGGAGGCCTGCGACTCGGGGCTGCGGTCGATGGCGAGCGTGCAGGGCGCGCTCGTCATGTACCCGATTCACGCCTTCGGCAGCGAGGAGCAGAAAGAGCAGTGGCTGCCCGACCTCGGCCGCGGGGAGGCCGTCGGTTGCTTCGGGCTGACCGAGCCCGAGCACGGCTCGAACCCGTCCGCGATGGAGACCACGGCGGAGCCGGACGGCGACGAGTACGTCTTGAACGGCTCGAAGACGTGGATCACGAACTCCCCCATCGCCGACGTGGCCGTCGTCTGGGCGAAAGACCAGGGTGAGGACGGGACCCCCGTCCGGGGCTTCCTCGTGGAGACGGACCGCGACGGCGTCACCACCAACAAGATCGACGAGAAGCTCTCGCTGCGCGCCTCGATCACGGGCGAGATCAGCCTCCAGAACGCCCGCGTCCCGAAGGAGAACCGGCTGCCGGGCGTCGAGGGCATGAAGGGGCCGCTGTCCTGCCTGACGCAGGCCCGCTACGGCATCGCGTGGGGCGCAGTCGGCGCCGCCAGGGACTGCTTCGAGACCGCCCGCGACTACGCCACCGACCGCGAGCAGTTCGGGCAGCCCATCGGCGGCTTCCAGATGCAACAGCAGAAGCTCGCCGAGATGGCGACCCAGGTGACGACCAGCCAGCTGCTCGCCCACCGGCTCGCCGAGCTCAAGGAGCGCGGCGACCTCCGCCCCCAGCACGTCTCGATGGCCAAACGCAACAACGTCCGGATGGCGCGGGACCAGTCCCGCATCGCCCGCGAGATGCTCGGCGGGAACGGCATCACGGTGGACTACTCGCCGATGCGCCACATGGCGAACATGGAGACCGTCTACACGTACGAGGGCACCCACGACATCCACACGCTGATTCTCGGCGAGGACCTCACCGGCATGCAGGCCTACCAGTAGACCGGAGTCCTCGCTTCAGTCCCGACAAGACACTTACCCCGACCGCCGGAACCCGGAGGCATGCCCACGCGCAGAGCCCTCCTCCGGGACGGCGCCGGCGCCGCTTCGCTGGCGGTGCTCGCCGGCTGCCAGTCAGCGCTCCCCTCCTCCCGGAACACCACCACACAGCCCGAATCCTCGGGCGCCGGCGAGCCGAGACTGGACGCCGAACCCGTCACGCCTTCGTCAATCCCGGACGGTGCGACTGTCGGCGTCACCAGTCCGCCTCTCCACGAACTCGTCGCGAACGCCGCCGAAGCTGACGGCCGCGTCGACCTGCAGACGACCGGGAGCGCCGACGGCGACGAGTCCCTCACGCTCGGCGGCTTCGACTACGTCGAGTTCGAGGACCAGACGTACGAGTCGACGGCGTCGTTCGCCGGGTTCGGCGAGGAGTCCACCGCGAAGTTCTCGCTGCTCGCCGTGGACGGCGACGAGGTCGGCGCTGACGCCGACGTCACCACGTACGAGTCGCTGAGCGACCGCGAGCAGGCGGTCGCCGACGAGATGCTCGCGGACGGGTCACTCTCTGTCGGCCGCCACGAACGGCGACCCGAGGAAGTCGGGGCAATCGTCGGGAGTGAGTTCTTTCGCGCGGACGGCCAGACGTACCGCATCCAGATCACCGTCGGCGACCCACCAGCACACCACATGCTGGAACTGGATACCGCGAACCCCGGCGACGACGCGCAGGTCGTGACAGTGCTCGACGAACGCCCTGCGGCCGACTGGAGTGACGTCCTGCAGGAGGGCCTCGGCCCCGGGAGCGTCGGTGTCGAGGACCTTCCCAGCAGCGCGGCGCTCGTCGACTACCTCGACGGCATCGACTACGTCGTCACCGCCACGACCGTCGCCGACGCCACGGTGAACGAGACCGTCCAGTAGCGCGCGGCGGCGGTCGTTACAAGAAGTCGGGACCGCAGAAAAGACACTTACAGCGGCGTCCGGAACGCCCGGTATGGCCTCTCGCAGGCGGTTCGTCCGGGCGGCAGGCGCCGCGGCGGTCGCGGCGCTCGCCGGTTGCGCGAGCGGGAGCGGTGGCGACGCGACCGACACCACCCACAGCGACGGCAGCAGTGGGGACGACACCGGCGACGGCGGGCTGCGGCTCGCGGGCGAGGCGATAGTGCCGGCCGACGTGCCCGACGGCGCAACGGTGGCAGTGTCCGAGCCGGACCTCCACCAGCTGGTCGTCGACGCCACACAGACCGACGGCCGGGTCGACCTCGACCGCGGCGGCAGCGGGCCCGGGCGGAACGCGACGCTGGCGCTCGGCGCGTTCGAGTACGTCGCGTTCGAGGACGAGACCTACGCCCCGAGCGCGTCGTTCGCGGAGTTCGCGGCGGAGACGGCCTACCGCTACGAGCTCGTGTCCGTCGACGACGCGGACGCGCCCGAGCGTGGCGACGACGTGCTCCGGTACCCGGACCTCAGCGAGGGCGAACAGGCGTTCGCCGACCAGTTGCTGGCGAGCGGGACGCACACAGTCGGTCCACACGAGCAGCGGCCGCCCGGCGCCGAGCCGTTCCAGTCCCAGTCCTACCTCCGCACCGACGACGCCACGTACCGGATTCGGGTGTCCGTCGGCGACCACGCCGCCCACCACATGCTCTCGCTGGACCCCGCCGACCCGGGGAACGACGCCCAGGTCGTAACTGTCACCGACCGCGTGCCGGAGCCGGCGTGGTCGGGCGTGTTCGCGGCGCTGCTCGGCGCAGGGTCGGTCAGCATCGAGGACGTCGCCGGCGCCGACGCGCTCGTCAACTACCTCGACGGCGTCGACTACGTCACCACGGCCGCCGACGTGCTCTCCGTGGACGTCCGGGGAGCCAGCGAGTAGGAGCGGGAGCACCACCACAACGCTGAAGCCGGCGGCAGGCGCCACTCGGCGGATTCTCGCGGCCACAGCGGCAGCACCGTGTGGGCTCGCCGCCGCCAGTGGCCGGCCGCCACACGACACGTGGCGGAGTATCCATGGAACCCCACCACGCGCTCGTGTCGCAGTTCGAGTCGTACAGCGTCCAGCGACAGCTCCACGGCGTGCCGCCCCACGAGGTCACCGTCGACGGCCAGCCGGCGGTCTGCAAGCGCGACACCGGGCCGACCGGGGGAGCAGGCGTCGAGGGGCGCGTGACCCGGTTCGTCGGCGAGCGGACGAGCGTCCCAGTTCCCAAGATTCCCGCCGTCGGCGACGACTGGCACGAGGCGGCGATGGGGTACGTCCGACGGCGCCGGCCGGTGCTCGACGACTGCTGACTACTCCCGCGCCGGCGGGTCGTCGCGGGCGAGCTTCCCGAGCGTGACCCGGTTGTCCGCCCCCCAGCGGTAGAGGCGCTCCCGCACCACTGCGTACCCCGGCACCGCCCCGAGCGCGGCGAACACCGGCCGGAGTTCCGGGAAGTCGTGTTCGAGCGTGCGCTCGATGGCCGCCCCACACGAGTAGACGGCGTCGTCGGTGAGGAGGTGCGCGCAGTCCTCGTAGTCGTCGGGCAGCCGCGCGACCTGGTCGGGGGACAGCTCCGTGAACCCGACGAGCTCCACGTCACCGTGGCGCGCCGCGAAGTTCGCACACCACGTGCAGAACCCGCAGTCGTCGTCGAACACCAGCCGCGGCGGGTGGTCTGGCTCGGGCATGGTCAGTCGAAGCGCCCCGTCACAGTCCCGCAGGACTCACAGACCGCGCGAATCTCGGAGTGGTCGTCGGCGAGCGAGAGCTCCTGTGTCGTCTCGCCCCCGCAGTCCGGACACTCGCGGAGGATTTCGGTCTCGCCGGCGTCCTGCGGCGCGCCGACGGCGAGCGCGCGTACGGGCTCGTCGCCCTCGTTGACGCCCTGCTGGAACTCGCCCGGCCCGAACCGCGCGAGCTCCCCCGCCTCGACGGTGACGTCCTCGTCCAGCGTCCGGAACGTCACCTCGCCGTCGAGCACGTAGAACACCTCCTCCTGCTCGGCGTGAGCGTGGAACCCGTACGCGAAGCTGTCTCCGGGTTCGAGCTCGTAGAAGTTCATCGCGGCGTCGGCCAGCCCCAGCGCGTCGGTCAGCGGGAGGCTGCGGGCAGCCGGCCCCATCCGGGAGTCGAGGTCGTCCAGACGCACTTTCCGCATACGTCTGGATTCCGTTCGGCGCGCGCATAAGCCCTCGGGAGTTCTAGGCCTCAGCGTCCTCCCGGCCTCCTTCGGGACCCAGAAAGCCCCGGCTGGCCGAACTCGGGGGCACCGGAAGACTCGCTACGCTCGTCTTCCGAGGTCACGTTCGCTGCGCTCACGTGACCCTCGCTGCGCGCTCCCTTCGGTCGCGTGCTTACGTCGGCCGCCTGCGTTCGGCCAGCCGCCCCTTTCAGTCCACCCACTACCGGCTGGCCAGCCGGCAGAAACCGTCTGATTCCACAGCCGGTAGCGGGGTGGGGAAATCGAAAGGGGCGAGGCGCTGGGCGAAGGCGCGCGACGCAAGCACTGGAGCGAGCGTAGCGAGTGAAGCGCGCAGCGAGCGCACCGAGCCCAGCGCCTCGGGGCTTTCGAGGCGTCCAAGTCAGAGAACAAACCTGTAGCAGCCCCACAACCACCAGAAACCCAAATGAGGCCTAGCCGAAGTCGTTCCCCGAGGGTTTCATACAGCCAGCGCGCAGAGCAGTGGTATGGCAATCGACCCGCAGTTCACGGAGAACCGCGAGCAGGTGGACTCCCACCAGGGCCACGACGTCTGGGGGCCGGTGGAGGAGCCCGAGAAGCTGGGGATTCACGGCACGCACGTCGCGGTCGACTTCGACATCTGTCTGGGGGACGGCGCCTGCGTGGAGGACTGTCCCGTCGACGTCTTCGAGTGGGTCGACACCCCCGACCACCCGGAGTCCGAGCTCAAGGCCGACCCGGCCAACGAGAGCCAGTGCATCGACTGCATGCTGTGCGTGGACGTCTGTCCGGTCGACGCCATCGACGTCGACGCCGGCCGGACGTAGCCGGCGCTGTTCTCGGACCGGCGCTGTTTCTCGGAGCGGCACTGTCTGACGGCGAGCCGGTGGCTGTGTGTCTTTGACTCGGTAGCCGAACGTCGTCGAACGAGCGGGGTAAAAGTGGGGCGAAAGCGGGGCGCGTTACGACCGGTCGATCTCGAGCTGGTCTCGGAGCTGCTCGAGGGTCTCGCTGTCGGAGATGTCGTCGAGGCGCTCCTGGAAGTGCTCCTCGCAGACGCCGACCTTCAGGCCGCCTTTCTCGACGGTCAGGTCGGCGCTCCGGTCGCAGTAGTGACACTGCATACGCGTCGGTTGGGGCCGGAGCCTCGTGAACCTCACGGCAGGGGCACGAATGGTACCGTGTCGCGCGGATTGCCGCTACTCCGTGGGGAGGTGCTGGCGGACGGCGTCGTACTGGTCGCGGTCGAGGCCCGCCGTGCCGAGCGTGCGCTCGTGGGCGTCGGTGCCGCCGGTCGCGAGGAGGTCGTGGGTCTCGATTGCGGCCGCGACGAGGGCGGCGCCGTCGCCGTCGGCGTCGTCGGGGTCGCGGCCGACGGGGCGGTCGTAGGGGTAGTGGGCTTCGACGGCGTCGAGGTCGGCGCAGAGCGCGAGCGCGCTCTCGGGGTCGTCGTACCGCAGCGGGTGGGCGAGGCCGACGAGACCGCAGGCGTCGGCGAGGAGGTCGACGCCTGTCTCGAAGTCGGGGACGTCGCGGGCGACGAAGCAGGGACCGTCGTCGGCGATGAGGTCGGCGAAGACGCCGTCCATCGCCTCGTAGTCCGTGTCGGCGTGGTCGACGACGGCGCGCGCGATGTGCGGGCGGCCCAGCCCCTCCCGGGGTTCCAGCGGGAGGCCGACGCCGAGTTCGGCCTCGACGTTCTCGATGATGCGGCGGCCGCGCTCGCGGCGGTCGCGCTGGATGCGCTCGCACTCGGCGACGAGCGCGTCGGTGCGGCGGACGCCGTACCCGAGGAGGTCGACGCGCTGGTCGCCGGCGTCGACCCGGAGTTCGATGCCGTGGACGACTTCGACGCCGTCGCGTTCGGCGACGGGCGCATCGAGGTCAGGGTGGAGGCGGTCGTGGTCGGTGACCGCCACCGCCGAGACGCCGGCGTCGCGAGCGGCGCTGGGCACCTCGTCGACCGTGAGGGTGCCGTCGGAGTTGGTGGTGTGGACGTGGAGGTCCGCGTAGACCATACGGGAGCGCGGGCGGCCCGCCACCTAAGCCCCCCGGTACCGGGCGTCGGGCGGGGGCGTGACTAAGGGCCCTATAACTATCATTATTGTTGATGCAGAACACTCTTGCATGGAGCCAGCGACCACAGACGTGATGACGTTCAAAGAGACCGCAGACGTGCTACGCGACCAGGAGTACCCGACCAGCGCGGCAGCGCTCGCGGCAGCCTGCGGGGACATCGAACTCGACGACGCGGGCGGCGAGGATCTCCGGACGGTCATCGCCCGCACGGGCGCCGACCAGTTCGCGTCCGCGACCGACGCCACGTTCGCGGTCTACGGCGCACTCCCCGCCGACGCCGTCGGCCGCGTCGGCTACAGCGACCGCGACCCGGACCCGATGGGCGTCGGCACCACCGAACCGGTCTCGTTCTGACCCGCCCAGTCCGGTGGGACCGGGTCGAATCCTCCGTTAGTTTGATATTGGACAACTGACTACTACCGTGTGTGTAGTTGTCATGTCAATGGGTGCCTATGACGAAGACGAACACGAACGGCGGGAATCGAAACACAGCGTCGAAGTCTCGGACGACGACACGCGGTCCACGTACGAGGGGTCCGTCGAGTTCGACTCCGGAGACTCCACGGAGGAGCTGCTCGACCAGTTCGAGCAGATGAAGAACTGACTACTTCCTGAGGAGATACAGCGACACGCTCGTCACCACCGCCACCGCCAGCACGTGTCCAGACACGGCCGCGACCAGGAACGGGTGTCCCCAGACGAAGGGGACCAGAACCGCCTGCAGCACACCGAACCCGAGTGTGCGGACGTCCACGGCGGCCATTCTGGTCGCGGCCGCCGGGTGCAGGTCCTGCGTCAGCGACCGCCACAGCGCCACGACGGCCGCCCACCAGCCCGTCCCGATGCGGTAGCAGACGTCCCACAGCACGAGCAACGCGAGCGCCGACGGCAACACGGGCGGCTGCTCCCCGAGCAGTGAGACGAACAGCGTTGCGCCGTCCCGCGGGTCCCAGACGAACAGGTACGTCAACAGCAGGACGTACGACACCACCCCCAGCACGACCTCGATGCTGGACGCGAACAGGAGTTGGCGGTACCGCGGCGGGACGCCCGGTCCCCGGGCGCGAGAGCCGATGTCGAGCATGAACGCGCTGCCGGCCGCCGCCACCAGCACTGCCGCCGTCCCCGGCAGAATCGCGCCCGGCAGGTCGTAGACGGCGGCCATCACGAGCAGGCCCGCCTCGAACAGCACGAACTGCACGAGCACCGCCAGCCGGTCGGAGATGTCGACGCCGGGGACGGCGCCGACGATGCTCTCGTACACCCACGTCTCGCCGTAGACGCCGCCCGCGACACCGGTCCCCGCGCTCGCTGGGTCGAACTCGCTGTACTCGGCCCCGCCGCCAGCGTCACCGCCGGGCGCGCTACCGCCGCCGGAGCCGCCACTGCCGCCGCTCCCGTCAGCCATCGACGGCCACCCCGCGGTCCCGCAGCGCCTGCGCGGCCGCGTCGTCGAACGGTGTCAGGTCCACGTCTACGAGGTCGCGGATGCTGTCGTCGGTGACGACGACGGGGTTCTTCAGGCCGTGAATCAGGGGGTGGGCGACGCTGCGCGGGACGTCCGTCACGAGGTCCACCCAGTACGTCGACAGCGTCGGTGACAGCACGGGCACCGGGAAGATGTACAGCCGGCGGCCGGCCAGCGCGGCAGTGCGCTCCAGCATCTCCTGGTAGGAGAGGACGTCCGGCCCGCCGACCTCGTAGGTCCCGCCGGCCGTCTCGGGGACGTCGAGGACGCCGACGAGGTACGCGACCACGTCCCGGGCCGCGATTGGCTGGCAGGGCGTCCGCACCCACTGTGGCGTCACCATCACCGGCAGCCGGTCGACGAGCTGGAAGACGAGCTCGAAGCTCGTGCTCCCCTCGCCGACCACGACGGCCGCCCGCAGCGTCGTCAGGTCGAACGCGGCGTCGGCCAGCACCGCCTCGACCTCGCGGCGCGACTCGAGGTGTTCGGACAGGTCGGCGCCCTCCTCGCCGAGCCCGCCGAGGTAGACCACGCGGTCGACGCCCGCCGCGTCGGCGCCGGCGGCGAAGTTCCGGGCCGCGCGGCGGTCCCGTTCGGCGAAGTCCTCGCCGGCGCGCATCGAGTGGACGAGATAGTAGGCGGCGTCGACACCCTCGAAGACGCCCGACAGCGACTCGGGGTCCAGCAGGTCGCCCTCCACGACCTCGACGCCCTCGGGCGGGTCGTACCCCGAGGCGTCGCGGACGAGCGCCCTGACGTCGTGGCCGGCGGCGACGAGTTCGGGAGCGAGCCGGCCGCCGACGAAGCCGGTCGCGCCCGTGACGAGTACGTGCACGCCGCTACCAACGGCCGGCGCGGGGTTAAGTGTCGTCCCCGGTCGTTCGCCACCGGGAGCGCGCCGGGTCCGGGGAGCGTTCCTATATAGCAATCATTCTCCTACAACCCCCCAAAATCCGGCACGTACCCCTATTATAAACCGGTTTAGTGTCAGCTGGCCCGTGTCCAGTCGATGGCATCAGACCCAGACCGGCTGGCCGACATCGTATCGCGTCGGAAGTTCGTCGCGGCGACGGGCGCCGCAGGCATCGCGGCCGTCGCGGGCTGTTCGAGCAGCGGCGACGGGGGAGACGGCGGTGACGGCGGAGACGACGGGGAATCGACGACGGCAGCGGCGACGGCCGACAACCAGGAGACGACGAGCGGCGACGAGCAGGCCTCGCAGGTCGCGACGGACACCCTGGTCGGCGACGGGTCCTCGACGGTGTTCCCCATCGCGAACACGGGCGCCTCGTACTGGAACTCCAACCCGGAGCCCGGCGACGAGGACTACTTCCCGCAGGAGTGGGCCGACGAGTACGGCACCGACATGCGTCTCGCCGACTACTTCGCCACCCAGTACGGCTGGACGGAGTCCGGCGAGCGCTCCGTGCCCCCGTTCCGCATCAGTATCGCGCTCTCACACTCCGGGACCGGCATCGAGGGCGTCATGGAGGAACGCATCGATATCGGTGACGCCAGCTCCACGGCGGAGGCGGAACTCGCCGGCAGCGACGTCTCCGACGAGGAGCTCGACAAGTTCGTCGACCACGTCGTCGGCGTCGACGGCCAGCCCATCGTCGTCTCCAAGGAGATCAAGGACGCCGGCGTCACCGACATCACCATCGAGGAACTGCGCAAGATCTACCGCCAGGAGATCACGAACTGGCAGGAGCTCGGCGGCCCGGACAAGGAGATTCTCGCGCTCGGTCGCGCACCGGGTTCGGGGACGAACACGGCGTTCCTCGTGAACGTCATGGGCGACGCCGAGGCGTCCATCTCGCCGGACCAGCGCTACGGGAAGAACCAGCAGCTCCAGCAGGCCGTCGCGACGGCCGACAACGCCATCGCGTACATCGCGCTCGCGTTCGTGCAGCCGGACGGCCAGGTGCCGCCCATCGGCCTCGAAATCGACGGCACGCTCTACGAGTACGGGAAGAACCTCGGCTCCAAGGAGTACCCGCTGGCGCGCGACCTCCACTGCTACACGTGGGAGGACACGAGCCGCCAAGAGGCTGCCTTCATCAACTTCCTGCTGTCGGACTTCGGCCAGGAGTTCTTCGTGGAGTCGAACAACTACTTCGCGCTGCCCGACGGCCGACTCGAGACCCAGCGCGAGAAGGTCGCCGCGAGCAAGTACGAGTAGCCCGCGGTCCGCCGACTGTCGACCTGTCATCCACCTGCGGTCCGCCTTCGATACACCGAACACAACACACATGGCATCCAGAATCGTCGAGCGGTTCGAACAGTACCGGTCCCGGAACGAGGACGCCGCGCTGGTCCTGCTGGCGGTGACCGCGCTGTCACTGGTGGTGGCGTTCGTCCTGTTCTACCAGCAGTCACGCTGGACCGTCGTCCCGGTGGCGGCGTTCCTCGTGTTGACCGTGGTCGGCTGGGTCAGATACCAGGCGACCGTCGCGCGCGGCCTGACGTTCGTCATGACCGTCGCCACGGTCGCCGTCCTCGGGCTCATCGTGGCGTTCCTGGTCGTGCGAGCGTGGCCGGCGTTCGAACAGATGGGACTAGAGGCACTGTACCGGACCGAGGAGCCGCTGTGGAAGCCCGCGAAGACCACGCCGTGGTCGCTCGCGCCGATGATCGTCGGGACGATGGTGACGACGGCCATCGCGACGGTCGTCGCCGCGCCGCTGGGCATCGCCGGCGCGCTCTACATCAGCGAAATCGCGTCCGAGACCACCCGGGAGGTCGTGAAGCCGGGCATCGAGCTGATGGCGGGGATTCCGTCCATCACGTACGGCTTCATCGGGTTCGTCATCGTGAACCGGTTCTTCTACGAGGCGTTCCAGACGTCGACGATTGGGAACTACTTCACGGTCGGGGTCATGATCGGCATCATGGCGCTGCCGACCATCGTGTCGGTCGCCGAAGACGCGCTGTCGACGGTCCCCGAAGCGATGAAGAGCGGCGCGCTGGCCGTCGGGACGACGAACTGGCAGACGATGAAGAGCGTCACCGTCCCGTCGGCGTTCTCCGGCGTGTCCGCCGCCGTCCTGCTGGGCGTGGGGCGCGCGATGGGCGAGACGATGGCGGCGACGGTGATGATTCCGCACACGAAGGGTTTCGCCGACCCAGTCTACGACGTGTTCGGCGGCGTCGGCGAGACGCTGACGACCGTCATCGCCTTCGAGGGCGGGAACGCCACGGGCCGCCACATCGAGGGGCTGTTCGCGGCCGGCGTCGTGCTGTTCGCGATGGTGCTCGTCCTGAGTGTCACCGCGCAGCTGATTCAGGCCCGGATGCGGAGCAAGTACGGTGGTGACCGATGAGCACGGTCACCCGGCACGCGCTCGTCGCGGGGGAGACGACGCTCCGCGAGTACGTCTCGACGGGCGTGATGGCGGTCGGCGCAGTGCTGTTCCTCGCGAGCTGGGCCGTGCTGTTCCAGTGGGTCGGCGAGCGCACGCCCGTGCTCGGCGTGGACCTCTTCACGCTGTTCGGCGTGCTGTTGCTCGCGATGGCCGCCGGCATCGCCGGCGTCGGCGTCGCCTCTCGGCTCGGTCACGTGTCCGCGTCGCCGTCCGCGTCGGCCGGCCTCGTCGCCGGCTCGCTGTTCGGCGGCATCGGCTTCGTCACCGGTGGACTGGTGGCGTCCCAGACGCTCGGAATGGGGACCGTCGGCTGGCTCGCCGTCGCGGTCGCGACTGGTGTAGCCGCCGCCGCCCTCGCGGTCGTGCCTCGAGAGGACGTCGGGTCGACGCTCCCGGCGGCGCTGTTCCTCGCGCTCGTCGGCGCGTTGCTCGTCACCGACACCCTCGGCCTCGGGTGGTCGTGGTCGCCGAACGACGTCTCGGCGACCTTCGTCGGGTCCGTGATGGTCCCCGTGGTGACCATCGCCGGGTCGCTGGTCGGCTCGTGGAGCGCCGCGAAGGCCCGAGCGGGCTTCGGCACGCAGGGCCGCGAGGCCGGCGCGTTCTACCTGATTCGGCTGAGCGTGTTCGGGATGCTCGGCGTCCTCACCTTGCTCGTCGGCTTCATCGTGAAAAACGGGCTGGAGACGGCGCTCACGAACGCCCAGTT
This sequence comes from Halobacterium rubrum, assembly GCF_021729015.1. Lineage (GTDB taxonomy): Archaea > Halobacteriota > Halobacteria > Halobacteriales > Halobacteriaceae > Halobacterium > Halobacterium rubrum. Next base: position 21,457 of record NZ_JAJQQZ010000001.1, read on the forward strand.
CGGCCTCGACGGCCACCTCGACCTGCCCGGGGCGCTGTTCGGCGTGGCGCTGCCGGACTGGTCGCTTCCGTTCGTCGACGTACAGGTCCCGTTCGTGACGAACGTCTCCCAGAGCCTCTATGTCGACGTGCCGGGGCTCGCGCCCGCCATCCTCGGGACGCTCTGGCTCGTGGTCGGCGCGATGCTGTTCGCTATCCCGCTCGGGCTCGCGGCCGCCATCTTCCTCGCGGAGTACACCGAGAGCCGGCTGTTCCGGCAGCTCGTCGAGGTCGCGACGAACGGCCTCTGGAGCACGCCGAGCATCGTCTTCGGGCTGTTCGGGCTGGCGTTCCTCGTGCCCCGGTTCGGCGGCGGGAAGTCCCTGCTGTCGGGTCAGCTCGTGCTCGGCTTCATGCTGCTGCCGCTGGTCGTCATCACGAGCTACGAGTCCATCAAGGCCGTCCCGGACGAGTACCGGGACGCCAGCGCCGCGCTCGGTGTGACCCAGTGGCAGACCATCAGGAGCGCCGTGCTCCCGGCCGCGATGCCGGGCGTCATCACGGGCGTCATCCTCGGCGTCGGCCGTATCGCGGGTGAGACGGCACCGCTGCTGCTGGTCTACGGCGGCCCCCCCTTCGCGAGCCAGAACCCGAACGTCCTGTCGTCGTTCCAGTTCACGAGCTCGCCGCCGTTCGTCTCCAACACCGCGCTACTGGACGCCGGCAGCGCGCTCCCCTACCAGCTCTACACCTCGATCACGAGCGGGCGGCTGCCCGGACAGGGCGCCCCCTTCACCGTCCAGGACTTCGGCTGGGGGACCGCGCTCGTGCTCCTCGTCGTCGTACTCGGCCTGTACGCCGTCGGCATCGCCAGCAGACTGTACTTCCGCAACAAACTGTACAATGAGTAACGCAGACGTCAGCCACCAGTCGACCCCGGCACCAGCATCGACCACGACGACCGGCGAGACCGAGGAGACCGTCCGCGAGTCGTGGCGCACCTACGACGTCACGGGCGAGCCCGCCGTCGCCGTCGAGGACCTGAACGTCCACTACGGCGACGACCACGCCCTGAAGGACGTCTCCATGGACATCCCCGAGGAGAGCGTGACCGCGCTCATCGGGCCGTCGGGCTGCGGGAAGTCGACGTTCCTCCGGTGCCTGAACCGGATGAACGACCGCATCAAGGCCGCGCGCATCGACGGCTCCGTCGAGGTCGGCGGCGAGGAGATATACCAGGACGGCGTCGACCTGGTGGAGCTCCGGAAGCGCGTCGGGATGGTGTTCCAGGCGCCGAACCCGTTCCCGAAGTCTATCCGGGAGAACGTCTCCTACGGCCCGCGGAAGCACGGCGACCTCGACACGAGCCTGCTCAGTCGCCTGCTCGGGCGCGACGACGCCGAAGCCGAGGAAGCGCTCGTAGAGCAGTGTCTCCGGGACGCAGCGCTCTACGAGGAGGTCGCCGACCGCCTCGAGGACAACGCGCTCGGCCTCTCGGGCGGCCAGCAACAGCGCCTCTGCATCGCTCGCGCGCTCGCCGTCGACCCCGACGTGCTGTTGATGGACGAGCCCGCGTCGGCTCTCGACCCCATCGCGACGGCGAAAATCGAGGACCTCATCGGGGAACTCGCCGAGGACTACACGGTCGTCGTCGTCACGCACAACATGCAGCAGGCCGCCCGCATCAGCGACCAGACGGCGGTCTTCCTCACGGGCGGCGAGCTCGTCGAGTACGGTGACACCGACCAGGTCTTCGAGAGCCCGGAGAGCCAGCGCGTCGAGGACTACATCACCGGCAAGTTCGGGTGATTCTCGTGCCACGTGATGCATTCCAGAACGCACTCGAGGACCTGCGGGCCGACGTGGTGGCGCTCGGCGAGCTGGTGGTGTCCCGGCTCGACGACGCGCTCGCGGCGTTGACGGGCGACGGCGGCGACGAGGTCGCAGCGGCGGTCGTGGACGGCGACAACGAGGTGAACGAGCGCTACCTCGACCTGGAGGCCGACTGCATCGAACTGTTCGCGCTCCAGCAGCCGGTCGCCGGCGACCTCCGCGTCGTCGCGGCGTCGTTCAAGATTCTGACCGACGTCGAGCGCGTCGGCGACCTCGCCGCGAACCTCGCCTCGTACGCGCTGGCAGCGGGCGACGAGCACGTCGCCGACGTCGACCTCGCGGCCATCGGGACGGCGGCGCGCGACCTGTTCGCGGACGCGCTGGCCGCGTACGCCGGCGGCGACGCGGCCGCCTGCCAGCGCATCGCGAACCGGGACGACGAGGTCGACGCGCTCTGCCAGCGCGCGAACGACCGCGTCGTCCGGGACCTCGTGGAACGTGGTGCCGCCAGCGAGGGGCCGTGGGATGCCGAAGCCGTCCTCGACGACGTGTCGACGCTGTTGCTCACCGTCCGGGACCTCGAACGGGTTGCCGACCACGCGGTGAACGTCGCCGCGCGGACGCTGTACCTCGTCGAGAACGACCCCCGGCTGGTGTACTGAGATGGAGACGAGGAAAGTCCAGCAGGTCGGCGGCGGCACGTACACGGTCTCGATTCCCGTACACTGGGCGAACGAGCACGACGTCGGCGCGGGCGACACGGCCTACCTCTACCCGCACAGCGACGGGTCGCTGGTCGTACGGTGGGCCGACGGCGAGGACAGCGACCTCGCGGCGACCGTCGTCGACCTCCCCGACAGCGACGAGGCAGCGGCGTCGCCGGCGGCGGCCGAGCGTAGCCTCGACGCGGCGTACGTGGCCGGCTACAGGCGAATCGAGATACGGACCGCCGGCGGCCTCGACGACGGCCAGCGGCGGGCGGTCGTCGACCGGGCGCGCACCCTGAGCGGCGTCGGCGTCACCGAGGGGACCGAGGACAGCGTGACCGTCCGGGGGCTACTGGACGCGGACGACGTCTCCGTCCGGCAGTCCATCCGGCAGTTGCGGTTCACGGCGCTATCGACACACGACTCGGCGGTCAGCTCGCTGTCCGCTGTGGCAGCGGCAGACGGCGGCGTCGACCACGGCGACCGGCCCGCGCGGGTCCGCGACCGGCTCGGGGAGGTCGACCGGCTCGCGCGGCTGGTCGAGCGCTACGCGAACCGCGGGCTCGCCGACCGACAGGTGCTCGACGACCTCGGGGTCTCACGGGTGCGACTCGCCGAGTACGCCACGGTCGCCCGACAGCTCGAACGAGTCGCGGAGCACGCGGCCGCGGTCGCCCGGCACGCCGACGCTGCGCGCGGGTCGGTCGCGGCCGACGCCGTGACGGAACTGCGGGGAATCGGTGACGACGCCCGGCAGGTCGTCGACGACGCCACCAGCGCTCTAGTCGACGACGGCGACCCGGACGCGGCTCACGGCGCTCGCGCACTTGCGACGACGGTGAACTCGGATGCCGAGAGCGTGCGGCGGGCGCTGATCGAGCGGAGCCGGCACGACGCGCCGTGCCTGCTGCAGACGCTTGACTGTCTCGCCGGGACAGCGGCCTGCGGAGCGGAGATTGCGGCGGCGGCGCTCCGGGCGTCCGTGCGGTCGTAGTCTGCCCGGCAAGCCGCCGGTGGCGGCGCGCTGTCAGCCCCAGCCGGGCGTCCGGGGCGCGCCTCTCGCCGCTTCGACCGTGTCGGCGAGCTCGGGGTCGGGCGTCTCGTCGCCATCGGCGTGCTCGGCCCAGTCGTCGATGGCGCGCCCGACCCACGAGTCGGCGTCGACTGCGGTCTCGTAGGCCTGCTCGCGCTTCGTCGGTTCGACGGCGGTCGTGCCGGGGGCGCTGGCGGCGGCGACGGCGACGAACCGCGCGCGGTCCTCGTCGGTGAGCTCGCCGGCTTCCAGGCGGTCGACGATGCCCGCCGGCAGGTCCCCGGGGTCTGGGTACGCGAACACCTTCTGGCCGACCGCCTGCGGCCCGAACAGGAGCCCGGAGAGTTCCTCGGGCGGCGTGTCGTCGAGCAGCCTGTCGCCGCCGACGTGGTTCTCGACGCGCTCGCACTCGGTCTCGACGTCGAGTTCGAGGTTGTGTCCGGGGTACTCGGCGCACTCCTCGGGGTAGACGTCGCTGTCGTGGATACGACACTGCAGCGTCTCGGGGTCGAGGAACGCACACGAGGGCAGCCACGCACCGTCGGTGTCGAACGGCGCGACGGGCTTCGGTGGCTTCCGGATGCCGACGAAGAACGCCGGCTTCCCGCGGATGGCGGCGACCTCACGGCCGTCGACCTCGACGCTCGGGCCGTCCCGGGCTTCCCAGAGCCGGGGCGTCATCGCGTCGCCGAGCCCGGCGTCGAGGAACGCCCGCACGTCGTCCCGCGTCAGGGGGACGAGGTTGTACGTGTCGTCGAGGGGTTCCTGCGGGCCGCGGCGCTCGTGGTCGACGCCGGTGTCGGCGAGCGCGCGCCAGTCCACACAGCAGCCGGCGCAGTTCTCGCAGTCGACCTGCATGGGCGGTGATTCGTGGTGTGGCGTTTTGACTGTAGCGCCGGCTGGTGCTGTCGCTGTTCAATTATCAGCCGGCTACTCCGCTACAACCACGAAAGCCCCGGCGCGCTCGACTCCCGGGCCTCCCTGCGCTCCTCGGTCGCTATGCTCCCTGCGGTGCTTACTTCGGCCGGGTTCACCGACCGCGCCGCCCCTTTCGAAGTCCACCCGATACCGGGTGGCCGACGAGCACGTTTCTGCCCATTGACCAGCCGGGTGTCAGCGCAAGTGCGCCAATCAGACCGGGCGGGAATGGAAGGGGGCGGCGGGCTCCGGGAAGGCGCGCGACGAAAGCACGCGACCGAAGGGAGCGCGCGCAACGAGCGCACCGACCGGAGCCCGTCGGGGGCTTCCAGAACAAGTGCGAAGCAGGGTCGAACGCTCCTGCGGGCGAAAGTGTTTGGCCGGCGCGCCCCAACTCGGGGTATGAGCGAGGTCTGTGACGCCTGCGGCGACGAGGTGCGGCTCGCCGGCGGCATCGCGAACATCTGGTCGAGCGAGCCGATCCGGACCGGCGGCATGACCCTGGAGTTCGCCGACGACACGGAGCACTTCCTCTGTTTCGACTGCATCGAGGAACTCCCCGACGACCCCGTCGAGGCGGACGTGGACGCGCTGAAGGGATGACGTTTTCCGCGCGGCCCGCCTGCCTCCGACAGTGAATCCCGAGCGCATCGTCGGGGAGTTCCCCGCCCCCGAGTTCCGGGGCGCCCAGCAGCAGGCGCTTTCGGACATCCGGGACGCGTTCGCGGCGGGGAACGACGTGGTGCTGGTGCGGGCGCCCACCGGGAGCGGGAAGAGCCTGCTCGCGCGCTCCATCATGGGGTGCGCCCGGCGGGCTGCCGACGCCAGCCCGAGCGACGCCGTCGGCGCCTACTACACGACGCCGCAGGTGAGCCAGCTCGACGACGTCGCCGAAGACGACCTGCTGGAGGACTTCAAGCTCATCCGGGGGAAGTCCAACTACACCTGCATCCTGCCCGACGAGGAGACCACGCCCGTGGACCGGGCGCCGTGCGCTCGCGAGCGAGGCTACGACTGCGCGGTGAAACACCGCTGTCCGTACTTCTCCGACCGCGCCATCGCGTCCTCCCGGGACTTCGCGGCGATGACGCTGGCGTACTTCATGCGCACCGCCGGCAGCGAGGTCTTCAGGAAGCGCGACGTCTGCGTCGTCGACGAGGCCCACGGGCTCGCGGAGTGGGCGGAGATGTACGCGACCATCGACCTCGACGACCGGACGGTGCCGGTCTGGGAGGACGTCCGCGTCCCGGACGACCTCGACGGCGACCCCGACAGGACCGTGGACTTCGCCGAACACCTCGTTCGAGTCTGCGAGGGCGCGAAAGACGACCTGCTCGGGCAGGACGAGCTCACCGCCGAGGAGGTCGCTCGCCGGGACCGGCTCCAGGAGCTCATCTCCGAGCTGAACTGGTTCGTGGAGGACTACCGCGACCCCGAGTCGGCGACGACGTGGGTGGTGGACAGCGAGGCGCCACGCGCCTCGGAACGGTCGAGCGGGCGGAGCCCGCGAGACGCCGACGCCGAGGCGGTCACCATCAAGCCGATGGACCCGGAGCGCTACCTCAAACACACCGTCTGGGACCGCGCGAACAGGCACGCGCTGCTCTCGGCCACGATTCTGAACAAGGAGGCGTTCTGCCGGAGCGTCGGCCTCGACCCGTCGAACGTCGCGCTCGTCGACGTCGAACACACCTTCCCCGTGGAGAACCGGCCGCTGTACGACGTGACGCAGGGGAAGATGACCTACGAGCACCGCGAGCAGACGCTGCCGAAGGTCGCCGAGACCGTCGTGCGCGCGATGGCGAACCACCCCGACGAGAAGGGCATCGTTCACGCCCACAGCTACGACATCGCGGAGAAGCTGGCGGCCCACCTCGACGACGTCGGCGTCGGCGACCGCGTGCGGACCCACGACTCGGACACCCGGGACGCCGAACTGGAGCGCTGGAAAGCCAGCGACGCCCCCGAGGTGTTCGTCTCCGTGAAGATGGAGGAGGCCCTCGACCTCGCTCACGACCTCGGGCGCTGGCAGGTGCTGTGCAAGGCGCCGTTCCTCAACACGAACGACTCCCGCGTGGCCGCGAGGCTCGCGGACGGCCAGTGGGCGTGGTACTACCGGACCGCCCTCCGAACCGTCATTCAGGCCTGCGGCCGGGTGGTGCGCGCCCCCGACGACTACGGCGCCACCTACGTCGCCGACGCGAGCATCCTCGACCTCTTCGAGCGCGCCCGCACCGACATGCCGCCGTGGTTCGCCGACCAGGTCGACCGCATGAGCACGCCGGACCTCCCGCCCGCCGACCCCGAGGCCGCGCTCGGCGAGACAACCACGAGCGTCGAACAGGTCGAGACGTTCGACCGCTCCGACAGCGGTGACCGGAGCGGGTCGAGGAGTGGCGGTGGCGGCAGTAGCAGTTCGGACGGGAGCGGTGGCAGCAGCAGCAAAAGCGGTGGTAGCGGTAGAAGCGGCGGCGGTGGCTCCGGCGGGGGGGCGCCCGTCGGCCGGACGACGGACTACGAGGACCGCGAGAGCAAGGGGTCGCCGGTCGCCGACGTCTGGAACACGGAGTAGTAGCTAGAAGAACGAGACGGCGTACGCGACCGACGACCCGAGCATCAGGACCGTGAGGACGATGGCGAGGTACTGCTTGCGCTCCATGCCGTTGCGGTGTGGCTGCCGGGAGTTAGGCGTACCGGTGGGGTTTCGGACCGGGAGCCCGAAGCGCCGGTATGCTCCGGACGCGACTGCTCGGCGTCGGCCTGGTGGCAGCGGGACTGCTGCACCTCCTGGGCGCGACCCGGCTGCTGGACCTCGGCGAGACGGCGTACGGCGTCGTGCTGGACGTGGACTTCGACCCCGGGCGGACGGCCGCGTGGCGCGTGCGCGGGTTCGGCCTCCTGTTCCTCGCAGCTGGCGCGCACCTCGTCTACCACGGCCGCGTCGTCCCCCGGAGCGAAGACGGCGACAGGGACGCGGACGACGACGACGACGAGCGTGAGAACTAGGCGACCCGGGCGTCGAGAGCGACCACCCCAACGTGGTCAGTCCACGCGGGCGTCGAGAGCGACCACCCCAACGTGGTCAGTCCACGCGGGCGTCGAGGACGACGTGGAAGACGCCCTCGCTGTGTGACTTCACGCGGCGCCGGTCCAGCACCTCGACTTCGCGGCCGGCGCGCTCGCAGCCCTCGCGCAGGCGGCCGAGCGGGCGGTCCCAGAGTTCGGCCTCGGGGACGGCGGCGTGGACGTGGACGGTGCCGCCGGGTTCGAGGGCGTCGAGGGCGGCGGCGAGGTAGCCGGGGTCCTCGCCCGCGACCGGGCCGCCGAGCGCGTCGTAGTAGCCCATAACGACGCGGTCGGCCGACGCCTCGACCTCGCGGCAGTCGCCGAGGACGGCGTCCAGATTCCCGGCGACGTCGTTGAGCTGGGCGTTCTCCACGAGGAACCGGAAGGCGGTGGGGTTCTTCTCGACGGCTGTGACGGCAGCGCCGGCGCGCGCCATCGGGAGCGCGAAGTAGCCGACGCCGGCGAACATGTCCAGCACGCGCTCGTCGGCTTCGACGGCGTCGCCCATCCGGGCGCGCTCGGCCTTGTTGCCGGGCGAGAACATGACCTCGGCGAGGTCCAGCGCGTACCGGGTGCCGTGCTCGACGTGGACGGTCTCGGTGTCGCCGGCGCCCGCGACGACCGAGACATCGGGTTCGCGGTGTTCGCCGTCGACGCCGTCGCCGCGGTCGAGGACGGTGTCTGCCTCGCCGTGGAGGTCCAGCAGCGCGTCGCCGACCTCGTGGGGGTGGGGGCAGTCGGTGAAGTCCGCGAGAATCACGCTGCCGAGCACCGCCCACGAGGACGGCGCGCGGTCGCGTTCGGCGTCGGTCCAGCCGCGCTCCCGCAGCAGGTCGCCGAGGTCGGGGGCACGGGGGTCCGGGTCGTCCTGGGCGATGGCGCGCTCGAACGGGACCTCGTCGGGTTCCTCGGTCACCGGGAGTTCGACGTGGTCGTCGTCGTGCTCCCGTACCTTCCGCCGGTCGTCGTAGACGCCCTCGGCCTCCAGGCCGTCGATGACGGTCTGGCTGTCGGGCTTCGGGACGACGACGGCGAGGCTACGCATCGGGGAGGACGTGGAGGCCGGCCCGGGATTTGAGCGCCGGCACCGTCGACGCGTCTGGGTCGACGTAGTCCGGCCGGGGCACGGTCTCGGCCTCGTAGGTCTCCGGGTCGAGAATCTGGATGGAGGCGTCGTCCTCGGCCGTGACGACGGTCGCCTCCGTGGCGTCCTCGACGGAGCCGAGTTTGCGGGCGTCCGGGCTGTCGCCGTCCTCGAAGCTGGCCTCGTAGGGTTCGCCCGTGGTCACGCGGACGCCCTTGAGGTTGCCGTGGTTCGACCGCACGAGCACCGGGCCGCCGTCGTCGTCGGCGAGGTCCACGACGTCTCCGGGCGTGAACTCGGGGAGGCGGACGGCGTACGTCACCCGGTAGACCTCGTTGCCGTCGTCGTCCTCCGTGATGAGCGTCTCGTGGTCCTCGAAGCCGCCGCCGAACTCCTCGACGAGCTTCCGGGCGAGCTTGAGCCCGATCTTCGTCGTGGAGACCTTGATGTCGATGCCGGACTCGGCCGGCGATATCTCGGTGACGAACGCCTCCCGGTCGCCGGTGTCCTCGAGGTCGCCGACGATGCGGTGGGCGAGCTCGGTGGCTCGCTCGGTCTCCTCGCTGGTCGGGTCCCGGCCCACGGCCCGCACCTGCACTGTCGAGGCGTACGACTCCCCGGCGATGCGGCCACAGCGCGTGCACGTCTGGCGGCTCACCTTCACCGTGACGGTGACCTGCTCGGTCCGGTGGGTGTCCCGGACGACGCCCGTGAACGTCGCGTGCATCCGGACGGTGTTGTCGTCGAGTTTCTCCGGGCGGACCTCCCAGTCGACGTCCTCGGCCTCGAGGTGGACGCCCAGCGCCTCCGTCGTCTCCGCGACGGCGACGTCGACGTAGTCGTCGGCGCCGACGTCCACCCAGCGGTTCCCGCGGTGGACGGCCCCGCAGCGCGCGCACACCATCACCTCGATGGTGTCGGGAGCGTCCACGAGGTCGAAGTCCTCGAAGTAGCAGGCGTCGCACAGCGACTGCTCGCGGCGCGTCGCGCCGCTCCCGCCGCCCGCCTCGACGGGGTCTCCACACTGCGGGCAGAAGCTACTGCCTGCGTCGGTCATGCCCCCGGATAGCGCGCGGAGGCTGTTAAGTACCCCGTCACGGCCTCGGGACACCGCTCACTGGACGGCGGCGGTAACGAGCACCCACCAGCACCGGGCAGCGCCCCGCCGGCGCCCGCCATTTTCACTTTCAGTCTGGTGTATACGAGGCTTTATGGGTGGGCCCGCACAAGCAGGAGGTACATGCCCGAAGCAGACCTCGAGGAACTCCCCGGTGTGGGGCCCGCGACCGCAGAGAAACTCCGCGAGAACGGCTTCGACTCCTTCCAGAGTCTCGCCGTCGCCAACAGCGCCGAGCTGTCGAACACCGCCGACGTCGGCGAGAGCACCGCCGCCGACGTCATCCAGGCCGCCCGCGACGCCGCCGACGTCGGCGGCTTCGAGACGGGCTCGACCGTCCTCGAGCGCCGCGAGGAGATCGGGAAGCTCACGTGGAACATCCCCGAGGTCGACGACCTCCTCGGCGGTGGCGTCGAGACACAGTCCATCACCGAGGTGTACGGCGAGTTCGGCGCCGGGAAATCCCAGGTCACCCACCAGCTCGCGGTGAACGTCCAGCTCCCCACCGAGCACGGCGGCCTCCACGGCCGCGCCGTCTTCATCGACTCCGAGGACACGTTCCGCCCGGAGCGCATCGACGACATGGTACGTGGCCTCCCCGAGGAGAAACTCGAGGCCGCGATGGAGGCCCACGAGGTCGAGGGGAGCGTCGACGACGACGAGGCCCTCACGGAGCTCGTCGAGGCGTTCCTCGACAAGATCCACGTCGCGAAGGGCTTCAACTCCAACCACCAGATGCTGCTCGCCGAGAAGGCCAGCGACATCGCCAGCGAGTACGAGGACAGCGACTGGCCGGTACGAACCCTCGTCGTGGACTCCCTGACCGCACACTTCCGCGCCGAGTACGTCGGCCGCGGCGAACTCGCCGACCGACAGCAGAAGCTCAACAAGCACCTCCACGACCTCGAGAAGGTCGGGAACCTCTACAACGCCGCCGTCGTCGTCACCAACCAGGTGCAGTCGAACCCGGACGCGTTCTTCGGTGACCCGACCAAGCCCATCGGTGGCAACATCCTCGGCCACAAGTCCACGTTCCGGATGTACCTCCGGAAGTCCAAGAACGACAAGCGCATCGTGAAGCTCGTCGACGCGCCGAACCTCGCGGACGGCGAGGCCGTGATGCGCGTGCAGGACGGCGGTCTCAAGCCCGAGTAGCGCCGCAGAGTCCGAACGTCGCCTGCCCACTCCTACCCGTTCTCGACGGCGTCCAGTGCCGTCTGGCGTTTGGCCACGACGTCGTCGATGCGGGCTTTCTTGTCCTCCGGGTCTTCGAGGTCCCGGAGCCAGTAGAGGCTCGCGTAGAACTCGACGAGCGCACCGACCTCGCGCTCCGAGAGCCGGCCGAGATCGTCGGCGTTCGCCTCGTAGACGACCGGCACGTCGACGGCCGTCGTCACCCCCTCGTAGTCGCCCGCCTCGACGAGGTCGTCGACGTAGTCCAGCGACCGGAGTTCGTGCGTGAGTGCGACGCGGAGCCGGCGGGTCGCCGCGCGCTGGCGCCGCCAGAAGACGAAGTACGAGCCGGCGGCCGTGGCGACGGCGCCGACGAGCGCGCCGAGCACGAACCCCGGAGCTGTCGACGGGACGGTCACACCGGCGGTAGCCGGCGAGCACGGAAAAACTGTGGGCGGCGCGGAGCGGTCAGTCCTCGGTGGTCGTCTGGTCGACCTCGTCGGCCTCGCCGGCGTAGATCTCCGCGCCGTCCTGCACGACCTTCTCGGAGAGCACCGCGCACTTGATTCGCATCGGCGTCACCTCGACGCCGAGCATGTCGAGGACGTCGTCGCGGTCCAGTTCGTCCACCTCGTCGAGCGTCATCCCCGGCAGCTTCTCGGAGAGCATGCTCGCCGACGCCTGACTGATGGCACAGCCCTCGCCGCGGAACGCCACCCGCTCGATGGTCTCCCCGTCGTCGCGGAGTTCGACGTCGAACTCGAGTTCGTCGCCACACGAGGGGTTGTAGCCCTCGTGGGAGAACGTCGGCTCGGGGAGTTCGCCCTGGTTCCGGGGGTTGCGGTAGTGGTCGAGAATCTGCTGCCGGTACATGTCCGAGCCCATACTCATCTTGTGTCCGGGTACGGCTGAGCGGCGTAAAAGCGTTCCGCGAGTCGGCGTCAGGGCGTCCGCTACGCGAAGATGTCGCGGGCTTCGTCGACGGCGTCGACGAGCGCGTCGACCTCCTCGCGAGTGTTGTAGAGGTAGAACGACGCGCGAGCGGACGCGGCGACCCCGAGCGTGTCGTGCAGGGGCTGCGTACAGTGGTCGCCGGCGCGGATGGCGACCCCGTAGTCGTTCAGAATCGAGGAGAGGTCGTGGGCGTGGATGCCGTCGACGTTGAACGACACGACGGCGCCACGGTCGTCGCCTGGCGGCCCGTAGACGTCGACGTCGCCGGTCTCCGTGAGGCGGTCGTAGGCGTACTCCGTGAGTTCCTCCTCGTGGGCCTGAATCGCCTCCATGCCGACGTCCTCGATGTAGTCGACGGCCTCGGCGAGCGCGACGCCCTGCGCGATGACCGGCGTCCCGGCCTCGAATTTCCACGGCAGGTCGTTCCACGTCGAGTCCTCGTACGTGACCTTCTTGATCATCATGCCGCCGTAGAGGTACGGCTCCATCGCTTCGAGGAGGTGCCGTTTGCCGTAGAGGCAGCCGATGCCCGTCGGGCCGAGCATCTTGTGCCCGGAGAACGCGTAGAAGTCGGCGTCGATCTCCTGAACGTCGACGGGCCGCGTCGGCGCGGCCTGCGCGCCGTCCACGAAGATGAACGCGTCGTGGTCGTGGGCGATGTCGGCGAGGTCGCCGACGGGGTTGACGGTGCCCAGCGTGTTCGAGACGTGGACGACGTTCACCAGCTGGGTGTCCTCCGTGATCATCTCCGCGGCGGCGTCCATGTCGAGGTAGCCCTCGTCCGTGATGGGGATGTACTTCACCTCGGCGCCGGTCTTCTCGGCGACCTGCTGCCACGTCACGAGGCTGGCGTGGTGCTCCATCTGCGTCAGCACGACCTCGTCGCCCGGCCCGAGCTCGTTCAGCCCCCACGCGAACGCCACGAGATTCTCCGCCTCGGTGGTGTTCTTCGTGAACACCATCTCCTCGCGGTCCTCGCCGCCCACGAACTCCGCGAGCTTGTCGTGGGCGTCCTCGTAGGCGACAGAGGCCTCCTGACTGAGTTCGTGGAGGCCGCGGTGGACGTTCGAGTTGTACCGCCGGTAGTAGTCCGCGATGGCGTCGACGACCTGGTCCGGCGTCTGCGACGTGGCGGCGTTGTCCAGGTAGACGAGGTCCCGGCCGTCCGCGACCTCCCGCTCCAGAATCGGGAAGTCCGCCCGTATCGCTTCGACGTCGAGCGGCGCCTGCTCGGTTGCTTCCATTACCCCGAGCTAGGGAGGGAGGCCACTACTGTTCTTCGGTGGACCAAAACCCGGCCGCTATCCGTGACACCCCAAGAATCAGCGCCGTCAGAGCCGCACGAACTGCGCGTGGACGGTGTCCTCGAGGTCGAGGACGTTCGCCTCGTCGACGAACCCGGCGTCGATGGCGAGGTCGACGACCGCTTCCCCGACGAGGTTCCCGACGTTCGCGGCCGCCAGCGACTCGCGGACGGCCTCCGGCGAGGCCACCTCGCCGCCGTAGAACTCCTCGTTGACGGTGAACTCGAGGTCGCCGTTGTCGTAGGTCTCACCGAGCACGTCCCGGTCGCAGGCCGCGACCAGCAGCCCGCGCTCGGTCTCCCGCTCGGCCAGCACCATCGACGGCCCCGCCTCCGGCCCGGACGTCGTCATCGCTCGTCGACGAGCTCCCGCTCCTGCTCGGTCTGGATCTCCTCGGCCTGCTCGGCGACCTCGGCGGCCTCCTCGTCACGCCCCAGTCCCTCCAGCGCGCGGGACTTCTCCTCGTAGACGTCGGCCTGCTGGAAACCCAGCCGGATGGCGTTGTCGAGGGCGTCCAGCGCCTGCTCGTGGCGCGCGCGCTCGTTCTCGATGAAGCCGAGGTTGTACCACGCCTGCGGGAGGCGCTTGTCCACGCGAACCGCTTCCTCGGCGTGCTCGTAGGCCTGCTCGTCCTCGCCGTGCTCCCAGAGCGCGTACGCCAGATTCGTGTGCGCCGCCGCCTCGTGGTCGCCGTCCTCGGCGACGAACAGCGCCTCGCGGTGGGCGCCCATGGCGGCGTCCCACTCCTCCAGCTCGCCGTGCGCGATGCCCTTGTTCACCCACGCCTCCTGTTCGAGGTCCTCGTCGTCGGCGTGTCGGGCGGCGCGCTCGAAGGTCTCGGCGGCCTGCTCGTTCCGGTTGATGCCCATGTAGCTCAGGCCGACGTCGATGAGTTCGTCCGCGTCGACGTCCTCGTTGTCCACCGAGCGCTCGTCGAGGGTGTCCGCGACGACGCGGCTGTCGACGGGGTCGACCTGGTCGGGGTCGACGTCGAGCTCCGGCGGGTCGAGGTCGAAGCCCTCGTAGGGGTCGTCGAAGCCCTGCCCAGAGGAGAACTCGTGGTCGAGGTCCGCGACGTCGACGTCCTCGTCGAGCCCGTCTTCCGCGGCGGGCTCGCTGTCGGCGTCGTCGCTGCTGTCAGTCATACGGCAGGGTTGGCGAGCCGCGTGGTTAAGGCCTCCGCACCCGGACGCGTACGCATGCGGCTGTTCGTCAGTGTCGACCTCCCGGACGACCTCGCCGACGCGGTGGCGGCGGTCCAGGACCGGTTCGCGGACGCCGACGGCCTCCGGTACACCGACCCCGGACAGGCCCACGTCACGCTGAAGTTCCTCGGTGACGTCCCCGACTCCCGCGCCGACGAACTCGCCGGCGCGCTCGACGCGGCGGTCGCAGACGCCGACGTCGAGCCGTTCGACGCGAGCTTCGAGGGGCTGGGTGTCTTCCCGAGCCTCGACTACATCTCGGTGGTGTGGCTCGGCGTCGGCGAGGGCAGCGAGGCGCTCGCGGCGCTCCACGAGGCCGTCGAGTCCGAGTTCGTGAGCCAGGGCTTCGACCCCGAAAGCCACGACTTCACGCCGCACGTCACGCTCGCCCGCATGGAGCACGGCGGCGGCAAACAGCTCGTCCAGAACGTCGTCTCCGAAGAGCACCCGGCGGTCGGGACGGTCCGCATCGAGGACATCAGGCTGACCGAGAGCACACTCACCGACGACGGCCCGGTGTACGAGACCGTCCACGCGACCGACCTCGGCTGACGGCCGCGAACGGCCGCCGACGGCGCCGACAGAAGAACAACGTTTTAACGACGGCGGTGGTACTCGCGTCCACTATGGGTAAGAAGTCGAAGGCCTCGAAGAAGCGGCTGGCCAAGCTGGAGCGCCAGAACAGCCGCGTCCCCGCGTGGGTCATGATGAAGACGAACCGCGAAGTCCAGCGCAACCCGAAGCGCCGCAACTGGCGGCGTAACGACACCGACGAATAATGAGCGCCAGCGACTTCGAGGAGCGCATCGTGACGGTGCCGCTCCGCGACGTGACGAAGGTCCCGAGCCACGAGCGCGCCGGCGAGGCGATGCAGATCGTCCGCCAGCACCTCGCCAAGCACTTCGCCGTCGACGAGGACGAGGTCCGCATCGACCCGTCCATCAACGACGCCATCTGGGAGTCCGGCAACAACAGCCCGCCCCGGAAGCTCCGCGTACACGCGGCCCGCTTCGTCGAGGACGGCGAGACGGTCGTGGAAGCAGAGTACGAAGGCTGAGAAGCTTGCTACGCGCTGCGTTCCACGGTTCCTCGTACGTCGGCGTGTTCGCTCGCGCCACCGATAGCTGCCTGCTCGTCCGACCGGACCTCGAAGACGACCTCGTCGACGACCTCGCGGCTGAACTCGACGTGCCCGCAGTCGAGACGACGGTCGGCGGGTCGTCGACCGTCGGGTCGCTGGCCGCCGGGAACAGCAACGGCGTGCTCGTGAGCAACCGCGTTCGAGACCGGGAGCGCGACCGTATCGAGGACGAGGCCGACGTCACCGTCGGCGAACTCCCCGGCGAAATCAACGCCGCCGGGAACGTCGTCGTCGCAAACGACGAGGGCGCGTACGTCGCCAGCGAGCTCGACGACGACGCCGTCGCGGCCGTCGAAGAGACGCTGGACGTCCCCGTGACGCGCGGCCAGCTCGCGGGCGTCGACACCGTCGGGACGGCCGCCGTCGCGACGAACGACGGCGTGCTCTGTCACCCGAAGGCGACGGACACGGAGCTCGACCGCATCGAGGACGCGCTCGACGCGTACGCCGACGTCGGCACCGTGAACTACGGCGCGCCGCTGGTCGGCTCCGGACTGGTCGCGAACGCCAGCGGCTACGTCGTCGGCGACGACACCACTGGCCCCGAACTCGGCCGCATCGAGGACGCGCTCGGCTACATCGACTGACCGGCTCGACACACCGGCGTTCAAGACGGCCGTCTCGCAGCTTCTCTCTCCCGTTTGTCTTCTCGGTTCGAGTCCCCGAGTAGGAAGATACTTCCCGCTCGCAGCCGGACTCAATGACATGAGTCTTGGAGGCGGCGGTCAACAGCAGCTGCAGCAGTTGTCACAGGAAATTGAGGCCATCGAGGAGGAAATCGAGGAGCTCGAGGCGGACGTCCAGGACCTCCGCGACGAGCAGACCGAGATCGAGGAGGCCAAGGAGGCCCTCGACGTGCTCGAGACCGGTTCCACGGTGCAGGTGCCCCTGGGCGGCGACGCGTACGTTCGCGCCGAAGTCGAGGACATCGACGAGGTCGTCGTGAGCCTCGGTGGCGGCTACGCCGCCGAGCAGGACGCCGAGGACGCCGTCGACGTGCTCGACGAGAAGAAAGAGACCATCGACGAGCGCATCGAGGACGTGGAGGACGAGATCTCGGAGCTCGGCGACGAGGCCGACCAGCTCGAACAGCAGGCACAGCAGGCCCAGCAACAGATGATGCAACAGCAGATGCAGGCCCAGGAGCAGCAGCAGCCGCAGGGCGACGAGTAAGGTCAGCATGTTCGACGGGCTGAAGGACAAACTCTCGAACTTCCGGGAGGACGCCGAGGAGGTCGCCGAGGAGAACGCCGAGGAGCTCGACGACCCCGAGGCGGCCGAGGAAGCGGAGGACGCAGCGGCGTCGGAGGCGGACGCAGCCGCCGGCGACGACGCAGTCAGTGACTCGCCAGCGGCCGCTGCGTCCGGCGGCGCGCAGTCGGGTGCAGCCGTCGACACTGCGAGCGCCGAAGCCGCCGAGACTGACGACAGCGGCGACGGCGACGGCGGCGACGGCGAGGAGGAGTCTTCAGCCGGGTTCGTGAGTCGGGCGGCGTCGATGGCGCGCGGCCGCGTCGTCATCGACGAGGAAGACCTCGACGGGCCGCTGCGCGACCTGGAGTTCGCGCTTCTCGAGAGCGACGTGGAGATGAGCGTCGCCGAGGAGATCCTCGACCAGATCCGCGACGACCTCGTCGGCGAGGAGCGGAAGTTCACGGAGTCGACGGGTGCGCTCGTCGAGGACGCGCTCCGGGACGCCCTCCTGTCGGTCATCGACGTCGGGCAGTTCGACTTCCTCGAGACCATCGCAGCCAGCGAGAAGCCCGTCACCGTCGTGTTCACGGGCGTCAACGGCGTCGGGAAGACGACGTCCATCGCGAAGGTCGCCGAGTACCTCGAACAGCGCGGGTTCTCGGCGGTGCTGGCGAACGGCGACACGTACCGCGCCGGCGCGAACCAGCAGATCCAGGAGCACGCCGACAACCTCGGGCTGAAGTGCATCAGCCACGAGCAGGGCGGCGACCCGACGGCGGTCGTCTACGATGCCGTGGAGTACGCCGAGGCCAACGACATCGACGTGGTGCTGGGCGACACGGCCGGCCGGCTGCACACCAGCGACGACCTGATGAGCCAGCTCGAGAAGCTCGACCGCGTCGTCGACCCCGACCTCACCATCTTCGTGGACGAGGCGGTCGCGGGGCAGGACGCGGTGAACCGCGCCAGCGAGTTCGACGACGCGTCCAGCATCGACGGCACGATTCTGACGATGGCGGACGCCGACAGTCAGGGCGGCGCCGCCATCTCCGTCTCGCACGTCACCGGGAAGCCGATTCTCTTCCTGGGGACCGGGCAGGGGTACGACGACCTCCAGCCGTTCGATCCGGAGGAGCTCGTCGACGACCTGCTCGCCGACGACGACGACTGAGGCGGGCGGCTTCTCTCTCCCGGCTTCCTCGAACGCCGAGTACTAGCGGCAGCAACGGCGGGCCCGTGTTACGGCGCGTCGGCTGCTGGCGCTTCGGCGTCGACGAGCACGAGGTCGCGGCGGGTGCCGCTGCGGTCGTGCGCGCGGACGTCACTCGCGTCCCACGGCGGGATGCCGACGAGCAACTGGGCGTGGAGGTCGTCGGTGACGGTGACGTCGGGGTTGCCGTCGGGGTGGGAGACGAACCGGCCGGCTGTCTGGCCGGTGGGCGCGGCGAGGTCGACGCCGAACACGCGCGTGAGGGCGTCGCCGGCGTCCGGGAAGTAGAAGTCCGAGAGCACGCGCGTGTCGGGGTCGAGGCCGATAGTACCGTCGCCGTCGCTGGCCTCGAGGTCGCCCGCGCGGGTCGCTGCGAGGCGGACCGAGACCGACCCGGGGTCGGCGTCGGCCGCGAGTTCGCACAGCACGTCGACGAGTGCGCGAGTCGCGTAGACGGGTGCCACGCGTCCACGTAGGGCGTGGTCCCGGTTGAGCGTTCCCCCTGTGCGAGCCGGTAGCAGGGGCGGCCGCGAGCCTCGCGTCGGCCGGTCTCGGCGCCGTCGCGTGGAACAAGGCTCTTAGGGGGCGGTCGCGTAGCTGCTGGCAATCATGGTACTCGACGACCTCGGGAGTTCTCTGCGGGGCACACTCGACACGCTCCGCGGGAAGTCCCGCATCTCCGAGGAGGACGTCGACGAGGTCGTCAAGGAGATTCAGCGCTCCTTGCTGCAGGCCGACGTCGACGTGAGCCTCGTGATGGACCTCTCCGACTCCATCAAGGAGCGGTCCCTCGACGAGGAGCCGCCGGGCGGGACGAGCGCTCGCGACCACGTGCTCCGCATCGTCTACGAGGAGCTCGTGGACCTCGTCGGCGACTCGACGACCATCCCCCTCGAGGAACAGACCATCATGCTCGCCGGCCTGCAGGGGTCGGGGAAGACGACGACGGCGGCGAAGATGGCGTGGTGGTTCTCGAAGAAGGGGCTGCGGCCGGCAGTCATCCAGACGGACACGTTCCGCCCGGGCGCCTACGACCAGGCCGAGCAGATGGCCGAGCGCGCCGAGGTGGAGTTCTACGGCGACCCGGACAGCGACGACCCGGTCCAGATCGCCCGCGAGGGCCTCGAAGCCACGGCCGACGCCGACGTCCACATCGTGGACACCGCCGGTCGCCACGCCCTCGAGGACGACCTCATCGCCGAGATCGAGGAGATCGAGGAGACCGTCGACCCGGACCGGAGCCTGCTGGTGCTGGACGCCGCCATCGGGCAGGGCGCGAAAGACCAGGCCCAGCAGTTCGACGAGTCCATCGGCATCGACGGCGTCGCCATCACGAAACTCGACGGCACGGCGAAGGGTGGTGGGGCGCTGACCGCCGTCGACGAGACCGGGTCGACCATCGCGTTCCTCGGGACCGGCGAGACGGTCCAGGACATCGAGCGCTTCGAGCCCGACTCCTTCATCTCCCGGCTGCTCGGGATGGGGGACCTCAAGCAGCTCACCGAGCGCGTCGAGCGCGCGATGGAGGAGACCCAGGAGGACGAGGACTGGGACCCCGAGGACCTCATGAAGGGGGAGTTCACGCTCCACGACATGAAAAAGCAGATGCAGGCGATGGACAACATGGGGCCCCTCGACCAGGTGATGGACATGATTCCGGGGATGGGCGGCGGCGGCCTGATGGACGAACTCCCGGACGACGCGATGGACGTCACCCAGGAGCGCATGCGGAACTTCGAGGTCGTCATGGACTCGATGACCGAAGAAGAGATGGCCAACCCCCGCTCGATCGGTGCCTCGCAGGTCAAGCGCATCGCGAAGGGGTCGGGGCAGCCCGAGGACCGCGTCCGCGAGCTGCTCGACCAGCACAAGATGATGGCCCAGACCATGAAGCAGTTCCAGGGGATGGGCGACGGCGACATGCAGCGCATGATGAAGCAGATGCAACAGCAGGGCGGCGGCGGCGGTGGCGGCGGTGGCGGCGGGTTCGGCGGCATGTTCTAGGCGAAGACGTTAACACCCGCCCCGCGAAACGTCGCGTGAATGCGTCACAGGGGGACCGGGGAGTCGGTCACCGGCGTGGTCCGCGGCGTCGAGCGCGTTCCGGCCAGTGAAGTGGCCGACGACGTGCGCTTCGACGCCACGCACGCCGTCGTGCTCGCCGTCGACACTGGCGACCGGCGGGTGCGTGCGCTCGAAGCGTGGCCGAGCGGCGGCCACTCGTCGAGCCGGCTGGCCCGCGTGCTGGACGCGGTCGGCCGCGGCGTGGACGGCCCGCGTGCCCTGACCGGCGAGACGGTCGTCGTCGAGCACCGCGACGACGTCCACCGGGTGGCCGTCTCGGCCACCGAAGCCCACCACGCGACGGACCCCGGGGAGCGCCACCACTCGCACTCGCTGCTGGAGCTCGGCGTCGGCGCCGGCGTGCTCGCCGGGTTCGCCGCCGCGCTGGCCGTGCTCACCGGAGCGGGCGCAGTCGGTGCAGGGCTCGCACTCGTCGCAGCCGCCGTCCTCCCGGTCTCGCTGTGGCTGGACGCGCGCCGCACCGCCATCGGCGGCTGGTCGCCGCGCGCGACGCCGTGGGCGGTCGGCGGCATCGTCCCGGTGCTGAACGTCGCCGTGGCGGTCGCCTACCTCGCGCGGAAGACCGTCGCCATCGACGGCGAGGGCGCGACGACCGTCTGGCGGGACGTCCTGTACGGCGTCGTCGGCGCGTTCGGCGTCGCGCTCGCGCTCGCGGCCGTCGACCTGACGGCGCCGGTCGCCGCCGCGGTGGCGGTGCACGCGTGGCTCCTCGCCCCGCTTGCGGTCTACCTCGACCTCGGGAGTAGCCGCCACGGCGGCCGCTGCCCGAGCCGGGCGCCCTGGGTCGCCGGCGCAGCGGTCGTCGGCGGGGCGGGCGCGCTTGTCTACCTCCTCAAGACAGCCTGACCCGGACACGCGGCGACGAGGTTTTTTCCACGGGGGCTGCGTCGTCGTCGGCATGAGCGTTCGCCGCGTCGCCGTCGACGCCTACCGGGAGGCAGCGCCGGCGCTGGCGGCGAGCGTCGTCGGCGGCCTGTTCGCGGGCGCCGTACTGGGCGGGATGCGCGCCCAGCTCCGGGCCGTCGAGGGGCTGCTGGTGCTGGTGCCGGCGCTGCTGGCGACCCGCGGGAACGTCTACGGCGCGTTCGGCGCGCGGCTCGCCACCGGCCTCCACCAGGGTGTCGTGGAACCGCGCGTGGACGTCGGCGACCGGCGGCTGCGGGCGGGGGTCGCCGCCGCGATGGGCAACGGCCTCCTGGCCAGCGGGTTCGCGGCCGTCGTGGCGTTCGTCGTGCTCGCCGTGCTCGGGCGGCCGGTGGCGGGGCTCGGGACCCTGGTCGCCGTCGCACTGATCGCAGGGCTGCTTTCGGGCATCGCGCTCACCGTGGCCGTGGTCGCGGTCGTGTTCGCGGGCTACCGACGGGGCCACAACCCCGACACCATCGTCGGCCCGCTGGTGACGACGACCGGTGACGTGTTCGGGCTGGCGTTCCTCGTGCTGGCGGTGCGCGTCGTCGTGGGGGGCGTCTGAGCCGTGCACCGCGAGTGGACCGTCGCCGCCATCACGCGCGCGACGCTGCCCGTCCTGCTCGCGCTCACCGTCGTCGAGGTCGGCAGCGGGCTCGTCCTCGGCAGTTTCGAGGCGACACTCCTCCGGTACCCCTCGCTGCTGGTGCTCGTCCCGGTCACCATCGGGACGGCGGGGAACCTCGGCAGCATCCTCGCCTCGCGGCTGTCGACGGCGTTCCACCTCGGCACGCTCTCGTTCGACCCCGCCGACGACGACCTCGCCGGGAACGTCGTCGCGACGGTCACGCTCGCCGTGACGCTGTTCCCCGTCGTCGGCGCGGGCGCGTGGCTGCTGGCTGCCGTCACGGGCGGCGCCATCCTGTCGCCGGGGACAGTCGTCGCCGTCGCCGCCGTCTCGGGCGCCGCGCTCGCCGTGCTCGCGGTCGCCGTCACGCTCGCCGCGACGTACGCCGCCTACCGCTTCGAGCTCGACCCCGACGACGTCGTCATCCCGGTCGTCACGAACGTCTGCGACGTGCTCGGCGTGCTCGTGCTGTTCGGCGCCGTCCAGCTGCTCGTCTGAGCCGGCGGCCCGACCGCTCCCCGCGACGCAGGCACGACCGGAACCGACACCAGTAACCCGGACTGGGTCCAACCACGGCCCGTGCAACTCGGGGCGCTGCTCGCCGAAGTCGGCCCACGTGTAGCGGTCGTCTCGGTCGCCATCGCAGTCGGCCTGACGCTCGCGAACCTCGCGGTCTCGTTCGGCGCGGTCCGGTACGTCGCCGGGCTCGCCCGCCCACTCACGGGTCCCGCGAACCTCCCGGACGCCGTCGGCACCGCCATCCTCGCGACCACGGCGTCGCCGACGGCGGGCTACGGGATGCTCAAGGAGTACCGGGACGCCGGCGTGCTCGACGACCGCGCCACCCTGATCGCCGTCACCGTCAACACCTTCTTCGGGTTCGTCCAGCACATCTTCACGTTCTACGCGCCGGTGTTGATTCCGATTCTCGGCCTCAGGGTCGGGCTCATGTACGTCGGTGCGCGCGCTGCGGTGAGCCTCGGCATCACACTCGCCGGCATCCTCGCCGGCGCGCTCCTCCTCACCGAGGCAAACGTCAACCCCGGCGGCGACGCCGACGTCGACCTCCCCGGCGACGGCGAGGACGCCACGCGCCGGGAGTCCGTCCGGAACGCCCTCGAGAAGACCGCCGGGAAGCTGAAGACCCTCGTCCCCCGGCTCGCCGTCGTCTACGCCATCGTCGTCTACCTCACGGAGACCTACGACGTCACTGCACTCACTGCGGCCGCCGACCCGCTCACGTCGCTGCTCGGGCTCCCCGGGGCCGCCGTCCCCGCCATCGCAACGTTCGCCGTCGACACTACCACGGGCGCCATCTTCATCGCCCCACAGGTCCCGGGCGCGTTCACCGCCGAGGAAGCCGTCGCCACGATGCTCGTCGGCGGCATCGTCTCCTTCGCCGTCTCCACGTTCAAGCGCTCCATCCCCTTCCAGTACGGCATCTGGGGCGCGCGCTTCGGCTCGAAGGTCATCGCCGTCAACGTCGCCACGAAAGTCGTGTTCATCGGTGTCGCCATCGCCGTGCTCCTGCTCTGACCCGACCAGTCAGGTCGACTACTCGAGCACGCCGACGTCCCGGGCGTGGCGCTCCAGCCGGGTTCGCTCGCGCACCTCGGCTTCTGAGAGTTCGCGCTTGACGACCGTGTACTCGTTCGTCGTGTTGTCGTAGTGGACGTACCCGAAGTTCACGAGCTCGCGCCGGACCGTCACGTGGTCTCCGAAGTGCTCGCCCAGCGTCGCGTTCACCTCGGCCTTGCTGTACGTCTCCCCGACCTCGAACTCGTCGAGCAGTTCCTCCAGGACGACGAGTTTCAGGGCGTCGTTGCCGGGAAGCGAGTCCGCTTCGACGCGCGTCTCGAAGAACTCGCGCCAGTCCCGGTCGAAAGAGAGTGCCATACGCTGCGCAGGCCCACCGGGACGGTGTGTTTTGGGGTGGTCTGTGGAGTGCCAGCACACCCACCCGACGCTCGCTGGCGGGGGCGCTACGGCTCCTCCAGCGGCTCGCCGTCCTCGGTCCGGGGCGCGAAGTAGTCGACGAACTGCTGGACGTCGGGCTCGTGGACGGTCACCTCGACGTGGAGGTCGCCGAGCTCGTCGGGGTTCCCGACGGCGAAGTTCACCGTGTCGTTGAACGCCGCCTGCTTCTTCAGGTCGAAGCTGAACCCGGAGTCGGTCTGGTTCGCCTGGAACTGCTTGCGGGCCGTGTCGAGGATGCGCTGCTCGAACAGCTGCTGGCGGAACGACTCCACCGTGTGCGTCTCCGCGACCACCCGGCTGCCCTGCGTCTCGACGTCGACGCCCGGGAACAGGTTCCGGATGGCGTCGGCCACCCGGTCCTCGAGTTCTGTCGGGTTCACCGGCGCCGTCACGCGCACGTCGACGCTGTACGCGTCAGTCATCGCTCTCGTTCACCCCCGTCTTCGCCTCCGCTTCCTCGTCGACGTGCTCGCCAGTCAGGAGGTCGCGGAACGCCCCGTGGAACGCCTCCAGTGTCCCCGCGTTCTTGATGCGGACGTCGGCCAGCTCGATGGCGTCCTCCATCCCGAAGCCCTTCTCTCGCTCCTCGCGGGCTTCGAGGGATTCGCCGTCGGTGTCCCCGGGTCGGTTTCGGCTCTCGATGCGTTCCTTCCGGAGTTCCCGGGGCGCGTACACGTGTACGAGCGTGAAGTCCTCCCCGAAGGCCTCCCGGAACGTCTCCACTTCGACGTCGGACCGGATACCGTCCACGAGCACCGTGTCGCTGTCCGCGAGGTGGTCCTCGATGATCGGCAGCGACCGCTGCGCGATGGCGCCCGGACCGTTCTCCTCCCGGAGCGCCTGCGCGATGCGGCCGTGGTGCTGGGCCGGGTCCAGCCCCCGGTCCCGGCACTCCTGGCGAATCACGTCGCCCATGATGAGGACGGGGACGCCGGCCTCCTCGGCCACTGTCGCGGCCTCGCTCTTCCCGGAGCCCGGCATTCCCACGGTCCCGATGACTCTCATTAGGGGAACCCTCGGCCGGCGGCTACGAGTGTGTGTCGGTTCGATACCCGGCGGTTTTTACTCCCGCCCACGTTACCTCGGCTTGCGGGCACGTAGCTCAGTTCGGACAGAGCGTTCGGCTTCTAACCGAAATGTCGGGGGTTCGAATCCCCTCGTGCCCGTATTCTGTCGCGAGCGAACGCGAGCGACGAATCGGGTGAGGGGTTCGAACCCTGGAAGTCGCAGCGACCGAGCGAAGCGAGGTCGACCGTCTTCCACCGGTTCGAATCCCCTCGTGCCCGTACAGCGAGGAGCAGACCGACGAGCGAACCGGCACGGAGCGCCCGCTAGCACGGCCAACGGGGCCGGTCGTTCCGCTCGGCTCACAAGTTGCCACGCAAAAAACTCCTCGCTCAGTCGCTGTGCTCTTTCACGGTGAGTCGCGCTCGCTTCGCTCGCGCGAACGCGCTGACAGCACTGCAACCACCCAGTTCCGTCTTCAGCAGCACCAGTCGGTGCGAGCTATCGGTCCGGGCGATGCCGGCGCTGTCCTACATCAGCTGCTGGACTTCCTCGAAGTCCGAGCGACAGAAGGGACAGCAGTAGCTCGTCTCGAAGCCGGTCGTCTGTGCGACTGTCTGCGTTTCGAGTTCGTGCATCGCAATATCGCGACCACAGTCCGGACAATCGAGCTTGGGCACGTGACAGCGTTACTCACGCCCGTGACTTAAAATATAGTGCGGTACACGTTAGCACGCCAGCGGTTCTCAGGCTCGTTATCGCACGGTATCCACCGATACTCCGAGCACGGGCCGAGCCGGCCGCGGCATACGCTTTGTGGCGAGCTGGCCCGCACAGCCGCTGTTACCGCAGGACTAACAATTTCGCCGTCGTCCCTCGCTGCCAGCATGAGCAGTGAGGAACTCCAGGAGGCCGGGTACACCATCGAGCCGTTCGACGCCGCCACCGACGTCGAGGAGTTCCTCGCCCTCCACGGCCACATCTTCGACCCCGACCACGACCGCGAGTGGTTCGCGTGGAAGTACGCGGACAACCCCTACGTCGACCACCTCCCCATCCTCGTCGCCAGAGAGCGCGGCGACCTCGTCGGCGCCCGACCGTTCTTCGCACTGGACGTGTTCGTCGACGGCCAGCGCCACCTCGCGCTCCAGCCCGGCGACACGATGGTCCACCCCGACCACCGCCGCCAGGGGCTGTTCACCCGGATGACGGAGGCAGCCATCGAGCGCTACACCGACGGCGAGCCGAGCTGCTTCTTCAACTTCCCGAACGGGCAGTCCGGCCCCGGCTACCTCAAGCTCGGCTGGGAGCGCGTCCGGGAGAAACCCACCTACTACCGGATTCAGGACTCGAACGCGGTCGGCCTCGGCGGCGACGACGGCTCCGGGGGCGCACTGGCGGGGCTGGCGGGCGGCGTGGCGCAGCCGCTCCTCGACGGCTACAACCGACTCAGGGCCGCCCGCCTCGGCGGAGGCGGCAGCGACGTGACCGTCACGCGCCACGAGGACGTTCCGGCGTCGGTGCTGGCGGCCATCGACAGCGAGCCCTCCTCGGGCGGCATCCACGTCGCCCGCGACGAGCAGTTCTACGAGTGGCGCTTCGGCAACCCCGAGTGGGAGTACGCGGCCTACGTCGCCGAGGTCCGGGGCGGCCCCGTCGCCGGCATGATCGCCGGGACCTCGGTCGGTGCCGGCGAGACGACCACGAAAGTGACCGATGTCACACCGCTCCCCCCGGAACTGGACGACCGGGTCCTCAAAGCCCTGCTCGCCCGGCTCGTCGCCGACTACGCCGACTCGGACGTGCTCGCCGCACCCCCGATTCTCCCCCGGTCGACGATGCGCGCGGCCGGCTTCCACGGCGACGACCGCCCCCCGCTGTCTCTGCAGGCCAGCCGGACCACGCACGTCGTCCGAACGCTCACCGGCGACTGGACGCTCGACGGCGTCGACCTCACCGACGCGGACAGCTGGCGGCTCACCTTCGCCGAACACGACACGAGCTAGGCGGCGAAATCCGTCGACAGAACAGCGCTCCAGTGGGCTCGCGGCTCACTCCGTTCGCCGCTCGCCATTTCCGCGGTTCTCACTCGCTACGCTCGCTCCGAATCGCGCTCTCCTTCCGAGCCACGCTATCCTTCGAATCCGTCCTCGAACCGGAACGTCCCGTCGCGCTGGACGATTTCGCCGTCGACCTCGATGAACGAGTCCTCGCTCATGTCGACGATCATGTCGACGTGCTTGGCCGACTCGTTCTGTTCGACGTCCTCGCCGACCGTCGCGGGGTACGCGCGACCCAGCGCCATGTGGACGGTGTCGCCCATCTTCTCGTCGAACAGCATGTTGTACGTGAACTGGTCGATGTCCCGGTTCATCCCGATGCCCAGCTCGCCCAGCCGTCGGGCGCCGTCGTCCGTGTTCAGGATGCCCGCGAGGACGTCCTCGTTCTGGTCGGCCGCGAAGTCCACGACCTCGCCGTCCTCGAACTCGAGGTACGCGCCCTGAATCTCGCGGGCCTGGTGGTAGACCGGCTTGTCGAACAGCACTTCGCCCTCCACCGAGTCGGGGACGGGCGCCGTGAACACCTCGCCCGCGGGGAGGTTGTTCGAGCCGGAGTCGTTCAGCGTCGTCATGTCCGCGACGCTCATCGTCACGTCGGTCGTGTCGCCGGAGACGATGCGCACCTCCTCGGCGGGGTCGAGAATCTCGACCATCTGGGCCTGGTGGGCTTCGACGGCGTCCCAGTCCTTGTTCATCGCCTCGTAGACGAACTCCTCGTAGGCCTCGGTGGACATGCCGGCGAGCTGGGCGTCGGCGGGCGCCGGGTAGTGCGTGAGACACCACTTCGTGGACAGCCGCGAGTCGAGGACGTTCCGGTAGGCGGCGGCGAACGCCGAGCCCGTCTCCGTCGAGACGTCGCTCTGCTCGCTGACGTTCTCGTGGGGCCGGGCGACGATGGCGGCGTCGGCGTGCTCGAACAGCTGCAGGAGGTGCTCGGGCTCCGAGATGTCGTCGGCGTCGACCGCGCGGAGGTACGCGCGAGCGGCGCGGTCCGTCCCGATGCCGCGGTCGCCGCGCGCCAGCATCACGGGGTTGGCGCCGACCTTCCCGATCTCCTCGTAGAGGGCGACGCGGAGGTCCTCGGCGACCGGCGGCATGCTCACCACGACGTTCTCGTCGGGCTGGAGGTCGATGCATCGGTCGACGATGATCTCCGCGTGGGTCCGAATCCGGGGGTCCATGGGCTTGAGTGATGCCAACGGACGGTTGGCTTTTTCGGAACGCCCCCGTCGGCCACACCGCCGCCTGCTCTGCCGGCTGGCCGGCGGGCCGGTCGCACTTTTGGGTCTGGAGTGTGGACGTCCACCCGTGATAGACCTTCGCAGCGACACGGTCACGACGCCGAGCGACGCGATGCGGACGGCCGCCGCGGACGCCGACGTCGGCGACGATGTCTACGGCGAGGACCCGAGCGTGAACGAGCTCGAAGCGGCGGCCGCCGACGCCGTCGGGATGGAGGCCGCGCTGTACGTGCCGTCGGGGACGATGGGCAACCAGATCGCCGCCCGGGTCCACACCGAGCGTGGCCAGGAGGCGCTCGTGGAGCGCGAGAGTCACGTCTACAAGTGGGAGCTCGGCGGGTTCGCCCAGCACGCCGAACTCCAGGTGCGTACCTTCGAGGGCGGCGAGAACGGCTGTCCGGCGCCCGAGCGGATACGGGACGGCTACGTCGAGGAAGACCTCCACCGGCCGGGGACGGGACTGGTGTGTCTGGAGAACACCCACAACTCGAAGGGCGGGACGGCGGTGCCGGCCGACGAGTTCGCGGCGGCCGCGGAGGCCGCCCACGGCCTCGACGTTCCGGTGCACGTCGACGGGGCGCGCGTGTTCAACGCGGCGACTGCGCTCGGCGTCGACCCCGCCGACCTGCTGGCGCCCGTCGATTCGGTGATGTTCTGCCTGTCGAAGGGGCTGGGCGCGCCGGTCGGGTCGGTGCTGGCGGGCAGCGAGTCGTTCGTCGAGGAAGCCCGCCGGGTGCGGAAGCTGTTCGGCGGCGGGATGCGGCAGGCGGGGATGATCGCTGCGCCGGGCGTGCTCGCGCTGGAGAACCGCCACCGGCTCGACGAGGACCACGAGAACGCGCGGCGGCTCGCGGCGGACCTCGACGCGCTGCCGGGGCTGTCCGTCGACGAGCCGGACACGAACATCGTACTCGTGGACACGAGTGACGCCGGCATGACGGCCGCGGCGTTCCTCGCCGGCTGCGAGGACGAGGGCGTGCTCGGCTCGGAGTTCGGCGACTACACGGTCCGGTTCTGCACGCACCTCGACGTCGACGGCGCGGACGTCGCCGACGCCGTCGCGGCCGTCGAGCGCGTCGTCGCCTAGTTGCCTTTGCCGTCCTCGAAGCCCTCGCGGAACCCCGCGAACGTGCGGCGGATGAGCAGGAACATGAAGAACACGAACAGGAGGACGGCGGCGGCGAGGACGTAGAACACGGGGCCGAGTTCGACCATGTGGGTGGCAACCACGGGCGTGACAATAGGGGTTTCGGGTTCCCGGGGCGTGTGAGGCCGCGCGAGTAACGACAAAATTCATTGTAGTTTGGTGATAATGGGGTGTTATGTCTGGTCTCCTGCCCTCGACGTCGGAGGTCGCGGCGCCCGACGGCGACCCGCGGGTCGTCGGCGTCGACTCCGACGACGCTGACCGCCTGCTGTCGGCGCTGTCCTCGGGCACGGCCCGCGACCTCTACGCCGCCCTCCACGACGACCCGGCGACCCCCTCCGAGCTCGCCGAGGACGTCGACACCTCCCTCCAGAACGCCCAGTACCACCTCGAGAACCTCGAGGACGCCGAGCTCATCGAGGAGTGCGACACGAAGTACTCCGCGAAGGGCCGGGAGATGAGCGTGTACGCGCCCATCGACGCGCCCGTCGTGCTGTTCGCGGGCAGCGAGGAAGACGGCGAGAGCGTCCAGTCGGCACTGACGAGCCTCCTCGGCGCCGTGAGCGTGCTCGGCGTGGCGAGCGTGGTCGTGCAGCGCGTGTTCGGCGACGGACTAT
Source organism: Halobacterium rubrum (assembly GCF_021729015.1). GTDB lineage: Archaea > Halobacteriota > Halobacteria > Halobacteriales > Halobacteriaceae > Halobacterium > Halobacterium rubrum. Next base: position 51,040 of record NZ_JAJQQZ010000001.1, read on the forward strand.
CGGCGCCGGGCGCGGCGTCCGGCGGGAGCGAGGTCGGTACGGCGACCGGCCAGCACTCGGCGCTCGTCGCCGAGGGCGGCGAGACGGCCGGCGCCGCAGCGCAGGCCGCCAGTCAGGGCGCCGGTGGGCTGCCGGTCGGGCTGCTGTTCTTCCTCGGCGGGCTGCTGGTGGTCGGACTGCTCGCCGTCGCGTGGTTCGCCGGTAAGTAAAACGCCAGTTTGAGTGTGCGTCGCCTTATTGATAGCGGCTCCCGTACCGGATGGTACAGGCCGCTGCGGCCTGCCCCCTGACGCTACCGGCCCTCCACACGGAACTCCCGAAGCACCCGCCCGTCGCGGGCCCGGAGCTCCCCCCGCACGCCGCCGCGGTCCGTCGACCGCAACTCGGCGTGTGCCGCCGGGTTCCCGCGCGGGTCGGCGTGGCTCCCCGGATTCAACAGGACCGCGTCGTCGGTCGTTTTCACTGCCGGTGTGTGCGTGTGCCCCGACACGACGAGGTCTGCGTCGCGCTCCCGCCCGAACAGCGACAGCCCCATCTCGCCGCCGTCCTGTCGGTGGGTGACTGCGACGCGGAGCCCGGCGACGTCGACCGTGCGGGCCGGCGGGAGCCGGTCGCGGACGGCCGGGCTGTCGGCGTTCCCGTGGACGGCGTGCAGGCGGTCGGCGGCGTCGTGGAAGGCGTCGAGGGCGGTCTCAGTGGTGAAGTCGCCGGCGTGGACGACGGCGTCGGCCGTCTCGACCGCTTCGCGGGCGCGGCCGGCGAGCGCGTGTCCGTCCTCGCTGTGGGTGTCCGAGAGTACGGCAATCACGCGTCCGCCTAGTCGGCGGGGGGTCCTCAGGCTTGTGCCGGGGGCGCTCGTGTCGGGGCTTCTTTACGGGGTACGCGCGAACGACGTTGACATGGCTGGCAGCAAGTCCGTCGTGCTCGCGGCGCTCGTCGCGAACGGCGCGATTGCGGTGTTGAAGTTCCTCGGGTTCCTCGTGACGGCGAGCCCGGCGATGCTCTCCGAGACGTACCACTCGGTGTCCGATACCGGCAACCAGGTGTTCCTGCTGGTCGGGCTGCGGTACGGCGAGAAGGACGCGACCCGCGACCACCCCTTCGGGTACGGGAAGGCGCAGTTCTTCTACTCGTTTCTGGTGAGCGTGATGCTGTTCGGCATCGCCGGCTGGGAGGCGCTGAAACACGGCTACCACGCGGTCACGCACGGCGAGGCCGCCATCGCGAGTCAGGCGTCCCTGCTGGGGTTCCAGTTCCCGGGCGTGTGGGTGAACTACGTCGTGCTCGTGAGCGCCATCGGGTTCGAGAGCTACGCGTTCGTGAAGGCGTACCAGGAGACGCGCCGGCAGATGGACCGCCACGGCTGGGAGACGCTGCGGGAGATGTTCCGGCGGACGAGCGACACGACGACGCTGACGGCGCTGACCGAGGACACGGTGGCGCTGCTGGGACTGGTGTTGGCGCTGGGCGGCATCCTCCTCACGCAGTACACCGGGAATCCGTTCTACGACGCGATGTCGGCGCTGCTCATCGGCGTCCTCCTGATGGTGTTCGCGGTGGCGCTGGCGTGGGAGAACAAGCGTCTGCTGCTGGGGGAGAGCCTGCCGGCCGTCGACGAGCGCGAGCTCCGGGCGGTCGTGGCGTCGTCGACGGGTGTGACCGAGATCGTGGGCTTTCGGACCGTCTACTTCGGGCCGAACGAGGTCGTGGTGACCGCCGACGTGGCGTTCGAGGAGGGGATGCCGACTGGGGAGGTCGACGACGCGATCACCGCCATCGAGGCGGCGCTCCGGGAGGCGAACCCGTCGGTGTCGAAGGTGTACGTGGAGCCCGAGTCGACGCCGGCGTAACCCGGCACCGAACACGTTAGTGCAAAGATTGTTTTTGGAAAAGCAAATTGATTTTCAGGACAGCGGCAACCTTTAAGTGTGGGGCGGACCAACGTGTAGTTGTTATGAGCACCCAGAAGAACGTACTCGCGACCGCCGGCGAGGTCAAAGGGTCCGACGCGCTGCGGATGGACGCCGAGCGAGCCGAACAGGTCGTCGACGCGCTGAACGCCGACCTCGCGGACGCCTACGTCCTCTACCACCAGCTGAAGAAGCACCACTGGAACGTCGAGGGCGCCGAGTTCCGCGACCTCCACCTGTTCCTCGGCGACGCCGCCGGAACGGTCGAGGAGATCACGGACGAGCTCGCGGAGCGCGTGCAGGCGCTGGGCGGCGTGCCCCACGCAAGCGCCGCGACGCTCCAGTCCGAGGCGTCCGTCGAGCCCGAAGACGAGGACGTCTACGACATCCGGACGTCGCTGGCCAACGACATGGAGATGTACGGGGACGTCATCGAAGCGACCCGCGAGCACGTCGAGCTGGCGGAGAACCTCGGCGACCACGCGACTGCCCAGCTGCTCCGCGAGGGGCTCGTCGAGCTCGAGGACGACGCCCACCACATCGAGCACTACCTGGAGGACGACACGCTCGTCACCCAGGGCACGATGGAGTAGGGCCGCGAGTCCGCGGGGAGAATCTACCGCTGTTTTTCGACTAGCGTTCGACGTCGACCGTGAGGTCCGTGGAGAGCCAGCCGTCCGGGTTGCCGTCCTCGGTGAACACGGTTCTGTCCGGGGAGGAGCGCAGCGCCGTGACGCCGTCCTCGTCGTCGTCCTGCGCGAGTGCCATTACTGCCTCGTAGGCGGCGAGGGTGGCTTATGTGTTTTGGTCGGCCTAAACCGTCGGGACTACGCCCGGGTACCGGTGATTGTTACCGGCACCCACATTTAAGACCAGTAACTTCGAACCGAACTCGTGTAGGTTACAAAACATGGTGGCGGACATCGACACAAGCCTGCTCGGACGGGACGTATCGTTCACGCTGGCCGAACCGTGGCTGGCGTACTGGCTCGTCGTCATGCGGTTCGCCGTCGGGTGGTGGCTGCTGCACGCCGGCATGGACAAGCTGTTCAACTGGCCGTTCGACGCCAGCTGGTTCGTCGGCGGCGCCGCCGCCCCTCCCGAGGCGGAGGTTTATACGGCGTGCCGGTCATAACCTCGGACAACGTGGCCGCCAGCGACGCCGACTACATGCAGTTCTTCCCGAAGCCGTCGCCGTACGACAACCAGCGGGCGGCGATGGACGAGATCCGGGACGCGCTCGACGGCGGCCGAGACGTTCTCTTCGAGGGCGCCTGCGGGACGGGCAAGACGCTCGCGGCGCTCGCGCCGGCCCTGGCGCACGCACAGGCCGAGGACAAGACCGTCGTCATCACGACGAACGTCCACCAGCAGATGCGCCAGTTCGTCCGGGAGGCCCGCGAGATCCACGACGCCGAGCCCATCCGTGCGGTCGTGTTCAAGGGCAAGGGGTCGATGTGCCACATCGACGTCGACTACGAGGAGTGCCAGGTGCTCCGGGACAACACCCACGAGCTCGTGGACGCCGAGCGCGACAAGCGCCAGCTGGAGGAACGCCAGCGCGCGCTCCTCGACGAGGCGCAGGCCGGCGACAGCGAGGCCGCCGACGCCCGGCAGGCCGTGATGGACGAACTCGAAGCCGTCGAGGACGAGCTCGACGACCTCGAGGACGGCAACGTCTGCGAGCGCTACTACGAGAACCTCGTCGGGGACAACGACGAGTTCTACCAGTGGCTGTACGACGGCGTCCGGACGCCCGAGGACATCTACGACTACGCCGAGGAGGCGGGGCTGTGCGGGTACGAACTCCTCAAGGACGGCATCGAGGGCGTCGACCTCGCGGTCTGCAACTACCACCACCTGCTGGACCCCGGGATTCGCGCGCAGTTCTTCCGCTGGCTCGGCCGCGACCCCGAGGACGTCGTGGTGGTCTTCGACGAGGCGCACAACGTCGAGGACGCCGCCCGCGACCACGCCGCCGAGACGCTCACCGAGCACACTCTGGACAGCGCGCTCGACGAACTCGAGGAGACGAGCGACCCCCGGGCGGAGGCGGCCGAGCGCGTGCTCGGGGCGTTCCGGGACGCGCTCGTCGAGACCTGCGAGGACTCCTTCGGGCCGGGCGGGAAGGGGCCGACGCGCGCGAAGTCCGAGGTCGGCTCCAACTGGGAGGACGTCCCCGTGGCGAACGACGACCGGCGGGACGACCTCACACTCTCCTTTCTCCAGTCGTACACCGGCCCGGGCATCAACGAGGACGTCACCGACGCGCTCGGGCTCGGCGACTATCTGGACGAGGAGTACGAGGACGCCTACCGGAACGGCGACGCGACGACCCGCCGTGACTGCCACGTGCTCGCCGCCGCCGAGTTCGTGGAGGCGTACGTCGAGCGCGGCGGCGAGTTCGGCCAGTACCCGACGGCGGCGGTGCGCCGCGACGACCGCACCGGCGACGTGTACGGTCGCGCGGAGCTGTACACCTGCATCCCCCGGGAGGTGACGACGGACCTCTTCGACGCCGTGCACGCGAGCGTCCTGATGAGTGCGACGCTCCGTCCGTTCGACGTCGTCGGCGACGTGCTGGGGCTGGAGGACCCAGTCGAGCTGGCGTTCGGCCTCCAGTTCCCCGAACAGCGCAGGCGGACGTTCGCCGTCGACACCGAGCCGCTGTTCTCCTCGAACCGCGAGGACCCCGCGACCCAGCAGGCGGTCGCCGACGCGCTCAGGGACGCGATGCGGTTCACGCCCGGGAACTGCCTGTTCTTCTTCCCGAGCTACGCCGAGGCCGAACGCTACCACGACTTGGTGGGCGAGGCGCCACGCGCCTCGGAATCGTCGAGCGGGCGGGGCCCGCGAGACGGCGGCGTCGACGGCAACACCCGCTACCTCGACGAGCCCGGCGTGGCGGCCGAGGACCTCCGCCAGGAGTTCGTCGCCGACCGCAGCGGCGCGCTGTTCACGTCGCTGTGGGGGACGCTCGCCGAGGGCGTGAGCTTCGACGGCGACGACGCCCGCACCGTCGCGGTCGTCGGCGTCCCCTACCCCCACCTCGACGCCCGGGCCGAGGCAGTCCAGGACGCCTACGCGACGGCGTTCGCCGACCGCGACGAGAAGGGCGGCGACGGCGGTGGCCGGCGTCGCCGGGGCAGCGGGGACGCCGGCTGGCGGTACGCCGTCGAGATTCCGACCGTGCGCAAGACCCGGCAGGCGATGGGCCGCGTCATCCGCTCCCCCGAGGACTTCGGCGTCCGGATGCTCGTCGACCGCCGGTACACGGCCGCCAGCCGCACCGGGATGCGGAAGTACTCCGTGAACGCGACGTTCCCGCCCGAGGAGCGCGCCGAGATGGTCGACGTCGACCCGGAGAAGCTGCGGTTCTCGCTGTTGAACTTCTACGGTGACATGGAGGCCTACGACGGCGACCCGCCGTCGCCCTGACTGGCGGCCGCCGGGCCGGTGCCCCGAGTACGCTTATCAGCCGGCCGCGAGAACGGCGAGCCGTGACAGACACTGGATCGGCGGGGACGGCGCTCGTCACGGGCGCGTCCAGCGGTATCGGCCGAGAGCTCGCGGACGTGATTGCGGCCGACGGCTACGACGTCGTCGTCACCGCGCGACGCGAACAGCGGCTGCGCGAGGTCGCCGACCGCGTCGAGCGCGAGCACGGCGTCGACGCCACCGTCGTCGCACAGGACCTCGCAGCGGCGGGCGGCGCCCGGGCGCTGTACGACGCCGTCGCGGCCGCCGGCATCGAGGCCGTGGACGTGCTCGCGAACAACGCCGGCGTCCCCGTCTACGGGGACTTCACGGAGACCGACTGGGCGGACGAACGCCGGATGCTCCGGCTGAACGTCGAGGCCGCGACCGAACTCGCGAAGCTGTACGCTCCAGAGATGGTCGGCCGGGCAGGAAGCAACAGCGGCGGCGGCGGTGGTCCGGACCCGGCCATCCTGAACACGGCGTCGCTGGCGTCGCTGTTCCCGATTCCGGGGAAGGCGGTGTACGCCGGGTCGAAGGCCTACCTGCTGTCGTTCTCGAGGGCGCTCGCCCACGAACTCGAGGACGACGGCGTGACGGTGACGGCCGTGTGTCCGGGCGCCGTCGAGACGGAGTACGCCACCCGGGGGGACGTCGAGGAGAGCGAGACGATGTCCGGCATCACCAGCGACCCGCGGTCCGTGGCCGAGGCCGCCTGGGCGGGCGTGCGGGACGGCGACCGCATCGTGTTCCCGTCGGCGTTCGCCAGCTACGGCGGACAGGCGGTACGGGTGCTGCCGCGGAAGGCGGTCACGAAACTCGGCGAGCGCACCGTCGAGGACGGGGCGTCGTGGCTCTGAACGGGGCCGAACCCGCAGCCGGCACCACTGTCACGCCGGCAGCGAGAGCGTGTCGACGCGCTCGCCGTACTCGGCGTCGTAGAGGTAGAGTTCGTCGATGGTCCACGTGACGGGGCCGACCTGGCGGCCGTCGATGGCGTCGACGGCGCGTCGGCCCTGGAAGCCGCTGGCGTCCCGCGCGAGCGTAACGTGGGGGTCGTAGTCGTCGCCGCCCTCCATCACGGGGACGGGGTCGAACACCGAGCAGAGCCGCTCGTGGAGGCGGTGGATGCCGGGGCTCTCGACGGCGAGGTAGACGACCGGGCTGGAGCCGTTCGGGGGGTTCTCGAAGGTGTCGACTTCCGAGACGCGTGCTTCGACGACGGGCGCGCCGTCGAGGGCGTCCTGGGCGGTCTGCCACGCCGTCCGCAGTTCCTTGCGGTCGTCGGCGGGCACGCGCTTGACGAGCAGCGTCTGCTCGTGGCGCTGCCGGACCCGGTCGAACTCGGTGAGCGCGGGCCGGAGGTCGGCGGCGACCTCGTTCACGGCCGCCGGAACCGGCGCGTTCACGCTGTACACGCCCGTCTGTCGGGCGCGGAGCGTGAAAGCCCTGACGTTGTGGCCTAGATCTCGTCGAGCAGCCACAGGACGATGAGCGCGACGACCACCAGTCCGATGAACGGCCGCGCGATGCCGAGGACCGCGGCGAGCGCGCCGACGAACGCCTCGAGGACTTCGAGTGCCAGCCACACGACGACCAGCACGAGGACGAGTTTCAGCAGGCTGTCCGTGTCGAGTGCGCCGCGTGCCCGTGACATGGCCACCGGTTGCCACACGACGGACAATAGCCTGCTGGCCATCGTGTGACACCGTGGCAGGCAACGCTTAAGCCAGTGCGTGCATTTCTCGCAGGTACGATGACGCCGCCGGCTCCCACCAGCGCGCGCTCGCCGCTGTCCACCGGGAGCCGCGCGACCGCCCCACAGCCGGCGGTCGCCGACGACGACCCAGCAGGGCGCTCCGCGGTGGGCGCCGCCAGCGTGTCGCGACGACGACGACCGGGGTCCCCCTGACCCCTACTAGCTTCTCTCCCCAGACCCCCCTCGTCGTCCGTCGCACCGCCGTTCGACCGCCACGACACGCTACACACACCACCCACATGCCATCAGGAACCGTCGCGCTCGCCTTCTCGGGCGGGCTCGACACGACAGTCTGCGTCCCGCTGCTGAAAGAAGAGTACGGCTACGACGACGTCGTCGGCGTCACCGTCGACGTCGGCCAGCCCGACTCGGAGTTCGCCGAAGCCCACGAGACCGCCGAGGCGCTCGGCGTCGAGCACCACGTCGTCGACGCGAAGGCCGAGTTCGCCGACCTGTGTTTCGACGCCGTGCAGGCCGGCGCGACCTACCAGGGCTACCCGCTGGGCACCGCCCTCGCGCGCCCGGTCATCGCCGAGGCCATCCTCGACGTCGCCGAAAGCGAGGGCTGTACGGCGCTCGCGCACGGCTGCACGGGGAAGGGCAACGACCAGTTGCGCTTCGAGGCCGTCTGGCGCGCCAGCGACCTCGACGTGCTCGCGCCGGTCCGCGAACTCGGGCTGACCCGCGAGTGGGAGATCGACTACGCCGACGAGAAGGGGCTGCCCGTCGAGGCCGGCAACGAGGGCGAGTGGAGCATCGACACGAACCTCTGGAGCCGCTCGATCGAGGGCGGCCAGCTCGAGGACCCGGGCTACCAGCCCCCCGAGGACATCTACGACTGGACCGACGCGCCGAGTGACGAGACCGAGACCGTCGACATCACGTTCGAGGCCGGTGAGCCGGTCGCCGTCGACGGGTCGGCGATGGAGCCGGTGCCCCTCATCGAGTACCTGAACGACCTCGCCGGGAGCTACGGCGTCGGCCGCACGGACATGATGGAGGACCGCATGCTCGGGCTGAAGGTCCGCGAGAACTACGAGCACCCGGCCGCGACCACGCTCCTCGCGGCACACGAGGCACTGGAAGGGCTCGTCCTGACGAAAGACGAGCGCGACTTCACCGAGGACGTGAGCCAGCAGTGGGCCCAGAAGGCCTACGAGGGGCTCGTCGACCACCCGCTGATGGACGCCCTGAACGGCTACTTCGCCGAGACCCAGTCGAAGGTCACCGGCACGGTCACCATCAAGTTCGAGGGCGGGCAGGCCCGTCCGGTCGCCCGCGAGAGCGAACACGCCGTCTACTCGGCGGCCGCCGCCTCCTTCGACACGGAGACCGTGAACGGCATCGAGCAGGCCGACGCCACCGGCGTCGCGAAGTACCACGGCTTCCAGTCCCGTCTGGCGAACGCCAGCAAGCCCGAACTGAAGACCGACGGCGGCCCGGGCGGTGAGGCGGGCGCTGGAGTAACCGAGGACGGGGCGAGCGACGAATGAGCGGCGGGGGAGAGGGCGACGCAGCGGGCGGCGACGCCGGCGACAGCGATGGCGCCGACGACCACAGCGGCGACACGGTGGTCCGCCGCGACCGTTTCAGCGGCGGCCCCGCGCGCTCGTTCCTCTCCTCGATGGACGCCGACGGCCGCATCTTCGCCGCCGACCTCGCGGTGGACCGCGCGCACGTCGTGATGCTCGCCGAGCAGGGAATCGTCGACGACGACGAGGCCGCGACCATCCTGGACGCGCTCGCCGACGTCGAGCAGGCGGGCTTCGACGCCCTGCCCGACGGCGAGGACGTCCACGAGGCCATCGAGACAGCCGTCGTGGACCAGGTGGGCAGCGTCGGCGGGAAGATGCACACCGCGCGCTCCCGCAACGACGAGGTCGCGGCCTGCATCCGGTACCGCCTGCGCGAGGACCTGCTGGACGCAGTCGAGGCGGTGCTGGCGCTGCGCGGCGCGCTCGCCGACGTGGCCGAGGCGGAGGCCGACACCGTGATGCCCGGGTTCACGCACCTCCAGCCCGCCCAGCCCACGACCGTCGCGCACTGGGCGCTCTCCTACGAGGGGACGCTCGCCCGCGACACCGGCCGGCTGCTGGACGCCTACGACCGCGTCGACGAGTCGCCGCTCGGCGCGGCGGCGTTCGCCGGCACCACGTTCGACGTGGACCGCGAGCGCACGGCCGACCTGCTGGGGTTCGACGGCGTCGTGACGAACGCGACCGACGCCGCCGCGAGCCGCGACTTCCTGCTGGAGGCCGTGGCCGCGCTGTCGTCGGTCGCCGTGACGTGCTCGGGGCTGGCCGAGGACGTGGTGTTCTTCGCCAACCGGGGGTTCGTCGACGTGAGCGACGACTACGCCTCGACGTCCTCCATCATGCCCCAGAAGAAGAACCCGGACACGATGGAGCTGGTGCGCGCGACCGCCGGCGACGCGCTCGGCGCCTACCAGGGCCTCGCGACGACGCTGAAGGGGCTGCCCCGCGCCTACAACCGCGACCTGCAGCGCGCGACCGGCCACGCGTGGACGGCCGCCGACAGCGTGACGAGCGCCGTCGAGGTGGCTGCGGGCGCCGTCGCGACGGCCGACTGGCCCGCCGAGGACCTCGAAGCCGCCGCCGGCGAGGGGTTCTCGACGGCGACGGGCGTCGCGGACGCGCTCGCAGCGGCGGGGCTGCCGTTCCGCACCGCGCACGAAATAGTTGCTCTGGCTGCGGAGAAAGGTGCCGACCTCGACACCGTCGACACCGCCGCCCAGGAGGTCACGGGCGAGTCGCTGTCGGACCTCGTGGACCCCGAACTCGTGGCCACGGCGCTCGACCCCGTGGAGAGCGTCGCGCAGCGCGACTCGGTCGGCGGTCCCGCTCCTGCAGCCGTGCAGGCGGCACTGGGCGACGTGCTGGACGGCATCGACGCCGACGAGGCGACTGTCGCAGACGAGCGCGAGGCGCTGGCCGACGCCGCCGACGACCTCGCCGCGGAGGTGGCCACGTATGTCTGAGGCGCTCGGGCTGGCGTGTTCTCGCGTGTGCCGTGCACCGGCAGCCGCGCGACCGCGACGACCGCCCCGACGAGGGGCAAACAGACACATATCTTACACGACTATCGGTTCCGCTTGTTCGTCTTCTTCGGCGTTCTCGCTCCGTTAGCTGGCCGTACAGTTATTGTCAGTTTCTAAATAAGTTCGATTAATTTAAGTAGTTAGACGGGGTAGCGACGGGTGCATGACAGCCTGCACCGAGTGCGGGGCCGAGCTATCCCTGCACGACGACCTCGAAGTCGGCGAAATCGTCGACTGCAGTACGTGTGGTACCGAACTGGAAGTACTCGAGACCGCTCCCCCGAGCCTCGACCGAGCGCCGGAGCTCGCCGAGGACTGGGGGGAGTGAGTTGCGCGTCGGATTACTCTACTCCCGGATTCGCCGCGACGAGAAGCTGCTGCTGGGCGAACTCCGGGAGCGCGGCCACGACGTCGAGAAGATCGACGTGCGCGAGCACGGCTTCGACCTCGACGGCACCGACGCCCCCCTGATGGACTGCGACCTGGTCGTCGACCGCTGTCTGGCGACCAGCCGCTCCGTCCACCTCACAGAGGCCTGCGAGACGTACGGCGTGCCGGTCGTGAACAGCGCCGACACCGCCGCCGTCTGCGCGAACAAGGCCAAGACCAGCCTCGCGCTCGCGGACGCCGGCGTCCCCACGCCGGAGACGACCGTCGCGTTCACGCCCGAGAGCGCGCTCGACGCCATCGAGGACTTCGGCTACCCCTGCGTGCTGAAGCCCGTCGTGGGCTCCTGGGGCCGCCTCATGGCGAAAGTCGAGTCCGAGAGCGCCGCCGAGGCCATCCTCGAGCACAAGGACACGCTGGGCCACTACGAGCACAGCGTCTTCTACGTCCAGGAGTACGTCGAGAAGCCCGGCCGTGACGTGCGCGTACTCGCCGCCGACGGCGAGCCAATCGCTGCGATGACCCGGTCGGGCGACCACTGGCTCACGAACGCCGCGAAGGGCGGCGAGGTGAACGCCCTCGACGTCGACGACGAGCTCGCCGAAGTCGTCGCCGATGCCAGCGACGCGGTCGGTGGCGGCTTGCTGGGTGTTGATGCGATGGAGCGCGGGGCGCCACGCGCCCCGGAGGACGCGACCGGCGACGACGTCGAGCCGGGAGCCGAGGGCGGCTACACCGTCCACGAGGTCAACCACACGGTCGAGTTCAAGGCGCTGGACGAGGCCGTCGACGTCGACGTTCCGGCAGCCGTCGTGGACTGGCTCGAGGCGACGGCCGCCAGCGAGACGACGGGACTGGAGGTGACCGCGTGATGGCGGCCACCCAGACAGACACAGCCGCGGCGGACGCCGAGGCGGCGACTGCGTCGGTCGTCGGCGCCAGCGGCTTCGCGGGCGGCGAACTGCTGCGCCTGCTCGCCGGCCACCCGGGCTTCGAGCTCGCGCAGGCGACGAGCCGCGAGCACGCGAACCGCACGGTCGGAAGCGTCCACCCGAACCTCCGCTCGCTCGACCTGCGGTTCGCCGACCCCGGCGACCTCGACGGCGTGGACGTGCTGTTCGCGGCGGCGCCCCACGGCGTCGCGATGGAGCACGTCGACGAGTGGCGCGAACTCGCCGACACGGTCGTCGACCTGAGCGCGGACTTCCGCCTCGACTCGGTGGAGCAGTACGACGAGTGGTACGACGGCCACAGCGCACCCAAGCACCTCGCCGACGCCGTCTACGCGCTCCCCGAGCTCTCCCGCGGGGACCTCGCGGGCGCCGACCTGATTGCGAGCGGCGGCTGCAACGCCACTGCCACGATACTCGGCCTGCTCCCGCTGCAGGAAGCAGGGCTACTCGAAGGTGCGCAGGTCGTCGTCGACGTCAAGGTCGGCTCCTCGGAGGGCGGCGCGGGCGGCGGCCCGGCGTCCTCGCACCCCGAGCGCTCCGGGGTCGTCCGGCCGTACGCGCCGACCGGCCACCGCCACGAGGCCGAGATCGAGCAGGCGCTCGGCCTGTCGGTGTCGTTCACGGCGCACGCCGTCGACATGGTGCGGGGCGCGAGCGCGACCTGCCACATTTTCCCGGAGGAGACGCCCTCGAAGAGCGACCTCTGGGCGGCGTTCCGGGAGACGTACGGCGACGAGCCGTTCGTGGAGACGGTCGCCGGCGGCAGCGGCGCGTACCGCTACCCCGAGCCGAAGGTCGTCGCCGGAACGAACGGCGCCGAGGTCGGCTTCGAGGTCGACGAGTCGAACGACCGCATCGTGACCTTCGCAGCCATCGACAACGTCGTGAAGGGGTCGGCCGGGCAGGCCGTCCACGCCGCGAACCTCGCGCTCGGCCACGAGGAGACCGCGGGCCTCGACCAGTTCGGGCTACACCCGGTGGGGAGCCCATGACGGGTCTCGCGGGGTGGTCGGCGTGACGGTGGTCGTCAAAATCGGTGGCGCGCGCGCCGTCGACCCGGGGGCGGCGGTGACCGACGTCGCCCACCTGATGGCGAACGACGAGGACGTCGTGGTCGTCCACGGCGGGTCGACGGCCGTCGACGACGCGCTGACGGACTTCGGGATGGAGCCCGAGTACGTCGAGTCGCCGTCCGGGATGACCGGTCGGTTCACCGACCGCGAGGCGATGGACGTCTTCGAGATGGCGATGGGGAAGGTCAACACCGACCTCGTCGCGACCTTCCAGAACGCCGGCGTGCCCGCTGTCGGGCTGAACGGCGTCGACGGCGGCCTCCTGACCGGTCCGCGGAAGTCCGCGGTCAAGGTCGTGGACGGCGAGAAGACGAAGATTCGCCGCGGCGACCACTCCGGCCGCATCGACTCGGTGAACACCGACCTGCTGGCCGCGCAGTTCGACGCCGGCTACGTCCCGGTGGTGTCGGTGCCGATGCTCGCCGGGGAGGGGACCCCGGTGAACGCCGACGCCGACCGTGCGGCGGCGGCCATCGCCGGCGCGCTGGAGGCGTCGCTGGTCGTGCTGACGGACGTCGCGGGCGTCTACGAGGACCCCGACGACGAGACGACGCTCGTCGAGACAGTCGACTCGCCCAAGTCCCTCGCGGCCGCCGAGGACGCCGCAGAGGGCTTCATGTCGAAGAAGGTGCTGGCGGCCGGCGAGGCGCTGGAAGGTGGCGCCGCCGGGGTCGTCGTCGCGGACGCGAACCAGCGCGACCCCGTGGTGCGCGCGCTCGGCGGCCAGGTCGGCACTCGCTTCGACCCGGAGGCGGTCACGTGAGCGGGTTCGTCTTCGGCGAGAAACCCATCGAGGTCGCGGGCGGCGACGGCGTCCACGTCTACGGCGCGGACGGCACCGAGTACCTCGACTTCGGCGCCTCGTACGCCTGCACGCCTGTGGGCCACTGTCACCCGGCCGTGGTCGACGCCGTCCAGTCGCAGGCCGGCGACCTGCTGTACGTGCAGGGGTCGTACCCGACCGAGACCCGTACCGCGCTGTACGACCGTCTCGCTGCGCTCGGTCCCGGCGACTGTGCGAACGTCTGGCTCTGCAACTCGGGCACCGAGGCCAACGAGGCGGCGCTGAAGTTCGCGCGCCACGCCACCGGCCGGGAGACGGTCGTGGCGGCGAAGCGCGCGTTCCACGGCCGCACGCTGGGCGCGCTCGCGGCGACCTGGAAGTCGGAGTATCGGGAGGGGTTCGCCGTCCCCGAGCACGTCGAGTTCGTGGACTTCGGCGACCCCGGCGCGCTCCGCGAGGCCGTCGACGACGAGACGGCGGCCGTCCTCCTAGAGCCGATTCAGGGCGAGGGCGGCGTCCACCCCGCGCCGACGGGGTACCTCCAGACCGCCCGCGAGGTCTGCGACGAGACCGGTGCGGCGCTGGTCCTCGACGAGATTCAGACCGGGCTCGGGCGCACGGGCTCGCTGTGGGCCTGTCAGCGGGCGGGCGTCGAGCCGGACGCGCTCACCGTCGCGAAGGGGCTCGGGAGCGGGCTGCCCGTCGCAGCCACGCTGGTCGCGGACTGGCTCGCCGAGGATGCCGGGAACCACGGGTCGACGTTCTCCGGCGGCCCCGTCCCCTGTGCGGCCGCGCTCGCCACGCTCGACGTCCTCGAGGACGAGGAGCTAGCGGCGAACGCCGCCGACGTGGGGCAGTATCTCCAGTCCGAACTCGTCGACCTGCCCGTCCGTGACGTGCGCGGCGAGGGGCTCATGGTCGGCGTCGAGGTGAAACGGGGGGCGACCCGCGCGCTCCGGGGCCTCGCGCTCGAACATCGTGTGCTCGCGCTGCCGGCGGGCCGCACAGTCGTCCGGCTGCTGCCGCCGCTGACGGTCACCGAACACGAGGCCGACCAGGTGGTGGACGCACTGGAGGCGGTGCTGTGACGCCGCGGGACCTCCTCCGCGCCCTCGTCTCGACCCCCTCTGTTTCGGGTGGAGAGGGCGACGCGGCCGACGTGCTCGTCCAGTACTTCACCGACGCAGGCCGCGAGGCGTCCGTGGACGCCGCTGGCAACGTCCGCGCGCCCGGCGACGACGGCGTCCTGCTCACCAGCCACCTCGACACCGTTCCAGGCGAAATAGCGGTTCGGGAGGCGGACGGCGAGCTGTGGGGGCGCGGCAGCGTCGACGCCACCGGGCCGCTCGCGGCGATGGCGGCGGCCGCCGTCGAGACCGGTGCGTCGTTCGCGGGCGTCGTCGAGGAGGAGACCACGTCCGCGGGCGCCCGCCACCTCGTCGAGACCCGCGACCCGCCCGAGGCCGTCGTGAACGGCGAGCCGACCGGCTGGGACGCCCTCGCCGTCGGCTACCGGGGACTCGTCCGCGCCACGTACGCGGTCGAGACCGAGCGCGCGCACAGCTCCCGGCCGGCGCCCAACGCCGTCCAGCGCGCCGTCGCGTGGGCCGAACGCGTGCAGGCGGCGTTCGGCGACGAGTCGGCCGGCGATTCCGCCGCTTCGGTCTTCGAGTCGGTGACGGTGAAGCCGACGACGTTCGACGGCGGGCCGACGCCCGACGGCCACGGCGTCGCGGCGACCGTCGACGTGGAGTTCCGCCTCCCGCCCGGCACGACGGCCGGCGACGTGCAGGCCACCGTCGCCGACTGCACCGAACACGGGTCGGTGGCGTGGGAGAGAGCGGTCCCCCCGCTGGCCGCCGACGCCCGCAGTCCCGTAGCCGGCGCGCTCCGGGCCGGCGTCCATGCGGCGGGCGGCGAGCCGACCCACCTCCGGAAGACCGGCACCTGCGACGCGAACCTCTACGCCGCGGCGTGGGACTGCCCCGTCGCGGTGTACGGGCCCGGCGACGCCAGCCTCGACCACGCGCCAGACGAACGCATCGCCCTCGACGCCTTCGACCGCGGCGTCGACGCACTCACCACCGCAGCCAGCCAGCTATGCAACACGTCCTGACGATAGACGACCTCTCGACCGACCAGCTCGCGAGCGTCCTCGACGACGCGGCCGCGCTGAAGCGCGCGCAGGCCGACGGCACCCCCCACCGTCTGCTGGCCGGCCGAACGCTCGCGATGCTGTTCGAGAAGCCGTCCACGCGCACCCGGCTGAGCTTCGAGGTCGGCATGACGCAACTCGGCGGCCACGCCGCCTTCCTCGGCGAGGACGACAGCCAGCTCGGTCGCGGCGAGCCGGTGGCGGACACCGCTCGCGCGCTCGGCCTGTACGCCGACGCCGTGATGGCGCGCGTGGACAGCCACGCCGACCTGGAGACGCTGGCGGCGAACGCCGGCGTCCCGGTGGTCAACGGGCTGTCGGACCGCGCGCACCCCGCCCAGACGCTGGCCGACCTCCTGACGCTACGGGAGGTCGTCGGCGACGCCGGGACGGTGGCGTGGGTTGGGGACGCGAACAACGTCGGCGCCTCCTTCCTCGTCGGCGCGGCGATGGCTGGCTACGACGTGCACACGGCCACCCCCGCCGAGTTCGCGTTCGACGACGCCGTGGTCGAGCGGGCGCTGGCAGCCGGGGACGCGACCGGCAGCGAGGTCACCGTCGGCCACGACCCCGAGGCGGCCGTCGCCGCCGCCGACGCCGTCTACACGGACGTCTGGGTGAGCATGGGCGACGAGGCCGAACGCGAGCGCCGGCTGGCCGCCTTCGAGGAGTTCCGAGTCGATTCCGGGCTCCTCGGGGACGCTGCGTTCATGCACTGCCTCCCCGCCCACCGCGGCGAGGAGGTCACGGCCGACGTGGTCGACGGCCCGAACTCGGTGGTGTGGCGGCAGGCCGAGAACCGCCTGCACGCCCAGAAGGCGCTGCTCGTGGCGCTGCTGGGGTCGTAGGCCGTCTCTGGATCTGCGAACGGGCGCGGGCTTTTTTGCTGGTTCCGTCGGGACCAGCCGGTATGGAGTTCGTCACCACCGAGGCCGTCCCCGGTCGCGACGTCGTCGAGACGCTGGGCATCGCTCGCGGGAACACCGTGAAGGCGCGCAACGTCGGCCGCGACATCACGCAGAGCATCCGGAACATCACGGGCGGCGAGCTGAAAGCGTACTCGGAGCTGTTGACCGACGCCCGGGACGAAGCCCTCGACCGGATGGCCGAGGACGCCGAGGCGATGGGCGCCGACGCCGTCGTGAACGTCCGCCTGGAGAGCTCCGAGATCGCCAACGGCGGCTCCGAGGTCATCGCCTACGGCACGGCCGTCCAGCTGGACTGAGCCACCGGAATGGTCGAGCGCGTCGACCCGGCGCGAACGGGCGTGCGAGCGGGCCGGGTCGTCGGCGTGCTGACCGCTGCGCTCGCAGTCGCGTCGCTCGCCGCCGCCCGGGAGACGTACTACGAGGCGCTCGCGCCGCTGGTCGCGGCGCTGCTGGAGAGTGCCGGTGTCGGCGTCGGCGCTGGGGCGGGGCTGGCGGTCCTCTTCTGGTCGAACGTCGCGCTGGCGGCGGCCGCCCGGTACGCCGTCTGTTACGTCGCGGGGTCGCTCGTCGGCGTCGCTTACGACTGGCTGGACCGGCCGTCGCTGTGGGCGCTGGCTGGACTCGTCGCCGCGGTCGGCGCTGTGGACGGCGCGCTCGCGGTTCTCGACACCCGGAGGGTCGTCGTGGGCGCCGGCTACGTCGCCGCGTGGCTCTGCTACGTGCCCGCCTTCGCGTGGCTGTCCGACGACGAGGAGGGCCGGAACGGCGGCGCCAGCAGGGGACCGGGGCGTGCGCGGCGCCTGGGGGCCGACCGCGAGGAGTGAGCGCTCGTCACTCGAGGGCGGCGAACGCGCCCCCCAGGACCAGTCCGTAGACCACGTGGCCGACGAGGCTCTGCTGGCTCACGTTCGGGACTGCGGGCGCGCCGGCGAACCCGACGGTCTGCAGCCAGACGGGCATCACGAGCACCGCGAGCACCGCCCACACGACGACCCCGTAGAGCGCGCCCGCGAGCAGTGTCTGCCCCGGCGAGTCGAACAGCGGGTCGGCGAGCGCGGCGAACGCCACGCCGATGACGGCGCCGTGGCTCACGTGGATGATCCAGCCGGCGAGCCCGCCGGAGAGCCCGTACATCGCGGGGATCGCCGTCTCGATGACCGGCGTCATCATCACGGTCATCATCGCGCCGAAGACGACGGCGGCGAGAATTCCCCCGAGGACGCCGAGTTGCCAGGCGGGACGGTTCGCGGTCAGTGCGTCGGTCTGTCTGCCGGTCTCTGTCGCCATGTGTCCGTTGTCAACGAACACCGATATAGCGATTCGGCGGACGTGCAGCCCGGGTGGACAACCGTCCGGAGCTTTAGGTACGATGTTGTCGAATCCGTCAGTATGGACGACGACGAACCAACACTGAGGACCCTGATGCTCGTCGAGGAGCCGGAGTTCGGCGATATCCTCCGGTGCGTGTTCGGTCTCCACGAGCACGACGTCGAGACGTATCTCGCGCTCGCCGACCGCGACGAGGTGGCGCCACAGCCCCTCGCCGACGAACTCGACCGGAACCGGTCGAACGTCGCACGGTCGCTGCAGCGGCTCTGCGAGAAGGACGTCGCGTCCCGGCGCCGGGAGATTCTGGACGGCGGCGGCGAGGTGTACTGCTACGAGGCCGCGCCGCTCGCGGACGTGAAAGCCCGGATGCACGAGGAGCTGGACGCGTGGGCGGCGTACGTCCACGACCGCATCGACACCTTCGAGGATGTGCCCACCGGCACCACGGACTGACGCCACGGGGTCGCCACGGCAGACAGGTACTTGTGTCGTGAGAACTTCCCCCAAGCAGCATCGCCATGCAACCATGCCACAACTGTCAGTCGGTCATCGACGAGTACATTCTCGACAAACAACTCGAGGGACTGCGCGACCTGACGGTGGACGACTTCAACGTCTGCGCGGACTGTGCGACCGTCGTCGACGACGCGTGCGTGGAGTGTGGCGGCGCGGTGTACGTTCCCCGGAGCGCCTCCGAGACCCCCGACTACTGTCCGGCGTGCCGGGCCGACCTGCTGGCTGACGGCCGCGACCCCGGCTGGTGCCGCGACCCGGTGTCCAACTGACGGCGCGGACACGACAGCGATAATCGGTGGCAAAACCCACGCCACCCGCCCGGTATTTGTGTGTCCGCCACGGAGGCGGAGGCATGACCGACCTCTCGCTCGGGGGCGACGCGCCAGACTGCGCCGACGGCAACGGCGTCTGGCTGGCGTGCGTGGAGTGTGGCGCCGCGCTGGCGCCGTTCGACGACGTGGTGTACCGGTGTCCGGACTGCGACGGCCTGCTGGAAGCGCGCTACGCGGACTACCCGACGTTCGACGAGTTCGACGGGTCCGGCGTCTGGCGGTACGCGGACGCGCTCCCCTTCGAGGAGGGCGTCACCATCCAGGAGGGCGACACGCCGCTGTACGAGGTGCCGGACGTCGCGGCGGCGGCGGACGTGGCCGACGTCCGCGTGAAACACGAGGGCATGAACCCGACGGGGAGCTTCAAGGACCGCGGGATGACCGTCGGCGTCCGGGTCGCGGCCGAACTCGGCGTCGGCCGGCTGGCGTGTGCGTCCACCGGGAACACGTCGGCGGCGCTGGCGGCGTACGGCGCCCGCGCCGACACCCCCGTGCTCGTGCTGCTGCCCGCGGGGAAGGTCGCGGCCGGGAAGGTCGCGCAGGCGGCGCTGCACGGCGCCCGCATCTGCGAGGTCGACGGCAACTTCGACGACTGTCTGGACGTCGTCGCCGAGCTCGCCGACCGCGGCGAGGCCTACCTCCTGAACAGCCTGAACCCGTTCCGGCTGGAGGGCCAGAAGACCATCGCGTTCGAGATTCTGGAGCAGTCCCGGGCCGCCACGGGCGAGTGGCCCGACCGCATCGTGCTCCCGGTCGGGAACGCCGGGAACACGGCCGCCCTCTACAAGGCGTTCCGCGAGCTCGTCGCGGCCGGCGAGATGAGCGAGAGCGAGATGCCGACGCTCACCGGCGTGCAGGCCGAGGGGGCGGCGCCGATGGTTGAAGCCGTCGAGGCGGGCCGCGACCACGTCGAGCGCTGGGACCACGTGGAGACCCGGGCGACCGCCATCCGCATCGGGAATCCGGTGAACGCGCCGAAGGCGCTCCCGGGCATCTACGGGACCGGCGGGACGGCGGTCGCCGTCTCCGACGACCAGATCACCGAGGCGCAGCGCATGCTCGCCGGCGACGGCGTCGGCGTCGAGCCGGCGTCCGCTGCCAGCGTCGCTGGCCTGCTCGAGCTCCGGGAGCGCGGCGTCGTGGCGGCCGACGAGCAGGTCGTCTGCCTCACCACGGGCCACCTCCTCAAGGACCCCGACGCGGCGGCCGAGGCGGGCGGCGACACCACGGCCGTCCCCGCGGACGCCGACGGCGTCCTCGACGCCCTCGCCGACTGACCGCGGTCACCGCCCCACAGAGACGGCGAGCCGGTTCGACAGTGCGCCGGATTCTTCCGCCGACGCGGACCGAGAATGCTCCCGATAGGTTTTTGTTCGGATACTGGCGTGACTGGAGGTATGCAACTCTCCCCGGCGGTCGCGCTCGCCGCGGCCTCGGCGGCCATCTCGCTGGCCGTCGCGGGCTACGCGTGGCAGCGACCGGCTCCCGGGGCGAAGGCCGTCGCGGCGTTCAGCGCGGCAACGGGCCTGTGGGCGGGCGCGAGTGCTGTCCAGACCGCCGCGACGACGCTCGACGCGAAACTGCTTGCCGACCAGGTCCAGTACGTCGGCATCGCCGTCATCCCCGTGGCGTGGGTGTCGTTCGCCGCCGCCTACTCGGGCCGCGACCACTGGGTGACCCGGCGGACCGTCGCCGCGCTCTCCGTCGTCCCGGCGGTCGCGGTGCTCCTGGTCGCCACGAACGACGCCCACGGGCTCGTGCTGGCGGACGCCACACTCGACACCGTCGACGGCAGGGTCGTCCTCGACCGCGAGTACGGCGCGGCGTTCTGGATACTGACCGCGTACACGAACGCCGTCAACTCCGTCGGCACGGTGATGCTGGTCGAGACGGCGCTGCGCGTCGGCCGCCGGTACCGCCGGCAGGCCGGGGTCGTGCTCGCGGGCGCCACCGTCCCCTGGCTGTTCACCGTGGCGTCGCTGGCGGGTGTCTCCCCCATCGCGCCGGAAGCCTCGTTCGGCGTGGCGTCGCTGGCGTTCGCGTACGCCATCTCTCGCTACGGGCTCGTGGAGCTGGCGCCGGTCGCCCGCGACCGGCTCTTCGAGGAGCTCGACGACGGCGTCCTCGTCGTCGACGACGACCGCCGCGTCGCCGACTACAACCCCGCAGCGAAGCGCCTGCTCGGCACTGACCTCGCCACCGGGGACGACCTCGACGACGCCGTCCCCGCCCGGGTGCTGGAGGCACTCGACAGCGACCACGACGACGACGACGGTGGCCCGGTGTCGATCAGGGACGGCAGTGGCCAGCGGTGGGTCGCGGTCGATTCCACGACCGCCACCGACGACGTGCGGGGAGCGGTCGTCCTCCTGCGGGACGTCACCGAACTGGAGCGGCGCCGCACCGAACTCCACCGGGAGAACGCCCGACTGGAGCGAGTGGCCGACACCATCAGCCACGACCTCCGCAACCCCCTGACGGTCGCCAGCGGCGCGCTCGAACTCGCCGCCGAGACGAACGACCCCCAGGACTTCGAGCGGGCCCGCGACGCCCTCGACCGCATGGACGACATCATCGAGAGCACGCTGCGCGTCGCGCGCACCGGCCGCAGCGACCCGGAGATCACGACCGTCTCTCTGGCCGACGTCGCAGAGCGCGGCTGGCAGAACGTCCCCACCGGCGACGCCGACCTCGACGTCCGCGACGACGAGACGTTGCCGGCCGACCCCGAACAGCTCGAGAGCCTCCTGGAGAACCTCTTCCGGAACTCGGTCGAGCACGGGACCAGCGACGAGGGGCCGGTGACGGTGACCGTCACCCCGACCGGGGACGGCTTCGCCATCGCCGACGACGGCGTCGGACTCCCCGCTGACGAGCGCGAGGCGGTGTTCGACCGGGGGTTCACGACGGACGAGGACGGCACGGGGCTGGGGCTGGCCATCGTCCGGGACATCGCCGACGCCCACGGCTGGCGGGTGACACTCGGGGAGAGCGACGACGGCGGCCTCCGGGTGTCGGTGACGGACGTGGCGACTGCCGACGACGAGGACGGCGAGCGTGCGGTCGCCGCCGAGCGCGCCGAATCGGAGACCGCTCGCGGCACCGACTAGGTCACGCGGGCGACGATGCCGGCGGCGGCCAGCAAGGCGACGACGAGCCCCCAGAACGCCGCGTCGTAGCTCGCGACGGTCGCCGTGGTGCCGACGTACGTCGGGCCGACCGACCCGAGGCCGACGTAGACGGTGCGCATCGCACCGAGGTCGCCGCCCGCCGAGCCGTCTGGGAACGCGTCCATCAGGTACGACTGCATCACGGGCGGGAACGCCAGCAGGCCGACCGCGAACACGACGACGGCGGCGACGGCGGCGACGGGGGAATCCGCGAGCACGACGCCGGCGAGGGAGGTCGCACCGAGGACGAGCGCGCCGACGGTGAGCAGCCGGCGGGAGACGCGGTCGGAGAGCGCGCCTGCCGTCGGTTTGGCGACGGCGCCGACGCCGAACAGCGCCGCGAACGCCACCTGGCCGACCAGCGGCGCGAACGCCTTGCCGGTCTCGAGGAACGTCGGGAGGAACGCCGCGGTGGCCTGCCACGTGAACGCGTACAGCGTGTACGCGACCAGCAGCCAGCGGAACCGCGACCCGACGAGCAGCCGGTCGACGGTGTCCCGGACGGCCAGCGACCGGCGCTCGAGGACGTAATCTTCGCGGCTCCAGACGTGCAGCGCGAGCAGCACGGCGACCACGACGACGACCACCGGGACGAACGCCACGCGCCACGTGGCGTACGCGAGCACGGCCGCCGCGAGCCCCGCGGACGCGACGCCGCCGAGGTCGCCGGAGGCGGTGTGGAGGCCGAACGCGCGGCCCTGCTTGGCGGTGTAGAGGTCGGCGACGAGCGCGCGGGCGGCGGTCGGGTAGAGGCCGGCACCGGTGCCGAGGACCGCCGCGCCGCCGAGCAACAGCGCGTAGGAGGGCGCTGCCGCGACGGCCGCGAACCCGACCGCGCTCAGGCCGAGCCCCGCCACGAGCAGAGTCTTCCGGGAGAGCGCGTCCGACAGCCGGCCGCTCGGGTACTGGAGGACGGCGTACAGCCCCCACAGCGTCGTGAACGCGAAGCCGGCCTGCGCGTCGGTGAGTCCGAGGTC
The DNA here is from genome assembly GCF_021729015.1 of Halobacterium rubrum. Lineage (GTDB taxonomy): Archaea > Halobacteriota > Halobacteria > Halobacteriales > Halobacteriaceae > Halobacterium > Halobacterium rubrum. The sequence continues at coordinate 73,849 of NZ_JAJQQZ010000001.1, forward strand.
GGCACTGATCGTCGGCAGCATCGGCGAGAGCACGAGCCGGCCCGCCTGGATGGCCAGCCAGCCGACCGACGCCGCGACCAGCAGCCGGCCGGCGTACCCGCGCACGAGCCGTTCTTCCTCGTCCCCCCGGGCCGTCGCTGCTGTCACTGTCTCACTGGAGGTTACTCGGGCATTTGAGGGCGCGGAAACCGGCAGCACCGGAGTCCGCACCGACGACTCGTGGAGCTTGCGGTCGGCCGGTCAGTGGTCCTCCTCGCCGGCGAGCGCCTCCTCGCGGAGCTCCCGACAGCGGTCGCTCTCGGTGTCGAGGTCGGGGACCGGCGTCGGGTGCATGTCGTCGTCGACAGCGACGAACACGAAGTAGGAGTCGGTGGTCTGTTCGGTCTCCCCGCTCCGGGGGTCCTCGCGGAACGCCTGCAGTCGCACCTTGATGCTCGTGCGGCCCGTGTCGTAGGCGTACGCCCGGATGACGCAGATGTCGCCCTGCGGGACGGGGCGCTCGAAGTCGAGGCTGTTGATGCGGGCGGTCACACAGGTCTCGCCGGCGTGGCGCATCGCCGCCATCGCGCCGACCTCGTCCATCCACTTCACGACGTTGCCGCCGTGGGCCGACGCGTAGTTGTTCGTGTCGTCGGGCTGGACGCGCTCGCGGTTCTCCACGAAGGTGTCGCTGACGGAGGCCATGCCGGCTCCACGGCGGCCGGCGGGAAAACAACTGTCGTGAAAACCCCCTCAGTACGTCTCGACGGTCAAGCCGTCGACGCCCCGGAAGTTACGGTCGTTACTCACGACCGGTTCGTCGTAAGAGAGCGCAGTGGCGGCGACGGCGGAGTCGGCGCCGTCCAGGGTGGCCAGCGAATCTGAGCGCGCGTGCCGACCCCGAATCCGGCCTGCCCTCCGAGCGAGGGCGCCGTCCAACTCGACGACGGGGTACGACTCGAACAGCTTCCCGTAGCCGGTTCTGAGCGTCTCCCGCGACGCTTCTGGTGCGTTCGCGACGCCGTAGTAGAGTTCCGAGACGACCATCGCGGGAACGCGCACCGGATTATCTCGTGCGTCGAGTTCACCCGCTTTCTCCACGGCTGCTGGCGTCTGTTCGACGAGATTGCCCAGAAATTCGGTGTCCAGAATCACGGCAGCTCCTCGTCGAGTGCCTCCCGGTTCTCTTCGTCGTCGGCCTCGAACTCGGCTTCCAGAGCCGCGGTGTCCCAGGCGTCGCTGACGTTCTCGACGTCGGCTGCGAAGTCGAGCAGGCCGTAGCCGTCGACCATCCGTTCGAGCGCGTCGCTGAACGACTCTCCCTCCCGTTTCTCGTCTTCGACACGGGCGTACAGTCGTTCACTCACCCGAACTTGCTTCGTCCCCATACAATATCGTTGACGCCGTTGACAAAAGAGTCTAGGGGCTACTCGCCGTTCAGTTCGATGCTCGTGACGTCGACGATGCGGTCGTCGGCCACGAGGCGCTCGGCGGCCTCGCCGGGGACGTCGTCGTCGAGGTTGTAGACGGTCAGCGCCTCGCCGCCCCGGGTCTCGCGGGCGTTGAACATCCCCGCGATGTTGACGTCGGCGTCGCCGAGCACGGTGCCGATGAAGCCGATGACGCCGGGTTCGTCGCGGTTGCGCGCGACGAGCATGTGGCCGTGCGGGACGGCCTCGACCCGGAAGCCGTCGATCTCCACGAGCCGGGGGTCGTCGCCGGCGAAGAGGGTGCCGGAGACGGTGAGTTCCTCGTCGTCGTTGCCGACCGTGACCGAGACCAGACTCTGGAAGTCCTCGCTCTGGCGGTTCTTCGTCTCGGTCACCTCGATGCCGCGCTCCTCGGCGACCCGCGGGGCGTTGACGGCGTTGACCTGCCACTCGAGGCCGGCGAACGCGCCCTGCTGGGCGGCGGCGGTGACGAGTTCGACGTCTTCGCCGGCGACGTCGCCGTGGTAGCTGACGTCGACGCGCTCGACGCGGCCGTCGAAGAGGCCGGCGGCGACGGTGCCCGCGGTCTCCGCGAGGTCGACGTACGGCCGGATGCGGTCGAACGCCGACTGCTCGACGCTCGGGGCGTTCAGCGCGTTCACGACGGGGTCGCCGGCGAGCGCGGCGACGACCTGGTCGGCGGTGTCGGTGGCGACGTTCTCCTGGGCGGCCAGCGTCGACGCACCGAGGTGCGGCGTGGTGACGACGTTCTCGGCCTCGAGGAGCGGCGAGTCGGCTGAGAGGGGTTCCTCGCCGAAGACGTCGAGGGCGGCGCCCGCGATGACGCCGTTCTCGGCGGCCTCGGCGAGTGCGTCCTCGTCGACGACGCCGCCGCGGGCGACGTTGACGACGTAGCCGTCCTCCATCTGGGCGAGCGCTTCCTCGCCGATCAGGCCCTCCGTCTCGTCGGTGAGGGGGACGTGGACGGTGAGGAAGTCGGCGCGCGCGACGCACTCGTCGAAGTCGACGAGCTCGGCGCCGAGCTGGGCGGCGCGCTCCTCGCCGATGTAGGGGTCGTAGGCGACGAGGTCCATGCCGAGGCCGTCGAGGCGCTTCGCGACCTCCTGGCCGACGCGGCCGAGGCCGACGACGCCGAGGGTCTTGCCGTTGAGTTCGGTGCCGAGGTAGTCGCCTTTCGCCCACTCGCCTTCCTTCAGGCGGGCGTGGGCCTGCGGGACCGAGCGCGCGGTGGCGAACGCGAGCGCGACCGTGTGTTCGGCGGCGGCGCGGACGTTCCCCTCGGGGGCGTTTGCGACGACGACGCCGTGGTCGGTGGCGGCGTCGATGTCGATGTTGTCGACGCCGATGCCGGCGCGCGCGACGATGACGAGGTTCGGGGCCGCCGCGAGGACGGCCTCCGTGACCTCGGTGCCGGAGCGCACGACGAGCGCGTTGGCGTCGCCGACGGCGTCCAGAAGCGCGTCGCCCTCGGCGTCGTAGGCCGTCTCTACCTCGTGGCCGGCGTCTCTGAGTCGGGCGAGACCGGCGTCCGCGATGGGGTCCGTGACGAGAACTCGCATACCGTGGAGTCGGCGCGAGCGCCGATAAGCGTTTCCGCAGATGCACGTATTGACACGGCCGCCAGCCCCCGAGAATCTGCACGTTCGTGCATAGTCACGGCGGGGTGTGGGGGAGAGTCACCGCGAACGTGGACCAGTCAGTCCACGAGGTCGGTAACGACGCGAGCCTCGGCCTTCCGGAGGAGCTCGCCGGCCGTCGACGCCGAGCAGTCGAGTTCTGCGGCGACGTCCGCGACCGACCCTTCCCGGGGAACCTCGTAGTAGCCGACGGCGACGGCGGCGTCGAGGGCGGCGCGCTGGCGGTCGGTGACCGCGGCGGGCGTGCCGTCCCGGTGGAAGTCCCGGACCACCTCGATGGCGACGTCGGCGTGGTCGCTGAGGGCGTCGTGGAGCGCGCTCAGGCGCTCGGGCTCGCCGACCGCGTCGAACGTGGCGGTGCCGTCCCCGAGAAACGAGACGGGCGGCAGGAACGCGACGTCGGCGGCGGCGACCACTGCCAGCAGGTCCTCGTCGAACCCGAACCCGGTCTGGCGGGTGAACGCGTACGTGCCGCCGTCGCCGGCGACGAGACGGCGCTCCGAGACCTCGGGGACGGCGTCGAGGAGGGCCGCGGTCGGCTCCGGGCCGGCGTCGAACCACGCGAACTGGGTGGCTGCGCCGGCCGGCCCCCAGACGAGGAGGTCCGACCGGTCGACGCCGTCGCGGGCGACGAGTTCGTCGTGGAGCCGATGCCGGCGGCCTGCCGGGTAGTCGGCGCGGAACGAGACGCGGCGCACGACGATGTCTCGGCGCTGCATCGATATAAAGAGCCGGATGTGTCCGGCGTCAGGCTCTGTCCCGTCGCGCCCCGAGCAGGCTGTGTGAGCGCACCGGGACAGCAGGAGCGGTGCGCGGCGGTCAACCAGTCCGACAGCGACACCCACCGGACCGTCCGCGTCGACGGCCACCGCGTGGCGTACGGGTCGTTCGGCGACCCGGACGGCGAGCCGGTGGTGGCGTTCCACGGCACGCCCGGCTCCCGGGCGTTCGGCCGGTTCTACAACGAGTCGGCGCGAGCGCACGGCGTCCGCGTCCTGGCGTTCAGCCGCCCGGGCTACGGCGAGTCCGACGCCTGGCCCGACTACGACGCCAGCGACACCCCACGCGTGGTCGAGGCCCTGCTGGCCGACGCCGGCGTGGACACTGCGGGCCTGCTGGCGTTCTCCGGCGGTGCCGCCCACGCGCTCGCAACCGCAGCCGCCGCCCCCGAACGCGTTGACGGCGTGACCGTCGTCGCCGGTGCCACGCCCCCCGGTCACGTCGGCGACGTCCCGACCGTACAGCGCGTGCTCGGCGGCCTCGCCGCCCACACCCCCCGACTGCTCGGTGGCCTGCTGCGCGCGCAAGCGTGGGCCGCCGAACGCAACGACCCCGAGTTCGTCGCCGCCCAGTACACGACCGACGGCACCGACCACCTCCCCGCTGACGTGCTCGACGCGACGCGACGCGACTTCCTCTGGGCCCTCTCCAGCGGTGCCGACGGTATCGTGCGCGAGTCCGCGCAGGCGGTCCGCGAGTGGCCACTCACCCTCCACGACGTGGCCGCGGACGTCCGCTGGCTCCACGGCCGCGACGACACGAACGCCCCCCTCGACGCAGCCCGATCGGTCGTCGACGCTCTCCCCAACGCGTCGCTCGACGTGCTCGACACCGACCACCTCGGCGCGGTCGCCGCCACCCGGGACCGCGCGCTCGCCCGGCACGCGTAGTGCTGCCGCGGCGACGAGCCTTTTGACTGGCGCCCGCTAACCACGGGTATGGCGCTGGTAGCGTTCGACTTCGACGGCACGCTCGCTGACTCGGAGATGCTCGACCGCATCGCGGCGCGGGCGGGCGTCGGCGACGAGGTGGCGACGATCACCGAGCGCGCGATGCGCGGCGAGCTCTCGTACGCCGAGAGCCTCCGCGAGCGCGCGAGCCTCGTCGGCGGACTCCCCGAGGACGACGCCCACGAGGTGTACAGCGGCGTGCGGCTCCGCGAGGGCGCCGCGGCAGTGCTCGCCGACCTGCGGGACGCCGGCGTGCCCGTCGTGGTCCTCACCGGCGGGTTCGGGCCGGGTGTCGAGGCGGCGCTGGACGCGGCCGGCGTGACCGCCGACCGGGTCATCGCGAACCGCCTGCTGGTGGCCGACGGCGAGCTCACCGGCGACGTCGACGGACCGCTGGTCGAGGGGACGAAAGACGACGCACTCCGGGAGGTCTGCGAGCAGTTCGGCGTCGCTCCCGGTGACGCGCTCGCGGTCGGGGACGGCGCGAACGACGTGCCGATGCTGGACGCCGCCGGGTACGCCGTCGGGTTCGACCCGAAGCCCGGCGTGGGCGAGCACTGCGACGAGTCGGTGGCGTCGATGCCGTCGCTGGCGTCGGTGCTGCGGGAGCGCGGACTGCTCGCGTGAGGACGGTAGTGACCGCCGGTAGGCGCCGGCGGTCTGGGCACGAGTCGGTCGAGCACAGGACAGTCCCCCCGGGGGAAGGGGACTGCGGGCACACCCGGGTCGGCACAGGGCACGCGGTCGGGGGTCGCCACCCGGGCAACAGTCAGTAAGCCCACCACCGTCTTTTTTAATCGGTCGTTACCGCGACGGAAGCCGTGATTTCTGTCGGTCGGGGATCGCTGCAACGAACGGAAAACACTTACAAACCCGACATGTGTGGGTCGGTGACGGGGGAGCCACCTGTGAGCCACGTTCGAGGGAGTTGCCGGCGCGAGGGGAGACAGAGCGACATCGGCGAGGCGGAGATCCACGACGTCCTCCGGAACGGCCGACGGCGGATGGTGCTCGAACACCTGGGAGACGCGTCGGGCGCCGTGAGCGCACGCGACCTCTCGGAGGCCATCGCGGCCCGGGAGGCCGGCAGTGACCCGCCGCCGCGGGACGTCAGGCGGAGCGTCTACATCTCGCTGCAGCAGACCCACCTCCCGAAGCTCGACGACCTCGACGTCGTCGACTACGACGAGGACGAGCGGGAGGTGCGGCCGGGAGCGAACGCGGCCGAGGTCGGCGTCTACATGGAGGTAGTGCCGCAGTACGGGCTGTCGTTCGCAGAGTTCCACGCCGGGCTCGCCGTTCTCGGCGGCCTGCTCGTGGCCGCCGCCAGCGTCGGCGTCCCGGTGCTGTCGTCGGTGTCCGCGGCGGTGTGGGCGCTGGCGGCGTTCGTCGCCGTGGCTGCGTCCGGGCTCTACCGCGCGTACAGCCAGCGGAGCTCGCTCGTCCACCGGCTGCGGTCGCCGTAGCTCGTCGTCACTCGAGGACGGCTGCCAGCCGGAGCGCGGTGTAGGGCGCGATGAAGCCCAGGCAGAACCCGAGCAAGTGCGAGTAGACGTTCAGGACGTAGCCGTCGCCGGCGGCGTCCGGGGGGAACGCGACGAACGGCGCCGCCAGCACCAGCACGACGCCAGCGGCCGCCAGTTCCGCGTCGCCGGCTCGGCCGAGTGCCGCCCGCAGTCGGCTGGCGTCGACGGCCCGCCACAGCGACCGGCCGTAGGCCGCGACGCCGACGGCGGCGACGGCGACGCCGACGAGCGCGAATCGTGACGCCGGAACCGCGAGAACGGCCACGGTGCCGGCGCCGGCGAAGAACAGAAGCGGCGCGTGGTCGAGGCTGACGCCGGGGAGCAGGCGTTCGCGAGCGAACAGCGCCAGCGCCACCGGCAGGAAACCGAGGAACGCCATCGCCAGCCCGGAGAACCCGTAGCCGACGCTCGGCCGGACGAACACGGCGTTCAGGCCGGACAGCGCGTACGGGAAGACGGCGAGGACGGCGCCGAACGCCGCGAGGAAGTCCGTGCGACGGCCGGCGGCCGCACAGCAACAGTAGGCGGGCAGAGCGGCGGCCGCGTACGCCGCGAGGTTCGCCGCGAGGTGCGTGCGCCCGAAGTGGACGAAGTGCGAGGCGTACAGGTCGACGGCCGTCGGCGCCCGGTAGTCGAGCACGAACGCCTCCCGGGTGGTCTCCGGGAGGAGGAAGACGGCGACGAGGACGGCCGGGACGGCGGCCACGAGGACGGCGTCGGCGGGGCTGCCGTTCGCGGCGACGGCGGCGCGGAGGCCGTCGGTGGACTCCCGTTGCACGCTGGAGTGGTTCACACCGACGTGACATGAGCGTGACGGGCTGGCCGGGGAAAGCTTTACCAGTTAGATTTGTGATTGTTCTCGCGACTGCCGTGACTCAGAGCGTCGCCGTCGAGGACCCGGACGTGGGAGAGATCGGCGAGAGCGACGTCCACGACATCCTGCGGAACGACCGGCGGCGGATGGTCCTCGAACAGGTCGCGGCCACCAGCGACGCCGTCACCGCGCGGGAGCTCTCCGAGGAGATCGCCGCCCGCGAGACGGGCAGCGACCCGCCGCCGCGGGACGCCCGGCGCAGCGTCTACATCTCGCTGCACCAGAACCACCTCCCGAAGCTCGACGACCTCGACGTCGTCGACTACGACGACCAGACGAAGGCCGTCCGACCCGGCCCGAACGCGTCGACCGTCGGCGTCCACATGGCCGACGTGCCCGGCGAGGGTCGGCCGGCCGTCGCGCACTACGGCGCACTCGCTGCCGCCGGCGCGGCGCTGGTCGTGGCTGCCGCCGTGGACGCACCCCTCGTCGGGGAGTTCACACCCGCAGCGTGGGCAATTGTGGGCTTCGCTGCGATAGCCACTACTGCAACCTACCAGACCCACCGCCGGCGCCACCGGCACCGGCAGTCGCTCGCACACCAGCTGGAAGGCTGACTCCCGGACGGCGACAATCGCCGACAGGCTTAGAGGAGTGGTGGCGAAACTGCGGGACATGAGCACGACAGCTGGGGGGCCGCCGGTCGACCGCTTCCTCGACCGCCTCGCCGACTTCGACGTCACGCACACGGTGGTGGCGCCGGACGGCGTCAGCGACGCCATCGCGGACGTGGCCGACGAGCCGGCCGTCGGGGTCGAGCTGCCAGACGGCCTCGGGGAGCTACCCGGGTTCGTCGCGACCGACCCGTCGCCGAGCGACCTCGAAGCGGCGGCGACGGGCGTGACACACGCCGACCTCGGCGTCGCCGACTACGGGAGTCTCGCGCTGCCCGCGACGGCCGACGGTGTCGAGCCGGTGAGTCTGTACGGCGACCAGCACGTCGCTGTCGTCGCCGCCGACGACGTGGTTCCGGGGATGCCGGAGGCGCTGTCGGCACTCGGCGACCGGTTCCGCGCGGACGGCGACAGCGTCGTCCTCGCGACCGGCCCGAGCGCCACCGCGGACATGGGCGCGCTCGTGCAGGGCGCCCACGGCCCGAAGACCGTCCATGCGGTGGTGGTCGAGCGATGAGCTCGAAGCGTCGCGCGTCGAAGGCCGAACACCTGCGCCGCGTCCTCGCGACCGAGGGCGACGCTGTCGCCGAGAACACCCAGGGGTTCAATCAGGGCCGGTACGACTCCGTCGCCGACCTCGAGGACTACGAGGGCCTCAAGGAGGAGGCCCGCGAAATCAAGGAGGACGCCATCGAGCGCCTCCCAGACCTCATCGAGAACCTGCGGGAGGCCGTCGAGGCCAACGGCGGCACCCTCTACCTCGCGGACGACGCCGAAGACGCCAACGAGTACGTCCGCGAGGTGGTGGCGGACGTCGACGGCGACCGGGTCGTGAAGTCGAAGTCGATGACCAGTGAGGAGCTGGAGCTGAACGAGGCGCTTGCCGGCGACGGCGTCGACGTGGTGGAGACGGACCTCGGCGAGTGGGTGCTACAGGTCGCCGACGAGGCGCCGTCGCACATCGTCGCGCCCGCCATCCACAAGTCCCGGGAGAGCATCGCCGAGCTGTTCGAGGAGCGCTTCGACCCCGACCGCGAGCTGGAGACGGCCGAGGACCTGACGATGTTCGCCCGCGAGAAACTCGGCGAACAGATCGCCGACGCCGACGTCGGCGTGACGGGCGCGAACTTCGTGACCGCCGACTCCGGGACGGTGGCGCTGGTGACCAGCGAGGGCAACGCCCGGAAGACGGTGACGGCGACCGACACCCACGTCGCCGTCGCTGGCGTCGAGAAGGTGATTCCCTCGGTGGAGGACCTCCGGCCGTTCGTCGAGCTCATCGGCCGGTCGGGGACGGGCCAGGACATCACGTCGTACCTCTCGCTGCTGACACCGCCCGTGGGCTCCCCGACGCTGGACTTCCAGACCGACGAGGTCGGCAGCCCCGACGACCGCGAGTTCCACCTCGTGCTCGTGGACAACGGTCGGATGGCGATGCGGGAGGACGACGACCTCCGGGAGACGCTGTACTGCATCCGGTGTTCGGCGTGCTCGAACTCGTGTGCGAACTTCCAGCAGGTCGGCGGCCACGCCTTCGGCGGGGAGACGTACTCCGGCGGCATCGCCACCGGCTGGGAGGCCGGCGTCGAGGGCCTGGACACCGCCGCCGAGTTCAACGACCTCTGTACGGGGTGTTCGCGGTGCGTGAACGCCTGCCCGGTCGGCATCGACATCCCGTGGATCAACACCGTCGTCCGGGACCGCGCGAACCGCAGCGAGCACGGCGGCGACCTCGACTGGCTCGTCGAGGGCCTGACGCCCGACGAGGAGCCGGCGGGCGTCGACCTCCAGAAGCGCCTGTTCGGGAACTTCGAGACGCTGGCGAAACTCGGGTCGGCGTTCGCGCCGCTGTCGAACTGGGTCGCCGGCTCCTCGGTCGCGGGCGCCGCGATGGAGCGCGTCCTCGGTGTCGACGACCGCCGGGACCTGCCGACGTTCCAGCGTGAGACCCTCAAGTCGTGGGCAGAGGGCCGCCCCGACGTCGAGGACCCCGACCGGGCGGTCGTGCTGTTTCCCGACCTCTACACCAACTACATGGACGTCGACCGCGGGAAGGCCGCCGTGCGCGCGCTGGAGGCGCTCGGCGTCGACGTCACCGTCGCCGACGAGTGCGCGAGCGGTCGCGCCCCCCTGTCGCAGGGGATGGTCGCCACGGCCCGCGAGAAGGCCGAGCGGGTCGCCGACGACCTCCTGCCGTACGTCGAAGCGGGGAAAGACGTGGTCGTCGTCGAGCCGAGCGACCACGCCATCTTCCAGCGCGAGTACGAGCGCTTGCTGGACGAGGACGACCACGAGGCGATGGCGGCGAACAGCTACGAGGTCTTCGAGTACGTCTACGGGCTGCTGGAGAACGGCGCCAGCGAAACCAGCCTCGCCGCCGGCGACGGCCACGAGGTCGCGTACCACAGTCACTGCCAGCAGCGCACGCTGGGCGTCGACACTTACACGACGGCGGTCCTCGACCGGCTCGGCTACGACGTGGCCACGTCCGACGTGGAGTGCTGCGGGATGGCCGGCTCGTTCGGGTACAAACAGGAGTACTACGACGTCAGCATCGCCGTCGGCGAGGAGCTCGCCGACCAGTTCAGTACCGAGGAGACCGGCGACCGGCAGGTCGTCGCCAGCGGCACGTCGTGTCTCGACCAGCTCGACGACCTGCTCGACCGGCCGTCGACCCACCCGATAGAGCTGGTCGCGCCGGAGCCACACGGGCGAGCAGAGTAGGAAGCGGAGGAGGAGGAGGAGGAGGAGGAGTGGTTCTCAGAGCGCTTCGGCGAGCTTCTCCACGGGGTGGGGCGGTTCGCCGTCCACGTCGACGTCGTCGCGCTCGCCGAGCTGGGTGCGACACGACGACCCGGGCGCGGTGACGGTGTCGGCGTCGCTGTCGGCGACCTGGTCGACGAGGATGTCACCGATGGCCTGACTCATCGAGTAGTGCTCGGCCTCGTAGCCGAAGCTCCCCGCCATCCCGCAGCACGTCGAGTCCAGCGGGTCGACCGCGTAGCCCGCTCTCCGGAGGACGCCGACGGCGTGGTGGTCGCGCTGCTCGGCCTTCTGGTGGCAGTGCCCGTGGTAGGCGAGGCTGTCGCCGTCGGCGTCGAAGCCGGCGGCCTCGTCCAGCCGGTGGCGGTCGAGGTACTCGCAGACGCCGTACGTGCTCGCGGCGACGGACTCGACGTCGTCGCCGGTGACTCGCGGCTCATCGCCGCTCGTCGACTTCGAGGCGCGTGGCGCCTCGCCCAGGAGGTCGAGGTAGTCGCTCTGGAGCATCACGGCGTCAGAGGGCTCGACGTAGACGACGTCCCAGCCGTCGGCGACCTTCGGCGCGAGCGCGTCGACGTTCGCGCGTGCCGTCTCGCGGGTCCGGTCGACGAGCCCCCGGGAGTACGCCGGCCGGCCGCTGTCGCCGACCTCGTCCGGCAGTGCGACGTGGACACCGGCCGCTTCGAGAACGCGCACGGCGGCCTTCCCGACGTCGACCTTGCTGTAGTTGGTGTACGGGTCGGGTGCGAGCAACACCTTGTGGTCGGCGGCGGCCTCGGGCACCGTGGAGCCGCCCCGGCCGTCGAACCACTTGCGGAGCGTCTCCCGCCGGAACTCGGGGAGGTCGCGCTCGGCCGCGATGCCGACGGTCTTCTCGGCGACGGTGCCGGCGCCCGGCAGGCTGGTCGCCCAGTTCGAGACGGGCGCGAACAGCGACCCGAGTTTGAGGAGTTCCTCCGTGTGGCCGAACAGGCGGTCGATGAGGCTGACGCCGTCCTCCTGGTGGTGTGCGTGCTTGACCTCGGTCTTGAGCTTCGCCATGTCGACGCCGCTCGGGCAGTCGATCTTGCAGCCCTTGCAGCCGACACAGAGGTCCATCACCTCGTGGAGGAACTCGTCGTCCAGCGGGTCGTCCGGGAGGTTCCCGTTCATCGCCGACCGGAGCATGTTCGCGCGACCGCGCGTGCTGAGGATTTCCTCGTCGGCGGCGCGGTAGGTCGGACACATCACGCCCCCGGTGGTCTCCTGGTAGCCCGTACAGCCCGCACAGCCGTGGCAGAGCTCCGTCATCCCCCGGAAGCCGTTCTCGTTGTCCCAGTTCAGCGCGGGGTCGAAGCCGGCGTCGAACTCGTAGTTCGGGTCGAACCGGAGGTTCTCGGTCATGTCCGACTCGCCGGCCTCGTCCCCGCAGACCTGCCCGGGGTTGAGAATCCAGTCGGGGTCGAAGGTCGCCTTCGTCTCCCGGAAGGAGTCCCAGAGCTGTTCGCCGTAGAACTTGCGGTTCCACTGACTGCGGGCGCGGCCGTCGCCGTGCTCGCCCGAGACCGAGCCGCCGTACTCTACGACGAGGTCGGTGACGCGGTCGGCGATCTCCTCCATCTTCGCGAGGCCCTGCTCCTCTTTGAGGTTCACCAGCGGCCGGATGTGGAGGACGCCCGGACCGGCGTGCGCGTAGTACGAGGCGAACGTGTCGAGGTCGTCGAGGATGTCGCGGAAGTCGGCGACGTAGTCGGCGAGGTGCTCGGCGGGGATGGCGGTGTCCTCGATGTACGGGTAGTGTTTCTCGTCGCTCGTCCGCGACAGCAGGATGGGAAGGCCGGCCTTCCGCATCTTCCAGAACTTCGCCTGCCGGTCGTCGTCGTAGGCCTCCAGCACGTCGACGGCCTGCACGGGGTCGTCGGTGACGCCACCGGCACCCTCGCTCGGGTCGCCGTCGGGCGTAGCGCTCGGCAGGCGGTCGGCGACGAGGTCGGCGACCCGCTGGCGGGCCTCGGCCTCGCTGTCGGCGTAGAACTCCACGAGCAGCGTCGAGTCCGTCCCCTCCGGGAGCATCCCGACGACGTCCGCGAACTCGCCGGTGTCCCGCGCGAGGTCGAGGAACACGTCGTCCATCACCTCGACGGCCGAGGGGTCGTGTTCGAGGATGGGGGAGACGTCCCGCATCGCGTCGAGGACGTCGTCGTACGTGAGCATCGCCACCGCCGTCTCCTCGGGAACCGGTTCGAGCGACACCTCGGCCTCGGTGACGACGCCGAGAGTGCCCTCGCTGCCGGCGAGCAGGCGCGCGACGTTCACCGCGCCGCGCTCCGCGGCGTCCTCGAGGACGCGGTCGTAGTTGTACCCGGAGACGTTGCGCTTGAGGTCGGGGAAGCGCTCCCGGATCTCGTCGGCCTCCTCGTCGAGGAGGCACTGGACCTCGGCGTAGATGCGGGCTTCGAGGTCGCCGTCCGGGTCCGCGAGGTCACCGAGGTCGTCGGTGTCGACCCAGCCGAGCGTGGTGACGGTGCCGTCCGCGAGCACGACCTCGGCTGACTCGAGGTAGCCGTCGGCCTTCTCGTAGACCAGCGAGTGGGCGCCCGTGGAGTTGTTCCCGATGGCGCCGCCGAGCACGCTCTTGTCGCCCCACGCCGGGTCCGGGGCGTACTTCAGGCCGTACTCGGCGAGTTCGTCGTTGAGTTCGGCGAGCGTGATGCCGGCCTGTGCGCGGGCAGTCTCGGCCTCCGGGTCGAAGCCGACGAAGCCGTCCATGTCGTGTTTCAGGTCGAGGACGACCGCCTCGTTGACCGTCTGGCCGGCCAGACTCGTGCCGCCGCCGCGCGGGAGCACGGGAATCTCGCGGTCGGCGCAGTACTCGACCACGGCCGCGACATCCTCGGTCGACGTCGGGAAGACGACCCCGACCGGCAGCACCTCGTAGATGCTGGCATCGGTGGCGTACAGCTGGCGCGTGTAGCTGTCGAAGCGCACGTCGCCGTCGACGCGCTCGCGCAGGTCGTCGACGAGGTCGGGGCGCTCGATGCTGTCGCTGGCGTAGTCGTAGTTCGCGCCGGGGTCGTCCGCCGGGTCGCCGTCGGGTGGGGTGTCGCGTGTTGCCATTGGTGTGTCGTAGGGAGTGCGTGGTGTTATTGTGTGGGGGTCGGAGCCGCCGCGGTGGCGGCCGGACGGTGGACGGCGCTCGTCAGAACAGCCCGGGGAACAGCACGTAGCTGAACAGCATCCCGAGCACGCCGGCGAACAGCGCGAACAGAACCGTCGGCACGATTGTCTTCCGGAGCATGTCGCCCTCGCGGCCCGTGATGCCGACGACGCCACAGATTGCGGCGACGTTCAGCACCGAGACCATGTTCCCGATGCCGCCGCCCGTGTTCTGGAGGGCGACCACGACCGCGCGGGACGCGCCGACCTGCGAGGCGGCCTCGTACTGGAGGACGCTGAACAGGATGTCCGAGGACGTGTTCGACCCGGTCATGAACGACCCGAGGGTCCCAATCCACGGCGACACCAGCGGGAGCCCCGCGCCGGCGCCCTCCGCGAGGATGCGGGACAGCGCCGTCATCATGCCGATGACGTCCGTGGGGTTGGTCGCGGACTGGATCATCACCTGCGTCATCGAGACGGCGACCACGAGCGTGAGCGCCGCCGGCGCGATCTGGCGGAAGGACTCCTTCCACGCCGCGGCCATCTCCGAGCCGTCCATGCCGTGCAGCCAGCCGGTGAGGATGGCGACCGGCACGAACGGCATCGTCCCCGGCAGGTAGAGGTACCGCAGCGACCAGTTCAGGTCCTCGTAGCCGAGGACGTCGAAGCCGACGGCGTACGACTGGACGACGGAGACGATCTGCTCGCCGCCGACCTGGAGCGTCGGCCACCGCGTGAGCAGAAGGACGGCGGCGACGAGGAGGTACGGCGTCCACGCCAGCAACACGGACATCTCCTTGCTCGGTTCGTCGTTGTCGAGTTCGTCGAGGTCGAGGCCGCCCCGCCACGTGTCCGTCCACGACTCGCGGTCGGGGAAGTCCCAGGTGTTCTCGGGGACGAGGACGCCGCGGTTCGCGAGCACGAGGCCGACGCCGAGCGTGACGAAGCCGGCGGCGATGTCGGGCAGCGCCGGCCCGATGAACCACGCGACCAGCCACTGCGTCACCCCCGTCAGTGCGCCGAGTAGCACCGCGAACGGGGCGATTTCCAGCGTCGGGCCGACGGCGCCGGTCAGCGACCGCTCGCCGTCGTTCCCGAACCAGTACGTCAGCAGGTAGACGCCGAGCACGCCCCAGAAGACGTAGGTGATGCCCGTGAGGACGCCGGTCCACGCCGATACGAGGTCGAGGAACTCCAGCACCGGCATGCGCTCCGGGAGCGACCCCTCGATGACGGCGCCGACGCCGCCGATGACCGGCGTACCGGCGGCGCCGAACGGCGGGTTCGGGGCGTTGAAGTACAGCCCGAAGACGGCCGCCGCCAGCGGCGGGAAGCCGAGCCCGATGAACAGCGGCGCGGCGAGCGCGCCCGGCGTCCCGAACCCGGCCGCGCCCTCGATGATGGTCATGAAGCCGAGGCCGACGAGCAACACCTGCACGCGCCGGTCCTCCTCGATCTGGCGGAAGTACCAGCGGATGGTCGCGATGGCGCCGCTGCCGTCGAGGTAGTTCATCAGCAGGATGGCGCCGAAGACGATGAGGATGATGCTGAACGCCTGGAGCGCGCCGTAGACGGCGGCTGCGGCCCACCACTGGGCTTGCATCCCCCAGACGCCGATACCGAGCACGGTCGCGATGAGCCAGCCGACGCCCATCGCCCGGGCGGCCGACCACCGCAGGCCGACCAGCAGGCCGAACGCGACGGCGATGGGGATCGCTGCGAGCACGGCGAGCGTGAACGTATCCACCATGGGTACGTCCCGACGGTTAGGACGCCCCTACTTCACGGCTTCGGGCGGTTTTCACCTGAGAGGAATCGTCTCGGGTGTCGCCGATAGGCGGAACTGCCGTCTCGATTGGGCGGCGTCAGTCGCCGCCAGTCGCCGCGACCGCTGTCTCGATTGCTGCCTCGAGGTCGGCGACGACGTCGGCCGGGTCCTCGATGCCGACCGAGACCCGCACCATCTCGGGGAGGACGCCGCCGGCGCGCTGCTCGTCCTCGGTGAGCTGCTGGTGGGTGGTGCTGGCGGGGTGGATGACCAGCGTCTTCGCGTCGCCGACGTTCGCCAGCAGGCTCGCCAGCTCGGTCTCCTCGGTGGCGGCCTGCGCGGCGTCGTAGCCGCCCTCGACGCCGAAGGTCACCATGCCGCCGTAGCCGCCGTCGAGGTACTTGCTGGCGTTCTCGTGGGTCTCGTTGTCCGACAGTCCGGGGTAGTTCACCCACGCCACGTCGGGGTGCTCCTGGAGGTGTTCGGCGACGAGCTGGGCGTTCTCGCAGTGTTTCTCCATCCGCAGCGGGAGCGACTCGAGCTTCTGGAGGGTCTGCCAGGCGTCGAACGGCGACTGCTGGTTCCCGAGGTCGCGCAGCCCGCGGGCGATAGCGGCGTACGTGAACGCCGCGTCGCCGAACCGCTCGGCGAAGTTCACGCCGTGGTAGGCCGGGTTCTCCTGGGCGATTTCGGGGTAGTCGTCGGCGTGCGCGCTCCAGTCGAAGCTGCCGGCGTCGACGAGCGCGCCGCCGACGGTGGTGCCGGCGCCGTGAATCCACTTCGTGGTGGAGTGCCAGACGACGTCGGCGCCGTGCTCGATGGGGTTGGCGAGCGCGGGCGTGGCGAACGTGTTGTCCACGATGAGTGGGACGCCGTGGTCGTGGGCGATGTCGGCGATGCGTTCGAGGTCGGGCGTGACCAGGCTGGGGTTGCCGACCGTCTCGACGAGCACGTAGGCGGTGTCCTCGTCGATGGCGTCGTCGTACGCCTCGTAGTCGAGCGTGTCGACGAAGGTCGTCTCGATGCCGCGGCGCTCGGCGCTGTGCGTGAGGTACGTGACGGTGCCGCCGTAGAGGTCGCTGGACGCGACGACATTGTCGCCGGCACTGGCCAGTACGAACGTCGCGAGGTCCAGGGCCGCCATCCCGGAGGCGGTGGCGACAGCGCCCACGCCGCCCTCGAGGGTGGCGAGGCGTTCCTGGAGCGTCGCGACGGTGGGGTTCATCAGCCGCGAGTAGATGTAGCCCTCCTTCTCGAGGGCGAACTGGGCGGCGGCGTCCTCGCTGTCGTCGAAGACGTAGGAGGTCGTCTGGTGGATGGGCGGCGCCCGCGACCCCGTGGCGGGGTCGACGTCCTGGCCCGCGTGGACGCTGTTCGTGTGGAATCCGTGGTCGTCTGCCATAGAGAGACAGAGACACTCCGTGGGGTAAACCGCGCCGACACCTGCAGGTCCTGCCGGTCTTCGGGACGAGCGGCAGCCGGCGCGGCGTCCGCTGCCCGGCCGGCTGCGGGACGACGACGGGCGGCTATCCGGAGAACAGACCGTTGTGGACCGGCGCGTACTCGCCGTGCTCGCCGTCGTCCTCGAGAGTGTCCGTGACCGAGCGCCCGTCGACGCCGTCGGCGAGGAAGTCGCTGAGCGGTGGGCCGACCGATTCGGGTTCGACGAGGAAGGCGTCGTGGCCGTGGTCGGAGTCGACGACGTGGTGGGCGACGTCGGCGTCGCCGGCCCGGAAGGCGTCGGCCAGCTCCTCGCTCTGTGCGACGGTGAAGTGCCAGTCACCCGTGAACGACAGCGCGAGCGCCTCGCCTGGGAACGCCGCGAGCGCGTCGGCGTCCGAGTCGTAGCCCGCGGCGAGGTCGTAATCGTCCATCGCGCGCACGAGATAGAGGTAGCTGTTGGCGTCGAAGCGCTCCACGAACTTGTCGGCCTGGTAGTCGAGGTAGGACTCGACGTCCCGGTAGGGGAAGAACGCGCCGGCCGGGTCGGTCGGGAAGGCGTCGTCGCCCGCCTCGCGGCCGGCGGTGCGGCGGCCGAACTTGTCCGCCATCGAGTCCTTCGAGAGGTACATGAGGTGGCCGAGCTGGCGGGCGAGCGCCAGCCCCTGCGTGGGGTGGTCGCGACCGTAGTAGTCCCCGCCGTTCCAGTCCGGGTCGCCGCGGATGGCCCGGCGTGCGATGGCGTTCAGGCCCAGACACTGGGCGTCGAGGCGGGGAGCGGCTGCGACGGCGGCGACCCGACGGACGTCGTCTGGGTAGCGGCGGGCCCAGTCGAGGGCGTTCATGCCGCCGACGCTCCCGCCGACGACGGCGTGCAGGCGGCCGACGCCGAGTTCATCGAGGAGCCGGCGCTGGCTGCGGGTCCAGTCGCCGACCGTGACCGGCGGGAAGTCGGTGCCCCAGGGCTCGCCGTCCGGTCCGTCGGCTGGCGGGCCGTCCGTGCCGTAACACGACCCGGGGACGTTCGCGCAGACGACGAAGTACTCGTTCGTGTCGATGGCCTTCCCGGGGCCGACGACGTCCTGCCACCAGCCCCGGCCCTGTCCGTCCGCCCGGCCGCGGACGTGCTGGCTCCCCGTCAGCGCGTGACAGACGAGTACGGCGTTGCTGCCGTCGTACTCGCCGTACGTCTCGTAGGCGACCGTCAACTCCTCGATGGTCTGGCCGGCGTCGAACTGGAAGTCGGTGAGTGTCTCCGTCGGCATCAGTGCGCCCCCCGCAGCGCCTGCTCGAAGTCGGCGAGCACGTCGTCGGTGTCCTCGATGCCGACGGAGACCCGGACCATCTCTGGCGCGACGCCGGCCTCGCGCTGCTCGGCCTCGTCGAGCTGGGCGTGGGTGGTGCTGGCCGGGTGGACGACCAGCGTCTTCGCGTCCCCGACGTTCGCGAGGAAGGAGGCGAGTTCGACGCCCTCGCAGACGGCCTTCGCCGCCTCGAAGCCGCCCTCTGGACCGAACGTGAGGACGCCGCCGAACCCACCGGTAGACGTGTCTGCCGAGGTGTCACTCGCTCCGCTCGCGGCACCCCCTTCCAGGTACTCGCTGGCCGCCTCGTGGGTCGGGTGGTCGTCGCGGCCGGGGTACGACACCCAGTCGACGTCCGGGTGGTCGGCGAGGAAGTCGGCGAGCGCGGCGGCGTTCTCGCAGTGCCGGGCGACCCGCAGCGGGAGCGTCTCGACGCCCAGGAGGGTCTGCCAGGCGTCGAAGGGCGTCTGCCCGGTGCCACAGCACCGGACTGCGCGCTGGCGGACGGCCGCCGCGAGCGCGCGGTCGCCGAACCGCTCGGTGAAGTCGACGGCGAACGCCGGGTTCTCGCCCGAGAGTTCGGGGAAGTCGGCGTCCGAGTGGTCCCACGGGAACGTTCCGCCGTCGACGACGACGCCGCCGAGCGTGGTACCGGCGCCGTGCAGCCACTTCGTCGTGGACGCCCACACGACGTCGGCGCCGTGCTCGATGGGACGGCACAGTTCCGGCGTGGCGAACGTGTTGTCGACCACCAGGGGCACGGCGTGGTCGTGGGCGACCTCGGCGAGCGCGCCGAAGTCCGGCGTCACGAGCGAGGGGTTCGCGATGGTCTCGACGTGGACGAACGCCGTGCTGTCGTCGATGGCGTCGGCGACGGCGTCGGGGTCGAGGGCATCGACGGTGTGGACGTCGACGCCGCGCTTGCGCGCGATGGTGTCGAAGTACGTCGCCGTGCCACCGTACATCTCGGCGCCGGCGACGACGGTCCGGCCGGCCTCGGCGAGCGTGGTCGTGATGGCGTCGAGTGCGGCCATGCCGGTGTTCGTCGCGACGGCGCCAGTGCCGCCGTGGAGCGCGGCGAGACGGTCCTCGAGCACCGAGACGGTGGGGTTGGAGATGCGCGAGTAGACGTCGTCCTCGGAGTCGAGGGCGTAGCGGGCCGCGGCCTCGTCGGCGTCCGGGAAGACGTACGACGTGGTCTGGTGAATGGGCGGCGCGCGGGCGCCCGTCTCGTCGACGTCTTGGCCCGCGTGGACGCTGTCAGTCGCCCGCCCGCGACTCCCGTCTGTCATTGGTTACAGTAATATATCTCCGACCGCATATGCACACCAGTTACGGCAACTGTCGCCGGGGTCGGGGATGTCGCCCGACGCACCGAGTATCGGGGCCACGACGCCACCGGCTCCCCCGTCGCCGGCCTCTTGTCCCCGCAGCGCCAACCCTCGCTGGATGGTCCGTCGGGAGCGCGCTGCCCTCGCCTCGGTCGTCTTCGCGGTCCTGTTCGCGCAAGTGCTGCTGTACCCGGGCGCCAGCGACCTCGTCGCCGCCTACGGCGCCGCCGACGCCGACACCGCCAGCCGGTGGTTCCTCGCCGCCGAGTTCGGCGCGTTCGTCGCGTTCGCCGGCGTCTGGGGGTACGCCAGCGACCGCGCCGGCCGCCGCGTCCCCTTCATCGTCGCGGGCGCCGTCGGCGGCGGCGTCGGCTACGCCGCGCTCGCCGCCGCCCCGGTCGGCCTCGCCGGCGCGCTCGCGCTGCGCGCCGCACAGGGCGCGGTCACCATCGGCGCGTTCTCGCTGGCCATGACGATGCTGATGGACCTCTCGGACGACCACGGCGCCGACATGGGCGCCGCCGGCATCGCCATCGGGCTCGGCACCGCCCTCGGCGCGCCCGTCGGCGGCCAGCTCACCGAACTCGCGCCCAGAGCACCGCTGGTCGCCGGCGCGGGCGTGCTCGCGGTGGCGGGCCTGCTCGCGACCCGCGTCCCCGACCGGGCGCCCACCGGACACGGCGACACGCTCGTCTCGGCGGTCCGCACGGTCGCCGACCGGCCGGCCGTCGGCGTGCCCTACGCCTTCGGGTTCATCGACCGCTTCACCGCCGGGTTCTTCGCGCTCGTCGGGACGCTGTACTTCCGGCAAGCGTTCGGCCTCGACGCGGGCGCGACAGGGCTCACGCTCGCGCTGTTCTTCGCGCCGTTCGCGCTCCTCCAGTACCCCTTCGGACGGCTCTCCGACCGCGTCGGCCGGACGATTCCCATCGCCGCCGGCTCCGCGCTGTACGGCGTCGCCGTCGTCGGCGTCGGCCTCGCTCCCGGGCTCCGGCTCGCGCAGGCCGGCATGGTGGCGGTCGGCGTGCTCGGCGCGCTGATGGCGCCCGCGACGATGGCGCTGGTCACCGACATCGCCGACGACGACGAGCGCGGCGTCCACATGGCGGGGTTCAACGCCGCCGGCTCGCTGGGCTTCCTCGCCGGCATCGTCGGCGGCGGCTGGGTCGCCGAACGCTACGGCTTCGGCGACGCCTTCCTACTGGCGGGCGGCACCGAACTCCTGCTCGCCGCGCTCGCGCTGCCGGCGCTCCTGCGCCTCGACACGCGATAGCCGGCAGCGACGACGAACAGAGCAGGAGGAGGAGGAGGAAGGCCGTCCGGCCTGCCAGACGGCCGGTCGGCTCGTCAGGCGGTCAGTCGTTGGTGGCCGTCGTGGCAGTGGCCTCGTCTCCGGAACCGGACGTCGCCGGCTCCGCCTCGCCCTCGTCCTTGTAGTAGATCTTCCAGCCGGTCGCGCCCATGAACAGCAGGACCAGCGGGGAGAAGAACCCGAAGAAGTAGTACGGGGCGTACTCGACGACGGGCACCCCGAGCGCGGAGTACATGAAGACGCCGCCGGACCCCCACGGGATGAGGGCAGAGGTTGTCGTCCCCGAGGCCTCGACGGCCCGGGAGAGGTTCCGGCTCTCGAGGTCGTACTCGTCGTAGAGGTTCCGCAGCGTCATCCCCGGGACGACGATGGCCATGTACTGTTCGGCCGCGAGGACGTTCATCGCGAACGTCCCGGCCGCGGTGCCGGCCGTGAGACCGAACACGCTGCTGACGGCGACGCTGATGTAGTGGGCGATGGCGGCGAGGACGCCGGTCTCCTGGAGGATGCCGCCGAGCGCCAGCGCCGCGACGACGATGGACACCACCCAGATAGAGCCGCTGAGACCGCCGCTGGCGAGGAGTTCGTTGGTCATCTCCACGCCGGTCTCGGGGCCGGTGCCGTAGTGGACGGTGTTCCAGGCTGCGGCGAGCCCCTGGCCCTGGAGCGTGAGGCTGACGCCGACGCCGGTGAAGATGCCGGCGCCCAGCGACGGCAACGCGGGGTAGCCGGCGACCGCCAGCGCGAACGTCACGACGATTGGGACGAAGGCCAGCGGCGAGACGACGTACGCGCTGGACAGGCCCTGCTGGATCTCGGCGACGCGATCGACGGGAATCGACCCGCTGGCGTTCAGCCCGAGCACGACGAAGATGCCAAGCGACAGCAGGAACGCGACGGCCGTCCCCGGCCGCATCGCCCGGATGTGGTCCATGAGCTCCGTGTCGGTGACGGCGGCGGCGAGGTTGGTCGTGTCCGAGAGCGGCGAGTTCTTGTCGCCGGTGTACGCGCCGGAGAGGACTGCGCCCGCCGTCATCGGCTCGGGAATACCGAGGCCGGAGCCGATGCCGATCATTGCGACGCCGAGGGTGCCCGCCGTCGTCCACGACGACCCGATGGCGAACGAGACGACGGCCGCGAGCACGATGGTGAACGGCAGGAAGATGCCCGGCGAGAGGAACTCGAGCCCGTAGTACATCAGGGCGGGGATGGTCCCGGAGTCGATCCAGGCGGCGATGAGCATGTAGATGACGAAGAGGATGAGGACGGCCTGGAGTCCGGTCAGGATGCTGCGCCCGATGCCGTCGTAGAGCTCCGTCCACGTGTACCCGAAGTAGTACCGGCCCATCAGCCCCGACAGGACGATGCCCCACAGCAGCGGCATCTGGGGGTCGAGGTCGAGCGCGATGAGGCCGACCGCGAGGAAGACGATCATCCCGACGACGGGGACGGCCGCCTCCCACAGCGACGGCTGTCTCTCCTCGGGAATCTCGTCGTACGTCTTCGGTGTGAACTCGATTGACATGGTGACGGAGGGGGATTGAATAGAACCCTACTAAAATCCCCCGTCTGGTTGACTACCCTTCGGAATCAGCCGAGCAATTGGATCTTTTATCTTACTGCCGAAATAGAACTTGACAGTCGGGTGGCCGACGCCGCGCCCTACCGGAGTCGGTCGCGGGCCGCCCCCACGCCAGCCTGCACGTCGACGTCGACGCCGACCTCCCGGAACGCCTCGCCGACTGTTCGAACGCCACGGAGCACCTGCTCGGTGGTGAGTTGGCCCATGTTCGACACGCGGAAGATGTCGCCGCCGAGGTGCGCCTGCCCGCCGCTGATGGAGACGCCGCGGGCGTTCACGGCGTCCATGAACTCGCCGGCGTCGTCGCCGCGCGCCCCCTGGGGGAGACGGATGGCGGTGAGCGTGTTGGAGTATTCGGCAGCCTCGTTCAGCCGGGGGAACGATTCGAGGCCCATCTCGTGGAAGCCGTCCCGGAACGACGCCGCCTGTTCGCGGTGGCGAGCGATGCGGTCGGGCATCCCCTCCTCCCGGATGTTCGCCGCCGCCTCGGCGAGCCCGCGAAACAGCGGCACGGCGCTCGTGAACGGCGTCTGGTTCGACTCGGCCTTCCGCAGGTGCCAGTCGAGGTCCTCGTAGAACGGCGCAGCCTCCCCGTCGAGGTCGGACACCACGTCGTCGGTGACGTACATCGCGCTCAGGCCCGGCGGCGCGGCGAGGGCCTTCTGGGCGTCCGTGATGGCGACGTCGACGCCCCAGTCGTCGACGCGGAACTCGTCGCCGCCGATGCTCGTCACGCCGTCCACGACGTACCGCGCGCCGGCGTCCGCCGCGAGGTCGCCCACTTCCTCGACGGGGTTCAGCAGCCCCGTGCTCGTCTCGTTGTGGACCATCGTGACCACGTCCGTGCTCGGGCCGACGGCGTCCGCGACAGCGTCGACGTCCACGGGCTCGCCCCAGTCGAAGGAGACCCGGGTGGTGTCGGCGTACCGCTCGGCGACGCGCGCGAACCGCCGGCCGAACTTCCCGTTCACTACGGCGACGACCTCGCCGCCGTCGCCGACGAGGTTCGCGACGGCGGCCTCCATCCCCATCGTCGCGGTGCCGTTCAGAATCAGGCTCGTCCCCCCGCTGGACGTCGACGCGCCCGACGGCGTCGAGTGCTCGAACACGTAGTCGAGGTGGTCCTGCGCGCGCTCGTAGACGGCCTCGAAGTCCGCGGAGCGATGGGAGACCATCGGCTCACTCATGGCCTCGCGTACCTCGCGAGCGACGGGCACCGGCCCCGGGTTCAGCAGGAGGAAGTCCTCTCGCATACCGGTGGGTCGGCGCGAACGAGGATAAACACGGCGGGTGGTGCAAGGTTCGCCGCCCCGGCTACGGCAGGGGTGCGCCGTCGCGTCCACACCGCTTACCACCCGGGACGGTGTACCCGGTGACATGGCCGAAGCCGACGCCGGGACCGGGGAGGACGCGCCCGCGGACAACCCCTACGTCCGCGAGCCAGACACCGAGTTCGCACCCGTCGACGACCTCGACGCGGACGCCGCCAGCGAGCAGGCCGCCCTGCTCCGGGAGGCGCTGCGGTACCACGACTACCGCTACTACGTCCGGAACGACCCTGTCATCGGCGACCGCGCCTACGACCAGCTGTTCTCGCGGCTCGAAGCGCTCGAAGACGAGTTCGACCTCGCGACCGACACCAGTCCGACCCAGCGCGTCGGCGCCGAACCGCTGGACGAACTCGCGTCCGTCGACCACGTCGCGCCCCTGCTCTCGCTGGACTCCAGTGGCGACGCCGACGACGTCCGGTCGTTCGCCGACCGCGTCGCCCGCGAGGCCGACCGGGACGACCTCGCGTTCGTCTGCGAACCGAAGTTCGACGGGCTCTCGGTCGCAGTGACGTACGTCGACGGCGAGTACGAGCAGGCCGCCACCCGGGGCGACGGCGAGACCGGCGAGGACGTCACCGAGAACGTCCGCACCATCGACAGCGTCCCCCTGCAGCTGCGCGGCGACCCGCCGGCGTTCCTGGTCGTCCGGGGGGAGGTGTACATGCCGCGGGACGCCTTCCAGGCGCACAACCGCGAGCGCGTCGAACGCGGCGACGACCCGTTCGCGAACCCCAGGAACGCCGCCGCCGGCACGCTCCGCCAGCTCGACCCGAGTGTGACCGCCGAGCGCCCCCTCGACTGCTTCTTCTACGACGTGCTGGCGGCCGGCGAGGAGGCGGTCGATGGCGTCGAACCGTCCCGGGGCGGGCTGGACGTCGGGCTCGACAGCCACTGGGCAGAACACCAGCAGCTCCCCGACTGGGGGCTGAAGGTCGACCGGGAGGCCGAGCTCGTCGAGGATATCGAGGCCGCGGTCGACTACCGGAACCGGCTCGGGGAGCGCCGCGAGGACCTGAACTACGAGATCGACGGCGTCGTCGTGAAGGTCGACGACCGACAGACCTGCCTCGAGCTGGGGACGACGGCCCGCCACTACCGGTGGGCGTACGCCTACAAGTTCCCCGCCCGCGAGGAGGTCACGACCGTCGCGGACGTCACGGTGCAGGTCGGGCGGACCGGCCGGCTGACCCCGGTGGCGCTGCTCGACCCCGTCGACGTCGGCGGCGTCACGGTGTCGCGGGCGAGCCTCCACAACCGCGACGAGATTCGGGCGATGGGCGTCGGTGTCGGCGACGCGGTGCGCGTGCAGCGCGCCGGCGACGTCATCCCGTACGTCGCGGAGGTCGTCGAGGACCGCAGCGAGGGTCACTTCGAGTTCCCCGAGTCGTGTCCGCGCTGCGGGAGCGACGTGGAGTTCGACGGCCCGAACGCGTTCTGCACGGGCGGGCTGACGTGTCCCGCACAGCTCGTCCGGTCGGTGGAGTACTTCACGGACGTGCTGGACGTCGAGGGCGTCGGCGAGGAAGCCGCCGAGCAGTTCGTCGAGGCGGGCGTCGTCGAGGAGTCGGTCGCCGACCTCTACGACCGCTCGGTCGAGGACCTCGCCGAACTGGAGGGCTGGGGGGAGACCAGCGCACGGAACCTCCTCACGGAGCTCGACGACGCCCGGAATCCGCCCCTCGGGGAGTTCCTCGCGGCGCTCGGGATTCCCGAGGTCGGGCCGACCGTCGCCGACGACGTCGCTCGCGAGTTCGGGACGCTGGAGGCCGTGCTCGACGCCAGCGAGACCGACTTCGAGCGCGTCGACGGCGTCGGCGAGGTGGTGGCCGGCCACCTCGCGGAGTTCTTCGAGAACGACCGCAACCGCGACGTGGTCGCGCGCCTGCGCGACGACTCCCGCCTCGGCGAACCGGAGCCAGCGGACGTCGAGGGTGGCGGAGCCGAGCTGGAGGGGGTGACGTTCGTGTTCACCGGCAGCGTCGAGGGCTGGACGCGCTCGGAGCTCCAGGCCCTCGTGGAACGCCACGGCGCCAGCGCTACCGGGTCGGTCTCCGGGAACACTGACTATCTGGTCGTCGGGGAGAGCCCGGGTCAGTCCAAGCGGGACGCTGCCGACGCGAACGACGTCCCGCAGGTCGACCCGGGGGAGTTCTTCGCGTTGCTGGAGGACCGTGGCATCACCGTAGAACAGTCGTAGCTCGTCGCTGCGTGCGTGGAAAGCGGAAGAACCGCTACTGATTCAGAAGTCCGAAATTAGACCCGAACGACTTCGGTCGCGCGCGGACCCTTCGGTGCGTCTTCGATGCTGAACTCGAGTTCCGTCCCCTCCGTGAGGTCCTCGCCGCCGACATCTTCCATGTGGAAGAATACGTCGTCGTCTGCGTCCTCGGTGGAAATGAAACCGTAACCGCCAGTCTGGTTGAAGAAGTCAACCTTACCTTCTGCCATTGCAAACAACTGTAGGGCCGTTTCGGACATAAGGGTTCCGAGAGTCGCGCTAGCACGGTTTTCTCGGCTCGACGTGGCTAAAATCTACTCGAGAACATCTCGGAAACCGTGCCAGTCCGCGACGATTGATCAGCCGGTAGCGACTGGCATCCGCGAGCCCGAGGCGAGCGGTTCACCGCGCGAACGAGCGTGGGCCGACGACCGACTAACGCGAGCGGAGCGAGCGGCAGGAGGGAGGAGGCTTTTAGCGTCCTGCTGAGCGCAGCGAAGCAGGGCTCGGGAGAGCTGTGCTCTCCCGGCGTAGCTTTTGTCAGGGAGTGAGAGCGCGGAGCGCTCGAACGACCGCAGCAAAAGGGACGAGCTAAAGCTACGAGTCGAAGGTACCTAGGCGAACTTCCGGACGGTGATGTCCAGCGTGTCCAGGTCGAGAATCGGGGCGGTGGCGACGTCGGGGTCGATGTTGACGGACTCCTGGAATGCGGTCTGGTGCTGCCAGCAGCCGGAGTTGACGAGGCGGACGTTGTGGTGGGCGCCGACGCCGAGTTTGTGGACGTGGCCGGTGTGGAAGACGTCCGGGACCGAGTCGACAGTGAGGTAGTCTTTCTCCTCGGGGGCGAGGCGGTTGCGGCCGCCGAACTTCGGGGCGACGTGGCGCTTCTTCAGGAGGAGTTCCATCGCTCGGTGGGGGTTGTCGTAGGAGACGTCGTCGCCGGGGTGTTCGGCGATGACTTCGTCGAGGGAGACGCCGTGGTACATGAGGATGGAGACGCCCTCGACGGTGACGGTGGAGGGGTTGCCGGTGAACTGGGCGTCGTGGGCGCTCATGATGGAGCGCAGTTCGTCGTCGAACGCCGGCTGGGGTTCGGCGAGCCGGACAGCGTCGTGGTTCCCCGGGATCATGACGATCTCCATGTCGCCGGGGACGTCTTTGAGGTGTTGTGCGAACGCCTCGTACTGCTCGTAGATGTCGACGACGTCCAGTTCCTCGTCCTGGCCGGGGTAGACGCCGACGCCCTCGACCATGTCGCCGGCGACGAGGAGGTACTCGACGCTCTCGGCTTCCGGGGTGTGCAGCCAGTCGGCGAAGGACCGCCAGGCGTCCTCGGCGAACTCCTGGCTGCCGACGTGGACGTCCGAGATGAGCGCGGCCTGCACGTGACGATCGGCGGTGCTGGGGTCGTACGTGCGGGGGACTTCGGGGAAGTGGATGTCGTCGGCGAAGACGATGCCGCCGTCGTCGGACAGCGTCCCCTCGACGGCGATGACCTCGTCGAGCAGGAGGTCGTCGACGAGGTCGGCGATGTCGCGGTCTTTCATCACGAGCGCGGGAAAGACGCCGTTGGTGTCCTCGAGTTCGACCAGCCAGTGGCCGCTGGCCGTCGACCGGACGTCGTTGACCATGCCGACGACGGCGGCGTCGCTACCGCCGGGCATCGAGTCGAGCGCGCTCGTCGGCCGGTGGTTCACGCGCCCCCGAAGCTGTTTCGAGAGGCGGTCGTAGCGGTCCCGGAACACCGACACGAAGTCCTTGTACTCCCCGGTTCCCGTGGATTCGCCGGTGACGTCGCCCTCGATGTCGACGCTGCGCAGGTCGGCGTTCGCCGCGCGACCGCCAGCCTCGTCGGCGTCTCGCCCGCTGTCGCTGCCGCCGTTCGGAGCGCGTTCGTTGTGCGGTCCGTCCGTCGACGACCGGGTTTCGACCCCCTTCGTTTCTTGTGGAGTGGTCGTCTCCCTGGCCGATTCGGCTGTCGAATCACCTCCAGTCGAAGTCGGGGTGTCGGCAGCGGTCCCGGCGTCCGTGGCATCTGACGACGAGTCGGCGGTGGCGTCGGCGTCCGCACCCCGGGGGTCGGGTGCCGGGTCGGCGTCCAGCGCGGCCCGGACGTCCTCTGTGGACAGCGTCACCGCGTCCTCGGGCGCCGCCTCGACGACGCGGTCGACCGCCACGGCGGGGTCGTCGGCGCCCGCCAGCAGCGTCACCGCCTCGCGGTCCGCGTTGTACCCGCGGCTCGTCAGCTCGCGGACCACCCGGACCGACGGCTCCAGTGGCACACCACGCTGGAAGGCGGGAGCCGAGCAAAAGGGTGGCGGTCCCGGCGCCACCGGCCCGGCAATCCAGCCACGCCCCGCTCCCGGTGGCTCCGGCTCGGCGAGAGAGGGGAACGTTGAAACGCGACACGGCCGAACCGTCGAGCAATGACCGGCGAGGACGACGACACACCCGACCCGGGAGACGGCCCGCGGGCCGCCGTCCGGTGGTTCCTGTCGACCGACCGGGCGGGCGTGCTGTTCGTCCGCGAGGCCGCCTCCAGCGCGCTCGCGGTCGGCATGGTCGGGCTGTTGCTGTTCTCGGTCAGCGGCGTCTGGCCGCCGCTGGTCGCCGTCGAGTCCGGCAGCATGCAGCCGAACATGGAGAAAGGCGACCTCGTGTTCGTCATGGAGGAACACCGCCTCAGCCCCGAGTTCGCCACGGACGACACCGGTGTCGTCACGCTCGCGGACGCGCGCGCGAACGACTACCGGAAGTTCGGCGGTGACGGCGACGTGGTCGTCTACGAGCCCTACGGCAGGAGCGGGCAGGTGCCCGTCATCCACCGCGCGCACTTCTGGGTCGACGAGGGCGAGAACTGGTACGACCGCGCGAACCAGAGCGTCGTGGACGCCGACAGCTGCGACGAACTCCGGAACTGCCCGGCGCCCCACGCCGGCTTCATCACGAAAGGCGACAACGAGGTGACCAACGACTACTACGACCAGGCCCGGGGCATCTCCAGTCCCGTCAAGCCCGCGTGGGTGCGGGGGACCGCCGAGTACCGCGTGCCGTTCCTCGGGTGGGTGCGCCTGACGGTGTCCGGTGCGGCGTCGAGTGGCGCCGTCGCACCGCCGGTGGTGACACAGCCGCCGCTCGTCCAGTCGCTCGGAGCAGCGTCCGTAGCTGGCCACCAGTCCACTGCTGCCGGGAGTGGAGTGGCGACCGCCGCGAGCTGACCAGACGGGCGGCGCTACGAGCGCAGCGAACGGGCGGAGAAGCAGTCGGTCCGGCGGTCGGTCAGCGGGTCGGTCCGGTACTCGGGTGGCGAGCCAGTCACTCGGCGTACAGCGAGTAGACGATGACGGCGAACCCGATGGCGGTGAGCGCGCTCTCCGTGAGCACGGCGACGTTCCGGTCGACGTCGAGGAGCACGTCGATGCCCCCGGCCAGGAGGGCTCCGAGCGTCACGAATCCGAACCCGATGGCCAGCGACCGGAGCGCCGGCGAGCTCGTGCGCCGCCACGCCTTCGCCGCGTAGAACGTGACTGCGCCGCCGAGCACCAGCGTGATTGTCTTCAGCGCGACCACGACCGTGTAGTATGTCATGTTTCCTTGCTCACCTCGGCCCAGAGCGTCTCCAGCCGCTCGTCTTTGGACGCCGGCGGGCGCTGGATGCCGACGCCGAGCGTCCGGTCCTCGTCCAGCTGGATGACGACCTCCTCGAACGCGACCTCGTACTCGGTCGTGTGGTGGCCGTCCTGCTGGAGTACCGCGCGCTCCTCGAGGAGCGCGGCGTCCGTCAACAGGTCCAGTTTCCGGTATGTCGTGGACATCGGGACGCCGCTCTTCTCGGCGATTTCCTTGGCTGTCAGGGGTTCGTCGAGCGCCTCGATGATGTCCCGGCAGCCCTCGTCGTCCAGGGCGTCCAGCACGTCCTGGAGGTCGGGGGCTTCGTCGGAATCGAAGGGAGCGCGCATCGACGTTCTCACAGTCGGGAACCCCGTCGTATAATTCGTTCCATATCGATTGCCGCCCGGACGCAGACGGCCGCGAGATTCCCAGAGCGTGGGAACGGGAGCCAACAGCCGAGAATTACTTTTCCCCTTTAATACGCCCGGACGAAGATGTTCATACGAGGTGGGAGCGATGTCATACGATACAAAAGCGGCGACCGGCACGGGCTTCAGTTTCGAAGTGTCCGGCCCCTGGGCCACCTACTGGGTGGCAATGCTCCGCGTGATCACCGGCTGGTGGTTCTTCCACGCCGGTGTCACGAAGCTACTCGACAGCGGGCTGAACTTCGGGTACGCGCCCATGTACCTGGAAGGAATGAGCGGGACGACGCTCGGACCAGTAGCGACGTTCCTGGCGGGCTTCCCGAACCTGATGGGGGCGATGGTGCCCCTGTTCGAGACGCTCATCGGGCTCGCGCTCATCGCCGGGCTACTCACCCGACTGGCCTCGTTCGGCGGCGTGATCTTCATGTCGCTGTTCTGGGTCGGGAACGCCGGGTTCGGCCACGGCGTGGTCAACGGCGACCTCATGGGACTGCTGCTGTTCGTCACCATGATCGCGCTGGCCGCCGGCCGCTACTACGGCCTCGACGCGTTCGTCGAGAAGATGAGCTTCGTCCAGAACAACCCCCGGCTCAAGTACCTGCTCGGCTAACGAGGTGACAACAAATGACTGACACAATCGACAGAGTGGCGATGTACCTGAGCGGCGGCCTGCTGCTGCTCGGTATCGTCGTCACCGGCCTGATAGAGACGCTCGCGGGGAAGCCGTACGGCGCGGCCCCGCAGACCAACGAGGCTGGCGAAGTGATCGCCTCGCCGGCAATCGACCCGAACATCCGCACCGCGCTCGTCGTGGCGGCGCTGCTCGTGATGGGCCTGTACGCCGTCTACAAGCTCGCGACCCCCATCGAGGAGGACACGGGCACCGCGGCGACCCCGTCGACGAGTGACTGAGGCACAGCTCTGGCCTCCGGCCAGCGACCACGGATTTCTCCGTTACCCACGCAAGCACAGCCACGCGAGTGAGTAGCGACCGGAGTGGCCGGGCCGCGACAGACAGCTTCCCGACCGATAGTGGTCGGACAGCGCGCGGAGCGTCGACGAACGGACCCAGCGGCGACTGCTGCCGACGCGGACCGATCAGTGGAGGCTGTGGAGGCACTCGAGACGGCAGCAGTGGACGGACGGGCGGCCGCAGTGGGTCCCGCAGCACGGTGCAGTGACGGTAGCGAGAACGGCGAAGCCGACGACGCCGACAGCAAGCAACACGGCCGACGATAGACAGCACCAGAGACGGCAGGCAGCACCGGAGACGACAGGCAGCACCGGAGACGACAGGCAGCACCGGAGACGGCAGGCAGCACCGGAGACGACAGGCAGCACCGGAGACGACAGGCAGACCGGAGACGGCAGGCAGCACCGGAGACGGCAGGCAGCACCGGAGACGGCAGGCAGCGCAGTGGGGAGCCACGAACCGAACAGCCCGCGAACCAGTCCGTCGCGTCGAGTCGAATCGAGCCGCGGTAGAACGAGTCGAGTCACAGCACCGAGTGGCGTCGAAGACCGTCGGCCCCGGTACGGGGCGTCCGGGTTCCGCTCCCCCGCCGGGGTCGAGGTCCACCGAGGAGTCCCGTCGGTAGCGGTCTGGTCGACGCCGGTCTAGTTCTCGAAGCGCGCCTGCACGAACGGCGTGACGTTCTCGATGTCGCTGAGCCGGGAGTCCGCCTCAAGGACGGCCTCGGTCTCTTCGACTGGAACCGACAGCGAGATCTCCTTCGTGCGGCCGTACCGGCCCTTCGAGACGACGACAGCGTTCACGATGCCGAGCATGTCCAGTTCGCTGATGAGGTCGGTGACGCGGCGCTGCGTGAGGACGTCGGCGTCGAGCTCGTCGCACAGCGTCTTGTAGATGTTGTACACCTCGCCCGTGTTCACGTTGTGGACGCCGTTGTCCTCCAGCAGGAGGATGGCGTACAGCACGAGCTTGCTCTGGGTCGGGAGCGTGCGCACGACTTCGACCACGCGGTCGAGTTCGATCTTGTCCTGGGCGCGCCGGACGTGCTCCTCCGTGACGTCCTCAGCCTGGTCGCGCTCGGCGAGCTCGCCGGCGGTCCGCAGGAGGTCGAGCGCGCGTCGGGCGTCGCCGTGTTCCTGGGCGGCGAACGCCGCACACAGCGGGAGGACGTCCTCGGAGAGCGAGTCGTTCTTGAACGCCACATCCGAGCGGTGCTGGAGGATGTCCCGGAGCTGGTTGGCGTCGTACGGCGGGAAGACGATCTCCTCTTCGCCGAGACTCGACTTCACCCGTGGGTCGAGAAAATCGGTGAACTTGAGGTCGTTGCTGATGCCGATGATGGACACCCGGGAGTTGTCCAGCTCCGAGTTCATCCGGGAGAGGTTGTAGAGGGTGTCGTCGCCGGACTTCTCGACGAGCTTGTCGATCTCGTCGAGCATGATGACGGCGACGCGCTCCACGTAGTCGACGGCGTCGAAGAACGTCGCGTACACGCGGTCTGTCGGCCAGCCGGTCATCGGGACCTCCTCCATCTCCGCCTTCTCTGCTTCGAGGGTCTCGATGCGTTCGTCGATCTGCTCGACGGAGTCGAAGCGGCCCCGAACGTCCTCGAGATCGTCGTCGGGGTCGGGGCTCTCGTCCGGTTCCGGGGACGCGTCGAACGGACTCTGCGACCCCCCTGTTTCGAGTGCACTCGGG
The DNA here is from genome assembly GCF_021729015.1 of Halobacterium rubrum. GTDB lineage: Archaea > Halobacteriota > Halobacteria > Halobacteriales > Halobacteriaceae > Halobacterium > Halobacterium rubrum. The sequence continues at coordinate 106,558 of NZ_JAJQQZ010000001.1, forward strand.
TCCTCCTCGGCTTCGACCCGGAGCTGCTCGAGGTCGGCGACCCGGTCGTCGACGAACGTCCGGTTCTGTTCGATGAAGGTGTTCGCGAGCTGCGCGAGCACCCGGTACTGGGTGTCCGTCACCTCGCAGTTGATGTACTCGACCTCACAGGGGACGTCGTACTTCTGGGAGGTCTTCTCGAGTTCCTGGCTGACGAACTTCGCGCTCGCCGTCTTCCCAGTCCCCGTCTTCCCGTAGATGAGGATGTTCGACGGCGTCTCCCCGCGGAGCGCCGCGACCAGGATGGTCGCCATGTTGTTGATCTGGTCTTTCCGGTGGGGGAGCTCGTGGGGCGTGTACGACGGCCGGAGCACCTCCTTGTTCTCGAAGATGGGCTCGCCGCTGAGGAGGTCGTCGAAGAGCCCCTCGTCGCTGTCCTCGTCCTCGAGGACGTCGTCGAGGTCGACTTCGAAGTCCCGGTCTGCCGTTCGTCGTCCGTCCGTCGGCGGTTCGTCTGACATTTATCGAGTCAAACCCCTTCGTTTCGTGTGGAACGCGCATCGGGTGCGCGGAACGTCGAGAGTGGAGATATCACGACCCTACCCCGTGCCCGACCGGCCGGCGCTCCAGTTGATGCAGATGAAACCGTGGGACCGAGAACGACTAATAAGTTTCGATAGGCGCGGTCTCGACCCGTTCGACTCCGATTCGGTCGGAAGAGCGCCCACCTATTGGTTTTCGAACTATTCAGTGCCAGGAGTGTGTTCCGGCCCAGCAAAATTGGCGGGAGACTGCAGACCGAACCCGGCCACTGCGCGCCACAGCGGCGCGTCGACGCGAACCACCGAGATCGTCGAGCGCGCTCGGGTCACTGACGTGCAGGGAGCTGTCGGTGTATGAGTCGTCGTGATGTCTCCGTGTCGATCACTCTGGCGACGTGCTGTTTGGCGGGGGTCCAGCACAGTGGAAATCGGACGCCACCGTTTCGAGTCGAACGGGGACTGCCGGCGAACCGGTGCAGTTCACGGCTGGAGCGAACCAGATCCGTTCGGTTTCGATTCAGTTCGTGGGTACAGTAAGTGGGAGATACCAGCCGGAAGAGTTGCAGTCGAAAGAGAGGGGTTGGAGTGTGGCACGCGGGGCGGCCCCCCACCCCTTCGTTTCGGGTGGAACGCGAATCTGGTGGGGGTGGGGTAGCGAAGACGACTCTAGATGACCGGTACTATTATTACACTACCGCCAAAACAGAATCCGCAAACTAGAGAAAAAAGCTAGTGTGGGGTGTGGAGTGGTCTAGTTCTAGTGGCGTTCGTCGTGAAATTACCGTTCGGGGCTGACCCCTCCCTGCCCTGTCTCCCGTCTCCACCTGAAACGAGGGGGTGGGGGCTCGGGCTCGATCGGCGTCTCGTCCCACCGGGGAGCCAGTTCCTAGCCACACACTCCCACGCTAGGAGCGCTCGCCGCCACACACGCACCCCACCCTCCACGCAGAGTCACCATGAATTAGACGCGCGTACGCGACCCCCTGTTTCCACTCGACCGCCTCGGAGACAGCGTCCCGCTGTTCCGCTCCTCGTCGGTCGAATCACGTGGGTGGGCTACTTCTCCCGGTGCACCGCCGCATCTTGCCACGCTTTCGGGAGCCTCATCACCATTCGTGAACCACTCCACGCGAGGCCAGAGGCGGCAGAGCCTCTCCTCTCGACCACCCGAACGGTCCCGGCCCACCCGGTCGACGTCGCGGCAGCTGTCACTCGAGTGGGGGACGGCGGCGGCCTGTCGGCGTCCAGATAGGCGACGGTTACCGGCGACCGCCACCGGCCGAACCCCGCGACCCCGTACTCCCCGTCTGACGTAAGTTTAAGTTGTCTCGCCGGTAGTCTCGACGTAGCCAGACGCGCCCTGCGTCAAACATACAAGGCACGGGGTGCGAATGGAGGCCAAGGATGGGACTGTTCGCAGAACTCAGAGACAGCGTATCCCGAGTCACGGCGAGTCTCTTCGCCGACGACTCGGAGCCGAAACGCATCGGGATTTACGGCCCGCCTAACGCCGGGAAGACGACGCTCGCGAACCGCATCGCGCGCGACTGGACGGGCGACGCCGTCGGTCCCGAGAGCCACATCCCCCACGAGACGCGGCGCGCCCGCCGCAAGGAGGACGTGGAGATCAAACGCAACGGGAAGACCGTCAACATCGACATCGTCGACACGCCGGGCGTGACGACGAAAGTCGACTACTCGGAGTTCCTCGACCACGACATGGAGAAAGACGAGGCCGTGCGTCGCTCCCGCGAGGCGACCGAGGGGGTCGCCGAGGCGATGCACTGGCTGCGCGAGGACGTCGACGGCGTCATCTACGTCCTCGACGCGACCGAGGACCCGTTCACGCAGGTGAACACGATGCTCATCGGCATCATCGAGAGCCGCGAGCTGCCCGTGCTCATCCTCGCGAACAAGACGGACCTGGAGGACGCCAACATTCAGCGCGTGTCGAACGCGTTCCCCCAGCACGAGACCATCCCGCTGTCAGCCCTCGAGGGTGACAACATGGACGAGGTCTACGAGCAGATCGCGAAGTACTTCGGGTGACCAGTAGCATGCCAGAGACAACCAGCAGCGGCGACGGACCACAGGAGGGCGTCCAGATCGACCTCATCAGTGGGGAGCGGATGGCCGGGAAGACGTCGATGGAGAAGATCCGGCTCATCCTCGACGGCGTCCGGGACGGCAACATCGTCGTCCTCGAGTCGGGGCTGACGCCCGACGAGGAGTCGAAGCTCATCGAGGTGACGATGAGCGAGATCAACCCGGACGGCTTCTCGGGCATCGAGATCGAGAGCTTCCCGCAGGACCAGGCGTCGGACACGAGCCTGCTCGGGCGCCTGATGGGCAAGCAGGAGACCTCGAAGCTCACGGTCATCGGGCCGGCCAACCAGATCCAGTCCCTGCACAAAGACGAGACGCTCATCAGCGCGCTCATCTCACGCAAGTAGAATGCCCCACCAGTGCACGAACTGCGGGCACGTCTTCGAGGACGGCTCCAAGGAGATGCTGTCGGGGTGCCCGGACTGCGGCGGGAACAAGTTCCAGTACCACCCGGGCGAGGTGCCGGACGAACCCGCCGTCGACGACGCCGAGCAGTCGGAGCCGCCGGAGCCAGAGGGCGGGTCGGTGACCGGTGCGGTCGGTCGCGCCGCGAACCGGGTCCGGGACGCCGTCTCCAGCGGGCCGCCGTCCACGGACGCCGTATCCGACGAGGACGAAGCCACTGACGACGGTGCTACGGTCGACACTGCCACCGGCGACGACGGTGCTACGGTCGACGCTGCCACCGGCGAGGACAGTGCCAACGCTACGGCGACTTCCGACGACGAGGACAGTGCCAACGCTACGGCGACTTCCGACGACGAGGACGCAGTCCCGCAGTCTGGTGGGCCGACGTCGTCGACGGCCGACCCGGACCGCGCCGGGTCGGGCGCTGCACCCGAAACGGAGGAGGTCGAGCGCGCCGACTCCGGTACCGACCCCGCCGTCGACGGGGTCGACACCGGCGACACGGCGACCACTGCCGACGCCGCCGACGAGGCCGGCGTGCAGGCGTCGACGGCCGACGAGGAAGACGGCGCGCAGGCCGACGCCCGAAGCGAGGTCGTGGACATGTCCTCGCTCCCGGACCGCGCGGACGATGGCCGCGTCGTCAAGGAACCCGACGACTCCGAGGACCGCCCGGACATCGAGGACCTCCGCCAGGAGCTCAACGACCAGTTCGAGTCCATCCGCATCGTCGCGCCCGGCCAGTACGAGCTCAACCTCATGGAGCTGTACGACCGCCAGGAGTACATCATCGCGCTCCAGGAGGACGGTCAGTACGTCATCGAGGTACCCGACGCCTGGGAGGCGCCCGACCCGACCGAGACCGAGTAACGCGACACCCCCATCCACCACCGGATGGACAAGTCGGTCCACCCGGTGGCGCGAACGAGCGAGCGCCCGACGCGAACAGTCCCACTACTCCATCCTCGCGCTCGTTTACGCCGCTACAGAACCCTCCAGCCACAGCTTCGGCTCCTCCACTCACTCGCCACGACCGACACCAGCCACAGCTCCACCGCTTCTCGCCCGCGGCCCGATAGCCGTCGGCGTCCTGGCTTGCCGGGTGCCGAAGTTGTTTTCCGCTGTGGCTCCCCCAGTCGGATAGATGCCGTCCCTCCGCGACCGCGCGCAGGCCGTGCTGGCGCTGTTCCCCGCGTACCTCGCGCGCTTCGGGCTCGTCGACCGCCGGAAGGGCGAGGAGGCGTTCGACCTCGCCGTCCCGGCGATGGTCACGGGGGGCTTGCGGACGCTGCTGCGGACGGCCGACTTCTTCATGGTGAGCATCGCCGCGGGGTCGACGGCGGTCGCTGCCCTCGAGTTCGGGTTCCAGTACTACTTCATCCCGTTCGGGCTGGCGCTCGCGCTCACCTCCGGCACCATCAGCGTCGTCTCCCGGTTCAAGGGCGCCGAGGACCACGGCGAAGCAAACTTCGCGCTGAAGCAGTCGCTGTGGCTCTCGCTGGTCATCTCGGTTCCCATCACGGTGGGGACGTGGGAGTACGCCGACGTGCTCGTCGGCCTGCTCGCGAACGACCCCGAGACAACGCGGCTCGGCGCCGCCTACCTCCGCGTCGTGATGCTGTCGGTCGTGTTCCGGTTCTGGAGCATGACCGCCGCCCGGGCGCTCGCGGGCGCCGGCGACACCCAGACACCGATGTACGTCCGGCTCGTCACGCTCCCGACGAACATCGTGTTGAACGCCGTGCTCATCTTCGGGCTGTGGCTGTTCCCCGAACTCGGTGTCGTCGGCGCGGCGTGGGGGACCGCAATCGCGAACGCGGTCGCGGGGCTCGTGTTCTTCGCCATCCTCGTCTCCGGGCGCTGGGACGTCACGCTGGAACTCGGCGGCAAGCAGTGGGACTGGGCGGTCGCGGCCGAAATCGTGCGGGTGGCGTTGCCGCTGGCGGGCACCCGGCTGTCCCGAACCTTCGGCCGGTTCCCGTTCCTGTTCGTGCTCGGGCTGTTCGGGCCGGCGGTGGTCGCCGCGTACGCCATCGCCCGTCGCGTGATGTTGCTGGCGCTGATGCCCGCGTGGGGCTACTCGACGGCGTCCTCGACGCTCGTCGGGCAGCGCCTCGGCGCCGACGACCCCGACGAGGCCGCCGAGTACGGCTGGCAGACGCTGCGCATCGCGCTCGTCACCCAGCTCATCATCGGCGCCGTGCTGTTCGCGGCGGCGGCCCCGATTTCGCGGGCGTTCGACGCCGGGAACCTCGACCTGACGGTGACGTTCGTCCGGGTATTCGGGCTGAGCGTCGCCGGGTTCTCGGTCGCTCGCACGCTCCGTGGCGGCCTCCGGGGCGCCGGCGACACCCGCTGGCCGCTGTACGGCGGCCTGCTCGGCACGTACGTCGTGCGGCTGCCGCTGGCGTTCCTCGCGCTGCCGGCCAGCCAGATTATCGCCGCGGGGCCGTGGGTCCTCGACTTCACTCTGCAGTCGTTCTCGCTGGGGCCGCTGACGGTGCCGACCGTCGCGCTGGGCGCGCTGACGGTTCCTGGCGTCTCGTTCGCGCCCGGGATGGGGTGGGGACTGGCCGCCATCTTCGCGGCCATCCTCGGCGACATGTACACGCGCGCCGCCGTCAACTTCGTCCGGTTCCGGTCGGGCGCGTGGCGAGCGTACGGCAGACCGACGACCGCCGACTGACAACCCGAACCGGTGCCGTCCGACCGACGCCCCGGTCGCCGTCGACGGCCGCGAACCGTCTCACTCGCGGCGAACGCCACGGATTTAAGGGACGCCGGCCGAATCCATCGGACATGAGCACGTCAACGAAGCTGGTCGTCGCGACGGTCGCCATCGCCGCCGTACTGTCGGTCGCCGTGATGCTGCAGGTCGGGTGATGTTCTCCGAGCGCGAGCTCGACGGCGAACTCGCGGCGGTCCGGGACGCCTACGCGCCGGGCGCGGTCGTCCTCGACTGCGACCGCGACTTCGAGACGCTGCCGCCAGAGCACCGCGAGGACCTGCTGTTGCTCGTCGACGAGCTGACGCCACGGGAGTACGACCAGTCGTGGCTCCCCGCGGACAGCCCCGAACTGCTCCGCCAGCTCGCGACCACCGACTTCGTCGTCGGGATGCCGGGGGACGGGGCGGTCGCGTGGACCACGCAGACCGACCCGCCGCTCGTGTTCGTCAAGGCCCGCATCGAGGGCACTCCCGCGGCCTTCGCGGACTTCCTCGTCGCCGAGGCCCTCGTCGAAGCGGGCCTCGGGCTCCCCGAGCAGTTCCTCGGCTTCTTCAGGGAGGAGTACCCCGACTTCGCGGCGGCCGTCGACGGCGACCCGGCGACCGCCTACCAGCTCGGTGCCGCCGTCGCGACCGCGTTCCGGGGGCTGCACACGCGCCGCGAGTTCGAGACGTGGGACGCCGACTTCCCCGGCCTGCACGACGCCTGGGTGGACGCCGGCGAGCGAATCCATCCCCGGCTGGACGGGCTTGCGGGGGAACTCGCGCACGGCGAGACAACGTTTGCGGACGCCGCCGAACTGGCGTGCAGCGCCGTGAAACACGACGCCGACGTGCCCGCGCCGTTCGCCGCACTCGACTCGCCGGCGTTCCGCCGGCACGGCGCCGAGTACGCCGTGACGTGGGCGCAGAAAGTGTTCGACGCGGAGTGAGCAGCTGCCGGCGGCCGGCAACAGCGACCCGCCTTCTCAGTCGTCGGTGACGGCGACGCCGCCGTCCTCGTCGAGTTCGATGACGAGGTCGCTGGCGTCCCGGAAGTTCGCGAGGGCGTCCTCGTCGTGGACCTCCTCGGAGACGTGGACGAGCGCGACGGCGTCGTGCCGGTCGAGGAGCCCGTCGAGCCGCTGGAGGGCGTCGAGCGCCTGCGCCTCGTCGGCGTAGTACGCGAGCTCGGTCAGCGAGTCGAAGCTGACGCGGCGCTTCCCGGGATTGTCCGTGAGGAACTGGTCGACGGCGGAGAGGATGCCGTCGACGTCCTCGGGCCGGGAGACGTAGTGGATGTGGCTGGCGCCGCGCCGCGAGTAGCCGCGCTCGACCGACAGCGTGTCCAGGATCTCCGCGCTGTCTTCGTCGACGTCGTAGTACTCGAGCTTCTGGGTGACCTCGCGGGCGGTAGTGCGCGTGGAGACGACGAGGAAGTGGTCGGTGTCGGTCTTCAGGAAGTCGGTGTCCATGCGGTCGGTCTCTCCCGTGGACGGGTGCACGAGGAGGACGACGGTGCCGCCCGGCACGGAGTCGGGCGCACCCTCGATCGCGAGGTCGTAGTCCATACCGGGGCGAAGCGCGCCCGTCGTCTTAACGCTGCGGGTGACCGCGGACAGCCCCAGTGGTCTCCCGGTTTCGCCTCACAGCAGGCTGTCGGCGGTCGCGGCGCCGACGACGCTGAAGATTGCGCCGACCGACACCGCCTTCGCGGTCAGGGGTGCAATCACGCCCATTCCGGCGCCGAGCTCGAGCTGTCCGGCGAACGTCGTCGGAGCGGTCAGCGCCAGTGACAGCACCAGAACCGAGCCGAACGACACCACCATCAGGGAGACGAACCGAACCGGGACGCCGACGACCTCCGCCTCGCGGTCGGGGTCGCGGCCGTCGTCGGTCTTGTACAGCGCGCCGTAGCCGATGACGGCGACCATCAGCACCGTCACGGCGGCGTGGTACCAGTGCATCCGGCTGGCGAGCAGCCACACCTCCTCCGTGACGACGAACGGCCCCGCGAGCACGAACCCGCCGACGATCTGCTGGGCGGTGTCGGCGTACGCGTACCGCTTCCGACCTCTGGCCATACCCAGAGCCACGCGAACCACTGGCAAAACGCCATCGGGTGCGGCGGGCTCGAACCCGCATCCGCGTCAGCGGAACGTGGCCCCCACAATTCCGCCCGCGAGCAGGCTGCCAACGTGTGGGACGTGAGCGATGCCGAACGCACCGACACCGTAGACGAATACGACCCCGACCGAGACGCCACAGACGAGTGCAGCGATGGCCCACACAGGTCCGGGAGGTACTGTCGGCAGGCTTCGCTGGGGGTTTTGGCCCGCGAGCCACCCGAGCATCCCGAACGCGCCGCCGCTCGAACCGACGTAGGACTCGGCGCCACCGATTGCGGTCTGGAGCGCGAACCCGGCGCCGAGTGCGCCGAGGGCGCCGGCTGCGAACGCGGCGAGCAGTGGCCCGGTCCCGTAGTCGGGTTCGATGATGCTTCCGAACCCGAGCACCAGCTGGACGTTGATGACGAGGTGGAGGAATCCGCCGTGTGCGACGGCGCTGGTCGCCACTGCCCACAGCCACGCGGGACGGTTCGTGTGGAAGTAGAACGCGCGTTGAAGGACCGGTTTCGGGACGCCGAGCGCCGGCAGCAAGACCTGCTGGAGCGTGGCGACGGCGACCATGACGGCGACGAGCGCGGTGGCGCCGGGGGCGCCAGTGCGGTCCACCGCCGCACGCCACTGTGTTTCGACTCTGCTGGCGACTGACATCGCCGGGTGGACGCAGGGTCGGGTGTTAAGCGTTGGCTTGGAGGCCGCCAGGACTCGCCGCTGGTCCGCGTCCGGTGGCGTTTTGCCGCCCGCCGTTCACCGTACTGGCATGAGCGTTCGCGAGGAGTTCGACGAGTGGGCGGCGTCCGGCCGCGACAGGGGGATGGAGGACCGCCACTGGCACACCGCCAAAGACGTGCTCGCGCGGATGCCCGTCGAGGCCGACGACACCGTGCTCGACCTCGGCACCGGCAGCGGGTACGCGCTTCGCGCGCTCCGCGAGCGCGGGGTCGCCCGGGGCTACGGGCTCGACGGCGCGCCGGAGATGACCCGGAACGCCCGGAGCTACACCGACGACGACGACGTCGGCTACGTGGTGGGCGACTTCGGGAGCCTGCCGTTCGCCGACGACTCGGTCGACCACGTGTTCTCGATGGAGGCGTTCTACTACGCCAGCGACCCCCACGAGACTCTCGAGGAGGTCCGGCGCGTCCTGCGGCCGGGTGGGACGTTCTACTGTGCGGTGAACTACTACGAGGAGAACGTCCACAGCCACGACTGGCAGGAGTCGATCAGCGTGGAGATGACGCGCTGGGACCGGACGGAGTACCGGGAGGCGTTCCGCGAGGCGGGGCTGCACGTCGCCGAGCAGGACAACGTCGCCGACGAGGAGACCGAGATTCCGCCCGCGAGCGAGTTCCCCCACGAGGGCTTCGACACTCGCGAGGACATGGTCGAGCGCTACCGCACGTTCGGGACCCTGCTCACCGTCGGCGTCGCGCCCTGAGCCGGGCGCCAGACCACTACTACTCCGGGAGCACGTCGGCGGCCTCGGGCGGGAAGGTAACGGTCGCCGGCCCCGGCTCGGGCGCGTCGGTGGTCTTCACGAGCAACTGGGTGCCGTGCCAGTCGCAGTACACCTTGTAGGCGTCCCCGAGGAACTCCGCGCGCTCCACGACGACGTCGAGTTCGTTTCCACCCGAACCGAAGGACAGTGCTTCGGGTCGGAGGCTAACGGCAACGTTGCCGGATGCGGATTCGGCCACGTCGAAGGACGCCGAACCGACGGCCACCGAAGACCCCCTCGTTTCGAGTGGAGACGCCGATCCGTCGACGACGTTGTTGTCCCCGACGAACTCCGCGACGAACCGAGAGGCGGGCTCCCGGTACACCGCCTCGGGTGTGCCGACCTGCTCCACGCGGCCGTCGTGCATCACCGCCACCCGGTCCGAGACCGACAGCGCCTCCTCCTGGTCGTGGGTCACGTAGACGGTCGTGATGTCCAGTTCGCGCTGAATCTCTTTGACCTTCCCGCGCAGCCGCTCGCGGAGCCGGGCGTCCAGCGCGCTCATCGGCTCGTCGAGCAACAGCACGCTCGGCCCCGGCGCGAGCGCGCGAGCCAGCGCCACCCGCTGTTGCTGGCCGCCGGAGAGCGCCGACGGCTCACGGTCCTCCATCCCGGGCAGGTCGACGAGCTCCAGCAGTTCGGCGACGCGCTCCGCGGTCGACACGCCGTCCGGCGGGTCCCGGAACCGCAGCCCGTAGGCGACGTTCTCGCCCACCGTCATGTGCGGGAACAGCGCGTAGCTCTGGAACACGATGCCGACGTCGCGGTCCTCCGGTGGCACGCCGGTCGTCGACTCGCCCCCGAAACGCACGTCCCCGCCGTCCGGGTTCTCGAACCCCGCGATCAGGCGCAGCGTTGTCGTCTTCCCGCAGCCGGAGGGCCCGACGAGCGTGAAGAACTCGCCGTCCGCGACGGTCACCGAGACGTCGTCGACGGCCCGGGTCGGCCCGAACTCGCGGACGAGGCCGTCCAGTTCGACGCTGGTCACGCTCGAAGCACCCCCTGGTCGACGCCAGTCATGGTCGGTACCGCCCCCCGACGCGGTCGATGACCACGAAACTGGCGGCCGTCACCGCCAGCAGCACCGTCCCCATCGCGGCCGCCGGGCCAGTGCTCGGGCCGGCGGTCCGGTCGACGAGGAACCGCTTCAGCGCGACCGGCATCGTGTAGACGCCGTCGCCCGCCAGAATCACCGTCGAGTCGAACTCGCCGATGCTGATTGCGAACGCGAACGCCGCGCCCGCGAGCACGCCCGGCCACACGAGCGGGAGTTCGACGTCCCAGAGCGCCCGCCCTCTGCTCGCGCCGAGCGCACGCGCCGACTCCACGAGCCGGCTGTCGACGGCCGACAGCATCGGTGCGACGTTCCGGACGACGAACGGGTAGCCGGCGACGGCGTGGGCCATCACCACCACGACCGGCCCGACGAGGCTCACCCGGTAGTCGCCGACCTCGACGCCGAACACCAGCGAGCGCAGCAGCCCGAACCCGACGACGATGCCGGAGACGGCGATTGGCGCCATCAGGACGGCGTCGACGACCTTCCGACCGCGCCCCCCTCTGGCGGAGAACGCCCCGACGACGACACCCATCGGCAGCGCCACGGCGAGCGCCGCGACACCGAACTGCAGCGAGTACCGGACCGCCGTCGCCGGCTGCGTGCGGCCCCCGCTGGCCTGCCGGTCGACGAGGAACCGCCACCAGCGCAGCGTCGGCTCCTCGAGGCCGCCGACGCTCGCCAGCACCATCGACGCCAGCGGCGCGACGAACACGGCCGCGACGACCACGCCGTAGACGCCGATGCCGGACCGGACCAGCCACTCCCGGGGCCCGGACGCGTCGAACAGCCGGTGGCGGGCCAGCGGGTTCGCGGTGCCGTCGGCGGACTGGCTGCCCTCGTACCGGAGGTAGGCGTACGTCAACGCCAGCGAGACGACCGTCTCCAGCGTCGCGAGCCCGGCCGCAGTCGCGTAGTCCAGTTGCTGGATGCGGGCGTACAGCCACACCTCCACGGTCGCCAGCTGGAGGCCGCCGAGCGCGAGCACGATGGGGAACGACATGAACGTGAACACGAACGTCAGCAGCGCGCTCGCCGCCAGCGCCGGCACCAGCTGGGGCGCGACGACGTCCCGGAACGCCCGCAGCGGGCTGGCGCCCAGCGAGCGCGCGGTCTCCACGGCGCTGGCGTCGACGTTCTCCCACGCCGTCGCCACCATCCGCGTGACCAGCGGGGCGTTGTAGAAGGCGTGTGCGAGTACGACGACCTCCAGCGTGTAGAGGAACTGCACGCGCTCGAGGCCGAGCGTCGACAGGACGCCGTTCAGCGTGCCGAACTGGCCGAACGTCGCGACGAACCCGACGACGACCATGATGGAGGGCAGGACGAACGGGAGAATCGTCAGTGACTGGAGCGTGCGCCGACCCGGGAACTCGAAGCGCGCGAGGACGTACGCGCCCGGCAGCCCGAGCGCGACGCTCGCGAGCGTCGACAGCGCCGCCTGGTAGGCCGTGAACCCGAACAGCCCCTTCCTGACGCCGGGGTGGACGACGAACAGGTCGGGCAGCAGCCCGGTCCAGCCGGCGACGATGTGGACCTCGGCGAGCCACGCAGCGACGTCGCCCGGCACCCGCAACGGGTGGGCGAACACACCGTGGGCGGCCCCCATGTAGAACTCCGAGGTGAGAATCGCCCAGACGGGGTTCTCGGGGCCGAGCGCCTCCACGAAGACGGTCCAGACGGGGTAGTAGAACACCGCCGCGAGCACGGCGAGTGTCCCTGCCCCCGCCAGCGGGAGCGCGAACCGGTCGGCGGCCCGGCTCAGCGTCGCCCATGCGCTGGCGGCGGTTCGGCGGCTCCCCCGCACTAGTTCGTGGCGACCTGCCGCGCCCACGCCTCGGTCCACTCGCCGACGTTCCCGGCGAGCTCGTCGTACGTGAACGTCACCGACTCCGGCGGCTCGTGGGCGTACTGGGCGTACTCTTCGGGGAGCTCGGCCGTCGTCGTCGCCGGGAACTGGACGTTGTTCACGGCGATGTTCCGCTGGGCGTCGTCACCGAGCGCGAACTCCACGAACTCGGCCGCCAGCTCCGGCTCGTCGGAATCGGCGAACCGTGCGACTGCCTCGGGGTTCGCGTACCCCTGGTCGTTCAGGAAGCCGACCTGGTGGCGGGGGAGCTGGTCCTCGTCGTTGTAGTACACCTGGTCGGTGGAGTAGGAGACGACCATCGGGCGTTCACCGTTCAGGAACGCGTCGTAGGCCGGCTGCCAGTCGTCCAGCACGCGCACGTCGTTGTCGACGAGGCGCTGCCAGTAGTCGAGGTACTCGTCGGGCCCGTACTCGTGGACGGTCCACAGCAGGAACGCCCGCCCCGGGTCGCTGGTCTGGGCGTTCTGCGCGAGCAGCGCGCCCTCGTACTCGTCGGTGGTCAGCGCCTCGAACGTCTCCGGGTCCTCGACCGTCGTGCCGTCGTACACGAGCGAGATGTACCCCGTGTCGTAGGGGAGCGCGCGGTTCTGCGGGTCGATGCGGAGGTCGTCTTTGATGCGGTCGCTGGCCGCGACCTCGCCGGCGAGCTCGTCGAACAGCCGCTGGTCGTCGCCGAGCGCCTCGTCGACGCGCACCAGCTCGCCCGTGTTCAGGCCGACGAAGAGGTCGGCGTCGATGCCCACGCCTTCGCGCTTGCGCTCGATGAACTGGTTGACGCCGTTGCTCGGCGCGCTGAACTCGACGGTCGAGTCGTGTTCGGCCTCCCAGGCCGCTTTCAGCCAGCGGCCGGCGGTTCCCTCCTCCCCGAAGAACGAGTCGTAGGTCGCGACGCGGAGCGTCTCGGCGTCGCCGCTGGTCGTGCCGCCGGTCGTGGCTCCCTCCGTCGTCGTCGCGTCGTCGGTCGTCGTGGTCGCCGTGCTGTCGTCGCCGGTGTCCTCGACCTGGAGACAGCCCGCGACGGCGATGCCGGCCGCCCCTACGCCGACGCTCCGGAGGTAGTCCCGACGCCTCATTAGCCGGTTGTTCCACGCGGTTGTGGTTAAGCTCGTCGCTCTCTGTGCCGTCGCAGCGAGCGAATACTTATCCCACTCCCGTCGGTACTGCCGGCAGTGCAACTGTCTCGGACCTCCTGGCTCGCCGTCCTCCTCGCCGCCCTCGCCGTGCTGTCGACGCTCGTGCTCGGCGCCGTCGTCGGCACCGTCTTCTTCGCCGGCACGGTCGCCTACCTCCTCATCCCCGCCGTCCGGCACGTCGAACGCGTCGGCGTCTCCCGGTGGGTCGCCAGCGCCCTCACCGCAGCCGCCGTCTCGGCCGCCGCTGTCGTTCCGTTCGCGCTCGCGGTGTCGGCCGGCCGCGGCCGCATCGCGGACGCCATCGACGCCGCCGGCGACCTCCCGGAGACGTACTCGGTGAGCGCGTTCGGCTACGAGTACGTCGTCGACGTCAGCCTCGCCATCGACGCCGTCACCTCGTACGGCGCCGACCTCGCCGTCGAACTCGCCGGCCAACTCCCCGTGCTCGCGCTCAAACTCACGCTGTTCGGCGTGCTCGTCTTCGGCCTGCTCGTCGCCCACGAGGACGCGGAGCGAGCGCTGCTCGCGGTCGTCCCGCCGGACTACCGGGACGTCGCCGGGGCGCTCGGCCGGCGCGCCCGCGCCACCCTCTACGCCATCTACGTCCTGCAGGCAGCTACCGCCGTCGCCACGACGCTGCTGGCGCTGCCCGTCTTCTACGTCTTCGACGTCCCCTACCTGCTCACGCTGTCGGTCGTGGCTGGCGTCCTCCAGTTCGTCCCCATCGTCGGCCCGTCCGTCGTCGTGTTCGGCGTCGCCGCCTACTGGGCGGCGACTGGCGCGGGCGACGCCGCCCTCGTCTTCCTCGTGGTCGCGGGCATCCTCGTCGCGTGGCTGCCGGACGTGCTCGTCCGCCCTCGGCTCTCCCGGGAGACCGCCGACCTCCCCGGCAGTCTCTACTTCATCGGGTTCACCGGCGGCCTGCTCACGGTCGGCGCGGTCGGCGTCATCGCCGGCCCGCTGGTCGTCGCGCTCACCGCCGAGGCGGCGTCCCTGCTGGCGTCCGAGCGCAACAGCACCGCCCAGACCACGCTGTCCGGCGGCGAGGCCGACCCCTGGGACGAGACGGCGCCGAGGACCGCCGAGAGAGAGGACGGCCCCGCCGAGTCCCCGCCGCCGGGTGCTGGAGACGGAACCGACGCCGACGCCGGAACCGAGCAGGACGGCTTCGGCGCAGGGGGCGATGGAGACCCCGGAGACACGCCAGACCTCGGAGACCACGACGACGACACCGTCGACGCCGCTGGCGACCCCTCGTGACTACGCTGTCGGCCGGCCGTCGCCCTCCCACTCGGTGAGACTCCCCTCGTAGAACGCCACGTCCGGGAACCCGAGCCAGCGCAACACGACGAACGTGTGGCTGATACGGCGGGCGGTGTTGCAGTACAGCACCACGCGCTGCTCGCGGGTGACGCCGCGCTCGGCCAGTAACTCCTCGAGGGCGTCCCGCGCCTTCAGCCCGCGCGTGTCGTCGTCGACGAGCTCCTTCCAGTCGACGTTCACCGCGCCGGGGATGTGTCCCTCTTCGAACTCCCACGGCTCGCGGGTGTCCACGACGACGGCGTCGTCGGCGTCGGCGGCGGCCGCCACGGCGTCGGCGTCCACGAACACGTCGGTGTCCGCCGTGCCGGCCTCGTAGTCGGTCCGTGTCACGTCGGGCGCGTCGCTGCTCGCCTCGTGGTCCCGAATCCACGCGCTGTAGTCACCATCGAGCAGCGCCAGGTTCTCGTGGCCGTAGTAGCGGGCCGTCACGAGGAACCGCGCCGCGAACACGCCGTGGGTGTCGTCGTAGGCGACGAGTGTGTCCCCGCCCTCGACGCCCGCTTCGGAGAGCAACGTCTCCCAGTCCTCGCGGGCGGGCAGCATCCCCTCTGGGCCGCCCTCGGACCGGAACGAGTCGAACGGGACGTTCACGGCGCCCGGCACGTGTCCGATGCCGTCGTACTCCCACGCGTCCCGGACGTCCACGACCCGCACCGAATCGCGGTGGTCGGCGAGCCAGTCCGCGGCAACCACCCAGTCGTCGGTCATCGACTGCGTGTTCGCGCTCCCGACCTAAAGCAGTCCGGCCCGCGGCACGGCCGCCCGTCACCACGCCGCCCGGAACCGAGAAACGAGCAACGATTGCCGGTTTCGGGCCGGCCGCCACCCCTGTACCACGCGACCAGACCGCGACACCGGCGAACCACGCCGAGACCCGGCACGGACGGGGGAACTCGCCGCTGAGACGGAGAGTTATGTAGGTGGCAACACACTAGCCGTCCATGGCAGATTACGCCAACGACGTACTCGTCACTGCGGACTGGGTCGAAGACAACCTCGACCAGTTCCAGAGCGACGACCCCGGCCACCGGCTCGTCGAAGTCGACGTCGACACCGAGGCCTACGAGGAATCGCACGCCCCCGGCGCCATCGGATTCAACTGGGAGACCCAGCTCCAGGACCAGACCCAGCGCGACATCCTCGACAAGAGCGACTTCGAGGAGCTCCTGGGCAGCCACGGCATCACCGAGGACTCCACGGTCGTCCTCTACGGCGACAACTCCAACTGGTTCGCCGCCTACACCTACTGGCAGTTCAAGTACTACGGCCACGAGGACGTGAAGCTCCTCGACGGCGGCCGGGACTACTGGCTCGAACACGACTACCCGACCACTGACGAGGTGCCGGACTTCCCGGCGGCCGAGTACAACGCCCGCGGCCCCTTCGAGGGCATCCGCGCGTACCGCGACGACGTCGAGCACGCCATCGACAGGGGCCTGCCGCTCGTCGACGTGCGCTCGCCAGAGGAGTTCAGCGGCGAGATTCTCGCGCCGCCGGGCCTCCAAGAGACCGCCCAGCGCGGCGGCCACATCCCGGGCGCCAGCAACATCTCGTGGGCCGCCACGGTCAACGACGACGGGACGTTCAAGTCCGCCGACGAGCTCGAGGAGCTCTACGGCACCGAGGGCATCGACGGCGACGAGACCACCGTCGCGTACTGCCGCATCGGCGAGCGCTCCTCGATCGCGTGGTTCGCGCTCCACGAACTGCTGGGCTACGAGAACACCGTCAACTACGACGGCTCCTGGACCGAGTGGGGGAACCTCGTCGGCGCGCCAGTGGAAACAGGCGAGGGCGAGTGAGGGACGAACGAGCCCTCGAAGTGTAGCGGGGAGCGAAGCGACCCGCGAAACCGGCAGCGGCGACGACTGACTGAGTAGCCTCGCAGCCACACCAGCCCACGTTTCTTCCCCGACGCCAGCATACAAGCCGCCAGCGACCCACACCCGTAGTATGGACGCCAGCGAACTCCACGAGTCCGTCCGTGCGGACAACGACACGGCGCTGTCCCGGCTCGGCTCCTCGAAGTCCCTGTACGCCGACACCGGCGGCGAGATGGCGGCCGGCCCGGTGCTGGAGGCCGCCGCCGACGCCGAGTACGCCGCCGCCGAGACGTTCGAGGCGTGGGCCGACAGCGAGGACGACCCGGACGCCCGCGAGAGCTTCGCCACCACCGCCGGCGAGGAGCGCGACCACTACGACGCCGTCGCCGCTGAACTCGACGCCCACGACCCCGGCGCGGTCGAACGTGCCAGCGGGCACGCGAGCGCGATGCAACAGCACCTCCGCAGCCTCGACGGGACCGCCGCTCGCGCCGGCGGCCTCCTCGGGCGGCTGCTCGCCACCGAGAAGTCCAAAGAACAGCTCACGGGCTTCTTCGTCGGGCAGGCCGACCCCCAGACGGCACAGCTCTTCCGAGACCTCAAGGGCGACCTCGACGACCAGCTGGAACGCACCCTCGACCTCCTCGACGCCGTCTGCGAGACGGACGAGGACTGGGACGCCGCGAAGGCCGCCGCCGACGCCGCCATTCAGGCTGCTTACGACGAGTACACCGAACAGCTCGAAGCGATGGGCGTCAACCCCAAGCCGGTCTGCTGACGGACGTCTCTTTCCTGTCGCTCGCTCCCCGCTCACGCATTCGACGGTCCCGCGTCGCTCTGAACCGCCCGCCGCTCGGCTCGCGACTGCCGGTGCCGACCGGCTGTCCGGTCGCGACTACACGCCCTCGACGCCCGACCGGTACTCGCGCAGCTCCGCGAGCGCGTGCTCGACTGTGTCGGCCGTATCGTCGTCGACGCCCTCGCTCACGTCCGTGAGCACGTGCTCGATGCGTGCGAGTCGGCCGTGGTCGGGGCCGCGGTCCCGGGCGGCCAGCGCCGCCACGGCATCGGACTGTTCACGGAGTCGGTCGCCGGCGTCTCCGGACGCGCGCTCGGCGGCGTCGTCGAGCAGTTCCGCTGCGGTCGCGAGGTGGTCGCTGGGCATAGTCGAACGTCTGACCGCGAGGGACAAATAGCTACGCGAGCGCGAGCGCCGCCGCGGGCTGTTGGTCGAGTCTCGTCGGGCACGCGCTCCTCGGCTCACTCCGTTCGCCGCTCCGCCTCGTGCCCGCGCCGAGCGCGGGCACGCTGCTCGCGGCTCCCGCTGGTCACCGCTCGCTGTCCCGTGCCCTCCCTTCGGTCGGGCACGCTCCTGAAGTACGCTGCGCCCCTACCCCGGCGCAATGAGTGACGCCAGCGGCCCACTGCAGCCGGACCGGCCGGAGGTCGACGTGCCGTTCCGCGTGGACGCACCCTTCGACCCGGCGGGCGACCAGCCGGACGCCATCGAGGAACTGGTCGCGGGCTACGAGGAGGCGGGCGCCGAGAAGCAGACGCTGCTCGGCGTGACCGGCTCGGGGAAGACGAACACGGTGTCGTGGGTCGTCGAGGAGCTCCAGCAGCCGACGCTGGTCATCGCGCACAACAAGACGCTCGCGGCCCAGCTCTACGAGGAGCTCCGGAACCTCTTCCCGGACAACGCCGTGGAGTACTTCGTCTCCTACTACAACTACTACCAGCCGGAGGCGTACGTCGAGCAGACGGACAAGTACATCGAGAAAGACGCCTCCATCAACGACGAGATCGACCGGCTGCGGCACTCCGCGACGCGCTCGCTGTTGACCCGGGACGACGTCATCGTCGTCGCGTCGGTGTCGGCCATCTACGGGCTTGGTGACCCGCGGAACTACGAGGGAATGAGCTTGCGCCTCGAGCGCGGCCAGACAATCGAGCGCGAGCAGCTGCTCGCGAAGCTCGTCGACCTGAACTACGAGCGCAACGACGTCGACTTCACGCAGGGGACGTTCCGGGTGCGCGGCGACACCGTCGAGGTGTACCCGATGTACGGCCGGTACCCCGTCAGGGTGGAGTTCTGGGGCGACGAGGTCGACCGGATGGCGAAACTCGACCCCCTCGAGGGGACCGTCGAGAGCGAGGAGCCAGCAGTCCTGTTCCACCCGGCGGAGCACTACTCGGTGCCCGACGACGAGATGCAGCAGGCCATCGAGACGATTCGCCAGGACATGCACGAGCGCGTCCGGCACTTCGAGCGCGCCGGCGACATGGTGGCCGCCCAGCGCATCGAGGAGCGCACCACCTTCGACCTCGAGATGATGGAGGAGGCGGGCTACTGCTCGGGCATCGAGAACTACTCGGTGTACCTCTCGGACCGCGAGGTCGGGGACGCCCCCTACACGCTGCTGGATTACTTCCCCGACGACTTCCTCACCGTCATCGACGAGTCCCACCGCACCGTCCCCCAGATCAAGGGCCAGTACGAGGGCGACAAGTCCCGCAAGGACAGCCTCGTGGAGAACGGCTTCCGGCTGCCGACGGCCTACGACAACCGCCCGCTGACCTTCGAGGAGTTCGAGGAGAAGACCGACCGGACGCTGTACGTCTCCGCCACACCGGGAGACTACGAGCGCGAGCAGTCCGCGAACGTCGTCGAGCAGATCGTGCGCCCGACGCACCTCGTCGACCCCGAAATCTCGATTGCCGACGCGACGGGGCAGGTCGAGGACCTCATGGACCGCATCGACGAGCGCGTCGAGCGCGACGAGCGCGTGCTCGTCACGACGCTCACGAAACGGATGGCCGAGGACCTCACCGAGTACCTCGAAGAATCGGGTGTCGCCGTCGAGTACATGCACGACGAGACGGACACCCTCGAGCGCCACGAGCTCGTCCGCGGGCTGCGCCTCGGCGAGTACGACGTCCTCGTCGGCATCAACCTCCTCCGGGAGGGACTGGACATCCCCGAGGTGAGTCTGGTTGCCATCCTCGACGCCGACCAGCAGGGGTTCCTGCGCTCGGAGACCAGCCTCGTGCAGACGATGGGGCGCGCAGCGAGAAACGTCAACGGCGAGGTCGTGCTGTACGCCGACGAGACCACCGACGCGATGCAGGCCGCCATCGACGAGACCCAGCGCCGTCGCCGCATCCAGCGCGAGTTCAACGAGGAACACGGCACCACGCCGACCACCATCGAGAAGGCCGTCGGCGACATGAACCTCCCCGGCGCCGAGACCGACACCTCCGACGTCGCCGGCGACGGCCCCAGCGACGAACAGGAGGCCGCCTTGCTCGTCGAGGACCTCGAAGAGCGCATGGAGGAAGCCGCGAACAACCTCGAGTTCGAGCTCGCCGCCGACATCCGCGACCGGATGCGCGAACTCCGCGAGGAGTTCGACCTCGACGGCGGCGATACCCCCGAGGACCCAGGCGGCGTCGCACCCGAGACCGACGACTGGTAGCGGGTCCGCCGGCTCAGGTGGTTGCGGTGGTGGCTCTCTCGCGGGCGTCTCAGTCGCTGCAACCAGTGGGGGCTTTGATACGGCTAGTTACCCGAACAGGTGACACATGCCTGCAATCGAGACCGACGGCCTGACGAGGCGCTTCGGCGACCTCACGGCCGTCGACACCCTGGACCTCACAGTCGAGGACGGCGAGGTGTTCGGCTTCCTCGGGCCGAACGGCGCCGGCAAGTCCACGACCATCAACATGCTGCTGGGGTTCCTCAAGCCGACCGACGGCGCCGCGACGGTGCTGGGCCACGACGCCGCGGGCCAGTCCCGCGCGGTCCGCCAGCGCACCGGCCTGCTCCCGGAGGGATTCGAACTGTACGAGAACCTCACCGGCCGCGAGCACGTCGTCTCCGCAATCGACACGAAGAACGCCGACGACGACCCGGACCACCTCATCGAGCGCGTCGGCCTCGACCCCGAGGCCGCCCAGCGGCGCGCCGGCGGCTACTCGAAGGGGATGACCCAGCGGCTCGCGCTCGCCGTCGCGCTCGTCGGCGAGCCGGACCTCCTCATCCTCGACGAGCCGTCGTCCGGTCTCGACCCGAAGGGCGCCAAGCTCCTCCGGGAGATCGTCCGCGAGGAGGCCGACCGCGGCGCGACCGTCTTCTTCTCCAGTCACATCCTCGGGCAGGTCGAGCAGGTCTGCGACCGCGTCGGCATCATGAACCAGGGAGAGATGGTGGCCGTCGACACCATCGACGCGCTCCGCGACCAGATGGGCGCCGAGTCCCTCGTCGCGGCCGAGGTCGCAGCGAGCCCCGACCCGGACGCGGTCGCGGCGGTCGACGGCGTCCGCGAGGTCACCGTCGACGGCAATCACGTCGAAATCGCGTGCACGCAGCCCCGGGCGAAGATGCCGGCGCTGCGCGCGCTCGACGACGCGGCCACCGTCACCGACATCGCCGTCGAGGACGCCGACCTCGAGGCGCTGTTCGAGCGGTACACCGGCGACGACCCGGGCGACGGCAGCGGCGCAGAGGAGGCCGAAAAAGCGCCCGAGTCCGCCGCGACAGCCGGAGGTGAGGACGTGTGAGCCTGCTGACGGTCGCCCGCGACGACTTCACGAACGCCCGCCGGTCGTACGCCGTCCTCGGCGTCGTCGGCGTGCTCACGAGCATCGTCGCGCTCATCTTCGTCTCCGAGATCGGCGTCTACGACGACCCCTTCCGGACGCTGTTCGACGTCTCCTTCTTCCTGTTCCTCGTGTTCCCCATCGTGCTCGCGCCGCTGACGTACCTCGCCATCGCCGGCGACCGCGACGGCGGCGCCATCAAGTACGCGATGGGGCTGCCGAACTCGCGGGCCGAGTACGTCTTCGGGAAACTGCTGTCCCGGCTCGGCGTCACGCTGTTCGCAGTCCTGTTCGCCGTCGGCGTCGGGTTCCTCGTCGCGCTCGCGACGTTCGTGAACGCCCCCGACGTCGTCATGTTCGCGACGTTCGCGGGCGTCTCCCTGCTGTTCGCGTTCGCGTTCGTCGGCGTCTACGTCGGCATCTCCGCGGTGACAGCGAGCCGGTCTCGGGCGATGCTGGGGGTGTTCGGCGCGTACTTCGTGCTCGTGCCGTTCTGGTTCGGCTTCCTGCCCGTCATCTCGCTGACCGAACTCCTGCGGACGGCCGCCGACCTGCTCGGCGTCACGCTCTCCCAGAACACCGTCCAGTTCGTGCAGGCGCTCTCGCCGGCCACCGCCTACCTGTACAGCACCGAGGTCGTCTACCAGAGCGTCCTGCCGAGCGCGACCTATCAGAACATGACGGCGACGTTCACCGAGGTCCCCGACGAGATCTACCGCGAGTTCTGGTTCAACGCCGCGACGATGCTGGTCTGGGGCGCCGGGTCGATGCTCGTCGGCTACCTCTCCTTCCGCCGGTCGGAGCTCGGCTGACCGGCCTGCGGCCCGCTCGCCGGTTTCTGCGGCAGTGTTCGCCGCTTCGCTCGTCGAAGAAATCAACGCTTTTCAGGCCTCGACTAATTAGCCGGCGGCACTATGTCGACTGTCGCCGCGACCGAGCGTAGCCGCCCTGGACACCCGATTCAGCCGCCCACAGCGGAGGGGTCCGCGGCGTGACCGACCCCGGCGCTCCCTCCAGCCGAGAACGAGCGACGAAGCTCTTCCTGAAGTACCAGCACGTCTTCGTGTTCCTGGCGCCCGCCGTCTTCGTCGTCGGCGTCTTCTTCGGGCCGCTGGCGCCCGCCGACCCGGCGCCGGGCTACTGGACGAACTACTGGTGGCTGTTCCCCGTGTTCCTCACGGGTGCGACCATCGTGAACACCGTCGGCATCAGCGGGTCGGCGCTGTTCGTGCCGTTCCTCATCTTCGTGTTCCCGCTGTTCGCGGAGCCACTGGAAGCCGAGACGCTCGTGAAGATCGGACTCATCAGCGAGTCCTTCGGCCTCTCCAGTTCCTCCATCGCGTTCGTCCAGTACGGGCTCGTCGACCGGAAGCTCGCGCTGTCGCTGGTCGCCGGCGGGCTGCCGTTCGTCGTCGGCGGCGCGCTGCTGTCGTTCGTCATCCCCGAGCCCGTGTTCCACGCGTTGCTCGGTATCGCACTGCTCGCGGCGTCCTATCTCCTCTTCAGGGCCGACCTCGGGCACGGCGACACCGCCGACAGCGACAACGACCAGCCGACGGCGGCCGCCGACGGCGGCTCGAACCTCCCGGACGACCCCGGCAAGCTCGGACCGGCCGGCGTGCGCGTCGACGACGACGGCGCCGTCACGCGCGTCGACCGCGACGGCGACACCTACGAGTACGACCGCGGCGGCTACCTCCGGCGGTTCGCGAACTACAGCGTCGGCGGCACCTTCCAGGGACTGGCCGGGTTCGGCATCGGCGAACTCGGCATCATCTCGATGCTGTCCTCGAAGATTCCCGTGCGGGTCGCCATCGGCACGAACCACATCGTCGTCGCGAGCACCGCCATCATCGCGTCGCTCGTCCACGTCTTCGGTGGCGGGCTGGTCGGCGCCGGGCACTCGATGGACCTCACGACGACGCCGTGGAACATGGTCGTGTGGACGGTGCCGGCGACCGTCACCGGCGGTCAGGTCGCGCCGTACGTCTCCGCCGCGCTGGACACGGAAACCATCAAACAGGGCGTCGGTGGACTGTTCGCCATCATCGCGACGGCGCTGTTCCTGATGGCCACGGGGGGAATCTGACGTGTACGAGACGATTCTCCTCCCGACCGACGGCAGCGAGGGAACGGCGGCCGCGGCCGAGCACGCCGCGACCGTCGCGGCGGCGTTCGACGCGACCGTCCACGTCGTCTCGGTGGCCGACGAACGCAACCGCTTCGAGTCGCCGAGCGCCGGGCTCGCCGGCGAGGCGTGGGCGGAACGCGAGCACGAGCGCGCCGAGACCGCGGCGCGCGAGACGGCAGCCGCGCTCCCCGATGATGTCCCCACCGAAACGGCTGTCGTCGAGGGCATCCCTCACGAGGCCATCGTGGAGTACGCCGACGACGCCGGCGTCGACGTGGTCGTGATGGGCACCCACGGCCGCACGGGGCTGGACCACTACCTCGTCGGGAGCGTCGCGGAGAAGGTCGTTCGCACGTCGCCCGCCCCGGTGTTGACGGTGGGTCTGGACGACGACCCGGCGGACGGGACGGACGGCGAGTAACTGTCGGCGCTACTGCTCGTACAGTTCGGCCTGCTGGTCGACGTAGCGGCCGGGCCACTCACGGACGTGGCGCTGCAGGCGAGCGACGACGCGGGAGAACGGGCGTGCGAGACGCCAGCCGAGGCTCTCGTCGGACCGTCCGCCGTCGCCGTCGATGCGGCCGCGAGACCCGCCGTCGTAACTCATTACACGTGGGCATACGCCACCCCTGCCAATAAATATCATGGTCGTTCCTGCAGGCTGGGGCGGCGTGCGCTCCGCGACCTACAGCCGGCTCGCGATGGTCTCGGCGGTCGCCTCGCCGACGCCGTCGACGTCCCGGAGGTCGTCGACGGAGGCCTGCCGGACGCTCTCCACGCTCCCGAACCGGCGCAGCAGCCGCTTCCGGAGCTCCGGCCCGACGCCCTCGACGCCGTCCAGCGCCGTCGACACGTCGTCCCGCAGCGTCTGGTGGTACGCGACCGCGAACCGGTGGGCTTCGTCGCGCACGCGCTGCAGGACGTGCAACTGTGGCGCGTCGTCGTCCCAGTCGTACGTGCGGTCGGGCGTCACCACGACCTCCTCGTCTTTCGCGAGCGCGACCACCGCCTCCGGACCGTCCCAGCCAGTCGCCTCGACGGCGTCCAGCGCGGCGTCCAGCTGGCCTCGTCCGCCGTCTATCAGGAGGAGATCGGGGTCCGGACGGTCGTCTCTCCCGTCGACGGCGCGCTCGGCGCGCCACCGCACCAGCCGGCGCATGTTCGCGTAGTCGTCGTTCTCGTCGTCGAGTTTCTTCCGGCGGTAGTCGGCCGTCTCCGCGCTCCCGTCCACGAAGCAGACGTCGCTGCCGACGACCGCCTTCCCCTGCGCGTGGCTCACGTCGAACCCCTCGATGCGCTCGGGCCGCGGGACGCCCAGTGTGTCCGCGAGCGCGCCGAGCTCGTCCTCGCCGCCGGACCGCCGGTGAGCGTTCTTCAGCGCGAGGTCCACCAGCGTCGCCTCACGGCCGGCGCCCGGTACTGTGACCTCCACGCCCGCCGCCTCCAGCCACGCCGCCACCTCGTCGTCGCCGTGGGGCTCCGGCAGCAGGATTCGGTCCGGCAGCTCGCGCTCGGCGTAGTACTGCGTGAGGAACGCCGCCAGCACGGCAGCCACGCGGTCCTCTCCCTCGGGCGCGTCCAGCCGGTGCTGGTCCCGCTCGACGAGCTGGCCGTACTCGGCGTGCAACCGCGCCACGGTCGCCGAGTCCCCCTCCACGGCGACGCCGAGGACGTCCGTCGTCGCGGCGCCATCGTCCTCGTCGCCAGCGGCGACCGCCGCGCCCGCGCCGTCGTGGAACCCCTCGACGACGGCCAGCCGGTCCCGGAGATTCGCCGCGCGCTCGAACTCCTGGGCCTGGGCGGCCTGCTCCATCTCGCGGCGAACCGGGTCCGCGAGCGCACCCGTCTCCCCCTCGAAGAACCGCCGCGCGCTCTCCACGTCCGCCCGGTACTGCTCGGCGCCTATCTCGCCCGTGCAGGGCGCCGTGCACAGCCCCATCTCGTAGTCGAGACACGGCCGGTCACGGTTCCGGTACTTGTGTTCGGAGCACCCCCGGAGGCCGTACACCTCCCGAATCGCCTTCAGGACCGTCTCCACGCGGCCCTTGTCGGTGTACGGCCCGAAGGCCACCGCACCCGGGTCCGGGTCGCGGGTCACCTCGATGCGGGGCGCGTCGTGGTCCGTGAACTGCACCAGCGGGTAGGACTTGTCGTCTTTCAGGCGGACGTTGTACCGCGGCTGGTGGCGCTTCACGAGGTTCGCCTCCAGCAACAGCGCCTGCGTCTCGGTATCCGTCACCGCGAACGCGAGGTCGTCCGCGCGCTCGACCATCCGCGCGATGCGCTCGCTTCGCGCGTCCGCGTACGACCGCACCCGGTCCCGGATGTCCACGGCCTTCCCGACGTAGAGGACGGTGCCGTCGCCGCCCCGCAGGTCGCTCTCGCTGCCCGCGTCGCTGGCAGCTTCGCCGCTCGCGCGTTCGTCGTCGCTGCGCGCCGACCGCTCCACGAACTGGTAGACGCCGGGCTCCGCCGGCAGGTCGCTGGCTCGCCCCCTGACCTCGTCGGCGTCCATCGCGTCGACGTAGGTGCGTCCCGGCTTTCAACCACGCGGTCGCCGCCGCCGTCGCTGGCGCTGCGAACCGTCGCCACCCTTACGAGCGCTCCCGGAGTTTCATCGGCCGATGACCTCCGCTCCCACCCCGAACCCCGACACAGCCGACTCGTCGCCGTCGTCGTCGTCGCTGTTCTACGACACGTGGCTGGACTACCTCCTCGTGGCGTTGCTCGCCGTCGAGGGCGTCGTCGGCGCGTGGCTCGGCGTCCTCCTCGCCGGACGCGTCGACCGGTCGCTCGCCGACGACGTCGCCGCCGAGTTCCTCGCGGACCCCGAGGCGGCGTCGTTTCCGCTGTCGGAACCCGAACTCGCCGACACCCTCTACACGCTGCTCACGTGGGTGAGCGGCGCCCTCGTCGGCGCCGGCGTCCTCACCGTGCTCGTCGCCGTCCTGTTCTACCGGTACCGCGGCGACGTCCGCGACCGGCTCGCCGACGGGCGGCGACCGCCGCGGTGGCACGCGCCCCTCCTCGGCGGCCTGCTCGCGACCGCACTGGTGTTCGTTCCGCCGGCCCCACAGGCCCTCGGCGGCGCCGTCGCGGGCTACGTCTCCGACCGCAGCGCCACCGTCGACGGCGCGCTCGCCGGCCTCGTGTTCGGCGCGCCCGCCTACCTCCTCTGGCTGGCCGTGCTGGCCGCCGCGGTCGTCGCCGGCGTCCCGGCGCTCGCCGGCATCGCCGCCATCGCGATGGCGCTGTACCTCGCCTTCGACGTCGTGCTGTCTGCGGTCGGGGGACTGGTCGGCGGGTTGCTGTCCTGACGCGGCGATTCTCGGAATCTTAGAACGTGTATCAGCTTTTCTGTGGGTGTTCGGGGTAGGTTCACGTGGAGCGCTGCCTGCCAGCGCGCCCAGGAGGGACCCACAGTGACAGTAGACGCCGACTGGACCATCGTCGTCCCCGTCAAGCAGGTGCCCGACGCGGACGACGTCACGATCGACCCCGAGACCGGGACGCTGAACAGGTCGGACGCGCCCGCGGTGCTGAACGCCCCCGACTACAACGCCGTGGAGGCCGCGCTCTCGCTGCGGGAGCGCGCCGGCGGCGAGGTTGTCGCGGTGACGATGGGGCCGCCGTTCGCCCGGGCCGTCCTCGAGACAGCCGTCGCGCTCGGCGCCGACGACGCCGTGCTGTTGACCGACCGCGCGTTCGGCGGCAGCGACACGTGGCCGACGAGTCTCGCGCTCGCTCGCGCCGCCGACGAACTGGACGCCGACGTCGTCGTCTGCGGCGAGGAGTCGACGGACTCCTCGACGGGCCAGGTGCCGCCGGGCATCGCCGCGCACAACGGCTGGGCGCAGCTCACGTACGCCGAAGAGCTCGAACCCCGGCCCGACGACGACGAGCTGGTCGCCGTCCGCGACGTGGAGGGCGGCCACGAGCGCGTCGCCGCCGAGACGCCCGTCGTCGTCGCCTTCGAGTACGGCGAGAACGAGCCGCGTGCGGCCGGCCTGCACCGGAAGATCTACGCCGAGACGGAGTTCGAGCCCGAGGAGTGGTCCGCCGAGGACCTCGGCATCAGCGAGCAGGTCGGGCTCGTGAACTCCCCGACGAAGGTCGGCGGGATGGACACCGCCGACCCCGTCGAACGCGAACAGGCGGTCGTCGACGACGTGGACGCGCTCTCCGACCGCATCACGGAGGTGACTGCCGATGACTGACGACGACACCGTCCACGAGGACGTCTGGGTGTTCGTCGAGGAGCACGGCGGCGACGTCGCCGGGGTCTCCTGGGAGCTGCTCGCGAAGGGCCGCGAGCTCGCAGACGAGACCGGCGAGGACCTCGTCGCGCTCGTCGTCGGCGAGGGCGTCGACGACGTCGGCGCCGAGGCCGTCGAGCGGGGCGCCGACCGCGCGCTCGTCGCCGACGACCCCGTGTTCGAGCCGTACCGCGCCGGCCCGTACGGCGACCAGTTCCGGGCGCTGGTCGAGGAGCGCCGGCCGTCCATCGTGCTCATCGGCGGAACGACCACCGGTCGGGACTTCGCCGGCCGGGTCGCGGTGCCCGCCGACGCCGGCCTCACCGCCGACTGCACCGAACTGGACGTCGACGACGAGGGGCTGTTGCTCGCCCGCCGGCCGACGTTCGGCGGGGACGCGATGGCGACCATCAAGTGCCCCGACCACCGGCCGCAGATGGCGACCGTGCGGGCCGGCGTCTTCGACGCCGCCGAGCGCGACCCGGACCGAGACGGCGACGTCGAAGCCGTCGACGTGGTCGTCGAGGCAGACGACGCGCTCTCTCGCGTCCTCGAACGCGAGGTCGGCGACGTGGCGGACATCACGGACGCCGACGTCGTGGTCGCGGGCGGCGGCGGCACGGAGGGCGACTTCGCGCCCGTCGAGGCGCTGGCGGACGCCCTCGACGGCGAGGTTGCGGCGTCCCGGAAGGCCGTCGACGAGGGCTGGGTCGAACCCGCCCGGCAGGTCGGCCAGACCGGAAAGACGGTGCGGCCGGACCTCTACGTGGCGGCCGGCATCAGCGGCGCCGTCCAGCACGTCGAGGGCATGAACGACGCCGAGACGGTCGTCGCCGTCAACACCGACCCGAACGCGCCCATCTTCGAGCACGCCGACTACGGCATCGTCGGGGACCTCCACGAGGTTCTCCCAGAACTGACCGACCGACTCGGGGGCCGAAGCCCCCCGGAACCCACTGCCTGAGGTGACACACATGGAGACACCAGACTACGACAACGAGTTCGACGCCATCGTCGTCGGCGCCGGGCTGGCTGGCAGCGCCGCCGCGCTCGCGATGGCGAACCAGGACCTCGACGTCCTCGTCCTCGAGCGCGGCCAGTCACCCGGCACGAAGAACGTCTTCGGCGGCGTCCTGTACACGCCGACCGTCCGCGAACTGGTCGACATCGACGACGCGCCCCTCGAGCGGTACGTCGCCGAGAAGCGCTACGGGGTGCTCACCGAGACCGACGAGACCGCCGTGACGATGCGGCCCGGCGAGTGGCTGGAGGAGCCACACAACGATTCGTACACCGTCCTCCGCGGGAGCTTCGACGAGTGGTTCGCCGAGCAGGCCGTCGACGCTGGCGCCACGCTCCTGACCGAGACGACCGTCACCGGTCTCGTGCGCGAGCCCGGCGGCGGGGCGGCCGAGGGTCGCGTCGTCGGCGTCGAGACGGACCGCCCCGACGGCACCATCCGCGCACCCGTCGTGGTCGTCGCCGAGGGCGCCAACTCCCTCGTCAGCGAGGGCGCCGGGCTCCGCGACCACCACGACCGCGAGGACGTCGCCGTCGCCGCCAAGGAAGTCCTCAAGTTCGACCGCGAGACCATCGAACAGCGCTTCCGCCTCAACGGCGACCAGGGCGTCGCGTACAACTACTTCGGCGAGGGCGCCGTCGGCGACGCCGTCGGCGGCGGCTTCATCTACACGAACAAGCGCACCGTCAGCGTCGGCGTCGCCTACAGCATCGAGGACGCCGTCGCCAGCGACCAGAACCCCGAGGAGACGCTGAACGACTTCAAGCAGCACCCGGCGGTCGCGCCGCTCGTCCGGGGCGGCCGCACCGTCGAGTACTCCGCGCACGCCATCCCCGAGGGCGGCATCGACGCCGTTCCGGACCTCGTGAGCGACGGCGCGCTGCTGGCCGGTGACGCCGCCGGCCTCGTCCTCAACAACGGCGTCCACCTCGAGGGCACGAACATGGCCGTCGAGTCCGGCTATCAGGCCGGGCGCGCCGTCGCGGCGGCGGTAGACGGCGACGACGGCAGCGTCGACGACCGTGCGCTCGCGACCTACCCCGAGGAGCTGGCCGACTCGTTCGTCGTCCAGAACCTCCAGCACTACGACTTCTTCCAGGAGCTGGCCGTCGAGGACCGCGAGTTCCTGTTCTCGGAGCTGCCGCGCGCGCTCGCCGACGCGGAGACCGAGTACTTCGCCGTCGACCGCGACCCGAAGGAAGCCCACGCCGAAGCCGCCAAAGACCGGCTGCTTGACGCCGCCGGCGGCTACGTCGGCGCGGCGAAACGAGCCTGGAAGTACCGGAAGCTGCTGTCGTGACCACTACCAGACAATGAGCACCACGTCACCCACCACTGACCGCGACGCGCTGCCCGACGTGCCGGACGTCGAGAACGCCTCGACGGAGGACCGGCTGTACGCGGACAAGTACACCGACCACGAGGACTCACACCTCGGCGTGAAGGTCGCCGGGTTCTGCACCGACAAGTGCGACACCGACGACTGCGTCGCCGTCTGTCCCGCCGACGTCTGGCGGGTCGAGGGCGACGACGAGGTGCCGACCATCGCCTACGAGAACTGCCTCGAGTGCGGGTCGTGTCGGTTCGCGTGCCCGCACAACAACGTCGCCTGGGAGTACCCGGAGCGCGGCGCGGGCGTCTCCTACAAGTACGGGTAGGAGTGACAGGCCCGCGTCACGACGAACGCTTCAAGGACACCCTCGGCGAACGGTTACACATGAGCGACACCGAGCGGGTCTGGCTGGTCTTCCGCGAGTACACCGACAAGGGCCTCCTGAGCCTGACGTACGCCACGCCGGACGGCGAGTACGTCCACCACAAGCAGCGCTCGCTGAACGCCGGCGACCCGACCGCAGCCATCGACGTCGACGCCGACGACCTCGACCCGGTCGAGGACGCCGAGGACGTCGAACGGTACGGCCACGAGGCCGCCCGGATGGCCGAGGAACACGACCCCGACGACACGGTCTGAGGCCCGAACCGAGCGACAGCCACGCCTCCTTCTCGCGCCGCCGCCGCGCTGGCGGTCGGCTGCAGGCCGCTCGCTGCCCGACGCTTCGACCGCCTCGGGCGCTGAAACACCGACTCGCGGTCGCTGCGTCTGAGAACCACCACAACCACTTTATAAACGGATACAGACGTTCCCACGTATGCCAGCCATCGAACTGCACGGCGTCACCAAGCGCTACGGTGACGTCACCGCCCTCCACGACCTCGACCTCACGGTCGAGGACGGGGAGATATACGGCTTCCTCGGCCCGAACGGCGCCGGGAAGTCGACGACCATCGACATCCTCCTGGACTTCGTGCGACCGACCAGCGGCACGGCCAGCGTGCTCGGGATGGACGCCCAGACCGACTCGCAGGCCATCCGCCGGCGCATCGGCGTGTTGCCCGAGGGCTTCCACGTCTACGAGCGGCTGACCGCCCGCCAGCACCTGAACTTCGCCATCGAGTCGAAGGGCGCCAGCGACGACCCCGAAGCGCTCCTGGAGCGCGTCGGCATCCCGGACGCCGTCGACCGCAAGGCGGGCGGCTTCTCGAAGGGGATGCAACAGCGGCTCGCGCTCGCCATCTCGCTCGTCGGCGAGCCCGACCTCCTGATTCTGGACGAGCCGTCGACGGGGCTGGACCCGAACGGCGCCCGCGAGATGCGCGCCATCATCACGGAGGAGGCCGACCGCGGCGCGACCGTCTTCTTCTCCAGTCACATCCTCGAACAGGTCGAAGCGGTCTGTGACCGCGTCGGCATCCTGAAGAGCGGCGAACTGGTCGCCGAGGACTCCATCGAGGCGCTGCGGTCGGCCGCCGACACCGGCACCACGCTGACCGTCACGCTGGACGCCGTCACCGACGCCGCCGCCGACGCCGCCCGCGACGTCCCCGGCGTCTCCGAGGTGTCCGTCGACGGCGACCGGCTGGTCGTCCGCACGGACAGCGCCGCGAAGACCGACGTGCTCGACGCCGTCGAGTCGACCGGCGCCGACGTCCGCGACTTCTCCACCGAGCAGGCGTCGCTGGACGACGTCTTCGCCGCCTACACCGAGGAGGTGATGGCGTGAGCTGGCTCGCCGTCGCGCGCAAGGACTTCCAGGACGCCGGCCGGTCGAAAGCGCTCTGGGGGCTCACCGCCCTGTTCGTGCTGTTCATGGCCGGGATGGCGTACGTGTTCACGCTGCTCGGCAACAGCGGCGGTCAGGCCGCCCCCGAACTGGAGAGCGTCGGCCTGCTGTTCTTCCTCATCAGCCCCGTGACACTGCTCATCCCCATCACCGGCCTCGTCATCGCGCACAAGGCCGTCGCCGGCGAGGTCGAGTCCGGCTCCGCGAAGTTCCTGCTGTCGCTGCCCCACACCCGCCGGGACGCCGTCGTCGGGAAGGTCGTCGGCCGCAGCGCCGTCATGTGCGTCGCCGTGCTCGTCGGACTCGTCGTCGCGGCCGCCGTCGTCCTCGGCCTCTACGACTCTTTCGACGGGATGGCGTACGCCGGCTTCTCGCTGCTCGCGTTGCTGCTGGCGGCGCTGTACACCGCCATCGGCGTCGGCCTCTCCGCTGCCACGAAGGACAGCGGCCGGGCGACCATCCTCGCCGCCGCCTTCTTCGTCGTCTTCGAGGTCGCGTGGGGACTGGTGTCCCGCGGCATCTACTACCTCCTCAACGGCTCGTTCAGTCCGCCGATGGGCGCCACGCCCCCCGACTGGTTCCTGCTGCTGGACCGCATCCCGCCGTCGGCGGCGTTCTCCAGCGCAGTCTTCGGCTTCCTCCCCGGGAACGCCGGCACTGTGGCGCAGTACTTCCCGCAGGACGTCCCCCTGTACCTCTCGAAGTGGGCGGCCGTCGCGACGATGCTGCTGTGGTTCGTCGTCGTGCCCGCGCTCGGCTACCTGCGCTTCGAGGGCGCCGACCTCTAGGTTAGGGCGCCCACCGGAACCGCATCGTTCGTTCCCCGTCGAACACCGGTCCCGGCCCCGTCTCCTCGAACCCCTCCTCGGTGAGGAGGCCGGCCACGCCGTCGTCGCTCTCCGGCACCACCATCTCGACGGGCAGCGACTCCCGGGTGGCGAACTCCCGGGGGGCTGCCAGCAGCTCCGCGACGGCGTCGCCGTCGCCGCCGAACCGCGTGACGTGGACCGCGCCACGCCACGTGTCGTAGGCGAGGAAGCCGACCACTTCGTCGTCGACGCACGCCACCCGAACGGTGCGGTCCCGGACGAGGCGGTCGGCGTCGACGTCGGTCGCCGCCAGCCGCGTCACCGCGTCGGCGTCGTCGGCTGTCGCGTCCCGGACGTGCATGTCCCCACGTACGCCTCCAACCCTCTTGAAGCCCGCGCGGCGACCACGGCTGGCTCGCGGCACGGCTGGGGGCGGCTGCGGCTGCTCGCCGTGCGCTGGCAACCTTCTCACCCATGCAAGCAGTTATCTAGGCTGGCTCTCCTAGACGCGGGCAATGAACACGGTACGTCGTACCGGTGAGTGCCGGTGCGCGTAGTCGCGAAGTTCGGGGGGACGAGTCTCGGCAGCGGCGACCGCGTCGAGCGGGCTGCCGACTCCATCGCCGCCGCCGTCGACGCCGGCCACGAGATCGTCGTGGTCGCGTCGGCGATGGGGAACACGACCGACGAACTCCTCGACGAGATCACGTTCGACGCCGACGAGACGGACCGCGCGGAGATCGTCTCGATGGGCGAACGCACATCGGTCCGGATGCTGAAGGCGGCGCTGGCCGCCCGCGGCGTCGACGCCGACTTCCTCGAACCCGGGGTCGGCGACTGGCCCATCGTCACGAACGACCGCGGCGAGGTCGACGCAGACGCGACGAAGGGCCGCGTGGACGACCTCGTGGACCGCCTCGACGACACCGTCCCCGTCGTCACGGGCTTCCTCGCCGAGGACGACGAGGGCAACGTCACGACGCTCGGCCGCGGCGGCTCCGACACGTCGGCGGTGATGCTCGGCCGCTACCTCGACGCCGACGAGGTCGTCATCGTCACCGACGTCGAGGGCATCATGACCGGCGACCCCCACGTCGTCGAGGGCGCCCGGAACGTCGGCGAGATCACGGTCGACGAGCTCCGGAACCTCTCCTTCCGGGGCGCCGAAGTCGTCGCGCCGTCGGCGCTCTCGTTCAAGGACGACGAGCTCGACGTCCGCGTCATCCACTACCAGCACGGCGACCTGCTGTCGGGCGGCACGCGCGTCGAGGGCACCTTCGAGAACATGGTCGACATGCGGGAGTCGCCGCTGGCCTGCTTGACGGTCGCTGGACGCGCCATCCGGAACCGCCCCGGCATCATGTCCACGCTGTCCACGGCGCTGTACGAGAGCGACATCAACGTCGACGCGGTCGCCTCGGGCATGGACTCGATGACGTTCTACGTCGACGAGTCCGTCGCCGAGCGCGCCGAGAACGTCCTCCACCAGGAGGTCATCGAGGTCGGTGAGCTGTCCTCGGTGACGGTCACCGACGACATCGCCGTCATCCGCGTGCTCGGCGGCGAACTCCCGAACCGGCCCGGCGTCCTCCGGCGCATCGTCGACCCGCTTGCCGACCGCAACATCAACGTCATCGACATCGTCTCCTCGGCCACCTCGGTCGCGGTGTTCGTCGCGTGGGACGACCGCGAGGCCGCCCTCGACGTCGTCCAGAACGGCTTCCAGTCCTGACCGGCCGCGAGACAGACGACGGCCCCCGGTCCTGACCGCCGCGCCCCGACTCCGGGCAGCGTCGTACAGTCCTGTACGCCGCCGAACAGCCCTCTCACGCCGGAACTAAGCCGCTCGGCACCCGTCTCTGTGCCATGCGTTCCTACACGGCCACGATGGTCGACGACGTCGAACTCCTCCCCCGGGCGGACCGCGAGGCCGCGCTCGCGGACGCGGGCTACAACGTCTTCGAGCTCGCCAGCGACGCCGTCGCCGTCGACCTGCTGACCGACTCCGGCACCGGCACGATGAGCAACGACCAGTGGGCCGCCATGCTGACTGGCGACGAGGCCTACGCCGGCAGCTCCAGCTTCGCCGACCTCGAGACCGCCGCCGCGGACGTGATGGGCTTCGAGCACATCGTCCCCGCCCACCAGGGCCGGGGCGCCGAGAACGTCCTCTACGGCGCGCTCGTCGACGAGGGCGACACCGTCCTCAACAACGCCCACTTCGACACCACGCGGGCGCACGTCGCCGCCAACGGCGCCGACCCCGTCGACTGTCCGGTCGACGGCGCCCGCGACCCCGACAGCGACGACCCATTCAAGGGCGACTTCTCCGTCGAGACCGCCCGCCGCGTCGTCGACGACGTCGGCGCCGACAACGTCCCCGCCGTCGTCCTCACCGTCACGAACAACTCCATGGCCGGCCAGCCGGTCAGCGTCGCCAACACCCGCGAGGTCGCCGCGTTCGCCCACGACATCGACGCCACGTTCGTGGTCGACGCCTGCCGGTTCGCCGAGAACGCGTACTTCGTCCAGCAGCGCGAACCCGAGTTCGCCGACGACGCCGTCGCCGACATCGCCCGCGAACAGCTCTCGTACGCCGACGCCTGCGTCATGAGTGGGAAGAAAGACGGCCTCGTCAACGTCGGCGGGTTCGTCGGCCTCCGCGAGGAGGGGGAGCTGTTCGAGCAGTGCCGCCAGCGCGGCATTCTCTACGAGGGATTCTCCACGTACGGCGGCATGTCCGGTCGGGACATGGCGGCGTTCGCAGTCGGCCTCCGCGAGGCCGTCGACCCGCCGTACGTCGCCGAACGCGTCGAGCAGGTCCAGCGCCTCGCCGCCCTGCTCGACGACCGCGGCGTCCCCGTCTACGAGCCGGCCGGCGGCCACGCCGTCTACGTCGACGCCAACGAAGCACTCCCCCACCTCGCGCGCGAGGCGTTCCCGGGCCAGGCGTTCGTCTGCGAACTCTACCTGGAGGGCGGCGTCCGCGGCGTCGAACTCGGCCGGTTCGCCTTCCCCGGCACGGACCGGCGGGACCTCGTCCGCCTCGCGCTCCCTCGCCGCACCTACGGCCCCGACCACCTCGAACACGTCGCCGACACCGCCGCGGCGGTCTGCGAGCGCGGCGACGATGTGACTGGCTACGAGATCGTCGACGAACCC
Organism: Halobacterium rubrum; assembly: GCF_021729015.1. Classification (GTDB taxonomy): domain Archaea; phylum Halobacteriota; class Halobacteria; order Halobacteriales; family Halobacteriaceae; genus Halobacterium; species Halobacterium rubrum. Next base: position 142,229 of record NZ_JAJQQZ010000001.1, read on the forward strand.
GAGATGCAGGAGCTCCGGCACTTCTCCGCACAGCTCCGGCCGCTAGCGTAGGACGCTGCTGATCCCGACGGCCACGCTCGAAAGCCCTCGGCCGGCTCGCGTACGTTCGTCGGTATATCGCTCCCGAGGGTCGCGATAGGGACCGACGAGCCCACGAGGCCTCCGGCCGCGAGCTGGGCGGTCGGCTCTGCCGACCGCCCCATTCCGTGGCGGCGTAGCCGCCACGCGCGCCTCGCCCTTTCGGTCCACCAGGCTACTGGCTGTCGAATCGGCAGCCTCCGCCGGCCGGCTGGTCGGGCTACCGCCCTTCGGTCAGCCGGTCGGCCGTCCGCGGCGGCAGGCCGGCGTCCCGGACCGCCTCCTGGACGGCCTCGACGTCGTACTCGACGCGGTGCTCGGTCACCGACAGGTCGTCGAGGTCGACGACAGCGTAGGCAGCCCGGGGATCGCGGTCCCGGGGCTGGCCGACGCTGCCCGGGTTCAGGACGACGCCCTCGCCGTACACCTCGTGGTGCTGGACGTGCGTGTGCCCGAGAATCAGGACCTCCTCCTGCTCCTCCTCCTGGTCGCCGCTGGAGCCGTCCTCGCCGCGACCGAGCAGGTGTGGCCCGAACTCCTCGGGGTACGTGTACTTGTCCGTCACCTCGGGGTGGTCGTGGACGACCTTCACGCGGCCGTCCGCCAGCCGGCGCTCCCGGGGAAGGTTCTCGACCCACGTCCGCTGGACGTCGTTCAGCGCCTCGCTGGCGTGGTCGACGCCGGCCTGGGCCATCCCGTTCCCGCGGAAGTTCCGGCCGGCCGCCACCATTCGGTCGTGGTTCCCCATCACCGTCGGGACGCCGCGCTCGCGGAGTTCGTCGACGCACTCGGCGGGCCACGGATTGTACCCGACGACGTCGCCCGCACACACCAGCCGGTCGACGGCCGGCATGTCCGCGAGCACGGCCTCCAGCGCGACGAGATTCGAGTGGATGTCGGAGACAACGCCGAGTTGCATGCCCGGCACTCGGGCGCCCTCGGCCTTAGTTCTCCGCCCCGCTCTCGGTCCGGCTACTCGCCGTTCTCGATGGCGGTCTCGTAGCCGTCGTCCTCGCCGTCGCGGACGACGCCGACTGCGCAGACGGCGTGCTCGAACGCCGCGCTGTACGCCTCGCCGGCCGCCGCGTCGGCCGTCTCGGCGTCGAACCCGATGGGCTCGGGCGCGTCCTTCTCGTAGGTCGCGACGAGCGTCGGCTCCTCGACCTCCCTGACGAGGAGTGCGTCCCTCCGGACGGTCCCGACGAACGCACGCCCGTCGGCCGCCAGCACGCCCGCGACCCGGGGCGTGTCGTAGTCGTCTTTCTCGTAGTCCAGCGCGAGCAGCGCCTCGGCGAGCGCGTCGCGGGGCGGATACCCCAGCTCGAGCTTCTCCGCGATGGGGTCGACGTGGCTGCCGTTCCCGACGACCGCGTGTCCGCCGCCCGTCCGGTAGCAGTTGTACGATACGTAGGGGTTGTCCGTGTCGGGAGCGTCCGGCGTCGGCGCGACGGTCAGCGCACCCTCGCGCTCGACGACCTGCCGGTTCGGGAACGACCGCGACGACACCCGGTAAGCCGCGACGTCCGGCCCCACGACGACGAATCGTCCGACGTACATACGCGAACGTGCATCCTCGCCGGGCAAATAGCCGTCGGTGTGTGCACGAACGAGTGTTGGCCACACGTTTATACAGGAACGCGACGCCAGCCCACCCGTGGCGACGAGAGAGGACTGTCTCAGCGCGCTCGAAGATGCTGCGAGCCGTCTCGACGAGTCACCGACGAAAGCTCAGTACGAGAGACTCGACATTACGCCCGCTGCGTCGACGATTCTCAGACACTGCGGCAGCTGGAACGACGCGAAAGCACAGGCCGGGCTGTCGACGAACCGGTCCACGGGGCCGCGCGTCGAACCCAAGCCCGACGACGTCTCGGTTCCCGACGGCGAGACGTGGTCGTCACTCAGCCAGGACCAGCGGTGGCACTACCGCAACCGAGACCTGAACGCGCAGCGGTCACGGGACCGGTGACGGCGGCTCCGCGAGTGGCTCCACCAGTACAGAACCGACCGGTCCGGGTGCGTTCGGTGTGCGGAATCGTCGCCGTTCTGCCTCGACTTCCACCACGTCGACGACACACGAAAACGGCTGAGCGTCAACGAGATGGTGGCGTCCGGATACTCGCGAGAAACAATCCGCACGGAAATCGAGGACTGTCAACTGCTCTGCGCGAACTGTCACTGGCGGGAACACAACGATGCACCGGTAGTGTTGTCCGAACTCGATACGGCCGAACTCGCCGACAGCCCTGGGGACGCGCTGGAAGCACGTCTGCTCGGCGAACGACCCGGGTCGGTCGACAAGGAGTCGTGGGTTCGCGCCTGGACCTACGCCTACCAGCAGGTCCGTGGCTGTCAGCGCTGCGGTGAAGGAGACCCGGTGTGTCTGCAGCTCCATCACCCAGACGACGAAAAGACGGCGGCCGTCGGCGAGATGATTACGAACAGCCGTCCGGTCGAGGCGGTTCACGCCGAAATCGAGAAGACGGCGGTCCTCTGTGCGAACTGCCACCGGACGGAACACCACCCAGCAACGCCCGCTGCCCTGGACTGAAACGACAACGTTTAGTGAACCAACCTCGTTTCGTGAGATGCGAGCAGTCCCGTGGGGTAGCGGCCAATCCTGAAGCCTTCTGGGGGCTTCGACGGAAGTTCGAATCTTCCCGGGACTACTTCTGGCGACGAGTTGAGCGAGGAGCCGATAATCCAGATTCGAGCCCTGCGAGTCGCGCGCAGCGAGACGAGAAGCGACAGCGAGCACGTCTCGCTCCGGTTCGAATCTTCCCGGGACTATTCTCCTGGCGATCCACGACGAACAGTGTTCCGTCCGTTCGTGTGATTGCTAGCGGTGGTTCCTGCTCGCTCCCGAAGCGGGGGTACCGGGGACTCGCCCGACTACTTTCACTTTCACTGCGCGGCAGGATTCGGTACTTGTGGCGGCGGCGCCTCAGACGCTGGCAGGTGACCGATGGATGGCGAGCACACGGACGCCGGCTGGCGCGTCAAGTGCCCGCGGGGGCACACGCGGCTGCGCCGGCTCTGCGACGGCCGGTACTACTGCCGGAGCTGCGAGCAGCACTACGACCGCGGCGACCTCCGGGGGTGACCGGGGGTGGCCGTAGACCCGCGGTCGAACAGCGTCCCGAACGGCGCGCGCAGCGTCCTGCGCGGGAACCCGGACGCGACAGCCCGGCTCCCGCCGCCCGGCGAGCCGTTCCGGCTCGCGGAGGCGCCCGGTGAAGTCCGGCGGGTCTTCCGGCAGTTCCGCGCGCACGGCGTCCTCGACGTCGTCGAGAATCCCAGGGACGAGCCGAAACGCTACCGCACGAATCCGGCCGCCTTCGAGGCCGCCCGCGAGATTCGGGCGAGTCGCGACACGCTGCCCTGCGGCCACGGCGGACTGCGGAACCGCCGCGACGAGGACGGCTACACGTGTGGGTACGGCGGCTGTGACGCTCGGTTCGACCGGCGGACGGTGCTCGACTGTATCGGGTAGCGTCTGACGGCCGTCCGCTCTCCGCGGGCGGCGTTTCGGGTGCAACTCACTCACACACGCCACCGGTCGTGATACGGGGTGGACTACATTCTCCCGGAGAGAACCGCAAGACGAAGAGACGACCACACCCCTTCGTTTCGACTGGAACGGGGTGTGCTAGCGCGTCACTTCTCGACGTCGAGCAGCGCGACGCGCTCGCGCACCACGCCGGCGAGGTCGCCGCCCGCCGCAGCCACCTCCGCCGCGCTCACGTCGAAGAACTCCCGGAGCGTCGCCTCGTCGCGTTCCTCCCCCAGCGTCGGGCGCACTTCGGCGAGCAGGTCGCCCACCGCGTCGGCAGCCGCCGCCTCGCGCTCGTCGGCGTCGGCTGCGCCGTCCGTGTCGGCGGCGACCACGACGACGACCGGCTGCTCGCCCTCGCCGACGCCCATCGCCAGCGCCTGCCGGATCTGGCGGCGGCCAGCGGCGTACAGCAGAATCTCGACGGCGCGCTCGCTGGCGACGTTCTCCCCGCGCTCGAACGCCCGGCTGGCGTGCGCCACCGCGCTCACGAGGTGCTCGCGGTCCGCGACGTAGCCGGCGTCGAACGCCTGCACCGCCACGCCGTGCTCGTCGCCGACCGCGCCGAGGTCGGCGACGAACGCGTCGACGTCCTCGACCGCGGCGACGCCCTCGACGACCCTCACGAGAAGTCACCCAGGTTCGCCTGGTTCTCGCCGGTGTCGGCGCCCCCACCGGCGCCGCTGCCGCTGCCCTCGGGGTCGGGGGTCGCGTCCGCGTCGGCGTCCACGCCGTCCATCCCCGGATTCGGGTGGCCGACGTTCTCCAGGATGCGCTCTGCCGTCGCCTCGCGGCCCCGGACGGCGCCGAGCACGAGGCTCTTGTCGGCGTCCCGGAGGTCGGCCCGCGACTCGATGCCGGCGTCGTACAGCCGGCGGGCGCGCTTCCGGCCGACGTCCCGCACGCCAGCGAGGTCCAGCAGTTCCTCCCGGACGCCGTACTCCACACGCTTGCGGGCCTCGCGGACGGCGGTCGCGCAGTTCACGTCGAGTTCGCCGGCGAGCCGCTCGGCCGCGTTCAGCAGCCACTCCGCCGTCTCCACTTTCCCCCGGATGTCGCCCGGGCCGACGTCGTAGCGCTCGGCGATTCGGTCCTCGTCGAGCTCCGACGCCCAGTCCTCCATGAGCTTCGCCGTCTTCAGCGCCGACAGCCAGTCCTCGAACTCCGCCTGCTCCTCGCGGGGCGTCGACCCGAGCAGTTCGTCCTCGCGCTCGTAGGCGAGTTCGGTGTACTGCTCGCGGTCCCCGGACCGGAGGTAGAGCTCGTACATGTCCGGCGTCCGGCTCACGAGGTGGTAGAGCCCGAGCGGCGACGGGTCTACGGTCGCGTCCTCCGGGAGGTCGCTGTCGGCCTCCATCTCGCTGGCCGGCTGGAAGCCCGCGGGCCCGTCGCTGTCTGCGGTTCCTGCGTCGTCGCTCGCTCCAGACGCGGCCCCGCTTCGCGCGGCCGCGCGCAACCCGTCGATGACGGTCGCCGCGCTCATCGGGTCGACGTACAGCTGGCTCACGAGGTGGCCGGTGGCGGTCGCGCGCAGCGCGCCGCCGTCCTCGCGCTCGACGAACCCGTTCCGGTCGAGGTAGACGAGCACGTCCCGCGTGACGGACTGCAGCCGGCCGGGGTCGTCGGTCTGCGTGGCGTACAGCGTCTCCCCGAGGAACTCGTGGAGGCTGTCCTCGGTCGTCGTGAACCCGGTCGCGATGGCGGCCAGCACGTGGGTGCGGAGCGCGGGCTCGGCCGCGAGCTTCGAGCGCACGGGCTCCGGGTCGGCGTACACGTACCGGTCGAACAGCTCCTCCAGCTCGTCGTGGCTGTTCGCGAGCAGCACGGCCTCCCCGTAGGGGTCCAGTCCGGGGCGCCCCGCACGCCCGAACATCTGGTGGACCTCCAGGACGTCGAGGGGCTGCATCCCGCCGGCGGTGCCGTCGTAGCGCTGCCAGTCCCGCACGACGACCCGGCGGGAGGGCGTGTTCACGCCCGCCGCGAGCGTCGGCGTCGCGGAGACGACCTTCACGAGGCGGTCTCTGAAGGCTTCCTCGACGAGTTCGCGGTGCTCGCGCGCGAGGCCGGCGTGGTGGAACGCCGCGCCCTTCGCGACGGCGTCCGCGAGGTCGTCGCTGGTCTCGGTGTCGCTGACGCCCCGTATCTCCTCGGCGACGTCGGCCAGCCGGTCGCGCTCCTCGGGCGACAGCGTGTCGCCGGTGACGTCCGCGAGCCGGCGCGCCGACGCCTCGGCGTTCCGGCGGGAGTTCACGAACACGAGCGTCGACCCGTCGTCCTTGAGGGTGTCCGCGACCACGGCGGCCGTCTGGCTCCCCGAGCCGACCGAGAGTTCGGCCTGTGTGCCGTCGTCGTAGTGCAGCGCCTGTCCGTAGTGGACGCCGGTCTTCAGGTCGATGGGCCGCCAGTCCGAGTCCACGAGCTCGGCGTCCAGCCAGTCCGCGAGTTCGTCGGCGTTCCCGATGGTCGCCGACAGCGCGACGACCTGGAGACCGTCGACGCGCTGGCGGAGCTTCGCCAGTGTCACCTCCAGCGTGGGGCCGCGGTGGTCGTCGTCCACCAGGTGGACCTCGTCGGCGACCACGCAGGACAGGTCGTCGATCCAGTCGGCGCCGTTGCGAACCAGCGAGTCGACTTTCTCCGAGGTGGCGACGACGATGTCGTTGTCCGACAGCCGGGAGCCATCGCTCTCGTAGTTCCCCGTCGAGACGCCGACGGAGAGGCCGAACTGCTCGAAGGCCTCGAACTCGCTGGCCTTCTCCCCCGCGAGCGCACGCAGCGGCACGATGTAGAGGGCGGTGCCGTCGCCGTCGAACCCGAATTTGTCGTCCCCGTCCTCGTCCGCGATGGCCGACAGCATCGCCAGCTGGGCGACCAGCGTCTTCCCGCTGGCCGTCGGGACGCTCGCCACGAGGTTCGAGCCCTCGGTGACTCCCTTCTCGACGGCCTCACCCTGCGGCGGGTACAGCTCCTCGATGCCCTCCCCCTCGAAGTACTCGGCGACGCCGCCGGGGAGGCCCGGCACGTCCGCGACTCTCATTGGGCCGGGATAGGCTCGTCCCGCGGTTTAAACTGTCGGGCGGGGCCACCTGCCGTCTCTCTCGCGGGCGCTCGCCGTCGGGCCGCCAGACGGCGTCGGCCAGCCGGCGGTCGCGCCGTGACTGGCCCGGCAACGATATACGCCGGGCGCCACCACGTGGCGGTATGCGAGTCGAGTTCGACCGGGACACCTGCATCGGGATGTTCCAGTGCGTCGCGGAGTGGGGCGACGGCTTCGAGGAGGACACGGACGCCGGGAAGGCGGTGCTCGTCGACGGCGAGGAGGTCGAGGAGGACCTCTTCGCCGTCGAGGTACCGGACGGCGACGAACTGGACGCGAAGTTCGCGGCGAGAGCCTGTCCCGTCGACGCCATCACCGTCTACGACGACGACGGCGAACAGCTCGTTCCCTGACTGTCGGTAGCGTCGCTGCACCGCCCGGGATAGTTTTATGATAACACGACACATACCATCGGGTGCGATGTGCCACCACTGGGAGGAGCTTCCGATCGAACAACTCGAAGCGGAGGCCGAACGCGACGCCGAGGACGCCGACGACGTCGAACAGGAAGTCGCACCCGCGTAGTCGCACTGCCGGCCGGCGCACCGCCTGCGAACCACCGAACAGCGACGCACAGCCGCCCGTCCTCCCCGCCTCGTTCCTCGTCGGCGCACAAACCGCCAGCAGCAGGGAGCACAGCAGGCTACTCGCTCGCTCGGGCCCCGACGCTTACACAGCAGTGACCGCACCAGAAGAAACCGCTTGCCGCGGCGTTACGCGATCTCGTCGTACTGCTCGGAGAGCTTCTCTGCGGCCTCGCCGAGCTGGTCGCGCTCGTACTCGGTGAGGTCCCACTCGACGACCTCCTCGACGCCGTTCGACCCGAGCTTCACCGGAACGCCGAGGCCGACGTCGTCGAGGCCGTACTCGCCGTCGAGCACGACGCTACCGGGCAGCACTTCGCCCGTGTCGTTGAGGATGGCTTCGACCATGTGGGCGACGCCGGTCGCCGGCCCCCACTGGGTCGCGCCCTTCTTCTCGATGACGTTCATCGCGGACGCCTGGAGGTCCGAGAGGATCTCCTCCTTCTCGTCGTCGCTGAACTCGGGGTCCGCGCCGTTCACGCGGACCTTCGAGAACACGGGCACCTGGGCGTCGCCGTGCTCGCCGAGGATTGTCGCGTCGACGTTCTGGACGGGCGCGTCGAAGCGCTGGCCGAGCACGTACCGGAAGCGCGCGCTGTCCAGACGGCCGCCGAACCCGACGACCTTGTGGCGGTCGCGGTCGCCGCTCTCGTAGAGGTGGCGGTTCAGGAGGTCGACGGGGTTCGACGTCGTGACGGTGACGAAGTCGTCGTTGTGCTCGGCCAGCGAGGAGCCGATGTCCTCCATGATGGGCGCGTTGTCGCCCGCGAGGTCGATGCGGGTCTGGCCGGGCTGGCGCGGGATGCCGGCCGTGATGACGACGACGTCGGAGCCGGCGGTGTCCTCGTAGTCGCCCTGGTAGACGTCGGTGTTGGCGTCGTAGGCGACGCCGTGGTTGGCGTCCGCGGCCTGCCCGATAGTCTCCTCCTCCTTGTCCGGGATGTCCACGAATACGAGCTCGTCGACCACGTCACGGAGCGCGAGGTTGTAGCCTGCGGCGGCGCCGACCGTCCCGGCGGCCCCCACGATGCTGACTTTCGTCATATCACGTCAAACACCTCCGGGCAAGCCGTTAAGCGCTTCGATACCCCCGCCCCAGCGCCCCGAAACCGCCCTACAGCGGCCGACAGCCGCCGAACGACCCTTCGACTATCGACGAACTTCTGTCGGGGTCGTGGGGTCACGCTCCCCCGCAGCCTTTTCGACGCTCGCCGCCGTCCCACCGACCATGAGCGACAGCGACGACGGATTCGACGAGGAAGCCGTGCGCGAGGAACTCCGAGAGAAGTACGAGAACGAACAGGAAGACCGCGAGGCGACCGCGCGTATGAGCGAGTTGCTCCTGCAGGGCGCGACGATGACCAACGACCACTGCGACCGCTGTGGCAGCCCGCTGTTCCGCTACGAGGGCCAGACGTTCTGTCCGACCTGCCAGCACGAGGCCCAGCGCCAGCAGGCGGACGCCAGCCAGCCCGACGCACAGCAGGCGCAGGCCGGCCAGCCAGAGACTCAGCAGGCCGACTCCGGCCCGACCGGGGGCCAGCAAGCCTCGCCCAATCAGTCCGAATCCGGGGTCGCGGGCGGCGACAGCCAGCAGCCCGCCTCCGGCGACGCCGGCCGAGACACTGACACCCGACGAGCACCGCCGTCCCGGAGCGGCGGCGAGCACGCACCCGACACTGGCCGGAGCGGCGAGCGCAGCCGCGACGTCGTCGAGGACGCCCCCGCTCGCGACGACCCCTCGACGCGCGACCTCCCCGAGCACGCGCCGACGGCCACCGCCAGCGGTCCGGCCGCCGACGCGCTCGAATCGACCATCGCCGCGCTCGCGCGCCGCGCCGGCAGCGCCGACGACCCCCGGACCGCCCGCGAGTACCTCGAAGCCGCCCGGGAGGCCGCCGAAGCCCTCGCCGCGCTCCGCCAGTAGCCGGAACCGACTTTTCCCCGCGTTCCCACCGGCACGTATGGACGTCCTCGTGCCCGTCGACGACTCGGACTGTAGCTTCCGCGCGCTGGACTTCGGCGCGGACATGGCAGCCCGCTACGACGCCACGCTGCACGTCGTCCACTTCGCCGACGAGTCGACCACCACGACCGACGCCGTTCTCGAGCGCGCCCAGCGCGTGCTCGACGCTCGCGGGGTCGACGCCGACCCGGAAGTGAACGCGGACGTCGACGTCCGGTCGGCCGGCCGCGTCGGCAGCGACATCCTCGACCTCGTCGACGAGCGCGGCTACGACCACGTCGTCATGGGCCACCACGGCGCCGGCACGATCGAGCGCGCAATCCTCGGTAGCGCCGCCGAGACGGTGCTTCGCGCCGAGAAAGTTCCGGTGACGGTGATTCCGTAGCCTCAGTCGGGCTGGTAGGCCGTCCCGACGACCTCCCGGATGCGTTCGGCGGTGACGCCGCCGACGCCGTCCGCGTCGGTGAGGTCGTCCTCGCTGGCGGTCATCACCGCCTCGACGCTCCCGAACGCCTCGAGTAACGAGCGCGCCGTCACCGGCCCGATGTCCGCAATCGAGGAGACGACGTACTCCTGCTGTTCACCGAGGGTCTTCGCGGCCTTCTCGCCGTGCGCACTCACCTCGCGGTCGCTGACCGTCTGCTCGCGCTCGGCGATGGTCTCGACCATCTCGGCGGTGTCGTCCTCGCTTCTGGTGTGGACGACGCTGACGCCCCAGTCGACCGCAAGCGACGCCAGCGCCGCCCGAATCGCGTTCGGGTGGACGTTCCGCTCGGCGTAGAGGTCGCCGTCGCCCTCCAGCAACAGGACGGGCCGCGTGTAGTGGCGTGTGAGGTCTCTGGCCTGCTCGAAGATGGAGCGGTCGCCGCCCAGCAGGGTGTCCATGAAGTCGCCGTGGGACTTCCGCTCGACGGCCACGCGGTCCGAGAGCACGTAGTCCCCGACGGCAAGCGTCTCCAGACGGGTCTCGACGCCGTCGCGCTTCGAGAGCTCGCGGGCGATGTTCGAGTCCAGCTCGCGCTGGTCGACGACCACCTCGACTGCATCCTCGTCGTCCGGGTCGCTGCTCGCGCGCGCCGCCACACCGTCGTCGTCGCCGTCCTCGGTGCTTCCCGCCACGTCCTCGGGGTCCGGCGCGTCGAAGTCGTCCAGGCCGACCTGCCCGTCGTCGGCGCTGGCCGTACTCTCCTCGCCGCTCCCGTTCGCGGCGGTCGGCTGCTCCACGTCGCCGTCGGGGGACTGGGCTGTCGACGCCTCGCCGTCCTCGTCGGCGAACTCGTCGAGGGCCTGCTGGTCGCCGCCGCCGAGCTCGGTCTCCAGCTCGTCGGCGAGCCCCTTCAGCTTCTGGAGCTCCTCGGTCATCTCCTGTTCGCGGCGCCGCGAGATCCAGAAGTACGCCTCGTCGCGGGTGTCCTCGGCCATCAACACGACGACCCGGCCCTCCGTCTGGCGGCCGGTCCGGCCCTTCCGCTGGACCGACCGGATGGCGGTGGGGACGGGCTCGAAGAACAACACGAGGTCCACCTCCGGGACGTCGAGTCCCTCCTCGGCGACGCTCGTCGACACCAGCACCTCGAATTCGCCGCTCCGGAAGTCCTCCAGCGTCTCGCGCTGTTCGGTCTGGGTCATGCCGTCCGAGCCGTCGGCGTCGCCCTGCCCGACGAACCGCCGGGTGTCGAAGTGCTCGCCGAGGAAGTCGGTCAGCGCCTCGGCGGTGTCTCTGGACTCGGTGAACACGATGACGCGGTCGCCGCCCTCGATGCCCAGCGTCTCCGCCAGCAGCATCCGGGCCTTCCGGAACTTCGGGTGGAGGCCGTCGAAGTCGTCAGCGGTCCGCATCGCCTGCTTGACCTTCGCCTCGCTCACGAGCCGCTGGCTGGCCTTCGACGCGCTCGCGGAGTTCGCGGCGTTCCGCTGGCGCTCGAAGTACCGCCGCACCGATTCCACGCTCTGCGTCTCGACGAGCTCGACGGCGCGCTTGAGCTTCATCACCTCGGCGTGGACGCTCATGCCCTGGTAGCCGTCGCTGTCGTCGTTGTCGATGAGCTGCTGGAGGCGCGCGCGGATCTTGTTCAGGTCCTTCTGGCTGATGTCCGGGCTGGACGCCTTCGTCACGCCGAGGTCCCGGAGCTGCTCCAGGCGGTCCTCGATGACCTCGTTGATGGCGTCCCGTATCTCCAGAATCTCGTCGGGGAGCGTGATGCGCTCCCACTGGACGTCCGTGTCGTACGTGTGCTCGCCGACGTCCGCGTCGTCCTCGGTCATCACCTCGACGTTCCCGACGCCGAGGTTCTCGCAGACCGTCCGAATCTCCTCCTCGTTGCCGCCCGGAGAGGCGGACATCGCCGTCACCAGCGGGTCGGCGGCGTCGGCGTGGTAGCGCTCAGCGATGTACGTGTACGCGTAGTCGCCGGTCGCCCGGTGGCACTCGTCGAACGTGCAGTGGACGACGTCCCGCAGGCTGATGCGACCGCCGACGAGGTCGTTCTCCACGACCTGCGGGGTGGCGACCACGACGCGGGCGTCGTTCCAGGCGTCCTCGCGGTCGTCGGGCCGCGTCTCGCCCGTGAACACGACCACCTCGTCGTCGGGCACTGTCAGCGCCTCCCGGTAGAAGGCGGCGTGCTGTTCGACCAGCGGCTTCGTCGGCGCCAGCAGCAGGGACTTCCCGGCGAGGTCCTCGTCGAGGCGGTACGCGGTCACCAGCAGGCTCACCGTCGTCTTCCCGAGGCCCGTCGGCAGGCAGACGAGCGTGTGGCCCTGCCGTGCTGACGCCGCCAGCTGCAGCTGGTACTGGCGCGCCTCGATGACGCCATCTGTGAGCATCGGGTGGTCGACGTAGCCCGTCTCCTCCGGCATTCACCGCCGGATACGTCGCTCTCGCGGTTAAGCGTTCGCGTACCGCGGTGGAAGTGGAGACGCGGCCAGACCCCTCCTACTTCCAACACGTATAGTTACACACGAAATGGTGTGATATTTAGCATTGTGCTACTATGTACCAAACAACACCGTTCGGTCGGCCGGCTCGCGCGCCCCCACCCCGCCACTGGTGCGAGCGGCCGACCGTCGGCACACTCCCACATGACTGACCTCGAGCGCAGCCCCGGCCACGACCACTTCACCCACGTCTACAGCAGCCGCCGCGAGCAGTTCGAGACGGTCGTCCCGTACCTCCAGGCAGGCCTCGAAGCGGGCGACAAGTGCGTGTACGTCGCCAGCCAGAACACGCGCCGGGAGGTGCTCGACGCGCTCGAAGACGGCGGCATCGACGTCGAGACCGCGCTTGCGGCCGGGGACCTCGCCGTCTACGACAGCCACGAGGTCTTCCCCGAGGGCCGCGACGTCACGGCCGCCGAGCTCCTGGACATCCTCCAGGCCGCCGTCGAGGACGCGCTCGCAGACGGCTACGACCGCGTCCGCTCCACCGGGGAGATGTCGTGGCTGCGCGACCACGACCTCGACGCGGCGGCCGCCGCGGCGTTCGAGGACCACCTGAACGACATCGCACCCGACTACCCCTGGGTCATTCTCTGCCAGTACCACCGCGACCGGTTCTCGCCGTCGTTCCTCGACGAAGTGCTTCGCACCCACCCCCAGATTCTCCGGGCGGGCACCGAGTGCCACAACGAGTACTACCGGGGGCCGGACGCGCCAGTCCCGACCGAGGCGACCATCGACCGGAAGCTGCAGGCGGCGTTCGACCGCGAGGGCCTCGCCACCGCCCCCGGCGACACCGCGCCGCCGCTGGTGGCGCTGGCGAACGCATCGAGACAGCTCGTCGACGCCGACCGCCCGGCGGCCCGCCAGCTCCTCGTCGACGCGGCGGCCGACGTCCTGTCGGCTGCGTACGTCGCCGTCTGGACGTTCGACGCCGGCAACCTCGAACCCGCCGTCTCCCGGACGACGACCGCAGTGGCGCACGCGGACCCCGCCCGGGCACTGGCCGACGTCGCGTGGACCGCCTTCGAGGACGACGAACCCCGGGAGTTCTCCGCCGGCGCGCCGACCGGGGTCGCGGACGCCACGCTCTCGGCCGGCGTCGCCCACCCGGTCGGGCCGGAGACCGTCCTGCTGGTCGCGACCGAGGACGGCGCTCCCGGGCTCTCGGACGCCGAACGGACGTTCCTCGACGCGCTCGCGGCGACCGCCCGGACCGCACTGGCGCGGCGCGCCGCCGAGACGGAACTGGACGAACACCGCGCGAAGCTGTCGACGCGGACGGAGCGCGCGGACCGGCTGCGCCGCATCACCGCCGCGTTCCGCCGCATCAGTCGCGCGGTCGTCGACGCCACCACGACGGACGAGGTGCTTGCGTCGACCTGCGAGGCGCTCGTCGACGTCGGCGACGCCACCTTCGCGTGGGTCGGGACGTTCGACGCCGCGGCCGGGACGCTCACGCCAGCCTACTCCGCTGGCGACGAACGGGGCTACCTCGACGCCGTCTCGGTCCCGGCCGACTGGGTCGACCGCGAGCCCACCGGGCGGGCCGCCCAGACCACGACCGTCCAGCGCGAGGCGACCATCCGCGACGGCCCGGCGCTGGCTCACTGGCAGAAACACGCACTCCGCCGCGGGTTCCAGTCGGTCGTCAGCCTCCCGCTGGCCTACGACGAGTATCGGTACGGCGCCCTCTCGGTGTACAGCGACGCCCCCGGGACGTTCGACGAGGAGGTGACGGAGGTCCTCGACGAGGTCACGGACCTGGTCGCGTACGTGCTCTCGGCGGTCGAACAGAAGCGGGCGCTCGTCGACGACGCGGTCACGGAACTGGACGTCCGTGTGCGCCACGGGGGGAGTCTCGCAGTCTCGCTCGCCGAGCGCACCGACTGCGAGCTGTCGATGGACGGCGTCACGTCCGACGGGGACAGTGCAGCGCGCCTGTTCCTGACCGTCCGGGGGATGTCGCCCGAGGCGGTCGACGAGGTGGCGAAGCGAGCCCGGGACGTCGAGTCGGCCGAGCTCGTCGCCGAGGGCGCGGACCACGCGCGCTACGAGTGCGTCCTCGTGGACGAGAGTCTGGTCGCGACGCTGCTCGACCACGGGGCCTCCCCCACGGAACTGACGGCTCGGGACGACGCCGCACGGTTTACCGTCCAGTTACCCCGCGAGCGCTCGGTCCGCAAGCTCCTGGACGTGCTCACGGAACAGTACCCGGAGACGGAACTGCTCGCGCGCCGCGACCGCAACCGCTCGCCGACGGCGACCCGCGACTTCCCCAGTCGGTTCGAGGACGAGCTCTCGGAGCGCCAGCTCGAGATTCTGGAGGCGGCGTACTTCGGCGGCTACTTCGAGTGGCCTCGCGAACAGACCGGTGAGGACGTCGCCGACTCCATGGGCGTCACTCAACCCACGGTCAACCGCCACCTCCGTGCGGTCCAGCGGACGCTGTTCGCGGAGCTCCTCGAGGACGGCTGAGACGCATCGTTTAGGTGTATAAACGCAGCCGGGCGGCGGCAGTAATGCATCTAGCGACAACGGGTATCTGGTGACCAGTCCCTGCTTGAAAGTGGCATGGCAAAGCATCCAGGAGCGGCCGTCGAGCGACGCGCGCCAGAAGGCGACGTCTGTGCCTCCGTCGTGGCTGCCGTCTCGGAGGCCACCGGCGCCGAGAACGACTCTCTGGATCCGCTGTACACCGTGGTCGAACCCGGCGTACTGCGGTCGCTATGCCAGACGCGACCCGGTGTCGAGGGGCACGTCACGTTCACCTGGGCTGGTTGCGAGGTCACGGTCCACAGCGACCGCCGCGTCCTCGTTCGAGAGCGGACTGCCGGCCGCCCCGCCGACTGACGCCACGGCGGGCCGGCGGCAGTCGACACGGCGACCGACAGCCGACACTCAGACCGCGAGCACCAGCCACATCGCGGCCGCCGACCCGAGTGGGATCGTCGCGTTGTCGTCGAGGACGTACCCCCGAACCACGGGCGTCGTGCCGTCGGCGAGCGTCGCGGCCAGCGCGCCCGCCACTGCTGCCGGCAGCGGCACCGCCAGCAGGCTCGCGATGGCGAGACAGACGCCGAACGTCGCCAGCAGCACCCAGCCCGCCTTCAGCCCGGTGCCGCCCGAGGACAGCAGGCCGCTGACCGGGTCGCCCAGCGACAGCATCAACAGCGCCGGCACCGCGATGGGCGGCGCGAACACGAGCACCGTCGCCGCCGCTGCGAGCATGTACAGCGCGTACCCAGCGGGGTTGTCCTGTTCGTACTCGCGCGTCAGCGCGTCGTAAATCCACCAGCTCACGCGCCCCGACAGCCGCAGGGCCTCGAGGACGACGGCGACGCCGGCGCCGACGACGAACACCGCCTGCACGACCGGCCACCCGACGACGCTCGCGAGGAACGCACCGGGGACGAGCGCGCCGCTGGCGTGCACGAGCCGGCGGCTGAGCTCGCTCACAGCTCCTCGAAGCTGGCGTCGCCGTCCCGGAGCCGCGTCAGGACGGTCGGCAGGTCCTCGACGGGGACCCGGGTCTGCTCGGTGGTGTCGCGGTCCCGCACTGTCACCGCGCCCTCCTCGAGGGCCTCGTAGTCGACAGTGACGCAGTACGGCGTGCCGACCTCGTCCTGCCGGCGGTACCGCCGGCCGATGTTCCCGGAGTCGTCGTACGTCACCGACAGGCCGGCCTCCCGGAGGTCGGCGGCGAGCTCGCGGGCGCGCTCGCCGAGCCCGTCCTTGTCCATCAGCGGGAACACGCCGACGGTCGTCGGCGCGACCTCCGCGGGCAGCCGCAACACGTCCCGGCTCTCGCCGTCGACCTCGTCGGTCTCGTAGGAGTGGGCCAGCGCCGTGTAGACGGCGCGGCCGACGCCGAACGCCGGCTCCACGACGTGCGGGACGATGTGGCGGCCGGACTCGGTCTCCTCGGCGACCTCGAAGCCGGTCTGCTCGGTCGGGACGGTGTACTCGGTGCCGTCGACCTCGACGGTCACCTCCTCGCCGTCGAACGCCGACCGGTCGCGGGCGGCGAGGTCGGCGAGCGCGTCCGCCACCTCGCCGGCGTCACCGCCGAACTCGGGCCCGAGGTACGACATCTCGGGGTCGACGGTCGCGCGCTCGACGGTCTTCGGCTCGTCGTACGCCTGGAACACGGTGAAGCTGTCGTCGGCGTGCTCGTCGTGCTTCGTGAGGTCGTAGTTCGTCCGCGACGCCACGCCCTCCAGCTCCACCCAGTCGCCGCCGACCTCGCCCTCGGCGTCCCAGCAGTCCGAAGCGTAGTGTGCGAGCTCGCCGGGCAGGTGCTGGCGGAACCGGAACCGGTCCATGTCCACGCCGACGCGCTCGAACCACTGCTTCGACCGCGCGAGGAAGTACGCCACCCACTCGCCCGCCACGACGCCCTCCGCGAGGGCCTCCTGTGGCGTCAGTCGCAGGTACTCCTCGCCGTCCGCCTGCTGTGCCTCGACGGGGTACAGCGGCAACTCTACGTCGGCCACCCGGTCGAGGTTCGGGCCGTCGTCCTCGGGGTCCACGAAGAACTCAAGCTCCGCCATCGTGAACTCCCGCGTCCGCAGCAGAGCGTTGCGCGGCGAGATCTCGTTGCGGTAGCCGGCGCCGATCTGCGCGACGCCGAACGGCAGCTGGTTGCGGGCGTACTCCTTGAGCCGCGGGAACTCCGTGAACATCCCCTGGGCCGTCTCCGGCCGCAGGTAGCCCGGGTCGCCGTCGCCCGGCCCGATGGTCGTCTCGAACATCAGGTTGAAGCCCTCCACGGGCTGGCCGACCAGCGACACGCCACACTCCGGACAGACGAGGTCGTGCTCGGCGATGAGCGCCTCGACCTCGTCGGTCGGCACGGACTCCGCGTCCTCCACGTCCGTGTTGTCCTCGACGACGTGGTCGGCGCGGTGGCTCTCCCCGCAGTCCGGGCACTCCACGAGCATGTCGTCGAAGTCGTCGAGGTGGCCCGACGCCCGGAACACGGGCTCCGGCGTCACCGTCGGCGAGTCGATCTCCATGTTGCCCTCGCGGGTGACGAAGCGGTCGCGCCACGCGTCCTCGACGTTCCGTTTCAGCGCCGCGCCCTCCGGGCCGTACGTGTAGAAGCCCGCGACGCCGCCGTAGGCCTCGTTCGCCTGGAAGAAGAACCCGCGGCGGCGCGCGAGCTCGCTCAGCTCCTCACTCATCGCTGTGGCCGTCGACGAGTGCGGACAGCAAGTCGACGTCCCGCACGATGCCGGCGAGCTCGTCGCCGGACACCAGCGGAATCTGCTCGATGTCCTTGTTCAGCATCGTCTGTGCGGCGTCGCGGGCCGTCCGCTTCCCGGTCACAGTCACGACGTCGTCGGTCATGAACTCCCGGACCGGCTCCGCGGGAATCTGGACGTTCCGCGTCGGCAGGTACCGGCTGCCGACGGCCTTGATGGACTCCCACTTCCAGTCGTCGTCGTCGGCCGCCATCGAGTCGCCGGTGTTGTCCTCGCCCTCGACGACCCGCGCCACCTCGATTACGTCGACCTCGGTCAGCACGCCGACCATGTCGCCGCTGTCGCCGAGCACGACCGAGTACGGCACCTTCGCGTACGAAATCTGGCGCTCGGCGACCGTCAGCGGCGTCCCCTCGTAGGTGGTGTTCACGTCACGTCGCGCGAGCCCGCCGACCTCCGTGTCGCCGTTGGCCTGCCCGTCGGCGATGGCTCGCACCACGTCTGTCACCGTCACGATGCCCTCGAGGTGGCCGTCGTCGACGACCGGCACCCGCCGCGTCCCCGACTCCACCATCAGCGCCGCGACCTCGGGGATGGTCGTATCCTTGCTGGTGGTCGGGACGTCCCGCATCAGAATCGCCAGCTGGTCCTCCTCGGGGCGCTCGATGAGGTCGTCCCGCGAGATGAGTCCGCGGTACTGCTCGCCGTCCTCGTCGGACTTCACGACGGGCACGGAGGAGAATGCCCGCTCCTGGAGGTACTCGAGGATGTCGTCCCGCGTCCCCGGCAGTTCGACCGTCACGACGTCAGCCCGGGGTGTCATCGCGTCAGCGACGTTCATGTAGCCGTCGTAGTCTCCCCACCCATTTGTAGGCTACGACACCGCGTGACACCGACTCAGGGCCGTCTACACCAGCTCGAAGTCCATCGGGTCCTCGGGCAGGTCGTCGGCGCGCGGGAAGAACTTCTCGTAGCCCTCGTGGCGGAACGTCCCCAGCCGCGTCTTGTCCAGCGTCCGCACGAACGTGAACGTCTCGCCCTCCTCGCGGGCCGCCCACGCCGCCATCTTGGTGTCCCGGAGGTGGTACGCGCCCGCCAGCAGGATGACGCGCTCGACCTCGTGGTCGACGAGCTCCTCGACGATGAACGCGTCCGCCTGTACCTCGCCGCGGTAGACGTCGTACTGGCCGTACTCGCCGGCCTCGAACGCCTCGACGAACTCGTCGGCGTCGTCGTCCGGGATGACGAACTCCATGCCGTACTCGCCGTCCTCGTCGTTCGAGTCCCGGCCGATAGGACCGGCGTCGACCGCGACGATGTCAGTGACCTCGTAGCCCTCCTCGCGCCACTCCTCGGCGATGGCGCGCATGTCCGCGATGGTGTCCTCCCAGGCGGCCTTCAGCTCGCCGGCGGTGTCCTTGAGCTCTGCTGCGCGTCGCTCGTGCTCCTCGACTGCGGCCGCCGTCTCGGTGACGGCGTCGTCGGACACGTCCGGGTCGTCCTCGGCGTGACCGGGTGCTTCAACCATACCGCTGGGTTAGCGAGTCACACTCAAGTATCCTTTCGTGACAGCTGTACCGTGCGTGTCGCCGAGTACGCGGCGCTACCGATTCGGAGAGCACTCCCGTGAAAACGTACCGCGAACTGGGCCCGGCCGACTCGGACTCGGCGTCGGCCAGCTACGGCCCGATGCCGAACAGCTGCTCCATAGCCAGCGACACCAGCAGCGTCACCAGCGCGCCGAGGAACACGCGAGCGCCCGTCGGCAGCCGCCCCGACGGCGGCAGCGGCCGGAACCGGGCCGGCGGTACCCGCTGGACGAGGTGCTGGAACTTCGTCTCCGGGTCGTCGGCCGCCGTCTCACCGAACGCCAGCAGGCCGCTGTCGTCGTCGTCTTTCCACGCGGCCGTCGGCCGCAGCATCATCGTCCCGGCGAACAGCGTCAGCCACCCGAACGCGAACAGCCCGAACTTCACGCCCGGCGCGACCGCACTACCGACTGCTAGCGCCGCCAGCGCCGAAATTGCCACGAACACGGCCACGAGCACGACCACGTACGACACGAGGTCGAACAGCTGCGCGACCCGGTCGGGGTCGACGTCGGCCACACCGGACTGTCCCGAATCGCTGGAGGGCGCAGACATCGCTTACGAGAAGTCGTGGACGTCCTGGTACGTTTGCGTGCCCATGTACTCCTCTCGGTGGCGGTGACACCGGCTCACGCGGCCCGTGTCACCGACTGCGAGCTGCTCGGGCTCCTCGTTCTCGCAGACGCTCCCGAACTCCTCGTGGAGCACTTCCTGTGCGGAGACCAGGTCGTCGCGCTCGACGTGCTCGACTGCCTCGTCGATGTACTGCTGGACGTCGCTGGGTACGTCCAGCTGGTCGAAGGTGTCCGCGACGACCTCCTCGACGTCCATGCCAGTCGTCTCCATGCCGAGCAGCCCCCGGAGCCGATCGCGGACGGACTTCGTCACGTCGCCGCGCTCCCGGAGCACCTCGCGGAACACCTCGATGCCCTCCCAGACGTCGTCGTCGAGGTTCTCGTAGGCGTCGGGCCGAATCTTGTACGGGCACCGCGTGCTGAACACGCAGCCCGACGGCGGGTCCCGCGGGCTCGGCGGCGTCCCGCGCAGCGTGATGCGGCTCTTCTCCGCGTTCGGCTTGGGTTCGGGAATCGCCGACAGCAGCGAGTTCGTGTACGGGTTCGCGGGCTCGTCGAAGATCGCGTCGACCGGCCCGATCTCCATGATGTTCCCGAGGTACATCACGGCCACCCGGTCACAGATGTGCTCGACCACGGAGAGGTCGTGGGCGATCAGCAGGTACGTCAGCCCGAACTCGTCCTGGAGGTCGTCCAGGAGGTTCAGGATCTTCGCCTGCACGGAGACGTCCAGCGCCGACACCGGCTCGTCCAGCACCAGGAAGTCCGGCTCCAGCGCGAGCGCGCGAGCGATACCGATGCGCTGCTTCTGGCCGCCGGAGAACTGGAACGGGTACCGGTAGTAGTGCTCCTCGGACAGCCCGACGACGTCCAGCAGCTCGCGGACGCGCTCGCGGCGCTTCTGTGGCGTCTTCCAGCTGTGGACGTTCAGGGGCTCCATGACGAGCTCCCCGACGGTCATCCGCGTGTTCAGGCTGGAGTCGGGGTCCTGGAACACCATCTGGACGTTCTGGCGCCACTCCTTGAGCTTCTTTCCGGAGAGCGTCGTGATGTCCGTGCCGTCGTACTCGACGGAGCCAGCCGTCGCGGTCTCCAGTTGCATCAGCGTCCGGCCGAGCGTCGACTTCCCGCAGCCGGACTCGCCGACGAGCCCGAGAGTCTCCCCGCGGTGGACGTCGAACGTCACGCCGTCGACCGCCTTCACGGGCTTCCCGCCGAGCAGGCCGCCCTCCTCGCCGTAGTACGTCTTCAGGCCGTCGACCTCGACGAGCCGCTCGCCGGACTGTGCCCCCATCGCCTCGTCTTCGCGTCGCTCCTGGTACAGTGACGTCATTCGGTCACCTCCTGTTCGGTCGCGTCCTCACGCGACTGGTGTAGTTCCACGGCCTCGGTCTGCCCGACGTCGTCGGGGTACAGCAGGCACGCCGCCTCGTGGTCGTCCGTCTCGTCGTCGACCTCGACGGGCACCGGATGCACCTGTTCGCAGTCGTCGAACGCCTTCGGGCACCGCGGCGCGAACCGGCAGTACGTCGCCGGCTCGTTCGGCGTGGGCACCTCGCCCTCGATAGTCGTCAGCGCCGACCCGCGCTCGTTCCGGCTCGGGATGGACTCCAGCAGCCCCTGCGTGTAGGGGTGCTTGGGGTTGTTGAACAGCTCCTCGACCGGCGCCGACTCCACGACCTCGCCCGCGTACATCACGTTCACGCGGTCGGACACCTCGGCGATGACGCCCATGTCGTGCGTGATGAACATGATGCCGAGGTCGTGTTCGTCTTTCAGCTCGTGCAGCAGGTCCAGAATCTGGGCCTGAATCGTGACGTCGAGTGCCGTCGTCGGCTCGTCACAGATCAGGAGGTCGGGGTCGCAGGCCAGCGCAACCGCGATGACGGCGCGCTGGCGCATCCCGCCCGAGAACTGGTGTGGGTACTCCTTGATGCGGCGGGGCGCGTCGGGAATCCCGACGTCTTCCAGCAGCTGGATGGCTTTCTCGGTGGCCTCCCGGCCACGCATCCCCTGGTGGAGCCGCAGCGACTCCTTGATCTGGTTCCCGACTGTGTAGACGGGGTTCAGCGACGACAGGGGGTCCTGGAACACCATCGCGATTTCGCCGCCGCGCATCCGCTGCCACTCCTTCTCGGAGTTACCGACGAGCTCCTGGCCCTTGTACTGGATGGACCCGCCGACCACGCGGCCCGGCGAGTCGATGAGACCCATGATGGACCGCGCCGTCACGGACTTCCCGGAGCCGGACTCGCCGACGATACCGACGGACTCGCCGGCCCGGATGTCGAAGCTCACGCCGTCGACGGCGCGAATCGTCTCCTTGTCGGTGAAGAACGCCGTCTGGAGGTTGTCGACCGACAGCAGCGGCTCTTCCTCGGCGCGACCCTCGGGTGCGTACGCGCTGTCGCTCATCACGCACCACCCCCTGCGGCAGCGGCCTCACCGGACGAGTCGCCGCTGCTGCTCTGCGGGTCGATCGCGTCACGGATGCCGTCCCCGAGCGCGTTGAACCCGAGGACGAGCAGCGTGATCATCACGCCCGGCAGCACGGAGATGTGCCAGGACTTCGTCGTGATGAGGTCCTGTCCGCCCGCGATGGCGCGGCCGAGTTCGGGGGTCGGCGCGGTGACGCCGAGCCCGAGGTACGACAGGCCGGCGGCGCCGATGATGTAGCCACCGAGGCTCATCGAGAGGTAGATGAGCAGGTAGCCGATGACGTACGGCGCCACGTGTTTCTTCACGATGCTCCACGGCCGGTCACCGAAGCCTTTCGCGGCGGTCACCCACTCGTTCTCGACGATCTGGAACGAGGGTCCACGGATGGCGCGCCACAGCCCCATCCACCCCCATATGCCGAAGAGGAACGCGAGGAGGAACGCGCCACTGTAGATGTCTGAGATCCAGTGTTCCTGTAGTACTGTAACCAACATGATGAGCACCAGCAGCCGGGGCATCGCGGAGAACGCGTCGCTGGTCAACACGGTCGCGAGGTCTACCAGCCCCTTGTAGTACGATGTCAGTAGCGCCAGCGACAGCGCGATGCCGCCGGCCAGTGCGGACGCGAACAGCCCGATGAACAGCGAGATGCGTCCGCCGAACGCCATGAACGTGAACAGGTCTTTCCCCGTCGTCAGTGTCCCGAACGGATGGAATCGGTCGTACTTGTCGTACGTCCACAGGCCGAAGTTCTGCCGGTCACCCCGGGATTTCGACGCGAGGTTCGCGCTCCCGGCGGTCACTTCCTGCACCTCGCCGGCGTTCTCGTTGTAGTATTTGACCATGCTGTTCTCCGTGTCGTACGGATTGGTCATGTTCTGGGACTCCGTCGTCGGGCTCACCGCCGGCGCGAACAGCGCCATGACGAGGAATGCGGCGACGATGATCAGTCCGAAGCGGCCCCAGTTGTGGCTGCGGAACCGGTCGATCATGTCGTCGGCGGGCGTCCAGTCCGCGTACCGGTAGTGCCGCCGGAACGTCATGTAGCCGCGCCACGCCCAGTACGCCGTCACTGCCGCGTAGACGTAGACGAGCGTGAGCCGAATCAGCCACGCGTACGCGGGCTCGAGGCCGAGGAACGTCCCCTGCCAGCCCTCGCCCGGCACGTGGTAGCCCCGGTTCGGAATCCACTGTCGCTCGAGCAGCGTCGGCACTTCGGCGAACGCGTTCCCGACGTCGGCGAACACGCTGCCGATGCCCGTGACGACGCCGCCGATTGCCGCCGGCAGGACGTCTGCGAGACCCTTGACCGGCACGTCCCACGGGATGGACATGATGCCGCCCCAGATGGCGCCGAACTCGAGCAGGAGCAGGAACGCCATGACGGCACCCCAGCGGGCGGCGGGGCCGGGGTTCTCCTTCACTCGCTCGACGATGCTGTCGTTCTTGTTCTCAGTCATTGACATAGTTCACTCACCTTCGAAGCCGACGCGGGGGTCGACGATCGTGTACAGGAAGTCCTGGAGGATGTTCAGCCCGACGATGAGCAGGATGATGAGGTACATCATCGCGACTGCGAGGGGGAGGTCGCCCCGCGCCATCGCGTTGAAGAACAGCCAGCCGATGCCGTTGATTCCGAAGACGCTCTCGATGAGCACGGACCCGCCGACGAGCACGCCGGCCTCCGCGGTGATGACGGGAATCAGCGGGATGAGGGCGTTCCGGAAGATGTGCTTCCAGACGATGCTGCGGCCGGGGACGCCCTTCGCGCGCGCCATCTCGACGTAGTTGGAGTTCTTCGCCTCGAGGAACGCTGTCCGCCCGATGCGCATCTCATTGCCCATCGACGCGGATCCGAGCACGAGCGCGCCCGGGAGCACGACCTTCACCGCGGCGATGAAGTTCAGCGGCTGGAGGAGGTTGTCCATCTCCGGCGTGCCTGCGACGTTCGTGGACACGATCCAGGTCTCCCAGTTGAATCCGAACAGCCAGTACTCCGAACTGGACAGGACCATCAGCATGATGACCGCCAGCCAGAAGTTCGGCATCGCACGCCACACGATACCGGTGAACGACGCCGTGTAGTCACCGAGCGTGTTCGGCCGCAGTCCCGCGTAGAACCCCAGCGGGATGCCGACGAACAGCGGGAGGATGACCGCCAGCGCACCCATCAGCACGGTCCGGGGTGCGTAGGAGAGAATCACCTCGTTGGCGGCGACGTCGGGCCGGATGACCCACGACTCCCCGAGGCTGAAGGTGAACATGTCTACCATGTACTGGAAGTACTGCTCCCAGAGCGGCTGGTTCAGCCCCAGCTGCTGTTCGAGGTTCTGGATCTGCTCCGAGGTTGCTCCCATTCCCAGGATGGACGTCACCGGGTCTATCGGTCCGGCGTAGATGATGAAGAACGTCAGTGACGTCCCGAAGATTATCACTGGAATTGACAGTACGAGTCGTTTCGCGAAGTATGTCCACCGGCTCATATGTGCATGCCTCGGGTTGTGCGACTGGTTTGCATTCTTCTCTGTCTCATATTCGCGTTTAGGTCTTGTGCTTCGGAGGGTTCGGGGCGCACTGACGGCTTTCGTACCGAAATACGACTACGTCGTTGCCGCGTTCGAAAAAACGGGGGACGGTTCGGTCGGCTGGCCGACTGACTCGATTACTCGTACTCGCCGCGGTCCATGATGCCCGTGGTGTTGGACTTCGAGCGGGAGCCGCCCATCGCACCGACGCGCGGGGAGTCGACCCACTGGTAGCTGTAGCCCTGCGTGATGCCGTGGTACAGCGGAATGTAGACGGCGTCCTCCTCGATGGCTGCTTCCATCGTCTGGCCGCCTTCCGCACGGGCCTCCTGCATGCCGGTCCCGTAGTTGCTCTGGATCTGTTCCCAGCCTTCCTTGGCCTGCTCGGCAGCGGTGGCGTTCTCGCCCCGCCAGTTGATGTAGCCGGTGAAGCTCTCGGAGGAGGTGTTCGTTGCCGGCGGGTACGCGAGGTTCAGGAAGTTGTCGGCACCCGGGTAGTCGGCGATCCAGCCGAGGAAGTACATGTCGAAGTCGCCCTGACGGCCGGTGTTGAGGAACGCGTTCCAGTCGGCCGACTGGAGCTCGATGTCGATGTACGCCTCGGTGAGCTGGTCGCGGAGCAGCGTGAACAGGTCGCTACCCCACGAGGACGCGGTGCCCGACGGCATGTTGAAGCTCATCGAGAAGCGGTTGTCCGGCCCGTAGCCGGCGTCCTCCATGACCTGAGTCGCCTTGCCGAGCTGCGGCCCCATCTGGTAGCCGTACTCGTATTCCTGCGCGAGGCTCTCGTACTCCGAGGGGCCGCCCGGGAAGATGGACGGCGGCGTGAAGTGGTAGGCCTGCTTCGCGGGCCGCGGGTAAATCTCGTTGACGAACGTCTGCTGGCTGAACGTGTACGCGACGGCCTGGCGGACCGGCTTCGGAACG
The DNA here is from genome assembly GCF_021729015.1 of Halobacterium rubrum. Lineage (GTDB taxonomy): Archaea > Halobacteriota > Halobacteria > Halobacteriales > Halobacteriaceae > Halobacterium > Halobacterium rubrum. The sequence continues at coordinate 167,706 of NZ_JAJQQZ010000001.1, forward strand.
TTCTGGACGTTGAACCCGATGTAGAAGGTCGACAGCGTCGCGACCTCGTAGTAGTCGGCCGTCAGGTCGTTGTCCATCGGGCCGTAGGTACCGTAGCGGCGGCCACGGTCGTCAGTACCCTCGAAGTTGCGGAGCTCGGGGTCGTACTGCGAGCTCGGGATGTACGGCGAGTCCGCGTTGACGTTGACGGTCGCGTACGTGTACCGCGGGTTCGACTCGTTGAAGATGGCCTTGTTGATGCCGGCGTTCCGCGGGTCCATCCCGTGGTAGTCGTCGCGGGCGTCGAGGCTGACCTCGGACGCCTGCTCCCAGGTGTTCAGGACGTACGGACCGGCGCCGATGGGGTTCTCGGTCGCGAACGTCTGGTAGTCCATCTCGCCCTCGTAGCCCTCGACGTCGCCGAGGAGGCCCTCGGGGACGGCGGAGAACGAGGTGTACGCGAGCATGCTCGTCGCCGCGTAGAACGGCTGCTCGAGTTCGATGCGCAGCGTGTAGTCGTCCTCGGCCTCGACGGCGAGGGTGCCGGGCTCGTAGACCTCGACTTCCTCCTCTTCGCCGTCGTCGTTCTCCCGAGTCTCCGTCGTCGTCTCGTGTGCGATGGCGAGAGTGCTCAGGATGAAGCTCTTGCGGCGGGAGTTGTCGGAGGCAGCGAGTCGCTCGAAGGAGTAGACGAAGTCCTGTGCCGTGACCTCGTCACCGTTGCTGTACGTGGCGCCCTCCTTGAGCGTGAACGTCAGCACCGCACCGTCCTCTTCGGTCTCGAGGTTCGTCGCGAGGAGGTTCTCGACGTTGGTCTGACCGTTCGGGTAGTTGGTCAGGGCGTCGAAGATGTTCTGGATGTTCGCGCCGGACGTGGTGTCCGTCGCCTTGATCGGGTCGAGGGTGTCCATCGTCCCGATGTTGAGCGCGCGAACGCGCTTGCTCGGGTCGACTTCGCCCTCGCCCATTCCTTCCTCGGTCGTTCCGTCGTCTTCGGGGGCAGTCGTCGTCTCGTCTTCGCCGTCGTCACCGTCTCCGCCGCCGGTACAACCGGCCAGGGCGGCTGCGGTCGCAGCGGCACCAGTTCCCTGCAGGAACCGACGCCGGGAGAGGTTGTCAGTATCTGTCATCCACACGCGGATTACTAATCTATATTCATAAACTTACCGCTTCTGTGGGGGTCTTCGGTGACAAATTCCGCGCGATGGCGGCAGAAACGCCGCTGTGTCGGCGTCAACACGGTACCATGTGACAATGTAACTTTCGGACGCTTCGACGCGCTTAAGTATCGTCTGTGACGTTGTAGCACACGTCATGTCGACTGACGCCGCCAACTCGGCACACTGCGGGACCGACGTGATGGCCTCACTGGACGACGACGGCCCCGAGTCCCGACTCGTCATCGCGGACATCTCCACGGACGACGCGTGGGTGTCCGTCACCGAAGCCGACGCCACACCGCTCTCGGCGTGGCGATAAGCGCAGCGTCGTCGACCACCACCACACCCCGGAACGCGAGGACTTTTCCTCACCCGCGTCCTTGTCGCGGCCATGAACGTCCGCGAAGTCACGGGCGGCCGCGAGTTCGTCGTCAGCCTCGACCACGGCGCCGAGTGGCGCTCCGAACTCGAGACGCTAGCCGCCGACGAGGACATCGACGCCGCCTGGTTCGTCGGACTGGGCGCCGTCCAGGACGCGGAACTCTGGTACTACGACCAGGACGACTTCGAGTACAAGTCCGCCGAGTTCGACGAGCCACTAGAGGTCGCCAGCTGCGTCGGGAACGTCTCCGACCTCGACGGCGAGCCGTTCGCACACACGCACGTCACACTGTCTAGACGGTCGGGGCAGGCGCTGGCCGGCCACCTCGAGCGAGCGACCGTGTTCGCCGGCGAGGTGTACGTCCGGGAGCTCGACACGGAACTGGTCCGCGAGCACGACGCGGCGACCGACCTCGACCTCTGGCTTTGACATCCTCCCCGCCCTAAGGGGCGAGGATTCCCCGAAGGGGATATTCAGGTTGCGCGTTTCCTCGGTTCTCAAGTACGCTTTCGCGTGGAACGTCGACGGTCGCCACCGAGTTGTGACCAACGGTGTGCGTTACAGCGCGTACAGCCGTGTCAAAGCGGCCTTCCTCCCCGGTCACGCCGGGCGTCGAAGACGGCGGGTTCTTCAGCCCGCGAGGCCGCACGGTTCGCGTCAGCCGAACTGCTACGCCGTGCATGGTTCTCCCTCCCGCTGTGCGATGTTCTCCGCCCCGTTCAGGTCCGAGTGTCGCTCTCGACCACACGACGGACACGAAAAGTGGTCGCCGTCGCGGGTACCGTACTCGTCACAGACCGAACACCGCTGGCTGGTGTCCTCCGGGTCCACCTTCTCGACCCGGACACCGGTGCGTTCGGCCTTGTAGACGATGAACTCCTGCAACTGATGGAAGTGCCACGAGTGGACCCCACGCCAGTCCGACCCAGCGCGGATGCCTTCGAGGTCTTCGAGGCGGAGAACAGGGTTCTCAAACTGCTCTATCCAGTCGATGAGGCGGCGGGAGGCCGTGTGATTGAGGTCACGAATCCGGCGGCTTTCTTTGTCATCTGCACGGTTGAGTGCGCGAAGCGCACCCGCTTCCTGAAGCGACTCGCGCAGGGAACGAAAGTGTCGTCGGATGTATTTCGCCTCTCGACCGGATACCAGCATCGACTTGTCGGTGTCCTCGGCGTGAGCCGCCAGCAGGTTGTTGTGGCCTACGTCCACGCCGATGGCCGTCTCTCCATCGGGGTTAGTATCGTATTCAACGTTGAACGTACAGAACCAGTCCTCACCCCGGCGGTAGACTTGAAGCCGTGTTTTGTCAGCCTTGCCGCTTAGGACACGACGAACGGCGTCGTCTACGTCGTCGTACACTTCGATGGGGGTGTACCACCATCCGGAGATGCAGGGAAAGCCGACGATAACCGAACCGTTCTCGGTGGTGTCGATCTCCCAGTTTTGGTTGTTAAGGGCGAACGGTTGGCTCTGCCGGTAGGACACAGCGCCGTCCTCCTGATGGTCGGCCTTGGCTTCGCGGATGGCTTGGTTCTGGATGGCCGAGTAGAGACCGTTGTCGATGCTGGCCGTGGTCACGGACTTGTCGAAGTCATCGTTCTCCCACCCGTCGATACAGAATTGCTTGGTGTCCCGGTAGAGTTGGGCGGCGCGTTGCCACTCTTTTCGCCGAGAGAGCGACGGGTTGTGGAACTTGACGGTGACCGTCGTCGTAACCACGATTACAGTTGTATATCTCTGCAGATATTGAAAAGGCTTTCGTAGAACCGGTGGGAATGCCGGGCTATGCCACCGACTCCGGTTGTGGAATCGGGCTTACGGATTTATTCCCGCTCTGAAGCGCGGGGCTTTCTCCTGCGGTCCACGTAATGCGGCCGGAAGACGAGTCGTACTTCGCGTCGCTGGAAGCCGACCTCGACGACGCCTTCGACGTCGCGGAAGCCGCGAAGCGACGCGGGGCCGACCCCGAGCCCGAGGTCGAGATTCCGGTCGCGAAGGACATGGCCGACCGTGTCGAGAACATCCTCGGCATCGACGGGGTCGCCGAGCGGGTGCGAGAACTGGAGGGCGAGATGAGCCGCGAGGAGGCCGCCCTCGAACTCGTCGAGGACTTCGTCGACGAGCGCGTCGGCGACTACGAGACGGACGCCGGCAAGGTCGAGGGCGCGGTGCGGACGGCGGTCGCGCTCCTCACGGAGGGCGTGGTCGCGGCGCCCATCGAGGGCATCGACCGCGTCGAGGTCAACGCCAACGACGACGGCACGGAGTACGTCGCCGTCTACTACGCCGGCCCCATCCGGTCTGCGGGCGGCACCGCGCAGGCGCTCTCGGTACTGGTCGCCGACTACGCCCGGTCGCTGCTGGACATCGACGAGTTCGAGCCCCGGGACGACGAGATCGAGCGCTACGCCGAGGAGGTCGGCCTCTACGACTCCGAGACCGGCCTCCAGTACTCGCCGAAGGACAAGGAGACGAAGTTCATCACGGAAAACTGTCCGGTGATGCTGGACGGCGAGGCCACCGGCAACGAGGAGGTCGACGGCTTCCGGGACCTCGAACGCATCGCGACGAACTCCCCGCGGGGCGGGATGTGTCTCGTGCTCGCGGAGGGCATCGCGCTGAAGGCGCCGAAGATCCAGCGCTACACCCGGAACCTCGACGAGGTCGAGTGGCCGTGGCTCCAGGACCTCATCGACGGCACCATCGGGGAGAACGAGGCCGACCAGGGGGAGGCCTCGGAGGACGCGAGCGGCGAAGCCGCGAGCGGTGCAGAAGACCAGTCCGACGCCGACGACGAGCCCGAGGGCCCGCCGCGCGCGGAGCCCTCCGACAAATTCCTCCGCGACCTCATCGCCGGCCGACCGGTCTTCGGCCACCCATCCAAAGAGGGCGGCTTCCGGCTGCGGTACGGCCGCGCCCGCAACCACGGGAACGCGACGGCGGGCGTCCACCCGGCGACGATGCACCTGCTGGACGACTTCCTCGCGACCGGCACCCAGATCAAGACCGAGCTCCCGGGGAAGGCGGCGGGCGTCGTGCCCGTCGACACCATCGAGGGACCGACCGTGAAGCTCGCGAACGGCGACGTCCGCCACATCGAGGACCCCGCCGAAGCCCTCGAGGTCCGGAACGGCGTCGAGGAGATTCTGGACGTCGGCGAGTACCTCGTGAACTACGGCGAGTTCGTGGAGAACAACCACGAGCTCGTCCCCGCGTCGTACGCGCCCGAGTGGTGGATTCAGGACTTCGAGGCCGCCGGCGCCGACGTGCAGGCGCTCCGGGACTCGCCGTACGTCGACCTCGAGGACCCGGACGCCGACCAGGCCATCGAGTGGGCGACCGAGTACGACGCTCCGCTGCACCCCGCCTACACGTACCTCTGGCACGACATCGACGTCGAGCACTTCGAGATTCTGGCCGACGCAGTCGCCGACGGCCGCATCGAGGCACGGGACGGCAGCGAGACCGGCGACGGCGCCGACAGCGACCACGGCGTGCTCGTCCTCGACCACACCGACGCCGTCCGAGAGTCCCTCGAGGCGCTGCTCGTCACCCACAACCAGGGCGACGACGTCCTCCGCGTGGACGACTGGCTGCCGCTCGCGCGCTCGCTGGGCGTCGGCGGAGCGCGAAACGCCTCGGAACCGCCGAGCGGAGCGTCGCTCCACGAGGCCGAGTCCCTGGAGCGCGAGTGGGAGGACCTCTCCGCGGACGCGCGCGAGTGGCCGAACGCCGTCCGCGCCGTCAACGACGTCGCCCCCTTCGAGGTCCAGGAGCGCGCCCCCACCCGCATCGGGAACCGCATGGGCCGCCCGGAGAAGTCCGAGTCCCGCGACCTCTCCCCCGCCGTCCACACCCTCTTCCCCATCGGGGAGGCCGGCGGCAGCCAGCGCGACGTGGGCGACGCCGCCCGCTACGCGCCCGACATGGCCGACACCCCCGGCGAGATTCCCGTTCAGGTCGGCGACCGCGTCTGCCCGGACTGCGGTGACCACACCTACGAGGCCCGCTGTCCGGACTGCGGCGAGTGGACCGACCCACACTACGAGTGCGACGACTGCGGCGCCGTCGCCGAACCCGACGAGTCCGGCCGCGTCCAGTGCCCGCGCTGCGAGCGCGACCTCGACAACGTCACCACGCAGGTCGTCGACGTCGGCGACGAGTACCGCTCCGCGCTCCAGGCTGTCGGCGAACGCGAGAACGCCTTCGACCAGCTCAAGGGCGTCGAGGGGCTGATGTCCGCGGAGAAAGTCCCCGAACCGATGGAGAAGGGCGTCCTCCGCGCGAAACACGGCGTCACCGCGTTCAAGGACGGCACCGTCCGCTACGACATGACCGACCTCCCGGTCACCGCCGTCCGTCCCCGTGAACTCGACGTCACGGCCGACCACTTCCGCGAACTCGGCTACACCGAGGACGTCCACGGCGACCCACTCGAACACGACGACCAGCTCGTCGAACTCCGCGTGCAGGACGTCGTGCTCTCGGACGGCGCCGCCGAGCACATGCTCAAGACCGCCGACTTCGTCGACGACCTCCTCACCCAGTACTACGGTTTAGAGCCCTTCTACGAGGTCGAGGAGCGCGGCGACCTCGTTGGCGAACTCGTCTTCGGCATGGCGCCACACACCTCCGCCGCCGTCGTCGGCAGGGTCATCGGCTTCACGTCGGCGTCGGTCGGATACGCCCATCCGTACTTCCACGCCGCGAAACGCCGTAACTGCTTCCACCCGGACACGAACGTCTGGTTCGAGAACGAAGCTGGCGAGTGGCACCACGACCACATCGAGACACTGGTCGAGGACCGAATCGACCCGGATACGGCCGACGAGGACGACTTCGGGGCGCTCGTGCAGGAACTCGACGGCGACGTGTTCGTCCCGTCGGTGACCGAGGACGGCGACATCGTCCAGAAGCCGGTCGAAGCTGTCTCGAAGCACGTCGCTCCGGACCACATGGTCGAAATCGAGACGGACGGTGGGCGCGAGCTCACCGTCACGCCGGACCACGAAGTGCTCTGTTGGACTGGGAGCGGATCCGAGCGGGTCGAAGCGCGCGAACTCGAGGGAAGTGAAACGCTGCTGACGAGCCCACGGAAACAGCCGACCTCGGAGGCGTCTGGTCTGGCCGCCGTTGACGGCGGCACGACGCTCGACGATGTCGCGTCTGTGGAGTTCGTCGCTTCTGACACCGCCCACACCTACTGTCTCACCGTTGCCGACACACACTCCCTGTTTGCCGACGGCTTAGCTGTCGGGCAGTGCGACGGTGACGAGGACTGCGTGATGCTCCTGATGGACGGACTCGTGAACTTCTCGAAGTCCTACCTCCCGGACAAGCGCGGCGGGCGGATGGACGCGCCGCTGGTGATGTCCTCCCGAATCGACCCGTCGGAGATCGACGACGAGGCGCACAACGTCGACATCGACCGCGAGTACCCCCGAGAGTTCTACGAGGCGACCCGGGAGCTCGCGGACCCCGAGGACGTCGAAGACCTCGTGACCATCGCGGAGTCGACGCTCGGCACCGACGAGGAGTACACGGGCTTCGGGCACACCCACGACACGTCGAACATCCACCTGGGGCCGGAGCTGTCGGCGTACAAGACGCTGGGGTCGATGATGGACAAGATGGACGCCCAGCTGGAGCTCTCCCGGAAGCTCCGGTCCGTGGACGAGACGGACGTCGCCGAGCGCGTCATCGAGTACCACTTCCTCCCGGACCTCATCGGGAACCTCCGGGCCTTCAGCCGCCAGGAGACGCGGTGTCTGGACTGCGGGGAGAAGTACCGCCGGATGCCGCTCACCGGCGACTGCCGGGAGTGCGGCGGCCGCGTGAACCTCACCGTCCACGAGGGCTCCGTGAACAAGTACATGGACACCGCCATCCAGGTCGCCGAGGACTACGACTGCCGCGAGTACACGAAACAGCGCCTCGAGATCATGGACCGCCGGCTGGAGTCAATCTTCGAGAACGACAAGAACCGCCCCTCGACCATCGGGGACTTCATGTGACGAACGCTCCCCGCAGACGGATTCTCGTGGGGGTTCGGGCGAGCACGTCCCTGCGAGGACACCTCCGGACGCTCTATTTGACCGGGCCAAATCGACACGATTCACCGACGTGCGCACGTCGCCCCTCGATGTATCCCCCTGTCGGCGGGGGCCTTCGGTTTCGAATCCACAGCAGCGCCGCGTCGAAAGTGGTGGAATCTGAAGGAAAACTGCAATAGCCGATTCCTGCGATGGTACACGTATGCAGGGGACGATGGCCGGCGGCGTTCTCGAAGCCCTCCGCATCGGCGTCGGATTCCTCTGGACGGCGGCGTGGGCGATCATCATGGGGCTCACGGTCACGAGTCTCGTCCAGGTCTACGTCTCCAAGGAGCGGATGGCGCAGCTCCTGGGGGACGGCGACCTGCGTGGCCTCACCCGGGCGACGGCGTTCGGAGCAGCGAGCAGTGGCTGCAGTTTCGGCGCCGTCGCCATCGGCAAGGGGCTGTTCAAAAAAGGCGCCCACGTCGTGAACTTCCTGGCGTTCATGTTCGCCTCGACGAACCTCATCGTCGAACTCGGGTTGATGATTCTGCTGTTGCTGGGCTGGGAGTTCCTCGTCGCCGAGCTGCTGGGCGGCCTCGTCCTCATCGCCGTCATGGCCGTCATCGTCCACCTCACGCTCCCCGAGACCCTCTTCGACGAGGTCCGGGAGACACTCAACGAGCGCGACCGCGAATCGGGCGTCACCGAGGACCCCACCTGCGGGATGGCGGGCACAGACGAGTACACGCTCACGACCGACAGCGGGGAGACGCTGCAGTTCTGCTCGGCGGGCTGCATGGAGACCTACCGCCAGCAGGCGGCGAGCCGCGGCGGGTGGCGCGAGGAGCTGCTGTCCTGGGGTGGCTGGTACAGGGTCGGGAACCAGTACCGCAAAGAGTGGTCGATGATCTGGACAGACGTCGTCGCCGGCTTCCTCGTCTCCGGGTTCGTCATCGTCTTCGTCCCGCAGTGGGTGTGGAACGCCCTGTTCCTCCAGGGCGACGGAGTGCTCGTGACCGCCGAGAACGCCGTCATGGGCGTCGCAATCGCCGTGCTCAGCTTCGTCGGCAGCATGGGCAACGTCCCGTTCGCCGTCGCCCTCTGGGGCGGCGGCATCAGCTTCGCCGGCGTCATCGCGTTCGTCTACGCCGACCTCATCACGGTTCCCGTGCTGAACGTCTACCGGAAGTACTACGGCTGGCAGGTCATGCTGTACATCCTCGGCGTCTTCTTCGTCACGATGGCGTTCACCGGATTCCTCATGGAGTTGCTGTTCGACGCCCTCGGCATCGTCCCGGACCTGGCCGGCGGGGAGACGGCGACCGAACAGACGTACTTCGAACTCAACTACACGTTCTACCTCAACCTCGTCGCTTTCGCGCTCTCGGGCTTCCTCCTGTACGTGTACCGCCGCGGCCTCGGTGCGCCCGGCCAGTACCGGGATCCGGTCTGCGGGATGCGGACCGACGACAGCGAGCCCGCAGCTACACACGACGGCGAGACGTACTACTTCTGCTCGCAGACCTGCAGGCAGGCCTTCGAGGAGAACCCCGACGAGTACGCCAACGGACACCCGATGGTGATGGACGGCCACGACCACTGAACGCACACCGAGCGAATGCCACGCGCCCGCCGGGCGTGTCACCGATCCGGTCCGTTCCACACGGGTCGGAAACTGGCTCCGAACTGGATACTACGCTTATTCTCTCGCACGTCGAACCGCCACACGTGTCCGACAACCAGCCCCAAATCGGTCCTGGCGCTACAGTCTACACCGACGACGGCGACCCGCTCGGCACGGTCCGTGGCTTCGACGGCGACGGCTACTACGTCACCACGAAGGACGGCATCGAGGCACTGTCAGTCGAACACGAGCGCTCCGGCCACAAGTTCGGGGAGGCGGAACTCGTCTGGCGGTGCTCGCAGTGCGGCGAAGTCGGTGAAATCGGGGACGCACTCCCGGCTGCGTGCCCGAGCTGCGGCACCGAGAGAGAAGACATCTACTACTGGACGGAGGACTAGCCGGTCAGAACGGCGCCTGGGGGCCTTCGTCCTCTTCGCCGTCCTCGGCGTCGCCTTCCTCGCCCGGGAACGACGGGCTCATGCCGCTGCTGTCGCCGCCCATGCCGGTGTCGGCGTGGACGGTGTCGATCTCGGGGATCTCCTTGGTCATCCGGGACTTGATGGCCTGAATCGTCATCGGCGAGATGCCGCAGCCCGAACACGCGCCGCCGAGCTGGAGGTCGACGATGCCCTCCTCGCGGTCGATGTTCTGAATCGCGGCCGTGCCGCCGTGCATCTGGATCTGCGGGAAGTTCCGGCGGAGGAAGTTGTTGACGCGCTCCTCCAGGTCACTCCCGTCCTGACTCTCTGTGCTCATGGCTCCGGGTTGGCGCTCACCCCGCTTAGGCCTTTTCGTCCCCGAGGTCGAACTGGTCGCGGAGGTGCGCGCAGATCCGGTCGGTGTGTTCGTCGATGACGTCGCGAGCGTGGTCGTCCTCGAACTGAACGGCGGCGAGCCGGTCGAGGGGGTCGTCGGGGAGTTCGACGGTGAACTCGCCGTCGCCCTCGTAGAACGGCTCGCTCTCCGAGAGCACCTGCTGGTCGATGGCGTGGACGAGTTCGCGGTCGTACGTCCCGTTCATCTCGTCGAACGCCCGCTTGTAGGCGGTCTCGAGCTTCGGGAAGTAGTCGACGTACTTCTGTTCCTCGAACTCGTCGGGCGTCAGGTCGCTCATTGCCGGCGCTTGGGCGTCCCGGTGCAAGTGCCCGTCGGAAGGCACACACCGGCCCCGATTCGATATCTCACTATGTAGTTTATGACGCTCTCCGCAGGGGCGTCTGCTCGCGGTCCTCGTGACCCTCGAGTCTCTCCCTCAGTCGGACGCTCGCTCGCCTGGGTCGCTGTTGGCTCCCATCGACGCGAAGCAGCAGCCTCCGTCAAGAACTCCGCCACACGCTCTCCGTCCTCGGGGGCTCTCCGCCCGCACGTGGTGGCCTTCGTCGTTGCCTCGTTGGTAACTCTCCCACTGGCTCAGTCGCTGCCGGGTTTGTCCCGGTCGGACACGATGACTGTCTCGACCACTGGACCGGGCCCGGTAGCCGGACACTCACGGTGGCCACGTCCGGTTCGATACACGCGCTGTCGGTTTACCGACTGGCGGCGCAGCTGCTACGCGGAACCGTGTCAGTCTGTAGCGAACGGTGGGTGTCCGATCGCGGACAGCCCCCGGTACTCGGCGTCACCTGCGGGATCGCAGCCGGTCCGGTAGCTCGGCCCTGTCTGTGGCCGGCTGTCGGCTGATGTCACCGCGCGTTCCAGGGAATATAAATTACATAGTGCGATATAAAATTAGGGCGGGACGGCCGCTTAGCCACATCCTTGATACCCCTATGGCGCGTACCCGTCAGGGTGACTCCGCTGGATTCCGGTACGGCCAGCCCGATTCACGTCCTGTACGTGAACGACGACGCCGACTTCGCCGAACTCGCGCGCCAGAAGCTCTTGACCGCATCCTCGACGCTCGACGTCACGACTGCAGCGACCGCAGACGCCGCACTCGACCGCCTCGACGAGTTGGCCGTCGACTGCGTCGTGACGTCGTACTCGCTGCCCGACGGCACGGGAATCGACCTCCTCGAACGAATCCAGTCGGAGGCGTACAGCCCTCCGACGATACTGTTCACCGGGCGCGGGAGCGAGCAGATCGCCAGTGAAGCCACGCAGGCCGGCGTCTCTGACTACCTCCCGATTCACACAGACCAGAACAGCTTCGAGTTGCTCGCGAGCCGCATCCAGACGCTCGTCGGGGCGTCCCGGAAGGAAGCGGCCGCCGAGCAGATGGCCGACCGCTTCCGACGGACGCTCGAGCGCACGGCAGACGCGGTGTACGCCGTCGACGACGAGTGGCGCATCGAGTACATGAACGAGCGGATGGCCGCGCGCATCGACCGCGACCGAGACGCCGTCGTCGGCACGACGCTCTGGGACGAGTTCCCCTCGATCGTCGGGACGCAACTCGAAGACCGCTACCGGACGGCGATGGAGACCGGGGAGCCGGTGTCGTTCGAGCAGCGCCTCGGGCCGCCGTTCGACTACTGGGTCGATGTCCGGGCGTTCCCGGACGACGACGGACTCACGGTGTTCTCGCGCGAAATCACGGCGGAGCGCGAGCGGGAACTGGAGCTGGAGCGCAGCGAGACCATCCTGCAGCACATCCACGACGTGGTGTTCGTCGTCGACGGCGACGGCGTCCTCGAGTTCGCGAACGCTGCTGCGAAGCGCCTGACTGCCGCCGGCCAGTCGACGGAGCTCGCGGGCCAGCAGCTGGCGACAGTCATCGGTGATCAGGTCAGCTCGTCCGACGCCACGGCGTTCTCGAACGCTGTCGAGTCGACGCTGGCAGAGATGGAGAGCGACGGCGGGACCACCGGCCTGTACGACGTGGACTTGACGATAGACTTCGAGACCGGCAGCGGCGAGCGGACGTTCGACGTTCGGTTCACGCCCTTCCAGAGTGCGGCCGACCGACAGGTGCTGGTGGTCGCTCGGGACATCACCGAGCAGAGCGAGGCGAAGCGACAGCTCGAGCGGGAACGGGACGTGCTCCGGGAACTACAGCGCGTCGTGGCCAAAAGCAGCGTGTCAGCCGACGACCGCCTCCGGGAACTGCTGGCGGTCGGCTGCGAGGCGCTGGGACTGGAAATCGGTATTGTCTCTCGCATCCGAGACGACGAGTACACCGTCAGGACCGCACACGCGCCCGACACCGACATCGACGCCGGCGACGAGTTCGACCTGGCGTCGACGTACTGCGAGGCGGTCGTGGGCAGCGACGCGGTCTGCTCGTTCACGGACGCTGTCGCCGACGGGCGAGAGACGCATCCAGCCTACCAGGAGACGGGCCTCGAGTCGTACATCGGCGCGCCACTCGTCGTGGACGGCGACCGTTACGGGACCGTCAACTTCTCGAGTCCGACGACGCGGGTCGCCCCGTTCGGGGCCATCGAGCAGACGCTCGTCGAGTTGCTGGCGGAGCTCGTGAGCGCCGAACTGGCGCGGGCCAGCGACCGCGCCGAACTCGAGCGCCGGGAGTTCCTCTTCGAGCGGGTCCAGGAGACTGCGGACGTCGGAATCTTCGAGTACGCCCCGTCGACCGGGTCGCTGGACTGGTCGGAGGGCGTCCGCCGTATCCACGGCGTCGACCCGGACTACGAGCCGTCGCTGGACGACGCCATCGGGTTCTACCACCCCGACGACAGGCCGGCGGTGGCCGCGGCGGTGGACCGGGCACTCGAGGACGGGGAGCCCTACGACCTCGACCTCCGAATCGTGCGGCCCGACGGCGACGTCCGTGACGTCCGCGCCTGGGGCGAGCGGGTCGACAGCCCGCAGGGTGACGGGCCGGTGCTCCGCGGGGTGTTCCAGGACATCACCGCCCGGAAGCGCCAGGAGCGAGAACACCGGGAGCTCGCCGAGGAGTACGAGGCGCTGCTCGAGACGTCCGGCGACGCGATATTCCTGCTCGACGTCGACACCACTGGTGACGACCCCCGCTTCGAGTTCGCGCGTCTCAGTCCCGGCTACGAGACCCAGACCGGGCTCACGACCGATGAGGTCCGTGGACGGACGCCGGCCGACGTGTTCGGCGAGGAACGCGGCGCGGAGCTCGCCGCGAACTACACTCGCTGCGTCGAGGCGGGCGGCCCGATCTCGTACCGGGAGGAGCTGGCCATCGGTGACGACGCCCGGTTCTGGGACACGAGTCTGGCGCCGGTGGTCGTCGACGGCGAGGTCGTCCGGGTCGTCGGTATCGCGCGGAACGTGACCGAGCAGGTCCAGCGGGAACGCAGCCTCGAGACGACGAACGAGCGCCTCGAGTCGCTCATCGAGGCGACGCCGCTGACCGTGATGGAGATCGACCGCGACGGTACCGTCACGCGCTGGAACGACGAGGCCGAGAAGATGTTCGGGTGGTCGCGCGAGGAGGTGCTCGGCGAGTTCAACCCGATGGTCCCGGCCGACCAGCAGACCGAGTTCGATGACCACCGGCAGCGGGCACTCGACGGTGAGCGAATCCGCGGGAAAGAGATTCGCCGGCAGACGAAGTCGGGCGAGGAACTGGACCTGCTGCTGTCGGTCGCCCCGATTACGGACCCTGACGGGGAGACGACCAGCATCCTCGCCGTCCTCGAGGACATCACCGAGCAGAAGCGACTCGAGACGAAGCTCCGGTCGCTGCAGGAGACTGCACGGCGGCTGACCGGCGCGCAGTCGGCCGAAGCCGTCGGCGACATCGCTGTCGAAGCGGCTGCCGAGGTTCTCGGATACGAACTCACTGGCATCTGGGAGTACGACGAGCACGAGGACGTTTTGGTCCCGCTCGCGTCGACGTCCGCCACCCGTGCGTTACTCGGAGAACTGCCGGAACTGGAACCCGGTGAGAGCCTCGCGTGGGAGGGATTCGAAACCGGAGAGCTGCGCGTGTACGACGACCTCCAGAGCCGGTCGGACCTCGCGGAGTCCGAGACGCCGGTCAAGAGCGGCCTGTTCGTGCCGCTGGGCGACGTCGGCGTCGTCGGCGTCGGCACGACCTCCGAACAGACGTTCTCCGACACCGACGTCGACCTGTTCCGGATTCTGGGCGCGACCGTCGAGGCGGCGTTCGTGCGAGCGAGCCGCGAGGTGGAACTGCAGCGCCAGAACGAGCGACTCGACGAGTTTGCGAGCGTCGTGGCTCACGACCTCAGGAACCCCCTGCAGGTCGCCACGGGGTTCCTCGACATCGTCGAAGACACCGGCGATCTGGCACACCTCGACCGGGTCGAGTCAGCCCACGACCGGATGGGGCGCCTCATCGACGACCTCCTGACGCTGGCCAGCGGCGAGTCGACGGTCACCGACGCGGAGCGCGTCGACCTCCACGCCGTGACGACGGAGTCGTGGGGGTACGTCGACACGGCCGAAGCGACGCTGACGGTCGCCGACGACCTCCAGAGCGTGGACGGCGACGGCGGCCGCCTGACACAGCTGTTCGAGAACCTGTTCCGGAACGCCGTCGAACACGGTGGGGCCGGTGTCGCGGTCGCCGTCGGGCCGCTCGACGACCGCGCCGGCTTCTACGTCGCGGACGACGGAGCCGGGATTCCGCCCGAGAAGCGGTCCGAGGTCCTCGAGCACGGCGTGACGTCGAACGACGGCGGCACCGGGTTCGGGCTCTCCATCGTGGTCGACATCGCGAAGGCTCACGGCTGGACGGTCGACGTGACCGAGAGCGCCGACGGCGGGGCGCGATTCGAGTTCGTCACCGCTCCGTGACGACACCCGGGACGGGGACTGCTCGGAACGGTCGCCGAGCCCAACTGCGGCGGCTCCCGGTCGGTCGCTCCAGTCACGTAGTGCGGTCCGTCGGCCAACGCTTTTCCCGCAGCCAGTGGACGTGAGCGTGTGTCAGCACTCCCGCCCGTCGTCGACGGACACAACGACAGTCTGCTCGCGCTCCGCCGGGCCAGCGCCGACCCGGCGGCGTTCCGGGACGGCCATCCGGGGGGCGACCTGGACCTGCCCCGGGCTCGCGACGCCGGGCTCGCGGCTGGGCTGTTCGCCGTGTTCGTCCCGTCGGAGGACTGCTTCGGCCCGGAGGCGGCTCGCACCGAGACTGCGGACGGCTACCGCGTGCAGCGGCCGCCGCCGCTCGCGCCGAGTGCTGCACGCCGCGTCACCGACGAGCTGCTCGAGGCGTTCGACGTGGTCACCGGCTTCGACGGCGTCCGGAAGTGCACCACGGTCGAGGACCTGCGGGCGTGCGTCGAGGGTGACGAACTCGGTGCCGTCCTGCACTTCGAGGGCGCGGAGGCCATCGCACCGGATCTCTCGAACTTCGCGGACTACTACGACCGGGGGCTGCGGTCGCTCGGGCCGGCGTGGTCGCGGCCGACCCAGTTCGCCGACGGCGTCCCGTTCCGGTACCCGAGCACGCCGGACTGCGGCGGCGGCCTGACCGACGCCGGCCGCCGGCTGGTCGAGCGCTGCGACGACCGCGGCGTCCTCGTCGACTGTGCGCATCTCACCGCCCGGGGTTTCTGGGACGTCCACGACGCGTCGACGAATCCGCTGGTCGTCTCCCACTCGGCCGCCCACGGCGTCTGTCCGCTGTCCCGCAACCTCACGGACGACCAGCTGGACGCCGTCGCCGACACGGGTGGTGTCGTCGGGCTGACGTTCGCGGCGAACGCGCTCCGGCCGGACGGCGACAGCAACCCGGACGTGGAGCTGTCGGTGGTCGTCGACCACGTCGACTACCTCGTCGACCGGATGGGCGTCGACCACGTCGCGCTCGGCTCGGACTTCGACGGCGCGACCGTCGTCGACGGCGTCGGTGACGCCACGGGGCTCCCGGACCTGCTCGCGGTGCTCCGCGAATCAGGGTACTCGCAGGCCGACCTGCGGAAGCTCGCGCACGAGAACTGGCTGCGCGTGCTCGGCGAGGTCTGGGGGTCGTAGTCAGTCGTCGTCCCGGCGCACGTACACCGTCTTCTCCACCTCGGCGTGGCACTCGCCGTCGCCGTCCACCAGCTCGACGTCGTAGACGCGGTCGGTCGACTCACCGGGTGTGAGCTCCCGGAGGGTGTCGACCTCGTCGTCGGACAGGTGGACGTCAGCGTACAGCGTCGACTCGCCGGGTTTCCGGAAGCGGACCTCGGCGGCCCTGTCCCAGACGGTGAAGGCGTCGCCGAGCCGGTGGCGCAGCAACACCACGTAGATAGGGTCGACGGCGCCGTAGATGCTGCCCCCGAAGGTGACCCCGAGGGGGTTTTTCGTCCGCCAGTTGTGCGGGAGTTTCACACGGATGTGCGAGAAGTCGTTCGCCAGCGAGACGACCCGGGCGCCCGTCGACCAGTACGAGGGGTAGTAGGAGAACCCGAGCCGGTAGAGTTCGGTCCGCAGGTCGGAGAGCGTCGGCAACACGCTACGGGGTTGGCGGGCGGCCGGAATAGGCGTTCCGTCAGTCGTCGGCCCGTCGCTGCTCGGCGAGGATGTCGCTGGCGGCGTCGAGGAACGCCCGCTCGTCGCCCGCCGGGACGGTCGCACCCGCGGCGACCTCGTGGCCGCCGCCGTCACCACCGACCGCCTGCGAGGCGTCCCGCAGCACGACCGAGAGGTCGACGCCGTCCTCGACGAGTCCGGGAGTGGCACGAGCCGACACCTTGACCTCTTCCTCGCCGTCCGGGTCGTCGCCGTCCTTGGTCCCGAACGCGACGATGGGGCGGTCGCTCTCGGTGGCGTCGCTGCCGAGCGCCATCCCGGCGACGATGCCGACGATGGTCTCCCGGATGCGGTCCTCGGCGTGGAACCACTGGAGGTCGTCCTCGACCGTGACGCCCTCGCGTTTCACCCACTCCAGACCCTCCGAGAGGTTCCGCCGGTGCTGCCGGAGGAGCTCTCGAGCGGCCTCGAGGGGCTCGCCGCGCTCGCCGAGGCAGACCGCGAGCCCGACGTCCGCGCGCTCGTATCGCGCCGTGGCGTTCAGCAGCGTGGAGAACTCGCTGGCGTCCCGCAGTTCGGTGCCCGGCGCTTCGTCGGTGAGCGTGTACGTCGTGCCGACGAGCTTCGTCACCTCGTCGCCGGAGACGCCGTTCCGGACGGCGCGCTGGACGAGCGCGCTGACGACCGTCTGGCGCTCGTCGTGGGTCAGGTCGGCCCACGTCCGCCAGTCGCCGCCGTCGTGGAGGTCCACGTCGAGGCCGTCGAGGAACCGAATCGCCCCCTGCTGGTCGTTCGTGATGCCGGGGACGTACACCTCGCTTGCGTACTCCAGGAGCTTCGGCAGCGGCCGGGTCTGGGTGCCGTACAGCGCGAGGTCCTTCGCGGTGTCGAGCACGCCCGCCGCGACGCCCTCGACGGCGATTCGGGTGTTCGCGCCGACGAGCTCGCCGTCGACGGTCTGGCGGTCACCGACCGCGCCGACGACCGCCAGCGCGGCGAGGTCCGTCGCGTCCTCGCCGAGCAGGGCTCGCGCGAGCACGTAGCTCGCGCCAGCGCCGGAGAGCTCCTTGCCGCCGTCCACGCCCTCCAGCAGCGGGTTCAGGTGGAACTCCGTGTCGGCGTCCTCGGCGGGCTGGTGGTGGTCCGCGACGACCGGCGTGAAGTCCCCGTGGTCCTCGTGGTCGGTGATGGCGTCCAGTTGTCCGCTCCCGAAGTCCGTGAACAGCACCGTCTCGTGGTCGTGGGCGGCGATGCCGGCGATCTCCTCGTCGTCGAGTTGCTTCGAGAAGACCACGTCGTGCGGAATGTTGGCGCGCTCGAGGGCCGTCGACGCGATACCGGCGCTCGTCAGGCCGTCGGCGTCGATGTGGGAGGCCAGCAGGACGCTGTCGGCGTCCCGCAGGGCGTCCGCGCAGGCCGCCGCGCGCTCTGCGAGCGCCGGTACGGGAGGCCCGTCGCCGGCGCCGTCGACGTCCGCCTCGTCGTCGTCCATCACTCCGGGGTAGCGCGCACTCGGGTAAAAAGTCCCGCCTACCTGTCGAGGGCGGCGCGTGCGAGCTCCTCGAAGCCGGCGTCGTCGGGCACGACGTCGACATCGATGCCGTGCTCGACGGCGGTGTCGGCCGTCGGCGGCCCGATGACGCCGACCGTGGCGTCGGCCAGCCCCTCGCGCGCTTCCGGTTCGACGCCGCGCTCGCGGGCGGCCGCCAGCCAGTTCTCGACGGTCAGCGAGGACGTGAACAGCGCGGCGTCGAGGTCGCCCTCGGCCGCGAGTTCGACGGACTCGCCCGCGCCGGCCGGCCGCACGAGCTCGTACAGCACCGTCTCGTGGACGTAGGCGCCGGCGTCGTCGAGGCCGTCGGTGAGCACCGCCGAGCCGTGGTCTGAGCGCGCCACCTCGACGCGCGCGCCGTCGACGTCGTCGTCGAGCGCCGCGACGAGGCCGGCGCTCGTGTACTCGTCGGGAACCACGTCGACGTCGTAGCCCGCCTCCCGGCAGGCGTCGGCGGTCGCCGGACCGATGGCGACGAGCGTCGCGTCCCCGGGCGTCCAGCCGTCGGCTGCGGCGAGTTCGACGCCGGTCTTGCTCGTGACGACGACGTACCCGGCGTCCTCTCGGGGGGTTTTTCCAGTGGGTTCGACGGCGAGCATCGGGTCCGGGACGGGCTCGACGCCGAGGTCCGCCAGCAGGGCGACGGCGTCCGCGAGGCGCTCGTCGTCCGGCCGGAACACGGCGACGTTCACGACTGGCCCTCCGGCTCGTCGCCTCTCTCGTCGGCCCACAGGCCGGCGACGCCGCCGACGACGGTGACGGCGGGCGGCGAGATGCCCACCTCGTCCCGGGCGTCCACGATGGTGTCGAGGGTGCCGGTGGCGACCTGCTGGCCGGGCCGCGTCCCCTTCTCGACGAGCGCGACCGGCGTCTCGGGGTCCATCCCGGCGTCGCGCAGCACGTCGGTGTACTCCGGGAGCTTGCCGACGCCCATCAGCACGACGATGGTGCCACCGGTGTCGGCCAGCGCCGCCCAGTCGACGGCGGACTCGTCCTTCTCGGGGTCCTCGTGGCCCGTGACGAACGAGACGCTGGAGGCGTGGTCGCGGTGCGTCACCGGGATGTCGGCCGCCGCGGGCGCCGCAACCGCCGACGTGATGCCGGGCACGACCTCGAAGTCCACGCCGTGCTCGGCGAGGTACAGCATCTCCTCGCCGCCCCGGCCGAACACGAACGGGTCGCCGCCCTTCAGCCGCACCACGTCGTTCCCGGCTTCGGCGAGTTCGACCAGCCGGGCGTTCGTCTCGGACTGCGGCGTGCGCTCGCCGCCCGCGCGCTTCCCGACGTCCTCGCGCTTCTCGGCGGGAATCGACTCCAGAATCTCAGGCCCGGGGAGCTTGTCGTGGAGCACCACGTCGGCCGCCTCGAGCAGCCGCTTCGCCTTCACCGTCAACAGCTCGGGGTCCCCGGGGCCGCTCCCGACGAGGTAGACGGTTCCCGTCATCTCAGGCCTCCCTGCGCGCGTTCTCGATGAGGTCGGCAGCGCCACGGTCGCGGAGGTCGTCGGCGAGCTCGCGGGCCTCCTCGGCGTACCGCTCGGCGTCCAGCTCGCGGGTCTCCCCGACCTGCTCGCTGCCGTCCTGACTGAACACCTGGACCGCCGTCCGGACGGTCTCGCCCTGCACGAGGGCGTGCACGCCGATTGGGGCGATGCAGCCGCCACCGAGCTCCTCGAGGACGACGCGCTCGGTCGTCACTTCCACGCGAGTGCGGACGTGTTCGAGCGCGTCGCGGAGCTCGTCGACCACGTCGCTGTCGCGGCGCGCCGTCACGCAGAGCGCGCCCTGTCCGGTCGCCGGCACGTGCGTCCCCGTCGACAGCTCTTCGATGCCGACGTGGTGCAGCAGGCCGGTGCGTTCGAGGCCGACGCGCGCCATCACGAGCGCGTCGTACTCGGTGTCGGGGTCGCGCTCCATCGCGGACTGCTGGAGCGGCGTCAGCGAGTCGAACCACTCCTCGACCGACTGGTCGAACTCGCTGTCCGACTCCTCCTCGTCGTCGTCATCGTCGTCCTCGCCGTCGAGGTTCTCGACGCCAGCCTCGACGTCGTCGCTGTAGTCGCCCCGGCGCTGCTCACGGGCCGCCTCGGA
Source organism: Halobacterium rubrum (assembly GCF_021729015.1). GTDB lineage: Archaea > Halobacteriota > Halobacteria > Halobacteriales > Halobacteriaceae > Halobacterium > Halobacterium rubrum. Next base: position 187,893 of record NZ_JAJQQZ010000001.1, read on the forward strand.
CTGGGCATCCTTCTCCGCCTCGGTGCGGCGCTCGTGCTCGCGGTGGAGCGCGGGCGCCAGCAGCTTCTCCACCCGAGTGTCGACGTTCCCCCGGATGGGTTCGACCTCGAGGTCGGGCCGGTGGGCCTGCACCTGCGCGCCCCGCCGCAGGCTCGACGTCCCGACGACGCTGCCCGACGGGAGGTCCTCCAGCCGGGTGCCGTCCTCGGTGACGAGCACGTCCGCGGGGTTCTCGCGGTGGGGCACGGCTGCCACCACGAGGTCCTCGGGGACGTCTGTCGGCACGTCCTTCATCGAGTGGATGGCGGCGTCGACGTTGCTCTCCAGGACCTCCTGGTCGAGTGCGCGCACGAACGCCCCGGTTTTGCCGAGGTCGCTGATGAGTGCGTCCGTCACCCGGTCGCCCTCGGTCTCCACCTCCACGAGTTCGACGTCGTGGCGGTGGTCCTCGAGGGCGTCGACGACCTCGCCCGCCTGCCGGAGCGCGAGGTCCGACCCCCGTGTCGCGAGCCGAATCTGACTGCTCATGTCCCGAACTCCGCGCTCCCGCTTGAAACCCCCTGCGTTCCGCTCGCGGCGTCAGGTCGCCGTGGCGTCGCCGGCATCCGGTAGCCCGTCCTCGCGGAACACTTCGAGTGCCTGCCAGACGTTGTTCGCGCCGTGCAGGACGACCGCCGGCAGTAGACTCCCGGTGAGGACGACGACGCCAGTCATCACGAGCGCGAACGCGAGGTAGAACCCAAGCGCCATCGGGTTCAGCACGGCGAGGCCGTGGGTGGCAGCGAACGCCAGCGCCGCACCGCCTACCGCCACCGGCCACGGCAGGCCGACGCCGAGCAGCGCCGCGAGCACCACGCCACGGTAGACGAACTCCTCGCAGACGCTTGCCGTGACACAGCCCGAGACGTACCAGAGAACTCGCTCTCGACCGTTCGCGGGGTACGTCGTGGTGAAGCTTGTCGGCGCGTCTGCCACCGGAACCGACGGCTCTCTGGCGGCGGCGTAGGCGTACCACGCCGTGAGGCCGACCGCTGCCGCGGCGCAAGCGACGGTGACCGGCAGCGACGGCAGCCGGACACCGACCGACGAGAGCGGGACATCCGCCACGGCGACGACCAGCCAGCCGGCGACGGCTGCCTGCACCCAGCGAATACCGGTCACGACGCTCCAGAACTGCGACCACGCCCGGTGGTCGAACGCCGTCCAGAGCCGGCGGGACCACGGTGTCAGGCTGTGCAGGAAGTCGAAGACTGGGAGCGCGAGCAAGACGACAACCGCCCACGTCGGGAACGCGACGGCACCGTCAGGGAACACGTGTCGTCACCTCTCCGAACCGGTTCCGGGGTTGCATCTACCGGACGCCCTCGGGCCGCCCACTTCAGTATTTTCGTGGCAGGCACTAGACGCGTTCGCCCTCGCGCAGTTCGGCCCGCCACTCGCGGAGCCCCGACGGCATCACGACCACGTCGCGGCGGGCGCGAACGTACCGGACGCTCAGCCACGTCCCGGCGACGACGGCGGCCGCGACCAGCAGCGTCCCGACCGGGTCGGGTTCGCTGACGGCGTTGCCGCCCTCGAAGAACAGGTAGACGCCGACGACCAGCACGAGGTCGATTGCGGCGCCGAGCTTCGGCGTCTCGCCGGCGAGGCCGGGAATCTCGCCGCCGGCGTCGCGAATCGCGCGGCCGTCCATGTGGGCGGCCAGCGGCATCGCGAGGTAGGCCACGAGCGCCGGGACGCCCAGCGCGACCGCCGGGATGGAGACGACGGCGCTCGCTGCCGACGCTCCTGCCTGCGGGACGAGGGCGACGACGCCCACTATCCAGAGTGCGGTGACCACCCAGAAGGCGGCCACGACCGGGACGGCGGCGACCCAGTACCACCAGCGGGACCGGACTCGGAGTTCGCTCACGGTCGCCCTACGGACTCGTGCCTCTTGTATAGGTAGTACACGGCGAGCGGCACCTGGAGCGGCTGCGCGACGACGCCCGCGAGCCCGAGCAGCCCGTAGAGCGCGGGGTCGGGCTGCCAGTCGCGGCGGGCGTCGGCGACGGCCTCGGCGTCGAGGTAGACCGCGACCGGGAACACCAGCGAGACGACCATCCCGGCGAACGCAAGCAGCACCGCGACGGCGGCGAAACCGAACGCGCCGAGGCCGAACCCGGCGCCCGGAATCCCGCCCATGTGCCCGAACCCGGCGGCGCCCGTGAGCGCGAACGCGAACGCGAGCAGCCCGATAGCGAACCCGGCGACAGTCGCCACCACCCAGTAGACTGGCACCGACGCCACCCAGTACCACCAGTTCGAGTCGACGCTGCCGTCGGCCGGCTCGCCGACTCCCCGGGCGTGGTCTGGCCCGCCGCCGCTGGGGGTGACCGGGTCGGTTCGACGACCACTGTCCGTCTCGTCGTCGGCTCGCGGCGTCTCGCCGCTCCGGGGTGCATCGCGGTCGTCCTCGTCGTCGGCGGTGTCGTCGACGCCGTCGCCTCCCGGCGGAGCGCCGTCGCGCTCGCTGTCGTCGTCGTCAGTGTCGGGGACCATGGCCGAAGGTTCGACGTGCCGCGAGAAAAAGCCGCCGGCCTCGACCGTTCTCCGGCCGTCTCAGAGCGCGTCGCGGTAGGCTTCGACGGTCTGGTCGACGTCCTCCTCGGTGTGGGCGTACGAGACGAACTGGGACTCGAACTGGTTCTGGGAGAGCATGATGCCCTCGTCGAGCAGCTGCGGGCGGAACACGCGGTTCCAGCGGTCGACGGCCGCGTCGCCGACGTCGCTGGCGTCCGTCGGGCAGGCGTCGAAGCGCTCGCAGTCGGGGTCCTGCCGGCAGCCCGCCGCACACCGCCCGGACTGGGCGCTGCCGCCGCGCGTGAACACGACCTTGAACATGCTGTCGCGGCCGACGACGGTGTACTCGGGCGCCTGCTCGGCGACGACCTCGGCCAGCCCCTCGCGGAGCCGGTCGCCCAGCCGGTTCACGTGCTCGTAGACGTCGTTCTCGGCGGCGTACTGCAGGGTCTCCAGCCCGGCGGCCATCGTGACCGGGTGGCCGGAGAACGTCCCCGCCTGGAAGACGTCGCCGGTCGGCGTGAACGCCTCCATCACGTCCGTGCGGCCGCCGATGGCGCCGACGGGGAAGCCGCCGCCGACGATCTTCCCGAACGTCGTGACGTCCGGCGTGACGCCGAACTCGGACTGCGCGCAGCCCAGTCCGCCGACCCGGAAGCCGGTGATGACCTCGTCCCAGACCAGCAGCGCGCCGTGGTCGTGCGTGAGGTCCCGCAGCGTCTCGTGGTACCCCTCGACGGGTTCGACGATGCCCTTGTTCGCGAGAATCGGCTCCACGAGCACGGCGGCGATGTCGTCGCCGTGCGCCTCGAACACCTCGGTGACGGCCTCGGTGTCGTTGAACGGCACCGGAATCGTGTGCTCGGCGAACTCCGGCGGGATGCCCGCCGACGACGGCCCGCGGTGGTCGGCGTCGCCTTCGACGAGGGTGGACTCCTGGGCGCCGTGGTAGCCGCCCTGCATCACGACGATCTTGTTCCGGCCGGTGTAGCCGCGGGCCAGTCTGACCGCCGACACCGTCGCCTCGGTCCCCGAGTTCACGAAGCGCAGCATCTCCACGCTGGGGACGTGGCGCGCGACGAACTCGGCGTGCTCGACCTCCAGCTCTGTCGGCACGCCGTACATCGGCCCCTCGCTGGCGTGGCGCTGGATGGCGGACTCGACGGGCTGTGGGAGGTCGTGGCCCAGAAGCAGCGGCCCGAGCCCCATCACCCAGTCCACGTACCGGTTCCCGTCGGCGTCGACGACGTGGCCGCCGTCCCCGGACTGCACGAACGTCGGGTACGGCTGCGGGGCGGCGCGCACGGTCGAGTTCACGCCGCCGACGAGCACGTCGAGCGACCGGTCGTAGAGCTCCCGGGACGTCTCGCGATTCATGCCCCGAAGTTGGGAGGGTCCCCGAAAATAGGTGTCGGGTCAGGTGTTCGGCGCCGCGGAGTCGCGGTTCTCGCAGGGTCCCCGGCCGTCGTTCTGTCTGTCAGAAAACACTTACGGGTGGTCTGCCACCAGAGACGTGTGCAGCGACGCCGACTCCTCGGTGGCATCGGCCTCGTAGCGACCGGACTCACCGCGGGCTGTTTCGGGTGGAGCGACACCTTCAGCAGCCCGGGCGGCAGCGTCCTCGTGTGGAACAACGACACCGTCGCGCACTCGCTTTCCGTCACGGTTAGCGACGGCGACTCCGAGGCGTTCTCGGCGGAGTTCTCGGTCGACGGAGGCGAGAACCGAGAGCACGAGGACGCGTTTGGCGGCGGCGAGTACGACGTCGAGGTGGTGCTGGACGGCGACACGACGAAGACTCACCACCTGACTGTGGGGCGTTGCAGCGGCATCCGACTCCTCGTCGACATCGACGACGCCGGCGAGTGGGGGCTCTCGCAGGGGTACTGCGACTGACTACGGCACACCTCGGGGCCACGCCGGCGCCTCACCCGCCTAATCGGCCGTGCGTTCGGCTAGCAGCAGGCCGGCGACGTCGTTGAGCGCGTGGACGGCCATCACGACCGGGAGGCTGTGCGTCCAGAGGTACAGCGCGAGCAGGACGACGGTCGGCTGGGCCATCTGGACGGCGGCGGCCCGCGACCACTGCTCGCCGACGTGCGCGGCGAGAAACGCCACGAGCGAGACGGCGGCCGCGAGCAGCGGGCTGCCGGTGAGTGCGGTCACGCGCTCGACGGCGTACCCCCGGTAGGGGACCTCTTCGGTGATTCCGGCCGTCCCGGCGACGAACAGCCGTTCGGCCACCGAGAAGTCCGCGAACGCCGCCATCCCGTCCTCCATCGCCTCTGCGGTGCCCAGCGCTTCCCAGAGCGGCGAGAGGAGGATGGCGCTGCCGAGCATCGCGGCGAAACCGACGGCGGTGTGGTACGCGAACGGCAGCGGGCCGGCGAACGTCCAGCCGATGGACGAGAGCGGCCGGCCCTCGACGGCGAGGACGTAGCCGGCGACGGCGGCCGGCACCAGCCACTTCCAGGCGTGGGCTTCGAGGCTCTCGCTGGGCCGGCCGAGGCGGTCCTGCAGCCGGGACAGCGCCTCGAAGCCGCCGAAGGAGAGCGCGAGTCCGCCGAACGCGACCACCCAGCTCATCCGTCGCTCAGAGCGACCGGGCGACGCCCTCGGCGAAGTACGTGACGATGAGGTCTGCGCCCGCCCGCTTGATGGACAGCAGGCTCTCGCGGGCGACCGCGTCGAGGTCGAGCCACCCCTGCTCGGCGGCGGCGTGCAGCATCGCGTACTCGCCGGAGACGTTGTAGGCGGCGACCGGCCGGTCGAACTCGCGGCGCACGTCCGCCACCACGTCGAGGTACGGCAGCGCGGGCTTGACCATCAGGACGTCGGCGCCCTGTTCGACGTCCAGCGCCACCTCGCGGCCCGCCTCGCGGCGGTTCGCGGGGTCCATCTGGTAGTGCCGGCGGTCGCCGAACGCCGGTGCGCCGTCGGCGGCGTCCCGGAACGGCCCGTAGAACGCGGACTCGTACTTCGCGGCGTAGCTCATGATGGGGACGTCCGAGAAGCCCGCGTCGTCCAGCGCCACCCGGATGGCGCCGACCATCCCGTCGGTCATCGAGGACGGCGCGACCATTTCGGCTCCGGCCTCGGCCTGCGAGACGGCGGTCTTCGCGAGCAACTCGAGCGTCTCGTCGTTGTCCACCGTGAGGTCGGGGTCCTCGGCGGCGTCGTCTTCGAGCACGTTGGAAGAGCAACGCTCTTCCATGCGCTCACTCGCTTCGCTCGTGAGAACCCCGCAGTGGCCGTGGCTCGTGTACTCGCAGAGGCAGACGTCGGTAATCACGTAGGCGTCCGTCTCGCTCGTGATGCGTCGCGTGGCCTCCTGCACGACGCCGTCCTCGGCGTACGCCCGGCTGCCGACCTCGTCTTTGGCCTCGGGGATGCCGAAGAGCATGACGGCCTCCACGCCCGTCTCGAGGACTTCCTCGACCCGGGCGACGGCGTCGTCCAGCGGGACGCGCTCGTGGCCGGGCATCGACTCGATGGGCTGGCGCTCCTCGGTCGTCGCGTCGACGAACACGGGCGCGACGAAGTCCGATGGCGACAGGCTCGTCTCCGAGACGAGGTCGCGGACGCCGTCCCGGCGGAGCCGCCGGGGGCGGTGCGTGAGGTGGTCCATACCGGCTCCTCCGGGCGGCGCGGCAAAAGGGTTCGCGGAACCGACGCCCGTGGCCGCTACTCGCCCTCGGGGGCGACTAGGCCCGACAGCAGGCCGCCCCGGAGCGGCCGGGCGGAGTTCCCGACGACGACCAGACTGGAGGCCGCCATCGCCACGGCCGCGAACAGCGGGTTCAGCAGCGCGCCCACGGCCAGCGGGACGGCGACGGCGTTGTACGTGAACGCCCAGCCGAGGTTCTGGCGGATGCGCGACCGGGTGGCGTCAGCGAGCCCGAACAGCTCGGGGACGGCGTCGAGGTCGCCGGTGACGACGGCGTCGGCGGCGTCGGCGGCGAGTTCGGTGCCGGACGCCATCGCGACGCCGAGGTCGGCGGCGGCGAGCGCGGGCGCGTCGTTGCTGCCGTCGCCGACCATCGCCACCGTCGCGTCCTCGCTGTCGCCGACCGCGCGCACCGTCTGTGCCTTCCCCTCGGGCGGGACGCCGGCGAACACGTCCGCGACGGCGTCGTGGTCGCGGAACGGCGCAGCGGCCTCGGGGTCGTCGCCCGTCAGCACGACCACGTCACGGCCTTCAGCCGCGAGCTGTTCGACGACCGGTAGCCACTCCTCGCGGGGCTGGTCGGCCACGGCGAGTACCCCCTTCGCCTCGCCGTCCCAGCCGACGACTGTGGGCACGCCCTCGCTCGCCGCCACGGCGTCCCGGACTGTCCCGGGCACGGCCCAGTCAGCGAACAACTCCGGGTGACCGACGAGCACGCGGTCGCCGTCGACAGTGCCGGCGACGCCCCGCGGTTTCCGGTCGAAGTCGGTCACCTCGGCGTCCGGCGGGTCGGCGCGGTCGGTGACGGCCTCGGCGACCGGGTGCGTGGAGAACTGTTCGACGGCCGCCGCTCGCGCGAGCACGGTCTCTGTCTCGGTGCCGTCGGCCGCCGTCACGTCCTCGACGGCCATCTCCCCCGTCGTGAGCGTCCCGGTCTTGTCGAGGACGACGGCGTCGACGTCCCGCACGCGCTCGAAGACGCCGGCGTCGGTGACGACCACGCCCGCGTCGAGCGCTTCCCGGACGCCCGCCGACACGGCCAGCGGCGTGGCGAGCCCGAGCGCGCACGGGCAGGAGACGACGAGGACCGCGACGCCCGTGAGCACGGCGGCCGCGACGCCGGCACCCGCCCAGAGGTAGTAGGCGGCCGTGGCGATGGCGACCACCACCACGAGCGGGACGAAGACGGCGGCGAGCCGGTCGGCGACCTGCTGGACGCCCGGCCGCGAGCTCCGGATGTCCCACAGCAGGTCGACCAGCCGGGCGGCCGTCGACCCGGCGCCCTCGCCCGCCTCGACGACGAGCGCATCGTCGGTGACGACGGTGCCGCCGACAACCCCGTCGCCGGGCCGCTTCGTGTCCGGGACGGACTCGCCCGTGACGAGGGACTCGTCGACGGCCGCAGCGCCCTCGGCGACGGTGCCGTCGACGGGGACGCGCTCGCCGGCGCGCACCACGACCTCGTCGCCCGTCTCGAGGTCGTCGACGGCGACGGTCTCGGTGGCGCCGTCGCCGGTCCGCCTGCGGGTCTCGTCGACGCGCGCGGCGGCGAACGCCGACAGGCCGGAGACGGCGCGGGCCTTCACGCGCTCCTCGATGCGGTTGCCGAGCGTGACGACGAGCACCACCATCACGGCGACGTCGAAGTAGACGTGCGCGCTGCCGGCCGCCCACGCCACCACCGAGTACCCCCACGCTGCGAGCACGGCGAGCGCGACGAGCAGGTCCATGTTCGGGCGGCCGGCGCGCAGGCTCACGTACGCGCCCCTGAGGAACGGCCGGCCGGTGTAGAAGACGACGACGGTGGCGAGCGCGGCGACGACCGGGACGACGCTCCCGACGGAGAGCGCGTCGGCGTTGAGGATGGCCGCGAACGACACGCTCTGGAGCACGGCGAGCAGCGCCACCGCTTCGAGCAGCCCGAACACGAGCCCGAACGTCACCGCGCAGTAGACGGTGCCGAGCGCGAGCGTGGCGGCGAGCACCCCGAGTTCGGTCGTCGGCGCGAGGTCGAGGTAGGAGCCGTACAGCACGAGCCCGTAGCCGAGCATCACGACCATCCCGAGCAGACTCCCGACGACCACCCGGAGGTCGTCGCCGAGCCACCCCTCGGACCCGCTGGCTCCCGCCGCCTCGCTCTCGTCGTCCGGGAGCGACGCGCCGTACCCCAGCCGGTCGAAGATGCCGGGCAGGTCGGCGGGGTCGGTGGTCTCCGGGTCGTAGGCCACGCGGGCGGCGTCCGTCGCGTAGCTCACGTCGGCGTCGTGGACGCCGTCCGTGCTCGCCGCCTCGTCCTCGAGGAACAGCTCGCAGGCCGAACAGTGGAGGCCGTCGACGTCGAGGTAAGCGGTCTCGGCGCTCTCGGGCACGTCGCGGCCGCTCGCGTCGTCGCTCACGTCGGTCCTGTCGAGGTCGTCGGGGTCGGCGGCCGAGACGTCGTCGAGCCGGCGGCCGACCTCCAGACAGCCACGGCAGCAGTACTCGCCGTCGACGCCGCCGTCGGTGACCGGCGGGTCGGGCGTCGGGAGGTCGCAGAGCGCGCACTGGCTCACCGCCACTCACCCGTCCTGCTGGCGCCACGCTCGGCTGGCCGACGGCCGGCGCGCTGGTGCATACCCGGAGGTAGGCAACACCGCCGCAAGCCCCTTCACCCGAACATCTTCCCGCGCGTTCCCGGCGGGTCGGAGTGCCGCCGCTGGCCCGGAACTGCCGGCAAACCCTGCCGGCTACGGGGAATCCGCAACGGCCTTGACGGGGCTGGCCCACCCGCGAGTGTGGACCGGGACCAACTGCAGTTCTACTCGCTGTACGTCTCGCGGTTCGCCGGCGGCTTCGGGTTCAGCGCGCTCGCCCTGCTGCTCCCGAAGTACGCCAACGAACTGGTCGCCTCCGACCTCATGATCGGGCTGTTCTACACGGGGTTCACGGCGACCCAGGCGCTCGTCGTCGTGCCGCTCGCGTGGGCCGGCGACCGCTACGACAAACGCGCCATCTTCCTCGGCCTGCTCGGGTTCGGCGTCGTCGTCTCGCTGGCGTTCACGCTCGTCGGCACGTCCTGGCAGCTCGTCGCCGTGCGCGGCGGGCAGGGCATCCTCGCCACCGGCATGGGGCTGTTGAGTCTCTCGCTGGTCGGCGAACTCGCCTCGAAAGGCACCCGCGCGAACTACATCGGGAAGGCCAACGCCTGGCGGTTCGCCGCCTCCCTGTTCGGGTTCGGCGCCGCCGGCGTGCTCTACGACCTCTACGGCTTCGAGCCCGTCTTCTACGTGCTCGCGGTGCTGTTCGTCGTCGCCTTCGTCGCAGTCTGGTTCCTGCTCGACGCCGACGACACCCGCATCCGGGGGTTCCCGTTCAGCGACCTCGCCGTGAACCGTCGCATCCTCACCCTCACCAGCTTCCGCGCGCAGTACGCCGTCGCCGTCACCCTCGTCCGGTCGTGGGTCGCCGTCTACGCCGGCCTCGAAGCCTCCCGGGGCGGGCTGGCGTACACCGGCGTCGTGCTCGCCGTCGTGCTCAGCGCGGAGAAGTTCACGAACATGCTCTGCCAGCCGCACACCGGCCGGCTCTCCGACCGCTTCGGTCGGTCGCTGTTCGTCGCCGCCGGCGGCGCGGGCTACGGCGTCGTCGCGATGCTCGTCCCGTTCACGCCCGCCGTCGGGAACGCGCTCGGGCTGGCCGCCTCCGCGCCCTTCCTCGGCGAACTCTCCCCGGCGTTCCTCCCGCTGCTGGCGGTCAACGGTCTGCTCGGCGTCGCCGACTCCTTCCGGGAGCCCGCGAGCATGGCGCTGTTCGCCGACGAGGGCATCGACGGCGAGGGGGTCGCCTCCTCGTTCGGCATCCGCGAACTCGTCTGGCGGCCGGGCAGCGTGCTCGCGCCCGTGCTCGGCGGCTGGCTGATGGGCCAGTTCGGCATCGAGTGGGCGTTCTACGTCGGCGGCGCGTTCGCGCTCACCGGCGTCGCCACCTTCGTCGCGGTGCTCGTGCGCTCGCACGGCGCCGAAGCCCTCACCGAGTGGTAGCAGACCTCTCGGGTTTCCGAGTGAAATCCCCTTCAGCGAACACCTAACTCTCCGTGGGTGCCTTGTCCGGGTATGCCCGGCCCAGCGTTCGCGGAGGGCGACGCCGTCTCCCTCCACCCGATCGAGGACGAGGACCACGAGTTCATCCAGCGCTACCGCAACCATCCCGACGTGCGGGTGCCGCTGACCGACACCCGCATCCGGACGCTCGGTGACGTCGCCGAGTCGGTCGAAGAGGACGACTACCGGTTCCTCATCTGCGTGGACGAACGAAGTGAGTCCACCGAAAACGCGAGCGGGGACGCAGGACCCGCGAGCAGCGTGGACGACGAGGACGGCGACGACCCGACGCCGGTCGGCGAGGTGGCATTCGCGTACGTCCACCAGGAGGGCGAGCGCGGCGCCCTGATGTACTGGGTGGCGCCCGAGCACCGGGGCAACGGCTACGTCACGGAGGCCACCGAACTGTTCCTGGACTACGCGTTCCGGGAGTGCGGGTTCCACAAGGTGACCGCCCGGGTGCTCGCGTCGAACGAGGCGTCGGCCGGCGCGCTGGAGAAACTCGGGTTCCAGCAGGAGGGCCGACGCCGCGAGAACGCGGTCGTCGACGGCGAGCGCGAGGACATGTTCACGTACGGCTTGCTCGCCCGCGAGTGGCTGAACTGACGGCGCGCGAACAGGAATTCGGTTCAGCGAGGCTATAACTGGCCGTCCGTGCAAGTCTGGGGTATGCCCGGTCCAGCGTTCACCACCGGCGAGCGGGTGTCCCTGCACCCCATCGAGGACGAGGACCACGAGTTCCTCCAGCGCGGCCGCAACCACCCCGAGGTGCGCGTGCCGCTGACCGACACCGACGTCCACACCATCGACGACGTCGCGGAGCTGGTCGACGACGCCGACCAGCACTTCCTCGTCTGCGAGAAGCCAGACGGCGACGAGGCGCCGACCCGGGTCGGTGTCGTGGCGTTCACGTGGACGAGCGAGCCGCCGAAGTCCGGCGACATGATGTACTGGGTGCTGCCCGAACACCAGGGCAACGGCTACGTCACGGAGGCCACCGAACTGTTCCTGGACTACGCGTTCCGGGAGTGTGGCTACCACAAGGTGACGGCGCGGGCCCTCGAGACGAACGCGGCCTCCATCGCCGTTCTGGAGAAACTCGGATTCCAGCGGGAGGGCACGCTGCGCGACGACCACTTCGTCGACGGCGACCTCGTCGACGCCCACGCGTTCGGCCTGCTTGCCGACGAGTGGCTCGCGGAGTGAGCCTACGCCTCGCCGAAGGCGACCCGGCGGACTGACGCGACGAACTCCGTCAGCGACTGCGCCACGCGGGCATCCAGTTCGACGAGCATCCCGCGCTGGCCGGCGGCGTCGCCGGTCGGCCGGAGGTGCATCACGGCGGCCTCGTCCCGTATCTGGATGCTCGCGCGTTCGGGCCCCAGCGTCCCCCAGCGGTCGTCCTCGGGCGCCGTGGTCGTCGCGCGAATCGACTCGTGGACGGCGCCGAAGCGTTTTGCGACGTCGTCCTCGAGGTCGCTGCGAGCGTACCTGACGTCGAGGTCGTCGCCGTCGTAGACAGCGACCCCCCGCAGGCCGTCCTGAGCGCGGTCGTGGACGTACGCCTGCACTTCCCGGGGTCTGAGCGAACCGTCGGCCATACGGTCCTGTTGGAGGGCTGACGGAAAACTGTTCGGTCGGCGGACAGGTCGGCCGGTCAGTCGGCGGCCGCCGACGTGGCGCTGGCGTCGCTCGCAGCGCCGCCGTCTTTCGCCTCGATGGCCTCCACGAGCAGCTCCGTGACGTCCGTGATCTCGATGTCGTCCTCGTAGCCGCCGGTCTTCCGACCGTCCTCGTACATCGTCATGCACATCGGGCACGCGACGACGAACCGGTCGACGTCCGGCCCGGCGTCGGTGTCCTCCAGCGCCTCCCGGATGCGCTCCTCGCTGGGCTTGGGCTCCTCGTCGAAGTCCATCCAGAGGCCGCCGCCGCCGCCACCGCAGCAGAACGAATCGCTGCGGTTCCGCGGCATCTCGTCGAGGGTCACGCCCGTTGCGCGCACGACCTCCCGGGGCGCCTCGAACTCGCCGTTGTACCGGCCGAGGTGGCAGGGGTCGTGGTACGTGACGGTGTCGTCGAGTTCCGTGCCCGAGAGCCCGAGCGCGCCCCGGTTCACGAGGTCTTCGACGACCTGCGTGTAGTGGTAGACCGAATCGGCGTCCTCGAAGCCGAACTGGTCGTACTCGTTGCTGAACGTGTTGTACGAGTGCGGGTCCGTGCAGACGACCTTCTCGTAGTCGCACTCGCGGAACGCCTCGATGTTCTCCTCGGCGACCATCTCGAAGAGCCCCTCCTCGCCCACGCGGCGGATGTCGTTGCCGTCGTTTTGCTCGTCCTCGTAGAGGATGCCGTAGTCGACGCCGGCCGCCTCGAAGACCTTCGCCAGGGAGCGCGCGACGTGCTGGTTGCGCTCGTCGTAGCTCGGGTAGTCGCCGACGTACCAGAGGTACTCGACGTCCTGCTCGCGGGCGTCGGGCACCTCGAAGTCGAGTTCCTCGGTCCAGTCCGGGCGCTTCCGGTCGGGTTCGCCGAACGTGTTGCCCTTCTGGAAGACGTTCATGACGGCCTCCTCGACGTTCTTGTTCATCTGGCCGGACTCCGTGAGCCGGCGGTTCATCTCCGTGAACTGCGTGACGTGCTCGATGTCCACCGGGCAGGCGTCCATACACGCCATACAGGACATGCAGGACTCCATCGTCTCCGCGTCGATAACGGAGGTGCCGCCGTCGGCGACGATGTCGACCTCCTCGCGCTCGCCGGACTCCAGGCCCTCCCGGTAGGACTTCAGGTCGAGAATCACGTCCCGGGGGTCCAGCGGGCGGCCGGCGGCCTTCGCCGGACACGCCGACGAACACCGGCCGCACTTCGTGCAGGCGTCGTGGTCGAGCAGCTGTTTCCACGAGAAGTCCTCGATCTCGGAGGGCCCGATCTCCTCGGGGCTGGCGTCCTCGGGGACGCGCGGCAGCCGGCGGCCGGCGTCCTCGTCGCGCGCCACGAGGTTCGCGTAACTGGAGATCATGTGGAACGGCTTCGCGTACGGAATCGCGGCGACGAACGCCAGCGCCAGAATCGAGTGGCTCCACCAGACGACGGGGTAGGCCGACGCCGCCATCGACGCGTCGACGCCGGCGACCGCCAGTACGTCGGCGACGAACCAGCCGACGAACGACACCGTCTCGAACTCCGGCCGGCCGGTGCCGAGGATGCGGACGCCCTCGGTGAGGTAGCCGCCGACGCCCAGCAGGAACAGCGTCCACACGAACGCGTCGTCCTCGAGGCTCGTGTGCTTCCCCCAGAGGCGCTCGTTGCGCACCCAGTACCGCCGGTAGATGGCGACGCCGACGCCGACGACGAACAGCAGCCCCATCGCGTCCATCACCAGCGAGTACGAGAGGTAGAAGTCACCGACGAAGAAGGAGGGCTGGCCGAGCGCCTTCGTCCAGATGTCCATGTCGATGGCGAGGATGGTGGTCCCAATGAGCAGCGTCAGGAAGCCCCAGAGGATGAACGTGTGCATCAGGCCCGCGACCAGGTCGCGGTCGAACTGCTTCTCGTTGGACGCGACGAGTTTCGCGGCCGCCACCACGCGACCGGGGAGGTTCGACAGCCGCTCGGTCGGGTCCTCGCTCCCCGTCGCGTACGTGGCGAACCGCTGGTAGATGCCGTACAGGAGGATGGCGATGGCCATCGCGGCGAGCCCGTAGAACATGGCCTCGCCGACGTGGCTGATGCGCCAGAACGTGGGGCGGGTGACCTCGCCCCCCGTCTGCGCCAGCACGGTCGAATACATACCAGTACGCGTGGGCAGGATTCGCATAAAGGTTGTCAACCGGGAGACCACGGGCTCGGCGTTTGTTTCGGCTGTCTGTCACGCGAGCGCGGCGGCGGCGCCGAGTGCGGCGGCGACGCCGGTCGCCAGCCAGTCGCGGCGGCCGTACGACAGCGGCGGGCTGGTGGGGTTCCAGGCGAAACACCGGGCGCGCAGCGCGACCGCGAGCCGGTCGGCCCGCGAGAGGGCGCGGCCGAGCCCACCCACCCCCACGAGGCGGATGCGCTCCCGTAGCGAGCGTTCGCCGCCGAGCCGTGCGTTCACGGCGTCCCGGCGGGCCGCGAGGTCGCCCTGGAGCACCGGCAGGAACCGGAAGACGAGCGCGACGCCGACGCCCGTGGCCGCCCCGAGCTTCCCGGGGAGGAGCCAGCGGACGGCCGCCCGCGAGTCGCGGACCGGCGTGCTGTAGACGTAGGCGGCGGCCACGAGCAACAGCAGGAGGACGCGGTAGGACGCCAGCGCGGTGTGGACGGCGGGCGCGACCTCGAACCACGGCTCGCCGAGCCTGAGCCCCGCGACCAGCGGGCTGGCGAGCAGGAACGGCGCAATCACCCGGAACTCGCCGAGGGCGTCCCGCACGGACGCACCGGCCAGCCGGGGTGCGAACACGGCGAGCGGCGTGAGCACCGCCAGCCCGGGCGCCGTCGTGTGGACGAACGCGGCGGCGGCGAAGCCCGCCTGCAACGCCAGCTTCGACCGTGGGTCGAGGCGGTGGAGGACGCCGTCGCCCGGCCGGTACGCGAGCGTCACGGCGGCCGCACCCCGACGCCGGTGAGGTCGCCACGGACCTCGCCGGGGGTGCCGCGCAGCGCCACCTCGCCGTCCCGCATCGCGACGACGCGGTCGGCGAGCCCCCAGACGTCCCGGAGGTCGTGCGTGACCACGACGAGACTCGTGCCGGCCTCGTGGAGCGCCCGCAGGCGGTCGAGGACGGACTGGCGGGCCGGCCAGTCGAGGCCCGTGAACGGTTCGTCCAGCACGAGGTGGTCGGGGCGCATCGCGAGCGCCGCCGCGATGGCGACCCGTTCCTGCTCGCCGCCGGAGAGGTCGCCGATGCGCTCGTCGCGTCGGCCCGCCAGCTCCACCGCCTCCAGCGCTTCGGTCACGCGTTCGTCGACGGCCTCGCGGGGGAGACCGAGGTTCTCGGGGCCGAACGCCACGTCCGAACCGACGGTCGCGCCGACGAAGCCGTCACGGGGGTCCTGGAAGACCATGCCGACGCTCGCCCGCGCGGCGACGACGTCTTCGTCGACGGGCGTGCCGTTCACGAGCACCTCGCCCTCGTCGGGCTCCAGCAGGCCGTTGAGGTGGCGGACGAGCGTCGTCTTCCCGGAGCCGTTCGCACCGGCGACCAGCACGCACTCGCCGTCCGCGACGTCGAGGCTGACGCCGTCGACGGCGACGGTATCCCCGTAGCGGTGGGTGAGACGGCGGACCGACAGCATCAGGCGGCGTTCAGCTGGTCGCTGCGCGTTATGCCGATTGCGGCCGCAATCTTGAACGCCTCGGCGGGGATGAACGCCGCGGCTGCGAGGCCGAACGCCTTCACGAGTCCGACGTTCTCGACGACGGCGTACCCGACGGTGCCGCCGGCGTAGATGAGGACGGTGCCCGCGACCATCGCTGCGACCAGCCGCGGGACGCCGACCTGCCGGGGGTCGACGAGACCGCTCGTGCCGTGCGCGACGAGGCCGGTGAGCGCGGCCGCCACCGGGTACGCCCAGAGGTAGCCGCCGAACGGTCCGAGCAGGCTCCCGAGGCCGGCGCCGCCGCCGGCGTAGATCGGTGCGCCGACGGCGCCCGCGGCGACGTACAGCGACATGGAGGCGCCGCCCCAGACCGGACCGAGGTAGAGGCCCGCGAGGAACACGCCCAGCACCTGCATCGTCACCGGGACGGGCGAGACGGGGTTCGGGAACGACACGTACGCCATCGCGCCCGTGAGCGCCGCGAACACGGCGGCACGGGCGATGTTCTCGACGGTCTCGTCGCCGACCAGTTCCACGCCGTCTGTCTCGACACTCATGGCTCCTCCTCGCCCGTCAACCACTTTCAATTCCGCGGTTTACGGACTGGTGGACCAGGCGTCAGACATTTGCACTCGGGAGCACAGACGTTCGCACTACCGCAATGGACGAGAAGACCGAGGAACTCCGTGACATCTTCCAGAGCGTCGCCGACGACGACACCGTCACGGAGTCCCAGGCCGACAGCCACGGCTCCCTCGCCTCCGAGACCGACGTCGAGGACCGCCTCAACGACACCGTCGCCACCATGCGCGACCGCCTCGACTTCCGCACCGACCTCGACACGGACGCCCTCACCACCGTCGTCCGCCAGTTCTACGCTGGCGACAGCGACGCCGACATCGCCGGCGAACTCGACGACGACGCCGCCGATCCGGAGACAATCCGCGCCGCGCGACTCGACCTCCACCTCGTCCGCGACGACGACGCGCCGGTCGCCCTCGACGACGTCCGTGCCGCCGCCGACGACCCCACCGACCCCGACCTCGCCACCGTCGTCGACGCCATCGACGCCGACCCCGAGGACGCCGAAACCGCGCTCGGCGTCCTCCGCGTCAGAAACGAGATCCAGCGCGTCAACGACCGCTACCGCGCCGAGTTCGAGAACGCGCTCCGCGACCGCGAACTCACCGAACGCCTCACCGCCACCGTCCACGAGGACGGCCTCGACGACGCCACCGAGGGCCAGGAGACGGACGTCGACCTCTGACGCCCGGGAACGCAGCCGCCGACACACCTCCGCTCGTACTCCGCCCGCCCGAACCCGTCTGCCTGCGCCCGTCCGCCGCCGGCTGCCGACGCCACCGGGTTTAAGTCAGCCTCGCGCCACGTAGGCAACCAATGAGCGATGGTGACGGCACAGACGGCGGCCCCGACGGCGTCGAGTCGGTCGAAGACCTGCTCGACGTCCGATCCGCCGAAGACGTCTTCGACCGTCTGTTCCGGGACAGCCTCGTGAACGCCGTCATCGCGTGGCTGCTGGTCGCCGTGCTCGCAGGCGTGTTCGTCGACAGCGTCCTCGACTTCGACCAGCAGTGGATGCTGTTCGTCGCCGCCGTCGGCGCCATCGTCCTCGTCCCGCCCGCCGCACTCCGGTCGTGGCGCGTGATGCTGCCGTGGGAGCTGCTGGTCGTCGCGCTGCTCCCGATACTCGTCCGCGGTCTGTTCGGCGGCACCGTCGGGACGTTCGCCGTCTACTTCTCGCTGGCCGCCGTCGCGCTCGTCGTCGTCGTCGAACTCCACCTGTTCACGTCGATGGAGGTCACCCACTGGTTCGCGGTCGTGCTCGTCGTGATGACGACGCTCGCGTCCGGCGCCGCGTGGGCGGTCTTCCGGTGGAACGCCGACCAGTATCTCGGCACCGACTTCCTCACCACGAACGAGGCGCTGATGACCGAGTTCCTCTGGATGACCCTCGCCGGCTTCGCCGCCGGCATCATGTTCGACGCGTACTTCCGGCGGCGCGACCGCTGGCTCCGCCGCGCCTTCGACCGGGTGATGCGCCGATGACGCTGCTCCCGCGGCCGTCGGTCGGGAACCAGCGGCGTCTCACGCGCGCCATGCAGACCGTGCTCGTCGGCATGGTCGCGTACGGCTTCCTGCAGGGGAACTCGAAAGCGGTCGTGAACGGCTCCATCACGCTGTTCGTCACGTTCCTCCCCGCCCTCCTCGAACGCAACTACGACCTCCCGATGGACCCCTGGCTCGTGCTCTGGATCTCGGCGGCCGCGTTCCTCCACTCGCTGGGCTCCTCGGGGCTGTACGCCCACATCTCGTGGTGGGACCACGTCACGCACTCGCTGTCGGCGTCGCTGATCGCGGGCGCCGGGTACACGGTCGCGCGCGCCATCGACCTCCACCACGACGACATCACGCTCCCCAGCGAGGTCGCGTTCGTCTACATCTTCGTCGTCGTGCTCTCGTTCGGCGTCGTTTGGGAGCTCTTCGAGTTCGGCCTCGACGTGCTCTCGACGGCGACCGGCCTCGAGATGCCGCTGGCCCAGCACGGCCTCGACGACACGGTCAAGGACTTCATGTACAACTCGCTGGGCGCGCTCGTCGTCGCCGTGTTCGGGCAGGCCCACCTCGTCGGCGTCGCCGAGACCGTCGAGAACTGGTGGCTCACCCGCAGTCGCCAGTAGGGGCCCGCGAACGTTCAAGTACGAGGCCGGGACCACGCCGTGCCGTGGCCGCACCCGAATCCGCGCCCGAGTCCGCCCGCGACGCCGACACCGACGACCGCCAGCTAGCGCCCGCCCCGGACTCCGTCCCGTTCAGCGACCTCGCGCTGGCGGCGTACTGCCCCCGGCAGCTCTACTACGCGCGCCGCGACGACACGGACCGCAGTCCGCCGCCGGTCCACGAGACGGCCCGGGCGCTCGCGGGCCAGTACGACGCGCTCGCGGTCGCTTCCGACGCCGCACTCGCCACCTACGACCTCGCCGTCGAACCCCCCGAGTTCCGGTCGAACCTCGCCGTCAGCCGCGACCGACACGACGTCTCCTCGCCGGCCGAGACCGCCGTATTCCTGCGTGGGAAGGACGCACACGGCCGCGCAGCGAAAGTCCACCACGACCCCCTCGCGCCCTCCCTGGTGACCCCCGGCAGCCCACCCGAAGCGGGGGTCTGGGAGCCACAGGCAGTGCGCGCGACCGCCGCCGCGAAGGCGCTGTCGTGGCGCGAGCAGACGCGCGTCGACCACGCGTTCGTGGAGTACGCCCGCCACGGCGTCGTCCGCCGCGTCGACCTCACGACCCGGAAGAAGGCAGCGTACCGCCGGGCGCTCCGGACCGCTCGCGGCATCGACGGGCCGCCGCCACGCATCCACGACGACGCGAAATGCGGGGCGTGCGAGTACCGCGAGGAGTGCGGGACGAAGACGCGCACGCTCGGCTCGCTTTTGTCGTTCGGCGACGGTTGAAGAAGAACCGGGACCGCGAACGGGGTCTACGCGTGCTCGGCGAGCCACTCCCGGACGGCGTCGCCGACTGCGCCCTCCCGCAGAATCTCGCCGCGCTCCACGTCGACCACCGTGCTCCCGGTCCCACCCGGAGTCTCGCCGGCGTCCAAGACGGCGTCGACCCGGTCGACGAACTCGGGGTCGAGGTCGTCGGGGTGGGTGACGCTCGGTTCGCCGGAGACGTTCGCGCTCGTCGCCGTCATCGGCGCGACCCGGTCGAGCAGCGCCAGCGCCACGTCGCTGTCGGGCACGCGCACGCCGACGCGGTCCCGGCCGCCAGTCAGCACGTCCGGGACCGAGTCACGCTTCTCGCAGACCACCGTGACCGGTCCGGGGAGGAACTCGGCCAGGAACACGCGCTCGGTCTCGTCGACGTCGACGTGCTCCAGTGCGGCCTCGGGGTCGGGGAACGCGAACGACAGCGGCTTCTCCCTGGGGCGCCGTTTCGCCTCGAACGCTGCCTCGACGGCGGCCGGGTCGAGGGCGTCCGCGGCGAGGCCGTACACCGTCTCCGTCGGGTAGACGACCAGCCTGCCGTCGCGGAGCGCCGCGGCGGCCTCGTCGAGTGCGTCCTCGGTGACCATCGTACCAGTGGGAGGCACTGGCCGGGAAAAAGCGTTACAGGTCGACGGTCAGTCCTCGCCGCCCGCGTCGAGGTCGCTGACGGTCGTCGCGTACACCGCGAGACCGAGAACCGTGAGCACGACGGCGCCGAGGACGCCTGCGACGAACAGGCCGATGACGGCGCTGACCAGGGCGACGACGAGGAAGAACAGCGGGTGGACGGCGTCCGAGGCAGTCACGCTTCCCGGTCCACTGCGAGCGGAAATAACTGTTTCGGCGCCGATTACAGGGCTTCGAGCGCGGCTTCCAGCTCGTCGTAGTCCGGGAAGTCCGGCCACTGCTCGGCCGTCCAGGCGTACTCCACGGTGCCGTCCTCGGCGACGACGAACGTCGACGGGCGGTGTTCGACGACGCCAGCCATGCCGTCGAGGTCGTTGACGACGCCGTAGGCCTCGGCGACGCCCGCCTGCGGGTCGCTGAAGATGCCCTCGAACTGCTCGATGCCGCGCTCCTCGATGGTGGTCTTGTGCTCGTACGGCGACGAGACGGAGACGCCGACGACCTGCGCGTGCTCGTCGACGCCCCGGTCGCGGAGCTCGTTGTAGACGTACGTCGTCGGGAACGCGCCGTCCATCGGCGTGAACACCAGCAGGACCGGCCCCTCGGCGAGCAGGTCCGAGAGCGAGACGTCCTCCCAGTACTCGTCGTTCACCAGCGGGCGCGTGAAGTCCGGCGCCTGCTCGCCCTCGGGGACGTGGTCCGCCTCGGGGAGGTCGACGACGTCGAAGTCCAGTTCCATCACTCCCCACCCCCGTAGGTGGCGTCGAGGTAGTCGACGATGTTCGCGCTCTCGGCCATCGCCACGCCCGTCTCGTCGTCGACGATGGCGGGCACGGTGCGCGCGCCGACGATGCGCTTGACTGCGTCCCGGTCGCCGTGCATCGGCTCCACGAACCGCGACTGGTACTCCAGCCCGAGTTCGTCGAGGCGGCGGACGACGCGCTCGCAGAACGGACACGCCTGCAGCCGGTAGAGCGTGATGTGGGCGTCACTGTGCGGCGGCCGCGGCGGCGCTTCTGCTGCACTCATGTGCGGGGTGTTCGCCGGAAACCCGGGTAAACGCTTCGCCCGCGGCGGTCACCGCGGCTTCGGTGAGCAAAGCATTAAACGGCCGGGAGGTAAGACCCTCTACTTGACTAATGGGCTCTCCACTGCTGTCGCCGCTCTCAGTGTCGGTGCTCGGCGTTGACCTCGGACAGAACGTCATCGTCGCCGCCGGTGTGGCGACGCTGGCGGTGCTGATGGTGCTGTCGGCGTTCTTCTCCTCCTCGGAGATCGCGATGTTCTCGCTCGCGCGCCACCGCATCGACGCGCTCGTCGAGGACGACATGCCAGGCGCGAAGACGGTCGCGGACCTCAAGGAGGATCCACACCGGCTGCTGGTGACGATTCTCGTCGGCAACAACCTCGTGAACATCGCGATGTCCTCCATCGCGACCGGGTTGCTCGGTTACTACATGTCTCAGGGCCAGGCGGTGGTCGCGGCGACGTTCGGCATCACCGCGCTCGTTCTCCTGTTCGGTGAGAGCGCGCCGAAGTCCTACGCCGTCGAGAACACCGAGTCGTGGGCGCTGTCCATCGCGGGGCCGCTGAAGTGGAGCGAGCGCCTGCTGTACCCGCTGGTCGTCACGTTCGATTACCTCACGCGAGTCGTCAATCAGGTCACTGGCGGCCGGGCGGCCATCGAGACGAGCTACGTCACGCGCTCCGAGATTCAGGACATGATCAAGACCGGGGAGCGCGAGGGCGTCATCGAGGAGGACGAGCGGGAGATGTTCCAGCGCATCTTCCGGTTCAACAACACCATCGCCAAGGAGGTGATGACGCCGCGGCTGGACATGGTCGCCGTCTCGAAGGAGGCGACCATCGAGGAGGCCATCCAGACGTGCACGCAGGCTGGCCACGAGCGCGTGCCCGTCTACGACGGCGAGCTCGACAACGTCATCGGCGTCGTCAGCCTCGAAGATCTCGTCCGCGAGTACCTCTACGGGGAGACCGAGGACGTCGAGCTGGACGACCTCATCGAGCCGACCCTGCACGTCCCCGAGTCGAAGAACGTCGACGACCTCCTCCAGGAGATGCAGGACGAGCGCGTGCAGCTGGTCGTCGTCATCGACGAGTTCGGGACGACGGAGGGCCTGCTCACCACCGAGGACATCACCGAGGAGATCGTCGGCGAGATTCTGGAGGGCGAGGAGGAACTCCCGCTGGACTTCGTCGACGACGACACGGTCCGGGTGCGCGGTGAGGTGAACATCGAGGAGGTCAACGAGGCTCTCGAAATCGACCTGCCGGAGGGCGAGGAGTTCGAGACCATCGCGGGATTCATCTTCAACCGCGCCGGCCGGCTGGTCGAAGAGGGCGAGACGTTCCGCTTCGAGAACGTCGAGCTCACGGTCGAACACGTCGAGAACACACGCATCATGAAGGCGCGCGTGAAGCGGGTGCCCGCCGACGACGCCGTCGACCCCGAGGCGGAGGCGCTGACGGCCGAGGGCGACGCCGAAGACGCGTAACCCGAAGCGAGCGGCGCCACCACCGGCGCCGACCGCGCCACGCTTCTCGTCCGGCGACAGCGCCCCGGGATTTAGGTGGCTCGTCGCTGTCGGCTCGCCTGCATGTCCCTCCGTCCGCTCGACGTCATCCGGTCCCCGCTGTACCTCCTCGGGTCGTTCCCGCTCGGCGTCGCGTACTTCACACTGCTCGCGGCCGCCGTGTCCGCCGGTGTCTCGCTGCTCGTGTTCGTCGTCGGCGCGTTCGTGCTCGCCGGCGGCGCCGCTGTCGCACGCCGGGTGGCGGTCGCCGACGCCGCGCTCACGGCCCGGGTGTACGACACACCGACCCCCGAGCTGGCGTCGCCGTCAGTCGACGGCGGCCTGCTTGCTACGGCTCGCGCCGAACTGTTCTGTCTGGACAGCTACCGCGCGACGGGCTACCTGCTCGTGCGGTTCGCCGTCGGCGTCGCCGGATTCACCGCCGTCGTGACGTGGCTGACGGTCTCGGTCGCGCTGCTCGCGACGCCGTTCCTGTACGACCACCCCGAGTTCTACGTCGGGGCGGCCGGCGTCTGGACGGTCGACACGCTGCAGGCCGCGCTCGGCGCCGCCGCACTCGGCGTCGTCGTCGCAGTCGCCGGCGCTGTCGCCGTCGCCGCAGCCGGCCGGGCCGCGGCCGCGGCGAGCGCGCGCCTGCTGGCTGGCCCCACCTAGATGAGGGCGTCGACGCCCGCGAAGACGCCGTAGCTCACGGCCAGCGCGAGCACCAGCGACGCCACCCACGCAAGCACCGTGAACAGCATCTTCCGGCCGCTGACGCCGCCGCCGCTGCCGCCGGCCGCGGCGTACCCGGAGCCGACGATAGCGGAGACGATAATCTCGTTGAACGACACCGGGATGCCGAAGAAGACCGCTGACTGCGCGATGGCGAAACTCGGGATGAGCGCGGCGATGGAGCGCCGCGGCCCCAGCGAGGAGTAGTCCTGCGCGAGCGCCTTGATCATCCGCGGAGCGCCGGTCCACGAGCCGACGAGCAGCCCGATACCGCCGCCGAGCAGCACGTACACGAGCGGCACCTCGTCGCCGACCAGCGGCAGCAGCGGCCCGACGGCCAGCCCCACCTGGCTGCCGCCCGCGGAGAACGCGACGAGGCCGCCCAGCGCCAGCAGGAAGTGGCGCTGGCCGCGCTCGGGGTCGCCGGCGACGTCCCGGTAGAGGGCGGCCGCGACCAGCGCCGCGAACGCCAGCGTGACGCCGGCCTGCGCGGCCAGGCTCGTGCTCCCGAGCGCGCCCGCGGCGGCGGTCTGCGCGAGCGACTGGCCCTCCCCGGGGCCGCCGAGGAACGCGAACTGGATGTTCGCGACGATGACGCCGACGACGCCCGCCAGCAGCGGGACGAGCACGCGGTCCCGGCCGATGTCCCGGAGGCCGCGCGCGGTGACGTACGCGGTGCCGCCGCCGACGAACGGGACGAGAACCCACAGCGCCGCGATCTGTCGGTACTTCGGCCACGCGGCGCCGCCGCCCATCGCCAGCCCGGTGCCGACGACGGCGCCCGTGACGGTGAACGCGGTGGCTATCGGGTAGCCGGCGAACACGCCGATGGCGACGAGAATCGCGGCCGTCGACAGTGCCGTCGTCGCGGCCAGCGGGGAGAGGGTGACGCCGACGACGAGCTCGCTGCCGACCGCCTCCGAGACGTTCGCGCCCTGGAAGACGGCGCCGGCGAGCCCGAGGATGCCGACGACGAACCCCGCCCGCATGACGGTAATCGCGTTGGCGCCGACGGCGGGCGCGAACGGCGTCGACCCCGAGGACCCGGCGCCGATGGCCCACGCCATGAACAGGCTCGCCAGCGCGGCGACGCCGAGCGTCGCCAGTCCAGCACCAACCATCGTGTATTGTCCGTGATTCCGTGGGGACGAGCAAAGAGCCTACCGACACACCGCCAGCCCGCCGGTACCATCGGCTGGCGACTGCGCGCGACTGCAAGCGGTGGGGTGGCCGGCGGTCAGTTCGTCGTGGACTTCGCGTCCTCGCGTTGTTCCGGGGGTTCGACGCCTTCGGCGGCCTCTGCGGCCTCCGTCTCGCGCTCGGTGTCGACGTGCCACCGGTCGATGTCCTCGTCGAAGGACTCGAGGTGCTCGCGGACGGCGTCCTTGAGGTCGTCGTCGTTGACGTTCACTTCGAAGGCGAACTCCTCCTGGCTGCGGACGCGCTGGACGTTCGCGGACACGAGGTCGTTGTCGAAGTAGTACGGCGCGACCTGCGTCATCACGTTCCGGTAGACGGCGTCCTCGACCTTCCGCAGGGCCTTCCGGCCGGCGGTGTCGGCCGCGCGCTTGACGTGCCCCAGGGAGTCCTGCCACTTCTCGACGGCGTCACCGTTCTCGCCCTCCTCGAGTTTCTCGTAGGACTCCGAGAGCTGCTCGCCCGCCGTCTGGAGGTCCTCGTCGGCGGACTTCCCCGCCTTCTCGCCCTCGCCCTCGGCGACGCTGGCCTGGTCGGCGGTCTTCTCGCTGACCTCCTCCTCGATTCGCTCGTGGGACTTCGGCCGCCAGTTGTCCCACGCTTCGAACGCGTCGGGATACTCGTCGTCGGCGTCAGCCTCCCGGAGCGCGATGGTGATTCGTTCCCCGTGCTCGACCACGTCGCCCCACGTGCCGCGCTGTTTGAACCCGGCGACGCTCTCCTCCATGATTGGACTGTCTAGGCCGCCATCGCATAAACCTCTTGTCGGGTGCGTGCTGGCGTCCACCGTGCTAGACGCTCCGAGCGTCCGGGACTCGGGGGTTGCGTGCCCGTAGCAACTGCCACGACCGTTGCTGTTGCCACTACTGCCCCGCCGTAGCCACTGGAACACGGCGGCTGCCGCGGGCCGGTCGGCATAGCAGGTTTCAAGCCGACGCGCGGCGGCATACCAGACATGACCATCGAGGACCGCGGCGACGCGAACGTCATCACGCACTCGCTGGCGAAACACACGCTGTCCCGGCTCCGGGACGTCGAGACCGAGCAGGTGGGCTTCCGGAAGGGGCTGGTGAAACTCGGCCGCATCTCGGGG
Organism: Halobacterium rubrum; assembly: GCF_021729015.1. GTDB lineage: Archaea > Halobacteriota > Halobacteria > Halobacteriales > Halobacteriaceae > Halobacterium > Halobacterium rubrum. The sequence continues at coordinate 213,202 of NZ_JAJQQZ010000001.1, forward strand.
TACGAGATCATCGACGGCGCGATGGAGACCGAGTTCACGGCCATCGAGACGCCGCTCACCGAGACCACCGGCGAGAGCGTGAAGGGCCTCGACGACGTCGTCATCATCAACGTCCTGCGCGCGGCGACGCCGTTCGTGGAGGGGCTGCTGAAGGCGTTCCCGCGCGCGAAGCAGGGCGTCATCAGCGCCGGCCGCGACGAGGAGGCCGGAATGGACGAGGCGGGCGAGTTCCCCATCACCATCGACTACGTGAAGCTGCCCGAGATCTCGGCGGACGACACTGTCATCGTCGCCGACCCGATGCTGGCGACGGGGTCGACGATGTGCACCGTCCTCGGCCACGTCACCGACGAGATGCCCGACTCGGGCGTCGAGGACCTGTTCGTGCTGTCGGCCGTCAGCGCGCCCGACGGGCTGCTGCGGGTCGGTGACCAGTTCCCGGAGGCCGACCTGCTGACGGTCGCTATCGACGACCACCTCAACGACGAGGGCTTCATCGTTCCCGGCCTCGGCGACGCCGGCGACCGCGCGTTCCGCACGACGTAGCGCCGCTCGCGCGCCAGCCGGCGGTTCCCGCCGGCACGGAATCCGCGCCGCTGTTTTCACCCCCGTAGTCGTAGGTTCTGCCGTGCTCGGACGCATCGTGCGTGGTCGGCCGCTGGCGCTGTGGGGGCTGTGTGTCGTACTGTCGTCGCTGTCAGTCCGTGGACTCGCCGGCGGCGCCGCGCTCGTCGCCGACCCCTCGGGAGGCCTCGTCGGCGCCTCGACGGCCCCGCTTGCTGCCACGCCGTTCGATACCTTCCTCGGTCCCGGCGTCGTGCTGTTCGTGGCGTTCGGCGTCGCGCCCCTCGCTACTGTCGCTCTCGTCTACCGCCGCCACCCTCGGGGCTGGCTCGTGGCCGCCGCTACCGGGGTCGCGCTCGCCGTCTGGGTGGCCGTCGAGGTGGCAATTGGCTTCTACCGCCCGACGGTCGCGCTCAACCTCGGAACGGCGGCGGCGCTGGTCGCGTTCGCCGGCCACCCAGCCGTCCGAGCGCCCGCGAGCGAGGCGTAACCTCGCCTGTCAGGCGTCGAGTTCGTCCGCAAGGCCGTTCAGCGTCTCGACGGTCAGGTCGGGGTCGACGCCGGCGAACGGCTCCCACGGGTCGCCCTTCCGGTCGACGCGGACGCCCTGCATGCCGGCGTGCTGGGCGCCGAGCACGTCGAACCAGGCGGCGGTCGCGTGCGCTATCTCGTCGATTGGCGTGCCGGTCCGGGCCGCGGCGTGCCGGTACAGCTCGGCGGCCGGCTTGAACGTCTCCACCTCGTCGGCGCTGACGGTGTCCTCGACGAGGTCGCCGATGTCGGCGTGGGCGACCATCGACTCGAGCATCTCCGGGTCGCCGTTCGAGACGACGTAGCAGTCGTAGCCAGCCGCCCGCAGCCGCTGGACCGCGTCCCGGACGTCGTCGAAGACGTCGAGCTCGTGGTAGACGGCGAGAATCTCGTCGCGCTCCTCGGCCGAGACGTCGTCGAGGCCGTGGGCGTCCAGCGCGTACTGGAGCGCCGCCCGGTTCAGCTCGTAGAACGGCCGGTAGGCGTCCACGTGGTTGGCGACGAACGTGTACGAAAGCGACCGCGAGCGCCACAGCCGGGAGACCGGCTCCGGGTCGGGGACGCGGTCGGCGAGCGCGCGCTCGGCGGCGTCGACGTCCACGAGTGTGCTGTACGAGTCGAACGTCACGGTGCTCACGCGCCCGGGGTCGAGTGCCATACGTCACCGTCCGGCTGCCGGGGGCATAGGCTCCGGGCCCGGTGAACCCGTGTGTGCCCGCCAGTGACCCCCACGTTCAAGACGCTCGCCCGCGAGTCGCCGGGTATGAGCGAGGACGACGCCGACGCGGAGCCGTGTCACCACTGCGGGGAGGCGGTCGCCGACCCGCTGTCGCGGACCGTCCGGGTGACGGTCGACCGCTCCCAGATCGACAGCCAGCGGCTCTGCCCCGAGTGTTTCGCGGACTGGATCGACCGCTACGAGACGGAGATGAAGCCCGACGACGCCGACGAGGAGCCCGACCCCGGGCCGACGCCGGTCGACGACGACACCGACATCATCGTCGACTGACCAGACCCCTCTCTTTCACCTCCACGACGCGCCCCAGTCAGGCGATTACTGGGCCCCAGAAGGGGGTCGGAAACCGTCCCCCGGACGGCTATAGAGACGACCGGAGACCGGCGTCGCGCGATTCGTCGCCGTTCTCGTTCTCACCCTCGCCCTCGTCGCTGTTCTCGCCGGCGGTGAGGCCGTCGTCGCGCTCGCGGTCGAGCGCGCGGTCGGCGTCGTGGTGGTCGCTGTAGCCGTCGAACCAGCGCGTGATGCGCTCGATGCGGTCGACGACGTGGCCGGGTTCGCCCGACCGCGAGAGTTCGTGGCCCTCGCGGGGGTAGCGTACCATCCGCGTGTCGACACCCTGCTTCCGCAGCGAGAGGTAGAACAGTTCGGCCGTGTTCGCGGGCGTCCGGTAGTCGTTGTCCGAGTGGACGACGAGCGTCGGCGTGTCGACCTTGTCGGTGTGCGCGACCGGCGACTGCTCCCACAGGAACTCGGCGTCCGCCCAGGGGACGGCGTCGAAGTCGCCCTCCACGAGCTTGTAGGCGTCCGTGGAGCCGTAGAACCCCGTGAGGTCGTAGACGCCGCGCTGGGCGACGGCGCCGTCGAAGAAGTCCGTGTGGCCGACCGTCCACGCGGTCATGAACCCGCCGAAACTCCCCCCGGTGACGAACGCGCTGTCCTCGTCGACGTAGTCGCGGTCGGCGACCGCCCGGGTGCCGGCCATCACGTCCTCGAGGGTGACGTCGCCCCAGTCGCGTTCGATGCTGCGCATCCACGCCTCGCCGTACCCCGACGACCCGCGGGGGTTGCACCAGAAGACGACGTAGCCGCGGGCGGCCAGCGTCTGGAACTCGTGCCACATCGAGCCCGTGGTCGACCACATCCGGTGGGGGCCGCCGTGGACCTCCACGGCGAGGGGGTACTCCTCGTCGGGGTCGAAGTCCGGGGGCGTGAGCACCCAGCCCTGGACCGCCCCGCCGGGTGCGTCGAACCAGACCTCCTCGGGCTGGGCGATGGCGCGGTCGTCGAGGTAGTCGCGGTTCGCGCGCGTCAGAACGCGCTCCTCACCGCCGGCCGGGGTCGCCGCCACGACCTCGCCGGGGTGGTCCCACTCGGAGTGGACGGCGCCGACCGTGTCCGCGGACACGGAGAAGCCGTGGACGTGGCGGTCGCCGCCGAGCACGACCTGGTCGTCGCCGGTCTCGGCGTCCAGCCGGCGCACGACGTAGCTGCCCTCGTCGGGCGTGCAGACGTAGAGGTGGTCACCGTCTGGCCCCCACTCCGGGGCGTGGCTGTCGTTCCACAGTTCCAGCGTGCGGTCGAGCCCGGCAGTGAGGTGGTCGACGTCGCCGGTCTCGCGGTCGAACACCTCGATCTCGGTCTGGGCGAGCGTCGGGTCGTCGGCGGGCGTCGTCGTGTACGCCACCGTCGACCCGTGGACGGCCAGCGTCGGCCCCCAGCCCTCGACGGTCGTCACGACCTCGGTGTCTCCCGACTCGGGGTCGTGGGCCTCGAGCTCCCACTCCAGTCGGTCGTCGCCGTCCAGCCCGCGCCGGATGGGGTAGTAGAGGTCGTCGTCGCCCCACGCCGGGCCGAGGCACTCCGCGACGCCCTCGGTGACGCGCTGGACGTCCCCGGACGAGACGTCGAGCACGTAGACGTGGCTGCGCGCGCCGTCCCGGTACTGCTCGTGGGCGCGGTAGACGTGCCGGTCGATTACCCGGGGGTCGGGGTCCTCGCGCTCGTAGTCCTCGTCGCGCGCGAGGTCCATGTCCGCCTCGCGCTCCTCGTCCCGGACCGACTGCAGGAAGGCGATTCGGTCGCCGTTGGGCCCCCACGCGATGGCGGAGACGCCGCCGACCACGTCGGTCACCTGCTCGGCCTCCCCGCCGTCGGTCGGCAGCACCCACAGCTGCGGGCGGTCGTCGTCCGCGCCCCTCGTGGAGACGAACGCCAGGCGGTCACCGGACGGGCTCCACGCCGGCTCCGAGTCCACGCCCTCCGCGACGGTGAACCGCCGGCTCTCCTCGCCGCCGATGGAGGCCACGTGCACCGTCGCCTCGTGGTCCTCGTCGGTCTCCGGCGTCGTCCGGACGTACGCCACCCGGTCGCCGCCCGGCGCCACCACCGGATGGCCGAGTTTCGCGAACTCGTGGTAGTCGCTTGCCTCGACTGGCTGCATACCGGTGGGTGGCCCGGCGCTCGCAAAACGATTCGGGTACCCCACGCACACGCCCGCCGTCGCCGGTGTCGGAGTGCTCCCGGGACCGGACTGGCCGCCAGTCCGGGCAGTCGGCCGCTACTCGCGGCGGTCGTCGAGGTAGGACTCGATGTACTCGTCGTCGACGTGGTCGAGCAGCCTGTGGTAGCCCGCCTCCGTCTGTCGCGCTATCTCCTCGTCGGTGAGCTTCGTGTCGAACGCGCGGTCGATGTACGCCTCCCGGAGTTCGGCGAACCGGTCGTCGTCGAGCCCGTGGTCGTCGCCGGCCTCCGCCTCGAACCACTCCCGCCAGCGGTCGCGGTCGCCCCACTCGCCGCTGAACTCGGACTCGGGGCGCTTCCAGTCGTAGTGCGGGGCGACGCCCTCCGGGAACCCCCGTTCGCGTTTGTGGTCTTCGAGCAGGCTGCGAGCGACGTGCGCGCCGTTGCCCGCCGCGATGACGACCTGCGCGCTGCGCTCGCCGCCGGGCGACGCGACGTACAGCCCGTCGGCCGGGGTGCGGCCGTCCACGTCGGCGTACTCGTGGTCGAAGCGCTCGTGGGTCTCGCCGTGGTGGTCGTGGACCTCGAAGGCGTCGTCGCCGACGACCGGCCGGAGGTAGGAGCCGTCGTACCAGGCGGCGGCGAGCACGTAGCTCGCGCGCACCCGGCGGCCGTCCTGCGTCTCGACGACGAATCCGGATTCGTCGTCGGCCGGCCGTTCGACGGACTCGACGGTGTCCTCGATTCGGTCGCAGCCCGCCGCCGCGGCGTGGTCGCGGAACAGGTCCAGCAGCGTCGGGACGTCGACGCCGCCCGGGAAGCCGGGGTAGTTCTCGACGAACGCGCACCGCTGGAGTGCGGCGTTCCCGCGGTCGAAGACGAGCGTGTCGAGGCCGTACCGGGCGGTGAACACGCCCGCCGAGCAGCCCGCCGGGCCGCCGCCGACGACGACGACGTCCCGGCGCTCGTCGTGGCCGCTGCCGTCGTCGTCGTCGTCGTCCGCCGTCTCGGACACGTCAGAACTCCCCCGCGACGATGTCGGCGACGCGCCCGCGGTCGAACAGTTCACCGTCGAACCCGTAGAGGTCGCCGGCCAGCCGCTCGGTGAGCACGAGGTTCGTGATGGGGCCCTGGTAGAGGCCGCCGGCGCGGTACACCTCGCCGTTCTCGACGGCGGCCACGCGGCTCGCCGTCTCGTGGTCCTCGAGGAAGGAGACGATGGTGTCCCGGAACTCCTGTTCGCTCATGTTCTCGTAGCCGCGCAGGAGCAACACCTCGGGGTCGACGTCGAGCAGGGTCTCCACGTCGATGGCCGCCCGGGTGCCGTGGAAGTCCTCGACGCCGGACTCGGCCAGGGCGTCCCGCACGCCGAGGTCGCGGAGGTGCTTGAAGCCCGTGCCGTCACCGATGACGTACGGGTAGAACTTCGTCGGCTCCTTCCCGACGCCCCAGAGCACGGCCGCGGACGGGCGCTCTCCCTGGCCGGGGACGACCGGTGCGAGATTCGACTGGAAGTCGTCGTGGACGCCCTGGAAGGCCTCGTAGCGGTCGGTGCGCTGGAAGACCTCCGCCAGCTTCTCGAAGCACTCCATGAGCGAGTAGTACCGGTAGTCCCCGTGCCAGGGGTAGTGCTGGGCGTAGCTGCAGTTCCCGAACAGCGGCGCGACGCGTTCCTCGAGCTCCGAGACGTCCTCCTCGTTCCATCCCTCGAAGCGGCTCTGGAGGAAGTTCGGATCCATCACGTGGACGTCGGCGTCGAGCTCCAGGAATCGCTCGAGGCTCACGCCGCCGTTCTGGTACAGCGACACCATCTCGCTGTCGTCGACGCTGACGCCGTCGACGTCGTCGTAGTAGTGGGTGTGGTAGCGGCTCGTGAGCCAGACGCCCTCAGGCGGTTCGAGGCCGAGTGCGACGCCCATGTCGGCCCAGCTGCCGTTGTTCGCCACCCACGTCTCCGGCACCGAGTCGAACTCGACCTCGCCGACCGGTTCGATGGAGACGGTGTACGACCCGCCGTCGCCGCCGTCGCTGCCCCCGGTGGGGCTGCTGGCACAGCCCGCGAGCAGGCCGGCGGCCGCGAGGCCGGCGCTCCCCCGGAGGAACTGTCTGCGCGTCCGTCGCTGGCTGTCGTCTGCTACGCCCATGTGGTTTAGGCTCCCCTAAACACACTTGTGCGCTTCGATTTTTAGGCGGCCCAAAAGTAACGGGGCTGTCAGGTCGGGCTACGACACGTCCGCCCGCCCGCTCGTCGCGTCCGCCACGCGCTCCCGGAGGCCGTCGGCGTCGGCCACGGCCACGGTCACGTCGAACGCCACGTCCTCGCCGTAGTCGGCGTCGAACTCGCAGTCCGCGCTCTCCAGAATCCCCCGGACAGTGCCCGAGTCGTCGTACTCGACGGTCACCGTGAACCGCTCCTGTGGCCGTTGCTCGACCACGCCGGCGGCGTCCACGGCGTCCTTGACCGCTCGCGAGTACGCCCGCGCCAGCCCGCCGACCCCGAGGTTCGTGCCGCCGTAGTACCGCGTGACGACGACGACGGCGTTCTCCACGTCGCGCTGCTGGAGGACGTTCAGCGCCGGCTTCCCCGACGAACCGGTGGGTTCGCCGTCGTCGCTCTGGTACTCGCGCAGCATGTGTCCTCCCCCCGGTCCGCCGGACTCCACCCGCACCCGGTAGCAGGGGACGTTGTGCGTGGCGTCGCCGTGGCGGTCCCGCACCTCGTCGACGAACGCCTCCGCCTCGTCGACGGTACCGGCGGGGCTGGCGTACCCGATGAACTCCGAGCCCTGCACCTCGAAGCTGGCGTCCCCCCGGCCGGCGAGCGTGCGGTAGACGTCAGTCACGCCAGTAGCTCGGTCGGCGAGCGAGTTCCCGCTTGCGGTTCGTCGCCCCAAAAGGTTATGCGTACGTCGGCGCAATCCCGGGACAGATGGCCGCGTTGACGACGCTCGAGTTGCTGTACGTCGCCGCCAGCGTCGCGCTCTCCCTGTCGGGGCTCGCGATGGTGGCGTTCGCAGCGAACGCGTTCCTCCAGACCGAGCGCCGCGAGATGCTGTACCTCGCGCTCGGGTTCAGCATCGTCGTCGCGGCCGCCATCGCCACCACCGTCTCGGCGTTCGCCCAGGACTTCGAGAACGCCATCGTCCTGCTCACCGTGAACTACGCGCTGACGACCGTCGGCTACCTCTTCATCCTCGGCAGCGTCGTCTTCCGGAAGTAGCGCTGCTCCTCCGGGCGCCCGGTTCACGACAGCTCGACGGAGCGCACGAACGGCATGTCGGCCAGCTCCGTGAACACCTCGCCCGGCAGCTCCTCGTCCGTCACCAGATAGAGCCGGGGTTCGTCGGTGAACTCGGGGTCCTCGCTGATGGTCTGGCGGATGGAGATGCCGCGGTCGGCCAGCAGCCCGGTCACCTGCGCGACGATGCCGGGCTCGTCGGCGTCCTGCACGGCGATGGTGACGACGTGGAGGTCCAGCACCGGCGCGAGGTCCATCAGGCTCGGAATCTGGCTGATGTTCTGGAAGATGCGCGTGAGCTCGTCGTCCGCCAGGATGGCCTCGGTCGTGGAGTCGACCACGCGGCGGTCGACGCCCGCCTCCTGGGCGACCTGCGTGTAGGGAATCTCGATGTCCCCCGAGACCACGCGCCCCTCGTCGTTCACGGAGAAGCCGCGCTCGAGCAGGAGCCGGATCACGGCCTGCTGGCCGGGGCTCCCCTCGAACTTCTCCATAATCTCTGCGAACATACCCGGAGTCAGGTGGACGCGCCTGAAAACGGTTCGCGTCTGACCGGCGTTGCGGACGCGCCAGTCGGTGTCTCCCTGGGATCGACCAGCGTCGACACCGACCCGTCGGCGAGTCGCCGCTGCGGCCGTCGGCGAGCAGGCTTTTGGTGCCGCACCGCGACGCAAGCGGTATGCGTCAGGTAGACACCTGTGACTTCTGTGGCGAGGCCCCGGACGGGGTCTTCGAGGTGGTTCCGGCGGCCGTCCCCGACGGCCCGGTCCGGCTCGCCCTCTGTGCGGACTGCCAGCGGACTCTCGAGACGGTCGTCGACCCGTTGCTCGACGCCGACGCCGGCGAGGCGGGCGACGGCGCTGTCGGCGACAGCCAGCGAGACGACACCGGAGCGGCCGGCGAGCCGGCGGACAGCACTACTACTGCTCCCGAATCCGCCCCCGAGCGAACCGCGACGACGGCAGCGCCGTCCGGTACTCGGAATGCGGCCGACGGCCCGGCCTCCAGCGCCGACGCGGACGCCAGCAGCGCCGAGACTGATGTCGTCCAGTCCGAGACTGACGCCAGTAGCGACGACACTGACGCCGCCCGAACCGAGACCGACGCTGGCAGCGCGGATGCCGCCGACGACGGCATCACCATCGAGGAGCCGTCCGGCGGGACGCCCGTCGAGCGGCCGGACGGCTACGCGCAAGTGCTTCGCCTGCTGGAGAACCGCGACGACGGCATGCCGCGCAGCGACCTCCGGTCGCTCGCGACGAACGCCTACGACCTCACCGACGCGTCCTTCGAGGCCGCCGTCGAAGCCGCCATCGAGAACGGCGACGTCGAGGACACCGCGGGCGGCCTGCGTCGCACCTAGAGGTCGCCCTTCGTCGACGGCGTCTCGCCCGCCCGCCGCTCGTCCACGCGAGTCGCGTCGTCCAGCGCCCGCGCGACGCCCTTGAACAGCGCCTCGACCTCGTGGTGGGCGTTCTCTCCGGTGACCTCGCAGTGCAGCGTGAGTTCGGCGTTCGTCGCGAACGACCGCCAGAAGTGCGCCGCCATCTGGCTGGTCAGCCCGCCGACCTCGCGCTGGCTGAACTCGCCGTCGAACTCGTAGACTGCGCGGCCCGAGACGTCCACGACGACGGCCGCCACCGCCTCGTCTAGCGGCACCCGGCGGTCCGCGAACCGCTCGATGCCGCGCTTCTCGCCGACAGCCTCGTCGAACGCCGTCCCGAGCGCGATGCCGACGTCTTCGACCGTGTGGTGGTCGTCGACCTCGAGGTCGCCGTCGCAGCGCGCCGTCAGGTCGAACAGCCCGTGTTTCGCGAACGACGCCAGCATGTGGTCGAAGAAGGCGACGCCCGTGTCCACCGTGCTCTCGCCGTCCCCGTCGAGGTCGAGCGTGACCTCCACGTCGGTCTCGGCCGTCTCCCGCGTCACCGCGGCCGTGCGGTCTGTCATTGGTTGGGTCGTGGCAGGCCGGCTACAAGGCCGTTGCGCTCGTCGCAGTCCGCTGGCTACGGACGCCGCCGAGAACCAGCTACTCTTCGACCGCCCGCTTCGCCTCTTCGAGTGTGAAGCTCCCCTCGTAGAGGGCGGTGCCGACGACGACGCCCGCAGCCCCAGCCTCCTTCAGCGCGCGGACGTCGTCGACGGTGGCGACGCCGCCGCTGGCAATCACGGGGATGTCGACGCTGTCGGCGAGCGCCCGGACGGGTTCGGTCCGGACGCCTTCCTGGCGCCCCTCGACGTCCACGTCCGTGAACAGGATGGCGGCGGCGCCGAGGTCGACGTAGCGCTGGGCGGCCTCCACGGGGTCCATGCCGGTGCCCTCGGTCCACCCCTCGACGACGACCTCGCCGTCTTTCGCGTCGAGGCTCACCATCACGCCGTCGCCGTACTCGGCCGCGATCTCTCCGACGATGTCCGGGTTCTCGACGGCCGCGGTGCCGAGGATGACGCGGTCGACGCCCCGGTCGAGCAGGTCGGTGGCGTCGTCGGCGGTCCGGATGCCGCCGCCGACCTGCACGGAGACGTCGGTCGCGTCGAGCACGCTACCGACGGCGTCGGCGTTCGCGCGAGCGCCCTCGAACGCGCCGTCGAGGTCCACGAGGTGGAGCGTGTCGGCGCCCTCGTCTACCCACCTCGTCGCGGCCTCCACGGGGTCGCCGTACTTCCGTTCTGTCCCGCGCTCCCCCTGGACGAGCTGGACGACCTCGCCGTCCTGCATGTCGACGGCGGGTACCACCGCGAACGACTCGAAAGCCATACTGTCGCCACGGCCCGGCGCGTATAAAACCCCTCGCTGGCGGTGGCCCTACTCGTCCTCGTCGCCCGTCACGAACCGGGTCGCGTGCCGGATTGCTGGAGTGAACAGCAACTACTATGACTCGGGGCGCCGAACTGCCGGGGTGATGCCGACGGTAGAATACCTCAACTACGAGACGCTGGACGACCAGGGCTGGGACATGGACGACGACGACCTCTTCGAGAAGGCTGCCGACGCGGGCCTCGACGACGAGGACTACGGTAGCCTCGAGGTCGCCGAAGGCGAGTACATCCTCGAAGCCGCCGAGGCGCAGGGCTACGACTGGCCGTTCTCGTGCCGCGCCGGCGCCTGTGCGAACTGCGCGTCCATCGTCAAGAAGGGCGAAATCGACATGGACATGCAGCAGATCCTCAGCGACGAGGAGGTCGAGGAGAAGAACGTTCGCCTGACCTGCATCGGCTCGCCGGCCGCCGACGAGGTCAAGATCGTCTACAACGCCAAGCACCTCGACTACCTGCAGAACCGCGTCATCTAACGCGGCGACGACCCACATCGTTTTTTCGCCGGACGCGTGCAAAAGGGCTAAGCAACCGCAGGTCCGTCACCCGGTAGTGGTGGACGCTTCGATACCGGACCTCCTGCGGCTCGTCGCGGTGCCCGCGCTCGGCTGGGCCGCGCTTCGCGACGTGAGCACGCGTCGCGTCACGAACGACCTCTGGGGGCCGCTGGCGTTCCTCGGCGCGCTCCTCCTGCTCTGGGAGGGCTTCGCCGCGCTCGGGCAGCCGGGCGCGTTCACGCTGTTCGCGGTGCGGGCGGGGTTCAGCCTCCTGTTCGTGATTCCGCTCGCGTACGGCTTCTGGTACATTGGGGGGTTCGGCGGCGCCGACGCTCGCGCGTTCATGGTGCTTGCCGTCCTGTTCCCGACGTACCCCGCCTACGAGGTTGCCGGGTACGCGCTCCCCGAGGTGCAGACGACGCTGGGCGTGTTCTCCCTGACTATCCTCACGAACACGGTGTTGCTCGGGCTGGCGTACCCGCTCGTGCTCGGCGTGCGGAACGCGCTCGACGGCGAGTACTCGGTCGTGATGTTCGTCGGGCGGCGGGTCGCCGTCGACGACCTGCCGTCGATTCACGGCAGTCTCCTCGAGGACGGCGACGGCTTCACGCGGGCCGGCCTCGACCTGGACGCGCTCCGGATGTACCTCCGGTGGCGCGGCCTCACGCTGGCGGACCTCCGCATGGACCCCGAACTCCGGGACCCGGCGACGCTCCCCGAGGACCCCAGCGACCCGACCGACGGCGCCGTCGCCACCGACGGCAGCGGCGACCCCTGGGGGGCGGCGGCGTTCCTCGACGCCATCGACCACTCGGCGTACGGCACGACGCCCGCCCAGCTCCGGGCGGGCCTCGACCTCGTCGCCGAGCGCGAGGACGTCTGGGTGACGCCCGGCGTCCCGTTCCTGCTGCCGCTGTTCGTCGGCCTCGTCGTCGCGCTCACGTTCGGCGACGTGCTGTTCTACGTGCTGGACGCGCTGGGGTTCGCGGCGGCCTGAGCCGCACGCGCAACCACTAACCCCGCGGGCGCCCAGTCGCCGGTATGGAGGAGTTCGACGTCGACCTCGACTTCGGCGACGACGGCCTCGTCACCGTGGTCGCACAGGACGCCGACAGCGGCGACGTACTGATGCTCGCGCACGCCACCCGGGAGGCGGTCGCGGAGACCGCCGAGACCGGGCGTGCGCACTATTACTCGCGCTCCCGCGACGAGCTCTGGGAGAAGGGCGCGACCAGCGGCAACACGCAGGCCGTCGAGGAGATTCGGGTCGACTGCGACGGCGACGCGCTGCTGTACCTCGTCGACCAGACCGGCGGCGCCTGCCACACCGGCTACGAGTCGTGTTTCCACCGCACGCTGGACGGCGACGTCGTCGGCGAGAAAGTCTTCGACCCCGAGGAGACGTACTGAATCCTCTCAATACCTCCAAGAGTTTATAACTCCTAAATAGCAAACTCTGGTTTATCCGGGATTACGGACTAGAGCCGCCTAACAACCGGAATAGAACTCATAATGGACGCTATTCGATTTACTTTCCTGTCTTTTGCGTCTTGGTACGCTTTATCGAAATTCCTGTGGATCTTCTCTGTCGTCGCTAAGATCTGCCGTTGCTGGGGTTCAGACAGTGGGGCAAATAGCTGCTCTTCGGAATCAGTAATTGCATTGTATGTCTCCAGGTCGTCAGCAAAAACGAAATCTTCGTGGGTGAATCTGGAATAAACGGAGTTCAGATAATCGTTGTACGACTTCCGCTGATTCTCTAATTCATCAATGGAGAGGCCAGTTAGCTCTTCATACGAAAAGTGCTCTTCGATGAAAGCAAGCCTTCTCTCCAGAAATTCGTCTGCAGTTTCGTCATTTGGGGTTCCTAGAAACTGCGAGTCATTCTGTTCCTCTTCTCGGTCCATTGTGTACAATGTAGGAGCCTAGAACAAAAAGAACTACGGCGTCCTAACTGTATTCGGCAGAATCCAACGCCTCTATCGCTGGATTAGGCGCTTGCGATATCCTTCAGAATATCGGGCGCCTGCTCCAGTGCGTCGTCGAGGCTGTCGACGTCTGGGCCGCCGCCCTGCGCGAAGTCGGCGGGACCGCCGCCGCCGCCGCCCACCATTCGAGCGAGTTCGCCGACGACCTCGCCGGCGTTCACGGGAACGTCGTCGGGGACGCCGACGACGAACTGCGCGCCGTCGGCGCCGGAGCCGACGACCGCGACCTTGCCGCCGTCGACGAGCGCGTTCGCGGTCGCGCGGAGCTCGTCCATGTCGCCGTCCACGCGCTGGACGACGGCCGTCGTGCCGGCGACGTCGATTTCCTCGCCGGCGCCGCCGCCGGACGCGCGCGCCTCGGCGAGCTGTTCTTTCAGGTCCTCGATGGTCTTCCCGCGCTCCTTCCACTCGGTGAAGAACCGCTCGGCGGTCTCCGGCACCTCCGACGGCGTCACGTCGAGAATCTCGGCGGTCGCCAGCAGGTCGTCCTCCAGCTCCTGGACGTGCTCGACGGCGGCTGCGCCGGCGGCGAACGTCAGCCGCTCGACGCCGTCCTGTACGCGCTCGGCGTTCAGAATCTTGATGGAGCCGATCTCGCCCGTGCGGTCGACGTGCGTCCCGCCACAGGCCTGCACGTCGTCGTCGACGTGCACCAGCCGGATCTGTTCGCCGGTCGGGATGCCGCCCTGGTAGAGGTCGAAGCCGTACTTCTCCTCGGCCTCGTGGCGGTCCGGCCACTCCCGCTGCACGCTCGTGTTGTCGGTGACGACCTCGTTGGCGACGCGCTCGATCTCCTTGACCGTCTCGCGGTCGAGGCGCTCGTAGTGCGTCACGTCGATGCGCGAGGAGTCGACGCCCTTCTGGGCGCCTGCCTGCCGGACGTGCTCGCCGAGCACCTGCCGGGCGGCGTGAACGACGACGTGCGTCGCGGTGTGGTGGGCCATCAGGCGGCGGCGGCGCTCGGTGTCGATCTGGCCGCGCACGAACTCGCCTTTGCCCGGGCTCTCGGCGGTCCGGTGGAGGACGACGCCGTCGCGCTCCTGGACGTCCGTCACGTCGACGGTGCGGTCGTCGGTCGACAGCGTCCCGGTGTCGGCGGGCTGGCCGCCGCCCTCGGGGTAGAACATCGTCTGGTCGAGGACCACGTCGTAGGCGGCCTCGCCGTCCTCGTCCTCGCGCTCGAAGACGTCGAGGACGACGGCCTCGAACTCCGAGCGGTAGGCGTCGTCGTAGTACAGCGTCTCCGTCTCCGGCAGGTCGGCGAGGCGCTCGTCGCCGTCGTCGCCGGCCGCCTCCCCGGCGTCGGCCTCGTCGTGGCGGGCCGCCACGAGCGAGTAGAAGTCGTCGGGGGCGTCGACGTCGGCGCCGACGTCGGCGGCGATGTCCGCCACCATGTCCGGCTGGATGCCGTGGGAGTCGTAGAGCTCGATGAGCTCGCTGGTCGGAATCGGCTCGCCGCGCTCGGCGTACTCCTCGGCGAGTTGCTCGACGCGACGGCCGCCGCGTTCGAGCGTCTCGGCGTACTTCTCGACCTCCGAGCGCACGATGCTCCGGATGCTGTCGCGGTTCTCGTAGCCGAGGCGTTCGGCCTGCATGTCGACGAGCTCGTCCAGCGGGACGTCCGCGCCGACGTCGTCGACGAGGCGCTTGGTGCGGCGCAGCACCATCCGCGCGAGGTAGCCGGTGCCGACGTTCGACGGCACGATGCCGTCACCGAACATGTACGCCAGCACGCGGGAGTGGTCGGCGATGGCGTAGATGTCCTCCAGCGGCTCGACGAGCCCGGTGAGGTAGTCGGCGTCGACGCCGAGTTCGCCGGCGACCTCGGCGCGCGCGGTCGCCATGTCGTCGATCTCGTCGATGTCGAGGTTGCCGGAGAGCTTCGACGCGCGGTGGACGAGCTCGGCCTCTTCGTCGGTGTGCTCGATGCCCGCCTGCTCTTTCAGGAAGTCGATGGTCTCGGGGTAGACGGCCTCGTAGACGGTCGGGGTGCCCTGGCTCATCCACGTCCAGCGCTCGACCCCGTAGCCGGTGTCGACGACGCGGCGGTCCATCTCCGCGTACGTGTTGCCGTCTTTCATCTCGTACTCGCCCTCGGGGTCCAGTTCGAGGCTCATGAAGACGAGCGTCGCCAGCTCGAGGCCCTTGTAGATGACCTCGAAGGCGGGCCCGGCGTTGCCGCCGCCGACCCAGGGGTCCTCGATGAACGTGACCTCGTCCAGCGGGACGCCGACCTCCTCCAGCAGGCCCTCGCAGTATTCGACGGTCTGGTCCTTCCAGTAGACCTCGCCGTCGTAGGCGTAGTCCGTGCCGTCGTCGGCGTTGAACGCGTGGTGGCCGAGCATCTCGAACGCCATCGTGTGCCGGCCGGTCTTCCCGACGTTGTCGATGTCCTGCATCCGGATGCAGGGCTGGCTCACTACCAGTGGGTTCGCGGGCGGCGGCGACTCGCCGCTCGTGACGTGGGGCTGGAAGTCGTAGATAGAGGCCTGCGTGAGCAGGACGTCGTCCCGCCAGCGGTTCGCCGCGACGGGGTAGGGGTCGATGCGCTCGTGGCCCTCGCGCTCGAAGTACGAGAGCATCTCCTCGCGCATCTCGGTCAGCGAGTACTCCTCCTCGAAGCCGGGGTCGTCGATGAACTGGTAGTCCTCGCAGGGCGGTTCGCCGCAGGTCTCGCGGTCGCCGTCACGGGTCCAGAAGTGCGCACCACACTCCACGCACTCCGTTCGGTGGAACCCTTCCTCCTCGAAGTACTCGAGGCGGTAGGCGGACTCGAGGTCGCTCATTGGGGGTAGGTGGCCGGCGAGCGAGTAAAACAGTTCCGGGACTGCGAGAGCCAAGCGAGCGCAGCGAGCGCGGGTCTCGGGCGTGCGAACGGCGAACGGAGTGAGCCGTGAGTTGCGAGCGCCGCGAGGCACCGTCAGGCGCCTCGGAAGGAGTGAGCGGTGACCGCAGGGAACCGCGAGACGCGAGCCGTCTCCGTACGGGCGACCAGTCGCTACTCCTCGAGCCCGATGGCGTCGACGAACGTCTGGTAGGACTGTGCGCCGACGACGGTCCCGGTGACCTCGCCGTCGCGGGCGACGACGAACGACGGCGTGGAGTCGAGGCCGGCGTCGCGCATGGCGTCCTCGTCTTCGGTGACTTGCTCGGTCTCGGTCCTGTCGGTGGCGGCCGTGCGGACGGCGTCGGGGTCGGAGAGGGTGGTGTTGTCGGCGAGGAAGCTGGCTGCGGCCTCGCCGGGGTTCGACGCGACGGCGTCGGGGTTGCGGTACATCCAGCGGCGGAGCGCCCAGAACGCGGCTTCGTCGCGTGCCCAGGTGGCTTCGAGGGCGTGGATGGCGGCCGGCGCCCACTCGCGGGCGACGGCGACGTTTCGGTAGACGAACGACAGCCGCTGGGACTGTACGAAGTTCTCGCGGAGCCGGGGGAACGTCTCGGTCTCGAACGTCTGGCAGTGCGGACACGACGGGTCCGAGAACGCGACGAGCGCGGCGTCGGCCTCCATCGGTGGCGGGCCGAGCGTCGGTTCGTCGTCGAGTCCGGCGGCCGCAGGGTGGTCGGCGAGCGCGTCACTGCTGCCGCCGTCTCCGCCGCCGATGCCCAGACAGCCCGAGAGCGCGACGCTCGTCGTCGTCGCTGCGGCGGTCGTCGCGAGGAACGTCCGTCGGCTGGTCATGCTGCGGGCTTGACGCGGGACTGGCAAATAGTCCGGGGGCAGTTTCGCCGGGCCGGCGAAGCGCGGTGCCTGTGAACGTCCGACACGCTTACGACGCCGGTGTGCTAACGGTGAGGCGATGGGTTCCCGACGTCACCTCTCCCGGCGCGCCCTCCTCGCCAGCGTCGGTTCGGCCGCCGCCACCGCCGCTGCAGCGGGCTGCACGGCGCCAGCGAAGTCCCCGGATACGTCGACGACCGCGCCCCCGGACGCGGCCGACGGCTCGCAGTCCGAGCGCGGGGAGGCGCCCGACCCCCGGCTGTCGCTGTCCAGCGACGACGAGTGGACGACTTACGGCTACGACGGCGGCCACACGGGCTACAACCCTCGGGCGTCGGCGGTCGGTGACACCGCCACGTCCGTCTGGGAGTCGGGGGTCGACGGCATCTACACGCTCCGCGAGCCGGCGGTCGCGGACGGCCGACTGTTCGTCGGGAGCAAGCAGACGATGTGGGCGTTCGACGCGGCCACCGGCGAGGACGAGTGGAAGACGCACCTCGGCGGGATGGCCCACCACTTCGCGCCGACCTGCCGGGACGGCACGCTGTACACCGTCGCGAAGGAGGGGGCGGGCGTCGACACCGGTGCGCCGGGCTCCGTGCAGGCGCTCAGTGCCAGCTCCGGGGGGAAACTGTGGTCGACGGCGGTGCCGGCGACGTCGACGGTCGCCCACGACGGCAGCCGGCTGTACGTCGCCGGCAAGGAGGCCGGCGCGGGCTACGTTCGCGCTCTCGACCCCGAGTCCGGCGACCGAGGCTGGCGGTTCGAGGTCCCCGACGCCGACCGGAGCTCCGTCACCGGCGCCCCCGCGCACGCCGACGGCACCGTCTACGTCGCCGCGACCCTGCTGGCCGACGACGGGTCGACGAGCGGCCGACTGTACGCTCTCGACCCCGACGACGGCGGGCGCGTCGAGTGGTCCGTCGGGACGGCCGGCGCGCTGGACGTGGCACCCGTCGTGACCGGTGACCGCGCGTTCGTCGCGGCGCGCGACGGCACCGTCCACGCGTTCACGCTCGCCGGCGACACCGCGTGGACCGCCGACACGGGCGCGACCATCTACTCGCGGCCGACGCACGCCGACGACCGGCTGTTCGTCGTGACGACGGGAGACGTGGTCGCGCTGGACCCGGGCGGCGAGGAGGCGTGGCGCGCCGGCAGCGAGCGCACCCAGATGACGGGCGCGACCGTCGCCGGCGACACGCTGTACGTCGGCGGCGAACCGCTGTTCGCGCTGGACACCGCGACCGGCGACGTCCGGTTCGACCTCCCGGTCGACCAGTACCACGGCGCGTACGGCGCGCCGGTCGCCGCCGGCGACGCCATGTTCGTCGGCGTCTGCATCAAGGACACGGCGGGCGCGCGGTACGACAACTACGTCCGCGCCTACACGTAGTCCGCTGGCGACTCGCCGGCCCCGCCCCGCCACGTAGGGGCGAGGTCGGCCGTCGCCCGCACCGCTAAACCGTCGGCTCCCCAACAGGGGGTATGGGCAGAATGGTCGACGGCGAGTGGCGGACCGAGGAAGAGATGATCGACCACGGCGACGACGGCGAGTTCGAGCGCGAGGAGACGAGCTTCCGGGACTGGGTCGGCGAGGACGTCCCCGCCGAGTCGGGGCGCTACCACCTCTACGTCTGCTACGCGTGCCCGTGGGCGCACCGGACGCTTCTGGTGCGGGCGCTGAAAGGCCTCGAGGACGCCATCTCGGTGAGCGTCGTGGACCCGGTGCGGTACGACCAGGGCTGGGAGTTCGACCCGGAGAAGCCCGGGTCGACGCCGGACCACCTGTTCGGCCACGACTACCTCCGGGACGTGTACGCCGAAGCCGACCCCGAGTACTCCGGGCGCGTGACGGTGCCCGTGCTGTTCGACACCGAAGCCGGCACCATCGTGAACAACGAAAGCGAGGAGATCATGCGGATGTTCGACGGCGCGTTCGACGCGTTCGCCACCCGCGACGTCGACCTCTACCCCGAGGGCTACCGGGACGAGATCGACCACCGTATCGAGGACATCTACGACCCCATCAACAACGGCGTCTACCGCGCCGGGTTCGCTGACACTCAGCGCGCCTACGAGAACGCCATCGCCGACCTCTTCGACGCGCTCGCGCGCTACGACGACCTGCTCGCCGACCAGCGGTACCTCGCGGGCGACCGGCTGACGCTGGCGGACGTTGCGATGTTCACCACCCTCTACCGGTTCGACGAGGTCTACCACACGCACTTCAAGTGCAACCGCCGCCAGATCGCCGAGTACGACAACCTCTGGCCGTACCTCCGGGAGCTCTACCAGCTGCCGGGCGTCGCCGCCACCTGCGAGATGGACCACGTGAAGAACCACTACTACCGCAGCCACGGCCAGCTCAACCCGAAGCGGCTCGTCGGCGCCGGCCCGAACCCCGAGTTCTCGGCGCCCCACGACCGCGACGAACTGCCGGGCGGCCCGCCCGGGGCGCTGCTGGACTGAACAGGGCTCCCGCAGCCCGCCGCCCCCGAGACGGTGGACGACACCCTCGCCAGCCCCGCGCTCGGCGCCGCCGCCTCCCCAACCGGCGCGTTCTGGACGCCGAACCGGCTCGGCGGGTCACGACGGCGGGGACACGGTGACGTTCCCGCTCGACCCCGAGACGGTTGCACTCGAGACGAAGCCCTCGTCGCCGGCGACCACCACGACCGTCCCGGACCCGGCGCGCTCGCGCCGCACGAACGGGTACTCGTCGTTGCCGCTGGCGGCCGCGTCGAACGCCGCCGCGAACTCGTCGGCGTCCGCGGCGGTGTCGAACCGCAGTACCCAGGCGGCCGCCTGCGCGCTCTCGGTGCCCTCGCCGAACAGCACCGCGACGTCCTCGCCCCAGCCGGCTGCCGCGCGACTCGCGCGGTCGTCGGGCAGCTGGTTCGCCAGCAGGGCGCGCACGAACAGCTCGCCGCGGTGCCCGCGCTCGACCACGCGCCAGTCGCCGCTGTCGGCGACGGTCACGTTCAGTGCTGCCGGCGGTTCGCTGCCGCGTTCGAGGCCGTGAATGAGCTCCTCGGCGGTCCGCGGCGGCTGCTGGTAGACCGCCGAGAGGTTCGCCGGCGTGTCGAGTCGCGCCGCGAAGTGCTCGCCACCGAAGTAGTACTGGGCGTAGATCTCGCCGACGCCCCGGGGCGCGTGCTCGTAGAGGCACCGCCGCATCTCCATCGGGGTGCCGTGCGTCCACCCGAGGTCGTGCTCGCGAGCGTACGCCTCGGACGCGTAGACGGCCGCTCCCTCGACGATGGCGCGCGAGGTGGTGCGGCCGCCGATGGTCTTGGTGAGGGTATCGCGCATCGGGGCCTGCACCTCGAGCTGGGCTGACTGGTACTGGATGGCGTGGACGTACTCGTGGACGAGCAGCAACTCGAGTTCGGCGGCAGTGAGGCCGTCCGTGGACACGACGACCGTCGAGGCGTTCGCGAGCCCGACGGTCTCCGGCATGCACGTGCGCGGGTCGCCGCCGTCCTTGGCCGCGCCGACCAGCGACACGAGGTCCGCCACCGGCTCGATGGGCAGGTCGTCTTCGGGCTGCCGCACGCGCACCGTCGGCTGCGTCGCGTCGACGCCGAGCAGCGTTTCGACGCGCTGGAACACGGCCTCCGGGTCCACGGGGAGCGACTGGTCGGTCGTCGTCTGGGCCGGCGTCCCGGTGGCGGTGGTGGCCGTCGTCGGGTCCACTGTCCCGGTCGTGGCGGGTCCGTCGTCGGTTGCCGGCGCCGGCGTCGTTGCGTCGGCACCGGGGTTCAGTCCGGCACAGCCGGCCTGTGCGACGAGCAGGGCTACCGCGGCTAGGGAGAGGAGGGCGCGGGGACGCATACCCGCGAGTGGAACACGTCAGGTGAAAAATGTTCGCGCTGGAACAGTCGGCCTACCGTTTCTCCTGCCCGATCTGGATGCCGCCCGATTCGCTCCAGAGTTCGAGCCGTTCGTCGATTGCGTCGAAGACCTCCGGGACGGTGATGTCGTTCTCGTTGGCGAGGTGCAGCGCGTACGCCGCGAGGAGGTCGAACTGCGGGTTCGGGCCGCGCGCGGCGAACTTCCCGTCGTTGAGCAGCATGTTCGCACCGCCGTCCTCGCCCATCTGGACGACTGCGGTCGGGGCTTCGGCGTCGGAACTAATCATCTCGACGGCGTCCTCCTGGAAGTCGGTGAGGTCTGCCATGCGCGAGCGTTCGTCCCCGCGCGGAAGAAGGTGCTGTTACTGGCTGGCGGCCCGCGGTGCGTTTGTCGGAGCTACGCCGATTCGTCGGCGTTCAACGCGACCGAGGCCAGCAGCGCCTCGAGCTGGACGCGCTCGTTGGCGCCCTCGGCGATGCGGTAGTCGGCCTCGCCGAGCCGGTCGAGCAGCCTGACGGCGGCGGCCTCCTCGACGTCGAAGCTCCAGACGGAGCGGTGGATCTGGTCGATGATGTCGCCGCCAGCGAGCCCGCGGTTCGTCAGGAGGTCGTCCAGCGTCGCTCGCGCGGCCGTGAAGTCGCCGCCGAGCGCCTCCGTCACCATCGCCTCGATCTCCTCGGGTCGCGCCGTCGCCGTGATGGCGTAGACGGTCTCCTCGTCGACGACCTCGCCGGTCGCGGAGGCGGCTTGCAGGGCGTTGATGGCGCGCCGCATGTCGCCGTCCGAGGCGTACACGAGTGCGTCGATGCCGTCCGACGTGTACTCCAGGTCCTCCTTCTCGGCGATGGTGCGGAGGTGGTCGGCGACGGCGTCGTCGCCGAGCTGCGCGAACCGGAAGACTGCACAGCGGGACTGGATGGGGTCGATGATCTTCGAGGAGTAGTTACAGGAGAGGATGAACCGCGTGTTGTTCGAGAACTGCTCCATCGTCCGGCGGAGCGCTGATTGCGCGTCGTCTGTGAGGGCGTCTGCCTCATCGAGGAAGATCACCCGGTAGTCGTGGCCGCCGAACGACGACCGCGCGAAGTCCTTGATGCGGTCCCGGACGACGTCGATGCCGCGCTCGTCGCTGGCGTTCAGTTCGAGGAAGTTGTCCTGCCAGTCGTCCTCGTAGATCTCCTTCGCGATGGACACCGCTGAGGCAGTATTGTGCATCGTTGTCGGGACGTTGCCGGCGACGAAATTGTGCGTCTCGGGGACGGTGAGGTCGTACACTCTCGTCGGCTCGCCGTTGCGTTCGACCGCCTGAACTGCATCGTAGTAGAGGTCGGCAGACGCCAGCAGTTCCAGCGACCGCATCTGCGCCGCCACGTCGAGCGAGAGCATCCGTTCTGCCGCACGCTCCAGTTCTGCTGCGACGGTCTCGAACCGCGTGAGGGACCGCAGACTGTGGTCGTCGTTTGTCAGGAGGTTGTTCACCGCCACACCACGGTACGGGGTGCCGTCGGCGAGTTCCTCGTAGGAAACACCGAGTGACTCGCGAACGCCTTCGAGGGTCTCCTGGACTGCCCCGACGTTCGGCTCGCTCTCATCGAGCTCGGCGAGCAGCCGTCCGACTCGCCGACCGGTCGGCGTTCGTCGGCCGTCGGCGTACTCCAGCAGTCGGTCAGTTCGCGCATCGACCGTCTCCGCGATCGCTTTCCGCTCGTCGAGCGGCTCCAGCTGGGGCCTGTTCTCCACCCACGCCGTCGCGGCTCCAGTCACTGCAGCGAGTTCGGACTGGGTAGCTTCGAGGGAGTCCAGTGCAGTCTGTGCCGCGTCGAGTTTGTCGTCGGCCGCGTCCAGCACGTCGTCGAGTGCCGTCAGGTACTGCTCTCGCGCTCGCGCGTCGCTGCACAATTCGCCGACGAGGCCCTCCTTCTGGAGGTTGAGACGGCGACACAGTCGGTCGACCGACGCTTGAACTGGCATCGTGTCGTGGTTCGGGTTCGAGTCACGCGCCGCCGCGTCGGCGAGCCGCGAGGCCTTCTCCCCGATTGTGAACCCGACCGCCGACTCGAATCTGGCGAGGTCGCGCGCTCCCGAAACGTAGAGCGTGTGGTACTCGCGCTCGATTCCCGTCCCGTTCGTCGCGGCCTTCTGCTCGCGCTTTCGGCGCGCCGGGATGCCGAACCCCGCGAGCAGGTACGTGAGCGCCGAGACGAACTCGCCGTCTTTCTGCGAGAGTTCGATGGCGCCTTTCTTCGTCACGTAGCCTTCGGCGTCGAAGACCGCCCGCAGGAACGCGCTCCGGGTCTCGTCGCTCGCCTCGAGCAGCGTCGAAACGATGCCGTCACCGGTCACGTCGAAGCACGCCTCGAGGTACGCCGACAGCGTAGCGCTGATCGCGTGAACGAACGGGACGCCCTTGCGTTCTCGTCGCTCGCAGGACAGCCCGAACTCGTCTTCGAGCGTCGTCTCGACGTGTTCGAGCAGCCGCTCGTCCTCGTTGTAGAACCGGAGACGACCACCGTCGACCCGGGCTTCGCTCACCACCAGCCCGAGGAACCGCGCGAGGGACGCGTCGACTCGTTCTGGTGGCGTGATCGGCGCCGAGCGCAGATTGTTCGCATTCACGTACTGGATGCTCTCGATGTGGTTCGCAACGTCGTCGTAGTCGAACCTGTCTCGGAGGTAGGCGAGCGAGCAGACGGTAGAGGACGCAGCGAGGTCACGATCGGCGACATCGTTGGCGTACGCCTCGACCGTGTCTCTCGGGACGTCGAGCACGTCGCTGGCGGTGTCGACGTTTCCGTGTCGCCGGAGCTCCCGTACGACTCGCTTCTTCGCTCCGACGTAGTTCTCCTCGGCAGGAATTCCGGCCGTGGCAGCGAACCCGTCGTCGAGGTGGACGAGCGTCCGGTCACCGTCCATCGCCTCGTACCAGTCAATTCGACCGTCACCGCCGGGGGCCGGCGCGTGGAGTGGACGGGCAACCCGATCGCCAGCCGTCAACTCCTCGGCAGGCGTCCAGGAGAGCCCCTCACCGTCGACGGTCAGGAGGGGATGTTCAGGTGTGACCGTGAACTCGCCGCCGTCGCGCGTCGAGACCGTCACTGTCTCGTCGGCCTGCCGGCTGAACACGTCCGATGGTGGCGCGTACTCGAAGTCGCCGTCCTCGGTGAACGTCGCCACTTCGAGATCGGGGCGGGGAGACTCGAAGCCGTCGACGTCACCGACCACGTCCTCGACCCGCTCGACGCCGTCGTTCGTCAGCACGGGGGTTTCGCCAGTGAGACACTTCCCGGTACCCGCTGGACCTGCGAAGAGCAGGTGGGGGAGGTCGTCGCGGTCGACGTAGCTCTGCAGGCGCTCCGTGATGTCGGGGTGTCCGACGACGTCCTCGAGGCGCTCCGGTCGATACTTCTCGACCCAGATTTCCTGCCGGCCGCCAGCGGCGTCTGCCATGCACGGACGGTGGGGCGTGTGGGACTTAAACACCGCGAGACATGCGAGACCCGAGCGAGCGAAGCGAGTGCGTGGCTCGGAGGGAGTGCGCGGTTCGGAACGAGCGACGCGAGTGAGAACCGCGTCACGCGAACGGGACTTGTCCCGTGAGCGCGCGAACGGAGTGAACGACTGAGAGCCACGGATTACGTGAGCGGCGAACGGGGTGAGCCGCGAACTGCGAGGGTCTCGGGATAGCGAACGGGGAGCGCGTGGCCGACCGGCGGGAGGCCACGGTGCGGACGAGCGGGGAGCGGAGCGACCCGCGAGGAGCGGAGCGACCCGTGAGCCGCGCGGTGGCGGTGCGGTGGGTGAACGAGCGAAGCGGGGGAGGGTCTCGAGGATGCGGGCGCCTCGAAATCTCGTGTCGTCCCGCAGCCGGTCGTCCGACGCTGTGTCGCCGTCTGCGACGGCGCAGCTACGTTTATCAGGAGCGACGTTGAGTGTCGACGTATGAACAGGAAACAGGTGCGAGCCGTCGCGCTCGCCGTCGTGCTCGTCGTCTCGATGCCGGCACTGGTCGGCGTGGCGGCGGCCGAGGAGCGGTTCGGCGGCACCGTCGTGGTGGAGGAGGGTGAGACTGTCAGCGACGACCTGCAGGCGGTCGGCGGGACCGTGGTCGTTCGCGGGACCGTGGACGGGAATCTGGAGGCGTTCGCGGGGTCAGTCGTGCTCGCGGAGGGCGGGACGGTCACCGGGACCGTGCAGGGTGCTGCCGGCAGCGTCACGATCGCCGGGTCGGTCGGCGAGGACGTGGAGATCGCCGGCGGGAGCATCGACGTCGCCGAGACCGCGACCATCGCCGGGGATGTGGACACCGGCGCCGGGTCGTTCACGCTGGACGGGCGCGTCGACGGCACCGTCCGGGTCGGCGCCGGGTCGATTCTGCTCGGGTCGACGGCGTCGGTCGGCGGCGACTTCCTCTACGACGGCGACCTCTCGCAGAGCGGCGGTGCGACCGTCGACGGTGAACTCCGGCAGGACGACAGCATCGCCAGCGGCGGCGGCTTCCAGAGCAGCGGGATGCAGGTGGCGAGCTGGCTGTTCACGGCGTACGGCGTCGCCGTGACGCTGGTGTTCGGCGTCATCGTCCTCGCCCTGCTGCCGGGCGTGGCGGCGGCGACCGTCTCCGACACGCGCGAGCAGCCGGCGCGGACGGCCGGCATCGGGTTCCTCGCGCTGTTCGCCGGGCCCGCGCTGTTCGCTGCACTCCTGTTGACAATCGTCGGCATCCCGCTGGCGTTCCTGTGGCTGCTCGTGTACGGGCTGCTGGTGCTGGTCGGGTTCGTGCTCGGCGAGTACGCGGTCGGCGCGTGGCTGCTGTCGCTGGCGGACTACGAGAACCGGTGGGTGGCGCTGCTGGTCGGCGTGCTGGCCGTGTTCGCTCTCGGTGAAGTCCCCATCCTCGGTGGGCTCGTGGAATTCGTCGTGCTCCTGCTGGGGCTCGGCGCGCTCGCCGCCGTGCTCTGGCGGCGAATCCGGGGCCGGCGCCGGACGGAGACGGCCGCCGACGCAGCCGCCAGCACCGGCGACCAGGCCGGGGCGGCCGACGACGGCGAGCCGACGGCCTGACGAACGGCGGTCCGACGACCGGGGGGCTGAAGGCCCTCGGCCGGCTACCGCCGATGTATGCGCGTGACCGTGGAGGTGGTCGGCGGGGAGACCCGCGAGTTCGACGTCGACGCCCCAGCCGACGGCGACGACGGTGAGCGGGCGACGACGTACGCCGACATCCTCGCGGACCTCGAGTTGAGCCCGCACGAGGTGTCGGTGATGGTCGACGGCACGCCGGTGCCCGAGGACCAGCCCGTCGACGCCGACTACGTGCGGGTGCTGCGGCTGATTCAGGGAGGGTAGCGCCGTGGCCGCTGGCGGCGACCTCACCGTCCGGGACGCCGGGCCGCGTGACCACCTCGGCGTGATGCGGGTGCTGGACGGTGCAAACCTCGAAGTGGACGCGACGGCCGTCGAGGACCGCATCGAGGCGGGGACTGTGGTCGTCGCCGACGACGCGAACCGCATCGTCGGCGCGCTCGTCGCCGTCCCCCGGGGCGAGACGGGGGCGCACGTCGAGGCCGTTGCGGTCCGGCGGCGTCGCCGCGGCCAGGGCATCGGCTCCCGGCTCGTCCGGGCTGCCGCCGAGCGCTGGCGGCCGCTGACGGCGAACTTCGACCCCGGCGTGAAGCCGTTCTACGACGACCTGGGCTTCGACTGCGAGCGCCGCGGCGAGCGCTACCGGGGCGTCCTCGAATAGCCGGAGGGACGACGGTGAAGCCAGCCGGTCAGACGAGCGGTTCGACGAGGTCGCGACCGGCGTCGAGGAGGGCGGCGACGCGGTCGCCGCTGCCGGCCTCGGCGTACACCCGCATCTTCGGTTCGGTGCCCGACGGGCGGACGAGCAGCCACGAGCCGTCCGCGAGCAGAATCTTGAAGCCGTCCGTGTCGTTGACGTCGTCGACGCCGACGCCGGCGACGCTGTCGGGGAGTTCGTCGGCGAGGTCGTCGAGGACTGCCTGTTTGCGGTCGTCCGGGCAGTCCACGCTGACCTTGTCCTGGTGGATCTCGCCGTGGGCGGCCTCGATGGCGTCGATGCGCTCGTCGAGGCCGGCCTCGCTGGCGGCGGCCGCGGCGAGCAGCGCCATCAGCACGCCGTCCTTCTGGCGGACGTGGCCGCGCATCGTGTAGCCGCCGGACTCCTCGCCGCCGAAGAGGCCGTCGTGCTCGCCGACGGCCTCCGCGACCCACTTGAAGCCGACGGGGACCTCGACGACCTCGCAGTCCCGGGAGTCGGCGAGCTTGTCCACGTGGAACGTCGTGGAGACGGTCCTGACTGCGGGGCCGGCGTCGGACTCCAGCAGGTAGTCGTAGGCGAGCACGTAGAACCAGTTCCCGTCTAGCACGCCGCGCTCGGGCGTGACGGCGGCGACCCGGTCGGCGTCGCCGTCGTTGGCGATGCCGAGGTCGGCGTCGTGTTCGCGGACGGCGTCGGCGAGGCCGGCGAGGTGTTCGGGCGTCGGCTCCGGGGGCGTGCCGCCGAAGTCCTCGTCCCGCGTGCAGCGCCGCCGAATCACGTCGGCGCCCGCCGCTTCGAGGGCGTCGTCGGTGACGCCGCGGCCGCTGCCGTGCATCGCGTCGTAGACCACTGTCAGCCCCGAGAGGTCGGCGTCCACGAGGTCCCGGCAGTGCTGGACGTGTGGGCCGGCGAAGTCGACTTCCCGGATTTCGCCGGTCTGCTCGCCGTCGACGGGCTCGCCGAGATTCGCGACGATGCCCTCCGTGACCTCGGGGAGGGCGCTGGCGCCGTCTTCCGGAATGAACTTCACGCCGTTGTACTCCGGCGGATTGTGGGAGGCGGTGATGACGAGCGCGCCAGCGAGGCCGCGCTCGACGATGGCGTGGGAGACGGCGGGCGTCGGGCAGTCGCGCTCGGGCACCAGCACGTCGAAGCCGCTGGTAGCGAGCACGTCGGCGACGTCCTCGGCGAACCCGCGGGACGTGGCGCGGGCGTCGTACCCGACGGCGACGGTCTCGCCGGCGTGGCCCGCCGCGGCGAGGTAGTCGGCGGTCCCCTGAGCGACCACGCGGACGCGCTCGCTGGTGAACTCGTCGAGCGTCGCCCGCCAGCCGTCCGTCCCGAAGCTGATGGCGTCGTCCATGCGCGAGTCGTCGCTTCGACTCCTCAAAGGCGCTGCGGTCGGCGGGGTAGTCGGACGTACCAGTTCGCGTACTGAAACGAACTGCCGGAAACGCGCTCGGAGACCGCGCGGAACTTAGGCGGGGGCGGTCTACGGACACGCAATGACTGGCACACCGCTCGTCGTCGGCGTCGCCGGCAGCCGCCGCGACGGCAGCTACACCCTGAAAGGCGTTCGGCGGGCGCTGGCGGCGGCCGAACGGGCGGGCGCCGAGACGGACCTCGTCGACCTCGGGAGCGTCGACCTCCCGCTGTACGACCCCGACCGCCCCGCTGCAGAGTCCGGGGACGCCGAGGCGCTGCTCGCCCGGATGCGGGCCGCAGACGGCGTCGTCGTCGGGTCACCGGTCTACCACGGCAGCTACTCGTCGACGTTCCGGAACTTCCACGACTACTGCTCGTTCGACGAGTACGAGGACACCGTCGCCGGCATCCTCGTGGTCGCGGGCGGCGGCACCATCGCGTCCACGATGGACCACCTGCGGGTCACGATGCGGGGCGTCCACGCCGACGTGGTGCCGGCGCAGGTCGGCGTCCGGAACGCCAGCGACAAGTTCGGTGCCGACGGCACCGTGCTGGACGACGACATCGCCGACCGCATCGACGGCGTCGCCGAGGACGTGGTCGCCACTGCTCGCCGGCGGATGGCGTCGCGGGCCGGGCCCTGAGTCGACGGCTCGCCGTGGCTCGGCGCGCGCTCAGAACAGGGCTTCCTTCTCGGCGCGGGAGAGTTGCTTGAGTTCGTACTCGCGGCTCATTGCGGCGGACTTCGACTCGAAGGACTCGGTGTGCCTGAGCTCGACCGGGGTGCGGCCGCGCGTGTACTTCGCGCCCTCGCCGGCGTCGTGTTCGGCGACCCGTCGCTGGACGTCGGTCGTGTAGCCCGTGTAGTAGGTGCCGTCGCTGCACTCGAGGACGTACACGTAGTGCACAACAGAACGGAGCGGCCGGTCCGATACCGGTGTTTCGGTCAGGCGTGGCGTCCCCGCTCGCGGGATACCTCGGCGATGCCCGCGTTCGCGGAGCAGTTCGGGCACGCGCGAACCTGTCCGTCCTCGTCCGCGAACACGCGGACGAAGTCGTCGGAGACGTGGCCGTCGCAGTGGGTACAGCGGGGCATGGGGAGTTGCGCCGACTGGTCGTCGGCACTACGTTACTACTCCGCACACCAATAAAGCAGTTTTCCCAATTTGGAACATAATTTCCCCCAGTGCGAACCTGAGTTGGTTCACTCCCGCCGTCACACACCCCACCTTCGTTTCACGTGGAACGACCCTTGGTCACGCGCAGTTCGCCGTGCACACGGCGTAACCGGGCCGTTACGCGGCCGATTATGGGAAGCCTTATAAGGAGGGGAGAGAAAAGCCAGCGTGTATGGCAGACCTCATCGTCAAGGCCGCTGTGAAGGAAGCACTCGACGACAAGAACGTTGCCTCCGACTTCTACGAGGCGCTCGACGAGGAAGTCGACGAGCTCCTCGCCGACGCTGCCGAGCGCGCCGAAGCCAACGGTCGAAAGACCGTCCAGCCGCGCGACCTGTAAACTCGGCAGTCCTTTTCCGTTCTTTCCCGGGTCGTAGCGGCGCGTCTCCGCCGACCCGCGACCGTTCGCCCGCCAGCTACGGCGTCACCGTTCTGACGCCGTCGCCGGTCCCGACGTAGACGACGTCCGCCAAATCGACGAACAGCCCGTGTTCGACGACGCCCGGAATCCCCGACAGCGACGCCGCCAGCGACCCCGGGGCCTCGATGTCGCCGAAGTCGCAGTCCAGCACGAGGCTGCCGTCGTCGGTGACGACCGGGCCGTCCTTCCGCTCGGCGTCCCGCAGCACGGGCTCGCCGCCGAGGGCCACCACTCGCTCGGCGACCACCGTCCGGGCGTCCGGCAGCACCGCCACCGGCACCGGCACGTCCAGCACGTCGGCCTCCTTCGACGGGTCGGCGACGACGACGAACCGGTCGGCGCTCGCGTCCACGTACTTCTCGCGAGCGTGCGCCGCCCCGCCACCCTTCACGAGCGCTCCGCCGGCGACCTGGTCGGCGCCGTCGATGGCGACGTCCACCGACGCCTCTTCGAGGGTCGTCAGCGGAATCCCCGCCTCGACGGCGCGCTGCCGGGACTCGAAGGACGTCGGCACGCCCTCGACGTCGACCGGCCGCTCGCCGAGCGCCCGAATCGCGTGCGCCGCCGTACTCCCGGTCCCCAGCCCCACGACGTCGCCGTCCTCGACCTCGTCGGCGGCGGCCTCGCCCGCCCGCCGCTTCTGTGCGTCGCTCCCGCCGGACTGTTTCATGCCACACGCTCGGGCGGCCCCCGGCAAAAAGCCACCTCCGCCACCCGCCCGGGCTTTTTCTCGCTGCCGTCCGTGCCGTCGGACGTGTCCCGAACTGTCCTCGTGGTCGGCGTCGGCTCCGGCCTCGGCGCGTCGGTCGCCCGCCGGTTCGCCGAGGCGGGGGCCAGCGTCGGCCTCGTCGCCCGCTCCGCGTCGTTCCTCGACGACCTCGCCGCCGACATCACGGCCGAGACACCGGGCTCGGCCGTCGCGGCACCGGCGGACATCACCGACCCCGACGACCTCTCGGCCGCCGTCGACGCGGTCAGAGACGCCGTCGGCCCCATCGACGCCCTCGTCTCCACGCTGTACAGCGACGACGCGACCAGTGGCGACAGCGCCGTCCCCAGCGTCGCCGACCTCCGAGCGACGACGAGTGTCGAACTCGACGGCGTGCTCCGGTGTCTGAACGAGGTCCTCGCGGACCTCCGTGCGGCCGACCGCGCCGACGTGCTGGTCACCGGGTCCGCCAGCGCGGTCCGCGACCGCGGCAGCGACCCGGCACGTACGGCCGCCCGGTCCGCCCGGCGTGCGCTTCTCCGGTCGGTCGCCGACGACCTCGCCGACGACGGCGTCCACGTCGCTCACGTAGTCGTCGACGGCTGGCTCGACACGCCCGAACTCAGGGATGCACACCCGGACCGTCCCGACGACGCCTGGATCGACACCGACGCCGTCGCCGACTGTTTCTGGCGGCTCGCCACACAACCCCGGACCGCGTGGACCTTCGAACTCGACGTCCGGACCAGCAGGGACGCCCAGACCTTCTAGCTGTGGCGCTCTCTCGGAAGAAACCGGTTAAGCACCAATTACCGAAAGGGGGGCGGTCCGTGTCTGACGAGCGGATGACGTCAACGAGGGGGCCGCCGGGGGGAAATAGCGGGAGCGGCCCGCTCGCGCTGGTCGCCGACACCGACACCGACTCCTGTCGCCGCTGGCTCTCGCAGGCCGACGACGCGCTCGTCGTCACGCTCGACCAGCGACCCCGCGAGTGGCTCGCCGCCCACGACCACGCCGTCCACCCGGCGTTCGTCGCAGCCTACCCGCACCCGGACTGCGTCCGAACGGTCGCCGACCCCGGTGCACTCGACGCCATCGCCGTCGCCGTCGACGAATTCCTCGCCGACGTTCCGGCCGACGACACGCCCGCCGTCTGCGTCGCCACCCTCGACACCCTCTGCGAGTACGCCGGCCGCCGCCGCACGGAGCGCTGGCTCGCCGCCGTCGCCGGCCGCGTGCGCGCCGCTGGCGGCACACTGCACTGTCACGACTGCGACGCCGACCTCCCCCACGCCGACGTCATCTTCGACTAGAGCCGCTCTTTGACCGCCTCGGGGTCGTGCGTGAGCCGGAGGGTTCGCGAGCGCCCGCGCCCCTCCAGTTGCTCGTACTCGGCGTCGATGAGCCCGAGCTTGTCCAGCTTGTTCACGATCTCCGTGTACCGCGTGTACCCCAGGCCAGTGCGGTCGTTGAACGTGTCGTAGACCTCGCCGGCCTGGTCGCCGTCGCGGTCCGCCACCGTCTCCACGAGCGCTCGCTCGTTGTCCGACAGCGCGCGGAGGTTCCGGGACAGGTGGACGTGCTTGGCCTCCTCGTAGACCGCCTCCACGTCCTCCACTTCGACGGTCCTGCTCGCGCGGGACTCGGCGTGCAGGCCCGCCCGCCGCAGCAGGTCGATGCCGACCCGGAGGTCACCCGCCTCGTCGGTGAGCTCGCTCACCTCGTCCAGCACCGGCGTCGGCACGGCGTCCTCCCGGAACCCCACGTCGATGCGGTCCCGGAGGATGTCCGTGATCTCCGAGCGGTCGTACGCCGAGAAGTACGCCTCCTCCGGCCGGAACACCGACTGCACGCGGCCGTCGAGGTCCTCGATGACGTCGAGGTCGAGGTCCGAGGACACCACGATGACGCCGACCTTCGCGCCGGCGTGGGTCTCGTGTGCGCGCAGCAGCGAGTACAGCGTGTCGCTTGCTTCGTCCTCGTAGAACAGGTAGTTCACGTCGTCCAGCGCCACCACCAGCACCTCGTCGTCCTCGGCGATGCGCTCGGCCACCTGCCCGAACAGCTTCTTGAAGGAGATGCCCGACGACGGCGGCTCGTAGTCGAATATCTCCTGGAACACCCGGGAGAAGACGGCGTACCGCGTGGAGTCGACCTGGCAGTTCACGCGCACCGTCCGCACCCCGGGCTGGCCACCCAGCTCGCCGAACAGCTTCTGGACGGCGGTCGTCTTCCCGGTGCCGGGCGGCCCCCGCACCATCACGTTCAGCGGTCGGGACCCCCTGACGGCGGGGCGGAGCGCGTACTGCAGGGTCTGGAGCTGGGCCTCCCGGTGGCGGAAGACCTCCGGGACGTAGTCGATCTCGAAGACGTGCTCGTCCCGGAACACGGTCTCGTCCCAGCCCAGCATCCCCTCCCCGGGGTCCTCGTCCATCACTTTCACCACGCCCGGGCAGCCACTTAACGGTTCGCCACGGTTCGCCGAACGCGGGAGTAGCGCCGTCGAGCGGACGAATCGCGGCTACTCCGCGGTGTCGGCGACGTCAGAACTTCTCCAGCAGCCGGCCGTAGAACCCGCCACGCTGCTCGCCGCTCCCGCCGTCGGCAGCGCCGGCCGCCGACCCGCCGTCGCCGCCGCTCCCGCCACCGCCGCCGGGCGCCCCGCTCTCGGCGGACTCGTCGGCGAGCTTCTCCACGATGAGCTCGGGCGTCGACCGCGCGAGGTGGTCTTTGACGGGCGAGCGCTCCACCACGAGTTCGCCGCCCTCCAGCCCCTCGGCGCGGATGCCGTCGACGGTCACGGCGAACCCGCACTGGTCCCGTATCTCGCCCGCGAGGTGGGAGACGAACACGCCCGAGGCACCGGCCTCGTGGAGCTCCTCGAGGATGCCGGCGATGATTTTGGCGGACGCACCGGGCTCCGTGATGGACTCCAGCTCGTCGACGAGTACCAGCCGGCTGCTCGCGCCCTCGGTCAGGCCGGCGAAGTCCCGGAGCGTCGCCTCGAAGGCGCCCGCGTCCAGCGTCCCCTGCGATTTGGCGTAGTAGTGCAGTTCCTCGATCTCGGGGACTCTGGCGAACTCGGCCGGCACTGGCAGCCCCATGTGCGCGAGCACGACGACGACCGCCACGAGGTCCAGCGTGCTCGTCTTCCCGCCGGAGTTCACGCCCGAGAGCAGCGCCACGCCGTCGACGCCGTAGTCCACCGGCTCGACGTCCGCGAAGGCCACGTCCAGCAGGGGGCTGCGGCCGGCCTCGATGGCGAAGCCGCGGCCGCCGCGCTCGGCGAGCACGCAGTCGAAGTCGTCGGCGAACCGGGAGACAGCGAGCTCCACGTCGAGGTCGAGGGCGTCGTTGACGAGCTCTCTGGTGGGCTCCCGGAGGTCCGCGAGCGTCGCGGCGAGCTCGCGCTTGCGCTCGGCCGCCCGCCGGTCCCGGGCCGCCGTCAGCTCCTCGCGCAGCCGCGAGACGGCCTCCTCGTCGTGGTCGACGGGGAACGTCGGCTCGTCGCCGAACGCCCGCCGCGCCAGGTCGACCTCGCCGCCCTGCAGGTCCAGCGACTCCACGAGGCTGTCGCGGGCCGCCGCCACCGCTTCGGCGTACTCGTCGGCGAGTTCCCGGCTGAGCAGGCTGTCGACGCCCGCGCCGCGCTCCACGAGGCTCAGGAGGTCGGCGCCCTCGATGGTGACGTCCTGCTCCTGGATGACCTCGCGGAGCCGGTCGTTGGCGACCGACTCGGCCGTACCGACGGCGGCGTCGAGGTCGTTCACGGCGACCGTCAGCCGGTCCAGTTCGTCGTCGCCGGCGACCGAGCCGTCGCTCTCCAGCTGGGCGAGCGCGTCGTCGAGCTCCGCGAGGTCGACGTCCGTCTCCAGCCCCGCGGTCTCGTGGACGTCGACGGCCGCCCGGATGCGGTCGCGGTTCGTCGCGAAGAAGGAGAGCACGCGCTCCGGGACGACGTCCTCGGGCCGCTCGAGGGCGTCCGGCTCCACGCGCACGTCGCCCTCGACTTCGACGCCGACGAACGCCTCGTCGAGCGCGACGACCGTCGAGTACCCCCGGGCGAGGTCCGCCAGCCCCCGCGCGTCCTCGACGACCTCCACCGAGAGTTCGGGGAACACGTCCTTCGCCTCGCTGTACGTCTCGGCGTCGGTCGTCGCCAGACACCGGTCCCGGACCGACAGCCCCGACGGCCGCGACAGCGGCGCCACGCCGTCCAGCGCCTCGACGACGGCCTCGTCGGGGTCGCGCACCATCGCGCGCTCGGCGAACTCGTTGACCTCCTCGATCCGGGAGTCCGCCGCACTGGGGTAGAACGTCCGCAGTCGCTGGCGCGCGTACCCGGTCACGGCGCGCTCCTGCAGCAGCGACAGGACGCGCTCGTGTATCTCGCTCGCGCGGTCGGTCGCCAGGAAGCCGCCGGGGTCGTCGTGGCGCGCGCGAATCGCGTTCCGAACGATGCGGGCCGCCCGTCCCTCGCTGACGCCGGGTGCGCCCGCGACGGCCGCCACGTCCCCGCGTTCCAGCGCGCTCTCGGGGTCGTCCAGGCTCCGGAGCGCGTCGGCGGTCTTCGCGCCGACGCCCGGAATCGCCTCCAGGTCCATCGAGCGAGGTGTACGCGCCCTGCCTGAAAGTGTTTTCGCGGTTCGGCGTGCCGGCCGCCGGCTCAGTTACCCGTCCACCGGAGCAGCGCGAGCGTCCCCTCGAACAGCGCGATCATCGTGATGGCGACGATGATGGGGACGACGCCGGTCGGGTCGATGGCGCCGAACGTGAACGAGATGCCGGCGAACGCCGCCCAGAACAGGAGCCGCCGGCTCTCCAGCCAGCGTCGGGTGACGACGCCGAGCATGATGGCGAGCATGATGAACAGCGGAATCTGGAAGACGACCGCGAGGTAGCCCATCACCATCAGGATGAGGTTGAACGTGGTGCCGAGCGCGAACGCGATGTCGGCACTGGGCTTGGTGTACCCCACGAAGTAGTCCATCGTGTACGGGAGCACGATGAAGAACGCGAACAGCACGCCGAGCACGGCGAGCACCAGACTCGTCGGAACCGAGGCGAGGTAGTAGCGGCGCTCGTTCTCGTAGAGCCCCGGCCGCATGAAGGCGTACGACTCGTAGACGAACGCCGGCAGCGCGACGACGAGGCCCGCGAGGCTGGCGACCTTCAGCTGCGTGATGAGCAGCTCCAGCGGGTGGTAGACCCGTGGGTCGATGGCTTCCCCGCTGGGCAACACCTGGTTCCAGATGGTGGTGATGAGGCCCTCGGTGAGCGGGAAGACGATGACGCTGACCAGCCCCGCGATGGCGATGACGATGGCGAGGCGCTTGACCATCTCCTCGACGTGTTCGCCGAGCGGCGCCTCCTCGTCGGTCTCGGGGGCGTCCATGTCGAGGCCGCCGGTGCCCGCGGGTTCGGGCGCCGAGTCGGCCGTGATGACGCTGTCCTCGCTGTCGTCTCCCGTCGGTGTCTCGTAGCTGGCGGGGGTCGGCCCCTCGACGTCGTCGTGGGCGTCGGGGCCGTCGGACTGGTGGTCCTCGTCCGCGAGCAACTGGGGGTCGGTGGCGGGCGACTCGCCTTCGGCGAGGTCCGGCGGCACTCGGCCCTTGGTGCCCCACTCCCACTCGTCGACGTCGCCGTCCCCGCTGTCTGCGTCCTCTGCCGGTTCGACGGCGGACTGGAGGCCGACCCAGTCGACGCGGCCGTCGCTGGCGGCATCGCCACCGTCGGCGTCGCTGGCGGTGTCGTCGTTCGCTCCGGCGTCGTCGTTGTCGCTGTCGGCGTCGGCGACGTGACGCACCGCCTGCGTCGGGCTGGTGGCGTCCTCGCTGTCGTCAGTGCCGTCAGCACTGCCGCCAGCGCTGTCGTCGCTGATGTCGTCGCCCTCGACTCGACGGACGGCGGACTGGAGGTCGTCCCAGTCGTCGCGAGACGGACGTCCCTCGGCGAGGTCGCGTCCGCCGTCCGGTTCTTCGGCCATTCGTGTGGCCCTTGTCGACCGGGGCGTTATAGGCTTTCTTTTGACGGTCGACGGGAAGATTGATAACCGCGAGCGGGTTACGCCGTCACAATGAGTAGCTCCGGCTCGGACATCGTCGACCCGGGAACGGCCCGCGCAATCGACTCCGGCCGGGAGACGCTGGGGGTACTGCTTTCGGCCGCTCAGGACCGCCTCCAGCACGTGTTCATCGCGTTCGTCGTCGGCCTGCTCGGCGGCATCTTCCTGATGCGGCTGTTCATCTGGCCGGCGCTCGAGGCCGACCTCCTCGAGGCCGAAGCGCGGGTCATCGCCCAGACGCCGTTCGACGTCATCCTGATGCAGGTGAAGATCGGGCTGTTCGCGGGTGTCGGCGCCGCGATTCCCGTCCTCCTCTACCACGCCCGGAAACCACTCCGCGACCGGGGGATCATCCCGGACGTGACGGTCAAGCGCTGGCACGTCGGCGTCGTCGGCCTGCTGTGTGCCGGTCTGGCCTCCATCGGCGTCGTGTACGCGTACTTCCTGTTCTTCCCGCTGATGTTCGACTTCCTCGCCGGGAACGCCGTCGGCGCGGGGCTCGCACCGAAGTACTCTATCGTGAAGTGGACGGAGTTCATCTTCTTCCTCGCACTGTCCTTTGCGCTCGCCGCCCAGCTCCCCATGTTGATGTCGGCGCTCTCGTACTCCGGTGTCGTCCCCTACGAGACCTTCCGCGACAAGTGGAAGTACGCCGTCATGGGCATCTTCGCGTTCGGCGCGTTCTTCTCGCCGCCGGACCCGTTCACGCAGATTCTCTGGGCGAGCCCGCTGATTCTGCTGTACGGCCTGAGTCTCTACCTCTCGAAGGTCGTCGTGACGTTCAAGCGGGGCCGCGAGCACGTCGATATCGCGGGCGTGTTCGGCGAGTTCTGGAACCGCATCCTCGGCGTCGCCGTCCTCGGGTTCGCGGGCGGCTACGCCCTCGGCATGTACGACGGGATCGGCGCGTTCAACGACGGACTGGCGTTCATGGGGTCCTCGGTGCGGGTGCCGACGGCCGGTGAGGTGCTCGGCGTTCCGCCCGAGACCGGCTTCCTCGTGCTCGGCGTCGCGTTCGGCGTTCTGGCGCTGCTGGCGGCGATGCTGTACTACGTCTACGTCGCGGTCGACCGGGCGGCGCGAGCAGTCGCCGACGAACGCCGCCGTCGTCCGGACCCGGCCGCCATCGACCTCGACGAACTCGACGCCGCCGGCGTCCGGGCCGCGCCGCCCGAAGCGTTCGCGTCGATGACCGAGGACGAGGCGCTGGCGACGGCGAAACGCGCGATGGACGACGGCGACGACGAGAAAGCCCAGCTCGTCCTCGACCGATTCGACGAGGCCCAGGAAGCAGCCGCCGAGGAAGCCGAGGACGCGGCAGCCGCCGAAGGTGCCGCTGGCGGCGACGGTGACGGCGACTCGAACCCGGTCCAGAGCACGGCCGCCGGGATGATGGACGCCTTCACCGAGGAGGAGACCACCGAGGACGACATCGGCGGCTACTACTACGACCTCCGGTTCATCTTCGACAGCCTGCGGTCGCGGGCGTTCCGCCTCGTCGGGACGTTCATGGCCGTCATGGTCGCCATCTTCGGGTGGCTGTACTACGGCGGGTTCGGGAGCCTGCGCGACGACTTCATCGCGCGCATCCCGGCAGAAGTCCAGCCGGACGCCGCCACCTGGCCGATCACGCTCCACCCCGTCGAGGCGCTCGTGTTCCAGGTGAAGATCTCGGTCGTGCTCGCCGCCATCGCCGTGCTCCCGATGATCGTCTACTACCTGTGGCCGTCGCTGGCCGACCGCGGCTGGGTGACCGGCGACCGCCGAACCATCCTCGTCTGGGGCGGCAGCATCGTCGGCGCTCTCGCACTCGGCAGCTACGTCGGCTACGGCTTCATCGCCCCCGAGGTCATCTCCTTCCTCGTCTACGACGCGGTCCGGGAGGGCATGATCATCAGTTACACCGTCAGCACGTTCGCGTGGCTGGTGTTCTTGCTGACCGTCGGCATCGGACTGCTCGCCGACATCCCGGTGACGATGGTGCTGTTCCACCTCGGCGGCATCGTCTCCTTCGACACGATGCGCGAGCGCTGGCGCGTCCCCGTGCTCGGAACGTTCGCGTTCTCCGCGCTGGTCACCCCGGACAGCCTCTACACGATGCTGCTCGTCGCGCTCCCCATCGTCGCGATGTACCTCGTGGGACTGGGCCTGCTGTACCTCGTCACGCTCGGCGGCCGGCGCGGCGGCTCCGCGGAGCCCCTCGGGGAGTGAGCGTCTGGAGGCGGTCCCCGCGCTCGGCTCGTCGTGCTCCTCCGGAGAAGTCGCTGTGTGCAGGTACCGTCCTCAATCGGCGTGTGTAGCGTCTAGAGGCCCGAGAACCGGTTTCAGTTGAGGCGTGGTCTCAGCGGTCGTCCGGATTCTGCTTGCCGTCGACGACGGTCTCGTTGCTCCCCGTGACGAATTTCGGGTTGAAGTACGTCTTGTTGCGTTCCTCGACGTACACGGCGACGAACTTCGGGCCGCCCTCGACCTGACTGTTGAGCTTCGCCGTCGGGTCGACTTCGACGGAGCCGTTTTCCGTGAAGTCGCTCGACGACCCTCCCTCTGCCTTCGTCTCGGTCCAGTAGGTGACGTTCACCGTCTCGGCGTCCGTCGCACCGAACTCGAAGTTCCCGGCGCCATTGAACTGCGGCCCCGGCTCCTGTCCGGAGCCGCCACAGTCCAGTTCGAACGAGCGGGTGTCTCCCGAGATGGCGGCTGTGACGCCCTCACCCTCGACGGTCACGGAGACGGTGATGGAGACGTCCTCGTTCCCGTGACAGTGGATGTCGGCCTCGATGGGCTCTTTGTCCCCCGTGCCGATTTCGGGCTTCGAGACCTTCGAAACGGTGACGTCGTCGTCGCCGGTCGTGACCGTGACGTTCGTCACCGACGCGTCGCTCGGCAGGCGGTTCTCCACCGTGACGAGGGCGACGCGCTCGGTACCCGTCACGTCGACCGTTTCGGACTCGTAGCCGACGAGCGCCTCGTCGTCGCTGGCGACCGAGACGCTGACGCCACGGTCGGCGGCGACCGCGCTGAACCCCACCGACCCGAACACGAGCCCGGTGCTGGCGACGGCGGCGAGCACGATGCTTGCGAGTTTGAGTTTATTCATCGTCGAGCTCGGCCGGTGTGGGGCCGCGGCCGAGCGCCGTCCGCTGCGCGTAGTGGCGGTGGACGACGGCGGAGACGGCGAACGCCGCGACGACGGCGACGCTCCACGCGAGCTCCGGGAGCGCCGTGAACGGCCACGCGCCGAGCGCGACCGCCGCCAGCAGCGTCGCCGCGACGCCGGACAGCCCGAGGTAGTAGTCGCTCCAGGGGATCTCGCGTCCCTTCACGACGTCCATGTAGACGCGGACGTCCTCGAGCGCGGGCGTCGGTTCAACGACCCCCCTGTTCTTGTCGAACGATACGACGCCGGCGTCGTCCATCTTGGGGAGGTGGGACTGCTGGAGCGCGGTGTACACGCGCTTGCGTTCGTCGTAGGACACCTCCGCGACAGTCTCGCCGTACTCCCAGGCGGCGACCTGCTCGGCGACGTCCCCCAGTTCGACCGGCTCCTCCCGTCCCTTGAGCATGTGGAGCGCGTAGCGCCGCCGCCGACTGGAGAGCACGTCGAAGAGCTCGTCCTCGGTCGGCTCCGGCGCCTCGCTCTGTTCCACGCCCCCCCGCTGACGTGTGGATGACACGACAATTCAAGCAACTAACGTGACTGGTAATAAATGTTGGCTAACCTTTATTTCACGCCTGTTGGCTGCTAACGCACCGACAGCCGGAAACCGGCTTGAGAGGGGCTGAGAGGCCACTTCTTCAATCTCGCTATGGGCGGTCCGTTGTCCGGCGGATGGCGCACAACCTCCGCGACCGGGAACCCCCCGTGTAATGGGTCGTTGACGCCCGGTTCGTGTGGTCGTCGACGCCCGGTTCGTGTAGCCGTCGGGCTGGCGCCAGCGTGTCAGGCTTCTCAATCCGGTGGGTGGCGCGACCCTCAGGCGGTGGTTTCGCCCGGACCTGCTCGTTCAGTCACCTCGTGAACCTGTGTCTGGCGTGTCAATACTACTTACAAAGGGGGTGATGGGTCGAGTGAGCGCTCCCGGGGCGTGCGGTGCCCGAGGGAGTGCACGCAAACGAGGTCAACGACAACAATGCAACGTCGCAAATTCATCGCTGGCATGGGATCGCTCGCTGCCGCCGGGGCAGCTGGAATCGGTACGGGCGCGTTCACGAGTGTGCAAGCGGAACGCGATATTACGATCGAAACTGCGGGTGACGCGAGTGCATACCTAGGGATTTCCCCGGACTCCGACAGCCCCAACGCACAGTACGCGTCCACCAGCGACGACGGTACCGTGTCGCTGGATTTCACTTCGAACGAGAAAAATAGCGATACTGGCCTGAACGACGAGGCCAAGGTGAATATCGAAGACGTTCTCGAGATCACTAACAACGGCACTCAGCCCGTCTACGTTACCGTTATGGTTGAAGACAGTAGCGGGAACACGGGCCGTGATGTCGCGGGTCTTTCGGAGTTCGGTATCAGTGGCGACGACGATTACGACTTCGCACGGACGGCCGGTGATTACGACGGTGACAAACTTCCGGCTGGGGAGTCCGCTGGCATGGGCTTCTTCTTCAATTGGAACGGGAACAGCAGCTTCGGCGACGTGGTCAATGATATCGACACGATCACTCTCGTCGCCGCAGCGAGCAAGGACGAGCTCGAACGCTTCAAGCCTTCCCCGGATAGCTAAATCAGTAATTCCCGCGCTGGCCCGCCACGGCGGCTCGATTCCGCCGGTGGTTCCCAACACGGGGGTAAGAATCTATGAAACGAAGAAACTTCATCGCGACACTCGGCTTGGCCACGACCAGCGGGGCGACGCTCCTGGGTACCGGTGCCTTCACGAGCGTCCAAGCCGAGCGAAGCATCTCTGTCGCCGTCGCCGACGACGCCTACGCTTACCTCAGATTGAACGAGCGTGGGAAGGGTGAACGGTCCGAGACCGACGGCGGAACCCTGGAGTTCAGCATCCCGGGTGACGACGAGGGCGAGTACCCGACTGGAAACCCCACGGACCCAGACGGACTCGGAACTGATTCCGTCTACCGCTTCGGGGCGGATGCGGCCCACGACGAATCGGGCCTGTTCGCCGTTCGGAACCGAGGAACTCAGCCCGTCGAGGTGTACAGCACCCAGGGTTCCACCGAGGGCGTGCCGTCAGTCACGATGTTTGACGTGGATTCCGGCGACCTGCTGACGGAGAGCAGCCCGTCGGCGCCACTCGGTGTCGGTGCCGGCCCGCTCGTCTGTGGCCTCGAAATCGACACGCACGGCGTTCCGATTCAGGACGAGGCGTACGACGTTGATCTGACCATTAACGCGGTCGCGACCGACGGCGACTGACGGCCCACACTGGTCGGTTCTTTCGGCGGTTCGATTCCGCCGGTGGGTCTTCCCTGCGTGGGGGGTGAACCATGAAACGACGACAACTCTTGCTCGGTGTCGCGTCCGTCGCCGGAGCCGGCGGCCTGCTCGGGCCGGGCGCGTTCACGAGTGTGCAAGCGGACCGGAGCGTGAACGTCGAGGTGGCCGACGACGCGAACGCGTTCCTCGCGATGGAGCCGATGAACACGCCGAACGGTGACGAGTACGCGAGCGTGACCGCCGACGGCCTCGTCACGGTCGACCTCACGGAGACCGACGCTGGAGGCGACGGGCTCGGTGTCGACTCGACGTACACGTTCGACGACGTCCTCCAGGTGACGAACCAGGGGACACAGCCCGTGTACGTCTGGGCGACATTCGCCGGCGGTGGCGACCTCGGGAACGACGACATCTGGCTGTACCCGGACAGCGACCCGTCGACGAAGCTCAACGACGGGTCGAACAGCGTCGCGTACCTGCCAGTCGGCGAGTCGCTAGCCGTCGGCGTGCGCGTGAACACCGACGGGCTCGACGCCGCGTACGACCGCGACCTGACCGCGACCATCAACGCCAACGTCGACGACCAGGGGTCGAAGCCCAGCGACCCCGGCGGTGACCCGATAGACGGGCCCGTCGACGGCCTCGTGAGTTACTGGCGGCTGAACGACCTCGACGGCTCCGGGACTGGAACGACCATCGACGCCGTCGGAAGCTACGACGGAACCGTCGAGGGGCCTGTGGGCGTCGCCGACGGCGTCGAAGGCGGTGGCGCCGCGGAGTTCGACGGCGACAACGACGTTATTTCGACGGACCTCAACATCGGTGCAGCCGGCGAGTCAGTGACGGTCGCTGGCTGGCTGAAAGCGCCGTCCGGGCAGGGAATCGGGAACAACCACTTCTTCCTGAGCAACTACATCGACCAGGGCCACGACGGCTTCTTCGCCATCGGGTCGAACGACGGCCAAGAGATGTTCTTCTGGACGCGCGACCCGAGCACCCAGACCAGCAAGAAGACGGGCAGGACCGACGCAGCCTTCGACGGGGACTGGCACCACTACGTCGGCGTTCGGGATGCCGAGAACGAGGAAATCCGGTTCTACGTTGACGGGAGCTTCGTCGACAGCAAGAGTTTCCCGGGTGACGTCGCGATTCGAGACTCCGACTCGACGTTCGGGCTGATGCAGCACTACGACAACCGGTATCTCGAACGCTACGTGGACGCCGTCCGGGTCTACGACCGGGCGCTCACCGGCTCCGAGGTCCAGACGCTCTGCGACGTTCACGCCCCGTCGGCGGAGTAAGAACCCGGTTCACTTCTTCGGAGTACTCTCCTCGGTCCAACTGGCTCCCGCATTCTGCCGGCCCTCGATAGCGTGTCGTATTCGATTGAGCCCAATTCATCGTCGTGAGGACTGTCACCCGTCGTCTCTGATTCCTCCCGCCGTCGAACCGGTGGGGCAAGGATGTATATGGGAGGGCAGTGGCACGGTGACATCGTCTCAGCCTCCGGCTTAATCCGTTCAGTCGGTGCAATACTACGTCCATCCGTGTCCAAGATTCTGGCACGTCACCCGGAACAATCCGGACGTATTCAACGAGGCTCGAAACCAATGCAACGTCGCAAGTTTATCGCCGGGATGGGATCGCTCGCTGCTGCTGGAGCAGCTGGACTCGGAACGGGTGCGTTCACGACCGTGGAAGCCGACCGCAGCGTCTCCGTCGAAGTCGCCGACGACGCGTCGGCGTTCCTGATGTTCGACCCCGGGCTGAAGTCCTCGACCAACGACGTCTTCGCGTCCTACGAGGACGGCCTCCTGGTGCTGGACTTCGCCGAGACCGAGGTCGGCGGACAGGGTGTGAATCGCAATGCAGTCTTGCAGTTTGACCAGGTGTTCAAGCTCGTGACCCGCGGTACACAGGCGGTCAACATCTGGTTCGAGCACGACCTGCCGGGTGTGACGTTCTACCGGTTCGACCCGGACTCGAACAGCCTCGACGGGCCGGAAAACGCGAAGATCGGGCTCGCCAATGGCGGCCACATGAAGATCGGAGTCGAGATCGACACGACCGTCCCGGAGTTCGACGGCGTAGACGAACTGGACGGAACAGTCACGATTCACGTGAGTGCGGAAGACCCGACCGGGAGTGACTGATTCGACGCGCTGCGTCGACGTCGGCCACGCTAGCTGACGTACTGAAACCAGTCTGGGCGTCCGGTGACGCGTTACGAATTCCGGGCCACCGAGTGCCCTTCTCCCGGTTGTTCCGGAGTACAGACCCTCCTTGACCTTGCTTCAAGCACCCCAATACTACCCCCTAATCCCTCATTGTCCCGTCCAACTGACCGGGGCCGGTCGCTCGGCCGCCGGGGGGCACGTACATTGACACGTCGACGACGGCGGTGGCTCGCACTCGCTGCGGCGCTCGCGCTGGCGGGGACGCTGGCGTTCCCGTCTGCAGCGGCGCCGCTGCTTGGCGGGCCGGTGGACACGACGACCGGTGACGGCGTCGAGTTGCTGCCGGCCGAGGACAGCCAGTACGCGACGGTCGGGCCGGACGGCGAGCTGGCGCTGGACCTGACGCCGGGCGACGCCGGCCTGAATCCGGGGGCGGTGACGGACTTCGGGGCGGTGTTCTACGTGCGGTACACCGGTGACCAGTACGCCGAGGTGTGGGTGACGGCCGGCTCGGAAGCGGTGTCGTTCGCGGTCGACGGGCAGCCGGCGGGGTCGGCGGCCCAGAATGTGCGAGTCGGGCCGGACGAGGTCGTGCCCGTGAGCGTGCGCGTGGACACGACCAGTGGGGACGACCTCGACGTCGGGGGGCTGACGGTGCATTCGCGGGTCGCCGAACCCGAGCGCGAGGCGGACGGCCAGACCGCCGAGAGGACGGCGGAGACGACGACCGACTCGACCGACAC
This sequence comes from Halobacterium rubrum, assembly GCF_021729015.1. GTDB lineage: Archaea > Halobacteriota > Halobacteria > Halobacteriales > Halobacteriaceae > Halobacterium > Halobacterium rubrum. Next base: position 257,518 of record NZ_JAJQQZ010000001.1, read on the forward strand.
GACCGAGGTGTCGGTGCCGGCGGTCCAGCGCCGGGGGACGGCGGCCGACGGGCTGACGTTCACGATGCTGACCCCGACGGCCGGCGACGCCCTCACTCTCGACACGGACGGGATGGTCGTCGCCGGTGAGCCCGAGCGCGGGGCGGTCCTGGAGTCGCTGACCGTGACGCCGGCGTCGGGCGAGGGGATGACCGTCGACGTCGAGCGGACGGCGGCCGACCCGGTGCCGGGTGAAGCCGTCGAGTCCCTCGGGGCGGTCCGCGTCGACGCCAGCACCGACGTCGACGCGGCGACGGTCCGGCTGGCGGTCGACGACGCGTTCCTCGCCGACGTGGCGGTCGACGACGTCGACGACCTGTCGCTCTACCGGCACGGCGGGGACGGTGAGTGGAGCGAGGTGTCGCTGTCGGCTGTCGCGGAGCGGAACGGTTCGACGGTCCTCGAGGGGTCGACCGGCGGCTTCTCGACGTTCGTGCTGGCGGCCGACCGCCCCACCATCGGCGTCAGTGCGGCGTCCGTCTCGCCGGCCACGGTGAGCGCGGACGGTTCCGCGACGGTGTCGGCGACGCTGCGCAACGACGGGCAGGCCGCCGGCGAACGGACGGTGCCGGTGACCGTCGGCGGCGAGGTCGTCGCCGAGCGCACCGTCGTGCTGGAGGCGGGCGAGACGGCGACCGTGACGGCGTCGGTGTCGCCCGGCCCCGGCGAGCACACCGTCTCGGTCGGCGGCGTCGAGGCCGGGACAGTGAGCGTCGCGGCTGACAAGGACGGCGAGGCGGGCGGCAGCGACGAGTCCGACGGCGACGCGCCGGCGACGGACAGCGGCGACGAGCCGGCCGAGAACGTGCAGTCCGAACCCGCCGGGTTCGACTTCGAGACGCTGGCCGGCGCGGGCGTGGCGGTGGCGGTCGTGGTCGTCGGCGTCGGCGCGCTCCGGCGTCGCCGCGGTGGGGAGCCGTGACGGCGACCGTGACCCGACCGCGACAGCGCTCGACGGGCCACCCGTCGGAAGATACTTGCAGTCCTGACACGTCGGTGCCGGCGACCAGATGACACCGCGTCGCGTACTCACGCTGACCGGGGAGGTGGCGGTGGTGCTCGTCGTCGTGGCGCTGGCCGCCGGTCAGGTGCTGGGCTACCCCGTCCTGCTGGGGTACGTCGAGACCGGGAGCATGGAGCCGACACTCGAACCGGGCGACGGCTTCGTCTCCGTGCCGGCACCGCTGGCCGGCGACGTCGAGGCGGGCGACGTGGTCGTCTTCCGAGCGGAGGAGCTTCAGGGCGGCGGGCTCACAACCCACCGCGTGGTCGGGGAGACCGACCGCGGATTCGTCACCAGGGGCGACGCCAACCCCTTCACCGACCAGGACGGCGACGAACCGCCGGTGAAGCGCGCCCAGATCGTCGCTCACGCCCTGCAGGTGAACGGCGAGGTGGTCGCCATCCCGAATCTCGGGACGGCCGTGACGGGGCTCCAGGACGCCATCGGAGACACGCAGCGGCGGGCGGCGGCCCTCACCGGGTCGCGGTCACTGCTGGGCACGCAGGGCCTGACGTACCTCCTGTTCGCGCTGTCGGCGCTGCTGTACGTCGTCGACCTCCTCATCGACGACGGCAGAGCCCGGGACCGCAGCCGGAGTCGGTCCCGGGACAGCGGCGTCTCGCCGGGGCTCGTCGTCGCCGCGCTCGCGGCCGTGCTCGTGGTGTCGGCGACGGCCGCGATGGTGGTGCCCGCCGGCACCGAACAGTTCGGGGTGGTGAGCGCGGAGTTCGAGTCCGAGAACCCCACGGTCATCCAGCAGGGCGAGTCCTCGACGTTCGAGTACCGGGTGGCCAACGGCGGACTGGTGCCGGTCGTCTCCTACCTCGAGCCGGCCAGCGAGGGGGTGGCCGTCCAGCCGACCCGGTTGCGGGTTGGGTCGCGGGGGACGGCGACGGCCGACCTGACGCTGACCGCGCCCGAGGACACGGGCTACTACCGGCGGTACGTCACCGAGCACCGGTACCTGGCGGTGCTGCCGGTGTCCCTCCTGGACGCGCTGTACGACGTCCACCCGTGGCTCCCCATCGTGGCCGTGGACAGCCTGCTGGCGTCGGTCGTCGCCGTGCTCGGTCTCGTCCTGCTCCGGGGGCGTCGCGTCCGCGTGCGGAGCCGGGAGAGCCGTCACGGCCGGTCGACGTGGGCGCGCGTCCGCCGGCGCCTGCGGTGACCCGGTCGTCCCGCGACGGTGGTCTCGTCGCGCCGCCGCTGCACTCAAACTATCGACACTTGTATGCCGTCGGGCGCAAGTGTACCGCGCATGACAGGGGAGACGCGGTGGCTCCGCGCCAGAGCCTTCGCCGGGGAGTGGTTCACGGTGCTGGCGGCGGCCTTCGTGGTGCTCGCGCTCGCGGGCGGGTACGCCGCCGGGACGGCGTACGCGACGCCGGATACCGAGACGGAGCGACAGACGGTCGAGCACTGGGCGGTCTCGGGGGACTTCCAGCACTCGGCGACGGTGACCCGGGAGAACCCGGTGTTCCCGGTGGGAGCGACGCTGGACGACAGGTCGACGTACTTCGTGAGCGCTACGCCGGTCTTCGACGGCACGTACACCGTCTCGTACAGCGACGCCGCGGCCGGCGGCACCGGGGAGCCGGTCGAGATGGCGGCGACGGCGACCCTCGTCCTCCAGTCGGCCAGCGAGGACGCCGTCTACTGGACGGACCGCGAGCAGGTCGCGGCCACGGAGGCGACGCTCGCCGACGGCGAGTCGGCGACGCTGTCGTTCTCCCTGAACGCCACGCGGGTCGACCAGCGCGCGGCCGACATCCAGCAGGCACTCGGTGACACCGGCGGGGAGGTGTCCACGAGCGTCGTGGTCGACGTGAACGCGACGGGGAGCGTCGCCGGCACCGAGCGCGCGGTGACGGCCTCGCAGTCCATCCCCCTGCGCCTCGGCGGGTCGACGTACAGCGTCGGGGAGACCGAGACGGCTCGCGAGGCGGCGACGACCACGCGCACCGTCGAGGTCACGCAGTCCTACGGACCGTCTCGGACCGTCGGCGGGCCGCTCCTGCTCGTCGCCGGGCTCGCGGGGCTCGGCGCGCTCGCGGTGCTCCGGCGGCGCGACGCCCTCGCACTGACCGCCGCCGAGCGCGAGTACCTGGCGTTCCGCGACGACCGCGCCGAGTTCGACGAGTGGGTGGTGCGGGCGCGGCTGCCGCCGTCGGTCCACGACCGGGAGCGCGCCGACGCCGAGTCGCTGGCGGACCTCGTGGACTACGCCATCGACGCCGACGTCGGCGTCGTCGAGGACACCGGGACGGGGTCGTTCTACGCCGTCACCCGGGAGGTCGTCGTGGCGTTCGACCCGCCGGCCGAACCCGGTGCAGCCTCGCCGTTCGCCGCCGACGACGACGAGGACGCCGACACCGAGTCGCTGGCGGACCTCGTCGGCGGCGATGCCGACGACGGTGCGAACGGCGAGGAGAGCGGCGACGGTGCGACTCATCGACGGGACGCCGGCGACGCCCGCGAGGACGGCGACGCGCCGACAGTCGAGCCAGAAGACTGACCGCCGAGAGCGCGTGGGCTCGGTGCAGCGCCCACTGGAACGGCCCACCCCAGGGTAGTCAGTCGCCCTGCGACACCCGGGGGTCGAGAGCGGCGTGGACGACGTCCTGGAGGAGCGTGCCGCCGACGGTCAGCACGGCGGGTGTCATCGCGGTCCCCATCAGCAGCGGGAGGCCGCGGTCGATCACGCCGTCGTACAGCAGGTGGCCGATGCCGGGAATCCCGAAGACGAGCTCGATGACGACGACGGCCACGAGCAGGACGTCGACGAGTTCGGTGAACGTCGTCGAGACGATGGGACCGGCGGCGTTCCGGAGGACGTGGCGCGCGACGGTACGAGCGCCGGCGCCCTTCGCGCGCAGCAGTGTCACGAACTCCTCGCCGAGGTGCTCGAGGGACTCGGCGCGCGCGTACCGGATCTGGCCGGCCCGTCGCTCTCCTCCGCCACCAGCGTCGCCGCCGTCGGCCTCGCCGCTGTCGCCGCGCTGTACGCCTACGACGTCGTCGCCGTCTCGGCCGGCGACCCCTTCCTGCCCGGCGAGTGCGTCGGCGCCGTCGTCGACAGCCGCTGCCGGGGCACGCTCCAGTACCCCCTCGGCACCAACGTCTACGGCGAGGACCTCGGGGTCCTCGTCGTCGCCGGGATGCGCGTCGCCGTCACGCTCTCGCTGGTCACCGCTACGATTCTCGTCACCGTCGCGACCGTCGTCGGCACTCCCGCGGGGTTGTGGTGGCCGCAAACGGCCGAGCTTATATTCTCGAGGTATTCTCTAGGGCATATGCCGAAGATCAGCGTCGAAGTGCCGGCCGAGCTCCTCGGCGACCTCGACGACCACGTCGGGGAGGACGGCAAGTTCGTGAACCGCAGCGAGGCGATCCGGGCGTCGGTCCGGAAGACACTGGATATCCTCGACGACATCGACGACCGCCAGGGCCGACTCGGGGAGGGCGACGATGGCGAGTAGCCGGAGTGAGCGCCTCGCCGCCGGACAGGTGGCACTCGTCGGGCTGTTCGTCACCGCCCTCGTCACCGCCCAGCTCACGGCGTCGAAGCTCCTGCTGTTCGGCCTCCCGGTGTCGCTGCCCGTCACCGGCTCCGCGCTCGTGCTGCCGGGCGCCGCGCTCGCGTACGCCGTGACCTTTTTCGCCTCCGACTGCTACTCCGAGCTCTACGGCCGCCGGCCCGCGCAGGTGATGGTCAACGTCGGGTTCGCGATGAACTTCGTCATGCTCGCGCTCGTCTACAGCACCGTGCAGGCCCCCATCGCGCCGTTCTCCGGCGTCGGCCAGGGCGAGTTCTCCACGGTCCTGCTGTCCTCCGCGAACATCGTCGCCGGCTCGCTTCTGGCGTACGTCGTCAGCCAGAACTGGGACGTCGTCGCGTTCCACGCCATCCGCGACCGCACCGACGGTGACCACCTCTGGCTGCGCAACATCGGCTCCACCGCCACCAGTCAGGCCATCGACACCGTCATCTTCGTCACCGTCGCGTTCTGGGCGGCGCCGACGCTGTTCGGCGTCGGGCAGGCGAACAGCCTCGAACAGATTCTCACGCTGGTCGTCGGCCAGTACCTCCTCAAGCTCGCCATCGCCGTCGGCGACACGCCGTTCGTCTACGCCGTCGTCTCGGCGTTCCGCTCCCGGGGGCTCGCCGACCCGGCGCCCGCCGCCGACTGACGAGACGCGACCGCTACTCCGCCGTGTCGTCGCGTCGCTCGGCGAACCCGTAGTTCGGCTTCAGGTCCGTCACCGTCACGTCGACCGTCTCGCCTTCCTCGGCGTCGCCGACGAACAGCGTGTACCCATCGACGCGGGCGATGCCGTCGCCCTCGTCGCCCTCGTCGACCACGTCGACGCTGAGCTCGTCGCCCTCCGCGACCGGCGCGACGATGCGGTTCTTCCCGACGACGTACAGCTCCGAGGACGCGTCCCGGGAGGCGTCCGGGCTGTTGGTCGCGACGAACGCGAACTCGTCCTCGACGTCCGCGAGGAAGTCCTGAAAGTCCCGGCCGTCGAACACCTTCACGACGAAGTGGCCGCCCGCGTCCAGCAGCTCGCGGGCCGTGTCCAGCGCCTGCCGGGCGAGGTGCACCGACCGCGCGTGGTCGAGCTGGTACTCGCCGGTCATGTCCGGCGCCATGTCCGAGATGACGATGTCGGCGCTACCGTTCGCCGCCGCTCGGACGCGCTCCCGGGTCTCCTCCTCGGTCATGTCGCCGCGCACCGTGTCGAGCCCGGCGTCCGTCTCGAAGTGCGAGATGTTCTGGAAGTCGACGCCGACGACCTTCCCGCGAGCGCCGACGCGCTCGGCCGCCACCTGCAGCCAGCCGCCCGGCGCCGCCCCCAGGTCGACGACGGACGCGCCGCCGAACAGGACGTCGAACCGGTCGTCGAGCTGCTGGAGCTTGTACGCGGACCGCGACCGGTACCCCTCCTGCTTGGACTTGTTGTAGTACTTGTCTTTACCTGTCATGCGTACCTCACTAAATTCCCTGATAGGTCGCTAGTGTACGTTACCGGCGAATCCGCGCTCATGCGCGAAGAGACGCCGTCAACCCGGAAAGGCGCATCGGAAGGGTCACGCCACGCTCTCGATACCACTGCCTAGATTTTCTGGACGACCCGCTCCAACAGTGACGGCGACGCGCTCACCACGTCCAGTCAGAGCGTATTGCCGAAGAACCGGCCGGCTCGCCGAGTACCCAGACACGGATTCGCGACCCTTCTCGCAGAATGATAACTATTTTGACTCTACCTCCGGGGATGGTGTGATATGCCGATGGAACGCGTGAACGGGGCGGACATTGCGTACGACGTATCCGGTGACGGCCCGCCGCTCGTCTTCATTCACGGGATCACGCTCACCAAGGAGCTGTGGGAGCCCCAGGTGGACGCGCTCGCGTCGTCCCACACCGTTCTGCGATACGATCTCCGTGGTCACGGCGGCTCTGACGGCACGGCGACTGCTGCGTACTCCTACGACCGCCTCGCAGACGACCTCGACGCGCTTCTCGGGAGTCTCGGCATCGAAGACCCCGTCGTGTGCGGCCACTCGCTCGGCGCGGGGGTTGCAGCTGAATACGCAGCGAAGTACCCCGACGAGCTCTCCCGCCTCGTCCTCGTTGGTATGGGGGAGGCGAGCGGGTATCGAGTCGCCGCCAAACGGAAGGTCCGTAGCGTTGCCACCTCGCTCCCCGCACGCCTCCTCAGCGACGAGCGCGCGGACGCCGTTGTAGGATTCCTTATCAACCTCCTCACTGGCGGTCCAGACTTCGACCCGGAGGAGATGCCGGGCGGGCGCATCCCGGAGGCAGAAATGGAGAAATACGCCCCGCTCTTGGAGCGGGGGACGGACGACTTCCCGCTTGCCGAGATCAGCGTCCCGACCTTGATTCTGACCGGGGAGCACGAACCCGCTGACGGCTCGACGGTCGCAACGCAGATTCCGACCGCGACCTGTGAGACGGTCCCGGCTGCCGGACACGTCTCGAACTGGGACAATCCCCAAGCCTTCACCTCCGCCCTCGAGTCGTTTCTTTCGCGTGCCGAGACACCCCGGGTTTCCTGAGCAAGCTCCCGCCGGTTGTTTCTTCGAACTGGTTCCTGGGTCGGCCAGTTTCACTGCTGGAGAGTTCGGCTCACCCTCTTCCGCACCGTCCATCTCGACGAGGGGATGGCGTCACCTCAGACGACCTCCACCCCGATCAGGTCGAACAGTTCCGGGAGGACTGGCAGTCGTTCGTGGAGTCTTGCCGCTCGACGAGCTTTGAGCCGCCAGCGACTCACTTCCCTTGCGGCGGCGGCGACGTCGTGGCCACCGCGTCGACGTCCGCGAGGAATTCCCGGAGTGCCTCGTCGAACGCCTCGGGGTTGTCGATGTTGCCGGCGTGGCCTGCACCCGGAATCGTCTCCCGCCGCGCATCCGGTATCTCCTCGACGAGCGTCGCTGCGGAATCATGGTTGAAGCTGTCCGGACCGTCGCCCGTCAGGACGAGCGTTGGTACGCTCACCTCGCCGGGGGTGTCGATGGTGTCCGCGAACGATTTTCGGAGCTTGAGTTTTTCGCTGCGGTCGACTTGCCTGACAGCGTCGCGGACGTACTCCTCTTTTGTCATCCCCAACCCCCGAATGTGCGTGGGTTCGGTGTCCGAGTCCTCGATGTCGAGTCGTCGCTTCTGGAACCAGCTGAAGAGCTTGTAGGCGCGGTACGGGCCGAGGAACCGAAGGACTCCGCGGTGGATGCGATCCAGCACGCGGAGCGGCAGCGAGAGGGAAAGCGGCTCGAGTCGGACGGGGGCTTCGTAGCTGACCACTGCGGTGAGTGTCTCGGGGTGAGCGGCCGCGTAGCGGTGGGCGATGCGACCGCCCATCGAGAGGCCGACGAGGACGGGCCGGGCGACGTCGAGGGCGTCGAGGAGTGCCTCGAGGTCTGCCGTGTACGTCGCGTACGAAATGTCCGTCTGGTCGGAGCCTCCGGTCTTACCGTGGCCCCGCACGTCGTACGTGATGGCCTCGAAGTCGTCGGTCAGCGTCTCGACTTGTGGCCTCCACTGGCGGTGGTCCCAGCCGCTCCCGTGGATGAACACCAGTGGGTGCCCGTCACCGTGGCGCTCGTAGTACGTGTCGACGCCGTTCGTCTCGACCCGCGGCATACCTCGGGTCATTCAACAGGGCCACTAAATCATTGCGGGAAACCAACATGTAGCCGGACAGCAAGCACACTCGCCTCGCATGGCCCACACAGCCAAGGCCGTCGGCTCCTGTCGATACCTCTGATTCGAGTCTCCAGGACCTACGGTCCCAGTCGGCCCTGTTTGGCCTCCTCGCGCATCTCCTCTAGCGACTGCTTCAGTTCGTCGACTCGCTGATCAACGGCGTCCTCGCCGTGGTATTCGCCGAAGTTCCGGAGTGTATGCTCGATTCCGTACAGGTACGCGTCCAACTCCTCGTCCAGATCGTAGTTGACCTGCACGGTAAGGTCGTGGAGGACAACCCACCAGCCGACCGGGCCGGCCCCCGCATCCTCGTCGGGATAGGTGTCTCCTGCGGCGGGGAACGAATCGAACTCTTCGTAGGCCAGTTTCGCCATCTCGGCCGAGAGCCCTCCGATTCGCTGATTGAGAGCAGCCGTCTGCTCGCCCATCAGTGACTCAAATTCCTCGACGCTCCACTCTCGGGTCAGCTCCCAGTCGTCGAGCAATCCACTTTCGAGATGTGGTTCGAAGTACGACCGCTCCTTCTCGATGACCGTCTCCGGGTCTCCCCAGACGACGAAGCTGACCGAGTCTCGCCCGTTCGTGCCGGCCGGGGCGAAACTGACCCGCTCGCTCGATTCGTAGTCTGTCACCCGCTCCAGGGCACCCAGTACGTACTCGCGGATGAACTCCTCTACCGCCTCGGTCTCGCCCACCTCGAACCGGTACTGACCGACCTTCGACATTTTGGAATGTTGGAAATACTGTATGATAATAAAATTGTCTTTTACTGCGTTTACAGACGTGTCTCGAAACCGCCGATGCGTCTCGATGTCGCCAATAAATCACTCACCGTGGGGTGGAACAGAGCGTCGCGCCTCGGTCTCCTGCACGAACTCGCGTACGGCACTCGTGAACGCCTCCGGGTTCTGGATGTGTGAGTTGTGGCCCGCGTCCGGGATCTCGTTGATCGTGACGTCCGACACGCGATCGCGATAGACGGGTATATGGTTTCGAATGAGTGGCTCCGTCTCGCCGTACAAGACGAGGGTCGGCACGGTGATGTTCTCGAGGCGAACCGGCGCGTTCCGGTAGTCATCGGCAGCATCCATGATTTTCTCGTATTCGCCGGACTCCAGTTCCACGTCTTCCTCGCGCAGCTCGTCGGCTGCAGCTTCGACCTCCTCGGCCTCGCCGCTATCGCCGATTTTCTCGGATACCCACCACATCACCGACTGAACCCGATCATAGCCGATGAGTCCTGTCAGTTTCGTCATCGCGGGATAGATGCCATCCATCAGGATAGCTTCCTTCAGCGATTGCGACTCTGGAGTGGGCGCTCCCGCGACGATGAGCGCCGAGAGTTCGTCTGGATACCGGGCAGCGTAGGTGAGGGCGGTCATTCCGCCCATTGAGAGCCCGCAAACGCACGGCGACTCCAGTTCGAGCGCATCGATGAGTGCGCGGAGGTCGTCGGCGTACAGGTCGATCGTGTACCGGGGGAGGTCTGAGTCGCCGGTTCGGCCGTGGCCACGCATGTCGTAGGTGATCACCTCGTAGTCGTCGCTGAGCGCGGCGACTTGGTTGCCCCAGAGCTGGTGGTCGCTGGTCGCCCCGTGCACCAACACGAGTGGCTGTCCGTCACCCTCCCGCTCGTAGTAGGTCTGGATACCGTTCGTTTCGATGAATGGCATACGCGAGTTTTCATTATTGATTTACGACTAATATAAATTATCAAACCTAATTGTCGGTGAACCTGTCTCGGTGGCGGCCAGTACCGGCCACATCACCACCGACTCCGCCATGATAGCGCCATCCCAGTCCGTTGGTAACTTCCGCCTGTTTTGCCCGCGACAGCCCTGCACTCCTCCATCTCGTACACCGACACCTCGTGTAGCGGGACGCAGGGCGCGTTCACGTGGCGGCCCGCGCTCCGGTTTCAGGCGTCGACCTGACCCGTGAACTCGTGGGGGCCGTTACTGGTATGACTTGCTGCGGGCCGTCCCTGAACTCGCGACCCTCGCTGATTCTCTGACCGCTGGGCGGCTAGTTGACCAGCCACGAGATCACCGCCCCGCTCGCAGAAGTCCGATACGTGCAGCCGGCGGCATCCGTCAGGAGCGTGTTCCGGTTGAACGGGCTGAACACATGGCCGTACATTGTCGGCTTGGGGTCGCCGTTTAGTGGCTCCCTGGCTCCGGCGTGAAATGAAACTGTTAAAATTACTCCGTAGAGCACGTGAGATGTATCTTTTGGCACTCTGACCACAAGAAACACCCCTCCTCTTGACATCTTAAACGGCGACCGGAACCACCATTGAAGAACACGAAAGGGAGTGTGACGCCGCCTCACCGGCGGCGAATAGCTCCACCTGACACCATACGTGACGGGAGTGCCGGTCTGGCACCGGCGTCTAGTAGCTACGAGATACAATCCAATAATCCCTGGCCGCTACTCACCGGCCATTCACTGGAATATTGCCTGCTCAATGTGGATCAGGCAAAGCCGTCTATCATGTTCTATGGGTTGCAGGACTCCTTTCCCGTCATCGATCCTGCGCATACTCATATAGACCGTATAGGGCGTAACCCCGTCGAAGGAGACCCCCCGCTCGAGAAAGTCTTACTGCACTTCCAGCGTGATGGTCGCACGTGGGTCCTCAGCGAGAGTCTCTTCCCTCCCTTCCGGCGGGCTGTGCGGAACTCAGCCGGACGACCAGCGCGAACAGTAATCAGGTTCTCGACGCACACCTCGACGCGATTCCGGCACTGGACCGGGCGGCCCGGTCGACGCTCGAGGCGGTCGCGACCGGTGGCCGTGACACGACCGAGTCGACCGGCCTCGGCGTCCCGGACCTGCTGCGCAGGCGCCCCGACGGCAGTCACGCGTTACATCCACGCGTGCTGCAGGTACTTCCAGCAGACGCCGTCGACCCCACGCTGACGCGCGTGGCGGACACCATCACGGAGCGCATCCGCTACGCGGCGTACCAGTATCCCGACCACCTTCTGGAAGCCCGCACCGGGGCCCGGGACGGGTCGGTCTGCCCGAGCGCCTACCACATCAACGTGCTCGACGCCGCTCGCGACCTCCGGGCGAACAACATCCTGACCTCGGTGCGACGTCCAGGCGGTCGAGAACAGCGTGGTCGCGATAGCGGACAGTCTTGTTCCGCGCGTCGTACTTGACGACGCCGGCGTCCGCCAGTTGCGGGAGCACCACGTGGTGGAGTCGAATCGCGAGGGCGTCCGCGTCGACGTCCTCCGCCGTGCGGAGCTCGCCGGCGAGCGCCTCCAGTGAGGTCTCCTCGGTCGTCGAATACTGAATGTGGGACAGCACGCGGCGCCGAAGCGGGTCGGCGAGGAGGGCGTAGTGGTCGGTCGGCACCTCGGGGGTGAGGGACTGGTGGTGTGACATGGTTGGGGTCTCCGGTCGTCGTCGGGCGAACTGGCATGCGGCCGTGCCACGATACGTGCGGGTGCGAGTGCGGTAACTCGCGTGTCATCCGCCGTGGTGTGTGGGCGGCCTCTGTCACCGTAGCTGACAGATAGTCAGACTCACGTCAGACATAATAAATGTATCTCTCGGTTGTATCGCCGATGTATATGCTCCGGCCGCTGGCCCTGCTGGCGGGTGCCACCAGTACTGGTCGGCGACAGCCCGAACGACGGCCCCGGAATCCCTGCAGACATCCGGGAGCAGGTGTTCGAGGCGCGGTACTCGACCGAGGCCGGGGGCACTGGCCTCGGCCTCGCCACCGTCGAAGATGCCGCCGATGCCCACGACTGCCCCATCTCGCTCACCAACAGTGCTGCGGGCGGCGCGCGGTTCGAGATCACTGGCGTCGACCTCCGTGATTGATCGCACCCGGTCGAAGTGGTCGCGGGCCTCTGCGACGCCGGTGGCGTTGGTGACGGAGAAAGCGCTCTGTTCGCGTTCGAGGAACGTGGCCACCAGCTCTGCGAAGCTTGGTTCGTCGTCCTCGTGGAGGACGTGGATGTTACCACCGCGAGATGGAGGGCGCTCATTGGGAACCCCCGCCGCTGACGGGGGTAAGCCTTTCTCCCTGTCCGTTCCTCGGAAGCGACGCCTGCCCGGGTTGGTCGACTAGTTGAGTCCCGGGGAATGATTTATCTGTTACATGTTGGCTAATCGTTGCCATGCCGACAGTCGAGACGAACGGCATCGAGACCTTCTACCACGACTACGGGAGCGGTCATCCCCTTGTGGTGCTGCACGGCGCGATGGCGACCCATCAGGGGTGGGCCCAGCAGCTCCAGACGCTCGCAGACGAGTACCGGGTGCTCCCGTATGATCTCCGCGGGCACGGGAAGACGGGTGGGTCAGACCGGGACAGCTACACGGTCGAGACGTACGCGGACGACCTCGCGGCCTTCATCGACGCGCTGGATCTCGACCAGCCGGCCGTCCTCGGCCACTCGCTCGGCGGGATGGTCGGCTACGCGTTTGCTGACGGATATCCCGAGAAACTCTCTGCCCTGATTACGGTCGGTTCGGCAACCCCAGAAACGTTTTCCGCGCGGGAGTGGATCTTCAGAACCGCCGTCAGCCGCCTTCTGTTCCCTGCTATGGGAAACGAACGGGTTATGAACGCAGTTGTCCGGGCGCAGACGGCGCTCCTCGGCGACGAATCGACGGTAGATATGGACGAACTGGAGCAACTTCGGGAGGCCCACGACTGTACCGTGCCAGAGCTATCGACGACCGAACGCTCGAAAGTCCTGCACGCCGCCAAGGACTACTACACATCGAGCTGGTCGTGGCAGTTGTTCGGTCTGCCTGTCCTGATGCTGTACGGCGAGAACGAGCCGTTCATCGAGCCCCACGCCGGCTTCCTCGAGGCGGAACTCGAGGACTGCCGGACTGCGGAGATTCCGGAAGGGAGCCACAACGCCCACGTCGACAATCCGGAGTTCATTCGCACGAAGCTACGGGAGTTTCTCGGCGAGGTAAACGCCGACCGAGAGAGGGCGGCTACGAGGTAGTAACACAATAGACCGAGATGGTTAGTTGCAGACCGGGTAGTCACCTTATCGGACAATGCCGTTGGCGACGGCGGTGGCGTCTGGTCAGGTCTCGAAGGTGGACTGGCACACCGAAATCATGCGGGTGAGGTACTCGGCCTTGTTCTCCGTCTTCACAACACCGTGGCCCTCGTCTTCGAAGAGAACGTACTCGTGTGGGATCCCGCGCTCGTCAAGTGAGGACACGAGTTGTTCGGCCTCACTCTGGGGGACTCGCGGATCGTTGCCGCCCTGGATAACGAGCAGTGGGACGTCAATCTCGTCGACGTGCGTTATCGGCGACCGCTCTTCGTACAACTCCGGGACTTCCTCCGGTGTTCCGCCCATCAGCATCCGGAGTAAGTCGCCGAGATACCCACGTGAGTTCTCGACTGCTGTCTCCCAGTTGACGATGCCGACTGCACTGGTACCGGTGTCGAACGCGTCCGTCGTCGAGACAGCCATCAGCGTCAGATAACCACCGTAGGAACCACCAAACACGCCGACATGTGAGTGGCCCCGTTCGCGCAGATAGTCCGCGCCCGCGACGATATCGTCCACGTCGCCGCCGCCCAGATCGCCCATGTTCGCCGTTCTAAAGTCCCGTCCATAGCCGATGCTTCCTCGATAGTCCGGCGCGAGTACCTCGAAGCCAGCCTGTACGAGCGTCTGTGTGGGGGGCGTGAGATTGTTGTACGCCTGCGCTGGCGGCCCACCGTGTATATAGACGATGGCGCCGATGGGCTCCCTGTCAGGTGTGTAGAGGCGGGCAGCGATCTCCTCGCCGTCCGCGGACTCGTAGGTCACGTGCTCTGGGGAGGTCGTCGGGAACTCGACGGGACTCTCGACGACGACCGGCTCCCCGTCGCGTTTGAGATCGCCGACCTCGGTCGGACTGTGATTGATGTAGTAGACGCCGTCTTCGGTCGCCTCCTTATACTGGTGATAGCCGGTTGATTCGACCGTTTCAGCGTCGCCCTCGTGGAGACGACGAATCTGCCAGTCCCCGTGCCGGGATTCGTCGAAGACGATGTCGCCATCGGGCGTCCATTGGGGATTGTACTTGTCCTGTTCGTTCACGAAGTGGAGGTCGTACTCACCCGACACATCGGCGATGGCGAGTTCCCGGTAGCCGGTCTCGTGGTTCGTCGTGAAGACGATCCCGTTCTCCGACCACGCGTCGCGTCCGCTGTGCCGATTGTTCATCGCGAGTGACTGTTCCGAGTCGGGTTCATCGAGCAACACCTCGTCAGTCATCGCTTCGGGATCGACGAGTCGGAGGGCGGTCTCGTGGCCCGAACCCGACTGGTAGACGATTGCATCGCCGTCCGGCGCCCACGCGTACGCCCAGACTGGGTCGTCGGTCTCGGAGTGTTTCGTCACGTCACCTGCTTCGACGTCGATCGTGTACAGGTCGATGGAACGGTCGCGGGTGGAGAGGAAGGCTAACTGGTTGGAGTCTACCGGGTTCTGTTGTGGATTCTGATTCTGGAACTCGTCGTCGAGAATCGGCGTGACGCTTCCAGTCTCCGGATCCACTTCCACGAGGTCGTACGCCTCGGTGCCGCCGACATCCCGGTGAGCGACGAGCGCCTCTCTTCCCTCGAGCCACTGTGGGTAGGTGATGTCACCATCGGTCTCGGTGAGCCGGTTGTCCGGCGTACACAGTTCGTATTCGCCACCCCGGTATGCCGCGAAGACGACCGTACCGTCCGGCCGACGCGTCGCCCCCTTAATACCATGTGCCTCAGAAATCTGTGCCACGTACTCTCCCACATCAATTGACATCTATGCTCGGGATGTCTCCCACCGCGAAAACTTCTATCTTTTGACTTAATGTGTGGTCGACAATTTCCGGGCTGTACTCTCCAATGCGAGTAATAATGGCGCCACAGACACCGTCAGAGGGGGAATCGTATAATTCGGATCGGGTGGAGAACAGGGCTCCTCAGACGGTCACGAGATAAGTTCGTTTCTGAGGCCGATTTCTTACAGGGTCTTGGCATCGTCCTCTACAAACTCTTCCCTCAACGAACCGGTGAGCAGGTAGTAGGTACAACAGACCGAGAGAAGTAGTTGTAGTAGTGGTCCTTCCCGTTACCCATGATGTCCGTAGCGAGGGCGCCAGAACGGAAAGTTTCGTCGTTCGGCGGGACGCGAGCGCGGCTCGCTCGACTCGCCCGGTCGCTGGCCGCGACGGGAACGCTTGAGGCGCTGGCGTTCCACCCGTCTGTATGCGAACTGACGACGGCGGTTTCCGCGCCGAGGCGGTCGACGCGCTGGCGGCCCGCGAGTACGGCCGCGCCGGCGACGCGTACGTTCGGGCCGGCTGGCGTGTGCTGTCCGCGCCCCGCAGCGAACAGGACGTGTCGCCGTTCGGCGCCGACGGGAAGGGCTGGGTGGGGGAAGGCCTGGCGCATCTCGCGGCGAGCACGGCCGCCTACCGGGTGGCCGGCGCGCCGGCCCGCGCCACCGATCGGGCCGTCGAGGGCGTCGCTGTCGCCCGTGACCTCCGCCGTTCGTACGCCGACCGGCACCCCGCACGGGCGGCGTGTTTCGACGAGTTCGTCGCGGACTTCCGTGCGGTCGGTGGACTGGACGGCGTCGCCGACGCCTACGAGACGGCGGCCGACGCCTACCGCGAGGCCGCCGCGTCGGTGGATTCGCCGCAGGTGCTGGCGACGACGCCACTGTTCGAGGCTGGGGCGGCGCTCGTCCAGCAGCTCGCTCGGGGGCAGGCGGACGGCGAAATCGCGGTGTCGTGGTCGGACCTCCACGGCGCCGACCCCGGCGACCCGGGCGCGTTCCTCGCACACCGCGCGACGTACAAGCGCCAGCGGCTCCCGGGGCTGGTCGACGCAGCCGTCGAGGACGGCTATCTCGCGGCGCCCCGGGGGACGACGGAGTACGCCACCGACCACCACGAGTGTCCGGCGTGTGGCTCCCGGCACGTCAACTGGGTCTGCGACAGCACGCTGTGTCTGGTCTGTTCGCGGCCGACGGAACCGACGGACGGCTAGTCGAGGCGGTCAGCCGAGGAACTGGCGTTCGCGGGCGCCGCGCCGTATCGCCGACCGCAGCGCGTCGTCGTCGCCGCGCTGGAAGGCGTCGATGGCGTCGCCGGTTGCGGCCCGGTGCTCGTCGTTCGGCGCCACGTCCACGCGGTCGACGGTCGCCGCGAGGTCGTCGCCGTCGAGGTCCAGCACCTCCGTACACCGGGGGTCGAAGTACCGCGCGGCGTCCCGCAGGTGGTCGAAGTACGCGGGGAACGCCTCGCGGACGAACGCCGCGTCGTCGTCGGTGAGGGCGTGTGCGCCCAGCAGCGTCGGCGGGCAGCCGACCGCGTACAGCGACGCCGTGTAGCCGATTGCCCGGGGGAGTGCGTTCTCTCCGACCTCCCGCGAGTAGCCGAACAGGCCGACGTGGAGCTTGCGGGCGCGGCGGTCCGGCACGAACGACGACAGCCGGTTCACGGTCGGCGCGATGGCGTCCACCTGGTCGGCGTACGCGTCGGCGGTGCGGTCGACGACGGCCAGCGCGCGGTCCTCGTCGATGGGCTCCGGGGACGCGCCGAGGTCGGCGTCTCGCAGTGCCTCGACGCCGTCCCGGACCGTCTCCACCGGATGGTCGTACTTGAACGCCGACTGCACGGTGAACGTCTCCACCTCGCCGTACGCGTCGGCGGTCTCGGCCGCGCGTTCGGGGGTAAGGTTCCCGCGGAACGGCGCCGAGCCGGCGCCGAGAATCGGGTGGACGTCGACCCCGGTCTCGTCGCTCATCTCGTAGAGGCGCTGGAGCGCCACCTTGTTGATGAGGTCGGCGGCCAGACAGCCGTAGTTCAGCGCAGGGTCCGAGCGGGCGAGGAACACACGGACGGCGTCCCGGTCCTGCGCGGTCGCGTACTCGGCGACGATGTCGTCGGCCGACAGCATCGCCTCCCGCTGCTCGATGAGCGGGATGACGGCGACGGATTCGGGCTCGAAGCCACCGACCCAGTCCTCGACGGTGCGGCCGTCCCAGACCTCCATGCTGGCCTTCCCGGTGACGAACCGCTCGTAGTACTCGTGGACGGCGTTGAGCTGGTCGGCACTGGTCACCATCGGCACGATGACCTCGTGGATGGGCGCGACGACATCGACGCCGTACCCGTCGGCGAACTGCGCCGCGGCGTCGAACGACCGCGGGACGCTCTCCAGGATCTCGAGGAGGATCTTCGCCTCCGACTCCTCGAGGTCCGGGTTCGGGCCGCGGACGGTCAGCCGGACGTCCTCGCCCAGCCGCCGGTCCGCGAAGAACTCGTCGTACCGGGACAGCAGCTTCTTTACCGCGTACTCGTCGCCCTCCTTCCCCTCGAAGTCCCACATCTGCTCGTCGCAGCCGAGGTGCGAGTACACGTAGTAGGCCTCCTGTATCTCGTCCTCGCCCTCGATGACGTCACCCGCAGTGAAAAACGGGAGCGTGGCGTTGTCCGGGTGCTGGGTGCTCATCACGCGTGGTACGTCCGCCATGCACCACGGTATGTCACTCACTCACAAAAACGGGCCGCCCAGTCTGGCCGGGTCGCCGTCAGTTCGCCGCGGCGACGGTCGACGCGTCCACGGTGACGGACTCGCCGTCCGCCGTCACCGTCAGCTCAGACGTCATCGAGACGTCTGCGGGCAGCGCCACGGACAGCTCGCCGTTGGCGTCCGTCTCGCCGACGACTTCGCCGTCGACCTCGACGGTGGCGTCCTCGACGGCCTCGCCGTCGCCGTCGGTCACGAACACCGTCACGGTCTCGTTGGCGGCGAACGCGCCCTCGTAGGCGACCGCGAGGTCGGCGTCACCGTCCTCGACGTCGGGCGTCTCGCTGTCCGTCTCGTCGCTGTCGTCGCCGTCCTCGCCGTCGTCTTCCTCGCGTTCGTCGTCGCTCTCGGACTCGCCGAGGTCGACTTCGAGTTCGCCCTCGCTCTCGCTGTCGCCGTCCTCGTGCTCCGCTTCGACCTCGAACTCCTCGGCGTCGGCGGGCACGGCGACGGTCGCGGTACCATCCGCGTCGGTCGTCACCGTCACGTCGCCCGTGACTTCGACGGTCGCGTTCTCGACGGGCTCGCCGTCACGCGTCACCTCGACGGTCGCGTTCTCGCCCGCCGTCACGTTCCCGACGAAGGACACGTCGAGCTCGTCAGCCTCCTCGCCGCCCCGCTTCTCGTCCACGTCGACGATGGGGACGTCGGTTCCGGACTCGCTGGCGACCGGCTTCAGGATGTACTTCCCGGAGTTCCCGGCCTCGAAGACCGTGATGTCGAAGACGAACGCCACGTCGCTCTGGCTGTCCACGGTGAAGCCCTCGTTCAGCTGGAGCTTCTGGGACGGCAGCTTCACGTTCACTTCCTCGCCGCTCTCCAGCGTGCCGTTGACCTCGCCGACGTGCACGAACACCTTCTCGTACTCGCCCTCGGGCACCGAGATGTTCCCGAGCGCGGTCGCGTTCGCGCCCTGCAGCTCAGTCAGGTCGACGGTGCGCTGGTCCACGTCCCGTTCGACCCAGCCGACCGCCGACTCGTTGCCGTCGTCGTCGTCCGAGTCGCCGTCTTCGGACTCGGCTTCCACGGAGAGCGAGGCCGACGCCTCGCCGTACGTGCTGTTCTCGGCGGTCTCGGCTTCGATCTCGAACTCGTCGGCGTCGGCGGGCACGGCGACGGTTGCGGTGCCGTTCGCGTCGGTCACCACGGTGACCTCGCTGTCACCGGCCTCGACGACCGCCGTGACGTTCGCGGCTGCCTCGCCGTTCTGGGTCACCTCGACGGTCGCGTTCTCGCCGGGCGCGAAGTCACCGTCGAGTGCGACCGCGAGGCCGCCCTCGCTCTCGCGTTCGACTTCGACCTCGGTCTCCGACTCGCTCTCGTTGCCGTCCGCGGTGTCGGTCTCGTTCGCGTCCGCGGCGTCGGCCTGTGCGAAGCCGACGCTCGTCACGGTCACGTTCAGGTGTTCGAACTGGTCGATGGCGTTGCGCTCGTCGCTCACGTAGAACTGGACTGTGCCGTCCTCGCTCGCGTCCGAGCCACCGGCCTCGGGCCCCGCGATGCCGCCGGCACACCCGGCCAGCACCACGAGCGCAGCCACCAGCAGACTGGATACGGTCTTGTTCATTGCATCCGACGCCACACGCCCCACACCCATAAACGAGGAACTCCGTGAAGGCGTCTTGGCCGCTCTCGTCCAGAATTAAGCCGAATTAAGCGACTGCATCCGGGACCGAAACCAGTTTGGGAGAGCGCGCCGTCGCCGCCACCCACCGTGTTCGACGTACTCGGCGCGCTCGCGCTCGCGGCGGTCGCCACCGGCGTCGTCTGGGTCGGCGGCGCCCGCCTCGAATCGGCAGCCGACGGCCTCGCCGCCCACTACCGGCTGCCGCCGGTCGTCCAGGGCGCCGTCGTCGCCGCCGTCGGCTCCAGTTTCCCCGAGCTCTCCAGCGTCGTGCTCTCCACGCTGCTGCACGGCGACTTCGAGCTCGGCGTCGGCGCCATCGTCGGCTCCGCCATCTTCAACGTCCTCGTCATCCCCGCAGCGTCGGCGCTGGCCACCAGCCGGCCGCTCGACTCCAACCGCGACCTCGTCTACAAGGAAGCCCAGTTCTACATGCTGTCGGTCGCCGTCCTCCTGCTCACGTTCGCGTTCGCGGTCATCTACGAACCGATCGGCGGGCTCTCCGGGACGTTCACCCGGCCGCTGGCAGCCATCCCCCTCGCGCTGTACGGCCTCTACCTCTTCGTCCAGTACCAGGACACCGCCGACCACCGCTCCGACGCCGACCCCGTCGACGGCGACCCAACCCGGCTCTGGTTGCTCCTCCTCGGCAGCCTCGCGCTCATCCTCGTCGGCGTCGAAGCCCTCGTCAGAGCCGCGCTCACGCTCGGCGACGCCCTCGGCACGCCGGCCTTCCTCTGGGGGCTGACTGTCGTCGCCGCCGGCACCAGCCTCCCCGACGCCATCGTCTCCGTCCGTGCCGCCCGCAACAACAACGCCGAGACCAGCCTCGCGAACGTGCTCGGTAGCAACATCTTCGACCTCCTCGTCGCCGTCCCCGCCGGCATCGTCCTCGGCGGCGCCACCCCCATCGACTTCGCGTTCGCCGCCCCTATGATGGGCGTCCTCGTCGCCGCCACCATCGTCCTCTTCACCGTCATCCGCACCGACCTCGAACTCACCCGCAGCGAATCGCTGCTCCTGCTCGCGCTGTACACCGCGTTCGTCGCGTGGCTCGCGCTCGAAACGGCCGGCGTCACCGACCTCATCCCGACGTAGCGCCGGCCCACGCGCGCGCCCGTAACGGGGGCTTTTTACGGACGGCTCGCGTAGCCGCTTTCAATAATGTTCAAGGCGATCGTGAGCGCCGACACGCTCCAGGAGACGCTGGACTCCGTGAGCGTGCTGGTGGACGAGTGCAAGATCCACCTCGACGAAGACGGCCTCTCCATCCGCGCAGTCGACCCCGCCAACGTCGGCATGGTCGACCTCGACCTCGGCGCCGCAGCGTTCGAATCCTACGAAGCAGACGGCGGCCTCATCGGCGTCAACCTCTCCCGGCTCGAGGACATCGCCGGCATGGCCGACGCCGGCCAGCTCGTCCAGCTCGAACTCGACGAGGAGACCCGCAAGCTCCACATCCAGATCGACGGCCTCGAGTACACGCTCGCGCTCATCGACCCGGACTCCATCCGCCAGGAGCCCGACATCCCGGACCTCGACCTTCCCGCACACGTCGTCATCGAGGGCCGCGACATCGACCGCGCCGTCACCGCCGCCGACATGGTCTCGGATCACATCGCGCTCGGCGTCGACACCGGCGACGAACTGTTCTACGTCGACGCCGAGGGCGACACCGACGACGTCCACCTCGAACTCACGCAGGACCAGCTCATCGACCTCGACGCCGGCGACGCCCACAGCCTGTTCAGCCTCGACTACCTCAAGGACATGAACAAGGCCATCCCGAAAGACGCCGAGGTCGAACTCGAACTCGGCGACGAGTACCCCGTCAAGCTCCACTACGACATCGCCGAAGCCCAGGGCCGGGTCACCTACATGCTCGCGCCCCGCATCCAGAGCGACTGACGCACGTTCGCCGCGCTTTTCCGGTCCTGTTACGCAGCCGGACGGCCAGGGTCCTGTCTCGGTCCGGCAGCCGCCTCCGGTGTCTCACCTGACCTGGTAGCTACTCGGGGACGGGTCGGCAAGCGTCTCGCCGCAGTTCGTGCACTGCCAGGTGTTCGCGCCGAGTTTCTGGTAGCCGTTGCGGAGGCTACGCCCGTGCCACGTCGTCCAGTCGATGTCGCAGGCGGGACACGAGTCCGGGAGGCCGCGCGCGTCCGGGTCGGGCGTGGGTTTCGATTCGGCGACGAGCGCTTCCAGACGGTCGCTGCGGGACTTCAGCGCGGAGAGGCTGTCCTCGTCGAGGGCCGCGCGGAACTGCCTGAGGTAGCGCCGCGACCGGTTTTGCACGGTCTTGAGGCGGTCGAGGTGGTCGTCGTCGACGGCTTCGTCGCCCCACAGTTCGGCGTTCCGTATCTTCACGGAGACACCGTAGTACCGCTCCAGGGTGGCCGCGTAGTGCGCCCGGAGGTAGAGTCCTTCGACGCGCGCCCCGAACGCCTCGCGGTCGAGCGGCGGCACGAACTCCGCGTCCCGGGGGACGGCGTCGTCCGCCGGTCGTGGTTCGCCGAGGAGCGCGACGCGAGCGTGCGGCGACGCGCTAATTGTCGACGCGACTACCGCCTCCAGGCGTTCTGGGGAGTAGTCTCGCGCGACGAGGGCGACGGCCACTTCGCCACTCAGTGTGTCCTCGAACGCCGCCGGGTCCGTGGCAGATTCTACCGAAATCTGGTCCGGGGTGGCCGCCCGTATCCGCTCGCACCAGTCGGTGTTCGCGAGCACGGCGACCGACGCGCGCATGGGCGGTCGCCCGCGGTCGTCCTGCGGGGCGGGGTCGTCCGCCGGGTCCGGAGATTCCGGCAATATTTCCCGCATTCTGGTCGGCCGTTCGTGCCCCAGAGTGTTAACAACTCTCACACGTGTCGTCCGTCAGACAGGAGGTACTTCTGCGGCCGTGGGCGTGCCACCGAGGGCGACCAGAGCTCGGACAGCCCGGGCGCAGTCGACTTCGGGCCCGTCTCTCGGGGGCGACGCCGATGCCGGCTGCCCGTCAGGCGTCCCCGTACCACTCGGCCGCGAACCGCTCCGCGAACGCCTCGAGGAAGGCGTGGCGTTCCGCCGCTATCCCGCGGCCGGTCTCGGTGTTCATGTTCTCGTGGAGGCGCAGGAGCTTCGCGTGAATGTGGTGGTACGTACTCCCCGGCACGTCGTCGTCGTCGACACCGGCGTCCTTCTCGTAGGCCTCGTCTTCGGGGAGCGGGCGCTCGGTGTCCCACATGAGGTTGCCGTGTGCCCCTCCGAACTGGAACGCGCGAGCGACGCCGACGGCACCGATGGCGTCCAGATTGTCGGCGTCCTGCAGCACCTCGGCCTCCAGTGTCTCGGCCGTCCGGGGATCGTCCTCGAAGTCGTACTCCTCGTGGACGGCGACGCAGTGACACACCGGGCCGTGGATGCCCTCGGGGACGCGGGCCTCGGCCAGTATCTCGCGAATCTCGGGAATCGTCTCCTCGGGGTGCGTGAAGCCCTCGCCCCGCACCCGGTGGAGGTCGTGGACGAGCGCCGCTACGCCGACCACTCGCGGGTCGGCGCCCTCCGCCGCCGCGATGCGCGTCCCGAGGCGATTCACGCGCCAGAGGTGGTGCAGGTCGTGGCCGGAGTCGTCGCCGTCGAGGTGGACGGCCATCTCGTCGGCCACCCGCTGGTAGAGCGCGTCGTACTCCTCGTCGTCGTCCTCGTCGGTCACACTCCGGCGTTCGGCGACCCGGCGGAAAAAATCACTCGGCGCGACGGCGCGGTCTCACGCCGTGGCCGCCCGGTAGCCGGCGTACGCCAGCGAGAGGACGCCGCCGACCAGCGAACCCAGCGTCCGCAATACGCCTGCAGAATCCGGGAACGTCGGCTCGTACACGAACCGGAGGTCGTAGGCTGTCGACTCGTACTCGACGCGCTGCTCTGTGACGCTCGTCCGGTCGCCGCCACTCGGGAACTCCACGCCGTCCGGGTACGTCTCGCCCACGTACCGGACCGACCCGTCGTTCGCGAGCGCCGCGTCGAAGGCGGCCCGGTCACCGGCGGCGAGGTCGCCGTACGCCGTCGGTGCAGTCGCGGTCTGGTTCTGTTCGGCGACGACGAGATACTCGTCCGGCGGGTCGGCCGCCGGCGCGGCGAAGAACGCCGCCAGTAACACGACTCCGAGCACTGCTGGGAGGGCAACGCTGGCGCGAACCATGCCGGAACCGGGCCGGCTACGCCCATAAACCCCGACGCGGTGTCTCAGTCCGTGCTGTCGCGGCCGCCGAGCGGGCTGGACAACGCCGCGTCGGTGTCGTCTGCCGGGGCTGCGAGCACCGTCTCCCCTGCCCGGACCGTCTCCCCGGACTCCACGACGACGTCCTCGCGGTCGTACTGCTCGGGCAGCACGACGTCCGCGCGGCTGCCGAAGGAGATGTGGCCGAGGCGGTCGCCGCGTGCGAGGTCGTCGCCCGCTTCCGCGTAGGGGTGGATGCGCCGGGCGAACGCGCCGGCGATGAGCACGAGCGTCCACTCGTCGGTCTCGATGCGGACGCGTTCGTTGTGCTCGGACTCCTTGTCGAACGCGGGGCGGTGGCCGCCCGGCTCGTGAGTGACGGCGTCGACCGTGCCGTCGAGGGGTGCGCGGTTCACGTGCACGTCGTGGACGTTCATGAACACGCCCACGCGTACCCGGTCGTCGTCTTCCTCGCGAATCACGGACACCTTCCCGTCGGCGGGCGTGACGACGCCCGGGCCGTCCGGGCTGCGGTCGGGGTCGCGGTGGAACCAGGCCACGAACCCGGCGAGCCCGAGACCGACGACGCCCCACAGCGAGGACAGTCCGAGCAGCGCCAGCCCGACGACTGCGGGCGGCAGGGCGTACTTCCACGTCCAGGGGCCTCGCGCGAACACACTCCTCCAGTTGCGGGCCAGGGCTGTGAGCGTGTCGGTCCGGAGCCGGGGCGTTTATCGGCGTTCGCTCGCAATGACGGAGCAGTATGAACGCGCGCCACGCCCGCTATCCCTTCCTGGGGGAGGCACGCGACGCGGTCGAGGAGGCCGGCGTGGACCTCGCTCGCGTCGTCGACGAGGACGACGCCGTCGTGGAGCGCGCCCGAGAGCGGGTCGTCGGCGCGCTGACCGACGGCTCGGTCGGCGAGCGCGCGCGCTCGGACCGCGTCGAGTTGCTGTCGTATCCGGTGGCGCGCGTGCTCGTCTCCGTCGTCGACGAGAACGTGCTCGTGCGGAAGTACGCGCAGGCCGAAGCCGACGCCGCCCACGAGCGGTTCACGGCCGACGAGACCGACGACAGCGAACTGAAGAGCGTCGGCGGCGACGACCGGCTCCCGCGGGCCGAGCTCCTGCGGGAGTTCGACCTCACCGACCACGTCTACGAAACGCCGGACGGCTACGACGTAGACGTGCCGACGTACCTCCTGCTGTCGTCGTCGCTGCGCAGCGACGACTGGCGGCTCGTGAATCGCGCGCTGGACGACGGGCGGGTGCCGGTCTCGGAGCCGGAGCTGGACACGCTGCTCCGGGAGGCAGTCAGGGAGCGCATCGAGGACGGACTGCCGCTGTCCGTCCCGGACCCCATCGAGGACGCGCTGGAGGCGCCGGCGACGGCCGTCCGGGACGTGCTCGCGGACATGGACCTCACGCGGGAGATCGACACCGTCGTCCCGGAGCTGTTCCCGCCGTGCATGCAACACCTCCTCGACCAGGTGCAGCGCGGCGAACACCTCCCGCACCACTCGCGGTTCGCCATCACGTCGTTCCTCGCGAACATCGGGCTGACAACCGACGAAATCGTGGACATCTACAAGGTGAATCCGGGGTTCGGCGAGGAGATGACCCGGTACCAGACCGACCACATCCAGGGGGACTCCAGCCCCACCGAGTACACGGCGCCGTCGTGTGCGACGATGAAGGCCTACGGGGACTGCGTGAACCCGGACGACCT
The DNA here is from genome assembly GCF_021729015.1 of Halobacterium rubrum. GTDB lineage: Archaea > Halobacteriota > Halobacteria > Halobacteriales > Halobacteriaceae > Halobacterium > Halobacterium rubrum. The sequence continues at coordinate 282,904 of NZ_JAJQQZ010000001.1, forward strand.
CTGTGACGCCATCAACCACCCGCTGTCGTACTACGAGGTGAAACTCGACGACGAGGACGACGACGATCTGGAGGACTGGCGGGAGCGCGAGGACAGCGACGACGGCGGGGAGGAAGCGGCGGACGCCTGACTACCGGGTCATTCGCCCTGCTTGCCGGAGAGCCAGTAGCCGATGCCGGCCATCAGGAGGATGAAGACGACGATACCGGCGACCACCGCGTAGGCGCTGGTGGCGCCGAGGCCGCTGGCACCCATCGACATCGCTGCGACGAGAATGCCGATGAAGACGAGAACCGCGAGGATGGCGATGCCCGCCTCCACGCGGGCGTCGAGCGCGTCTGACATGGCTTCCGCTTTCAGGGGCCGCCGCAAAAGCGCTTCGAAGCCGACGGCAGCGGCGGCGACTCCCTCCCTAGGGGCCAGGTTCGAAAGTACTCCCCGGATTGCGGGGGTTTAGGCGGCTTCGCGGCGTACGTTCGGGTGACGATGGCGGCCGACGCCGACGGCGACCGGGGGCGCGCGGAGCGCGCCCGCGACGAGCGGATGCGGGTGACTGCGACGGGGAGCGGCCGGTACGAGGTGGCGACCGAGTCGGGGAACGTCTACGAGGTCGACCTCGAGCGCGGGCGGTGTGCGTGCCCCGACCACCAGTTCCGGGGGGTGCGCTGCAAGCACCTCCGCAGGGTCGCGATGGAGGTCACCGCCGGCACCGTCCCGGCGCCCGGCGAGCGCGCCGCGGCCTGTGCGAACTGCGGTGAACGCGTTCACGTCGACGAGGACGCCCCTGACCCGGTCTACTGCGGGGACTGCACGCTCGACCCGGGGGAGTTCGTCGTGGACCGCGAGACGGGCGACCTCGTGGTCGTCGTCGAAACCACGGGAGAGCGAGCCGACGTGGTCGACATCCCGTCGCGGGGCTGGACGGTCGCCGACCACTACTCGAACGAAGACTACGACCCCAGTGACGTGGTCGTCGACGTCCTCTACCCGCTGGACCGGGAGGCCACGCCGTCGTCCGTCGAAGCGCGGCCGCCGCGGCGGTACGCCTTCCCGCGCGGCCGCTTGCGCCGCCCCGGCGAGTCCGAGTCCTGACTGCGACCGGGGGCTACTCCAGCATCGAGGCGGCTTCGTCGGTAGAGAGCACGCCCTGGTCGACCGCTTCGAGGACGTCCCGGGCGTCGTGGCCGTCGTCGCCGGCTCCGCCGCCGTCGTTCCCGTCGGTGCCGAGGTCGTCGAGGTGCTGTCCGTCCTCGACGGCGGTCTCCTTCTTCACGCGGTAGTTCCCGCCGTCGGTCTGGTGGACGTCCGCCGGGTGGAAGAAGTACCAGTCCTCGCGGTCGAAGCGCACGCCGATCTTCGGGCTGGCGCCGAAGTTCTGGGAGAAGTACACCAGGGCTTCGACCTCTTCGCCGGTGAGGTAGATGGGGTCCCCCGCGGAGGACTTCGCTTCGACGGCGTAGAAGGCGTCGCCGTCGCCCGCCAGCACGTCCGGGAGTTCGCGCTCGGTCGCGCTCCCGGAGGCCGGCGCGCGCATCACCGCGAACCCGCGCTCGTCGAGTGCGTTCACGAGCTCGCGCTCCCGCCTGTTGCCCTTCGCGTTGGAGTTAGCCATGCTGGTGGCCTCCGTGTGGGGCGGCGGCAGTGGGTCCGAGCCCGTGCGTAGTCGTCATGGTCCGTGGTACGCCGTGGGGTGGTTAGTGCGTTGCGTCCCGGCGTGGCGCGCTCCGCGGACGGGTCACTCGCTGACCGGCGCCGGGCGCTCCAGCGCGAACAGCTCCTCGAACAGCCGGCGCTGGGCGACCCGGAGGTGGCGGTTCACAGTCGGCTGAGAGACGCCGAGCAGGTCCGCGACACCCTCGCCGGTGGTCTCCCGCGGCCACTCGAAGAACCCCGCGAGGTACGCCGTCCGCAACACCTCCAGCTGGCGTTCGGTGAGCGAGTCGAAGAGGTCCCGGACCACCTCCTCGCGGGTGCGAGCGGTCCGCTCGACGTCCCGCCGTCCCTCGAGGTCGACCGCCTCGTACCGGCTGCGGAGGCGGTCGACGTACTCGCGGACGTCGCTGGCCGCTGGCACGTCCACGACGACACTGAGGCCGTCGTCGTCGGCGACCACCGACTGCGGGCTGCCGCCGCTGCGCGCGAGCACCCGGGGGAGGCTGTCGGCCGCCGCCGTCACTTCGAACGCGTGGCGGTCGTCGGCGCTGGCGACGTGCTGGAAGTCAGTGACTCCCGCGAGGCCGGCGAGGGCGTCGGCGACCTCGTCCCGGCTCGCGCCCGTCACCGAGACGAACAGGTCGCTGGCGTCGCCGGCCCGGCCCGCCGACCCCTCGTAGACGACGCGGCCGCCGGTGGCCGTCTGGAGCCGGGAGAGGACGGTCTGGTCGGCCGTCACCGCCAGCTGGAGTTCGACGTGCGTGTCGGCCTGCAGTGCCTCGCGGGCGGCGACGGCCGCCATCGCGTCCGCGATGGTCTCGCCGAGTTCGGCGAACACGTCCGTCTCCAGGTCGCCGAAGGCGCCGGACTCGTCGGCGTAGACTGCGAGCACGCCGTGGCTGTGGCGGCCGACCGACAGCGGCACGGCGAGCGCCGACGCGAACCCGCGGGCGGTCGCGTGCTCCCGCCACTCCTCGGCGGTCACGCGCTCGGCGACGGTTTCGACGACGGCGGGAGCGTCGTCGCGTGCGGCGACGACCGCGGGCTCCTGGCGGTCGGCGCGCAGCGAGACGGCGTCGAGGTAGGTGCCGCCGTCCCCGGCCCACCTGCGCGGGCTGAGCCGCCCGTCGTCGGCGTCCCAGCCCCCGACCCACGCGAACTGCATGCCGTCGGCGTCCGCCAGCCCCTCGCAGACGGCGGTCTCCACGGCCCTCTGGCTCTCGGCGGCGACCAGCGACTGGTTGATGGTGCGCATGATATCGGTGACCTGCACGCGGCGCTGAAGGCGTTCGTTGCGCTCGGCGAGTTCGCGCTCGCGCGCCCGGAGGTCGGCCTCGCTGGCCAGCCGGTCGAACGCCGCCTCGGCGCTCGCGGCCGCGGTCTCCACGAGGCGGCGGCTGTCGCCCTTCGGGGGCGAACCGGTCGTCGCCACGACGAACAGGCCGTGGTCGCCAGCGGGGACGAAGACGCCACTCCTCGCAGCGTTCCGTGGCGTCCACTCGGGTGCGACGACTGTGGTGTCGTCGAATGCCTGCGTCTCGCCGTCCAGGAAGCACTCCCAGGGGACGGAGCCGTCACCGACGTCCAGCGGTGGGGGGTCGCCGGATGCGAACGCCGCGGTGGCGGCGACTGGCGCGAACTCGTTGTCCGCCGACTGGAACTGGTAGAACGCCACCGCCGCGTCGCCGAGCGCGTCTTCGACCGTGTCGACCACGGTCTCGGCGGCGGTCTCGGTCGAGTCGACGCCGAGCAAGTCGACGGTGGTGTCGTGGACCGCCGCCAGCGCCTGTTCACGGCGGTCGCGCTCCAGTTCGTAACTCACCCACCGCGCCATGAGGTCCACGAGCGCGCGGTCCAGCGCGGTGAACGGCGCCCCCGAGGGCTCGTCGTCGAAGAAGCACAGCGTGCCGTACAGCTGGTCGTCGACGACGACGCGGCCGCCGATGTAGCAGGCGATGCCGCTGTCGGCGTACCCGGGGTCGTCCGCTTCGCCCTCGCCCGCCGCGTCGTAGATGGCGAGGATGTCGTCGCCGTCGATGGTGCGCCGGCAGAACGTCGCGGACAGCGGCAGCTCGTCGCCGGCGGCGACGAAATCGGACCCGACAGCGCGTTCGACCCGGTAGTCGCTGGCGGCCTCGTCGATGCGGCTGAGGTAGGCGTTGTCGGTGTCGAACCACTCGCAGCCCAGCGTCAGCAGCCGGTCGACCTTCTCGGCGAGAGACAGCGACGGGTCGGCGGTGATCTCGTAGAGCCGCTGGCGGCGGTCGACGCGGTCGCCCCGCACCGCCTGGAGGTCGCCGAACACGGCGTACCCTTCGCCGTCGGCGACCGGCACGAACTGGAAGCTGGTGTCGGCGACGCCGCCCGACGTGGCCACCCGCAGGCCCGCCTCGACCCGCTCGCCGGCCGCCGCGCGCGAGACCACGTCGCCGCAGTCTTCGACGAAGCACTCCGCCAGCGACGACCCGGCGGACGCGACGCCGTCGAACGTCGCGTCGAACTCGTCGTTCCCGTCGGCGATTCGCGGCGGCGACGCCCCGGTCACGCGCACGACCGGGTCGGTGGTGTGTTCGAACAGCGCGGCCGCCCGGTCGCGTTCGGCGGCCCGCTCCCGCTGGACCTCGCGGAGCCGGTCGGCGACCGCGCGGACGGCCGCCTCGAGGCCGGATTCCTCCTCCTCCTCGTCGCCGTCCGGCAGGTCGAGGTCCGTTTCGCCGGCGGCCAGCGCCTCGAGCGAGCGCCGCACGCGGTCCCGGGAGTCACTGCTCATTCTACACAGGTTGGTAACACGGCACAATAGTTTTCACGGAGCGAGTGACAGCTGGCTCCACCACACGCTATACGTATTGCGGCGGCAGTCGGGGCGGTTTACCAGTATACCGGTCAGGGGGATACCCGTGGAGGCCGTTCCGCACACACGATGTCAGAGGCACGCACCGAACGCCACCCCGTCAGTTCCCGCGTCGTCGCCGCGCTGGCGAGCGCCACCGATACCGAACCTCGCAACGTCGACCCGCCGCTGTACGAGACGGTCGACGCCGACGCCCTCGACGCCGTCGTCGCCAGTGCGACCGACGTCGAACTCAGCTTCGAACACGACGGCCACACGGTCGTCGTGCGCGCCGACGGCAGCGTCGTCGTCGACGGCACGGTCCACGCGAGCGCCCGCGAAATGATCGACGCATGACCGATGCACGCCACCCGGAGACGCTGTCCGGCGAGGACCCGGTGAGAGACACCTACGAGGAGTACGACCTCGAGGGCACCCGGGTCGCGATGATCGCCGACCCCCACAACGAACACGCCTGGATACAGTCCGACGACGCCGTCCCCGTCACGCAGTAACGCCACACCCGGCCGGGCACCGGGCGAGGTGGCGGACGCTGCGAGACGGCTGCACGGGCGCTGCGAGACTGGCGAGTGCCGTCCGAGGAACCGCGAGAAGACAGTCGAGAGCCGGGTCTACGTGCCGTGCTGCCAGGAGTCCATGTACTCGGCCTGCTCGTCCGTGAGCTCGTCGAGCTCGATGCCCTCGGCCTCGAGTTTGATCTCGGCGAGCTGCCGGTCGAGTTCGTCCGGGACCTCGTTGACGCCGGCGTCGTAGCCGTCGCCGTTCTCCACGAGTTCGCGCACGCAGACCGCCTGCACGCCGAACGACTGGTCCATGACCTCCACCGGGTGGCCGAGGCTGACGGGCGCCGCGAGGTTCACGAGCCGGCCCTCGGCGAGCACGTTCAGCCGCGTGCCGTCGGCGAGCCGGTACTCGCGGACACCGTCACGGACCTCGCGCTCGCTGTCCGCGAGCGCCGAGAGCGCGTCGAGGTCGATCTCCACGTCGAAGTGGCCGGCGTTCGCGAGCACGGCGCCGTCGCCCATCTTCTCGAAGTGGCGGTCGACGATGACGTCCCGGTTCCCGGTGGTCGTGATGAAGACGTCGCCGACCTCGGCGGCCTCGTCCATCGACATCACGTCGTAGCCCTCCATGTGGGCCTCCAGCGCGCGCCGCTCGTCGATCTCGGTGACGACGACGTTCGCGTTCTGGCCGCTTGCCTTCCGCGCGACGCCCTTCCCGCAGTAGCCGAACCCGGCGACGACGACGTTCTTGCCCGCCCACGAGAGGTTCGTGGTCATCGCGATGGAGGACAGCGACGCCTCGCCCGTGCCGTGGACGTTGTCGAACAGCCGCTTCATCGGCGTGTCGTTGACGGCGAACACGGGGTAGTCGAGCGCGCCGTCGGCGTCCATCGACCGCAGCCGGTGGACGCCGGTCGTCGTCTCCTCGGTGCCGCCGACGATGGTTTCGATGAGCTCGGGGTGCTCCTCGTGCACGCGGAAGACGAGGTCGCCGCCGTCGTCGACCGTCACCGTCGGCTCGTGGGCGAGCACGGCGTCGATGGCCTCGTAGTATGCCTCGTCGTCGACGCCGTGCTCGGCGTACGACGAGATGTTCTCGTGGGCGTCCAGCGCCGCGCTCACGTCGTCGTGGGTCGACAGCGGGTTGCAGCCCGTGATGGCGACCTCCGCGCCGGCGTCGGCCATCGTCTCGACGAGCGCCGCCGTCTTCGCCTCGACGTGCAGCGCCATCCCGACCGTCTCGCCCGAAAGCACCTGCTCGTCCTCGAACTCCTCGCGCAGCGTCGACAGGATGGGCATGTGTTCGAACGCCCAGTCGATCTTCTTCCGTCCCTCCTCGCGCGCCGACTCGACGTCCTCGAGCCGACTGCTGATGGGTGACGCAGTCGTCGTCATGCAGGAATCGACGGGCACCGAACCCAAAACGCTACCGAAGCCGTCGGCGCCAGCCGCTACCCGCGACGCCGACGGACCGCCCGGAGAAAAACAGCTGTCGGCTTACGGCGGGCCGTTGCCGTTGCCGCCGCCGTTACCGTTGCCGTTGCCGTTGCCGTTGTTGCCCTTCTCCTCGTCGTCGTCTTCGTCGTCTTCGTCGTCGTCCGCGTTGCCGTTGCCGTTGCCGTTGTTGCCCTTCTTCTCGTCGTTCTCGTCCTCGGCGCCTTTCTCGTCGTCCTCGCTGTCAGCGCCCTTCTCGTCGTCGCCGCCGGCCTTGTCGTTGCCCTTCTCCTCGGGCGGGCCGGCGTTGGCGTTGTCCGAGCGGTTGTCCGCGCCGGGGTTGTTGTCCGTGACGAACGCCGCCACGGCGTGTCCGCTCATGTTGCCACCGGCCTGCAGCGAGTGCACGAACGCGGACACCCGTGCGCCGAACGACTCGTTCGCCTCGGAGCCGTTGTCCTCGACGGCGGTCAGCGTCGCGGTCGCCGACGCTGTCAGGTTGTCCGCCTCGGCGGTGACGTCGACGGTGACGTTCTGCTCGGGCGCCGGCAGGTCGACGGTGCCGTTCTCGCCCGTCTCGTAGTCGCCCTCGCCGGCGTACGAGACGTTGTCCTGTGCCGTGACGCCGACCGAGGCGTTCGCGACGCCCGTGCCGTTCGTCGTCACGTCGACCGTCGCGGAGCCGTCGTCGGCCTGCGTCACGTCGACCGCCAGCGACTCCTCGTCGCCGTCGTCAGTCGGCGCCACGAGGTCCAGCGTCGTCGACGCCGTCGTGTTGTTCGCCGCCGCCGTCACGTCGACGGAGACGTTCTGCTCTGGTGCGGGGAGGGTGACGGTGCCGTTCTCGCCCGTCTCGTAGCCGCCCTCGCCGGCGTACGTCGAGTTGTTCAGTGCGTCGACGGTGACTGACGCGTTCGCCACCGCGGTCTCGTTGTCCGTGACGGTCACGGTCACCGTGCCGTCGTCAGCCTGCTCGCCGCTCACGTGCAGGCCGCCGTCCGCCGCCGCCGCCCCGCCCGGGACGGCTGCGACGGCCGCGACGAACAGCGCCACGACCAGTACTGCGTGCCCTGTCTTGCCCATGGTCGTCGCTTTGTTACCACGTGAGTGCAATAACGTTGCTGGCCGCCGAACTTCGAGTATTTGGGTGTTTTGGCCGTGGTACTGGTAGGTCGCCTACTCGCCGGCGCGCTCCGCGACGGCGGCGGCCCGCTGCTGGGCGCACTCCCGGACCGCGGCCTCGTCGAACGGCAGGACCTCGCGGTCCCGCATGAGGACCTCGCCGTCGCAGACCGTGTGTCGGACGTCCTGTCCGGTCGCGGCGTACGCGAGGTGGGAGACGTGGTCGTGGACGGGCGTCAGGTGTGGCGCCGAGAAGTCGACGACGGCGAGGTCCGCGTTCGCGCCCGCCTCGACTCGGCCGGAGTCCTCGAAGCCGAGGGCGTCGGCGCCGCCAGCAGTGGCCATCTCGACGGCTGCCTCGGCCGGGACGGCGTCGGCGGCGCCGGCCTGGAGCTTTCCGAGCATCGCGGCGTCCCGCAGCTCGTCGAAGACGTCGAGGTCGTTGTTCGACGCGGCGCCGTCCGTGCCGAGCGCGACGGTGACGCCGGCGTCCCGCATCGCCTGCACGGGCGCCATCCCGGAGGCGAGTTTCATGTTCGACGCAGGGCAGTGGACGACACTCGCGCCCGACTCGGCCAGCAACTCGACTTCCGTCTCGTCGGTGTGGACGCCGTGCGCGAGAAAGTCGCCGTCCTCGAGGAGCCCGACGTCCTCGGCGTACTCCATGGGGCGGACGCCGCGCTCGTCCACGATGGGCGCAACCTCGTCCTCGGTCTCGTTGGCGTGGAAGTGCACGGGGACGCCCGCCTCCCGCGCCTGGAAGACGAACTCGCGGAGGTACTGTTCGCCCACGGTGGTGAGGCTGTGGGGCATGTACGCCGTCCGGATGCGGCCGTCGGCGGCGCCGTCGAACTCCCGGGCCACCTCGAGGCTCTCCTCGTTGTCCTCGATGGCCTGCTCGTCGTCTTTCCCGACCGTGACGACGCCGTGGCCGAGCCGGGCGCGCACGCCCGCTCGTTCGACGGCGTCGGCCACTTCCGGCACGTGGAAGTACATGTCCGCGAACGCTGTCGTCCCCGAGCGAATCAGCTCGACGAGCGCGAGCTCGGTGCCGGCGCGGACGTCCTCGGCGCCGAGTTCGGCCTCGGCCGGCCAGATGTCCTCCTGTAGCCACGCGTCCAGCGGCTTGTCGTCCGCGTACCCCCGGAGCAGCGTCATCGCCGCGTGGCAGTGGGCGTTGACAAGCCCCGGCATCACCAGACAGCCCTCGGCGTCCAGTCGCTCGTCGCCGCCCTCGACGTCCTCGCCGACGGCGAGAATCTCGCCGGCTTCGCGGTCGACCAGCACGTCGCCCTCGGTCACAGAGAAGTCCGGCCGGAGGACCGACCCGCCCGCGATTCGCAGCGTACTCATGGCCTGGGATTCGGGGGTTCCCGGTGTGAATCTGTCGGGTTCCCCGCTCAGTCTCCCGCGGGAAACTGCGGACCGTGGACTGCCCAAACCTTACCAAAAACATATATGAATCAGTGGTGGAAACAAGGTGTATGTCGTCTCGTCGTACACGGGGTCGCCTCCAGCGTGGACGCGGCTGGCCGTCCCGGCGACGACCACCGGCACACCGCAACCGCCCTCGCCGAGCGCCCGGACTGACTCGCGTTGGCACGCAAGAACACGGCGCCGCACTCACTGCACCCACCCAATGCCACCACAGACACTGACACGCGCAATCCTTCGATACACCGTCGGCGTCGGCGGTGTCGCCGGCGGCCTCCTCGTCGGCATCACCGCCGTCGCGACGACGTTCTCGCTCAGACTTCTCGCGATGATTATGGTCGGCATCGCGGGACTCATCGCACCGCTGCTGGTCGCCGCGGAGACTGGCGCCGACACCATTGACGAAGGTGCCGAAGCCGGGTTCGTGAGTAGCGACGGCTCGGCGCCGGAGAACACCGGGGTCTCGTTCCCCGGGCGTCTCGAAGCCGCGTTGTCGCTCATCGGCTTCGGCGTCGTCGGTATCCTCGCGATAGTCGTGCTCGCCTGACGAGCCGCGACCCGTCACCGGTCTCCTCCCGTTCGCGCGTGCTTCTACCGAAATCGAAACGTGGCACGCCGACCGGGGCGTGAATCTGTCGGGCGCGCCCTACGAGTTCTGGCGGGCGGCCGCCACGATGCTCGCAGTCTGGCCGACCCCGGTCGCGGCGATGCCGGCGAGCACGACCCAGCCGGCCGCCGGCACCCACGACGCGAGCCCGAACACCGCGAGCGCGGCGCCCGCGACGGACGCCACGGCGGCACCGAGGTAGACGCGGGCGAACGCCGGGTCGGGCGTCCGGCGCGAGGTGTCCACTAGCCCCCACGCCGGCAGCAGCATCCAGCCGACGACGGCCCCCGCCCGGAGCATGCCGGCGGGCTCGGCGGACACCCGGAAGGACGCCAGCCCGAGCGCCGTCACGCCGACGCCGGCGGTGACGACGGTCCGCCACGCCCGCAGCGCGCCGTCCCGCATCTCCGTCCACGACAGCGCCGCGAACGACGCCAGCAGGACGACCATCACGACGTGCGCGACGAACAGCGAGTGTTCGCCGACGTACCCGAGGTGGGCGGCGGCGGCGAACCCCCACGCCAGCGGCACCAGCCCGACCGGCCCGTACTCGCGAGCGCGCTCCAGCATACACACCGTCTGGGCCGCCCGCTCGCTTGAAACCACCCGCTCTCCCACCAGTGCCGGCGCCCGCCACCCAAAGGTAGTTCCGGACTCCCGTCGAAGCCGACAGCATGCGAATCGCCGTACCCAACAAGGGGCGCCTGCACGACCCCACCCTGGAGTTGCTGGACCGCGCCGGCATCGGCGTCGAGAACGGCGCCGACCGTCAGCTGTACGCCGACACCGTCGACCCCGACATCACGGTGCTGTACGCGCGCGCCGCCGATATCCCCGAGTACGTCGCCGACGGCGCCGCCGACGTCGGCATCACGGGCTACGACCAGGTGCGGGAGTCCGCCGTCGACGACGTCGCCGAACTGCTGGACCTCGACTTCGGGAAGTGCCGGCTCGTGCTCGCGGCGCCCGAGGACGGCGACATCACCGAACCCGGCGACCTCGACGGGAAGACCGTCGCCACCGAGTTCCCGACGGTCACCCGCGACTACTTCGACGGGAAAGGCGTCGACCCCGAGATCGTCGAGGTGACGGGCGCCACCGAACTCACGCCCCACGTCGAGATGGCCGACGCCATCGTCGACATCACGTCGACGGGTACGACGCTACGCGTGAACCGGCTCGCAATCGTCGACGAGGTGCTGGCGAGCTCCGTGCGACTGTTCGCCCGCGAGGACGTCCGCGACGACCCGAAGGTCCAGCAGGTCGAGACGGCGCTCCGGTCGGTGCTCGACGCCGCCGGCAAGCGATACGTGATGTTGAACGCGCCCGAGGACCGCCTCGACGACGTCAAGGACGTGCTGCCCGGACTGGGCGGCCCGACGGTGCTCGACGTCGACGAACCGGGGATGGTGGCCGTCCACGCCGTCGTCGCCGAGCGCGACGTCTTCGAGGCCGTCAACGACCTCAAGGGCGTGGGCGCCTCCGGCATCCTCGTCACGGAGATCGAACGCCTCGTCGAGTAGCCGCTGCTCGCGTCGCTCGCCGACCTCCCGCGTCCCTACTGGTCGCTCGTCCCGCGGAGCTGTCGCTTCGCGCGGTCGACGGCTCTCGCGGCCGTCCCCGCAAGCGGGTAGGCGACGATGCCGACCACGCTCAGCGCGGCCAGCGCGATTGCCGCCATCCGCATCTGGTCGGGGGTCTCGGCGGCAAGCGACACCAGAATGCCGGCGGAGGGAGCGACCCACACGCCGGCGAGCACGCTCGGCTCGTCGAAGAAGTAGTAGGTCGCCAGCGAGAGGACGGCCGCGAGACCGAAGACGGCGGCGACGTCGGGACCGGGCGGGCGGACGTAGGCGGCGGCGTACGCGAGCACGGCGGCGCCGAGAGTGAGGGCGCTCGCGCGGAGGGCCTGTCGGTCGTACTCGTCCATACTCGCCGACACCACACACTGCACAAAAAACCGGGGTGGGCGTTCTCTCGCCCTGCGACTGCCGGCGTCACCCGGGTGCGGTGCCGAGGATGGCGAGCACGTTCGCTACGAGCAACACCACGGCCAGCGACACGGTGTAGTGCATCACGACGACGAACGCCGTCGTCCGGTAGCGCACCCGGTAGACCGCGCGGACCGCGGCGAAGTCGGCGGCGAGCCCGACGGCGACGATGAGCAGCGGGCTGAAGCGCACGAGCGCGACGGTCACCACGGCGGGCGCCAGACCGACGAGGAACCCCCGTTTCCAGGGGACGTCGCCGAGCACGTACGTGGCGGCGGCGTGCGCGGTGAACCCGAACAGCAGCCAGCCACCGACGAACGTGGCGACGAACTGGAGGGGCGTGCCCGTTGCCGGTTCGACGACGGCGTCGGTCGCGGCGACGACGGCGGCTGCTACGGCGGCCACGGCCGGTTACTCGAGCAGGCCGAGTTCTTCGAGCCGGGACGTGATCTTGTCGACGGCGTGCTCGGCGTCCTTGGGCTTCTTCCCGCCGGTGATGACGAGTTTGCCGGAGCCGAACAGGAGCGCGACCACTTCGGGCTCGTCGAGGCGGTAGACGAGGCCGGGGAACTGCTCGGGCTCGTACTCGATGTTCTCGAGGCCGAGGCCGATGGCGATGGCGTTGAGGTTGAGCTGGCGGCCGAGGTCGGCCGACGTGACGATGTTCTGGACGACGATTTCGGGGTCGTCTTCCACCTGGATGGAGAGCTCGCGGAGCTTGTCGAAGACGATGCGGAGGCTCTCGTGGACGTCGTCGGTGGACTTCGCGCCGGTACAGACGATCTTGCCGGAGCGGAAGATGAGTGCTGCGCTCTTCGGGTCCTGAGTGCGGTAGACGAGCCCGGGGAACTGCTCGGGGTCGTAGTCGGCGCCCTCGAGGTCCATCGCCACGCTCTGGAGGTCGAGCTCCTGGCCGATACCGGTGGAGGCGACCACGTTTTCAATGTTGATGGTTTCCTTGGGGTCGGTCATCGTTCGACTTAAACCACGTATTTAAGGTTTAAAAAGGTTCGTGGTCCGGGTAGTGGTGCCTCAAATACCTGCAGCCACCGGCAGCCTGATTGCCCGCGGGCGTCCAGTTCACCCGTGTTCGTGCTCGAACTCGGCGGCGACGACGACGCGTTCGCCGCCGCCGAAGCCCGCGTTGCAGCCCCCGACGCCGACGTGACCGCACCCGGCGTCGCCACCGCCAGCAGCATCGACGCCGACCGGCTGGCGGGACTGGCGTACACGCACCGCGCCGGCGAGCACGTCGCGACCACCGACGCCACGATACCGGCCGCAGTCGATGCGCTCCGGGACGCCGTGCTCGCCCGCGACGGCACGGTCGCCGTCCGCGCCCGCGACGTCCGCAAGACGACCGGCGTGGACACCCAGCGCGCCGAACGCGAACTCGGCGGCGTGCTCGTCGACGCCGGCTTCGACGTGGACCTCGACGACCCCGACCACGAGCTCCGTGCGCTGTTCAGCGCGGCGCCACGCGCCGCGGAAAACGCGAGCGGTGAGCGTAGCGAGCCGCGAGCCACCGGTTCGTGTTTCCTCGCGTGGCTCGCCGCCGAGTCCGTCCGGGACTACGGCGACCGCAAACCCACCGACCGGCCGTTCTTCCAGCCGGGCAGCATGGACCCGCTGCTCGCGCGCGCCGTCTGCAACCTCGCCCGCGTCGCCCCCGGCGACCGCGTCCTCGACCCGATGTGTGGCACCGGCGGCGTCCTCATCGAAGCGGGGTTGCTCGGCGCTCGCCCGGTCGGGACGGACGCCCAGTCGAAGATGGTCGCGGGCGCCCGCCAGAACCTCGCGCACTTCCTCGACGACTTCGACGTGGCGCGCGCCGACGCCACCAGCCTCCCGCTCGAAGACGGCAGCGTCGACGTCGATGAACGGAGTTCATCGGGCCGACAGGCGAAGCCTGTCGACGCCGCAGTCTTCGACGCGCCGTACGGCCGCCAGTCGAAGATCGCGACCCACGACCTCGCGGACCTCGTCGGCGGCGCCCTGAGCGAGGTCCGGCGCGTCGTCGACGGCCGCTGCGTGCTCGTCGCCGACCGCGACTGGCGCGAGGAAGCCGCCGCTGCGGGCTGGAGCGTCGAGTCGCGCTTCGAGCGCCGCGTCCACCGGTCGCTGGTCCGGCACGTCCTCGTTCTCGGTTGACGCCGGGTAGCAACGTTCGGCCCCGCTCGACCTCTCGGAACCCTGTATTTTGTCCGGCTGTCAGTTTGGATTCTGAGGGAAAATCGCATTCAACGATGCGACCGTCGGTGTTCGTGTGCACCAGCGACCGCCCCGCCTCCCCGACTGGCTCGCCCGCGCCGCCGACGCCGGCCCGTCCGTCCTCGCGGCAGGGACCGTCCTCGGCCTCCTCGCCTTCTTCACGAACCCGGTCCCCGACCCGTCGTTCCCGTGGGCGACCCTGCCGGCGTCGCTCAGACTCCCGGTCACCCAGCCACGAATCGAACACTGGCCCGTGACGTACACCGTCGCCATCTGGACGTGGGTCGTGGCCACCCCGTTCGTCCTCCTCGCCGCCTACCGACGGCTGCCCCCATCACCGCGAGCGGGGCCGGCTGGCTGGCTCGTCGGCGTCCCCGCCGGCCTGATGCTCGCGCTCACGACGTACTGCCGGTTCTTCTGGCCGAAACTCCACCCGGCGTCGTGGAACGCGCCGTCGTACACGTTCGCCTGCTGGGGGTACTGCTCGTCGTACCTGCCGGCCTGGAGCAACCTCGCGTACGCCATCGCGGCGCTCGGCGTCGTCGCGTTCGTGCTCGCGAGAACGAACCGGACCGGCGGCCGGCAGTTGACGCTGGCGTTCGGCGTGCTCGCGCTCCCGCTCGGCCTGCCGGCGGTGGTGTACGCCCGGTACTACTCCCGCCACCAGTAGCGAACGCCCGCAGCGGCGAGGTAGGCGCCGACGCCCACGGCCAGCACCGCCAGCCCGCCGTCCTCGCCGACGCTCACGTCGAGGACAGCGAGCCCGGCCACCGTGAGGAGGTAGCCGAGCAGGCAGACGAACCAGACGTCGTCGTAGTCGAAACTCGGGCGGTCGTGCGCGAGCGCCCACCCGAGCGCGAACGCCGGCGCGAGCACCACCAGCGGCCCCCACCAGGGCGTGCTCTGGCTGTCGACGGCGGTCACGAGGATGGACCCGGGGAGCGCCGACAGCACCATCGTCCCGACGACGATACCGGCGCGCTCCAGCGTATCCGCGAGTGACACAGGTGGAGTCGGGTGCGGGCCGACGAAAAGCTACCGACCGAGTTCCGCGAGCAGCCGACCGAGCTGCACGCGGTCGCTGTTGCCCTGCGTGAGGTCGAACTCCACGTCGCCCGCCATCGCGTACAGCTCCGCGAGCTCGTCGCCGGAGTACCGCGAACGCGCGACGTCGAGGAGTTCGTCCAGCACCTCGCCGCCGCTCATCCCCTCGTCGACGAGCAGGTCGTCGAGCGTCGACCGCGCGTCCGTGAAGTCGCCCGCCTCGGCGTCGTCGAGCATCGATTCGACGACGTCGTCGCTGCCGACGTCCTGGAGGGTCTCGTAGGCGGCGTTCATCGTCACCTCGCCTTCCTGCTCGGCGGTCGTCTGCGCGCTCAACACGGCCTCCCGGAGGTCGCCCTCGGCGTACCCCGCGACGAACTCCAGGCCGTCCGGCTCGTAGTCGACGCCCTCGGCTTCCACGATGTCCCGGAGCACGCCGACGATCTCGTCGTCGCTCGGCGCGCGCACCGACACGGGGAAACACCGCGAGTGAATCGGCGGAATCAGCTTGGAGGGCTGGCGGGTCGCGATGACGAACTGCGTCGCCTCGTGGTGGCGCTCCATCACGCGCCGCAGCGCCTGCTGGAAGTCCTCCCGGATGGCCTCGGCGTTGTCCAGCAGGATCGTGTTGTAGCCGCCGGAGACCGGTGAGTAGCTCGCTGTCTCCTTCAGCACGTGGTTCACGAGGTCCGCCTTCGAGGAGTTCCGGCGGCGCTTCGAGTCGATGAACGGCGCGAACCGCGGGTCCTCGCTGATCTCCTTTTTCGTCATCCCGAAGAAGTCCGCGACGTTCAACTCCACGAGGTCGTTGTCGGGGTCGTCGTGGGCGGCCTCGGCGAGCGCGCGGACGGCCGCCGTCTTCCCCGCGCCCGGCGGCCCGTACACGACGAGGTTCACGGGCTCGTCGACGGCGTCCCGCAGCCGGTCCCGCACGCTCTCCTGCGGGAGGTCGGCCAGCGACGGCGCGTGCTCGTCGATCCACAGCGGCTCGTCCATCACTGCGGGGTAGCCGCCGCGGCACAAAGAAAGAGTCGGTCCGGGGTGTCGGTTGCGGGGTCCGGGCCTGCTCAGTTCTGCCCGCCGCCCTGACCGCCGTCGCCGCCCTGCCCGTCGTCGCCGTCGCCCTCTGCGTCGCCGTCACTGCCCTGCCCGTCGCCGCCGTCGCCCTCTGCGTCGCCGTCACTGCCCTGTCCTTGGTCGCCTGCACCGTCACCCTGTCCGTCATCGGCGGACTGCTCACTACCGGCCGCAAAGCCCAGCACGGCCTCGCCGTCGACCGTGTACGGGCCGTCCTCGGCGCCGTCGCTGGCGACGAAGTCGTAGGTCTCGTTGCCGGTGGTCTCCTGGTGGGGCATCGCGACGAGCGTCTCGCCCGGCTCGACGGACGCGTTCTCGTCGAACTCGGCGCCCGAGACGTTCTCGAAGAGCGGCACGGAGACGTTCTCGTGGACGCCGGGCTCGAGGTACTCGGAGACCCCGACGACGCTGCCGACGGTGTCACCCTCCAGGAACGTGTTGTCGTGGACGGCGACGTAGCCGCCCTCGGGCACGAACACGCTGTCGACGGTGACGTTCGTGGCGTCGTTGCCGGCGGGCGTGAACCGCACCTGCGACTCGTTCGTGACTTCGATGGCTGCGAACCCGCTGGAGTTCTCGGTCGTGACGCCGTGGATGTACTCGCCCTGCCCGACGGCCGAGGCGTTCAGCTCGAACGTCACCGTCTCGTTGCCGGAGGCGTTCACCGTCACGTTCTGCCGGACGACGACGTCGGCGCCGCTGCCGGCCAGCCGGAACGCGACGTCACCGCTTGCTGCCTCGTCGAGCGTGTTCGCGACAGTAGCGTTCACCGTGATGGTGGCGTTCGGCGCCGCGAACGCCGGTGCCTCGAGCGACTCCACGACGAGCCCGCGGTCGTCGACCTGCGCGCCGTCCATCGCGAACTCGACCTGCGCGTCGTCGGTCACGGTTTCGTTGTCCACCGCGTAGGGGCCGTCGTCGGCGCTGCCAGTGAACACGAAGTCGTAGGTCTCGTTGCCAGTGGTCTCCTGGTGGGGCATCGCGACGAGCGTCTCGGTGCCGTTCGGCATCGAGACGTTCTCGGTGTCGGCACCCCGGACGCCCTCGAAGAGCGCCACGGAGACGTTCTCGTACGTGCCCGGTTCGAGGTACTCGGAGACGCCGACGACGCTCTCGACGGCGTCACCGTCCAGCAGCCGGTCGTCGTGAACGGCGACGTAGCCACCCTCCGGGAGGGTGACGTTCTGGACGGTGACCGTCCCGTTCTCGACCGTCTGGTTGTCGAACGTCACGGACGCGTTCCCGTCCTCCTGCTGTTGCTGCTGTACCTGTGCTGCCCTCGTGTCGTCGGCGATGCCGGCGCCACCGAGCGCCGGTCCCGCCGTCGCCGCGGCGGCGCCGCCCCAGAGGACGAGCGTCGCCACGACGACCAGTACGCCGATGTGTCTCGTACGTGCCATGCCAGCGCAACGAGGGGCGCAATCCGAATAAACGCGACAGATAGTTAACGCCGATTTCGGAGTATACAGGACTGCTACTCCGAGAAAAGCGAGCGTACGCAGTGAAAGCCGACCGTACCCGTCTCGGCGAGCGAACAGGTCCGGGGAGCGAGGTGGACGGCCGACGAAACGCGAGCCTACCCGCAGCAGGCGGCTCCTCCGTCGCCGAACGCACGGCGTGCTGGCCGGGAACGCGCGTCGGTGTCGCAGTGGCCGGCGGGTGCTCTGACGGCCGACCGTGTCGCGCTATCGGTGTCGTTTTGCGCGCGGCTCCCGCAGGGGACGGTATGACTCTCACCGTCACCTTCCTCGGGACGAGCGGCGCGGTCCCGACGACGGAGCGCAACCCCAGTTCGCTGTTCGTCCGCCGGGAGGGCGACGCGTTCCTCTTCGACGCCGGGGAGGCGACCCAGCGCCAGATGATGCGCTACAACACGGGCTTCGACGTCTCGGACGTGTTCGTCACGCACGGCCACGGCGACCACGTGTTCGGGCTGCCGGGGCTCGTCCACACGTGGGACTTCAACGACCGCGAGGACCCGCTGACGATTCACGTCCCGCGGGGTCTGGGCGGCGACATCGAGGACCTCGTGTTCTCCGTCGGCGGCGACGTCGGCTACCCGGTCCGGGTCAGCGAGGTGAGCGCCGGGGAGATCGTGCTCGCCAGAGACGACTACGAGGTGCGGGCGTTCACGACCGCCCACCGCACGGCGTCGGTCGGGTACGCGCTCGTCGAGCACGACCGGAAGGGCCGCTTCGACCGGGAGCGCGCCGAGGAGCTCGGCGTGCCCGTCGGCCCGAAGTTCTCGAAGCTCCACGACGGCGAGCCGGTGGAACTCGATGACGGCACCGTCGTCCACCCGGACCAGGTCGTCGGCGACCCGCGGCCCGGCCGGAAGTTCGTCTACACGGGCGACACCCGGCCCCACGACGCCGTCGTGTCCGCCGCCGAGGGCGCCGACCTCCTCGTGCACGACGCGACGTTCGCGAACGACGCTGCCGAGCGCGCCGCCGAGACCGGGCACTCGACGGCGGGCGAAGCGGCCGAAATCGCGAACCGGGCCGGGGTCCGGGCGCTCGCGCTCACACACGTCTCCTCGCGGTACGCGGGCGACGCCAGGGAACTCAGCGAGGGCGCGGCGGGGTTCGCGGGCGAGGAGGTGTTCGTCGCACACGACGGTCTGGAGTACGACGTGACCTTCCCGACCGACAGCGACGACAGCGACGAGAAGTAGGTCGGCTGGTGGCCGGCGCCGCGCTGGCCGCCGTCAGTCCCGCACGTTCTCGACCAGTTCTTCGGCTTCGGTACGTTTCTCGCCGAGCGCGGCACCGGCGAGCGCGCCGAGCCCGCCGCCGGTGCTGGCGGCGTTCCGGCTGAACAGGCCGCCGACGGCCGCGCCGACGGCCGCACCGATTGCCGCGTACTTCGCCCGAGTGAACACTGTGGATAGTCGCTTTCCCATATCTGTTGGTTCGCAAGCGACACGTAAAAGCTGTTCGGCGGTCCGACACGTCACCCGGTCGCCCAGTCGGCCAGGTCCTCCACGACGCCCGCGACGAGGTCGGGGTCGTACGTCCACGCGCCGACGTAGTCGTCGTCGTTGCCGTCGCGCTGTTCAGCGACGAGCGCGCACTGGCTGTCGCCGGGGCCGTCGAAAGCGACGAACCAGTACCGGTCGGCGTACTCGCCGCCCGCGTGGACGGCCACCTCCTCGGCGTCCACGCGCTCGTCGGCGAGGTGCACGTGTACGTCGAGACTCGTGTCGGCAGCGAGCCGGTGGTACAGCGACTGCTGGTCGGCGAACGCGTCCGCGGTCTGGAACCCCACGTGGAGCAATCCGTCGCCCGCCCGCCACGCCCGGTCCTCGAACTCCCGCGTGGTCGCCAGCAGCTGCCGGCGGGACAGCGACGCGAACACCGTGTCGTCGAGCAGGTCGAGGACGGCGCCGTACGCCGGCGAAACCGCTTCCCTCGCGCGTTCGTCAGTCGCCCGGGGTGGCGCGAGCAAGCGCTCGAGGGTGGCCACGGTGACCGCGCCACGGAAGCGCTCGCTCCCAGGGCGCTCGCCCGTATTTTCCGAGTCAGCACCGCCTGCACCACTTTCGTCGTCGCCGCTGCCGCTGTGGCTGCCACCGGCGTCCCGAACCACGACGAACGGGTCGGGGCCGCCCGGCGGGAGCCGCCGGAACGACACGTCGACGTTCCGTGCGGCGAACCGGTCGGCGAACTCGCCCCGCTCGGGCGCGTAGTGGGTGAGGCGCTTCCGGCGATCGGCGGCCGCCTCGAGGACGTTCCCCGGGCTCATCGCTCCGGCAGCGCGACGTCGTACTGGTGCGCGAACTGGACTACGCCCTCGACGGCCGGCGCCAGCGACGACGCCGTCACGGTCCCGGCCTCGCGGTCGTACTCCGCGAGCCCGGCGTCGTCCAGCAGCGGGAGGTGGCTGTGGTGGAGCGTCGCGAGGATGCGGTCGTACTCCTCGCTCCCGACGTCGGTGGTGTCCGCCAGCTGCCAACCGGCGAGGACGTCGGCCAGCTCTGCGACGGACGCCGGCGACTCCTCGAGGAGGTACCACAGCAGGTGGCGGCGCTGGCCGTCCGCGAGCGCGGCGAACAGCCGGTCCGGAGGCGGGGCCGTACCGCCGGCGGTGGGGTCCCAGTCGCCGGCGCTGGACTGCGAGTGGATAGGGCTCTCGTCGCCCGACATACGTATACACACGGTAACATACTACATAGAAATACGGGCTGTCCCACTGCCCAGTGCTACGAGGGGGCCCCGTCGGCGGCTGTCCCACCTGCACCCCCGGGCCGCCGTGCACTTATGTGGGCTCGCTCCGTATTCCTGAGCGTGAGTACCCGCACGAGCGCCCTCGACGCTCTCGTGTTCGGCGTCGACGTGCAGAGCGGTGACGTGCGCGGCGACGCCCCGTCCTACGCGCTGGTCGTCTTCGACGGCGAGTCCGTCGAGCGCGACGTGGTCACCCGCCGGAAGCTCCTGCGGCTGGTGGCGGACCGCGAGCCCGCCATCGTGGCGACCGACAACATGTACGAGCTCGCCGCGGACAAAGACCAGCTGATCCACCTGCTGCGGCGGCTGCCCGAGGCGACGAAGCTCGTGCAGGTGACCGGCGACGAGCGCCCCGAACCCCTCTCCCGGGTGGCGAAACGCCACGGCGTCCCGTACGGGAAGCCAGCGATGGAGGAGGCCGAGGCCGCCGCCCGGCTGGCCGCCCGGAACGTCGGCTACGAGGTGTCGGCGTTCACCGACGAGACCGAGATCAAGGTCGCCCGCGGCCGGTCGACGGGCGGCGGTGGCGGCTGGAGCGAGGACCGCTACACGCGGCGCATCCACGGCGCGGTCAAGCGCGAGTCCCGGAACGTCGAGTCGAAGCTCGACGACGCCGGCCTCGACTACGAGCGCGAGGTCACGGAGAAGTACGGCGGGTACGCCAACGCCGTCTTCACCGTGCAGGCGCGCCCCGAGAACATCCCCATCGGCGAGCACCGGTCCGGCGACACCCGGGTGGAGATCGAGCCGGTGCGCCGGGACGGCATCGAGTTCCGGCCGCTCGCCCGCAGGCGGGACCGCGTGCTCGTCGGCGTCGACCCCGGCACGACGACGGCCGTCGCGCTCGTCGGACTGGACGGCCACGTCCTCGACGTCACGAGCACCCGGACCGCCGACACCGCCGAGGTCATCGAGTGGATCATCGAGCGCGGCCGGCCGGCGCTGGTCGCCGCCGACGTCACGCCGATGCCCGACACCGTCGAGAAGATCGCGGCGAGCTTCGACGCCCCGACGTGGGCGCCCGACGCCGACCTCCCGGTCGACGAGAAACAGCACCGCACGCGCGAGGAAGGCTACGACGACGACCACCAGCGGGACGCGATGGCGGCCGCGCTGTACGCTTACGACCACTACCGGGAGACCATCGACCGCGCGACCGGCGAGGCGCCGCCGGACGTCGACGAGGGCGAGGTCGCCGCGCGAGTGCTCGCCGGCGAAACCCTCCAGGGCGTCCTCTCGGACCTCGAGGAGGTCGAGGAGCCCGAGCCCGAGGAGTCCACCCACGAACCCCGCGAGCTCACCGACGAGGAGCGCCGCATCAGGGACCTCGAAGCGCAGGTCGAACGCCTGCAGGCGCACGTCTCGGACCTCGAAACCGAACTCGACGAGAAGGACGCGAAACTCGAGGAGTACGAGGAAGAGCTCTCGGAGGCCCGCCGCGAGGAGCGCCAGGAAGCCCGCGAGCGCCGCGAGGTGACCCAGCTGGAGTGGGAGAACGACCGCCTCGAGACCGAACTCGAGGAGCAACGCGAGCGCGCCGACAGCCTCGAGGAGAAACTCGAGCGCCTCAAAGACCTCTGGAAGCTCGACCACTCGAACTTCGCGGACGTCAGCCGCGGCCGCGACCTCGTCGCCGTCAAGCCCGTCGACCAGTTCACCGTCGACGCCATCGAGACTGCCCACGACGAGTACGGCATCGCCGCCGGCGACGTCGTCTACCTCCGGGACGCCTCCGGTGCCGGTCGCTCCACCGCCGAACTCCTCGCCGAGTTCGACCCCCGGGTCGTCCTCCGGTCCGGCGGGCTCTCCGACGCGGCCGACGAGGTCCTCTTTGACCGGGAGATTCCGGTCGGTCCCGCCGACGACGTCACGATCCGCGAAGTCGACGAACTCGCCGTCGCCAGCGAGTCCGACGTCGAAGCCGTCGTCGAGGACTGGCGCGACCGCAAGGCCCAGCGCGAGCGCGAGCAGAAGGAGACGATGGTCGACTCCATCATCAGCGAGCACCGCGCCGACCGGGATTGACGCTGTAGTTTCTCGCTAGCTCGATCGCGCTGGTGGCTCTGATGCTCCGAAAGCCCCGGGCGGCTACGGTCGCGCGGCTCGCTGTGCTCCTCGGTCACTGCGTTCCCTGCGGTGCTTGCTTCGCCGGGCTTCCCGTAGCCGCCCGCCACTTTCGATGTCCCGCCTTGGCGGCTGGGCAGCCGGCAGTAACTCTGTCGACTGACCGTCCGGTAGCGGGGTGGGACTGAGCGAACGCTTCGCGTTCGCGAAGGTCGGAAGACGAGCGGAGCGAGTCTTCCGGGAATCCAGAAGGGGCCGTCGGGTCGGCGAACCCGGGCGACGCAGGCACCGGACCGAACGACTGGAGGGAGTGAGGGAGGAGCGCAGCGAGCCCCGGGAGTCGAGCCGTTGGGGGCTTTCGAGGAAGTGTTCCGAGTACTCGTGACGTAACCGCCGACCAGAAATCCACCTGCAGAACCAGTCACAGACTTCCGCACCGCTTAACCCGGCGGCCCGAATCTCTCGGGGTATGGACGCGTACGAGCGCATCACTCGGAACACGGCGGAAGTCGTGACCGAGGACGAGGTTCGGGAACTGGCCGAGGACCCCGAGGGCAAGCGGGTGTACGTCGGCTACGAGCCCTCCGGCGTGTTGCACCTGGGGCACCTGTTGACGGCGAACAAGCTGATGGACCTCCAGGCGGCGGGGATGGAGGTCGTGGTGCTGCTGGCGGACGTGCACGCGTACCTCAACGACAAGGGGACGTTCGAGGAGATTCGGGACACGGCCGACCAGATGAAAGAGCAGTTCCTCGCGTACGGGCTCGACGAGGACCAGACGGAGTTCGTCCTGGGGTCGTCGTTCCAGCTCGACGAGGAGTACGAGCTGGACCTCCACGCGATGCAGGTCGAGACGTCGCTCAAGCGAGCGCAGCGCGCGATGGCCGAGATCCAGAGCGGGGAGACGGCGAAGGTCAGCCACGTCGTCTACCCGCTGATGCAGGCGCTGGACATCGAGTACCTCGACCTGGACCTCGCCATCGGCGGGATGGACCAGCGGAAGGTCCACATGCTCGCCCGCGAGGAGCTGCCGAGCGTCGGCTACGAGAAGCGCCCGGCGCTGCACACGCCCATCATCGGCGACCTCGGGTCCGGCGACGGGAAGATGTCCGCCAGCGAGGGCGTCACCATCTCGATGGAGGATTCCACCGAGGACCTCGAGGAGAAGGTCAACGCGGCGTTCTGCCCGCGGACCCGCGACCCGGAGGGCGAGAAAGTCAACCCCGTGCTGGAGCTGTTCCAGTACCACGTCTTCCCGCGGTTCGAGGAAGTCGTCGTGCAGCGACCCGACGAGTACGGCGGCGACCTCGTCTACGAGGAGTACGAGACCCTCGCGACCGACCTCGAGTCGGGCGACCTCCACCCGGCGGACGCGAAGAGCGCGCTGGCGTCGGCGCTCGACGACCTCATCGAGCCGGGCCGTGAGCGGCTGCGGGAGCTCCGCGACGAGTAGCGGACGCGGTCTGTTCTACTGCACGCGAGTCCTCAGTCGGTCGCGTCGGCCGTCCGGCTTTTCCGTCTCGCGCCGCTACATGTCGCCCCCATGGTCGAACACTGCGACAAGTGTGGGACGGCGCTCGACCCCGACCAGCCGCGACACCAGCGTTTCGTCTTCGAGGCCGCCGAGGACGACACCGAGACCCTGGTCGGTGCACTGTGCTCGGACTGCTTTTTCGCGTTCGAGGAGTGGCTGGCGACCCGGGACGCTCCGGACTCGTCGTAAGGTTCTCGCTCTCGGACCGTCGCAGGGTTCTAACCCCCGGTTGGCGTACCGGTTCTCATGACTGTTCCGGACGTGGAGGCGACGGCGGACGCCTTCGGGGCGCTCGCCGACCCGGTGCGCGTGGAGATTCTGGCGGCGCTCTGGGAGGCCGAGGGGTCGGCCGTCCAGTACTCGTCGCTGTTGGAAGCCGTCGGCGTGCAGGACTCGGGCCGGTTCAACTACCACCTGTCGAAGCTCACAGACCACCACTTCGTCGCGAAGACCGACGACGGCTACCGGCTGCGGCCGGCGGGGTTGCTCGTCGTGAACGCCGTCTACTCGGGGTCGTACGTCGAAGCGCCGGTCCGCGAGGGCCTCGACGTCGGCGGGGCGTGTCCGTCCTGTGACGGGCCGCTGGTCGGCGAGTACGACGAGGGAATGTTCCGCGTGCTCTGTGGCGACTGCGGGGACCAGGTGTTCATGCTGTCGTTCCCGCCGCGGGGCGTGGAGACCCGGGTGGACGACGACGACGCCCTCCTGCAGGCGGTGTCGGTGCACGCGCGAGCCCACACGAGGCGAGCGAACCGGGGGCTGTGTCCGTTCTGTGGCGGTGCGATGACGGGCTCGCTCGACCTCGACGCCGACACGGCACTGCCGGTGTCGATGCTGGTGCGACGCGACTGCGACAACTGCGGGGTGGCGAACCGGTCCAGCATCGGGTACGCGGTGCTCGAACACCCCGCAGTCGCGGGGTTCCTCGCGGAGCAGGGGCTGCCGGTGGACGCGCCGCCGTGGCGGTTCGACTGGTGTCTGAGCAACGACACGGTGACTGTGGCGTCCCGCGACTCGCCCCGTGTGACCGTGGATGCGACGGTCGAGGGGGCCGAGACGGCGCTCCGTGTGACAGTAGACGAGCGTGGCAGGGTGGCCGGGACCGAGCGACTGCCCGCCGAAGACCTGTAAGCAAAATCGGAAAACCGTCTTTGTACGCGGGCCGATAAGTATCAGGTACAGAAACGCCTGTAATTAAATCGGTGCTTTCTTCTAACAGTTCCGTGTAGCTGCTGCTCAGGCACCCGAGCGCTGCGAATTCGGGGGTCGTCACGTCCGCCAGCCCGCGCCAGTCGCCCGCCCTGTACCGCCGCGGCCGACCACACCACAGCCATCCCCACCGAATGAGCACTCCCCCAGACCCGACTCCGGTCGACTCGCTGTCCGACCCCGACGCCCTCCGCGACCGCGACGGCGTCGAGTACCTGACTGTCAGCGACGACGACCACTTCGAGTCGAACCAGCGAACCGAGGGCGTCGCGGTCGTCGGCGTCACGAACGGCGCCGGCGACCTCGCGCTCCCGACGCTCGAAGCCGGCACGATACTCACGCACGCGATGGTCGAGGACGGCGGGGACTTCGCCGACACCGCCCGCGAGGGCACCCACGAACTCCTCGGCATCGACGTCACCCTCGACGACGTGCTGCGCGTCCGCCGGAAGGTCTCCTCGCGGCCGGACGCGGAGGAGGACGCAATCGCCCACGTCGTCGTCTACGCAGCGTCACCCGCCGGCGACGCCGAGCTGCCCGAAGAGGTCCCGTCCTGTCAGGTCGAATCGACCGACTGGTACGACGGCGTCCCCGACGACCTCGTCTCCGCAGAGATGCGCGACGACCTCGAACGCCTCCTGGAGTGACGGCCTGCGGCCGTAGCTGTCGCTGACGCCCGCTCGCGGGCGTCGCTGCGGACCTCCTTCGACTGCCGGCCGGAGAACTGTTCTACAGCCCGAAGACGCCCATGAGCGACTGGATCGCGCTGCGGGCAGCGAGGGCGACGCCGACGAGGACGGCGGCGATACCGGCGGCGACCACGGGTGCTTTCCACGCGACGACAGCGACGCCGACCACGACGAGCAACACGCCGAGGTAGCCGAGCGCGTCGAGTTTCTCGAACATACCTCAGGCACGCCCAGCGGCGGTGGTAAGCCTGCTGGTCGGCGGTCGAATGCCGCGGAGTGGTGGGGTTTAAACAGTTCGCTGTCCAACCGCGCCGTATGAGCGAGGACGACGGCGGACGCAAGAACTTGCGAATGCCCGAGGACGACGAGGTGTTCGCGGAGGTAACGGACATGCTCGGCGCGAACCGCGTCCAGGTTCGGTGTGCGGACGGCAAGGAGCGGACGGCACGCATCCCGGGACGGATGCAGAAGCGTATCTGGATCCGCGAGGACGACGTCGTGCTCGTGGAGCCGTGGGACTGGCAGGACGACAAGGCCGACGTGACGTGGCGCTACGAGAAGAGCGACGCCGACCAACTCCGCGAGGAAGGCCACATCGAATGACGGCGGTGGGACGGCGGTGACCGACGAGCAGGACGACTTCGGGCTGACCGAGGAGACGGAGGGAGCGCCCGGCGACGAGTTCGAGGAGATCGACGTCAGGGACACGGAAGCCGACCGCATCGCGCGCACGAAGGACCGCGAGTTCGCGGAGTTCCGGAAGCGCCTGAAGGACACCGAGCAGTTCAAACTCGACGACGGCGCGTTCGACGACGCGACGTACGCGGCCATCTACAAGCTCGTCGAGGACGACCACGTGGGCGCGATGGGCGGCCCCATCTCCACGGGCAAGGAAGCCAACGTCTACGAGGCCCTCGACGGTGAGGGCGGCGACGTGGCGCTGAAGGTCTACCGCATCAACGCGTCGAACTTCCAGCAGATGCGGGAGTACCTCGAGGGCGACCCGCGCTTCGAGGGGCTGCGCGGCGACAAGAAGGCGGTCGTGCTGTCGTGGACGCGCAAGGAGTTCTCGAACCTGCGGCGCGCGAAGGCCGCCGGCGTGCGGGTGCCGGAGCCGCTGGCGGTCCAGCGGAACGTGCTCGTGATGGAGCTCATCGGCCGGGAGGGCGACGCCGCGCCGACGCTCAGCGACGTCGACGTGGAGAACCCCCAGATGGCCTACGAGGTCGTCCGCGAGTACGTGCGGCGGCTGTACGACGCCGGCCTCGTGCACGGCGACCTCTCGGAGTACAACGTCGTCGTCTACGAGGGCGAACTGGTCGTCATCGACGTGGGGCAGGCGGTGACCATCCACCACCCGAACAGCGAGGATTTCCTCGAGCGGGACTGCCGGAACGTCGCGAACTTCTTCGCGCGGCAGGGCGCCGAGGACGCCGACCCCGACGACCTGCTGGCGTACGTCCACGAGCACGCGAACCCGCGCGCCGAGGCGGACACTGCGGCGGGCGCACGCGACGGCACCGAGGCAACCGAGCAGGGCAGCGACACCGACGACGCCTGAGCGGGCTGGCCCTGCTGCACCGAAAGTGTTTTTGACGCGGTTCCCGGAATCCGGAGTATGCAGTCCGCTCTCCGCGGCTGGCGCTGGCGCGTCCGGGGAGCGGACAGTCTCGTCGCCGCGGCCTGACGGGCGTCACCCGCTCGGGTTGGGGGCGTGGCTCACTCCGTTCTCTCCGTTCTCGCGTACCGCCTGCCGACTACCAGCCACGCACCCACTCACACACGCATGACAGACGACGATACCGTGACGCCGTACGCCGTCGAGGGCGAGGACCTCGACTACGAGAAGCTGCTCGCTCGCTTCGGCGCGGACGAACTGACCGACGACCAGCGCGCCCGGTTCCCCGACCACCCACTGGTACGACGAGGGCTGTTCTACGCCGGCCGGGACGTCGACGACTTCCTGGCGGCCGACACGCAGTCTATCGTCACCGGCGTCGGCCCCTCGGGGCCGATGCACCTCGGGCACGCGATGGTGTTCTACTTCGCGAAACGCCTGCAGGACGAGCTCGGCGCCCGGGTCTACATTCCACTCTCCGACGACGAGAAGTACTGGTTCAAAGACCAGACGCCCGCGGAGACTGGGGACTACCTCCGGGAGAATCTCCGTGACCTGCTCGCGGTCGGCTTCGACCCCGAGCTGACCCGCATCGTCGTCGACACCCGTGACGCCGACGTGCTCTACCCGCTGGCGACGGCCTTCGCCGGGGACGTGCGGCACGCGACGCTGCAGAACGTCTACGGCGAGCCGGACAACGTCGGGCAGGCGTTCTACCCGGCGGTCCAGACCGCCCACCTCCTGCTCCCGCAGATCGTCCACGGTGAGCACGAGACACTCGTCCCCATCGCCGTCGACCAGGACCCCCACGTGCGGGTGAGCCGGGACGTCGCCGCCAAGGCCCGCTACCCGGTCGGGAAGCCCGGGGCGCTCCTGATGCAGTTCCTCCCGTCCCTGGAGGGGCCGGGGAAGATGAGCAGCTCCGAGGGCGTCTCCATCCGGCTCACCGACGACCCCGACACCGTCCGCGAGAAGGTCCGGAAGCACGCCTACACCGGGGGCCGCGCGAGCGTCGAGGAGCACCGCGAGCGGGGCGGCGTCCCCGAGGAGGACGTCCCGTTCCAGTACCTCTCGGCGTTCTTCGAGCGCGACGACGACGAACTCGCGCGAATCGAGCGCGAGTACCGGGCGGGCGACCTGCTCTCGGGCGAGCTCAAGGAGCTCGCCGCCGACCGCATCGCGGACTTCCTCGAGGGCCACCAGCAGCGGCGTGCGGCACTCGGTGACGTCGACGCCGAACTCGAAGCGTTCCGGCTCACCGACGACGAGCGCGAGCGTGCGCGCGACGCGGTCGGGTTCGGGTACTGAGCCCGAGACCGAGGCCCCACCTCTAAGACCCGCCGCGTCGACTACGCAGCCATGAACGAGGACGCCGAGGCCGCCTTCGCGGCGGTCGCGGACGAACTCCGGGTTCGCATCCTCCGCGAGCTCTGGGACGCCGACGACCCCCTGTCGTTCTCGGAGCTCCGGGAGCGCGTCGGCGTCCGGGACTCCGGGCGGTTCAACTACCACCTCGGCGAGCTCCGTGGGCGGTTCGTGGAGAAAGACGAGGACGCGGGCGGCTACGACCTCCGGTTCGCCGGCCGGAAGCTCGTCGGCGGGCTCTACTCGGGGGTGTACACGGAGGCCGCCGAGCCTGTCGGCCCCCAGCCGGTCGACGGCTCCTGTGTGACCTGCGGCGGCGACCTCGAAGCCGTCTACGAGGACGAACACGGCAAGGTCGACTGCACGGACTGCGAGGTGACGCTCATCCAGACGGGCGTCCCGCCGGCGTTCGTCGACGGCCGGGAGGACGACCTCGCGGCCGCCGTCGACGGCTACGTCCGCACGACATCGCGGTCGTTCCTCGACGGCTTCTGTCCGACCTGCAGCGGACCGACCGCCGGTCGGCTGGAAGACAGCGAGTACGGCCCGCAGGCGGTCGTGGAGTGCGAACGCTGCGGCGCGTCGTTCTACGGGCTCGCGGCGTGGGTCGGCGTCGACCATCCTGCAGTGGTCTCGTTCTACGACGACCACGACCGCAGCGTCCGGGACACGGAGCTCTGGCGCCTCGACTGGCTGGCCGACGCCGCGTGGGTCGACGGGGCGGACGGCGACCGCGCGACCGTCACGGTCGAACTCGACGGCGAGGCGCTCCGGCTCACCGTCGCCGACGACCTCGCCGCCACCGCCGTGGAACGGACGGAGACCGACTGACGCAGGTGACGAAGGCTTTTACGCGAGCGACAAGTACACCGCGTTATGAAACACGTGAAGATTCCGAACGACCGGATCGGGGCACTCATCGGCGACGGGGGTGAGACGCTCCGCCGCATCGAGGCCGCCGCTGAGGTCGACATCGACGTCGACTCGCAGGACGGCGCGGTCGCCATCGAGCGCACGGGCGACCCGGTGCGCGGGATGAAGGCGCCGGAGATCGTGCAGGCCATCGGCCGCGGCTTCAAGCCCGACGAGGCGCTGACGCTGCTGGACGACGACATGCGGATGTTCGACACCATCGACATCGAGCGGGCGGCCCGCAACGACAACGACCTCCGCCGGAAGAAGGGGCGGCTCATCGGCGAGGACGGCCGTACCCGGGAGCTGATGGAGGAGCTGACGGGCGCGTCGGTGGTCATCTACGGGTCGACGTTCGGCGTCATCGGCCAGCCCAAGGAGGTCGACGTCGCGCGGTCGGCCGCCGAGATGCTGCTGGACGGCGCCCCCCACGGCTCCGTCTACTCGTTCCTCGAGCGCAAGCGCAGCGAGGAGCTGAAACAGCAGGGGATGGACTACCACGAGTTCCCGGGCTGACGCCCGTAGCGGCCCGTTCTTTCGCTGTTCGACGGTTCTCCAGCGGTCGCGCTCGCGGTTCGCGTGACAGCCGTTGACGTACATAAAGCCTGAGCGGGTCGCTCGCTGTTCGCCCGTGGGATGCCGTCTCCGCCGTCCTTCCGGGGTGTGTTACTCCCTCGCGCACAAGCTTTAAATAGAATCGCATTCAATCAATGAGTACTAATGGCTCAGCAGATGGGTAACCAGCCGCTGATTGTCCTCTCCGAGGACAGTCAGCGCACATCCGGAGAGGACGCGCAGTCGATGAACATCACCGCCGGCAAGGCCGTCGCGGAGTCCGTACGGACTACGCTCGGCCCGAAAGGCATGGACAAGATGCTCGTCGACTCGACGGGCGAGGTCGTCGTCACGAACGACGGCGTCACCATCCTCAAGGAGATGGACATCGAGCACCCGGCGGCCAACATGATCGTCGAGGTCGCCGAGACCCAGGAGACCGAGGTCGGCGACGGCACGACCACCTCGGTCGTCGTCTCCGGTGAACTCCTCTCCGAGGCCGAGGACCTCCTCGAACAGGACATCCACGCGACCACGCTCGCGCAGGGCTACCGACAGGCCGCCGAGAAGGCCAAGGAGCTCCTCGACGACGCCGCCATCGACGTCTCCGCCGACGACGCGGAGACCCTCGAGAAGATCGCCGCGACCGCCATGACCGGCAAGGGCGCGGAGAACGCCAAGGACGCCCTCTCCTCCCTCGTCGTCCGCGCGGTCCAGTCGGTCGCCGACGAGAACGGCGTCGACACGGACAACGTCAAAGTCGAGAAGGTCACCGGCGGCGCCATCGAGAACTCCGAGCTCATCGAGGGCGTCATCGTCGACAAGGAGCGCGTCAGCGAGAACATGCCCTACGGCGTCGAGGACGCCAAGATCGCGCTCGTCGACGACGGCCTCGAAGTCAAGGAGACCGAGATCGACACCGAGGTCAACGTCACCGACCCCGACCAGCTCCAGGACTTCCTCGACCAGGAAGAAGAGCAGCTCAAGGAGATGGTCGACTCCCTGAAGGAAGCCGGCGCCAACGTCGTCTTCGCCGACTCCGGCATCGACGACATGGCCCAGCACTACCTCGCGAAGGAGGGCATCCTCGCCGTCCGTCGCGCGAAGTCCGACGACTTCACCCGTCTGTCCCGCGCCACCGGCGCCACCCCGGTCTCGAACGTCAACGACATCGAGTCCGAGGACCTCGGTGACGCAGGCAGCGTCGCCCAGAAGGACATCGGCGGCGACGAGCGCATCTTCGTCGAGGACGTCGAGGAAGCCAAGAGCGTCACCCTCGTCCTCCGCGGCGGGACCGAGCACGTCGTCGACGAGGTCGAGCGCGCCATCGAGGACTCCCTCGGCGTCGTGCGCGTCACCCTCGAGGACGGCAAGGTCATGCCCGGCGGCGGCGCCCCGGAGACCGAACTCGCCATGGAGCTCCGCGACTTCGCGGACTCCGTCGGCGGCCGCGAGCAGCTCGCCGTCGAGGCGTTCGCCGACGCCCTCGAAGTCATCCCGCGCACCCTCGCGGAGAACGCGGGCCACGACCCCATCGACTCCCTCGTCGACCTCCGCAGCCAGCACGACGGCGGCAACAAGGCCGCGGGCCTCGACGCCTACACCGGCGAAGTCGTCGACATGGAGTCCGACGGCGTCGTCGAGCCGCTCCGCGTGAAGACGCAGGCCATCGAGTCCGCCACCGAAGCGGCGACGATGATTCTGCGCATCGACGACGTCATCGCCGCGGGCGACCTGGCCGGCGGTCAGGTCGGCGACGACGACGGCGACGACGGCCCCGCCGGCGGCCCCGGCGGCATGGGCGGCGGCATGGGCGGCATGGGCGGCATGGGCGGCGCGATGTGAAGTCGGCCACGTAACACCCGCCACCTACCCCCAGCCGGTCCGCACCGCTCGCTCACCACTATCACCCGACACACTTCTTTCGACGCCACGCCGCCCAGCGGTCGCGCTGTCCTCGAGTCGCTGCAGCCAGCGCTCGCCCGGGAAAACGGACGTTCTAAGTGGCGGCCTGCAAGATTTGCGGGCATGGAGACGCTGCTGCTCAACAAGGACGACGTCGACGAGAACACGCCGATGGCCGAACTCATCTCGGCCATCGAGGACGCGTTCGCCGCCTACGAGACCGGTGACGCCCAGATGCCCGCGAAGTCCTACATCGATCTCCCCCAGTACAACGGCGACTTCCGCTCGATGCCCGCGTACATGGACGCCGGCTCCTGGGACGCCGCGGGCATCAAGTGGGTGAACGTCCACCCCGACAACCCCGAGGACCACGACCTCCCCACGGTCATGGGGACGATGGTGTACTCCGACCCCGAGACCGCGTTCCCGCTCGCGCTCATGGACGGCACCGAACTCACGATGAAGCGCACGGGCGCGGCGGCAGCCGTCGCCACCGACCACCTCGCCGTCGAGGACGCCTCGAGCTTCGGCGTCGTCGGCGCCGGCGTCCAGGCCTACACGCAGCTGGAAGCCATCTCCCAGGTACGGGACATCCAGGAGGTCGTCGTCAGCGACGTCGACGACGACGCCGTCCAGCAGTACATCGACCACTTCTCGGACCGCTTCGACGTCCGCGCCGGCTCCATCAGTGAGGCCGGCCACTGCGACATCCTCTCGACGGTCACCCCCGTCGAGGACCCCGTCGTCTCGGCCGACGACCTCGCCGACCACACCCACGTCAACGCCATGGGTGCCGACGCCGAAGGCAAACACGAGCTCGCCGACGAGATTCTGCTCGCCGGCAAACTCGTCATCGACGACCACGCCCAGACCACGCACTCCGGCGAAATCAACGTCCCCTACAACGCGGGCGTCCTCGACGACGACGACATCGACGCCGAAATCGGCGAAATCGTCACCGGCAACGCCGACGGCCGCACCGACGCCGACGGCGTCACCGTCTTCGACTCCACCGGCCTCGCCATCCAGGACGTCGCCGCCGCCCACGTCGTCTACGAACACGCCGACGACCACGACAACGGCTACGAGTTCGACCTGCTCGGCGTCTAGACGTAGCTTTTACTCGTACCTTTTGCTGCGCTCCTTCGAGCGCGTCGCGCTCTCAGTCGCTGGCAAAAGCTACGCTAAAAGCCGTCGTCACCCCCCCTTCGGGGGTTCCTCGGCCTGCGCTCACTCGCTACACTCGTTCGCGCAGTGAACCGCTCGCCTCGACCTCTTCGAGGCGCTCGGCTCGCGGATGCTCGTCGTTGGTCGTGTCATTTGCCGATGCTGCCGGCTGTTCCCCGAGTCACATGCCGCCTCTGGTCTGGCGGGCGAGGAACCCGGTGACCTTCGAGATGCCCCAGACGACCGCAATGACGGGCAGGAGGGGAACCAGGAGGAACAGCAGGCCGATGAACACCAGCCAGCCGATGGTCGACATCTCGGGGTTCGGCTTCGGGACGCTGGGCGGGCTGACGCTGCGGACCACGCGCTCGACGGGCTCGGGGGTGGCGCTCATGGGTGTCCTACGCGCCCGCCGCGAAAACGTGTTGTGCTAGTGATTACTTCGGGCGGGGGACGCGGAGCGGTCGGCGTCGCTTCGAACAGGTGGGGCTGTCGTAATGAAAGGCATTTGGCCCTCGGTCCCGCAGTGTCGGGCAAGAGCAACGCATGGGCCAGCAAGAAGCCACCTACGACCACCGAACGATCGAGCAGCGCTGGCAGCGCGAGTGGGACGACGCCGACGTCTTCCGGGTGCCCGACGACGCCGAGGACCCCGAGTACGTGCTGGCGATGTTCCCGTACACGTCCGGCGAGCTCCACATGGGCCACGTCCGGAACTACGCCATCACCGACGCCTTCGCGCGGTACCGCCGGATGGACGGCGAGGAAGTCCTGCACCCGATGGGGTGGGACTCGTTCGGGCTGCCCGCCGAGAACGCCGCCGAGGAGCGCGACACCAACCCCCGAGAGTGGACCGAGCGCTGCATCGAGCAGATGCGCGACCAGTTCGAGTCGCTGGGCTTCGGCTACGACTGGGAGCGCGAGGTCACGACCTGCGACCCCGACTACTACAAGTGGAACCAGTGGCTGTTCAACGAGTTCCGCGACGCCGGCCTCGTCGACCGGCAGGCCGCGACGGTGAACTGGTGTCCGTCCTGCGAGACGGTGCTGGCCGACGAGCAGGTCGAGGGCGACGACGAGCTGTGCTGGCGGTGTGACACGCCCGTCACCGAGCGCGACCTCGACCAGTGGTTCTTCAAGACCACCGAGTACGCCGACGACCTGCTGGACTCCATCGACGAACTGGACGGCTGGCCGACGAACGTCCGGGACATGCAGCGCAACTGGATCGGCCGCACCGACGGCGCCGAAGTGCCGTTCACGCTGCACGCGCCCGACGGCGACGAAGAGGTCGTCGCGTTCACGACCCGGCTGGACACCATCCACGGTGCGACGTACTTCGCGCTGGCGCCCGACCACCCGCTGGCCGAGGCCGCGGCCGAGCGCGACGACGACGTCGCGCACTTCGTCGACCACGTCGCCGACCCCGAGGGCGACGAGCCCCAGGGCGTCGAGACCGATATCACGGCCACGAACCCCGCGACCGGCGAGGAGATTCCGGTCTTCGTCGCGGACTTCGTGCTCTCGGACGTCGGTACGGGCGCGCTGATGGCGGTGCCCGCTCACGACGAGCGCGACCACGAGTTCGCGCAGAACCACGACGTCGAAATCCGGCAGGTCGTCGCACCCGAGGACGACGACGACGACGAGGAAGTGGACGTCGAGGAGGCCGCGTTCACGGACGACGGCGTGCTCGTGAACTCCGGGGACTACACCGGCCTCTCCAGCGAGGCGGCCCGCGAGGAGCTGACCGCGGACGTCGACGGCGCCGAGTCTGCCGTCCAGTACCAGCTCCGCGACTGGGGGGTCTCCCGACAGCGCTACTGGGGGACGCCCATCCCCATCGTGCACTGCGAGGACTGCGGCCCGGTCTCCGTGCCCGACGAGGACCTGCCAGTGGAGCTGCCGGAGTTCGTTCACACGACCGGCAACCCTCTGGACGCCGCCGACGACTGGAAGCACACCGCGTGCCCCGACTGTGGGGAGCCCGCCGTCCGGGAGACCGACACGATGGACACGTTCGTCGACTCCTCGTGGTACTTCCTGCGGTTCACGTCGCCGGATCTCGAGGACGCCCCGTTCGACGTCGAGCGCGCGAACGACTGGATGCCCGTCGACGAGTACGTCGGCGGCATCGAGCACGCCGTGATGCACCTGCTGTACTCGCGGTTCGTGACGAAGGCGTTCGCCGACCTCGACATGCTCGACCACCGCGAGCCCTTCGAGTCGCTGACCACGCAGGGGATGGTGCTCGGCGAGGACGGCACGAAGATGTCCAAATCGAAGGGCAACGGCGTCTCCCCCGAGCGCATCGTCTCCGAGTACGGCGCCGACACCGCGCGGCTGTTCACGCTGCGCGCGGCCCGCCCGGACAAGGACTTCCCGTGGAGCGAGGAGGGCGTCCGGTCCAGCCGCGCGTTCCTCGAGCGCCTGCTGGCGATGGCCCGCGAGGTCGACGCCGACGCGACCGACGCCGACAGCGACCTCGCCCCGGCCGGCGAGTACGTCGCCCGTGAAACCGCCGCGACCGTCGACGCCGCCACCGACCACTTCGACGAGATGGAGTTCAACCGCGCGGTCCAGGCGGTCGACGAACTGGTGTCGCTGCTGGTCCGGTACCGCGACCGCGACGACACCGAGGACGCGGTCGTCGCGCGCGGCGTCGAGGTCGCCGTGAAGCTGCTGGCGCCCATCGCGCCCCACGTCGCCGAGGAGTGCTGGACGGCGCTGGGCGGCGACGGCTTCGTCGCGGAGGCCGACTGGCCGACGCCCGCACGCGACGTCAGCGACCACGACCGGGCGACCCGACTGGTCGAGCAGACCCGCGAGGACGTCCGGGACATCGTCGACACCGCCGGCATCGAGGACCCGACCGGCGTCGACGTCGTCACGGCGCCCGAGTGGATGTACGACGTCCTCGAACTCGCGAAGGACGCCGACGGCGACGTCGTCGGCTCCGTGATGAGCGACGAGGACCTCCGGCAGCGCGGCGAGGACGCCGCCGACTACGCGAAGGACCTCGCCGCGCAGGCGCCGGCGTTCCCCGACGTCCTCGGGCCGGACGAGGAGCGGGAGACGCTGGAGCGCGCGGCGTGGCTCGTCGAGTCCGAGTTCGAGGCGCCGGTGCGCGTGCTCGCCGCCGACGAAGCGGACGACGACGTCGCGAGCAAGGCCGAACCCGGCCGCCCTGCCATCCACGTCCACGAAGGCTGAAGTAGCGCCCGCGGCTCGGCCAGCTCGTGGGCGAGTTCGCCGACACCCTCCACGAGGCCGTCCGGGACGCGCTCGCCGCCCGAGACCCGAGCCGGGACTGGCAGACCGAGTGGTACGTCCGCCGGACGCCCGTCGACGTCGCTGGAATGCCCGACGATTCTGCCGTGCCGCTCGTGCTCGTCGAACTCGAAGTCCGGCGGGCCGACCCCGCGAACAACACCGTGAAACTCGCGCGGTACGCCGACGCCGGCGACCTCGACGGACCGGTCCGCCTCGTGCAGGTGTTCACCGACTACTACGACCTCGAGACCGGCGTCTCCTCGAAGCGCGAGAACGCCGAGTTCGTCGGCGACCTGGCCGCCGACTCGATTCCGAGCTTCGACTACGACGCCGTCTCGCTGTCGGTCGCGCCGCCGAAGCGCGGTACCGACCCGCCAGCCGACTGGCGGGACGCCATCGACGCAGCCGCCGCAGAAATGCTGGACTGACGCCGCCGCTGGCGGGGTTACTCGACCTCGATGGTCGTCGAGTCCTCGGTCACGTGGGCCTTCGGCAGCGTCACCGTCAGCACGCCGTTCGAGTAGTCCGCCGCAGCGCCCTCTTCCTCGACGTCCTCGGGCAGCGTCACGCTCCGGCTCACCGAGTGCTCGCTGCGCTCCCGGCGCACGTAGTCGGCCGTCTCCACGTCGCTGCCCTCGCTGTGGGTCGCGTCGATGCGCACCGTCCGGTTCTGTACCTCCACGTCGATGTCGTCGCTGTCGAACCCCGGCAGGTCCGCGACCAGCGCGAACTCGTCGCCGTCGTCGCGCACGTCGACGGCCAGCCCGCCCGTCGCGGTGCCCCGGGCCTCGTCCAGTCGTTCGAGCAGCGACTCCAGTTCGTCGAAGGGACTCCCTCGATCCATATCCGTCCTTTCGGCGGCAACAAATGAAAATCCATCGGCCAGATTGCGACCCGGCTACTGTTCGCAGTCTTCGAGACTTCGAGCACAGCGAGAAGTCTCGCTATCTCACGGCTCCCGGTGGTCGCCGTTCACGTTCAACGAGACGTCTCCCGTCGGTCGACGTCTCGCTCGTCTCACGGGTCACTGCGTTCCCCGCTCGACTGTTCGGAGAACCGCCGCTCGCTGTGCTCGCGGCGCTTCTCCTACGCCACGTGTTCGGTGTCGTACGACCCGAGCTGCCGAACCCACCCCTCCGACGCGATCTCCTCGAGGTCGTCGACGGCGTCCTGCGTGCGCTGCTCGTAGAGCCCCGCGTCCACGTCGATGTGGAAGAGGTAGTCCCCGAGCCGTTCGCCCGACGGTCGGGACTCCACCCGGGAGAGGTTGATGTCGCGGTCGGCGAACGGCTCCAGCAGCTCCAGCAGCAGGCCGGGGTAGTTCG
This sequence comes from Halobacterium rubrum, assembly GCF_021729015.1. GTDB lineage: Archaea > Halobacteriota > Halobacteria > Halobacteriales > Halobacteriaceae > Halobacterium > Halobacterium rubrum. The sequence continues at coordinate 320,673 of NZ_JAJQQZ010000001.1, forward strand.
CGTTCGGGTAGACGACGAACGACGACTTCCCGCCGGCGTCGGAGCGGTCGCGCTCCGGCGCCACGACGAAAAACCGGGTGGTGTTGCTCGTGCGGTCCTGTACGTCCTCGCCGAGCACCCGGAGAGAGTCGCCGGCAGCGTTGTCCGGGTGCGCGATGGCCGCCACGGAGCCGTCCTCGCGCGCGAGCTCGACACCCTGGGCCGTCGACGCGACGGCCTTCCGGTCGGCGCCCGGGTGGTGGGCGTCGAGGTACTCCCGGCACTGCGCGAGCGCCTGCGAGTGGCTGGCCACCACGTCGAACGACGAGCTCTGGCCCAGCAGCGCGTGTCGAATCGGCGTCACGACCTCCCGGACGACGGCGAGGCCGTCGGTGTCGGCGAGCGCGTCCAGCGTCTCCGTCACCGACCCCTCGATGCTGTTCTCGATGGGGACGACACCCCGGTCGGCGCGGCCCTCGGCCACGGCGTCGACGATGCCGCGGACCGACTCCGCGAACGAGATGCCGTCCTCGGGGTCGTCTGCGACCGCCGTCGCGGCGCGGTGCGAGTACGTCCCGGACGGACCCAGCGTCACCGTCTTCATGTCCTCGGGTATCCGGGGCGGCGGGAAAAGACCGTCGGGGGTGTGTCAGTCGAACCGGTAGCCGCCGACCACGAGAAACGTGCCGACCGCAGTGAACGACGGAACAGATGAGAGAGAACGAGAGAGCGACGACCGAGCGGGCTACCGGTTCAGCGTGTGGATGGCGTGACCGAGCGCGTGCTCGGCGGCCTCCATCGTCGCCTCGGCGAGCGTCGGGTGGGTGTGGATGGTGGAGGCGACGTCCTCCAGCGTGGCACCCATCTCGATGGCGAGCCCGAGCTCGGCGACGAGTTCGCTGGCCTCCGGGCCGACGATCTGGGCGCCCAGGATGAATCCGGACTCCTCGTCGGCGACGACCTGCACGAAGCCCTCGGCGTGCCCGGTGGTGAGCGCGCGGCCGCTGGCGTTGAACGGGAACTTCCCGACGACCGGGTCGAAGCCCTGTTCGGCGGCGTCGTCCTCGGTGAGGCCGACAGTGCCGATTTCGGGGTCGGTAAAGACCGCCGCCGGCACGGCCTGGTAGTCGAGCGCGGCGGGCTCGCCGGCGATGACCTCGGCGGCGACCTCGCCCTCCTTGCTCGCCTTGTGCGCGAGCATCGGACCGGGCGCGACGTCACCGATGGCGAAGACGTTCTCGACGTCGGTCCGGGCCTCGTGGTCGGTCTCCAGCCGGCCGTCCTCGTTCGGCTCGAGACCGATAGCCTCCAGATTCAGGGTGTCGGTGACCGGCTGGCGGCCGACCGCCACGAGCACCTTGTCGGTGTCGAACTCGGTCGTCTCGCCGTCCTCGTCCTCGGCGGCGACGACGATGCCGTCGCCGGCTTCCTCCCAGCTGTCGGCCGCGAGGCCGAAGTGGAAGTCGATGCCGAGCGCCTCGGCGCGCTGCTTCACGGGGTGCGCGAGGTCGTCGCCGTACTGCGGGAGGATGCCGTCCAGCATCTCCACGACGGTGACGTCGACGCCGAGCTTCGCGAACACCGTCGACAGCTCCATGCCGATGTAGCCCGCGCCGACGACCACAAGCGAGTCCGGTAGGTCGTCCATCGCCAGCGCCTGCCGGGAGTCAAGCACGGGGTCGTCGCCGAAGTCGAAGCCCGGCACCTCGATGGGCCGCGAGCCGGTCGACACGATGGCGTGCTCGTACTCGATGGTCTCCGAGCCCTGGCCGTCACCGCCGTGCACGACCCGGAGCTTGTCGCTGCCGGCGAACTCCGCGCGGCCCTCGACGAGGTTCACGCCGTTGGCCTTGCAGAGTTTCTCCACGCCGCCCGTGAGCTGGTCGACGACGCCGTCCTTCCAGTCGACCATCTCCGCGACGTCGACCTCGGGGTCGGCGTACACGCCCATGTCCTCGGCGTCGCCGGCCTCGTGGGCGACGTCGGAGGCGGTGATCATCGCCTTCGACGGGATGCAGCCGTAGTTCAGGCAGGTGCCGCCGTAGGCGTCCTTCTCGACGAGCGTCACGTCGAGGCCGAGCTGTCCAGCGCGAATCGCCGCCACGTAGCCACCGGGGCCGGCCCCGATGACGGCGACGTCCGTCCCAGTCGAGATGTCTCCGACAACCATTATTCGAGTAGTAGTAGTTCGGGGTCAGTCAGATACTCCATGACGCGGTTCGTGAACTGGGCGGCCTCCGCGCCGTCGATGACGCGGTGGTCGATGGACAGCGACAGCGGCAGCGTCTGCGCCGCGCGCACGTCGCCGTCCTCGGCGACCGGCCGCTCGTCGATGGCGCCCAGCCCGAGAATCGCCGTCTCGGGGTAGTTGATGATGGGCGTCGCGTACTCGCCGCCGATGGCGCCGAAGTTCGTGATGGTGAACGTCCCGCCCTGCATCTCCTCGCGGGAGATCGAGCGATTCCGGGCCTTCTCGACGAGCTCGTTCATCTCCTCGGAGATCTCCAGCATCGACTTCTGGTCGACGTGTTTCACCACGGGCACCATCAGGCCGGCGTCCGTCGCGACGGCCACGCCGATGTTGTAGTCCTGCTTCAGCGCGATTTCGTCGTCTTCCTCGCGGAGCTCCGAGTTCAGCACCGGGAACTCCTTCAGCGCCGCGACGACCGCCTTCATCACGAACGGCATGTACGTGAGCTTCACGTCCTCGGCCTCGGCGCGCGCCTTCAGCTTCGAGCGCGTCTCCACGAGGCCGTCGATGACGGCGGTGTCGTGGTGCGTAACGTGGGGCGCCGTGTACTTGGACTCGGCCATCTGCTCGCCGATGGTGCGGCGGATGCCCCGGTAGGGCTCCGTCGTCTCGCCGCCCTCGACGAACTCGCGGCTGGCCGCGCCGCCGGCTGCGGCGGCGTCGCCCTGTGCGGCCTGCCCGCCCTCGGCGTACGCCTGGACGGCCTCCGCGGTGACGAACGCCTCGCCGTCGCGCTGTTCGACCGCCGGCACGTCGTCGATGTCGACGCCGAGCTCGCGAGCGACGCCGCGGGTCGCGGGCGCCGCCAGCGTCTTCTCGCGGCCGGCCGGCTCCTGGCCGCCCGCAGCGGCACCGCCGGCGCTGGCCGCAGTGGCACCGTCGTCGTCGCCGACCGCCTGGGTCGCGGACGTCGACTCGGCGGCCGGCTCCGCGGCCTCCTCGCCGCCCTCCGCGGCGGCGCGCACGTCGCCCTCGGTGACGCGCCCGGAGGGCCCGGTGCCCTCGACGCCGTCGAGGTCGACGCCCAGTTCGCGGGCGAGTTTGCGGACGCTCGGCGGCGCGAACGTCCGGCCACCAGCCTCGCTGGTCGCCGACGCTGCTCCGTCGGCGCTCTCGTCGTCGTCGTCGTCGTCGTCGCCGGCTTCCGCCGACTCCTCGGCCTCGGGCTCGGGCGCCTCGCCCTCCACGTCGAACGTGACGAAGAGGTCGCCGACCGGCACGATGTCGCCCTCGTCCCAGTGGAGTTCGCGGACCGTGCCGTTCACGGGCGCGGGCACTTCCACCTGGGCCTTGTCCGTCTCCACCTCGGCGACCGGCTGGTCCTCGCTGACCGTGTCGCCCTCGGCGACGAGCCACTGCACCAGCTCGCCCTCGGCGACGCCCTCGCCGACGTCCGGGAGCGTGAACTCTCGGGCCATCTTAGAAGTCGAACGCCTCCTCGATACCGGCCGCGATGCGTGCGGGCTCCGGCAGGTAGTAGTCCTCCAGCGCCGCCAGCGGGAACGGCACGTCGAACCCGGTGATGCGCTCGACCGGCGCCTCCTGGTAGAGGAGCGCTTCCTCCTGGATGGTCGCCGCGATCTCGGCGCCCAGCCCGCCCGTGTTCGGGGCTTCGTGGACGATGGCCGCCCGGCCCGTCTTCTTGAACGACTCGACGATGGTGTCGAAGTCGATGGGGCTGAGCGTCCGCAGGTCGACGACCTCCACGTCGACGCGGTCGAGCTTCTCCGCGGCCTCGATGGTCGGCCGGGTCATCGCGCCCCACGTGAACACGGAGACGTCCTCGCCCTCCTTGCGGACGGCGGCCTCCCCGAGTTCGACCTCGTAGGGGTCGTCCGGGACCTCCTCGCGGAACGCCCGGTAGATCTTCTTCGGCTCGAGGAACACGACCGGGTCCGGCTCGCGAATCGCGGCGATGAGCATCCCCTTCGCGTCGTGGGGCGTGCTCGGCATCGCGACCTTCAGCCCGGCCTCGTGCGCGTAGAACGCCTCCTTGGACTCGGAGTGGTGTTCCGGCGCGCGGATGCCGCCGCCCATCGGGGCGCGCAGTACCATCGGCAGCGTGAACCGGCCCCGCGAGCGCGTGCGGAGCCGCGACATGTGGCTCACGATCTGGTCGAAGCCCGGGTACATGAACCCGGAGAACTGGATCTCCGGCACCGGCTTCAGGCCGTACGCGGCCATCCCGACCGCCGAGCCGATGATGCCGGACTCCGCCAGCGGCGTGTCGATGACGCGCTCGTCACCGAACTCGTCGTACAGCCCCTCGGTCGCGCGGAACACGCCACCGTTCTTCCCGACGTCCTCGCCCATCACGAGCACGTCGTCGTCTTCGGCCATCTCGTCGCGGAGGCCGTCCCGTACTGCCTGCACCAGGGTCAAGTTCTCGCTCATGTCTTAGTCCTCCAGTAGCGCCTCGTCGCCGTACTCGTCTCGAATCGACTGGAAGTACTCGAGTTGCTGTTCCAGCCGCTTGGGCATGTCCGCGTAGACGTGCTCGAACATCGACGCCGGGTCGGGCCGCGGCGTCTCCTCGGCGGCCTCGATGGCGTCGGCGACGTCGTCCTCGATCTCGGTCTCGATGGCCTCGACGTCCTCGTCGTCGAGCCGGTCCGTGTTCTTGAGGAACGTCTCCATGCGCGGAATCGGGTCTTTCGCCTTCCACTTCTCGACCTCCGCCTCGTCGCGGTAGACGGAGGGGTCGTCGGCGGTGGTGTGCGCGCCGAAGCGGTACTGCACCGCCTCGATCATGGTCGGGCGCAGCTCGCCCTCGTCGGGGTCTTTGGCCTTCTCGACGGCGTCTCTGGTCACCTTGTAGACGGCTAGCGGGTCCATGCCGTCGACCTGCACGCCGTCGAAGCCGTACGCTTCGGCCTTCTGCGCGAGCGTCTCGGAGGCCGTCTGGCGCTCCCGGGGGACGCTGATGGCCCACTGGTTGTTGTTGCAGAAGAACACGTTCGGCGTGTCGAAGACGCCGGCGAAGTTCAGGCCCTCGTGGAAGTCGCCCTCGGAGGTCGCGCCGTCCCCGAAGTAACAGAGGAACGCCTTGTCCTGTTCGTCCTTGAGCTTGGACGCCCACGCCATGCCGGTGGCGTGGGGAATCTGGGAGGCGATGGGGACGGCGACGGTGAAGACGTTCTTGTCGAGGGGAATCTCGTTCCCGCGCTCGTCACCCATCCAGTACAGCAGCGTGTCTTTCAGCGGGAGGCCGCGGACCAGTCCGGCGCCGTGCTCGCGGTAGCTCGGCACCATCCAGTCGTCGTCGGCGAGCGCCATCGCGGACGCGATCTGGGCGCCTTCCTGGCCGGACAGCGGCGGGTAGGTCCCGATGCGGCCCTGTCGCTGGAGGCTCACCGCGCGCTCGTCGAACCGGCGCGCGAGCTTCATGTGGCGGTACATCTCGACGAGCTCGTCGTCGGAGAGGTCCGGTACCTCCGCGCCGTCGACCAGCTCGCCGTCCTCGTCCAGCACCCGGTACATGTCGTCGGGTGCTCGATGAACGGTCTCGGTCACGGGTACCCCCGTCCTGACATGTGCGGAGGGTCTACCCCTGCAACCATATGGTTTTCGTAACAATCTTTGCCAAGGGTCTCACTGGCACCGAATTCCCGGACTCGTGTCCAGTCACGACGGAACAAAACGACTGAACGAATAGCTTGGCCGCCTGGAAATACAGAACCAGAATAAACACTCGGTGGAACCTCCCGGTGTTGGACGCCCGTCCACCCGCCACTCGACCGCCGGCCTCACGGGCTTTTTACGTGGCCGCCGACGGCCCGGCCGGTCTTGCCACTCGACTGACTGTTCCTCGCTAGCGATTACCGATGGTCTTCGTGACCCGTGACACCCACCGCTCGCTCAGTCCGAGGCCGCTCTCCGAGCGTCCTCGCGGCTCGCGTGTCGCTGTGCTCCCGCTCGCTCAATCGGAAGCCGCTCTTCGAGCGTCCTCGCGGCTCGCGTGTCGCTGTGCTCCCGCTCGCTCAATCGGAAGCCGCTCTTCGAGCGTCCTCGCGCGCCTCCTCGATGCTCTTGCCCTCCCTGACCACGGCGTCGACGAACAGCTCGCCCGCCTTGTACGACGACCGCACCATCGGACCGGACGCGCAGTACAGGAAGTCGAACTCCTCCTCGGCCACCCGCTGCCACGTGTCGAACTTCTGGGGGTGGACGTAGTCGTCGACGTCGAGGTGCGAGCGCGACGGCTGGAGGTACTGCCCCAGCGTCACCACGTCCACGCCGACCTCCCGGAGGTCCCCCAGCGTCTGGTAGACCTCGTGGTCGTACTCGCCGACCCCGAGCATGATGCTCGTCTTCGTGTAGATGTCCGACTCCCGGTTCACCTGGTCCAGCACCGACAGCGACTGCTCGTAGCCCGCGCGCCGGTCCCGGACCGGGAACTGCCGTCGCTCGACCGTCTCGACGTTGTGCGCGATGACGTCCGGCCCTGCGTCGATGATCTCCCGAACCAGCGACTCCTCGCCCTGGAAGTCCGGAATCAGCACCTCCACGAGGATAGATGGGTCGCGGTCCTTGATCTCCCGAATCGTCTGCGCGAAGTGGCCGGCGCCCTGGTCGTCGAGGTCGTCCCGGTCGACCGACGTCAGGACGACGTAGTCCAGCCCGATTTCGGCGACGGATTCCGCCACGTTCGCGGGCTCGTCGGGGTCCAGCGCCTCCATGCCGCCCGTCTCGACGTCACAGAAGTTGCAGCCGCGGGAACACCGGTCGCCCATCAACATGAACGTCGCCGTCCCCGGGCCGTCCCGGCCGCTCCAGCACTCGCCGAGGTTCGGGCAGGACGCCTCCTCGCAGACGGTGTGGAGGTCGTTGTCGCGGAGCGTCTCCTTGATGTCCGCGAACCGCTCCCCGGACGGCGGCCGCATCTTCAGCCAATCCGGCTTCCGGCGGCTACTCATGTGCCCGTCTTCGGAAGCCAGCGCAAAAACGGTGCGGATTGCGGCCTCGCCTGACGGGTGCAGCAACGCATCCCGTATGTTAAAGAGGGGCGGGGGAACAATTAACGAGACGAAATCCGATATAATGTTCGACGTGTCCAGCGAGGAGATAACGGAGGGCTCGCTCCCCCGAGCCCTGCTGTTCCTCAGCACCCCGCTCGTCGTCCAGCAGTACGTCGTCGTCCTCCAGCAGGTCGTGGACGTGTTCTGGCTCGGCCGCGTCAGCGAGGACGCCGTCGCCGCCGTCGGCCTCGTCGCGCCGCTCGTCGGCTTGCTCAGTCTCGTCACGAGCGTCGGCGTCATCGGCGGCCGCGTGCTCGTCGCCCAGAACGTCGGCGCCGACGACGAAGCCGAAGCGCGACGCGCCGGGTTCCACGCGACAGTGCTGGTCGGCGCCGCCAACGTCGTGCTCGCTGCGCTCGTCTACTTCCTCGCGGCGGACGTCGTCGGCCTCCTGAACCCCGGCGAGGCCGTGCTCCCGCTGGCCGCCACCTACCTCACGGTGACCACGTTCGGCCGCATCTTCGGCGGCATGAGCGACGCCATCGAGTCCGGGTTCGTCGGCTGGGGTGACTCCCGGGCGTCGATGGTCGTCAACGTCGCCGCCGTCCTCACGAACGTCGTCCTCGACCCCTTCCTCGTCGTCGGCTGGGGCATCCCCGGCTTCACCGGCTACGGCATCTTCGGCGCCGCGGCCGCCACCGCCATCGGCTACGTCGTCGGGTTCAGCGTCGCGCTCGCGGGCCTTCGTGTCGCCCGAACGAACTTCACCATCCACTGGCGGGACGTCGGCTTCGACCCCGACACCGCCCGTAGCCTCCTCGAAGTCGGCGTCCCGAAAGCCGGCCAGGAGGGCGGCCGACAGGTCGCCCGCCTCGTCGTCATCGCCATCGTCAGTGCCGTCGGCGGCAGCGCTGGACTGGCAGCCTACACCGTCGGCGCCCGCATCTCGACGGTCGCGTTCGTGCCCGCCGCCGCCGTCGGGAGCGCGGTGTCCAGCGTCGTCGGCCAGAACGTCGGCGCCGGAAAGGCCTCGCGCGCGACTCGCGCGACGTGGCTGGCGACGGCTGCCACCGCCGGCGGCATGGCGGTCCTCGGCACCGTCCAGTTCTTCCTGCCGGGCGCCATCGCCGGCGTGTTCGCGCCGACGCTCGCCGGCGACGCGCTCGCGTACACGGTGACGTACCTCGAAATCCTCGCCGTCGGGTACTGGGCGTTCGGCGTCATCTACCCCGTGCAGGGCGGCTTCAACGGCGCCGGGAAGACGCAGGTTTCGATGGTCGCGACGCTCCTCCAGTACTGGACCGTGCGGCTGCCCATCGCCGTGCTGGGCGCGTACGTGTTCGTGCTCGCCGTCCCGGTTCACGCGGTGTTCTGGGCTATCACGCTCTCGAACGTCGTCGCGGCGGTGGGCGTCGCGGCCTACTTCTGGTACGAGACCAGCGGCGGCGGCGGCCTCATCCAGCGCGCGGCGACGGCGGCCGCGGCAGACTGACTGTCACCGTTCCGTCGTCCGCCGACAGTCAGCCACGTGGCTCGCGGCGCGATAGCGCCGCTCGTCCATTCCGTGCTCTCCCGCTGGTCGAGCACGCTACTCTCACGGCTCCCGCTGGTCGCCGTTCGAGCGTTCCGTCGTCCTCCTTCGTCGGACGACGCGGACTAGAAACGCCTATCCGGGCTCCCGCCTTCCCCTCGCTCGATGGAAGTCGCCGAGGTCGTCCCGGAGTTCGCCGAGGCGTTTCCCTTCGACGAGTTCAACGAGATGCAGCGCGAGGCGGTGCCCGCGTTGCTGGAGTCGGACGCGAACGTGGTGGCGTCCGCGCCGACCGGCAGCGGGAAGACCGCGCTCGCCGAGCTCGCCATCTGCCAGACCCTCGAGGCGGGCGGGACGGCGCTGTTCGTCGCGCCGCTGCGCGCGCTCACCAACGAGAAGGAGGACGAGTGGGAGCGCTTCGAGGACCTCGGGTACTCGGTGTACGTCGTCACGGGCGAGCGGGACCTGAACCCCCGGCGGGCCGAGCGCGCCGACGTGCTCGTGATGACGCCGGAGAAGGCCGACTCGGCCACCCGGAAACACGACTCCCCGCGGTACTCGTTCGTGACCGACGTCGACTGCGTGGTCATCGACGAGGTCCACCTGCTGGACTCCGAGAAACGCGGGAGCGTCCTCGAAGTGGTAGTCTCCCGGCTGCGGCGGCTCTGTGACCCCCGCGTCGTCGCGCTGTCGGCGACGATGCCGAACATCGAGGACGTCGCGGACTGGCTGGACGCCACGCCGGAGACGACCTTCGAGTTCGGCGACGAGTACCGCCCCGTGGACCTCCACGCGGGCGTCCGCACGTACGAGCACGGCGACAACCCGTTCGCGGACAAGTACCGGCGGCTGTTCACGGCGCTCGACCTGGCCGAACCCCACCTGCGGGAGGACGGCCAGTCGCTCGTGTTCGTCTCCTCCCGGCAGGACACCGTGCAGGCCGCGAAGAAGACCAGAGACGAGATTGCGGAGCGAGACATCCCGGTCGGCTCCCGGGGCGACTACGAGTTCCACACGGCCGCCGAGGAGCTGGACAACGCGACGCTGCGGAAGAGCGTGCTCGACGGCGTGGCGTTCCACCACGCCGGGCTCTCGACGAGCGACAAGAACCGCGTCGAGCAGTGGTTCCGGGAGGGGAAGATTCGCGTGCTGTTCTCGACGTCGACGCTCGCGTGGGGCGTGAACCTCCCGGCGCGCTGCGTCGTCATCCGGGACACGAAGCTCCACGACCCGCTGGAGGGCGAGGTCGACATGAGCCCGCTGGACGTCCTCCAGATGCTCGGGCGCGCCGGCCGCCCGGGCTACGACGACGTGGGGTACGGCTGGGTGGTGTGTGACGCCGGCGACGCCGACAAGTACCGGACGCTGCTGGAGGAGGGCCACGAGATCGAGAGCCGGCTGGCCGGCAACCTCGCCGAGCACCTGAACGCCGAGATCGCGATGGGCACCATCCGCGGCCTCGGCGACGTGATGGACTGGCTGGAGACGACGTTCTACTACCGGCGCGCGCAGTCCGCGCCCGAGGACTACGACTTCCCGACGCTCCGCGAGCGCGTCCGCGACACGCTGGACGACCTCGTCGAGGAGGGGTTCGTGGAGACCGACGAGGACCTCGGGCTGTCAGCGACCCGGCTCGGGGTGCTGGCGTCGACGTACTACCTCCGGCTGGACACCGCCCGGGAGTTCCGCGAGGTCGCAGCGGACGGCCCCGACGACCGCGCCATCCTGCGGGCGGTCGCCAGCGCCGGCGAGTTCGACTCCGTGAGCGCCCGGCAGTCCGAACAGGACGCGATTCAGAAAGTGCTGGGCCGCGCGGCCGACCACCGGGAGGCCGCGGAACGAGCGAGCGGCGGAGCCGCGAGCAACAGCGCCGAGGGGATGGACGACGGCCCGCGGAAGGTGTACGCCATCCTCCGCGCCGGCATGCGGGGCGCCGTCCCGACCGAACTCCGGTCGGACGCCTGGGTCATCAAGCAGAACGCGCTCCGGCTGCTGGCCGCGCTGGGCGCGTTTTTCGACCGCTACGACGACCCGGCGGGCGCGAACGCCGCCGCCCGCCTCGAGGCCCGCATCGACACCGGCGTCCCCGAGGCCGCAGTCGGCCTCACCGCCGTCGACGGCGTCGCCGCCGGCCGCGCGCACAAGCTCCACGACGAAGGCATCGAAACCCCGGAGGACGTCCGCGACGCGGGCGTCTCGGGACTCGTGGACGCCGGGCTCGCCGAGGGCGTCGCCGAGAGCGTCCACGAGCAGGCCGCCGGCCTCCCCGACGTCGCCGTCGACTGGGGCGACTTCCCCGACTCGATTCCGGCCGGCGCCAACCAGCTGTGCGAGGTCACCGTCCGCAACGACGGCGGCGCCACCAAAGCCGGCGTCGAGGTCACCGTCAACGACGTCGAGATGAGCACCGAGACCGGCTACCTCGACGACGCGCTCGCCGTGCCCGTCGGCGTCTTCGGCGCCGACACCGAGGAACTCACCTACGAGGTCACCGTCACGTTCGCCGACCTCCCCCTGTTGCCCGTCACCGACACCCGAACCGTCGACGTGGCGTAGCCCACCTGCTCGCGCTGAAGTTCAAGTACGGGAACGGGACCAGCAGGGGGTATGCAGGACGCGATTCGCGTGCTGGCCGGCGAGTGTGCCGTGCGATACGAGCACGGCGGAGAGACCGAACGAGTGCTGCGCGGGGACGTGGTCGTCGTCGTGAAGCCCGACGACACCGTGCTCGTCCACGACGCCGACGGCTACCAGCCGGCGGCGTGGCTCACCAGACCCGGCGTCGTCCGGTACACCCGGGACGCCGGCGGCTTCCGCATCGACGCGGCGGACGGCGACGAGCGCCTCGTCGTCGAGAGCGCGACCGAGCACGGCGACGCGCACTACCCGGCGTCGCCGGCCGGGCCGCCGGTCGGCACCTGCGACTGCGGCGGCGCGTTCGTGCGCGACGGCGGCCGCGTGGTCTGCGTGGACTGCCGCGAGCAGTACGCCATCCCGCGGGACGCCGCCGTCGTCGACGAGACGTGTGGGGACTGCGGGCTCCCCCGGATTCGTGTGGAGCGCGGCGCGGCCGTGACGGCGTGTCTCGACCGAGAGTGTGAGCCCATCGCCGACGCCGTCCGAGCCGCACTCGACTGGACGTGTCGCTGCGGCGGCCGGCTGGCCGTCGAGTCCGACCGTGGCCTGCACGCCGTCTGTGCGGACTGCGGGTCCCGGTTCCGACTCCCCCGGGGAACCGAAGCGGGGGACTGCGAGTGCGGGCTGCCGGCCGTCCAGACGGCCGACGGCCGCCGGTGTCTGGACGCCGACTGCGAGCGCGCACCACAGTCGCTTTGAGTGTCCGCGCGCGTCAGTGAGGTATGAACGGCGACCTGCGCGGGGACGAGGTGCACGTCGGCGGGGACGCCCGCCAGCGCTTCCACGACGCCCGCGGCTACGGCTACCCGCTGGGCGGCAACGACGTCGCGCTGTCGCTGGTGGAGGCCGCCCACCTCCTGTTCCGTGGCGACCTCGACGACGTCGACGGCAAGCGCTTCCGGGCGTTCCTCGCGGACCGCGAGGCCGGGTTCACCGCCCGCTTCCTGGTGTACGTCGACCTCCGGGACCGGGGGTTCTACCTGGTGCCGGACCGCGAGCCGTGGTGGCACGAGCCCGGTGACGGCGACTTCGTCGTGTTCCCGCGGGGGAACACGCGTCGGGACGGCGTCGTCAAACACCGGGTGCGGGTCGTGGACGAGCGCGCGACGCTCCCCGTCGGCGAGCTCGGCGACGAGGTGCTGGCGGTGGTCGACGAGGAGAGCGAGATAACCTACCTCGACGTGGACTCGGAAGCCCCCGACGGCGACACCGAGTTCGACCAGCCGGCGGGCGTCGAGGCGGTGTTGCTAGACGACCGCGTACTCGTCTGGGGGCCGCCGAGCCGGCTCCACGAGTCGGGGTTCTACGGGCAGCCCCTCGGCGGGCGCGCCGCCGACCACGACGCGCTCCAGCTCTCGCTGCTGGAAGCGGCGTACCTTACCGCCGAGGGCGTGCTCTCCTTCGAGGACGACGCAGACATCGAGGACGTGCTCGCTCGCGGCCGCGTCGGCGAGGGCGAGCACTTCGACCGGCGGCTGGCGGTCTACCGTGCGCTCCGCGACGCCGGTGTGGTGCCGAAGACCGGGTTCAAGTTCGGCGCCGACTTCCGCACGTACTCGGGCGTCGAGTCCGTCGACGACCTCGGCCACTCCGAGCTGCTGGTGCGCGTGCTCGACACCGACCACGTGTTCTCGCCGCGGGACCTCTCGCTGGACGTGCGGCTCGCGCACGGCGTCCGCAAGCGAATGGTTTTTGCAGCCACCGACGGCACAGACGACACGACGATTCGCTGGCTCTCCGTCAGTCGACTGACGCCATGACCACCGACGACAACAACACTACTTCCACGGCCGGCGCCGACGACGTCGCACTCGACCCCTGGGGGTCCTCGACCGTCTCCGACTACCGGAACCTCTTCGAGGAGTTCGGCATCGAGGCCTTCGAGGACGTCCTCGACGAGGTGCCTGCGCCCCACTACCTGATGCGGCGCGCCATCATCTTCGGGCACCGGGACTACCGCCGGGTGGCCGACGCGATGCGAAACGACGAGCCCTTCGCCGCGCTGTCGGGGTTCATGCCGACGGGTGACCCCCACATCGGCCACAAGATGGTGTTCGACGAGATCGTCTGGCACCAGCAGCAGGGCGGGGACGCGTACGCGCTCATCGCCGACCTCGAAGCCCACTCGGCCCGGGGGCTTGACTGGGACGAGATCGACGAGCACACCGAGGACTACCTGCTGAGCCTGCTCGCGCTCGGCTTCGACGCCGAGGAGGGCGAGCTCTACCGGCAGTCCACGAACCGCGAGCTCCAGGACCTCGCGTTCGAGCTCGGTATCGAGGCGAACTTCTCGGAGTTCGAGGCCATCTACGGGTTCGGCGGTGACACGGACGTCTCCCACATGCAGAGCGTCGTCACCCAGATGGCGGACATCCTCTACCCCCAGCTCGACGAGCCGAAGCCGACTGTCATCCCGGTCGGCCCCGACCAGGACCCCCACGTGCGGTTCGCCCGCGACCTCGCGGAGCGCACGCGCTACTTCAAGGTCACCGAGGCGTTCGCGAGCGTCGCGTTCGACGACAACGAGCGCCCGCTCGTCCGCGCCGCCTACGACGCCCGCGGCGAGTACGCCGAGGACGCGGACCAGCCCCGGTGTACGGAGGCCGCCGACTGGCTCGCAGCGGAGCCCACAGTAGCCGACGACTTCGACGCCGACACTGTCGACTCGGTCGTCCAGAAACTGGAGAACGCGGGGATGGAGCCGCTCCGGCCACGCATCCGATTCTTCGACCGGCAGGCGACCGACGAGGCCTTCGAGGCGCTCATCGACGAGATCGCGGGCGAGAAGCGCGTCTTCGAGGGCCACGTCGACGCCTTCGACGTGGAGATGGAGGCGGCCGAGGACCTCGCGCTCGCCGTCGAGGTCGACCACGGCGGTTACGGCTTCGTCCCGCCGTCGTCGGTCTACCACCGCTTCATGACGGGGCTGACCGGCGGGAAGATGTCGTCGTCGATTCCGGCCAGCCACATCAGCCTGCTCGACGACCCCGAGGAGGGCTACGACAAGGTCAAGGCCGCGACGACCGGCGGCCGCGAGACCGCCGAGAAGCAGCGCGAACTCGGCGGGGAAGCCGACGAGTGCCCGGTCTACGAGCTGTACGCCTACCTGATGGCGGGCGACGACGACGAGTTCGCCGAGGAAGTGTACTCGGAGTGCGTGAACGGCGAGCGCCTCTGTGGCGGCTGCAAGGAGCAGGCCGCCGAACTGATGGCGGAGTTCCTCGAGGACCACCAGGAGAAACGCGAGGAGGCCCGCGAGGTCCTCGACGACCTCGACATCGAGCTGGACTCGGCGCGCGCCTGACCACCACGACCCCGTTCTCGCCTCCCGGCCTCTCGGTGTCTCGCTGCGTGCACTCCGACAGAAGGCCTATCCCGGTCTCTGCCGTTCGTTCGCGTATGTCCGACGCGCAGGCCGCCGCCAAGGCCCGCGACCCCGACGCGCTCGTCGCCGAGCTCCGGGACGCCCACGAGGCAGTCGCCGACGCCGAGGCCGCCGTCGACGAGTACGGCGAGGCCCGCCTGCAGGCGCTCCGGCGGGCGCTCCGGGAGTTCGACCGGCTGCTCGTCCAGTACGAGGACGACGCCACCGGCACCGGAGACTTCCAGTCGTATCTGGCCTTCCAGGAGGACCTCGTGGCGCTCGTCGAGGAGGACTTCGACGACGACCTCCCCGAGCGCGACACCTTCGAGGACCTGCTGGAGCTGTTCAAGAAGCGCCGGCTCTCCGAGTCCGACTTCGCCGAGGCGCGGGACCGACTGGCGGACGCCCGCGACCTCGTCGACCGCCTCGACGACCTCGCCGACGCCCGCGACGACCACAGCGAGGTCCGGTCGCGGGTGGCCGACACCGCGGACGCGTACGGCGAGGAAGTCGCCGAACTGGAGCGGCTCCGGCGCCTCGGGAACGCCGACCTCGACGCCCCCGTCGAGGACCTCCGCGAGCCGATTCGCGAGTACGACGACGCCGTCACCGACGCCTTCCAGTCGTTCCGCCGGGAGGCGCCGGCCCGGGAGTTCCTCGACTTCGTCGAGACGACGGAATCCTACCCCCTGGTCGGGTTCGAGCCCGTGCCAGAGGGGCTCGCCGAGTTCGTCGCCGACCGGCCGGCCGGTGAGGAGCCGATTCCCCAGCTGCTGGAGTACGCCGGCTACTCGCCGTCGAAACTCGACCACTACGTCGCCGCGCCGCGCACGCTGAAGCGCGCGGTCGGCGGGAACCGCACGTACCTCGAACGCCTCGACGCTGACCCGCTCTTGGTCGGGTGGCCACCGGCGCCCGCCGAGGACCTCCAGTACCGCCTCGACGAACTGGTGTCGGTCGTCGCGCGCTTCGCCGGCGGCGACGTCCTCGAACCGCTCCACGCGGTCCGGAAGTGGGTTCGCAGCGACGACTACGACCGTCTCCGGGACGCCGCCGTCGCCACACACGAACTCACCGACGACGAGAAACAGCGCATCGAGTCCGGCGTCGAAGACGACCTCCGGCGGGCGAGAGAACACGAGCAGCGGCTGCGGGACGCGCTCGACGAGTACTGACTAGGCGGCGTCTGCGCCGGCTTTCGCTGCGCGCAGGTCGGCGGCGAACGCCTCCGCGAGCTCCTCGGCCTGCTCGCGGTCCGTGGACTCGGCGTAGATGCGGACAACCGGCTCCGTGCCCGACGGCCGGACGAGCACCCACGCGTCGCCGTAGTCAAGCCGGTACCCGTCGATGGTGGTGCGGTCGGCGTCGGCGTCCAGCGCGCGCTCCTCGGCGGCGTCCAGCAGCGCGTCCCGTTCGGCGTCGTCGTCGTAGCCGACGTTCACGCGGACGTTGTGGTAGTCGCTGTACGGCTCGACGACCTCGCTGGCGGGCGTACCGTCGGCGAGCAGTTCGAGGAACCGGGCACCGGTGTACGCGCCGTCGCGGGTCGTCCGGTAGCCCGGGAAGATGATGCCGCCGTTGCCCTCGCCAGCCACCGGCACGTGCTCGCCTTCGGCCTCCAGCTGGCGGATGCGCGTCATGATCTGCGTGGAGCCGATGGGCGTCAACTCGAGGCTGGCACCGGTGCGCTCGCAGACGTCGACGAGGCGCTGGCTGACGTTCACCGCGGAGACGGTGGTGTCGCCCTCGTCGAGTTCGGCCGCGGCGAGCGCGGCGAGCGCGGCGTCGCCCTCGACGTACTCGCCGGTCTCGTCGAAGAAGATGGCGCGGTCGGCGTCCCCGTCGTGGGCGATGCCGACGTCGGCGTCGGCTGCCTCGACGAGCCGCCCGAGGTCCTGGAGGTGTTCGCGGACCGGCTCCGGCTCCCGACCCGGGAAGTGGCCGTCCGGCTGGCTGTTCACGGTGACGACCTCACAGCCGAGTTCGCGGTAGAACTCGGGGCTGGTGAGCGCGCCAGCGCCGTGACCCGGGTCGAGGGCCACGGTCAGGTCGGCCGCCGCGATGGCGTCCCGGTCGACCGACTCGTACAGCTGGTCGAGGTAGCTGCGGGCCGCCGACGCCACGTCGCGGTCGTCGCCGACGCCGTCCCACGCCGCGTCGTCGAACTGCTCCGTGGAGAACTTCCGCTCGACGCGCTCGAGGTCGTCGACGGCGAGCTCCACGCCGTCGCTGCCCACGAGCTTGACGCCGTTGTACTCGCCGGGGTTGTGGCTCGCCGTCACCATCACCGCCGGCACCCCCTCGCGTTCGGCGTACGCCTGCGTCCCCGGCGTCGGCAGCACGCCCAGCCGGTCCACGTCCGCGCCGACGCTCTGCAGGCCGGCGACGGCGGCGTTCTCCAGCATCCGACCCGTCGTGCGCGTGTCCCGCGCCACGGCCACTCGGTCGGCGCGCCACACCGACCCCGCCGCCTTCGCCACGCGCAACACGAACCCCGGTGTGAGCTCCTCGTTGGCCACGCCCCGCGTCCCACTCGACCCGAAGACCTTCATGGGTGTCTGTCGGAGTGGACGCCTCTAATCGCTTCCGAACGCTGCGTGCGCTCCGGAAACAGGACTTCCTCGTTTTCGCCGTCGTCGTCGACGACCTCGAGGACGAACGACGCACCGTCGTAGTGGTAGACCCCACCCACGGCCTCGCAGTGCTCGCTGAGGTCGTCGGCGAGCGCCTGCCCCGTCTCCGGGTCGACGTCCGATGTCACCCACTCGTTGCGGGGTGCGTCCGCCACCGCCTCCGTCACCCGCTCCAGCGGCGGGTGGTCGGCGACGAACTCCATCGCCAGCGTGCAGTGGCGTTTCGCATCGGCCGAGTGGCCCTCTGGCGGCCGCTTCGCCCTGACGAGGACGGTCTCGTCGGCGAGCACTCGAAAACACCCGGCTGTCGACGCCAGGCCGACCACGCCAGCGAGTACCGTCCGCCGTCGCATACCGTACACGTTCGGCGGCCCCCGCAAAATGTTTTCGAGAGAACCGCAACCCCTTAGCCCGGCGACCGCGGCGGTCTACGTATGCCCACCGTGCGCGAAGACCGCGTGTTCGTCGAACAGGGCGAGACCCTCGTGGCGTACGTCGCCGCCGGCCTCGGCATCACTGCCGCCCACATCTCCGGCAGCAAGGTCGGCGAGTTCGCCCTCGAACACCGGTGTGACGCCCGCGACGTGGCCGCCACCGGCCTCGGCGTCGCCGCCGCCACCGACGACGGCGTCCTGCTCTCGACGGCCGGCAGGGACTTCGCCGCCACCGGCTTCGACCGGGCCGCCGTCGCCGTCACCGGCTTCGACGGCGGCGTGCTCGCGGCCGGCGAGGACGGCACCGTCGCGCACTACGACGGCAGCGAGTGGACCGACCGCGGCGCCGTCGACGACGGCGTGGACGTCCGCGGTCTCGACGCCGACCTCGTCGCCGCCACCGACGGCGTCCACCGCCTCACCGCCGACGGCGACGGCCTCACGCACGCCGGCCTCGACGACGCCCACGACGTCGCCGCTCCCGGCGTCCCGCAGGCCGCCACCGCAGACGGCCTGTTCTCGCTCGGGAACGGCTGGCTGGAGGACGTCTCCGGCGACTTCCGCGCGGTCGCCGCCGACCCCGCCACCGCCGCCCCCGGCGAGGTCGGCGTCGCCCACGCCGCCACCCCCGACGCCTGCTTCGAACACACTGCCGACGGCGAGTGGACCGAACGAACCGCCCTCCCGGTCGACGAACCGGTCGTCGACGCCACCCACGCCGTCGACACGACCATCCTCCTCACCGCCACCGGCACCCTCGTCGTCGACGACCACACCGACGGTGACACCCGCCACCGCAGCCTCGGCCTCCCCGACGCCGCCGCCGTCACCGTCGTCGGCGAAGAACACGTCACCAGCGACGAAGACGCAGCGTAACGCCACGCCCCCGCTTCGCCCGGTCGACCACGCTGCTCGCGGCTCCCGCTGGTCGCCGCTCGCGCTAACGTGGCTCTCGCTCACTTCGTTCGCTCCGAGCCACGCACGCAAAGGAAACGCGTAAGCCGCCGGCACGAGTCCACCCGGATATGTTACTCAGCGGGTCCTCGAGCCAGGCGCTCGCGGCCGCGCTCGCCGCCGAGACCGGCGAGCGACTCGGCCGGGTGGCCTACGACTCGTTCCCGGACGGCGAGCAGCTGGTGACCGTCCCGGAGGACGTCGCCGGCGAGCGAGCGGTGGTGGTGGCGTCGACGCCGACCAGCGACGCGCACGTCGAAGTGCTGCAGTTGCAGGACGCTGCCCGCGAGGCCGGCGCGAGCGAGGTCGTCACCGTCCTCCCCTACATGGGGTACGCGCGGCAGGACGAGGCCTTCGAGGCCGGCCAGCCGGTGTCGGCGCGAGCGGTCGCCCGCGCCATCTCGGCCGGCACGGACCGCGTGATTACGGTCAACCCTCACGAAGACGGCGTGCTGGAGTTCTTCGATGCGCCCGCCGTGGGCGTCGACGCCGCGCCGCAGCTCGCCGAGCCGCTACCCGGCGACCTCGCGGACCCCGTCTTCCTCGCGCCCGACCACGGTGCGACCGGGCTCGCGGAGAGCGTCCGAGACGCCTATGGCGGCGGTGTCACCGACCACTTCGAGAAGGTCCGGCACTCCGGCAGCGACGTCACGGTCGAACCGAGCGAGATCGAGACCGCCGGCCGGGACGTCGTCGTCACGGACGACATCGTCGCCACCGGCACCACGATGAGCGAGGCCATCGCCGCGCTCGACGACCCGGGCCGGGTGTTCGTCGCCACCGTCCACCCGCTGCTCGCGGGCAACGCCCGCCTCAAACTCGCGGACGCGGGCGTCGACGCCGTCTACGGTACCGACACCATCGAGCGCGCCGTCTCCGAAGTGTCGGCCGCACCCGCCGTCGCCGACGAACTCTGACGCCGGCTCGTTCTCTCTGTCCCGCTCGCCGCAGCCGTCACCGCAGCCGCCCCAGGAGCGCGGCGTCGGGCCGCCACGCGAGCAGCGCGACGGCGAGCACGAACACCGCCGTCGAGAGGTCGTAGGACAGCGCCGACGCCGTCCCGAACGCGACCGCGCCGCCGGCCAGCGACGAGACGACCGCCGCCAGCAGCGGCAGCGTACAGCTCACGCACGAGAACAGCCCGACGAACCCGCCCGCCAGCGACGTCTCCGCGTCGGCGAGCGTGGCGTACACGAGGTACGCGAGCGCGAGGTAGCCGGCGACCCGGTAGGGAGCGGCGGCCACCCGGACGGGGCCGACGTGCGCCAGCATCATCGGCCCCCAGCCGGGTGGCAGCGCCCAGTAGACGGTCACGCCGCTGCCGTTCGACGCCGCGAGGATGCCGCCGACGGCCGCGAGCACGAGGAAGTACGCTGCGGCGACCCCCGCCGCGAGCCGGCGCCGCCGTCCGTTCGCCGGCCGGGGCGTGACCCGCCAGACGGCGAGCACGCTGGCGTTCAGCCACACGAACGGGTAGAGGAAGTACCGCAGTTCGTCGACGGCGACCGGCATCGCGGCGAGGTAGGCCGCGAGCGCCGCGATTTCGGCGAGCGCGAGCGTGGCGAGGACGCCGACCGTCTCCCGCCGGGGTCGAACTCGGGCGAGCGCGGCGCTCACGACGACTCCACCTCCCCGGCTCCAGTCTCGCCACCGGACCCGCCCCAGTCAAGCAGCGAGCGCGTGGAGTTCCCGACGACCAGCAGGCTGGAGGCGGTCATCGCGCCCGCTGCGAACAGCGGATTGAGGGCGCCGGCGACGGCCAGTGGCACCGCGATGGCGTTGTAGAGGAACGCCCACGCGAGGTTCTGGCGGATGCGGCCGTTGGTCGCGTCAGTCAGCTCGAAGATGCGCGGGACGGCGGCGAGGTCCTCCGTGGTGACGACGGCGTCGGCGGCGTCGGCGGCGAGCGCGGCGTGGTCGAGGGCGACGCCGAGGTCGGCGGCCGCCAGCGCTGGCGCGTCGTTGACGCCGTCGCCGACCATCGCCACCGTGTCGCCGTCGGCGCGCAGCGACCGCACGACCTCGGTCTTGCCCTCCGGCGGGACGCCCGCGAACACCTCGGCGACGGCGTCGTGCTCGCGGAACTGCCGGGCGGCCTCGGGGTCGTCGCCCGTCAGCACGACCACGTCCCGGCCGTCGGCCGCGAGGTCGGTGACGACGGCCTGCCACTCGTCGCGCGGCCGGTCGCCGGCGACCACGACCCCTCGAGCTTCGCCGTCCCAGCCGACGAGCACGGGGACGTTCCCGTTCGCTCGCGCCTCGCTCGCGCGCTCGGCGTACCGCTCGGGCACCCGCCAGTCGCGGTCCGCGAACAGCTCGCGGTTCCCGGCTAGCACCGCCGCGCCGCCGGCCGCGTCCACCGGCGCTGTCTCGTCCGTCCGGGCACCGTCGGGGCGGACCGCGAGACTGCCGGCGACGCCCCGGCCGGGCACGCGTTCGAAGTCGTCGACGTCGCCGGCCGGCGCGGCCCCGTCGGTGATGGCTGCGGCGACCGGGTGGTCGGCGTACTGCTCGACGGCGGCCGCCCGGGCGAGCACGCGGTCGTCGCCGACCACGTCCCGGACGCGCATCTCGCCGGTGGTGAGCGTCCCCGTCTTGTCGAACACCACGGTGTCGGCCTCCGGTGCGGCCTCGAACGCCGAGGCGTCGGTGACGACGACGCCGGCGTCGAGGGCCTCCTTGACGCCCCGGGCGACCGCCAGCGGGGTCGCGAGCCCGAGCGCACACGGACACGACACCACGAGCACGGACAGCCCGACGAGCAGCGCCTCGTTCGCGGCGGCGCCACCGGCGAGGAAGTGCCAGCCGCCGGCCAGCCCCGCGAGCACGAACACGAGCGGGACGAAGACGGCGGCGACGCGGTCGACGAGCCGCTGGACGCCCGGCCGGGCGCTCTGGACGTCCCAGAGCACGCGCACGACGCGGTCGAGCGTGCTCGCGGCGTCCTCGCCGACCGTCACGACGAGCCGGCCGTCCGTGACGACGGCGCCGCCGACGGCGTCGTCGCCCGGTTCCTTCCCGACGGGCGTGGACTCGCCGGTCACGAGCGACTCGTCGACGGTCGCCGTACCCTCGGCGACCGTGCCGTCGACGGGCACGCGCTCGCCGGCGACGACCACGACCTCGTCGCCGGGCCGGAGGTCGTCCACTGGAACCGTCTCTGTCCCGCCGCCGGCGCTGCGGCGGGTGGCGTCGTCGACGCGCTCCTCGGTGAGGTCTGCGAGCCGACCGGCCGCCGCGCGCTTCACCCGGCCCTCGTAGTAGTCCCCGACGGTGACCGCGAGCACGACGACGATGGCGACGTCGAAGTACACCTCGCGGCCCCCAGTCAGGACGGTCACCGTGCTGAACAGGTAGGCGGCGCCCGCCGCGATGGCCACCAGCAGGTCCATGTTCGGGTGG
Source organism: Halobacterium rubrum (assembly GCF_021729015.1). Lineage (GTDB taxonomy): Archaea > Halobacteriota > Halobacteria > Halobacteriales > Halobacteriaceae > Halobacterium > Halobacterium rubrum. The sequence continues at coordinate 342,816 of NZ_JAJQQZ010000001.1, forward strand.
CCGGCCCGCAGGCTCACGTACGCCCCCCGGAACAGCGGGTAGCCGGTGTACGCCAGCACGACCGTCGCCATCAGCCAGACGTTCGCCAGCAGGTAGCTGCCCGCCAGCCCCTGGAGGTCCAGCAGGTGGGCCGCCGACGGCACGTCGAGGTACGCAGGGTAGAGGAACAGGACGTACCACAGCATCGTCATCATCCCGAAGAAGCCGCCGACGAGCAGCCGCCCGACTTCCGACTGGTCGTCGTCGGCCTCGTCGTCGCGCTCGCTCGCGCTGTACCCGAGGCCGTCGACGGCGTCCAACACGTCCCCGCGGTCGACCCGCTCGGGGTCGTACGTGACCTTCAGCGTCTCCGTCGGGTAGCTCGCGGACGCCGCCCGCACGCCCTCGGTATCGGTCGCCTGCGACTCCACGAACGCCTCGCAGGTCGCACAGTGCATCCCCGAGACGGAGAGGAACGCCGCCTCGCCGTCCGCGTCCTCGACGTCCGGTCCGGTGTCGAGGTCGTCGGCCGGGTCGGCGTCCACGCTCTCCGGGTCGTCGAGCGTGCGCGCGACTTCCATGCAGCCCCGACAGCAGTACTCGCCGTCGACGCTGCCGTCGCTGGCGGTGACGGGCGGGTCCGGCGTCGGGAGGCCACAGAGCGTGCAGGTGTCGTCGTGGTCGGTCATGTCACGTTGGCATCGGCGGCATCGGCAGCGGCAGGTGCGGGACCGTGTAGCCGAGCGCGGTCACGCCCTTCGCCAGCGGGATGGTGCCCGCGACGACGAACGCGACGCCGAGCGCGCGGTGGACCCGGTGGCGCGTCGTCGCGCTCACGGCGTCGACGGCGGTGCCGTACGCGAACAGCGTCGGGAACGTCCCGAGGCCGAGCGCGCCCAGCGCCGCCGCGCCCTCTGTGGGGCTGCCGGTCGCGAGCGCGTACAGGTAGCCCGGGTAGATGAGCGGACACGGCATCGCGCCGTGGGCGGCGCCCAGCGCGACGATGCCCGGGCCGGTCGCCCAGTCGTCGACGCGGTCGGTGAGCCGGCCGGTGACCGCGCCGAACGCCCGGCCGAGTCCGGGGACAGCGCCCGAGGTCAGCCGGGACTGGCCGCCGGTCGCGTACCCGACGCCGGCAGCGACGATGACGACGCCGGCGACGATGCCCGCCACGCCCCGGACGAGGTGGCTCACTTCGAGGACGCCGCCGGCGTCCACGAGCACGGCGCCCAGCGCCCCCATCAGCCCGCCGACGGCGGCGTAACTGACGGTCCGGCCGGCGTTGAACAGGGCGTGCTGGCGGAGCGCACGCATCGACGGCCCGCGCCTGTCGTCGTGGTCGCCGTCGCCGATTCGGTCGGCGTACATCGTGACCAGCGGCCCACACATCCCGAGGCAGTGCGCGCCGCCGAGCAGTCCCACGACGAAGAACACGACCACGCCGGCGTCGGGCGCGCTCGCTGACGCAGCAGCGACGCCGGCGGCCGCGAGCGACACCCCTGAGAGCCCCATCGCCGCGAGGTCAGTGCGCGACGGCGTGGTCGTCGCCCTCCGCCGCCGAGAACATGTAGTAGAGGCAGCCGGCCACGATGAGGACGTTCCCGAGCGCGATGGCCGCGATGGTCTCCTGGCCCGCCGCGTACAGCGCGACCGGCACCAGCGCCAGCAGCGGCATGACGGTCGCGACGACCTGTGGACGCACGTTCATACCCGCTGGTTGGCTGGTTCTGGCCTAAACCTTTTGACGGATTCCTACGCGCTTGGAATCACCGAGAGTAGCTAAAGGGCCTCTCGGAAACACGGGGGTGTGAACGGCTACGGGGCCTTCCGTTCCGGCACACCGGTAGACTCCGTACCGGCTTCACTCGCGTCGCCGTCCCCGATGGTGACGGGAACGAAGTGAGGTGTACACGATGACCAGACTGGACAACAACAACACTACGCTATCGCGCCGCGGTGTCCTTCGCGCCGCTGCCGGCTCCGCAACCGCACTCGCGGCCGGCGCGGCGGCGACTGGCACGGCCGCGGCCCAGGACTACGGCGGCTGGTTCACCGGCGACGCCAAGGGCGGCGCCGTCGGCAACTACGACGGGACGACTGTCGACCAGACGGGACAGGACGAAGTGACCGTGGAGGTCGGCGTGAACGCCAACGGCGGCTCGTTCGGGTTCGGGCCGGCGGCCGTGCGCGTCGACCCCGGGACGACAGTGAACTTCGAGTGGGTGTCGAACACGCACAACGTCGTCGTCGAAGACCAGCCGGAGGGCGCCGACTGGAGTGGCGACGAGGAGATCAACAACGAGGGCTACTCGTACAGCCACACCTTCGAGACCGAAGGCATCTACAAGTACTACTGCGACCCCCACCTCTCGATGGGGATGAAAGGCGCCGTCGTCGTCGGCGGGTCCGGCGACGGGGGCGGCGGCGGCAGCGACGCTCCGACCGTCGAGGCGGACTACGGCGACTGGTTCACCAGCGACGCCGACGGCGGCGCTGCCGGGAACTTCGACGGGTCGACTGCCGACCGGACCGGGCAGGACGAGGTCACCGTCGAAGTCGGCACGAACGCGAACGGCGGCTCGTTCGGGTTCGGGCCGCCGGCGGTCCGGGTGTCGCCCGGCACCACCGTGAACTTCGAGTGGGTGTCGAACACGCACAACGTCGTCGTCCAGAACCAGCCGAGCGACGCCGACTGGAGCGGCGACGAGGAGATCAACAACGAGGGCTACTCGTACAGCCACACCTTCGACACCCCCGGCGTCTACACGTACTACTGCAACCCCCACCTCACTGCGGGGATGAAAGGCGCCATCGTCGTCGGTGCCGCTCCCGGCGGCAGCGGGGGCGACGGTGGCGGCGGCACTGGGCAGCGCGCGTTCGCCGGCAGCACGCTCTGGAAGTCCGTGTTCGCCGGCGGTGTCGCGCTCGCGATGCTCGCGCCGATTCTCGCGAGCTACTACCGGAACCGCACGCCAGCCGGCGGCTCAGGCGGCGCCGGCAGCGAGACGACAGACGAGATCACCGAGGCCGACGAGTTCGAGCCGGAGACCGAGATCGGGCACGACGAGTACGACCCGGTCGGCACGCTCGCGCTCGTCGCAATCTACTTCCTCATCCTGGTCGGGATGTGGGCGTTCACGTACTTCGTCGAGTTCCTCGGGAACGGACCGACCATCGTGGGGTGACCAAGGATGCGGATACACAGATTCGAGAAACTCTGGCTCGCCGCGGCGTTCGTGCTCATCGCCGCGTTCATCGCCACCATCGTCTACGGCTCGCTCGGCGCGGGCGTCGCGATGGTCGGAGACGAGGGCGGCACGGTCGACCCGGACGACCCGACCGCCTCGGACAACTTCCGGGAGCCCGGCGTCTACCAGACCGGTGACGGCGAGTACGCGGTGTACGTCGAGGCCCGCCAGTTCGCGTTCGCGCCCGGCACGAACGAGCCGATTCGCGTGCCCGCCGACGCCGAAGTGACGTTCTACGTCACCAGCAGCGACGTCACGCACGGCTTCGAGCTCGTCGGGACGAACGTGAACACGATGGTGATTCCCGGGCAGGTCGCCGAGCTCACCGTCGAGTTCGACGAGGCCCGCACGCACCACATCGTCTGCCACGAGTACTGTGGCGCTGCCCACCACGCGATGGAGGGCACCGTGGAGGTCGTGTCCCAGGACCAGTTCCAGTCCCAGGACGTTCCGGAGGTGAACGAGGAATGACGTTCGTCGACAAGTTCCCCGAGGAAGCGAAGCTCGTCAGGTGGCACTTCGGCGTCGGGTTCGTCGCGCTCGCGCTCGGCGGCCTGTTCGGCCTCGTGCAGTCGCTGTACCGGACCGGCTACTTCCGCGACGCGCTGCCGATCGACGCCGCCCAGTACTACACGGTGCTGACCGGGCACGGCGTCCTGCTCGCGCTCGTGTTCACCACGTTCCTCATCTGTGGGTTCTTCGTGTGGGCGATCACGCGCAGCCTCGACCGGCCGCTCGCCCACCAGCGGGTCGCGTGGGCGGGCTTCTTCGCGATGCTCGTCGGGACGACGCTGGCCGCCATCACCATCCTGAACGGGTTCGCGCCCGAGCTGCCGTTCGGCTCCGCGGACGTCCTCTACACGTTCTACGCGCCGCTGCAGGCTCACCCGGCGTTCTACGTCGGCGCGGCGCTCCTCGTCGTCGGGTCGTGGGTCGTCGGCGCCGAGTACTTCCTCACGTACCGCGAGTGGCGCGCCGACAACCCCGGCGAGCGCATCCCCCTGCAGACGTTCATGGTGCTGGCGACGTTCGTCATGTGGTACCTCTCCTCGTTCGGCGTCGCCGTCGAAGTGGTCGTGTTCCTGATTCCGTGGTCGCTGGGGTGGATCAGTCAGGTCGACCCGCTGCTGACCCGGACGCTGTTCTGGTACTTCGGCCACCCGGTCGTGTACTTCTGGCTACTGCCCGCCTACCTGGCGTGGTACACCATCCTCCCGAAGCTCGCGGGCGGCAAACTGTTCAGCGACCCGCTGGCCCGGGTCGTCTTCGTGCTGTTCGTGTTGCTGTCGACGCCGGTCGGCTTCCACCACCAGTACACCGACCCCGGCATCGCTGAAGGGTTCAAGTTCATCGCGATGACGAACACCTTCATGTTGCTGTTGCCGTCGCTGCTGACGGCGTTCACCGTCGTGGCGTCGCTGGAACACGGCGCCCGGCAGCGCGGCGCAACGGGGTACTTCGGCTGGCTGCGCGCGCTCCCGTGGGGCAAGCCGTCGTTCTCCGCGATGGCGCTGGCCGGCCTCGTGTTCGCCGCGGGTGGGTTCTCCGGCATGATCAACGCCGGGATGAACATCAACTACCTCATCCACAACACGATCTGGGTGCCCGGCCACTTCCACCTCACCGTCGGCACGGCGTTCGCGCTGACGATGATGGGTGTCTCCTACTGGCTCGTCCCCCAGATTACCGGCAAACAGCTCCAGCACAAGACCATCGCCGCCGCCCAGCCGTTCGTCTGGGTCATCGGCATGACGCTGATGTCGAACGCGATGCACCGCGGCGGCCTCGCCGGGCTGCCGCGCCGCACCGCGAAGCCGCTGTTCCGCGGCGAGGGCGCCGCGCCGTTCGACCCCGTGGTCGGCAGCATCGCCGAGATGCAACTCCAGATCGCGGTCGGCGGGACGCTGCTGTTCGTCGCCCTCGCGATGTTCCTCGTCGTGATGACGGGGACGTGGCTGTCGCGGTCGGGCGTCGGCCAGCTCTCGGTCAACGGCACGATTCCGGCGCCGCTGTCCGGGCCGGCCGACAGCCCCCGCATCCTCGACAACCTCAAGGTGTGGGCCGGCATCGCCGTCGTGCTGGTGATCATCGCGTACGGCCTCCCGCTGTACAGCATGGTCGCGGACGGCATCCTGTCGCCGGGCGCCGGCCTGCTCGCGCCGCTGCTCGGACTGTAACCCTCCTGTATCGCATCCTCCTCCGGGACGACACATCCACACAGACGAGATGACTGACACCGACCACGAAGCGGACGGCGACGACGTCACCCGGCGCTGGCTGATTCGCGTACTCGTCGGCCTCGGGTTCGGGATTCCGATCGCCATCGAGGGCGCGACGCTCGTCGGTCTCGTGGAGTCGTGGCTGTTCGGCGACGGCGAGGGGGACGACGACGCGGCGTCGACGGCGACCACGACGTCGGAGCCGACGACGGCCGTCGGCGACGACCTGCTGCCGACGACCGACCGCGCCGAGACGCTCACGGAGGCGACCGTCTACGCCCGCGACGACGGCTGGCGGTTCGACCTCGCCGTCGACGTCGAGAACTCGGGCGACCGACCGTACGAACTCCGGCTCGGCACCGTCACGACGCAGGACGGCTCGCGCGTCGAGGGCGGCGCGTCCACCGGCCGGCTCGCCGCCGGCGAGTCGGCGACGCTGTCGGCGAGCTACGACCTCCCGGACGGCGAGACGCCAGCGACGATGGCCGTCGTCGGCGTCGAGTCCGTCGAGGGCGGCGGCGAGCGACTCTTCCGGCGGGACGTTCGCTTCGGCAACATCCCCGTGCAGGGGTAGGCGAACTGCCGGCGGTCCTGCGGCCGTCCGCTGTCACGCTGTCTACTGTCGACCGTCACGCTGCCTGCCGCCGCCCCTCTCGCCACCCTTCGACGAACAGCGCTGCGACCAGCGCGACGGCGAGGGCAGCGCCTGCGGCCGCCGCGAACGCCAGCGCGTAGCGGCCGTCCGGAAGCGCGCGAATCGCGACCCCGTAGCTCTGCAGCCCGAGGAACGCGAGCAGTACCCCGAGGACGACCCGCTGGAGGGTTCGGAGAGCCGACTCGAGCGTCGACGCTGCGGACATACGCCCAGTGCGGTCGGCGACGACAAAAAACGGCCAGTGGCGCTCGCAGCCGCTGCGAAGTCTCAGCGAGCCGGCGGCGAGGCGGGCTTACAGCTCCTCGATTTCGAGGGCGACCGTGGTGCCCTCGACGTCCCACTCCTCGCGGTGCCCGTCGTCGACCTCGCCGAGTTCGCGGGCGCGGGTCTCCTCCCGGATGAGGTCCTCGTGACGGGCGACGAGTTCGGCGACCTCCTCGTCGAATACGAGCACGTCCAGCCGGATCTCGGCGTCCATCTCGAGGTCCATGTCCTTGCGCATCTCCTGGACGCGGCGGACGACCTCTCGGGCGTACCCCTCGCTCTCGACGTCCTCGTTCAGCTCCACGTCGACGTAGACCGTCCCCGACTCGAAGTCGGCGCCGGCGACGTGCTCGGCCGTCTCCTCGACGAACTCGACCATCTCATCGGTGAGTTCGACGTCCATCCCGAGGTCGTCAGCGACCTGCTCGGCGAGGGCGTCGAGGTCCGTGTCGGTGACGTGGGCGTCGTTGAGTGCGTTCATGACACGGCCGGCGTCGTCGCCGAACGCGGGGCCGAGTTCGCTCATGTCGGCGCGGGCGCTGTACGCGAGTTCGCCCCAGGACTCGCCGGGCTCGACGACCTCGACGGTGCGGGTGTTGAGGCGGTCGGCGAGCAGGTCGCCGTGGGCGTCCAGCGCGTCGACGACGCGGTCGTCGTCGGCGTCGACGACGATTCGCGTGACGGGCCACCGGAGCTTCCGGCCGGCCTGCTGGCGGGCGTGGCTGCCCGCCTCCTCGGCGGCACGCAGCACCTCGATGTGCTCCTCGAGAGCGGGCTGGCGCAGCGACTCGTCGACCGCGGGCCAGTCGCACATGTGGACCGTGTCGTAGCCCGTCTCGCCGGTGAGGTGGCCGTACAGCTCCTCGGTGACGAACGGCGCGAACGGCGCCAGCAGCGCCGTGACTTCGAGGAGGACGCGCTGCATCGTGGCGTAGGCGGCGGTCTTCGACGCCGACTCGCCGTCCTCCCACATGCGCTCGCGGACGACCTGCACGTAGTACCGGGAGAGGTCCTCGACGACGAACTCGAGGACCTCCTCGAGCGCGCGGTGCTGCTCGTAGGCCTCCCAGTGCTCGGTTGCGTCGGCTTTGACGCGCTGCAGCGTGGACAGCAGCCACTCGTCGACGGCCTCTAGCTCGACGTCGTCGACGCCGACGCCGGCGTTCTCGCCGCCGAAGCCCTCGGGGACGTTCGCGTCGAAGCCGTCCAGCGCCATGTACGGCCGCGGGAACCGGAAGACGTTCCAGAGGATGTTGAGGTCGGCCTGCATGTTCCCGACCTCGTCCTCGGAGACCCGCATGTCGTCGCCCTGCGGGGTCACCGAGAGCACGAACATCCGCATCGGGTCCGCGCCGAACTCCTCGATGAGGTCGTGGGGGTCGATGCGGATGTCCTTGCTCTTGGACATCGCGCGGCCGTCCGGCATCAGCGCGTGGCCGTGCATCAGGACGTTCTCGTACGGCGACTGACCGACGGCGGCGGTGCCCATCCCGAGCTGGCTCCAGAACCAGCCGCGGGTCTGGTCGTGGGCCTCGATGATGAGGTCAGCGGGCCACAGCTCGTCGTGGGCCTCCGTCTCCGCGGGGTAGTTCAGGGTGCCCCAGGAGGCGACCGAGGAGTCGATCCAGACGTCGAAGACGTCCGGGACGCGGGTGTACGTCGTCCCGTTCTCCGTGATGGTGAGGTCGTCGACCGTGTCCTTGTGGAGGTCGACCTCGTCGGGGTCGACGTTCTGGTCGACGCGCTCGGCGAGCTCCTCGCGATCCCCGACCACGACGACGTCCTCGACGTCGCCGCTCCAGTCCTCGGGCGTCCAGATTGGCAGCGGGATGCCCCAGTAGCGCTGCCGGCTGACGTTCCAGTCCGGCGCGTCCTCCACGAAGTCCCGGAAGCGGTTCTCCCGTGCCCAGTCGGGGTACCAGTCGGCGTCCTCGATGTTCTCCAGCAGCTCGTCTTTGACGTCGGTGACCGTGATGAACCACTGGTCGGTGACGATCTGGACGATGCCGGTGTCACACCGCCAGCAGTGCCCGTAGCTGTGCTCGACGGTCTGGCTGGCGAGCATCGCGCCGCTTTCCTCGAGGTCGGCGATGATGTCGTCGTTGGCGTCCCGCACGAACTGCCCCTCGTACTTACCGCCCTCGTCCGTGTAGACGCCGTCCTCGCCGACCGGACAGAACACGGGCAGCCCGAGTTCCTCGCCGCGGTCGAAGTCCTCCTCGCCGTGGCCGGGCGCGGAGTGCACGAGCCCGGTGCGGTCGGCCTCCACCCAGTCGCCGTGGTAAACCTCGTGAGTGCCGTCGGCGTCGGTGGGGTTCGCGGGCACCTCGTCGGTCAGCGGCGGCGTGTACGACCAGCCCACGAGGTCGCTGCCGGTGAGGTCGGCCTCGACCTCGTAGTCGCCGTAGCGGCCCGCCGACAGCACGTCCTCCACGCACTCAGTCGCGACGTACAGCACCTCCTCGTCGCCGTCTTCGGTCGTCGCACGGACCTGCTGGTAGTCGCCGTCCTCGTCGACGGCGACGAACTCGTTGGCGGGAATCGTCCACGGCGTCGTCGTCCACACGACGAGGCTGCCCTCGCGGTCGTCGAGGTCGAACTTGACGTAGATGGAGGGGTCGGAGACGTCCTCGTACTCGACCTCGTTGTTCGCGATGGCGGTCTCGCAGCGCGGACACTGACTGATGGAGCGCTTCCCGCGCTCCACGAGATCGTTGTCGTACACCTGGCTGAACGCCCACCACGTCGACTCCATGTACTCCGGGGAGACGGTCCGGTAGGGGTCGTCCCAGTCCATCCACGCGCCGAAGCTCTGGAAGTCCGACTGGAGTTGCTGGAGGCTGTCCTCGGCGAACTCCCGGCAGGCGTCGAGGAAGTTCTGGACGCCGAACTCCTCGATGTCCTTCTTGTTCGCGAAGTCCATCTCCTCCTCGACTTTCGTCTCGATGGGCAGCCCGTGCATGTCGTAGCCCGGGCGGTCGGTCACGTGGTGGCCCTGCATCCGCTGGTACCGGATGTAGGCGTCTTTCAGGCTCTTGTTCCACGCGTGCCCCATGTGGGCGGCGCCGCTCGTGTACGGCGGGCCGTCCACGAAGAAGAACGGCTCGCCGTCGGCCCGGTGCTCGACCGTCTGCTCGTAGGCGTCGACGTCGTCCCAGTACGAGAACACCCGGTCCTCCACGTCCTCGGGGTCGTACTGGTCGGGCACGTCGCCGAATCCACTCATACGGGTACCGTCCCGCTCGCACCTAAAAGGATAATCGGTTGTACAGCCGCCGGCAGTCCGCGGTTACGCCAGCCGGCCCGCGACCGCGTCCTGGAAGACCTTCACGCCGGCCGCCACGCCGACCGCCCCCATGACGGCGAGCCAGACGCCGAAGCCGACGTCGCCGCCGCTGCCGAGCGTCGAGGCGCTCTGGAGTTCCGCCACCAGCCCGCCGCCGACGAGGGTCGCACCGAGGAGCGCGAACAGCGCGGTGACGGCGGCGTCGAACAGTTCGGGGAGAGATTCGAGCATACGCCCCGTCAGTACCCACCCCGTTGTAGGCTTTCCGCTCGACTCAGAAGATTTACGACAGCCCGGAGGCGACCGCCGGTATGGGCCACACTGGGAACCTCGACTACCCCGACCTCGCGAAGTACGGGACGCTGGCGAGCCTGGCGCTCCTGCTGGTCGGCGCCGCCGGCACGACGCTGGGCGCGGGTCGACTGCCGGGCTGGGAGCTGACGCTGCTGCTGGACCTCGAAATTCTCGGCGTGCTCGGCATCGTCGTCTGTCCGTTCCTCTTCGGTGTCGCGCTCCCCCTGCTGGAGTGACGCTCCCGGCGACCGGGCGCGGTCGCCGACAGGACTAACTCGCGGTCTCCCGTTTGCCTCGCGCATGCCCGAGGACGCGTTCGAGACGCTCGCGGACGCCGACGTCCGCAACGCCGCGACGTTCACACTCGACGCAGCCCACGCGACGCCCGTGTTCGGCCGCCAGCAGGACCCGCCCAGCGAGCCCGCCGCGACCGACGCCGACCCCGGGGAGGCCGTCGACGTGCTCGGTACCTCCCACCTGCTCGCGCAGTTCGGCGCGGTCGCCCGCGAGGCGCTGCGCGGCTACCTCCCGGAGGGCCACGGCGCCGTCGAGCGCGGCGCCTCCATCTCTCACCTCGCGCCCGTCGGCGTCGACAGCGAGGTCACTGTGACGGCGACGATGGTGCGCGTCAGCCGGCCGGACGTCCGGTTCGCCGTGCGCGCCGAACGCGAGTCCGACGGTGCCTCCGTCGCCACCGGCGACCTGACGTTCCGCGTCGTCGACCGCGACCGGTTCCGGGACTCCGTCCCCGAGTAGGCTTAAGGGCGAGCCGTGCGTCCCGTCACCCATGAGCGAGGACTGCATCTTCTGCCAGATCGTCGACGGCGAGATTCCCGGCCGCATCGTCTACGAGGACGACGACGCGGTGGCGTTCCTCGACGCGAATCCGATGGCGCCCGGCCACACGCTCGTCGTCCCCCGGACCCACCACGAGACTCTCGGCGACCTGCCCGCCGACGAGGGCGAGGCCGTGTTCGCGGCGCTCCACCGGCTCGCACCCGTCGTCGAGGCCGCCGTCGACGCAGACGCCAGCACCGTCGCGTTCAACAACGGCGAGGCGGCCGGCCAGGAGGTACCACACGTCCACGGCCACGTCATCCCGCGGTTCGAGGGCGACGGCGGCGGCCCCATCCACACGGTCGCCGGCAGCCGCCCCGACCTCTCCGACGAGGACCTCGACGCCATCGCCGACGACATCGCGAGCGCCGCCGAGTGACCGACCCGCCGCGGCTGGCCACACGCCCCGCCCGGAGCGCTGACGCGCCGTGACCGCGACCGCCGTCTTCGCGGCGTACACCGCGGCGTTCGCGCTGACGGCAGTCGCGTGTTTCGCGAGTCTGCGGCGGACCGGTCGCGTCGAGGACGCCGACACGCGCCGCGGGCTCGCCGCGCTGCTCGCGACCAGCGGCCTCTGGGCGGCCGCCGCCGTCGGCTACCTGCTCGCGCCGACCGACGACGCCGCGAACGCGTTCCACATCCTCGGGCTCGTCGCGGGATTCAGCACACCGGGGGCGTGGCTGTACTTCTGTTCGGCGTACACCGGCCGTCGCCTGCACCGCGACCCCCGGTACCGGCGGGCCGCCGTCGCGGTGTTCGCCGTCGTCGTCGCGGTGAAAGTCACGAATCCGCTGCACCACGCGTACTTCACCACGACGGCAGCGTCGACGCCGTTCCCGCACGCCGCCGTCCAGAGCGCCGCGCTGCACTGGCTGGTCGCCGGGTTCGCGTACGCGCTGTCCGCTGTCGGCTACTTCATGCTGCTCGAACTGTTCGACCAGACGAGCCTCGACACCCGGCCGCTCGTCGGGCTCGCGTCGCTCACCGCGCTGCCCGTCGCGCTCACGGTCGCCGGATCCCGAGTGCCGTGGCTCGTCGACATGTCCTACGAGCCGCTGGGCGTCGCGGCGTTCGCCGTCGGCTCCCTGTTCCTGTTCACGGGGACGTTCGAGACCGTCCGCGTCACCAGCCAGCTCGACGACCCCGTGGTGTTCGTCGATGCCGACGACCGCATCCGGGACTACAACGACGAGGCGGGTGGACTGTTCCCGGCGCTCGAGGGCGCCACCGGCCGCCCGGTCGCCGACGTCCTGCCGGACGTCGTGGGCGTCGTCGAGGCCGACGACGCCGTCATCGACCGCGAGGTCGACGGCGAGACGCGGTCGCTGCTGGTGGCCGCCAACCAGTTCGCGGTCGGCCGCAACCGGGTCGGCCAGCTGTTGCTGTTCTCGGACGTCACCGAGAGCGAGCGCCACCGCCGCGAACTGGAACGCCAGAACGAGCGCCTCGAACAGTTCGCGAGCGTCGTCAGCCACGACATCCGCAACCCCCTGAACGTCGCGCAGGGCCGGCTCGACCTCGCCCGCGAGGCCCGGGACGACGAGAACCTCGAGACGGTCGCCGACGCGCTCGACCGCATGGAGTCGCTGGTCGCGGACCTGCTGGCGCTCGCCCGGCAGGGCGAAGCCATCGGCGACACCGAACCCTGCAGCCTCCGGGACGTCGCCGAGGAGGCCTGGGCGGGCGTCGGCACCGGTGACGCCACCCTCGACGTGGCCGGCGACAGGACGCTGGCTGCCGACCGCACCCGGCTCGTGCAGCTGTTCGAGAACCTCTTCCGGAATGCCGTGGAGCACGGCTCCACGAACCCTGACTCGCAGGCCCGTCAGGACGCTGTCGAACACGGCGGCTCCAGTGTGACTGTCTCGGTCGCCCCCACCGACGACGGCTTCGCCGTTGGCGACGACGGCCCCGGTATTCCCGTCGACCAGCGCGCCCGCATCCTCGAACCGGGCGTGACGACCACCGAGGGCGGCACGGGGTTCGGGCTCGCCATCGTCGCGAGCATCGCCAGCGCACACGGCTGGACGGTGACGGTCGGCGAGAGCGAGGCCGGCGGTGCACGCTTCGAGTTCGCGGGCGTCGAAACGCTGGCTCAGAACGACTAAATTTTAGTACGATAAAAAGCGAATCTATGGCATGGAGACGACAACGACCGCCGCACTCGTCGGCGTCGCCGGCGGCGCCGGCGCCACCCGTCTCGCCACCGAGACTGCCGCCGTGCTCGCGCGGGACGGCGCCAGCGTCGGCGTCCTCGACGCCGCACTCGCTACGCAGGGACTCTCACAGCACGTGGCCGGGCGCATCGACCCCGACGCCGCCGCAGTCCTCGCCGGTGACGCCGACCCCGCCGACGCCCGCCACGACCTCGCCCCGGACGCCCCCGGCGACGTGGCCGCGTATCCGGCGTTCGCGCCGTTCACGCGCGTCGCCGAGGCGAAGACTACGGAGGCCGCCCAGCGGTTCGAGGCTGTCCTCGACGACCTCGCAGCGACCCACCACTACGTGCTCGTGGACACGCCGCCGGTTGCCGCCAACCAGTCCGTCGCCGCCGTCACCGCCAGCGACGCCGTCGCTGCCGTGGTGCCACCCGGTAACCGCGGCGCCGACAGCCTCCAGCGCGTCCGCGGCCGCCTCGCCGACGTCGGCGCCGACTGCGACCACGTCGTCGCCAACCGGACCCAGACAGCACCGCCGGACGCGGGCCTCGCTGTCCCCGAACACGACGAGACGGGGATTCCCGACGCGCCCGTCGCGCTCGACGGCACCGACGCCTTCACCGAGTCGGTCGTGGCGCTCGCCGAGACGCTGTTCGAGACGACCGTCGACGTCGACTTCGAGGACGACTCCGTGCTCGACGCCGCCCGCGAGAAGCTAGCCTGACTCGGGGAGCGTCGCGTCCAGCGCGTCCCGCTTCGCGACCATCGCGTCCTCGCCGGGAGACAGCGTACTCTCCACCGCCTCGGCCGCCCCCGACAGCCGGTCGTGGGTGGCGACGTACGCCGCGAGCGCGAACTCGCGCTCGCTGGCGTCAGTCAGCGCGAGCGCGTCTGCCCGCGACAGCTCGGCGTCCAGCCAGTCCTCGAGCACGTCGCGCTGCAGCGGCGAGAACGGCGTCAGTCCCTCGAACCCCAGCCGGTGGAGGCACTTCGCCGTCGTCGTCGGTGCGAGGCCCACCTCGTTGGCCGCGTCGCCGACGCTCCCGCCGGCCGCGTACGCCTCAGCGAGGTCGGCGGCCGCCTCCGCCCCACAGGGCAGGTCGTCGGCGTACTCCGCCAGCCGCTCGGCCAGCGACGCCGCCGTGCGGTCGACACTCGCCACGCCGCGCTCGCGCTGGCTGGTCGTCACCGCCACCCCCTCCGCGATGTCCGACAGTCCCATACCCGGCTCTTCCGCCCCACAGAACTTAAAATTAGACGAAACAGACGCGAACTGAACGCCGCCGGTACGCCGGAACCTACCGGTTACCGGTAGGTTCAGGAACCTCGAGACGGCCGATTTCCGGCGATTCGCCCCGCGTTTAAATACTGCTACGGCGCCTACGTTCAGGTACGATGAGTCAGGCACAGTGCTGCCCCGAGTGTCAGGGAACCGTCCGCGAACAGGACACCGAACGCGTCTGCGTCGACTGCGGCCTCGTCGTCGACGAGGACCGAATCGACCGGGGCCCCGAGTGGCGGACGTTCGGCGACGACTCCGAACGCAACCCCGAACGCACCGGCGCGCCGCTCACGCGCTCCCGGCACGACCGCGGGCTCTCCACCGAGATCGGTCGCTCGACCCGGCTGAAGGGCCGCAAGCGCCGGAAGTTCGCGCGGCTCCGCCGCCAGCACAGGCGCGCCACCATCTCCTCGAAGGCCGAACGCAACCAGGTGTACGGCTTCACCGAGATCCGGCGGCTCGTCAGCACGCTCGGGCTGCCGCGCAGCGTCCGCGACCAGGCGTGTGCGCTGTTCGACTCCGCGCAGAGCGAGGACCTGCTCCGCGGCCGCACCATCGAGGGGTTCGCGGCCGCCGGCGTCTACGCCGTCTGCCGCACGAACGGTGTCTCCCGCACGCTCGGCGAGGTCGCGGCGGCCGCGCGCGCCGACGAGAACGAACTCACCGCTGCCTACGACGCCATGAACACCGAACTCGGCCTCCCCACCGGCCCCATCGACCCCCGCGATTACCTGCCCCGGTACGCCGACACCCTCGACCTCCCCAGCGACGTCGAACACCGCGCTCGCGCGTTCGTCGACGACCTCGAAGCGGCCGGCGCGGTCTCCGGTCGCAACCCCAGCGGGGTCGCCGCCGCCTGCCTCTACACGGCCGCCGCCGACACCGACCACGCCGTCACGCAGGCCGAGGCGGCCGACGTCGCGGACGTGACGCCCGTCACGCTCCGCACCACCCACTACGAGCTCCGGCAGGACTGAACCAGCGCCCCGAGTTCTGCGAACCGTCCGGCTGCAGTCGACTCCGCCGCGACCGCACGCACCGGCAGCCCCGCCGACAGGGCTCGTTCGAGGGGCCCGGACTCGGGGACCGCGACTGCGGGCGCGCCGAGCGCGTCGGCCACCCGGTTGCCGCCCGAATCGGCGCGGTTGTACGCGACCGCCGCCAGCCCGGCGTCGAGTTCGCGGGCGAGCGACCGCACCCGGACGGCGTCGGCGAGCGCGGCGCGGTCGGGCGTCGTGACGACCACGGCGGCGTCCGCCGCGAGCAGCGGCACGCCGACGTCCGCGCGCAGGCCCGCCGGACAGTCCACGACCACGTCGCCGAACTCGCTGGCGACCGAATCGAGCACGGTCGCGAGCTTCCGGGGGTCGCCCTCGCGGGCGCCGGCGAGCGTCCGCCCACACGGAAGCACCGAGACGGCGCCGTCCGTCTCGACTGCCTCGACGGGGTCGGCGCGCCCGGCCAGCACGTCGTGGAGGTCCGGGCCGTGGTCGGCGGGGACGTCCGCCATCCCGAGGTCCGCGTCCACGAGCACGGCACCGAGCTCGGCAGCGAGGTTCACGGCGACCGTCGTCTTCCCGACGCCGCCCTTCCCGCCGACGACGGCCAGAATCACTCCTCGCCCACCCGCTCGCGGAGCACGCTCGCGCGAGCCGCCAGCGCCGACACGGCCTCCCGGTCGGCCGCCGTCTCCACGTCGGCCGTCGCTCGCGTTGAGACGTCGCCCAGCCAGTCTCGGACCGACTCGGGCAGCCCGGCGTCGGGCGCCGGCACGGCGTCTCTGGGCGGCCGCGGGTCGCCGAACTCGGCGACGGCCTCGCGGGCGTTCGGCGGCCCGTCGGCGGCGCGCTCGGTCCACGCCACCGTCACCGGCGGCTCGCTCGGCTCGCCGGGCGTCGCGTATCCGAGCGGCCGGACCTCCCCCGGTGCGAGCACGCCCTCCCAGCCGCCGTCGTCCCAGCCCGGCGCCGGTAGTCCGTCCTCCCGCGGCGGCCACACTGGTCCCGCGCACTCGTTCGCGAGCCGAACCCGCCGCGGCTGGGTGCCGCGCTCGTCCGTTCCGCTTCCCCTCCCACCGCCGTCGTGTTCGACGCGCACCGCCACGAGCGTGACCCCGTTCCGGCGGTGTGTCTCGGTCGCTACGCGCATACCGTCGGTGGCCTCCTTCCCGTGCTTAAACTTCTACCAGCGCCACGGGCGCGTCCAGCGCTGCACTCGCACGGGTCGCGTTCGAGAACAGGCTCGACCCCACCACGAGTGGCGCGCCCGGCGCAGCGAGTCTGGCGACGGCGGCCCCGGCGACCCAGTTCGGCCCCTCGAAGGCGTCCGGGCCCGTCGGCTCGTCAGCGAACGGCAGCGCGGCGAGCGCCCGCTGGAACCGCTCACCCCACCGCTCGGCCAGTGCTCGCCGCGCGTCCCGCCGCAGGTTCGCCAGCCGGTCCTCCAGCGACAGCCTGCGCTCCCGGGCGTCCCGTGCCTCCCGGGCCCGCCGCCTCGCCCGTTCGAGCGCCTCCTGCGCCGCGTGGTGTTCCGTCTCCGCCGCCGCCAGCTCCCGGTTCGCGTCTGCGAGCGCCTCCTCGGCGGCGGCGGCGTCAGCGTCACCGACGCCCCGGCGCGCCTCGACGCGACCGCTCACGCGCGCCACTCGCTCGCGGAGCCGCTCGACGTCTTCGGCCGTCTCGGCGACTCGTTCGCGGGCGCCGGCGAGGTCGACCGACGCCACCGAGACCTCGGCGAGCTCGGCTTCGACGGCCCGCAGGTCGCCGTCGTACTCGGTCCTCGCGCCCCGGCTCCGCGCCGCGGCTGCCAGCGCCGCCCGAACCGGCACGCTGACCTCCCTGTCCAGGACGCCGACGTGCTCGTGGACCGCGGTGGGGCGCTGACTGCACACTCGGTCGTCGTCGGGGTCGCGGACCGCAGCGGCCACCTCGCTGGCGGTCACGTCCACCGACCGCAGGTCGACCGTCCGGCCCCGCCGCTGGACGCCGCCGAGCGCGACCTTCACAGCTCGCTGTCCCGCAGCGACTCGGGGTCCGGATGCTCCTCGCTGCCCGCCGCGAACTTCGCGTACGGCGTGCTCGCCGCGTCCCGGGCCTCGTAGGCCTCGGCGGCCGACCGCACGCGCTCGGGGGCGTCGGCGAACTCGTTGAACGCCGCCGTGCGCTCGACCTGCACGTCGTCGCCGTGTTTCTCCCGCAGCCGAAGCGCCTGGAACGCGCCGAACTCCGTCTCCCGCAGCAACGCGGCGCGCCCGAACCGCCGGACGACGCAGTCCTCGTGGGCGTCACAGACGTTCCGCAGGGTCTGGCGAGCCGCTCGCGCGTACGTCACCACGAGTAGCACTACCCGAGCTTCCACACAGCGACAAAAATTAGTTACGGAACAAGTGCAATCAAGTCGCGTCGAGGACGTCGAAATCGGGGACGGCTCCGTCCACTCGCGCCGCGACCCGGTCTCTCGCAGTCTCGGCGTCCGGCGCCACGACCACCACGCCCTCCACGGCTGGATCGCCGGTCGCCCGGTACGCGGACAGGCCGTCCTCGCCCTCGAACTCCGTCGCGTACGTCCGCAACACGCCCAGCACGCGGTCCTCGACGTCCTCGAGGCTCGCCTCGCCGTCCTCGAAGTCCGCCAGCGCGTCCTCGACGTTCCGGAGCGCAGAGATTCGGTCCATCAGATCGAGCGCAGGTGGTCCTTGTTCGGCTGGTAGAGCTCGCCCTTCTCCTTGAGCTTCTCTATCTCGTGTTCGGCCTTCTCGGCGTCCATCCCGACCTCCTCTGCGCGGTCGAGCACCTCCTCGACGGGGGCGCCCTCGTCGAACTCCTCCTCGATCTCGCCGATGAGCGCCTTGATGTTCTTCACGCGGTCCCGCTGGGTCTTCGACTGCCCGGTTTCGACCACGTCGGCGTCGAACTCGCCCGTCTCCGGGTCCACGCCGATGTCCTGCAGACACGACCGCACGATGGAGATGACGCGGTCGGCGTCCTCCTGCTCGACCGTGTCGGAGAGCCGCAGCCGCGCGGAGGCCTCCGCCAGCCGCACGATTGCCTCCAGCTGGCGGGCCGTGACCGGCACGGGCGCGTCCTCGTCGGCGCCCTTCGACCGCAGGTCCACGTAGAAGTCCTCGATGGCCTGTTTGGCCTCGGCGGTCATCGTCGGGAAGCAGTTCCGGCGAGCGTACGCGATGTACTTCCGCAGCAGGTCCGGGTCGATGGCCGGCGCCACCTCCTCCGTCTGGCTGTCGATCTCCTCCTCGCTGTAGTTCGCGTTCGCGAGCTGCTCGTTCTGCGTGTTCAGCTCCCCGGCGTAGTTCGTCTGCAGGATGTGCTCGGCGAGCGCCGCGTCCTCCTCGGGGTCGGGCTCGTCCGTCACCGTGAAGATCAAGTCGAACCGCGAGATGAGCGCCGGCTCCAGGTCGATCTGCTCGCCGATCGGTTCGTACTGGTCGAATCGCCCGTACTTCGGGTTCGCCGCCCCCAGCAGCGAACACCGCGCCTTCAGCGTCGCGTTGATGCCCGCCTTCGAGATCGAGATCTTCTGCTGTTCGAGCGCCTCGTGCATCGCCGACCGGTCGTCGTCGGCCATCTTGTCCAGCTCGTCGACCGCCGCCACGCCGTTGTCCGCGAGCACGAGCGCGCCCGCCTCCAGCGTCCACTGCTGGCCGTCGCCGAAGTCGTCGCGTACAGCTGCGGCCGTGAGGCCCGCCGCTGAGGACCCTTTCCCGGAGGTGTAGACCGAGCGCGGCGCGATGTTCTGGACGTACGAAATCATCTGGGAGTTGTGCGAGACCACGCCGTCTGTGAGGTAGTTGTGCGTCCCCTCGACTTCGAGGTCGTACACCCACTCCTCGTCGGTCTCGACCTCTTCGATAGTCTCGATGCGAGTCCATTCGACACTCTCTGAGCTTTCCTCCTCGGAGAGTGGGGCTGGAGCGCGCTCATGCACGACCCCACCGTCGGTTGCGACCTGACTCGGGTCGTAGCCGTCTGGTTCCACTCCCACGAACTGCCCGGGTTCGAGGTCGTCGGCTCGGACTGCTTCGGGGCCTTGCGAACCCGGGACGAACAGCGGGTGGCTCGGCGTGACGGTGACCTCGTGGCCGTTGGCCGTTCGGACGCGGTACATCGTCTCCGGCGCCTCGCGCTTCCAGACCTTCGTCGCGCGGCGCTGCACGAGCGTGCCGTCCGGTGCGAGCGACGGAACCGCGAGGTCGGCGTCGTCCCAGACGCCGTCGTCGACGGGCTTCGGGTCGTCGAGATTCGACTCGACGAGGTCTCGAATCTCGTGTTCACTGCCGTCCGCGAGCGTCACAGTGGTATCGCCGCGCACGCACTTCCCGGTACCCGGGTCCCCTATCAGCAGCATGTGGAGGTCGCCGCGAATGCGGGATTCGTCCGGGAGGTGTTTGGTGACGCCGGAGAACAACTGGAGGATCATCGCGAGTTTGGCTTCCCGGTGGCCGTAGATGGCGGGCGCCATCGAGTCGACCATCTCCTCGTAGATGTCGTCGTGGTCGGAGAGCTCGATGATCTCTTTTTTGTCCTCCTCGGTGATGTTCATCTCGTCGAACTCGGCGTCCTCGATGACGACCGACGACCCCTCCATGTAGTGTTCGAAGACGGGGGAGTCGGTGGCCTCCTCGCTCTGGTCGAGGCGGAGGACGCCGGTGACGGTGACGTGGTCGCCGGGCGTGACTTCGCCGGTGGCGTCGTCCTCGATGTGGATGTCGATGCTCTGGGGGGTTTCGCCACCCGCCAGCCCCTCGGGGGACTCCTGCACGCGGAGCTTCTGGGAGTCGACGAACTCCGAGCGGTCGGGGTCGAGCTTGAAGGGGCCCTGGCGCTCGCAGGACTCGCACTGGTAGGGCTCCTGGAAGCCGGCGTCGCCCTGCGGGACTTCGGTCTCGGCGCCGCAGCGCTGGCAGACGAAGACGGCGCGCTGGATCTTCGGCATGACGTCGGTCGCCTTCCGCACCATCCCCTGCACGGAGACGAGCGTGTTGAGGTGCTCGGCCCGAATCTCCCGAATTTCGGTGTGCTCGGAGAGGCCCTGGACGCGGACGTGGGCCTGTCCGAGGCTGACGTCGACGGGGAGGTCGTAGAGCCGCAGGGCCTCCTCGGCGGCCTCCTGGAGCTGGTCGGGGTGGTTGATGTAGTCGTCGGCCAGGTCGGGGTCCATCTGGTAGAGGTCCCGCCAGTCCAGCTCGAGCGACTTCGACTCGCGGGGGTACTCGCGCGCGAGCTGCGCGACGTCCTCGCTGTAGTACCGGCGGTAGAACTCCTCGAATCGGTCGACGAGCTCCTGGTTGGCGGCCTGGGCCATTCTGTCCTTCCGGGGTAGTGCTCGCTGGCCTAAGAAGGTTCGCAAACCGGGGTGGAACTGGTCGGCTGCCTAGTTCGGGCTTCGACAGCCCGCAGCGAGGAGTGCAAGAAGCGGCGGGAGACGGTGCTAGGAGCGACTGCGGCGGGCGTCAGTCGGCCGTGGAGTCCGGCGCTTCGACGTCTTCCGTGGTGTCAGCCGACTTCTCAACTCCGTCTGCTTCGGGGCTGTCGTCAGCGGCGTCGCTGTCGGGACTGTCGTCGCCGTCACCGCCGCCCGGCACCGACTCCTGGCTGTCGAGGCCGACCTCGCCGGCGACCTTCGCGCGGTTCACTTCCCCGATGCGGTCGGCGGTGGCGTCCACGAACTCGAAGAGGTCCTCGCGGACCTCGCTGTCCTCCTCGCGGATGGTCGGGCCCGCCATGTCGCCGCTGTCGAAGTCGGGGTGGACGGGGAGCTCGGCGAGCACCGGGACGCCGTAGTCCTCGCGAATCTCGTCGCCGCCGCCCTCGCCGAACACGCGGTGGGTGTCGCCGCAGTCCGGACACTGGAACGCGGCCATGTTCTCGACGACGCCGAGGATGGGGGCGTCGTGCTTCTCGAAGAGTTTGAGCCCCTTCCGGGCGTCCGCGACCGCCATCTCCTGTGGGGTCGTGACGACGACGACGCCCGCCAGCGGCAGCGTCTGCAGGAGGTTCAGCGAGGCATCACCGGTGCCCGGCGGCAGGTCGACGACGAGGTAGTCCAGCCGCCCCCACTCGACCTCGTTGATGAACTTCATCATCACGTTGTTCACCATCGGGCCGCGCAGGACGGCGGGGTCGTCGCCGTCCGGCATCATGTGGTCGGTGCTCATCACGCGCACGCCGTCCGACGCCGGCGGCACGATCTCCTCGTTCGGCGTCATCCCGGGGTCGTTCTCCGTGGGCAGCAGCCGGGGAACGTTCGGGCCGTGGACGTCGGCGTCGAGGATGCCGACGCGCGCCCCGCGGTCGTTCAGGCCCGCTGCGAGGTTCGCGGCGACGGTCGTCTTCCCGACGCCGCCCTTCCCGGACGCGACGGCGACGATGTTCTTCACGCCGGGCAGGACGTCCTCGTCGAAGCCCTGGTCCTCGCCGACGCTCGCGCGCAGGTCCGGTTCCAGACCGGCGTCCTCGACGACGTCCCGGATCTCGTTGCCGATCTCCATCTCCGTCGGCGAGTACGGCGCGTTGAACGCCAGCGAGATTCGTGCCTCGTCGTCCTCCCCGATGGCGATGTCGTTGACCAGTCCCATCGAGACGACGTCGTCGCCGTTGTCTGGGTCCTCTACCGCTCTGAGTTGCTGTTTGAGTTCGGATGCAGTGGGTGTCATGGTGTGGTGCCGGGGTCGCGTCGAGTCGTGGTCGGTCGAGTGCGGTCGCAGCGCGATTCGAGGTGGTCAGCGCGCGGCGTTCAGAAGAACACCACGTCGATGACCATCGTGGCGACGAACAGGCTTCCCCACAGCGTCGTCGTCAGCCCGACGAGGTAGCCAACGCCGAGCGCGACGCGCTTCGCGTCGGTTGGCTTCCCGACCACCCACGCCGCCAGCATCAGGTAGATGGGCAACAGGACGATGCCGAAGATGAGGTACGTGCCCGGGCCGACGAACGGGAGCACGAACGGCGGAAGCGCCATCAGTCACTCACCTCCGTGGCCTCCGCGTCGTCGTGGTGGTCCTGGATGGCGTGCAGTTCGACGACTGGGATGACCTTCGAGACGACGAGGAAGAACAGCACGACGATGCCGACCGCGCCCAGAATCGAGGACAGCTCCACCGGCGACGGGATGTAGTGGCCGGGGACACCGTCGTACAGCGCGAAGTGGGCGTGCTGGAGTCCCTCGACGACGAACAGCGTCTTCTCGATGAGCGTTCCGACGAGCACGAGGAACGACACCGCGACGATGCGCGGAATCGAGAACAGCGACGCCTTCAGCGCGGACGCGAAGATGTACAGCAGCCCGAGGCCGACCAGGCCGATGGCGACCCAGTAGACGGGCGTCGAGAGCTTCACCTCGGTGGCGTGCTGGAGCGTTGTCGGCGCCGCGAAGATGCCCGTCATCACCTGCTGGAGCTGCAGCCAGAGGAAGAGTAGAGCGAAGAAGCCGAGCCACTTCGACAGGCCGTAGAACACCTGGTCGGGGATGAGCTCCTCCCAGTCGTAGACGTACCGGAACGCCGCCGCGATGATGATGATGCCGCTGACGGCCGACGTCAGCGCGATGGAGAGGAACGACGGCCCCTGGACGCCGCCCGCCCAGCCCGCCATCGACGGCAGCAGGGCGAACAGCCACGGGATGACGCCGCCGTGCAACAGCAGGGGCGCCATGATGATGATGGCGAACGCGAGCCACCACACCATGCGCTCGACGACCTGGTCCTCCTTCTCGCTGTACCCCAGCATGAGCGCCTTGTACAGCGGTTCGAAGGTGTCCGGCAGCCGGTCACGCAGGCGGTGGATGTCGTACCGGATGGTGAGCAGGAGGTAGGTCGCCGTCAGCACGAAGTACGCCGTGATGACGGTGACGTCCCACATGAGCGGCGACCACTGGACGCGCGTCGGCCACGCCGGGACGACGCTCGTCACGAGCCGGTCCGGCCGGCCGACGTGGATCATGATGTAGAGGCCGGCGCAGGTGAGTGCGGCGATGGTGAGCAACTCGGCCATGCGCGCGACCGGCTGGTAGGTGTCCATGCCGAGCAGCCGGACCGCGGCCGAGAGGATGATGCCGCCGTGGGCGATGCCGACCCACCAGATGAACGCCCCGATGTACAGCCCCCACGGGACGCCGCCGCCGGACCCCCAGTCGGCGAGGTTCGTGACGATGAGGCCGTTCGACAGCTGCTGGTAGTAGAAGAACAGCCAGACGCCGATGCCCGCGAGCGCGGCGAGCAGCGCGCCGACGTACCGCTTCGACGGCGCCTGAATCGGCCGAGTCAGGGTTTCACGCCCGACGTCGGTGCTCATGCCTCTTCACCTCCCTCCTGGTTGGCCATCGCGCCGTTGTCCAGGACCTCCTCCTTGCGGTCGTCGACGAGGCCGACGTCCTCGTAGGAGACGGGCCCCTCGACTTGCTCGGCGTCCTGGGACGGCTCGT
The DNA here is from genome assembly GCF_021729015.1 of Halobacterium rubrum. Taxonomy (GTDB): domain Archaea; phylum Halobacteriota; class Halobacteria; order Halobacteriales; family Halobacteriaceae; genus Halobacterium; species Halobacterium rubrum. The sequence continues at coordinate 366,477 of NZ_JAJQQZ010000001.1, forward strand.
TGCCGACGTACCGGACGTTCGGGTCCGTGCCGCGCTCCTCCATCAGCTGGAACGTGGAGACGGTGTGTTCCTTCCGGTTCTGGAACGTCATGTCGTTTTCCTGTTCGTCCTTGTACTGTTCGAGGTGCGTGTTCGGCGCGCTCTCGGGGTCGTTGAGGTCGCCGAAGTGGATGGCGTCCATCGCGCACGCCTCCTCGCAGGCCGTCGTGCCGATCTTGTCGTCGCCCATCTTGCCGTCCTGGCGGTCGACGCAGAACGTGCACTTCCCCATCACGCCCTCGGGCGGGCGGGCACCGACCCAGCGGCCGCGCTCGTCCTGGGACTGGCTCTCGGGAATCTCGGACTGCGGGTGGTCGGGTTCGCCCCACTGGAAGTAGTTGACGCCGTACGGACACGAGACCTCGCAGTACCGGCAGCCGATACAGATCTCGTAGTCCGTTAGCACGAGACCGTCCTGCTCGCGGGTGTGGCGAGCACCGACCGGACACACCTTCGTACACGGCGAGTCCGTGCAGTGCTGGCACGGCCGCACGAGGAAGTTCTCGTCGTCCTGGTGGTCGTCCTCGTACGTGAAGACGTACATCCAGTTGGCGCCCCCCGAGAGCTTGTGCTCCTGGTCGCAGGCGACCATACACGCCAGACACCCGTCGCAGTTGTTGAGGTTGATCGTCATCCCCCAGCGGGTGCCGTCGTACTCGTCGCCGCCCTCGCCCTCGGCCGACGCCGCGCGGTTCTCGCCCGCGCTGGCGAAGATGCTGAGCGCGGCGACGGCGGCGCCGCCCTTCTTCATCACTTCGCGCCGGGAGAGGTCTTTCTCGTCGGCGAGCGCCTGGAGCTTGTCGCCGACCCCCTCGCCGTCCCCGGCGTCGACGTTGCCGACGTCGTCGAGGAGGCCGTTGAGTTCGCGGTCGTCCTCGCCGAACTCCTCGAGGATGTCCTCGTGGTACTGGCGGTAGAACTCGGCCTCGCCGAGTTCGCCGGCCGCGACTCGCTGGGCGTCTTTCGCCATCTCGACGCCGAGCTCGGTGTCGTACTCGGTGTCGTCGAGTACGCGTTCCATGCGCCTCGTCTCGTCTTCGCTGAACGAAGTCGTCTGGTCAGTTTTGTCCTCGTCTGGCATTCGTATCTCCTCCGGGTCGGGAGCGGCGCAGCGGCCCAGCCAGCCGCCGTCGGTTCCGTCGCCACTCCGCGGCTACCCGCCTGTACCGGGCGTTACGACACGACGGGCAAGAACAGCCCACCCCGTTTTCACGAACTGGGCACCGGCCCGAAGATGTTAGTCGAGGAGACGAGGCCGTGGCTGACCCGGTCGCGGAACGGCTGGCGGTGAAGCCAACCCTTAGTACCCTCCGGCTCCGTGAGAGTCCTGTGACGGAGGACCAGCAGTGACGAGTTCGACGCTCGGTATCGCGACAATCGACATCGCGTACGCCGGGCTGTTCGTGCTGGCAGCGGTCGTGTCGGCCGCCAGCAGCTGGCGAGCTCGACGCGTCGAAGACCGGGAGACGCGCCACGGACTGGTCGTGTTGCTCGCGACCGCCAGCGGCTGGTCCGCCACCCACGCCATCACGCTGCTCGCACCGTCCGAACTGGTCGCCGACACCGCCTACCTCGTCGGCCTCGTGCTCGGGTTCTCGACCGTGTGGGCGTGGCTGTACTTCTGCTCGGCGTACACCGGCCGCGTTCTCCACCGCGACACCGCGGTGGTCACCGGGAGTATCTTCACGTACCTCGCCGTGGTCGCCGTGAAACTCACCAACCCCATCCACCACCTCTACTACCGGGCGACCTACCAGCCCGCGGAGTTCCCGTTCTTCGTCGTCGAACACGGCATTTTCCACTGGGGCGTCACCGGCCTGTCGTACGCGCTTGCCGGGATTGGGATGTTCATGCTGTTCGAGTTGTTCCGCGAAGCGGACTACGGCACGCGGCCGCTCGCTGCACTCGTCGGCGTGATGGCGGTACCCGCCATCCTGGACGTGTACAGTTTCGCGAGTCCGCGGCTCGTCGACATCATCCACTCGCCGCTCGGCGTCGCCGTGTTCGCCGTCGGCGTCCTCTTCGTCCACGAGAACCGCTTCCTCGCCGTCCAGCTCACGGGTGACATCGACGAGCCGGTCGTTCTGCTCGACGACGACGACCGCGTCCGCGCGGTCAACGACAACGCCCGCGCTCGCCTCCCGAGCCTCGACGGCGCAGTCGGGAAGTCGCTCGCCGACTCCGCGCCGACGATTGCGGCCCACATCGACGGCGACGACGACGTGCTCGCCGTCCGCCGCGGCGACGACACCGAGTACTACCTCGTCGCCGAGTCGACGTTCTCGCTGGGCGCCAGCAGCCTCGGCCGCGTCGCCGTCTTCACCGAAATCACCGAGACCGAACGCCAACGACGCGAGGTCGAACGCCACAACGCCCAGCTCGAGGGGTTCGCCGCGGGCGTCAACCACGAACTCCGGAACGCCATCCAGGTCGCCACGGGGTACACGTCGCAGGCCGCCAGCGCACTCGAGTCCGAGGACGTCACCGGCGCCCGGCAGTCCCTCGAACGCGTCTCGGAGGCCGTCGACCGCATGGAGGACCGCGTCGGCGACCTCTCGACGCTCGCCCGCCACGGCCGCACGCTCCGCGACACCGACACCGTCGACGTCCGCGAGGCGGCCCGGGCGGCCTGGCAGACCACGGACACCGGCGACTCGGAACTCACAGTCACGGGCGACGCCACCGTCGACGCCGACCGCGTCCGCCTCGAAGACCTCTTCGAGGCCGCCTTCGAGTTCACCGTCGACAACGACGCCAGTCACGTCGCCGTCGATATCGGCGAGAAGACGTTCACCATCGAGGACGACGGCGCAGCGCCCTCGGTCACCGACACCGAACGCTTCTTCGACTACGGCGACGCCGTTCCGTCGACGCAGGCCGGCATGCACCTCCCGAACGTCCAGACGCTCGCCCGCGTCCACGGCTGGACGGTCACCGTCGACACCGACTACCGGGACGGCCTCCGCCTCGAAATCGCGACCGAACCCGCCCCGCTCGCGCTCACCGAACCTCCCGAGTGACTGCCGGGCGCGCCGGCGGTCAGTCCAGTTCGATCTCCTGTTCCTCGATGACGCGCTCGCTCTCGTTGTTCACGGCCCGAACGACCAGATTCGTCTCGCCCGCCCGCCCCACGTCTTTCGGCAACTCGACGGTCTCGTTGACCTGCTCGATGGTCGCGTTCCCCAGCGAGTTCCCGGTCGTCACCTCGATGTAGTTCGCGTTCCCCGCCTCGGTCCACATCACGGTGGCTTCCCCGTCCGTCGCCGCAATCTGGACGCCCGCCGTCACCCCCTCGCCTTCGGTGAGCACGCCCACCCCGACCGCCCCTGCGACCACGACGGCGACGGCCAGCAACAGCACCACGCCTACCGCGGGTGACGTCGCTCGCTCGTCGGACGGCGCCGGAATCATACCCGCCAGTATCTGCGTCCCACGTATATGTGTACTCCCGTGGCTATCGCAGACGATACTCGACCCGGCGCCACGCGCAACACTCAACTCCCGGCCGCTCCGACCCTCGAAGGTGCCCGAGACGCTGACTGCCGACGTCGTCCACGCCCTCGCGCCCGACGAACTCGAGGAGGCGGACCTCCAGCCGGAACTGGCGGAGCTCGCCGCCGGCCGCCACGTCCTCGTCTGCCGGAAAGGCGGGAAACCGTCGTGGCTCGAACGAATCCTCGCGTTCTTCCGCCGCACCCCCATCGAGGCCGTCACCGTCGTCGCCGACGAGGGCGTCGCTGAAGGCGAAGAGTTCACGGCCCAGGTCGTCGAGACGAATCTCACCGGCGTCTACGAAGCGGTCGGCGTCACCGACCGCGACCCGTAACTCGAGCAGTTCGCTGTCGGCCGTTTCGCCGTCACGGCATTCGTGAACGTCCACCCAGACGACGCCCCTCGACCCCGTGGTACTGTCGGAGCCGAGACTGACAGAGGTTGCACGTTCGCTCGTGAAAAGTGGGACCGCCCGAGTATGCCTCTGTCCGGTTCTGAAGCGTCTGATTTCGTCTCTCGCGGAGTCGCGACTCGTGGGTTGTTGGGTCGTCATGAGTGGATGTCGAGGTCGTCGACGTAGGCGCGCCGCCGGTGCTCCATGCGCTCCCGGGGCGTCGCCTTGTCGTAGTGGCGTTCGATGGTCTCTACGGAGGCGTTGACGCGCGTGGCGACGACTTCCGGCGGCAGGCCGGCGTCGAGTTGCCACGTGATCGAGCCCGTGCGGATCTGGTGGGGGCTGCGCGAGCTCGGACACTTCGAGGCGTGGCCGCGTTCAGTGAACTCGCAGGTGTCGCGCTTTCGGCCGTGCGGGCACCCGGCGTAGATGCAGGGTAGCGTCGCCATGTACGTCCAGACGCGGACGGTGTTGGCGGTGGGGCGGCCGAGCCGGCTGGCGAACAGCGGCTTCCGGCCGTGGTCGTCGTGGACGTCCCAGCGCTGGCCGTCCGCGAGGTACCCGCGGATGGCGTCGGCGGTCGTGTCCGCGAGCGCGACGGGGCGCTCGCCCTGGTCTTTCTTCTTGAGCGGGGTGCCGGTGCTGGGCCGGTGGACGAACTCGAGGAACTGGTCGTCGGGGTGGAAGTCGCGGACGTCGAGCGCGCGGACGGCGCCGAGCCGGCAGCCGACCGTCCAGAGGATCTCCAGCAGGGCGTGGTCGCGCGTGCCGAACTGGTGCTCGCGGTAGTACTCCAGAAGCGCCTCGGCGTCGGCGGTGGCGAGCTTGACGTCGCTTGACTTCTCGCTGGGGTCGACCGTCGGGACGTGGACCTTCTCGGTGAGGCCGTCGTCGACGGCTTCGATGCGTTCGAGGTACTCGACGAACTTCCGGAGCGTCTTCAGCTCGTTCCGGAGCGTGATGGGGGCGATGTCCTCGCCGGCGCGGTGGGTCTCGTAGTTCTCGAACGTCCAGCCGGTGAGGTCGCCGACGCGCTCGACCTGCTGGCGCTCGCACCACTCGACGAACTGCTTGAGCCGGTAGTGGTAGCTCTTCGTCGAGTGCTCGGTGGACTCGGGCCGCCGCCGGTCGACGTACCGCTCCCACGCCTCGCGGGGAGTGAGGTCCTCGGGCTGCACGTCAGGCACCCTCCGGAGCCGCAGCCTGCTCCTCGCCGACCAGCTGGTCGCCGTCGGTGACGTCCTCACCGAGGACGCTCCGGACGTCCTCGATGGGGTGGCGTTCCGACGTCCACCAGCGGCCGCGGCGCCACTCCTGTCGGACCCACGCGTCGTCGTCGACGGCGAGCCGGGTCTTCCGGCCGAGCGTGTCCGTGTACTCGACGAGCACGAACATCGTCACTCGCCCTCCTCGTCGTCGTCCTCGACGCAGTCCTTGCAGCGCGAGGCGTCGGCGAGGCTGATGGTGTCGGCCTTCAGGTCATCGCCACAGTCGTCGCAGACGAGTCCGTCGCTCATCGCTGGACCTCCTCGGTGTCCTGCCAGTCGAGGCGGTCGGCGAGCGCCGCGCGGCCGGCGTCGGTGAGCTGGTACTCGTTGGTCCGGCGGTCCCGCTGGCTCTTCGCGACGAGCCCGTGGTCGACGAGCGCGTCGAGATTCGGGTACAGCCGGCCGTGGTTGACGTTCTCGGCGTAGTAGTCCTCCAGCGAGTCCTTGACGGCGAGGCCTTTGCTCGCGCCGTCCTTCGCGAGCGTCCACAGCACGTCGCGCTGGAACGCCGAGAGGCCGGCGATCGAGGCGTCAGTCATCGTTCTCACCTCCGTAGCGCTGTTCGAGACGCTCGACTTCCTGAAGGAACGCATCTGCCTCCTTGATGGTGAGGCTGCCTTCGTCGGCGAGTAGGCGCTTCAGGAGGTAGCGCGTGGACTTCGCTTCGAGGTCTTCGAACGTCTCGAAGCCGTTCCGGATGTTCGTCTTGGTGAGGTCGTTCGGCCGGCCGTACAGCAGGCTCACGGTGTTGGAGTGAGTGAGGCCGGTGTCGATGTCGGTGAGCTCCGACTGGAATTCGTCGAGGGTGTGTTCGGCGCCGCGCAGCGCTTCGATGCCGCGCTCGAACATCTCGCGCGTCACCTCGACGTCGTCTTCGTCGTCCTCGACGACGTGCCCGCCGTCGGCGATGAGCGTCTTCGCTCGGCGCGCACACGGCCGGCAGAGCGACCGCCCGGGGGGATTCATGCCCTCGGCGTCGCGGACGCCGCAGTCGTCGCAGGGCGTGCGCTCGGTGGATTCTTGGGGGAGCGACGCGTCTCTGGTCGTGCGGGCTTGATTGCCCGCGTGGGATTTCGCGGTCATAGCTGACACAGCGAAACCGCGTCTCGGGGCGTGTTCTAGCACGTCCCGGCCTTCTACGTCCGACAACAGTCTTCCACGACCAGCCAGCGGTCTCGCATCTACCCCTGTGTGACTGGCGGAGCATAAATGCAACGACGAAGCACTTGTTTAGCCAAAGCAGCACAAGTGCTTTGTCTACAGCAGCAGTACTATTTTGCGGATGATTAGGGGCTACCGCGCCACATTTGCTGGTGATGAGAAAGTCGGGCTCGTGGATGACGATTTGGGACGACCGGATACTCGAGTACATTCAGGAAGAGGAATCAGGCTCTCCAGCAGAGCTGGAGGACTCTGGCTACATCAGGGTCTCAAAGTCCCAAATCTCCCGGCGACTCCGCCGACTTGCCGAGTACGGAATGCTCCAGCACCTCGGCAACGGCGTCTACGTCATCACCCAGCGCGGCGAGGACTACCTCGCTGGCGACCTCGACGCCGACGACATCGAGGACCCGAACGGTAACGGCGAGAAAGCGCAGTCGTAGTCGCCCCCTCCCAACGATGAGAAAGACGGCCACCTGGATGCGGCAGTTGGACGAACGGCTCCTCGAACACCTCGGCGAACAGGACTGGTCGACGCCGCGAATGCTCGCACAGCATCCCCGCTTCGAAGAGATGCAGGTCTCTCGCGGACGGATTCGCGAGCGCCTGCAGATGTTGGCTGATGCCGGTCTGGTCGGTCGGGAACACGAGGACATCTACGAGATCACGACGTGGGGACAGCTGTATCTCGAGGGTGAACTCGACGCCGAGAATCAGCCGAAGCCGAGACCAAAGAGAGTTCGCTAAATTTTGTCCCGCGATTAGTCTCCTGCTGCCTCCTCCTCTAGACTCTCGACTCGGTTCAGGAGGCGTTCATCGCCTGTCTTCTGTGCCTTCTCCCTGAATACTTCCAGGAACTGGTCGAACGTATTCTCTGCAATATCCTGCATCCGCTCGTAGGTCCGACCGTATAAATCGTCGCTCTCAAGGCGTTTAATCTTGCCTGCGGCACCTTCAGACACTTCTCCCCCAATCACGTAACCGCTGACACTTCGGTAGAGGTCATCCTGTTCCGATATAGAGCTCCGGAGGTGGTCCACGTACAACTCTAGGTTACTCAGATGACGGCGTTCGATAGTATCCGATGGGCTCATGATTTCGACAATGTTCAGGTTCTCACCGTATCCCAGACAGAGGATTTTGAGCCTCGTATCAGGGTTGTCGTGGACGTTTTCGGCAGGGAATTGCTCTTTGATTTCGTCGCTATACTTTGGCTCGTCATCGACGTAATCCCACCGAGGCTCCATCACCCACGGATTTTCGGAAATGAAGTCGTGGACGTACTCCTCGTTTTGAGCATCAGAGTCGATGAGAGAGCGGAACTTCGAAATCGTCTCTAAGCGACCTCGAGCAACCTGCATTAATTCCAGCGCGTCGATAACTTCCCATCGGTCGAACAAGTCGAACACAGCATCTGTGTCGGCGACATCGACGTCCTGCATATCCGTAATGAAATCCGTGAAGACCTCTCGCTCGGCACTATCAGCTACCTTCTCGATGAACTCATCTTTCTCTCCTGACTCGAAATCACGGTGTTGAGCTGCTTTTCCGATGAACTCATCTATTTCCTCTTGTTTGTCATCTGGAAGACTAGTGATACGGTCGTCGTAACTCTCGGTCTCTTTAGCTGCCTTCGTCGCTTCACTCGACCGCTTTTCGGCTCCTGCATCCGCCACATTGACGAGTTCTTCCTTTATCCACTCTCGTAGTTGCGTGGCGGGTTCCTTACCCCACGCGAGGCTGCTCCGATCCGTCGAAATCAGGTCCAAATCTTCTCGATCCACGAAGTCTGCATGGATTTCACCGACGACATATTCAAGCGCGAACTGACCACTGGTAGCTGCACTAACTCCTAAGAATGTGGGCTCTTGGACGAGTTTCCCACGAGCCATGACTGCAACACCCTTCTGTTCGTCACTCTCGACTGGATCTTCCATCGTCCCAATCCAACCCTTAACCGGGTACTGATTACCTTCTGAATCCTCGATTTGCTCGTCGTATTCCTCTACGTACGAGCACTTCCTTCGCAGCCCCCGGTCAGATGGTTCGATACGCTCCCCGTTTACTCTGACGACGAAATCTTCGTCAATGACCGAGAACCTCCGTGCTAACCGTTCCTTGATGTACCTGGTCGTAGGACGGCGCTCACGATTCAAGTCGGTCAGTGTGACGATGGTGCCGTGATCTTTGTCCGCACTCGAACCATAATCAGTAACTTCAGGGTCGTATGTGCTCGTATCAGCAGGGTCTGCTTCATTCCCTCTTTCTTTCATCTGGTCGTAGTCGAGCTCAAACTCGACATGCTTCCCGTCCTTAAACGTCTGAATTACGACTTTCCCAGCAACTCCGAATCCCGCCAGTTTGCCGATCCCCTTACGCCCCATCACGGGCCGAGTCATGCCCCGAATATCGACTACGTCCTGCTCTTCGTCTTGTCTCCGGTTACGTCCGACTACGAGGAACTTCTCTTCGACCTCATCGTAGTCCATCCCAATTCCATTGTCTTCAATTGTAATCTCGTAGTCGTCGCTCATCGACTCATCCGTAGGGACGTCGATGTCGACTTCAGTCGCGCCTGCGTCCCAGGCGTTCGCGACGTACTCAGAGATTACAGCGGGGAGACTGGTATACATCTTCAGCCCGAGGTGCTGGAGGATGTTCATGTCCAGCGTCATGGTTAGGTCGGGCTCGTCGATGCCGTCTTCTGGGGTGGAATCTGATTCACTCATTGTCTTGAGCAAACGCCTGAAGTCGCTCTATTTTCTCGATAATCTCCTCATTCTCTGATGCGCGGAAATAAGGTCGGACAGCATTAAGGAGTTCATTATTTGTGTTTATCGACCTTTCAAGCACTTTTGGATAAGTCTTTGCCACAATCCCCCACGTTTTGTTCCTCTCTAATTTCCCCCGTACAGACTCAAGTTCGCACCCGAAGACCCGTCCGTCGGGATCGTCCTCATTCACAGCATCTATTTGCGGAATTGCGTCCACACACGACTCCAAGAACTCATACTCCTTTCTGGAGACTGTTGAGTCACACGGCAATAGGACTTGCACAGATATCGATTCGTTGTGACAGAAGACAATAACCTCGTAATCCTCAGGAGTAAAATAATGGTCTTTCGCGGCTTCTCTAATGGTTTCTGCTACGTCATCTAAACTCCTGACATCATACCAGTTTTCGTCAACGAACTGTGGGTACTCAGCAAAAACTGGCTCTGGAATATGTTTGTCTTCTGCCTCGATGCTCTCTCGAAGTTCGTCCAGCGCTTCTATCTGCTGTTTCCCTACCTCGCTGTCTCGAATTATGTCTACCGCATCCAAGAGGTCCTTTGCGTTGAATAGCCTCGTTGACGCTTCGACTGGTCGCTTTCGGAGGTAGTCCTCTCGGTACTCACCCGCTGGTGAGAATACTTCCTCCTCTACGTCGATATCTTCGATGGGGGGAGCATAAGAGTCGAGTTTGCTGGTAGCATCTTGAGCTTCGATGAAGCCCGCCAACATCGCACCGTCGATGAGTTTAATGTTATTTTCGGCACCATATTCATATCCTTTAGTCGAGAACGGTGATGACGTAACGACGACGACGAAATCAGTGTCTGGATCGTCACGGTCTATTGAAGCGTACTGCTGAAGATCTGGTCGCCCAACTTTATTTCCTCTATCAGGGCGTTTCACCTGTATAGACGCCTTTTCTTCAACAAACGTGTATCTACGAGCGACGACGTCAACACCGCCATCACCGGAGTCTTGCGTGACCTCGGTGTCCCACCCTGCTTCATCGAAAATCTCAGCTACGAAGTCCTCGAATTCGTAGCGATCAATTTCCTGAATTCGGGTAATCGTTTCCTCTTGTCCCCGCACCTTACTCATCGTACTAAATTGAAAATTCGTTAGGTATTAAATTACCGGACGAGAATTACGGTGTATGTTGCTTGAGAATGTCGAACTAGCACGTGGTCAGTCTTTATCTCTCTCCGAGTTTGACGATTTATTTGGGCAAGGAACCACAGGGAAGGGGATCGAGATTAGATATGATGAAAAGGGCCAAAAATACCTCTGGCTGTTTGCTGGTGAAGGAGACAGATACGAGGACTCCGCTGATGGCGAGACGTTCACTTTTGTAGGAGAGAATCCGCAGGGCCCTGACGTAGATCGCCCTGGTGAAGAGAATCAGCGAATGCAGCGAGGGAACAAGGAACTTCGCGATGCTATCAACACGCCTCTACCTATTTTCTTATTCCACGAAAACTCGGAGCAAGGAAACTGGACATTTGAGGGGCAAGTCGAAGTAATCTCATACTCATACACACCCTCAGAAGGCCGCTACGTATACGAGTTCGAACTCGAATTTGCCGAAGCTAATAACGAAGGGAAAACTGGGACTGAACTGAATCACAGCAATTCTGAGGTGGAGACCACTCCAGATATAAATCAACCAAAACGCGCTGAAACCTCGGTAAGCCGCATAATTAGAAATACGGAACTTGCTCGCAGATTAAAAGAGAAGTACGATCACCGGTGTCAGGTGTGTGGTGACCAACGACGTGGCACACTAGACGGACTGTATTCTGAGTGCCATCATATTCGGCCACTCGGACGACCACATAATGGTCCCGATGAGGCCTCTAATCTTCTTGTTCTCTGCCCAAACCATCATGCTGACTTCGATTATGGTAACATCTCTGTAGATCCGGACAGTCTCGAAATTGAGCATGATTATGAAGATGAGACTGATGGCGGAGAGCTAACTCTGCGAGACGATCACGAATTGAGCAAGGCAGCTCTACGTTACCATAATCAGTTGATTCAGTAGGAGAAAACTACCAGCAGCAATGTCACCCGAGGGAGACTTTTTTATGCTGAGGGACAGTCGTACAGATATGACCATCCGCGCGGTCGATTTATTTAGTGGGGCAGGAGGCCTCACATACGGCCTTCGGGGGGCCGGAATCGACGTTCGTGCCGGGTTCGATATCGAACCTGAGTGCGAATATCCGTACGAAGCTAACAACGAGGGCGCGGAATTTGTCGAAACGGATCTGAGCGAAGGCAACTCGATAGCCGAGATTCGCGAATACCTTTCGGGTGACGAAGAGTACACTTTGGTTGCAGGTTGTGCCCCTTGCCAGCCTTTCTCAACCATGAGCAACGGCAATAAAAACCAGAAAGAAGGGCATGAGAAATGGGGGCTGATGGGAGAATTCGCTGAAATTGTGTCCGAGGTGGAACCAGACCTCGTGACGATGGAAAACGTACCAGAGGCCCGGAAGGCAGAGCCGTACGACGAGTTCCGATCAACGCTTTCTGAGTTGGGGTATTCAATAAGTGACGGCTTGGTTGATTGCCCCGACTATGGAGTCCCTCAGGAAAGAAAGAGGCTGGTCCTGTTAGCTTCCAAACATGGGCACATCGAGCTCACCGAACCAACCCATGATTCAGAAAGAGTTTCAGTCCAATCTGAGTTCGAAAAGCACGAATTAGCCGAGCTTGAGGCTGGAGAAACCTCTGAGAAAGACTTCCTACATAATGCTCGAGGCCTCTCTGACACTAATCTGAAGAGGATTAAGCACTCAGAACCGGGCGGGTCTTGGAAAGATTGGCCAGAAGAGTTGCTTCTAGACTGCCACAAAAAAGAGAGTGGTCGAAAGTACGTCTCATCGTACGGTCGAATGGAATGGGATAGTCCTGCCCCGACGATCACCACTCGATTTTATAATTATGGTAGTGGCCGATTTGGCCATCCAGAAGAGGACCGTGCTATCTCGGTTCGCGAAGGTGCCTTGCTCCAGACGTTCCCTCCAGACTACGAATTTGTAGAGTCGGAGGACGATCTAAGCGTTGTTTCAGTCGGAAAGCTGATTGGGAACGCTGTTCCTCCTCGTCTTGCTAAGGCAATCGGCGAGAGCTTGATTCAACACGTAAACCACGAGGCGCCTCAGCAGCGCCTTACCGCTGAGCAGATAAGCTGATAGATTCGCTTACAACCAAGGAACCTTCTCTCTCGCCCGCTGCTGCGCTTTCACGCTGTACTGTCCCAGATAGTGCTCGCGGAACGTGTCCCAGTCTTCCCAGCCGCCGTACTCCATCACGAGGCCGGGCTCGACCTCGCGCTCGCAGAGTAGCGTTCCCCACGTCCGCCGGAGGTCGTGGGGAGTCAGGTACTGCCAGCCGTCGTCGTCGTGGCGTTCGGCCAGCTCGTCGGCGGCGCGGTCGACCCACCGCTCGACCGTGCGCGTGCTGACGTCGACGAGCGGCGCGGCGTCGTCGGCGCCGCGGAGATCCGCGAGCGTCGAGATGGTCGTCGAGAGGTCGCCGGGCAGCGGCGTCTCGCGGTACTTGTCGCCCTTGCCGTGCTCGACCCGGAGGAACGCTCCGGCTGGTCCCTCGGTGACGTTCTGGGGCGTCGCCTCGACGATCTCCTTGCAGCGCAGCCCGCAGCGCAACCCCAGCCCGAACGCAATGCGCTGCTCGGTGTCGTCGGCGGTGGCGATGAACTCGCTGGCCTCCTCCTCGGTGAGCCAGACCTTCCTACCGTCGTGGTCGTCGTGGTCTTCCATCTGCATCGTCGTGTCGCCTATCTCGAGAGATGCGACAGAACTCCTAGAATCTTTCCCCGATTCAGGGTGAATCGACGTCGATCAGCGGAGATTCTGTCGCACTTTGCAGTGTTCTCCGACACCTAATGACGAGAGATGCAACTTCGAATTAGTCGCCCACGACAATCGACGAGAATGCTAGAGCTCGTCACGCGGGCTGTAGTAGGTACGATCGAACTTTTTCGCGTGCATCAGCGCTTTTTCTTCCAGTTCAGTGATGAACTTCTTCGCCGCCATTACTGCTTCATCAAGCTCGTCCTTCCTACACGTGAAGTAGATATCTCGTAGGTGGTAGTTCGGGTTGTTAGACTTATATTCAGATGTCTCCCAATCATACTCCGAGAACAACTTCGTCGTCTCTTCTATTATCCACTCTGCGACGGCGTTACGTTGCATCTCTTCCTCCTGTTCTAACAAATCAGGATAATTTTTATCGAGATTGTACCCCGACGGTTCAGGGATGTCACCGACGATTATCTCTACCTCGTCTTCCCCCCGGGCAATTAGGAGAATCTTGGCGTCGTGGCTGGTAAATGGGGTGTCAATGTCGTATCTCACATCTGCTTCGTCTTCGAGTTTGGCAGACCGGTTACTGCTTCTGTTGGCCATATTCGGTTGTGTGAATCCGGACTCTTGATACTTGCCTGCAGATCATACAGTTCTTTCTCGCTCGTTTCTGAGTCGTATTGTCGAACTCCCAGCGAAGTGCGACAGATTAGCCCTCTTTTTCAGACGGACCACACAGGCCCTCTGGTCAATCATAAGTAGGCATTTTAGACATCGACCGTTGTGGCGGCGCCAATGTCTGAGTTCTGTCTCAAGAGAACGCCTCTGCGAATATTCCCGCAGTATCTGACGGTCCTCCGGCATACACAGTGCGAAGGTATCCGGTAGCGCAAACCGCCTCCAAGGAGAAAACAAAGAACAGGATTAAGGGCGATCCAATCTCGCGGAGTGGCTTCGTTGCGCCTGCTCCAAGTGCTGCGCTCACAGATGCGATACTCAGGTTGAATAAGAGGTTGTTGACGCCCGGTTTCAAATCGTCTATCTCGTGCGCAATCCGTCTTATTGGGACGACCACAATTACGATTCCAAATATACTCAATAATATCTGGCTTTTGATACTATGGGGGAATTCGAACAGTGTTGCCAGTGTCGCACCTGCCCCTGCTCCAGACAGGGTGACGAGATCATCAACAATCTGTCTCAGCGATTGGCTCATAAAGAAAAACAGACAACAAATTGTGGATAATGTTTTCGAACCTATTAATAGTAAAAGTTGCCGTCGTTCTCCCCGGTTACTATCTATGACGACACGCTCCCCAACCAAACTGCGGCCCTGGTGGCCGCAGATTAGTCAGGAGAGCGCCGGATAGATTCCCGTCTTCCAGACCGCGTCCAGCGGCGTCCAGATACCGAAGGCGTGACTCACCGCATCGTCGAGGCCGACGAGTACGCCCACGAAGGCGACGAGCCGCCAGACGAGCGGGTAGCCGCTCCACATGCCGCCGGGCCAGACGACGCCGACGAGCGCGACGAGCAGGCCCGCCAGCGTGAGCAGCGCGCCCGTGGCGTGGTAGTACGGCCAGACGGTCGCGAACGCGAACAGCGCCGTCAGTGTGCCCGTGAGCGCGAGCAGGGGCTCGCGTTGGGCGTAATCGTCGGCCACCACGAGAATGGCGACTGCGAGCACCAGCACGCCGATGTAGAGGTGGTGCGGGGCACCGATGACGCCGTCCGGCACCGATTCCGCCGGGAACGTCACGACTCACCACCGTCGTTCTGGACGGCGCCGAGGATGGCCTTCAGCGCGCCTTTCCCGAACGCCCACGTCGCCGCGAGCGCCACCGACAGCGCGAACACACGCCACAGCAGCGAGGGTACCTCGACGCCAGTCGCGAGCGCGACCGCCAGCAGTCCGACGTTCGCCAGCACCAGCACGTACGCCAGCCCGTCGTTGGTCAGCCGATGGCGAACGTCGACGTCGTCGGTGGTCTCGGCGTCAGTCACGGCGACCACCTCCGTCGGTCCGCAGGCCTTCGCGGCGGAGCGCGCGCTTGTTGTGCCGGGAGCGCTGGGTGTTCTCGGCGACGCGCTCGATGAGCCCGTCGCTGTGCTGTTCGCCCTCGAGGGCGCGCCGGCTCCACCGCGCGTCGCGAGCTGCCCGGCGCGTGTAGGAGAGCGCGCCGAGCGCCGACAGCGCGGTGACGACCGCGGAGATCGCCATGACGACTTGCGTCCAGGGCATCAGGCCACCTCCTCCCAGACGTCGCCGACGCCGGCGGCGGCGTCCTCGATGTAGTCGTCGGCCTGTGTCGAGAAGCCGATGGGCGCGGCTTCCAGCGCCTCGACGACGATGTAGACGATGCCGAGCATCAGCACGACGAACACGGCGGTCTCGACTGCGTCGAGAGAGTTCCCGGTCACGGGTAGACACCTCCGGGGGCGGTGACGGGCGCCAGCGGGTCGTTCCAGATCGGCTCGTCGTCGCTGTCGTCGTCCGAGTCGTTGCCCGAACTCGGCGGCGATGCGCTCGGCGCCGTCGACGGGTCATCTGGGTCGATGCCCGGCCCAGGCGAGTGACCGCCGTCGTCCGGGCTCCAGTCGTCGCCGGTGCTCCCGTCGTCGCCTGCATCGTCGTCCTCGTCGTCCTGAAGTTCGTCCGGAATGTCGATGGGGTCGATGTCGGGCGTCTGGTCGCCCTCGCCGCCGTCCGGACCACCGCGCCCACTGCTCGCGTCGTCGTCCCCGTCGTTCGGGTCGACGCCCGGACCTGGGTCGTGGCCGCCGTCGTCGGGCTGCCAGTCGTCGCCCTGTTCGGGCGCTTGGTCGCCCCCCGCGTCATCCCAAGGGTCGCTCGACGAGTCGTCGTCGGGCTCCTCGACGGCGCCGTCTCGGCCGGTCCCACGCGAGCCGTCGATGGTGTCCTGACCGCCGCTGGGCTCGGTCGTGTCGCCGGTTCCGCTGATGCCGTCGACGTCTTCGCCGACAGCGTTCTTCAGCGCGGCCGTGGCGCTCTCGTAGGTGGTTGCTGGCACGCCGACGGCCGCGAGGCTGGCGGCCTGCGTGGCCGACAGCGCCATCGTCGCCCCACCGGCGTAGACGTAGGCGGCAGCGCTGCCAGTCGCGACAGTTGCTCCGACGACGAGCGCGGCCTCTCCGGGGTTCTTGCGTGCCCACTCGAAGAGGCCCGTGCCGTCCTCGTGGAACGGCTGGTTTGCGGCGCCGGCGTCGGCGGCGCCGATCGACGGGTCGGGGAGCTGGCTGGCGAGGTCCTCGAGGTCGCCCGTCGACGGATTCGACAGGTCGACGCCCTCGAGCTCGCTGCCGCCGTAGGTCGTCGAGTCCTCGGTTGCGTCCGGCGGGAACAGCTCCTCGTTGCGCTCGGCGTTCTCCTCGTTCGGGTCCGGGAACCGGTCCTGTCGGTTGTCAACGGGGTTCGGACCGGAGTCTTCGCCCGGCCGGTCCTCCGGCGTCGTACCGGTCGGCGAGTCTGTTCCCGGGTCGACCTCGTCGTTGTCCTCGGGGAGCGTCCATCCGCTGCTGTCGCCGGCCGTGTCGCCGCTCTCGTCGCTGGCACCAGAGCCGGAGCCGGAGCTAGAGCCAGAGCCGCTGCTCGAACCACTGCCAGACCCGGAGCCACTCTCCCAGCCCGAATCAGCACCCGAGCCGGTTCCCGGCGTGCTTGGACTCGGTGACGTCTGGCTCGGCGGTGTGAGCGTTCCGAAGCCGTACAGCAGGCCCAGCAGCGCCAGTAGCAGCGCCCACACAGCCTGCGCTCGCTTCTTGTTGTCCATCAGCCGCCACCTCCGCCGTGCGGCCCGTTCAGGGCCGTATTCGTAGTTTCCTGCATCGTTAGATGTTATGAGAGTGTGGGGCGTTAGCCGTCCAAGAGATTTGCAGGCCGTCGAGGCTGCCATCCGCGTTGTAGTCGTTATTATTGGTGTACTGCATCCTTACGAGGTCCACCAGTTTGGTGCTCCCGATGTTGAGGGTATTCCAGCCCTGGGAGACGCTATACCAGCGGTCTGAGCCCCCGCTGGCGTACTCCAGCTCTATCCAGTCAATTGAAACGCCGCTGTCATACCCCTGAGCGTTCACTTTTGCCGCCGAACCCCATCGGCTATCGTAGGGGTTCACGGTATCGCTGACTGTGTAGCTGCTGCCTGGGTTGTTACCACCCGATGCACTCACGCCAGGAATCGTCACCCAAGTGGATGGCCCGCCGCCCCCCGTTTGTGTACTCCCCGGTGCCCCGAGGTCACTAGCGTGCTTGCCGTCGACGGTGTCTGCGTCGACCTGTCCGTCGACGGTCGTCCGGACGTTCGCATCGCTACGATGCTGGCCTGCCGAGACGCCACCGACCTCGCTGTGGTCGGTGACAGTCAGCAGGTGCCAGTCCACGCCGTCGTAGACCTTCGCCTCGTTGGTGCCGAGGTCGTACCACGTCTCGCCCTCGGTGGGGCTGTCGGGCGCGGTGTCGGTGACGTAGACGAAGCCGGAAGAGATGGAGTCTGCAGGCCACGTCGCCATCTCAGACCACCTCGTAGACCTGCGCCTCGACGGCGGTCGCGTCGCTGCCTTCGAGGCGGATGGCTGTCGCGTCGTACCCCATCGCGATGATGTCCGCGCCGGCCGCGTCGAACTGCACCGGGCTCTCGGGGGCGACGTACCATGTGGTACCGCCGTCCGGTGACAGCGACACTTCGACGTTGACAGCGCCCTCGGCGCCGAGGTACAGCGTCCACGAGGAGGCGTCACCGAGCATGCTGGCGGTGCCGCCGCTGATGTCCTCGGCGCCGTTGGTCAGCCCGCGCTCGATGCTGGCGCGACCCTGTAGCTCCTCGATGTCGCCACTGACTCCGACGGGCATCAGGTCATCACCTCGTATCCCACCGGCTGGATGGCGTAGTCGCGGTCGCCGGTCGTCGCCGAGAGGTTCCGCACGACGACCTCCATCGACTGACTGAAACCCAGCGCCGGGATGAACGTCACCTGAAGGTCGTCGATGTCCGTCGGCGGAATCGGCGCCGGCCCGAACACCGTCTCGCCGTCCATCCGGACGACGTACTCGGTGTCCGCGCGCTTCGAGATGGCGACCGTTCCGACGCGAAACTCGGCGTCGTTGCTCGTCGGTTGGTACTCCAGTCGGATTTCCTCGCCGCCTGCGAGGCTCACCGACGCCGTCTCGGCGAACGGCCGGTCGCCCGGGTCGGGTTCCGGGATGAGCGCCGGCATCAGAGGTCGCCTCCGTGCTTGCGGTCGACGCTCGCCAGGTCCGCCGTCTTGTCGCTGTCCTCGTCGCCGTCGTGGGCTGCGGGGACCGTGCCGTCGCGGCGCCGCTCGACCTGCTGGAGTGTCTGCTCGTGCATCGACGAGCGCTCGCCGCGGAGATTGACGCGCTGGCGGGACTCGTCGGTCCACGTCGTCGGTTCCTCGTCGCCGTCGTCGCTGGTAGTGGTGTCGTTACTCATGGTAGGTTGTGTAGACCCACACGGCGAGCAGCACGATCTGGGCGACCTCGAGGGCGAGTTCGATGTCGGCGCGGCTCCACGACGACGCCTCGATGGCCGCCGACAGCGGCGACTGGTCGCTCCCGCTGGTCGTCGACGGCGCCGCTGTTGGGGCCGGTTCGGTGCTGTCGCTCTCGGTCTGTGTGGTGTCCCAAAGAGTGGTAGACATGTGTGGCCCTCCGGCGCTACATCGCGTCCGTCACGGCGCTCTTCAGGCCGGACACGATGTCGCGGCCCTGCATCGCCGTGAAGTTCAGTAGCGCGTTTGTTGCGACTGCGCCGTCACCGTCCGGGTCCTCGAAGCGCGTGACGTAGGGGACGTCGACGTAGACGTCGAGGGTCATGTCGGCAGCGACGAACGGCTCCAGCGGGTCCGAGCTGTCACGGAACTCGAAGTACTCTGGCTGCTCGCTGAGGTTCTTCCGGTGGATGTTCTTCACCGACACCGTCTTCAGGTTCTTGCTGGTGCTGGTGGAGCCGTCGGCGGCCTTCTCGACCTCGAGCGTGCCCGCCGCCTCCGGGATGTAGAAGACGTGGACCGTCGAGCCAGTTCCGGGGTCCGTGACCTGGACGTCGCCGGTGCTGACGGCGTCGTCGTTGTCCGGGGTGCCGTAGTAGTCGCCGTCGAGCCAGACGACGACGTTCTGGGTGTTCGGACAGTCCAGCACGCCGTGGCTAAGGCTGAACGTCTCCTGGTCGTCGGCCGTCCCGTTCGTCGGACCGAGGCTCTCGTAGGCAGGGAGCGCGAGCTCGACCGGCCGGTCGTTCTGCTTGCCGAGGAGCTTGTACGCGACATCCGCCCGGAGGCGGGCGACGCGGGAGCGCTGGCCCATCGAGTTGGCCTGCCAGTCGAAGGCCTGCGGGGAGAGGTTCCGCCGGTCGCGGCCGGTCTCCTGCAGCTCCTTCTTGATGGCTCTGGGAATTCCGGGCATGGTCACCGGGAGAAGGGGCCTTCGAGGGCGTCCGTGTCGAGCTGTGCGACGGAGTCGGCCGCGCTGAACGCGACCGCCGAGTCGATCATGATGGCGAACTCGTCGATGTCCCGAATCGTGACGCTGGATGGCGTGCCGGCCTTCTCAGCGGCTTCGGGGTACTGGAGGTCGACCTTGCTCTGGTCGATGTTGTCGGCGTCCTGCTGGGTGGTGATGTCGTTGCGGACGTAGTGGCCGATGTTCGTGATCTCCTCGCTGATGCGGTGGAACGACGACTGGCCGGCGCGCTTGATGGCGAGGAAGACGGTCGTCGAGCCGATGGGGAGCGGGTCGCCGTTGCTGTCTCGGGCCTTCAGGTACAGCGGGAGGCCCGATGAGGAGCCGGCTGCGACGGCGTTGAGCAGCCGGACGGCGGTGCCGCGCTTCGGGCTGAACGTGAGGACGGCGGTCTCGTGGTCGGCGACGCCGTCCCGGGCCTCGACGTTGGTGCCAGTGGCGCCCTGGTCGAGGAAGATGTTGGCAGTCTCGGCCATCAGTTACCGACCTCCGTGATGTGCTGCTTGAGGTCCATGCGCTCGGCGAACTTGTCGACGGAGTACAGCCCGCCGCCGAGCATCAGCTCCCGGCTGTAGGCCGGCGAGTACTGGGCGCCGGCGACGACGAGCGCGCCGTAGGCCTCGTCGGGGATGTCGTAGCTGGTGTTCGGTTCGATCAGGTTGCGGGCGACGGTCGGCCCGACGAATCCCGCGAAGACGGCCCCGGCCTGCGACCAGAACTCGGGGTCCGCGAGTTCGTCGAGCGCGTCCATCGCATCACTGGTAGCTGCCATTGCGCTCCTATCCGAGCCCCGGCCCGTTTGTACGAATGCGGCTTAGATAGCGCGAGAAGGCGCGGGCAGGCAGGTAGAGGCGTCGGGTCCCGCTGGGTGTCAGCGGCGGTTCTGCTGGTGCCAGTCGGCCATCAGCTCGGCGAGCGTCTCCGCGTTGCCGGGCTCGAAGCCCTTCCGGTCGGCCATCTCTGCCTTGATTTCGCGGAACAGTTCAGCCTTGTCGCCGTACAGCGTGACTGATTCGCTCGGTTTCGCCATCTCAGCTGTCCTCCATGTCCGGGGGAACGAGCTTCATCCCCTCGTCGCCGTAGTGCGTCGCCTCCATCTGAACGCGCCGGGTGTCGATGCGCTCGATGTTGCCCTTGTCGTCGCTGTGGATCCACTCGCTGCCGATGGTGTGCTCGTCGTCGCCTTCGCCCTCTGTGAACCGTCGGAGTGGTCGGCTCTCGCCGTCGACTTGCAGGGCGTCGGGGACCGCGCTCGGCAGGTCGAGGGCGTTCGGGTTGTGGAACTCTGCGGGGTACTCGACGGCGTCACCGACCTTGTTCAGGTCGCCTGTGGACGTGTAACCGCCGAGAATCTGGAGCATCACGTTCCCGATGATGGTCTCGTCGATCTCCGTCAGCCGCTGGGTCGCCCAGAGGCTCGAGGAGCCTTCGCCGCGGCCGGTGGTCGCCATCCCCTTGATGACGTCCGGAAGTTTCCCCGACTGCGGGGCCGCCCAGTGCGCCTCGTCGATGACCGTCAGCGCCGACGACGAGCCCGAGGACTGGGCGAGCCGGCGCGCGGCACGGATGACGGGCGCGACGACCTGCTCGCGCCACTCCTCGGGTTCCAGCTCGTGGCGGGCGAGGACGAGCCGGGGGTTCTGGCGGAGTGCTTGCACCCACTCGTCGACGCCGAACGCTTCGGCTTCGCGGGGGCCGACGATGTAGTGGGCTGCGAGCCCAGATTTCACGAGGCCGCGGAACTCGTCGCTGTAGTCGAGGCAGACGAAGTAGTCGTACCGGGGTGCGTTCGTCTCCATCCACGCCTGCAGATACCACGACTTCCCCCAGCCGGACTTCGCTCCGAACAGCCCGTGCACGGCTTACTCGCCCTCCTCCGCGTCCTCGACAGCTTCGACGTCGATGACCTGCGTGCCGGAGAGTTCGAGGTCGCGGCCGTGCCACCGCCGAATCGTCACGGGCTGACCGTCCTCGAGACGCCGCAGGGCGTCCTCGTTGAGGGTCACGGACTGCTCGGTCGGCTCCCGGGTGGGCTCGCTGCTGGCGGTGAGCGACCGGACGATCTCGAAGACCGCCATCAGGGTGACGAACGCCGTGAAGGCGTACGCCAGCTCGTCGGCGATGCCGTCGGCGTCGAAGCCGTCGGTGTAGGTCACGCCGACCCCTCCATGTCATCGGCGACGGCGGTCATCACGGCCTCGACGGTGCGGAGGTTCGTGGTGAGGACGTCCTGAATGGCCTCGCCGGGGCGGAAGTCGACGACGTTCTGGCGGAACTCCTCAAGGGGGACGCCGAAGGTGTTCTCGACGTGCAGCGCCGCCAGTTCGTCGTCGCTGTAGGCGTCGGCCTCCGGGGAGGTGCTGCGGTAGTTCTGGGCCCACGCCTGCTTCTGAGCCTGCCACTCGTCGTCGTTCAGGCCGGCGTAGGGCTTCGCCCGGGCCGGTTCGTCGAGGTAGTCGGGGGCGAACTCCTCGAAGTACCAGCCGACGAGGTCGGCCTGACTGGCACGCTCGGCCATCGTTTCGAGCTGGGCGGCCCGTTCCTCGACGTCGGGCAGTTCGTCGACGGAGACGTCGGCGTCGCTGGCGTCGGCGAGGCGCTGGGCGAGCTGGAGCTGGGCGCGCTCCCGCTGGGCGACGACCTGCGAGAGGGCTTGCATCTGGGGGCGGAACTGGTCGAACAGCTGTGCGCCGGTCGCTTCGGTCATCTGCGCTTTCGCTGCGCTGAGTGGGTTAACCATCGTCCTGCTGGAGCTTCGAGACTGCCTTGTTTGGGAGGTCGGTGCGACTGACGAGAACGGTGGCGCAGAGGGCGGCGGTGGCGACGAGCATCCCCTGTGCGGGGTCCATCTCGGCCTTGCCCTGCTGGGCCATCCAGTCGTTGACGTACTCGTCGAGGTGGAGATCGCGGGCCAGCGACTCGTCGATGTGGTCGGCGTCCTCGTCGCCGTACTCGTCGATGACGGCATTCAGGCCGGTGGTGACGGTGCCGACGTAGAGGTCGCCCCAGTCGGTCGTGCCCGTCTCGGCTGCCGGCACTGGGGCGCTGCCGTCGCTCGCGTCGGCCTGCTCGGGCTTGTCGGCGTCCTCCTGGTCGTCGTCGGCGTCGGCGCCGGCCTCCTCCTCGACCTGCTCGGCGAGGTCGGCGAGCCCGCCCATGTCGGCCCGCTCGTCGGGGTCGATGTCGGGCTGCTCCTCGCCGCCCTCGTTCTCCTCGGTTTCGGCTGCTTCGCGCTGCTCTTCGGCGCCTTCTGCCTGCTGCTGGTCGGTCATTCCCAGAGGTCCTCCGTATCGCCGCTGCTCGACTGGTCACCGGTGGTCTCCTCTTCCTCATCGACAGGCGTCTCGGCGGTGCCTGCGGCCGATGTGGGGCCGTCGTCGGTGTCGTGGATGACGACGTAGTAGACGACTGCCGCGACCGCGACAGCGCCGACAACGAGCAGGACGGTGCGGGTTGAGGGCGCTGGGAGGCCGCTGCCCTCGTCGGCTGTACCCGATTGCTCGCCGTCGCTAGGCGAATCGCCAGACGACTCGCCTTCGTCGCTGCTCTCCGCCTGCTGTTCCTGCTGCTGTTGCTCGTACTCCTCTGGTGTAGCCATCTCAGAGCCGTCTTCCGCCTGCTCTGAAGGCGAAGATTCGGCGCCTTCAGACTGCTCTCCGTCCTGTTCTCCCTCTCCGTCGTCGGAGCCGTCGGTAGCAGCGCCTTCAGGGGGTGTTTCGACCTGCTCCGAAGGCGAGGTTTCGGCTGCTTCGGCCTGCTCTCCGGCGCCTTCTCCCTGCTCTTCTTCGCCCTGGGCGTGAACCTCGGGCTTGAGGGTGTTCCAGTCGTGGCCCTCGCTGGTCTCGGCGTTGATGTGCGAGCGCACGCTCGCCAGCGACGCGCCACCGCCGTAGTCGCAGACCGGGCACCAGTGTGGTTGCTTGCTCATGTAGTGTTCTGCCGCTCTGTGTGGCCCTCGGCGTCGTGGGCGGTGTCGCCCTCGGCCGCGAGCCGGTCGCTTAGTTCTTCGAGTCGTTCCAGTTCGATGGGTTCCTGGCCGTGGTCGGCGCGAATCGCGTTGATGGCGGCGGCCGCCTGCTCGGCGTTCTGTTTTGCCTCCAGAGCGTCGTCGAGTTCCGCTGCGAGCCGGGCGATGGCGGCCTTGTAGCCCTGCCACGCCCGCCCGAGTGCGCCGGCGGCCTCGCCCTCGATCTCCTGCTCGGTGCTGGCGTCGGCGTCGTCGAGGATGCTGGCTACCTCCTCGTCGTCGTAGCCGCACGCCTCGCTGAGAAACTCGCAGGCGTCGGGGTCGCCGTGCTGGCAGTGGTCGCGGGCGTGGTCGCACTCCTCGCCCATTGCCTTCTCCGCGCGGCCGAGGCGGTCGTCGGCCGAGTCTTCGGCGTCGAGGCGGCGGCCACCACCGCCGTCACGGGCGGCTCGCTCGGCGAGGTCGCGGTGTTCGTCGACGGTCAGCGTCTCGTCGTAGTAGCTCGTCCAGTCGTCGACGCCCTCCTCGCGGAAGATCGCCTTCGCGGCGGCCGCCTTCCGGTACGAGTTGTCACCCGTGAAGGGGCCGAGCCGGTCTTTCTCGGCATCGGTCAGCTCAATCTGGCCGGCACCGCTCGCGCGCTCGCTCCGGCCGCTCGCGGCCTCGACGTGCGCCCGGTCCAGCACGTGCTCGGGCGGGTCCGACACGAGCGCCACGGTCTTCCGGCGCTTGTCGTCGTCGACGGGACAGACGTACTCCTCGTAGTCATCTCTGAAGGCGTTGGCCGCCTGCATGGAACCGAACTCTACAGTCTCACTCAGGGGTAGGTCACCTCGACGGAGAAACAGGCGCGAGACGCGCAAAGCGACCCGGAATACTGGGGTCTGACTAAAGTCTCGGCAACGTTTAACGGGTTACCGGGCTACGAGGAAACTGTAGTCATGGCGATGAACCAGTTGGTGTCCATCGGCGGTACGTCAGCGGGCGTCTCGCTGCCGCTGGACGAGCTTCGCGACGAAGGTGTTGTATCGGGCGGTCGGGGCGGCGAACCGCTCGAGATCGAGGAGACGATGCTGCGGGTCGAGCGCTTCGACCGCGGCGCCTGGCAGGTCGTCCGGACCGACGTCCACGACTTTCCGGCGTACATGGAGGAACCAGCGTTCTGCCAGCAGGCAGAACCGACAGTCAGCGCGTAGCAGCCTGACGTTCGCCCCACTCACGGAAAACGGAATTCCGATGTACGCACCAGAGTGCTCGCCGAGCAGCCTCGCTGTCCGGAGTCACATCGATTAGTCCATCCGTCTTTTCAACCATCACCCAGTAGCCGTCACCCACCTTCTTCCCGTCTTCAGCGCTTACAACGATTGCTGGAAGTGGTGGATCGTCGAGTCGATCCTCGTGTATGCCGAGAAATCCCAGCAGAACGCCGCGACGTGTCGGGTGAATGCCGCAGTTCGAGGACACATCTCCGTAGGTAACCTCTCGCTCGTCGCTAGCTGCACGAACGAGGTAGGTCTTGAGCGTCTCTACCTTCTGGACCAGAGTTTCAAACTCGTTGTACGGGTTCGTCATCAAACCCTCGTCGGCAATTGACCGAAGTTCTTCTCGGTCGATCTTGGACGCCGATGTCATATTCGACCCGCCAACGTGGCTTCAGAAAGTTAGACGCCTGCTTCGGTGCTGGTCTTACCGTACGCGGATGTGCGGCTGGTTGACCGGGTCGCCGGTCCGCGTGAGGTAGCCGCGTTCGTTCAGCGGCTTCAGGACCCGTCGCGGGACGCTCTCTTTCGGGAGGTTGAGCTTCGACGCCAGCACGCTCCGTGCTTCTGTCAGCGGGAGCGACCGGCCGTCGGTCGTCAGCCGGCGAAGCTCCTTGTAGGCGGCCGCGAGCGTGTCGTCGTCCTCTGGCGGGACGAGCCCACCGTCGGTCGTCGGCGTCGAGACGGTCTTCCGCATGTGCTGGCGGATTGCTTCGCTGCGGTTGGTGTCCTGGTCGTCGAGGATGTCGTCGTACTCCTCGAGGAGGTCGGCCGGCACGCGGACGGTGACGCGCTGGGTGTTGGACTCGTCGCTCTCCATGCGCCCCATCAGACACGCACCTCCGCATGACACAGACGGCCGCCGTCATACGCACTCGAACCGCCACACGTGGCGGGGGTTCGGGTGGTCGCTTGCAGTATGTAGGACACCCCTCCCCCAGTCAGAGAGAGGCTCGCGCGCTCCCGGGCGTGCCCGCTCATGCGCGCGCTGCCTCCGCATCGTCGACGGTGAGCCACCACGGCGGACTGAGGTGGGTGTCGTCGGCGTCGAGGTCGCGGACGCCGAGCTGGTCGCGGCTCCAGCGCCACCAGAGGTGAGCGACGTGCGCGCACCACTGGCGGTGCTGGAAGCTCTTGCAGTCGCAGTCGGCGCGTAGCTGGCCGCTCTGGATGGCGAACAGCACGCGGTGCTTGTCGCCCCAGTCGCCGCTCTCGCGCTCCAGCAGCACGTCGAAGTGCGCGTCGTCGACCGGACCGAAGTGGGCCTCGGCGCTCTGAGCACGCTGCCACGCGCCCGACAGCGTCCAGTCTTCGGGGAATGTCAGCTCCGGCGGGTCGGCCAGATAGCCGTCGAGTGGGCCGCCGGGCGGCTGTTGGGCGCGGCTCATGGGCCTGCGAACACCTCGGCCGGGCCGTCGCTGCAGTTCGGACAGACGCGCCGGGGGATGCCGCCGGGAGACGTCGCCGGGCGGAGGCGGGCGCCGCAGTCCCCGCAGAACCGGCGGGTCATGGGCGGCACTCACCTCGGTCGAGCGCGGGACAGAGCTGGTCGGCGGACTCGATGAAGCCGCCACAGTAGCGACAGATATCTTGCTCGTCGGTGGTCTCGGCGGGTGCGCTCACGCCGACCACCCCCGTCGAGACTCGGCGCTATTCGGTTTCGCAGAACGGCCGAGAACCGGCAATAAAAGCCGTCTCTGCCTTAAATAGTATGGGACCGCCCGAATTTGAATCGGGGTCACGGGCACCCAAGGCCCGAAGGATACCAAGCTACCCTACGGTCCCGCACGCCGAGGTACACCGCGGGTACGCCTAAGCGTTTCGTTCGGGAGGCCACAACGGTTTTCGCGTTCGACGGCGACACCGGCCGTATGGCGACGACTCTCGAACTCGCGCTGGTGGCGCTGGTGCTGGCGGCGCTGTTCGGCGCGTACCGGGTGATTCGCGCGGTGAAGCCGTTCGTGGTGAACGCCGTGGTGGGACTGGTGGTGATACTGCTGGCGCAGGCGCTGGGGGCGGAGGTGGCGGTGACGCCGCTGGCGTTGCTGGTCGTGGCTATCGCGGGGTTCCCGGGCGCCGTGCTCGTGATTCTGCTGGCGTACGTGGGGGTCGCGTTCGCGCCGGGGCTGGCGGCGCTGCCGCTGGTCGTCGGTGTGCTGTAGTTAGACGTTCGTGCTGCCGGGATTCGGGTTATTCGTCGTCGTCGCGGAGCTCGAGGTCGGCGACGATGCGGTAGGGGTCGTGGCCTTTGCGGACGCCGTCGAGGATGCGGAAGGCGGCGTCGGGGTCGAGGAAGTGCGTGGTGACAGCGCGGCCGAGGTCGGTCGGTTCGAGACCGTCGACGAACTCGTACTCCAGCAGTTTGCCGAGCGCGTGCTTGGTGGGGACGTCGCCGACCATACGGTCGTTGAGGCGTTTGGCGGCCGTCCCGCCGACGGTGACGTTCGCGAGTGTCTCCTCGACGGCGGCGTCCTCGTCGTAGTGCGTGACGACGTCCTCCATGTCGCCTTTGAGGAGTTTGAACGCGATCTCCTCCTCGGTGCCCTCCATGGAGGAGTGATACGAGGCGTCGGGTTCGACGAGGACGTACACCTTCCCGCGGTCGTGGTAGTCGGGGCGGCCAGCCCGGCCGAGCATCTGCTCGAACTCCTGGACGGAGAGCCACTCGATGCCCATGGCCAGCGTGTCGAAGATGACCTGGTTCGCGGGGAAGTCGACGCCGGCCGCGAGCGCGGCGGTCGTCACGACGGCGGCGAGGTCCTGGTCGCCGAACTGGCGTTCGACGGACTTGCGTTCGCCGTAGTCGAGGCCGGCGTGGTAGGGCCGCGAGGGGTAGTCGAGTTTGCGGGAGATCTCGTTGCAGCGCCGCCGGGAGTTCGTGAAGATGATGGTCTGGCCGCGGTACCCCATCGAGGACTCCTGGTCGAACTCCCGGCGGACGAGCTTGTTCTCGATGTCGGGCTTCTCGGAGCCGTCGGCGAACGTGACGTGGCGCTCGATGGGGACGGGGCGTTCCTCGAACTCGACGAGGTTCGCGCGCAGTTTCCCCGCGAGTTCGCCGGGGTTGCCGACGGTCGCGGAGAGGTACACCCACTGCGCGCCGTCGTAGCTCGAGCGCTGCTGCTGGCGTTGTTCGCAGTAGTACTTCAGCCGCGAGATGAGGCCGTCGAGCCGGTGGCCGCGTTCCTCGGCCTTGAGGGTGTGGACCTCGTCGATGACGACGGTCCCGATGTCGCCCAGGTTCCGGCCGGTCCGCAGCGCGTGGTCGATGCCCTCGTAGGTGCCGACGATGATGTCCGCCGACGGGTCGAAGGCGTGCCCGTCGTCCCGAATCCGGGACGACCCAACGCGGATAGTGACGTTCGCGAGGTGGCCGTACTCGTCCTCGAAGTCCTCGTGTTTCTGGTTCGCGAGCGCCACGAGGGGGACGAGGAACAGCATCTTGCCGTTCCCGGACTTCAGCCGGTGGAGGCCCGCGATTTCGCCGACGAGCGTCTTCCCGGTCGCCGTCGCGGACACCACCATCTGGTCGTCGCCCTCGACGAGCCCGTTGTCGACGGCGAGGCTCTGGACGGGCAGCAGCTCCTCGAAGCGGTCCTCGAAGAGCCCCTGGACGTCCGGGTGGAGGTCCAGCTCGGAGACCTTCACGGGGTCGACCTCGTCCGTGGTCGCCGACACCTCGTCGTACTTCGTCAGGTCGGGGTCGAGGTCGCCGCCCAGCAGCCCCGTCACCTTCCCGAGGTCCTGCTCCTCGAACAGCAGCTCCTCGAGGCGGTCCTGGGCGGCGCCGGACACCGACCCGGAGAAGGAGAGTTCGCGTTCCAGCTCCTGGACCGCGCAGTCGCGGCAGATGAACTCGCCGTCGGCTTCGATGGCCGTCTCCGACGTTAGCGGCGAGTACCGGCCCCTGCCAGCACAGTACCGGCACGTCCGCACCACCTTCGCGCCGAGCTGGTAGGCGTCGAGCATCTCACGCAGCTCCTCGCGACCGGTGGTCGTCGTCTGCTGGCTGATGCGGATACGGCCGGCGCGGCGCGCGATCTCCACGAACTCCTCGGGGTTGCGCGGCTCCTCGCCGCCGCCCGTCTTCACGCGGAACCGTGCCGGTCGGGGACCCGGGCTCTTCTCCGCCACTTCCAGCTTCGCGCGGAACAGCCGGTCGCCGTCGCGGTTGGCGACGGCGAGGTAGTCGTCCCCCGTCTCGTGGAGGAACAGCGTGTCCACGCGCTGGACCTGCTCAGACACGGACAGTCATACAGGACGCCGGTATTTCAGCGGTTCGCTTGTCTGGCAGTGCCACGCGCGAGCGCCGCCCGGAGCCACGTCAGCGCGACCCACGGCACCGGGAACGGTTTTACGGCGGGCGTGCTCTCCCCGACGATGACCGACGACGCCCTCCCCCTCGACGCCCTCGAAGCCGCCCTCGCCGACGAGCTCGGCGAGCCCGTGACCGACACCGAGGTGCTCGACGGCTCGCTGAACGTGATGGTCGCCGTCTCCACAGACTCGACGGAGAACGCCTACGTCGTCCGGCAGGCCAGCGAGATGCGGGACAGCGACCTGTTCGTGGACCTCGACCGGGAGTACCGCGTGCTTGAGGCGCTGGCCGATACTGGCGTCCCCGCCCCCGAGCCGGTCGCCTACTTCGAGGACGAGTCCGTCCTCGGCGACCCGTTCGTCGTCACGGAGTTCCTCGACGGCGAGCCGGTGCCGGTCGGGAATCGGCTCCCCGAGCGCTTCCAGACCGAGGCCGGTCGACGGGCCGTCGGCGAGGAACTCGTGGACGCACTCGCCGACGTGCACTCCGTCCCCGCCGAGCGCTTTGAAGGGGTCTGTGAGCGCAACGCGCCGCTGGAGCAGGTCGAGTCGTTCGCGGACCGCCTCGACCGCGCGACAGCGGCCAGCGGCCGCGACGTCCCCGACCTCTGGCGCGTCGTCGACTGGCTCCGCGACCACGCACCCCCGACTCACGAGACCCGGCTCACGCACGGCGACTTCAAGTCCGGGAACGTCTTCTTCGGCGACGGCACGCCGCCCGAGGTCACGGGCGTCTTCGACTGGGAGACGGCGACGCTCGCCGAACCTCGGACGGAACTCGGCTACCTCCTGTTCTACTGGCGCGACGACGGCGACCCGACGCCCGCCCTCCACGGCATCCGCGAGCGATACGGCGACGACCACCCGGAGGCCGTCCGGGAGGTCGAAGCGGCGGCCGAACACGGCTTCTACCGGTACGCCAGCCGGCCCGGGAGCCCGAGCCGCCGCGACCTTGTCGACCGCTACGAAGCCCAGACTGGGCTCTCGTTCGACCACGACCGCTTCTACCGGGCGCACGCGGCGCTCGGCCTCGCGGCCGTCTGGGAGGACATCCACGCCCGGCAGGTCGAAGCGGGCGAGGACTCGGACTGGGAGCCGCTGCTGGACTACACGGCGGCGGTCACGGCCAGCATCGTCGACGGCGAGTTCGAGCTCTGAGACGCCCTACTCGTCGACTAGCTGGATGTCGTCGTCACCATTGGGCACCACGCAGACGAACGCCCCCGTCTCGTCGCCGTCGTTCTCGTACCAGTGGACGGCGCCCGCCGGGATGAGGAGGCTGTCGCCCTCGCTGACCTCGTAGGTGTCGCCCTCGATGCCGACGGTGTAGCTGCCCGCGAGCACGTACTGCTCGTGTTCGACCTCGTTGGTGTGCTCGGGCACGCTCGCGCCCGGGTCGAGTTCGAACCGGCGCATCGCGAAGTGCGGTGCGCCGTCGGACTCGTCCAGCAGGACGCCCTTGCGCATCCCGTCGGCCGCCCCGACGCTCTCGTACTCGGCGTCCTCGCCGCGCTTGACGACGTGTGGTGTGTCGGTCATACCGAACCGTTCGCGGGCCCGGGATTTAGGGCTAGCCGTCCCGGCCCCCCGCCGCTCGACTCAGCCGTCCCGTCCCCGCAGCCCCAGCAGCTCGCGGGCTTCGTCCGGCGTCGCCACGGGCCGCCCGAGTTCGTCGGCGAGCCCGGCGACGCGCTCGACGAGCTGGGCGTTACTCTCGGCGAGCTCCCCGGCCTCGTAGTAGACGTTGTCCTCCAGGCCGACGCGCACGTGGCCGCCGAACAGGACGCCCATCGTCGCGAACGGGAGCTGGTGGCGGCCGAAGCCGAGCATGTTGAACGCCGCGCCCTCGGGCAGGTTCGAGACGAGGTTCAGGAAGTTCCGTGGCCGGGGCCGGGTGAGGGTGCCGGGGCCACAGATGAGCGTCGCGTAGACGGGGTCGGCCAGCTCCCGGCGCTCGAGGAGGCCGTGGACCTCGTTCAGGTGGCCGTCGTTGAACACCTCGAGTTCGGGCTTGATACCGCGCTCGACCATCTCGGCGTGCAGCGAGTCGACGAGGCCGCGGGTGTTCTCGCTTGTGAGGTGGTCGTAGCGGTTCAGCGGCCCCATGTCGAGGCTCGCCATCTCGGGCGCGGGGTCCGTCCTGAGGGGCTGGTGTCGCAGTTCGTCGGGCGCTCCGGTCCCACCCGTCGAGTGCTGGATGACGACGTCGTCGGCGTGGTCGCGGATGGTGTCGTCTATCGCCTGGAAGCGCTCCGTGGCGAACGAGCGCTCGCCGCTGTCCGTCCGGGCGTGGACGTGGACGACCGCCGCGCCCGCTTCCTCGGCGGCTGCCGCCGCGCGACCGATCTCCTCGGGCGTCTCCGGGAGGTTCGGGTTCGCCTCCTTCCCGTGGACGCCGCCGGTCAGCGCCGCCGTGAGAATCACGGGCTCGCCGGCGAGGTAGTCGGTGTAGGTCACGACTGGCCGCCCTCCGGTCCGTCGTCCAGTGTCGTGTCGTCCCTCGACTCGTGGGCGCGGAATATCTCGCAGTCCGTCGCGTGGTCGAGGTTGTAACGGTCGTTGCAGACGTCCGCGCGCATCGCCTGCACGAACTGCTCGGCGGCCGCGCAGTACGCTCTCGGCGTGTCGAAGGACCGCCCGTCGCCGTCTGCGCGGTACTCGAGGTGCGGGCAGGTCATACGCCCCGTTGGCCGGCTGGCGTGTTAACGATTACCTGACGGTCGCGCCCGGTGGTAACCCACTCGTCCCCCGGTGACGGCGCCGTCCGGCTAGACATAGGGGGCTGTGGCAGATAGTGACGGGTATGCCGACTACCCCCGGACTCCACCACGTCACGGCCATCGCGGGCGACCCGCAGGACAACGCCGACTTCTACGTCGGGACGCTGGGCCTGCGGTTCGTCAAGCGGACGGTGAACCACGACGACACGGGCACGTACCACTTCTACTTCGGCGACCACGAGGGGACGCCGGGCACCAACATCACGTTCTTCCCGTGGGGCGAGCGCGGCCGGGACGGCGAGTTCGGCGCGGGCCAGACCAGCCACACCGCCTACCTCGTCGCCCCCGACTCGCTGGACTTCTGGCGGGACCGCCTCCGAGAGGCGGGCGTCGACGTCGAGGAGACCGAGCGTTTCGGCGAGTCCGTCCTCCAGTTCGCGGACCCGGACGGCATCGGTCTCGAACTCGTCGCCAGCGACTCTGCCGCCGACGCCGAGACGGTCGCCTGGGAAGACGGCCCCGTCCCCGCCGAGCACCAGCTCCGGGGGTTCCACAGCGTCACGCTCGCCGTCGCCGAGTTCGGCCCGACGGCGGAGATTCTCACGGACGTCCTCGGCTACGAGCACGTCGGCGACGAGGACGGCCGGCGGCGCTTCCGCGCGCCGGGCGAAGGCCCCCACTCCCGACTCGACCTCGTGGAGACCGACCAGTCCCGGGGTCGGATGGGTATCGGCACCGTCCACCACGTCGCGTTCCAGGCCGAGGACACCGACGAGGAAGAGCAGTACCGGGAAGCCTACCAGTCCCACGGCCTCCAGCCCAGCGGCGTCATCGACCGGAAGTACTTCCAGTCCGTCTACGCCCGAGAGCCCGGCGGCGTGCTGTTCGAGATCGCGACCAACGGCCCCGGGTTCGACGCGGACGAGGCCGTCGAGGACCTCGGGTCGAATCTCGTCCTCCCCGAGTGGCTCGAGGACGAGCGCGAGCGCATCGAAGCCGAACTCCCGGCGTTCGACCCGCCGAGCTACGGGGACGACTGATGGCACCCGACAGCCAGCGAGACCCACGAACCGGGAGCCCGTTCCGCTTCGACTACGAGTCGCCGGTGCTGCGGTTCGGTGCCGGGAGCGCCCGCGACCTCGGCGACGAACTCGCCGCTCGGGGCCTCGATAGCGCGCTCGTCGTCACCGGCTCGACGGTCGGCACCACGCCCGCAGTGATGGACCCGGTTCGGGCGGGGCTGGGCGCCCGGCTGGCGGGCGTCTTCGCCGAGACGACGCCGGACAAGCGCCTCGCCACGGCTTTCGACGCCGCCGACCGTCTCGCCGACGCGGGCGCCGACGCGTTCGTCGTCGTGGGCGGCGGCAGCAGTATCGACGTGGCGAAGGTCGCTAGCGTCCTCGCCGCCGCCGGCGAGCCGAGAGAAGCGGTCTTCCGGGCGTTCGCCGACACGGGGACGATTCCGCTCCCGGACGGCGACCTGCCGCCGGTCGTGGCCGTTCCGACCACGCTCGCCGGCGCCGATGTCTCGCAGGTCGCGGGCATCACCGCCGGTCCCGAATCCGGCTCCGTCGACGAGGAGACCGGGGGCGGTGTCGGCGACCGCCGTCTGATGCCGGCCTCGGTCGTCGCCGACCCCGACCTCGCTGCGACCACCCCGGAGTCCGTGCTCGCCGGCTCCGCGATGAACGGCTTCGACAAGGGCGTCGAGACGCTGTACGCCGCCAGCACCACCCCGGTCACGGACGCCACGGCGAGCCGCGGGCTCGGGCTGCTCGCCGACGGCCTCCGCGACCTCGGCGACACGGGCCCGACGCCCGAGACACTGGAGCCGGTCCTCGAGGGGCTGTTGCTCGTCCAGTACGGCATCTCGCGGCCCGACGGCTCCACGCTCTCGTTGATTCACGCCTTCGGCCACGGCCTCACCCGCACGGGCACCCTCCAGCAGGGCGTCGCGCACGCAATCGTCGCTCCGCACGTCCTCGACTACCTCTTCGACGAGGTCGACGGCCGCCGGGACCTGCTCGCCGACGCGCTCGGCGTCGCGGACGGCGACGACGACGACCCCGCAGCAGCCGTCGTCCGGGAGGTCGAGGCCGTCCGGGACGCGCTGGACCTGCCGAGCCGCCTCCGGGACGTCGACGGCCCCGAGCCCGAGGACTTCCCGGACGTGGCCGAGGCCACCGTCGCCGATTCCTTCGTCGCGAACGCGCCGCCCGACCTCGAGTTCACGGCGGCGGACGCCGAAGCGATCCTCGACGCGGCCTGGTGACTGGGGAACCACGGCGGCTGCGGTGCTCGGCACCTCACCGCCGCCCCCGGACTTAACAGGGGTCGACTGGTAGCTACTCCCATGCGAGGCTTCCGTATCGGGAGCGTGTTCGGGATCCCTATCAAACTCGACGTCACGTTCCTCCTCATCCTCCCCGTGTTCGCCTACCTCATCGGGCTGCAGGTCGACATGTGGATATCGATGCTGAACGGCCCGCCGTTCGACGCCGCACTGAACGCGGAGTCCCTGACCGCCGGCGACGGCCAGTGGCTGCTCGGCTCGGTCGCTGCTATCGGGCTCTTCGTCGGCGTCGTCCTCCACGAACTCGGGCACTCAGTCGTCGCCATGCGGTACGGCTTCACCATCGACTCCATCACGCTGTGGATTCTCGGCGGCATCGCCAGCCTCAGCGACCAGCCCGAGGAGTGGGACCAGGAGTTCTACATCGCGCTCGCCGGCCCCGCCGTCAGCGTCGCGCTCGCCGGCATCTCCTACGTCGCCCTCCAGGTGTTGCCGTCGTCGCTGGACTTCGCGCGGTTCGTGTTCGGCTACCTCGCGCTGATGAACCTCGCGCTCGCCGCGTTCAACCTCCTGCCGGGGTTCCCGATGGACGGCGGGCGCGTCCTGCGCGCGCTGCTCGCCCGCAACCGGCCGTTCGCCCGCGCCACCCAGATCGCCGCCGAGGTCGGCAAGCTGTTCGCGCTCGTCATGGGCATCGTCGGCCTGCTCTCGCTGAACATCATTCTCATCGGCGTCGCCTTCTTCATCTACATCGGTGCCTCCGGGGAAGCCCAGCGCACGGTCATGAACGCCGCCTTCGAGGGCGTCACCGTCGCGGACGTGATGACACCCGCCAGCGAGGTCCACACCGTCAACGCGGGGGACTCCGTCGCCGACCTCATGGACCGCATGTTCGAACAGCGCCACACCGGCTACCCCGTGCTGCGCAACGGCGAGGTCTCCGGGATGGTGACCCTCGACGACGCCCGCTCCGTGCAGGCCGTCGAGCGCGACGCGATGCGCGTCGAGGACGTCATGACCGACGACGTCTACACCGTCCCCGACTACGCCGACGCCACGGACGCACTCGACGCGCTCCAGCGCCACGGCGTCGGTCGGCTGCTCGTCGTCGACGCCGACGGCGAGATGACCGGCCTCATCACCCGCACCGACCTCATGAACGCCTTCGACATCATCCAGTCCACGGGCTACCAGACGCCCCGAGAGAACCTCGACCTCTCCTCCGGTCGCTGAACAGTGGGGCGCCCTCGGTTCTGGGCGAAACCGGGTGTGGGTGGCTGCGTGCCACCCGGGACCTGTACGCGTCGACTCGATTCACAGGCACACCCGACCAGATACGGGGCCGCTCAGCCCTGTCGGTGCTCGAGCTCGTGGCGTGCGCTCTTTCGAACGAACTCCGCCGTCGGCTCGGACTCACCCCGATAGGGAGTCCCGTTCAGGCGGAGCGTACGAGTGTCGTCTTCGAGCGCATCGACGACGTCCTCGGTGGTGTACGTCGACGACTCGGGCGCGCTCGTGCCGGCGAGAAAGTAGACGTCGTCGACGGACTCGGTGTTCACGCGAGCCACACTCCCGAGCGGGTTCGTCTCTGTTGCGGGCAGGCTCCGATGGACGACGTGCTCGTCGCGGGAAACAGACTCGACGTCGGTCGTCGTGGCGAACATGCCGTCAGCCCGCCGGACGAGGGTGGCCACCGGACTGCCGAAGAACTGGTGCGGCGAATCGAGGCCGGCGAGGTCCGCGCTCCACGGAAGCGTGTGGCTGGCTACCAGTGGCGCCACCAGGTGAACGACGCTACTCGGCGAGAGCCGGCCGTCTGCGGTCAGACCGGCGAGTGTCCCGTTCTCACAGAGGCGTCTCTGTGCGGACGGCGAGAGCGAGCACCCGAACATGACGACCGACGGCCACGAGTCGGCTGCGTCCTCGATTTCTGCGTCGGAGACGGCTCCGTCGGCGTCAGTCCCGGGCTCGCAGTAGAGGAAGTCGGGGTCGGCGTCGAGCACGCGACCGAGTGCGTCCGGCGTCGCGTTGTCGGCGACGACTGTGGTCGCGTCGCGGACCTGTGGCTTCCGGGCCGCGTCCAGAGACGATCGAAGCGCGTCCGCTCGGTCGCTGTCCCCGAGCACGAACCCAAGCGTCACGTCTTCGGGGACCGGGAGCTGTCGCTCCCGCTGCGCGACGAACGCTTCGGGGACGAGTCGCGTCCACCCCGGCGGCACCTCGTCGGTGGTCGTCGCGGCTCCGAGCTCCCGAATCGCCGGGTCAGTCACCCAGTCCGGGTCCGCTGACGTGTCACCACTGGCGACGCGAATCGGCGCGAGCTCGTTCGCGAGCGACGACAGCAACGCGGCGTCCTCGACGCGCGGCCGAAGTGTCGCGGTGCAGGGCCACGCGGGCCGCAGACCGTCTACGCTGGCCGGGTCGACTTCGAGGTACTCGAGGAGTTGGACGGCGAGTGGCTCGCCGTGGAGGTTCGGCGGATAGAACGGGAGTTCGGGAGCGACGAGGTCGTACTCCCGGCGGCGAAACGAGTAGTACCCCCCGATTCGGACGAGCGAATCGAAGAACAGTGCCCGGCTCAGTACGGACGCGACGTGTTCACCGGGGGACCGCTCGGGTGTCTCCAGCGGTTCGCTGTACCCGTTGTCCAGGTGGAGCGCTGGGCTGTCACCGATTTCGAGCGTGGCCCCGAAGTAGAACGCGAGCGGTACGACGGGGTAGACGTACTCGTACTCGGCGGGCACCTCGATGGTGACACCCGTGTCGGGCTTCGACAGCTGCGACGGTACGTCGAGTTCGTCGCTCGGGCGAATCGCTGGCGGGTGGCCCCGGAGTGTCGGCCAGGAGCGCTCGCTGGTGAACTCCTTGACCGAGGACCCGAGATAGGAGACGGCCTCCGCCACCGCAGCCGGGTCGTCTGGCACATCGATAGTCGCCTCTGGACGCGTGTGCTTGGACCGCGCACCGATAGTCACAGTCGTCTCGTCGTCGAATTCGACTGTCGCTGCGGCCGTGTCCAACGCACTCGACTCGTACCTCGCGGTGAACGCGGCGTCCCGGACCCGCAGGTACGTTTTCGTGCTCCCGGCGAGCTCGAGGAAGTACGTTCCGCCTTCGAACCGCCTGGGTTCGGAGGTGAGCCCACCCAGATGGTCGCCGTCGCTGTCCCGAACGAGCACCTTCGTGCTCGGGTCGATTCGGACCCGCGTCGTCGTCACCGAGACGGCGGCGTCGACGGGAAAGACGAATAGGTCCGTGATGGCGGGCGTGACGTCCACACCCGCGTCCACGCCGAGCTGGATGTCACTGGACTCGACCCCGTCGGTGACGCGCACCGTCCCCTCGGCTGCGTCCGCGACGAACGACACCAGCCCGCCGTCCGAATTCATGCCTTGAAGTTGTTCTGAGCGCGGTTCACCCTGTCGGAGCCGGACGCCGCTCTCGCGAGACAGCAAGTACTTCTCGGGGAGCGTCCTACGAATCCGTCCACGATGACCGACGGCGACGCGCCCGACGCGACACCACTGTACGAGGAGTGGTCGCTGCACGGCGCCGACCGGTACGCGACCGACGACCTCCGGGCGCTCAGCCGCTACCTCGGCCTCGAAGGTGACGACCTGCGCGCGTGCCTGAATCAGGCCGCTGACGTGGTCGACGTCCCCGCCGAGGACGGCCGGGGGCTGGTCGTGCCGCTGCACGGCGAGGACACGCCGGCGCCGACCAGCGAGTACGTCGTCTGGGACGCCGACGCGGACGCAGTCGGCTACTTCGACGAGACCTTCGGCATCAGCGGCACGAACAGCCGGGCGCCTCTCGACGACGTGGTCGCCACCGAAATCGCCCACCGGGTGCGGTTCTGGCACCCTGACCACGCTCCCGACAGCGACGCGGACGCCGCCGCCGCCGACCCGCTGGGGGGCGCCGACGTGCCAGACGCGATTCGCGCCAGCGACCCGCTCGCCGGCCGCGACCGCCGCGCGTTCTTCGACGCCCTCCGCGAGACTGTCCGGGGCGAGCGGACGGCCGAGCGCGACCAGACCCGCGACGCGCACGCCGACGCCGACCTCGGCCAGCTCGTCGGCGAGCGCGCCGTCGACGGCCCGTTCGTGCTCGTGTCGACGACCGCCCAGTCCGACCGGCCGGCGGACGTGCGCGTCCAGTACGCGCCCGAGGACGGCGGCGCGCCGGCGGACGTCGACCTCGTCGCCGCCTTCGACCTCTACCCGGACAACCGCGTGCTCGTCGACGCGTTCCACGGCGACTTCCCGTTCCCCGCCCGCGTCGCGAGCGTCGACGGCCCCCTCGTGACGCTCCGGCCCGCGTGGGAGCGCGTCGACGACCCCGAGCGCGTCGCCGCGGCGCTCGAGGACGCCGACCCGTTCTGGCTGCGCGGCCTCCTCAATCCCGTCCCGTACGCTCGCCGGCTGGACGCCCTCGACGCGGTCTGGGAGACGCCGGCGAAGCGCCGGCTGCTCACAGGCGAGCGCGACCTGTCGTTCTCGCGGCCGCCGAACCGCCGGCGCGCCGACCTCGCGCTCGACGACCACCAGCAGCGGGCGCTGGCGTGGGCGGTCGCCGCCGACGACGTGGTCTGCATCCACGGCCCGCCGGGAACGGGGAAGACGCGGACGCTGGCCGCCGCCGTCGCCGAGTCTGTCGCGCGCGGCGAGCGCGTGCTCGTGACCGCCCACTCGAATCAGGCCGTCGACAACCTCCTCGTCGGCGACAGCACGCCCGACGAGGTCGACGACGGCTCCCTGCACGGCGTGCTCGGCGACAACCCTGAAGTCGACGTCGCGCGGTACGGCAGCCACTCCCGGAACCGGGTGGTCGACGAGCACTACCGCCAGCGCGGCGTCGACTCGGCCGACGTGGTCGCAGCGACGACGAACGGTGCCGCCGCCTTCGACCAGGACGCCTTCGACGTCGCGGTCGTCGACGAGGCGACGCAGGCGTCCCGCGCCGCCACCGCCATCGCCGTGAACGCCGCCGAGACGCTCGTGCTCGCCGGCGACCACCGCCAGCTCCCGCCCTACGGCGTCCGGGAGGGCGGGGCGGGCGAGATGCGGCCGTCGCTGTTCGAGACGCTGGTCGACCGCTACGGCGACGACGTCGCCGTCCTGCTCGCGCGCCAGTACCGGATGCACGACGCCATCGCCGGCTTCCCGGACGAGGCGTTCTACGGCGGCCGCCTCGAGACCGCCGCGGAGGCGGCCGACCGAACCGTCGATGGCCTCTCCGCCGTCGACCTGTTCGACGTCACGGGGGACGAGCGCCGGGAGGAGCGCGGCGCGAGCGTCCGGAACGCGGCGGAAGCGTCGGTCGTCGCCGACCGCGTCGAGACGCTCCTCGGCGTCGGCGTCGACCCGGGCGACGTGGGCGTCATCGCTGCGTACAGCGGACAGGTCTCCGAGATTCGGGGCGTGCTCGCCGACCGGGGCCTCGACCGGCCCGCGCTCACGGTCGACACCGTCGACTCCTTCCAGGGCGGCGAGCGCGAGGCCGTCGTCGTGTCGTTCGCGCGCAGCAACGACGCAAGCGACGCCGGCTTCCTCGAACACCCCGAGGAGGGGCCGCGCCGGCTGAACGTCGCGCTCACCCGGGCGCGCCGCCACCTCTCGCTGGTCGGCGACTGGACGACGCTCACCGAACCGGCCAGCCACCGCAGCCCCGAGGAGAGCTGTGCGGCCGTCTACGCCGACCTCCACGACTCCCTCGCCGGCCACGCCGACGCCCGGCTGCACAGCCGGTAGGCTGCGGGGGCCGCGTCCGACCGCCTGCCACCCACAGCCAAGACCCCGGGCGTTCTAGGCGAGGGCGTGACTGCCCTGCTCGTCTACGGCGCCTACGGCTACACCGGCGAACTGGTCGCCGGGGAACTCTGCTCGCGCGGCCACGACCCGGTGCTCGCGGGCCGGAACGGCGCGAAGCTCGGCCGCGTCGGCACCCGGCTCGGCTGCGAGACGCGCGCGTTCCCGGTCAAGGACGCCGACGGCCATCTCGACGGCGTCGACGTGGTCCTGAACTGCGCGGGGCCGTTCGTCGAGACGGCCGAACCGCTGGCCGACGCCTGCCTCGGGGCCGGCGTCGACTACCTCGACGTCACCGGCGAGATTCCTGTCTTCGAGTCGCTCGCCCGGCGCGACGACGACGCCAGCGACGCCGGCGCGACGCTGCTCCCGGGCGTCGGCTTCGACGTCGTCCCGACCGACTGCCTCGCCGCCCACCTCGTCGGGCGGCTGCCCGACGCAACCCACCTCGCGCTGGGCTTCGAGCCACACGGCGGCATCTCGCCCGGGACGGCCGCCACCGCCGTCGGCCAGCTCGGCGAGGGTGGCGCCGTCCGCCGCGACGGGCGCCTGCTGTCCGTGCCGCCCGCGCACCGCCAGCGTCGCATCGACTTCGGGAACGGCACCCGGACCGCCGTGACGTTCCCGTGGGGCGACGTCGCCACCGCCTATCGGTCGACCGGCATCCCGAACGTCGAGGTGTACATCCCCGTGCCGTCGGGCGCTCGTCGCGCACTGAAGGCGTCGAAGTACCTCGGGCCCCTCTTCGACGCCGACCCCGTGCAGGACGGCCTCCAGTCGCTCGTCCGGCGGTTCGTCGACGGCCCCGATGCCGACGAGCGCGAGACGGGCCGTGCCTACGTCTGGGGCGAAGTCAGGAACGACGCCACCGGCGAGACGGCGGTTTCCCGACTGGTCACGCCCGAGACGTACGCGTTCACCGTCGACGCCGCCAGCACCGCCGCTGAACGGACACTCGACGGCGACGCGCCCGGCGGCTACCAGACGCCCGCGACCGCCTTCGGCGCCGACTTCGTCACGACCCTCGACGGCGTCACCCGGACGGACGACGACGACGAGGACGACGACGAGAGCTAGAGCGCGTCGACTGCGGCGTCCCCGTTGTCCGACTCCACCAGCACTCCGTGTGTGCCGTCGCCGAGTACGCCCCGTACCTCCTCCTCGTCGCCGTCGCGTTGCTCGTCCGAGAGGTCGAGCCCCTCGATGCTCGCGTTGCCGTTGTCCGTTCGCGCCACCACCTCGGCGTCGGCGTCCGGAGACAGCGACACCGACACGTCGCCGTTGCTCGACGCCACCGTCACGTCACCGGGCAGCGGCGCCGGCACGTCGGCGGCGACCTCACCGTTGTCGGTCTCGGCCGCCGACACCGGCCCGGCCGACCGAACCGTCACGTCGCCGTTCTCCGAACTGGCCGACCCGACGCCCGCCACGTCTCGGACATCGACGTCGCCGTTGCTCGTCTCGAGGTCGCCCGTCGGCGTCCCTGCCGGCACCTGCACGTCGAAGTCCGCGCTCACGCGCCGCGTGCTCCCCTCGAGTGCGATGGAGAGGTCTCCGCTCCCGGGCGACCCGGCGACCTCGACGCCCTCGACCCGGTCCTCGCTCGGCCCGGACAGCCGCGCCGTCACCGACACCCGGTCGCCGTCGTGCGTCGACACGTCCACGTCGCCGTTCTCGCTTTGCACGCTCACCGAGGCGTCCTCGTCCGGCAGGTCGAACTCGACCTCTCGGGTGTCCTCGTACTGGTCGCCGAACAGTCCGGTCGAACAGCCCGTCAGCGCCGCCGCCGACGCAGCCGCGACTCCACTCAGGAGGGCTCGCCGATGCATACTCGGTCCTCTTGCTCGAACTCCCTAATCAGTTGTCGCGTGTCTCGCGCGCTGAAACGGTGACCGGCTACCAGACGAACGACACGCTACGCGGTCGTTCGTCGCTGTGTCGCTCAGAACTGGCGGCCAGAGACACAACGCTACGCGGTCGTTCGTCGCGAAACGGTCCAGGGGCGAGAATCGAACCGGAGCCAGAGGTTCCTGCTCGCTCGCGCTGGTCGCTCGCGGGCTGCCTCTGGCAGGGTTCGATCTCGCCTGCTGGACGTCACTACGTTCGAACGCTCGCGACACAGCAAGCTAGTCGCTCGCGGTTCGAGTGTATCGAGAAGGTCCAGGGGCGAGAATCGAACCCGCGTCTCAGCCTCCACAAGGCTGAAGGATAGTCCACTACCCTACCCCGGACACTGCACTCGGTCGTAGCAGGCTGGAATTCAAATACGTTACGACCTCGGGCAGACGATACGCTTTTCCACGAACCCGGCGTATCGACGGGTGACTGTGGCCGTCACGGACAAAATCTACGTGAAGAACCACCGGCAGATCGCCTCCCAGCTCGACACCCGGTTCCCCAAGTCGGCGTTCAGCGGTGCAACCCTCGACATCCTGTTCACCGGGGACCTCTCCGAGCTGAACGACGCGACCCGGGACTCCGTCCTGGAGTTCGCCGAGGACTTCCTGGACTGCGACTGCGACTCGAACCCCTACTGCGGCCACCCCGAGGAGAAGTTCGTGGAGTACCTGCTGGACCTCCGCGCGCAGGGCCTCGACCCCGAGTCGATGGTGGACGTGATGACCGACGACTACATGGTGTACGCCTACCCCGGCGACCTCTACTCGTTCCTCGACAACGCCATCCGCACGCTGGAGGCCGTCGAGGAGCTCGCCGAGGTAGACGGCCGCCACGAGCAGGCCGACCGCGCCAGCCGGAAGAAGCGCGAGCTCAGTCGCTGACGCCGCTGTCGGCGGCGCGACTGCCGCTGCCGGCGAACCGCTCCACGAACGCGGCCACCTCGTCGACGGCCAGCTTCTCCGTCCCCGACGCCGTCTCCACGTCGACGACGCCGTCCTCGCGGTACGTGTTCCCGACCACGACTTTGGCGGGGATGCCGAGCAGGCCGCTCTCGGCGAAGCGCTCGCCCACGGACAGCCCCGCATCTTCGTCGTACAGCAGGACGTCCTCGCGCCCGCAGTCGTCGTGGATGCGTTCGGCGACGCCTAGCACCTCGCTGTCGTCGCCGACGGGGACGATGGCGGCGCGGTAGGGCGCGACGCTCCCCCAGTCGGTGACGGGCCACGCGAGGTTGTCGGGGCTGCCGTGTTGCTGGCCGAGCGTCTGGAGCAGGCGGTCGACGCCCAGTCCGTAGCTCCCCATCTCGACGGAGCGCTCGTCGCCGTCCGCCGTGTCGACGGTGAAGTCCATCGCCTGGGAGTACCGGGTGCCGAGCTGGAATACGTGCCCGACCTCGATGCCGTCGCTCGCGGCGAGCGACCCGCCGCACTCGGGGCAGGCGTCGTCCGCGTCGTACTCGTCGAAGCCGTCGTGTTCGTCGGTGACACCGAACCGACAGCCCGCACCCGTGCAGTAGACGAGCCGGTCGCTGTCGCCGCCGGC
This sequence comes from Halobacterium rubrum, assembly GCF_021729015.1. Classification (GTDB taxonomy): domain Archaea; phylum Halobacteriota; class Halobacteria; order Halobacteriales; family Halobacteriaceae; genus Halobacterium; species Halobacterium rubrum. Next base: position 409,739 of record NZ_JAJQQZ010000001.1, read on the forward strand.
GTCCGCGACGGGCGCGACGAACTCCTCGGAGGTCGCGCCGCCCATCACCCCTGCGTCTGCCTCGACGATTGCGTACTCCAGTCCCACGTCGTCGAGGGCGCGCTCGTAGGCCGCCCGGACCTCCCGGTACGTCTCCCGGAGTCCGGCCTCGTCGGCGTGGACGCTGTAGGCGTCCTTCATCGTGAACTCCTTCGTGCGAACGAGTCCGTTCCGGGCGTGGTCGTCCCGGAATTTCGACTCGACCTGGTAGACCAGCAGGGGGAGGTCGTGGTGGCTCCGCACCGGCCCGTCCAGCAGGTTGACGACGCCCTCCTCGTGGCTGGGCGCGAGACACATCGCCTGCCCGTCGCGGTTCTCCAGCGTGAACATCTCGCCCTCGAAGCCACCCCAGCGGCCGCTCTCCCGCCAGCGGTCTGCGTACTGGAGGCCGGGCAGCCGCACGCGCTGGCCGCCGATGCTGTCCATCGCTGCGACGACCCTGTCGGTGAGCTTCGCCCGGACGCGCTGGCCAGCGGGCGTCACCGCCCACAGCCCGCTGCCGAACCCCCGAATCAGGCCCGCACGGACGAGCAGCTTCGCCGCCTCGGACCCCGCGCCGGGCGTCTCCCGGGTCGCGGGCAGGAACAGGTCGCTACGCCGCACGCCACTCACCCCCGGTCACGGCGCTGGCGTCGCTGGTGGTGGTCGTCGCTTCGAACGCCGTTGCTCGTGTTCGCCGCGAGAAGCAGTAGCTATGCGCCTGCCGGAACGCGTCCACGGGCCCGACTGGACCCCTGGAGTGACTCGACTAGCACGTCCGACGCTTCAGCTCCCCACACAAAAAGGGTTCCCCGGCCGTGGGACGCCCTCCCTACCCGAGCTGGTAGGGTTCGTCCTCGTCGTCTAGCTCCTCGAGGTGGACGACCTCCTCGACGTCGTCCTCGCCGTCCAGCCGGTCCCGGAGGTGGTCGATGTACGCCTTCTGCTCGTCGAGCTGTTCGCGGAGGTGTTCGGCCTCCAGTTCGAGGCGCTCGTGCTCGCGCACGAAGCTCTTCGACACCTCGACGGTCGGCGGGAAGTCGCCGTCGCCGTCGCCGCCGCCGCCGCTTCCGGCGCCCGCGCCGCTCTCGGGCACCACCTCGACCTTGCCGTCGTGGGTGACCAGCGTGTCCACGTAGTCACGAAAGACGGCGGACAGCGAGAGGTCGCGCTCCTCGGCGATGTCCCGCAGCGCGTCGAAGGCGTCCTCGTTCACGCGGAACGAGATGGTCTTGTTCTTGTTCCCCATTTGCGAGGGAGTGTCGGCCGGAACGTCTTAAGCGTTTGTCAGACGTTCACGCGTCGGCCGGGACGTCTGCTTCTGTATCGAAGTCCTCCAGCGCGTCGAGGACCGCCTGCCGGTACGCCGAGAGGTCCTCGCCGTACTCGGCGCGGGCGCGCTCGGCGTACTCGTTGCCCTCCTCGTCGAAGGCCTCGACGCGGTCGAGCGTGCGCTCGGCGGCCTCCACGACCCAGCGGTCGCGGACGGCCTCGTCGACCATCGTGATGGACTCCGGCCGCAGGGAGACGTTCACGGACCCGTCGTCGGTCTCGAAGGTCCGTGGCTTCCCGACCACGGCGACGTACGTCGGCGTCTCGGCGTCCCGCAGCGTCGACGCCGCCTCGGGCTGGTACTGGCCGGCGTACACGAAGAACGTCCCCGTCGGGTCGACGACGCGGCCGCGCCAGTACTCCGAGTCCTCGCCGATGTCCTCGGTCTCGGTGAGCGTCCCGGCGACGAACACGCGGTTCGAGCGCTCTCCCGTCGGCAGCAGCGCGTACAGCGGCGCGCGCTCGTCGTCGGACTCCTTGAACGTGAACGTGGCGTCGTTGAACTCGGCTGCGAAGACGCGTCGCGCGACCTCGCGGGTAGGTGCTCCACTCATTTACATCGACCTCGCTCGAATCAGCACGGATTCCGGGTCTGGCTGGTCGTCCAGCAGCGTCGTCTCGTTCGCGAGCACGTAGCGGCCGAACGTCGGCCCAGTGACCCGGTAGTACTTCCCCAGAATCTTCGCGCGCATCTCGTCGGCGACGACGGTCGTGTCGAGGGCGTCTTTGGCCATCTGTTTGGCCTCCTCGAGGCCGATGTCCGTGAGGTCCTCCGTGGCTTCCTCGTCGAAGATGACCTCGTGGACGTCCGTGCCGTCGTCGAGCACGCCCTTGATGCGGAGGTCGAACTCGCCCTCGACCTCGCCGTGCTCGTTACAGCGGCCGTTCTGGAGGACGCGCGTGCAGTCCTCCTCCGGGCAGCGCTTGATGAGGCCGCTCCCGGACTGGACGTCCACGAGCGCGCCCTCGACCTCGTCCTCGTTGTCGCCGACTTCGAACTCCTCGTCGACCTCCTCGATGGTCGTCGTCTTGTTCAGTTTCACCGAGTACCGGCCCTCGTACTCGTCGGTGACGACGTTCCCGAGCCGGTACGTCTTGCCCTCCTCGAGGTTGGCGAGGTCCGACTTGGCCCACTTCGTGAACTTGATGGTACCAGTCGGGTCGCCGAGCAGGCCGACCTGCCCGACGGAGTCCGAGCGGGGCTCCCAGAGCTCCACGACTTTCGCCGTGATGTCCACCCACTGCTCGGCCTCGTCGACGTCCTCGACTTCGACGGTGTCGTTGCCGCCACCGCCGGCGAGGTCGTCGCGGTCGAGGCCGGCCTCGTCGAGGTAGTGGTTCTCGACGCTGCGGCGGGCCTCGTCTACCGGGACCTTGTACTCCGTAACCAGTTTCTCCAGCCGTGCTTCCACGTCGTCGACGGTCGCGTCGACGTGCTCCGAGAGGTCGTCGTGGACCTCCTGAGCCGTATCTGAAAGGTCGCTCATGGTCGTGTGTCCGTCTCCGCGTGTGTTTCGATGGGAGACGTATCGGTGTTGACTCCCGACCACCTTTAAATCTCCGCAACCGGGGTGAAAGTGGTCGGCAGGCGGCCGGAGACAGGCATTTGGGCCGCCCCGTCGAACTGCAGTCCATGCACCACTCGACCGGGGGACCGGCGCCGTGACGCGGACTGTCGTCGCCGTCCTGCTCGCCGGCGGCACCGGCACCCGGCTGTACCCCGCGAGCCGCAGCCACCGACCGAAGCAGTTCCTCGCGCTCGGCGACGACGACGACGACGACCGCAGCCTCCTCCGCCGCACCGCCGACCGCGCGAGCTTCGCCGACGACGTCGTTTCGGTCACGCGCGACGAGTACGCCGACCGGGTCAGCGAGACCGTCCCCGAGGCCACAGTTCTCACCGAACCCGCCGGGAAAGACACGGGGCCGGCGCTCGCGTACGCCGCCAGCGAGGTCCGGGAGAGATTCGACGAGGACGCGGTGATGCTCTGTCTCCCCAGCGACCACGTCGTCGGCGACGGCTTCCGGGAGACCGCCGAGACGGCCATCGACGTCGCCGCACGCACTGACGCGCTCGTCACACTCGGCGTCGAACCGGACCGTCCCGCCACCGGCTACGGGTACATCGAGCCGGGCGAAGACCGCGGCGACCACAGCGAGGTCGCCGTGTTCCGCGAGAAGCCGGACGCCGAGACGGCCGAGCGCCTGCTCGAACAGGGCTGCCTCTGGAACGCCGGGATGTTCGCGTGGAGGCCAGCGGCCTTCCTCGACGCCGCCCGCAGCGGGCCACTCGCACCGGTCGTGGACGCCCTCGACTCCGGGACGGACCCGGCGGTCGCCTTCGACCGCGTCGACCCCGTCAGCGTCGACTACGCCGTCCTCGAGCGCGCCGGCGACGTCCGGGTCGTCCCCGCTGCCTTCGACTGGGACGACGTCGGCGCCTGGGACTCGCTCGGCCGCCTGCTGGACGGCGAGAACGCTGTCTTGGGGGACGCGACGACCATCGACGCCTCCGGGAACGTGGTCGCCAGCGACGACGACAACCACGTCTCGGTCGTCGGCGTCGACGACCTCGTGGTCGCCGCCTACGACGACCGCGTGCTCGTCGTCCCGAAAGAAGACACCCAGCGCGTCCGCGAAGTGGTCGCTGAACTGGCGGACGACGGGCTGTTTTGAGTGGTCTCGGTAGCGCTATCCCGGTTCTGGACCTGGCGTTGCAAGTGGGTCAGCAGCGCGATTCAGCGGGGTATGTACCACTCGTCGAATCACGACACGTAAATCGCCTCGGGGTCAAGCCCCGAGGCTTTCGCGTGGACTCCCGTTCTATCCCCCAACTGAGGCAGGGGGTGCGTACTCCCCGCTTACGTTCAGCGTCCCGCGATTCAAGCGCACATCTACGGGTGCGCCTCCATCGCCTGCGTTTTGCCGACGACGGAGATACTGCAAACCGATGTTCTTCGAGGCGTTGTAGTCGGCGTGGTTCTCATACCCACACTGCTGGCACTCGAACGACTCCCCGTTCCGGTTATCGTCGTGGGTAAACCCACACGTCGAGCAACGCTTCGACGTGTTGCGCGGGTCAACCTGCACGGTTTCGACGCCGTGTTCTTTGGCTTTGTATTCGACGTACTCGTAGAGGCGTCGGAACGCCCAGACGTGTTGCCACGTCGCCTCGGGGATATTCTCCCGAATGTTGGTCAAGTCCTCGAACACGATGTGCGAACAGTCGTTCTCGACGGCCTCCTCGATGAGTTCGTTCGCCACCGTGTGAAGCTGTATCACGTCGGGGGGTCGTCCCGCCATCGTAGCGTGGTTTGTGTCATCTGGTGTCGGCTTCCTCCCCGGCCTCAAGGGTCGGGGCATCCGCCTCGTACCGCCTGTGAACTCGAAACCTGTTCTCCGGACGGACAGCCACAGTCGAATGTGGGATGGATACGTCAGTCCGCGGCGTGGGCCTGGCCCCCGCGGTTCTCGTCCATTCCGCTCTCACGATGCAGCCAGTAGAGGACCAGGAACAGCCCCGTTGCCAACACGTTCAGTACCATCTTGTAGTTCATTTCGATCCCGACCTCGGCTATCTGGACGCTGTCGGGTGACGGGATCACTCCGGCAGCCAGAAAGACGAAGTGGATGATGACCCCGGTTACCACGGCAGAACCGAAGATCATCAACGAGAGGACGACAGCGAACGTCGTCCCGTAGTACTCTCGATAGGCGTCCATGATGGGCGGGACGATCAGGTCGGCGTAGATGTATGAGAGAACCGACCCGAATGGCAGGCCGTTGCTGAACAGCACGGCACCGAAGGGGACGTTCCCGACGGAGCAGACGAACGTGGCGACGCCGATGATCGCGCCGAGAACCGCGGTCCAGAAGATGTACACCGGAACACCGAATGTGGCACCGGAGAAGACGGCGGTCCAGACCGACTCGGGGATGAACCCGGCAATCAGTCCGGCGAAGATGAACCCGATGGCGATCTCGTCCCAGAGCATCCCCCACTCCTTCCACTGCTTATCGGCTAGCGCCTTCCAGCCCTCCATCGACGTGGCCTGTTGAATGATCGTGGTGTTGGCCTCTTCAGGATCGAAGCTCTCCTTGCACGACGCCGAGCAGAAGTGGTAGGTCTCACCGCCGTGTTGAATGGTGTGTTCGGTCTCGCTGGGGTTGATCTCCATCCCGCAGACCGGGTCCCGGACCGTCTGCTCTCTCTCATCGCGGACGTTCTGGCGAGCCTGCTCGACGACCTCGTCGGGGACGAGGTAGACGAAGCCGAACGCCATCATCCCGATGAGTACGAACCCGCCCACGATGTCGGCGAGGAGGAACTGCCAGCCGAGCAGTATCCAGATGACGGCACCGATCTCGATGACGAGGTTCGTCGAAGCGAACATGAACGCCCCCAATGTGGCGGCGGCGGAGCCGCCTTTCTTGAAGAGGTTCTTCGCGGTGGCGATGGCCGAGTACGAACACGACGAGGAGACGAACCCGAACAGCGATCCGTACCCGATCTCCCGGAGTCCGTGCCCCTCGAGCAGTTCGCTGACCTCCTCGTTCGAGGTCCAGGCTTCGACGCCGCCCGCGATAGCGAATCCGACGACGAGCGCCCACCACGTGATCCAGGCCATGGCGGCTGTCGTCGTCAGAAACTGTCGGAAGCTCTCGACGAAGAACGCCCCGAGCGGCTGGTTCGTGGTGAACACGCCGATGGCGACGGTCACGAGCGCGATGACCGCCAGTATCGCGTACTCAGTGCGCTCCATGTGTTCTGATGGGAGAGCCACACTTACCGGGATTGTGGCTTCCAATCCAGTCCGAGTAACCGGCTGTGAGTTTGGAACCTAAAATGCTGAGCGACCCTATTTTGTTCCTCTCTCTTTTCCGAACCAGATAAACCGAATCTGTAGCTGATAGAATCTACGTGGTGGATTCGCCGGTCTGCTTACTGACTCGGCTGTCTCATATCCCCGTATTCGAGATGACTGAATCCCTCGTGTGAGCAACCACTGTCATCCCCGCAGTCGGCCGCCGTCGACGGGCACGCTGGCGCCGTTCACGAAGCTCGCGCGGTCGCTCGCGAGGAACGCCACCACGTCGCCGAGTTCGCCGGGGTCGCCGACTCTGTCCAGCGGGATGTCGTCGCTCCAGGCCGCCAGTCCCGCCTCGTAGCTGTCGTACTCGCCGCGCTCGACGGACGCCGCCACGAGTTCCTCGATGCGCGGCGTCTCGTGGGCACCGGGCTGGACGACGTTCGCGCGCACCTCGGGCGCCCACTCGCGGGCGACGGTCTTCGCCAGCCCGACGACGCCCCGCCGGACGGCGTTCGACAGCACGAGCCCCTCGATGGGCTCGCTGACGCTCGTCGACGTGATGCAGGTGACGGTGCCGCCGTCGCCAGCGACGAGGTGCTCGTGGGCGGCGTCCAGCGTGCGCACGACGCTCATCACGAGCAGGTCGAACGCCTCGTACCAGTCCTGCTCGCTGGTCTCGAGGAACGGCCCGCTCGGCACGCCGCCCGCCGACGTGACGAGGTGGTCGAGTCCGCCGAACTCATCGACGGTCGCCTCCACGACCGCGTCCACGTCGTCGGGGTCGGTGATGTCGGCCGGGACGGTGTGGACGTCGCCGGCTGCCCCGTCCCGGACGTCCTCGGCTGCCGCCTCGAGTCGGTCCGCGCTGCGCGAGCACAGCACCACATCGGCGCCCTCGCGCGCGAGCGCCGCCGCACTCGCCTTCCCGAGGCCGCTCGACGATGCCGTCACGAGCGCCGCGTCGCCGTCGAGTGTCAGGTCCATGCGACTGGGTGGGCCGGCCAGGGGCTAAGTCGCTTCGCCGCCGGCAACTGCTGGAACCTAAACATCTATCAACGCTCTATCGAGTACGCCGTAGCAGTCGGCCGCGTGCCGGCCCATACCACCGTGACGATACACTTCGACGTCGCGCCCGACGACGCCGGCGCCCGGACGCTCCGCGTGCGGGACACGACGGAGGCCGAGCGGTTCGACCTCCACGCCGACCGCGAACTATCGCCCGAGCAGGCGTCGACCGACGAGTTCTCGCGGCCCGTCGACGCGGCAGTGGTGCTAACAGTGGGAGAACTCCACTTTCCGCTCCACAACCCGGCGGTGTTCTTTCAGCAAGGGTCGGCAGTTCACCGGAGTGAGGACGAGGCGTCGAGCGAGTGGCTACAGCGGGGAACGTACGAGGTGGACGTGCTCGTTCCAGCAGTAAAGACGTACGTGAAGGTGTGTGATGCCCGGGTTCGGGCACGGTTCGGGGACGGACACACCGTCCTCGAGGTCGACCCTGGAACGAGACTCGTCGTGGGTGCGCGGTCGCACCACGAGCAGCCGGCGGGCACTGTCACGACGACCGAAGACCCGCGGGACGTGATGCGGGCGATTTCGACGTTCGGGTCGGCGCTGAAGACTCACTCTCCGGACCGGTCGTGGCCGACGCTGCGCGGACATCCGCCGGCGCTCGAACTCGGGTCGAGTCTCGAGGTGCCGGACGCCGTCGCGCCGCCGGAGACAGGTGTGACCATCGAGGTGCCACCCGACTACGGGCCGATTTTCTCGGTGGCGCCGCTGGCGTACTACCTCGGCGCCACCGTCGAGCCGGGCAGTCGGCCCCGGCTCCACACTGAAGGAACAACGCACGAATTCGACCCGGACGCACTCGCCAGCGAGGTTGCCGACGTCCTCGAGCACTGTTTCGTGCTGGACGGAACTGTGCGGACTGCGGGTGTCTACCCGTACCGTCACGAGCAGGCCGACGTCGTCGACGAACGGACGAACCTCGACCACGAGCGGCTGTTCGAGCTACCGCTGGCAGAACGGACGGCCGCGTACCTCGACATCCCCCGCTCGGTCACCGCCGAGCTCCTGCGGTGGCACTTGACAGCTGACGTCTCCCCGGAGGCGCGCTACGCGGCGGCGCTGCCGCACCTCGTGAACGCGCTCACCGCCATTCGGAGTCCGCCACCGGAGCCGTCGCGCGTGGAGCGGGCGCCCGAGCCGAACGCGCTGGCGCGGTCGCTCGCGCAGGACCCCGACGACGCCACGACGTTCGTCCGCCCGCAGGACGCCGGCACCCCCGGACACGCCTGGGTCGGGGAGGGGTTCGCGGTGGAAGCGGCGAACCCGACGGTAGGGTCGTTTCGACGGGGGTTCGAGTGGCCGTCCGGCGAGGGGCCACTGGACGTCCACGTGGTGTACAACGACGAGCGGCTGGACGCCCCAGACGAGCTCGCCTACAGTGTCCACGAACTCGCGGACACGAGTGTCAGGGTGTCGGAGTCGCTGCCGACGGTGGAGTTGCGGGAGGCGTTGCTGGAGGACACCGACTTCCTGCACTTCGTGGGACACGTGACCGAGCGGGGGATGGTGTGTCCGGACGGGGAGCTGGACGTGCGGACGCTGCCGATGACCGGCGTGGGGGCGTTCTTCCTGAACGGGTGTCGCTCGTACGAGCAGGGGTTCGCGTTGCTGACGGCGGGGGCGGCGGGTGGTATCGTCACCGTCGACGATGTCGAAGACGAGGTCGCCGGCGAGGTCGGGTATCAGGCGGCGATGTTGCTGGATGCCGGTTTCCCGCTGTACGCCGTACTGGACGTGCTCGACCGGACTGAGGTCGACACGAGCCGGTACACCCTCCTCGGCGACCCAGCGCTCACGCTTCGGCGGAGTGCGAATGGCGTGGCGGACCTCTGGACACCCGTAGCTGGTGGCGACAGCAACGCCGACGAGATCCAGTTCTCGTCGACGCTGTACCCGACTGGCGAGAACGGGCTCGGCAGTCTGTATTCGTTCAACCACGGGTCAGGTCCGCCCTCTCTCGGGTCGGCGAGACAGACGTCATTCGTGCTGTCGAACGACGATCTTGCCGGGTTCGTGGAGAACCACGTATCACCGTTGCTCGTAGACGGCCGGCTCCAGCCAGCCAACTCGTTCACGGTCGACGACTTCCAGTAGGAGCACGCGCGGGTCTGACAACGCTTATCCACCCGTCGGCGACTACGTGGGGGGGAAGCAGCTACGAGGACAGCGTGACGATCCAGTTCGAAGTCGACGGTGACGGTCGGACGCTCCGAGTGGTAGACACTGCCGAGAGCGAGCGGTTCGACCTCCGCGCCGACCGCGAACTATCGCCCGAGCCGGCGTCGACCGACGAATTCGCGATGCCGGTGCAGGCCGCCGTCGGCATCGAGACCAGCGAACTCCACTTCCCGCTGTACCGGCCCGCCGTGTTCTTCGAGGACGGCGAGGCCGTCCACCGGACGGAGGACGAGGCGTCCAGCGAGTGGCTGGACCGGGGAACGTACGAGGTTGACGCGTCGCCGCCGGGCGCGAAGACGTACGTGAAGGTGTGTGACGCCCGAGTTCGGGCGCGCTTCGAGGACAACCACACCGTGCTCGACACCGAGTCGGCCACCCAGCTAGTCGTCGGTGTCCGGTCGCACCACGAGCAGCCGGCGGGGACAGTGACGGTGACAGACGACCCGCGGGACGTGATGACGGCGGTTTCGACGTTCGGGTCGGCGCTGAAGACCCACTCTCCCGACCGGTCGTGGCCGACGCTGCGGGGCCACCCGCCGGCGCTCGAACTCGGGTCGAGTCTGGACGTTCCGGATGCTGTCGCACCGCCGGAGACGGGCGTGACCATCGAAGTGCCACCCGACTACGGGCCGATTTTCACGGTTGCACCGCTGGCGTACTACCTCGGTGCCACCGTCGAGCCCGGGTCGGAGCCGGCGCTCCACGCGGCCGGCCGGACGCAGTTCTTCGACGCGAACGACCTCGCCGCCGACGTGCAGGCGACGCTCGAACACCTGTTCGTGCTGGACGGGGTCGTCCGGACGGTCGGCGTCTTTCCGTTCCGGCACGAGCAGGCCGACCGCCTCGAGGAGCGCGTCGACCTCGACTACGAGCGGCTGTTCGAGTTGCCGCTGGACGAGCGGACTGCCGCCTACCTCGACGTGGCCCGTTCGGCGACCGAGGGGCTCGTCGGCTGGCACTCGACGGCGGACGTGGCGCCGGAGCCGCGGTACGTCGCGGCGCTGCCGCACCTCGTGACCGAGCTCACCGCGATTCGGAGCCCGCCGCCGGAGCCGTCGCGCGTGGAGCGGGCGCCCGAGCCGAACGCGCTGGCGCGGTCGCTCGCGCAGGACCGCGACGACGCCACGACGTTCGTCCGCCCGCAGGACGCCGGTACCCCGGGGCACGCCTGGGTGGGTGAGGGGTTCGCGGTGGAGGCGGCGAACCCGACAGTGGGGTCGTTCCGGCGGGGGTTCGAGTGGCCGTCGGGCGAGGGGCCACTGGACGTCCACGTGGTGTACAACGACGAGCGGCTGGACGCCCCAGACGAACTCGCGTACGACGTGCACGAGACGGCCGACACCGACGTGCGGGTGTCGCAGTCGCTGACCACGGTGGAGTTGCGGGAGGCACTGCTGGAGGAGACGGACTTCCTGCACTTCGTGGGGCACGTCACGGAGCGGGGGATGGTGTGTCCGGACGGGGAACTGGACGTGCGGACGCTGCCGACAACGGGTGTAGGGGCGTTCTTCCTGAACGGGTGTCGCTCGTACGAGCAGGGGTTCGCACTGCTGACGGCGGGGGCGGCGGGTGGCATCGTCACCGTCGACGACGTCGACGACGAGGTCGCTGGCCGGGTCGGCCGGGACGCCGCGCTGTTGCTGGATGCCGGTTTCCCGCTGTACGCCGTGCTGGACGTGATCGACCGCTCGGTCGCCGACGCGAGCCGGTACACCCTCCTCGGCGATCCGACGCTCGCACTCCGAAGGAGTGTGAATCACGTGTCGACCCTCTGGACGCGTACCGCTACAGCCGAACCAGACGACGGTCGGACACAGTTCACGTCGACGCCGTATCCGCACGGCGAGAACGGGCTCGGCAGTCTCCTCTCTCGGCACTACGGTTCAGCGCCGACGTCCCTCACCTCCGCGAGTCCGACCAGCGTCGCGGTCTCGCCGGACGAACTCGCAGCACTCGTCGGGAACGAGCAGAGCCCACTGCTCGTCGACGGCGACCTTCGTCAGGCGAACGCGTTCTCTGTCGACGACTTCCAGTAGGAGCACGTCGCCGGTCTGACAACGCTTATCCACCCGCCGGCGACTACGGACACGGAGGCAGTCCCGGGGGATTGCGTGACCATACAGTTCGACACGGACGACGACGGTCGGGCGCTCGAAGTCCGCGATACGACGGAGGGAGAGCAGTTCACGCTCCGCGCGGACCGCAAGGTCACGCCCGTCGCGGCGTCGACCGACGAGTTCGCGATGCCGGTGGACGCCGCCGTCGCCGTCGAAGCCGGCGAGCTCCACTTCCCGGTGTACCGGCCGGCCGTCGTCATCGAGGACGGCGACGTCGTCGACCGCATCGAGGACGAGGCGTCCAGCGAGTGGCTACAGCGGGGCACCTACGAGGTGGACGCGTCGCCGCCGGGCGCGAAGACGTACGTGAAGGCGTGTGACGCCCGGGTCCGGGCGCGGTTCGTCGACGACCGCACTCGCCTCGACGTCGACCCGGCGACGAGACTCGTCGTCGGCGTGCGGTCGCACCACGAGCAGCCGGCGGGTACCGTCACGACGACGGAGGACCCGCGGGACGTGATGCAGGCCGTCTCGACGTTCGGGTCGGCGCTGAAGACCCACTCTCCCGACCGGTCGTGGCCGACGCTGCGGGGCCACCCGCCGGCGCTCGAACTCGGGTCGAGTCTCGAGGTGCCGGACGCCGTCGAGCGGCCGGAGACCGGCGTCACTATCGAGGTGCCGCCGGCGTACGGGCCGATTTTCACGGTGGCGCCGCTGGCGTACTACCTCGGCGCCACCCTCGAACCCGGGGCCGAACCTCGGCTCCGCGCGGCCGACACGACCCACGAGTTCGACCCGGACGCACTCGCCAGCGAGGTCGCCGACGTCCTCGAGCACTGCTTCGTGCTGGACGGTGTCGTCCGGACGGTCGGCATCTACCCCTTCCGACACGAGCAGGCCGACCGCCTCGAGGAGCGCGTCGACCTCGACTACGAGCGGCTGTTCGACCTCACCCTCGACGAGCGGACTGCCGCCTACCTCGACGTGCCCCGTTCGGCGACGGAGGGACTGGTCGGCTGGCACCTGACCGCCGACGTTGCGCCGGAACCCCGGTACGCGGCGGCACTTCCGTACGTCGTCGACGAACTCGCGGCCGTCCGGAGCCCGCCGCCGGAACCCCGGCCGGCAGCGCGCTCGCCGGAGCCGGACGCGCTCGCTCGCTCACAGGCCCGGACGTCCACGGCGTCGGCAGACGTGCTCGTGCCCGACCCGGTCGACACCCCGGGGCACGCCTGGGTCGGGGAGGGGTTCGCGGTGGAGGCGGCGAACCCGACGGTGGGGTCGTTCCGGCGGGGGTTCGAGTGGCCGTCCGGGGAGGGACCTCTGGACGTCCACGTGGTGTACAACGACGAGCGGCTGGACGCCCCGGACGAACTCGCCTACGACAACCACCCGACTGCGGAGACGAACGTGCAGGTGTCGCAGTCGCTGACCACGGTAGAGTTGCGGGAGGCGTTGCTGGAGGAGACGGACTTCCTGCACTTCGTTGGCCACGTGACCGAGCGGGGAATGGTGTGTCCGGACGGGGAACTGGACGTGCGGACGCTGCCGATGACCGACGTCGGGGCGTTCTTCCTGAACGGGTGTCGGTCCTACGAGCAGGGGTTCGCGCTGCTGACGGCTGGAGCGGCGGGTGGCATCGTCACCGTCGACGACGTCGAAGACGAAGTCGCTGGTAAAATCGGGTATCAGGCGGCGATGCTGCTGGACGCCGGCTACTCGCTGTACGCCGTGCTGGACGTCCTCGACCGGACCGGAGTCGACAGGAGTCGGTACACGGTTCTCGGCAGTCCCAGACTCAAGCTACGTAGTACGACGGGTGTCGCGCTCCTCCGAGAATTCGACTCGTCCGATGTGGCGACGACCGACGGAGCTCTCCCAGTGCGTACCCACACGTACCCTGAAAGGACGACCTCACTGGGTGGATACCTCACCACCAACTACGTCGATGCTGCCGATTCTCTGGTGTCTGCGGACCCCGTCGAGACAACAATCACGCGAGCAGAATTCGAACGGTACACCGACACTCAGCCCCTACCGACTCTCGTCGACGGCGACCTCGTCCTCAACACCGACCTCTCCCTCGAGGACTTCGACGGCGCCTAGTTGCCCCAGAAGTTGTCGCGGCTGCCCAGCCGCTCCATCGACCCATCGTCGTCGTCATCGTCGTCCTCGTCGCTGTCGTCGGCTTCGGCTGCCTCGTCGGCTGCCTCCTCGTCGTCCTCGTCGTCCTCCTTCTCGGGGAGTTTCTCGAGAAGGTCGGCGCGGGCGTAGTTCGGCTTCACCTTCGAGATCTCGGCTTTCACGCGGGCCGGCGGCAGCACGCCGTCGACCATCACGATGAACCCCGAGTCCTCCTGGCGGCCGACGCCGGCGCCGCTCTCGTGCATGTCGTCGACCTCGATGACTACCTCCTGGCCGGGCACCACGGGCGCGGTCTTCAGGTCCTCGATGGGCTGGCTGTAGTGCTGGCACCACTCCATCCCGCCGCGGTCGCCGTAGTGCTGGCACCCCATTCCCTCTATCTGTTCCTGGAAGCTGGGGCACTCGTCGGCGAGGGGGCAGTCGGCCATACCACACGTTTCTGGCCGGCGGTCTAAACCCTTGCGGCACGCTCTGCCGCGACACTGGCGGCCGGCGTCGACGCCCCTCGCCCGCTAACTCCGCCAGAGAAGACGGCTACGCCAGCGGCGTCCGCTCGACGACCTGCCCGTCGTACGTGGGGTACTGCTCGACGATCTCGCCGTCGTCGACGTCGCCGTCCTCGATCATCTCCTCGAGCAGCCACCACGCCACCTCGACGTGGTTGGACTTCACCGTGTAGAACTCCTCGGGGATGCCGAGCGCCTCGAAGCGCTCGGGGGCGACGGTCGTCTTCCCGTAGACGAGCGTGCCGTCGTCCGTGACTTCGTCGAACTCGCGGCGGACGTTCTGTGCCATGCGCTTGAGCCGCGAGCGGTGCTGGGCGGCGTCCTTGAAGACGCTCGTGCAGAAGTACACCTTCTCGTGGTCGGCCATCTCCTCGAGGATTGCGTCCTTCGAGCCGTCGACGGCGCTCATGTGGTCCTCCTGGAGCTCGTAGCCCTCCGCCTGCATGCGCTCGTAGTTCCCGTCGCTCATCTCGAACTCGTTGACGTTGCAGAAATCGGCCGCGCCCTCGTCGAGGAACTCCAGGAACTCCTCCTCGGCGCGGATGCCCGGAATCTCGAAGGCGGGCGTCAGGCCTTCCTCGCGGGCGATGTAGAGAATCTCCTCCCACTCGGTGCCGTGCATGTCGCCCCACAGCTCGTACGGCGGGTGGAACCGAATCTCGTCGAGACCCGCCTCGCTCAGGCGCCGCATGTTCTCGCGGCCGCCCGTGATGCCGGTGTAGAGGTGCGTGTGGTGGTCTTCGCCGAACTCGTCTTTGAGGCGGCGGAGGTACCGACAGGTCCGGTCGAGGACCTCCTGGGGTTCGCCGCCCGTGATGGACGTGCCGAGGGCGTCCATGAGCTTCGCCTCCTCGACGATGTCGTCCTCGGTCTCGACGGGGCGCTCGTTGGCGTACACCTGGTGGACGTTCTTCCGGTTCTCGCCGAGCGGACAGTAGAAGCAGTCACGCTGGTCGCAG
This sequence comes from Halobacterium rubrum, assembly GCF_021729015.1. Lineage (GTDB taxonomy): Archaea > Halobacteriota > Halobacteria > Halobacteriales > Halobacteriaceae > Halobacterium > Halobacterium rubrum. The sequence goes on from NZ_JAJQQZ010000001.1 coordinate 424,813, forward strand.
TACCCGTAGACGAAGAGGACCATCTTCCCCCCTTCCGCGCACTGCTCGCAGCCCTTGGAAATCATCTGGTGACCAGTGCGTACTGCTCCGAGCCTCAAAAACCGACCGGAACGACCTCCGGGTCGTCGAGTCGCGTTCCGGGCGTCCGGTCGACGGACTGGCGGCGGGACGCGCCGACTGCCTCCCGGGGTTCGGGAGCGACCCCCGAAGACAAATATGGGCCGGCCGCCTACCCACTGGCAGATGCTGCTGGTCCTCTGCGTGGACCTCGACGACGACCTCGGGCGGAAGACGGGGGTGCCGACGCCCGTGGTCGGCCGCAACGAGGTCGAACACGCCGCGGTCTCGCTAGCGGAGGCCGACCCCGAGGACAGCGACGTGAACGTCCTCTTCGAGGGCGTCCACCTCTACGACCAGTACAGCGCCGAAGAGGAAGTGGAAGTTGCGGCGGTGACGGGCGTGGAGCGCGGGGACGTCGCAGCGAACCGCAAAGTCGGCCGGGAAGTCGACGAGGTGCTGGCCGGGCTGTCGACGGACGACCCCGTGCGGGCGGTGGTCGTGACCGACGGGGCACAGGACGAGTCCGTCGTGCCCGTGATTCGCTCCCGGGTGCCCATCGAGGCTGTCAAGCGCGTGGTCGTCCGGCAGGCCCAGGACCTGGAGTCGATGTACTACACGCTCAAGCAGGTGATGAACGACCCCGAGACCCGGGGGACGATTCTGGTGCCGCTCGGCATCCTGTTGCTCATCTACCCGCTGGCGGTGCTCGCCGACGTGCTCGGGCTGCCGGGGGCGGTCCTCGGCGTGTCGTCGGCGGCAATCGGGCTGTACGCCCTGTTCCGGGGGCTCGGGCTCGAACGCGTCGTCGACGACGCCGTCGGCCGGCTGCGGGACAGCCTCTACACCGGCCGCGTGACGCTCATCACGTACGTCGTCGCGGCGGCGCTGCTCGTCATCGGCGGCGTCGAGGGCGTCTCGCAACTGGAGTCGGTGCGCGCGCAGGTCGGCGGCGACCTCGCACCGAGCACCGTCGTCGCCGCGCTCACGTACGGCGCCGTCCGGTGGTTCGCGGCGGCCGGGCTCACGACCAGTCTCGGGCAGGTGACCGACGAGTACCTCGCCGACCGGTTCCGGTGGCGGTACCTGAACGCGCCGTTCTACGTGCTCTCGATCGCCGCCGTGCTCCACATGCTGTCGGCGTTCTTCCTCGACTACGTCACGCTCACCGAGCTCGCCGCCGTACTGACGGCCGGCACGCTGGTGAGCGTGCTGTCGACGCTGACGTTCGCCGTCGTCGAGTCCTGGCTGGACGGGCCGGACGCCGAGGCCGCCTGACTCAGACGTCCCGTTCGACGACGAACTCGGCGAGATACTCGAGGTAGTCTTTGGCTTCGCCGTCCGGGAGGTTCAGGTCCGCGAGTGCGGCGAGCGCGCGGTCGGACTGCTCCCGGGCGAGCCCGTTCAGCTCCTCGGGGGAGCGGTCGGTGACGCGCACGATACTCGGGCGGTCCATCTCCTCGTCGATGCCCGCCGGCTTCCCGAGCGCCTCGCTGTCGGCGGTCGCGTCGAGGACGTCGTCCCGGATCTGGAACGCGACGCCGACGCGTTCGGCGTACTCGCCGAGCGTCTCGACTGTGCGGCCGTCGGCGTCGGCGGCGATGGCGCCGAGCTCCGCGGCCGCACGGAACAGCGCGCCAGTCTTCCGGCGCGCGAGTTCCATGTACTCGTGTTCGTTCTCGGGACGGTCGACGAGCTCGATGGCCTCGCCCTCGCCGAGCTCCACCAGCGAGTCCGTGACACACTCCATCGCCCGGGGGTCCCGGGAGAACAGCGCGAACGCCTCCCCGAGCAGGCCGTCGGAGGCGACCAGGCCCGGGCCGTAGCCGTACTCGGCCCACGCGCTCGGGGAGCCCCGCCGGATCTCGGACTGGTCGATGATGTCGTCGACGACCAGCGAGGCGTTGTGGACCAGTTCGACGCCGACGGCGTAGTCCAGTGCGTCCTCGCCGTCCGCCGACAGCACCGTCTGCTGGCGGGCCGACGAGCCGTCGACTGGCTCCCAGACGTCCCCGCCCGCGGCCTCGCAGACGAGGACAGTGAGCGTCGGGCGGACGCGCTTCCCACCGGCGAGCACCACGTGTTCGAGCTGGTCGCCGAGCTCGGCCGGTTCGACGCCGCCGACCGTCTCGGCGATGCGCTCCTCGATGGCGGCCCGGCGCGCCTCCACGTACTCCATCACCCCCGAATCGGGGTTTCCCGGCCAAGTACCTGACGGGACGTGCCGGTCCCGCCGAGAGTCAGTACTCTACACCGTCGACTGCAGGCGGCCAAAAAACCGGAGAACTGTTGATTCGACCGTCCTCAGACGCTCGGCGGCTCGCCGCCGAACTCCCGCGAGTACCTTTTTCCGCCTCGGGTGCGCTCCGCGCACCGCTCGGCGCAAAAATCTACGCTAAAAAGCCCTCGCCCTCGCGGTGCTCGGGCGAGTGAACCGCGGCCTACGGCCGCGGATGCCACCTTCTTCAGACGCTCGGCGGTTCGCCGCCGAACTCCTCGATGAGCGCCGGCACGACGTCGAAGAGGTCGCCGACGATGCCGTAGTCGGCGATGTCGTAGATGGGCGCGTTCGGGTCCGTGTTGATGGCGATGATGGTGTCGGCGCCCTTCATGCCGGCGACGTGCTGGACGGCGCCCGAGATGCCGATGGCGAGGTAGACGTCCGGCGTCACCTGCTTGCCGGACTGGCCGACCTGCCGGTTCTTCGGCAGCCAGCCGTTGTCCACGATGGGCCGCGACGAGGAGAGGGTCGCGCCCGTCGTCTCGGCGAGCGCCTCGATGAGCTCGAGGTTCTCCTCCTCTTCGATGCCGCGGCCGATGGAGACGAGGAAGTTCGCGTCGGCGATGTCGACGTCGCCGCCGCCGACTTCCTCGAAGCCGTTCACCGTGGAGCCGACGGCGTCCTCGTCGACGTCGACGTCGAACGTCGAGACCTCGGCGTCACCGACGCCCTCGGCGGCCGGCCACTCCGCGCCCCGGATGGAGACGACGTACGGTCCGTCGGCCACCTCGACGGTGGTCTCGACCTTCGACCCGTACATCTCGCGGGTGACTTCCAGGGTGTCGTTGTGCGCCAGGTCGATGGCGTCTGAGACGTACGTGCGTCCCGTCCGGGTCGCCACGGCGGGCGCGTAGTCCAGGCCGTTCACGCTGTTCGGCACCAGCACGAACTCGGCGTCGAGGTCCTCGGCGAGCGCCTCGACGGCCTGCACGTAGACGTCGTGGTTGAACTCCTCGCCGTGCTCGACGGCGTGGACGTGGTCGACGCCCTCGCGGTTCAGGTCGTCCGCGAACGACTCCGTGTCTCCGGAGACGACGGCCGCGTGGAGGTCGGTGCCGGCTGCGTCGGCGAGCTCGCGGCCCGCCGTCAGCAGCTCGAAGCTCACGTCGCGAAGCGCCCCGCGGCGGTGGTCGGCGACGGCGAGAACGGTCATTCGCCGACCACCCCCTTGTCGCGGAGGACGTCAGCGAGCTGCCCGGCCTGCTCGCCGGCGTCGCCCTCGATGTACTCGGCGTCGCTCTCGGTCTCCGGCTCGTACATCGCCGTCACGTCCAGACTGGACTCGACGACGCCCGCGTCCAGCCCGAGGTCGTCGAGGCTCTTCGGCGCGATCTCCTTGGACTGTGCCTGCCGGATGCCGCGCAGGCTCGCGTACCGCGGCTCGTTGATGCCCGTCTGGATGGTGAGCACGGCCGGGAGCTGTACGTCGGTGAGCTCCTCGACGCCCCCCTCCAGCTCGCGGCGCACCGAGGCGACACCCTCGTCGAGCACCGTCTCGGTGTCCAGGTCGTTCACGACGGCCGCCCACTGGAAACCGAGCTCCTCGGCGAGCGCCACGCCGGTCGCCCCGAAGCTGTCGTCGTTGGCCTGTACGCCGGACAGCACCAGGTCGGGGTCCTCCTCCTCGACGACGGCCCCCAGCAGCTGGGCCTTCGTCTCCACGTCGAGCAGTTCCACGTCCTCGATGGCGTCGTCCCAGACCCGGACCGCGCGGTCCGCGCCCTTCGCGAGCGCCATCCGGATGGTCTCCTCGGAGCGCTCCGGGCCGATGGTGACCGCGACGACTTCGACGTCGTCGCCGGCCTCCGCCAGCTGGACGCCCTCCTCGACGGCGTAGTCGTCCCACTCGTTGAGGTCGTAGTCGAGGTACGTGCTCCCGATCTCCGTGCCGGAAATCTCGAAGTCGTCCTCGACGGCGGCCACCTCCTTGACGGTGACGAGAACCTTCATCACCCCGAAAATCGCGCTCCCCGGGGGTAAACGTTTTCGGAACCGCTGGAGCACCGCCGAGAGTTGTTACCGGTCGTCCTCGCCGCCACTGTCGATGCCCTCGCCCGGCAGCGAGATGAGGTTCTCGCGGCCGATGCGGAGCTTCTCCACCCGGTCCTCGTCGGCCATCGAGGACAGCAACTGGGAGACTTTCGCCGTCGACCACCGGGTCTCCTCGACGATCTTGGACTGCTTCATCCGGCCGCCGTGCTCCGCGAGCAGCCGCTCGACGCGCTCCTCGTCGCTCAACAGCTCGGGGTCGACGCCGCCGCCGCTCCCGGCGCCCGCGGACTCGGAACCGTCCGCAGTGCCGTTGCCGCCCGCACCGGCGCCACCGTTCGCGTCACTGGCGCCAGCGCTACCGGAGGCCTCGCCCGCCGACGCGCGCTCCGCGCCCGCGGCGCTACCGTCCGCAGTCGGACCCGCGCTGTCGTCGCCGTCCCCGCCGCCGGACTGCCCCGGCGTCGGGCGACTGGACCGCCGGTACAGCCAGACGCCAACGCCCACTAAGCCGGCCGCGGCGACCACGCCGCCGACGGCGAGCATCGACACGCCGCCGTCCCCACCGAGCGGCGAACTCGTGAACACGAGCGACGGCTCGCCCTCGCCGAACGTCTGTGGGCCCTCCCACTGGTAGGCGCCGCCGACGACGTTCGTGGTCGGCTCGACGGTGTCCGGGTCGTAGTCGTCGGGCGCCCGGATGCTCAGACTCTGGCCGGCCTGCAGGTCGCCGAACCACGACCCCGCGAACGAGTCGACGGTCATCGTCTCGTTGTCCACCGCCGCGAAGTTCGTCCACGTGAACTGCAGAGAGAGCACGCCCGTCGAGTTGTTCCCGCGGTCGACGGTCGTCGCCGCGCGCCGGTCGTCCGTAATCTCCATCGGCCGCCCGACGCGGTCGCTCACGTCGGGCGCCGCCGCCTCGAAGACGTCCACGGAGAAGCCGTTGTCCGTCTCGCCGGCCTTGAACGCGGCCGCGATCCGGTCGAACGCCGCAGTGTCGTTCTCGTCGGTCAGGATGTAGGTCGCGGAGACGTTCCACCGCGCGTCGCCGTCCTCCTCGAGCTGGACGGCGATGTGGACGCCCTCCTGATCGAGGCTCTCCGCCTGGAGCTGCGGGTCGCCGGCACTGGCGGCCGACGGCGCGGTCGCGTCGTCGGCAGCGGCCGCTGGACCGACGACGGCGCCGGCCAGCGGCGCGACGACCAGACACGCGAGAGCGACGAGGAGGGCGGCCTGCCGCATACACCGTGACTGTTCGACGCTCGGGCAAAGTACTTTCCATCCAGTCGACAGGCCGCGGTGGATGCGGTCGGAGAGAACGCTCCACATCGTTTTTCAGCACCCCCCGCGAACGGTCCCCCATGTCCCGCGTCCGCCCCGCCCTCGCCGCTCTCGTGCTCGTCGTCGCCACGGCGGCGACCGGGCTCGCCGCCACGGGGTCGCTGGCTGCACCCGTCCAGCCCGGCGACGACCCCACCGTCGGCGTCTCCGAGAACTCCACTCGCGTCCTCCTCCTCACGCGCGCCGACGCCGCCGCGTTCAACTCCGCTACCCTCTCGGTCACCGACTCGCTGGGCGCCGGCCACGAGGGCGTCACGGCACAGTACCGGCTCGAACGACTCGACAGCGCGCTCGAGAACGCCGCGACCGAGGCCGAACGCAGGGCGCTCATCCAGCGCGAGATCGAGTGGGCGGCCGACCGCACCGCGGCGCTGGTCGAGCGCGAGCGTGCCGCCCGCGAGGCCTACGTCGCCGGTGACATCACTGCCACGGAGTACCTCACGACAGTCGGCGCGGTCCACGCTGCTGCCGAGGACGTCGAGTCGTTCCTCGGCGACGGCAACACCCCGAGTTCGCTGTACACGTTCGCCGAAACCCGCAACTACGGTGAGCTGACCACGACGGTGAGCCGGAACCGCGCCCGGCTTCAGACCGTGCTCGGGCCAGTCCGGGAGCGTGCTGCCGGCGTCGTGCAGGGTGACCGCGAGCGCGTACGGATTCACGTGACTGTCGGCGACGGCGTGATGCTCTCGGCCGTCGATGGCGGCCAGTACGTCCGGGAGACGGTCCGGCCCGGGAACCTCGACGAGGACACAGCGCCGGACTACGGCGACCCGGTGGCGTACATCGGCGAGACCTACCCGTGGGTGAAGAACAACTCCCGGGGCGCGTCGTACTCGCTGCTCGGCCGGTACGCCGTCCTGTTCTCCACGAGTCACGGCCACGGCGAACTGGCGCTGTACTACGACGTCACGACGGAGCGCGTGTTCGTCGAACGTCAGCAGCTACGGCTCTCGGCGACCCCCGTGCGCTACGAGTCCTCGGCCAGTGCGAGCAACACCACCCTGCACGTCTCCCGGACGTACACCGGCGGACCCGTGAACGTCCGCGTGGAGAACGAGACCGGTGGCCCCGTCGACGCGCCCGTCGTCCTCGACGGCGCGGAGGTCGGGTCGACCGGCGAGAACGGCGAGCTCTGGACGGTGAGCCCCGGCGGCGAGTACACGGTGTCCGTGCGGGTCGACGGCGAGACGCTGAACGCGACCGTCGTCGCGAACCCTCGGCCGCCGACGGCGGCCGACGCCGAGAACGGGACGGCTGGCACGGCCTGACTCGGGGGAGCGCAACGACCCGGAAGTTCTTGTCCGGGGACGCGACCACCGGGGAGCGTGGCGCGCGCATTCGCCCCCGTCGCGGCCGTGTTGCTGATTGCAGTCACCGTCGTGGCCGCCGCCGGCGTCCTCGCGCTCGTGCCGGCAGCGCCCGGTGAGCCGCCTGCACCGCGCGGCGTCGACGCCGAGGCCGCCGCGAACGGCACCGTCAGGCTGACGCTGGTGGCCGGCAGCGCCGTCGACCCGGGGTCGCTGTCCGTGCGGGTTCGCGTCGACGGCGAGCCACTCGCCCGCCAGCCACCGGTGCCGTTCTTCTCGGCGGCCGGCTTCTACAGCGGCCCGACCGGCGCGTTCAACGCCGCCAGCGACGCCGACTGGCGGGTCGGCGAGACCGTCTCGTTCAGAATCGCACCGACGAACCGGCCGGTGCCGGGAGCCGGGGACACCGTCCGGGTGACGCTGGTCGTCCGCGGACAGGTCGTCGGAACTGGCGAGACGACCGTCGACGCGCCGCCGTAGCCTCGCTGTCGCCGGGGTCGCGTCAGGCGGCCTCGCCGGTGTCGTCCTCGGCGTCGGGGGCTCGCGCGACGGTGACGATGGCGGGCGGGCTGTTGGGCTGCTTCTGTAGCACCCGGTGCTCGATGTCGTCGAAGCCCGCCTCCCGGAACATCCGGTCGGCCTCCTCCTCGTCGTAGAACAGCATGATGGCGTCCGCGAGCTTCTGGAACACCGTCGACGCCGGGTAGTCAGGGCCGACGACCAGCACCTGGCTGCCGGGCTTCGCGACCCGGCGGAGCTCCCGCAACCCCTCGACGGGGTGGGGCCAGTACTCGATGGACCCCGACGACCACACCACGTCGAAGCTGTCGTCTTTGAACGGCAGGCGCTCGGCGTCCCCGAAGTGGAAGGCGACGGGGTCGTGTTTCCCGAGTTTCTCCCAGGCCTTCTCCAGCTGGTGGGGGCTCTGGTCGAGGCCGTAGACGTCCTCGGTGTGCTCCAGCAGCCCCTCGGTGCCGAAGCCGGTGCCACAGCCCACGTCGAGCACGCGGTCGTCGGCGTCGATGTCCAGCATCGACAGCGCCTCGGCGCGCATCTCCTCGGTCCAGATGAACGTGTTGACGCGGTCGTACACCTTCGAGAGGTACTTGTAGAACGTGCGGGCCCGCGCCTTGTCTTCGAGGACTCCCATCGGCCGAATGTTGGCCTGAACACGCATAATAGCTTCCGATGGCCCTTGAACTTCGCAACTACCATATAGCCCGTGGGCCAACTCCCGACCGGTTAGAGCGTATGCCAAGGCCAGAGGTTCTCGAAGACATCAAATCGGCAGAGTCTGACGCCGACGACATCGTGGCCGAGGCCGAGGAGGACCGCGAACAGCGGCTCTCCGAAGCCCGGTCGCGGGCCGATGAAATCCGCAGCGAGGCGGAGGAGGAGGCCCGCGAACTGAGAGACGAACGTCTCGCGGACGCCCGCGAGGAGATCGAGGCCGAGCGCGAATCCGTCCTCGAGGACGGCGAGGCAGAACGTGAGGAACTCGTCGCCGAAGCCGAGGACAACACCGAGGAGGCGGTGGAGTTCGCGCTCGAACGGTTCACGGAGGCGGTACATGCTCAGACCTGAGCAGATGAGCAAGGTGTCGGTGGCGGGCTCCCAGCGCGTGCTGGGCGACGTCATCGAGGCCATCCACGACCTCGAGCTGGTCCACCTCTCGGACTACGACGGCAACATCGAGGGCTTCGACAACGGCGACCCGATGGCGGGCGCCGACGAGGCCGCCGAGAAGCTGGTGACCGTTCGGTCGCTGAAGTCCATTCTCGACGTCTCCGAGGCGGACGCGGGGCCGACCCGCATCGTCACCGACGAGGCTCTCGAGACGGAACTCGAGGAGATCCGCGTCGAGGCCAACGAGCTCGACGACCGACGCAGCGAGCTCGAGGACGACCTCCGCGACGTCGAAGAGCGCATCGAGGCCGTCGAGCCGTTCGCCGACCTCGGTATCGACCTCGACCTGCTGCGGGGCTACGAGTCCCTCCAGGTCGCGGTCGGTGAAGGCGAGGAAGACGCCGTCGGGCGAGCGCTCCGGGAGTCCAGTCGTGTCGCCGCCTTCGAGACGTTCGCGGGCGACGACACGCTCGGCGCATTCGTCTACCCGAAGGACGGCGACGACGACGCGGCGCTCGACGACGCGCTCGTCGGCGTCGACTTCACCCGCATCGAAGTGCCCGAGGACGCCGAGGCGAGCCCGGGCGAGTACGTCGCGAAGCTCCGCGACGAACGGAACACCGTCGAGACGAAACTCGAGCGCGTCGACGCCGAGCTCGCGGAGTTCCGCCAGGAGCACGCCGGCTTCCTGCTCGCCGCCGAGGAGAAGCTCGCCATCGACGTCCAGAAGGCCGAGGTGCCGCTGCAGTTCGCGAGCACCGACCGCGCGTTCGTCGCCGAGGGCTGGATTCCGACCGACGAGTACGACGCGTTCGACGAGTCGGTGCGGGCAGCCGTCGGCGAGCACGCGGCAGTCGAGGAGCTGGAGCGAGCGGACTACGAGCCGTCGGGTCACGGCCACCAGGCGCCGGCCGAGGACCACGACGATACGCACGCCGACGCCGCGGCCGCCACCGACGGCGGCACGAACGCCGAGTTCGACGAGAGCGACAGTCCGCCCGTCGTCCAGGACAACCCGGGGCCGGTGAGCCCCTTCGAGTCGCTCACCGAAGTCATCAACCGACCGAAGTACACGGAACTCGACCCGACGGTCGTGCTGTTCCTGACGTTCCCGGCGTTCTACGGGTTCATGATCGGGGACCTCGGGTACGGCATCCTGTACACCGCTCTCGGGTTCTGGCTGTACAGCAGCTTCGACAGCGAGATGATCTCGAAGCTCGGCGGCGTCGCGATGTGGGCCGGCGGCTTCACCGCGCTGTTCGGCGTGCTGTACGGGGAGATATTCGGACTCCACCTCATCACTAACTACGTGTGGGAACCCGTCGTCGGGCTCGCCGACGCACCCCTGAAGAAGGGCCTGCACGTCGGTGCGTTCGCCGAACTCTGGCTCGCGGCGAGTCTGGTGTACGGCATCGCGCACCTCACCATCGGCTACGTGTTCGGGTTCGTCAACGAGTCCCGTTCGCACGGCGTGCAGACGGCCGTCACCGAGAGCGGCGGCCAGATGCTGCTGATGCTCGGTGTCGGCCTGTGGCTGTTCAGCACGCACGGGCAGTCCGGCGGCGGTCCGCGCCCCGAACTGCTGTACAGCGTGGTCGAACTGCCGGCTATCGTCGGAATCGTGGGACTGGTCGCTGCGCTCGCCGGGCTGGTGCTGGTCACCATCGGCGAGGGCGCGGCCGGGTTCCTCGAGAGCCCGACGTACGCGCTGGTCAACACCGTCTCCTACACGCGTATCGCCGCCGTGCTGCTCGCGAAGGCGGGGATGGCGTACGTCGTGAACCTCCTCGTGTTCGGGGCGTACGACGTCGACCTGACGAGCGAGGCGGCTCAGGCCCACGGGTACGAGCCGTACACCGCCAACTACCTGTTCGGGTTGTTCCCGACAGAGATCCACCACGAGACCCACTTCATGCTGTTCAGTGGGCCGGGCAAGTATCAGGCCGAGTACTACTCGGTCCTGTTCGACGGCCTCATCCACATGGGGTGGGGCGGTGTGATCGCCGGCGTGCTCGTGCTGGTCGTTGGGCACGCTCTCGTGCTCGGGCTCGGCGTAACATCCGCCGGCTTACAGGCTCTACGCCTCGAATACGTCGAGTTCTTTAACAAGTTTTATGAAGGCGGTGGCGAGAAGTACAACCCGTTCGGTTACACACGCAACTACACCACTGAGGACTAAGTAAAATTAAAAATGTTCGAAAATTTCGCCCAGCTGACGACGACCCTGACGCAGACCGGAGGTAGCATGCCCGCAATCACCCCGAAGTCCGCCGCCGCTCTCGCGGTCGGTCTCGCGGCCCTCGCAGCAGGGTACGCGGAGCGCGGTATCGGTAGCGCGGCCGTCGGCGCCATCGCCGAGGACCAGGACCTCTTCGGTACGGGCCTCATCCTGACGGTCCTCCCGGAGACGCTCGTCATCCTCGCGCTGGTCGTCGTCTTCGTCGTCCCGACCCCGTTCTAACTACCCCCGCAGTCTCCACTTATGAGTCTGGAAACAGTAGTTGAGGATATTCGAGACGAGGCCCGCGAGCGCGCGAAGGAGATTCGTGCAGACGCCGAAGAGCGCGCCGACGCCATCGTCGCGGAGGCGGAAGCCGACGCCGACGAGATCGTCGCCGAAGCCGAGGCTGACGTCGAGTCAGAAATCGCCCAGGAGCGCGAGCAGAAGCTCTCCAGCGCGAAACTCGAGGCCAAGCAGATGCGCCTCGAGGCGCGTCGGGACGCGCTCCAGTCGGTGCGTTCGTCCGTCGAAGACCGCATCACCGACCTCGACGGCGACGAGCGCGAGGAGCTCACCCGCGAGCTGCTCGACGCCGCCAGCACGGAGTTCGACGACGACGCCGAGGTCCGCGTGTTCGGTCGCGCGGACGACGAGGCCCTCATCTCGGACATCCTCGACGACTACGACGGATACGAGTACGCCGGCGAGTACGACTGTCTCGGCGGCGTGGTCGTGGAGAGCGACACGTCCCGGGTCCGAGTCAACAACACGTTCGACTCGGTGCTCGAGGACGTCTGGGAGAACAACCTGAAAGCAATCAGCGCCCGCCTGTTCGACGAGGAGCAATGAGCGCGTCCGGACCGGCCAACTACGAGTACGTGGTCGCCCGGGTCCGCCACCGTCGAGCCAGCCTGTTCGGCGACGACGAGTACCGCAAGCTCCTCCGGATGGGCACCGGCGGCATCGCGCGCTTCATGGAGGACACCGCCTACGAGGCGTCAATCAACCGTCTCGGGTCGCGGTACAGCGGCGTGGACCTCGTCGAGTACGCGCTCAACGACACGCTCGCCAGCGAGTTCGACTCGCTGCTCCGCTGGAGCGAGGGCCGCCTCTACGATCAGGTCGCCAAGTACCTCCGGAAGTTCGACGCGTGGAACGTGAAGACGGTGTTCCGGGGGCTGTACTCGGACGCGACCGTCGACGAGATCCGCGCCGACTTCGTCGACGCCGGCGAGTTCAGCGAGGAGTTCCTCGAGCGGCTGGTCGCCGCCGACTCCATCGAGACGGTCGTCGAGACCCTCGACGGGACGCTGTTTGGCCCGTACGTCGAGCCGGCGTTCGAGGACTACGAGGAGTCCGGGACGCTGGTCCCGCTGGAGAACGCCGTCGACCGCGCGTACTACGAGAACCTCGTGCCCCGGCGCGTCACGAATCAGGACAGCCCGCAGGCGCTGTACGCGGAGTTCCTGACCGCCGAGATCGACTTCCGGAACGCCCGGAACGCGCTGCGGCTCGCGCGGTCGGGGGCGTCGGTCGACCCCGAAGAGTACTTCATCGAGGGTGGGACGCTGTTCGAGGCGTCGGAGCTGGCGTCGCTGGTCGAGCGCAAGTCCGACCTCGTCGACCGCATCCGGGAGAGCCGGTACGGCGACGAGCTGTCGGCCGCGCTGAACGACCTCGAGGAGGCCGACAGCCTCATCGGGTTCGAGCACGCGCTCGACCGCGCGCTCCTGGAGTACTCCGACCACCTCTCGTACGTCTACCCGCTGTCCGTCTGTCCGGTACTGGCGTACATACTCGCGAAGGAACGGGAAGTGGACAACATTCGCGCCATCGCTCGCGGCCGGGAGGCCGGCCTGAGCGAGGACGAGATACAGGAGGAGCTGGTCATCCTATGAGCCAGGAGATTGCCGTCGTCGGCAGCCCGGAGTTCACCACCGGGTTCCGGCTCGCAGGCGTTCGGAAGTTCGAGAACGTCCCGCAGGACGAGAAGGGCGACGAGCTGGACGGCGCCGTGGAGGCAGTCCTCGAGGACGACGACGTCGGCATCGCCGTGATGCACGATGACGACCTCGAGTTCCTCTCGCGGGGCGTCCGGCAGTCCGTCGAGACCAGCGTGGAACCGACGTTCGTCACCATCGGCGGGGGCGCCGCCGGCGGGAGCGGACTTCGAGACCAGATCAAGCGCGCCATCGGGATCGACCTGATGGGCGACGAGGAGGAAGGTGACTAAATCGAATGAGTCAAGCTGAAGCTATCACCGACACTGGCGAAATCGAGAGCGTGAGCGGTCCGGTCGTGACCGCCACGGACCTCGACGCCCAGATGAACGACGTCGTCTACGTGGGCGACGAGGGTCTGATGGGCGAGGTCATCGAAATCGAGGGCGACATCACCACCATCCAGGTGTACGAGGAGACGTCCGGCATCGGGCCGGGCGAGCCCGTCGAGAACACGGGCGAACCCCTCACTGTGGACCTGGGTCCGGGAATGCTGGACTCCATCTACGACGGCGTCCAGCGCCCGCTGGACGTCCTCGAAGACGAGATGGGGGCGTTCCTCGACCGCGGCGTCGACGCGCCCGGCATCGACCTCGAGAAGGAGTGGGAGTTCGAGCCCGCCGTCGAGGAGGGCGACGAGGTCGAGGCCGGCGACGTCGTCGGCAGCGTCGACGAGACCGTCAGCATCGAGCACAAGGTCCTCGTCCCGCCCAACAGCGAAGGCGGCGAAGTGGTCTCCGTGGAGTCCGGCTCGTTCACCGTCGAGGAGACGGTCGTCGAGCTGGACACCGGCGAGGAGATCCAGATGCACCAGGAGTGGCCGGTGCGCCGCCAGCGGCCGACCGTCGAGAAGCAGACGCCGACGGAGCCGCTGGTCTCCGGCCAGCGCATCCTCGACGGCCTGTTCCCGCTCGCGAAGGGCGGGACGGCCGCGATTCCGGGGCCGTTCGGGTCCGGGAAGACGGTCACCCAGCAGTCTCTGGCGAAGTTCGCCGACGCGGACATCGTCGTCTACATCGGCTGCGGTGAGCGCGGCAACGAGATGACCGAGGTCATCGAGGACTTCCCGGAGCTGCCCGACCCGCAGACCGGGAACCCCCTGATGGCCCGGACGTGCCTCATCGCGAACACGTCGAACATGCCGGTCGCGGCCCGCGAGTCCTGCATCTACACGGGCATCACCATCGGCGAGTACTACCGCGACATGGGGTACGACGTGGCGCTGATGGCCGACTCCACCTCGCGGTGGGCGGAGGCCATGCGCGAGATTTCCTCCCGCCTCGAGGAGATGCCCGGCGAGGAGGGCTACCCGGCGTACCTGGCCGCGCGCCTCTCGCAGTTCTACGAGCGCGCCGGCTACTTCGAGAACCAGAACGGCAGCGAGGGCTCCATCTCGGTCATCGGCGCGGTGTCGCCGCCGGGTGGTGACTTCTCCGAGCCGGTCACCCAGAACACGCTGCGCATCGTGAAGACGTTCTGGGCGCTGGACAGCGACCTCGCCGAGCGCCGGCACTTCCCGGCGATCAACTGGGACGAGTCCTACAGCCTGTACAAGGACCAGCTCGACCCGTACTTCGAGGAGAACGTCGTCGACGACTGGTCCGAGCAGCGCCAGTGGGCGGTCGACATCCTCGACGAGGAGGCCGAACTCGAGGAGATCGTACAGCTCGTCGGGAAGGACGCGCTGCCCGAGGACCAGCAGCTCACCCTCGAGGTCGCGCGCTACATCCGCGAGGCGTGGCTCCAGCAGAACGCGCTCCACGACGTGGACCGCTACTGCCCGCCGGAGAAGACGTACGCCATCCTCTCGGGTATCAAGTCGTTCCACGACGAGGCCTTCGAGGCGCTGGACGCCGGCGTGCCGGTCGACGAGATCACGGCCATCGACGCCGCGCCGCGTCTGAACCGTCTCGGCACGACGCCCGACGACGAGTACGAGGAAGAGGTCGAGGAGATCGAACAGCAGATTAGCGAACAGCTCCGGGAGCTCTACTGACCACAATGAAAGAGTACCAGACGATCACCGAAGTCAGCGGCCCGCTGGTGTACGTCGAGACCGACGAGCCAATCGGGTACGACGAGATCGTCGAGATCGAGACGCCGGACGGCGAAGTGAAGCGCGGGCAGGTGCTGGAGTCCAGCCAGGGCTTCGTCGCCATCCAGGTGTTCGAGGGGACCGAGGGCATCGGGCAGGACGCCTCGGTTCGGTTCCTCGGCGAGACCCTGAAGATGCCCGTGACCGAGGACCTCCTCGGTCGCGTGCTGGACGGGTCCGGCAACCCCATCGACGGCGGTCCCGACATCGTCCCCGACGAGCGACTCGACATCGTCGGCGAAGCAATCAACCCCCACGCGCGGGAGTACCCCGAAGAGTTCATCCAGACCGGCGTGTCCGCCATCGACGGCATGAACACGCTGGTTCGGGGGCAGAAGCTCCCGATCTTCTCCGGGTCCGGGCTGCCCCACAGCGACCTGGCACTCCAGATCGCGCGGCAGGCCTCGGTCCCCGAGGAGGAGGAGGCCGAGGGCGAGGACAGCGAGTTCGCCGTCGTCTTCGGCGCGATGGGTATCACGGCCGAGGAGGCCAACGAGTTCATGGAGGACTTCGAGCGAACCGGCGCACTGGAGCGCTCCGTGGTCTTCATGAACCTCGCCGACGACCCGGCCGTCGAGCGGACGGTCACGCCGCGGATGGCGCTGACCACGGCCGAGTACCTCGCCTTCGAGAAGGACTACCACGTCCTCGTCATCCTGACGGACATGACGAACTACTGCGAGGCGCTGCGCGAGATCGGTGCGGCACGCGAAGAGGTGCCGGGTCGCCGTGGCTACCCGGGTTACATGTACACGGACCTGGCGCAGCTCTACGAGCGCGCCGGCCGCATCGAGGGCCGGGAGGGCTCTGTCACGCAGATTCCCATCCTCACGATGCCGGGTGACGACGACACGCACCCGATTCCGGACCTCACCGGGTACATCACCGAGGGCCAGATCATGATGAACCGCGACCTGAACAGCCAGGGCGTGACGCCGCCCGTGAACGTCCTGCCGAGCCTCTCCCGCCTGATGGACGACGGTATCGGCGAGGGGCTCACCCGCGACGACCACGGCGACGTCTCCGACCAGCTGTACGCGGCGTACGCGGAGGGCGAGGAGCTCCGCGACCTCGTGAACATCGTCGGCCGCGAGGCCCTGAGCGAGCGGGACAACCGCTATCTGGACTTCGCGGACCGCTTCGAGGAGGAGTTCGTCGACCAGGGCTTCCGGACGAGCCGCTCGATCGACGAGACGCTGGACCTCGGCTGGGAGCTGCTGTCGATGTTCCCGAAGGCCGAGCTGAACCGCGTCGACGAGGACCTCATCGAGGAGTACTACGTCGAGGACGCGGCGTCCGAGGAAGAGGCCGCGGCGGCCGACTGACGCCCGAACCCGACACCACCCATTCTCCGTTCTTTCCCGTCGCCCAGCCGCGGCGCCAGCCGGGTGCGTCCACGCTCGGACACCCACAGTTTCGGCCCTACAGTAATGAGGGAACGGCGCCACAGATGAGGAGACGGCAGTGGCGTCGCTCGCCGGACTCGCCACGTTTTTCGTGGCGGGCACGGAACCAGCGTGCAGTCGTCGGACGGCCGCCACCCGGCACAGCGGTGGCGGTCCGCTCGCAGACGGAGTGAGACGGTGACAACGAGCTACCTGACGTTCCTGGCCGTGGCCGTGGGCCCGCCGCTGGCGGCGCTGACAGCGCTGCGTGTGGCTCGCTGGGACGGCGACCGCTACCGGCTCGCGGGCGTCGGCGTCCTGCTCGTGCTGGCGATGACGTACACGACGCCGTGGGACAACTATCTGGTCGCGCGCGGCGTCTGGTGGTACGGCGAGGGGACGGTGGTCGCCCGCATCTGGCACGCGCCCCTCGAGGAGTACCTCTTCATCGCGACGCAGACGCTGCTCACCGGGCTCTGGGTACAGACGCTGCCGGTGCGGCCCGACGGCGAGTTCCTGTCGACCCGGCGGGACGCGGCAGTCGGGGCGCTGGCGGGCGTCGCGGTCGGCGCCGTCGGCGTGGCGTTCCTGTTCCGGGACGCGACGTTCTACGTGGGCGCCATTCTGGCGTGGGCAGCGCCCGTACTCGGCCTCCAGTGGGCGGTCGGCTGGCGGTACCTCTGGGAGCGCCGGCGTGTGTTCGCGGTGGCCGTGCTGGTACCGACGCTGTTCCTCGCGGCCGCCGACCGGTACGCCATCGCGGACGGCATCTGGGTGCTGGCCGACCAGTACACCACCGGCCTCACGGTGCTCGGGCTCCCAGTCGAGGAGGGCGCGTTCTTCTTCGTGACGAACGTCTTCGTGAGCCAGGGGCTCATCCTCTACGCGTGGGTGCTAGCCCGGTGGCGCTGACCGACCTCGGCGACCGGGAGCGACGCACGCTCGCCCGCCCGGCGCTGGCCGCCGGCTGGGTCGCCGTCGCGGTCGCCGCGCTCCCCGCGCTCTCCGGCGTCGAGCTGTCGCCGACCGCGCGGTACGCGCCGCTGGTCGCGAGCGCCGTCCTGTTCGGGATGCCCCACGGCGCCATCGACTACGTCGCCCTCCCGCGAGCGGTCGCCGGCGCGGTCACCGCCCGCTGGCTCGCGGCCGTCGGCGTCGTCTACCTCCTCCTCGGCGGCGGGTACGCGGCCGCGTGGTTCGCCTACCCGGTCGCCGCGGCGCTCGCGTTCGTCGCCGTGACGTGGCTGCACTGGGGGCAGGGCGACCTCTACCCCCTGCTCGATTTCCTCGATGTGGACTACCTCGACACGCGCACGCGACGCGTGAGCGCCGTGCTCGTGCGCGGCGGCCTCCCGATGCTCGTCCCGCTGCTGGGCTACCCGGGCCGCTACCGCGAGGTCGTCGCGGCGTTCGCCGCGCCGTTCGGCACCGGCGCCGACGACGTCGCCGGCCTCCCGCTGTTCGACCCGCAGATCCGGCTGGCGCTCGGCGTCGCGTTCGCCGCGCTCACCGTCGGCGTGCTCGCCGCTGGCTGTCGACGAACCCGGAACCCGTGGGCGTGGCGCGTGGACGCCGCCGAGACGCTGGGACTGTGGGCGTTCTTCTACGTGGTCCCGCCGGTGTTCGCCGTCGGGGTCTACTTCTGCCTGTGGCACTCCGTCCGGCACGTCGCGCGCGCAATCGCCGTCGACGACTCCATTCGCCCCTCGCTCCGAGCCGGCGACGTGCTCGGGCCGCTCGCGCGGTTCGTGCGGGAGGCGGCGCCGCTGACCGCCGCCGCGCTCGCGCTCGGGGGCGTGCTCTGGTGGGCGGTGCCGGACCCGCCGACCACCCTCGAGGGCGGCGCTGCCCTCTACCTCGTGTTGATCGCGGTGCTCACGCTCCCGCACGTCGCGGTGGTGACGTGGATGGACCGCGCGCAGGGCGTGCTCTGAGCCCGACTGAAAACGTTTACCTCCCCGCAGAGAGAACGCCCTCGCAAGAGACCAGTATGGCCCAGGACATCAAGCCCACCCGGAAGAACCTCATGGAGATCGAGGACCGCATCGACCTCTCCGAGCGAGGCCACGACACGCTCGAACAGAAGCGCGACGGCCTCATCATGGAGTTCATGGACATCCTCGATCAGGCCCAGGACGTCCGGGAGGACCTCGAGGGCGACTACCAGACCGCCCAGAAGAAGATCAACATGGCGCGCGCGATGGAGGGCGACATCGCCGTCCGCGGTGCCGCCGCCGCCCTCGAAGAGCACCCCGAGATCACCGTCGAGTCACGGAACATCATGGGCGTCGTCGTCCCCCAGATCGAGTCCTCGAAAGTCCGGAAGAGCCTCGACGAGCGCGGCTACGGCATCCTCGGGACGAGCGCCCGCATCGACGAGGCCGCCGAGGCCTACGAGGAGCTGCTGGAGTCCATCGTGCTCGCCGCCGAGGTCGAGACCGCAATGAAGAAGATGCTCACCGAGATCGAGACGACCAAGCGCCGCGTCAACGCCCTGGAGTTCAAGCTCCTGCCCGAGCTCTACGAGGGCAAGGAGTACATCGACCAGAAGCTCGAGGAGCAGGAGCGCGAGGAGATCTTCCGCATGAAGAAGGTCAAAGCGAAGAAAGAAGAGCAGGAAGAAGAGGAGGAGGAGGAGGACGCGGCCGACGCGTACTACCTCGACGAGGAAGAGGCGCCGGCCGACGACTAGCGGAGCCCGCTGCCCACCGGCCAGCACGCCCGTCCGCCCGAGTCACTTAGGGGGCGGCCGGCCGTCGGTCGACGCATGACGTGTCCGAACTGCGGCAGTCCCACGCTCTCTTTCCCCGTCCCGGAGTCGGTCCGTGGACACTTGCCCGACGACCGCGCAAGCGCCACCATCTGTACGCACTGTCTCCAGGTCGCGCCGAGCGACGACGCCGTCTCGGAGTACCCCGATTTCTCCCGCGCGAGCACCGCGTTCCCCGACGACGGCGAGACGGCGGCCGTGCTCGCCAGCCTCCTCGCGCTGCTGGACCGGCTCGTGTTGCACCGCGAGGACGCCGACGCCGTCGCCGAAGTCGCCGAACGTCGGGGCGTCGACGTGCTCCTGTTCCTGGACCGGGTCGCCGCCGACGACAGCGCCGACCCGGAGCTCGACGTGACCCGGCGGCGCACCCAGCTCGAACAGCTCATCTGACTGCCGGCACGCCAGCAGTTAGGGGGCTGGCCGCCGACAGTCGCGACATGAACACCGAGTGGGCCGACGCCGGCCGGCTGGCTGGCTTGCGCGAGGACCTCGTAGTCACGGGCGAGCGCGCCCGGATTCCCGTGGAGGCACCGTTCACGGGCGAGGAGATCGCCGAACTCCCCGCCGGCACGGAGGCGGACGTCGAGGCCGCGGTCGCACAGGTCCAGGACGCCCAAGAGTCGTGGGCCGAACGCTCCGTCGCGGAGCGGACGGCGGTCCTCGACCGGTACGCCGACCGCGTGCTGGACGCGCAACGCGACGTGCTGGACCTCGCACAGCTGGAGTCCGGGAAATCCCGGCGGGACGCCTTCGAGGAGGTGCTGGACGTGGCGGCGACGGCGGACCACTACGCGAACGTCGCCGAGGACCTGCTGGCGAGCGAGCGCCGCTCCGGCGTGATTCCGGGGCTCGTCAGGCCGACGGTCCACCGCCACCCGAAGGGGGTCGTCGGCATCATCTCGCCGTGGAACTACCCGGTGACGCTGGCCATCTCGGACGCGCTGCCGGCGCTGGCGGCGGGCAACGGCGTCGTGCTGAAGCCCGCCGAGCAGACCACGCACGTCGCCTTGCTGGCGCGCCGGCTGCTCGTGGAGGCCGGGCTGCCCCCGGAGCTGTTCGCCGTCGTGTCCGGGGAGGGCGAGCGGGTCGGCGCCGCGCTCGTCGACCACGTCGACTACGTGGCGTTCACGGGGTCGACGCGCGCCGGCCGCGAGGTCGCCGCCGCAGCCGGCCGGAACCTCGTGGACTGTTCGCTGGAGCTCGGCGGGAAGAACCCGCTGCTCGTACTGGACGACGCCGACCCCCAGAAGGCCGCTGCGGGCGCCGTCAGAGCGTGCTACGCGAACGCCGGCCAGCTCTGCATCAGCACCGAGCGGCTGTACGTCCACGACGACGTCTACGACGACTTCCGGGACGCGTTCGTCGCGGCCGCCCGCGACCTCCGGCTCGGCACCGGGTTCTCGTACGGCCCCGAGATGGGGAGCCTCCAGAACGAACCCCAGTTGCGGAAGACCGTCGAACACGTCGAGGACGCCGTCGAGAAGGGGGCGGACGTGCTGGCGGGCGGCCGCGAACGCCCGGACCTCGGCCCGTACTGCTACGAGCCGACGGTGCTGGAGGGCGTCACCGAGGGGATGACTGCCTACGACGAGGAGACGTTCGGCCCGGTCGCGTCGCTGTACCGGGTCGACAGCGTCGACGAGGCCGTCGCGCGCGCCAACGACTCCGAGTACGGCCTGAACGCCTCCATCTGGACGGGCAACCCGGAGCGCGGGGCCAGCGTGGGTCGTCGCATCGACTGTGGCACCGTCAACGTCAACGAGGGGTACGCCGCCGCGTGGGCGTCCATCGACGCGCCGATGGGCGGCATGGGCGACTCCGGGGTCGGCCGCCGGCACGGCGACGAGGGCCTGCTGCGGTTCACGGAGGCCCAGACCGTCGCCGTGCAGCGCGGCCCCCGCGTCGACCCCGGGCCGCTCCCGCAGGCGCTGTGGGCGAAGGCGATGACCGCCGGGACGCGCCTGCTCGGACGGCTCCCGGGGTGGCTGCGGTGAGCGCCGTCTTCCTCACCGGATTCCCGGGCTTTCTGGGGTCGGCGCTCGTCGACCGGCTGCTCGACCGCCGGGAGACGGTCCACTGTCTCGTCCAGCCGAAGTACCGCGAGGCCGCCGAGGCCCGGGCCGCCGACCTCGCGGGCGAGGACCGGCAGGACGCAATCGTGCTCCACGCCGGCGACGTCACGGAGCAGGGGCTCGCCCTCGACGACGACGCCCGCGAGACGATTCGGGCCGAGACCCGGGAGCTGTTCCACCTCGCCGCCGTCTACGACCTCGCCGTCGACCGCGCGGTCGGCGAGGCCGTCAACGTGGACGGTACCCGCCACGTCCTCGACCTCGCCGAGGTCTGTACGGACCTCGAGTGCTTCCACTACGTGAGCACCTGTTACGTGAGCGGGCGCCACGACGGCGTCTTCGGGCCCGACGACCTCGACGTCGGGCAGTCGTTCAACAACCACTACGAGGCGACGAAGTTCGAGGCCGAACTGCTCGTCCAGGAGCGAATGGCCGAGGGGCTGCCGGCGACCGTCTACCGGCCCGCCATCACGGTCGGGGACAGCGAGACCGGCCGGACCCAGAAGTACGACGGTCCCTACTTCGTGATGCGGTGGCTGCAGCGCTGCCCCGGTGTCGCACCGCTGCCGGTGTTCTCGGGCGCCGCCAGCACCGAGCTGAACGTCGTCCCCCGGAACTTCGTCGTGGACGCCATCGACCACCTCAGCGAGCACGGCGAGCCCGGCACCGTCTACCAGCTCTGCGACGCCAACCCCCCGACGATTCCCGAGCTCACGCGACTGCTCGCCGACGTCACCGACACGCGCGTGCTCCCGGTGCCGTCGACGCCCGGGCTGGCGAAACGCCTGCTCGGCACGGGCCTCGGCCGGTCGGTCGCCGGCATCCCGCCGGAGACCCTGGACTACTTCACGCACCCGACGACGTACGTCGCCCCACACACCCGCCGCGACCTCGCGGGCTCGGGCATCGCCTGTCCGGCCTTCGAGAGCTACGTCGACGTGCTCGCCGCCTACGCCCGCGACAACCCCGAGGTCGGCAGCGACGCGATGACGTAGCCGGCGAGCCGACTCCGGCGACGGCGGCCCCAGCGGTGAGGCTTATCCGGCTCTGCGCCTAACTCGACGTGTGGTAAAGTCCCCGTTCGAGATTCTGGGCGTCGACCCCGGCGCGGACGACGACGAGGTCGAGCGCGCGTACCGCCGGCGCGTCGTCGAGACCCACCCCGACCAGGGCGGCTCCCGGGAGCAGTTCCAGCTCGTCCGCGCGGCCTACGACGCCATCGACTCCGGCGACGTCGAGAGCTTCGACGAGGACGAAGTGGACACGGACCCCGAGGAGTCGGGGTTCGAGCGGCGGCCGGCGTCGGCGGCGACGCGCGTCGAGTACCTGAACTACGACGCGGTCGCGGACGCCGGCTGGACGCTCGGCGACGACGACCTCTTCGAGAAGGCCGCCGACGCCGACCTCGACCCCCTCGACCACGGCGAGTTCACGGTCGAACCGGGCGAGTCGCTGCTGGAAGCCGCCGAGCGCCGCGGCTGGGCGTGGCCGTACGCGTGCCGGGGTGGCGCGTGCGCGAACTGCGCGGTCGCGGTCACGGCCGGCGAACTCTCGATGCCGACCGACCACATCCTCACCGACGACCTCACCGACCAGGGGTTCCGGCTGTCCTGCAACGGCGTCCCGCTGTCCGCCGAGCTCCGGGTCGTCTACAACGTCAAACACCTCCCCGGCCTCGACGAACTCCGACTCCCGCCGTACCCCTTCGAGCAGGCGCACGCCGACGACTGACTGCGCCGCACTTCCGCCGGAGAACCAGTCCGCCTAGACGCCCGTGGAGTACCGCAGAATGCCCGCGTAGCCACCGAACGCCGTGAGGAGCTGTTCGCCCTTCTCGAAGTCGGTGGAGATGAAGTGCGTGTCCGTGCCGCGCTGGTCGGCGATCTCCATCAGGTGGTCGATGGCGTCCTCGCGTTCGACCTCCTCGGCGTCCTCGCCGCACTCCGAGCACGTGTGGTCGGGGCTGGAGTTGCGGCGGTCGACCGTCTCGTACTCCTCGTGGCCGTTCGGGCACTCGTAGACGACGACGTCCTCGCGGAGGTCCTCGGAGACGAGCAGCCGGTCGACGCTCCCCATGATGAGGTTCTGGCGGGTCTGCTCGAAGCCGTACGTGGCGAGCTCCCCGCCGTTGAGCTCCTCGAAGAACTCCTCCATGTCGGACTTGTCGTCCATCAGGTCGGCTTCCGCGAGCGCCGCCTGCCCCGCGTCGACGAGGTCCGAGAGCCCGGACTCGTCGGTGTAGGAGACGTCGAACTTCCCCAGGACCTTGTCCCGGAGCTCGTGGTGGAGGTAGTCGCCGTCGAGGAACTCGTCTTTGGTCGGCGACGGGCCGCCGACGAGGATGCCGTCGAGCTCGTGGCGCTTCGCCACGAAGAGGTCGTCGGCCATCCCCGCGACCTCCTGGTAGAAGTTGTCGATGGCTTCCAGCCGCAGCCGGGCGAACCGCTGTGCGGACTGGCCACCCTTCCGCTGTTTGCCGGGAACCAGCGACTCGGCGGACTTCACGGGCTCGACGCGCTTGCCCTTCAGCCAGCCGACGTTCGCCTCGCGGCGGTCGAGGACGATGAGCCCGTACAGGCCCTTGTCGCCGAGCATCTCCTCGAGGGGTTCGGTGAGGAACGCCGAGTCGCAGTGGTAGCGGAACGACTCGATGGGCTGGGGCGGCGACTCCAGCACTTCCGTGACCATGTCCGTGCGGCCGCCGCCGGAGTCGACGGCGCCCGAGAAGATGACCATGCCGTTGTCCGGCGGGAAGGTGTCGTAGTACCGCAGCCGGTCCTTGATAGAGGTGAGGGCGTCCTGGACCGCAGTCCGCGTCTGCTTGGACTTGATGTTGGACGCCTCCGAGTGCTCCTGGGTGACGTGTGCGACGACGTCGGAGATCTGCCGTTCCGGAGGGATGTAGATGGTGACCAGTTGGGTGCCGCTGCCCTCGTAGTCTTTGAGCTCCTCGATGACTTTGCGGAACTCGTACTTGCGTCGGTCCTCGGACGGTACCTCGTCCTGCTCGCTCATTGCACTGGAGTAGCCGACCGGCCGGTAAGTAAGCTTTGACCTGCTAGGAAGGCTCTCACACGGAATCTGGCGCCGATTCACAGCGCCGGGGCTTTCGGGGAGTCGTCGCAGTGCGGTCACTCCAGTTGCACACCTCGCCGCCAAACGCTTTATGTGACGGTGTGCGAAGATGTACCCATGAGTAGTGGCCGAGTGTTCGCCGTCGCCTCGGGGAAGGGCGGCGTCGGAAAGACGACGACCGCCGTGAACGTGGCGTCGGTGGTGGCGGAGGCGGACCGGTCGGTGGTGCTCGTCGACTACGACCTGGGGATGGCGAACGTCGGTCAGGTGCTCGACGTCGAGGACCCCGCCGGGGCGACCCTGCACGACGTACTGGCGGGGGACGCCAAGCCGCTGGACGCCGTCTCGGCGGCCCCCGGCGACTTCGACGTGGTGGTCGGCGGCACCGACATCGAGGACTTCGGGCGCGCAGACCCCTCGAAGCTCCGGGGGATGGCAGACGCGCTCCGGTCGGAGTACGACGTGACCATCGTCGACACCGGCGGCGGCCTGAGCCACGACACGACCGTGCCGCTGGGGCTGGCCGACGAGACGGTGCTCGTCTCGACGCGGCAGGCGGCGGCCCTGGAGAACACGGCGAAGACCCGGGACCTCGTGGAGCGCGTCGGCGGCACCGTCCGGGGGCTGGTGGTGACGCGGGTCTCCGGCAGCGACGTGGCGGACGACGACGAGGTGGCAGCGCTGGACGTCGACGTCCTCGGGTCGATTCCGGAGGACGGCCGGGTGGCGGACAGCGAGCGCGCGGGCGAGCCGCTGGTGTCGTTCGCGCCGGAGAGCCCCGCAGCCGTGGCGTACCGCGAACTCGGCTACGAACTGCTCGGCGAGTCGCCGCCGCTGTCGTTCAAAGACGGCGACGGTGAGGGCGCCGGGGACGCCCAGCCGGGTGCGGCGATGGCCGAGATGATGGGCGAGGGCGGCGACGCCGAGGAGTCGTCGGAGCCGTCGCTGCTGTCGCGGGTGACAGGCGGGCTGCTCGGGTCGAACGGGAAGGATTAAGCGACCGCGCACTCGGACACTCGGGTATGGCAACGGAACGCGACTCCATGTCGACTGGATGGCTGCTGTTCTACGTGCTGCTGGCACTCGCGGTCACGTACGGCGCGCTGTCGTACGTCGGCGCACCGCTGTAGTCGGCGCGCGCCGCAGCGGCCAGCAACGTTTTCGGTGCTCCGGGCACCGTCCCGTCAGTTCTGCTCCAGAGCACTGCCGCCGCCGCAGCCGCTGCGGCGCCTACATCGACTCGGGGGCGTCGATGCCGAGGGCGTCGAGCGCGTTCGCGAGCGTCTGGCGGGCGGCGTCGACGAGCGCGAGCCGGGCGGCCTGCACGTCCTCGTCGACGTCGTCGGCGAGCACCGGGCACTCCCGGTAGAAGGCGTTGAAGTCGTCGGCGAACTCCCGGGTGTAGGTCGCGACCTGGTGAGGCTCGAGGTCTTCTGCGGCTGCCTCCACCACGAGCGGGAACCGGGCGATGGACGCCAGCAGCGCGCGCTCGGCGTCGTCGGTGAGCACGTCGGCGTCGAGGCGGGGTTCGACGTCGCCCGCGGCCTCGCCGAGAATCCCGCAGGCTCGGGCGTGGGCGTACTGGACGAACGGCGCGCTCTGCCCCTCGAAGTCGAGGGCGTCGTCCCAGTCGAACGTGATGGCCTTCGTCGGCTGCTTGGCGACGACGTCGTAGCGCACCGCGCCGATGCCGACCTGTTCGGCGATGCGTTCGACGTCCTCGTCGGTGAGGTCGTCGTCCCGCACGCGGTCGCCGAGCCGCGAGCGGACGGCGTCCTCGGCCCGCGAGACGGCCTCGTCGAGCAGGTCGTCCATGTCGACGCCAGTCCCCTCGCGGGTGCTCATGGACTCGCCGCCGGGGAGGTTCACCCACGCGTAGAACAGCTCCTCGAGGCGGTCGGTGTCGTTGCCGAGGATGTCGAGGGCGGCGTTGAGCTTGTTCGCGTGCAGCTCCTGGTCCTCGCCGAGCACGGTGACGGCGCGGTCGAACTCGTCGAACTTCCACTCGTGGTGGGCGAGGTCCCGGGTCGTGTAGAGGGTGGTGTCGTCCGACCGCAGGAAGACGAAGGACTGCTCGATGTCCCAGTCGTCGAGGTCGAGCTGCCAGGCGCCCTCCTCCTCGTAGGCGTGCTCGGACTCTTTGAGCCGGTCGACGACCTCGTGGGTAGAGTCGTCGCGGAGGAACCGCGTCTCCTTGACGAACTCGTCGAACTCGGCGGGCAGCCGGCCGAGGGTGTCCTGCATGCCGCCGAGGACGGTGTCGACGACTTCTTCGACGCGTTCGTAGGTGGCTTCGTCGCCCTCGTCCAGTCCCTCGATGATTGCCGCGATCTCCGCTTCGGCGGCCTCGACCTCCTCGTCGGGGCCCTCCTCGAGGAACTCGTTGCCCTTCCGGTAGTACCGCACGAGGTCGTAGTCCGGCTTCTCGCGCTCGGGCTCGGGCAGGTCGGCCTCGTCGAACGTCTCGTAGGCCCACGTGAACACCGCCATCTGGCGGCCGGCGTCGTTGACGTAGTACTCGCGAGTGACGTCGTTGCCGGCGTACTCGAGGACGCGAGCGAGCGCGTCACCCAGAATCGGGTTCCGGGCGCGGCCGACGTGGACCGGCCCCGTCGGGTTCGCGCTCGTGTGCTCGACGACGACGGACTCGCCGGTGTCCGCGAGGTGGCCCCAGTCGTCGGCCTGCGCTTCGACGAGCGTGTCCGCGAAGTACGCGTCGCTCGGCCGGAAGTTCACGTACGGCCCCTGCGAGCGCGCTTCGGCGACGTACTTCGCGTCGGTGACGTCGACGGCGTCGGCGAGCTCGCCGGCGACCTGCGGCGGCGGCGCGCCCGCCTCACCGGCGAGCCGGTACGCCACGCTGGACGCGAGCACGGCGAGTACGTCCGCGGGCGGTTCCTCGATGCCGAGGTCCCCGGTCGGGTAGCCGAGGTCGTCGAGCGCCGCCTCGACGGCGGCCTCGACTTCCCGGCGGAAGGCGATGAACATGCCCACTGGTTGCTCGCGCCGGCTAAAGGGGTTTCCGAAGGAGCGCCGGAGGGCCGACGGGCCACACCGAACGCTGCCCTGCAGTCGCTGTGCGAACTAGTGCCAGTGATTCCGGGAGTGTAATGTAGGCGGCGCGCCGTCGTGGACGCACGTGAGTCGGTGGCTGACGACCATCTCCGTGACCGGTGCCGTCCTCATCGCGTTCGCGCTCGGACGGGCGGCGTTCGGCGTCGTCAGCGGCGGGGCCGCCCCCGGCACCGTCATCGACTTCGTGCTGGTGAGCGCCCCCGGCGTGGTGCTGTGGTACGTCGCGTACTGGCTGCCGAACACCGAGTTCGACCCGTCGCTGTACCCGCGCGTGCTGGCGTGGAGTGTCGGCGGCGTCGGCGTGATGCTCGCGTTCTCGCTGCTCCGGGTGGGCCACCCCGGCGTGAGCGTCGACGGCTCGCTCGGCACGCAGGCCATCGCGGTCGCCATCGGGTCGTTCGGCGGGCTCGCCATCGGCATCCGGGAGGCAGAATCCATCACTCGTGCCCAGGAGCTCGGCGACCGGAACGAGGAGCTGGCGCGCCGCGAGCGCGAGCTGGAACACCAGAACGAGCGCCTCGACGAGTTCACGAGCATCGTCAGCCACGACCTCCGGAACCCCCTGAACGTCGCGCAGGGCCGACTCGACCTCGCCCGGTCGAACGTCGACGACGACGAACACCTGTCGGCCGTGGCGGACGCCCACGAGCGGATGGAGGCGCTCGTGGACGGCCTGCTGTCGCTGGCCCGACAGGGCGAGACGGCCGACGACGACCTCGACCCCGTCGATGTCGCCGCGCTCGCCCGCGACTGCTGGGAGGCGGTCGCGGAGCCCGGTGCCACCCTCGACGTCCCCGAGGCGGGCGACGAGTTCGTCGTGCACGCCGACGAGCAGCGCCTCCGGCAGGTGCTCTCGAACCTCTTCCGGAACGCCGTGGAGCACGGCGACGACGACGGCGTCAGAGTCACCGTCGGCGCGCTCGACGACGGAGCGGGGTTCTACGTGGCGGACGACGGCCCCAGAATCCCGGCCGAGGACCGCGAGCAGGTCTTCGACCGCGGGTACTCCTCGTCGACCGACGGCACCGGCTTCGGGCTCGCCATCGTCGCCCGCATCGCCGACGCACACGGGTGGACCGTCTTGCTCGCAGACGGCGAGGACGGCGGCGGCGCGTGCTTCGAGTTCCGGGACGTCGAGCTCGCGGAGTCGGCCGCGCCTGCGGCGTAGCGCCACGTTTTTCCACGGCAACGGCGAATCCGGGTCCATGCCGAAGCAGGTGGACGACCCGGACTACCACCACGAGAACCACACGGCCGCCCAGACGTGTGGCTGGACCGCGAACGCGATGCGCGGCGAGGGCACCTGCTACAAGCACGCCTTCTACGGGATTCGGTCGCATCGGTGTATCCAGATGACGCCGGTGGTGCGGTGCAACGAGCGCTGTGTGTTCTGCTGGCGCGACCACTCCGGGCACACGTACGAACTCGACGGCGTCGAGTGGGACGACCCCGAGGCAATCGTCGACGCTTCGATTCGCCTCCAGAGGAAACTGCTGTCGGGGTTCGGCGGGAACGACGACGTGCCCCGGGAGCGCTTCGAGGAGGCGATGGAGCCCCGGCACGTCGCCATTTCGCTGGACGGCGAACCCACCCTCTACCCGCACCTCCCCGAGCTCATCGAGGCGTTCCACGACCGGGGGCTGACGACGTTCCTCGTCTCGAACGGCACGCGCCCCGAGGTGCTGCGGGAGTGCGACCCGACCCAGCTGTACGTCTCCGTGGACGCGCCGGAGCGCGCGACGTTCGACGACGTGGTGGGGGCCACCGAGGACGACGCGTGGGAGAAGCTCGTGGACACGATGGACGTGCTCCACGAGAAAGACGAGACGCGGACTGTGCTGCGGACGACGCTCGTGGGCGGCGAGAACATGGCGAACCCCGACTGGTACGCGGGATTCTTCGAGCGCGCGGACCCGGACTTCGTGGAGCTGAAGGCGTACATGCACGTCGGCGACAGCCGGGACCGCCTCGACCGTGGGGCGATGCCCGACCACGAGGCAGTCCTCGAGTTCGCCCGCGAGGTCAAGGCACACCTGCCACACTCGGTGCTGCGGGACCAGCCGGAGTCCCGGGTGGCGCTGCTCGCCCGCGACGAGGACACGTGGGTCGAGGACTTGCAGGCCGACTCCGCGTTCTGGAGCGAGGGCGCCCGCCCGAGCGCCGACTGACACAATTTCGAGACGCGTTCCACATCCGGTATCCTTATGCGGGGCGCGAGCCAAGCCCGAGACATGTCAGGAGCCACGGGCACCGGCGACGTCGGCTACGACGAACTCGCCGTGCTCAAACTGCTCGCGCTCGACGGCGCCCACCGCGGCGAGGTGAAGGTGTCGTGTGGCGACCTCGCCGGTCGCCTCGACGCCTCCAGCCAGACCGCCTCCCGGCGCCTCCAGGCGCTGGAGGACGCCGGCTACGCCACCCGCGACCTCGTCAGCGACGGCCAGTGGGTCGCCGTCACCGAGGACGGGCAGGCCGCCCTCGAACGCGAGTACGAGGACTACCGCCGCATCTTCGACGACCCCGGCGAGCTCGCGCTCGACGGCACCGTCACCAGCGGCATGGGCGAGGGCCGCCACTACATCAGCCTCCCCGGCTACAACCGCCAGTTCGTCGAGAAGCTCGGCTACGACCCCTACCCGGGCACGCTGAACGTCGACCTCACCAAGGAGAGCCAGCGCGCCCGCTCGGCGATGCAGTCGCTGACCGGCGTCGACATCGAGGGCTGGGAGGACGAGGAGCGCACGTACGGCCCCGCGACCTGCTATCGCTGCACGGTGCTCGCCGACGACGCCGACTTCGCGGGCGCCCACGTCATCGTCCCCGACCGCACGCACCACGACGAGAGCCAGCTGGAGGTCATCGCCCCGGAGAAGCTCCGCGACGAACTCGGCCTCCTCGACGACGACGAGGTGACTATCCGTGTCGAAGAGCAGTAGCGCCGCCACGACCGCGGGCGTCGACCGCGCGGTCGCCGCGTTCCGCGACGGCGACCCCGTGCTCGTCCACGACGCCGCCGACCGCGAGGGCGAAGTCGACCTCGTCTACCCGGCCGAACCCGTCGAGCCGGCGGCCGTCGCCCGGATGCGCAACGACGCCGGCGGCCTCGTCTGCGTCGCGCTCGCCGACGACGTCGCCGACGCCTTCGAGTTGCCGTTCGTCAGCGACGTGCTCGACCACCCGGCGGCCGACCACGGCCACCTCGGCTACGACGACCGGTCGTCGTTCTCCCTGACGGTGAACCACCGCGACACCTACACGGGCATCACCGACGACGACCGCGCGCTCACCATCTCGGAGCTCGGCCGCGCCGCCGCCGACCCCGACGCCGTCGACTTCGCCGACGAGTTCCGCGCGCCCGGCCACGTCCACGTGCTCCGGGCCGCCCCGTCGCTGTCGGACCGACAGGGCCACACCGAACTTGGCGTCGCGCTCGCCCGCGAGGCCGACATCGCGCCTGCCGTCGTCGTCTGCGAGATGCTCGACGACGAGACCGGCGGCGCGCTCTCGGTCGCCGACGCGAAGGCCTACGGCGAACGCGAGGGCATCGCGTACGTCGAGGGCAGCGACCTGCTGGACGCCCTCCAGTAAGCCGACGTCACCGTGGGTGCGTATCTCCTGCTAGTGTTCGTGTTCGCGACCCTCGACAGGTAACGCGCACGGCGACGGGCGGTCGCAGTCCGAACGCAGTCATCCGTTCGGTCGCCAGTGAGAGAGCGGTCGTTTGCTGCGGGCCGCTCCTGCCGACTGCAGTCTCTCCTCCGTTCAGTCGTCGGCGACGACGGCCTGGTCAGCTTCGCTGCGGTCCTGCGTGTAGCCGTACCCGAAGAAGGCCATCGCGAACAGCACCAGCGGCGAGAGGATGCCGAAGAAGTAGTACGGCGCCCACCACCACGAGATGGCGCCCTCGGCGGAGTACAGCACGCCCGTCATGAAGACGGCGCCGGCGTGCCACGGGAAGAACGGCCCGGTCGGGGTGCCGGCGGCCTCGACGGCCCGGGAGAGGTCCCGCTCGTTCAGGCCGTACTCGTCGTAGAGATTCCGGAGGCTGACGCCGGGGACGACGATGCTCATGTACTGCTGGGCGGAGAACGCGTTCGTCGTGATGGCGGCGACGCCGGTGCCGGCGACCAGCGACCCCGGCGACCAGATGGCCTGCGTCAGGTGGTGCGTGAGCGTCGGCAGGATGCCGGTGCGCTCGAGGAGGCCGCCGAGCGCGAGCGCGGCGACGACGACGGCGATGGTCCACGCGGACCCGGCGATGCCGCCGGTCGACAGCAGCCCGTTGACGAGCTCGCTGCCGGTCTCGGGGCTGGTGCCGTTGAGGAAGACGTCCCAGGCGGCCGTGAACGCGACGCCCTGGGCGGCGACGGTGGTGAGCGCGCCGGCGAAGACGCCGGCGACCAGCGACGGGAGCGCGGGGTAGCCGCGAATCGCGAGCCCGAACGTCACGACCAGCGGCAGGAAGACCAGCGGACCGAGCGCGTACGTGTCGGCCAGCGGGCCGCTGATGGCGGCGACGTCGGGGGCGCCGCCCTCGACGGCGTACACGCCGAGTGCGGCGTACGCGAGCACGGACAGCCCGAACGCGATGGCGGTGCCGACGCGCATCCCGTTGATGTGGTCGTAGAGGTCGGTGTTCGTGACGGCGGCGGCGAGGTTCGTGGTGTCCGACAGCGGGCTCTGCTTGTCGCCGGCGTAGGCGCCGGAGACGATTGCGCCCGCGGTCATCGCCAGCGGGACGCCGAGACCGTTCCCGATGCCGACGAACGCCACGCCGAGCGTGCCGACCGTGGTCCACGACGACCCGATGGCGAACGCGACGACGGCGGCGAGCACGGCTGTGACAGGGAGGAAGACGACCGGCGTGAGCGCGCCGAGCCCGTAGTACATCAGGCCGGGGATGGTGCCGGCGCTGGTCCACGTGGCGATGAGCCCGTAGATGACGAACAGGATGAGGATGGCCTGCAGCCCCATCCGGAGGCCGGCGGCGGCGGCGTCGTACACCGAGTCCCAGTCGTAGCCGAGCCGGTAGCGCGCGAACAGCCCGGTGAACGCGATACTCCACAGCAGCGGTGCGTGCGGCGCCAGCCCCAGATAGCCGGAGCCGACGCCGAGGGAGACGACGACGGCCAGCACCGGGAGCAGCGCCTCGCGCAGGCTGGGCCGGTGGGCCTCGTCGATGTCCTCGTAGGCTAGCGGCGTGAATTCGCTCATCACGCCCCGATAATTCACTCGGGTAATTAAGCTCCACGATTAGATTATTTAGAGACATTCCTGCCGGCTGTCACGGCAACCGGCGAGCGTTGCGGGAAGCGTCACTCGTGGTTTTATCACCGACTAGTGCGTCCCGGCGCATATGGCCAGTTTCAGCGAGATGGACGTCGACACCATCTGGATGGACGGCGAGTTCGTCGACTGGGAGGACGCACAGGTACACGTTCTCACCCACGCCCTCCACTACGGCTCGGGCATCTTCGAGGGCGTCCGCGTCTACGACACCGACAACGGCCCCGCCATCTTCCGGTGGGACGAACACCTCGACCGGTTCTACCAGTCAGCGAAGCCCTACGACCTCGACATCGAGTTCACGCCCGAGGAGCTCACCGAGGCCACGGTCGAGCTCGTCGACCGCCAGGACCTCCGGTCCTGTTACATTCGGCCGCTCGCCTACTACGGCTACGACTCGCTGGGCGTCTCCCCGGGCGACTGCCCGACGGACGTCGCCATCGCCGCCTGGCCGTGGGGCACCTACCTCGGCGAGGACGCCCTCGAGAACGGCGTCGACGTGATGGTGTCGTCGTGGCGCAAGCACGCCTCCAGCCAGATTCCGACGAACGCCAAGACCACCGGCCTCTACGTCAACAGCATGCTCGCCGGAGAGGAGGCCCGCCGCAACGGCTTCGTCGAGGCCATCGTCCTCAACAAGGAGGGTAACGTCGCCGAGGGCCCCGGCGAGAACCTCTTCCTCGTCCGCGACGGCGAACTCTACACGCCCGGGCTCTCCGAGAGCATCCTCGACGGCATCACCCGCGACACCGTCATCACCCTCGCCGAGGAGCGCGGCTACACCGTCCACGACAACGTCTCCATCTCCCGCGGCGAACTCAACACCGCCGACGAGCTGTTCTTCACCGGCTCCGCCGCGGAAGTCACCCCCATCAAGCAGGTCGACAACGTCGAAATCGGGAACGGCAGCCGCGGCCCCATCACCGAGGAACTCCAGACCGCGTTCTTCGACCTCGTGGAGTCCGGCGACCGCGAAGAGTGGTTCCACTACGTCTGAACCACCTCCCTGCCGTCACCAGTTCTCCAGAACAGTGCGCCGACCGCTGCCGTGACGACCCCTAGTCGTCGGTTCGCACGACGTCGTCCTCACTGCTGCTCGCGTCGCCCTCGTTCGCGACCAGTCGGTCGATGGCGACCTCGTCCTCGTTCTCCCCGAAGCCGGCGCTCAGCACGCGCGTCAGCGCATCTTCGACGCTCTCGTCGGACTCCTCGAGGTCCTCGGGGTCGACCTCCATCACGAACCCGGTGGTGATGTTCGGCGCCGTCGGCATGAACACGACCTCGCGGTCGTCGTCGGTCGTCTTCCCGGTCTTGAAGGCCGTCAACCGCATCCCCGGCCACGGCTCCAACTTCACGGGCTGCTGGAACTCGCCGGCGCCGTCGGACAGCACCGTCTCGACGGCCATCTTCGACGCGTTGTAGACGATGCGCAACACCGGCAGCCGGTTCATCAGGTCGTCGATGACGGCCTCGACGATGCCGCCGACGGCCGTCCGCATCAGGTAGCCGACCGAGAACACCACCAGGACGAACACCACGAGGGTCAGACCGACGGCCAGGACCGGGTCCTCCACCTGTGTCGCGACCAGCGAGAGCCTGGAGAGCAGCCCGAACAGCCAGTAGATGACGTACAGCGTGACGAGAATCGGGACGAGCACGACGAGCCCGCTCGCGAAGTCCCGCTTCCAGGAACTCATACCGAACACCACAGACGGGCCACGTATAGTGATTTCGAGGTTTCTCGGCGCGCTCCGCCGCTACCGGCCGAGCACCGCGCGCACCGCGAACAGGAGGTTCTCCTTGCGCTCCATCGCGCGCCGGTAGAAGTACGAGAACCACTTGTCGCCGTACGGTACGTACTGGTAGGTCTCGACGCCGTCGGCCGCCAGCTCCGTCTGGGCGTCCTCCCGGATGCCCATCAGCATCTGGACCTCGTAGTCGGTGCCGTGCTCGTCGTGGAGGCCGGCGGCGTGCTCGATCATCGCCGGGTCGTGGCTGCCCACCGCCACGCCGTCGTCGAACTCCCGGAACATGTACTCGAGGTAGTCCCGGTACGCCTCGTTCACGCGCTCCTTCTGCTTGTACGCGATTTCGGACGGCTCGTCGTACGCGCCCTTCACCAGCCGCACCTTCCCCGGGACGTCCGCCAGCCGTTCGAGGTCGCCCTCGGTGCGCTTCAAGTTCGCCTGGATACAGACGCCGACGTCACCGTCGTACTTCCGGGCGAAGTCCTCGAACGCGTCCAGGGTCGCGTCGGTCGTCTCGTGGTCCTCCATGTCCACCCACGTGAACACGCCGTGGTCGTCAGCCGTCTCCACGATGCTCTCGAGGTTCTCCCGGAAGACGTCCTCGCCGACGTCCAGCCCGATCTGGGAGGGCTTCACCGAGATGCAGGCGTCGACGTCGCTGTCGGCGATGTCGGTCACGAGGTCGCGGTACGCCGCCGCGTCCTCGTCGGCCGGCGGCCGCTCGTGGTAGTGCTCCCCGAGGAGGTTCAGGATGGCCGCCACGTCCCGGTCGTTCAACCCGTCGACGTACTCGATGGCCTCCGCCGGCGTCTCCCCCGCGACGAACCGGCTCGCGATGGGCGGAATCATACGAATCTCTCGGTGGCGCCGTCCCTTAAATACCCCGCTCGCGGGAACCCACGCATTTTTGCGTGGGGCGCGACCACCGACGCGCATGGTGGACCTGGTCGGTACTGTCGCCGTCGCCGTGTGGGCGATGCTCCCCGCGTACGTCCCGAACAACGCCGCCGTGCTCGCTGGCGGTGGCCGCCCCATCGACGGCGGCCGCATCTGGGGCGACAGCCGCCTCCTCGGCGACGGCAAGACCTGGCGCGGGACTGCCGTCGGCACCCTCGTCGGCGTCGCGCTCGCCGTCGCCCTCAACGCCCTCCGCCCCACCGCCGTCGACGCGCTCGGCGTCCCCGCACTCCCCGAGTTCCCGCCGCTGGCGATGGGCACGCTCGCGTTCGGCGCCATGCTCGGCGACATCACCGCCTCCTTCCTGAAGCGACGCACCGGTCGCCAGCGCGGCGCCGCCTTCCCGGTGGTCGACCAGCTGGACTTCGTCGTCGTCGCCCTCGCTCTCACGGCGCTTGCAGCCCCCGCGTGGTTCGGCGACACCTTCACGCTGTCCGTGCTCGCCACCGTCGCCGTCCTCACCCCCGCGCTCCACCTCCTCACCAACGGCATCGCGTACGCCCTCGGAGTCAAAGACGAACCCTGGTAGCACCCGCGTTCTCCCCGCCGAGCACTCGTTCGCGGTGTACGGGCCGTTCACAGCCTGTGTTCGGTGCTGGCCGGCAGACGGTCAGTCGTCGTCGCCGAGCACTTTCACGTACTCGCAGTTCTCGACGTGGAGGCGTTCGTCGTAGTCGTCGGCGACGTGCTCGAAGCCCCGCGCCTCGTAGAAGCCCCGGGCGTTCTCGTTGGCCGCCATGACGACCAGCCGGATGGCATCGTAGCCGCCGTCACGAGCCAGGGCTTCGATGCCGTCGAGCAGCTGGCTGCCGACCCCCTCGCCCTGCCGGTCGGGATGGACGTAGATGGAGCCGAGCGTCAGCGCGCCGGCGTCGTCGTCGCCCGGGACGCCGCTGGCGTACCCGACGACGTCTGTCGCTTCGCCGGTGTCGTCCTCGCAGGCGACGAGGGTCGTGTTGTCCCCGTCCCGGTAGCGCTCGCGCAGCGTCTCGACGGCGTAGTACTCCGCGAGGAACTCCTGGACTGCGGCGGCGCCCACGATGGGTTCGTGGGCGTCGCGCCAGGCGGCGTCGGCGACCCGACGAACGCCCGCTGCGTCCGCCGGCGTCGCCTCGCGGACGTGCATAGCCGCCCCTTGGGAGGCGGCCGGCATAGCGTTTGGGCGGGACCGGCGGGCTTTTGTCCGGCCGGCACCCCGTTTCCGGCGATGACTGCCACCGACGACCTCGTGGCCGCGCTCCGGGCCGCAGATGCCGTACAGTTCGGCGAGTTCGAGCTCTCTCACGGCGGCACCTCCGAGTACTACGTCGACAAGTACCTCTTCGAGACCGACCCCGACTGCCTGTCGGCCATCGCTGGGGCGTTCGCCGACCGCATCGACGACGTCGCCGATGCGAAGCTGGCGGGCGTCGCGCTGGGCGGCGTTCCGCTTGCCGCCGCGACAGCCACCGAGGCGGGCGTGCCGTACGTCATCGCTCGCAAGGAGGCCAAAGACTACGGCACCGCCAACCGCATCGAGGGCCGGCTCGACGACGGTGAGGAGGTCGTGGTCGTGGAAGACATCGCGACGACCGGCCAGTCCGCCGTCGACGCCGTCGAGGCGCTCCGGGACGCGGGCGCCGTGGTGGAGCGCGCGCTCATCGTCGTGGACCGCGAGGAGGGCGGTCGGGAGCTGCTGGCCGAGCACGGCGTGGAGATGGAGGCGCTGGTCACCGCCAGCGATCTCCTCGACGCCGAGTAGACTGACCGCGTCGTTGGCCCTCGACGGCCCCGAAAGTGGACGCGTTTGTGACTGATTCTCGTCCGGCTCGGTCCGAGGTATTCAAGTTTGTGGAAACGTGTGTATCGATATGAACCGAGCCGAGAAGGCCGCACTGCAGTTGCAGGCGGTCGACGTCCTCCGCACGCTGAAAGAGACCCGGACCTACGACGAGCTCTCCGCGGACACCGGGCTGCCCGCCGGCGACCTGAACCGCTACGTGAACGGCCACGTCCTCCCGAGCGCGGACCGCGCCCGCGACGTCGTCCGCGAGGCCGGCGCCGACCTCCTCCGCGACGAGCTCGCGGCCCGCGTCCACGTCGACGACGACGGCTACGTCGACAACTCCGGCGTCGTCTTC
Organism: Halobacterium rubrum; assembly: GCF_021729015.1. GTDB lineage: Archaea > Halobacteriota > Halobacteria > Halobacteriales > Halobacteriaceae > Halobacterium > Halobacterium rubrum. Next base: position 462,224 of record NZ_JAJQQZ010000001.1, read on the forward strand.
GACCAGTCGTTCCTCGACCTGGTGGCGCCCGTCGCCGCCGAGACGTTCGACTTCGAGGTGCCCGACGTCGTGCTGACGGCGGCCACCGACGGCATCACGCTGGCCGCCGCGCTGGCTTCCTACTACGGCGCGGACTGCGCGTACGCCAAGCAGTCCAAGGAGACCGCCGTCGAGGAGTTCGTGGAGGCCCGCCAGCGCCTCGAGTCCGGCATCGAGTTCACGTACTACCTGCCCGCGTCGGCGCTGAACGACGGCGACACCGTGCTCGTCGTCGACGACCTCATCCGGTCCGGCGAGACCCAGGAGCTCCTGCTGGACATCGCGGACGCCGCCGAGGCCGACGTCACGGGCGTGTTCGCGCTCATCGCCGCGGGCGACGAGGGCATCGACCGGGCGCGCGAGCGCACGGACGCCCCGGTCGGTGCGCTCACCGAGCTCGACGAGCTGTAACGGCCGATTCTGCCCACGTTCTTGTATCGTTCCGGCGTCGCGGACCTGTTAGTCGACACGAACGTCGAACGTGCATAACAAGCCTCAAGTGTCGCGCCGAGATGTGCTCGAACGTGCATCATGGGGCTCGCTGACTACTTCGGCTTCGACGAACACGACACCGACCTGCGCACGGAAGTCGTGGCGGGCGTGACGACGTTCCTCGCGATGTCCTACATCGTCGTCGTCAACCCCGCCGTCATGACGCAGATCACGCAGGACGGCGAAGTCGTCAAACCCGGCATCGCGCTCGCGAACTACAGCTACGCCGAGACCGTCCAGATGCTGGCGGTCGTCACGCTGCTCGCGTCGGCGGTCGCCATGCTCGTCATGGCGTTCTACGCCAACCGGCCGTTCGGGCTCGCGCCCGGCCTCGGCCTCAACGCCTTCTTCGCGTTCACGGTCGTCGGCGCGCTCGGCGTTCCCTGGCAGACCGCCCTCGCCGCCGTCTTCGTCGAGGGCGTCCTGTTCATCGTCCTCACCGCGGTCGGCGCCCGCGAGTACGTCATCGGCCTCTTCCCGGAGCCGGTGAAGTTCGCCGTCGGCACCGGCATCGGGCTGTTCCTCGCCATCATCGGCCTCGAGGCGATGGGCATCGTCGTCGGCGACGCCGGCACCATCCTCGCGCTCGGCGACCTCGCGCAGAGTCCGGTCGCCATCCTCGCCGTCGTCGGGCTGTTCTTCACGGTCGCGCTGCACGCTCGCGGCGTCACCGGCAGCATCATCATCGGCATCGTCTCCACGACCGTCGCCGGCGCCGCGCTCACGTACGCCGGCGTCGTCGAACCCGGCGTGCTCGCCGGCGACTTCGTCCGCAACGGCAGCTTCGCCGCCAGCGAACTCCCGAAGGCCCAGTACGACGTGACGCCGCTGGCCGGCGCGTTCGTCGAGGGCTTCCAGGACGTCGAAGCCTTCAGCTTCGCGCTCATCGTGTTCACGTTCTTCTTCGTGGACTTCTTCGACACCGCCGGCACGCTCGTCGGCGTCGGGCAGGCCGGCGGCTTCCTGAACGACGACGGCGACCTCCCGGACGCCGACCGCCCGCTGATGGCGGACGCGGTCGGCACCACGTTCGGCGCGATGCTCGGGACCTCGACGGTCACGACGTACGTCGAGTCCGCGACGGGCGTCGAAGAGGGCGGCCGCACCGGCATGGTCGCGCTCGTCGTCGCCGTCCTGTTCCTGCTGTCGCTGGCGGTCGTCCCGCTGGCCGCCGCAATCCCCCAGTACGCCAGCCACATCGCCCTCGTGGTCGTCGCGCTGCTGATGCTCGCGAACGTCACCGCCGTCGACTGGGACGACCTCACGCACTCGATTCCCGCTGGCCTCACCATCCTCGTGATGCCGTTCACGTACTCCATCGCGTACGGCATCGCCGCCGGCATCGTCTCCTACCCCGTCGTGAAGGTCGCGTCCGGCGAGGCCGACGACGTCGCGTTCGGTCAGTGGCTGCTCGCCGCCGCCTTCATCGTGTACTTCTACGTGCGCACCAGCGGCGTGCTCGCTGCCGCGGTGTAGCGCTCGCCGCCGCTGCGGTGAAGCGGCCGTTCCCGCTCGGTCCCCCGGGTTCTTTTGGCGTGCTCGTCTATCGGCGAGACATGACGCTGGAACTGTACAAGCTGCCGGGCTGCCCGTACTGCGCGAAAGTCGAGACGAAACTGGACGAGCTCGGCCTCGAGTACGTCGAACACGAGGTTCCGAGCTCGCACAGCCAGCGCGGCGAGGTCGAGGAAGTCAGCGGCCAGACCGGGGTTCCCGTACTCGTCGACCCCGACAACGGCGTCGAGGGGATGCCCGAGAGCGACGACATCGTCGAGTACCTCGACGAGCACTACGGCGCGTAACGACGCCGTACCCGCGCCGTCGCCGGAATCCACGCTTTTTTGCGGACGCGTTTCATGGTGACCGCTATCCGTGAACGTCGTCAAGCAGGTGCAGGCGACGCTGGAACAGCTCGCCACGACGCAGGCCCGCGTCGGCGCGACAGTCACGCTCGCGGTCGTCGCCGCAGTGCTCGCGTGGCTGTTCGCGCCCCGCGTCGTCCGGACCGTCCACCGCGAGGTGACGGGTCGCCTCCTCGCCAACGAGCGCGTGCCCGTGGACCTCGACTCGTTCGACATCGGGTTCCCGGTGACGTTCGTCGTGCGCACCATCCAGCTGGCGCTGTTCGTGCTGGCGTCGCTGATGGTGCTGGTCGTCTGGGGGTACGTCGACGTCGCCGTGGCGGCCGTCGAGGCCATCGTCGGCACGATTCCGCTGTTCGTGCGCGTGCTCGTCACCATCTCGCTGGTGGCGGCGACGCTCGTCGGCATCGACGTCCTCGAGGACCGCGTGGACGCGTACGCCGAGGAGTCCGACGCCCTGAATCAGCACCAGCAGGGCGTCGTGTTCCGCGTGCTGCAGGTGAGCGTGCTGGTCGCGGCGACCATCGCGTCGCTGTCCGTCTGGGGCGTGAACCTCGGCGGGCTGCTGGTCGGCGCGGGGTTCCTCGGCATCGTCATCGGTACGGCCGCCCGGACGACCATCGGCTCGCTCATCGCGGGGTTCGTGTTGATGTTCGCGCGGCCGTTCGAGATCGGTGACTGGGTCGCCATCGGCGAGGACGAGGGCACCGTCACCGACATCACCATCATCAACACGCGCATCCGGAATCCGAGCGGCGAGGAGGTCGTCATCCCGAACGAGAACGTCCTGAACGCGACGGTGACCAACCGCACGAGTATGCAGCGGCTGCGGCTGTCGGTGGACGTCGGCGTGGACTACGACGCCGACGTCGAGGCGGCCGAAGCGGTCATGCAAGACGCGCTGGAGGACCTGAACCGCGTGCTCTCGAATCCCACCCCGCAGGTGGTGCCGAAGTCGCTGGGTGACTCGGCGGTCGTCCTGGAGTGCCGGTTCTGGATCGACCACCCGAGCCCGGCGAAGCGCGCGATGGTGACCGCCGACGTGGTGCGGGGCGTGAAGGCGGCGCTCGACGACGCCGGCATCAAGATCCCGTACCCGCAGCGCGAACTGCTCGGGCGGGAGGAGGACGGCGGCCTCGGCATCGACCACCGGGAAGGGCGTGCGGAACTGACGCGGGACCGCTGACGTCTCGGCGTTCTCGCTTTTGCAGTGGCTTCTGCACCGGCCACACACCGGATTCGACGCGACGCAGACGGCGCTGTCGCTACGGGCCGGTCGAATGAAACTGAATCGCCGCGTCGGTCACTCGTCGATGTCGTAGAGCGTGATGCGCCCGGTCTGCCGGACGACGACGAAGAAGTCGTGGTACGAGAACGACACCCGGAGGCTGCCCGGGGTGTCGGGCTGGTCTGGTTCGATAACCCGGTTCAGCGCGTCGGTGTCGACGGCGTCGTGAAGTGGGTCGAGGTCGATCGGGTCGAGGTCGATGGCGTCTGCGACGGTCTCGACGACTGCGGTCGCCGGGGTGACGTCCGCCCAGGCGTAGTTTCGACTGAGCGGGGTCGTTTCGGCGAGCGTGGCGTCTCCGTCGGAAGTGCTCCGATTCGTGCTCAACATGCTCCGTACCGGACGTGTGTTACCCTCACAAATATAACTTCCGTGACTATTGTGGGGGATTCTGGTAACTACCCGGAAACCACCCTCCGAGTGCGCCGGCCTCAACACTCGAGAATACAACTTGGAAATCTAACTACAGACCGTGTACAACTCTGCACGGGTCGCCGGACAGGTGATGCTTGTACGTCATGAACAATACTGAACTCGCCGGCCGTTTACGCGCGCCGTCCCCGGGTTCCACTCAGGCTTCCTGGGGGTCGCCGCGGTCCGCCAGCAGGTCCCGGAGGTCGTCGGAGTCGTCGACCTCCTCCAGTTCCTCGCGCTCCACGATGGCGGTGTCGTCGACGGACTCCCGGCTCGCCTCGTCGACGACGTAGACGGCCCGCGTGTGCGTCACCTCGCCGACGGAGCTCATGATTCGGGCGCGCTTCACCGCAGCCTCGGTGAACGACGAGTGGCCAGTGAGCAGCCGGTCCGGGCCGGCGGACTCCTCGCTGACGGCCTTGAACGGCGCCCGAACCGTCGGGTGGACCTCGAAGCCGACTCGGGCCAGCACCGAGAGCACGGGCACGTCCTCGGGGGCCGCCTCCGGGTCCTCGGGCGTCGGGTCGGCGTCCCGGACGTCCTCGGCGCCCTCCATCACGGCCACGGGCGACGTGAGCTCGCCGCCGAACAGCTCCTCGAGGCGCATCGCCACGTCGATGCTGGCGTTCATCCCGTCCTCGTACTTCGAGACCGTCCGCCGGGAGACGCCGAGCTCGGACGCGAGCTGTCCGAGGCTCAGGTCCTCGTCCTCGCGGCGGTCCGCCAGCACCTCGCCGTCGATGTTCACGTAGAGACCGCCCGGTGCTGCGTACACCAGCGGCGGCATCCCCTCGACGAACAGCTCCATGGCCGTGTCCGGGCTGAACACGGGGACGCCGTGCCGGAAGTACACCACGCCCGGGTCGAGCTCCTCGTCGCGCGTCCGCAGCCCCACTACGAGCGGGGTCGCCTGCAGGTACGTCCCGAGCCGCCGCATCTCGGCACCCGTCTCCGCGTCGAACGCGTCGATGTTGCCGAGAATCTTCACCAGCACCACGTCGTCGCCGCGGCGCGCGGCGACGTCGAAGCTCTTCGGGCGCGTCGCACACCGGTCGCTCACCGAAAAGCCCGCGTCTGCGAGCATCGCGGTGACGTTCTCGATGAGAGCCGACCGTGACATACTCGGTGGTAAGTCTTTCGGGCCATATATGCGTTGTGACGGCGACAGCGCCGCTTGCCCCGATTTTCCCGAGACGACACGTCGACGGCGCCCTCCTACGACCCCGCGGTTCGACCGCAACCGGAAAACCGCTGCCCACCGTACACCGCGCCATGACCGTCGTGGCGCTCGACGACACCGACTCCCGGACGGCGGGGATGTGTACGACGTACGCCGCCCACCTCGTCGCCGAGGAACTCCGGGATGTCGGCGTCGACGTCGACCGTGTCCTGCTCGTGCGCCTGAACCCCGCCGTCGCCTACAAGACCCGGGGGAACGCCGCGCTCGCCGTCCACGCCGACGTCGACCTGCTGGTCGCCCGCGACGTCGCGTCCAGAGTCGTCGAGGAGCACGCCGAGGTCGGCGACGACCGCACTAACCCCGGCGTCGTCGTCGCCCACGAGGCCGACGCGCCCCCCGCAGTCGCCGCGTTCGCCGAGCGCGCGCTCCGCGAGGACATCGACCCCGCCGAAGCGGAGGCGCTCGCGGCGGCCCACGGCTACGAGACCGCGGGCTGGGGGAACGGCCGGGGCGTCGTCGGTGCGCTCGCCGCCGTCGGCGCGTGGACAGCGTTCGACGACTGGACCTACGAGTGCATCCACTACCGGCCACGGGACCGCTGGGGGACCGACCGAATCGTCGACGCCGAGAGCGTCTTCGACGCCGCCGACGCCGCCTACCCGGACGCCTGGGACACCGTCGACCGCGGCGAGGGCGAACTCGTCTGCGTCCCCCACACGCCCGGCCCAATCCTCTACGGCGTCCGGGGCGACGACCCCGAGACCGTCCGGTGGGTCGCCGACGAGTTCGACAGCGAGCCCGTCCACGCCAGCGAGCTGTTCGTCGCCAATCAGGGCACCGACGCCCACCTCGCCGACGCCGCGCTCGCCGACGTCGAAGACGGTCGCGCGTACCGCGTGGACGCCACGGTAGCCGGCGGCCCCGAGACCCGCGAGGGCGGCCACGTCTTCGTCCCCGTCGAGGACGACGACGACGCGACACTGCAGTGCGTGGCGTTCGAGCCGACCAAGCGCTTCCGGGCCCACGTCCGGCGGCTGCGGCCCGGCGACCGCCTCACCGTCTGCGGCGAGGTCGCCGACGGCACCCTCAAGCTGGAGAAGTTCGCCGTCCGCGACCTCGTCACGACCGAACGCGTCACGCCCACCTGTCCCGGCTGCGGGACGAACATGGAGAGCGCGGGCGCCGACCAGGGCTACCGCTGCCGGGACTGCTCGACGACCGCGGGTGGCAAAGAGCGGCAGGCGCTCGACCGTGACCTCGACGCCGGCTGGTACGAGGTTCCGCCGTGTGCGCGCCGCCACGTCGCGAAGCCGCTGGTCCGCGAGGACTGGGATGCACCCGTCCATCCCGAGCGATAGGGAAGAGTTTTGCGGCGATTATCGCTCGTTCGCAGGGTGCCCCAACGCTTTACCGTACTGTCCGAGAAGCTGTAAATATGCCACCGGGCAGCCGTACCCACCGCGACGACGACGCTGTCGCAGAGCCCGACGAACAGCCCGAGAGCGCTGCGTCCGGGCGGGTGCTCGCCCGGGTCGAGTCGGCCGACGACGGCCACGAGGAGTGCACGCTGTTCCCGGCCGACGCCGACGCCGACGAGCTCGTCACGACGTGGCTGACCGCGGCCGACGACGCGTTCGTCGACCTCGACGACTGCCGCTAGTCCGCCTTCAGCCCGCTCCCCGTCAGCGCGACGACCACGTCCTCGCTCCCGTCGAGTGTCCCGTTCTCGCGGTACGTTTCGAGTCCAGCGACCGCCACGGCGCTGGTCGGCTCGACGTAGAACCCGCGCTCGTGGAGCGCAGCCAGCGCCCGCTCGGTCGCCGCCTCGCCGCACGCGATTGCGTCACCGCCGGAGTTCTCGATAGCGCCGAGAAGCTGGTCGAAGCGCGCCGGCTCGCGAATCTGGATGCCGTCGGCGACGTCGTTGCGCGCCGCCGCAGCCGGGCCGTGTAGCTCCTCGACGACCGGCGCGACGCCCTCGGCCTGCACGCCGAGCAGTCGCGGCACCTCGTCCGTCCAGCCCGCGTCCCGGAGCTTCTCGAACCCGCGGTAGGCGCCGAGGAACAGCGTCCCGTGGCCCAGCGGGAGCACGACCGCGTTCGGCACGTCCCAGTCGCGCTGCGCCGCGAGCTCGTACGCGAACGTCTCCGTGCCAGCGTAGAACGCCGGGTTCCACGCGTGGCTCGCGTACCACGCCTCGCCGCCCACGGCTTCCCGGACGCAGGCGTCCGTGACGTCCTGCCGGCTCCCCTCGACTCGCACGGGTGTCGCGCCCGCCGCCTCGATGGCGTCGAGCTTCGACTGTTTGGCGTCCGCCGGCACGTAGATGTCGGCGTCGACGCCCGCCCGCGCGGCGTACTGCGCGATGGCCGCGCCGGCGTTCCCCGAGGAGTCCTCGACGACGCGCTCCACCCCGAGCTCCGCCGCCCGGGAGAGCGTGAGCGCCGCGCCCCGGTCCTTGTAGCTCCCCGACGGGAACACGTAGTCGAGCTTGAACTGGGCGTCCCACGCCGCCGACTCGGCGACCGGCGTCCACCCCTCGCCGAGGGTCACCTCGCGGCCGACGGGCAGGAACGCGTCGAACGCCCACAGCCCCGCCAGCGGGTCGACGTCCGGCTTCTCGCCGTCGGGCAGCGGGCGCTCGGCGAAGTCCAGCGCGTGCCCGCACTCGGGACAGCGCCACGGCTCGTCGGCCCCCGACTCGCAGGTCGCGCCACACGACCGACACTCGAGCATGCCTCACCGGACGCCGCCCGCTCACCTGAGCGTGGCGGTTCCCGGAAGTGGAGCGCCGACCAGCGACGCGCCGGTGTCAGTACGTGTCCACGCTCGTCCCCACCGAGCAGACGTACTCGCCGGTGGCGACCTGGGGCTTGCGGCGGGTGCGCCAGAAGATGCCGTCGGTGTCGGCGGTGACCGTCGCCTTCAGCGTGCCGAAGGGGTCGGTGACCTCGAACAGCGTGTCGCCGGCGTCGACGCGGTCGCCGAGGGCCACCTCGTAGTCGACGAGCCCGCCGACGGGGGAGCCGTAGCGGTCGAACTCCTTGGCGCGCGTCTGCGGCCCGGTCTCCAGGTCCCCGTCGAGGAAGCCGTAGTAGCGGAGGACGTTGAAGACGCCGTCGACGCCGTACCGGATCGACTCCTGGTCCCAGCCGACGCAGCCGCCGAGCTCCGGGTCGACGGTGGGGATGCCGTTGTCTGGGCCGGCGCGCGCGAGCTGACCGTCCGGCCCCTTCTGGTCGAGGACGTGCCCGCACCCGAACACCTTCGCGAGCTTGAGACACTGCGAGTGCAGCCGGTGGTGGCGGCCACACCGCACCCGGACCTCGTTGATCATCCGCGACGTCGAGGCCTGGTGGAGGTCGAGGATGAGGTCGGCGTCCTCGGCGGCCGAGAACGTCGCGTTCGCGATGCGCTCGCTCGAGGAACCGTCGGCGTTCCCGGGGTACGCCCGGTTGAGCTTCGTGTCGTCGATGGGGTTGCGGTGTTCGGCGACGTTGAACGCAGGGAGGTTCGTGACGCCGACGACGCGCACTTCGCCGGCCAGCTCGGCGGGGTCGAGCTGGGGGACGACGCGCCGCACGACACCGACGCCGTTGAGTTCGTCGCCGTCGCTCGCTGCCTGCACGTACAGCGTCTTGCCGTCGCGTTCGCCGTTCACGACCGCGACCGGCAGCCCGAGGCTGGTGCCGTCGCGGGTCTCACCGACCGTGAGGCGGCCGGTGTCGAGTTCGCCGGGGCCGGCAGACGCGGTGCCGAGGGTCGTCATTACGTCCTGATTCCGGCGGCCGTACCTTCAGCGATTCGGTCGGGGAACCGACGGGGCTAAGCCCGGCCCGCCACAACCGGCGGATATGCCCGAGCGGCCCGGCGTGCAGAACCTGATGCAGACGCTGGACGTGGCGACACAGGCCAAACGCGGCCTCCTGGTGGGGGTGCTGGCCGCGGCCGCGACCTACTGGTTCTTCGTGGTGGCGTCGGGCGGGGCGGTGTACCCGACGCCGTACCTGGCGGGGCTGGCGCTCGTGCTGGCGTTCACGGTGACGCTGCTGGCGACGGCGCTGTTCACCGTCGGCGCCGCCTACCGGGTGACGAAATCTCTCGAGTAGCGGAGCTGACACGACCGGTGCGGGCAGCATCGCGACTGCCACAGTACTGAAATAGGTGCAGGTAGTCGCCGGGGGTGATGGGTGACGACGACTTCCCGACTCGGCTCGCGGCCGCGACCGGCGACGACGGGGACGGCGGGGACGGCCTCCCCCCGGCGTCCTCCGTCGTGGCGGGCCTGCTGCGGCCGCTCCGGGGAGCCGACCGGTCGAAAGGCGGCCACCGGTACGAGACGGCCGCGACGGACCGGTCCGCGAAGCGATGGGTGTACACGACCGACGTCTCGTTGCGCGGCGTCGAGTGCACGTCGAAGCTCGTCGTCTTCCGCAGACACGGCTACGTGTACGCCTACCACGGGCTGGAGCCCGAGTCCGACGGCGGGCTGCTCGTGCGGTTCCGCGGCTCGGACTCGGAGTACGACGCCTTCGACGTCGACGAGTCGGCCGTGGACGCGCTGGAGGAGCGCCGCCGGCAGCTCGCCGCCGCGGGCGTGGTCGGGCAAGTGACCGCCGTCCAGCCGGCGGACGGCCCGGCGGGGTTCAAACTCCGGTTCGAGACCGGGGAGACGTCGATGATGGACGCGCAGTCGTTCACCGACGGCCGCGACTACGTGCAGACGCCGCTGCCCGACCTCGCGCTGACCGTGATAGAACGGGAACGCGGCTGGCTGGCGGACTGAGCGCCCGCCTGTCGGCGACGAGCCGTGCTGTCACGCGGCCAGCGCCCGGAGCTTCTCGGCGCCGCTGCGAGTGCCCTTCGCGAGCAGCACGTCGCCCGGGCGGACGGCCGTCTCCGGGCCGGGTTCGACGACCCACGCCTCGGCCTCGTCCGGACTGTCGCCGCGCCGCACTGCGACGACCCGCATCCCGGTCTGGGTCTTCACGCGCTCGTCGCCGAGCGTCGTGCCCGCGAGCACGCTGTCGGCCTCGACCGGAACCCGGACGACCACTTCGTCGGAGGCTTCGACGGCCTCCTGCACGACGATGTGCGTGTCGAGCCCGCGGAGCACGCCCTCGCTGATCTCGACGGCGGCGTCGCTGATGACCTCGGTGGCGGTCGCGATGTGGACCAGCCCCCGAAGCGACACCGGGTCGGGGACGTCGGCGGCCGCCCGCAGCGTCCACGCCTCGAAGCGTGACTTCAGGGCGTCGACCTCCGCCTCCAGTTCGACGACCTCGGCGGCGAGCCCGTCGTCGTCGAACAGCACTGCGCCGTACGCGAGGTCGACGGCGAGCTCGCTCATGTTCTTCATCAGGACGACGGAGTCGACGGCGCGTCCGAGGTCCTCGACGTCCGGCTCGGCGGCCGCCGGCCGGTCGTACGCCACGCCCGTCGCCGTCTCGAAGACGGCCGCCACGCCCGTCTCCGGCCCCCGCAACAGGAGCACGTCGCCGGCCCGCAGCGTCGTCTCCCGGTCGGGGTTCGGCAGCCAGTCGGAGCTGGTGCCCGCTCCGCCTTCGCCATGGCCCTCGCGCCTGATGGCGATGACGCGCACGCCAGTCGCGGTCTCGAGGTCGACGTCGCCGAGGGTCCGGTCGGCGTACTTCGAGTCGGCGGCCAGCTCCGCCCGCACCAGCGACTCGGCGGCCTCCGGGAGCGCTGCCCGCATCGCGTCCGGCAGCCCGACGTCCTCCCGGACGACCTTCGCGATGTCGCCGGCGGCGTCGCTCATCTTCTCCGTCGCCGCCACGACCCCGAGCACTGGCGCCAGCGACTCGGCGTCCTCGGGGCTGCGCGCGGCCATCAGCAGCGTCATCCGCGCCCGCAACTGGAGGACGTCCATGCGCTCCTCCAGCCGCAGGACTTCCTCGGCCACGTCGTCGCTGCCGTGCAGCACCGCCGAGAACGAGAGGTCCACGAGGAGCTCCGCCGTGTCCTTCAGCTCCACGAGGAGCTCTTTCGCGCTCGCCGGCTCGTACTCGACGCGGCCACCCATGTCTCGTCGTTCGCTCCGGCTCGCGTTAAACGTTGGCGTGCCCGGAACCGGAATCGATTTCCGGGATTCCACACGAAAAACCGATACCCATTAGGACCGGCACGGGCGAGCCTAGGCCATGTCCGACGAACTCAAGAAGGGCCTCGAAGGTGTGCTCGTGGCCGAGTCCGAGTTGAGCTTCATCGACGGCGACGAGGGGAAACTCGTCTACCGCGGCTACACCATCGAAGACCTCGCGCGCGACGCCAGCTACGAGGAAGTCCTGTACCTCCTCTGGCACGGCGAACTCCCGACACGCGAGGAACTGGACGCCTTCCGCGCGGACATGGCGAGCCACCGCGAGGTCGACGACGACGTCCTCGACCTCGTCGCGGACCTCGCCGACGCCGACGCGGAGCCGATGGCAGCGCTGCGAACGGCCGTCTCGGAGCTGTCGGCGTTCGACGGCGACAGCGACGCCGAGCCGACCGACCGCGAGGCGAACCTCCGGAAGGGCAAGCGCATCACCGCGAAGATTCCGACCATCGTCTCGGCGTTCGCGCGACTGCGTGACGGCGACGACGTCGTCGACCCCCGCGAGGACCTCGACCACGCCGCGAACTTCCTCTACATGCTGAACGACGAGGAGCCCGACGACGTCCTCGCCGACGTCTTCGACCAGGCGCTCGTCCTGCACGCCGACCACGGCCTGAACGCCTCGACGTTCTCCGCGATGGTCACCTCTAGCACGCTCGCGGATGTCCACTCCGCGGTCACCTCGGCCATCGGCACGCTCTCCGGCAGCCTCCACGGCGGCGCGAACGCCAACGTCATGCGCATGCTCCAGGAGGTCGACGACAGCGACAAGGACGCCCTCCAGTGGGTGCAAGACGCTCTCGACAGCGGCGAGCGCGTGATGGGCTTCGGCCACCGCGTCTACAACGTCAAGGACCCGCGCGCGAAGATTCTCGGCGAGCGCAGCGAGGAGCTCGGTGAGGCCGCCGGCGACACGAAGTGGTACGAGATGAGCGTCACCATCGAGGACTTCATGGCCGAGGAGAAGGGCCTCGCGCCGAACGTCGACTTCTACTCGGCGTCCACCTACTACCAGATGGGCATCCCCGTCGACATCTACACGCCCATCTTCGCCATGAGCCGCGTCGGCGGCTGGGTCGGCCACGTCCTCGAACAGTACGAGGACAACCGCCTCATCCGGCCGCGCGCCCGCTACACCGGCGAGGCGGACCGCGACTTCCCGAGCGTCGACGAGCGGTAAGCGCGTAACAGCGGCCCGCAGGCGCTCGCTATTCCTCGCGTTCGATCTCGTCGAACAGTGCGACGACCAGCCCTTCGACCTCGTCTCTGATTTCGCGGACGCGCTCGGGGGCTTCGCCGCCGGGGTCGTCGAGCGCCCAGTCGCGGACGTCGACTCCGTCGACGTCCCCGAGGTCCAGCGTCGAACAGCCCATCGTGGCGACGTAGTCGCAGTCTCGCAGCTCCGCCTCGCCGATCTCGCGGGGCTGGCGGTCCGAGAGGTCGAAGCCGGCGTCGGCCATCGCGTCGAGGACGCCGTCGTGGACGCTGTCAGCCGGGTGGGTGCCGCCGGTGAGCACCTCGACCTCGTCACCGAGGTCGCGGCGGTCGACCTCCCGCTCGGCGAAGGCGGCCGACATCTGGGAGCGGCCCGCGTTCTGCACGCAGACGAACGCGAGGGTGGTGGTCACGCGACCACCTCCCGAGCCGCGTGCAGCGCACGTCGCGCCGCAGGCGAGACGGCGTTTTGCACGCAGACGGACGCGAGTCGGAGCGATTCAGTGTCCTCGGTGGGTGTGGAGTCGGTGGACATGCGTTGTGGTGGTGGTCAGTCGTCGGTCGGGGCGGTCGAGTCGGCGGAGCCGTCACCGCGCCCGGCCCAGTCGAAGCGGTCCTGGAAGTACAGCGCGACGTTCACCAGCGCGAGCAACACCGGCACCTCGATGAGCGGGCCGACGACGGTGGCGAACGCGACGCCGGAGCCGACGCCGAAGACGGCGACGGCGACGGCGATGGCGAGCTCGAAGTTGTTCGAGGCGGCGGTGAAGCCGATGGCGGTCGTGGTGGAGTAGTCGGCGCCGATGCCCCGCCCCATCGCGAAGCTCACGAGGAACATCACGACGAAGTAGACGGTCAGCGGCACGGCGAGCAAGAGCACGTCGCCGGGCGAGGCGACGATGGTCTCGCCCTGCGTGGCGAACATCACGACGACGGTGAACAGCAGCGCGACGAGCGTCAGCGGGTCGATTCTGGGGACGAACTCGTCGTCGTACCACTGCTCGCTTTTGACCCTAGTGCTGACGTACCGGGTGAGGAAGCCGGCGGCGAACGGGATGCCGAGGAAGACGACGATGGCCTCGAACACCTGTCCGGGCGAGATGGAGAACGTCTCGATGCCGGCGACCAGCGACTCCATACCGAGCAGCGGCGGGAGCACGAGCGCGAACAGCCAGACGTAGACGCCGTAGGTGAGAATCTGGAAGAGGCTGTTGAACGCGACGAGGCCGGTGACGTACTCCGTGGAGCCCTCCGCGAGCTCGTTCCAGACCAGCACCATCGCGATGCAGCGCGCCATCCCGATGAACACGAGGCCGAGGAAGTACTCGGGGCGGGCGGGCAGCCCGGGCACGACGCCGCCGAAGAAGACGACGGCGAGCGTGAACATCAGCGTCGGCCCGATGAGCCAGTTCTGGACGAGGCTCAAGCTCAGCACGCGGTAGTTCGAGAACACGGTTCGGAGCCGCGAGTAGTCGGCTTTCGCCAGCGGCGGGTACATCATCAGTATCAGGCCGACCTCGACGAGGTGGAGGTCCTGAATCGGCGCCGTGACCGAGGGCGCGGCGAACCCGAGCGCGACGCCGACGGCCATCGCGCCGAGAATCCAGACGGTGAGGTACTTGTCGAGGAAGTCCATCGACCGCGGGTCGCCGCAGGCGTCGCAGCCGCAGTCCGGGCCGTGGTCGTGGGCGACCTCACTCATCGACGCTCACGCTCCCGTCGAGGACGGTGACGAGTGCGACCGCGCGGTTCGTCGCGCGGTACTTCTTCCAGCGGCCGTCCTTCCGGGCGTCGACGAGCCCGGCGTCGGCCAGCCGGGAGAGCGCGTGGCTGAGCCCGCTCTCGGAGACGTCGACGAGGGCGTCCAGTTCGCAGACGCAGAGTTCGCCGTCGGCGGCCACCAGCACCCGGACGAGCGTGTACCGGGTCTCGCTGGCGACCGCGGAGAGGACGTCGAGTTCGGCGTCGACGCGCTCCGGACCGATCGCGGTTTCGAGCGCGCTCAGTTCGTCGAGGCGCCGGTCGACGTCCTCGTCCCGGCACTCCCCGAGCTCGTCGTCGAGGTACCGCCGCAGCCGCTCGGTGGCTTCTGCCATCGTTAGCCAGTTGAACGAACGCTCAATTATACGTTCCGGTACGCGTGGCTGAAACTGGTGAAAGAGCTCTGCTCGGGAACGTAGCGCTCTATAGATTTAGGCGTGATTAGTAGTAGTTCAACTATCGCTGCGCTCGGCCATCATGCCGGCAGCGCGGTCGGCCCAGCCGCTGTAGTGGAAGCCGACGGCGACCACCAGCGCCATCCAGGCGTTCGAGAGGCCGACGCTCCAGTACGCCGCAGTGACGCCCCAGCCGAGCGCGACGCCGGCGACGTACGCGAACCCGACGAGGAACCCGAACATGCCGGTGGCGCGCGCGAGCAGCGGGATGCGGGTCTCGCTCGCGCCCTGGAGTGCGCCCGACAGCGCCGTGAACGAGACGAGGAAGGGGGCACTCACGCCGTACACCTGCGCGAACGGAACGGCGTACCGGAGCGTCGCCGGCGTGTCGTCGAGCAGCGAGACGAGCGGGCGGGCGTAGACGGCGAGCAGGACGCCGACGGCGCCGACCGTGACGACGCCGAGGGCGGCGACCGCCCAGCCGTTGTACCGCGCGCCACCGGGGTCGCCTTCGCCGAGCGCCTGCCCGACGACGACGTTCGCGGCGACGCTGTAGCCACGGGAGAGCGGGCCGGTAACCTGCTGGTAGGCCCGCCGGCCGACCTGGAAGGCGGCGTTGACGTTCGTGCCGAAGGTCAGCAACACGGCGTTGAACGGGAACTCCGCGAGCGTCGAGCTCAGCCCCTCGGCGATTTTGGGGACGCTGACGACGAACAGCTGCCTCGTGACGACGGCGGACTCGGGGCGCGCGAACCCGGCTTCGGTCGCGCCCGAGGCGATGGCGACCGTGAGCGCGAGCGCCGTGAAGACGTTGCCGGCGGCGGTCGCGAGACCGACGCCGAGCACGCCGAGCTCCGGCAGGCCGAAGAACCCGAGGCCGAGGCCGACGCTGCCGAGGACGTTCCCGACGTTCGCGACGGCGTTGACGTACATCGGCGTCCGGGTGTCGCCCGTGCCCTGCAGCGAGCGCGCCGCGACGAGCGCGACGTGGCGTGCGGGCGCCGTGGCGAGCACGACGGCGAGGTAGGTGCCGCCCAGCCGGACCACGTCCGGCGCGGCGCCGAGCAGTCGAATCGCGTCGGCGCCGAACAGCACACCGAACGCGGCGAACGGCACGCCGACGAGCGCGCCGACAAGAATCGCCTGCGTGACGGCCTCGTCCCGGGTGGCGGTGGCGCCCCGGCCGGTGTCCTGACTGGAGAGGCTGATGGCGCCGCCGCCGAGGCCCAGCCCGACCCGCAGCGGGAACCGCGCGTAGAGATCCGCGAGCCCGACCGCGACGACTGCGGCGGGCGAGATGGCCGCCGTGACGGCGACGTCGACAGTCCGCATCAGTGTGCGCAGCGTCTGCTCGGCCATCACGGGCCACGCCAGCGCGAACACGCGCCGCCACACCGACCGCAGCCGCGAGTACACACCGACAGGTCGGCGGCCCGCCGGATGGAGCTACCGGTCCCGGAAAGTCGGGACGCGTCGCCGTGCAGTCTGCCACTTTCACTTTCACTCCGGTTCGGTCGGTTTTATGTTGGTGGCGGGTCTCATCCCAAATGTCACACGCTCCATTTTCGCGTTCTTCGCCGCTCACCACCAACGGTTAAATCCGGACCAGCCATACCGGCGGGTATGCTCGAACTCGACGACGTGCTCGCCGCCCGCGACCGCGTCTCCGAGACGGCCCGCCACACACCACTGGACTACTCGCACACCTTCTCTCGGATGACGGGCGCCGACGTCCACCCGAAACTGGAGTGCTTCCAGCGCACCGGCTCGTTCAAGATCCGGGGCGCCACCAACCGCGTCCGCACGCTCTCCGACGACCAGCAGGCCCGCGGCGTCGTCACCGCGTCCGCGGGCAACCACGCGCAGGGCGTCGCGCTCGCGGCGAGCCGGTCCGGCGTCGACTCGAAGGTCGTGATGCCGGAGACCGCGCCCATCTCGAAGGTCAAGGCGACGAAGAGCTACGGCGCCGAGGTCGTCCTCCACGGCGCCGACTACGACGAAGCGCAGGCGCACGCCCACGAACTCGAGGACGCCGAGAACCGCACGTACGTCCACGCGTTCGACGACGAGTACGTCATGGCCGGCCAGGGCACGCTGGGCCTCGAAATCGCCGAGGACTGTCCGAACGTCGACACCGTCGTCGTCCCCATCGGTGGGGGCGGACTCATCTCCGGCGTCGCCACCGCCCTCAAGGGCGAGCTCGACGACGTGCGCGTCGTCGGCGTGCAGGCCGAGGGCGCCTCGACGGTCGCGCAGTCCCTCGACAAGGGCCAGCCCCAGGGCGTCGACCACGTCGACACCATCGCCGACGGCATCGCCGTCCGGCAGGTCGGCCAGAAGACGTTCCCCGTCATCCAGGAGCGCGTCGACGAGGTCGTCACCGTCTCCGACGACGAGATCGCGACCGCGCTCGTCCTGTTGCTCGAACGCGGGAAGACGCTCGTCGAGGGCGCCGGCGCCACCCCGCTGGCGGCCGTCCTCGAGGAGAAGTTCGACTACGACGACGGGGAGACCATCGTCCCCGCGCTCTGCGGCGGCAACATCGACCTCAACCTCCTCACGACGGTCATCGTCCGGGGGCTCGTCGACCAGGGCCGCTACGTGAAGGTCCGCACCGTGCTCAAGGACCGGCCGGGCAGCCTCAACACCCTGCTGGACGCCGTCGCCGACGAGCGCGCGAACATCTACGCCATCCAGCACGACCGCACCAACCGCGACATCGCGATGAACGCCACCGAGGTCGAACTGGACCTCGAGACCCGCGGCCCCGAGCACGTCGACCGCCTGCTCGACCGCATCCAGGACGAGGGTTTCGACGTCACCGTCCTCAACGGCCCCCGCATCGAGAGCGACTGACTCCCGGACTCCGGCGGCCGGATGGACGACCGGCTCTGGCCCGTTTCTCCTACGTTTAAGACGAGGGGGAGCGACGATTCGGACATGAAGCGCATCATCGAGACTCCCGACGCGCCCGCCGCCGTCGGCGCGTACAGTCAGGCGACGACCAACGGCGACGTCGTGTTCACCGCCGGCCAGATTCCGATGACGCCGGACGGCGACCTGCTCGACGACGAACCCATCGACGTCCAGACACGCCAGAGCCTCGAGAACGTCAAGGCCATCCTCGAGGAGGAGGGCCTGAACATGCAGGACGTCCTCAAGGTCTCCGTGTTCATGGACGACATCGAGGACTTCGACGACATGAACGAGACCTACAAGGAGTACTTCCAGGACAATCCGCCCGCGCGCTCCGCGGTCGAGGTCGCGAACCTCCCGAAGGGCGTCGGCGTCGAGATCGAAGCCATCGCCGCGCAGCGCGACTAGCGAGAGAGCAGCATGGTCGACGCGCGCACGAAGTCGACGGCGCTCTGGGGGGTCGTCGGCGCGCTGGCGTTCCTCGTGCTCGCACAGGGCTACCTCCTGATAGCGGGCCAGCGCGTCGCCTACAGCGCCCTGTTCGGCGTCGCAGCCGTCGTCTTCGCCGCCGCCGCAGCCACCTCCCACGTCGCCGCCGGCCGCCTCGGCGGCTGAACGGAAAAGAAGGGTTTAAACGCGCGACCCCGGTACGAACGACTGGGCCGGGATGGCCGAATGGCAAAGCGCACGCCTGGAAAGCGTGTCCCCTTACGGGGTTCAGGGTTCAAATCCCTGTCCCGGCGTTCTCCCCGTACTCGCGCCGCACAGCGACGGTGCTGTCGCTGTGCGCGCGATGCTTGCGTAAACGACGACGGGATTTGAACCACGGCAGACCGAACGCAGTGAGGGCTGGCATCGGGTTCAAATCCCTGTCCCGGCGTAGCTTTTTCCTGCGCTCACTCGACGGCTTCGGCGCCTCGTTCGCTGGCAAAAAGCTACGCCAAAAAGCCGTCCTCACCCCCGTCCGGGGGTTCGTCGGCCAGCGCGCTTCGCGCGCTGTGAATGCTCCGAGTTCGTTCTCACGTTCGAGCGGCTCGTCTCGTCGCGCTGGTGTTCGCGAACTCGGCGAGCCGCCGGCCTACCACTCGACGTAGGTGATGTACGCGGTGTCCTCGTACTCGACCAGCCACGTGCCGTAGGCGTCCGTGGTGTCGATTCCCTCGTGGTCGCGGATGCGGTCGACGACCGACCGGAAGGCGTCGCTCTCCTCGAAGTAGCCGCCGTCGATGGCCGCCTCGACGACGTCGCGTTCGGCCTCGGAGAGCTCCGACAGTTCGAACTGGTAGCGGTCCCGCACGCTGTCGGCGAACGTCTCCACGTCGGAGGAGACTTCGGTCAGTTCGTACCGGTACTCGGTCTCGGTCGTGGTCCGGGACTCGACCGTGACCCGGTACTGGCTGTCCTGGTGGGTCACGACGTCGTACTGGGGTTCGGTGACGAACACCGACTCGTTGCCGACTTCTTCGGCGGTGCCGTACCGGACGCCGAGCTCCTCGCGGCTCGAGTCGGCGTTCTCGTCGGTGACGACCGGTTCGAGGTGCTCGCGGTCCACCTCGGGCAGGTCGGCGTACGCGACCTCGCCGACCGACGGCGTCGAGTCCTCCGGGTTCGTCTCGACCACCACGTCGTAGACGGTCACCTCGTCGCTCTCGAGTTCCGTCGAGGCGACCTCGTAGAACGCGCCGTCGAAACGCACGGTCCCGGACCGGTCGAACAACTCGGTCCGGCTGCGTCGCGTGGCGGTGCCGTTCTCCAGTGCCGCCTCGACGACCGCAGACTCCGTCGAACCGCCGTCGACAGGCGTCGACACCTCGTCGGCGACGTCGTCGGCCGTCGCCTCGTCCATGTCGAGGACGACGGTCGGGTGGGCGCAACCGGCGAGGAAGGGGAGGAGGGCAACTCCGCTCGCGAGGAACTGGCGGCGTCGCATGCGTCTACGGACGCCCAAACGCGGTGAAAGCTTTCTGGTGGGTCGCCCGGGGAGCGACGACGTCGCCGGTCAGTTCTCGCTGTCGCTCACTCGCATCCGGGGGAGCGACCGGTAGGTGAGCGCGCGCCACAGCCACTCCAGTGGGCCGTAGCGGAAGTACCGCAGCCAGAGCACGGACAGCGGGACCTGGACGGCCCAGATGGCGACGACGAACCCGAGGGCTTCGACCCGGGAGACGCGGCCGAACAGTCCGAGGCCGTGGCCGTAGAAGATCGAGGTGGCGACGACCGTCTGGAGGATGTAGTTGCTGAAGGCGGTGCGGCCGACGGCGGCCAGCCAGCGGGTCACGACGCCGGCGGGCCGCCACTTCGCGTACAGCATGACGAGCCCGAGGTAGGCGCCGGCCAGCGGGATGCTCCCCCAGTAGTTGAACTGCGTCCAGTACAGCGCCACCGACGCCGCCCAGTCGTTGGCCTCGATGAACCAGACGCCGGCGAGAATCGTGGCGAGGCCGACGGTGCCGCCGACGGCGACGAGCCGGTGGTAGAAGCCCGCCGACCGCTCGTTGGTCATGACGCCGGTGCGGAACAGCGCCATGCCGTACAGCATCAGGCCGGCGGTCCGCCAGCCCGTCGAGGCGAGGTAGCCGGCCGTCTGTCGGTACACCGACGAGGAGACGCGGTGGTCCATCTGCGCGAGCCAGCCGCTCCGGTAGGTCTCGACCTCGGACTGGATGGTGGACTGGGCGGGCTGCCAGGATGCGGCGAGCTGCTCGGGGCTGGCGGCGAGCGCGGACAGCACCTCCAGCGCGGAGGGGATCACGAGCAGGGCGGTGCCGACCAGCGCGAGCTCGCGGGCGTCCCAGTCGCGCGCGGCGACGACGAACAGCGCGGTGACGCCGTACGCGACGAGGATGTCGCCGTACCAGAGGAGGTAGGCGTGTGCTAACCCGAACGCGACGAGCCACAGCGACCGTCTGAGGTGCAAGCGGACAGCGGGGTCGTCGTCGCGTTCGCGGTTACGGACGAACAGCGCGACGCCGGCGCCGAAGAGTAGCGTGAACAGCGTGATGAACTTCTGTTTCACGAGGACGTGGCCGGCGAGCCACGCCCAGTAGTTCGCGCCCGTGAAGTCGCCGTACGCGGTGGGGTTGAACAGCACGATCTCGGGCATCGAGAACACGCGGATGTTGATGACGAGGATGCCGAGCAGCGCGAACCCCCGGAGGGCGTCGAGGCCGACGACGCGGTCGCTGGGCGCCGTGGGGCTTCGTTCGGAGGTCATCGGCTCGCCTCCGCGGTAGCGTCGGTCTGTACGGCGCTGTGTCGTCCTCGCCGGGCCATCACTCGTCTACGTGGTCGGTTCGGTGTCACAAAAGGTGTGGTTTCCCGGCCGGGCCTGCGCGAACTGTCCGGGGTCGTCGAGAGGGGTCGACGACGGTTCGGTTCCCGGACGTTATCCAGTTGCTACCGCGGGATAGTCGACGCATAGCGAAGTCCCCGTGGTCGGAGTGTTCGCGCATGGCGACCTGTGAGGAGAGCCCGGCCGAGACGCTTGCCGACCTCGGGATGCTGGAGCGGCTGCGTTTCGAGGTCGCAGACGAACAGTTCGAGGGATACTCCCACCGGAAGCAGGTCGGTGACGACCGGCTGTGGGTGGTGGTGCAGACCGAGGGGGACCGCGTGTTCCGCCTCGAGACGCAGTGGGCGAACGGCTGGCTGGAGCCGCTGGTCGACGAGTACGACGGCACCGAGGACTCGGTGGAGCCGGTGGGGAACCTCTCGTCGGTGGAGGCGCTGGGGTACGCGCGCAGCGAGAACCCGGATGCGGACACCTGACCACCGCCGCCGAATACACTTAAACACCGTCTCGGACGCCACGGCTCGTGTGAACAACTGACACGCTACTCACGGGTTTTAGTCTCCTGTACCGGTGTTAGGAGGCGAATCGGCAGGGTCGACCAGTACCCACTCTCGTACTAAATAGGTGCTTTTATATAGAATGGCAATCAATGTATCGCACATGGCTCAACAGCAACAGCGTATGCAGGGGCAGCCGATGATCATCATGGGCGACGACGCGCAGCGCGTGAAAGACCGCGACGCCCAGGAACACAACATCTCGGCCGCCCGTGCGGTCGCCGACGCAGTACGCTCCACACTCGGCCCGAAGGGTATGGACAAGATGCTCGTCTCCTCGATGGGCGACGTCACCGTCACGAACGACGGCGTCACCATCCTCCAGGAGATGGACATCGACAACCCGACCGCGGAGATGATCGTGGAAGTCGCCGAGACTCAGGAGGACGAGGCCGGCGACGGCACCACGACCGCGGTCGCCATCGCGGGCGAGCTCCTGAAGAACGCCGAGAACCTCCTCGAGCGAGACATCCACCCGACGGCCATCATCAAGGGCTACAACCTCGCCGCCGAGCAGGCCCGCGAGGAAGTCGACAACGTCGCCGTCGACGTCGAACCCGACGACGAGGAGATCATCCGTAGCGTCGCCGAGACGTCGATGACCGGCAAGGGCGCCGAGCTCGACAAGGAGCTGCTCTCCGGCATCATCTACGACGCCATCAATCAGGTCTCCGTCGACACCGACGAGGGCGGCATCGTCGTCGACGCGGCGAACATCAACATCGAGACCCAGACCGGTCGCGGCGTCGGCGAGAGCCAGCTGCTCCGCGGCGCGGCCATCAGCAAGGACCCCGTCCACGACCAGATGTCCAGCGAGGTCGAGGACGCCAGTATCCTCCTCCTGAACGAGGCCATCGAGGTCGAGGAGGCAGAGGCCGACACCTCCGTCAACATCGAGAGCCCCGACCAGCTGCAGTCCTTCCTCGACCAGGAGGAGAAGCAGCTCAAGCAGAAGGTCCAGCAGGTCGTCGACACCGGCGCCGACGTCGTCTTCTGCCAGAAGGGCATCGACGACATGGCCCAGCACTACCTCGCGAAGGAGGGCATCCTCGCCGTCCGCCGCACGAAGAAGTCCGACATCGAGTTCCTCACGAACGTCCTCGACACGTCGGTCGTCACCGACCTCGACGCCGCCAGCGAGGCCGACGTCGCGACGGGCTCGGTTACCCGCGACGACGAGGACGAGCTGTTCTACGTCGAGGGCAGCAGCGACCACGCCCACGGCGTCACCATCCTCCTGCGCGGCTCCACCGACCACGTCGTCGACGAGCTCGAGCGCGGCGTCTCCGACGCGCTCGACGTCTCCGCGCAGACGCTCTCGGACGGCCGCGTCCTGCCCGGCGGTGGCGCGACCGAAGTCGAGGTCGCGCGGCGCCTCCGTAACTTCGCGGACTCCGTCGAGGGCCGCGAGCAGCTCGCCGTCGAAGCCTTCGCCGACTCTCTGGAGCTCGTTCCCCGCGTCCTCGCCGAGAACGCGGGCCTCGACTCCATCGACACGCTCGTCGACCTGCGCTCCGCGCACGAGTCCGGCGACGAGCGCATCGGCCTGAACGTCCTCTCCGGCGACCTCGAAGACACCTTCGAGGCCGGCGTCGCCGAACCGGCGCACGCCAAGGAGCAGGCCGTCACGTCCGCTTCCGAGGCCGCGAACCTCGTCCTCAAAATCGACGACATCATCTCGGCCGGCGACCTCTCCACCGACAAGGGTGACGACGAGGGCGGCGCCGGCGGCATGGGCGGCGGCATGGGTGGCGGCATGGGCGGCATGATGTAAGCTCGGCCACGTCGTAGCTTCCACCACCCACCACGGCCGTTTCAGCCGTTCGCCGCTGCTGCACCGCTCGTCGACCGACTCCGCGATTTTCTTTCGACGTCGTCGCGACCACCGTCGGGTCCGTGCTCCCAGTGGCGCGGTTCAGTCGGTTACCGCCGACCCGACCCGCTGGACGAGTGCGGCGGTCGCGTTGAAGACGACGTACGTGAACAGCAGGGCGGCGAGGACGATGGTGACGCGGTCGACGCCCGAGGCGTCCGCCTGGAGCCAGGCGAGCCCGGCGACGACGCCGCTCGTCAGGATGCTGCCGGTCCGCGGGCGGAGGAGTGCGTGGAGCACGGGCGACTGTTCGACGCGCGCGCCAAAAATCTGGACGGTCGGTTACTCGTTGTCGTCGTCGTCCTCGTCGACGTCGAGCTGGAACTGTTCGTTCTCGGCGGCGGCGTTGAGGACGACGCTGGTGTTGGACTCGTTGATGTCGGCGTCCGACAGCAGTTCCTTGATGAGGGCGTTCATGTCGTCGGTTTCGGTGAACTTCCCGACGGCGACGACGTCGTAGTCGCCGGTGACCTCGTAGACGGAGATCATCTGTTTGTGGCCGCGGAGCGTGTCGGTGATGTCGGGGAGTGCGTTGCCGTCGACTTTCAGCTGGAGGATGGCGGTGACGTCGTAGCCGAGGCGCTCGTAGTCCACGACGGGCGTGTAGCCGTTGACGACGCCCTCGTCCTCGAGGGTCTGGAGGTGGTTCGAGACCGTGGTGACCGAGACGTCGAGGTCGTCGGCGAGGCTCCGCAGGCTCGCGCGACCGTCGCCGAGTAGTTCGTTGACCAGTTTCACGTCGAGGTTCTCGTAGGTCATACACCACGATACCGACCCCACCGTTTAGAAGTTTACGAATGTCCAGTTTTAATTCGGAGCGGCTCTACTTACACCGAGCGATACTCCTTTATTGATGGACGTAGACCACACTTACCGTAGATAGAAATGACGAACGGAGATTCCAAATCCGACGGACTCACGGACCGGGAGCAGGCCGTACTGGACGAGATCGAGACGAAGGGCATCGACTTCCTGCGCCTCCAGTTCACGGACATCCTCGGCACCGTGAAGAACGTCTCAATCCCCGCCCACCAGGCGGAGAAGGCGTTCACGGAGGGCATCTACTTCGACGGCTCCTCCATCGAGGGGTTCGTCCGCATCCAGGAGTCGGACATGCGCCTCGACCCCGACCCCGACACGTTCGCCGTGCTCCCGTGGCGGTCGAACGGCGAGGGCGGGAGCGCGCGTCTCATCTGTGACGTCGTCGACCGCGAGGGGAACGCGTTTGCCGGCGGCCCCCGGCAGGTGTTGAAGAACGTCCTCGCGCGCGCCGAGGAGATGGGGTACACGGTGAGCATCGGCCCCGAACCCGAGTTCTTCCTCTTCGAGAAAGACGAGGCGGGGAATGCGACGACGGACGCCCACGACAACGGCGGCTACTTCGACCTCGCGCCGAAGGACCTCGCGTCGGACATCCGCCGCGAGATCATCTTCACGCTCGAGGAGATGGGCTTCGAGATCGAGGCCAGCCACCACGAGGTCGCGCGCGGCCAGCACGAGATCAACTTCAAGTACGACGACGCGCTCACCACCGCCGACAACATCGCGACGTTCCGCGCGGTCGTGCGCGCCGTCGCCGAGCAGAACGACGTGCACGCGACGTTCATGCCCAAGCCCATCGGCGAAATCAACGGGTCGGGCATGCACAGCCACATCTCGCTGTTCGACGAGGACGGCGAGAACGCGTTCGCCGACGGTGACGACGAGTTCAACCTCTCCGAGACCGCCTACCAGTTCATGGGCGGCGTGCTCGAACACGCACCCGCGTTCACCGCCGTGACGAACCCGACGGTGAACTCCTACAAGCGCCTCGTCCCCGGCTACGAGGCGCCGGTGTACATCGCGTGGAGCGACGTGAACCGGTCGGCGCTCATCCGGGTGCCGGACGCCGCCGGCGTCTCCGCGCGGTTCGAGATCCGCTCGCCGGACCCGTCGTGCAACCCCTACCTCGCGCTCGCCGCCGTCATCGCGTCCGGCCTCGAGGGCATCGAGGAGGGTGCCGACCCCGGCGACGCCGTCCGCGAGGACATCTACGAGTTCGACGACGAGAAGCGCGCGGAGTACGGCATCGAGACGCTACCCGGCAACCTCGGCGAGGCCATCACGGCCCTCGAGGAGGACCCGGTCGTCCAGGAGGCGCTCGGCCCGCACGTCTCCGAGAAGTTCGCGGAGGCCAAGCGCCAGGAGTTCTCCGAGTACAAGGCGTCGGTCTCCGAGTGGGAGACCGACCGCTACCTCGAGAAGTTCTGAACGGCGGGCAGCCCCACGAACACCGTTCCGGCCGCGGCGTGCGCCGCGAACACGGCCGGCGCCCCGGCCTCGAGGCCGAGGGTCGCCGCCGCCGCGCCGCCGAACGCGAGCACTGCGAGTGTGCCCGCGACCGGCCGCACCGCCCGGTCGACCGCGCTCCGTTCGTCGACGACGAGCCAGCCGACCAGCGCGCCGACCGTCCCGCCGAGCGCTGCCACGGCGTCCGTCGTCGGCCCGAGCACGCCGACCGCTGCCGCCGCGAGCGCGACAGCGAGCAGGAAGCCGTAGACGACGCGCCGCCGCGTCAGCGCGAGCACGACGCCGACGAACGCCACGCCGACGACCATCCCCGCGAGCACGTCCACGAGGTAGTGGACGCCCAGCGCGACCCGCGTGAACGACACGAGCAGAATCATCGCCGCACCGGCGGCGTACCGCCGTGCCCGGGAGCCGACGCCGAGCAGCGCCGCGAGCCCGCCGTAGAACGCCGCCGACCCCGTGGCGTGGCCGCTCGGGAAGCCGTTGCCGTCCTCGGCGATGCGCATCACCGACTCGGGCGGCCGCGGCTCCGCGAACGCGCCCTTCAGCAGGACGACCAGCGCCAGCCCGCCGATGGTGACGGCGAGCAGGCGCGCGCCGTTCCGCCGTCCGACCACGCCGAACCGGTCGCCGAACAGGTAGACGAACGGCCCGGCGGTGGTCACGACGTACGTGCTCCCCAGCGTCGTCAGTGCCACCAGCACCACCACCAGCACGTCCGGGACGCTCCCGGCGACCGCCTCGGTGACGCCGACGCCGCGCGCAGTCACGGCTCGCTCCCCCCGCGGAAGGACCGGACCCGGTCGGCGAGCCGGCCCGGCAGCCCGAGCGCGCTCGCGCTCACGCCGAACAGCACCATCAGCGTGTAGAGGCCGAGCGTCGACAGCCAGACGACGACCATCGCCAGAATCGCCCAGCCGCCGGAGAGGTACGCGAACGCCCCGATGGTCATCGCCGTCCCGTACAACAACACGAGGTACGGCCCCCAGCCGCGGGCCTTCCCGCGGCGCTGGCGGGCGCGCACGTACTGCTTCAGTTCGGCCTCGAGGTCGCCGCGGCTGACCGTCTTGTCGTCGAGCTCCTCACGGAGCGCCCTGACCTCGGCGCCGAGTTCGGCGACGTTCGGCGCCTCGTCCAGCGGTTCGCGCCCCTGGTCGGCGTCGTCCTCGTCGTCTCCGTCGTCAGTTCGTCCCGACAGCACGGCGTTGAGTACCGCCCCGACCGTGATAACGATGCCGCCGAAGTACAGCATCGTGACGAACAACAGGGCACCACCGAGCACGCCGTACAGTTCGAGGCTCGCGGTCTCCGCGTACAGCCGGAATCCCTCGGCGAGCGCGGCCCAGCCGACCGCCGCGAACGCGGCGCCCGGCGCCGCCTCCCGCAGCGTCATCGCCACGTCCGGGAACACGTAGTACGCCGGCAGGAACACCACCGTCAGCGCCGCCACGAGGGTCGCGACGCTCGTCACGTCGGCGAACGGTACGAGGTCCAGCGCGGGCGCGAGCACGCCGACGACGGCGGCGGCCACGACGGCGACCGGAATCGTCACGAGCACCACGCCGGCGTCCAGCAGCTGGCTCGGCAGCGACTCCACCTCGTCGACGCCGTACACCTGCGAGAACGCCACGTCCAGCCCGCGGAACAGCTTCAGGCCGGACCACGTCAGCAACACCACGCTGGCCGCCGTGGTCCCCGCCCGCCCCCGGACACCCGTGAGCGCGTCTCTGACGGACTGCTGGCCGGTGCCAGTGAGGAACTCGTCGGTGAGCCGCAGGCCCTCGTCGACGAGCGCCTCGCCGCCCAGCGCCGTCCCGACGGTCACCGCCAGCAACACCAGCGGCACCAGCGACACGAACGCGTAGTACGCGACGGCCGCCGACAGGAACGTCACCTGCTCGCTGCGGGC
Source organism: Halobacterium rubrum (assembly GCF_021729015.1). GTDB lineage: Archaea > Halobacteriota > Halobacteria > Halobacteriales > Halobacteriaceae > Halobacterium > Halobacterium rubrum. The sequence goes on from NZ_JAJQQZ010000001.1 coordinate 489,824, forward strand.
TGCCGTCACGGTCTGCCGGGCGACGGCCGTGGCGCATCGGAGTCGAGTCACACACGGCGCTTCGCCCCCGGCCGGGATAAATCGCCGCGGCTCAGTCGAGAACGGCCGCCTCGACGTCCCCGAGGCTGCCGTCGGTCTTGAACGTCGTGCCGCCGAAGTGCGTCCGGGAGGCCGCCAGCCCGGCGTCCCGGAGCTGGTCGAGGAACTCGTCCATACCGACCGCCGGCTCGCCCCACTGGCTGTACAGCCGGTGCTGGTCGTAGTGCGTCGGCTCGTGGAGCTCGCCCTCGATGGTCTGCAGCAGGTGGAACGCCTGCGAGGCCTCGCCCATCTCCCCGGTCAGGTGCTCGCGCACGCTCGCCGCGAACGCCTCCTCGTGTGCCGGTCCGAGCCACAGCGGCCCGGCGGTCAGCACCTGACTCCCGCCACACCGCGGGCACTCGTCGCGGGGGTCGGCCAGCAGGCCGTGCTCGTGCTCGCGGTAGAGACACTGCTGGCAGTGGTAGACGTGCCCGAGTTCGTCGATGGCCGCGTTCGCGTCCGTCGCCCGGTGGTGGAGTTCGAGGTACGTCCGCACGTAGTGGTCGCTGACGTGGCTCAGAATCGGCGTGACACCGACGTCGTAGCGCGCCGCCGTCCGCGCCATCGCCCCCAGCAGGACGCGAAGCCCCATCTCGGCGTGGTACTCGGTGTTCCGCGGCGTCGCCGAGTACTTCCGCACCCCGGACTCGAAGTGCGCGCCACACAGCGGCGCGGTGTCCGTCGCCGTCACGCAGACGAGGTTCCGCGCGTTCGCGAACGCCGCGTCCGCGAACGGCACCGGCGACCCGAACGGGTCGACGTCCACCACGTCGACGACGCGGTCGTGGTCGTGCAGCAGGCTGTTGGCGTCCCGCTGGACGACCTCGCCGTCGAGGCCGTTGCGCGCGAGGTTCGACTCCGCGAGCTCGACGGCGTCGGCGTCGATGTCCGCCATCGTCACGTCCCAGCCGGCGTCCGCTGCCCGCACCCCGCGGATGCCGCTTGCCGTCATCGCGTCGAGGTACGTCTCGGCGCGCGGCTCGCGCTCCCGGAACGCCGACAGCGTCGCCACGGTCAGGTCCCGGTTGAGTTCCTGCGTCTCGTTGAAGAACACGTCGTCGGCGGCGCCCTCGCCGCCGCCCGACGCCTCCGGAACCTCCACCGCGACGCCACCTTCCTCGACGAGCATACCGCTACTCAACGGTGTCGGTGAAAAAAGGACGACGGTTGGCGGGCGCTGGCTGCTGGCGTTTGGCTACGTGCCGAGTTCGGTCGCGCGCTCGACGACCTCGGTGCCGTACCGGTCGGCCAGCGCGTCGTGCTGGTCGGGCCGGTGCTCGTAGACGTCCTGGAACAGGTCGATGGGGGTCTTCGCCGCCTGGTAGGTCGCCTCGTCCCACATCCGGTCGGACTCGACGTCCACCGCGACGCCGTCGATTTCGATGGTCGCGGCGCGCGTCATCGCGATGGCGCCCTTCCCCGCCTCCTTCGCGGCCTCGAACTCGGCCATCGAGTCCACGATGTCGGCCATGCTCGGGACGTAGGCCGCCCGGTCGAGCAGCTCTGTCTGGAGCTCGTCGCCGTCGAGTTCCTGCTCGCGGCCGTCAGCCCGGAGGACGTAGCCGTCACCGGCCGCCTCGAGCCCGAGGCCGTCCCCGTCGTAGACCCAGCGTCCGTCGTCCTCGCGGAGTTCGGTCTCGCCCTCGCCGTCGTCGAGCAGCCAGTAGCCCGCCTCGGGCGGGAGGGGTGCGGTGTTGGCCTCCACGACCTGGCCCGGCGTCAGCGACCAGATGCCGGTCATCCCCTTCGCGCGGTTCTCGGTCATCCGGTCGCGGTACCCCTCGACGTCGCGGATGTCGTCGAAGGGGCCGTCGACCGCGATCAGGCCAGCGGCGCTCGCGCCCCGCGACGTGTTGTGGCGCAACTCCGGCCACTCGGGGAGCTCGCCGGTCGGCGTCATCGCACGCATGTCCTTCGTGTAGTCGACCTCGCCGTCCACCAGCAGGAACAGCCGTTCGAGGTTGTTCGACGGCTTCCCCATCTCCTCACGGAGGTCGCCCATCGCGAGCTCCGCCTCGCCGCTCTCGACGATGACGGACATCGAGAGACTGCCCTCCTCGAGACCGTGCTCGGTCTCGACGATGGTCAGGAACTCGTCGGCCTTCTTCCAGTCGTCGACGCCGCCCACCTCGGGAATCACGAAGCCGTCGATGTGTTCGACGGCGCCACCCTCGGGGTCGGCGATGGTCCGCATCTGCTGGAAGCCCCGGTAGCGCGTCGCGGGGCTGTCGCGGTGCCAGACGACCCGCGGGTGGATTTCGGCGGGGACGTCGGCGCCGTGCTCGGCGACCACCTCGACGACGTTCTCGGCGCCCTCCTCGCGCATCGACGGCGCGGTGGCGTCCTCGTTGTCGGGCACCCAGACGTCCGGGGCTTCCATCCCGCGGAGGCCGGCGGCGCTCCGGAGCATCTTGGCCGAGTCGTCCGCCCCCTCGACCGCCGTCGGCGTCGTGAAGAACGTGCGCACGAACTCGCGGTCGTAGTGGCGGGCGGTCGGGTCAGTCGTCATCGCTGGTCTCCGGCGCGGCCGGGTCCTCGGACGTGATGGGGTCGGACTCGTCCTCGCTGTACCCCTCGGACTGCTCGATGCGCCGCTTGGCTTCGGGGTCGAACTGCGTCTCGATGTCCTGGTAGCGGGAGACGAGCGAGAGGTCGTGGTGGCTCTCGGTCTCGTGGCCGAGGTAGCGGTCTTCGAGGTCGAACTGCGCCTGCTCGGCGTTCTCCTCGATGTTCACCATGTCCTCGTAGACAGCGTGCGCGCCCGAGTGCAGGCCGAAGAGGGTGATGAAGACGTACTTGTACCCCAGGTCGCCGAGTTCCTCGAACGTCAGCGGGTCGTCCTGCTCGCTCCACGCGAACGACGACGAGTAGTTGAACGCCAGATCGAGGTCCGGGTGGGTCTCGTGGATGGTCTCGGCGTACTCGACGGCGTCCTCCCGCGAGGGGTCGGGCATCTCCGGCCACACGAGGTCGACGCCCGCGTCGGCGTAGATGCGGCCGCGTTCGAGGTGTTCCTCCCAGTCGCCGTTCGCGGAGCCGTAGGCGTCGGTGCGCGCGATGATGACCGTGTCCTCGCTCTGCTTGGCGTCGACGGCGGCCTCGAAGCGCGCCCGGGCCTTCTCGCGGGAGGCAATCTCCTTGCCGGCGATGTGCCCGCAGCGCTTCGGCGTGGTCTGGTCCTCGATGTGGATGGCTGCGACGCCGGCCTTCTCGTACTCGCGGACCGCGCGTCGGACGTTGTGCACGCCGCCGTAGCCGGTGTCGCAGTCGGCGACGACGGGGAGGCTGGTGGCGTCGACGATGCGCTTGGCGTTCTCGACCATCTCCGTCATCGAGACCATCTCGAGGTCCGGGAAGCCGAACTGGCCGAGCACGGTGGAGTAGCCGCTCATGTAGACGGCGTCGTGGCCGGCGCGCTCGGCGAGTCGCGCGTCGAGGGCGTGGTAGAGCCCGGGCGCGAACACGTACTGGTCGTCGAGCAGCTCGCGGAACTCGCGGGCTGCGGGGTTGTCGATGTCTCGTCGCGTGTAGTCGGGGTACTCGTCAGTCATCAGTTGGGTCCGTCGAGTCGGCAGGGTCGTCGGTCGGTTCGTCGAGTCGGTGGCTGCGAACGGTCTCGTCGAGCCACGTCTCGCGGTCGTAGTCGTCGCGCAGGTCGGGGACGACGGGAGCGCCCGTGTTCTCTATGTCAGTGTAGGTTGGCATTGTCGTTGTCTGGGGGGTTGCGGTCGGGGAGTGGTTCGCGTGGGTGTCGGCGTCGATGTCGGACCGGGATGGCCTGCTACGCACATTGCGACTCGAGAGGCACGGGCGACGCGAATAAAGTTAATGATTATTCATGTACAATGGTGTGAATATAATGAATATTAATTATAGAATCAGATTGACGGATGTCAACACGCCACACGGACCGGCCGACTCGGGCAACCGAACTGCTAAACCTCGCCCCTCCCAAGTCGAGGTGTGCCCGAAGACGGAGCCGGCGCCGGAAACGGCGACACCGAGGACAGCGACGACTGGCGGACCGCCCTCGCCGACGAGGGCAGCCTCACGCCCGCCATCACGGAACGCATCCTCGACGCCCACGGCGACCGCGGCCAGCGCGCCATCGAAGCCGCCAGCGAAGGCCGCGTCAAACAGTACAACGACTTCACCGTCGTCGTCGGCCACGGCGACGAGTACATCGTCGAAGCCGGCTCCTGCAACTGCGAGGACGCCCAGTACAACCTCGGCCCCGACGAGTCCTGCTGGCACGCCCTCGCCGCCGCCATCGCCGACCGCGTCGGCGCCGTCGACCACCACGACATGTTCTACAGCGAAGTCCGAGACTTCCTGTAGTACGTTTTGCTCCGCTCGCGGCGCGGAGCGCCGCTCGCTGGCAAAAGCTACGCTAAAAGCCGTCGTCACCCCCTGACGGGGGTTCCTCGGCGCGAGCGCTCACTGCGCTCGCGCTCAGTGAATCGCGGCGCTCGGGACCACCGCGAGAGCACGCTCTCGCGAGTCCTCGTTCGCTCCGCTCACGAGGACTTCGGACCACTCGCGCCGCGAATGCTCGCTGTCCATTGTCGAATCCGCAGTCACTCTTCTGCGTTCTCGCCGGCGTCGTTCCGGCGGTGGACCATCCAGCGCAACTGCTCGGGGTCGCCGTCCGGGTGGTCGATGGCCTCGTCCATCACGTCGAAGCCGCAGGCCTCGTAGAAGGGGACGAGACCCTCGCAGGCGAGCAGGGACGGCGCGACGTCCTGCAGCCGGGGGTGGGCGACGACGGCGGCCACGAGGTCGGCGCCGAGGCCGTTGCCGCGCCGCCGTTCAGCCACGACAACGTCGTACACCATCGCGTAGTAGACGTAGTCTGTCAGCACGCGTGCGGCTGCGATCGGGTCGCGGGACTCCTCGTCCCGGAGCACGACCACCTCGTCGGTGTGGCGGAGGGCGCGGCGGACGTCTTCTGGGTCGCGGTCGGCCCACCAGTCGTACTCGCGGTAGAGGTCGAGCAGGTCGTCGGCAGTCGCGCCGTAGGAGACGGAGACCATACGCCCGGTGGCTCGCGGAGCGAGAAAAGCGTTCGCGGGCTGCGGGAGGCCGCCCAGGGGGTTACTGGTGGTCGGCGCAGTAGTCGACGAAGTTCCGGAGGATGCGCAGCCCGGTCTCGCCGGACTTCTCGGGGTGGAACTGGGTGCCGAAGACGTTGCCGGCGTCGTTGGCGACGACGGCGGGGAACGTCGTCCCGTAGTCCGTCTCGGCGACGACGTGCCCGGGGTCGTCGGGCGCGGCGTAGTAGGAGTGCACGAAGTACGCGTACTCGTCGTTCACCCCGTCGACGAGCGGGTGGTCCCGGGTCACGGAGAGCTCGTTCCAGCCCATGTGGGGGACTTTCACGTCCCCGGTGAACCGGACGTTCCGGCCCGGAATGAGGTCGAGGCCCTGGACGTCGCCCTGCCCCTCGCGGTCGGCCTCCTCGCTGGAGGTCAGCAGCATCTGCATCCCGAGACAGATGCCGAACAGCGGCCGCCCCTCGTCGGCGGCGTCGGTGAGTGCGTCGCGGAACGGGCCGGCGTTCTCCATGCCGTCGCCGAACGCGCCGACGCCCGGCAGCACGATGCCGTCGGCGTCGTCGAGCGCACCGGGGTCGTCGGAGACCGTGACGGCGGCGTCGGCGCGCTCCAGGCCGCGCGTGACACTCCGGAGGTTCCCGAGCCCGTAGTCCACGACGACGACCTCGGCGGCGGTCTGGCCGGCGGTGGATTTACTCATACTCGTGTATTTCCCCTCCGCCACCAAGTGCGTTCGCATCCGTATCGATACATAGAGATGTGTATCCAGGGGGAAGCGAGAACGGCAAACCTTATGCCTCACCCTTCACACTCCAAAGACGAATTCCCAATGGCGGGACGACGCAAATTCCTCAAAGTCGCAGGCGCGACAGGTATCGCAGGACTGACCGGCCTCAGCGGCTGTACGGGCGGTGGCGACGGAGACGGCGGCGACGGAGACGGCGGCGGCGACTCCACGACGGCGGAGTCGACGGCCACGACGTCCTCCGGGCCGGCCGAGATCACGTTCACGCTGACGCCGGCCGAGTCCGAGGTCGACGTCCGCAAGCAGTACCAGCCGCTGTTCGACTACCTCGAGTCCGAGGCAGACGTCAGCATCGAGTCCAGCGTCGCCGCGGACTACGCGGCGGTGTACTCCTCGCTGGAGTCCGGACAGACCGACGTGGCCGACGCCGCGCCGGCCATCGCCATCCAGAGCGCCGACAACGACGTCGCGGAGGTCGCCGGTATCCGCATCGCGTACGGCGCCGCGAAGTACTTCTCCCTGATCACGACGCTCCCGGACAGCGACATCGAGAGCCTCTCTGACCTCGAGAGCGAGACGGTCGCGTTCGCCGACCGGCTCTCCACCAGCGGCTCCATCTTCCCGTTGTACATGCTCAACGACGCCGGCCTCGACACCGGCGGCGCGCCCAACGGCACCCCCGAGGACTTCGAGGGCCAGTGGTCCGACCACTCGCAGGCCCGGAAGACGCTCATCAACCGCGACCCCGTCGTCGCAGCGGGCACCGGCGCGTTCTCCACGGCGGGCCACGTTCCGAAAGACCAGTTCTCGGACCAGTTCCTCGAGATGTCCGCCGAGAACGACGGCGACCTCGGCACCGCAGACCCCGAGCTCCAGCTGCTCGCGGAGTCCAACCCGATTCCGCGCGCACCCATCCTGATGCGGACGGGGCTCGACTCGACGGTCAAGTCCGACGTGACCGAGGCGCTGCTGGCCGCCGGCGAGGAGGACCTTATCAACGAGGACCTCGGCGACGACCAGCAGCTCTGGTTCACGGGGCTCAGCGAGGGTACCGTCGAAGCGTACCAGCCGGTTCGTGACGCTTTCGAAGCCCTCGGCGTCGACCTCGGCAACGCGTAACTCGTTCGTACGCAATCGAACAATCTATTTGTCGGCGGCAACGACAGCCAGTCAGCCAGCGCGTCAGGCGGCCTACCGAGAAATGATAGAAGTCTCAAACCTGAGTAAATCGTACGGCGACATTCAAGCCGTCGACGACGTCTCCTTCACAATCCCCGACGGTGAATTCGTCGTGGTCCTCGGCGAATCCGGCGCGGGGAAATCGACACTCCTCCGATGCCTGAACGGGCTCACCAAACCTACTGAGGGCTCGGTCTCGATCAACGGCGAGTCCGTCATGGGGCCTCGGGACGACGTCGCGATGGTGTTCCAGCAGCACTACCTCATCGAGGAGATGAGCGCGTACAACAACGCCCTCACGGGCGCTCTCGGCCGGACTAACCTCTTCGACAGCCTCACCGGCCGATACGAGAAAGACGACAAGTACGAGGCGCTGCGTTCGCTGCGGACCGTCGGCCTGCTCGACGAAGCCGGGCAGGCCGTCGGCCAGATGAGCGGCGGCCAGCAACAGCGCGTCGGCATCGCTCGCGCCCTCGTCCAGCAGCCGAACCTCCTGCTGGCCGACGAGCCGGTCGCGAGCCTCGACCCGGCGTCGGCCGAGCGCGTCATGGGCTACATCCGGCGAGCCGCCGACGAACGCGGCCTGTCGACGCTCGCCAGCCTCCATCAGGTGAACATCGCCCGCGAGTTCGGCGAGCGGTTCCTCGGCATGAAGGACGGCGAGGTCATCTTCGACGGCTACCGTGACGACCTCACCGTCGACGTGATCGACGAGATCTACGGTAGCATCGAGACGGACGCCATCCGCTCGGAGGCCGAAGCATGAGCACCGAAACCGAATCCGAAACGAGCGAGGTCCAGACCGCCGACGACGTCGACGACGCGTTCACGCTCATCCGCATCAACAAGCGCGCTCGACAGGTGTTCGGGCTCTTCGCGCTCGTCGTCTTCGGGTGGCTGTTCACGCTCGCCCTCGACCAGGTCGGGTTCGCCGTCTCCGAGATCGTCAAGTACTGGCCGGACTTCGAGGACGCCCTCGGGCAGTTCTTCCCGCCGGGCGAGGTGTTCGGCATCCCGTTCGTCGACGTCGGCGCGTACTGGTCGTTCATCCAGGAGCGCAACCTCATCATGCAGGTCGAGACCAACGGCGCCGGGTTCATGTTCTGGGACTGGACGGTCATCCCCGGCCAGATGTTCGTCACGCTCGCGATGGGCTTCGCGGGCCTCGTTCTCGGCTTGCCGGGCGCACTCATCCTCGGCGTGCTCGGGAGCGAGCGCGTCACCCCGTACCCGTTCAACTTCATCTTCCGCGGGACGATGAGCGTCATTCGTGCCATCCCGGCACTCGTCTGGGCGCTCATCTACATCCCGCTGGGCGGCGTGACGCCGTTCACGGCGACGCTCGCCATCGGGACCGACACGATGGGGAACCTCGGCCGCCTGTTCACTGACGCCCTCGAGGAGGTCGAGGACGGCCCCATCGAGGCCATCGGTTCGACCGGTGCGAACGGCCCGCAGCGCGTCATCTTCGGGATGCTGAGTCAGGTTGCTTCGCCGTTCATCGCCTGGACGATGTACATCCTCGAGATCAACACGCGCATCGCCGTCACGATGGGGCTCATCGGCGGCGGTGGGCTGGGGTACGTGCTCCAGACCCAGCGCAGCCTGTTCAAGTACACGAACATGATGGCCACGATTCTGGTCATCTTCGTGCTCGTCATCTCCGTGGAGATCGTGAGCCAGCGCGTGCGCTCGTACATCCGCGGCACCGAGGAGTCGCAGGGACTCATCGCGCTCATCGTCGAGTTCCCGCAGCGGATGGTCCGCTCCATCTGGCAGTAAGAACGAGTTCGCCGCCTTCTCTCCCCGTTTTGTGTTCCTCCGTTCTCGCTTCCGGAGTCAGTAGTCGCCGAGCCGCGACTGGCCGCCGCTGGCGCCCGCCATCGTCGCAGCCGTCTCGATGGTGTCCCGGAACGCGTCCCGCTGGCTCGCGTCGTAGAGCGTCGCCGCCGGGTGGAGGCACAGCAGGACGTCCCGGGGGCTGCCGCCGAGGTCGACGCGCTCGACGCTCCCGGTCTCGTTCGTGACTGCGACGTCCCGGCCGAGCAGGTGCTCGCCGGGGACTTTCCCGAGCGTCACGACCACCTCGGGGTCGACGAGCTCGATTTCGCGCTCGAGGTGCGGCCGGCAGTTCGCCAGCTCCTCGCTGGTCGGGTCGCGGTTGTCCGGCGGCCGGCAGCGCACGCAGTTCGTGATGCGGACGTTCTCGCGGGCGAGCCCGGCGTCGGCGAGCTCGTCGTCGAGCACGTCGCCGCTCCGGCCGACGAACGGTACGCCGTCCTCGTCCTCGTTCGCGCCCGGTGCCTCCCCGACGAACAGCACGTCGACGTCCGCGGGTCCGTCGCCGTTCACGATCTGGCTGCGGGAGTCGACCAGCGCCCCGCAGCGCGTACAGCCCTCGACGGCCAGCCCGTCCATCGCCTCGGGGGCCGCCGTCGAATCCGCGCCGCCGTCCTCGCCCTCGTCGTTCATGCTCGTACGTGGCGCCTCGGCGGAGTTAAGCGTAGTCGTCGACCGCGCGCGCAACCAGTCGCGCGACCCGAAGCGGCTCGGGGCGTCCGCCCTCCGGCGTGAACGCGCACACCACCTCGTCGGGCGAGTCGCAGCCGACGCTCCGCACGAACACGCGCTCGCCGTTCACGGCGAGCGGGTGGCGGTCGGGCAGCGACTCGTAGACCGCGAGGCGGTCCTCGCGCTCGCGCCCCGAGAACTCGCGCTCGATGGGGTCGCGGAGGCCGTCGCTTGCCTCGAACGAGACTGCCAGCACGGGCCGCTCGACGGCCTCGTGGACGGCCCGCAGGTCCACGACGTTGAACCACGCCGGCGCGACGCCCGCCAGCAGGACGTACCGGACGTCCTCGCGGCCGAGGCGCTCGTAGCAGTCGACCACGGCGGCGGTGCTGTCGAGGCCGCCGACCGTACACGTCGAAAGCGAGAAGCCGTCCGCGACGCGGGACGCACGCACCACGGCACCGGCGACGGTCGCGCTGTTACCGCCGCTGGCGGAGGCCGCCACCCCGAGCGCGCGCGTCCCGGGTTTCACCACGACCCTACGACTCGTCTTTGATGTCCTGGAGCCGGTCCAGGAGCTCGTCGTTGGACGCGCCGATTTCGTAGTCTACGCCCCCGTCGTGTTCGTACTCGGCAGTGTCCACCCCGTCCTCGGCGTCGATGTCCTCGGAGTCGATGGACTGGTTGTCCTGTTCGGATTCGTCGTAGCTCCCGAAGCCCATGACCACCTGAACGTAGACGGTTGAATCACTAAAATTCCTCGCCGGGTTTAGGTGCCGAAAGCGCCTGAATGGGCACATGGCAGACGTACGAGTCGTCACGAGCGGCGCCGAATCGTTCACGTGCAACGCCTTCCTCGCGCTCGGCGAGACGTCCACGACGCTCGTGGACGCGGGGGCCTACGACGGCGTCGTCGGCGAGATCCGCGAGTACGTCGACGACCTCGACCGGGTCGTGCTCACCCACCAGCACGGCGACCACGTCCAGCAACTGGACGCCGTCGTCGACGCCTTCGGCGAGCCCGACGTGTACGCGTACGACGACCACCCGCTGCGCACCCACGCGCTCGCCGACGGCGACGAGGTCCGGGTCGGCGACGAGACCGCAGACGTCGTGTTCACGCCCGGCCACGCCCCCGACCACGTCTCGCTGGTGACGGAGTCGGCGCTGTTCGCGGGGGACGTCGTCGTCCACGACGACGGCGCGTTCGACGACGGGAGCTTCGGCCGCACCGACATGCCCGGACAGTCCCGGGAGCGCCTCGTCGGCAGCATCCGGGAGCTGCTCGCGCGCATGCCCGACTCCGTCTCCGAGTTCTACGCCGGTCACGGCGGCGTCTTCGAGGGCGACGTCCGGGCGGTCGTCGAGCGCGCGCTCGACCGGGCGGAGCGCCGCGAACCGAAGTATCCCGACGACCAGTAGCGCGACGACCTGACACACCACGACAACCCTTATTCGGTCGGCGGCGAACGGTCGGATATGCCCGGCCGCCCGTTCGTCTCCGGCGACACCGTCGACCTCTGCCCGGTCGGCGAGGACGACGTCGACTTCCTCCACGACACCGTCAACGACCCCGCCGTCTGGCCGACCATCGGCGCTCGGACGCCCGTCACCGAGCGCGAGGAACGCGAGTGGTACGAGGAGCAGGCCAGCGCGGACGACGGGAACGTGAACTTCGTCGTCGCCGTAGACGGCGACCCGATCGGCAGCCTCGGCGTCCACGGCGTCGACGACAGGAACGGCAGCGCCGAAGTCGGCATCTTCCTCGCCGAGGAGTACTGGGGTGAGGGCTACGGCACCGAAGCCGGCCGCCTCGCCACCACGTACGCGTTCGACCAGCACCGACGCCACCGCGTCGTCGCCCGCGTCTTCGAGGGTAACGAGGCCTCTATGCGCGTCTGGGAGAAACTCGGCTTCGAACTCGAGGGCACCCACCGCGACGAGATGTACGTCGACGGCGAGTACCTGGACGTCCACTACTACGGCGTCCTCGAATCCGAGTGGGACTGGTGACGTCGCCGTCGCCGCCACCCGACCTCGTGCCCGCCGTCGTCGCCGTCGTCACCGACGAGGCCGGACGCGTGTGCCTCGTCCGCGACACCAAACGCGACAAGTGGACGCTCCCGATGGGCCGCGTCGAGCCCGGCGAGTCGGTCAAAGACGCCGTCCGGCGGGAAGTCCGCGAGGAGGCCGGGCTGGTCGTCGCCCCCGACGTCGAACTCACGGGCGTCTACACCGACCCGGCCACGCAGGTGTTCGACACCCCGGACGGCCGCAAGCAGTTCCTCGCCTACGCCTTCCGCTGCGAGTGGGTCGACGGCGACCCCGAACCGGACGGCGACGAGACCACCGCCGTCGAGTTCTTCGTGCCGGGCGAGTACCCCAGCGACTTCCACCCCAGCGACGACTGGGTCGCACACGCTCTCCACGGCGACGGCGTCGAGGTCACCTGACCAGCACCAGCAGCGACCCGGGCGGCGCGATAGCCGCCGCTACTGGACGTGTGAGTACTGCAGGAGAACGCCGGCCAGTTATGCGGAGCGGCGCTCGGAGGCCTTCGTGCGGAGGTTCTTGTACCCGCACTTCCGGCAGCTCTCGGCGTCCTTCGGGTTCCGTGCGTTACACCGCATGCAGATCTGCTTCCCCAGCAGTCGGTCCTCGATGGTCTCGCTCATGCACCCGGGTTCGGCGCCACCGCGTTTAAGCGGTTCGGAACGGGGCCACCGGGCGACCCGCTGGGTCAGTCCTCGCCGGCGTCGAGGTACTCCTGCTGGACGGCGACGACCTCGCTGGAGTCCTCGCAGTCGGCGTACCGCTCGAGTGGTTCCTCGTTCAGTTCGAGGAACGTGTGTCCCCACGTGAACTTCGACAGCACGGCCTCTGCGCGCTCCCAGTAGCCGAGGATGGCCAGCGCGCCCGCGAACGCCTCCGCCGTGTTCAGCTGGAACGGCTGCCCGTAGTTCACGGGGTTGGCCGCCACGAGGAACGGGAGTGCGCGGTGCTCGCCGTCCAGCTCGAACATCGCACGCCCCGCCGTCTCCCACGAACAGTCCAGCGCCACGAGCGTCCCCGTGTCGTCGGCCGGCGACAGCGCCTGCTCGGCGTGCGGATTCAACACGACGCCGTACGGCGTCTCGCGGGCGGTGTGGTGGAGTTCCGCCATGTCGAAGCGCGCGAGCTTCCGCGCCGTGCACTTCTCGGGGTCGTCGTCGCCCTCGTACCGGACGTGCAGGTCCACGGTGCTACCACACACTCGGCCGGCCGCCGGCAAAAGCCCCTCGCTCGGCCGTCCGCCCCCGAATCCCTCCAGACCCCGGTTTCTTGTCCGGGCAGCCCCTCGGTGCGAGCATGAACGCCGGCGCCGCCGAGGACGACGACGCCCCCGTGCAGGCGTACTACGACGCCATCGACGACGGCGACTACGACGCCCTCCGCGAGGTGCTCGCCGACGACTTCACACAGGAGCGCCCGGACATGGTCCACGAATCGCCCGGGGACTTCGTCGCGTTCATGCGCGACGACCGCCCCCGGGACGACACCCGCCACGTGCTCGACGGCGTCTACGACGGCCCGGACGGCGGCGTCGCCGCCCGCGGCCGGCTCGTCGCACCAGAGGGTCCGATGTTCGCGTTCGTCGACGTCTTCGAGACGACTCCCGACGGGAGAATCAGCCGGCTGCGGACGTACGTCGACTGACTACTGCTACTCGCGGCTCACTCCGTTCGCCGCTCGCGGTTTCGCGGTTCTCGCTCGCTTCCGTCGGTCGCTCGTTCCGAACCACGCTGCGCTCGCGCATCGCTGCGCTCGCTCACGGGTCGCTTCGCTCCACGTTCGCCATTTCCTGGGTCTCACTCGCCCACCCTGTTCGCTCGTTCCGACCCACGCACTCGCTCCGAACCGCGCCACTCACGCCCGCTCACGGCTCACTGCGTTCGCCGTTCGCGCATTCGGAGGCGTTCGCTGTGCTCGCGCATCGCTGCGCTCGCTCACGGGTCGCTTCGCTCCACGTTCGCGCATTCGGAGGCGTTCGCTGTGCTCGCGCATCGCTTCGCTCCGCGCTCGCGGTTTCGCGGTTCTCGCTCGCTGCGCTCGCTCCGAACCGCGCTACTCACGCCTCCCGTTCCCCGTCGCCGAGCGCCGACTCCCCGACCTTCTGCGACCCCTCGATGACTTCCTGGCCGTTCATGTACGGCTGCAGCGCCTCGGGCACGTCGACGGTGCCGTCGTCGTTCTGGTAGTACTCCAGAATCGCCACCAGCACGCGCGGCACGGCCACCCCCGACCCGTTCAGGGTGTGGAGGTACTCCGACGACTCGTGGCGCTCCGGCCGGTACTGGATGCCCGCCCGGCGCGCCTGGAAGTCCTCGAAGTTCGACACCGACGACACTTCGAGCCAGCGGCCGCCCTCCTCGGGGCCGTCGTCCATGTCGTCGCCGGGCGCCCACACCTCGATGTCGTACTTCTTCGCCTGCGTGAACCCGAGGTCGCCCGTGCACATCTCGAGGATGCGGTAGGGCAACTCGAGGCGCCGCAGGACCTCCTCGGCCTCGTCCAGCAGGCCGTGGAAGCGCTCCTCGGAGTCCTCGGGGCGCACGAAGTTCACGAGCTCGACCTTGTTGAACTGGTGGACGCGCACGATGCCCCGGGTCTCGGTGCCGTGCTCGCCGGCCTCGCGGCGGAAGTTCGGCGAGTACGCCTGGTGTTTCACCGGGAGGTCGTCGTCGAGCAGAATCTCGTCCCGGTACATGTTCGTCACCGGGACCTCCGCCGTCGGCAGCAGCCAGAGGTCGTCGTCGACGTACTCGGCGTCGTTCTCGCCGCCGATGCGGTAGGCGTCCTCGACGAACTTCGGGAACTGGCCGGTCCCCTCCATCGACTTCGAGTTCACCGGAATCGGCGGGAAGACGTCCTCGTAGCCCTGCTCGCGGTGGACGTCCAGCATGAACTGGACGAGCGCGTGCTCCAGTCGGGCGCCCGCGCCCTTCGCGAAGTAGAAGCCGCCGCCGGAGACCTTCGCGCCGCGCTCGAAGTCGAGGATGTCGAGTTCCTCGCCGAGGTCGTAGTGTGGGACCACCGCCTCGGGGAGGTCCCGGCGGTCGTCGAAGCCCTCGCGGCGCCGCTCGACGTTCTCGTCCTCGGTCTCCCCGACCGGCACCTCGTCGTCGGGGACCATCGGCAGCGTCAGCAGGCGCTCCTCCAGTTCTTCCTCGAGCTCGTCGGCGCGCGCCTCGACGTCCGCCAGCTCGTCTTTGAGCTCCTGGGAGCGCTCGATGGCCTCCTGGGCGGCGTCCTCGTCGCCTTCCTGTTTGAGCTCGCCGATCTTCGAGGACACCTCGTTGCGCTCGTGGCGGAGGTCGTCGCCACGCGCTTTCAGTTCGCGCCACTCCTCGTCGACCGCCAGAATCCGGTCGAGGTCCGCGTCGACGCCCTTCTTCTCGAGGGCGTCCCGTACGTCGTCGGGGTGCTCGCGGACGAACTGTCGGGACAGCATTTGCTCTGTGATTCAGCGGGCCGCGGCAAGAACGTATCGCATCCCTGTGACGCCGTCACGCCGCCGGCGCACGGGCACTTCCGGCAGGCACGGGCGCTGGTTGCCTCCAGCGAGACGCTTTTTTCGGCCGCCCCCCTCCCGGGTGGTATGACTGCAGCTGACAGCGACAACTGGGACGTGTACGTCGAAGACAACGCACTGGTCGCGGACTTCGCGGCGGACATCTCGACCGACGAGTCGGTGTTCGCGGCCGTCAACGAGGAGTTCGAGCGGCTCGCCGCCGACCCGGACGTGGACACCCACATCTCCGTGCTGCGGATGGACTCACCGCTGAACAGCGACGTCTTCGAGAAGGCCAGAGAGGCCGCAGCGGTCGGCGTCGAGCACGGCATCCACTCCTGGATCACGGTCTCCGGGGGCATCAAGAGCCACGCGCTGAAAAGCGAGGTCGGAAACATCGAGGGCGTCGAGATAGAGACCGCGTCGACCGTCGAGGAGGCGCTGGCGCTGGCAGACGAGTAGCCGGGCGCCGGCGACCGGGCTGCCTCCGGCCACTCCGGTCTGGCACGCGAATGCTTTTCCCGGCGGCCCTCCCCCGTTCGTGTATGAGTCCAGGTGACGTTTTCGACGTCGAAACCTGTCCCGGCGTCTCCTACGTCGACACGGGGATGTACGACACTGCCGAGTACGGCTCCGTCTACATCATCGACGCCGACCGGCCCGCTGTGGTGGACACGGGCATCGGCACGAACCACGAGCGCATCCTCGACGCCCTCGAAGCGCAGGGCATCGAGCACGCCGACCTCGAGGCGATTCTGGTGACGCACGTCCACCTCGACCACGCTGGCGGCGCGGGCTACCTCGCCGAGGCGTGCCCGAACGCCGACGTCTACGTCCACGAGGTCGGTTCTCGCCACCTCGTCGACCCCGGGCGGCTCGTCGAGGGCACCAAGCAGGCGGTCGGCGACCAGTGGCAGTACTACGTGGAGCCCGAGCCCGTCCCGGAGGACCGCATCGTGGAGCTGTCGGACGGCGACACCGTCGACCTCGGCAGCCGCGAGCTGACGGTCCACCACGCGCCCGGCCACGCTCCCCACCAGGTGGTGTTCGAGGACCACTCGTGTGACGCCGTGTTCACGGCCGACGCGGCCGGCATCTGGGTGCCCGAGCAGGACCGGGTGCGGGAGACGAGCCCGCCGCCGAACTTCGACCTCGAGCAGTGCATCGACGACGTGGAGCTGATTCGCCGGCTGGAGCCGGAGACGCTGCTGTACGCGCACTTCGGGCCCGGCCCGGACGACACCGACGCCGTCCTCAAGCAGTACGAGCACGTGCTCCGGGACTGGGTCGACGCCGTCGAACGCGAGGTCGTCGAGCGCGGTAGCGAGGAGGCCGCAATCGACCACTTCTCGGCGAGCACGGAGGTCGAGTACGTCTGGGGCGAGCACAAGGCCCGGGCGGAAACTGCAATGAACGTCCGTGGCGTTCTCCGATACCTTAAGAACCGGGAGTGAGACTGGCTGCCATGGACTTCCGCGAGGCCGAGCGCCAGTACGAGGACGACACCATCGCTCGACAGACACTCCCACGCACGTTCGAGGAGTCGGCGGCGCGCCACGCCGACAGCCCCGCACAGGGCTACAAGGGCGGCGTCTACGACCGAACGCTGGCGCCGGACGTCGTCGAACCGGCGCCGCCGGGTGACTACGAGAACCTCACGTACGGAGAGGTCCGGGATATCGTCCGGAATCTCGCCGCCGGCTTCCGCGACCTCGGCGTCGAGGCCGGCGACCGCGTCGGCATCTTCTCGCACACCCGCATGGAGTGGGCGCAGTGCGACTTCGGCGTACTCGCGGCCGGCGGCGCCGTCACCACCGTCTACGCCAGCTCCAGCAGCCGGCAGGTGAACCACCTCCTCGGGGACAGCGGCGCCGTCGGCGTCGTCGTCGAGAACGAGGAGCTGCTCGCTCGCGTCCGCGAGGTCGAGGACGACCTCGAAAATCTCGAGTTCGTCGTCGCGATGGACCACGTCGCCGACGACGACGCCATCCCGCTCTCGGACGTCTACGAGCGCGGCCGCGAGGCGTTCGACCGCGACACCTACGAGGGCTGGATCGACGACCGCGACTACGACGACCTCGCCAGCCTCATCTACACCTCGGGCACCACCGGGAAGCCGAAGGGCGTCGCGCTCACCCACGAGAACTTCCGGGAGAACGTCAACCAGTGCCGCAAACGCTACGGGCCGCGGCCCGACCGCGGCGACGCGCCCGCCATCACCAGCGAGACGCGGCACATCTCGTTCCTGCCGCTGGCGCACGTCTTCGAGCGGCTGTCCGGGCACTTCCTGATGTTCACCTCGGGCGCGCACGTCTGTTACGCGGAGTCCCCGGACACACTCCGGGAGGACTTCGGCGTCTTCGAGCCGACCAGCGGCACCAGCGTCCCCCGCGTCTACGAGAAGCTCTACGACGCCATCCGCGAGCAGGCCTCCGAGTCCCCGGTCAAGGAACGCATCTTCGAGTGGGCGACCGACGTCGGCGTCGACTACCACGAGGCCGACGATCCCGGACTCGGACTCCGAGCGAAGCGCGCCGTCGCGGACAAACTCGTCTTCGAGACCGTGCGGGACGCCCTCGGCGGCAACATCGACTTCTTCATCTCCGGCGGCGGCTCGCTGTCGGCGGACCTCTGCGCGCTCTACCACGGCATGGGCCTCCCGATTCTGGAGGGGTACGGCCTCACGGAGACCAGTCCCGTGCTCACGGTCAACCCCTACGAGAACCCACAGGTGGGGACCATCGGGCCGGCGCTCCCGGACACCGAGCTGGTCGTCGACGAGTCCGTCGCCAGCCCCGAGCAGCGCGACCGCTACGACGGGGACGTCGGCGAACTGCTCGCCCGTGGCCCCCAGGTGTTCGACGGCTACTGGGAGCTCCCCGAGGCGACCGAGGCGGCGTTCGTCCAGCACGAGGGCCAGGAGTGGTTCCGCACCGGCGACGTGGTCGAGATCCGCGACGACGGCTACGTCCAGTTCCTCGAACGCGCGAAACAGCTGCTCACGCTGTCCACCGGGAAGAACGTCGCGCCCGGCCCCATCGAGGACGCGTTCGCCGCCAGCCCGCTCGTCGAACAGGCGATGGTCGTCGGCGACGGCCAGAAGTTCGTCTCCGCCGTCGTCGTCCCGAACTTCGACGGCGTCCGCAAGTGGGCCGACCGCGAGGACCTCGACCTGCCCGACGACCCGGACGCCGTCTGCCGGAACGACCGCGTCTACGACCGCATCCAGCAGGAGGTCGACGACGTCAACGAGAACTTCGAGTCCTACGAGCAGATCAAGCAGTTCCGGCTCGTCGCCACCGAGTTCACGGAGGACAACGACCTGCTGACGCCGACGATGAAGAAGAAACGCCGGAACATCCTCGACCGGTTCGCCGACACCATCGGGGACATGTACGACGAGTAGGCAGTCGCAGTCCCGGCCGGAACCCCGCTTCTTTATACGCAGCGCGGTGAATCACGGGACGTGACACACACGGAGGCGGGTGCTCGATGAGTTCGGCCATCATCCCGGTGGTCGCCACCATCATCGCGCTCGGCGTCCTCGCGCAGGTCGTCGCGGACAAACTCCAGGTGCCGAGCGTGCTGTTCCTGATTCTGGCCGGTATCGTCGTCGGCCCGGAAGTGCTCGGCGTCGTCACGCTGGAGTCGTTCGGTGGCATCGAGACGCTGTCGGGCATCGTCGGCCTCTCCGTCGCAATCATCGTCTTCGAGGGCGCGTTCCACCTCAAGGTCGCGAAGCTCCGGGAAGCCCCGGGCGCGTGGCTCCGACTGGTCACGCTCGGCGCGGCCATCGCCCTGATCGGCACCGCGGTCGCCGTCCGCCTGCTGCTGGACACGGGTTGGGACGTCGCCTTCCTCATCGGCAGCCTGCTGGTCGCGACCGGCCCGACGGTCGTCACGCCGATTCTGAACGTCGTCGCCGTCCGGGACCGCGTCGGTGCCGCCCTCGAGACCGAGGGGGTCGTCAACGACGTCACGGCGGCCATCCTCGCCATCGTCGTCTTCGAGGTGGTCAAGAACCCCGGGCGTTCGATCGACCTCGTGGCCCAGGACTTCGTCACGCGACTCGGTACCGGGGTCTTCTTCGGGCTGCTGGTCGCGGCCGCCGTCTGGTACCTCCTCAGCTACGTCGACCTCTCCCGGGGGAACGCCCCGCAGAACGCCCGGCTGGTCGTGCTCGCCGGCGCACTCGTCGCGTACGGCGCCGCCAACACCCTCTACAGTGAAGCCGGCATCGCCGCCGTCGCGACCGCCGGCGTCGTCCTCGGAAACGCCGACCTGCCCTACGAGGAGGAGATAGAGGCGTTCAAAGGCGACGTGACGCTGGTCGTCCTGTCGTTCGTCTTCATCGGACTGGCCGCGCTGCTGTCCTTCGATACCCTCCTGAACCTCGGCGTGGCGGGGCTCGCGGTCGCGGTCGTCGTCGCGGCGCTCATCCGACCGATCGCCGTGTTCGCGTCCACCATCGGCGGCCGCTACGAGTTCTCCGAGCGCGTGTTCATGAGCGCGGTCGGGCCGCGCGGCATCATCCCGGCGTCGGTCGCGACGCTGTTCGCGGCCGAACTGCAGACCCTCGGGATGGACGCAGCGGCGAACCTCCTCGTCGGCACCGTCTTCCTCACCATCCTGCTGACGGTGGTCCTCGAGGGCGGCTTCGCCAGACACATCGCACAAGCACTCGACGTCATACCAATGAGAGTCATCATCGTCGGCGGCGGCACCGTCGGTCGCGCGCTCGCAGAGCGCCTCAGCGACCGCGGTGAGAACGTCGTCATCGTCGAGAACCGGCAGCCGGCAGTCGAACGGGCACGCAACAAGGGGTACTCCGTCCACCACGGCGACGGCTCCGACACCGACGAGCTCCGGGCGGCCGGCGCCGAGAACGCGAAGATTCTCGTCGCCGCGACCGGCGACGACGACGTGAACCTCCTCGTCGCGCAGCTCGCGGAGTCGAAGTTCGACGTGGAGACCATCATCGCTCGCGCGAACAACCCGGACAACGTCGACGCGTTCGAGGACCTCGGCGTCCGCACCGTCTCGTCGTCGCTGGCGACGGCGTGGGGCATCGACAACATCATCGAACGCCCGGCGCTCGCGAACTGGATGACCGAGATCGGGCGGTCCGGTGACGTCCAGGAGGTCGAAGTGACGTCCGACGAGCTCGTCGGCCTCACCATCGACGAACTCGACAGGGACCTTCCCGGTGGCGTCATCATCGCGCTGGTCGGCCGCAACGGCGACAACAAGGTGCCGGACGCCGACTTCACTATCCAGGAGGGCGACCACCTCACGTTCCTCGGGCGGAAAGAAGCCGTCCGGGACGCCCTGAACTGGTGTCACCCCGAGAGCCCGTAACCGCCCGACTGACCGGCTGTTCTCCGGCCGTTACTCGTGGTGGACCTGCCACGTGAACAGGCTCTCGAAGACGTAGTTCACGAGCATCGCCACGCCGATGGCGCCGCCCTTCACGACGACCAGCCAGAGGTCCACGCCGAACACCGCGAGCTCGACCGCGAACCCGTAGAAGACGGCGACGAACAGGACGTACTGGAGGGTCGACCCGCCGGCGCGGACGACGTGCGAGCGGGCGAGCCGGCGGGCCAGCGACCGGCCGCCGTCGGCGCCCTCGTCGGCGAACGTCCAGCGTTCGTTGACCGCGAACATCACGAGAATCGCCGTCTCGATGCTGGCGACGTTCGCGACGGCCGCCGACAGCCCCGCGAGCTCCGTCAGCAACACGAGCGTCGTCACGTCGAAGGCGGCGCCGACGGCGCCCACGGAGACGAACTGCCCGAACCGGACGCCCGAGACCAGCGCCTCGAAGCGCTCGGGGACTGCCGCCCGCACCCTGTCCAGTCCCTTACTCATGGTGTTCGGTGGCGCGGTCGATCAGCGCCGTCGGGCCGTCCCGGCGGTCGGCGATGGCGTCGTGCAGCCGGCTGTCGCCGAGTCGTTTCGCCCGGTGGCGCGCTCGCAGCAGCGACCGCAGCAGCCGCAGCGGCGTGCGCACCGGGGAGACCGTCGACCCGGGCTGGTCCTCCCACGCGATGGGGACTTCCGCGACCCGGCAGCCGAGCGCGCCGGCGACCGCGACCAGCTCGACGTCCCACGCGAACCCGGCCTCGTAGAGGTGTTCGCGGACGCGCTGCCAGGCGTCGGCCGTGAGCGCTTTCGCGCCGCACTGGTAGTCGTAGAGGTCGACGGCGAGCAGACTGCCGGCGAGCCACGCGAACCCGTCGCCGAGCAGCCGCCGGACGACGGTCTGGTGGCCCTCGACGCTCGCGTCGGGGTGTCGGCGGGAGCCGACGGCGAGGTCCGCGTTGCCGTCGTCCGCGACCCGTGCGACGACCTCGGCCAGCGAGTCCGCCGGCGTCGCGCCGTCGGCGTCCGCGAACGCCAGCACGTCCGTCTCCAGCGTCTCGAAGCCGGCCGTGATGGCCGCGCCCTTCCCGCGGCGGCCGGCGCTCTCCGCGACCGTCGCGCCCGCCTCCCGGATGCGGTCGGCGGCGCCGACGCCGCCGGCGTCGAGTTCGACGTGCAGCCGCTCCGGGTCCAGCGTCTGCCGGAGGCTGGTGATGTACGCGCGCAGCCGCCCGACGTCGGGGTCGTAGGCCGGGACGACGATGCCGACAGAGTCCATCGAGTCGAAGGAGTCGGGACTCCGGTATCAGTTTCGTGGTTTTCCGCCGAGCGCCTACCGCTCGAAGGAGATGGCTGCGCCCTGCCCGAAGCCGACGCAGAGCGTCGCCAGTCCCTTGTCGGCGTCGCGCTTGTTCATCTCGTGAATCAGGGTGACGGGGAGCCGGGCGCCGCTGGCTCCCAGCGGGTGACCGATGGCGATGGCGCCGCCGTTGACGTTGAACTTCTCGTTGTCGATGCCGAGTTCGTCCCGGGAGTAGACGGTCTGGGAGGCGAACGCCTCGTTCAGCTCGACGAGGTCGAAGTCGTCGATGTCGTCGCCGGTGCGGTCCAGCAGGCCGCGCGTGGCCGGGACCGGGCCGATGCCCATCACTTCGGGGTCGACGCCGGCGACGTTGTGGTCGCCGACGCGCGCCAGGATGTCGAGGCCGTGGTCCTGCGCGAACGCCTCGCTCGTCACGAGCGTCGCGGCGGCGCCGTCCGAAATCTGGCTGGCGTTGCCGGGCGTGACGCTACCGTCGCTCTTGAACACGGTCGGGAGCTGGCCCAGCGCCTCCTTGGTGGTGTCGCGGCGGATGCCCTCGTCCTCCTCGACGAGCCCGCTGTCGGTTTCGACGGGGACGAGCTCGTCGTCGAAGCGCCCGGAGTCGGTCGCCTCGGCGGCGCGCTGCTGGCTCTGGAGCGCGTACTCGTCCTGTTCGTCGCGGGAGATGCCGTGGCGCTCGGCGACCTCCTCGGCGGTCATCCCCATCTGGAGCTGGGGGATGTCGTAGTGCTCCGCGAGCTCCGGGTGGAGGTAGCCGTAGGAGTCGCCGTCCATCGGCACCCGGCTCATGTTCTCGACGCCGCCGGCGATGATGGCGTCGCGCTGGCCGGCGCGAATCGCGTCGGCCGACCGCATGATGGCCTCCATCGAGGACGCACACCAGCGATTGATGGACGCCGCGGGCACGTCCTCGCCGAGCTCCGAGAGGAGTGCAATGACGCGAGCGACGTTGTTGTCCTGTTCGGTGCGCTGCTGGGCGACCCCCCACTGGAGGTCGTCGACGTGGTCGCTGGTCAGGCCGGTCTCGTCGAGGATGTGGTCGATGAGCGTCACCGAGAGGTCCTCGCTGCGGGTGTCGGCGTACACGCCGTCCTCTTTCCCCTGCGGGGTTCGGTAGGCGGCGGCGATGACCGGAGTGGTGGTGTCTGCCATACCCACAAGCAGCGCGTCCCGGTCCTTAAACCTCCTACAACCGGCGGCCCGCGGCAAGCCGTTTACTCGGCGCCGCGACGGATCGGTCGGCGGGCTCGGCTGGTCTGTGGCTCGCGGCGCCTCCGCGTTCCAGAAAGCGTTTAGTACCGTCTCCGCAACCGCGTGGTATGTCTCGGACCCGCGACGGCTCGTCCGCCCGCGTCGCGGTCGCCCTCCTCGCGGTGGCGGCGGCCGGACTCGCCGCCAGACTGTGGTCGCTGGGGTGGCGCGTCGCCCACCAGGACGAGGCCCGCGTCGCTCACTGGACGCTCCAGTACATGGAGCTCGGCGCCTGGGAGTACCGCGCAATCATCCACGGCCCGTTCCTCCCGCACGTCAACGGCGTCGTCTTCGACCTGCTCGGGCCGTCGGACTTCACGATGCGCCTCGTGGTCGCCGTCGTTGGCGGCCTGCTGGTGCTGTCGGCGTGGCTGTTCCGCAGCCGGCTGTCGGACGTCGAGGTGGTCGCGCTGGGCGCGTTCCTCGCCGCCAACCCCGTCCTGCTGTACTACTCGCGGTTCATGCGTAACGACGTCCTGCTGGCGGCGTTCATGCTGACCGCGCTGGGGTGCTTCGTGCGCTTCGTCGACACCCGGCGGGTGCGCTACCTCTACGCCGGCGCGCTCGTGTTCGCGCTGGCGTTCACGACGAAGGAGAACAGCCTCCTGTACCCGGTCTGCTGGCTCGGCGCGCTCGCGCTGGTCTTCGACGGCCGCATGGTGCTGGCGGAGGCAAGCGACGACGAAGACGGCCCGGGCCGGTACGAGACCGCGAAACAGTACGCCGGCCGCGTGCTCCGCGGGGCCTGGCGGCACAAGCTCGACCTCGTGCTCTCGGCGTTCGTCGCGGCCGTCGTCGTCGTGGCGTTCTACGCCCCGAAGCCGGGCTTCTACCAGCTGTTCTCGAACCCCGGCATCGCCGGCGACGTCCTCCACACGGCGACCGTCGGGAGCTACGAGGAGTTCGCCGACCTCTGGGGGTCGACGAGCACGAAACAGCACTCCTACATCGCGTTCCTCGAGCACGACCTGGACGTGCTCGTCGCGGGCGGCACGACGCTCGTGGCGTTCGCCCTGCTGGGGTTCCTCCACGACCGGTACGCCACCGAACAGTCGCGGCCACTGGTCGCGTTCTGCTTCTACTGGGGGGCGTTCTCCGTGTTCGGCTACCCCGCGGTCTCTGACATCGCCGCCGGCTGGACCGCCGTGAACGCGCTCGTGCCACTGGCGGTGCCGGCAGCCGCCGGCGTCGGCGTCGTCGTCCGGTACGGTCGGCGCGGCGTCGAGACCGGGGACGCGACGAAGGTCCGGGTGGCCGTCGCCGTGCTCGTCGTCGCTGCCGCCGGCACCGGCGCCGTCGCCGCCGAGACGTCGTACGCGAGCCCGCAGAGCCCCGAGAACCCGCTCGTGCAGTACGCACAGCCAGGCGGGGAGATGCAGCCCACTATCCGGGACGTCAAGCGCGTCTCCGCCGCGAACGACGGCGTCGACGTGCTGTACTACGACGACGAGGACGACGACGCCGGGGACGGGCTGGAGTTCCACCGGAGCGGCGACGACGACTTCAACGTCAGCACCGGCCCGCCGGCGGGCTGGCACGACCGGTTGCCGTTCCCGTGGTACCTCGCGCACGTCGACGCGAACACGACCAGCGTCCAGACGCCGTCTGACTTCCCCGCCGACCCGCCGCCGGTCGTCATCTCCGTCGCGAGCGAGGAGGACGACTTCGCGTCCCAGCTCGACGGCGACTACGAGCGCCACGCCTACCCCCGGTACTTGACCGACCTGTCCCGGACGCTCGTCGTCTACGTCGACCAGTCGGCGCTCCCCGCCGACGCGTAGCTGGCCGCGCAGTCGCCGGGCCGAGACGGCCGGGTGCTGGCGGCCGGACTGCGACGGTATTAAACGGCCCGGGGCGGTAGTTCAGTGCTAGTGACCGAGGCTCTCGACGTCGTGGAGTTCCTGTTGACGGCTCGCGTCTACGACCGCCACCAGGAGCTAGACGAGAACGACCTGCCGCCGGCGCACCGGAGCGCGCTCTGGGGGGACGACGGCGTCCCCCGGCCGCCACAGACCACCGAGGAAGCGACCCGCGAGGCGACTGGCGTCGCCGACCCCTGGGACGCCGTCTCCGGTCTGATGTTCACCGACCGGGACGCGTTCGCCGGGAACGTCTCGCTGGTGGACGACGACATGGCAATCGACTGGTTCGTGGAGCGCGCGGACAGCGAGCGCGTCCGCGACAACCCCGTACTGGCGTTCGTGCTCGGCGACGAGTTCGGCGTCGACTACGAGGCCGCCCGCGAGGAGAACCGGTCGGTGCAGGCGGACCCGCAGTGGATCGACGGCCTGCTGGAGGAGTACTTCGACGAGGACGACGAGGAGATGCTGGACCTCGTGGAGGTGCGGTCGCCCGCCGACATCGAGGTGACCCTCGACGACATCGTGCTCACCGAGGAACAGGAAGAGGAGATGTCGAAGGTGGCGAAGGCCATCGAGCACCGCGACTACCTCGCGACCATCGGCCTCAGCGAGATCGGGAAACTGCTGTTCGTCGGACCGCCGGGCACGGGGAAGACGTCGACCGCCCGCGGGCTCGCCCACCAGCTCGACCTGCCGTTCGTGGAGGTCAAGCTCTCGATGATCACGAGCCAGTACCTCGGCGAGACGGCGAAGAACGTCGAGAAGGTCTTCGAGGTGGCGAAACGGCTGTCGCCGTGTATCCTCTTCATGGACGAGTTCGACTTCGTCGCCACCACCCGGACCGGCGACGAGCACAACGCCATCAAGCGCGCGGTCAACACGCTGCTGAAGAGCATCGACGAGGTCAGCCTCGTCAACGACGACGTGTTGCTCATCGGCGCGACCAACCACCCGGACGAGCTGGACGCGGCGGCGTGGCGGCGCTTCGACGAGATTCTCTCGTTCCCGCGGCCGGACGAAGGGATGCGCGCCGACATCATCTCGCTGGTCACCAGCGAGGTCGACGTCGCGGACTTCGACCCGGCGGAGGTCGCCGCCGAGACGGAGGGGCTCACCGGGAGCGACCTCCGACTGGTGCTCCGCGAGGCCGTGCTCGACGCGCTCGTGGAGGACCGCACGGAACTCACGCAGGACGACCTCCTCGCGGCCATCGAGGACTTCGAGGACCGCGACCACCTCCGGAACCTCGACACGCTCGAGGACGCGCTGGACGAGGACCACGACGGCCACGACCACGCCGACCACGACCACCCCACCCCGGACCCGGAATGAGGGTCACGCTGCTCGGCACCGGCGACACCACAGGCACTCCGACGCCGGACTGCGACTGCGACACGTGCCGGGCGGCCCGCGAGCGCGACGTCGAACGCACCCGGTTCTCCGTCCACGTCGAGGACGAGGCGTCCGGAGACACCCTCCTGCTGGACTTCAGCCCCGACTTCCGGTACCAGTTCCTCCGCGAGGACGACGCCGGGCTGCCAGACGCCGGCGTGGTCTCACACATCCACTTCGACCACCTCGACGGGCTCGGGAACGCCTACCGGCTGTTCGACGACCTGCCGGTGTACGCCGCCGACGAGGCCGACCCCGTCACGGGAGAGTCGGTCGCCGAGACGGTCGCGTCGAAGTACGACTACCTCGACAACGTCCACCCGCGGGCCGTCACGCCACTCGAACCGTTCGAGGCGGCCGGCTTCGAGGTCACGCTCGTGCCCGTCGACCACCCGCCGCTGCTGTGCTACGGTGTCGTCGTCGAGCGCGACGGAGCGACGCTCGCGCTCTCGGGCGACACGACCTTCGACATCCCCGAGGCCTCCCGGGCGGCGATGCGGGACCCGGACCTCCTGCTCGCGGACGGTATCGTCCCCGCGCACCTCGCTGACTACCACCCGAAGGGCGGCCGCCACCCCGACGCCGACGGCGTCCCGCGAACCTTCGGCACGAAACACATGACGAAGGAGGGCGCGCTCGCGCTCGGCGACGACCTCGACGCCGACCAGACGAGAGTCGTCCACGCCGCCCACTACTACCCCGTCGAGGAGGCGTTCGCCGACGACATCGCCGTCGACGGCGAAGTCTTCGAACTCTAGGTCGGTTCGGGGCGGCTGCGGGCCCACGCCACGCCGACCGCGAACCCGAACACGGCGAGCCCGAAGGCGTAGACGAGTAGCCACGGCGGCGCGTCGACGGTCGTCAGCCCGAACAGCCCGAGAGTGAGACCACCGCCGAGCGCGCCGGCGGCCCAGTCCGGGTCCGAAAGCTCGGACCGACCCCTGACGACGTCGGGATGCCGAGCGATGTAGAACCCGGTCGCGCCGTACAGTGCGGCCGTCGGAACCAGCGACACCGGTGGCGCGTCGAGAACCAGAGAGACGCCGGTCGCAGCCAGCGCGGCCGCCACTGCGAGCGCTCGTTCACGTCGTCGCATACGTGCCGGTGGCGCCGTCCGAACTTCAAACGGCCGGCGGACTCGCAGGGCGTGCAGTCAGAACTGGTCGAGGCCCGCCTGCCGTCGCCTACCGCCGGACTCGCGCTGCCACGCCGTGCGTCGCTCCCGTTCGGCGTCGAGGTCCGCCGGCGGCGGGTCCGCGTCGACGAACCCCGGACACTCCTCGCCGCACTCGCTGGCGGGGTCGACGACGCGCTCGAAGTGCTCGCAGTACGGCAGGGTAGCGTCCCCGGCCCCGCCGTCGCCAGCCGTCGCACGAGCGCACGGCGGCAGGTCGAACGTCCGCCACCCCTTGCCGTAGGCGCGCTCGGCCACTCGCCGCCGCTGACGGGCCTTCTCGTCGGCCGTCACCGGGCGGACGTCGGTACGAGCGGTGTGTTCGTCCAGCACCTCCAGTCCCGGCCCTGTTGAGTCGAGGGGCTCGGGCTCCCGGACGACCTCGACCGGGTCGTCGCGGTCGAAGTCCACGCGCCAGACGCCCACCGCCTCGGGGAGGCGGTTCAGGTGCGCTCGCGTGACGTGGGACTCGGTGGCGAGAACGGCGTAGTCGAGCACGCTGAGGCTGGCGTCGTGGCGCATCTGGAGCTCCAGGTCGCCGGGCCGCCCGAGGTCGGGCTTGTTCTCCACGCCCACCAGCCCGCCGACCCAGTCCGGGTAACGGGCGACCTGCCGGACGACCTGCTGGCCGTCCCGGCGCGTCACGTCGAGGAACCCGGCTTCGGCGCCGTGCTCCGCGACGGCTCGCGCGCGCTCTGGCGGCCCGTCGGACACTCGGGTGACGCGCTCGTACTCGCCGACTGGCACGTCGGCGTCCAGCACCGCCGGCGGCACTGTCTCGCTCGTGAGCGTGACGCGCTCGTCGAACGACGGGCCCGGGAGCACGCAGACGGTGTCCACGATGCGGCCGCCGGCGGCGTGCACGCTCGTCCCGAGCTGCCGGGCGACCACGCCAGCCACCCCGCCGACCCCGGGCACGCTGCCGGCGCCCTCGAGGTGCGCGCACAGCCGTAGTTCGAACGCGTACTCTCGCACTGGGCCCGCGTAGGGACCCGGCGGGGTTAAATCGTCCTCCCGTCAGTCGTCGGTCGCCGGCTGGCTGCCGCTGGTGGCGTCCGGTGCGGGCGCCGGCGGCTCGTGCGTCCCGAACTCGGGGTGGGTCTCCTCCATCCACGCGTAGACGACCGCGCCGGAGACGAACATCAGGCCAGCAGTCACGTAGAACGCCGCTTCGGCGCTCACGAACTCCATCGAGGCCCCGATGACGACCGCGCCGACGGCGTACCCGGAGTCACGCCACATCCGGTAGACGCCCATGCCGGCCGACCGCCACGTCGGGTGGGCGGCGTCGCTGGGCACGGTCATCAGGTTCGGGTACAGCAGCGCCATGCCGAGTCCGGAGGCGGCGGCGAGGACGGCCCATGGGACGTAGCCGTCGACGAACGCCATGCCGAGGACGCCGCCGCCGGCGAGGAACATCCCCGCGACGACCGGCGGCCGGCGGCCGACCCGGTCGGCGAGCCCCCCGGTCGCGATCTGGAGGAAGTACATCGCGCTGTGGACGCCGACGACGACGCCGACGGCAGCGATGCCCAGTCCCTCGCTCGTGAGGTACAGCGGGACGGCGATCCAGAACAGCGTGTCCACGAAGTTCTCGACGTGGCCGGCCTGCGCGGCCGCGAACAGCGTGCGGTCGCCGTAGGTCGCGCGCTTCAGCACCGCGGCGAACGGGAGGTTCGCGTCGTGGTGGTCGTCGTCGCCCTCGGCCTGCGCGTACTGGACGGTCTCCTCGACGAGGAAGACCGACAGCAGCAGCGCCAGCACGACGACGACGCCGAGGAAGTAGAACGGCTCCGGCCGGAGGCTGTACTGACCGGCGATGACGCCCGTGACCCATGCGCCGGCGGCGACGCCCGTGTACCCGAACGCCTCGTCGATGCCGACCGCGAGCCCGCGCTGGTCGGGGCTCGCCAGGTCGATCTTGGCGTTGATGGCCATGCTCCACGTGAGCGCCTGGTTGACGCCGAGCAGGAGGTTCCCGACAGTGACCCACTCCCAGCTCGGCGCGAACACGAGGATGACCGGCAGCGGGAGCGCCGTCACCCAGCCGGCGACGAGCACGGGCCTGCGGCCGTACTCCTCGCCCCACTTGCCCGCGTAGAGGTTCAGGATGGACTTGACGACACCGAAGGAGACGACGAACGACCCGACGACGAGCAGCGACTCGACGCCGAGCACGTCCCGGCCCAGCACGGGGACGACGGCGCGCTCGGAGCCGATGGTGAGCCCTGTCGCGAACACGAGCACCACGTGCAGCGAGAACTGCCCGAGGTGTTCGCGGATGCCCTGTGTGAGTTCGGTCGGTTCCGTCATCTCACTCGGCCGCGCAGTTGTTCGGCCCCAGTTCCAGTTCGGCGAGCTTCGAGTCCGGGACGGACACCTCGCCGACGTTCGTGCGTTTCACGCGCTCGAAGTTCGGCGGGTGGTCCGGGACGTCCGAGGCGAGCGTGTCGACGAAGTCCGCGCGGTCGCGGGCAAGGTCGGCGTTGCGCTCTGCGACCTCGTCGAGGCTCGCCGACACGGGCGGCTCGGGTGACCCGGGGTCGTGGGCGGGGAGGACGACGGCGTCCCCGGGCCGGTCGAGCAACCGCTGGAGGCTGTCGTAGAGCGTCGCCGCGTTCGCTGCGGCGTCGCTGTCCTCGATGCCGGCCTCGACGCCGAGTTCGACGCGGCCGACGCTCCCGTGGAACAGGGTGTCGCCGGTGAGCAGCGCCGCGCCCTCGACGTCGAAGGAGACGCTGCCCTCGCTGTGGCCGGGCGTGTGGACGACTTCGACCGTCACGCCGCCGACGTCGACGGTGTCGCCGTCCGCGAGTGGCGTGGCGTCGAGCGCGAGCGCGTCCGACGGGTGGAGGTAGTAGGGGGTGTCGTGGCGGCCGGCGAGGTCGGTGCCGCCGGAGACGTGGTCGGCGTGGGCGTGCGTGTCGAAGACCCCGACGAGGTCGGCGTCGTGGTCGTCGAGCACGGCCTCGTACTCCGCCACGTAGTGCGACGGGTCGAAGACCGCGGCCTCGCCGTCGGCGACGAGGACGTGCGAGAGACAGCCCTTCCCCGGGCGGGCGACCTGCACGAGCGTGCCGTCGAGGCCGGCGTCGACGGGGGCCCGGCGGTGGACCCGGCTCCAGCCGTTCATCCCGTCGACGAGGGTCGCGGCGTCGTAGCCCATCTCTGTCAGCACGTCCGTCGCCGTCTGCGAGACGACGCCGGCGGCACAGACGGTGACGACTGTCGGCTCCTCGGGGAGCGCCGAGAGGTCGTCTCTGGCGGCTCCGCGGTCGTGCGTGAGCTCGTCGTAGACGTCGACGTTGACGCTGCCCGGAATATGCCAGTCCTCGAAGTCGCCGCTGTGGCGGACGTCGAGGACGAGAACGTCGTCGTCGTCGTCGCCGTCGTCGCTGGCCTGCAGGCGTTCGCTCAGTTCGTCCGGCGTGATTTCTGGCATCAGTACCCGCCCGTAGTCGGAATGTGGGAATACGACTGGTGCCGGACATGGCCGGCAGTATTAATTTTCTGTAGTGCATCTGTGCTCGCGTGAGCCTCTACGAAGCCTCGTTCCGGGTGCGCCACGAGTGCCCCTACCGGGAGATCTCGGAGCGGTACCCCGACCTCACCATCCGGGAGTGGTACCTCGACGACTGCCAGGTGGTCGAGCTGACCGCGCCCGACCCGCCGACCGACGACCTGCTCGCGGAGATCGACCGGCTCGGGACGGTGCTCCACGAGTCCAGCGGCGAGCACGGCCTCCACGTGGTCACGCAGTCGTGTCTCTGCTCGCTGGAGGACTCCATCATCCAGCGCTTCGAGGCGTACAACGCGCTCTACCAGCCGCCGACCATCCACCGGCAGGGCTGGGAGCACTACACGGTGCTAGCGTTCGACGAGGGCGACGTCCGGGCGCTCCTCCGGGACCTCGAGGCCGACCGGGACGTCGACGTCCTCTCGAAGACGGCCATCGCCGAACAGGAACTCCCCCACAGCATGCTCGCGCCGGTCGACCAGCTGTTCGACGGCCTCACCGACAGACAGCTCGCGGCGCTCCAGCTCGCCCTCGAGTGCGGCTACTACGAGCAGCCCCGGCGGACGTCGCTGCGGGACCTCGCCGACCGCACGTCGGTCGCGCGCTCCACGTTCGAGGAACACCTCCGGAAGGCCGAGAACAAACTCCTGACGAGCGCCGGCCAGTTCCTCCGGCTGGTGACCGCCGGCTCGACGGCCGACCCGCTGCGAGCCGGTGCCTCCGAGCGGACGGAGTCGGGCGCCGACTGACGGGCCACCGGCGGTCGGACACCGGCCGGCGAACCGCCGCCTCCGTAACAGTAGGTTTATCAGTCGTTCGGGGCGAAATTCACGCAAGATTACTCTGTGAACATGGCAGACGAACACCGTCAACCGGAGGTGAACATCGGACTGGTCGGGCACGTCGACCACGGGAAGACGACCCTGGTCCGCGCACTCAGCGGCGAGTGGACCGACCAGCACTCCGAGGAGATGAAACGCGGTATCTCCATTCGCCTCGGGTACGCCGACGCCACACTGCGTCGGTGCCCCGACTGCGACGAACCGGAGTGTTACACGGTCGCGGAGACGTGCCCCGAGCACGACACCGAGACCGAAGTCACGCGAACCGTCTCGTTCGTGGACGCGCCGGGCCACGAGACCCTGATGGCGACGATGCTGTCGGGCGCCGCGCTGATGGACGGCGCCGTGCTTGTCGTCGGCGCGAACGAGCCGGTGCCCCAGCCCCAGACCGAGGAGCACCTCATGGCGCTGGACATCATCGGCATCGAGAACATCGTCATCGCGCAGAACAAGGTCGACCTCGTCGACGCCGACGAGGCCCGCCAGAACTACGAGGAGATCCAGGAGTTCGTCGAGGGCACGGTCGCGGAGGACGCGCCCATCGTCCCAATCTCCGCCGAACAGGAGATCAACGTCGACCTCATCATCGACGCGCTCCAGACCGAGATTCCGACGCCGGACCGGGACCCGACGGCGGACCCCCGGATGTACGTCGCGCGGTCGTTCGACATCAACCGCCCCGGCACCGAGTGGGGCGGCCTGCTGGGTGGCGTGCTCGGCGGCAGCCTCGTGCAGGGCGAACTCGAGGAAGGCAACGAGATCGAACTGCGCCCCGGCCGCGAGGTCGAGGAGGGTGGCCAGACCGAGTGGCGGCCCGTCTCCACGGACGTCCGCAGCCTCCAGGCCGGCGGCGAGGACGTCGAGAGCGCCAGCCCCGGCGGCCTGCTTGGGGTCGGCACCGGTCTCGACCCGAGCCTGACGAAGGGCGACGCGCTCGCCGGACAGGTCGCCGGGCCGCCCGGCAGCCTGCCGCCGACGTGGGAGTCCTTCGAGATGGACGTCGACCTCCTCGAGCGCCTCGTCGGCGCCGAGGAGGGCGAGGAGATCGACGACATCTCGACGGGCGAGCCGCTGATGCTCACCGTCGGCACCGCCACGACCGTCGGGTCGGTGACGAGCGCCCGCGACGGCGAGTGCG
Organism: Halobacterium rubrum; assembly: GCF_021729015.1. GTDB lineage: Archaea > Halobacteriota > Halobacteria > Halobacteriales > Halobacteriaceae > Halobacterium > Halobacterium rubrum. The sequence continues at coordinate 522,809 of NZ_JAJQQZ010000001.1, forward strand.
AGGTCGCACTCAAACGCCCGGTCTGCGCGCCCGCCGGTGCGAAGATCGCCATCAACCGCCGCGTCGGCGCGCGCTGGCGGCTCATCGGCGTCGGCACGCTGACGGAGTCCGAGTAGGATGCACGTGGTCGCCGTCGACGCCAACGCGCTGATGCTGCCCGCCGACCAGGACCTCCGGCTGTTCGCGGAGCTGGAGCGCCTGCTCGGCGACTACGAGGCCGTCGTCCCCCGGTCGGTCCGCGACGAGCTGGCGGAGCTCGCGTCGGGCGCGGGAGAGGCGGCGGCGGCAGCCGGCGTGGCGGCGGACCTGGCGGCGGACCGCTGTGGCTCCGTCGAGACGGAGGAATCGTACGCGGACGACGCGATCCACGCGCTCGCGGTGGGCGAGGACGTGGACGCGGTCGTGACGAACGACGGCCCCCTGAAAGAGCGCGTGCTCGACGCGGGCACGCCGGTAATTCATTTAAGGGGCCGGAATCAACTCACTATCACTCGACCATAGATGTACAAGCGAGCACGGCTGAAAGACACGATAGAGGTCCCCCCCGAGCACCTCGGGGACGTCGGTCCGGACCTGGTGAAGCGGCTGCTACAGGACAAACTCGAAGGACGCATGGACGAAGACGTTGGCAGCGTCGTCACCGTCACCGAGGTCCACGACCTCGGCGAGGGTGCGGTGTTGCCGAACCGTCCGGGCGTCTACTACGAGGCGGAGTTCGACGCCGTCACGTTCGAGCCCGAGATGCAGGAAGTCGTCGACGGCGAGGTCGTCGAGGTCGTCAGCTTCGGCGCGTTCGTCGGCATCGGGCCCGTAGACGGCCTGCTGCACGTCTCCCAGATCAGCGACGAGTATCTGGCGTTCGACGAGGAGAACCAGCAGCTTGCGTCCCGCGAGTCCAACCAGGTGCTCGGCACCGGGGACGCGGTGCGGGCGCGCATCGTGACGAAGAGCATCGACGAGCGCAACCCCCGCGAGTCCAAGATCGGGCTGACGGCGAAACAGCCCGGGCTCGGGAAACACGGCTGGCTGCGGGCGGCCCGCGAGCAAGAGCAGGCCGAGAGCGAGGGACAGTAGATGGCGTCGAATCGACTCGCGTGCCACGACTGTCACCGCATCGTCGAGCCGGACGAGGAGATGTGTCCGTACTGCTCGTCGAACAGCCTCACCGAGGACTGGGCGGGCTACGTGGTCATCACGCACCCCGAGGAGTCCGAGATCGCGGACAAGATGGAGGTCCGTGAGGCCGGCGAGTACGCGCTGAAGGTCCGCTGAGCGTGCCCGACTCGGAGGACGCGGTCGCGACGCTCCCGGAGGACGCCCGGGACGCGTTCAAGGACCCGATCGGTCCCGTCTACACCGAGGCGGAGCAGCTGCTCTCGGACGCGGGCAGTCCGGTCGTCGCAGTGGGCGACGTCGTGACCTACCACCTCGTCGCGGCCGGCCACACGCCGAACGTCGCAGTCATCGACGGGCGGACGGAGCGCGAGAGCGTCAGCGACGAGGTCCGCGAGGGGCTGCCGCCGGCCGACGTGTCGGTCGCGAGCGCGCCGGCGACCGTGTCCCGGGCACTCCTCGAAGCGCTCGTCGACGCCATCGACGCGGACGGTGACACGGTGATTTCGGTCGACGGGGAGGAAGACCTCGCGGTCGTGCCGGCGGTGCTGGCGGCGCCCGAGGGCGCCAGTGTGGTCTACGGGCAGCCCGGCGAGGGGATGGTGCTGGCGACCGTCGACGCCGACCTCCGGTCGCGGATGCGCGAGCTCGCCGAGCAACTCGAGACGGACGAGGCGTTCTGGCGGCTCGTGGACTGACGCGGCGTTCGAAATGCTTTTACAGATTTCCCGCGCAAGTACGTGATAACTGACCATGGAAATCGAGATTCTGGGGCAGGAGGACAACCCTCTGCTCCACCGGACGGAGGTCGACTTCGAGATAGTCCACGACGACGCAACCCCCTCGCGGCTGTCGGTTCGCGACAGCCTCGCGGCGAAACTCGACAAGGACTCCGAGGAAGTCGTGGTCCACGAGCTCGACACGAAGTTCGGGATGCGGAAGACGCGTGGCCGCGCGAAGGTCTACGACTCCCCCGAGGAGGCCGCAGAGGTCGAGCACGAGTACATGCTCGAGCGGAACAAGATCGGCGCCGACGACGAGGACGCCGAGGCGGAGGAGGCCGAGTAAGATGGCTCGCGGCGACTACTACGAGGACGACGGCAGCACCGAGAAGGAGATGTGCCCGCGCTGCGGCGACACGTTCCTCGCCGACCACGACGACCGGCAGGTCTGTGGGAAGTGCGGGTACACCGAGTGGGAGTAACGCGGTAGATGCGGGTCGTCGGCGTCGAAGGGACAGCGTGGTGCGCGAGCGCGGCGCTGTACGACGCCGACGCTGATTCTGTCGTCATCGAGTCTGAGGCGTACCAGCCGGACAGCGGCGGCATTCATCCTCGCGAGGCCGCCGAACACATGCGGCAGGCGGTGCCGCGCGTCGTCGAGACGATTCTCGACGAGGCCGACGGCGACGTGGATGCGGTGGCGTTCTCGCGGGGCCCCGGGCTGGGGCCATGTCTGCGCATCGTGGGGTCGGCGGCGCGTGCACTCGCCCAGACGCTGGACGTGCCGCTGGTGGGCGTCAACCACATGGTCGCCCACCTGGAGGTCGGCCGCCACCGGTCGGGGTTCGACGCGCCGGTCTGCCTGAACGCCAGCGGCGCGAACGCCCACGTGCTGGCGTACCGGAACGGCCGGTACCGCGTGCTCGGGGAGACGATGGACACCGGCGTCGGCAACGCCATCGACAAGTTCACGCGCCACGTCGGCTGGCAGCACCCCGGCGGGCCGAAGGTTGAGGCGCACGCCCGCGACGGCGAGTACACGGAGCTGCCGTACGTCGTCAAGGGGATGGACTTCTCGTTTTCGGGCATCATGAGCGCCGCCAAGCAGGCCGTCGACGACGTTCCCGCGAGCGAAGCGAGTGGGAGCTCGTCGCGGGAGCGAAGCGACCGCGACGGTGGCACTCCGGTCGACGACGTCTGCCGGGGGCTGGAGGAGACCGTCTTCGCGATGCTCACCGAGGTCTCGGAGCGCGCGCTCGCGCTGACGGGCCGGGACGAACTCGTCCTCGGCGGCGGCGTCGGACAGAACGACCGCCTCCGGGGGATGCTGGCGGAGATGTGCGAGGCCCGCGGCGCCGACTTCCACGCGCCCGAACCCCGGTTCCTGCGGGACAACGCCGGGATGATAGCGGTGCTCGGTGCGAAGATGGCCGAGGCCGGCGACACGCTCGAGGTAGCGGACTCCGCTATCGACTCGCACTTCCGGCCGGACGAGGTGCCGGTGACGTGGCGGTCGCCGGAGGCGCCGCCGGCCCGCGAGGGCGACGTCCGGCAGGGTGCCGAGGCCACGGTCACCATCGCCGACGACCGCGTCGTCAAGGAGCGCGTGCCGAAGTCGTACCGCCACGAGCGCCTCGACGACCGGCTGCGGCGGGACCGCACGGTCCTCGAAGCCCGACTGACGAGCGAGGCCCGCCGCCAGGGCGTCCCGACGCCGCTCGTGCGGGACGTCGACGTGCCAGAGGCGACCATCGAACTCCAGTACGTCGGGGACAGCGACCTCCGTGACGCCCTGACAGAGCCGCGAGTTCGGGACGTCGGGCGGCACCTCGCCGGGATTCACGCTGCCGGGTTCGTGCACGGCGACCCCACCACGCGGAACGTCCGGGTTGGGCCCGCGGACCCACCGAACGGGCGGGCGGGCGACGCCGACGACCGGACGTTCCTCATCGACTTCGGCCTCGGCTACTACACGGACGACGTGGAGGACTACGCGATGGACTGCCACGTCTTCGAGCAGAGCCTCGCCGGCACCGCCGACGACGCCGAGGCGCTCGTCGCGGCGTTCGAGGACGCCTACCGCGAGGCGGCCGGCGACGAGACGGTCCTCGACCAGCTGCGCGCCATCGAGGGCCGCGGGCGGTACCAGAACGACTGACGGACGAGCTGTGGGCCGACCGGTCGGGCAGCCGGCCCGCCACCGGACCGACTCACCATCGGCCGGTCCGTCGACTCGTCGCCCCAACTGATATGACCGGCGGCGACGAAGTGGGGGTATGGCCGAGAAACCCACCAGCGGGGAACTGTTCGGGGTGCCGTACAACTTCGAGCGCCCGAAGCTCTCGAAGCTGCTGTCGTCGTACTGGCAGCCCGGCGAGGGGATGCTCGTCGAGAAGCCGTTCGGCGTCGGGTACACGCTGAATCTCGCGAACTGGCGGTCGTGGGTCGTGCTCGCAGTCGCGGGCGTGTTGCTCTACCAGCAGCAGGGTAGCGAGGGCGACAGCGAGGACTCGGCGGTCGACGAGGCGGTCGAGGTCGTCGTCGACGACGACTAACCGACGCCATCTTCTCCCCGGAGCCGCACGCGTCTGGTATGCCGAGTCTCCGGTTCGTCACGACGAACAGCGGGAAGGTCCGGGAGGCCGAGGAGTACCTCGCCGGCGTGCGCGACGTCGAACAGTTCGACTACGACTACACCGAGGTGCAGAGCAGCGACCTCGCGACCATCGCCGCCCAGGGCGCCGAGGAGGCCTACGAGGCGAACGGCGGCGACGCGCCAGTCATCGTGGACGACGCCGGCCTGTTCGTCCGCGGGCTGGACGGCTTCCCGGGACCGTACTCGTCGTACGTCGAGGACACGCTCGGCGTCGAGCGCGTCTGGACGCTCGCCGAGGACCTCGACGAGCGCCGGGCGGCGTTCCGCTGCGTCGTCGCGTACACCGACGGCGAGACGACCGAGACGTTCGACGGCGCCGTCCAGGGGACGATGGTCGCGCCCCGCGGCGACGGCGGGTTCGGCTACGACCCGATCTTCGAGCACGACGGCGAGACGTTCGCGGAGATGGACACCGAACGGAAGAACGCGCTGAGCCACCGCGGTCGGGCGCTCGCGAAACTCGCAGACTGGCTGGCGGACCGCGACGCCTGACTGACTGACCGACTCGCCAGACCTGTTACTCGCGGGGGTCGTGGTCGGGCCCCGGGTACTCGCCGCCGACCACGGTCGGGTACAGCGACTCGGCGTCGAACAGCCGCGCGAACGCCGCGGGGGACTTCACGCTGACGTCGACCCGCCCCGAGAGCACCGCGCCGGCCTCTGCCGACCGGAGGCGGTCGTCGTAGGAGAGCACGTGTGCGGCGCCGGCGTTCACGGCGGACGCCAGCGCTGGGTGGTCGCCCTCGGGGTGGCCGACCACATTCGCCAGGTCGGCGACACGGTTCCGCCAGTCCGCCGCGAGCGCGTCGTCGCCCAGCGACGACACGACGGCCTCGGCGTCGTCCAGCAGCGGCTCGCTGGCGACGAGCGTCACCCAGTCGTGGGCGCGAGCGGCGTCGAGTGCGCGCCGCGCGCTCCCGTCCACGAAGAGGTCGGCCGCGAGCACGTCAGCGTCCGCGGCGAACGCCGCGGGGTCGGGGTCACTCGTCACGGCGGGCGGCCAGTTCGTCGCAGACGTCCCCGACCGACACGTCGCGGGTGGCCGCGCGGTCGAACAGCTCCCGCCACGCCACACTCGGCGTCGCCGTCATCACCTGGTCGCGGCCATCAGGTTCCGGACCTCGGTCCGGTACTCGTCGGGAGTCAGTCCGAGGTCGACGTCGATGGTGACGTTGATGGCGTCCGAGAGGTCCTTGTCGACCGTCTCGGCGTAGTTCTCGGCGGGGTAGGCGCCGCCCGCGACGACGACGTAGTCGCCCTCGTTCCAGACGGCGAGGTCGCCCGCCACCTCGATGGTGCCGACGTCCAGCGTGAACGTCTCCCCGCTCGCGTCGAACGAGATGGTGCCGACGGGGAACTCCCCGCGGTACGTCGCCAGCCCCGGCGACTTCCCGGAGTCCGTGGTGAACTCCGCCTCGCCGACCTCCTCGACGTTCTCGAGGCCCTGGTCGCGCATCCGTTGCTCGAACTGGGCGCGCGCCTGCGTCTCGACCTCGCTGACGACCTCCTTCCGGCCGATGTCGCCGGGGAGATTGTTGAGGTTCGGGTCGAAGTTGATGTGGGAGGCGGCGTAGATCGAGAGCGTGCCGTCGATGCGGCCGAGGGTCTTGTCCTCGATTTCGGCGGCGAGCGCGGTGTCGCTGTACGTCAGGGTCGTCGACTTCGCCGTGACGTTCACTGGGCCGTAGGACTCGTCGAGGACGGTCTCCTCGGTGCGGTCGGACTGCTCCCAGCCGCCCTCGTCGAGCTGGTCCTGTGGGACGTCCGGTGGCGCGACCGTGCCGAGTGCGTTCGTGCAGCCCGCCAGCGCGCCGAGGCCGACGGCGCCGACTCCCCCGATGAATCTGCGTCGGTTCATACACCCCTCTCCTGCACTGCGGGCGTATGGGTGTTGCGGCCACCAGCAGGCCGACTCGCGGCCCGCTGTCGGTTTCGGTAGGAGCAGCCTACAGGGTGTCGTCGACGAGCGCTGCGAGTGCGCCAGCGGCCTCGTCGTCCACCGGGCGGTGTGGGGATCGGACTGTGCCGGCGGGCGCGCCCCGCGACCGCATCGCGGCCTTCAGTCCGGGGACGCCGTACTCGGCGGTGACGGCGTGGTTCAGGTCGACGGCCGCCCGGTTGCGGGCGCGCGCAGCGTCGTCGTCGCCCCGGCGGTGCGCCGCGAGAATCTCGCTTGTGACCTCGGGGGCGACGTTGGCGAGCGCGAGCACGCCGCCGTCGGCGCCGGCGTCCAGCGCGGGCGCGAACACGCTCCCGCTGCCGACCAGGAGGTCGAAGTCGTCGTCTGCGGTCGCGGCGCGCGTCCGCTGGAACGCGCCGAGGTCGCCCGACGAGTCTTTCATCCCGGCGACGTTCGGGTGCCCGGCGAGGTCGCCCGCGACGGCCGGAGGCAGGGTGTAGCTGGTGTACTTCGGGACGCTGTAGAGGTAGACGGGTAGCGGCGAGTCGTCGGCGAGCCCCCGGTAGTAGGCCGCGACGGCGTCGTCGTCGTGGCCGAAGTAGAACGGCGTGACGACGAGCGCGGCGTCGGCGCCGGCGTCGGCGGCCGCCGCCGTGAGCGCCAGTGTCTCCCGTCGGCCGGGTGCGCCCGTGCCGGCGAGCACCGGAACGTCCTCTGGGGCGGCGCTGGCCACCGTCTCGACGACCGCGGTCCGCTCGTCGGCCGTCAGCAGTTCCGCTTCGCTGTTCGAGCCACACGGCACGAGGAAGTCCACGCCGCGCTCGACGACCCAGTCGGTGAGCGTCGCGAGCGCGTCGTGGTCCACGTCGCCGTCCTCGTCGAAGGGCGTCGCCAGTGGCACGCCGAGTCCCTGCATACCGTCCCCCACGACCCGCCGCCCGATGACGGTTGTGGTGGTCGGCCGCGCGTCTGACGTGGATTTAAGTGCTACCGGCGGAATCCGCCAGATGGACGCGCGATACTTTCTCCCCCCGCGCGTCCGGCACTCTCCCACTCCCGCTTTCGACGTGGACCGACAGCCCGACAGCGCCGCCGCTGTCGAGTTGGCACGAAAAACGCGGGGCGCGACTGCGACCGGCCGACGCCGCAGCCGCCGCTACGTCACCGTTCGAGGACGGTGCCGCCGGACCCGACCGCGATCTCGACGCTGCTGTCGACCGGCGTCACCGCCTTCAGGTTCTGGCCGGTGGGCGTCGCCTCCTGCGTCCAGCCGCCGGCGTCCCGGCGGTAGACCTTCCCGCCGCCGCCGACCGTCAGCGCGTCCACGCCGTCGGCCTCGACGTCGCGCAGTCCGGCGTCGCCCGTGTCCTCGGGAATCCACGACGACCCGTCCCAGTTGTGGAGCATGCCGCCGCCCGCGGAGACGGTGACGTCGTCGGCGCCGTCGGAGTCGACGCCGTAGAAGTTCACGTTCGCGTCGGCGATGCCGATCTTCTCCCACGTCGTGCCGTCGTCAGTGACGAATACGGTCTTGTTCCCGTCGACGGCGTGCCCGGACCGGGGGCCGTGGAAGTCGATGGCGTTGATCTCGGAGCCGCTCCCGGGCGTGACGTCGTCCCAGGTGCCGGTTGCGCCGTTCTCGAAGCTGCCGTAGATCTTTCCGGAGTCGCCGGCAACGTAGACGTTCGCCTCGCCGGCCTCGCCGGTGACGGCGACGCCGTTGAAGTTGTTCGTCACGTCGTTCGGCGCGGAGTGGTCGTACAGCGTGCGCGCCGGGACGTCGTACTCGCCGATGGCGCCGGAGGACCCGACGAACCAGAGCCGGTCGCCGTCGTCCGTGACGTCCAGCCCGTAGAGGTTGTTGCCGTTGCCTGTCGGGCCGCCGTCGAGGAGCTTCCGCCAGCCGTCGGCGGTGCGCTCGAGGACGACGCCACCCGTTCCGACGGCGTACGCGCCGCCCGTCGCGTACGCGACGTCGTAGAGGGTGTTGCCGGTGGCCGTCTCGGCGACAGTCCAGCCGGAGTCGTCTTCGGCCGATGCGGTCAGCGGGACGCCCGCGAGCGCGGCGGTCGCGGCGCCGGCGCCCCGGAGGAACGTCCGTCGGGTGTGTTCGGTCATTGGTGTTCGGCCCACTCGTCGCTGAGCGCGCCACGGACTTAATACCGGCCCTAGTTGTAGTGATATTAACTCGATTTGTCCGATTTTGCCGGGTTTCGTCCTCTGTGGGGCGACGAAACCCGCCCGAACTCGGGTCCTCGCCCGGCCAGCGGGGGTCCAGTTGCCCGTAGATTTACGTCCGCGCGGGCCCCGGAGAGAGACAATGGCTGCATCCGGCCCGTCCGACGAGCGCGGCGTCGCCGACCTCGACGCCCTCGCCGAGGACGCCGAATTCTTCCGGTCGCTGGTCGAGCACGGCTCGGACGCGATCGTCTCCATCGACGAACACAGCACCATCCGGTACGCCAACCGGGCCGTCGAGCGCGTGTTCGGGTACGCCCCCGAGGACATCGTCGGGGAGAAGCTCACAACCATCATGCCCGAGCGGTTCACCGCCGACCACTTCGACGCGGTCGACCGCTACCTCGACACCGGCGAGCGACAGCTCGACTGGAACGACATCGAGCTCCCGGCCGAACACGCGGACGGTCACGAAGTCCCGCTCTCCATCACGTTCGAGGAACACGTCCACGAGGGCGACCGCGTGTTCTCCGGCATCATGCGAGACGTCTCCGACAGGAAGGCCTACGAGGACACCCTCGAAGCGCTCCAGGAGACGGCGCGAGCCCTCATGCAGGCCCGCACGCCAGCCGACATCGGTGACTGCGCGGTCGGCGCGGCCACCGACGTCATCGGCTTCCCGCTGTCCTCGCTGTACCGCTACGACGACGCCACAGACGTCCTCCGGCCCGGCGTGCAGAGCGAGGCCGCCGCCGACCTCTTCGACGACCCGCCGACGCTCTCGGAGGGGTCGCTGGCGTGGCGCGCGTTCCAGTCCGGCGAGCCACTGGAGTACCACGCCGACGACGACCGCGACCTCCCCGTCCACCGGCCCGACGGTCCGGTCGACGCCGAGTACGCCGTCCCGCTCGGCGACCACGGCGTCCTCCTCGTCGCCGACACCGACGCCGCCGCCTTCGACGACCAGACACGCCACCTCGTCCGCATCCTCGCGGCGAACACCGAAGCCGCGCTCGGCCGCGCGGAACGCGAGGCGGAACGCGAACGCCAGAACGAACGCCTCGAACGGTTCGCGAGCATCGTCTCCCACGACCTCCGCGACCCGCTGCAGTCCGCGCGCGCCACCGCCGCCCTCGCGAAAGCCGGCGACGAAGAGGCCCTCGACGACCTCGAGGACGTCATCGACCGCATGGAAGACCTGGTCGAGGACGTGCTCACGCTCGCCAAACAGGGGCAGGCCGTCGGCGAGACCGAGCGGGTCGCGCTCGCGTCGGTCGCCGCCGACGCCTGGTCGACGGCCGGCGCCGAGGACGCCACGCTGGTCGTCGACGACGACCTCCCCGCCCTGCAGGCCGACGAGGAACGCCTCCGCACCCTCCTCGAGAACCTCTTCCGGAATGCCGTGGAGCATGGCTCCACGAACCCTGACTCGCAGGCTCATCAGGACGCTGTCGAACACGGTGGGAGCGACGTCACGGTAACGCTCGAACCGCTGGCCGACCGCTCGGGGTTCGCCGTGGTCGACGACGGCGACGGCTTCGGGGACGCCGACACCGAGAAGCTGTTCGAGTACGGGTACACTACCAGCAGCGGCGGCACGGGGTTCGGGCTGAGCATCGTCCGCGACATCGTCACCGCCCACGGCTGGACGATTCACGCGACCGACGACGAGGACAGCGAGCGCGCTGGCGCTCGCTTCGACGTACACACGAGGTGACCACAGATGGAGACTGACACCCAGCCCGACGACACGGACGCGGAGCACGCGACAGCGATTGACCCGGACGGCGAGCCGGTCGTCCTCGCAGTGGACGACGAACCGCGGGTCGTCGAGGCGTTCGGGCTCTGGCTCGAGGACGACTACGACGTCCGGACGGCCACGAGCGGCGAGGAAGCTCTCGACGTGGTCGACGCCGACGTGGACGTTGCGTTACTGGACCGCCGGATGCCCGGCCTCACTGGCGACGACGTCCTCGACGAGCTCCGCGAGCGCGGACTGGACGTCCGGGTCGCGATGGTCACCGGCGTCGACCCCGACTTCGACATCGTCGAGATGCCCTTCGAGGAGTACGTCCAGAAACCGGTGGACGGCGACGACCTCCACGAGGTCGTCGAGCGCCTCCTCGACCTCGAACAGTACGACGACTCCGTCGACGAACTGTACGGCGTCGTCCAGAAGCGCATCACGCTGGAAGCCGAACTCCCGGAGAGCGAACTCGTGGACAACGAGGAGTACCAGCGCCTCCGCGAGCGCGAAGCCGAACTCGAAGCCGAGACCGCATCGGTCATCGACTCGATGGACGACGAGGGCTTCGCGCAGCTCTTCTAGCCGAGCCGCGACAGCAGGTCTTCGACGTAGTCCGGCACCGTCACGTCGGCGAGGTTGCCGTCCGCGTTCCAGGACGCCACCACCTCGTAGGTACCGTCTCGCTCGACGTCCAGCTCCCACCGGGTGCCGTCCTCGTCGGTCACTTCCACGCGCGCCCCGCCGGACTCCAGCGGCCGCTGGGGGGCTATCTCCACCGTGTTCCCGTTGTAGGCTTCGACAGTCTCAGCGTCCATACCCCGGGGTACGTCGCCCCCCTACTTGAGGCTTCGAGGACGCGCTCTCTCACTTCACCAGCTCCCAGACCTGGACGTCGTCGCCGTCGCGCAGCGGCTCGCCGCCGAAGCCGCCCTCGACGGACCACTCGTCGAACGGCGACTGCCGGGCGAGCAACTCCACCTGCTGGGCTGGGAGGTGAGAGAGCAGGAACTCGTCGCGGGCGACGACCTCACCGTCCGCGTCGCGGAGTTCTTGCTCGGTGCAGTAGGTCTGTGCTGTCTCGTCGGCGAGCGTCGCCCGCGACCGCCCGGTCAGCGTCTCGCCGCCGTACCCGAACTCCCGGACGCTGTGCCACTCGCCGAACGACTCCGAGACCACCGCGTAGTCGGGGACGTAGACGTCGAACAGCAGTCGACCGCCGTCGGCCAGTGCATCGTACAGCGACCGCAGCGCTGCGAGCTGGTCGTCGACAGTCCGGAGGGTGCACATCGAGTTGTACGGCACCACCGCCAGCTCGTACGTCCGGCTGGCACCGACCTCCCGGAGGTCGGCCTGCCAGACCGACGGCGACAGCCCCTCGCTGGCCGCCCGCTCGCGGAGCACCGACAGCATCGGATCGGACACGTCGAAGCCGTCTGCGTCGACGCCCCGACGGAGGAACTCCAGATAGAGCCGCCCACTCCCGCAGGCACCCTCCAGCACAGGACCGTCCGCTCCCGTCGCTGCGCCGACGTAGAACGACTCGTCGCCGACGTCTCCGTAGTCGTGGCTGGCGTCGTAGAACGCCGCCAGTGGCTCAGAGAAGCCGTTTGGTTCGCTCATTCGGGGCTAGCTGGAGCCACGCGACAAAACGCTGCCGGACACACCACTGCTGGTCGGTCACTGCGGAGCTGTAGCTCCGCGGTCTGTCGCTCGCAGGAAGAGCCTAGACCGGAATTTGAACCGTTGCAAGACGGGTCTGCTCGGCTCACTGCGTTCGCCTGCGCGGACTGCGTCTTGCAGGGATTCGAATTACGGCAACGCTTCTGCTCGTCACGTACGTTCCCCGCAAGAAGCCTAGGCCGGAATTTGAATCCGGGGTCTCGTCCTTACCAAGGACGCGCTTTACCGCTAAGCTACCCAGGCACGCATCCCGAACGAAGTCCGGGAGTAACTTTAGGCGTTTCGATTCAGTGGTCGCCGACCGACGGCGTACCGACGGGGTCCTCCGATTGCAGCGAGCCGACGCGCGCCATCACGTCCTCGACGCCCTCCGGGAGTGCGTCGCCGGCGGCCGCCAGCGGCGGCTCACCGTGGTTGTCGGCCAGCCCGACGAGGTACTGGCGCAGCGCCATCGGCGCCTCGCTGCCCGCCGCCGAGCCGCCCGCGATGGCGGCCAGCTCGAAGACGTTCGCCTCCAGCCCGCGGTCGGTCGGCTCGCGGTCGGCGTGCTGATCGGTCTGCTCGCGGCCGAACGCACGCACCGTCTCGACGGCCTGCTCGGCCGACTCCGTGCGCGCCAGCAGCCGGAAGCCCCGGGCGACGAGCACGTCGGCGGCGAGAATGTCCAGGTCGTCTTCGGGGTCGTCGTCGTCGGTGTCGGCCCACGGCTCGGCGTCGACCAGCGCTCGCGTGACGCGCAGGCCGTCGTAGATGAGTTGCACACCGGCGGCTCGGCGGGTCACTGCGTGGTCGTCGACGGCGCCGTCGACGACGCGAGCGCTCAGCATCGTCAACACCCCCGGGAGCATCGAGGACGAAGCGACGTGGTCGTCGATGACCGCCCGGAGCCCGTCGGGCTCGATATCCGCGACGGCCTCTCGGGCGGCGGCGCGTGCTTCTTCGGCCTCCTCCATCACCCCCGACTAGCGGAGGGAACGGCAAAGACCTTTGGAAAGCACCGCTTTCCACCAGCATGCTCTCGGTGACGGACGGCGACGACTACCGGGTCGTCGCGCTCGACAGGCCGGCAAAACGGAACGCGCTCACGCGCCAGGGACTCGACGACCTCGCAGCTGCCGTCTCGGACGCCCCCCAGCCAGTCGTCTACGTGCACGGGGCTGGGGAGGCCTTCTGCGCCGGTGCCGACCTCGACACCGTTCGGGGGCTGGACGGCGACTCGGGGGCGGCGTTCGCGCGCCGCGGCCAGCGGACGATGAACGCAATTGCCGACGCCGACAGCGTGGTCGTCGCGGGTATCGACGGCCCGGCCCGCGGTGGTGGCGTGGAGCTCGCGCTCGCCTGCGACGTCCGCGTCTGCACGCCGGCCGCGTCGTTCGCGGAGACTGGCGTGAAACTCGGGCTGTTCGGCGCCTGGGGTGGTACGCGACGGCTCCGGCAGGCGGTTGGCGCCACGCACGCCGCCGACCTCTCGCTGTCCGGCCGCACCGTCGACGCCGCCGAAGCGAAGGAGATGGGGCTGGTGTCGCGGGTCGTCGACGACCCCCGGCAGGTCGCCGACGAGGTCGCCGTGAACGACCCGGACGCGCTCCGGGAATTGCAGTCGCTGCTCGGGGCTGACGGCGACCGCGAGGAGACGGACGACCTGGAAGCTGGCGCGTTCGGCCGGCTGCTCGAACAGTCGTAGCCGCCGGTGGTCAGGGCGCCGGCGGCATCGCGCGCTTGTGCTCGCTGGCCTCGTAGAGGTCGACGACCGTCTCGACCACCGACGGGTCGACGCCGAGGTGGTCGGCCGTCGCGCTCGCCGGGACGCCGCCGTCGACGTGCAGCGCGAGCACGGCGTCGATGGTGTCGTAGTCCACGCCGAGCTCCTGCTCGTCGGTCTGGTCGGCCCACAGCTCGGCGGTCGGCGCCTTCGTCACCAGGTCCTCGGGCACGCCGAGGTCGCGGGCGAGCTGCCGGACCTGCATCTTGTAGAGGTTCCCGATGGGGTTGCAGTCCACGGCCTGGTCGCCGTACTTCGTGTAGTAGCCGGTCATCGCCTCAGCCCGGTTGCCCGTGCCGAGCACGACGCCGTCTTCGTGGTTCGCGACGAAGTAGTTGATGACGGCGCGCGTCCGCGCCCGAGCGTTCCCCACCGCGACCTCGTCGCCGGCCGCGTCCGGGAACACGTCCGTCAGCTGGTTCACGAACGGGTCGATCTCCACGACGTCGTACTCGATGCCGAGGTCCTCGGCCACCCGTTCGGCGTCGCTCATGTTCTCCTCGCGGGACACCGCGCCCGGCATCACGAGCCCGTGCAGGGCGTCGGCACCGAGTTCGTCGACGGTCAGGTACGCGACGGTCGTCGAGTCGATGCCGCCGGACAGCCCGAGCACGCAGCGCTCGGCGCCGGCCGTCTCGACGGTCTCCCGGACGAACGACTGGATGCGGTCGCGGCGCTCGGCGAGTTCGGCCTCGGAGAACCGCAGGTCGAACGGCTCGACGGTCTCTGGAGCACTCATCGCCCCTAGATACGGCGCACACCGACTAAAACCCCCGCAACCGGCCGAGATTCCTGCACGAACGTCCACTCGCCGAAACGCTACGTTCAAGTGCCGCCGCGGACAAATCCCGTTCGCGTACCCCTGAACGAGCGCTGGTGGTGAGCGAACCCGACAGGTTCGCGAGGTACAGCGCGCGTGAAACGAGCGCTGGTGGTCTAGTGGTAGGACATGAGCTTCCCAAGCTCATAGCCCGGGTTCAATTCCCGGCCAGCGCACTCCTCTCAAACTCGAGCCGGCCAGCGACGGCTGTGTCGCTGACCGCTCGACTTCTCGCGTGGATGCGCGAGGGAATTGAGCCCTGCCAGTCGCGCGCAGCGAACACGGTGAGCGAGCACGTCTGGCTCTGGTTCAATTCCCGGCCAGCGCACTTCGCGGTCTCACTTCGTTCGACAGCTCGTGCGCTGCCCGACGTCTCGTTCGCTTCGCTCACGAGATTTCCGGAAGACGCGTGGCGTCTTCCGGCGTTCGCAGTCCTGCGGACTGCTCACTCCCGGCCAGCGCACTCCTCTCAAACTCGAGCCGGGCAGCGACGGCCGTGTCGCTCACTTCCGTCCTGTCTTGTCACTACCACCTACACATAACTGCCTGCAGTGACAGCTTCCGTCGATGCCCGTCTCGAACGACCCGACCGTCGTCTCGGTGGACGCCGCAGCGATGCGCGAGGCAGTCGAGGAGACGGTCGAAGGGCACCTGCGGTCGCTCGTCGAGTTCGACGCCGAGGAGTTCGGCGTGCTGTACGTCGACGACCTGACGCTGCAGTTCTACGAGGACGAGGCCGAGATGCGCGCGCACTTCGAGCAGATTCACTCCTACGTGCACGCGGACTTCACGGAGAAAGCGTTCTACACGGAGGACCTGTTCCCGGTGTCCGACCGTGTACGGTACATCGCGACGGGGTTCGACGTCTTCACCGTCGTGCGCGTCTACTTCGAGGACGAGGGCCTGTTCGTCACCGTGGACCGCGACGAGCCCGTCGAACCTATCGTCGACGCCATCGAGGACATCTACCTGGCGTGAGCGTGATGCCACCCGCTGCCGGGACAGAACGTTCTTTGCTCGCGCCCGGCCACGAGGAGCCGTGACGCTGGATTCGGACGCGGCCCGCGAGTGCGTGGCGACCGAGCACGCCGACGTAGTCGCTGCCGTCGGCGCGTGTGCGGACGCCGTGGCCGACTCCCGGGATGGACTGGCCGCCGGGGACGGGACGGCGGTCGCCGCTGCGCTGGAGTCGTGTCTCGACAAGTCGGGAACGCTCGGCGCGCTGCCGGGCGTGCTCGCGGCGGCGGTCGATGCGGCGGGCGGAACGCTGTCCGCAGAGCCGGTGGCGGCGCCGCCGTACGTCGCCGTGACGAGCCGCGGGCCGGTGCTGCGGGCGACGCTCGACGACGGCCGGCTCGTCGTCGAACTGCGGGCGATTCGGCTCACCGACGACAACGGCTACGAACGCCGGGACGGGGTGGCCGTCGAGGCGTCGGTCAGGTAGCTACGCGTAGTGTTCGTCGAGGTACTCGACGATGTCGTCGCTCCCGTAGTGAGCTTCCTCGCGGGCGGTGTCGACGAGGTACGGGATCTGGTCGGCGCCGCCCGCCTCGAGTTCCTCGTGGGTCCGCTCGTTCGTCACGTCGCCGCCGGCGTTCCCCGGGAGCCGGGGGTTGTGGGTGACGTACGAGACGCCGAGCTCCGAGAGCTTCTCGCGGACTTTCGCGCAGTGCGGGCAGCCCTCCGACTGGTAGAGTTCCAGCATACGCGGCGCTTCGACGGCCTCGCACGTAAACCTCACCGAACCGACGGGTAGGCGTCTCGGGCGACCCACTCCCGGAGCCGGCCGGCGCCGTCCTCGTCGTACCGCAGCGGGCGGCGCCACCACGGCCCCTTCCCGGAGTCCGCGGACCACTCGGTGACCGCGCGGTTCGCGTCGATACCCCGGCCCCCGCTCAGGGGGACGGCGGTGTCGTACAGCCGGGAGGCGTCGCCGTCGCCGGCGAGCAGGACTTCGGCGTCGAACGGGTCGCGGCGGAGGTGCGCGTTCCCGGCGAACGCCGCCTGCTCGTCCGCCGGGAGGTCGGTGTACTCCTCGCCGGGCAACGGGTTGCGGGCGAGCACGAACTCGCCGAGGACGTAGGTCCCCCAGTCGGGCGCCATCCAGTCGGCGGGCTCGTCGGGGGCGTCCAGCGTGGCGTAGAAGTAGACGCGGTCGCCCGCCGAGAGGTCGAGCAGCGGCCGGGCTTTCACGCCGTGGGGGTCGCCGTACGTGTAGCGCTCACAGCACGGGTACTCGGCGAACGACGGGTCGAGGTGGACGCGCGTGTCCCGGAGGTCCGGGGGCACGTCGACGGGGAGGTCGAGGTCCGCGTACGTCGGGACCGGGCCGGTGGTCGGTTCGGGCTCGGGGATGGGGACGTAGACGAACGAGCCGTCGGCTCGCAGCGGCCCGCGGAACCCCGGCTGGTTCGTGTTCGCCGCGACGTTGATTGCGACGGCCCGGGTCACGGCCGAAGACTGCCGACGCAGCGCCGACAGAAGTCGTACCCGGGGTCGTTCTCGGCGCCACAGGCGGGACACAGCGTCAGGTCCGGGTTCTCGGGCTCGCTGGTGGGGTCGGCGGGGTGGCTCTGCTCTCGCGGCGCTGCCGAGTCGGAGACGCCGACGTCCCCGCTCTGGATGCGCCGCCACACCGCGAACTGGAGGGCGGCGACGAACAGCATCGCGAGCACGAACAGGCCCCACTCCATGTGTCTGTCTAGCACGGCCACCGTCTTGAGTTTTCGGTCGCTCACTCCTCGTCCGGCGGCGACAGGTCTCGCTGGAACTCGTCGTACGGCTCGACTGCCTCGGCGGCCTCGTCGTCGAGGCGTCGCTCGGCCTGCCGGCGCTGGCCGGCCGCCTCGAGCGGCGCGGCGACGGACTCCCAGCCCGGCTTCACGCGCACGCTCTCGGCCGGACTCCCGACCGCGATGTGGTGGGCCGGCACGTCGCCCTGGACGACCGACCGGGAGCCCACGAGCGCGTTCTCGCCGACGCGGACGCCAGCTCGCACGAGCACGCCTTGCGTGACCCGGGCGTCGTTGCCGATTTCGGTCCGGTAGTTCGTCACCTCGGTCTGGTCGACGACGTCGTGGTCGTGCGTGTAGACGTGGACGCCGTCGCTGACGCTCGCGCGGTCGCCGACCACGAGCTCGCCGCGGTCGTCGAGGTGGACGTCGTCGTGGACGACGACGTTGTCACCGAGCTCGACGTTGTGGCCGTACGTCATCGTGATGCCCTTGAACAGCCGGATGTCCTCGCCGACGTCGGCGAACAGGTGGCCGGCGAGCATCCGGCGGAACGCCAGCGCGACGTCCACGTTGTCCGCCAGCGGCGTCTCGTCGAACTGCCGCCACAGCCACTGCAGGGGCTTCGACCGCGCGAACGCGTCCTCGTCCTTCTCGGCGTAGTACTCCGACTCGAGGGTGGCGTTCCGCGGGTCGAGGTTCGCCAGCCGCGCCGCCGCGGTCGGCGAGACGTCGGTGTCGTCGTCCCGCCAGGCCTCGTAGGCGTCCCGCTCCCCGTGGAGGTCCACGAGCGTCTCGGTGACGGCGTCGGCCAGCTCGTCGGGCGTCTCCGCGGCCGACAGCCGCTCGTCGACGTCCGACACGAACTCCCGTCGGACGCGCTCGGCGCCCTCGGGCAGCGAGACGTGTCGCTTGGTCATGTCCCGTAGTGGGCCGCCGGTACGGATAGTGGTTTCCGTCCCGACGGCTCCCGCCGGTTACGCGTCCGTGCTGGCTGTCAGTCCGTGACCGGCGACACCAGCACCGCAGCGATTCCGGCGACTGTGAGGACACCGGTCAGCGAGACGAGGTACTGTTCGCCGCCGCCGTGGAAGCCGAGCGAGAGCACGGCGACGAGGAGACCACCTACGAGCCACGTCAGTCGGTCGAGTCTGCGTCGGAGGGCGTCGTCCATAGCGTCGCCGAGTGGCGGGCAGCGCTTGAAGCTGGCGTCCGGTCGCTGGAACCGTCGGCGCTAAGTGGCAGAACACCCAACTCCGTGGTATGCAACATCGGGAGCTCGGTGACTCCGGCGTCGAGGTCAGCGAAGTCGGATTCGGCGCGTGGGTCGTCGGCACGGACTGGTGGGGCGACCGCGACGAGGACGACGCCCTCGAGATGGTGGAGTACGCGCTCGACCACGGCATCACGTACTTCGACACGGGCGACGTCTACGGCCACGGCCGCAGCGAGGAGCTGCTCGGGAAGTCCCTGGCCGAGCACGGCGACGAGATGACTGTCGCGACGAAGGTCGGCTACGACTTCTACAACAACCCGCAGGCGGGCCACGGCGAACTCCCGAAGGAGATGTCCGTCGACTACCTCCGGGACGCCGTCGAGCAGTCCATGGACCGCCTCGGCGTCGACCACGTCGACGTCCTCCAGCTCCACAACCCGAACGTCGACGAGCTCACGCCGGACGTCCTCGAACTGCTGGACGAACTCCGCGAGGACGGCCGCGCGGACGCCATCGGTGTCGCTCTCGGGCCGTCCATCGGCTGGCTCGCCGAGGGCGACCTCGCCATCGAGAAGGAGTTCGACGCCGTCCAGTACGTCGGCAACATGCTGGAGCAGGACGTCCACAACCACTTCGTGGACACCGTCCGCGAGCAGGGCGCCAGCACCTCCCTGATTCCGCGCGTCCCGCACTCCTCGGGGCTCCTGAACGAGCAGGTGACGCCCGACACCGAACTCGGCGAGGGCGACCACCGCGGCTTCCGCCCCGAGGAGTGGTACGAGACGGGCTGGGAGAAGGTCGACGCGCTGCGCTTCCTGGAGCGGGACGGCGAGCGTACGATGGGGCAGGCGGCCATCCAGTGGCTCCTGAGCTTCGACGAGGTCGCGACCGTCACGCCGACGTTCCGCTCGAAGGCCGACATCGAGGAGTGGGCCGGCGCCTCCGAGACGCCTGCCATCACCGACGAGGAGCGCGAGCGCGTCGCCGACCTCTACGCGGACAACTTCGGCGTCGACCGCTTCGACGGCATGGCTGAAGAGGACTACCGGACGAGCGTCGACGGCGAGGACCTCCGGGACGCCGGCATCCTCGGCTCTGCGGACTGAGCGGTAGCATACCCGAGCGAAGCGAGGGTTTCGGCGCGCGAACGCAGTGAGCGCGGGACGTTTTTAGCGTAGCTTTTTGCGAGGAGAGGTGCGTGAGCGTAGCGAGCGCACCCGACGAGTAAAAAGGTACTACGCGAGGAAGACGTGGCGCGGTCGGTCTGCGAGCACGTCGCGGCCCCAGTCGACCGCGTCGGCGAAGTCGTCGCTGCGGAAGAACGTCATGGCGTCCTCCTGGGAGCGCCACTGGCTGGCGATGAACATGTCGTTCTCGTCCTCGACGTTGACCATCAGGTCGGTGTCGAAGTGGCCGTCCATGTCCGCGAGGACCTCGCCGACGGTGTCGAACTTCTCGACGAAGTCGTCGGTGTGCTCGGGCTTGGTCTCGTAGAACATCCCCATCGTGCCGAAGCCGGACTCCTCGCCGGCGCGTTCGACGACCTCCGGGAGGTCGGCGAGGAAGCCCGCGGCGGTGTCGGCGGCGCTGGCGGTGTCCCAGATGGAGACGACGGCGCGCCGGTCGGCCTCGTGGCCGTCGTAGACGGCTGTCTTCACGTGGGTGTCGTAGTGCTCGAAGTTCCCGCGGAGGCCGTCGACCTCGTCGAAGAGTTCGTCGGCGTCGGCCGCCGAGTAGAGGACGGTCGCGTAGACGTCCTCGCCGTGGGGCTGGCCGGCGTAGATGTCCTGGTCCTCGAGTTCGCCGCGGATGCCGTCGTCGGCCTCGTCGCCGGTCCCGTGGTGGTGGCTCGCGTCGCCGGCGTCTCCACCGTCGTCACCGTCGTGGTGGTGTCCGTCACTGTCGCCGTGATGGTGGCCGTCGGCGTCGCCGTGGTGGTGCGTGCCCTCGCCCTCGCCGTGGGCGTGTGCGTCTGCCTCGCTCTCGGGGACGGGGACCTCCTCGCCCGCCATGAACGCCGGGAGGTCACTCGGGGGGAACCGGCGGCCGACGAAGAAGTCGCCGAACGCGCCGTACTTCGCGGACACCTCGTCGAAGCGCATCTCGTAGACGATGTCCTTGATGTCCGTGAGGTCGTCCGCGAACAGCGTCACGCCCCACTCCATGTCGTCGAGGCCGACGGAGGACGCGATGACCTGACTGACGCGGCCGGCGTACTGCTTGCCGAGCTCGCCGTGGACCTCCATCATCTCCGCGCGCTCTTCGATGGGCAGGTCGTACCAGTTCTGCTCGGGCTGGCGGCGCTTGCTCATCGGGTAGAACGAGACGTACGTGTCGTCGGGAATCTCCGGCGTGAGCTTGCTCTCGAAGTACTGCCGGAGCCCGTCGTCGACGGACTCGGGGTCCTCGAAGTACTCCGGCGCCGTGTACCCCGACACCTCGACCACGGAGACCCAGGAGTTCGCCTGCTCGGTGTACTCGGCGAACGCCGTCTGCTCGAACGACCGCTCGATGCGGTCGAGTTCGTCCAGCGTCTCCCGGAAGTGCACGAACATCAGGTCGGCCTTGTGGCCGGTGATCGAGAACACGGCCGAGGCACCCTCGTCGGCGCGAGCCAGTGCCTCGCGGTGCGCGAGGAACGACTCGGCTTCCTCGAGTGCGGCGTCGCGGTCCCGCTCGGGGGCCGCTCGCCACGCGTCCCAGTCCACGCTGTAGAAGTCGTGGAGCACGAACCAGCCCTCGTCGGTCGGTGGAGCGTCTGCCATACGCCGGGCTTCGGACCGGGCGTAGAAGGGTTTTCCCAAACCGTCGCGAACCGGAGCCCGCTCCACCCGGGGTGTCCCGACCGAAACCCTTTCCCCGCGACCCGCGGAACGTGGGGGCAGATGCGAAAGAGCGGTCCGCCGAAGGGGCTCGTCTCCTATCTGGTGCTGGAGCTACTGGCCGAGCAGCCGCGGTACGGCTACGAGATTCTCAAGGAGATCGAGTCGCTGTCGGGCGGCCACTGGGAGCCGTCCTACGGCTCGGTCTACCCCATCCTCTACAAGTTCGAGGAGGAGGGGTACGCCGAACGCCTCGAGGTCGAAGACGAGCCGGACCGGAAGTACTTCGAACTCACCGACGCTGGTCGCGAGGAACTCCTCGTGAAACGCGAGGAGGTCGGACAGACCGGGGAAGACCTCTTCGACGTCATCCTCGGATTCTACCACATGTTCGCGGTGCTCGGCACCGACGAGCGCTTCGAGGTGCAGAACCCCGACGAGGGCGAGGGCTGGCGGTTCGACGAGGCATTCTCGTCGTGGATCGTCGAACAGGTCGTCCGGCACCACGAGTACTACTACTCCGACTTCGAGCGCATCGAGGACACGCCCGAGGAGTTCGCCGCACGGATGGGCCTCGACGGCGACGACTAGCTCAGCAGTTCGGGCCCGAACAGCATCAGGAGGAGGCTGGCCAGCATCAGTAGTCCGATACTCGTGGTGATGGCGCGCGTGACCGCCTGCCGATTGTCGAACGGGAGCCGCGCAGTCGCCGCTTCGGCGCCCGACCGCAGCAGGTGACCGCCGTCCAGCGGGAACGCGGGGATGCAGTTGAACAGCGCGAGGTTGAGGTTCACCCAGCCCGTCCACAGCAGGAGGTTCGCGCCGACGAACGTCACCCAGTTCGGTAACACGCCGAGCACGCCCGTGACGTGGTAGAAGCCGGCGTTCGTCCCGGTGAACCCGGGGAAGTTGAACCCCAGCGTCGGGTCGACGAGCCCGATGAACGGCAGGTAGAGCGCGCCGACGACGGCCTGCAGGAAGCCGGTGATGGGGCCGCTGTCACCGCCGAACAGCGCACCGAGGTACGCGGAACCGGAGATGTCGCCCGACAGCATCGTCTTGTAGGTGTCGGCAGGGTACAGCGACGCGCCGAACTCGTCGACGGCGATGCCCGTGACCCCGGGCGCGATGACGACGCCCAGGTAGCTGGAGCCGTCGCGTTGTTCGCCGAGTTCGACCTCGTAGGTCTCGCGGTTCCCGTCGACGTAGGCGGCGACGTCGATGGTGTCGCCGGGCGCACGGGCGTCGAGTTCTTCGCTGAGCGCGTCGCGGGTGGTGACGCGTTCGCCGTCGACGGCGACGACGACCGCGTCTTCCTCGGCGGGCATCCCCGAACCCGCCGCGGGAGCGTCCGGCGCGACAGTCACGAGCGCTCCGGCGGGCCCGGTCGTCGTCGACCCGTCGGCGAGCTCGAACGTCGCACGCTCGCGGTCGGCGAGCGCCTCGTCCAGTTCGGACTCGGTTGCGACCGCCGTTCCGTTCACGGCGACGATAGTGTCCTCGTCGGTGATAGACAGCGGCGAGTTCGAGGCGTTCGCAACGACGTCTAGCCGCCGGTCGACCGTCACCGTCTCACCACTCGACAGCGTCACGGGCACCGCCGGGTCGTCGTACTCGCGGAGCGCGCGCTCGAACTCGGTGTTGTTCGCGACGGCGTCGCCGCCAACGTGCGTGATGCGGTCGCCGCTCGAGATTCCCTCCTCGGCCGCCGCCGAGTCGCCGTAGACCTCGCCGACGAGACCGCCGTCAGAGACTGCGACGGCGCCCGCTACCGGTCCGAACAGCAGCGCGAGCGTGACGACGACGACGAGGAAGTTGTTCGTGACGCCCGCCGCGAACATCCGGGCTTTCGCACCCCGGTCGGCGGCCTCCTGGCTCTCGTGTTCGGGTTCGACGAACGCGCCGACCGGCAGCACCGCCAGCAGCGCCACGCCCATCGACGCCACCTCGATGTCCTCCACCCGGCACATCAGGCCGTGCCCGAACTCGTGGACGACGATGCCGACGAACAGCCCGGTAACGATTTCGGGTGCGACGGACAGCGGCAGGAAGTCGTTGACGCCGGGAATCACGAGGACGTTCGACGGCTGGCTGACCGCCGACGGCTCCGGCGGGTTCGCGAGCGTCGTCACCGCCGTCAGCACGAGCGCGAACAACACGCCGACGAGCACTACGACGGCGAGTCCGAGCCCGAAGTTCCCCCACGCCCGCCAGAGGCGTTCGGGCGCCGCCGCCCAGTCCAGGAACCGCTTGCCCCGCTTCGTGCTCAGTGTCGTTATCGGGCCGCTCGTGCTCACGAACGACGGCAGCAGGCCGCGGCTCCGCGCCCACGACACCACGGCCCAGTAGCCGACCAGGCCGACCAACAGCAGCTGCCAGGTTTCCATTGTTAGACGTGTCCGGGTTCGCGCGGCAAAAGGGGTTCGGGGACGGGACGGTGCTGCCGGGAGTCAGTCCGCCAGCCGTGGGCGGTCGACGTACTGTGACGCCGGGTCAGGCCTCTCGGCGCAGTCGGTCTAGCACGAACTCGCGGTCGAGTTTCGCGAGGAACGGCCCGAGCTTCGGGCCCTGGTCCTCGTCGAAGAACAGCCGGTAGCCGGCCGAGAAGAACGCCCCGATGTCGACGTCGTGGCGTTTCGCTGCCTCGTAGATCTCGCCCTGCAGGGCCTCGCCGTCGGGGTCCTCGGCGTCGAGGAAGTCGGCGAGCTCGTCGAGTGCGGTCTCGGTGGCGTCGTCGAAGTCGTGGGCGGGGATTCCGGTTCGCGCGAGCCGGTAGTTGAACTCGTTGTCCGTGCGTCGCGCCCACTCGCGGGCCAGCTCGACCCGCGCGAGCGCGTCCTCGACCGTCTGCTCGTCGGCGTCCTCGGGGATGTGGCCCTCGCGGCGCGCGATCTCCTCGCGGAGGTCGGGGTCGTCGGTCATCCCGAGCACCGCCGCGAACGTGAACGGGATGCGCACACGGTCCTCGTCGATTTCGTCCACGAGCAGGGGGTAGACGCGGTCGGCGCGCTCGCGTTCGTCCGCGTCGGCGTCCCCGGCCTCGCCGAAGTAGACGCGCTCTAGGCGGTCGAACTCGTCGACGAGCTGGTCGAGGTGTTCGACGGAGAAGTCCCGCGCCCGCCGGGGGTCCTTGCTGAAGAAGAACCGCACGACTTCGGGCTCCAGCAGTTCGAGGACGTCCTGGACGAGGACGACGTGGCCCGCCGAGGAGCTGAACGGCTCGCCGTCGAGCGTGAACCACTCGTAGGCCATCGGCACCGGCGGTTCGTCGCCGAGGACGTTCCGGGCGACGTCGGACCCGGAGGGCCACGAGCCCTCGGCGTGGTCCTTGCCGAACGGCTCGAAGTCGACGCCGAGGACACGCCACTGGGCGGGCCACTCGAAGCGCCACGGGAGCTTCCCCTCGCGGAGCGTCGCGGTGCCCTCGTGGCCGCAGCCGTCGATGGTCTGGTCGCCGGCGTCCATGTCCGTGCAGACGTACTCGACGGTACCGGCGTCTGCGTCGACGCCGGTGACGGTCTCCGTGACCTTCCCGCACGCCTCGCAGATGGGGTTGAACGGGACGTAGTCCTCGTCGACCTTGTCCTGGTACTCGGCGAGCACCTCGCGGGCCAACTCGGCGTGTTCGAGGAGGAATCGGGTGACGCCCTCGAAGTCGCCGTCCTCGTAGGCCTCGGTGTTCGAGACCATCTCCACGTCGATGCCCAGCAGGTCCGCGGAGGACTGGATGAGATTCGAGAAGTGCGCGCCGTAGGAGTCACAGCACCCGAACGGGTCGGGAATCGCGGTGTAGGGCGCGCCGAGGTTCTGGCCGAGCGCGCCCGCGTTCACGTCGCCGAGGTCCACGACCTCGCCGTCGAGGTCGGCGAGCTTCCGGGGCAGCCCCCGCAGGGGGTCGCGGTCGTCGCTCGTGAACACCTGCCGGACCTCGTGGCCGCGCTCGCGGAGCACTTCGGCGACGAAGTACCCGCGCACGATCTCGTTCATGTTCCCGAGGTGCGGGACGCCCGACGGCGAGATGCCGCCTTTCACGACGATGGGTTCCTCGGGGTCGCGGTCGAGCACGCGGTCGGCGGCGGCGTCGGCCCAGAACACGCGGCCGCTGTCGTCGTCGGCGTAGGGGTCGTCGTCGGGGTGCATCTGTTACTCGTCGTCGACCCAGTAGGTCATCTGGTCGTCGGTGCCGTCCGGGATGATGTCGGTGCCGTCGTGTTCGCCGTAGAGCACGGCGTCGACGATGCGCTGGGGGTCGGTGCCGTCGAGCACGATGGTGCGGACGCCCGAGCGCTCGATGAGCTTCGCCGCCAGCAGGTCGACGGGCGCCGACGACCCGGCGTTCATCTCGATGTCCGCGATGATGTCCACGAGGTCGCCGGCGTTCATCTCCGCGAAGTGCTCGGCGTCGTCGTCCTCGTTCGGGTCCGCGGAGAACACGCCGTTGACGCTGGTCGCGTACAGCAGCAGGTCGGCGTCCATGTACTCCGCGAGCGCCGCGCTCACGGCGTCCGTGGTCTGGCCCGCGACCACACCGCCCATCACGGCGACGTCGCCGCGCCGGATTGCCTCGCCCGCCTCCTCGTAGTTCCGCGCCGGGCTCGGGGCCGCCGCACCACCGAGCGCCGCGATGAGCAGCCGGGCGTTCAGTCGCGTCACGTCGACGCCGATGTCGTCGAGCTCGATCTCGTTCGCGCCGAGCTCCCGGGCGGTCCCGATGTAGTCTCGTGCCACTCCCCCGCCGCCGACCACGGCGCCGACCTCGCAGCCGGCGTCGGTCAGCCTGTCGATGGCGTCGGCGTGCGCGTCGACTCGCTCTGAGGCGAGGTCGGGCGCGAGCACGCTCCCGCCGATAGAAACCACCACTCGCATACTACAGTCCGATAGCCCGGAGCCGTCCTTAAGGGTTGTCAACTGCCGATTCGGAGGGCTATCCGGCTGCCGGAGGGAAACACGGAAGCGGGGTCGCCGAGATGCGCCAGTATGGTTCCGGTCCTCGACGTCGACGTCCTCCTCGCGCTGGCGTGGCTGGTGGTGCTGTTCGCGGCCGGGTTCCGGTACCGCTGGGGGTCGCTGCCCTCCGCGAGAGCGCTGCTAGTGGTCGCGTCGGCGCTGGTCTGGCTGGGGTACTCGCTGACACAGCTCTCGGCGTTTCTCGCGGCTCCGTTCGACGACGTAGCGGTCGCGGTAGCGGTGGGTTTCCTGGTCGCCGGCGGGGTGCTGCTCGTCAGGTGGTGGCGGCGGGACGACACGGCGAAATCCGGTGGAGCGGCTAGCGGTAACGAATGACAATTTCCGGGCTGGCTGGCAGCAAGTGGTGGTCGAACTACCGGCATCTGGTCGCTGTCTGACGCGTCGACGACGCAGATCGGGCGTGTGCCGACTACTACTCTGACGTAAACGTGAGAGTAGAAAGAAAATCCCAGAACCGTCTATAAAATGTCTGGACGGCTCTAAAACTGTCCTGAAACGTCGGTCGGAATCAGTTTACGGGTGAAACGTCGGAAATCTGCCCGAACGTTCCTCCCTTTATAACCGGTCGTGGCCAGTAGGGGTGAGCGAGGCCAGACACCATGAGCGCAACCCAACAGCCCTCCACCGAGGCCGACGCCGAGGCCGAATCACCGGACAAGGAAGCGCGCCTGAAGTCCTACCTCCGCGAGAAAGCCGCAGACGGCGAACTCTACTTCAAGAGCAAGTTCATCGCCGACGACGTCGACCTCTCCCCGAAGGAGATCGGCGCCCTGATGGTGAAACTCTCGAAGTCCGCCACGGATCTCGAAGTCGAGAAGTGGTCGTACACGAGCGCCACCACGTGGCGCGTCCAGCCCGCCTGACCGACGCGCTCGACCCCACCCTGACCCGCCGCCCACGCCCGCTACATCGCTCCCACGGGGTCCCGGTCCCCGAACCAACCACACGGGACGTTCCGCTCACGCCCCGCCCACCCACCTCACTCCACGCTTCCGGGACCCCCGTTCTTGCGTGCTGCGCCGCCGCTCCGACGGCGCCGCCGCACGATTCTCACCGCCGCCACAGTGGTTAAGCCACTGTGGCCGCTAGCCCCGGTCGATGTCGGCTCACCCGCCCGAGGACGCACCCGCCCCCGCCGCCCTCGGCGACCTCTTCGACGTCTACGAAGTCCGCCAGCAGGACGAACAGGTGCTGTACTTCGGCCGAGCCGGCGCCGACCGGAGCACCGTCGAACGGGAACTTTGGCCGCTGTTCCGTGAACACGGCTACGAGGTCCGGCTGGCGAGCCGTACCGGCGAGCTGGTGCTCGTCGCCGACCCCATCGACGCCACCAGCGACGACCGGGACGTCCCCTGGACGAACGTCGCGCTGCTCGTCGCGACGGTCGCGTCCACGCTGTTCGTCGGCGCGAACTGGTACTACGTCGACCCGATCTCGCCGGAGATCGTCCACGCCGTGCCGTTCACGCTGTCCGTGCTCGGCGTGCTCGCCGTCCACGAGTTCGGCCACTACGCGATGAGCAAGTACCACGACGTCGACGCCAGCCTCCCGTACTTCATCCCGTTCCCGTCGCTGTTCGGGACGATGGGCGCCGTCATCCGGATGCGCGGCCGGATGCCCGACCGCAAAGCGCTGTTCGACATCGGTGCCGCTGGCCCGCTCGCGGGGCTGGTCGCTGCCGTCGTCGTCTCCGCAGTCGGCCTCTGGCTGCCCCCCGTGACGGTGCCGGCGGACGTCGCGACTTCGGCGTCCGCCGTCCGCATCGAGTTCGACTACCCGCTACTGCTGCGGGGTATCGCCGCCGCCATCGGCGAGCCGCTGTCGTACAGCGACCCGACCCGGTCGGTCAACCCGGTCGTGATGGGCGGCTGGATCGGGATGTTCGTCACGTTCCTGAACCTCCTCCCGGTCGGCCAGCTCGACGGCGGCCACATCCTCCGGTCGCTCGCCGGCGAGGCCGCCGGCCGGCTCGCCCCGGTCGTGCCGACGGCGCTGTTCTCCCTCGGCGCCTACCTCTGGGTCGTCGAGGACGCCGGGAACGCCGCCGGCATCTGGCTGATGTGGGGGCTGCTGGCGTCGGTGGTGTCGCTGTCCGGGAGCGTCCAGCCCGTCGACGACCGCCCGCTGGACCGCCGGCGGGTGGCACTCGGCGTGCTGACGTTCGCGCTCGGCGCGCTGTGTTTCATGCCGCTCCCCATCCAGATCGTCGGCTAGTGCGTCCAGCCCTCGTCGGCGAGCGCCTCGCCGTCGAGCTGGATGCCCGTCTCCGTCGCCTCCCCGACCACCGAGAGGTCGACGGGGACGGCGGCCCGCGCCGCCTCCACGCGCTCCGGGGGGACCGTCGCGACGAGTTCGAAGTCCTCGCCGAACGTCACCGCCCGGCCCAGCGGGTCGTCGACGAGCCCGGAGAGGGCGTCCGCGACCGGAATCCTGTCGCCGTCCACGTCGAATCCGCAGCCGCTGGCCTCCGAGAGCTGGTGCAGCGAGCGCGCGAGGCCGTCGCTGGAGTCCATCATCGCCGTCGCGTGCGCGCCGAGCGCCCGGCCGGCGGCCACGCGGGGCATGAACCGGAAGAGGGCGTTCGCTCGCTCCACGTCGCCGCGCTCGAACAGCTCGAGGGCTGCCGCGCTCCGGCCCAGCGACCCGGTGACGACGACGCTGTCGCCCGGCTGGGCGCCCGCTCGCCCGACCCGCCTGTCGGCGTCCCCGACGGCCGCCGTCGCGACGGTGAACTCGTCGTGGCCGTCGAGGTCGCCACCGACGTACTCCGCGCCGACGGCGGTACAGACCTCCCTCGCGCCGGTCACGAACGCCGTCAGCTCGTCCTCGTCGAAGTCGGGGGCGGCGTAAGCGGCGACAGCTGCGGTCGCGTCGGCGCCCGTGGCGGCGACGTCCGACAGCGACGCGCCCACGGACCGCCAGCCCGCCGTGTACCGCGTCGTCCCCGGCGGGAAGTCAGTGGCCTCGTGGAGCATGTCGATGGTGAGGGCCGTGTCGTCGACGACGGCGGCGTCGTCGCCGGCGCCGGACACGAGCCCACCGACCAGGTCCAGGGCCGCGCGCTCGTCCATGCCACCGGGTTGGCAATCCCACGTGAAAAGCCCCCGGATGCCCCGTTCGCTGGCCCGGAATCGCCGCCGCGAGTGCGTGGGGTTCCGGCGGAGCGGCCCGGCTGTGAGTCACCGACGCGAGCCCGAACGAGCGGCTAACGATGCCTTTAAACGAATCAGGGCCGACGTGCCTCCAATGGCAACTCTCTACGACGCTCCCGTAGACGAGCTCATCGACGAGCTCGCCGCGGACCTCGAGGAACGACTCGACGAGCCGGACTGGGCGAACTACGCGAAGACGGGCGCTGGCCGCGAGCTCCCGCCCGAGCAGGAGGACTTCTGGGCGACCCGCGCCGCCAGCCTCCTCCGGAAGGTCGCCGTCGACGGCCCCATCGGCGTGAAGCGGCTGTCCTCGGCGTACGGCTCCACGACGGACGGCTCCAACCGGTACGTCGTCGCGCCGTCCAAGACGACGAACGGCTCCCGGAACATCGTGCGCACCATTCTCCAGCAGCTCGAAGAGGAGGACCTCGTCGAGAAGCAACACGACCGCGGCCGCGTCGTCACCGCCGAGGGTCGGAGTCTCCTCGACGAGACCGCCGGCGACGTCATCGAGGACCTCGACCGTCCGGAACTCGAACGCTACGCCTAACGACCTTCGACGACGGTAGCCGTTCTCTCCGGCGACTCTCGCCGCCGCACTCTCCCGCCTCCAGCGGTGGCACTCGCCACCTGCGTGCGCAACAATTAACGGGATTCGCGGCCAACTACCGTGTAGTATGAGTGGGAATTCCGACGACGAACGACTCGAGGAGCTCCGCCAGCGGAAAAAAGAGCAGCTCAAACAGCAACAGCAGCAGGGCGGCGAGGCACAGCGGGAGGCACAGCAACAGCAGGCCCAGCAGGCCGAACAGCAGAAGCAGGCGCTGCTGAAGCAGAACCTCACGGACGGCGCCCGGAAGCGCCTGAACACCATCAAGATGAGCAAGCCGGAGTTCGCCGAGAAGGTCGAACAGCAGGTCGTGGCGCTGGCCCAGTCCGGCCGGCTCGAGGAGCGCATCGACGAGGACCAGATGAAAGAACTCCTCCGCGAACTCAAGCCCGACTCCCAGAGCTTCAACATCAACCGCCGATAATAGATGGAGCTGGGACTGCTCTACAGCGGCGGGAAAGACTCCACGCTGGCTGCGCTCGTCCTCGACCGGTTCTACGACATCACGCTCGTCACGGCGCACTTCGGCATCACTGACGAGTACGAGCACGCCCGCGAGGCGGCCGAGGCGACGGACTTCGCGTTCGAGGCGCTGGAGCTCGACCGCGAGGTCGCCGACGACGCCGTGGAGTTGATGCTGGAGGACGGCTACCCGCGCAACGGCATCCAGCACGTCCACGAGCAGGCGCTGGAGGCGGTGGCGGAACTGGGGTTCGACGCCATCGCCGACGGCACCCGTCGTGACGACCGCGTGCCGACGGTGTCGCGGGCGCAAGCCCAGAGTCTGGAGGACCGCCACGACGTCGACTACCTGTCGCCGCTCTCGGGGTTCGGACGGGGTGCGGTCGACCGGCTCGTGCACGCCGAACTCGACGTGGAGGTCGGGCCCAGCGAGGAGATCCCGCGCGCCGACTACGAGGCCGAACTGCGCGCGCTACTCGCCGAGGAGCACGACGAGGCGGTCATCCGCGAGGTGTTCCCGGACCACGACCAGACGTACGTCCACGGCCTCCGGGACTGACCGGGCGTCGCGCTCGCCCGTCCCACGACTGCGTCCCCTACCGGGCGTCGCGCCTGCCGTAATCGAACCACTCTTCTCCGGGCCGCTGTTCCCTCGACGTGATGCAGCCAGGGTTGGTGTACGCGCTCGCCGCCGCCGGCATCTGGGGCGGCTACCTCTTCGCCCTGAAGCGGTACTTCGCGGGCATCCACGGCGCCGTCCTCACGCTGTTCGTGAACATCTCGGCCATCGCGTGGTATCTCCCGGTCGCCGCGGCGACGGGCGACGGCGGCATCCCGTCGTTCCCCACGCTCTCGCTGACCGCCGCGGGCGTGCTCGCGGGAACGATTCTCCTCGGGGGTGCGGGGTTCCTGCTGTCGGTGCGCGCGCTCGCCGTCGGCGACGTCTCCTACGTCGCCCCCATCGCGAAGATCGTGCCGGTGTTCGTCCTCCCCATCGAGGTCCTGGGCCTCGGCGCGGTCCTCGACCCGCTGTCGGTTCTCGGCGTCGGCGTCGCCACGACCGCGGTCTACCTCGCGAACTACGAGGGCGGCGACCTCGTCGAACCCATCCGGCGCGCCCGCCACTCGCGGGCCGCCCAGCTCGCGCTGTTCTCGGCGATGCTGTACGCCGTCAGCGACATCGGCCGCCGGCTCGTCCTCGGCGACTACACCTTCCCGACGCGGGTCTGGGTGCCGACGTTCCTCGGTGGCGTCGCCATCGCCGTCCTCCCGCTCGCGCTCCGCCGCTGGCCCAGCGAGGGCGTCCGCCCGCACCTCAAACTGTTCGCCATCTCGGGGTCGGGCGTCGCGCTCGGCGAGCACATCACGGCGCTCGCGTTCGCCGCCGCGCCCGCCAGCATCGTCTCCACGCTCGTGAACGGCCAGGCCATCGTCGCCGTGCTCCTCGGCTGTGTGCTCCTCGGGGAGCCCGGCCTCCGACGCCGCCTCGCTGCTGCCGTGCTCGCCGTCGTCGGTGTCGGGATGATTGCCGTCTGAACGGCGATTGGCCAGCCGGCATCGGGTGGACTGAAAGGGGCCAGGCTCTCGAAGAAGACTGGCGACGCGAGCACTGGAGCGAGTGCAGCGAGCGAAGGGCGCAGCGAGCCACTCGATTCGAGAGCCCGTGGGCGTTCGAGGTCACGCAATCGGGCGACTGCTACCCGCACACTCCCTGCCACACAGGGCCAGTGAACGGAAGCATTGAAGCGCGGGACGCGACAACGACGCTGCATGTACGACCGACTCAAGGGGTTCCGAGATTTCTACCCCGAGGACATGGGGCCGCGCCGGGTGGCGATGGACGCCCTCGAGGACGCGGCCCAGCGGTACGGGTTCCGCGAGGTGGGGACGCCGGCCCTGGAGTCCACGCAGATGTACGTGGACAAGTCCGGGGAGGGCATCGTCGACGAACTGTACTCGTTCACCGACCAGGGCGGCCGTGACGTGGCGCTGACGCCCGAACTGACGCCGACCGTGGCGCGGATGGTGGTGGCGAAACAGCAGGCGCTGTCGAAGCCCATCAAGTGGTACTCGACGCGGCCGTTCTGGCGCTACGAGGAGCCCCAGCAGGGCCGGTTCCGGGAGTTCTACCAGACGAACGTCGACATCTTCGGGTCCAGCGACCCGCGGGCGGACGCCGAGGTGCTGGCGGTCGCCGCCGACGGCCTGACAGAACTGGGGCTGACCAGCGACGACTTCGAGTTCCGCGTGAGCCACCGCGACATCCTCGGGGGGCTGCTGGAGGCGTTCGACGCCGACGTCGACACCGAGGAGGCCATCCGGACCGTCGACAAGCGCGAGAAGATCGAGCGCGCCGAGTACCTCGACGGGCTGGCGGCGGCCGGCCTCACGTACGACCAGGCCGAGCGCTTCGACGACCTGCTCGCCGGCGACGACCTCGACGCGCTCACCGAGTTCGCGGGCACCGAGCGTGTCGACGACGCCGTGACGAACCTCCGGAACGTGCTGGAGGCGGCCGAACACCTGGGTGTCCGGGAGTTCTGCGACGTCTCGCTGACGACCGCCCGCGGGCTGGACTACTACACGGGCGTCGTCTTCGAGTGCTTCGACTCGACGGGCGAAATCGGGCGCTCGGTGTTCGGTGGCGGGCGCTACGACGACCTCATCGAGAGCTTCGGCGGCCAGCCGACGCCCGCGGTCGGCGTCGCGCCCGGCCACGCCCCGCTGAACCTCCTGCTGGAGCGCGCCGGCGTGCTCCCGGAGGGCGAGTTCGCGGCCGACTACTACGTACTCCAGGTCGGCGACACCGAGGCCGAGGCCGCCGCGGTCGCACAGGCGCTGCGCGAGCGCGGGAACGTCGTCGACACCGACGTCACCGGCCGGAGCTTCGGCGCGCAGATGAACTACGCCGACAGCGTCGGCGCCGACACCGTCGTCATCGTCGGCGAACAGGACCTCGCCGACGGCAACGTCACGGTCAAGGACATGGCGAGCGGCGACCAGACGACCGCGCCGTTCGCCGAGTTCCCCGGCGACATCGACAGCCCGACCGTCGACGACTTCGAGTAGGATGCCCCGTCGCGCGTTCCGCGTCGCCTACGACGGTCGGCCGTACCACGGCTTCCAGCGCCAGCCCGACGTCACCACGGTGGAGGGCGAACTGTTCGGCGCGCTCCGCCGACTGGACGTCTTCGCCGGTGAGAAGCCGCCGGGCTACGCCGCCGCGGGACGCACCGACGCCGGCGTCTCGGCTCGCGCGCAGACCGTCGCGCTCGACGCGCCCGAGTGGCTGACGCCGTACGCGCTCAACGGCGAACTCCCGGACCCGATTCAGGTGTGGGCGCACGCCGACGCCCCCGACGACTTCCACGCGACCCACGACGCGAACTGGCGGGAGTACCGGTACTTCTGGCACGTGCCCGAGGGCAGTGAGGGTACGGAACGGCGAGCGGAGAGCAACGCGACCCGCGAGCAAGCCCCGGACGCCGACGACGACTGCGCGGAGCGCGCGCTCTCCCGACTCGCGGGCGAGCACGACTTCCACAACCTCACGCCGGACGACGCAAACACCGTCCGAACACTCGACGCCAGCCTCGAACGCGAGGGCGACTTCCTCGTCGTCACGGTTGGCGCGAGCGGGTTCTGCCGGGAGCTCGTCCGGCGCGTCGTCTCGCTCGTGCAGGAAGTCGCGGAGACGGGCGAGTTCGACCGCATCGAGACGGTGCTCGGCGACGACCCGGTCGACGGCCCCGATGGCGTGCCGCCCGCCGACCCCTACCCGCTCGTGCTCCACGACGTCGACTACGACGACCTCGACTTCGCGGTCGACGAGGACGCTGCAGAGCGCGCACGAGCGACCTTCCGGTCGCTTCACGACGACCGGCTGGCGCTGGCGCGGGTCGCTGGCCACCTCGCCGAGTTCTGAGTCAGTTCCAGCCGTCCGGCCAGACGCCGGCGGCCTCCATCCCGGGCCGCATCCCGTCGTCGTCGAGGCGGTCGCGGAGGGCGTCGCCGTCGGGCCGCGGGACGGTTTCGCTGTCGTCGCTTGCGAGTTCGCGGACGACGAGCGCGGCGAGCATCCCGTGCTCGCGGAGGTTCCGGGCGTCGGCCTTGTCCCGGGTGTCGGCGTGCGTGTGGCCCCAGCCGCGGCCGCGCTCGGGCGTGACGGAGTGCAACTGCAGGGCGGGGACGCCGGCCCTGAGGAACGGCCAGTGGTCGCTGTACGGGTGGACGGCGTCCCGCACTTCGATGGGGTGGCCGGTGTCGTCGCTGACGCGGTCGAGGACGCCCTCGAAGTGGTCGGTGCCGTGGAGGAACGCCCGCAGGGTGCGGTAGCGGCCGGCGCCGTCGAGGTTCACGACCGCGCGCACGGACTCGGGGTCGAGGCGGTCCGCGAGCGCGCTGGCGCCCTGCAGGCCGACCTCCTCGGCGCCGACGGTTGCGAGTCGGACCCGGCAGTCGAGGTCGAGGTCGGCGAGGACGCGGGCGGCGGCGACGAGCGTGGCGACGCCACAGCCGTTGTCGAGCGCGCCCTCGGCGATGTCGTGGGCGTCGTGGTGGGCGAGGACGACGACCTCCTCGTCGGTGTCCGGGCCGAGCACGCCCTGGGTGTTGGTCCCCTCGCCGGGCTCCGTGTGGGCGTCGACGGAGAGCGCGACCTCGCCGCCGCGGTCGGCGTACTCCTGCAGCCACGCGCCGGTCTCCGTGGAGACGCCGACGGCGGGAATCTCGCCCTCGCGGCCGAAGCGCAGCGACCCCGTCGGGGGCAGCTGGCCGTCCTTGTGGTTGTAGAAGACGAAGCCGGCGGCGCCGTCGTCGACTGCCCGGCCGTACTTCTCCATGCGGTGGACGAGCCGGCCGCCCGGCGGGCTGTCAGTCGAGGCGAGTACGACGGCACCGTCGACGTCGGCGCTGTCGAACTCGTCGTCGGTCGCGTACCCGACGTCGACCAGCCCGCCCGAAGCGGCTCCGGCGGGCGAGTACGGGAGTGCAATCGCCTCGAACTCGCGGTCAGTCGGTTCGGTGACGCGCAGCGAGCAGTCGCCCCGGGTCCAGACCGGGAGGTCGAACGAGGTCGTTGCGACGTCGCGAGCGCCCGCGTCGCGGAGCGCCCCGGCAGTTATCTCGGCGGCTCGGCGCTCGCCCTCGTGGCCGGCGAGCCGGTGGTCGAGTTCGGTCAGGGCGGTGAGCACGTCCCACGGCGTCTCGTCGGTCCACGCCCGTCCGAGGGCGCGGGCTTCCTCAGTCATACTCCCGTGTACGGTGGCGGGACAGTTAATTTCGCGGGCGGGCGGCGGCAAGGCCGCTGCCGTTTGCCAACGTTTAACCGACCGCACGCGAACGCTGAGGCGTATGAGTAGTGTCCCCGAACGCGAGGAACTGGACGACGAGTACAAGTGGGACCTCGAGTCCATCTACGCGACCGACGAGGACTGGGAGGACGGTTTCGAAGCCCTCCAGGCGAAGCTCGAGGACCTCGAGGCCTACGAGGGCCGTCTCACCGAGGACGGCGACACGCTGCTGGACGCACTGGAGCTCCGGGACGACATCTACCGAGAGGCCGAGAAGGTGTCGTCGTACGCACGGATGCGCTCGGACGAGGACACCCGCGATCAGGAGTACCAGGCGCTGCGGGCTCGCGGCGCGAGCCTCATGACCGAGGTCTCGTCCGCGACCTCCTTCTTCGACCCCGAACTCCAGGACTGCACGCGCGAGGAGCTGCAGGCGATGGTCGAGGAGACGCCCGACCTCGAGGAGTACGAGCACTACTTCGACGACGTGCTGCGGATGAAGCCGCACACGCGCTCCGCCGAAGTGGAGGCGCTGCTGAGCGACCTCGGCGAGGTGTTCGGTGCGCCCAGCGACGCCT
This sequence comes from Halobacterium rubrum, assembly GCF_021729015.1. Lineage (GTDB taxonomy): Archaea > Halobacteriota > Halobacteria > Halobacteriales > Halobacteriaceae > Halobacterium > Halobacterium rubrum. The sequence goes on from NZ_JAJQQZ010000001.1 coordinate 559,218, forward strand.
ACAACATGCTGACCGACGCCGACCTCGAGTTCCCGACCGTCGAGGACCCCGACGGCGAGGACGTCGAGATCTCGCAGGCGAACTTCACGAAGCTCCTCAAGGAGCCCGACCGCGAGTTCCGCCAGACCGTCCACGAGGAGTTCTACGAGACCATCGGCGACGTCCGGAACACCATCGGGTCGACGATGAAGAACCAGATGAAAAAGGACGTCAAACTCGCCGAGGCGCGGAACTACGACACCGCCCGGCAGGCCGCCCTCGACGACGGCAACATCCCCGTCGAGGTCTACGACACGCTCGTCGACACGGTCGACGACAACCTCGACAAGCTCCACCGCCACGCCGACCTCAAGCGGGAGGCGCTGGGCGTCGACGAGCTGGAGATGTGGGACCTCTACATGCCCATCGTGGACTCCGAGAGCCCCGAAATCGGCTACGAGGAGGCCCGCGAGCACGTCGTGGAGGCGGTCGCGCCGCTCGGCGACGACTACCAGCAGCGCGTCGCCGAGGGACTGGACTCCAACTGGGTGGACGTCTACGAGAACCGCGGGAAGCGCTCGGGCGCCTACTCCGGCGGCACCTACGACACCCAGCCGTTCATCCTGATGAACTACCAGGACGACATCTCCTCGATGTTCACCCTGGCCCACGAGCTCGGCCACAGCCTCCACAGCCAGTACACGAGCGAGCAGCAGCCCTACGTCTACTCGCAGTACGAGATCTTCGTGGCCGAGGTCGCCTCCACGGTGAACGAGGCGCTGCTCGTCAACCACCTGCTGGACACGGTCGAGGACGACCACTTCCGGCGGCACATCCTCAACGAGTACCTCGAGCGCTTCCGGTCGACGCTCTACCGGCAGACGCTGTTCGCCGACGTCGAACAGCGCCTCCACGAACTCACCCGGGAGGGCGAGGCGCTCACGCCGGACCGAGTAGACGACGTGTACGGCGACCGCAAGCGCGCCTACTACGCGAACGCCAACGTCGACGACCACATCGAGCGGGAGTGGATGCGCATCCCGCACTTCTACTACAACTTCTACGTCTTCCAGTACGCGACCGGCATCTCGGCCGCCGTCGCGCTCGTCCAGGACATCCTCGAGGAGGGCCAGCCCGCCGCCGACCGCTACCTGGAGTTCCTCGAACGCGGCTCCAGCGAGTACCCGCTGGAGCTGCTGCGGGACGCGGGCGTCGACATGTCCACCAGCGAGCCCATCGAGCGCGCGCTCGGCGTCTACGACGACTACCTCGGCGAGGCCGAGGACCTCGTCTGACCCGGCAGCGCTCGCGCCGAATCGCCGGGCAGCGTCGGACGCGTGACCGCCGGTAGGCGTTCAGCCTACCCAAAGGAACTTCTACGCGGGGACCCTAGCGGGGGCAACGAATGTCGCGTAGCCCCTCACTGCCGGACCGGCCGACGCTCGACGTCGACCCCGAGTCGACGCCGGGGGAGCGCCTCGACGCACTTCGAGACCACTACGAGGAGATCGTGGCGGTCCACGAGGAGCTCCGAGAGCAGCTCGACGACGTGGAAGCCCGCCGCGAAGAACTCCGCGAGGAGGTCAACCGCCTCCAGCGCGAGAACGAGACCCTGAAGACGGCGTCGCTGTACCTCGCGACGGTCGAGGACCTGCCGGAGGACGGCAGCGCCGTCATCAAGCAACACGGCAACAACCAGGAGGTCCTCACCGAGCTGTCGCCGCGGCTCGCCGACGAACTGGACGTCGGCGACCGGGTCGCCATCAACGACTCGTTCAGCGTCCAGCGCGTCCTCGACGACGAGACGGACGCGCGGGCGCAGGCGATGGAGGTCGACGAGTCGCCGACCGTCGACTACGAGGACATCGGCGGCCTCGACGAGCAGCTCCGGGAGGTCCGGGAGGCCGTCGAGGACCCGCTCGTGAACCCCGAGAAGTTCGACGCCGTGGGCGTCGAGCCGCCCAGCGGCGTGCTGCTGCACGGTCCGCCCGGCACCGGGAAGACGATGCTCGCGAAGGCCGTCGCGAACCAGACGGACGCGAGCTTCATCAAGATGGCCGGCAGCGAGCTCGTCCGGAAGTTCATCGGGGAGGGCTCCCGGCTGGTCCGGGACCTCTTCGAGCTCGCCGAGCAGAAAGAGCCCGCCATCATCTTCATCGACGAGATCGACGCCGTCGCCGCCAAGCGCACGGACTCGAAGACGTCCGGCGACGCCGAGGTCCAGCGGACGATGATGCAGCTCCTGAGCGAGATGGACGGCTTCGACGAGCGCGGCGACGTCCGCATCATCGCGGCCACCAACCGCTTCGACATGCTGGACTCCGCGATTCTGCGGCCGGGTCGCTTCGACCGCCTCATCGAGGTGCCGAACCCGAACGAGGAGGCCCGCGAGCGCATCCTCGAGATCCACGCCGCCGAGATGAACGTCGCCGACGACGTCGACTTCTCGGACCTCGCGCGGGACACCGATGGGTTCTCCGGCGCGCAGCTCGCCAGCCTCGCCACCGAGGCCGGGATGTTCGCCATCCGGGACGACCGCGAGGAGGTCCGTCGCGGGGACTTCGACGACGCCCACGAGAAGCTCGTCGCCGAGGGCGAGGCCGAGGACGCGGGCGGCCCGCGGTACCCGAGCTACATCCAGTAGGTATTCTTCGCCCGGCCGGCTAGGCCGGGTATGTCCAGTCGGATTCGAGTGGCGTGGGGCACCGGCGCCGCGCCCACCGAGATGGCGGCCTACGACGCCGCGCTCGCGGACGCGAACCTCCACAACTACAACCTCGTCGGCGTCTCCTCGGTGATTCCGGCCGACGCCGGCGTCGACGCCGTCGGGACGGCGCCCGACCTCGGTCCCGCCGGGAACAAACTGACCGTCGTCGAAGCGCACGCGAACACCGCCGGCCCGGGGCACACGAGCGCGGCGCTGGCGTGGGCCGAACGCGGCGACGACCCCGGCCTGTTCTACGAGGCAGCCGGCGAGACCAGCGACGACGACGTCGAATCCCGGGTGACAGCCGGCATCGAGGCCGGCCTGGACCTCCGGGGCTGGGACGCCGACGACCCCGCAGTCCGGAGCGTGACAGTGGAGGCCGAACCGGGCGAGCACGCCGCCGCGGTCGTCGTCGCCGCCTACGGCGACAGCGACCCCGTCTGCTGACTGCGAATCCTACCCACACTACAAGGACTATACGTGACCGACACCTAGGGAGACGACATGCACGGAAACGCGCCGTTCAGCGGGCCGGAGACGACCACCGCCGACCTCAGCGGGGACCAGCGCCGTGCGCTGCGGACGAGCATCGCGCAGATCGCGTCCCTGACCCGCGAGTTCCTGCCGGACGAGTACGTCGTCGGCTCCGAGATATCCAGTGGCTCCAGCGGCGTCCAGGTCACGGTCGCCGTCCGGCCGCCCGCCGGCAACCCCGTCAGCGCGGGGTTCACGCCGGAGTTCGAGGACCTCGCGGACGACGACCTCATCCCGACCGAGGACCGCGAGGAGGTCGCCCGTGGCCTCGCCGCCAGCGCGGCGCTGCAGGTCAAACACGCGCTCGGCGACGACGTCCCCGAGACCGCGCGATAGAACGAGTCTCCGTTCTGCCGTCTACTTCCCCCAGAAGGGGTCGCGCTTGCGCATGATGTCCAGGTAGGACTTCAGCGCCTCGCGTTCGTCGGCGGGAATCTCCTCGCTGAGCTCCTGGTCGAGGACCTTCGCGTGCTTCTCGGGGAGGTCGACCCAGAGCTCGTCGCCCTCTTCGATGTCGCGGCCGACGGTCGGGCCGTCGATGGAGACGCTGACGCGGTTGCCCGCGCGGGCTTCGTCGACGTCCTCGCCCTGGTCCTGGATGCCTTTGACGACGCCGACGCGGTCGAGGTCGTTGCCCTCGACGAGGCCGACCGGCGTGTTGCGCTTGAGGGTGCCCGAGACCACTTCGACGCCGACGACCGCCGGGTCGTTCTGGCGGAACACGTGGTCTTTCAGGATGCGGAAGCGCGCCGGCCGCACGATGTTGTCGAAGATGGCCTCCTTCTGTTCGCGCTCCTGTTGCTCGACGAACTCCTCGTAGTCCTCGACGAGCTGGTAGATGACGTCGCTGGCGAACAGCCGCACGCTCTCCTCCTCGGCTTTCCGTTCGGCCGCGGGGAGCACGTCGACGTTGAACCCGAGGAGGACGCGGTGTTTCTCCTCGTCGACGGTCGTCGCCATCGCCACGTCGCGGGGCGCGATGTCGCCGACCTCCGCCGCCATCACGGGAATCTCGGCCTCCTCGAGGGCGTTCACGAGCGCCTCGAGGCTGCCGAGCGTGTCGGCTTTCACGACCACGCCCTCCTCCTCGGTCTCGACGGCGACCTCGGCGAGTTCGGCCTCGACCTCGGCGACGACCTGCTCGACGTCGCGGTCGCCGACCACGCGGACCGGCGCGCCCGCCATCGCGTCGTCGAGGTCGGGCGCCGCGATTTTCAGCCCCGCTGCGGCCTGCATCTCGTCGACGTCGTCGAAGCGCTTCTCGGTGCGGATCTCCGCGAGTTCGCGGGGTTTCAGGAGCGCGCGCACCTCGGTGACGATGGGGTCGTTCTTCGCGCCGACGACGATCTCGTCGCCCGCGCGGACGGTGCCGTCGTAGAGGATGACGTCGACGGTCTTCCCGAAGCCCTGTTCGTCTTTGACCTCGAGGACGGTGCCGGCGCCCGGCCCCGTCACGTCGACCTCCATCTCGGCTTTCATGTACCGCTGGGCCAGCCCCATCAGGACGGTCAGGAGGTCCGGGACGCCCTCTCCGGTCTCGGCGGAGACCGGGATGACGCCGACGTTCTTCTGGAAGTCCTGCACCCGCCAGTAGAGGTCCGAGGAGAACCCCTCGTCGGACATCTCGCCGATGAGCTCGTACAGCGCCTCGTCGAGGTCCGAGCGCACGCGGTCGCTCTGGTCGTCGTAGGTGCCCTGGACGGGCGCGTCCGGGTTCGGGTTCCAGCCGGGCGTCGTGTCGATCTTGTTGGCGGCGACGACGAACGGCGTCCCCGTGTCCTTCAGGATGCGGATGGCTTCCAGCGTCTGTGGCTGGAAGCCGTCGTTGACGTCCACGACGAGGATGGCGATGTCGGCGAGCGCGCCGCCCCGCGAGCGCAGCGTGGAGAACGAGTGGTGGCCGGGTGTGTCGATGAACAGCAGCCCCGGGAGGTCGAACTCGGTGGGGTCGACGAGGCTGCCCGCGACCTCAGAGACGGTCTCCAGCGGCACGGCGGTCGCGCCGATGTGTTGCGTGATGGCGCCGGCTTCGCCCTCGATGACTGCCGAGCCCCGAATCTTGTCCAGCAAGCTGGTCTTCCCGTGGTCGACGTGGCCGAGGACGGCGACGATGGGCGTCCGCAGGTCCCCGGGGTCGTCGTCTTCGGTGGTTGTGTCGGCGTCGGACATAGTAGAATCCTCCGAGAGAACGGTCGTTACGCGTACAGAACGGGTCGCGGGGTTTAATTCCATCGTCACGCCCGTGGTGTGGCGCCGCCGACGGGCGCGCTACGGGCCGACTGTTGCCCGCGATTCGCCGGCGCCCGTCCGCTGAGACGACCCGGTGGCGACCCCGCGCCGCCGGCGGCAGTCACTTCTCGACGACGACAGTCCCGACCATGCCGAACGACTGGTGGGGCGCACAGTAGTACTCGTACCGGCCGCCCACCTCGAACGTGAACTCGTAGACGTAGTCGCTGTCGTACGTCTCGTTCTCGCCGCCGGGCGTCCCGGTCCAGTCGGCGTCGGCCGGCTGGCTGTCCGGGCGGACGTTGTGGCCGCTGCTGGCCCACTCCCAGCGAACCGTCTCGCCGGTGGCGACGGTGACTTCCTCCGGCGTGAAGCGCGTCTGTCCGTCCGCGCCGACAGTCACGACCGTCGCATCTTCCGTTCCGCCGTTCGTCGTGGTGGTGTCTGCGGCCGTCGTCGCCGTCTCCGTCTCGGTGGCTGTCGCGGTCTCCGTCGTGCCGTCGTCCCCGCCGCCGCCGTACGCGCCGCCACCCGCATCGTCGTCACTGGTCGGCGTCGTGGTGTCCTCGCCGTCGCCGCCACCACCGCCACCGCCGTCGTCGGTGCCGGTGCAGCCAGCGAACGCTGCGGCGAGCGTGCTCGCTCCCGCCGCGAGGACGCGTCGACGTTTCATGCTAGCAGAGACCACGGCACTGACAAAGAGTGTTCGCCCAGACTCGCCCCACGTCTGGCACGCCCGCGGTCCCCGCCGGACCGTCGAACGCCGTCCAGCTGGCCGAGCGGGCGGGGCGCGTGCGTCGCGCGTCCGACGACCCCGCGGGGTTTATGTGAATCCCGGCAGTCCCCACGTGTATGGCCGACATCCTCGCCGAGAACCTCTCCGGGAAGGCCGTGATGGGGTCGGACGGCACGGAGCTCGGGATGCTGTACAACATCACGATGGACCTGAAATCCGGGAAGCTCGAACACCTCCTCGTGGAGCCGACCGAGGAGTCCGTCGCGGCGGACTTCCCGGCCGACGACGAGGGCCGCTACCGGGTGCCGGTAGGCCGCGTCCAGGCAGTCAAAGACTACATCGTCGTGCAGCGGTAGCGTGCGAGTCCTCGACGCCTCCGCGTTCATCCACGAGTACGACGCCGACGGCTCGACGGCGTCGGTGCCGGAAGTCCGCGAGGAGCTGACGGACTCGGCGGCGTTCCGCTTCGACGCCGCCTCCGGCAGCGGCATGCAGGTCCACGTCCCCGGACAGGATGCCCGCGAGCGTGTGCGCCGGGCGGCGACGACGACGGGCGACGACGACGTGCTCTCGGAGACCGACCGGCGCCTGCTCGCGACCGCGCACGAGCTGGACGCGACGCTCGTCACGGACGACTACGCGATGCAGAACGTCGCCGACGAGCTCGGCGTCGACGTCGACGTCATCGCGCAGGACGGCATCAACGAGCGCCGCGACTGGCGCTTCCAGTGCCAGGGCTGCGGCCGCGAGTTCGACGACGACCGCGACCGGTGTCCGGTCTGCGGGAGTCCCCTCGAACGCAAGAATCCGGGCTAGTCGCAGACCTCGAGGCCGGCCTCGACGAGCTGGTGGAGTACCTCCTGCTCGGAGATGCCGTACTCCCGGGCGAGCTCCTCGATGTCCGCTGCGAGCGGGTCCTCGCAGACGACCGAGTACTTCCGAGGCATGTCACTCGGTTTCACGCCGCGAGCACGTAATACTTAGTCAGCCCCGCGTCTGACGCTCACGAGAACTGGAGGTACGCGACCCCGAACTGGACGGCGTCGTACACGCCGTGGACGACGACGGGCGCGAACAGGTCGTCGGTGCGCTCGTAGGCCACGCCGAGCACGAGGCTGACGACGAACACGCGCGCCAGCGTGACGAGCACGGCGCCCGGGGCGGCCGCGCCGGCGTACGCCAGCACGTGGCTGGCGGTGAACACGAACGACGCCACGACGACGGCGCTCCACCGCGAGTACGCGCCGTAGAGGAACTTCTGGACGCCGTTGCGCGCGAGCAACTCCTCGCCCGGCCCGACGAACAGCAGCGAGACAACCGCCAGCGGCGGCAGAATCTCGGGGTTGTCCCGCGCGGTCTCGACGAGACCGTGGGTGCTCTGTGGCAGCGAGAACGTCGTGACCACGAGGTTCAGCGCGAGGTGCAACGCGAAGATGGCGGCGACGCCGGCGCCGGCGACGACGAGGTCGCGGCGGCCGGGAACGCTGACGTCGATGCCGCCGTCGAACGACCGCACGAACGCCACGCCGGCGAGCCCGATGCCGGCGCTGGCGACGGCGGTGTTCGTCGGCCACTGGAAGACGGGCTCGGCGGGGACGAACCCGATGGCGGCCGCCGCCAGCAGGCCCCCGAAGACGAGCGCGGCCGCGGACACCACGGTGGCACCGAGGGTCGCCCGCTCGCGGTCGCGGACGCCGTCGCGGTCGACGCCGGCGACGGCCGCCGCACCGGCTGCGAACGCGCCGAGGCCGGCGAACAGCGCGACCATCGGTCCCGCCGCGAGCCGGCCGCCGAGCGCGAGGACGCCGGCGGCCGCCGCCAGTGCGAGCGCCCCGCCGGCTGCTGTCGCGACGTAGTCGAGCCAGCCGGGGCCGCTACCGTGGCGCCGTGCGGCGAACGCCAGCGTCGCGGCGGCGGCGAGCCCGCCGGCCACCTGCGCGACCAGCGACGGCGCCGGCGTCCAGTCGAGGAACGCCGACGCCAGTCCGACGCCGCCCACGACGAACCCGACAGTCTGCGCGTACCGGTCTGTCACGTCCGGCCGTCGGGACGCCGCCGACATAGGCTTGCCTACTCGACGACGAGCGAGTCCGTCTCGGGCAGCGCCTCGTCGCCGCGCAGGAGGTCGCGGGCGGCGTCTTTCCCCCACTCGACGGCTGGCTGAGTGAACGTCTCGACGCCGTAGAGCTCGCCGGCGAGCACGCAGGCCGCCTCGAAGTCGTACAGCAGCCGACCCACGGAGTGGGCGTCGACGGCGGGAATCTCGACCCGGACCGACGGTACGCCGGACTCGGCGAGGCTGGCCTCCGTCGCCTCGAACTCGGCGTCGAGCAGGTCGCCGAGGTCGCCGCCCGCGAGGTAGTCCAGGCCCGCCATGTCGGTCTCGGGAATCGCGCAATCCGGCCGCGACTCGGGCCGCACCATCGTCACGAGCTTGTCCCGGGGACCGGCGCGGTAGAGCTGGAGCTGGCTGTGCTGGTCGGTTGCGCCGAGGGCTCGCGCCGGCGTCTGTCCGAGGCCGTCTTTCCCCAGGCTCTCCGCCCAGAGCTGTGCGAACCACTCTCCGAAGGTCTCCAGTCCCTCGGCGTAGGGCAGCATCGCGTTCACGCCGGCGCCGCGCAGGTCCAGCGCGTACGCTGCTGCGCCGTAGGCGTACGCGGGACAGTCGTACAGCGACCCGGCGAGCGCGTCCCGGCCCTCGGCTGCACCCACCAGGAGGGCGTCGACGTCGACGCCGGCGAGCGCGGCGGCGGGCAGCGCGACCGTCGACAGCGCCGAGAACCGGCCGGGAACGCCTTCCGGCGCGTCGAGTACGGGCAGGTCGTGCTCGTCGGCGAGGTCCCGGAGGTTCCCCGCCTCACCGGTCGTGACGAGCGTGCGGTCGGCCCAGTCGACGCCGGCGTCCGCCATCGCCTGCCGGACGACGAGGAAGTTCGCCAGCGTCTCGGCGGTCGTCCCGGACCGCGAGACCACGTGGACGGCGGTCGACGAGAGGTCGAGGTCGTCGAGCAACCGCCGGACGTGCGCCGGGTCGACGTTGTCCAGCGCGTGGTACTCGAGGTCGTCGCCGAGCGCGTCCACGAGCGTCGCGGCGCCGAGCGCGCTCCCGCCGATGCCGACGGTCAACAGCGTCTCGGCGTCCGAGAGCGGCGCGACGGCGTCCGTGATTGGCTGCGGGTCGGCTGTCTCCGGGAGATTCAGCGCCTCGTACCCGAACTCGCCGTCGTCCATGCCGGCGGCGATGCGGTCGTGGGCGGCGCCGACGCGGTCGTCCAGCCGGTCCAGCGCGTCCGCGGGGACGCCCGGTCGGGCGGTCGCGGCCAGCGCGTTCCCGATGTCTACTCGCATGTGGGGACCGGCGTCGGCCGGCTACTTCAGGGTAGCTAGTCCGGGCCGGTGTCGCCCCCTCGCCACGCACCGGTGGCCGGGCGTCCCGCCGCCGCGAACCCGGCGGTGGCCGGGAGTCGCCGCGCTTTTGCTCGCCCGGCCCCGACCTCGGAGCGATGGGACGGTTCGACAGTTACTCCGGCCTGCTGACGGCGTTCCCGTACGCGTTCCGGGCGTCCGACTCGCGGCTGTTCAGGAGCTACGCCGTCGTCAGCGCCGTGCTCGGCGGCCTGTTCGCGTTCCTGATGGCGGGCGCGCTGGTCGTGCTCGTGGCGAACACGACCGGCGCGACCGGCGGGTCGCTGACGCTCTCCCGGACGTTCTACGTCGTCATCGGGCTGTTCGTGTTCTTCCCGCTGGTCGCGCCCGTGTTGCTGGTGGCGCGCCGCCACCGCCGCGAGCTTCCGGTCAGCGAGCGCTACGACCCCGCGCTGGCGGTCGCCGGCTACCTGTTCGCGTTCTCCGTCTACCTCGGCGTCGTCGCGTCGATGCCCGCCGAGTACGAGGTCGGTGGGGAGCTGACGACGCGCCCCGAACCCAGCGGCGCCCTCGTCGCGCCCGTCGTGGAGGCGCTGTACGCGCTCCCGTCGGTGTTCTCGCCGGTGGTGCCGCTGGCGGGCGCGCTCGTCGTGTACGCCGTCCACCGGCGCCTGCGCGCCTGAGCCCGTGGGCCGCCTTCGAAACAGTGAACCGCCGAGGCGGCCTACCGGCTGGCAATGAGCGACCAGCGCGAGAAGACGGCGACGTTCCTCGTGACGGAGGTCAGCGAGGAGTCCGCGATTCTCACCGACGTCTCGGACGCCCAGGTGCACACGCTCTCGGAGAACCCCGGCGTCGAGGCCGGCGACGTCCTCGAGGCGACGGTGGCGCCGGACCCGCCGATGGACGTCACGTACAGCGTCGTCGACGTGGCGGAGCGCAAGCAGATTCCGGTGCGCGTCAGCGAGGAGACGCCGACGCCCCAGACCCGCGAGATGGCCGAGGACCTCCCGCAGGGCGAGCTCGCGACCACCGAGCGCGCCGGCGTCGGCGAAGTCCACGTGCTGTCGGTGGGCGCCGACGCGGTCGAGGACGCCGTCGCGGACGTCGCCGACGACCAGCAGACGGTGTCGCGGGCAGCCCGCATCGGCATCGAGCGCGTCGAGATCCGGTCCGGCGAGGACTTCGTGAGCGTCCGCTACCTCCCCTGAGCGCGGTTCAGCTCGGACCGGTCTCGCTCTGGACCGCCCAGCCGGAGTCGACGCCGCAGGCCTCGCGCTCCTCGAAGTGGAGGTCGGTGTCCGCGTCGAGGTCGCCGTCGCCGCCGACGGCCTCGACGACCAGCGGGACGTCGGGGCTGTCGCCACAGCAGCCGACGTCGAGGAACACGTTCCAGGTGTCGCCCTCGCGGGCCGGGCCTTTCGTCTTCTTGAGGTAGGCGCGCATGTGGTCGGTGGTGAGCTGGTCGTACCCCCAGTCGGAGACGTCGGCGGGGTACGACAGCGTGACGCTGTCGGTCGCCATGGTCACGTGTAGGCGTGGCACGCGTTTGGGGCTGTCGCCTACTCGTCCAGCCAGACGCCGACGGCGTCGATGTCGGCCCGGAGGTACCGTGCGCCCAGCGTGGCCGCGAGGAGCGCGCCGACCGCGTTGAAGACGACGTCGAAGACGGTGTCCTCGACGCCGTAGACGACCAGAACCGGGTCGAGCGCGAGCGCCACGGCCGCTTCGCGTGCGGCCCACTCCGCCACCTCCCAGAGGACGCCGAGCGCCAGCGTGAGCAGGAAGATGAAGACGGTCAGGAACGACCGCGGGAAGTGGAGGTCGTCGCGGTGCTCGTCGAGGGCGCGCGCGGCGGCGTAGCCGGCGGCGGCCACGACCGCCGCGGAGAGCCCGTGCGTGAGGTGGTCGAACCACCAGACGGTGTCGTACGCGCCCAGCATCCCGGCGGCGTGGAGGAAGACCGCGACGGCGACCAGCAGGGACGCGCCCGGGGACAGCCACAGGTGGTAGTCGCGGCGGAGGACGACGGGCAGGAACGTGACGGCGAGTCCCAGGACGCCGTTGACCACCACGGCGACGTTCCGGGTGGCGACGCCGACGACTACGATGGCCGCGATGCCGGCCTGCAGCGCCCGGACGAGCAGCGTGGCTGGCTTCCGGCGCACGACCTAGCGGTCGCGGCCGCGGGCCGTAAACTCTCGGGGCGGCGGGTGAGAACGGCACTCCCGGATTCTGACCTCTCGAAGGCGACGCACTCAAGTGCAGGGGTTCCCTACTCGTGGGTACATGATGGCGACGACGCACGCGATGGCCGGGCTCGCAGTCGCGGCCCTCGCCACGCTCGCCGCCCCCGAACACGCCCCCGTGCTCGCCGCCGCCGGGCTCGCGGGCGGCCTGTTCCCGGACCTCGACCTCTACGCCGGTCACCGTCGCACCCTCCACTTCCCCGTCTACTACGCGGTCGCCGCCGCAGCAGCCGTCCCTGTCGCAGCGCTCGCGCCCGGCGCGTGGACGCTCGCCGCAGCCGTCTTCCTCGCCGCCGCCGCCCTCCACGCCGCCAGCGACGTCCTCGGCGGCGGCCTCGAACTCGAACCCTGGCGGGAGACCAGCGAGCGCGCCGTCTACAGCCACTTCCACGGCCGCTGGCTGCCGCCCCGGCGGTTCGTCCGCTACGACGGCTCCCCCGAGGACGTCGTGGTCGCGGTCGGCCTCGGCGTCCCCGCCGCGCTCGCCTTCGAGCCGACAGTACAGCGCGTCGTCGGCGCCGCGCTCCTCGTCTCCGTCGGCTACGCCGTGGTCCGCCGCCGCCTCCCTCGGCTCGTCACCTGGCTGGTCGGTTTCGCGCCCACCGCCGTCCGCAGCCGGCTCCCCGAACGATTCCTCGACTGACGCCACCGCCGGTGTGGACGGCCCGCGCCCGCGCTGCCGGGGATAAGAAGCCTTAACCAGCGCCGAATCCCACCGGCAGGCATGTCACGGTTCGAGGTCCCGGACGTCGACCTCAGCCAGTACTCGATGCGGCAGACCGTCGCCCCGCCGCTCGCTGTCCTGGTCGTCGCGCTCGCCGTCATCGGCGGGTGGATGGCCACCACCGGCGCGCCGGCAAACCCCGGCATCGAGTTCACTGGCGGGTCGGAGATGGTCGCAGAGTCAGACGCCTCCCAGTCCGAAGTGCGGACCGCCTTCGAGACTGAACCGGCCTCCATCCGGCAGGTCGGAACCGGCGGCGACCAGTACCTCGTGACCTTCCAGACCGAGACCGTCCCGGACATCCGGGACGACGCCTCGGTCTCCATCGACGTCGTGCAGTCACAGGAGGTCTCCCCGACGTTCGGCTCGTCCACCCAGCAGCTCGCCCTGTTCGGCGTCGCGGGAGCCTTCCTCGGCATGAGCCTGCTCGTGTTCGCGCTGTTCCGGACGTTCGTCCCGAGCATCGCCGTCGTCGTCTCCGCGTTCAGTGACATCGTCGTGCCCGTCGCGCTCATGAACGTCCTCGGCATCCAGCTCTCGCTGGGGACGGTCGCGGCGCTACTGATGCTCATCGGTTACAGCGTCGACTCCGACATCCTCCTGAACAACCACGTGCTCCGGCGCTCGGGGGGCTTCTGGGAGAGCGTCGACCGCGCGATGAAGACCGGTGTCACGATGACTATCACCTCCATCGCCGCGATGGCCGTGATGACCGTCGTCTCCTACATCTTCGGCATCCAGCTGATGACCGCGATCGGCCTCGTCCTCGTGATGGGCCTGACCACTGACCTCATGAACACCTACATGCTGAACGTCACGCTGCTTCGCTGGTACAAGTTCGAGGGGGTGGCACAATGAGCTGGCTCCGCGAGAACTGGCGGGTGGCCACGCTCGCACTCCTGCTGGTCGCCAGCTCCGTCGCACTGTTCGCGCCGGGCGTCGGCGCGAGCGGCGGCAGTGGTGGTGCCGCCGGCGGCCAGCAGGCTACGGCGGCCAGCGGCCCGACGAACCTCAACTACGGCCTCGAACTCTCCGGTGGCGTCCGCCTCCGGGCGACAGTCACCGGCGTCACCGCCGAAGGCGTCGACGTTACGGTCGACAACGAGGCGGCCATCTCCGAGGAGGTCGCCGCAGCCCTCGACGTCGAACGCGGCGACGTCCGCGCTCGCCCCGCCGGCGACACCGTCGAGGTCTACCAGGACGTCGAACCGAGTGCGCTCGCAGACGCCCTGACCGCCGCGGGCTACGAACCCGACACCACCCGCGTCGGTGTCACGCAAGCAACCCGGGACAACATCGTCAACATCATCGGCTCGAAGGTCGACGCGACCGGGTTCGGTGGCGCGGACGTCACGGACATCGAGACCCAGACCGGCGACCGCACGCACTACATCGTCGTCGAGGTGCCGGGGCAGAACGCCTCGCAGGTCCAGAGCCTCATCGAGGGCCGCGGCGAAGTCGAACTCTGGGCGTACTACCCCGGTGACAACGGCACCCAGCAGAACGAGACGGTCCTCCGCGGCGAGGAACTCGTCGAAGTCGACCAGCCCGACCGGAACCGCCAGGGGCGCCCCATCGTCCCCGTCCAGCTCTCGCAGGACGCCGCCGAGCGCTTCGCCAGCGACATGCAGCGCTACGGGTTCACGTCCCAGCAGGGCATCAGCAACTGCCAGTTCCCGGACGGCGGCTACTGCCTGCTGACGATGCTCGACGGCGAGGAGGTCTACAACGCGAGCATGGGGCCGACGCTCGCCCCCGACCTCCAGTCCGGTGACTTCGTGAACAACCCGACGTTCACCATCACGGCGAACTCCATGGAGGAGGCCCGGACCCTGCAGGTGAACCTGCAGGCCGGCGCGCTCCCCGCCGAACTCCAGTTCCAGGACTCCTACTACGTCTCCCCGAGCTTCGCGGACCGCTACAAACCGCTGACGCTCGTCACCGGTATCGCGGCCGCAATCGCGGTCGCGCTGATGGTGTTCCTCCGGTACGGCGAGCCGAAAGTCGCTATCCCGATGGTGTTCACGGCGCTGTCGGAAGTCGTCATCCTGCTCGGGTTCGCCGCCGTCTCCGGGCTGGCGCTGGACCTCTCGCACCTCGCCGGGTTCATCGCGGTGATCGGGACGGGGGTGGACGACCTCGTCATCATCGCCGACGAGGTGATGACAGAACAGGTGTCCTCCTCGCGGGTGTTCCAGAGCCGCTTCCGGAAGGCGCTGTGGGTCATCGGCGCCGCGGCAGCCACCACCATCATCGCGATGAGCCCGCTGGCCGTGCTGAGCCTCGGTGACCTGCGCGGGTTCGCACTCATCACCATCCTCGGCGTGCTCGTCGGGGTCATCGTCACCCGGCCGGCGTACGGCGACGTGCTGCGCCGCCTGCTGACGGACAACCGGTAACCCGGCGGCTCCCCCTCGCCGGCGGCGGTGCAGTACGCTTTTTGCGTTCGGGCACCCGGTACGCCCATGACTTCGGTTCGTCGCCTCGGAGCGGCCGCCACCGTCGCCCTGACGGGCGCGGCGGTCGTCGCCGTGATGGCCGTCCACGTCGCGACCGCGCAACCGCCGATGTCGGGCCTGCTGCTCGCGGGGTTCGGGAGCCTCGTCGGGCTGGCGCTCGTCGCTGCCGGTGTCGGACTCGTCTGGCTGGACGTCTCCCCCGAGCACGCGCTCCGCGTGGCAGGCTGGAACGTGCTGGGTGTCGTCGTCATCGGTGCGGCGCTCGCGCTGCTGTTCGCGTACCAGGGCGCCGTCGCGTCGGTACCTGCCGCACCCGTCTTCTCGGGGACGGTCGTGGTCGCCGTGAGCGCAGTCGCACACGTCCTCATCGGCATCAACGACGTGCGCCGCATCCGGGCGACCGAGCTCGCCCGCCAGCGCCAGAAACTCGACGTGCTGTCCCGCGTGGTCCGCCACGACCTCCGGACGCTCGCCCAGCTCCTCTACAGCTACGCGAACCGCGTGGAGGCGGCCGCCGCCGGCGACGACGACCCGGAGGCGGTCGCAGCTGCCGTCCACGAGGCCGGTGCTGACCTCTCGAGCATCCACGAGCAGAGCAAGCTCGTGCAGGACCTCGTGGACGGCGAGGCAGCTACTCGCCGCGTCGACCTCGCGGCCCTCGCCGGGGACGTGGCAAGCGACGCCCGCGACGCACACCCGGACGCCACGGTGACAGTCGGCGTGGCGGACGGCCTCGCCGTCGAGGCCGGTGACTACCTCCGGGACGCGCTCTCGGAACTGCTCGAGAACGCCGTGGAGCACAGCTCCACGAGCCCTGACTCGCAGGCTCGTCAGGACGCTGTAGAGCACAGCTCCACGAGCCCTGACTCGCAAGCTCAGCAGGACGCCGCCGAGCACCACGACGGAGAGGCTTCGGGGGTGACCGTCGAACTGTCGGCGGCCCGAGTCGCCGGCGGTGACAGGGTGGCGGTGTCGGTGAGCGACGACGGCTCCGGCATCCCGGCGGGCGAGCGCGCCGTCGTCACCGGCGAGACAGACGTCACGCAGCTCGACCACGCCAGCGGCCTCGGGCTCTGGGTCGTCCGGTGGGTCGCCGACGCCTACGGCGCCGACCTCTCGTTTTCCAGCAGCGAGGCCGGCGGCACCACGGTCACGCTCGAACTGCCGGCCGCGGCGTGACGACCGCCGCCGCCTCGCGCCCACTCAGAAGTCGGTGAGCTTCGCCTCGGTGGCGCCCTTCGCGTCCAGCCCGAACTCCGCCAGCTCGACGAACTCCAGACCGTTGTCGCGGAGCGCCCGTTTCACGCGCTCGGACGCCGACGGCGCGACCAGCATTCCTCTAACGTCGTCGTTCGATTCGTCGTACAGCTCCACGTACCGCTTCAGCTGGTCGAAGTGGTTCAGCGTCGCCTGGATGCGCTTGACCTCGACGACGACGGGCGTGCCGGCCTCGTCGACGGCGTAGAAGTCCACGAAGCCGTACTTCGTCTCGCGCTCGTGCTCGACGATGCGCAGGCCCGCTTCCAGTTCCTCGGGGTTGGCCTCGATGTACTCGTGCATCTCCGCCTCGGTGCCGGACTCCTCGTAGGTCGCGCCGTCCTCGGCGTCGAAGCGCGTGACGCCGTACACCTCGTGCAGCCGGGTCTCGACGCGCTCGCTGGGGTTGGTGCGGCGCGCCAGCAACACGGCCTCGTCGTCGCTCACGCGGGCCTCGACGGTGCCGCCGCCCGGCATCCAGTTCACGGGCTTGTGGCCCGTCGGCTGGTGGACGAGGAAGGTGCCGTCGGGCTTCGCCACGAGCAGCCGGTCGCCCGCGGCGAGGTAGCCGCTGGTGCGGCCCTCGTACTCCACCTCGCAGCGCGCCTGCACGCTCAACACGGCGCCGTCCCGGAACGCGGCCTTCGCGGCGTCCACGAACGCCTCGGGGTCCGGCGCGTCGAGAGTCTCTGCGGCCATCGCGTCGACAGTGGCCGCGAACGCCCGTTAAACGTGTGGATTGCGCGACCCGTCTCGCACGACGAAGCTGGGTTTAAACAGTTAGAAATGAATCAGCGTTGTATGTCAGAGTTCGGCGCACTCTCCGTCGTCCCGCCGTTGCTGGCCATCGTGCTGGCCATCGTCACGCGGAAGGCGGTGCTGTCGCTGTTCGTCGGCGTCTGGGCCGGTGCGGTCATCTTCACCGGTGGCGTCGGTCTCGAACAGACCTTCGACTGGATCGCCCGCTCGATATCACAGGTGTCCGCCGAGGGCGAGGGGTCGACCTTCCACGCCCAGATTATCCTGTTCACGCTCCTGCTCGGGTCGGCCGTCGCGATGATCTGGCGGCTCGGCGGCAGCCACGCCGTCCGCGACTGGGCCATCCAGCGCATCCACAGCAAGCGCTCGGCCGGCATGGTCGCGTGGCTGCTCGGCCTGCTGCTGTTCTTCGACGACTACGCCAACACCGCGGTCGTCGGCTCCACGATGAAAGACGTCTCCGACCACCTCGGCGTCTCCCGGGAGAAGCTCTCCTACATCGTCGACTCGACGGCCGCGCCGGTCGCCACCCTCGCCATCTCCTCGTGGGTGGCGTTCCAGCTGTCGATGATCGACGCCGGCTACGAGGCGACGAACGTCCCGGCCGCCGACCGCCCCGGGTCGTTCGAGATCTTCCTGCAGGCCATCCCGTTCAACATGTACTCGATTCTCGCCGTCGTGATGGTCGCTATCGTCGTCCTCAGCCGGCGCGACTTCGGCGAGATGCTGGCCGCCGAACACCGCGCCTCGACGACGGGCGCGGTCACCCGCGAGGACGCCAACCCCATGCAGGACGTCGAGGAGGAACTCGGCGAGCCGAGCGTCGAGAACCCCAAGCTGCTGTCCTTCTTCGGGCCCATCGCCGTCCTCATCGCGGTCACCATCGGATCCGCGCTGTACACCGGCTACGCGCCGGGCGCCACCCTCTACGACATGGTGGTCGACGCCGACTACGCGCTCGCGCTCATCTTCGGGTCGTTCGCCATGGTGGTCTCGACGTACGTCCTCGGGTGGGCGTACGGCATCCTCACGCTCGGCGAGAGCGTCGACACCACCATCGACGGCTTCGGCATCATGCTCACCGCCGTCACGATTCTCGTGCTCGCGTGGTCCATCGGAAACGTCGTCGACGCGCTGGGCACGGCCGACTACGTCTCTGGCGTCGTCGAGGCGTTTCTCACGCCCGAACTGCTGCCCGTGGTCGTGCTGTTCACAGCCGCGTTCGTCGCGTTCTCCACGGGGAGTTCGTGGGGCACGATGAGCATCGTCACCCCCATCGCGGTGCCGGTCGCGTGGGAGCTCACCGGCACCCACACGATGGTGTCGGCGGTCGTCGGCGTCGTGTTCTCCGGCGCCATCTTCGGCGACCACGCCTCCCCCATCTCCGACACGACGGTGCTTTCGGCGACGTTCACGGGCGCCGACCTCATCGACCACGTCCGCACCCAGCTCTACTACGCGGTGACGGTCGTCACCGTCGCCGCCCTCCTGCTCGTCGTCTGGGGGTACACGCGAATCACGCCGTGGCTGCTGCTGCCGGTCGGCGTGCTCGCGCTCGTCGGCCTCGTCTACGGGTTCTCGGAACTGGACGCCAACCGCCGCGGCATCGACGCCAGACAGTCCAGCGCCCCGACGCCCGCGGACGACGACTAGAAGTCGTCCAGCGCCGACTGCTCGGCGGCCGCCAGCGCGTCCTCGCTGGTCTGCCACGACGACCGCGCGCACGCCGGCAAGGCGCCGTGTTCGCGGACGTGTGCTTCGAGGAACTCACGGGTAGTCGGGTCGCTCGGGTAGCCCGACCCGACGTCCGTGCCGTACTCGTCGGCGAGCGCGTCGACGTGGGCGTCCCGGGCGACCTTCGCCACGACGCTGGCCGCCGCGACGAGGGCGTACTCGTCGTCGGCGCCGTGCTCTGCGGTCACGTCCACGTCGGCCGGGACGCCGTCGGCGACCCGGCGGCCGAACCGCTGCTCGTCCACGTCCCCCGCGTCGACGTACCCGGCTGTGCCGTCGTCGGCGACCGCCGACAGCGCCTCGACCTGCGCCGCCACGGTGAGCCCGTTCATGTCCGTCTCCGGGTCGTCGATGCGTTCGACGGGAATCTCCGCGACCCCGACCCGCATCGACGCCCGGATGCGCTCGTCCAGCGTCTCCCGGCGGCCGGGCGCGAGGCGCTTGGAGTCCGCCACGCCGTCCGGGAGGTCGGTGGGGTCGCCCGCGACCGCCGCCGCGAACATCGACCCCAGTACCGGCCCCTTCCCCGCCTCGTCGACGCCGAACCGGGTCATCTCAGGGCAGGTACTCGGTGTCCTCGAAGGACTCCGTCTCGCCCTCGACGGCGACCACGTCGAGCGCGGTGACCTCGGCGCCGACGTCGAGCAGCCCGGCGAGACTCGGGTTCGTCCGCCCCTCGTCGCTGGAGACGAGCTCCTTGATGTAGAGCCCGCCCTCGCCCTCGATTTCGACCGTCGCGTGCGTGTCGTCCTCGCGCTCGGCCTCGATGTCGTAGACGTCGCGCTCCCGCACGAGGTGCGCGCGCCGGTGGTCGACGCGATTCGGGGTCTCCTGCTCGATGGTCCCGCCGTCCAGGGTTTCGATTGCGCGCTGGAGGTCGTCGTCGCTCACGGGTGCGTCGAACGCGACTTCGGCCCGGTAGCGCTTCCGGGCGTCCAGCTCCTTCACGCGCTCGACCATCTCGTAGTCGGCGACCTCGACGCCCTCGACCTCGACTTTGCCGTCGGCGAAGTCGTTGATGGCGTCCTCGAGCGCGTCGGCGTCCGGGTGGCGGTCCTGTGGCTCCTCGACCTCGACGACGAACGGCCGGCCCGTGCCGAGCATCAGCGCGTCGATGTCCTCGCGGCCGGCCCCGTGGAACGACTCGGCCGACCCGTCCATCGCCTCCACGACCGGCGGCGCGGTGAGCTGTTCGACGCTCTCGGGGTAGAGGAAGCCGGTGCCGTCGCAGTGCGGGCACGGCGAATCCACGAGCGTCCCAGTGCCGTTGCAGTCCGAGCACGGCCACTTCGTCTGGGGAATCCCGCGCTCGAGCTTGCGGTACCGGCCGTAGACGAACGCCGAGTTCACCGTCACGTCGACGGTCTCGGCCTCGACGTCGAGTACGCCGAGCACGTCCGGCCGCCCGAAGTCCACCTCGGCGCCCGTGCGCTCCCCGACGCGCTTCCCGACCTCGCGGTTGCACTCGGACTTGAACAGCTCGCCCGCGTCCTCCTCGAGGCCGGCCAAATCGCGCAGCATCGTCTCGTTCTCCTCGACGAGCGGCGGCGCCTGCGTCCCCACCTGGTAGGTGTCGAACGTCACGTCCTCGATGGCGTCGACGACGAGGTCCGCGAACTCGTCGAACCGGCTCGACGCCCCCTCGCACACCCAGCACGCCTCCTCGGGTGGCTCGTAGGGCTCGTCGTCCTCCAGCGCGACCGTCGTCCGCAGCGCACGCCCGCGCTCGGCGTTCGACAGCCCGAAACTCCGCTCCGCGAAGCACCGCCCGAGGCAGGCGTCACACACCGGGTTCTCCGCCAGCACCGCCCGCGCGTCCTCCAGGATGGTCATGGGCGTTTCGTAGGCGGCCGGTGGTACGTACTCTTCGGTCCGCGAGCGCGCCACTGGGCGTCCGTCAGCGCCGGGCTACCCGAGGAGCACGCCACCAGCGACGCCGGCGACCCCGAGCGCGAGGAAGAAGCAGAGGTACAGCAGGCGGCGCGAGGCACCCGACTCGGTCGGGGCGCTGAAGACGCTGTCCTGGTCGACGTGGGTCTCCGTGGACTCGGCGCCCTCGTTGAGGCTCGCGGTGCCGGCGAGCAGCCCGACGGCCGAGAAGCCGCCGAGCATGTACACCAGCGCCGGGATGTAGATCGAGACGGACTGCCAGTCGGCGAGCGCGAACCCGAGTCCGGCGACGACGGCGGCCGCGACGCCGCCGTACAACGCGGGCGAGACGAGGAGTCGGAGGTTCATACTCTATACCCGACAGGAAAACGTGAAAAAAGTAGCGGCTACCCCTCCAGAATTTTCTCGTACTCGGCGTTCGAGACGTCGAACCGCGGCTCCTCAAACACCGGCAGAGGCAGGCGTCGCAGACCAGACCTTCCGTGCGCCCCTCAAGACGGTCGCGTGGGTGTTCTCGGGTGCCCGTGGTACGTACGCTTCGGTCCTTGGGTCGGATTTGGACGCCTCATGACGAAGAAATCAGCTTCACCACCTTTCACTGACCATAAAATACAACTCCACTACTTGTGTGAATCCGAGTAATGGCCAGTGGAGGAATTGACTTTGAAGGGCTTCTTGACGTGGTGATGATTGCGCTCTTGGGTGTTCTCGCTTACTTAATTTATACAGAATCAAGAGGCGGAGATATTTCGGCTGTAATTGATACCGTTACTGAACTCGCGATGCCATTCTTCCTTATGCTGGTTCTGACTTTCGGAGTTTTAAAAGTCCTCTCGGGGGTGTCCTAAATGCGGGCAGTTACACCAACCATTGATGACTTAATAACGAGAGGCGTTCCTGGCGTAGTGCTGTTTTTAGCAGTGACTTTCGAATTTTTCCAGTCGACAAACGGTTGGCTCGAACCCAACGCGAAATTAGTGATTGTCCTTACTGGCTCCTACACTGTGGGAACATTCATTGATGTCCACAAGCACGACGTATTTTCCCCACCTCCGTTCTTTAGGAAAGTCTTGTACGAAGAGACAGGGAATCCGGGTTTTCTTCGGTTGACTACGAGAGCTAAGCTACGGCTACGCCAAAGTCGAGGAATCGGTCTATGGAATGACGCTCCCATCCTCCCTGAAATCGAAACTTGTCCTGATTATGGTCGGAAGTCGATCTTCTCTAAAAACGGGGGGTCATTAACTCAGCAATTAGAGACCACACTTGGTGAAGATGTCACTCCAAATCGGCTTACTCATGCTTGGACGGAGTTAGAACGGCAAGCCCTCCCTGAATTGGGTCGTACGGGTCAAAATCACCATACGGTGTACCATTTCATCCTGAATCTAGCGATTGGTATCACGTTTGGCTCTCTCCTGCTTCTCTTCCCGCTTTCTCAGGGAAAGTACGTGTCAGTGACCACCGGAGCACTCATTACTGCTTTCTTCGCACTCCTGCTAATGGTTGAGTTAAGTGTTGTCGGAAAGTATGGGACAAGATACGCGAAAAGCTTGGTGCAAGGGATGTATTTATCGTCCAATCCATCAACCACCCGTTATCCAGTCTCATCATAACGGATTAGCTCACCCCCTAAAACAAAGCCGTCCGCTTTGACGCATTCTTTGTGAAATTACTCAATTTTGGTCCCCTCCCCAAACCCGATGCACGTAAGCGCCCCCGCTCCGACACACCACGCATGAGACAGTTCGCCGTTCTCGGTCACGACGCCCCCACGACGCCGGACTTCCCGCTCGACGACTTGCCGGGCGCAGGCGGCCGGCTGGACGTCCTCTGTCGCTGCGTGAGTTCGGCGCTGTTCCTCTCGCACGGAATCCGGGAGGACGTCGAGGTCTTCCTCGTCCTCGGCGACGAGGTGACGGTGCGCATCGACTCCCGCGAGCTCCAGTACATGAGCCCCGACGAGCGCAACGTCGCCGGGCTGCTGAAGCAGGCGCTGGAGGCCAGAGACCGGGCCATCGGCCACCAGGAGGCCGAGTCGTCGCCGGGCATCCACGTCTCGAAGCGCGGCTTCGAGGCGGTGCTGGACGACGCCGTCTCCGGGACGGTCGTGACGCTGCACGAGGACGGCGACGCGCTCGCCGCCGTCGAACCCCCCGAGGACCCGACGTTCGTGCTGTCGGACCACCGCGACTTCACCGAGCGCGAGGCCGGCCTGCTCGCCGACGCCAGCGACCAGCGCGTGCGCGTCGGGCCAGAAGTGCTGCACGCCGACCACGCGATCACGGTCGCGCACAACTACCTCGACACCGACGGCTTCGAGGGGTACTGATGCGGGTCAGCGTCATCGGCGGCAGCACGGTCGACGACGAGACCGCCGCGGACGCCCGCGAACTCGGTCGGGTTCTCGCGAAGCGCGGCCACACCGTCGTCTGCGGCGGGCTCGGCGGCGTCATGCAGGCCGTCTGCGCGGGTGCTCGCGAGCGCGACGGCCACACCATCGGCATCCTCCCGGGGTACGACCGTGCCGACGCGAACGAGCACGTCGTCGAACCCATCGCGACCGGGCTCGGGCACGCGCGAAACGGCGTCGTCGTGCTGAACGGCGACGCCGTAATCGCTGTGGACGGCGGCAGCGGCACGCTCTCGGAGCTCGGGTTCGCCGGCGTCCACGACCGTCCGACCGCCGGCCTCGGAACCTTCGACCTGCCCCACGTCCACGCCGTCGATGCGCCCGCCGACGCAGTCGACTACGTGGAATACCAGACGCGCTGACCGTCCACGCCACTCCACCGCTGCTCGCCGGACCAGCGGGCGGCGTCGACCCTCGACGGACGCATCCCGGCTACTCGCTGACACCACGCGTACCCCTCTCACGCCCCGGAAATCGCTTGGTCTGGTGCGAAGGTTCGTTACCGAATTGGACAAGATTATATGCGGAAGCGACAATCATACAGTGATGACTAGATCCAACCAGGACTGGTGGCCGAACCAGCTGGACCTGGGGCTGCTCGACCAGAACGACCTCGACGTGGGGCCGTACGACGAGGACTTCGACTACGGTGAAGCGTTCCAGACGCTCGACCTCGACGAGGTGAAGGCGGACATCGAAGACGTGATGACC
The DNA here is from genome assembly GCF_021729015.1 of Halobacterium rubrum. Taxonomy (GTDB): domain Archaea; phylum Halobacteriota; class Halobacteria; order Halobacteriales; family Halobacteriaceae; genus Halobacterium; species Halobacterium rubrum. Next base: position 582,965 of record NZ_JAJQQZ010000001.1, read on the forward strand.
ACGTCGCAGGACTGGTGGCCGGCCGACTACGGCCACTACGGCCCGCTGTTTATCCGGATGGCGTGGCACAGCGCGGGCACGTACCGGACCAGTGACGGCCGCGGCGGCGCCTCCGAGGGCGCCCAGCGCCTCGCACCGCTCAACAGCTGGCCGGACAACGCGAACCTCGACAAGGCGCGCCGCCTGCTGCTGCCGGTCAAGCAGAAGTACGGCCGCAAGCTCTCGTGGGGCGACCTCATCATCCTCGCGGGGAACGTCGCCATCGAGTCGATGGGCGCGAAGACGGTCGGCTTCGCCGGCGGGCGCGAGGACGCGTTCAAGCCCGACGAGGCCGTCGACTGGGGGCCCGAGGACGAGTGGGAGGCCTCCGAGCGCTTCGACGAGAACGACGAACTCCAGCAGGGTCTCGGCGCCACCGTCATGGGGCTCATCTACGTGAACCCCGAGGGGCCGGACGGCAACCCCGACCCCGAGGCGTCCGCGGAGAACATCCGCGAGTCCTTCAGCCGGATGGCGATGAACGACGAGGAGACCGTCGCGCTCATCGCCGGCGGCCACACGTTCGGGAAGGTCCACGGCGCAGCGGACCCCGAGGAGCACGTCGGTCCGGAGCCCGAGGCCGCCCCCATCGAGGCGCAGGGCCTCGGCTGGGAGAGCGACTACGGCTCCGGCAAGGGCAAAGACACCATCACGAGCGGCATCGAGGGACCGTGGACGCAGGCGCCCACCGAGTGGGACACCGGCTACCTCGACAACCTCCTCGAGTACGAGTGGGCGGCCCAGAAGGGCCCCGGCGGCGCCTGGCAGTGGATTCCCGTCGACGAGGAACTCGAGGACTCCGCGCCCGACGTCGAGGGCGAGGACGAGGTGACGCCGATGATGCTCACGACGGACATCGCGCTGAAGCGCGACCCGGACTACCGCGAGATCGTCGAGCGCTTCCAGGACAACCCGATGGAGTTCGGCATCAACTTCGCGAAGGCCTGGTACAAGCTCACGCACCGCGACATGGGCCCGCCCGAGCGCTTCCTCGGCCCCGAGGTCCCCGAGGAGGAGATGCTCTGGCAGGACCCGCTCCCGGACGCGGACTACGACCAGATCGACGACGACGACGTCGCCGAACTCGAGGAGGAACTGCTGGCGTCGGACCTGACCGTCCAGCAGCTCGTGAAGACCGCGTGGGCGTCGGCGTCCACGTACCGCGACAGCGACAAGCGCGGCGGCGCCAACGGCGCGCGCCTCCGCCTGGAACCCCAGAAGAGCTGGGAAGTCAACGAGCCCGAGGAGCTGAGGACCGTCCTCCAGACCCTCGAGGAGATCCAAGAGGAGTTCAACGCCGCGCAGTCCGACGGCACGCGCGTGTCGCTGGCCGACCTCATCGTGCTCGGCGGCAGCGCGGCCGTCGAGCAGGCGGCGGCCGACGCCGGCTACGACGTCGACGTCGAGTTCGTGCCGGGGCGCGTCGACGCCAGCCCCGAGCAGACCGACGTCGACTCCTTCGAGGCCCTGAAGCCGAAGGTCGACGGCTTCCGAAACTACATCGCCGACGACCTCGAGGAGGAGCCCGAGCGCCACCTCGTGAACGAGGCTGAGCTCCTGAACCTGACCGCCTCGGAGATGACGGCGCTGGTCGGCGGGATGCGGTCGCTCGGCGCGACCTACCAGGACTCCGACCTCGGCGTGTTCACTGACGAGCCGGGGACGCTCACGAACGACTTCTTCGTGAACCTCCTGAGCATGGACACGGAGTGGGAGCAGTCCGACGACGACGACGACGTCTACGTCGCCCGCGACCGCGACACCGGCGAGATCGAGTACCGCGGCACCCGCCTCGACCTCGTCTTCGGGTCGAACTCGCGGCTGCGTTCCATCGCCGACGTCTACGGCTCCGAGCCCGAGGAGGAGAAACTCGTCCACGACTTCGTCGACGCCTGGGAGAAAGTGATGCGGCTGGACCGCTACGACCTCGAGTAAGCCGGTCGAACGCCCGGTCCGCCGCCCGTCACCGGCTCCTAGTTCGCTTCGCCGATTCGGAACCGTTAAACCGCCCACGTGCGTTCTGTCGAGTGCGGGCCGGTGGGGTAGCTTGGTATCCTTCGGCCTTCGGGTGGCCGTAACCGCGATTCGAATTCGCGCCGGCCCACTTTTCCCGCATTCGCGGCGACTCACAAGCGGTGAGTCCGTCGGCCGGCTCTTGGTAGTGGTACTGCTACTGCTGGTGTTCTTCGCGCGTCGCGCTCGCTGCCGTCACGCCTGTCGACGCGAGCTCGCCGTCACTCGAACTCGACGTCGGTGAACTCGAAGCGCGCACCGCCTTTCGGTCCGGTGGTGAGGTCGACGGTCCAGCCGTGGGCTTCGGCGATTCGTCTGACGATGGTGAGGCCGAAGCCGGTGCCGTCCGACGCCGACGTGTGACCGGGTTCGAACACCTGCTGGCGGTCGCCCTCGGGAATCCCGGAGCCGGTGTCTTCGACGTAGAGGCCGTGGTCGCCGACACGGCCGACGCGGACGGTCACGCCGGGGCCGCCGTGCTCTACGGCGTTGTCGGACTGCCCTGCAGTCCGACTGGCTGTCGAACCGTGTTCGACAGCGTCCTGACGAGCCTGCGAGTCAGGGTTCGTGGAGCCATGCTCCACGGCATTCCGGAAGAGGTTCTCGAAGACGTGCTGGAGCCGGCTGCGGTCGCCGTGGACGACGGCCTCGTCGGCGTCGTCCACGACCTCGATGCTGTCGTCGTCGCCCGTGGGGACGTGCTTCCAGCAGACGCCGAGCAGGTCCGCGAGCGCGACGGGTTCGGGGTCGGTGACGACCTGGCCCTGTCTGGCGAGTGTGAGGGTGTCGGAGACGATGTCGTCCATGCGGTCCAGCGCCGCCACAATGGGTGCGAGGTGGTCGCTGTCGCACTCCTCGCCGAGCAGTTCCGCCCGGCCCTGCGCGATGTTCAGCGGGTTCCGGATGTCGTGGGAGACCACGGACGCGAACTCGTCGAGCTGTTTGTTCCGGCTGCGGAGCTGGCGTTCCCGCTTGACGCGCTCGGTGACGTTCCGGGTGATGCCGACAATTTGGGAGACCTCGCCGTCCGCGAGGACGGGCGCGAGGTTCGTCTGCCAGAACCGCGCGCCGGTCTCGACGGGGACTTCCTCCTGGTACGTGATGGATTCGCGGGCGTTCGCGCACCGGTGGTAGTTCGCCTGCAGTTTCGCGCCGAGGTCGTCGCCGAAGACCTCCATCGGGGTCTTCCCCTTGACTTCAGCAGTCGTGATGCCGGTCTGTTCCTCGTAGGTGACGTTCAGGCGCTCGAACCGGAACGTGTACCCCGAGCCGTCCGGCTCGACGTCGAGGAAGAAGATGCCGTCATCGACGGTCTCCAGCAGGGTCTCGTACTCCTCGGCGAGCTCCTGGTGGCGTCGCTCCCGGCGCTTCCGTTCGGAGATGTCGCGGCTGTTCACGAGGATGCCGTCGATGTCGGCCTCGTCGCCCGTTCGGTCCTGTAGCGTCGCCTCGATCCAGCACCAGGACCCGTCGGCGTGCCGGAACCGCGTCTCGACTGTTTGCGTGCGGACGTCCTCGGACTGGAGTGCTTCGATGGCGTCGGCGACGGCAGCCCGGTCGTCGGGGTGCTGGTACTCGTAGCCGGTCTCACCGACGAGGTCCTCGGGGTCGTAGCCGAGTGTCCCCTGCACCGACGGACTCACGTAGGAGATGGTGCCACTGGAGTCGATGACCGTCGTGACGTCGGCTGATTCCTCGACGAGCGTCCGGTGCAGACCGCCGTCCATGCATCCCCGTAGGCAGCGATCCGGAATAAAAGAGTGGCATACCCCGAGTGCGTCCGGTTCGAGTGGCTTATTCCGACGGGTCGAAGCGCCGCCAGTCGCGGTCGTGGCTGGGGAGGCCGGTGGTCCGGAGTTCCGGGCCGTCGCCGTCGTCGCGGACGTCGATGCGGCCGGCGCAGAACTGCGCGAGCGTCGCGACCTCGCGCTCGTCGTGGTTCGTGGGGTCGACGAACAGGACGCCGAACCCGTCGACGCTGTCGATACGGCCGACGAGCGTGTGCACGAACCGGGAGACGGTCTTGAGGTCGCTGAACGTCAGCAGCGTGGAGACCGAGTAGAGGCCGGTCCGGACGCGGTCGACGTCGCTGTCGGCGAACGACCGGTGGAGGTCGGAGAACCGCATCCCGATGCCGGTGAGGTCGGTGGGACCGGCGACGGTGAGCAGGCGGGCGGGGACGCTGGGTTCGTCGTCGCTGACGCAGTCGATGATGGCGGCCTGGTCTTCGAAGACGGAGACGCCGGCGCGCTGGCAGTCCTCGACGACGCGGTCGGCGCTCTGGTTCGTGGTGACGACGATAGCGCCCTCGCCGTGGGGACCGGCGAGCATGCGGAGCGCGAGGCTGCGGGTGCCGGCGTGCGTGGGGCCGGCGACGAGCACCGTGGTGCCGGGGCGGATGTCGTCGACGGGGAGGCCGTCGAACGTGTAGTCGTCGTCACTCACCGCCGTCACCTCCGGACCCGGCGGCCGGAGTGGTCGTGGCGGTGTCTTCGGCGGCCCGGCGGCGGAGTTCGAACTGGTCCATCGCTTCGGCTGCGAACGACTGGAGGAGCTCGCGGTCGCGCTCGGAGAACGTCCCGGGTTCGTCGTCGTGCAGGCAGAACACGCCGATTCGGTGGCCGTCGGGCGTGACGAGCGGGGCGCCGGCGTAGAACCGGAGTTCTGCCTCCCGGAGCGTGTCGTTGTCCGCGAATCGGGGGTCATCTTGGACGTTCTCGACGACCGTGACGTCGTCGTCGAGGATGGCGTACGTGCAGACCGTGGCGTCCCGCTCGAGGGTGTCGAAGACGCTGCCGTGGCAGGCGACGAACTCCTCTTCGTGGGCGTCGAGGAGGCCGACGGTGGCTGTGGCGACGCCGAACAGTTCGCCGGCGAGGTCAGTGAGGCGGTCGAGGGCGTCGCGGAGGCCCTCGGCGTCGACGGCGTACCGGTCGAGGGCGGCGAGCCGGGCGTCCTCGTCGTCCGGCAGCGGGTACGCCGTCTGGCTGAGGAACGCGAGGCTGTGCTCGACGAGGCCGACGAGGTCGTCGTGGGCGGTGTCGCTGCCGCGGTGGAGGTACTCGGCGACGGTGTCGCCGAAGGCGGCGGTGTCGATATCGTCGAGCGGCGTCTCGGTGAAGAGGATGCAGGCGGCGTCGGGGGCGTGGTCGCGCGCGGTCCGGATGAGTTCGAGGCCGGTGCCGTCCGGGAGGTTGTGTTCGGTGACGACGCAGTCGACGCCACCGTCGGCGAGCACGTCGAGCGCGCCGTCGACGGTCCCGCTACCGGCGGTCTGGAACCCGGCATCGGCGAGCGCCCGCCGCGTCGCCTCGCGAGCGTCGGCGTCGCCGTCTACGCAGAGAATCATACCCGAGCAAGTGACTGCGTGGTAGTAAGATTTCGGGGGTATCGGTGCCCGGACCACCCTGACAGCCCATGCCGAACAGGGTTCCGGCGGGCAGTGCTACGGAGTCGCATGAATGACGCTGCGTTCGAGGCGGTGGCGGACGGCGACCGGAGAGCCCTCCTCGTGCAGCTCGCAGCCACCAGCGACCGGGACGAACCGCTCAGCGTCTCCGGGGACGTCGTGGAGCGGGTGGAGCAGGGCGCCGACCGGCAGGCCGTCGCGCTGCGCTTCCACCACGTCCACCTCCCGAAGCTGACCGACCTCGGGTACGTGACGTGGGACCAGTCCAGCGGGACGGTGCAGCCGGGCCCGGCGTTCGACGACCTGCGGCCGCTGCTGGCCGCCGTGGTAGCCGACGAGCGGACAGTGTACTGACCCGGGGCGTCGCCGGCAGTCGTCTCGTTACTGCGTCCTCGCCGCGTCGGCTTCGGCGACGGCGAGCGTGTTCTCGACGAGCGCGATGGTGGCCCGGCGCAGGCGCTCGGTGATGGCCTGGTCGGAGACGCCGAACTCGTCGGCGAGCTCTTGCGTCGACACCTGCCGGGGGATGTCGTAGTAGCCCTCGCGGACGGCGTACAGGAGCGTGCTCCGCTGTACTTCGGTGAGCCCGAACCAGGGGGAGTCGCCGGGCTTGGTCGGGTTGTAGATGCGGGTGACGTCGAGCGTGACGTGGGCGTTGTCGCAGTACTCCTTGAACGCGGAGAGCGCGCCGTGGTCGGAGAACCGCAGCTCGAACTCCCACGTGTGGGCGTGGCCGGTGGCGGTGAGGAGGTGGGCGCCGGTCTCGAGGAACCCCTCGAAGACGAGGTCGCGCTCGTGGCGCCAGCTCAGCGAGTAGAAGACCTTGTCCTCGTGTTCGTTGACCTCCAGGAGCTGTTCGACTGAGGGGTGGTCCCGGACGTTCGACTCGAAGGCGTCCCGGGTCTCCGACCGCACAGAGAAGAAGGGGACGGCGGTCTCGCCGAGGGGAACCATCTCCTCGAGCTCGATGGTGGTGGCGCCCTCGACGTCGAGAATCCGCCCGAGCTCGAACTCGCTGGCGGGGATGGACACCTCCGCGATGACACTCATTGTAGACGTGTAGTAGTAGCCGGCAGAGACGGATAAATACAGGCCGCTTGGCTCACCAAGCGGCCGAATTCTGCTTGGTACACCAAGCTAATCGGTGCCTTATTCCGGCCAGGTCCCCTCGTGTGAAACGGACGCGCCGCCGGAAGCGAAGCTCGAGTTGCCAGCGGGACTCTACCGGTCCCGGCTCTCGTTCGATGGAGCGCCAGTCCGTCCGTACTCACTATGACCGGCGACGCACTCTCCGACACCGACGTCTCGACGCCCGCGAAGTTCAACGCCGTCCTCACCGAGCTCCTCGTCCGCGCACACGCAACCGACATCGACGTGCAGGGCGCGTGGGCCTGCCGCTCCAGCGACGGGGCACCCGACTGGGAGGCCTCGGTCGTCGAACTCGACGACGGGGACTGACCCGCAGACGCCCCCGCGGTGCTGCTGGCCAGCCCGATTCCACAGTTTCATATTCCCGGCGAGTCGTCACTCAGTCGATTACCGTGAGCGGGGAGTCCGTCTCAACAGAGGCCGGGTCGGCGAGGGGGAGCGAGCCGCGGCTCGTCGTCGTGTGTGGGCTGCCGGGCGCCGGAAAGACCACCGTCTCGGAGCACGCCGTCGACACCCTCGACGCCGAGCTGTTCCGCACGGACGTGGTCCGCAAGGAGCTGTTCCCGGAGCCGGAGTACACGCCCGAGGAGGTGCGCGCCGTCTACGACGAACTCCTCGCGCGGGCGGCAGCCGCGCTGCGCGACGGCGACCCCGTCGTGGTCGACGGGACGTTCAAGGAGCGCGAGTTGCGGGGGGACGCCCGCCGGACCGCCGAGCGCGTCGGCGTGCCGTTCGACCTCGTGAAAGTCGAGTGCGAGGAAGACGTCGTCCGCGAGCGCATCCGGGCGCGGTCGGGCGACGAGAGCGACGCCGACTTCGCCATCCACCAGCAGTTCCGCGAGCAGTTCGAGTCCATCGCGGGCGAGTACGCGCTCGTGGACAACTCCGGGACCCTCGAGGAGACGCTCGGGCAGGTCAACGACGTCTTCTAGATCGGTGCACTGCGCGCGGTAGCCTTTTCTCCGGACGACGCCAACCGCCGGGCGTGACCGACGACGACGCCGACGCCGACAACGAGGCCGACGGCTACGGAAACGCCAGCGACGGCGCCGACCCGCTGGCGTGGGAGACGACCAGCAGCGGCGTGCCCTACACGTGTCCGGGCTTCGAGATTCGCCGCGACGAGGTCCGGCTGCCCGACGGCACCGAGACCGACTACGACTACCTCCACGACGACCCGGCCGTCGTCGTCCTCGGGTTCACGCCCGACGACGAGGCCGTGGTGCTCGTCGAGGAGTGGCGCCACGCCGTCGGTCGCGTGAACCGCGCGCTCCCCGCCGGCAGCGTCGAACCCGGCGAGGACCTCGCCGCCGCCGCCCGCCGCGAGTTCGGCGAGGAGACGGGCTACGAGCCCGACAGCATTGAGCAGTACGCGACCTACGAGCCCGCCAACGGCATCAGCGACGCCGTCCACCACTACTTCGTCGCCCGCGGCTGCACGCCGACCGGCAGCCAGTCGCTGGACGACGACGAGTCCATCCGGGTCGACACCCAGTCCTACGACGACCTCGTCGCCGCCGTCCGCGACGACGAGATTCGGGACGGCCGCACCGCGCTCGGCGTGCTCCAGCACGAACTCGCGTAGCTTTATCAGCGCCCGCCGCCTGCCGCCGGCATGGGCGTCATCGTCTACGAGGACCCGCAGGGCGGCGTCACCGAGTGGCCGACCGACGACGACCGACTGAAGTACGACGAAGCCACCGGCCACTGGCTCGTGAAGACTGGCGACGGCACCGTCCGCCGCATCCCCCGGGAGCGCGTGTTCTACGTCGAGCAGGACTCCTGACGGCCGTCACCGAAGGCAAGCCTCAAGCGCGCGAGGTGGCTACCCCGGTGCAATGAGAGACGTCTTCGAGGTCGGCGCACAGGACGGCCTCGCCCGCATCGGCGAACTCGACGTGCCCCGGGCGGGGGTCACCGTCGAGACGCCGACCCTGATGCCGGTCGTCAATCCCAACCTCATCACGGTCGAGCCGTCGCGGTTCGCCGACGACTTCGGCGCCGAACTCCTCATCACGAACTCCTACATCATCAACAACGACGAGGCCCTCAGGGAGCGCGCGCTCGACGAGGGCCTCCACGAGATGCTGGGCTTCGACGGCGCCATCATGACCGACTCGGGGAGCTTCCAGCTCGCCGAGTACGGCGAGATCGACACGGACACCGAGGCCATCCTCGAGTTCCAGCGCGACATCGGCAGCGACATCGGCACCCCCGTGGACATCCCGACGCCGCCGGACGTCGACCGCGAGCGCGCCGAAGACGAGCTCGCGACCACGCAGGAGCGCCTCGAACTCGCCGAGACCGTCGACGTCGGCGACATGCTCGTCAACGCCCCCGTGCAGGGGTCGACGCATCCCGAGCTCCGAGAGCGCGCGGGCGAGCACGCCTACGGCACCAGCCTCGACCTGTTCCCAGTCGGGGCGGTCGTCCCGCTGATGAACCAGTACCGATACGACGACATGACCGAGGCCGTCCTCGGCGCGAAGCGCGGGCTCGGCCGCGACGCCCCCGTCCACCTGTTCGGCGCCGGCCACCCGATGATGTTCGCGCTCGCCGCCGCGCTGGGCTGTGACCTCTTCGACTCCGCCGCCTACGCCATCTACGCCCGCGACGACCGCTATCTGACAGTGTCGGGCACGAAGCACCTCGACGACCTCCACTACTTCCCGTGTGACTGCCCGGTCTGCGCCGACCACAGCCCGCAGGCCGTCCAGGACATGGACGGCGACGACCGCGAGCGCCTGCTCGCCGAACACAACCTCCACGTCTCCTTCGGCGAGATTCGGCGCGTCAAGCAGGCCATCAAGTCCGGGAACCTGATGGAGCTGGTCGCCGCCCGCGCTCACGCCCACCCGAGCACGCTCGACGGCTACCGCGCCCTGCTCGACCACGCCGACCAGCTGGAGGCGAGCGACCCCGCGAGCAAGGACGCGTTCTTCTACACGAGCGCGGAGAGCGCGCGCCGCCCCGAGGTCCTCCGGCACCACCAGCGTCTCGACCGGCTGGACGTCGACGGCGACGACGTCCTGCTGACCGAGGGCGCCAGCAACCACCGGTACGACGAGTCCTGGAACGTCCTGCCGCCGTTCGGCCCGTACCCGTCCGCGCTAGCCACCACCTACCCGCTGACGGCGGAGACGCCCGACAAGATGGACCGGGCGGGCTACGAGGCCGCCGCCGAGGGCGTCGCGCGCCTCGCCGACGCTAACCCCGACACCGAGTTCACGCTCGCCCACGACGGCTGGCCCGAGACCGCCCTCGCGACGCTCCCCGAGCGCGTCGACCTCTACAATTCTGCGACAGGGGAGTAGCTCCCCAGGGCAGGCGCCGAAAGGCAAGGCAATTGGGCGCGCGCCCCCCAGAGAGCACTAATGACCGACTACTTCGAGGTCCACGAGCGCGACGCCGCGGCGCGCGTGGGCGAGCTCCGGCTCTCGGAGCCCGTGACGACGCCGGCGCTCGCGGACGACGTAATCGAGGACGCCGGCAGCCGGTGGACGCAGCCCCAGGAGACGCCCGAGGGCGACGAGTCCGTGCTGACCGTGCTGCCCCACCGGGCGTTCCCGTCGGGGACCGCCGCCGAGGTCGAGGAGTCGTTCGCGCCCGACTACCCCGACGTCGACTACCCGAGCGCCGCCGTCGTGTCGCCCGAGACTGCACAAGACTTTGGCGCCGACGCCTACGTGCTGTCGGGCGCGCCCGGCACCGTCGGCCACGGGTCGGCGTTCCGCGACGCAGTCGTCCAGACCCGGGACGCCGTCCCGGACGACACCGCGCTCTACCTCTCCGGGGTCGCCACCCCCCGGAACGTCGCCGTGCTCGTGTACGCCGGCGTCGACCTCGTGGACGCCGATCGCGCCGTCGTTCGCGGCACGCAGGGCCGCTACCTCACCACCGAGGGCGAGTACGACCTCGCCGACCTCGACGAACTCCCGTGTTCGTGTCCGGCCTGCCAGCAGCCAGCCGCAGAGTTCGACCGCGAGGACTGCGTCGACCACAACGTCAACGCGCTCGAAGCCGAACTCGGACGGGTCCGGCGCCGCATCCGGGACGGCCGGCTGCGGGACTACGTCGAGGGGCAGGCCCGCCACACGGCGTGGCTGACCGCCGCACTCCGCGAGTTCGACCAGCAGTACGGCTACGTCGAAGAGCGCACGCCCGCCTACCGCGACTCGCTTTTGCTGTCGTCGACCGAGGACGCGCTGCGCCGCGTGGAGATCCAGCGCTTCGCCGACCGCGTCACCAGCCGGTACCGGAAGCGCCTCGACGGCCACCCGCTGTTGCTCGTGCCGTGCTCCGCCCGGAAGCCGTACAGCGACTCCCAGAGCCACCGCCAGTTCCAGGACGCCGCCAGCTACCGGGCGCACATGGTGTCGATGACGTCGCCCATCGGCGTCGTCCCCCAGGAGCTCGAACTCACGTACCCCGCCCAGCACTACGACTCCGTGGTGACGGGGCGCTGGAGCGCCGAGGAGAAGGACTTCGTCTCGCAAGTCCTCCGGCGCTACCTCGAACGTACCGACTACTCCCGCGTCATCGCGCACGTCCCGCCGGAGGGCTACCGCGACATCTGCGAGCGCGTCGCCGCCGAGGTCGACGTCCCCTTCGAGTTCACGGTCGAGGACCACCCGACGACCGACGAGAGCCTCGGCGAGCTGAACGCCGCGCTCGCCGGCGAGGACAAGATCTGGGTGCAGGAACGCGAGCAGGCCACGCTGAAGGCCGTCGCCGACTTCTACTTCGGCGACGGCGCCGGCGACGAGGTCTTCGCCGACATCGAGGTGCAGGGCCGGTACCCGAAGCTCCAGGCGCTCGACGCCGACACCGGCGACCAGCTCGCGGCGCTCGTCCCCCAGTACGGCTCGCTGTCGTTCACGCTCGCCGGCGCCCGGAAGTGGGTGGCCAGCGACGCCCCCACGAAGCGCGTCGAGATCGACGGCTTCGTCCCGCAGGGCAGCGTGCTCGCGCCGGGCGTCGTCGACGCCAGCGACGACATCCGGGTCGGCGACGAGGTCGTCGTCGAGGGGCCGGCGGCGTTCGCCGTGGGGCGCGCCGAGATGCCGGGACCGGCGATGGCCGATGCGACCCGCGGCATGGCGGTGCAGGTCCGGCACTCCGTGGAAAAGTAACAAGGCGTTCGGCGCCGTCTGAGCGCCCGTGCGCGTCGAGGACGTGATGACGACGGCCGTGGTGTCGGTGCCGGCGGCGGTGTCCCTGCACGAGGCTGCCGGCCGGATGCTCGACGCTGGCGTCGGGAGCGTCGTCGTCACGACCGACGGCGACCCGGCGGGGATTCTCACCGAGTACGACTTCGTCGACGCCGGCCACGAGCACGACGACCGGTCGTTCACCGAGATTCCGGTGTACGCCGCGGCCTCCCGGCCGCTGGAGACCGTCGAGCCGACGGCGACCGTAGACAGGGCGGCCCACCAGATGCACGAGACGGGCGTCAGCCACCTGCCGGTGGCCGACGGGCTGGACCTCGTCGGCATCGTCACGACGACCGACCTCGTGGGCGTCCGGGACGAACTCGACGACGACGCGGAGCGCGCGCTCCGCGAGCGCGCCGACTGGACGGCGAGCGGCAGTCCGGGCGGGACAGACTGACGCCGGGACGCCGTCGCTCCTAGAGATAGCCGAGGTCTTCGAGGTGGTCGTCGATGTCGAGCTCTTCGACCTGTTCGAGAGGCTGGCCGCGTTCGGGCAGCAGGCGCTCCATCCGGGCTTCGACCTCGCTGTCCTCGATGCGGCGCAGCTCCCGGGGGTCGGATTCGAGGTCGTACAGTTCTGCGTCCCAGTCCCTGTCGGGGTAGGTGACGTACTTGTAGCCGTCGGCGCGCACGGCCCGCGCCCAGTTGCGCTCGCGGTGGAGGGAGGCGCCACACGCCCGGAGGTACGCCGGCCGGTCGTCGCTGGTGGCCGCCGTCACGGGCTCGCCGTCGACGTCGTTGGCGGGTCGTTCGTCGACGCCGAGGGCGTCCAGCAGCGTCGGGAGGACGTCGACCTGCCGGAGCTGGGCGTCGACGCTCCCGGACTCGACGCCCGGCCCCGAGAGCACGAACGGGACGTTCGTCGTGAAGTCGTAGACGTTCTCGCCGTGGCCGTTCTCCAGGTAGTGGTCGTCGACGTCGGGGCCGCGGCCGTCCCACCGGCGGTTCAGGGCCGCGACCGGGGCGCGGAGGTCGACGCCGCCGTAGTACTGCGCGGCGTCTCGCAGCGACTTCAGGACGAGCCGCAGCGGCGAGTTCCGGAAGGTGACGCTCTCGCCGTGGTCGCCGAGGAACGCCACGACGGTGTCGTCGGGGACGGCGTCGACGAGGTCAGCGAGGTCGCGGTCGAGCGCCGAGAGCGCCCGGCCGTACGGCGTCGCGCCGTACTCGGGGCTGTCGAACTCGGCCGGGACGTGGACGTCCTCGTGGAGCTCCCAGAGGTGGACGAACGCACCGAACGGCTCCGGCATGGCGTCCAGCCGGTCCAGTATCTCGGGCTTCCAGCCGCGGAACAGGTCGGCGTCCTCGGCGCGGTGCTCGTACACGTCGAAGCCGCGGTCGAGGCCCGTCTCCGGCAGGAGGGGGCCGGTGACCCGCGCCTCGGTGTGGTAGCCGGCGTCACCGAGCACGGTCCCCAGCGGGTCGACGTCGTCGGACAGTGTCCCCCGGCGCAGCGACATGACGCCGTTGCGCTCGTTGTAGGTGCCGGTGAGGAGGCTCGCCATCGCGGGCGTCGTCGTCGTGGTCGACGAGTAGACGTTCGAGCAGTCCAGCCCGCCGGCGCGCAGCGAGTCCAGGAACGGCGTGTCGGTGCGGTCGCTGCGCACGGCGTCGTCGCGCAGGCAGTCCACGCAGAGTACCAGGAGGTTCGTGGGCGTGTCACTCGCCGTCATACTTTGTAGCCGAGGCTCTCCAGTCGGTCGTCGACGGTCGTCTCGTCGGTCGATGCTCCCTCGCTCTCGCCGTCGTCGCTACTGCGAGCGCCGGGGTCGTAGGCGCCGGTGTCGCTGGCGGTCGTCTCGCACCACGGGACCTCCCGGAGCGCCGGCAGGTCGACGCCGGCCGGGTGGCCGTAGATGTGGTGCTCGCCGAACGCGTTGCCGTGGTCGCCCGTGAGCACGGCGGTCTCGGCGTCCACGTTCGACAGCAGGAGTTCGACGTCCGCGAGGACGGCTTCGAGGTTGCGCTCGTAGTCCGCCCAGACGTCGTCGACGCTCCGGCGGCCGAACCGGAGCTGTTCCCAGACGGACATCGGCTGGTCGCCCCAGTCGGCCAGCGCGATGCCGTCGTCGTCGCCGCCGCCGCCCCCGTCGCCGGTCTCGTCGTCGCCGAAGACGGTGGGGAAGTGGGGCTGCATGTAGTGGACGACCAGCCGGTCGGTGTCGTGGTCGCGGCCCGCGCGAATCGCCGCGTCGGTCAGCGGCCGGGGCGGAATCGTCCCGCGGTCGTCGTCCCACGCGTCCCGCCAGACCTCCTCGCAGGCGCCGAACCGGTCGGTGTCGATAGTGCGCGAGGAGTAGGGGTTCCCGGTGACGTACGAGACCTCGGCGAGGGCGTCGTCGCTGGCCGCGCCGAAGACGGATTCCAGCCACTCCGTCGACGAACTCGCCGGCGAGGTCGCGGTCCCCCCGACACCGAACGGATAGTCGCCGCTGCCGACGACGTCCGCGAACACGTCGGCGCGGCAGGCGTCGAGGACGACCAGCAGGTCCCAGTCCGCGTCGAGTACCGGGTCAGGCGACGCAGTCTCGGGACGAACGGAGAAGTACGTGCGGTAGACGAACTCCCGGACCGCGTCGAAACCGGCGTGTCGGAGGCTTCGACCCGCGGTAATGAGTGAAGAGCTCATTGGTGGGTGCTATGCGGAACTCCGTCGTTCACGCGGCGTGGGACGACACAGAGCTACATTACTGCTACGCTTCCTGGCGGTCCTGTCTCCGATTGGTGGCGTCGTGATCTCACTCGTGCGTCGCGATTGGGTTGTCTCCTGACTCCCACCGTGGGTCTGGCACCCCCATAGTAAGTACAAAGACACGAATGCCGGGAAACTACGTCTATCGGTCTGGGCGGGTGCCTAATACGGTCTGGGAAGCCGCAGCGGCCCCGAAAAGCTACTCGGCGCGACTAAATGTAAGTCTACCATAATTATCCATACTTTCAAGTTAATCATCCACCATTAACCACGTGTGCCCAGATCATGCGGGGAGATAACAAAGCCGGGGCGATTCGGAGAGGAACTGAACCGCCGGAGTACGAGAATCCCGAATGGGTCGTATCGAAGTCACTGCTCGAGGTCAACGACGCCTGTAGTCGAACGCTAGAGGAATTTCTGCTACAGGCGACTCGGCCCGAGAATGACCTCTCTGCCGAAGCGCTAGAAGAACAGATGGACGACCTGATCACGCGACACGAGCGCCTGATTGCCGAACTGGAACTGGCGAAGCGAGCACTTGGCGATCTAGAGTAGCGGTGCTCCTCCGTTCTTTTCGGGCACCACGCCCACCTACTAATAGCACGTAGCTAGTGGGGAACCCCGGGATATATGTTATGTAGGGGTCATTGTCCTCCCAATGAAACTCGCAGTCCCGACGGACTTCGAGGTGCTGGAGGCCTTATCTGACGGGAAGCGTAACAACGCTGTCAACATCTCACACATGCTCGACAAGAATCGTGCATACATCAACACCCGCCTCCCCGTCCTCGCGGATTACGGACTGGTCGAGCGCGTCGGTCCGGCGTCGAACAGCGGGCTCTACGAGATTACGGAGAAGGGGCAGGTCGTCGTCGAGCACCGAGAGGTCTACGAGGAGAGCGTCGAGGACTTCGAGGAGTTCGTGGCTGAGAAACTCGAAGCGTAGCGCCTGCTGATCCGGGAAACCCGGCGATACACCACAACTCTCCTCTCTCGCGCGGTAATTCACGGCTTAAATTCGTTCTCACGGCGTCTCGTTCGCCACCGACGAGTGTCAGGTTTCCACCACTTCTTAATGGTTCTTCGAGCGCACGCGAGGAGTCGCTACGCATCCTGATTCTGGCGTTCGAAACGGCCCGTTCGCGCCGTAGATCGATTTAGACTCCCTATACTCCGTATTCTGCCGGTTGTTACCTCTACCATATACCGACGGTATCTATAAGTACTATCAGGTAAAATCATTGAACTGTCTGGTCACGAAGTCACCAGACTTCACCCAACCAGAATGGAACGCACTCGGAGAGAATGCAAGCAAGAATGACAGTCTCGGATGACGGCGACGGCGACGACACGCGCGCCACCACGCGGACGACCATCGAGGTTAGCCGCGAGGTGTGGCGGCAGGTGCGCAGCGACGCTGTCGCCGAGGGACAAAACGTCTCACAGAAACTCGAGGAGGTGCTCGAGGATTACTACGACCTCGACTGACGCGCGGTACGGCGGTGTACCGCCGGAAACCACGGCGAGAGGCATCGCTGGCGAACTGACTGCGGTGCAGACGAAACTCGAAGACACGTAAATGATACAGAACGAAACTTACGACAAGGTCCGCGCGGTCTTCCTGACGGCGCTGATGATCGGCTCCGTCTTCGGTGCCGGCATCGCGTTCTCGGGAGGGGCTGCTGCGGCTACTACCTCAATCGAACTGAGCGACAACCTCGTTCAGGGCGGTGAGGATTTCGATGTTAATGGTACAGTCAATGCGAATGGTACCGTCCACGCATTCATTGACAAGAATGGAGACGGTGTGTATCATTCTGCGAACGATACACATCTCGGTAAACTGGACGTGGACGATTGGGAAAGCGACAACGAGTTCTCGATCACCTCTACTAGTACACCAACCGACAGTGGAACGTACGACGTGTACGTGTTCCAGGACGAGGGTGGATCGGGGACTACCATCGACGATGGCGATGCAGGTGAGCGCTATGCGACCCTGCAGGTCGACGCCGACGAGCCAACCTTCGGTGACACGTCCGACCGCAAGGTAACGGACGAGAAGCCGACGGTGAGCCTCGGCATCTCCGACGCCAACACGTCCGTCGACCCGTCGAGCATCGAGATCGACTTCTCGAACGGTGGCAACGTCATCTACGAGGTCAACGAGACCGGGAGCGACCACGATGGGATCGTCTACGACAACGGCGAACTCACCATCGACTTCAGCAACGACGCGCTGAAACCCCTGATGGACGGGACGGAGTACGACGTCAGCGTGACCGCCGCCGACGAGGTCGGTAACTCCAACACCACGAGCTTCAAGGTCGACGTCGACACGACTGCCCCGACCTTCACGCTCGTTCAGCCGACCGACGGCGGCCTCTACGAGGACCCCGAGCAGACCATCGAGGTCAGCATCAAGGGTGGCGACATCAACGACAGCACCGCCGAGCTGACCATCAGTGGTCCCAACGGCGACTACAGCTACACGAACAACAGCTCGGACACTGGTGTCTACGACGCCAGCTCGGACACGTTCACGGTGGAAGCCGGTGGGAATGGCGACATCCCCGAACTCCCGAACGGCACCATCACGGTTGACGTGAGCGCAGCCGACAATCACGGCAACGCGAACTCTGCCTCGTACGCGTTCGAGGTGGACAACAAGCAGCCGTACGTCCAGGACGTCGCTGTCAACCAGTCCGAGAAGGGCGACGACGAGCCGCCCGTCACGGAGGAGGACAGCACGATCTCCGTCGGCATCGAGTTCAACGAGGACGTCGATGCCAGTACGGTCGAAGCCGAGATCACGGCCGACGGCACGACCGTGACGCTGGACTCGTTCAAGGACGACCAGGACGAGGCCGGTGAGGACACCGTCTATCAGTACTACGACGTTCTGCCCGCCTTAGACGATATCGAGAACGACTCCGTGGAGGTCGTCGTCACCGCTGGCGAGGACATCGCTGGCAACGACGCCGACCTCACGAAAGGCGACAACTCCACGACGTTCGCCATCGACACCATCGAGCCGGACGTCACGGTTGACCCCCTCGGTGGTCCGCTCGAGGGTCGCTGGGACATCGCTCAGGAAGTCTCCGTCGACAAGGCCGACGGTAACGACGTCCACATCGGCTGGATAGAGACTGGTGATACGTTCACGAAGAAGAACAAGAAGAGCGTGACGCTGTTCGAGCACCCCGGTTCCGTCGACACGCGGGACATCACCGAGGGTGACATCACCATCGTTGCGTTCGCTGAGGACGACAACGGGAACTTCGACAAAGGCTCTGCTGACGTTATCGTCGACAACTTCGAGCCGAAGGTCGAGTACAGTGGTCCGGAGGTCCTGACCGCGACCGACACCGGTGTCGACTACGACGTCGCCGACCTGGTCACGGTCTCCGACAACGGTACTAACGACGCCAGCGCCTACGGGTACTACGAACTCGGTCCGAACGAGGACCCGAGTAGTCTGAGCTGGAGCGACTTCACGCAGTCCTCGAAGTTCACGGCTGACAGCGACCAGACGTACGTCTTCGCCGCCCAGGTCGAGGGCAAACTGCTCAAGACCAAGCCCGTCGACGCGAAGACGGTCGACATCGAACTCGAGGACGACGACGAGGACGGCAAGCTCAACCTCACCGTCACCTCGCCCGTCGAACTCGACGGTCTGACCGTCACCATCGAGAGCGACGACGGCTACTACAAGCAGTACAAAGAGACGTTCGCACTGTCCGGCCACATCGAGGAGACCGGCGAGCGGACGTACACGATGGTCTACGACGCGCCGCGCGACGGCGACTTCAAGGCCACCATCGACGACGCTTCGCTGGTGAACGGTCTCGACCTCACCGACGCCGGGTCGGACACGGCCCGCGCCATGGGCGACGAGCCCAACATCGGTGACGCCGACGTGATCGGTCTCGGTGAGACCGGGACCGAGGTGCTCGTCCGGTTCACCGAGCCCGTGCAGGGCGTCGATAAAGGCGACTTCGACTTCCTCGGTGACGGGAACGTGGTTGGCATCGACGGCGAAAATGACGACGACGGTAAAGTCGTCCTCACGTTCGACCGCGAGATCCAGACCGGCGACGAGGACGCCCGCCTCACTGTCGACCCGGGCGTGTTCGGGGACTACGACGACCCCTCGACCCTCAACAACGAAGACAGCGAGTTCGTCGACTCCGTCGAACTCAAACTCCAGAAGGGACAGAACTTCGTCTCGGTGCCGCTCGAGGCGGGTTCGGTCTCGTTCGACGAGCTGAAGAACAACGACGAGCTGGACCACGTCGAGGCCATCTGGACGTACGAGGATGGCGAGTGGCTCAGCTACAGCCCCGGTGCGAAGGACAACTCGCTGACGGCCCTCGAGGGCGGTCAGGGGTACATCGTGAAGGCCGACGGTACGGCCTACATGGACGTCCGCGGGTACACGGTGTACGACGGGGACGCCAGCGACAAGATGGAGCCGGACAGTCCGTCCATCCAGGACGTCGACGCTGGCTGGAACCTCCTCGGTCACTTCCAGGAGGGCACCCAGTCGGTCGGCCAGGCGCTCACGCCGCTCGACGGCCAGACTTACGACGCGATGTCTGGCGACACCGGCTTCAGTGTCTCGCAGTTCGAGATTGGTGAGGGCTACTGGGTCTTCACCGACGAGGACGGCCTCCACGCCCCCGTCGAGTACGGCGGCATGGAAAGCGAGAAGCCCGACGTCACGGCGTCGGGTGACAGTCTGTTCAGCGACACGCCGGCCAACGGCAAAGACGTGGACCTCGAGGTCGGCGTCACGTCCGAACAGCAGATCAGCAGAGTCATCGTCGACGCACCGAAGCTCGGTATCGACCACCAGGCGCTCAGCTACAAGCAGAGCACGAAGACGCTCGGTGACCTCTTCGAGGCCAACGGTGTCACCGTCGACTACGATGCGGGCTACGACGGCAAGAAGATCGATGTGATGGTCTACGCCGTTGACGCCCACGGGAACGTCGGCACGTACACCGAGACGGTCGACCCGGTCAACCGGTCCGGCATCGTGAGCATCACGGACGCCGACTTCTCGGACCTGACTCAGGGTGACACGGCGAACGTCACCGTCTCCACGGAGTACGACGCCGACGGGTTCCACGATGCGAAGCTCGTCGTCGAGAACAGCACCGGCGTCGAGATTGGCAGTGAAGCCGACCCCGCCGAGGACGGCTCACAGAACGTCAACGTCTCGCTCACCGATCTCGACAACGGCGAAGAGATCACTGCGAAGCTGATTGACGCAGGTGAAGCCAGCGACTACGTCGTTCCGAACTCGACGGACTGGAGCGAACTCGCAGACGACACTTCGGACGCCGAGGGCCTCACGAACCTCGCGTACACCGAGAACAGCCCGTCCACGATTCGTGGAACTGGCGCTACCGCCATCGACACTGCAGCGAGTTCGGTGAGTGATGATACGGTCTACGTCGAAAGCGGTGTGTACGACTCGGTCACCATGGACAACCAGGGCGTGACCGTCGTGGCTGCTCCCGGTGTGAGCCAGGAGCAGGCAACAATCACTTCTTCCGGTACTTCGCTGACTCTGAGCGCTCAGAACGTTGGAATTGATGGGTTCACCATCAATACGACTGATTCGAGCGCGCAGATGATTGCCCTGAACGCTGATGGCTACACAATCGCCAACAGCGAGCTGAACGTCAGCAATGGTGCTGTCGCCGCGTACGGTAACGGTGCCAACAACGGCCAGCTGATGGCCAATACCTTCATCCTCGGTGATGGTACCAACAACGGAATCCGTCTCGATGGCACTACTGGTACAACCTTCGCGCACAACACCTTCGAGCAGGTGAAAATCTCTCAAGGTTCGAACACTCCGCAGGGGATTCTGTTGAGCAACACCGCCGACACGGTCGTTCACGACAACACTTTCGAAGGTGTCGAAAGCGGCCAGGCGGTGCTCGTCACCAGTAAGCACGACGACGCAACGAACATCTCGATCACGGACAATGATGTGGCGGGATGGTCCAACGGTGTCTACCTCCTGGAGAACGGCGGTAACAACATCTCCGAAGTCGACATCGTAGGCAATGATATCAGCGCTAACAGCACTGATATCCAACTGTACGACCTCTCTGGGTACGAAGGGTTCACCAGTATCAACAGTCAGGATAGCCCTGGCCTTGAGAGTGTTCTATTAGCTGACAATAATGTCGGCAGCGTTGATGTCTCCGGAGTCGACTACACGAAGCCGTCGCTCGACTCTGCAAGTAAAGTGGATGACACGACGATTGAAGTCACGCTGAGCGACTCCGGCTCGGGGCTCGCTCCGAGCACGATCTCAGCCAGTGACTTCAGTGTCAGCTCGGGGAGCATCTCCGGCATTGATAAGTCGAGCATCTCTTCGGGCGATTCGACCGGCACGGTCACGATCAACCTCGCGAGTGCTGTCGACTCGTCCAGCGTTGACGTGTCGATCGCCGGATCCATCGAGGATACCGCGGGCAACACGCTGACGAGCGGTACCGTAACGGCGTCCAACATGGACGGCGTTGCACCGACGCTTGATTCCGCGAGCAAGGTTGACGACACGACTATTGACGTCACCATCAGTGATGGTGTCGACGTGAATGAGTCGACTATCGCCGCAAGCGACTTCAGCCTGAGCGCGGGCTCGGTCGCCAGCATCTCGACGAGCGAGAGCGGTGGTACGACGACCGTGACGCTGAACCTCGCGAATGCGGTTGACGCGTCGAGCGTTGACGTGTCGATCGCCTCCGGTGAGACGATTGCTGACACGTCCGGCAACCAGCTGGACGACACGGCGAGTGCGGTGACGGCGTCCAACATGGACGGCGTTGCACCGACGCTCGATAGCGCCTCGTCGACCACATCGGGTGGTACGACGAATGTTACTGTGACGCTCAGCGAAGCCGGTAGTGGGTTCAACGAGACGTCCATCGAACAGGCCGACTTCAATGTTACTGCTCAGGACGGAACGACCGTCACCATCAACAGCATTGACAAGAGCTCGGTCACCGATGGAGCCACCGGGTCGACCACCGTCACGCTGACTCTGGATGGTGACTACTCCACCAACACGCTGACTGCCGAGATTGTCAGTGGTTCTGGCGGAATCTCTGACCAGGCCGGCAACAGCGTGACGTCCGCCAGTACGTCAGTCAACTAGCACAGCGAACTAACCAACCCTTCCAATTTCCAAATTTCCGCAACACGAACCACCTGTCATAGGCAAAAAATATACTGATGATACATACCATGAATTGGCAACGTTCGGCGGCTCGACTGCTCGTCGTGGTCGTCGTGTTGATGACAGTGACCGGCGCGTTCGTGCCGGCCGTCGCGGCGACAGCCGACGGCCCACCAGAGCCCCCGCAGCGGTACTTCGGTACCGTCTCGGACAGCGGCGGCTCGCCGGTCGGCGGCCTCACCGTGGAAGTGACGCAAAACGGTGACGTCGTCGCCGAGGACGTAACGGACAGCGACGGCTACTACGACCTGCAGGTGAACACGAGCGACGTGAACACGGACGAGCAGGTCACGATCGCCGTCCAGGAACAGACAAAGTCCCGCGACGTCAGCGTTGGTGGGTCGACGCAGGTCGACTTCACGGTCAGCACTGACACCGTCGCGGGCGGCTCCGAGGACCTCGACGAGAACGGTGACGCGACGGTGACGCTCGGTACGGACGAGGTCGACAACGTCGCCGTCGACCTCGAGAGCGGGACGACCGGGACCCTGAGCGTGCGCCAGACGTCGGGTCCGGCGGACGGTGCGCCCGAGCCCGATGGCGTCTCGGTCGCAGCGTACCTCGACATCGAGGCGCCCAGCGGGTCGTCCGGTTCGGTGACCGTGACGGTCACGCAGAGCGCACTCGACGACGCTGGCCTCGCCGTGGAGGACGCGAACATCCTCCACTACACCGACGGCTCGTGGGACACCCTCGAGACGTCAGTTGTCGACGAGTCCGGCGACAACGTGGCGCTGCGTGCCGACGTCACCGAGTTCTCGCCGTTCGCCATCGCCGGCACGAGTGATACCGGCGGTGACGACGGTACCGGTGGTGACGGCGGCACCGGCGGTGACGACGGCACCGGTGGTGACGACGGCACTGGCGGTGACGACGACGGTAGCAGCGATAACACTGGTGGTGCCGGCGGCGGTGGCGGTGGCGGTGGTAGTGATACCACCACCACGACCGCGACGCCGACCACTACGTCGACGCCGACGACGACGCAGCAGCCGACGGACACGACCACGCCGACGGATACGACCACGCCGACGGACACGGCCACGCCGACGACGACGCAGCAGCCGACGGACACGACCACTCCCTCCGGACCGTCCGACGTCGATGACGGACCCGGACTCCTCTTCATCGGAGGCATCGCGGTGGTCCTGCTGGCAGTCGTCGGGACGGTGTACCTCGTGTACGTCCGCGAATAGCCCGACTACCAACCCACTTTTTTCGAGCGCGAGTCGAGAACCACCGCTCCGTCTGCCGGCAGTACTGACGAGTAGCGTGTGACTGTCACGTCCTATGGACCGAGTGCGAACGATCGAGCGGACCGAGCCGGCTGTTCACGAACTACGACGGTGGAGAATATCGTCGAGGACGTAGAGTCCGAAGGGGACGGTTCCACAGACGACCGCGAAGAGGGCGACCTCGAGTTCCGCTTCGCCGAACTTGTCGATGTAGATCTGGAGGCTCCCGTCGAACACGTAAGCGAGGAGGACGAGCATCCCCAGGAGCATGACCGAGAAGCCTCCGAGCAGGATGGTGTACCAGGCGATGAACCTGCGGAACTTGTTTCGACGCGTTCTCTCCGTTTCGTGGTTGGACATTCTGGGTCCGGGCCTGGAAGTTCCGAGCACTCAGAGACGCTTTGTTACAGGGGGCATGTCCACGGGTGGGTCCGGTTAACGACTGAGACAGCTGTTCGCTCCTGAGTCACTGGTCGGAGAGTCCATGGAGTCGGAGCACGAGAGCGCCTGCGGTAACTGACACCCTCTGGGCGGCGAGAACCGCCAGTAAGATACCAATATCCTTCGAGGAAGACAGAGGCGGGGAGGCGTACTCGCTCCCGTGTTCGCTCGAACTCGCAGACTCCTGTGCGTCAGTCGTCGCCGGGTTCGACGTCCAGTGGCCGGTCTGGGTTGGCGTTGGACGCAGCGGCGGGCATCCCGAACTGGTGGTCGCCAGTGACTTCGACGGCGCCGCGCCGGACGGTGGCGTCCCCGGCGAGGTGGACCCGGACCGCTTCGACCAGCGCCTCGGCTTCGAGGGGCTGGCCGCGCGCCCGGAGGTCCTCGACGCCGGCGTCCGGCGGGACGGTGAACGCGCGCTGGGTGAGAATCGGCCCCTGGTCGAGGTCCGTCGTGACGTAGTGGGCGGTGACGCCCGCCACGCGGACGCCCGCCTCGACGGCCTGCCGGTAGGCCTGCGCGCCGGGGAACGCCGGCAGCAGGCTCGGGTGGACGTTCACGATGCGGCCGGCGTACCGGAAGACGACGTCCGGGCTGAGGATGCGCATGTACCGCGCGAGCAACACGAGGTCGACGTCGTACTCGTCGAGCAGCGCCAGCAGGCGGTCCTCGTCGGGCGTGCCGGACTCGTCGCCGATGTCGTGGAACGGGACGCCGTGCTCGTCGGCAATCGGCTGGAGGTCGTCGTGGTTGCCGACGACGACCCGGACCGGGGCCTGCAGGTCGGCGTCCAGCACCGCCCGCAGGCAGTGGTCTTCTTTCGTGACGAGGACGGCGATACCGTCGTCGCGCTCGCCCGGGAACCGGACCGTGACGTCGACACCGAGGTCCTCGCCGGTCGCGTGGAGTTCCTCGCGGAACGCCTCGCGGTCGGTGACGGGCGCCCCGCCCCGGTCGAAGCCGCTGCTCGCGGCGTCGCCGTCTTCTCGCGGGCTTCGCCCGCTCGAACGGTTCGAGGGACTTCGTCCCTCGCTACTCGCTCGTTCGGGAGTCTCGCTGCGCTCGGCCCCCAGGTCCGCCAGAAGTGTCATCCGGAAGACGCCGTCCCTGACTGTCTGTTCGACGTCCTCGATGTTCGCGCCGTGCTCGAACAGCAGTCCGGTGACCGCGGCGACGATGCCGGTGCGGTCGGCTCCGACGACCGTGATCTCGGTGTGGCCGTCGGCCGCTGCGCCCGTGGACTGCTGCTCGCTGGGCATACGCGCAGAGACGTCGTCGACCGGGATACGTGTGACCCGGCCACGACACGCCGAACCAATCCACGAACGTGCATTACGAGATATTTCCACAAGAGTAATTGGGCACGGTCGACCACACTACGGTGATGACCGCGTACACCGCCACGGTGACGGTCCGACTGAAGCGGGGCGTCCTCGACCCCGAGGCCGAGACCACCCAGCAGGCGCTCGAGCGCCTCGGGTTCGAACTCGGCGACCTCCGGTCGGCCGACCGCTTCGAGATCGACCTCGACGCAGACGACGAACACGAGGCGGCCGAGCGCGCCGACGAGATGGCCGAACGCCTCCTCGCCAACCCGACCATCCACGACTACGACGTGGCGGTCGAACCCCGCGAATGACTTCCGAAAGACGGTCCTGCTCGCTGCGCTTTGCGGGCTGCGACTTTCGACGTCACACTCGCCACCGGGGGTGGCTCGCGTGACGGTCTCGGTCGTCCGCTTCGGCGGCTCGAACTGCGACCGGGACGCCGTCCGTGCCCTCGAGTACCTGGGCGTCGACGCCGACATCGTCTGGCACGAGGACGGCCTCCCGGCGGACACCGAGGGCGTTGTCGTCCCCGGTGGCTTCTCGTACGGCGACTACCTCCGGGCCGGCGCGATGGCCGCCCAGTCGCCCGTCATGGACGAGGTCCGCGCGCTCGCCGACGACGGCGTCCCCGTCCTCGGCGTCTGCAACGGCGCCCAGATCGGCTGCGAGGCCGGCATGACGCCGGGCGCGTTCACGACGAACGCCAGCGCGCGCTTCCAGTGCGAGCGCGTCCACCTCCGCGTCGAGAACGCCGACACGCCGTGGACCGCCGCCTACAGCGAGGGTGACGTCCTCGAAGTCCCCATCGCGCACGGCGAGGGCCGCTTCGAGATCGGCGAGGACGCCTACGACGACCTCGTCGCCGACGACCGCGTGCTCTTCCGGTACTGCGACGCCGACGGCGAGGTGACCGACGAAGCGAACCCGAACGGTTCGACGGGCGCCGTCGCCGGCCTCACCGGCGACCGCGACAACGTCGCCGTCATGATGCCCCACCCCGAGCGCGCGACGCTCCCCGAACTCGGCGCCACCGACGGCCAGGGCGTCCTCAGCGCGTTCGCCTGACCGCTACGCGTCTCCACCCCCGTCCTCGACCTTCTGCCCCCAGAAGCCGTCGTGTTTCGTGACGGTGACGTCGCCCTTGACGCTCGTCTGGCAGGCCAGCCGCAGCCCGCTGTCCGACTCGTGGGGCGGGAACGACAGCCGGCGCTCCTCCTGGCTCGTCGGCTCGCTGACCTCGCCGGACACTTCGACTGCACACGTCCCGCAGGTCGCCATCCCCCGGCAGTTCAGGCTGTCCGCGAGGCCGTTGTGCGGCGTCTCGCCGGCGTCTTTGAGGGCGTCGCGGAGCACGGCGCCCGCCTCGCACTCGATCTCCCGACTTTGGTAGTGAATTGTTGGCATATCTCGTTCGAGGGGCGCCACGCCCAACAACGTTCCCACGACCACCAGTCGGTCGTCGCCCGACCGGGGCCGACGACCGGGCGGTTCTTTGTCGGTCGCGCCGACAGCTACGACCATGAGCCGCTCGGGTCGGTCCGCGCTGGTCGCCCGTCGCCGGCGGGAACGGGTCGCCGTCTGGGTCGTTGGCCTCCTCGTGGTCGCCGCCGCTGTCGGCGTCGGGTGGGCGGCGACGCCCTACCACGACGCCCGTGGGAGCGTCGCCGGCGTCGAGGCCCGGGACGACGTCACCGTCGAGCGCACCGGCGCAGGCGGGTACGTCCTCCGGCCGACGGGGACCGACACGGACACGGGCCTCGTGTTCTACCCCGGGGCGCGCGTTCACCCGGACGCCTACGTCGAGTCGCTCGCCCCGCTCGCGAGCGAGGCCGGCGTCACCGTCGTCGTCCCGAAGCTCCCGCTGAACCTCGCCGTCGTCGACTACGGGCTGGCGAACACGGGCGTTCGCCCGCACGCCGCCGAGCGCGCGATGGCGGCCCGAGACGGCGTCGAGGAGTGGTACGTCGGGGGGCACTCTCTCGGCGGCGCGATGGCGTGCCGGTACGCCGCCGGGAGCGAGGACGTCTCCGGGCTGGTGCTGTACGGCTCCTACTGCGACGTGGACGTCTCCGACCGCGCGGACCTCGCCGTGCTGAGCGTCGCCGGGGCGGACGACGGCGTCCTGAACCGGGCGGCGTACGAGGACTCCCTCGCGAACCTCCCCGGGTCGGCGCGCGTCGTGGTGGTGCCGGGCGTCAACCACACCCAGTTCGGGACGTACGTCGGCCAGGACGCCCCCTCGGGGACGACCTTCGAGACCGCCCACGAGCGACTGAACGGCGTCGCAGTCCCGTGGTTCCAGAACCGGACCAATACCGTCGGGCTGGCTCGCGGCCGGCCGGCGGGCTGACTGCTACTTCGGCACCCAGACGAGCGGGTGGTTGCGCCACATCCAGCGCTCCTCGGGCTTGTCGACGACCGCCCAGAAGCTCCGCGGCCACGTGTCGAGTGCGTCGTGGATGGCGTCGTAGGACAGCGTGCTCTCGCCGTCGACGACGAGACCGAACCGCTCGGCGTACCGCTGCGGGTCGACTTCCTCGGGTGGATCGTCGAGGACGCGGCCGTAGTGCGCTCGCCCGAGGTCGTTCGTGTACGTGAGCACGAGGTCGCCGCCGGGCGCGACGGCGTCGTACAGCGACCGGAGCGCCGTCTCCGAGTCGGCGACGTACTCGAGGGTGTGACAGCACGCCACGAGGTCGAACTGACGGCCAGGGTCGAAGTCGGGGAGGACGCCGCGCTCGAAGGCGACGTTCGACGCGTCCTGCTCTGCCGCGCGCTCGCGGCTCTCGGACAGCACCGACGCGGCGGCGTCGTAGCCGACGACCTCGGCGTCGGAGTAGCGGTCGGCCAGCGCGAACGTCAGGGCGCCGCCCCCGCAGCCCACGTCGGCCACGGTCGCCGGCGCGCCGCGCTCGGCGGCGAACGCTGGCACGAGGTCGACGGCGTGGTGGGCTGCGGCGTTCGCGCTCTCGCGGTCCTCGTCGTCGGCGTCGGCCCAGAACGCCCCCCAGTCGATGGTCTCGGGGTGCGTGGGGTCGTCGCCGGTCATCGTCGGTCGGTCGCGTCGGCGGGGTCGGGGGTGACTGTCAGAGACTGGGCACTGCCGGTACCGTCGGCTGGGGAGTTGGCTGGCATGGTGGCGTCGAGACTGCGGGGTGGTCTGCGGGCGCTACGAGCTGCCGCGCCAGTGCTCGGGTGATAGCGGCGCGGAGCAGACGCTATGGGGGACTGATAGAAGAAGCCACCGATTTAATTTCGTTTTGACTCTTGCTTAATTATTAACACCCTGGGGATTTAGTGGTTTTTCCGAACTCGCTGACAGGTCACCGCTCGACCAGCGACTGTCGACCCCCGCTCCGCCGGACACTGAGCCGAGGCCCCTGCTGGTGGCTCGCACAGTGCCGCCACCGAAACAGTGTAGCCGCTCGTCTCCGCATACCCACGCATGGGCTTCGGCAAACACCTCACGAACGGCATCGTCTCGCTCGTCGTCAGCGTCGCCGCCACCCTGCTCGCCGCCGACGACGGCGACGGCCCCTGGGAGCTCGAACAGGTCGCCCTCGCCGTCGCGGTGTCGGCGTTCCTCTCCGGGTTCTTCACGAGCTACTTCGCCGAGTAGCGCCGGCCCCGGGGAAACGCCGATACGGCGCCCGCGCCTAGCGCACTCATGGACGAACCAGCACCGGCCGGCGACGACTGGCCGGACCGCCCGCTGTCCCCGAGCGAAGCCAGCGACCACCTCGACGCCGCCGAGGACGTGCGCGCCGTCTGGGTGATGGACCACGACGACGGCGTGCGCTCCACGGTCGTCCCCGACGACGCCCCAGAGGACGCGGTCGTGGACGTCGTCCTCGAGACGACCACGGGCTTCGAGATGTACAGCTACACGCGCGGCCAGTGGATGGACTACGGCACGCAGCGCCACGACGACGAGGACGCCCCCTCGATGGCGGGGACGCTGGAGAGCTACCGGGTGCTCGCCGGGGACTCGGAGCTGTCGACGTGAGGTCGCCCGCCGGCCGTCACTCGGCCAGCGGGAGGTTGTAGGCGGTCTCCCGCTCGACGACCACGTCGTGGGTCGCCTCGCACTCGCAGGACACCTCCGAGAACACCGACGGGTCCTGCCGCAGGTCGAAGTCCTTGATGGCCTTCTGCACGAGGTCGTCGCACTCCCCGCAGTTGTGCGGCCCGCGGTCGCTGCCGTGGCCGACCGGGTCCGAGACGACGATGGCGTCGACGTCCGCCGTCGACTCCAGCACCGCTGCGACCGACCAGAGCCACGGTGGCCGGTAGCCGCCGCGGAAGTGCAGCTGGTCGACCATCGTGTACTGCTGGACGTTCGTCGGGTTCATCGACACCGTGTGGCAGCCCTCGACGGCCGCACAGCGCCGAATCGAGGACTGCATGTCCTCGATGGCGTCGCTCTCGGAGAGGAACGGCGGCTTCATGAGGAGGTACGCCTTCACGCCGGCGTCGGCCTCCAGCGCCTCCGCGCAGGCGGCCTCGAAGTCGCTGAAGTCGAAGTACTTGTTCACGCAGTCGTGGCGCACCCGGTCGGTCGCCGTCTCCAGCCCGACCGCCACGTCCGTCTCCAGGCCGACGCCGGTGAAGTCCGCGAGCTTCTCGCGCTCGACGAAGTCCGGCAGGCTCTCCACGACGATGCGCTCGCGGTCCGCGAACGTCTCGGCGATGGCCTGCCGGGTCTCGGCGGGGACCTCGCGCTCGTCGAGGAACGACCCGCTCGTGTAGATCTTGATGAGCCCGGCTTCCTCGTCGGCCTCCTCCCGTTCGTGGGCGAGACACTCGTCGATCTGTGCCATCAGGTCCTCGTGGGCGACCGACCCGCCCTCGACGGACTCGGCGACGTACCCGCACATCGTGCAGCCGCCGGCCCGCGCCCACCGGCAGCCGCCCGTGTTCAGGATGATGGTGAGGCTGTCGTAGACGCCGTCGGGCGTGTTGTCCTCGTCCAGCCAGACCCGCGTGGGCTCCCGGGGGTCGTAGTCCTTGGCCCCCTTCTCGTCCCGCAGCTCCCGCATCACCTTGTTGTGGGCGTCCATCCCCCGCCCACGCTCGTAGACCTCCGCGCTCGGCTCGCTCATTGCCCGCGAACAGGACTCGCGGCCGTAAATCGGCTTCGTCTGGGTCCGGCGGCCCCGTCGACCGAACACCACTCCGCAACTAGTGTGACAGCATCCCACAAATCTAAACCGTTTTAGTGGTTCCGGGAGAGGCCACGAACGTGAGCAAAGCGACCTTCGAACTGTACGAGGACGAGGCCGGACAGTACCGCTGGCGGCTCGAACACGACAACGGCAACATCATCGCGGACTCCGGCGAGGGGTACGCGTCCAAACAGAAGGCCCGCGAGGGCATCGAGTCGGTGAAGACCAACGCCGCAGACGCCGACGTCGAGGAACTCGACTGACGAGTCGGCCCGCACCGGCGGGCTGTCGACACCGGTCGCGCAGTTCGCCACGACCCTCCTGCGACCCGCCGTTCTTGTGCCACGAACACGTAGCACACGGCATGTCCGTCCGGGGCGCGCTCGCTGCGGCCGTCGACTGGCTGGAGCCGCGGCCCCGCCTCGTCGACTGGTCGCTGTTCGCGCTCGTCGCCGCCGAAGCCGTCACCGGCCTGGTCTCGTTCACCCTCGGGACGCCGTCCGACTGGCCGGTGTTCTGGGCCCACCGCGCACTCGGCGTCGCCATCGTCGCGCTGCTGGCGTTCAAGCTCGCTCGGGTCCGCCGGAACCTCACGAACCCACGACGCTGGCGGCGCTCCACCGCGCTGTCCGTGCTCGCCGCCGTCGCCGCCGTCGGCGCGCTCGGCACCGGCGTCGCGTGGGTGTTCGGCCTCGACGTCCGTGTCTCGCTGTGGACGCTGCTGTCCGTCCACGTCGCGTTCGGCCTGCTGTTGCTGGTCGTCGTGCCGCTGCACGCCGCCACCCGGTTCCGGCTGCCGCGCCGTGAGGACGTCGAGGGCCGGCGCACCGCGCTCCAGTACAGCGCGCTGCTCGTCGCCGGCGCCGTCACGTACCGCGCCCAGCAGGCGGCGAACCGTGTGCTCGGCACGGCTGGCGCCGACCGCCGGTTCACGGGCTCCCAGCCACGCGAGGGCGACGGCAACGACGCCTTCCCCGTCACGTCGTGGGTCGCCGACGACCCCCAGCCCGTCGACGTGGAATCCTACCAGCTCGCCGTCACCGGCCGCGTCGCGGACTCGCTGGCCCTGCCCGTCGACGAAGTGGCGGCCGGCGACGCGGAGCGCGCGCTCCTCGACTGCACGAGCGGCTGGTACACCGTCCAGGCGTGGCAGGGAGTCCGCGTCGCCGACCTGCTCGACGCCGCCGGCGGCACGACCGACGGCGCCAGCCACGTCCGGTTCGTCTCCGTCACGGGCTACCGGTGGACGCTGCCCGTCGACGAAGCGCGCGACGCCCTGCTCGCGACGCACGTCGGCGGCGAGCCGCTGACGCACGGCCACGGCGCGCCGGTCCGGCTGGTCGCCCCCGGCCGCCGCGGGTTCCAGTGGGTGAAGTGGGTGACGCGGGTGGAAGTGCGGGCCGGCCCCGACCCCGCGCAGTGGGTCGTGACGCTCGTCAGCGGCTTCGACTGACCGCGGCGGCGACGGCGCCGACGGCGGCGCCCGCGAGGTTCGCGACGGCGTCGCCGAGGCTCGCCCCACGACCGACCATCGGCTGGAGCACTTCGACGCCCGCACCGAACCCGGAGACGGCGAGAACGACACTCACGAGCGTCCGCCGGCCGGCGTCCTCCACGGCGCGCGTCGCCGCGAACGCTACGGCCGCGTACCCGGCGAGGTGCGCGAGCTTGTCGGCGCCGGTCGGGACACTGTCGCCGTCCGGAACCGGCACGAGCGACGTCGCGAGCACGACGACCGCGAGCGCGACAGCGACGCCGGCCCAGCGTCGCCGCATCGTCACTCCGGCTCGAACGCGGACAGCGCCTCCCCGAGCGGCGGCGCGTCCGCGAACCACTCGTGGCCCGTGTAGCGGTTCGCGCCCGCCGCGTACAGGTCCGCGGTCGCCTGCAGAATCTCGGGCGGCAGCGGGTCCGGAGACGCCTCGCACAGCGACTTCCAGTCGGCGACGCCGCGCTCGTCGGCTTCCTGCTTGGCCGCCTTCACGGCCTCGACCCAGTCGGGGTCGCTGCGCTTGTAGAACTGCCGCACCGCCTCCTTGGAGACCTCGCGGCCGTCGAACCGGAAGCGGTTCTCGTCGAACGTCCCGACGACGTCGGCCACCCGGAGCTCGCCGTCGACGTACAGGCACTCGATCTTGCCGTCCTCGTGGACGAACCCGGTCTCGGCGGCGCGCTCCGTGACGACCTCGTTCACGCGCCGAGCGAGCGCGTCCAGTTCGGCGATGCCGGCCGCGCCGGCGATGCGGTCGGCTTCGGGATTCGAGAGGTAGCGGTCCTGCTCCTCGTACTTCGTGGAGAACTCCACGACGGTGTCCGGGAGGTCGACGGGCTCGTCGGGCCACTCGCTCGCCTCGAGGCCGACGTCGGCGGGGTCACACCGCGTCCGCAGGCTCGACCCGACGGGCACGCTGTTGCGGAACACGACCTCCAGCGGCACGAGGTAGTTCTCGCCCGCCGCCTCGTGGTACTGGTCGTAGTCGTAGGCGCCGCCCTCGAAGGGCAGGTCGGGGACCTGCGTGAGGCCGACGACCATCTCGCTCGGCACCTCGGGCGCGTCCGCGAGGGCGACGGTGTCGCCGTCGGGTGTGCTCGCTCGCGGGTCGCCGTGCTTCTCGCTCGCGCTGTCCGCGGAACGTGGTTCCGCGCGGACCCCTTCGTAGTGCGTCGGCACGCCCTCGGCCTCGAGGAGCTCGAAGTTGAACGCGCCCATCGTGCAGAGGCTCGCACCCTTCCCCGGAATCAAGTCGGGCATCTCGCCCCAGTCGAAGACGGAGTACCGGTCGCTGAACTCGAAGACGCCCCGACCGAGCGCGTCCCGGGTGGGGTCTGACTCGACGCGGAGGTCCTTGACGCTCGCCATACCGCTACACCCGCGACCCCACCCCATCAATCTTTCACTCTCGTGCCCACAAACCCCCGGTTCGGACTGGAGATGTGCACGTTCGTGGTGTCGCACGGGGGCCTGCCGCTGTGGCAGGGTTTTTGGCCGTGCGAGCAGTGCCATCGACAATGAGCGACGCCAGCGCCGACCTCGACTTCGACGTGGTCCCCGAGACCGACCAGTCGTTCGAGAACGCGCTGGGGAAGGCACGCGACGGCGACCGGCTCTCGGTGGACGACGGCGTCGAACTCATGACGACCGGCACCGACAGTGAGGGCATCGACCCCCGGCGCAAGGAACTCGTCCTCGAGGCCGCCGACCGCCGCCGCGCAGAGGTCGTCGGCGACGAGGTGACGTTCGTCGCGAACCTCAACAACAACGTCACCACGGCCTGCAACACGGGCTGCCTGTTCTGTAACTTCAAGGACACCGCCCACCGGTTCGAGGCCGACAACGACGAGACCCACGCAGGCTTCACGAAGACCCCCGCGGAGTCGAAGGCGGCCGTCGCCGACGCCGTCCAGCGCGGCGTCTCCGAGGTCACCTCGGTCTCCGGCCTCCACCCCGCGTTCGGCCTGAACGACGCCCACCGCGCCGTCCTCGACTCCGAGAACCCCGAGCACAACTACAAGCCCCCGGAGGTGTACGACACCGATCCGACGACGTACGTCGACCAGATTGCGGCGATGAGCGAGGCCGGCGCCCACGTCCACTCGATAACGCCCGAAGAAGCCCACCACGCCCAGCGCGGCGTCGACTGGGGCTACGACGAGGTCTACGGGACGCTGGCCGACGCCGGACTCGACACCGTCCCCGGGACGGCTGCCGAGATTCTCGTCGACGAGGTCCGGGACGTCATCTGCCCCGGGAAGATGACGACCGACGAGTGGGTCGCCGCGATGGAGGCAGCCGCCGACGCCGGGCTCCCGATGACCTCCACCATCATGTACGGCCACGTCGAGAACGCCGCCCACCGCGTGAAGCACCTCGACGTCGTCCGGGACCTCCAGGACCGCACCGGCAACATCACCGAGTTCGTCCCGCTCTCGTTCGTCCACGAGCAGACCCCACTCTACGAACGCGGCGTGGTCGACTCGGGTGCCAGCGACGCCGAGGACGAACTCATGATCGCCGTCTCCCGCCTCTATCTGGACAACGTCGACCACATCCAGTCCTCGTGGGTGAAGTTCGGCGACGCGAAGGGCCTCAAACTCCTGAACTGCGGCGCCGACGACTTCATGGGCACCATCCTCAGCGAGGAGATCACGAAGCGCGCCGGCGGCCAGCACGGCGAGTTCCGGTCGGTCGCCGACTACGCCGAGATGATTTCGGCCATCGGCCGCACGCCCGTCGAGCGCTCCACGGACTACACCGAGCGCCGCGTCCTCGACCCCGACGCCGACGTGCTCGGCCCCCGGCTCGGCCCCGAAGCCGACGGCACGCCGCTCGTCCCGGAACGCACCACGCCAGCCGGCGCCGCCGACGACTGACGCCATGATGGCCACGACGCACGCCGCGATGGGCGTCTGCCTCGCGACACTCGTCCTTCCGGTCGCCCCCGAGTTCGCTGTACCCGCCGCGCTCGGCGCCATCGCCGGCGGCGTCTTCCCGGACCTCGATGTCGCCGTCGTCGCCCACCGCCGGACGCTGCACTTCCCCGAACACTACTGGCTCGCCGTCCTCGCTGTACTCCCCGTCGCGGTCGTCTGGCCCGCGCCGGAGACCGTCGCCGCCGCGTTCTTCGCGCTGTCCGCGGCCGTCCACTCCGTCAGCGACGCCTTCGGCGGCGGCCTCGGCGCCCGCCCCTGGGACAACGACGACCAGCGCGGCGTCTACTCGCACCACCGCGGCGAGTGGATTCCGCCCCGCCGGTGGATTCCCTACGACGGCTCGCCCCGCGACCTCGCCGCCGCAGCCACGCTCTCGCTGCCCGGCCTGCTGCTGTTCGGCAGTCCGGTCCGGGAACTCACCGCCGCGATGGTCGCGCTCTCCGCCGTCTACGTGCTCGTCAGGAAGCCGCTGGGGAACTTCGCCGCCCGCCACGACCTCTGAACCGCCGTAGAACAGCCGCTCCAACCGGACCGCTGCCGGTCAGTCCGCCAGCACCGACCGGTAGCGCTCACCGTCCCGGATGGCTTCGCCGATGCGCTCGCTCACCCACTCGTTCTCGACGCCCTCGTCTGGCAGGAACCGCTCGTAGATGGGCAGCCGCTCCCGGAGCCCCACACCGCCGTGGTCCGCGATGTCCTCCAGCTCGCGGACCGCCGGCCACGCGTAGTCGGGGTTGATGTAGTCCTCGGTGACGGGTGAGACGCCGCCGAGGTCCTCCACACCGCAGTCCAGCAACGCCCGGGCGTCGGCGAGGTTCGGCGGCACCTGCACGGCCACCGACTCGGGGAGCACGCCCCGGGCCATCGCCACCGCCCGCCGCATCGTCGCCTCGTCCGGCGGCGCCTCGTCCCAGCGCTCGTTCGGGCTCACCGGCTGCACGATGACCTCCTGGACGTGGCCGTAGCGCTCGTGGAGCGCCCGGATGGCGAGCAGGCTCTCCGCGCGGTCCCGCCAGCTCTCGCCGATACCCACGAGGATGCCGGTCGTGAACGGCACACCGAGTTCGCCCGCTGTCCGAATCGTGTGCAGGCGCTGGCCGGGGTTCTTCGCGCGGGAGCCGGAGTGGGCCTGCACGTCCGCCGTCGTCTCCAGCATCACGCCCATCGACGCGTTCACGTCAGCGACCAGTTCCATCTGCGCTCTGGTCTGGTCGCCGGGGTTCGCGTGCGGCAACAGCCCCTCCTCGAGGGCGATCTCGCAGGCAGCCCGCAGGTACTCGTGGATGGAGTCGTAGCCCCACTCCGCGAGCTGGTCGTGGACGGCAGTGTAGCGGTCGTCCGGGTCGTCACCGAACGTGAACAGCGCCTCCGTGCAGCCCGCCTCGGCGCCCGCCCGGCACTGCTCGCGGATCTCCCCGGGGCTCAGCAGGCTCGCCTCCCCGGGCACGTCGTAGTACGTGCAGTACGTACACGTGTACCGGCACGCAGTCGTCAGCGGCAGGAAGACGTTGCGCGCGAACGTGAGCTCGTCAGCCGGCTCCACGTCCGCCGGCCGAACCTCCAGCGCGCGCTCGACGTCGCTCTCGCGAACCGAGACGTCGACGCCGTACTCGTCGGCGCCCGGAATCCCGGTCACGGCTCGCCCTCGCTGTCACCACCGGCCACTGCCGCCGACGCCGCGGCCGGCCCCCCCGGCCGGTAGATGTCGTAGTTCCGCGCGACGAACACGCCGTACCCCAGCGCCACGGCGGCGCCGACGACCGCCGTCCGCGCCAGCCCGGCGACCGACGGCCCGAGCACCGCCACGGCACCTAGTCCCGCGACCACGCCGCCCGTCGCGCCGGCGAGCGCGAGGTCCGCGACGAGCGCGCTACTGGGCTGTCGCTTCAGCAGTTCCGTCCGCTCGTTGTTCCCCAGCGGCGTGTACGCGTCGGCCAGCGCCAGTATCGCCGGCACGACCGCGCCCGCGGCCGTCGGCGTCGCCATCCACCGCGGCACGCCCGCCGCACCCAGCGCCGTCACCAGCACCGCGAACAGCGCGACGGCGAGCGCGCCGACGCCGACGAGCGCCCCGAACGCCCGCGCGAACGGACTCCAGTTCATACCCACCCGTCCGGGGTTCGGGCGCTTAGTCGTTGGGTTCGACCACCGGCTCGCCGTCCCGCACTGCGAGCGCGTACCCGGCGTCGGCGAGCCAGTCGGCCGCCCGGCTGTCCGTGCCACCGTGCACCAGCACGTCCACGAGGTCCTGCTCGTCGTCGACGTCCACAGCCAGCCGGAACGAGTCCACGGTCGTCACGTCCAGTCCGGCCCGCTCCGCCGCCGCGACGTGGTCCCGGAACGACGCCCCGTGGTAGTCGACGGCGAACCCGGGCTCGCGGACGACCAGCGCGTTCGTCCCGCCCGCCGTCCCGGGCGCGATCACCACGTCGCCGTCGGCGTCGAACAGCCGCCCGACGCAATCGGGCGTGGCGAGCGCGAGGTCCGCCATCACCACCGCCACCGGCAGCGCTTCCTCGTCGAGTACATCCTGTACGGCGACGGACAGCGACCGGTCGTCGACCGACACCGGCACCCCCACGTCTCGGTCGACTGACGCCGTCGCCAGCAACTCCGGCTCCCCGCCAGCGCCCCGCACGGCGTCCAGCACGTCCGCCAGCATCGCTTCCGCGAACTCGCGGCGCTCCCGCTCGTCGTCTCCGCCGTCACCGTCGAAAACCGCAGCGAGGCGAGAGTTCGGATTCCGCGGGTCGAACGGCACGACCGTCCGCATCGTCAGCCCAGCTTGTCGTACGTGTCCCGCTGCTGGAGGTACCAGTAGCCGATTCCGGCCACCACCAGCACCAGCACCAGCGCGACGCCCCCGTACAGGAGCAACTGGGTCTGCTGGGCCGAACTCGCCGCGTTGTTCGCAGCGGACTCGGCCTCCTCCGCGTTATTGGCCGCCTCCTCGAAGTTCCCCGTATTGTAGAACTCGATGGCGTCCTCGAGGTCGCCCTCGGCGCCGCTGACGCTCGCGCCGCCGGACTGTGCGCTCTCGATAGCGGTCTGGGCGTCACTGATCGCCGTCCGCGCCTCCTGGCTGGCGGAGGTGTACGGTCGCGTGTCGAACGTCGACAGCACCGTACTCGACCCGCCCTCCTGGGTCTGCTCGAAGGACGCGTACGTGATCGTCTGCTCGGGGTCGTAGCTCCACTCGAAGGCCGACGCTTGCGGCACCGTGCCCTCGATGCTGACCTCGACGCGCGTCACGCCCGACGACGCCTGGAGCTGGTAGGTCATCTCCTGACCCGTCAGCGTCTCCTCGCTCACCTGGTTGCCCGCGTTGTCGAACGTCTGGACCTGCCACGTGACGTCCGTCAGCTGCGTCTCCGCCCGAAGTGTCCACTGCTCGTAGTCGCTGAACGGGTCGGTCACTTCGAACGTTGTCGACTGCTGTTCCCCGACCTGCGCCGTGCCCGGCGCGTCCCCGTCGACCGACACCGCGGCTACCGGCACCGCGGCCACTGCGAGTAGCGTCACGACGGCGAGGACGGCCCCGAGCTCAGAATAACGGCTCGAGTTCATCATCGTCGTCTTCGACTAACTCCTCCAAGTTGTCTTCGCTTTCCTCCCGAATCTCGTCGATGTTGTCCTGCGCTTCGATGGCGACTTCCTGCAGCTCCTTGATGCGCGGGACGTTGTTCACGCCGGACAGAATCACGACGGACGCGACCTGCTGGGAGTCCGGCACCGGGTAGTCGCCACCCCGGACCTCCATCGAGCCGGTCTGCTCCTCGAGCCACTTGCGGCCGCGCTCGATGCCTTTCCGGTTCAGGTACTTCGGCGGCCCCGCGGTCACGAGCAGCGCGCGCTCCGCGCCCTCGATCTCGCAGGGGAGCGTCAGCCGACCGAGCGCCGCCTTCCGCACGAGACTCGTGATGCGGTTCGTCGTCGACGCCGAGTCCTCGACCGGGTCGTCGTCACCCTTGAACCGCGACAGTAGCCCGCTTCCGCTGCCGCCGTCGTTGTCGACGGTCTCGGAGGCGTACCCGATGGTGGAGACGCCGCCTCCCGCGAGCGTGTTGATGATCTCGCTGGAGTCCACGACGGACTCGGCGACGTCGCCGCCCTGCTCGACCTCCCCCGCGCCGAAGAGGATGCCGAAGCGTGTGACGATCTCCTCGTTGATCTCGTCGTAGCCGCCCTGGACGGACTCACCCGACTTCCGCCAGGCGTCGTTGTCGAACACGAGGAGGTTGTCGACCTCCCGGACGAACGTCTGGAAGGACCGCGCGGCGTTCAGCGTGTAGATGCCGCCCTCGTCGCTCCCGGGGAGCACGCCGAGGCCGTAGACGGGTTCGGTGTAGATGCGCTTGAGGTGTTTCGCGATGACGGGCGAACCACCGGAGCCGGTGCCACCACCGAGCCCAGAGATGACGAGGAACGCGTCGACCTCGTGGACAGGAATCGAGTCGATGGCCCCCTGTACCTCGTCGATGTCCTCCTCGGCGATCTCCGCGCCGAGCTCGTTGTCCGCGCCCACCCCGTGTCCCTTGACGCGGGACTGCCCGATGAGGACGCGGTTCTCTTGCGGCACGTGCTCCAGACCCATTAGGTCGGCCTTGGCGGTGTTGACGGCGACAGCGGCGCGCACGATGTCCGAACCGTGGCGCTTGTCGTACTCGATGAACTTATCGAGTATTTTCCCGCCCGCCTGACCGAACCCGATCATTGCGAGTTTCATACGGAACCCTTTGCCAAGGTAAAGCGCCAACGGCTGTATAAGCCTTTTGCAGACGAGTGTCCGACGGTAGCCACGTGTTACTCGTTTTGTGGAGGTAGGGGGCGTAAGACGAACGAACTCGAGTCGACGAGCGAACCGCCTCCTCCCCTTCCTTTAACTTTAATGGCCAGCTACCGGCAGTTCAGTGCCCCGTGTCGACGTTTAAGAGCACCCTACCGTCCGCGACCGGACGGCACGGCGCACTCCGGAGCGCCGTCAATGGACGGCCAGATAGTCCTCGAGTGACGTCAGCTCCCCGGCGTCGACCCCGAACGCGCCAACGTCGTTGCTGTCGGTCGTGTTGTCGAGTTTCAGCGACCGGTACTGGTCGGAGCCCATCGGCACGAACGGCAGCGGGTCCGCGAGCGTCAGCCCGATTGCCGCCAGCGGCATCGGCACCGGGAGCACCCGGACGGACTTCCCCTCGGCGCGGTACACCAGCCGCGCGACGTCGGCCAGCGTCAGCGACTCCGGCCCGCCGATCTCGTACGTCTCGCCCCAGTGGGACTCGTCCTCGACGGCGTCCGCCAGCATCGGCACGAGGTCCTGCACCCAGATGGGCTGGAACTTCGACTTCCCGCCGCCCGGCAGGCCGGTCACGTACGGCGTCGTGAGCTTCTTCGTGAACCCCACGAACTCGCCACCGTCGCCGAACACCACCGACGGCCGGAAGATGGTGTACTCGAGGTCCGACGACCGCACGACCTCCTCGGCGCGCCCCTTCGCTCGCAGGTACGCCGTCGACCCGTCAGGGTCGGCGTCCAGCGCAGACATCTGGAGGACGTACTCCACGCCCGCCTCCTCGGCCGCGGTGACCACGTTCTCGGTCCCGCCGAGGTGGACCTCGAGGTGGCGGCGGTCGCCCTGCTTGGGCTTGAACAGCGGCGACAGCGCGACGAGGTTAACCACCGCGTCGTGCCCCTCGACGGCCTCGGCGACCGTGTCGTACGCCGTGACGTCCCCGACGGCCCGTTCGACGCTCGCGGGCAGGTCGGCGCCGTCCGGGTTCCGCGCGAACGCCGTCACGTCGTGTCCACGGTCGTCCAGCTCCCGGCACACGTGCGTCCCGATAAATCCCGTACCGCCAGTAACCAACACGTCCATGGCCCCACTCAGGAGCGCTGCCTCCCTAAAAGTATGCCACGGGGCGGGCGCCCCCGCTGTCGGCGAACCCGAAGCCGTTTGTACGTCGCTGTCCGTGCCACAATGTATGCTCGTCACGCTGGAGGGCATCGACGGCAGCGGGAAGACGACAGTCTGGGAGGCGCTCCGGGACGCCCGCAGCGGCGACGACGACGACGGCTTCACGTTCACGGCCGAACCGACGGACTCGTGGTACGGCGAGGCCGTCCGGCGCTCGGAAGTCGCCGACGACGCCGACCCGCTCGCGGAACTGTTCCTGTTCACCGCGGACCACGCCGACCACCTCTCCCGCGTGGTCGAACCGGCGCTCGAACGCGGCGACGTCGTCGTCTCCGACCGCTACTCCGACTCCCGGTACGCCTACCAGGGGGCGGCCCTGGACGGCGAGATCAACCGCGCGATGGAGTACGTCCGCGGCATCCACCAGCCGTGGACACGCCCGCCGGACCTGACGCTGTACTTCGACGTCGACCCCGAGACCGGCGCGGCTCGGTCGGGCGCGACGAACAAGTTCGAGCAGGCGGAGTTCCTCGCCGACGTCCGCCAGAACTACGAACAGCTCGTCGACTACGACCCCGAGCGGTTCGTGCGCATCGACGCCACGCAGTCGCCGGAAGCCGTCATCGAGGACGCCGAGGACGTGCTCGGGCGTGTGCTCCACGCCGACGATGGCTGACGACCGGCGCGACGGCTCCGACACGGACGCCGCCGCCGGCGACGACGAACACGCTGGCGGCCGCGACGGCACTACTGGTGCCGGCGACGACGCCAGTGGCGACTTCTCGTTCTCGCTGCCGCCGATTCGACTGCCGCCGCTGTTCCCCGAGCGCTTCCGCGTGCTGTGGCCCGGCGGTGGCAGCGGTCCCTCGACCCGGCCGTCCCGCCCGGCGGCGATAGCGGGGCTGGTCGCGTTCGACCTCGCGGACGCCGCGCTCGCCGTCTGGGCCACCGACGCAGCGGTGGTCGCTGGCGCTCGCGTGCTGGCCGGGTCGCTCGTCGCCGGTGTGGCGTTCGGCCTGCCCGGCGCGCTGTACGCGCTCGAAGCCGCCGCGGTGCTCGGCGGCGCCGGCCTGCTGACGGTCTTCCCGACGCTGTCGGCGCTCCTACTGGTCGTCCGGGTGGTCCGGTAGATCCTCCAGTTCCTCGGGGGCCGGCAGCCAGAACAGGTCGATCGACCACCCGAGGAAGAACGGGAACGCCCACGTCACGACGATGAGCTCGCCAGTGTCTGCGAACGCACCGGCGCCAAGCCCCAGAGACCCGAGGACAATGGTTGTCAGCACGTAGACCAGCGGAATCAGGACGAAGGTGTAGACGAGCGACCCCCACCGGGTGCTCAGCGTGACGCGGAAGAACCGAGCGCCGAACGCCGCGATAGCGGTGTGCAGCAACACGATGAAGCCGACGCCGGCGGCGGTAGCGGCCGAAACCATGTCCGGCCGTAGTCGCTCGTGGGGCTTTTCGCTATCGGTAAGTAGCTGCCCGCAGTCCGGCCCGACATGCACCGCGTCATCGGGGAGCGCGACCTCCAGACCGTCGACGTGAGCGAGTCGGAGGCGCGCGCCGTCCTCCGAGACATGGTTCGAGCACGGCACTTCGACGAGCGCGCGCTGGCGCTTCAGCGCCGCGGCTGGATGCCGGGCTACCCGCCGTTCAAGGGACAGGAGGGCTCGCAGGTCGGCGCCGCCCACGCGATGGGGGACGACGACTGGCTGTTCCCTACCTACCGGTCGAACGCCATGCAGCTGGCGCGCGACGTCCCGGCCAGCGACATCCTCCTCTTCCGGCGGGGCCACGCCGAGTTCCACTCCGACCACGACGTCCAGAACTTCCCGCAGGCGGTCCCCATCGCCAGCCAGATTCCCCACGCCGTCGGCGCCGGAATGGCGATGGACTACGCCGGCGACGACGACCGGGCCGCAGTCGCGTACTTCGGTGACGGCGCGACCAGCGAGGGCGACTTCCACGAGGCGATGAACTTCGCCGGCGTCTTCGACGCCCCCGTGGTGTTCTTCTGCGAGAACAACAACTGGGCCATCTCGCTGCCCCGCGAGCGCCAGACCGCCAGCGACTCCATCGCGGTCAAAGCCGAGGCGTACGGCTTCGAGGGCGTTCAGGTCGACGGAAACGACCCGCTGGCCGTCCACGAGACGGTCGCCGAGGCGCTCGACGACGCGAAGGCCGGCGAGCCGGTGCTCGTGGAGAGCCTGACCTACCGGCAGGGCGCCCACACCACGAGCGACGACCCGGACCGGTACCGCCCCGAGGAGGAGGACCTCCCGGACTGGCGGACTGCCGACCCCCTCGACCGGTACGCCGACTTCCTCCACGAGCAGGGCGTCGTCGAGGACGGGTTCGTCGAGGAGTGCTTCGACGAAGCGGAAGCCGAGATCGACGACGCCGTCGACGCCGCCGAGGCGGTCGGCGAGCCGGACGTCGACGAACTCTTCGACCACGTGTACGCCGAGCGCACGCCCCGCATCGACGACCAGAAGGCGTGGCTCGACGGCTGGCTCGAGGACCACGACCCACAGGAGATGGAGTTCTGAAGGCACACCTCCTCGCGTGCAGTCGGCCGGAAGCATTTTCACGGCGCGCGGTGACGCCCCGGGTATGCGCCGCCGTCGGTTCCTCGCCTGCGCCGCCCTCTCCACCGGAGTACCGGCCGCCTCGGCCGGCTGTCTCGGCGACGACTTGGGTCCGACGACCACTGCCGTAGACAGACTCCGGTTCGTGAACCACGCCGACGACGGCTGCGACGTCTCGGTGACCGTCACCAACCCCATCGGGGAGGGATTTGTCGCCTACGAGTCGTCGTTCCGGCTCGGGCCCGCTTCGTCGGACGAGGACCCCGCCGGGAACGTCACTCGCGACCCAGACCTGAAGGACTTCGGCGCGTACGTCGTCGAGACGACGGTCGGTAGCGAGTCGCTGACGGTCGATACGACCGAGCACGTGGACGAGAGCGCCGACTGCGTCCGCCTGAAGTTCGAACGCTCGCCGGACGGACGTGTCGAACTGGTCTCGACCAGTTACGACATCTGTTGACCGCCCCGCTCAGGCCGCCGCCAGCGAGATGTACGTCTTCGTGTCGGTCACGCCGGCGACGGCGCCGACGTCCTTCGAGACGGTCTGGAGGATGCTCCCGACCTCGTCGCCGCCCACTTCCACGATAACGTCGTACCGGCCGGCGACCACGTTGGCGTCTCTGACCCCGTCCATGTCCGCGATCTGCTCGCAGACGTCTGTCGCCGCGCCCGCGCCGGCACTCACCATGATGAACGCGTGAACCATGCTCACCCGTAGGACGCCAGCCAGCAAAAGCATTGGTGCATGCCAACACCCTACAAACCTATTTGTCGTGTCACGTCATACAGGGGGCTATGGACATCGTCATCATCGGCGCCGGACGCGTCGGCTCCCGCACCGCGCGCGTCGTCGCCAACGAAGGCCACACCGTCACACTCGTCGAACGAGACTACGACAGAGCCGAACGCGCCCGAAACGAAGGCTTCGACGTCATCGAAGGCGACGGCTCCAGCGAAGACGTCCTCATGGAGGCCGGCCTCGACGCCGCCGACGCCGTCGGCGCGCTCACCAGCGACCTCAACACCAACTTCGTCGCCTGCATGGTCGCCAACCACCACGGCTGCCGCACCGTCCTCCGCATCGACGAGGACTACCGCGAGAACATCTACCGCAAGTACGCCGACGAAGTCGACGAGATCGTCTACCCCGAACGCCTCGGCGCCATCGGCGCCAAGAACGCCCTGCTGGGCGGCAACGTCACCGCCATCGCCGACCTCGCCGAACACCTCCAGATCGTCCAGCTCACGGTCACTCAGGACGCCCCCATGCGCGGCTACACCCTCAGCGAACTCGAACTTCCCGCCGGCGCCCGCATCCTCGCCTTCGGCAAAGAAGACGGCTCCCTCGCACTCCCGCTCCCAGACGAAACCCTCGAAGTCGGCGACCGCATCGCCGTCCTCGCCGAATTCGACGCCCTCGACAACGTCCGCCAGATACTCGTCGGGCAGCACGCCAGCGCCACGGAGGGGATGTAGATGGTCACCGCCTACGTCATGGTGAAAGCCAACACCGGCGAAGCGGACCGGCTGCTGCACGAAATCGCGGACGTCGACGGCATCGTCGACGCCCACATCGTCGCCGGCGACGTCGACATCATCGCCAAACTCGACGTCGACTCCCCCGCCGACGTCAAAGAGATTGCCGCCACCACCATCCAGAACACCGACGGCGTCGAAGACACCGAGACGTACATCTCCATGTAGTACCTTTTGCTGCGCTCCTTCGTCTGCTCACGGGCGCGTAGCGCCCGTTCGCACGGCCAGCAGGACCAAAGTGTCCCGCTCGGCTGGCAAACGCTACGCTGAAAGCCGTCGTCACCCCCTTCGGGGGTTCCTCGGCCGCCGCTCGTTCGCGGTGCTCACGGCTACGCCGTTCGCACAAACAGAGGCGTTCGCTT
The DNA here is from genome assembly GCF_021729015.1 of Halobacterium rubrum. Lineage (GTDB taxonomy): Archaea > Halobacteriota > Halobacteria > Halobacteriales > Halobacteriaceae > Halobacterium > Halobacterium rubrum. The sequence continues at coordinate 627,738 of NZ_JAJQQZ010000001.1, forward strand.
CGCTCACGCCTCACACCGCTCACTCGCGCCGTGAACCGCGACCCTCGACCTCTTCGAGGTGCTCGGGTCGCGGATGCTTGCTGTCGGTTGGAGGGGCTGCTACAGCGGCGTGCCGTCGGTTCCCTGTGCGTTCTGGGCGGCCTGCTCGCGCATCGCCTGGACCTTCTCGACGTAGTCGTAGCCGGGCACGACGCCCTGGAACCACGTGCCCTCCACGTAGTTCACGAGGGCGAGCGTGTCGTCGGCCGCCTTCCCGGAACGCGGAACCACCGTGAGTTCGACGGTGATGTCGCCGCCGACCCGCGAGACGTTCGTCACGTCCACGTCGTCGGCGTGCGTCACGCTGTCGGCGTCCCGGACCCGGCGCTCGAACGTGTCGTACCAGCCGTCCTCGACCACGTCGGCGACCTCGTCGTTCGTCGCGGCGTCCAGCGTCGGCACCACGACCTCCGCAGTGACCGTTCCGTCCGACGAGACGGCGACGGTGGCGTCCCAGTCGTTCGTTGTCGGCACGAACACTGTCCCGCCGTCGTCGCCACCACTGCCGCTCGTGCGCTCGAAGCGACCGTGCGCCTCGAACTCGCCAGCCACGTCACCACTCATTGCACGGACACACGGCGTCGCGCCGCTTGGGCGTTGCGTTCCGCTGGGTATACGTGCCGAGGCCGCCCACGGCGACACGATGCCACCGACCCGCCGGCGCGCACTCCGCGCACTCCTGCTCGTCGCCGCCGGTGGGTTCGCGGGCGCGACACTCCGGTACTTCGTCTCGCTGCTGGCAGCCGGCCCGGCCGGGACCCTCGCCGTGAACGCCGCGGGGAGTCTCGCGCTCGGCGCGCTCGTCTACGAGGCCGTCGGCACCAGCGCGCTCGCCGACGAGGCCCGGACGCTGCTCGGCACCGGCTTCCTCTCCTCGCTGACCACGTACAGCACGTTCGCCGTCGAAACTGCGGTGCTCGCACCGCTGTGGCTGGTCGCGAACGTCGCGGCGAACTACGCGCTCGGGTTCACCGGTGTCCTCGTCGGCCGCGCGCTCGCGCTCCGGTACGGAGGCGAGGCAGCGTGACCAGCGTCCCAGTTCCGCCGTCGGTGCTCGTCGGCGTCGGCGGCGCGCTCGGGGCGGTCCTCCGGTGGGGCGTCGGCGAGGCCGTCCGGATGGAGCGCTACCCGGCGAGCACGCTCGTCGTGAACGTCCTCGGGACGTTCGCGCTCGCCGCACTCACGTTCGCCGGTGCCAGCGAGGACGCCGCACTGCTGTTCGGCACTGGTGCCTGCGGCGCGTTCACGACGTTCTCCTCGTTCAGCGTCGACGTCGTCGGCCTCGTCGAGGACGCGCGCTTCGGCGCGGCAGCGTTCCACGCGGTCGGGAATCTCGCCGGCGCCGCCCTCGCCATCGCGCTCGCGTGGCTGCTCGTCCCCTGACCGTACCGGGCTTCGGTGGACTGAAGGCCCACCTCCGGCAATCCCGCCGTAATGACGACTGACTGGCGCGCAGCCAGCCACATCACGAAGGTCGACCCGGCCGACCCGCTGCCCGGGAACCTGTCCGTGCTCGGGCACACCGACCTCGTGATCGTCGGCGGGTCCGACGACGTCACGGAAGCGAACACGCTGGCGACGATCGAACGCATCACGGCCGAGTTCCCGCAGCTCCCGGTCTGGCAGGAGCCCTACAGCGGCAGCCACGTCTCCTCGGACACCGTCGACGCCGCCGACCGCCTCTCCGTCCCCGCCGTCTACAACGGTGACAGTGCGAACTTCGTCGACAAGCACGTCGACTTCTTCACCGAGGTCGGCCAGAAGCCCGCGGAGCTCACCGGCGCCAGCCTCCCCGTCGTCGGCGACCTCGTGCAGTCGAAGGGCCGCGACGCCGTCACCGCGCTCTCCGAGAAGGTCCTCGCTGAGGGCTACGTCGTCCAGAACCTCGACTCCAAGGCCGCCGCCGAGTCCGGCGTCGACACCCTCTACACCCCCGAGCAGGTCGCCGGCGCCGCGCTCGCCACTGAATCGTTCTTCGACTTCCCGGTGTTCTACGTCGAGTACTCCGGCACCTACGGCGGCCCCGAGGACGTCGAAGCCGCCGCCCAGTACCTCGACGACACCGCGCTGTTCTACGGCGGCGGCATCCAGCGCGCCGAACAGACCGAAGAGATTCTGGACGCCGGCGCCGACGCCGTCGTCGTCGGCGACATCTTCCACGAGGACCCCGACCGCTACCTCGACACCATCCCCTGACTGCTACTCGTGGGCGAGCCAGAGGCCCACGATTTCGCCGTCCACGATCCGGTAGACGCCGACCGCCTCCATCTCCTCGCCGCCCTGCTCGACGCGCTCGTGGTCCACGACGTACTCGCCGAGCGCGATGCGCGACAGGACCTCCGCCTCGGGCGAGACGGCTTCGAACTGCTGGCCGTACAGCTCCCGAATCTCGCGCTCGCCGACCGCCATCGGCTCCTCGTCGTCGAACCCCGTGACGACAGCGTCCGCCGAGAACTCCGCGACGAACGCGTCCACGTCGCCGTCGTTGTACGCGACTAGCTGGCGGTCGACGACTGTCTCCGGTGAGTCGGAGTTCTCGCTCACAGTGGCTTCTGGCTCGTTCCCGACAGTTGAAGACACGGATTTGTACAGCGGACTCCACGACCGACGGCAAGCATCCGCGACCCGAGCGGTCCGAAGGACCCGGATGGGTCGCGGTTCACGCCGCGACCGCAGGGAGCGGCGGCCGAGGAACCCCCGAAGGGGGTGACGACGGCTTTTAGCGTAGCTTTTGCCAGCCGAGCGGGACCAGAGGTCCCGCTGGCCGTGCGAACGGGCGCTACGCGCCCGTGAGCAGAGAGCGAGCGAAGCGAGCGACCGCAGCAAAAGGTACGTGCGAGGGGTGGGATTCGAACCCACGAACCCCTACGGGAGCGGGTCTTAAGCCCGCCGCCTTTGGCCGCTCGGCCACCCTCGCATCTTCGTGGTGGGGTGCGCGGGGAGAAGTCGGTTACGGTCAAGCGCCGCGGCGGCGGCGACGACGGATGGCGACCGAGGTGCCCCAGCCGACGCTCGCGCCGATGATGGCGAAACGGTGGCTGATGGTCCAGTCGACACCGAACGCGAGGGTGGTGACGCCCGAGATGGCGACGAGAACGACGGTCGTCCAGAGTGCGCCGAACGAGGCCGGCCGCACGCTACTACCAGTCGACGGAGAGCGTGCCGTCGCCGCTGGGGTCGGGCGCGATCTCCTCGTCGGTGCGGCGGTCGACGACGTGGATGACGCCGTCGCCCTTCTTCGCGGGGCAGGCGTCGGCCGCGTCGACGTTGTGCTGGAGGTCGTCCTCGTCGAAGAAGTACGCGACGGGGTCTGCGAGGCCGGTGGAGATGTCCATCTCCCAGTTGGCGGAGACGGCGGCGCACTTGCCCGCGCCGAAGCACTTGTTCGCCTCGAAGATTATCTTGTACGGCGCTTCGTCGACGGGCGGGGCGTCGGCTTCGCCGATGTCGCTGGGGTCCAGCGCGGCGGAGTCGGCGTCGCTCATGGCACTGGGTTGGGAGCGACCGGTCTTTCGGCTTTCGGTCGGCCGGTCAAGGAGACGCGACTGCAGGAAAGACGTCCGCTACGGCGTCAGTCGTGGATCTCGATGCGGTCGATGGTGATCTCGGTGGTCGGCTTGTCGTTGGCGTCGGTCTCGACGTTGCCGATGGCTTCGACGACGTCCATGCCGTCAGTGACCTCCCCGAAGACGGCGTGGCGGCCGTCGAGGTGCGGCTGGGCGTCGAGGGTGACGAAGAACTGGCTGCCGTTCGTGTCGGGGCCGGAGTTCGCCATCGAGAGCACGCCGGGGCCGTCGTGGCCGAGGTCGTCGTGGAACTCGTCGGCGAACTCGTAGCCGGGGCCGCCGCGGCCGGTGCCGGTCGGGTCGCCGCCCTGGATCATGAAGTCCTCGATGATTCGGTGGAACGTGGCGCCCGCGTACAGCGAGTCGCCGCGAATCTCGCCGCTCTCGGGGTCCTCCCACGTGACGGTGTCCGGAGCGGGGTCGGCGTCAGCGGCGGGCTCGTGGCGCGCGAGGTTCAGGAAGTTCTCGACGGTGCGGGGCGCCCGGTCGTCGTACAGTTCGACGTCGAACGCGCCCTCGCTGGTGTGGATGGTGGCTTCGACTGTCATCGTGTCAGGACAGTCGGCGCGCCGCCGGAAAAACCCTCCCGACTCGCCGGGGGTAGTCAGCGGTGGTACACCATGTGGATGAGGTCTTCCTCTCGGCCGTCGTGTTTGACGCTCTCCCGGCTCTGCTCGAACCCGCAGCCGGCGTAGAACTCCGTCAGGCCCTCCCGGCAGGCAGCGTTCAGTCGGGGGACGTCGCCGAGCGCGTCGTGGTCGACGACCGCCGCGAGCAGTTCGTTGCCGAGCCCCTCGCCCCGGCGGGCTTCGGCGACGACGACGTCGTAGACGCTGGCGTAGTAGGCGCCGTCGGTGACGACTCTGGCGGCGGCGACGAGTTGGTCAGTCGCCGCCTCGCGGAGGCCGACGGCGACGTCCGAGCCGTCGATGGCGGCAGCTACCCGGTCCGTGTCGCGGCCCGCCCAGACGTGGTAGTCGTCGTAGAGCGCGGCGAGGTCGGCGGCGTCCTCGGGCGTGAGTTCGACGACGGAGACAGCGGTCACGTCGGCGGCGACACTCGGCGGCGACTTACCCGTTACGGCCCGGGCCGTCCACGACGTCGCCCGTGCCGTCGAGGCGGAACTCGCAGCCGCCGTCCGGGCCGGCCGCGACGTCGACTCGTGGCGGGTCCGCCGACACCAGCGTCCCCGCTCCCGGCAGACAGCAGTCGATGGCCCACACCGGCTGCTCCCGGACGTCGACGCCGGCGTCGTGGTACGCCGCCACGACTGCCGGGTGGTCGAACACGAACAGCCCCGGGTTCAGTGTGAGCTGGCGGCCACACGACTGACACACCGCCACGTAGGCCGCCTCCATCGGGACGTCGGTGGGGATGTGGGTCTCGAAGCGCCAGTCGACGCCGCCGAGACAGGCCGGGCAGGTGTCGCGGCGGGCGGCCGAGAGGTCGGTGCGCAGCGTCGCGTCGAGGACGCGCGTCGCCTCTCGCAGGCTGGCGTCTGCCAGTACGCCCGGTGGGACTGCCTCCCCGAACGCCCGGTCGTCCCCGCAGCCGACTCTGAGGACCCCGTCCTCGTAGACCGCTTCGAGGGGGTCGCCGCACCGCCCGCAGGTCTCGTCTAGCTCGACCGGACCGCGGTCTGGCGGGTCGCTGTACGCGCCGGCGAGAATCGAGCTGGCGGCCTGCTGGCCGACCGGGGAGAGCCTGTAGCCGTCGTCAGTCTCCACGACGAGGTGGCCCGTGAGCTCGCCGAGGTGGTAGTTGAACCGTCCCGAGTCGGCAACGCCGACGCGGTCCCTGAGCGTGGAGAACGGCACTGCCGAGTCACGGGGCGACTCGCGGCGGGCAGTCGCGAGCTCCCGCAGGATGCTGGCTCGCGTCTCGTCCGCGAGGAGGTCGAAGCCGTCGCCGTCTGTCATACGTTCCCGTCGATGCGACCCCACAAATCGGTTCCGCTCGGGAGCCTGCTGTCCGCCCCTCAGAACGCACAGAGATCCGCGAGGAGGTGTTCGGCGCTGCCGTCGGAGATGACGCGCTCGGCCTCGTCGATGCCGTCGTCGAGGGTGGCGACGTCGCCGCGGGCGTACATGCGCAGCGCGGCGTTCACCAGCACGGCGTCCCGGAACTGGTCGCGGCGCTCGCCGGAGAGCACGTCCAGCGTGATTTCGGCGGAGTCGGCGGCGACGTCGTCGACGTGGAGGTCCTCGGACTCGAAGTCCATCCCGTACTCGGGGGTCTCGATGGTGAAGTCCTCGAGGGCAGCGCCCTCGTCCCACTCGGCGACCGTCGTCGAGCCGGGGCGGACGTCGTCGTAGCCCTCCATCCCCTGGAACATGAGCACGCGCTCGAAGCCGGCGTGCTCGCTCTCGCGGACGGTCTCGACCATCTTCTCGGCGAACGCGAGGTGGTAGAACGACCCGAGGTGCACGTCGGCGTTCGCGGGGTTCGCGAGCGTCTCGACCGTGTTCACGAACGTCCGGACGCCCATGTTGTCCCGGCGGTCCCAGAGCGCGTCCACGACGGGGTTGAAGTTCGGCTGGTAGTAGAAGCCGAAGCCGTGCTCGTCGACCATCGCCGCTGAGTCCTCGGGTTCGAGTTCCGTTCGCACGCCGAGCTCGTCGAGGACGTGCTTGTACGAAACGTCCTTCTGGGACGGGACGCGGTCGCCGGAGTGGACGACGACCGGGGTGCCGGCGGCCGCGGCGACGAGGCCGGCGGCGACACCGAGCAGCGCGCTGCGGGCCTTCCCGTCGTAGTTCGCGCCGCAGTCCACGGGGTCGGCGTCGGGTTCGGCGGGGACGACGCTCTCCTCGTGCATGACGTCTACGAACCCCGCGAGCTCCTCGGGGTTGTTCTTCTTCCAGCGGTTCGCCAGCCAGAACGCGCCGAGGGTGGTCGGGTCCGGATGCAAGTCGAGGATTCGCTGGAACGCCTCCCGGGCCTGCCCGCGGTCCATGTCCCCGGCGGACTTCGGCCCGGACGCCACGACCTCGGTGTTCAGGCGCTTCAGCGGCCACTCGCCGTACTCGTCTGCCATGGACGGTCGTTGGGATTACACCGGGGTAAATCCACCCACTCGGTCCCGAAAACCGGTAGCCGTCCCGGAAACCGGTAGACAGTAACCCGGGGAGCCCCTATCGGCCGTCGATGGTCGCGGGTGACTGGCGCGAACGCATCGACGACACCGACGCACGCCTCATCGACGAGTACCAGAGCGGGTTCCCCGTCCGTGAACGGCCCTTCGAGGTCGTCGCCGACGACCTCGGGACGACGCCCCGAGACGTCCTCGAGCGCGTCGAGCGGCTGCGCGAGGAGGGCGTCTTCCGGCGGTTCGGCGCCGTCCTGAACCCGCCCGTCATCGGGTCCTCGACGCTCGCCGCCGTCGCGGCGCCCGAGGACCGCTTCGACGAGGTCGCCGACGTCATCAACGGCTACCGTCAGGTGAACCACAACTACGAGCGCGCCCACGACTACAACCAGTGGTTCGTCGTGACGGCGGGCAGCCGCGAGAAGCGCGACGAGATTCTCGCCGACATCGAGGACCGAACGGGCTGCGAGGTGCTGAACCTCCCGATGCTCACGGACTACTACATCGACCTCGAGTTCCCCGTCGTGAACTCCGACCGCTTCGCCCGCGAGAGTCTGGACAGCACGGCCGTGGACGCGACGAACATCAGCGAGAACGCCACCGGCGACCTCTCCGCGCTCGACGCCGACCTCCTGCTCGCGATTCAGGATGGCTTCCCGCTGTCCGCCACCCCCTACCAGGACGTCGCCGACGACATTGGCGCGGACGTGAGTGACGTGCTGGCCGCCGTCGAGCGCCTGCTCGCGGCCGGCTGCATCAAGCGCGTCGGCTGCATCGTCAACCACGTCGTCACCGGGTTCGACGCCAACTGCATGGTCGTCTGGGACGTCCCAGACGACGAACTCGACGACCGCGGCGTCGCCGTCGGCCAGCTGCCGTACGTCACGCTGTGCTACCACCGGCCGCGGCGGCCCGACCAGGACTGGCAGTACAACCTCTTCACGATGATTCACGGCCGGGAGAGCGACGCCGTCGACGAGAAGATAGACGAACTCGCCGCCGACCACCTGCCGTTCGACCACGAGCGGCTGTACAGCCAGCGCACCCTCAAACAGACCGGCGCACGCTACGACGACCTCGTCGGCGAGTAACTCCGCCGCCGCCGGCAGTGCCGCCGGCCTCGACGACTCCTGCTACCGTTACTCCTCGGCCGTGACGAACAGAATCGGCGCGACGACGACCAGCGCGATGCCGAGGAACCGGAACGTGAACGGCGAACTGCCGAGCATCGAGCCCGGGGTCATCAGGAACAGCAGGCCGAACAGGATGGAGTTGATGGAGACGACTTTCCGGCTGCCCAGCGGGAGCGTGCCGAGCACCGACCCGACGAACAGCAACGCGAGCACGTGACCGATGTGGTAGTTCGAGATGAAGTCGTCGATGATGGGCAGGGGAGTGGACAGCATCCTTTGACGAATCTCGCCGCGAAATCCCCTTTAAGGTTCCGTTCCGCCGCTCGAACCGGACAGGTCCAGGGGCCGCAGCCACGTGTACCACACCACCACGACCATCGTCGCGTACCCGCCGTACCACACCACCCGGTTCGCCAGATCGAACCCGGCCTGCCCCAGCAGGTAGCTCGCGACACCGGGGAGAATCACGCCCGCCGCGAGCACCGCGCCGAGTTTCACGCGCTCGTCCATACACTCGGTTCGGACTCTGGACGCCTGAATGTCTCGGTCCCGGCGGCCGCCGGCGTCGGGGTGTCGCCGTGGCGCCGCCGCTGGACAGCTGGCGTCGTTTCCTTCTCGAAACAGGGGTGCGCCGGGGCGGGGCGTGACAGGGGGTTCGGGTTGGGCGGGCCGAGCACCCCGGCGCTGTCAGAGACACGGGCTCCGAACGGAACCCACGCCGACCTACCCACCGCCCGATAGTCAAACCAGTCCCGGAGTTGCAGGGTCTGCGAACGCCCGCCGCGAACCCACTGCTCGGACCCTCACAGCCCGAGCTGGCGCGCCATCCACTCCTCGCCCGCCTGCCCCAGCATCTCCTCGAAGTCCCCGAACGCCGTCCGGTCCGCCACGTACTCGTCGAACTCACCCTCCGGAATCGCCGCGAACTCCGCCCGCGACGACACCGACCACTCGCTCTCCTCCACGAACGCCTCGAAACTCTCCACGTCCGTGTGCCGCTCCATGAACGACGGCGGGAACACCACCCCCAGCGCGTCGGCGCCCTCCTCGCTCAGCGCCGTCGCCCGCTCGTGGAGCTCGTCCACGACCGCGCTCACGTCCCCGTACTCCGCGTCCTCCACCGAGGTCATGGTCTAGCTCTCGCACCCAGGGGTCAAAACCGTTCGCGTAGTGTCTGACGAGAGGCTGACGCTACAGACGGAGACGGCGCTTCTCGACGTGGGTTCGGGAGAAAGTGGGTCAGTGCGGATTTGAACCGCAAGCCTCCACCTTATCAGAGTGGCGCTCTACCTAGTTGAGCTACTGACCCGCGCACTTTGGCGTAGTCCGGTGGTACAATTAAGGGTTTCCTTTCGACAGCACGACGCCGGCTTGCGTTACTGGCGGCCGTCGTCGCCGTCGCGGTCCTCGAATTCGACGTCGTAGGCGTCGTCGTCGAGGTCGACGGTGTCCTCGTCGTCGTCGGGAGCGCCGGCGGCGCCCCCGCTGGGGCTGAACGGGCCGCCACCGCTACCCGGACCGCTGCCACCGGGACCGAACGGTCCGCCCGTGGCGTCGTCGTCACCGTCTCCGCCGTTCCCGGGGAAGCCGAACGTGTAGACGTTCCCGGTGGCGAATCCACCGGTCTTCGCGTCGACCTTCGGCGTGACGTAGCGCTTGACCGCCCACCGGAACCCCGCTCGCGTGACGGGGAACACGAGCAGGAAGCCGAGCGCGTCGGTCACCAGCCCCGGCGTCAGGAGGAACGCGCCGGCCGCGATGAGCAGGCCGCCGTCGACGAGCTCGTCGGTCGGCGGCTGGCCGCGCGCCAGTGACTGCTGGAGCTTCGCGAGGGTCGCCCGGCCCTCGGCGCGCACGAACAGCGTCCCGAGCAGCGCGGTCAACACGACGAGCGCGACGGTGACCTGCCAGCCCAGCTCGCCCGCGACGAACACCAGGAAGATGGCGTCCGTCAGCGGCACCAGCAGGAGGGCGAGGAACACCCACCGGAAGCGAGGCATGCGCGGTGGTTGCCGGGCGCGCCTGATAGCCTTTCTGTTGGACGGTCTCGGACGGCTGCAGTCCCCGCTCGACTCGCCCGGTTCGAAACGGTTTCCCGGAGCGGTCGCCGAGAGGACGTATGAGCGAGTGCGACGGCGAGGACGGGGCGGCGACGCGCGTGGAGTGGCGCGAGTGGGGGCCGGAGGCGTTCGCGGAGGCCCGCGAGCGCGGCGTCCCGGTGCTGGTGTCGGTGGTGGCCGAGTGGAGCGAGTCCTGCCGGGCGATGGACGAGCGGACGTACGGCGAGCCGCGCATCGCGGCGAACGTCAACGACGACTTCGTGCCTGTGCGCGTTGACGCCGACCAGCGACCCCGGGTACGGGAGCGCTACAACATGGGTGGGTTCCCGTCGACGGTGTTCGTGACGCCCGGGGGCGAGCACATCGCGGGCGCGACGTTCCTCGAGCCGGAGGGGTTCCGGCAGGTGCTACAGCGCGTCCGGGAGACGTGGGACGAGAAGGGCGAGGACGCGGGGAGCGTGCCGCGCGCGCTGGCGGGCGGAGAGCCGCCGGCGGCGCCGCTGTCCGGCGACGTCGAGCGGCTGGTCGCGGGCCAGCTCGCCGACCAGTACGACGAGGAGCACGCCGGCTGGGGGACGAGCGAGAAGTTCCCGCTGCCGGAGACGGTGTCGTTCGCGCTGAAGCGCGACCGGGACCGTGCGCTCCGAACGCTGGACGCGATTCGCCGCCACCTCGCCGCCGACGACGGCGGCTTCTTCCGGTTCGCGCACGCCCGGGACTGGTCGGACCCGCAGGCGGAGAAGACGCTGTCCGTGAACGCGAGCCTGCTGTCGGCGTTCGCCCACGCCTACCTCCACACGGGAGCGGACGAGTACCTCGACGCCGCGACCGGCATCGTGGACTACCTGACGGGGACGCTGTGGACGGGCGAGGCGTTCGGCGCGAGCGAGACGCCGGCCGGCGACGTGGACGAGACGGCCTACGCCGACGGGAACGCGCTGGCCGCCGACGCCCTGCTCACGCTCGCCGCCTACACGGACGACGACCGCGCGAAGCGGTACGGCGAGCGCACGCTGGAGTACCTCGCCGACGAACTCGTCGCCGACGGCACCGTCCGGCACTACGCCGGCGAAGACGCACCGGTCGGCCTGCTCGCAGACCGGGCACAGGTGGTCGGTGCGTTCGCGACGGCCGCACAGGTCGTCCATCCCGCGTATCTGGAGACCGCCTGCGCGGTCGCCGACCGCGCCATCGACGACCTGCAGGACGCCACGGGCGCGTTCACCGACGGCCCCCAGACGGGGGCGGGGCTGCTCGACCAGCCGCTCCGGCCCGTCGACGACACGGCGACGATGGCGGACGCGCTCGTGGACCTCCACCACCTCGCGGGCGACGACCGCTACCTCGACGCCGCCCGGGACGCCGTGTCTGCGTTCGCTGGCGCCGCCGAACGGATGGGCGTGCAGGTCGCGGGCTACGCGACCGCTGCCGCCCGCGTGACCGACCAGCCGCTCGTGATTCGGGTGGCCGCCGACGCGGGCAGCGACCTCCACCGGGCCGCGCTCCGCATGGCCGACCACGAGAAGGTCGTCGCCGTCGATGCCGACGGCGAGCCGGGGACGGCGTGGCTCGACACCGGGGACGGCGTCACCGAGACTGTCGATTCGCCCGGTGCGCTCGCCGACCTGGTCGCGGAGACGCACTGAACGCGCTGGCCGCCACCGCCGGCGCGACGGCCTTCCCAGCGTCTGGGAACACGGTCGAAAGCGTTCGGGAGTAGGTAGAGGGACCTGCTGTCGAGACCTTTACCGTATGTCGGCAGAGGCAGCGACAGACACAGGAGACGACGAACCGTGGCCCCAGCGCCTGCTGGACAACATCTGGTTGCTGGCGCTGGCCGCGATCATCTACTTCGTGGTGTCGTACATCGTGTGGGGAATGGTCGACCTGGCGACGATTCCCCCGGGGTGATTCAGTCATGAGCTCGCCACTCGACGACCCCGACGGCAACTGGTGGGACAGGCAGGTCAACCGCCGTGAGACCATCTGGCTCGGGCTCTCGGCCGGCTGGGCGGTCAGCCTCTTTGGCTGGATGCTCGGCTGGACGGAGTTCGGCGACCAGAACAACATCGGGGAGACCTACGAGATCAGTCCCGAGCGCTTCCAGGAGAAGGTCTCGACGTTCAAGGAAAACGCCGGCACGCTCACCGTAGACGACGAGGAGTACCTCGTCCCGGACGGCGAGGACATCTACATCGGCGCGTTCCAGTGGGGCTTCGACGGCCTCCCCGTCGTGGTTCGGCCTAACAAGGAGTACAAGGTCCACCTCGGGACGTACGACGTCCAGCACGGCTTCAGCGCGCGCAACGAGTCGAACCTCAGTCAGCAGATCTCTCTCCAGATGATCCCCGGCTACGAGTGGGTCTTGGAGATGTCCTGGGACGACACCGGCACCTACCAGGTGATCTGCAACGAGTTCTGCGGGAACGGTCACCGGTCGATGCACGGGAAGTACCTCGTGCGCGACCACGAGGAGGTCGAGACGGGCCCCGACGCCGGTGGCGGCCAGGAAGAATCCGGCCCGTACGGCGGCTGGCTCACGTCCGACAACAACGGTGGCACCGCCGACAACTTCGACGATGTCGTCGACGAGACCGGCTCGTCGTCGGTCACAGTCGAGGTCGGCGCGGAGGGCAACGGCGGTCCGTTCGCCAACACGCCCGCCGCGGTCAAGGTCGAGCAGGGAACCACGGTCAGCTTCGAATGGGTCTCTAACGGCCACAACGTCGTGCTCGAGGACGCCCCCGACGGTAGCGACTGGAGCGGGGTCGAGGCCCTCAAGAACGAGGGGTACAGCCACGAACACACGTTCGAGACGACCGGCGTCTACAAGTACTACTGTGACCCCCACCTGCAGATGGGGATGAAGGGCGTCGTGGAGGTGGTCTAGATGTTCGGAATTAGTCCCTACGAGTACGACGACGACGGCTTCCGTGACTGTAGCGTTACCGGCCTCCGCATCCACAGATCCGCGGAGGACATGGTGAAACTGTACGGCCTGACGGCCATCGTCGCGCTCGTCGTCGGCGGCATCTTCGCCATCGCAGTGGCGATGACCCGCTGGGAGCTCGTCGGCATGCTCGACCCCGGCCAGTTCTACACGTACCTGAGCATGCACGCCTGGAACCTCCTCATCTTCTGGATGGTGTTCATGGAGATCGCCATCCTCTACGTCGGCGGGCCGTTCGTGCTCGGGCGGCGGCTGTCGCTGCCGTCGCTGGCGAAGGTCGGCTACGGCCTGATGCTCGTCGGCGCCGTCGGCGTCAACGTCGCCATCTTCCTCACCAAGTCGCCGGACAACGCGCCGCTGCTCACGTCGTACGTGCCGCTGCCGTCGTCCTGGCAGTTCTACCTGTTCGCCATCGTGTTCCTGCTGGGTGCGGTCGTCGCAGCGCTCCCGTTCTTCGCGACCATCTGGTGGGAGCGCCAGGAGAACCCCGGGAAGACGCTGCCGCTGGTCGCGTTCGGCGCGTTCGTCACCTCCATCATCGCGCTGGAGGCACTGCTCGGCGGCCTCATCACGTACGTCCCGACGCTCGCCTGGCGGATTGGGGTCCTCGAGAGTCTCGACCCCGTCTGGTACCGCCAGATGTACTGGATCGTCGGCCACGGCACCCAGCAGATCAACCTCGTGGCGATGATCGTCATCTGGTACTTCCTCACGCACGTACTCGGAGGCGCGGAGGTCGCCTCCCAGAAGGTCTCGCGCATCGCGTTCGTGATGTACCTCTTCTTCATCAACCTCGGTGCAGCACACCACCTGATGTCCGACCCCGCAGTCTCCGCGGGCTGGCGGCTCTGGAACACCTCCTACTCCGCGTACGGTGCGGTTATCGCGTCGATGATCCACGCGTTCGCCATCCCCGCCGGCCTCGAAGCGGGCCGCCGCGCGAAGGGCAAGGGCGGCGGGCTCTTCGGCTGGCTGTGGTCGAGCCCGTGGCGTGACCCCGGGTACTCGGCGACAATCCTCTCTATCATCCTGTTCGGGTTCCTCGGCGGCATCACGGGCGTCATGATGGGGCAGATGCAGCTCAACATGACCTGGCACAACACGCTCGCCACGGTCGGGCACTTCCACGCGACGGTCGTCCTCGGGACGACGGTCGCCTTCATGGGACTCGCCTACTACGTGCTCCGCCTCGTGTTCGGTCGCGAGTGGGTCCTGAAGCCGCTGGCGAGGATACAGCCGTTCTTCTACAGCGGGACGATGGCGCTGGTCACGCTCATGATGATGTACCTCGGTCTGCTGTTCAGCGTGCCGCGACGTCACCCGTCGGTGATGGACATCCCCGGCACGGAGTTCAGCTTCGAGGCCGCGGCACCGTTCTTCGCGGTGTTCGGCATCGCCGCGTTGCTCGCTATCGTCGGCGGTGCGATGTTCGTGGTCGTCGCCGTCGGTACCCTGCTGTTCGGTGACGAGTTCGACGCGGCCACTGCGAAGATTGGCGACGTCGGACGGCTCGCTGCCGCAGACGGCGGCGACGAAGACCACGAGCCGGTGCACGAGCAGAGCATGCGTGGCACGTTCGTGCTCACGCTCGTGTTCCTCGCGACGTTCGTCGTACTCACCGCGCTCAACTGGTACCTGCTGTCGAACACCTGGCAGATCGGTCCCTGACCGGGGCCGACGCCGACGCCACTACCACCACCAAACTCTCACGACATGTACTCCCAACTGCCCCGGCACCTCTGGTCGCTGGTCAAACCCCGCATCGTCGCGTTGCTGTGCGTGACGGGCGTGTTCGCCGTGTACGCTGCCGGCGGCGCGTCGGCCGCCACCGTCGCGTCGTTCGTCGCGGCTGGCGCGCTCGTCGCGGCCGCGTCGGCGGCGTACAACTGCTGGTACGACCGCGAACTCGACCGCCACATGGACCGCACCGCCGACCGCCCGCTGCCCAGCGGCGACCTCGACCACCGGGTGGCGTTCGCGTTCGCCACCGCGTTGCTCGTCGCGGGGACGGCAGTCGGGATCGCGTGGCTGCCGGTGGAGACGGTCGGCTACATGCTCGCGGGCGTCGCGTCGTACGTCCTCGTCTACACCGTCGGCCTGAAGCGCCGGCACTGGCTGGGCGTCGTGCTCGGCGGGTCCGCCGGGTCGTTCCCCGTGCTCGCCGGCTGGACGGCCGTCCGGCCGCTCTCGACGGAGGCGCTCGTGCTGGCTGCGGTCGTCTTCGTCTGGACGCCCGCTCACGCGTGGGCGCTGGCACACGTCTACCGCGAGGACTTCACCGCCGCCGGGATTCCGACGCTTCCCGTCGTCGCGTCGGCCCGCCGCGTCCGGCGCGCGGTCTGGTACTCGGCGGTCGGCACGCTCGTCGTCGCGGCCGCCGCGGTGCCGTTCGCGCCCGCACCCTACGCGACCGTACTCACCGTCGGCGGCGTCCTCTTCCTGGCTGGCTTCCGCCAGTACCACCGCGAGGGCACCGACGCCGCCGCTGTCCGGGCGTTCTTCACGTCGAACACGTTCCTCGCCATGCTGTTCGTCGCGTGGGGCGTCGGCGGCGCCACGGGCGGCGTCGGCCCGGTCGGCCAGCTCGCTGCCGCCGGGGGGACCGCCGCGATGTTCGCGTGGCTGTGGACGGCCCGGCCCGCACTCGACGGCGTCGAGAGCGCGCCCCCAGTGGAGTATCACTGGGTGACCGCTCGCGTCGGGCGGCTGGCGGAATACGTTCGGGACAACGCACACTCCCCGCGACCGAGTAAGTCAGACTGATGACCGACGAGTCCTCCGCAGGCGCACCGTCGGACGCGTCCGGCGGCAGCAGCGTCGCGTTCTCCCCTGTCGCCGTCGTCTCGAACGCGTGGTCGGGCCTGAAGACGGTCTACTGGGCGAACTCGCCGAGCTGGCGCGTGATGAAGTCGGGCGCGCTGCTGTTCCTCGGGTTCTTCCTGTGGGCGGGCTCGAACATCCTGCACTCGTACAACACCGGGATGGACCTGCTGTACTACCCGATGGCGTACGGCTTCCTCCTGATCGGGTACGGGCCGATACACCACCTCGTCGTCATTCCGCTGGCGGTGCGTTGGCGGCGCAGCGGCGACGGGACCAAGCGGACGCTGGGCCGCCGCGGGCCGAACGCGATGCTCGCGGTGTTCCTCGTGGCGGTGCTCGTCCTCGGGGCGTTCCCGGCGGGCGCGATGACCGTCGACTTCGGGAGCGGCGGTGGCGACGGCCCCGCCGACATCGACCCCGAGCTGTCCTGCGTGAAGACCACCACCACGGGCGACCAGGTCAGCGTCGACTGCGAACTGGAGGCCGTCGACGGCGTCGGACGCATCGTCGTCGAGAGTGGCGGCGAGACCATCAGGACGGTCGAAGACCCGCCCTACGAGTTCACCCTCCGGGACGACGACATCGGGTCCGTGATGGGCGAAGAGCAATTCACGGTCCGCCTCGAGGACGACGAGGGACACTTCGTCCGGCGGTACACGCGCCGCCTCGCCGTCGTTCCCGAGGCGGAGGAGTAAACTGTCGGAGCGTTTTTCACCGTGCGTGACGAACGGCGAGGAGATGGCTGACCTGAGGGACATCGGGCTCTCGGAGTACGAAGCGAAAGCCTACCGCGCGCTGCTCCGGACCGGCCCGGCAACCGCCAAGGAGTTGTCAGAGGAGAGCGGTGTGCCGATGGGTCGCGTCTACGACGTGCTCGGCAGCATCGAGTCACAGCACCTCGTCCGCAGTCAGGCCGCCAGCCGGCCGAAGAAGTACGTCGCCGTCGAACCCGAGACGGCCCTCGACCGGCTGCTGGAGGACCGCAAGCGTGAACTCCGCGAGAAAGCCGACCAGTACGAGACGGTCGTCGACGACCTCACGCGCGAACTCGACGAGCCGAAAGCCCCCGAGGACGGCTTCTGGACGGCCGCAGTCGGCCCCGACGCCGCCCTCGACCTCCTGCTGGAGCGCATCGACGCCGCCAGCGACAGCGTCGTCCTCGTCTCCGGTACGCCCGCTTCCGGCTGGGAGCTGGACGACGTCAGCGGTCGCGTCTTCGGCCGCCTCGAGGCCGCCGTCGACCGAGGTGTCGACGTCTCCGTGCTGCTCTCCGAGGACCTCGCGCGGTCGATTCCCGACGAGGTCAACGAGCGGTACGCCGAAGTGCTCGCCGACGAACCCGACTACGAGGTGCGGGTCGGCGAGAGCATCGACGGCAACGTCACTATCGTCGACGGCGCCGAGGTGTGTCTGGAGGTCTCGAACCCCGTCCAGCCCGGCGAAGCGTTCGCCACCATCGACCTGCAGGACACCCAGTTCGCCACCGACGTCCACGCCGCCTTCGAGGAGAGCTGGACGGACGCTACGACGCTCGGGTAGCGGCCCGGCGAGCCGCGCGCTCCGCGGGCCGCAGTGCGCCGCCGGAAAAAACCGCTCCCAGTCGTGAACGAACATTCATACGTCGACGGTGTGGACGTTCCACCGTGCGTTCGAGTCGCTCCCTGTTCGTGGTCGCTGTCGTCACGCTGGTCTCGCTGGTCCTGGGCGTGATTGGTGGGCGCTGGCTGACCGACGTCGCCGCTGCGGGCCCGCTCGCGCTCTTCGGTTTCGCCCTCTTCGCCGTCCTGCAGACGCTCCTCGTGCCGGTGTTCTTCGCGGCGCTGTACGTGGACATCGGCGTCGTGCGCGCCAGCCCAGCGCCGTGGTCGCCGAACCGCTGGCTCTGGGTCGCTGGCGGCGCACTCGCGGCAGTGGCCGCCTACGCCACGGCGAGCAACACCGTCGTCGTTGTCGTCCCGGTCGGCCTCGCGTACCTCGGCCGGCGCTTCTCCGCCGCGACGGGCGCGGACACCACCCCGAAGCCGCCGGAGCCGTCGACCGACAACGACCACGCCGGCGGCCGCTCGGTCGCCGGCGTCCTGGTCCACGTGCTCGCACTCGCGGCCGCCGCCGCCGCGTTCGCGCTCACCAGCGACGTGAGTGTGACGCTACTGGCGTTCGGCGGCGTCGCAGCCGTCGTGCTCGTGGCCAGCGACGACTCGTTCACGCGAGCGAACGCTCGGAACGCCGCGAACTGGTCGCTGTCGGTACTCGCGCTCGCGACGGTTTCGCTCGTCCCAACCGGCCTGTACGCCATGGACGGCCAGTTCTACGGGTACACTGTCACCGGGCCACTCCTCCCCCCGACTCTCGACACGCTCGTCAGGTCCGGAACCACTGCGCTCGTCGTCGTGACTCTGGTCGCGCTCGTCGCGACCGTTGCCTTCGCGGCGTTCGCCGCGTGGCAAGCGGCGATGGGAACGCCGTGGTCGTACCCGTTGGCGCCCTCGCTCGTCGAACGGTTCACCTGACGGCCGCGGCGCAGCGGAACGCCGACTGCCAGCAGATTCGCGGCGTCACTCGCCGCCGTCGACTTCCTCGCGGAGCTGCCCGAACTCGGCGACGCGCTCGGCGTGAGCGTTGTGCTGGTGGATGGACTCGTCGTTGGACTGCTTCATCGTCACCACCGCGTCCTCGGGCAGGTGGTCGAACTCGTCGACGACGCCCCGGGCCATCGACCGCACGCAGTCCTCGACGAACTTCGCGTTCGCGTGCGACTGGTAGGTCATGTGGTCCTCGTCGGGGCGCTTGGCGGTGTTGTAGATGCGCGCGCTCATCGAGTCCCGCGCGACGTCCACGAGGTCCATCAGGTCGACCTCCGGGTCGCCGGCGGCCTCGACGGTGAGCGTGGCGTGCCCCCGCTGGCTGTGCCCGGCCTGCGGGACGTCCTTGAGGAACTCCCGGACGGCGTTCTCGCCGACGCCGAGCTCGGCGAGCTTCTGGCGTGCGGTCTCGCTCATCATCTGCTGGCTGCACGGACACACCGTCATGCCGACGACGCGCGCGCCGATCTCCTCGCGGGTCGGCTCGTCGGCCCGGGCCGTCGCGGACGCGATGATGTCGACGGTCGCCTGCGTCGGGAGGTCAGACGCCGGCGTCTCCTCTCGGACCATCAGCTCGGCCTCCATCTCGACGGTCGCCGTCGACGTGTAGTCGTGCTTCTCCAGGAGCCGCTCGGCGACCGTCCCGCACATCTCCTCGACGCGGTAGACGGGGTCGCTGACGGCGTCCTCGAGGGTCTCGTCGATGACCTGCATGTTCCGGCTCATGTCGATGCCCTTCCGGCCGCGGGGCAGGTCGACGTACACCTCGAACTCCGCCATCAACGCGATGGGGCGGTCGTCCTCGCGGGCGATTTTCACGAGCTTCTCGACGCCCGTCACGCCGACCTGACTCAGGCCGACCGAGACCTCGGGTTCGGAGGCCTGCACGTCCGGTAGCTGCTGGCTCATTGCACCTTCCTTGGGGGGGAAGCTCAATACGACTTTCCGTTCCGGCACTCACTCCAGTTTCCCGAGCGCCTGGAAGAAATCGGCGTCTGGGCCCGCGACTCGCCCGGGATCGTCGGCTCTCTCGACGGTCACGACCGACGGCGTCTCCACGCGCTCCGTCCGGCCGCCGTCGCTGGCCACGACCACCTCGTCGGGACCGTCCACGCGCACGGTCACCTCGCTGTCCAGACCGACCGCCAGCGGCGGCATCGCCTCCGACGCGCACATGCCCGTGACCACCAGCGCGTCCACGCCCGGGTGCACGAGCGGCCCGCCCTCGCTGAGGTTGTACGCCGTGCTGCCGGTCGGCGTCGCCACCAGCACGCCATCGGCGTGCGTCGCCCCGTACAGCGACCCGTCTACGCGGACCTCCACGTCGACGCCGTGGCCGTGGCCGCGCTGGTCGCCCAGCACAGCCACCTCGTTGAGCGCGGGCGTCGCCGACCAGCCGTCGCCGGACGCCACCACGCGGGGTACCTCCCGGTACCGGACGTCGCCGGTCTCCCGGAACCGCTGGACCTCCCGGGAGACCACGTCGACGACGTCCTCGGGGGCGACCGCGTTCAGGAACCCGACCTCGCCGAGGTTCACGCCGAGCACGGGTGTCGACCCGGCACCCCGCGCGGCGAACAGGAAGGTGCCGTCGCCACCGATAGACACCACGAGGTCGCAGGCCGAGAAGGCCGCGACGTCACGTCCCGCGACGTCCAGCTCTCCGGCAGTCGCCGCGTCCAGCCACACCTCGACGTCCATCTCCGTCAACTCCTCGCGGACGTCCCCCGCGAGGTAGGCCGCGCGGGAGTTCCCGCGCTGCGCGACGATGCCGACTCGCATATCTCCCACTCGAACGCCGGCGCTTGAAAAACCCGCGGGCGGCGGAAACTACTTTTCGCTGCCCACCCTCGGCCGGGGTATGGAGCCGACGGCGCGTGTCGCCGCGGCCCGGGGGCGGCACCGTGGCTGACGACGACGGAGAGGGCGACGACGACTGGTTCGAGGCGGCGTTCGAGGACGAAGCTGACGCCGCCGACAGCGACTCGGCCGACGGCACGGACAGCGACTCGGCTGGCCGTCCAGCGGAAGCCGACGCAGACCCCGACGAGACGCCAGCAGAACCGGACGGAGAGCCGTCGAGCGAACCGTTCCCGGACGGGGAGACGGCCGAAAGGGGCCCAGGCTCGGACGGCGCTGCCGAGCCGGTCGGGAGCGCCAGCGCGGCCGAACTCGACGACGCTGCCGACTCACCAGCGGCGGAACCGACCGACGGCCCGCCGGCCGACGCCGACACCGACGCGGACGACTTCGCCGACGCGTTCGGTGCAGACGACGGCGACACTCCGGACTCGTCCGATGCGGGTGGCGGTGACACGCCGGCCCCTTCCGGCTCGGACGACGGGGACGGGAGCCCTGACGACTTCGCGGACGCGTTCGACGCCGGTGGCGACGACGGTGGCGGTGGTGGCGACGGCGACGACGACGAACTGTTCGAGGACGACTTCGCCGACGCGTTCGCGGGCGCCAGCGGCGGCGGCAGTGGTGGCGGTGGCAGCGCGCCACAGATGCCGGGCGGTGGTGGCGGTGGTAGTGGTGGTGGCGGCGAGGGAACGTTCGGATTCGACCTCGAGGACGGCGCGGGCACCGGCGACGCCGGCGACGACTTCGAAGAGGAAGACTTCGAGTCGGACATCCCCCGCATCGACGTCGGCATCGAGGGCCTCGACGAGATGATTCAGGGCGGCGTCCCCGAGCGCTCCCTGATGGTCGCCGTCGGCGAAGCCGGCACCGGGAAGACCACCTTCGGCCTCCAGTTCCTCCACGAAGCCATCCAGAACGGCGAACGAGCGGTCTTCATCACACTCGAGGAGTCCCGCGAACGCGTCGTCCAGAGCGCCGACGAGAAGGGCTGGAACTTCTCCGAGCACGCCGCCAACGGCGACCTCGCCGTCGTCGACATCGACCCCATCGAGATGGCGAACTCGCTGACGAGCATCCGGAACGAGCTCCCGCGACTCGTCGAGGACTTCGGCGCCAGCCGGCTCGTCCTCGACTCCGTCTCGCTGCTGGAGATGATGTACGACGACCAGTCGACGCGCCGCACTGAAATCTACGACTTCACCAAAGCGCTGAAGGAAGCCGGCGTCACCACGATGCTCACCAGCGAAGCCAGCGAGGACAACGCCTTCGCCTCCCGATACGGCGTCATCGAGTACCTCACGGACGCCGTCGTCGTCCTCCGGTACATCCGCCCCGAGGACTTCCGGGAGACCCGGCTCGCCGTCGAGATTCAGAAGATACGCGACGCCAACCACTCCCGCGAGACCAAGCCCTACGAGATCACCCACGAGGGCATCAGCGTCTACCGGCAAGCGAACATCTTCTAGACGTACCTTTTGCTGCGCTCACTCGGGTGCTGACGCACCCTCGCTCGCTGGCAAAAGCTACGCTAAAAGCGCCGTCGGACCCCGCTCCGGGGGTCCTCGGCGCCCGCGCTCCCTCCGGTCGCGCGGTGAACCACTTCGCTCGGGTTCTCCGAACCGCTCGCTCGCGGATGCTAGTGCTACCGGCTCCCGAGGTTCAAGTGGGAGAGCGGAACCAACCCAGGTCGTGACCTGAGTGTCGGCGCGGGCGGACCGAGACGAGAGCGCGGCGCACCCGCCCGCGAGCAGCGCTGGCGCCGCCTGTCAGCCCTGTCTACCGGACGATGGTCACCGGCATCGGCGACCGCCGAACGACATTCTCCGCGACGCTGCCGAGCAGGATGCGCGTGACGCCGGACCGCCCGTGGCTCCCCATCACGATGTGGTCGACGTCCTCGTCCTCGGCGTACGAGACGATGGTGCGGCTCGGCCGCCCGACCTCGGTCGCGGTCTGCAACTCGACGTCGTACTCGTCGGCCGTCGCCTGCGCGTCCTCGAACAGCTCGTCGGCCGCGGTCTTCGACTGCTCGAACCACTCCTCGGAGTAGCCGGGTACCGTCGCCTGCGAGGTGTACCCGGCCTCGATGGGGTCGATGACGTTCAGGACGGTGATCTCCGCCGCCTCGAACTCCTCGAGGGCGTACTCGAGGGCGTTCTGTGCCTGCGGCGACCCGTCGATGGGAATCAGGACGTGTGTCATGTCTAGGGATTCCACGCCACCGAGGATAAAGGGGGCGGCCAGTTCCCGTCAGTCGCGACCGTGCCGCGTCACGCACGTCGACAGTCCCTGAATCTCGACGGGCTCGGAGTTGTCCGGCGAGTAGACGACCATCTGGCCCTTCTCCATGTAGGGCACCTTCGACTGGAGCGACGACGGGATGTTCACGGCCTGAATCGCGTCCTCGTCGCCGAGGTTCAACACGACCGTCGTGTTCACCTGCTTGAACACGGGGTCCGCGATGTCTTGGGGGTCCTGCGTGATGAGGAACAGCCCGAGGCGCTCCTTGCGGCCCTGCTTGGCGGCCTCCGTGAACTTCCCGACGACCTTCCGGGCCTGCACGCTGTCGGCGTCCGAGAGGAAGTTGTGCGCCTCGTCCATCCCCACGAGCAGCGGCGTCTCCTTGATGGACTCGTAGCTGGGGTCGTTCGAGAGCTTCTGGTCGACCAGCAGGCTCGACACCGCGAGCACGACCGTCTCGGCCGCCCGCGAGTCGCTGACGTGGTACGTCGGCACGACTGACAGCCGACCGGGGCGCACGAACTGCCGGTCCTCGACGAGGTCGGTGATGGCGCGCGCGTCCTGGTCGAAGAGACCGTTTGGCATCCCGTTGACCCGCCGCAGGACGGCCTCGTAGGTCGCCTCGTGGACGCGCCCGGACTCGTCGAGTTCCTCTTTCAGCGCGGGGTCGTCGAGGAACGAGCAGAACTCCCGGTACGTGCCGGACTCGCCGTACTGGCCGAAGAATCGGTCGAGCAGCAGGTGGAGTGCGCCGTACTGGTTGTCGTTGAGGTCGCTGGAGGCGACCAGCCAGGGGTTGTCCCGCACCATCGAGAACGGCACCGTGAACTCCACCTGTTCGGCGGCGTGGTGGTCGGCGGCGTACGACGCCGACCCGACCTTCGGGACGAACGCGACGGTGTCGTCGTGGCCGCCGTACGCCAGCCCCTGGGTCTCCCACTGGCGCTCGTCGCCGGGTTCGGCGTCGGGGTTGTCGTCGTGCATCTGGGCGTACTCGTCCTGCGGGTCGAACTGGACGACCGCCATCCGGCGTTCGGGGCCGCCGGAGTCGACGGGGTACCGACGGTCCTCGTGAAGGTACTGGCGGAGGACGTTCTTCGCGGCGTGGGTCTTCCCGGAGCCGGTGCCGCCGGCGACCAGCGTGTGCCGGAAGACCAGCGGGTCGCCGGCCTCGTAGTCGTCTTTGACGCGGTAGTCGATGGTCGGCGGTTCTGCCGCCGTCCGGACCTTCTCGCCGCCGACGGAGAGGTGCCCGAGGAACACGCCATCCTCGGGAATCTTCAGGCCGGTCTTGATCTCGGTGGCGTCGTCGGCCGCCCGCACCACGGTCTCCGGCTTCGGGACGCGGTCGGGCATCCGGCGTTTCAGGTCGCCGCTGCCGCCGTCGGTGTACAGCACGGCGACGGGGTCGAGCTCCGCGAGGAACTTGTAGTCCTGTTCGTCGACGCCGTCGGAGCGCATCGCGCGCCGGGCGTGAATCTCGGTGGCGTCGTCGCTCTCGAACGCCTGCACGTACTCCAGGCCCGTGATCTTGCAGAAGAGCTTCTCGCCGCCCGGGTAGGGCGCGACGAGGTAGGTGCCGAGCCGGACCGCCGACCGGTTGCCGGCGGTGACGTACGCCTTCAGGGCGGTCTCGCGGCCGTCCTCGTGGATGCGGAGCCCCTCGGAGACGGCGAGCGCGCCGATGCCGTCGTCGCTCCCGACGTCCTCGAGTTCCGGGCGGTCGTAGTCGTCGCCCGACTCGGTGGGGCCCTCGACCCCACCAGTCTCGTCGTCGTCGTCGTCGTCGTCGCGGCCGTGGTCCGCGAAGTCCCCGAGGTCGCTCATGGACGAGGGGTGGCAGCGCACGGACTAACCGCTTTCCCCTGAACCACAACCGTTTAGCCGGCAGACTGCCGGCGTGGAACTGATGCCCTCCGACGTCGAGAACACGGCAGTGCGTGCGTGTCTGGCCGGCGGCCGCCACCTCCGGGAGCGGTTCGGCCGAGAGCCCGACGCCGAGTACAGCCGCCACGACGTGAAGGCGGAGGCGGACCGCGCGAGCGAACAGCGGATGCTGTCCGTGATCCGGGACAGCCACCCCGACCACGCGGTGTACGCCGAGGAGTCCGGCGACGTGTCGACGGGCGGCGACTACCGGTGGGTCGTCGACCCGCTCGACGGGACGAACAACTTCGTCGCCGGCCTGCCGTCGTTCGCGTCGGCGGCCGTGGTGCTGGACGACGACGGCCCGCTGGCCGGCTGCGTCTACGTGCCGGTGAGCGACGACTGCTACGTCGCCCGCCGGGGCGAGGGCGTGACCCACGACGGCACGCCGGTGGCCGCCGACAGCGACGCGACGACGGAGACGGCGACGGTCGGGTTCGTGATCGGCCACGACGTGAAACTGGACGGGCGGCTGGCGGAGGCCGACGCGATGCAGGCAGCGCTCGGGGACGCGACCAAGCGCGTGGTGGAGAGCTGGTCGCCGTGCGTGCACTGGGGCGCGCTTGCCCGCGGTCGGCTGGACGGGATGGTGTGTTTCTATCCGGACGACGAGGAGCAACACGTCGGCGAACTGCTCGCCAGCGAGGCGGGCGCGGCCGTCGCCCGGCCGACCGACGGACTGTACGTTGCAGCCGTCAGCGAGGCGATTCGCGACGACCTCGTGGCGGCCGTCGTCTGACCGAGGTCCGCGGTCTTTTCCGTGTCGGTGCAGTAACTCCGGTATGCTGCTGGTTCGTGGGTCGGCCGGTGGGACGGCCCTGACGGGGACGCTGTACGAGCGCGGCGAGACCGCGCCGTCGTTCAAGGGAGCGCCCGACGAGGCGGCGCCCTACGTCTGGGTGTGCGACGAGTTCTACGCGGTGGACAGCGGCGGGCAGGTCCAGCACGTGGACGGGGAGGAGGTCAACGTCGCCTTCGAGTCGCCGATGCCGCGGGGGTTCGAGACGCGGGACGCGGCGCTGGAGGCGGCCCGCGAGCACGTGCGGACGCAGTTCGCGCGGATCGGCGTCGACCGCGAGGACGTCGACGTGGAGGTCGTGCGCGAGCACGAGACGGACGCCGATTTCTGAGGGCAGGTCAGCCGTCGGTTGTGTAGTCGTCGAAGGTCCGGACAGCGTTGCGGCCGGCGAGGACGGCGGCGCCGCCGGCGACGAGCAGCCCGACGGCGAGTCCGGTGACGTAGACGACGGTCTCCGAGACACCGAGCAGGCCGCCGAGGGCACCGGCGACCGCGGGGGACTGGACGCCGGTGGCGACTCCCGCGGACAGCAGGAAGACGATGGTGTAGACGCCGAACGACCACAGCGAGGGGACGACGGCTTCGCGGCTGCGGGTGATGCTCGTGGCCTCGTACTTGGGGAAGGACGCGCCGACGCCGGCGGCGACCGTCGCGGCGAGTCCGGGGAGGACGACGGCGGCGACGACGAGGCACGCGACAGCGACCGGTGGTAGCGGGCCGAAAACGCCGAGGGCGAGTGCGAGCGCGAGCGTGACCGGGGTGCCGAGGAGCGCACTGGCGGCGACGAGTCCGCCGACGAACTCGCGGCCGGAGACGCCCGAGGTGACGGTGACGGGGAGGACGGCGCCCTCGTCGCCGAGGGGGTTCAGGCTGAACAGCGCGCCGGTCGCCCAGGCGGCGTACAGCGTGACGGTGGCGGGGAGTGTGGCGGTGACATGGCCGGCGTCGACGCTGTTCTGGATGGGCGCGAACAGCACGAAGATGGGGTAGGTGACGTAGACGAGCTTGACGGGGGCACGGCGCGCGCGCAGCCAGCTCTTGCGGGCCACCCACGCGGTCCGGCGGCCGAGCAGGTCGTCGAGCCGGCCGCCGCCCGCCGAGTCGGTCTGGCGCGGGGTAGCGTGAGCGGTGTCGTCGTACCAGCGGCGTTCTGAGACGCGGACGCTCGCGAGCACGCCGAGGGAAGCGACGACGACGGAGCCGGCGAGGACGGCGCCGGCGCGGAGCGCGCTGGCTTCGGCGCCGGGGACAGTGAGCAGCGCGAGGTCGGCGTACCACGCGACCGGTGACGCCTGCGTCGCCTCGAGTGCGGGCGCGACGACCACGTCGAGCGTCTCCGTGAACAGCAACGCGAGGTAGGCGAGGAAGGCGGCGACCCCGAGCCCGGTCTTGTAGCGGTCGACGAACTCGGACTGCCCGAGGAGGTAGGCGACTGCGGCGCCGGCGGGGAAGCCGACGAGGTAGGCCGTTGTCGCGAGCGCGCCGAGCGCGAGGACGGCCAGCGGGAACGCGAGCGGCACGCCGGCGCCGGCGGCGAATCCGGCGCTGGCGACGACGAGCGGCGAGACGAACATGCCGACGACGCGGAGGTAGCCGGCGGCCAGCAGCCCGCCGACGACATCGCGGGCGGGCACGGTGGTGAGGTAGCCGTCGCGGACGTCGATGTCGCCGAGTTGGAGCGCGGTGAGGTAGGCGGTCATCGTGAGCGTGAACACGCCGATGCCGGCCGGGACGAGCCCGACGAGGTCGCCGGCAGCGCCGGGGTCGTCGACGAACGCCTGCCCACCGACGTAGGCGGCCCACGTGACGCCCGCAGTCATCCCGACCACGAGGACGGCGACGAGGCCGACGGCGATGTGCTGGGCGAGGCTCTTCTCGCGGAGCTTCCGCCAGCCGACGCGGAGCTCGTTGTACGCGATGCTGGCGGCGTGGCCGGTGTCCGGAACCCCGGGCATCTACGCCTCCCCACCGATGCCGCCGGTGACCTCGAGGAAGACGTCTTCGAGGGTGCGTTCGTCGCCGGTCTCGGCGCGCTGCTTGAGGGCGTCCGGCGGGCCTTCGGTGACGAGGCTGCCGTCGTGGAGCACGCCGACGGTGTCCGCGAGTTCGTCGACGACCGGGAGGATGTGCGTGGAGAGGAAGACGGTGGCGTCGCCGTCGGCGAGGTCGGCGATGGTATCCCGGACGGTGCGGGCGGCCCGTGGGTCAAGTCCAGACGTCGGTTCGTCGAGGAAGAGCACGTCGGGGTCGTGGAGCATCGCCTGGATGATGCCGGTCTTCTGTTTCATCCCCTTCGAGTACGCGGAGATGCGGCGGTCGGCGTCGTCGGCCAGCGAGAACCGCTCCAGCAGGTCGTCGATGCGTTCCTCGGCCCGGGATTCGGGGAGGTCTCGGAGGCCGGCGACGTACCGGAGCTGTTCGCGGGCCGTGAGTTCGGCGTGCAGCGGCGGCTCCTCGGGGAGGTAGCCGAGATTCGAGACGACGGCGTCCCGGTCGGTGATGTCGGCGCCGGCGACCGTCCCGGTGCCGTCGCTGGGCTTCGTGAGCGTGGCCAGCATCCGCATCGTCGTGGTCTTCCCGGCGCCGTTCGGACCGAGGAAGCCGTACACCGACCCCTCGGGGATGGCGAGGTTCAGCCGTTCGACGGCCGTCGTGTCGCCGTACCGCTTCGTGAGGTTCCGGGTCTCGATGGCGCGGTTGGTCATTACCCGTCGGTGCCACGTCCGGAGCAATAAAACCGGCCGAGCGTTCTCCGGCGATGTGGTCGTCCGTTACCAGCGGTGGTCGTCGTAGTTGCGGTCCTCGCGGCTGTCGAAGGACTGCTCGAGCTTGCGGACGAGCTCCTGTTTCTCGTCGCTGCCGATGCGCGCGAGCTCGTCGGCCTTCCCGACCGGCTCCGGCGGGCCGGCTTCGGCGGCGACCTGACTGGTGACGTAGCGCTCGACCGCCCGCCGGCAGTCGGGGTCGTCGGCGAACACGCGCGGGAGTTCGACCTTGTGCACGAGGTCCGTCCGGGGGTCGTAGACGACGAAGAACGCGACCTCGTAGCAGGCGGCGTCGAGTTCGCGGTCGACGCCGAGTTCGTCGGCATCCGCGAACACGCCGTCAGCGCCGAGCGTGGACGTGAACCAGCACGTCCACGTGAGTTCGTCTGTGAGCCGTTCGTAGCCGTCGCCCTCGAACTCGCGGCGTTCGAGCACCTGTCCGAAGAACGCGGCGTCGGTCGCCCACGGGGTGGGGCGGCCGCGGTCGCGGAGCGCGCGCACGAGGGCCTGACTGGCGGGGCTCTTCACGAAGCCCGCCAGCGGGACGCCGCGGTCGGCGAAGTCCTCGACGAGCCGGACGTAGTTCTCCAGCACTTCGCCGACGAGTTCGTTCTGCGTGACGAGGTCGGCGAGGCTGGCGTGGCGGTCCGCCCACTTCACGAGCTGTTTGGGGTAGACCGGGCCGTCGAGCAACAGCAGGTCGTCGACGCGCTCGGCGTGTTCGAGGGCGTGGTGGCTCTCGGCGAGGTACAGCGCGAGCCCGTGGACGACGCGCTCCTGGTCGCGGGCCAGCGGCGTGGTCTGGACGATTCGGCCGCGCCAGTAGCCGGCGTCGGCGCGCTGCCAGTCGGTGCCCATGTCGACGGTGGCGTCGTTGGAGTGGACGCTCGTGATGGTGGTGCGGGCGCGGTGGCAGTCCAGGTCGGAGGGCGTGGCGCTCATCGCGGCCTGCGCGAGGTCGAGGACGAGGCCGTTCGTGAACGTCCGGGGATTGATGGTGCCGGAGTCGAGGCCGTGGGCGGTCTCGAAGGGGTCGGGCTGGAGCGCGAGCTCCTCGACGGGCGCGGCGTGTCTCACGAGGTCGTCCAGCGGTTCGAGCACGGGGCCGTCGTCGCCGTACAGGGGGTCGAGGAACTCGCGCCACGTCTCGTCGGCGAGGTCGCGGTGTTCCTCGGCGTCCACCTCGTGTCTGATGCGGGCGGCGAGGTCCGCGATGCCGTCGAAGTGGACGGGGTCGAGGGTCATGGCGGGGAGTGGACGGGCGAGCCACAAGTAGCTCCCGACCGTCGTTTACTCGCGACCGAAGCAACTTTTGTCAGAAATGTTAAATTCGTCGGCGTAGTAGCCGGTCGTGGATGCAGCAACACCGCACGAGCTCGGTGAACTGGCGGCGCACCGACAGCGGCGTCGAACTCTACGACGAGACCAATCCCGACGCCTGGATTCACATCGACGTCGACCCCGGCGCCCCCGCAGACGAACGCCCCTTCAGCGTTTGCCCGGACTGCGGCGTCGTCGCCCCCCAGCGTACCGCCCCCACCGACCACATGGTCTGTGGCGAGTGCGGCGCCGAATTCGACAACGACGACTAGTTAGTGTAGGCTGCTTCTCTGACTGCTCTCGGGACTACACGTCCTCAAAAGCCCCGAGACTGTGGACTCGGTGCGCTCTCACGGCTCACTCCGTTCGCCGTTCGAGTATATCGAGGTCTCCCAGTGGTCGAACTCGCACTCGCTGCGCCCTTCGCTCCTTCACTCCGTTCAGTCGCTGCAGTGCTTGCTTCGCCCGCCTTCGTCCACTGGGCGGTCGGCTCCGCCGACCGCCTCATACCGTGGCGGCTACGCCGCCACGCGAGCCTCGCCCCTTTCATTCCTGCCCGTGACCGGCTGGTCAGCCGGCAGGAATCAGGCTGGTTTCACAGCCGGTAGCAGGGGGTGGAAATCGAAAGGGGCGGCGGGGTCGGCGTCTCCGCGAGCGAAGCGAGCGGATGGCTCGAAAGACGAGCGAAGCGAGTCTTTCGGCGAAGCACGGCGAAGTAAGCACCGTAGGAGCGACCGACGGGAGCGACGAGGCGCGCAGCGAGCCGCGCAAGTCGAGCCCTCCGGGGCTTTCGGAGAGTTAGTAACCCACACCCCAGAACCAAACCCCGCTCCAGAGAGACGACACCTACATAGGCCCAACTGCCGCATCCACGAGCATGCAGGCCGCGCTCGTGATTCTGGACGGCTGGGGGCTCGGCGATCACGACTTCCGAGGCGGCGGAGCTGCCTCGACGTCCCGCTCACAGGGCTCGCGGGACCGACGCGACGCCGTCGATGCCGCCGACACCCCGAACTTCGACGAGTACGCCGAGCGGGGGGCGTTCGGGACGCTGACGACGTCCGGTCGGGACGTCGGGCTGCCGGACGGCCAGATGGGGAACAGCGAGGTCGGCCACCTCACCATCGGCGCGGGCCGCGTCGTGAAGCAGGCGTACACGCGCATCGAGGACGCCATCGCCGCCGACGAGCTCTGCGGGAACGACGCCATCGCGGGCGCACTCGACCACGTCGCGGAGACCGGCGGGACGCTGCACGTGATGGGACTCGTCTCGGACGGCGGCGTGCACTCCGACCAGGAGCACCTGCACGCGCTCGTGGAGTGCGCCGCAGAGCGGGACGTCGAGGCGGCTGTCCACGCCTTCACCGACGGCCGGGACACGTCCCCGACCGGCGGCGAGGACTACCTCGCCGACCTCGAAGCCGTCACCGACGAGCACGGGACCGGCGAGGTGGCGACGGTCTCCGGACGGTACTACGCGATGGACCGCGACCAGAACTGGGAGCGCACGAAATCGGCGTACGACGCCATCGTCACCCGGGAGGCCGACCACTCGGCCCGCTCGGCGGTCGACGCCGTCACCGACTCCTACGAGCGCGGCGACACCGACGAGTTCGTCGAGCCGACCGTCGTCGAGGGCGGCGACGCGCTCACCGACGGCGACGCCGTCGTGTTCGCGAACTTCCGCGCCGACCGCGCCCGCCAGCTCACCCGGCTGCTCGCGGACATCGCGCCCGCCGACTGGGAGGCCGATGGCGTCGAGACGAGTCCGCCGGACGTGCCGGTGGTGACGATGACCGAGTACGACGAGACGTTCGACCTCCCGGTGGCGTTCCCGGCCGAGGAGCCCGCGGACACGCTCGGCTCGGTGCTCTCCGCGGAGGGGCTCACCCAGTTCCGGGTGGCGGAGTCCGAGAAGTACGCCCACGTGACGTACTTCCTGAACGGCGGCCGCGAGGTCGAATTCGAGGGCGAGCGCCGCGAAATCGTGGAGAGCCCGGACGTGCCGACGTACGACGAGCAGCCCGAGATGAGCGCGCCCGGGGTCACCGACACCGTGCTGGACGCGCTCGCGACCGACGACCCGGACGTGCTCGTGTTGAACTACGCCAACCCCGACATGGTCGGGCACACGGGCGACTTCGACGCCGCCGTCGAGGCCGTCGAGGCCGTCGACCGGGAACTCGGACGGCTGGTGCCGGCGCTCTCTGACGCGGGCGACGAGCGGAGCGAGTCGCCGAATGGGCGAGCGGGGAGCGAAGCGACCCGCGAGCAGGGCGCGCACATCTTCCTCACCGCCGACCACGGGAACGCCGACGACATGGGGACAGTCGAGGACCCCCACACTGCGCACACGTTCAACCCCGTGCCGTTCGTCTCGCTTGCCCCCGAAACCGGGGGAGACGACCGCTCGGGCGGCTTCGCCGTCCGGGACGGCGGCGCGCTCCGGGACGTCGCCCCGACGCTGCTGGAGGTGCTCGGCATCGACCGCCCGGCCGCGATGACGGGGTCGTCGCTGCTGGAGTAGCGCGGTCTACGCGAACGCCTCGCCGCCGGTCGCCCGGAAGGAGTAGTCGAGGCTGGGCGCGGAGTGGGTCAGCGACCCCATCGAGATGACGTCCACGCCCGTCGCCGCGTACGCGGGGACGTCGTCGACGGTGATGCCGCCGCTGGCCTCCGCGAGCGCCGCGCCGTCCAGCAGGTCGACCGCGCGCTCGGTCTCTGCCGGCGTCATGTTGTCCAGCAGGACGATGTCGGCTCCGGC
This sequence comes from Halobacterium rubrum, assembly GCF_021729015.1. Classification (GTDB taxonomy): domain Archaea; phylum Halobacteriota; class Halobacteria; order Halobacteriales; family Halobacteriaceae; genus Halobacterium; species Halobacterium rubrum. Next base: position 659,657 of record NZ_JAJQQZ010000001.1, read on the forward strand.
GTCGGCTGCCCGTGGCGCATCCTCGGGCGTCTCCACCTCTACTTCCAGTTTCGTCGCGAAGCTCTTGGCCGCTCGGAAGCGCTCGACGGCGCCCTCGAGCCCCAGCTCGGCGACGTGGTTGTCCTTCACCATCACCATGTGCGAGAGGTCGAGGCGGTGGGTGTCGCCGCCGCCCGCGACCACCGCGCGCTTCTCGACGCCCCGGAGTCCAGGGGTGGTCTTCCGGGTCGCCGCGATTGCCACGTCGTCGCGCTTCTCGCGTGCGGCGTCGACGGCTCGCCGGGTCTTCGTGGCGATGCCGGAGGCGTGGCCGGCGACGTTCACGGCGACCCGCTCGGCGCGCAGCACGCTCTGTGCGTCGCCGTCGACGGCGAGCACGGCGTCCCCGGCGTCGATTCGGTCGCCGGTGTCGACGAGCGCGTCGGCCTCGCAGCCGAGGTACTCGAACACACGGACTGCGGCGTCGAGGCCGGCGGCGACACCCGTTTGCCTGGCGACGAGCCGGCCGGCCGTCTCCCCGGGCACGTCGTTGGTCACGTCGTGGTGGCCGAGGTCCTCGCGCAGCCACCGCTCGACGTCGGCGTCAGTGACCGGCATCCGGTGCCTCCTCGACGGCAGCCTCGTCGGTGCGGTGGTGGCAGCCGGCGCTCTCCGGGTTCTCGCTGGCGGCCCGTGCGACCAGCAGCCCGACGACGGCGGCGTTCCGGAGCTGGTAGAGGTCCCGGCTCGTCCGGGTGCGGACGTAGGCGTCGACCTCGCCCTTCAGCCGGCGGAGCACGCCCTGTGCGCGCTCGAGGTCGGAGCCGGACCGGTGGAGGCCAACGTACTCGTCCATCACGCGCCGCAGCCGCCGGAACTTCTCGTCGGCGAAGCCCGACGGGAGGTCGGGGTCGCGGTCCCGGAGCTCGGGCGGCTCGCTCGGCTCCGCCTCCCGGCCGTCGCTGGCCGCCGTCTCGCCGGCCCGCAGCCCCCAGACGAGCCCCTCGAGCAGGCTCGTGGACGCGAGGCGGTTCGCACCGTGGACGCCCGTGCGGGCGCACTCGCCGACCGCGAACAGCCGGTCGAGGCTCGCTCGGCCCTCGGTGTCGACGGCGACGCCGCCACAGAGGAAGTGCTCGCAGGGCGCGACCGGGATGCCCGCCTCCCAGTCGACGCCACGGTCCTCGCAGGTCTCGGCCAGCCCCGGGAACTCCCCGGCGAAGTCCAGCGGGGAGACATCCAGCCGGACCTCGCCGGTGGCGTCGCGCTCGGCGGCGACGGCGCGCGCGACCACGTCGCGGGGCGCGAGTTCGGCGTCCTCGTGGTACTCGGGCATGAAGCGCTCGCCGTCGGCGTTCCGCAGAACGGCGCCCTCGCCGCGGACGGCCTCGGAGACGAGAAACGGGTCCTCGTCGTCGTAGGCGGTCGGGTGGAACTGGACGTACTCGACGTCCTCGACGTCCGCGCCGGCGAGCGCGGCCATCGCCACGCCGTCGCCCGTCGAGCCGGCGGGGTTCGTCGACCGCCGGTAGAGGTCGCCGATGCCGCCCGTCGCGAGCACCGTCGACCCGGCGAACACCGGGGCGCCCGTCCCGGCCCGTTCGCCGGTCTCGGGGTCGCGGTCGAGCAGCGCCCCGGTCACGAGCCCTTCGTCGGTAATCAGGTCGAGTGCGGCGGCGTCCTCCAGAATCCGGACGTTCTCGTGGTCGTCGAGGAGTCGGAGGAACGGCCGGAGGATGTGGTGGCCCGTGGCGGCGTCCACGTGCAGGATGCGCGCCTCGGAGTGGGCGGCCTCCTGCGCGTAGTCGAAGCCCTCGCCGTCGCCGCCGTCGAAGGACACGTCCAGTGTGTCGACGAGCACGTCCTCGACGGCGTCGGCGGCGTCTTCGACCAGCACGTCGACTGTGTCGGGGTCGGCTTCGCCGTCGCCGGCAGCCAGCACGTCTCGTTTCAGGGACTCGGGGCTGTCTCGGGTGGTGGCGATGCCGCCCTGCGCCCAGTCCGTGCTGGCGTCGGCGGGGCGCTCGGCCTTCGTCGCGACGAGCACGTCTGCGCCCTCGCGGGCGGCGGCCAGCGCGGCCGCACAGCCCGCGATGCCCGAGCCCACGACGAGCACGTCGGTGGTAGCGTAGTCGGTCATGGTCAGATTTCGAGCATGCGGTCGAGCGCGACCTGCGCCAGTTCCTTCTCCTCGGCGGCGACCTCGACGACGTTGCGCTCGCGGCCCTCGACGAGCTCCTCGAGCACCCACGCGAGGTAGTTCGGGTCGATCTGGCGCATCGCGTTGCAGTCCATGCAGGCGTCCCCGCAGAGGGGGACGACGTTCACCTCGGGGTGCCAGCGCTGGAGGTGGTTCGCGAGGTGAATCTCGGTGCCGATGGCCCACGTCTCGCCGGGGTCGGCGTCCTCGACGGTCTGCGTGATGGTCGACGTGGAGCCCACGACGTCCGCCGCCTCGACGACCTCCCGGCGGCACTCGGGGTGGACGACGACGTTCACGTCCTGGTGGTCCTCGCGGACCTCGGCGACGTGGTCGGCGGTGAAGCGCTCGTGGACCTGGCAGTAGCCGTCCCAGAGCACGATGTCGGCGTCGGCGACCGCCTCGGCGGTCTTCCCCTCGGCGTCCCAGGGGTCCCACTCGACGGTGGAATCTTCGAGGCCGAGCCGGTGGGCGGTGTTCTCGCCGAGGTGTTTGTCGGGGAGGAACAGCACCTTGTCGCCGCGCTCGAACGCCCACTCGAACGCTCGGTGGGCGTTCGACGACGTGCAGACCAGCCCGCCCTGCTCGGCGCAGAACGCCTTCAGGTCGGCGTAGCTGTTCATGTACGTGATGGGGATGATGTTCTCGTCCGGGGCGGCGTCGGTGATGTCCGCCCACGCGGCGTCGACCTGGAGGGCTTCGGCCATCCCCGCCATCGGACACGAGGCCTCCATCGAGGGCAGAATCACGGACTGGCTGTCGTCCGTGATGATGTCCGCGCTCTCGGCCATGAACGTCACGCCGCCGAAGACGACGTAGTCGGCGTCGGCGTTCGCGGCCTCCTTCGAGAGCTGGTAGGAGTCGCCGATGAAGTCGGCGTGCTCGACGATCTCGCGTCGCTGGTAGTTGTGGCCGAGGACCACGACGTCGTCGCCGAGTTCGGCACGCGCCGCCTCGATGCGTTCCGTACGCTCGTCTTCGGTCAGTTCGCGGTACTCCTCGGGAAGCGCTTCGAGGTCGTCGTACTTGAAGAGACTCAGGTCGGTCTCGAACGACGACGTGTCCATCTCTGCCACGTTCAGGTCACCCGTGTACTCTCACCTTCGGAACTCCACTATGAAAAGATTATTTCTTCAATCTCGGCTGTCGGAGAGACGAGCCACTACTCGAGGAGAACGAGAGAGCGAGAATCGAGTGGTCGGCTACTCGTCCTGCTCGCGGGACACCTGTTCGTGGGCCTCCTCCCGGGTCATCCGGGTCGTGTCTTCGGCCTCCCGGCGCACGAGCAGGTACAGGAGAAGTGCGCCGCCGACGCCGACGACGAGGAACAGACCGAACGCGACGCCTGCTGTTGCCATACCCGGCGGTTCTCCCGGCTCGATGTTAGGTCTGGGGGCTACGTCCCGTCGTACACCACGTCGCCGTCCACGACGGTCATCGCCACGTCGACGTCGTCCGCGATTGCGTCCGCGTGCTCCCACGGCGACGCGTCCAGCACAGTGAAGTCAGCCAGCGCGCCCTCCTGAATCGCGCCCTGCTCGTCCTCGCGGAAGCCGGCGTACGCGCCGCCGCTCGTGTACGCCCGCAGCGCCTCCGTCACCGACAGCCGCTGGGCGTCCGCCGGAGCGTTCACGGCGTGGTGGACGCCCAGCAGCGGGTCCAGCGGCATGCAGTCGCTGCCGAACGCCACGTCCACGCCAGCCTCCAGCATGTCGGCGAACCGGTTGCTGGCCTCGCGGCGCTCGGTGCCCAGTCGGTCCTCGTAGAGGCCCTCGGTGCCCGCCCACTTCAGGAAGTTCGGCTGCGGGGACGCCACCACGCCGAGGTCGGCCATCCGCTCGATGGCGTCGTCGGACGCGAGCTCGGCGTGCTCGATGCGGTGGCGGCGCTGGCCCGCGTCCCCGGCGGCTGCGTCCTCGTAGGCGTCGAGGACGGCGTCGACGGCCGCATCGCCGATGGCGTGCGCAGTCACCTGCAGGCCCGCGCCGTCGGCGCGCTCGACGATGCCCGCTAGCTCCTCGGGGTCGACGACCCACGTCCCGGTCTCGTCGGGCGCGTCGGCGTACGGCTCGTGGAGCTTCGCCGTGTGGCCGCCGAGGCTGCCGTCGGTGTACGTCTTGACAGCGCCCATCTCGACCATGTCGCTGCCGTGGTTCGTCACCAGCCCCGTCTCGAGGACGGCGTCGAGGTGGTCGGCCCAGTAGTTCAGCCGCACCCTGACGGAGAGCTCGCCCGCCGCCTCCAGCTCCCGGTAGGCACGGGGCGCGTGGGAGTGCCGCACCATGTCGTGGACGGCGGTCACGCCCTTCGCGTTGGCTTCGCGCTGCGCCGCCCGGACCAGCGCCTCCGTCTCCGCCGGGTCGGGGTCGGTCGCGTCGTAGACGACTTCGACGGCGTCCTCCACGATGCGACCGTCCTCACCCACGTCCTCGTCGGGCATCTCGTCGCCGTACTCGGCCAGTGCGACGCCGTTCACCGTCGCGGTGTGCATGTCCTCCCGAATCGCCGCGACCGGCTGCGCCTCGCTCGCGGCGTCGAGGTCGGCCTGCGAGAGGTCCGCGTCGCCCGGCCACTGGCTCTCGTCGTACCCGAACCCGAGCACCCACTCGTCCTCGCTCAGGTCGCTGGCGCGCTCGGCCAGCCGCTCGGTGACTTCCTCCGGACCACTGGCTCCCCGGAGGTCGGCGTGCACGCCGTGCTGCCCCACGACCTCCATGTGCGTGTGGGCGTCGACGAACCCCGGAATCACCACCCGGCCCCCGAGGTCGACGGTCTCCGTCCCGGTCCCTCCGAGGAAACCGGCGTCGTAGTCGTTGGCCAGCCCGACGACGCGGTCGTCCCGCACCGCCACCGCCTCGTACACCTCGTCACCGTCTGGGCCGAGTGTGTGGATCTCGCCACCGTGGAGAATCAGGTCGGCAGCCGCTGTCATACCTCTACGCCGGACGGCTGCGCGCAAAGAGCTTCGGGAAGACGAACAGCGAGTGGAGGGCCGAAGGGGGACCGGACGACACCAGCGTCGGGCGCAGGGCTACTGACTGGCGATTCGCTGGGCGACGGCCTCGCGCCAGTCGTCGGCGTTCTCGCGGAGGGTGTCGTAGCCGTACTGGAGCTTCTCGTCGGGGACGTGGACGTACTGCTGGAGGTCCTCGGGGAGGCTGGCGTCCGAGACGGTCGGGATGCCGACGTTCTTCTCGGCGACGTTGCGCTGCGTGTCGGCCGCCAGCATGAACGACGCGAAGTCGTCGACGAGGCCGCCGCGCTCGGTGCCGTCGAACTTCGCGGTGCCGGAGACGTACGCGTACCCCTGGTCGTTCGGGAACCCGATCTGGTGGCGGCTCATGTCGGTGTCCTCGGCCTGACTGGCGTACACCTGGTCGGTGCTGTACGACATCACCATCGGCGCCTCCTCGCCGGAGTACGCGCTGTACGCGGCGTTCCACGACCCGGTCGTCTGGAGGCCGTTGTCGACGAGGCGGTTCCAGTAGTCGAGGTAGCCGTCCTCGCCGAACTCGTGGACGGTCCACAGCAGGAAGCTCAGCCCGGTGACGGTGTTCTGGGGGTTCGGGAGCAGCAAGCCGTCGCTGAACTCCTCGGTCGTGAGGTCCTCGAGGGTCTCCGGCTCGGGGACCTCGTTCTCGTCGTAGACGATGCAGACGTAGGAGGCGCCGGTCGGCAGGACGCGGCGCTGCGGGTCGAACCAGTACGCATCGACCACGTCGCCGGTGTTGTCGACGCCGCCGGTGTCGAAGCCCGCGAACAGGGACTCGTCGAGTTCGCGGTCGGCGCGCACGAGTGCGGTCGGCGTGACGCCGACGTAGCCGTCAGCACCGAGGTCGACGCCCTGCTGTTTCCGGCGGATGAAGTCGTTGAGCTCGTTGTCGCGGACGACCCAGTCGAACTCCACCTTGTGTTCGGACTCGAAGGCCTCCTCGACCCAGCCGCCGGCGCTCGTCGACACCGCGCCGACGTACGCCTCGCTGGTCCCCATCCGGAGCTGCGGCGGTTCGCCGCTCTCGCTGGCGGTCGTGCCGCCCGTCGTCGTCGTCGTACCCGCTTCGGTGGTGGTCTCGGTCGCGGTCGTGGTCGTGTCCTCGCTCGTGTCCGTCGTCTCGACACAGCCGGCGAGCCCGAGCGCGGCGGCGCTGCCGATGGTCGTGACGAACTTGCGTCGGGAGGACGTCATCGGTCGCTCGCTGCCTCCCGACCGAGGTGGTCCTCCACGCGGTCGACTTTCTCCTCGACGGCGAGGTCGTCCTCGCGGTAGTGGTCGATTTTCACCGTCGTCCCCACGCGCGGGGCGTCGACGGCCTCGTGAGCGGCCTTGACGGCCGCCAGCAGCTCGTCTATACCGTCGGCCTCGATGGTGGTCTCCATCGGGTTGGTCTGGTAGCGGACGTCGAAGTCCTCGAGCGCGTCGATGGCGCTGGCTATCTCGGCGTCGAAGTCGACGCCGGGGCTGTCCACCGGCGCGACCGAGAGCATCGCAGTGACTGTCACACCCGCCCTAGCGACCACCGAGTAATATAACTCACTATTCTCGAACGGCGTGTCGAACCGCGACGCCGGCGAACCCCGCCGCGACTGCGAGCCAGGCCGCGCCGACGCCGAGCGCGCTCCAGTTCGGGTCGCCGCCGATGGCGGCCTCCATCGCCGCGGTTCCGGCCCACCGCCCCGGCAGCAGGTCGGCCCACGCCGGGGCGTCCGTCGCCAGCGGCGAGTGGAACAGGAACAGGTCGACCGTCGGCGCGAACAGCATCGCGTACACGCCACCGAGGCGGTTCAGGAACACCCCAGCGACGGCACCGACGAGCCCGTAGGTCGCCGCCAGCAGCACCGTCGCAACCAGGAACACACCCACGCGCTCGGGGGACGCGTGCACGAGCAGGACGGCCGTCGCGGCCACCGACCCGACCGCGGCCACCGCCAGCAGGACGCCCGCGCGAGCCGCGAACAGCGACCGCGCCGGCAGCCCGGACAGCGACAGCCAGCCGTCGGCGTCCAGCGTGTTCACGGTGAGGAACAGCCCGCCGACGCCAGCGACTACCACGGCCGCGAGCACGGCCAGCATCGGCAACACCCCCTCGACCATCGTCGCCCGTGTGGTCACGGTCGCAGTCTCCACGCGGACGGTGGTCTCGGGGAGAACCGCTCCCAGGACGCCGACGAAGTACGCCGGCAGCACCACCAGCAGCGCCAGCAGCACTGGCGTGCGCGCGAACTGCTTGACGGTCGCGGCGAGCGCGGTTCGCGTCCGGCTCACAGCGACCACCCCCGGCCAGTCGCCGCCGCGTACGCGACGCCCGCCGCAACTGCCAGCACCGCGAGGTACGCCAGTGCCGGCGCGACGTTCCCGGTGCCCACCGTTCCGTCCAGCACCGCCGACTCGAACATCGCGTGCGGGTAGTGCAGCGGCAGCAGCGTCACGAGGTCAGTGTCCACCGACAGCACGTCACCGGAGAGAAAGGAGTCCGCGTCCGCGAGGAACACCAGCACGAGCGACCCCTCGAGGTCGCGTGGCACGAGCGCGCCGACGACCACGCCGAGCAGCCCGTACAGCGTCCCCGCCAGCACGAGGACGAGGTAGGCGGGCGCGACGGCCGCGACGTCCGTCCCGAACGCGAGCAGCGACAACAGCGAGACCGCTGCGGCGACCAGCGCGACGCCCGTCGTGACGAGCACGCGCGTCCCGAACAGCACGCCCGAACTGAACCCCGAGAACGCGAGGTAGCGGTCGGCCGTCGCCGCGCTCACGGTGCCGAACAGGCCGACCAGTCCCGTGAGGAACGCGGTCGCGAACAGCGCGCCGCCGATGCGGCCGTACGTCGACGCCGACCCGTCGACGAAGCCGACGTCCGGGAACGCGCCCATCGCAGCGCCGTAGACGTACGTCACGAACGGTGGCAGCGCGACGAGCATCGCGAGCGTCGTCGGCTGGCGGAGGACGCTCCTGCTGTGTGCGCTCGTACCGGTAGCCACCTCACCCATCGGCGCTCGCCTCCAGTTGCTCGTGGTCACCGGACGCCCCCGACTGCGTTCCGCTGCGCGCCAGTCGGCCGTCTCGGAGTTCGAGGATGCGGTCGAACCGGTCGCGTTCGCTCACGAGGTGCGAGATGACCGCGATGGCCGTCCCGTCGGCCGCGAGGTCCGCTGCGAGCTCCCAGAACGAGAGGTAGGTCTCCCAGTCGAAGCCGGTGTACGGCTCGTCCAGCAGGAGGACGCCGGGGTCGTGCATCAGCGAGACGGCGAGCGTGAGCTTCCGGCGGTTGCCGCCCGAGAGCCGGTCGACTCGCCGGTCCCGGAACCGCTCGAAGTCGAGGCGGTCGGTGAGCCGGTCGGCGGCGTCCCGGATGGCGTCGTCCGTCATCCCGTGCGCTTCGCCGAACAGCCGGAACGTCTCGTCGACCGTGAGCCGGTCGTAGAGCCGGTCGTCCTGCGGACACCAGCCGACGCCGTCTGGCCGCGAGACAGTGCCGGCGTCCGGCTCGATGGCCCCGACCAGACACTGCATCAGCGTCGACTTCCCGGAGCCGTTCTCGCCGACGATGCCGACGACCTCGCCGGCGCGGAGTTCGAGGCTCGCGCCGGTCAGCACTTCGACGTCCGGCTCCCAGGGGAGCCACGAGCTGTACGTCTTCTCGACGCCGTCGGCGGCGAGGACGACTTCACGCCCGTCCTCGCCCGACTGATTCGGTATATTCGGCATATACCGAATATTCCGAATGGACTGATTTATAGGTTGGGGATGCGAAGGTTCGGGCATGACCAGCGACCAGGTCGAGGACGCCCGGGAGCGCGTCGTCGACGCCTTCGAGCGGTCGGCCGAGATATACGGCCTGAACAGGAGCTACGGTCGCCTCTACGGCGTCCTGTACTTCGCGCGCGAACCGCTGTCTCTCGACGAGCTCGCCGAGGAGACCGGGTTCGCGAAGTCCACAGTCAGTACCGCGATGAAGGAACTCGAGCGGTTCCACATGGTCCACCGGCGGTCCATCGAGGGCGAGGGCAAACGCGCGTTCTTCGAGCCCGAACGGGACTTCTGGCACATCGTCAAGCAGTTCCTCGACCGCGAGATGCGCCGCGAGATCGACACGATGGCCCGCGCGCTCGACGACGCCGAGACCGCCCTCGAAGCCGCCGTCGACGCCGGCGAGGACGAGCGCGCCGCCCGCGACCTCGAACGCGTACGAGACCTCCAGCAGGTCTACGACCGGTCCGAGGCCTTCGTGAACCTCGTGACGCGCGCGCCCAGCGACCGGCTGCGGTCGGCGTTCGAGGACTTCGCCGACCTCGTCCGGCGCTGAAGGGCAACCTTCAGGGCGGCGGGCCGCCGACTCCCGGGCATGACAGACGACGCCAGCGACCTCGCGGACCGAGTGCAGGCCGGCGACCTCCGGCTGTACGAACTCGAGGACCACGCCGACGCCGAGACCGCGGCGGCCGCGCGCCGCGACCTCCTCGAGCGCGAGACCGGCGCCGACACGGACGCCCTCGGCTCGTTCTCCTTCGACGCCGAGCAGGCTTCCGAGACCGCCGTCGAGAACCTCGCGGGCGGCGCACAGCTCCCGCTGGGGGTCGCGGGTCCCGTCGCCGTCAACGGTGGCGCCGCCGACGACGAGTTCTACCTCCCGATGGCGACCACCGAGGGCGCGCTCGTCGCGTCCGTGAACCGAGGCTGCTCGGCCATCACGGCGGCCGGCGGCGCGAACGCCCGCGTCACGAAAACCGGGATGACGCGCGCTCCCGTCTTCCGCGTCGAGGACGTGACCGAGGGCGCGGAGGTCGCAGAGTGGGCGAAAGAGAACCACGACGTGCTGAAGGCGGCCGCCGAGGGGACGACGAGCCACGGCGAGCTCACGGACGTGACGCCGTACGTCGTCGGTGACAGCGTCTATCTGCGGTTCCGGTACGACACGAAAGACGCGATGGGAATGAACATGGCGACCATCGCGACCGAGGCCGCAAGCGAGGTCGTCGAGCGCGAGACGCCCGCCGAACTCGTCGCGCTCTCCGGGAACCTCTGCACGGACAAGAAGCCGGCCGCCATCAACGCCGTCGAGGGTCGCGGACGGACGGTCACGGCCGACGTGACCATCCCCCGCGACGTCGTCGAGGAGCGCTTCGACACGACGCCCGAAGCGATCGAGGAGGCGAACACGCGGAAGAACCTCGTCGGCTCCGCGAAGGCCGGGAGCCTCGGTTTCAACGCCCACGCCGCGAACGTCGTCGCCGCCGTCTTCCTCGCGACCGGGCAGGACGCCGCGCAGGTCGTCGAGGGCTCGAACGCCATCACGACCGTCGAGGCGCGCGAGGACGCGCTGTACGCGTCGGTGAACCTCGCGAGCCTCGAAGTCGGCACCGTGGGCGGCGGGACGAAGCTCCCGACCCAGCGCGAGGCGCTGGACGTCCTCGGCGTGCGCGGTAGCGGTGACCCCGCCGGCGCGAACGCGGACGCGCTCGCCGAAATCATCGCTGCGGGCTCGCTCGCCGGCGAACTCAGTCTGCTCGCCGCGCTCGCTTCCCGCCACCTGTCGTCGGCGCACGCGGAACTCGGGCGCTGATACGGGCTGCAGACGAAACAAAATTTTACCACGTGCTCAGTGAAAAATAAGGCTGTCACCGAAGTCGGCCTCCGGGCGGCGGTCCAGTACTGGGGTTCTGCCGGCGTGGCGTGTGCCGTCCTCGCCGTCGCAACGGCCGTCGCGACGTCGTTCCCGTTGCTCCTGCGGGATGGTGCTGTTCGGCGTGCCGCTGGTCGTCGTCCCGCTAGTCGTCGGCGTGACCGACACCCGCCTCGACACGGCGGCCAGCGCGACCCGTCTCGGATTCGACGCCGGCGACCCCGGCCAGTACGACCCGGGGCGCGTGCTGCCGATTCCGAACCCGCTGGACCTCCTCTGCTGGCTGTGCTGCGTCGGCCTCGTCACGATGGCCGTCGCCGCCTGACCAGTTTCACTTTCACCGGGCGGCAGACACAGGATTATTTTCCTGCATTGCGTCGTTCGATTTATGCGTGCTCGCGGAGACGTCGCCGACGACGCCGACCCTCCCGCCGCTCGTGCGGAGCGCGCGCTCCGCCTGCTGAAGCTCCTGCTGACGGTGCTCGTGCTGGCGCTCACGCTCGCTCGCGGCCTCGCCGGCGGGCCGCTATAGCAGCCGGTAGCCGCCGCCGTCCTCGACGACCTCGCCCGCCCGCTGGAACTTCGCCAGTGCGTCCTCGACGTACTCGCCGCTCGCGCCGTGCTCGGCTGCGAACGCCTTCACCTCGCGCTTCGTCGGGGCGTCCAGCTCCCGGAGCGCCGTCCTGACGGCGTCGCGCTTCGAGAGACTGCGCCCCGAAGACTCGGCGCGCTCGGCGGCCGCCGCCACCTCGTCTGTGTCGACGCCCGACTCTGCGAGGTACTCGTCGTCGCTCATCCCCGCGTCCTCGACGTAGTCGTCGAGGGTGGCGAAGTCCTCTACTTCGGCGAAGGCGTCGCCCTGCCCGGCCTTGTTCGCGAGAATCGACGCCCGGACCTCGCGGGCGTGGTCCTCGTCGTCGGTGGTGACGAACTGCTTGAGCGTGCCGAACTGGTGGCGCTTCTCGCAGCGCGGACAGCCGGTGGTCTCCGGCCGCCCCTCGACGACCCACAGCGCGTTGCACTCCGAGCAGCCGACGACGGCGTACGTCATCCACCCGGGAGTCCGGCGCGGTCCGGTATAAACTCGTGGGTGGCGGGCAGTTCCCGCGCCGGGGTCGGATTTTTGCCGGTCCGCGCCGTCGACCCCAACATGGACATCGAGCGCCTGACCGACACGGAGACCGTCGAAGCCGTCGACGGCGTCCACCTCGGACAGCTTGCCGTCGGCGAGGAGACGAGCGTCCAGCACTTCGAAATCGAGCCGGCTGCGGTGGTGCCCGAACACGACCACCACCACGAGCAGGCCGGATTCGTCTACCAGGGCGAACTCACGTTCCACGTGGGCGGCGAGGAGCTCGTTGTCGGCCCCGGTGACTCTTACACCATCCCCGGCGGCGAGCCACACGCCGCCGTCAACGAGGGCAGCGAGCCCGTCCGCGGCATCGACGTGTTCTCGCCGCCGCGCGCGAACCCCGACTGGCTAGAGTAGCGCTCCTATCCGCTAGCTAACCTTTATCGTCGCGGCCGACGCAGTTCGTCGTATGGTGGGAGTCAACACACTCCGAGAGATGTACGAGCAGATGGTGACAGCCCGGCGCTACGAACAGCGTCTCCAGGAGGAGTACCTCGAGGGCAAACAGCCAGCCTTCGACATCTCCGCCGGTCCCATCCCGGGTGAACTCCACCTCGCAGCCGGCCACGAGGCCGCCGCAGTCGGCGTCTGCGCGCACCTCGACGACGAAGACACGGTGACCGCGCCCCACCGTCCGCACCACGTCGCCATCGCGAAGGGCGTCGACCTCGACAGGATGACTGCCGAAATCTTCGGCCGCGAGACGGGTCTCTGCAAGGGCAAGGGCGGGCACATGCACCTCTTCGACCCCGACGTGAACTTCGCCTGCTCGGGCATCATCGCGCAGGGCTGCCCGCCCGCAGTCGGCGCCGCGATGGCCGCCGACAAGCGCAACGAGGACAGCGTCGCCGTCGCCTACCTGGGCGAGGGCGCGGTCGACCAGGGCGCGTTCCTCGAATCCCTGAACCTTGCCGCCGTCCGGGAGCTCCCGGTGGTGTTCGTGGTCGAGGACAACGACTGGGCCATCAGCATGCCCCAGGACCGCATCACCGACGTCGACACCATCGCCGAGCGCGCCGACGGCTTCGACATGCCGGGCGTCCGCGTCGACCACGACGACGCGATTGCCGTCTACGAGGCCGCCCGGGACGCCGTGGGGCGCGCCCGGAACGGCAACGGCCCGACGCTGCTGGACGTGCAGGTCCACCGCCGGATGGGGCACTTCATGGGCGACGCCGAGGGCTACCGGCCCGACGAGGACAGCGAGCGCGCCCAGCGCCTCGACGCCATCGAACGCCTCGCCGACGACCTCCGGGACCGCGGCGTCGACGACGCCGAACTCCAGGAGCTCCGCGAACTCGCCGAAGACCGCGTCGAGGACGCCATCGAGTGGGCGAAAGCCCAGCCGGAACCGGACCCCGCGGACGCCCACGAGGACGTGTTCGTGGACGACCCGGCCGCCGCCAGCGGGGGTGACGACTGATGTCGAAACCGGCCTCTGACCCCGGGACGGGCGGCGTGGACCGCGAACTCACGATGAGTCGCGCGATGGTCGACGCCATCGCCTCGGAGATGCGGGCCGACGACGAGGTGTTCTACATGGGCGAGGACGTCCAGGACTACGGCGGCATCTTCGACTCTACGGAGGGCCTGCTGGAGGAGTTCGACCGCGACCGCGTGATGGACGTCCCCATCAGCGAGACGGCGTACGTCGGCGCCGCAGTCGGCGCCGCACAGGCCGGGATGCGGCCAATCGCGGAGATCATGTTCGCGGACTTCGTCGGCGTCTGCCTCGACCAGGTGTACAACCAGATGGCGAAGAACACGTACATGAGCGGGAGCGCGGTCAACGTCCCGATGGTGCTGACGACGGCCGTCGGCGGCGAGTACAACGACGCCGCCCAGCATTCCCAGACGCTGTACGGCCTGTTCTCGCACCTCCCGGGGATGCAGGTCGTCGTGCCGTCGACGGCCTACGACGCGAAGGGCCTGATGCACGCCGCCGTCCGGAGCGACGACCCGGTCGTCTACATGTTCCACAAGCGCCTGATGGGCATCGGCTGGATGCCCGCCCCCGAAGGGCCGAAGACGCCCGTTCCGGAGGACGACTACACGGTCCCCATCGGCGAGGCCGACGTGAAACGCGAGGGCGGCGACGTCACCGTCGCCACGCTCGGTCTGCACGTCCACCGCGCGCTCGACGCCGCCGACCAGCTCGCCGACGACGGCGTCGACGTCGAAGTGATCGACCTCCGGAGCCTCGTCCCGTTCGACACCGAGACCGTCCTCGATTCGGTCGAGAAGACCGGGCGACTCGTCGTCGTCGACGAGGACTACCAGTCGTTCGGCGTCACCGGCGAAGTCGTCGCCCGGGTCGCCGAACGCAGCCCGGACGCCCTCGAGGCCGTCGAGCGCGTCGCGATTCCCGACGTCCCGATTCCGTACTCGCGGCCGCTGGAGACGGAAGTGAACCCGCAAGTCGAGGACATCGTCGCCGCCGTCGAATCGGTCGAATGAGCACCGACGTCGACTCCGAGTCGGTCTGGCCGGCGGACGCCGACGACGTCGACGAGGCAGTCGTCGCCAACTGGTTCGTCCGGGAGGGCGGCGCCGTCGACGCTGGCGACACGCTCTGCGAGATCCAGATCGAGAAAGTCAGCGTCGACGTCCCCGCCCCCGAGAGCGGGACACTCGCCGAGCGCACCGTCCCCGAGAACGGCGAGTTCCGGCGCGGTGACGTGCTCGGCCGCATCGAGACCGGCTGACGGCTCGGTCAGCGCACGACGGTGACCGGCACCGGCGACCGCCGGAACACCTTCTCGGCGACGTTGCCGACGACGAGGCGCTCGGCCAGTGTCCCGCCGTGGCTCCCGACGACGACCACGTCGAAGTCTTTGGCCGTGTTCACGATGGCTTTCGCCGGCGACCCGAGCGCGAACCGCGTCGACACCTCGGCGTCGTGCTCGGCCGCAATCTCTCTCGCCCGTTCGAAGACGTCCTCGGCGTGGGCCTCGGCCGCGTGCTCGAGGCCGTCCTCGAGCACGAGGCTCATCGCCTGCCCCATCATCGGGGACGGCTCCCCGACGACGTGCAGCACCGTGATCTCGGCGTCCGGGTACGCCTCCAGCGCGTGCTCGAGCGCGCGCTCGCTCATCTCCGAGTCCTCCATCGGCACGAGCACCGTCGATATCATACGTGACCTACGACGCACTCCCGGATAAACGTCCCTCGCGGTCGGTCGGCTCGCTGTGGGACGGCAGCACGGCAAAAAAACCGGGTTCTAGATGGTGTCGGCGCGATTGAGGGTCCGGGGAGCGAGTTACGCGAGGTCCTCGATGTCGTCGGCGGAAGCCGACTGCCCGAAGAACTCGGCTCAGGCGAGTTCTTCGATGTCCTCGGCGCGAGCCGAGGGTCCGAGAAGCGAGTTACGCGAGGTCCTCGATACGTTCGACGACTTCCTCGGCGTACTCGGAGGTGGAGAGCTTGACGCCGCCCTCGACCTGCCGCTCGAGGTCGTACGTGACGCGGTGCTCGCTGATCTGGGACTCGACGGCCTCGTGGACGAGGTCGGCGGCGTCGTCCCAGCCGATGTACTCCAGCATGAGCTTGCCGGAGAGGATCATCGCGGTCGGGTTCGCCTTGTCCTTGCCGGCGTGCTTCGGTGCGGAGCCGTGGACGGGCTCGGCGAGCACGCGGCCGTCACCGAAGTTCGCGCCCGGCGCGATGCCGAGGCCGCCGATCTGGGCGCCCGCGGAGTCGCTGAGGTAGTCGCCGTTGAGGTTCGGCATCGCGAGCACGTCGTAGTTCTCCGTGCGGGTGAGCAGCTGCTGGAGCATGTTGTCGGCGATGCGGTCCTTGACGACGACCACGTCGTCGGGAGCCTCGCCGTCGTACTCTTCCCAGAGGGTGTCCTCGTCGATGGTCTCCTCGGGGAAGTCCTCCTCGGCGACCTCGTAGCCCCAGTCGCGGAACGCGCCCTCGGTGAACTTCATGATGTTGCCCTTGTGGACGAGCGTGACCGAGTCGCGGTCGTTCTCGATGGCGTACTCGATGGCGCGGCGGACGAGGCGCTTCGTGCCGAACTCGGTGATCGGCTTGACGCCGATGCCGACGGCGCCGTCGTGGATGGTCGCGTCGAAGCCCATGTCGTCCTCGACGAAGTCACGGACCTCCTCGACCTCGTCCGTGCCGGCCTCCCACTCGATGCCGGCGTAGACGTCCTCGGTGTTCTCCCGGAAGTTCACCATGTCCATCTCCTCCGGGTCCTTGACGGGGGACGGGACGCCGTCGAGGTAGTAGGTCGGCCGGACGTTCGCGTAGAGGTCGAGCTTCTTGCGGAGCGCGACGTTGAGGCTGCGGAAGCCGGCGCCGACGGGCGTCGTGAGCGGGCCCTTGATGGCGACGCGGTGCTCGCGGATCGCCTCGACGGTCTCCTGCGGGAGGTTCTCGTCGTACGTCTCGCGGGCGTCCTCGCCAGCGTAGACGTCCATCCACGCGATGTCGTGGCCCGTGGCTTCGGCGGCGGCGTTCAGTACCTTCTGGGCGGCCGGCCCGACGTCCTTCCCGATGCCGTCGCCGTGCAGGACGGGGATGATCGGGTGGTCGGGGACCTCCAGAACGTCTTCGTCCTCGTCGTACGTGATCTGCTCCCCCTCGTCGGGGACCTCGATTTTGTCGTAGCTCATGTCGTTTGCACCTCACGCGAGGCGCCTAAAAGGACTGCTGTTTGCGCCGGCCGCGTCAAAGCTTGCCGCGTCCGGTTTCCGGCGATGCGTCACTCGTCGTCGACCGGCTCCGCGGGTCGCACGAGGTCCGCGAGCGTCACGAACAGCCCGAGCAGCCAGCCGACGACCGTCGCCAGCCCCGTCCACATGCCGACGTAGCCGAGTCCCGCGAGCCGGAAGTTCTCGCGGAGAAACGACGCGACGCCGGCGACCGAGAGGGGGTTGTCCAGCAGCCAGATAGCGAGCGCGTAACTGTTCGGGAACACGCTGTCGGCCAGCGGCGGCCAGTAGAACGCCGCGACCACGGGGGGCAGGAGCAGCGCCGTGACGCCGAGGGGGTACGCGAACACCACGGTCGAAAGCCGGCCGCCGCGCCGCGCGATGGTCGTCGAGAGCACTGCCGACGCCACGGCGACGCCGCCCCCGGCCGCGACCGCACGGACGCCCTCGGATGGCACGTCGAGCAGCCAGACGCCGGCCGTGAACACGCTCCACGCGACCGTGGTGCCGACCGCGACGCCCAGCCAGCCCAGTGACACCGCCGTCCGGAACAGCCGCCGGGTGTAGAACCGCACGGCGAACCCGACGAGCGCGAGTGGGTAGACGGCGGCGACCACCGGGACGCCGAGCGCCGCCCACAGCCAGAACGCCGCCTGACCGACCGTCGTCGACGGCGACCACTCGCCGAGCGCCGGGTGGTGGTCGCGCCGTCCGGGGAATCCAAGCGTTAGCCAGCCGTCGTGGAGGACAGACAGGTCGGTCCGGACGCGCGACCGCAGTGACGGCGTCCGCTGGCGGCGCCCCTGGCCTCGTGCTCGCGTCACGGCTCGTTTGCCCCCGGGCGGCTCATATCGGGTCGAGCTCGTCGTCGGGGTCGGTGACGAGCTCCGAGATGGCGGTCTCGCGCTCGGCGGCCTGCGCTTCGATGTTCTCGCGGGCGTCGACGGCCTGCGTCTGCAGGGCGTCGATGCGGGGGACGTCCGTGGCGTTCGCCAGCAGGACGGTCGCCCGCAGGCGGTCGGCCGCCGGCCGCGGGTCGTCGCCCGCCAGCACTTCTACGCTGTCGATCTGGGATTCGAGCCACTTTCGCGCCCGGACGAGCCCTTTTTGAGAGAGTTCGGACGGTGGCCCCGAGACGACGACGACCGCGCGTTCCGCGGACGCGATGTCCGCCGGGCAGGTCAGCCGGCTGCGGGCCGCTCGGCGAACGAGGCCGTGGACCTTCGTTGCAGCGCCCTCGCGTTCTCGGCCGGGGTCCTCGTCGTTCCGGAGTCGCCCGAGCAGGCCGCGCTGTCGCTGGGTCTCGGATTCGAGGCTGGCTTCGGCGTACGCGACCGTGGCGACGCCACCGACGGACAGCGTTCGCTTCACGTCGCTTGAGTCCATCGCGTTCTCCGAGACCGGGGAGCCGTCGTACTCGCCGGGCGCCAGCAGCGCGACGACGCGCTTGGCGATCTCGAGGTTCGTCTGCTCGTAGCCGGACTCGATGGACTGCGTGCCCTCCCGCCAGGCGTCGTTGTCGAACGCGATGGTGGCGTCGGTCGCGTCGACGAACGACCGGATAGAGCGCGCGGCGTTCAGCGACGCCCGCCCGCCCTCGTCACTGGACGGTAGTACGCCGAGGCCGTACACCGGTTCGCCGTATCGCTCCCCGAGCGCCTCGGCGAACACAGGTCCGCCGCCGGAGCCCGTGCCGCCCCCGAGTCCAGCGATGACGAGGAACGCGTCCACGTCGTGTAACGGGACGTTGTCGAGGATGCGCTGGACCTCCGAGAGGTCCTGGCGTGTCAGCTCCGCTCCGAGGTCGGGGTCGGCGCCGGCCCCGTGTCCCTTCGAGCGTTCGTCCGTCTGCCCGACCAGCACCTGGTGGCGCTGTGGGACGTACGAGAGCTTCTGGAGGTCGATGCGCGCGGAGTTCACGACGGCGGTGAACTGGCACAGCGACCGCTCCGTCTTCGTCTCGTACTCGACGATGCGGTCCGCGATTTTCCCGCCCGCGTTCCCGAACCCGACGACTGCGAGCTTCATGGGTCCCACCGGACCGGGAACGCGCTTTGGTATACAGTGACTACCACTGTCCCCGGGGGCCGAATCCACACGCACTAAGCCCCCGGGCGCGCCACGTGCAGGCATGCGAGTCATCGTACACGGCGGCGCCGGCACCAGCCCCGACGAGCCAGAACCGCGGCAGGCGACCCTCGACGAGGCGGCCGACGCGGGCGCCACCGAGGACGACCCCGTCGACGCCGTCGAGGCCGCGATTCGCGTGCTGGAAGCCGACACCCGGTTCAACGCCGGGACCGGCGGCGCGGTCCAGTCCGACGGCGTGATTCGGACCGACGCCGGCGTGATGACCAGCGGGCGGGAGGTAGGTGCGGCAGCGTCGATGCCGGGCGTCGAGGCCGCCGTCTCGGTCGCGCGCGCCGTCATGGAGGAGACGCCACACGTCCAGATGGCCGGCGTCCACGCCGTCGACTTCGCCGCCGACGTCGGCGTCGACGTCGAGTGCGACCTCTGGAGCGACGACACCCGCGAGCGCTGGGCCGACCTCGACGACCACCCCGAGGGCTCCCCGACCGACCACCTCGACTGGATCCGGGACAAGTTCGGCCAGACCGACCCCGGCGGTCAGCAGCGAGACGGGGCGGAGAGCGAGGACGGGGACGCTGCCGGCACCAGGAAGGACCACGACACCGTCGGCGCCGTCGCGTTCGACGGCGACCAGTTCGCGACCGCGACGTCCACGGGCGGCCGCTGGCTCGCGCTCGCCGGACGGGTCGGCGACGTCCCGCAGGTAGGCTCCGGCTTCTACGCCGCGCCGGCGGGCGCCGCGTCGGCGACGGGCGCCGGCGAGGACATCGCGAAGACCACGCTCACGCGGCGCGCGGTCCGCCACCTCGAGAACGGTCTCGGCGCGCAGGCCGCCGCCGACCGCGCTATCGAGGAGTTCGGCGAACTGACGGGGTCGTCGGCCGGCGTCATCGTGCTGGACAGCGACGGAGAGTCCGGGGAGGCGTTCAACTCCGAAGCGATGCAGACAGCGAGAGTCCGAACGGAGTGAGGACTCTCGGTATTGCGAACGCGGAGCGAAGCGACGCGTGAGCCGCGCGGTTCTGAGCGCAGCGAAGAACCTCGAAACTTCGAGCGGCGAGCGCGTGGTCGACCGGAGCGAGGCCACGCGGAGAGTGAACGGCGACCGAAGGGAGCCGTGAACACGAGCGACCCGCGAGCCGCACGGAAGCGAGCGCAGCGAACATCTCGGCGCTGCGCCAGGCGCGACGGCCGGCCATCGACTGGCCGCCCGATAGTCACGTCGTCGTTTGAGTCCCCGGTGGGTTCTTTGTGGGCGCTCGTGGAGTCGTTACTGATGACATCTCGGTTGTTCTTCGACGGCGACGAACTGGATTCGGGGGCGGTGTGGCGGGAAGTCGTGCCGCTCGTGCGACTCGTCGCGGTGGTCGGCGCGGTCGCACTCGTGCCCGTGGTTCTGCAGTGGCTGGTCGTGGAGACGCTCGGGCTCGTGCCGGTGTTCGCCGTCCTGTTCTCGGTCGCGACCCAGTTCGTGCTGGCGGTGGGGACGGCCGTCGTTCTGTTGTACGTCGTGACGCGGGCGAACCGGCTCGCTGGCGACCCGGCGTAGCCCGCTGGCTGGCCGCGACCCGCAACCTCTTTGCCGCGTTCGGGCGAAACCCGAGGCATGACAGACAGCGTCGAGGTCGGTTCGGAGGCCTACGAGAAGTACGTCGAGGCCGGCGAGATTCTGACCACCGTGATGGCGGAAGCGGCGGAGCGCGTCGAGGTCGGCGCGACCCACCTCGAGGTCGCGGACTACGCCGAGGACCGTATCCGAGAACTCGGCGGCGAGCCGGCGTTCCCGGTAAACATCAGCATCGACGAGGAGGCCAGCCACGCCGCCCCGGGCGCCGACGACGACACCGAGTTCGGCGAGGACATGGTGTGTCTGGACGTCGGCGTGCACGTCGACGGCCACATCGCCGACGCCGCGACGACCGTCGACCTCTCGGGCAACCCCGAACTCGTCGAGGCCGCCGAGGAGGCGCTCGACGCCGCCGTCGACGCCGTCGAGCCGGGCGTCCACACGGGCGAGATCGGCGCCGAGATCCAGGACGTCATCGAGGCGTACGGCTACAACCCCGTCGTGAACCTCACGGGCCACGGGATGGACGTCTACGACGCCCACACCGGGCCGAACGTGCCGAACCGTGCGCTCGACTCGGGCGTGGAACTGCAGGCCGGCGACGTGCTCGCTATCGAGCCGTTCGCCACCACGGGCACCGGGAAGGTCGGCGAGGGCACGGCCACCGAGATCTACGAGGTCGTCGGGTCGGGGAACGTCCGCGACCGGCGCGCCCGCCAGCTCCTCGAGGACCTCGAGCGCTTCGACGGGCTGCCGTTCGCGGCGCGCTGGCTCGAGGGGTCGCGCGCCGAGATGAGCCTGAAGCGCCTGGTTCGCGCGGACATCGTGCGGTCGTACCCCGTGCTGAAAGAGGACGACGGCGAACTCGTCAGCCAGGACGAGCACACGCTGGTCGTCACCGAGGACGGCTGCGACGTCGTGACGAATTGAGCGGCCGGCGGGAAAGATGAGGGTGGTGGGTTCCGACCGACTGGTCACGCGTCGTTCATGCGCTGGCTCGTCTCCTCGCCGCAGGCCCGGCACGTGGCGACGCGGTAGGGCTCGCGGGAGAACGCGGCGTTCTCCCCGCCCTCGTTCTCAGTCCGGAGTTCGACGGACACCCGGTGGGTCGTCTGGCTGCTGCAGTTCTCGCAGCGCTCCGTCAGGCCGTCCGTCTGTGGGGTCTTGCTCGCCACTGGAACCACCACTTGTGTTCACGCGGCCTCGGTACAAATAAACTCGGGTGGCACCGGGCGCTGTTCGTCTCCGGGCGGGCGTGGGAGCGGCACCGAAAGGCTACTGCCGGGGGCCGCCCACGCCTCGGGCATGGACCAGGTGTTCGCGCCGTGGCGCATCGAGTGGGTGGAACGCGACGACAAGAACGAGGGCGTCGACTGCGTGTTCTGCGAGTTCCCCGACCGCGAGGACGCCCGCGAGCACCTCGTCGTCGCGCGCTCCGAGCACGCCGCGGTGATGCTGAACAACTACCCGTACAACCCCGGCCACTGCATGGTGATTCCGGACGTCCACACGGGCGACTACACCGACCTCGGCGACGACGTCCTGCTCGACCACGCCCGCCTCAAGCAGGCGACCTTCGACGCGGTCGACGCCGCACTGGGGCCGGACGGCTTCAACGCCGGCCTGAACCTCGGCGGCGGCGCCGCCGGCGGCAGCATCGACGACCACCTCCACACGCACGTCGTGCCGCGCTGGAGCGGCGACACGAACTTCATGGCCGTCGTCAGCGACACGAAAGTCATCGTCGAGGCGCTCGACGACACCTACGACCGGCTGCACGAGGCGTTCGGCGCCCACCCGGCCGCCGTCGACAGCGAGGCGGGCGCCGTCGAACTGGTGTTCGACTGACGTCGCTGAGACTACAGCGGTCCCTTGAGCCTCGGTAACGGTTTTGTCGACCCGAACCGACACCCGGCGTATGCCCCTCCAGCCGACCAGACGACGTGTTCTGACCACCAGTACCGCCGCCCTCGCTGCCACCGTCGCCGGCTGCTCGGCGGTCCCCGGCTACGGCCCGGAGTCCGACGAAACCGGCCCGGACAGCGGCACGGACTCCTACGGCGTCGTCGTCCGCAACGACACGGACGAGACATACCCGGTCACGGTCACCGCCGGTCCCCGCGGCGAGGAACCGTCCTTCGAGGAGACTGTCGAGAGCACGCCCGAGGACCCCATCGAGTGGGACGGCGTACTCACCGGCGAGGGCCTGTTCGTCGTTGCGGCCGACGTGGACGCCGAGAGCTTCCACGAGGAGCAGAGCCAGACGATGCGCACCGTCACCGTCGGCAGTGAGAACGGCCCCGAGGTCGAGGACGTCCTGGTGCACCTCCGCAGCGAAGCCCACGGCGTGGTCGTCGACGTCGACATGGACTGGGGGTGAACGGCTGGAACCGAAAGGACGAACCCCCCGGCCGAGATAGCTCGGCGTGATGGAGCGCAAGCGGGCGGTCCGCCGGGTCGGCGTGCTCGTGCTCGCCGCGAACCTCGCTCTGGTCGCGGCGAAGGGCGCCGCCTGGTGGGCGACCGGCAGCCTCGCGGTCGGCTCCGAGGCGGTCAACAGCCTCGCCGACGTGGCGTACTCCGTGGTCGTCCTCGGCGGCCTCTACCTCACCACGCAGCCGCCGGACTTCGAGCACCCGCACGGCCACGAGCGCATCGAGCCGTTCGTCTCGCTGGTGGTCGCGCTCGGCGTGCTCGCCGCCGGTGCCGCCGTCCTCTGGCAGGCGACGACGTCCGTGATCGCGGGCGACGTCGGCCGGAGCGCCGGCATCACGGGCGTCGCCGTCCTCGCCGGGACGGCCATCGCGAAGTACGCTCTCTACCGGTACGTGCTCGACGTCGCCGAGGACCACCACTCGCCGGCGCTGCGCGCGACCGCCCTCGACAACCGCAACGACATCCTCACCGCCGGCGCCGCGCTCGCCGGCGTGCTCGGGTCCGCCGCCGGTTACCCGATTCTGGACCCGCTGGCGGCGTTCGTCGTCGCCGCCGGTATCCTCCACACCGGCTACGAGATCGTCCGGGACAACGTCAACTACCTCGTCGGCGCCGCGCCGCCCGACGACCTGCGGGACGAGATTCTGTCGCGTGCACTCGACCACCCGGATGTCGAGGGCGCCCACGACGTCGTCGCGCACTACGTCGGCCCCGAAATCGACGTCAGCCTCCACGTCGAGGTCGAGGGCGAGATGACGCTGTACGAGGCCCACGACATCGAGACGGAGCTCATCCTCGACCTCGAGTCCATCCCGGAGGTCGACGACGTGTTCGTCCACGTCGACCCGAAAGAGCTCGGCGAGTGGAAACAAGAAGAGCGAGCAGCGGACGCGCCCGAGTAGTCGACTGCCGCCCCGCGCCAGTCAGTCGGCGGTCGTGCTCGCGCGGTCGTCGTCCTCGGCCGCCAGCGACGCCACGGGCTCCGCGAACGCGTACACGGTCTGGTGGCCGGTGACCTCGACGGTGGCGAAGTCACCGGGTTCGAGACCGTGGTCGGTCGCGTTCTGGACGATGACCTGCCGGTAGGACCCGTCGTAGCACTTCACCGAGTCGCCGGTTCCCTCCTCGACGACGAGCACGTCACGCCGGGTGCCGACCATCGACTCGTAGGCCGCCGCGACCACGTCCATCTTCAGGTCCGTCATCGCCTTCGAGCGGTCCTTCTTCGTCTGGCCGCCCAGCCCCTTCATGTCGGCGGCGTCCGTACCGGGGCGCTTCGAGAACCGCGTGACGTTGATCTTCTCCGGCCGGGTCTCCCGGAGGAGGTCCATCGACTGCTCGTGGTCCTCGTCGTCCTCGGTCGGGAAGCCGACGATGAAGTCGGTCGACAGCGTCCACTCGTCGAGGTAGTCGTCGAACGTCTCCACGATGTCGAGGTACTGGCTGACCTCGTGCTGGCGGCGCATGTCCTCGAGGACGTCGTCGCTGCCGGACTGCACGGGCGCGTGCAGGAAGTTGTAAATCTCGTCGTGCTCGGCGAACACGGCAGCGAGCTCCTCGCGGATGCCGTGGACGCCGCCGGGGTTGGCCATCCCCACGCGGACCCGGAAGTCGCCCTCGATGTCGGTGGCGATGCGCTCCAGCAGCTCCGGGAGCTTCCGTTCACCGTTGTCCCAGCCGTAGACGCCCGTGTCCTGCCCGGTGATGCGGATCTCTTTCGCGCCGGCGTGGACGAGCGCCCGAGCCTTCTCGACGTTCGCCTCGACCGGCGGCGAGTCCACGCGTCCGGTCGCCTGCTTCGTGATGCAGTACGAGCAGTTGCTCATGCAGCCCCGCGCGATGGGCAGAATGCCCACCACGCCGTCCAGAATCGGCTCGGCGTCCGGCGTCGTCGTCGGACACTCGCCGTTCGTCACCGCCTCTGGCACGTCGTCCCAGTGCAGGACCTGGGCGTCCACGTCTGCGTCCGCGAACTCCCCGCCCTGCGCGAGGGCCATACAGCCGGTGACGATGAGGTCCGCCGTCTCGTCGGCGAGTTCTTCGGCCCGCCGGAGCATGTTGCGCTCCGTTTTCTCGACGACGGTACAGGTGTTGAGGATTGCGACGTCCGCGTCCGCCGGCCCCTCGACCTCGTGGTGGCCGGCGTCGCGGAGGCGCCGCTCGATCTCGCGGCTCTCGCCGCGGTTCGAGGTGCACCCGTACGTCTCGATGTGGTAGCGGGCCATCGCTGCAAGGTCGTTGCCGGTCCGCGGGCAAAAGGGATGCGGTAGGCGGCGACGCGCCGGTACGCAGCCCGAGACCCAAAACGATACAACCGCCAGCGACGAACCGCCGACGATGCCCTCCAGACGACAGTTTCTCGCGACGAGCGCTGCGGTCGGCGCGGCCGCGCTCGCGGGCTGTAGCGCGCTGCCGTTCGGTGGCGGTGGCGGCGACGACGGGAACGACGAACCGAGCGCCGAACCGAGCGACGACACGCCCCGCGAAACGAACGTGGCGTCGGGGTGGCCGAACCCCCGGCGGGACCCCGCACACACCGGGTGGGTCCCGGACGGCGGCGTCGCGGACCCGAGCGTCGAGTGGCGGTCCGAGCCCGTCCCGTTCAACGCCAGGCCCTCCGTCGCGGGTGCGACAGTCGTGGTCGGTGCGAAGGGGCTCACGGGGTTCGACGTGCTCTCGGGAGAGACGCTCTGGTCGTCGCGGTACGGTACGGGCGGGTGGGCGCCACCGGTCGTCAACGACGTCGCGTACGCCACCACGCGGACCCTGGAGGGCAACGACCAGCCGGGCGTCGTCGCCGTGGACGCTGTCGACGGCGAACTTCTGAACGCGACGGCGATATCCGACCCCGCGGGAATTCCGCCGACGCGGTCCTTCGACGACGTCCGCGACCGGTACTTCCTCCCCGTCGAGGGGGGCGTTCGAGCGGTCGTTTGGCCGGGCCCCGACGAGGACAGGACGGGAGACGACGAACCCCCCGAGTGGCGCCAGGACGTGTTCGGCACGCACGCAGCACCGCTAGCGTACGACTCGGGGCTGCTCGTCGCCACCGCCGGGGCGGGCGAGGTGTACACGTTCGGAATGAACGGCGACGGGAACTGGCGCCGCAACCTGAACGACATGGTGACGGCTCCGGCCGTCGTGGGTGCCCAGCGCGTCTACGTCGGCACCCACGAGCAGGTGGTCGCGCTCGAACGCATCGACGGTGGCGAGGCGTGGCGCGTCCCCCGGCCGGCGACCGCGCCGCTCGCGCTCGACGACGGCCGGCTGTACACCGTCCACGGCGACGCGCTCGTCGCACGGTCGCCGCGTACCGGGGGCGCGGTCTGGGAGACGTCCCTCGACAACCGGCCGTCGACGGCGCCCGCGGTCGGCGGCGACGCGGTCTACCTCGGCCGGGAGGACGGCGAGGTACACGCCTTCGACGTCGAGGACGGCGAGCAGCGCTGGACGCGCTCAGTCGGCGACGGGCTCGGGCCGACGCTCGCGCTCACCAGCGACCGCCTCTACGCCGTCGCTGAGTCCGACGGGACCTACCGGGTCGTCTCCGTCGCCTGACCGCAACGGCTACAACCCGGTCGGGTGAACGCCCGGTGATGCCCTCCAGACGACGATTCCTCGCGGCGAGCGGCGCGGCTGCCAGTGCGGCGGTGACGGCGGGATGCAGTTCGCTCCCGGTCGGGGACGACCCGGTCCCGCTGGGCGACGACTATCCCACCAGCGGTGACGCGACCACGACCGGCGGCTGGGGGACACACCGGTGCGACGGCGCGAACACCGCCTGTGCCCGCGACGCGTCGCCGGTCGAGAATCCGAGCATCGAGTGGGAGTCCCCGCAGTTCGGGAGCGTCCAGCGACCGGCACAGCGCACGCTGACTGTCGACGCCGCCACGGTGTACACCGGCGGTAAAGCGATTCACGGCTTCGACGTGCTGTCCGGCGACCCGGTCTGGACCAGCGAGGACGTCTTCGCCACTCGAATCGCGCCCGACGTCCACGAGGGCGTGGCGTGGACTCGGGCCGGTCCGGACAGCTCGACCGTGGTGGGGCTGGACGCGTCGACGGGAGGCGAGGTACGCCGCCGCGAGTTCGACGTCGAACTCCACGGTGAGCCGTCGGTGACACGCGGCCGGGACGCCAGCAGGTTGCCGCCGTACCTCGTCGCGCAGACGGCCGAGGGCGGCGTCGCCGGTGTCGTCACCGAGGAGCCCGAGCGGGAGCCGCTGTGGGAGACCTCGTGGGCGCAAGACCTCTTCGCTGGTGGGGTGTTCCGTCCCGCGACGACCCAGCAGGTCGCGGTCACGTCCCACGCCGGTGAGGTCTACCGGTTCGGCGCGTCCGGCTACCCGGCGTGGCGGACGGACCTGCGGCGGCGGCCGCGGTCGTCGCCGGTGGTCGGTGCGACCCGGCTGTACGTCGCGACGAGACGCGGCGCCGTGGCGCTCGACCGCGAGACGGGCGCGGTCGACTGGGAGTACACCGACGTGGGGGTCGACGGGGACGCGACCGGCGGCCGGACGCAGACTGGCGTGCGGCGCTCGGCGGTCGCGTTCGACGGCGCGCGGGTGTTCCTCTCGGGGTCGAAGTCCCTGCACGCAGTGTCGGCGAAGACCGGCCAGCGGCTGTGGCGCCACGAGTTCGACGAGACCCCGACCGCACTCCCGGCGGTCGGCGGCGACCGGGTGTACGTCGGGACGGACACCGAGGTTCACGCGCTCGGCGTCGATGGCACCCACCACTGGGCGTTCGACGTCGACGACCCCATCGGGGAGACGCTCGCGGTGACGGACGGCCGCCTGTTCACGCTCGCGAACCGTGGTCGAGAAGACGACGTGGCGGTCGTTTCGCTCGCCTAGGCGTCCTCGAAGGAGTCGACGATTTCGACGCCCGACGACGCGCCGATGCGCACCGCGCCGGCGTCGAACATCGCTTGCGCCTGCTCGTAGTTCCCGACGCCGCCGCTGGCTTTGACAGGGAGGTACTCGCTCATCAGTTCGACGTCCGGCACTTCGGCGCCGCCGTCGGCGAACCCCGTGGAGGTCTTCACCATGTCGGCGCCGGCGGCCTCGGCGGCCTCGCAGGCGGCTTGCTTCTCGTCGTCGGACAGCAGTGCCGTCTCGATGATGACCTTCACGGCCAGCGGCGTGGCGTCCACGACCGCCGCGATGTCGTCCTCGACGGCGTCGTGCTCGCCGGCTTTCAGGCGGCCGACGTTGACGACGAGGTCGAGTTCGTCCGCGCCGTCCTCGTGGGCGCCCTCGGCCTCGGCGACCTTCGCGGCGGTCGCGTGCTGGCCGTGCGGGAACCCGACGACGGTCGCGACGGTCAGGTCGTCGGGCGCGTGCTCGCGGGCCTCGGGAACGTAGCACGGCGGGATACAGACGTTCATGCCGTACTCCGCGGCCTCGTCGACGACGCGCTCGACGTCGCCGGGCGTCGTCTCCGGCCCGAGCACGGTGTGGTCGATTCGGGACGCGAGTGTGTCGCGGTCCATGCTGGAGACGGCGGGCCCGCGGTGGCATAGAACCCCCGACTCTCCTCGCTGATAACGCCAACCGAACGTTGAAATACGGCAAATGGGTCCGACGTGGTATGCATCGCACAACGAGACGCGGCTGGCTAGCCGCGGCTGGTGCCACCGCCGTAGCCGGCCTCGCCGGCTGCGCGGGCGTCGGCGGGTCCAGCGAGCCCGTGGCGCTGGGGTCGCTGCTCCCGCTGTCCGGGCCGGGGGCGCTCGGCGACGTCGCCGCCGACCACGAGCGCGCGGTCGCCGCCGCCGTCGAGCACGCCAACCGCGCGGGCGGAGTGGACGGCCGGGAGGTCGTGCACGTCTCGAAGGACACCGGCGCGAACCCCGAGACCGCCGCCGAGGCGTACGCCGAACTCACCGAAGACCACGACGTGTTGTCGGTCGTCGGCCCGGTCATCAGCGACGTCACGGCGTCACTGACCGAGCGCGCCGCCGACGACCGGCAGTTGCTCGTCAGTCCGTCGAGCACGGCGCCCGACCTCGCGTCCGCGGGCCGCACCGACGACGGGAAGTTCTTCGCGCGGACGTGCCCGAACGACAGCCAGCAGGCCGCAGTGATGGCGAAAATCGTCGACGACGACGCGTACGCGAGCGCCGACACGGCCACCGTTTTTCACCTCGACGACGCGTTCGGGTCGGCGCTGGCCAACGCTCTGGAGGGCACCATCGACGCCGACGTGGCGGCGACCGTGTCCTACCCGGGGGGTGTCGAGGACCCGGCGCCGCTGGTCGACGACGCGCTCGCACCCGAGCCGGACGCCGTCGCGTTCGTCGGGTCCCCGGGGTCGTCGGCGTCGGTCCTCAAAGAACTGCTCGCTCGCGAGTACGAGGGCGACGTCGTGCTCAGCTCGGGGCTGGCGTCCGACAACCCGCGGCCGAACTGGACGGGCGTCTACACGGCGTCCGTCGCCAGCGCGAACACTGTCGGGACGAAGCGCCTGCGTCGCGAGCTGTCCGACGCCGCGCCCCTCCTGGTGTACACGATGAACGCCTACGACGCCGCCATGCTCCCGCTGCTCGCCGGCGAGTACGCGGGCGAGGCGTCGTCGCCGGCGGCCGCCGACGCACTGCAGACCGTCTCGGGTGGCGTCGGTCACTCGGTGACGGTCGGCGAGTTCGACCGCGCCCGCGACCTCGTCGCCGCCGACCGCGAACTCAACTACAAGGGCGCCGCCGGCGACATGGACCTCACTGACGACCTCGAACCGGTGACCAGTTACCTCGTCCAGCAGGTCGCCGAGAGCGGGCTGGAGACCCTCGAACTGCTGAAACGCGGGTACTTCGGCGGCGGCAGCGGGGGTGGTGACGCGTGAGCGACATCGACCGGGGGCTGCTCGAACGCCTGCTGCCGGCCCGGATTCGCGGCAGTTACGCCGCGAAGTTCAACGTCCTCCTGCTTGCGGTGGTGGTCGTGGTCGCGGCCGCCGGCGGCTTCATCCACCTCCAGACCCAGCAGTCGGTCGGCGAGGACACGGAGAGCGAGGTGTCCGGCATCGCGGAACAGCAGTCGGCCTCGCTGCACGACTGGGTGACCCAGAAGGAGGCGACGGCGCAGTTCCTCGCGTCGGACTTCGGCGGTGACTCGGTGTGGGCCAGCGACGTCGAGCCGGAGCTGGAGCGCCAGCTCGCGACACTCCAGACCAGCGTCCTCGCCATCCACGTCGTCTCCACAGGCACGAACAGCGTGGTGGCGAGCACGGACGACGCCCGCTCCGGAGCGTCGCTGTCCGAGGGCGACGTGCCGTGGTTCGGCACCATCACGGACGGCGCTACCGGCGTGGCGGTCTCGGAGCCGTACCGTGAGAACGGCGAGCCCGTGTTCGCGGTGACGGCGCCGACGGACAAGACCGGCTGGGTGCTCGTGATGACGGTCTCGCTGGCGGACCGCTCGCAGTCGTTCAACTCCCCCATCGCCACCGGAGACGTGAAAGTCGTCAACGGCGACGGCGAGATCGTGTTTGACAACCGGAACCGCGCGCTGCTCGAGCAGTACACCAACAGCGACGGCGAGGTGCCGGAGGCGGTCGCGACCGCGCGCAACGGCCGGACCGTCTTCGAGGTCGCCGGCGAGCGCACCGGTATGGAGGACGGCCGGTACGCGACCGCGTACACGGCGGTCGAGGGCACCGACTGGGTGCTGGCGTACCACGTGCCTCGGAGTGAGGCGTACGCGCTCCAGACGCAGGTGACGGAGTACCTCGCCGGGATGGTCGTCATCGCGCTCGTCGGCCTGCTGCTGGTCGGGCTGACGGTCGGTCGGCGGACATCCAGCGCGCTCGACGAGTTGTCCGGCGTGGCGTCGGCGGTCGCGGACGGCGACCTCGACACCGACGTGCCGGACACCGACCGTACCGACGAGCTCGGCGAACTCGTCGACGCCTTCCAGGGGATGCAGGTGTACCTCGGTACGGCGGCCCGGCAGGCGGACGCGCTCGCCGAGCAGAACTTCGATGCGGACGTGCTCGACGAGGACCTGCCGGGGTCGTTCGGGGCGTCGCTGTCCCAGATGCACACCCGGCTGGAGGCGCTCATCACGGACCTCGACGAGGCCCGCGAGGACGCCGAGCAGACCCGCAAGGAGGCCGAAGAGGCCCGCAAGCAGTCCGAGCGCCTGAACGAGCGCCTGGAGCGCCGGGCGGCCGAGTACAGCGACGAGATGGCGGCGGCCGCGGCCGGCGACCTCACCCGGCGTCTCGACGAGGACGCCGACAGCGAGCCGATGCGGGACATCGCGGCGGCGTTCAACGACATGATGGACGACGTGGAGGCGACGCTGTCGCAGGTGCGGTCCATCGCGGACGCCGTCGACCGGGCGAGCACCGACGTCTCCACGAGCTCCGCGGAGATCCGGAGCGCGAGCGACCAGGTTAGCGAGTCCGTGCAGGACATCTCCGCCGACGCCGACCAGCAGCGCGAGCGGCTCGGGACGGTCGGCGACGAGGTCACGTCGCTGTCCGCGACCGTCGAGGAGATCGCCGCCAGCGCCGACGACGTCGCCGAGACGGTCGACGGCGCGGCCGCGGAGAGCGAGCGCGGCCGGGCGCTGGGCGAAGACGCGGTCGCCGAACTCGAACGCATCGAAGCGACCGCGGACAGCGCCGTCGAGCGCGTGAACGCTCTCGAGGAGGCGGTCGACGCCATCGGCGAGGTCACCGGCGTCATCACGGACATCGCCGAGCAGACGAACATGCTGGCGCTGAACGCGAACATCGAGGCCGCCCGCGCCGACAAGGACGGCGACGGGTTCGCCGTGGTCGCCGACGAGGTCAAGGACCTCGCCGACGAGACCAAGGAGTCCGCCGAGGAGATCGAGGGGCTAGTCGAGGATGTCCAGGACGACGTCGAGGCGACGGTCGAGGACATGGCTGACCTCGGCGAGCGCGTCGACGCCGGCAGCGAGACCATCGAGGCGGCGCTGTCGGCGCTGGACGACATCGGCGGGCGGGTCGAGGAGGCGAACGCGAGCGTGCAGTCCATCAGCGAGGCGACCGACGAGCAGGCGGCCTCTACCGAGGAGGTCGTGACGATGATCGACGAGGTCGAGGACCTCAGCGACCGCACCGCGACGGAGGCCCAGCAGGTCTCCGCGGCTGCCGAGGAGCAGGCAGCCTCCGTCTCCGAGGTGGCGGGGCTGGCCGACGACCTCGACGGGCAGGTCTCGGACCTCAACGAGCTGCTCGCGGAGTTCGAGACGCGCGAGGACGCCGGCGGCGCAGTCGACGCGGCCAGCGACGACGGTGACGAGGGCGGCCAGGAGGCCGACTCCGCGGCTGCCGACGGCGGCTACGAGGGCGACGGCGAGGGCAGCGGCGACGCGGACGGGACGGACGAAGCGGAAGCCGGCGACGACCCGGACGCGGCGACCGACGGCGGGTTCGAGTTCCGCTGACGCCGGCGGCGCTGAGTGAACGCGTCGCCGCGAGCGACCTCACCCACCGCCGTTCACTCGGTCTGTAGCGTCGACTCGAGGTCGCCCTGCTCGTCGAGTTCGGAGAGGATGTCGCTGCCGCCGACGAACTCCCCGTCGACGTACACCTGTGGAATCGTCTCCCAGCCGCTGTGCTCCTCGAGGGCCGCCCGGTACTCCGGGAGCGCGTCGAGGACGTTCACCGTCTGGAACTCCTCGCGGTGCTGGCTGATCAGTCCCAGCGCGCGCTGTGAGAAGCCACAGCGGGGCTGCGCCTGAGTCCCCTTCATGAAGAGGACGACGCCGTCGGATTCGATGGAGTCGTCGACGGTCGTCTGGACGCGAACTTGCTCCGAGGACATGTGGAGTCAGACGGCAGCCAGGTCTTTATGATTTGTCTTGCTAGCGCTCCGCATCCTCCGGCGTCCGCGTGCTGACCTTCAGCGCGTGGATGTCCGTGATCATGTGCTCGTCGACCGCGTCGTACACCATCTCGTGCTGTTCGACGAGGGACTTCCCTTCGAAGGCGGGAGAGACGACGTCCGCGGCGAGGTGGTCGTCGTCGTTGGGCCGCGGCGCCGTCACGGTGGCTCGGGCGTCGTCGATCGACGCCTCGATGCGCTGTTCGAGTTCCTCGTGATCCATGGCGGACGAAAACCGTTCGACGCGAATAAACCTTGAGCCAGCGCGCCGTCGCCGAACGCTTTTCTTCGTGGGCGCGTAGCCCGAGTATGGTCAACGAGGACGTCCGTACGACGGCCGAGGACATCGCCGAGATGGAGATTCGGGGGGCGGCGACCATCGCGCGCGCCGCCGCCGACGCGCTGGAGTCCCAGGCCGAAGCCAGCGACGCCGAGAGCCCGGCGGCGTTCCGCGCGGAGATGCGCGAGGCCGCCCGACACCTCCGAGACACCCGGCCGACGGCGGTCAGCCTCCCGAACGCGCTCCGGTACGTTCTCCGGAATCTGGAGGGTGAGACCGTCCGGGCGCTCCGGGCGTCGGCGACCGAGGCCGCCGAGTCGTTCCGCGACCAGCTGGAGCGC
Organism: Halobacterium rubrum; assembly: GCF_021729015.1. Taxonomy (GTDB): domain Archaea; phylum Halobacteriota; class Halobacteria; order Halobacteriales; family Halobacteriaceae; genus Halobacterium; species Halobacterium rubrum. The sequence goes on from NZ_JAJQQZ010000001.1 coordinate 692,827, forward strand.
GCGCAGGACGACCTCGGGGAGATCGGTGCGAACCGGCTGCGGGACGGCGACGTCGTGATGACACACTGCCACTCGACGGACGCGCTGGCGTGCGTGAAGGCCGCGCTCGACGACGGCAAACACATCGAGGCCGTCGTCAAAGAGACCCGACCCCGCAAGCAGGGCCACATCACGGCCGAGCAGCTCCGCGAGTGGGGCGTGCCGGTGACGATGATCGTGGACAACGCGGGCCGCCGGTACCTCGACGAGGTCGACCACGTACTCGTCGGTGCGGACTCCATCGCGGCCGACGGTTCGGTCATCAACAAGGTCGGGACGAGCATGCTCGCCGTCTCCGCCCGCGAGCGAGGGGTCCCGGTGATGGTCGCCGCGCAGACTCTGAAGCTCCACCCGGACACGCTCACCGGCCACACGGTCGAGATCGAGATGCGCGACGAGACCGAGGTGCTCGCCGACGACGACCGCAAGCGCCTCGGTAATCCGGACGTGGAGAACCCCGCCTTCGACGTGACGCCGCCCCGGTACGTCGACGCCATCGTCACCGAGCGCGGCCAGTTCCCGCCCGAGAGCATCGTCACGCTGATGCGGGAGCTGTACGGCGACGGCACCACGGAACCCTGGACCGAGGAGTAGCCAGCGTCCGGGCCTGAGCCGGAAGGACAACACTTTCCTCCCGAGGCCGACGCCACCTCGTATGAACGCTGTCGCGCTCTCCGCGGTGCTCCCGACCGGGTTCGCGCTCCCGCCGCTGCCCTATCTCGGCGTCGTCGCCGCAGCGACGGTCGCGGTCTTGGCGGGGCTCCGCCGCGAGCGCCCGGCCGTCGACGCCCGGACCGTGCTCGCGCTCGCGCCGTGGATGGTGCTGGGGTCCAGTCTCTACGTCTGCTACCAGCTCGCGCTGTTCCCGGACGCCGTCGCGCCCTTCTTCGGCTCACCAGTCGTCTACGCCACGACGTTCGCCGTCGCGGGCGCCACCTGGCTGGCGGCCCGGCGCGCCGGCTCCGCAGCGCCGACGCTGCCGACGCTCGCTGCAGTCGGCGCCGTGTTCGCTGTCCTGCCGATTGCCGCCGCCCTCTACTGGGGGTGGACCGAGGCGTCGCTGACCGTCGCGTGGCCGCTGGGCGCCGTCGCCGCCGCCGCCGTCCTCACGGTCGCAACGTGGGCCGTCGTCGCCCGCGTCCGGCCCGAGGACGCCAGCACGGTCGGCGCGGCCGGCGTGCTCGCGGTCTTCGGGCACGCCCTCGACGCCACCTCCACCACCGTCGGCATCGACGTGCTCGGGTACGGCGAACAGACGCCGCTGTCGGCCGCCATCATCGAGTTCGCTGCCGGCCTTCCCACCGAGCCGCTGCTCGGCACCGGCTGGCTGTTCGTCCTCGTGAAGCTCGCGCTCGCCGGCGGCGTCGTCGCGCTGCTGGCCGACTACGTTCGGGACATCCCCAGCGAGGGCAACGCCCTGCTCGGCGTCGTCGCCGCCGTCGGCCTCGGTCCCGGGACGCACAACGTCGTGCTGTTCATCGCGGCGAACCCCGCTGGCCTGTAGCGCGAGCCGACCCCGCAGGATTTTAGCCGCGGGGAGCGTTCCGCGGTGGTATGGTCAGAGTCGTCGCCGCCGGCCACGTCAACTGGGACGTCACGCTCCGCGTGGACGCCCTCCCCGACCCGGACGGGGAGGCCGAGATCGTCTCCCAGCGGCGCTCGGGCGGCGGCAGCGCCGCGAACGTCGCCGTCGCGCTCGCGGGTTTCGACGTCGAGACGGGGCTCGTCGGCAGCGTCGGCGACGACGAGCACGGACTGCTCGCCCAGCGCGAACTCCAGGACGCCGGCGTCGACCTCGACGGCCTCCGGGTCGTCGACGGCCTCGAGACGAGTGTGAAGTACCTCGTCGTCGACGGCGACGGCGAAGTGATGGTGCTCGGTAACGACGGCGCCAACGAGGCCGTCGGCCCCAGCGACGTCGACCCCGACGTCGTCGCTGGCTGCGACCACCTCCACCTCACCAGCCAGCGCCCCGAGACCGCCGACCGGCTCGCCGAACTCGCAGGGGACGCGGGCGCCACTGTCTCCTTCGACCCCGGGCGCCGGCTCGGCGACCGCGACTTCACCGCCACCCTCGACCGTACCGACGTCCTCTTCGTCAACGACAACGAGGCCGAAGCCGTCCTCGACGAGGACGCCGCCTATCCCGGGTCCGACTTCAGCGACCGCGTCGTCGTCGTCAAGCACGGCGCCGAGGGCGCCACCGTCCACACCCCGTCGGGGTCGTACAGCCACCCCGGATTCGACATCGAGCCGGTGGACACCACGGGCGCCGGCGACGCCTTCGCCGCCGGCTTTGTCGCCGTCCGCCTCGACGACGGCGGCTACGAGCGCGCCCTCGAGTTCGCGAACGCCTGCGGCGCGCTCGCCGCCCAGCACGAGGGCGCGCGCACCGCCCCCACGCGGCCGGAAGTCGACTCCTTCCTCGACGGCCAGTTCTGAGTCCGGTCCCGGTGTTCGGGGTGGCCCGAGCCACCCCACACAACTTTCGTGGTTCGTCCGGTACGACCGGTATGCACCTTCTCGCCGCCTACCCCGACCGGGTAGTCGCGCTCGACGAGGCGGACGGCACACTCACAGCGGCATTCGAGGGCGACGTGCAGTGCATCGACGACGGTCAGGCGGGCGTGTTCGCCGGGACCAGCGACGCCGTCTATCGCCGCCTCGGCCCCGGCGACTGGGAGCGGGTCGCTGCGCTGGGCGACGTGACCAGCGTCACCGTCGCCGAGTCTGGCGTCTGGGCCGGCACGGAGCCGAGCGCCGTCTACCGCGCCCCCGAGGGAGACTCCTTCGAGCAGTGCGCGCCCCTGGCCGACCTGCCGTCGAGCGGCCAGTGGGCGTTCCCGCCGCGGCCGTCGACTCACCACGTGCGCTGGCTGGAGTGGACGCCGGACCGGCTGTACGCCGCCGTCGAGGCGGGGGCGCTCCTCCGCAGCGAGGACGGCGGGGAGACGTGGCAGGACCGGGTGCCGGCCGGCCCCCGAGACACGCACTCGATGGCGACCCACACCGGGCGGCCAGACCTGGCGTACTCGGCAGCCGGCGACGGCTTCTACGTCACCGAGGACGGCGGCGACACCTGGCAGACGGTGGAAGCCGGCCTCGGCGACCGGACGTACTGCTGGAGCGTCGTCCGGGACCCCGGCGACCCGGACCGCCTGCTCGCGTCGGCGGCGTTCGGCGCGCGCAGCGCCCACACCTACGAGACCGCCGACAGCGCGGTGTTCCGCCGGAACGCCGGCACCGACGAGTGGACGCGCTGCACCGACCTGCCGGGCCCGGAAGGGCTGCTCCGGGCCGAACTCGCCGCGACCGGCGACCCCGGCGGCGTAGTCGCCGCGACCAACCGCGGGGTCTACCGGACCGACGACTGGGGCGAGACGTGGACCCGCCTCACGCCGGACTGGCCACCCGCCCTCGAAGCGGCGGCGCCCCGGGGTGTGGTGGCGCTGGACTGACCGCGACATCCGGGTCTTTTTCTCGCCCACTGGCCAACTCCGGGTATGGCGAAACAGCCCCACCTGCTCGTCGAGGAAGGCGACGTCCACGACATCGCGTTGCTTCCCGGCGACCCCGGTCGCGTCGACCGCATCGCCGGCCACTGCGACGACAGCGAAGTCGTCGCCGAGAACCGCGAGTACAAGATCGTCAACGCCACCTACGACGGCGTCGACCTCACCATCAGCTCCACCGGCATCGGCTGCCCGAGCGCCGCCATCGCCGTCGAGGAGCTGGCGAAGGCGGGCGTCGAGACGTTCATCCGCGTCGGCACCATCGGCGGCCTCCAGGCGGACGTCGAAGTCGGAGACATGATCGTCGCCAACGGCGCCGCCAAAGAGGAGGGCACGAGCAAGCGCTACGAGTCGCCGGTCTACCCGGCCGTCCCGGACTACGACGTGCTCGCGGGCCTCGTCGAGTCGGCCGAGAGCAACGACGAGGACGTGCACGTGGGTCCAATCGTCTCCGACGACGCGTTCTACAACGAGAGCGACGAGTACGTCGCCGACTGGGAGGACGCGAACCTGCTGGGCATCGAGATGGAGGCCGCGACCGTGTTCTCGCTGGCGCGCCGCCGCGGCCTCGCCGCGGGCGCCATCTGCACGGTCGACGGCAACCTCGTCGCTGGCAACCAGAAGGGCGCCGACAGCGACGACGAACTCCCCGAGAAAGCGAAGAACAACGTCGCGCGCGCCATCGACATCGCGCTCGACGCCGTGGCCGACCTGCAGACCGCGTAGTACCGCAGGCCACCCCCGTCTCGTTCTCCCACCGTCCCCGCTTATGGAGCCCGGAGCCGTCTGTCCGGGCTATGAACGGGCCCGACGACGAGGCGGGCGACCACGACCACGAGGAGTTCGACTCGGCGGGCGCCGACGAACGCCAAGTCGGCCGCGAGATGGCCGACGACAGCTCGGGACTCGGGTCGGTGCTGGCTCACGCGTACCGCGGCGAGATCGACCGCGTGGGGACGTGGCGCCAGCGCCTCGACCAGACCACGACGTGGGCGGTCACGGTGCTCGCAGCCATCCTGACGTGGGCGTTCTCCACCTCCGACAACCCGCACTACGTCCTGCTCGTCGGCGTCGTCGTCCTCACCATCTTCCTCTGGGTCGAGGCGCGGCGCTACCGGCACTACGACGTCTTCCGGTCGCGAGTCCGGCTGCTCCAGGAGAACCTCTTCGCGACCGCGGTCGACCCCTCGGAGGGCGTCGAGGAGCGCGACTGGCGTGCTGACCTGAGCAGGGACTTCCGCCGGCCGACGCTGAAGGTCCCTTTCCTGGAGGCGCTCGCGAACCGCCTCCGGCGGATGTACCTCGCGCTGCTCGGCGTCCTGCTCGTCGCGTGGGTGTTCCGCCTCGCGGCCTTCTCCCCTCCCGGCGGCTGGCTGGCGGCCGCCGCAATCGAACGCATCCCGGGGGAGGTGGTCGTCACAGCGGTCGGCGCGTACTACGCGGTGCTGCTCGTGGTCGCGTTCTGGCCGAGAGAGCGCCACGCGAAAGGCGAGTTCCGCGAGGGCGACCCCGAGGAGTGGGAACGCGAGGAGTGACGGCGCAGCTCGTCTCTCACACTCCCGTCTCGGGTGGCGCCGCGGCGGCACTCACGCGGGGAAGCGTCAGGACCAGCGTCTCAGTGGGCGCCGGGCAGGACGCTCGGCCGCCAGTCCGCCAGAGAGAGCGAGCAGAGCCGAAACACACAATACTGGCCGCCGTCGACTCGCTGAACGTGCTCTCCGGACTCCGGAAGCGGCTCGCGGCCGCTCGGCGGCGCATCGCCCGCGTCGAGCGCCGGGAACTCCGCGAGTTCCGCCGGTGGCTGGAGACGACGACCAACCTCCTGCACGTCTCCGTGCTGCTGTTCGTGCCGCTGCTGGTCGGGCTGGTGACGCTGCTGGCGAACACCGTGGGAGCGGTGTCGTTCCTGCTGTTCCCGCCGCTGGCGTCGGGGACGTACACGCTGTTCTCGGACCCGGAGGGGCAGTACTCGGAGCCACGGACGTTCGTCGGGGGACTGACTGTCGGCGCGCTCTGCGGGTGGGGCGCCGTCGAGTTCCTCGCTACCGTGGTCTACGGTGTCCCGCCGAGCGCCGTCGGCGTGGACGCGGGGGCGGCGGCGCTCGCGGTGCTGGCGACCGGCGGGGCAACGTGGGTGCTCGGTCTCGAACTCCCGACGGCGTTCTCGACGGCGCTGCTCGTCCTGTTCACGGGCGGCGCGGGGCTGGCGTACGTCGGCGGCGTCGCGCTGTCGTCGTCGCTGGTGGCCGTCGTGTTCGTCGCGTGGCGCAGCGAGATCTACGAGGAGCGCGCCCGCTACCTCTACCACACCACGGAGGCCGACGACCACGTCGTCGTCCCGATGCGGGGCGACGACGCCCCGAAGGCGGCGATGTTCGGCGCCCGAATCGCGGCCGCCCACGACGCCGGCAAGGTCGTCCTGCTGGACGTCGTCGACGACGAGGACGTCGCGGCCGCCGAGCGCGAGTCCATTCGGAGCGACGGCGCGACCGCGGAGTACGTCGAGAACGCCGAGTCGTCGGCCGAGCAGGATGCCGCCGACGCCTCGGCCCGCCGGCTGGAGACGCAGGCCGCCCGCATCGAGACCAAAGTCGGCGTGCGCTGTGAGGTCGTGGTCGCGGTGGCGGACGGCGACCACGCGGGCACGGTGCTGGCGACGGCCGACGAGGCGAACTGCGACCTCGTCGTCACGCCGTTCGAGGCCGGCGACGGCGGTGGCGGACTGTCGCCGTTCCTCGGGACGCTGTTCGGGTCGGCCATCGACGTGGTGGCGCTCCGGTCGGCCAGCGACCGCACGGAGTGGAAGCGCATCATGGTGCCCGTGCGGTCGGCGTCGAACGTCGCACACGCGATGCTGGACTACGCCGAACGGCTCGCCGGCCGGAGCGGGTCGGTCAGCGTCTGCTCGTGTGTCGACTCCGAGCGCGACCGGCGGCGAGCGGAGTCGACGCTCGCGAACCTCACGGAGACGATGGAGGCGCGCTGCGAGACCCGGGTGTCGCGGTCGTCCGTGGAGTCGTTCGTCGAGCGGAACGACGCCCACTACGACCTCGTGATGCTGGGCGCGAGCACGGACCGGTCGGCGGCGTCGAAGTTCTTCTCCCGGCCGACCTACGAGCGCGTCGCCGGCCTCGAAACCGACGTCGCCGTCGTCCACACCGCGTAGCGGCAGGCGCTACGGGTCCGCCGTGTCCTCGAAGACGCCCTGGGCCTCCCGTTCGGCGTCCTCGTCGCCGAGCGCGGACCGGGCGATGAGTCGGCCACCGATGACTGCGGGGCTGATGACGGTGTCCGCGCCGGCGCGCCGGAGTTTCGCCTCGTTCTCCTGTTCGGTGGCGGCCGCGACGACGCGGACGTCCTGGTGGTTCTCGCGGACGGTGAGCACGACGAGGGCGTCCTCGCCATCGTTGTTGGTCGCCGCGACGACGGCGCGAGCGCGGTCGACGCCCGCCCGCGTCAGCGCCTCGTCGTCGGCGGGGTCCGCGACGAGTACGTGGAGGTCGCGCTCCCGCAGCTCCGCGACGCTGTGGTCGTCGTTGGTCACCACGAGGTACTGCCGGTTGCTGTGGTCGAGTTCGGTCAGAATCGGTTCCGTGAGGTCGCCGTAGCCCGCGACGACCACGTGGCCGTCGAGGGACTCGAGGTCGCTCTGTGTCATGCGTCCGAGGGCGCTCGCGAACCGGGCTTCGAGGGCGGGGCCGAGCAGGGCGGTCAGCGCGATGGCGAAACTCGCCGTGCCGAGCACGAGCACGGACAGCGAGAACAGCCGGGCCTCCTGTGTCGTCGGCGTGATGTCGCCGTACCCGACGGTGCTGGCCGTGACGAGCGTGTAGTAGAAGGCGTCGAGCATCGTCGACACGGACTGGAACCCGTCGTCGCCGCGGAGCGCGTACGTCCCGATGGTGCCGTACGTGAGCACGCCGAACAGCGCGCCGGCGGCGGCGAGCTGGCTGGTCGACAGCGTCACGTGTTCGTCGAACCGGGCGCGAGCGACGGCGAGCACGGGGAACGCCGCCGCCGACAGCACGACCAGCGGCACCGAGTACGGCGTCGCCTGCACCAGTCCCTGCGCGACGGTGACCGGCAGGAGGACGAGCGTCGAGTACCACGCGACGCGCAGCCCGCGACGCAGCCCGAACGCGCTCATCGCCATCAGGAACCCGGTGAGCGCGCCCGTGAACCCCGCCGTCTGGCTGATGGCGGGCGGGACGTACTGCGCTATCGGGCCGAAGCCCGCGGTCGGGTCGACGATGCCGAGGACGCCGGTGGCGACGGAGAGCCCGGCGACCGCCAGCGTCAGCGCCACGGCCACCCGCCCCGTCACGCGTTCGACACCCGGCACGTCCATACTCCTACGCCGGACGCCGCCGGTAATAAGGCCGGCGACGCCCCGGTGGAGTGACGCGATTCGCGTTCCGGCAGCGGTAGGATTTTGACGGCGGGCCGAGTCGGTGCGAGCCATGACTGCGCTCCCCGTGCAGGTCCTGCACGGCATCTACCTCGGGCTGCTGGCCGGCGTCGTGCCGGCGCTGGTGGCGTTCGGGCTGGGGTTCCTGTTCCGGTACGTCGTCGGCCTGACGGTGCCCGCGTTCGGTGTCGTCGTGCTCGGTGTGGCGCTCGCCGGCGTGAACGGTGGGCTGCTGGCGTTCGCCGACCCGAGCATCACCGGCGCCGCGAACGCCGCGACGCTCGTGGTGGCGCTGCTGGTGGTGACGATGCTGACGCTGTACACGCACGCCGTCGGCGACCGGCTCGGCGCGGACCTGCCGCGGCGCATCACGCTCCGGACGCTCCGGGAGCGCACGCTCAGCGCGGACGTCGTCGACCTCGTCGGCGGCACCAGCCGCGTCACGGTCCGGGTGGTCGGCGGCGTCCGGGACGTTGACGGCTACCCGCCGCTGTCGGAGCCGCTGCGCGCGGAACTCCGGTCGGTGGCGTGGGAGTTCCCCGGCGACCTCCGGCTGTCGGCGCTCGAGGAGCGGGTGGCCGACCGGCTGCGGTCGGAGTTCGACCTCCAGGACGTCTCGGTGTCCGTCGACGAGCGCGGGCGGGCGACGGTGGCGGCAGCGCCACCGGCTGCCGGCGTCTCGAAGCGCACGCCGCCGGGGAAGCGCGCGGTGTCCGTCGAGACGCTCGTGCCGACCGGCGTGGCGCGCGGCGACGAGGTCGCGGTCCTGACCGCGGGCGACGGCGGCGTCGAGGGGACGGTGGTGTCGGCCCGCTCAGGCGGCTCTGCGGGCGCCCCGCAGTCGGTCGCGACAGCAGCCTCGTCCAGTGGTGATGACGACGGCGACGACGAGGGGGTCGATGCGGCCGACCAGCCCGTGCAGGCAGCGGCGCCGACGACTACGGGCGGCGACGGCCGGGTGACCGTCGCAGTGTCGCGAGCGGACGCCGAGCGCCTGCTCGCGACCGGGGGCGCGCCGGTGGTCGTGCAGTCCCGCAGCACCGGCCGCGAGTACGAACTCCTCGGCGTGCTGCGGCGGGCGGGCCGGCGCGTCCGCCGCGTCACACTCGGCGAGGGCGACTCGCTCGGCGTGGCGGCCTCGCCGGCGGGCGTCCGGGACGAGTACGGCGTGGCGGTGCTCGCTATCCGGGATGACGACGCCGGCGGCGGCTGGCGCGTGGCGCCCGACGCTGCGGCGAGGCTGACCGGCGGCCAGGAGCTGTTCGTCGCCGGCTCGCGGAGCGACCTCGACCAGTTCGCGGAGGTGGCGTCGTGACCGCGCCGCCCGCGCTCGCCGTCGGCGACGCCGTCCCGGTGGCGTCGCTGGCGGAAGTCGGTGGTCTCGTCGTCGCCGCCGCGCTCGTCGTCGCCGTGCTCGCGGCCGGGTTCCGGTGGTTCTTCCGGCAGCGCGTCGCGTTCGGCGTCGCGTTGCTCGTGGACGCCACCGTCGTCACGCTGTACCTCAACACCCGGGTGGCGCTCGGACAGGCGATATCCGGCGCGACGGGTGCCCTCGAACCGCTGGCGGTGGTGTTCAACCTCGCCGCCTTCGCGGTCGCCGGCGTGCTCGTCGTGCCCGCTGTGCGGTTCGGGGACCGCATCGGCGTGCAGGTGCTGGCGGCCAGCGGCGCCCGCGAACTCGCCAGCGACGTCGGCGACTTCGTGCAGGCCGTGGGTCGCGCCATCGCCGTCGACCTCCCCGAGGACGTCGCGGACATCGACGGCTACGACCCGGTCGCCGACGACGTGAAACGCGACCTCGCCGGGAAGACGCTCGTGTTCCCGCGGCGGCTCACCGTCGAGCAACTCGAGGACCGCGTCGCAGCGCGCCTGAAAGACGACTACGAGGTCGGGTACGTCGACGTGGAGCTGGACGCCGACGGTACGGTCACGCACCTCGGGCTCGGCCGCCGGGTTGCGGGAATCGGCCCGACGCTGCCGCCCGGAACCGCTGCCGTCGCCGTGCACGCCGACCCGCCGAACGCGGCGAGCACGGGCGACCTCGTGCAGGTGTGGGCGACCGGCGACGGGAACGACGACGACGACGACGACGCCCCGGGGAGGGTGGCGACGGCCGAAGTCCGGGCCGTCCACGGGGACGACGTCACACTCGCCGTCGACGAGGCGGACGCCGAAGTGGTCGCGGGCGGCGAGTTCCGGCTGGCGACGCTCCCTCGGGAGCCGGGCGCCGACCACGAGTTCGCGGCGGTGTTGCGCGGCGCCGACGAGACGATGTCGGTCGTGGACGTCGCGGCCGGCAGCGACCTCGACGGCGCGACGGTCGCGGACGCACCGGGGGCGGTCGTGGCCGTCCGGTCGAACGGGCGCGTCGAAGCAATCCCGGACGCCAGCCGCGCGCTCGTTGCCGGCGACGCCGTCTACGCGCTCGCCAGCCCGGAGGCCGCCCGGCGGCTGGAGGCCGCGGGTGCGGCGCCGCCGGGCGCCGACTCGACGCCGGCGGACGACGCCGACGCCCCGTAGCACATATGCCGGGCGACCGACGAGGAGAGCACATGGAGTGGCAGCTGTTCGCAGACCTCTCGGACGTGGCGGGAGACGACCGGGTCGCCGTCGACGTGCCCGCGGAGGACGCGACCCTGCGGGACGCCGTGGACGCGCTCGTCGAGGACCGGCCGGCGCTCGGGGAGCGCGTGCTCGCCGACGACGGCAGCCTGCACTCGCACGTCAACGTCCTCGTGAACGGCGAGAACGTCGACGCGGGCGGTGACGGCCTCGACACCTCCCTCCAGCCGGGCGACGAGCTGGCGATGTTCCCGCCGGTCAGCGGCGGCTGATGCGCGAGCTCGCCCACCGGGGGTTCGCGGGCGTCGCCCCCGAGAACACGCTCGCTGCGGTCGAGGCGGCCGTCGACAGGGCGGACGGCGTCGAGGTGGACGTCCAGCCCGCGAGCGACGGCACCCCCGTCGTCTTCCACGACCACCGTCTCGGCAGCGGCGGCGACGCCCGCGGCTGCACCGACCTGTCGGGGTTCGTCTGGGACGCCAGTCCTGATGCGCTCGCCGATGCCGACGTGCTCGGGTCCGGCGAGGGCGTGCCCACGCTCGCGGCAGTCACGGAGGCCGTGCCGCCCGACACCGTCTTCCACGTCGAACTGAAGTCGCCCGGCTCTGTGACCGAAATCGGGGCCGAGGGCCCCGGAGCGAGCCGGTGGCGGCCGTTCGTCGGGCGCGTCGCCGAGGTGCTCGCCGACGCCGACGCGCCCGTGGTGTTCTCCTCCTTCTTCGACGGCGCGCTGGCGGCCGCCTCGGAGACCGCACCCGACGTCCCGCGCGCGGCGCTCTGCCTCGACGGCGAGACGGGACTCGCCCGCGCCAGCGAGTTCGACTGCGACGCCATCCACCCGCCGGTCGACGCCGCGGACGCCGACCTCGTGGAGCGCGCACACGCCGCCGGCCTCGACGTGAACGTCTGGACGGTCGAGACGTGGCAGGCGGCCCAGCGGTGTCGGGAGGCTGGCGTCGACGGCGTCATCGCCGACTACCCCGGCGTCACCGACTACCTCGACGGCGATTGAGCCGGCGGTTGCAGACCGCCTCTGGTGGCTCGGCCGCTGACAGTCACTCCCCCGTCCGTTCGAAGTCCTGCATCGCGTGGTCGCTGCCCGCGACGAACACCTCGTCGTCGGCCTCGACGGTCGTCCCCTCGTCGGTCAACACCTCGTCGTCCCGTGCGACGCCGACGACCGTCCAGCCGGCGTCCGGGTTCCCGCAACCCTCCACGCGCCGACCGGCGAACCGCTCTCCGTCCGCGCGAACGAGCCGGATCTGCGAGACGGGGTCCATCACGCGCTCGCCGTGGACCTCGCTGGCGACCAGCCGCGCGCTGACGCGCTGGACGGACAGCACGTAGTCGGCGCCCGCCCGGAACGCCGGCGACGCCTTCTCCTCGTCCGTGACCCGCACGAGAATCTCGACGCCGTCGGACAGCGAGCGCGCCATCGCGACCGTCAGCAGCGTGGTCGCGTCGTCGTCGACGGTGACGACGAGCGCGGTCGCCTCCCCGATGTCGGCTGCCTCCAGCACCTCGGGTTCGGTGACGTCCCCGACCACGTCCGCCCCGCTGTCGGCCGCCTGGTCGACAGTGGTCACGTCGGCGTCCTCGGGCAGGGCGTCGACGGCCGCCCGCCCACCCTCCCCCAGCCCGGCGACGACGACCTGCGAGTGCGGGCGACCGTGGGGCCGCCGGACTCCCGCGACCTCGCTGGCGGCCGCCTCGATTTCGGACTCCGGGCCCGCGACCACGAGGACGGTGTTCGGCGTCAGCCGGTCGTCGGGCGACGGCGGCACCCTGAGTTCGCCGTCGAACCAGCCCGCGACCAGCGTCAGCTCCGGGTGTTCGGCCAGCGGCGACTCGCCGACGAGCACGCCGTGCAGCGGACTCCCGCGGCGCACCAGAATCTCGCGGATGGCGACGTCCTCGTCGGCGTCCCCCGGGACCGACACTGGCGTCGTCGCCTTCTCCGCGAGCCGCTGGCCGATGAGCGCGTGCGGCGCCACGCTCCGGTCGACGCCGACCTCCGCGAGCGCCGTCTTCCGCCGCGTCGACTCCGTGAAGCTCACCACGCGGAGGTCCTCGTTCGCCTCGAGCGCGGTCAACACGACGCTCGCGGTCTCCCCGCCGCTGTCCGTGATGAGCACTGACGCCTTCCCGATGGACGCGCGGTCGAGGTCCTCCCGAGTCTCCGGGTCGCCGTTGATGGCCTGATAGCCGTCGTCGGAGAGCCGGACTGCCTCATCTTCGTCGCTCTCCACGAGCACGTAGTCGACGCCGAGCACCTCCAGTTCGTCCAGCAGGACCTCCGTGTCGCGGCGGTACTCCGCGAGCACGACGTGGTCGTGCTTCGGCGTCAGCCGGTCGTCGAGGTTCAGCGGCGTGCGCTCGAACAGCGGGATGACGAGCACGCGCAGCGTCACGAACCCCATCACGACCCCGGAGACCTGCATGAACGCCACGAAGAGGTTCATCCACGGGGTGTCCCACGGCGAGTCGGCGCCGAACCCCGTCGTCGTCAGTGTCTCGATGACCGTGTTCAGGGCCTGGAACGGCGTCCGCGGACGCCCCTCCAGCGCCGCCATCCCCCAGTAGTAGACGCCCGTGTAGACGAGCACGAGCGAGGTGATACCGGCGAGGAACACCAGGAGGAGTCGCTGGCGTCTGGTGAGGTCGTTTGGTCCGCGCGGCAGGTCCCGTGGCAGTTCCATCTCCTCCAGTGTACCGGGGCTCGTGGCAAAACGTTTGGCAGTGACCGCTCCGGACGACTGGCCGGCGGCGGGCCGTCGACGCTACCCGCGGTAGTCGCTGGTGAGGTCGGCGGCCATCACGAAGTCCGGCTCGTCGCCGATCTCGGTCCGGGTCACGGCGACGTCGCTGACCATCCCGACGTCCTCGGGAATCAGGACGCGCGTGCGGTCGGCGTCGACGCTCGCGGCGTCCCGGGCGACGGCCGCCAGGAGGTCCTCGGCGGCGTCCCGGTCGGTCCAGCCGGCGACGCCGTACTCGGCCCACGTCTGTTCGACGCCGTCCTCGTCCTCGCGGTCGTACGTCCGCGTGCGGAACGTGAACCCCTCGGTGCCGGACGTGTCGTCCTGCACGACGAGCAGGCCGTCTCGCTCGTCGCGAGCCGCCGCCAGCCGCCCGCGGGTGAGCTCGGCCAGCGCCCACGACTCCTCGGTGTGCAGCGCCAGCCCCCGGAGTTCGTTCCGGGCGTGGCTGTCCTGCCAGTACCGCCACGCCGCGTTCACGTCGTCCGTGACCTGCCGGCCGGGGTCGGCGCTCGCGTCCGGCGTCGGGTGGACCCACCGGAACTCGGTCGCGGGCGCGAACCCGGCGGCCCGCGAGTGCCCGAGCCCCATCACGTTCCACGAGAACACCATGTTCCGGGCGACCGTCGCGCCCCGCTCGCGCGCCCAGTCGAAGCCGGCGTGGACGAGCCGCAGGCCGACGCCGGACCCCCGGTAGTCGGGGTTCGCGCGCATCCCCTGCGCCCACGCCTCGTGCTCCGAGAGCCGGACGAGCTGGACGATGCCGGCGATGTCGTCGCCCGTGTCGGCGACGAACGTGCGCTGGCGGGGGCCGTCGCTCTCGACCCAGTCCTCGAAGACGCGCGGGATGTAGTCGCCGTCGTCGCGGCGGTCGGACCACGTGTCGCTTGTGAACGCCGCCACGTCCTCGTAGTCGTCCAGTTCCGCCTGCCGGACGGTGATCTCCACGCTCATGTCCACGGCCGGGACTGCTCGGTCAGCTCGCCCGCCAGCGACTCGCCCATCGCCGCCTCGGGGTCGTCGGCGTTCGCGAGCGCCCACATCAGCTTCACCTTCGCCGTCCCCGGGAGCGTGTCGCCGGCCTCGACGACGCCGGCGTCGAGCAGGTCGCGGCCCGTGTCGTAGACGCGGTCGCAGACCCGGCCCTCGAGACACTGGCTCGTCATCGCGACCGTCGTCCCGTCGTCGACGAGGCCGCCGATGGTCTCGACGAAGTCCGTGTGGACGTGCCCGAGCCCGGTGCCCTCGACGACGACGCCGTCCTTGCCCTCACAGGCCGCGAAGAACGCCTCGTCCATCCCGGGCGTGAACTTCACCAGCTCCACGTCCGGCTCGAGGTCGGGCTGGAGGGCGAGGTCGCTGCCGCCGCGCTCGGCGTACTCGCCATCGAAGGAGACGCCACGGGCGTCGGCGGTCGCGTCCTCGCTGGCGGCGTCGTAGTCGACGTACCCCAGCGGCTCCGCGCCCACCGTCTCGAAGGCGTCGCGGCGGCTCGTGTGGTTCTTCCGCACCCGGGTGCCGCGGTGGAGCGCACACCGGTCGTCGCTCTCGGAGGCGTGCATGCAGACCAGCACCTCGGCGGCGTCGCTCTTGGCGGCCTCGACGGCGCAGACCGCGTTCATGACGTTGTCCGAGGACGGCCGGTCGGCTGACCGCTGGCTGCCCGTGAACACGACCGGGACCGGCGTGTCGAGCATGAACGAGAGCGCGCTCGCGGAGAACTGCATCGTGTCGGTGCCGTGCATCACGACCACGCCGTCGGCGCCGGCCTCGATCTCCTCGCGGACGGCCTCGGCGAGGTCCCGCCAGATGGACGGCTCCATGTTCTCCGAGAGGATGTTCGCGACGACCCGGCCCCGGTAGTTCGCGCGGCCGGCGAGGTCCGGGACGGCCCGAAGCACGTCCTCGGCGTCGAAGCGCGCCGTGACTGCGCCCGTCCGGTAGTCGACCGTCGACGCGATGGTGCCACCGGTGGAGATGAGCGCGACGGTCGGCAGGTCGTCGTCGAACTCGACGGCGGACTCCGTCGACTCGTCACCGCTATCGGCCTCCACGTCGACCACGCCCGCCTCGAGGACCTCCACGTCGGCGTTCTCGTCCTCGACGCCCACGTTGTACCCCGAGTCGAGTTTGACGACGAGGTGGTCGGGCGACGTCGACGGCAACAACACGCCCTCGTGGGTCCGGTCGCCGCGAGTGACGCGCACGCGGTCCCCTGCGTCTGCTGTCATACGCAGGAGTACCGCGTCGCTGGAGGAAAAGGTTGCTACTCCGCGATGGCGTACTCGCCGCCCGACTGCTCGACGACCACGTCCCGCTCGGCGAGCGTCTCCAGGACGCCCTCCACGAGCGGCTCGGGGGCGTCCAGTCGGTCGGCGACGGCCGCCGGCGTCCCGACGCCGTCCGCGAGCGCCGCGAGCACGTCGGCGTACAGCCGGTCGGGGCCCTCGCCGATGGTGTCAGCCAGCTCCGTCTGGACGTCGGCCAGCCGGCCCTGCACCCAGCGCTGGGCCAGCGACAGCTCCCGCTCCAGGTCTTTGAGTTCGTCGAGTTTCGCGGCGAGCTCGCCGACGTCGTCGTCGGTCGAGCGCTCCTCGATGCGCACCGAGACGTACTGGCACCGCGTCAGGTCGAGGTCGGCGCTGGCCGGGTACGCGGACTTCGCGCCGAAGTCGAACGGCGACAGCTGGACCTCCAGCCGGAGGTTCTCGGAGATGTGGAAGTACTTCCGGCGCTGGTCGTCCACCCGAGACTCGACGAGGCCGGCCTCCTCCAGCTGGCGGAGGTGGTCGATGACGGCCTTCGGACTCACGCCGATGTACTCGGAGATCTCCGTGACGTAACAGGGCTTGCGCGCGAGCAGCCGGAGGATGCGTCGGCGGTTCTCGTTGCCGAGCAAGTCCAGCAGTGCCCCGGAGTCCATGCTACGAACTGGTTGGCGGTCAGCGCTGAAAAGGGTGTCTGCTCGGTGGAAATGCGGTACGGCTTAAACGTTCGCCGACGAACTTATCAGTGAGCACGGTAGAGGATGACACGCATGTTCGAGGCGTTCTCCAGCGGCTACTACCTCGGACGGCTGTACGTCGAACCCGCCGACACCGACCGGGCTGCGATGAACCAGTCCCAGCACGAGCGGGTCAACGAACAGCTGTACGCAACGGACGACGGACTGTCGCGAACGGACCTTCCCCTCGTGATGAAACTCGGGGCGGCACACCTCGCGGTAGACGGCCAGGAGAACGTCCCAGAGCGAACACTCGCGGTGCCCGCCGACCTCCTCGAGGACCTCGACGTGGACAACCCGCCGACGCTCTCGGAGGTCCTGCTGGCGAAACGCGACCACGCCGCTCGCTTGCTGGACATCGGCGCGGTCTGAGCCGGGGCCGCCAGCGCGCCAGTAGCGCCGACGGCCGGGCACAACGCCTTTACTCGCGGGCGTCCGCCGTCTGTCCATGCTGGACGACATCCTCGGGCGCACCGAACTCAAGGAGCGCATCGAGGACCTGGAGGGCGAGAAGGAGTCGCTGGCGAACCAGCTGGCGGCCGAGGAGGAGCGCCGCAGCGAGGCGGCCCGGAAGCGACAGGAAGCGGAGCGCCGCGTGAACGAACTGGAGGCGAAAATCGAGGAACTCGAGGACCGACTGGACCGGGCGGAGGCCGACGACGCCGGCCCCGATTTCCGGGGTCGGGCGGACCTGACCGGGCGGCGCCGCGAGCGCGTGCTCACCTTGCTGGCGAGTCTGGAGGCCGGCGAGGAGGGGGTCCTGACGGCGTACGTCCCCGACGACCCGCCGGACGCGGTCCGGGACGCGCTCGGGGAGCGCGCCCCGCTGGTCGAGCGAGCCGCGCCCTGCGTGGTCGTGCGCGACCAGGAGGGCGTCGTCTCGCTGGCGCTCCGGCCGCCGAATCCCCCGGCGGCGGCCTTCTGCGAGTGGGGCGAGACGGCGCGCGTCGACCGCGAGTGGGTCGCGCCCACTGGCCGGTACGCGCTCGCCGTGGTGCGCGCAGACCTCTTTGCAGTCGGCACCTATCAGGACGGACAGCAGGAGTCCTTCGAGGGGTTCGAGAGCAACGTGAAAAGCGACCACTCGAAGGGCGGGTTCTCGCAGGCGCGCTTCGAGCGGCTGCGCGACGAACAGATACGGGAGCACGTCGAGAAGTGCCGCGAGGCGCTGGCCGACGTCGAGGCCGACCGGACGTTCGTCGTCGGGCAGGAGACGCTGCTCGGTGAGTTCGACGCGGACGCGACGGCCGCCGTGGACGCGACGGGCGACCCCGAGGACGCGCTCGCGGACGCCCACGAGGACTTCTGGACGCTACCGCTGTCGCTGCTCTAGCCCGAAGCGGAGCAACGTCCGGCTTTCCGGACGTCTCAGAGCGTGTACGTCCGTTTTCTGACGCGCCCGCAGCGCGGACAGATGTGGCTGTAGTGGACGCGGCTGCCGTCGGTCGTCGACCGCCACCGGCCGCCGTCGTCCTCGTAGCCGCAGGCCGAGCACTCCATGTCGACGCGTTCGAGGCGGCTGCGCATCCGGTCGAGCGCAGTCACACCCCTGTGCTTCGTAGCCATACGTTCCGGTACGCGGCGAACCGGTAAATAGTGTGTGGGTAGTTCACACGAGCCACGGGACTACGTGGGGGTCGTTTGCCCCCTGCATCAGGTTTACCACGGCCGGGAGCTACCGGTTCTGCATGAACGTCGCCTTGCTCGCCCACGAGCAGTTCCCCGACCGCGCGAAGACCGCGGTCGGCGTGCTGCGGTACGCCGACTACGACGTGGCCGCCGTCCTCGACCGCGACACCGCCGGCAGCCGGGTCGCCGACCACGTCCCCGGCGTGCAGGACGCGCCGGTCGTCGCCTCGATGGCCGACGTCGACGAGGCCGTCGACGCGCTCGTCGTCGGCATCGCGCCCATCGGCGGCGGCTTCGAGGAGTCGTGGCGGTCGGACGTCCGGACCGCCCTCGAACGGGGCGCCGACGTCTACGCCGGCCTCCACTACTTCCTCGCCGACGACGACGAGTTCGCGGCGCTCGCGGACGAACACGGCTGCGAGCTCTGGGACGTCCGGAACCCGCCCGAGGACATCGGCGTCGCCGAGGGGACCGCCGGCGACGTCGACGCGACCGTCGTCACTACGGTCGGCACCGACTGCTCGGTCGGGAAGATGACCGCCACCCGCGAACTCTACGAGGACGCCCGCGACCAGGGCATGGACGCTGCGTTTGTCGCGACCGGTCAGACCGGCATCCTCATCGAGGGCGAGGGCGTGCCGGTCGACCGCGTCGTCTCGGACTTCGCCGCCGGCGCCGTCGAGGGGATGGTCGTCGAGGCGGCCGAGGACCACGACTACGTCTTCGTCGAGGGGCAGGGAAGCATCGTCCATCCGGCGTACTCGGGCGTGACGGCGAGCATCCTACACGGGTCGATGCCCGACGCGCTCGTGCTCTGTCACGAGGTCGGCCGGGACTCGGTCCACGGCTACGACCAGGCGATTCCGCCCGTCGAGTCGTTCCCCGAGCGCTACGAGACGTTCGCCGAGCCAGTCAGCGATAGCCACGTCGTGGGCGGCATGCTGAACACCCGGAGTGTCGACGACGACGACGACGCCCGGGACGCCGTCGCCGACTTCGCCGACACTATCGACGCGCCCGCCGACGACCCCGTTCGGTTCGGCACCGAGGCCGTGCTGGAGGCGATTCGATGAGAGCCGAGTTCGAGCGCCGCGAGTTCACCCTCGAACACCCCTTCACCATCGCCCGGGGCACGCAGGAGACCGCCGCGAACGTCGTCGTGGAGGTCCACGACGAGGACGGGAACACGGGCGTCGGCGGCGCCGCTCCGTCGGCGCACTACGGGGAGACGGCGGCCACCGTCGAGGCCGTCCTCCCGGCGCTGCTGGAGGTCGTCGAGCGCGTCGACGACCCCGAGAACCTCGCGCGCATCGAGACGGGGATGAAGGAGGTCGTGCGGGACAACCCCGCCGCCCGGGCCGCCGTCTCCATCGCGTGCCACGACCTCGCCGCGAAGCGCGCCGACCTCCCGCTGTACCAGTACTGGGGGCTGGACCCGGCGGACACGCTGGAGACGTCCTACACCATCGGCATCGACGACGCCGAGACGATGCGCGAGAAGACCCGGCAGGCCGTCGACGCCGGCTACGGCACGCTGAAGGTCAAACTCGGGACGCCCCGCGACGAGGAGCTGCTGTCGACGGTCCGGGACGCCGCGCCGGACGCCACCATCCGCGTCGACGCCAACGAAGCGTGGAGCCCCCGGGAGGCCGTCCGGAACATCGAGTGGGTCGCGGACTACGGCGTCGAGTTCGTCGAACAGCCCGTGCCCGCCGAGAACCCCGAGGGCCTCCAGTTCGTCTACGAGCGCGCTGAACTCCCCATCGCCGCCGACGAGTCCTGCATCACCGCCAGCGACGTGCCACAGATAGCCGACAGGTGCGACATCGCGAACCTCAAACTCATGAAGACCGGCGGCCTGCGGGAGGCCCGGCGCCTCATCCACACCGCGAAGGCCCACGGCCTCGAGGTGATGTGTGGCTGTATGATCGAGTCCAGCGCCAGCATCGCCGCCGCCGCGCACCTGGCGCCGCTTTTGGACTACGCCGACCTCGACGGCTCGCTGCTGCTGGCCGACGACGACTTCGACGGCGTCCCCATGCCCGCCGGCCACGTCGACCTGCAAGCGGTCGACCGGGCCGGAACTGCTGCACGAGAGTAACGGCTGCGAGACTGCGGTACGCGAACAGCGGTCCCGTGGCTACCGTCCGAGAACAGGTGTCCCAGCGCCGAGCCGGCGGCTGGGACGTGTGGATTGCTGCTCCGAATCCGCGCAGAGCGCGAGCTACGGAGCGTAACTGTAGTGATAGTAAAGAGTCAGCCGTCGTCAGAGACGACGGGCGGCGGCGTTACTCGTTACGGACGAGGTTCGTCGCGCGCGGACCCTTCGGGGACGATTCGATGTCGAACTCGACTTCCTGACCCTCTTCGAGGTCCGGACCGCCGACGTCCTCCATGTGGAAGAAAACGTCCTCGTCGTCGTCGACGTCGTCTGCGTCAGTCGAAATGAAACCGTAGCCGCCCGTGTCGTTGAAGAAGTCAACCTTACCTTCTGCCATTGCAACCATCCGTAGGGCCGGTTCGGGGATAAGAGTTGCGAGTGTCGGCGTACCACGGTCCGCTGCACCACGAACGAGGAACCGGCGGGTCGACGGACGGGACTGGGCCCCGACGGACTAGCACAGTCTCAACAGGCTTATGGAGGCCTCCCGGCGAACAGAGGGTGTAATGAGTTCGGTCACTGTGACGCTGCCGGACGGGTCCACGCTCGACGTGGAGTCCGGCGCGACGGTCGAGGACGTAGCGTACGAAATTGGGCCTGGCCTCGGCCGTGACACAGTCGCTGGGAAGATCGACCACGAGCTGGTGGCGAAAGAACAGCCGATCACCGAGGACTGCGAGATCGAGATCGTCACGGACCAGAGCGACGAGTACCTCGACGCGCTCCGGCACACGGCCGCACACGTGCTCGCGCAGGCAATCCTCCGCCACCACCCCGACGCGAAGCTCACCATCGGCCCGTACACCGACGAGGGCTTCTACTACGACGTGGCGGACGTCGAGCTGGACGCCGACGACCTCGCGGAGATTCAGGCCGAGGCGGAGGCCATCATCGACGAGGACCTCGACGTCGAGCGCGTCGAGTACGCCCGCGAGGACGCCCGGGAGACGTACGAGGACAACGAGTTCAAACGCGAGATTCTCGAGACGGAGGCGGCGGGCGACGGCCCCGTGAGCTTCTACGAGCAGGGCGAGTTCGAGGACCTCTGTCGCGGCCCGCACGTCGACTCCACTGGCGAAATCGGCGGCTTCGAAGTGCTGGAGACCTCCGCTGCCTACTGGCGGGGCGACGAGGAGCGCGAGACGCTGACGCGCGTGTACGGCACGGCGTTCCCGACCGAGAGCGAACTCGAGGACTACCTCGAGCGCCGCGAGGAGGCCCAGGAGCGCGACCACCGGAAGCTCGGCCGGGAGATGGACCTGTTCTCCATCCCGGACGTCACCGGCCCCGGCCTCCCCCTCTATCACCCGAACGGGAAGACGGTGCTGCGGGAGCTCTCCGAGTTCGTCCACGGCCTGAACCGCGAGATGGGCTACGAGGAGGTCGAGACCCCGCACCTCTTCCGCACGGAGCTCTGGAAGCAGTCCGGGCACTACGACAACTACGTCGACGACATGTTCCTCCTCGACGTCAACGACGAGGAGTACGGCCTGAAGCCGATGAACTGCCCGGGCCACGCCACCATCTTCAATCAGGGGTCGTGGAGCTACCGCGACCTGCCCGTGCGGTACTTCGAGGACGGCAAGGTGTACCGCAAGGAGCAGCGCGGCGAGCTCTCCGGGCTGAGTCGGGTGTGGGCGTTCACCATCGACGACGGCCACGTGTTCGCGCGCGCAGACCAGATCGAGGAGGAGGTCCGGCGGCTGATGGACACCATCATCGAGGTCCTGGACACCTTCGACCTCGACTACGAGGTGGCGCTCGCCACGCGCCCCGAGAAGTCCGTCGGCAGCGACGAGATCTGGGAGCAGTCCGAGAACCAGCTCCGGGAGGTGCTCGACCAGCAGGGCGTCGACTACGACGTCGAACCCGGCGACGGCGCGTTCTACGGGCCGAAGATCGACTTCGGGTTCTCCGACGCGCTCGGCCGCTCGTGGGACGGCCCGACGGTCCAGCTGGACTTCAACATGCCCGACCGCTTCGACCTGGAGTACACGGGCTCGGACAACGACGCCCACCAGCCGGTGATGATTCACCGCGCGCTTTACGGGAGCTACGAGCGGTTCTTCATGGTGCTCATCGAGCACTACAACGGTCGGTTCCCGACGTGGCTGGCGCCCGAGCAGGTGCGCATCCTCCCGGTGACGGACGACAACCTCGGGTACGCTCACCGCGTGAAGAACGAACTCGACGGCTACCGCGTCGAGGTCGAGGACCGCGACTGGACGGTCGGCCGGAAGATCCAGCAGGCCCACGACGACAACGTCCCGTACATGCTCGTCCTCGGCGACGACGAGGAGGACGCCGGGACGGTCTCCGTGCGCGACCGCCAGGAGCGCGAACGCAACGACATCCCCCTCGCGACGTTCCTCGAGCACCTCGACGCGGAGGTCGAGGGCAAGCGTACCGAACCCGACTTCCTCGCGTAGCTGGCTGATGTCGCGGGCGCCGGTCGGCCTCGGCGCCGGCACGTACGTCGCGTTCCTCCTGGCCGTGCTCGGCGCGATAGCGTGGGCGACGGGGACGGCGGCGCTGCTGCCGAGTCTGGGGCCGTCGGCGTACGTGCTCGCCGCCATCGACGACCGGCCGCGGCGGGTCGTCGTCGGTCAGTTCGTCGGCGCGCTCGCGGCGTTCCTCGCGGTGCTCGCGTTCGCCGGCACGGCGACGCCGCTGCTCGACGCCGCCGCCGGGTCGACGGCGGGGCTGCGCCGCATCGCCGCGGCGCTGGTCGCGACCGTCGTCGCCACCGTCGGAATGACCGCCACCGACAGCCTCCACCCGCCCGCGTACGCGACCGTGCTGATCGTCTCGCTGGGCATCGCCGACGACGCGCTGGACGTCGTGGCGTTCGGTGTCGGCGTGCTCGTGCTCGTCGCCACCCACGGCGCCGTCGACCGGCTGGGGCCCTGGCGGCCGCCCTACTCGCTGTAGTCGCTGGAGTTGCGGTCTCTGGTCGCGCGGTCGGTTTCCCGGAGGACGAACGCGCCGATAGACAGCGTGCGCTTGGTGACGGTGACGACGCGGAGAATGTACGCCAGTAGTAACGCGAACGGTGACACGGCGACGGTCGTCGCGGCGCTCACGGCGACGAGGGCGTGATTCACTCCGAACGTCGCCCCCGGGTACTGCGCGGGGTCGAACAGCAGGACGGTGGCGACAGACACGCCGAGTGCGGGCATCGCGGCGTACAGCAGCTGCCGGGACAGCTCCGAGAGCTCCTACATGCTCGTGCCCGGTGACGACGAGGAGGACGCCGGCACCGTCTCCGTGCGCGACCGCAAGGAGCGCGAACAGAAGGACATCGCCCTCGACGCGTTCGTCGACCACCTCGACAGCGAGGTCGCGGGCAAGCGCACCGAACCCGACTTCCTCGTGGAGTGATAGGGCCTGCCATTCCTGGTCCGAATACTCTCGCTACGCCCGTACTGTCGCCGTTCCGTTCGTCCCAGTTGCCGAGACACTCCCAACAAACGACTCACTTCCGACGAGTAGCACGGTCGTCTCCGGCGCTACGCGGGTCAGTTTGGCGGTCGCATTCAACTCGCTGCGGGCGTCCAGATACGTTTCGACGCCACGCTCGAATTCGGTGGCATTAGCGGGGTCGTCCCAACGTAGTATCCACGCGTAATCCCTGGCGGTTCCGCTGCCGAACACGACACGTCTGTCGTTCCCCCAGCCGTCGGCAGCCTGGGCCGCGGTGGACTCACTGAGTGCGGTACCTAGGAGTGCCCTCGCGTACATCTCGCCGAACCGCTTCTGGACTGTCGTCTCTCGTGCCGTCTCGACAGTCACCGAGAGCGGTGCCACTGGCTCGCTTCCAGGGGGGAGCGCGTGGAGGAGTTCTTCGGTCGTCTGTGGCGGATTCTCGTAGATTCGGTGAAGCTGTTCGGGCGATGTGAGTGTCGTGTCGACGTACCGTGTCCCGAAGTAGTAGGGTGCCGCATCAATTTTCGTCGTTCCCGTGGCGTTCTGATACCGCTTCCGGAGATTAACTTGCGTATAGTTCGTGTACCGTTGTGTGTACCGCTGCGACACGTACGTCGCGCTGCCCTCGACGATTGCCCTGTACGTGTTGACTCCGTCCCGTGTGCTGTGGAATTCGTCCCAGAGCGGCTCGAGGAAGTTCTGTCGCATCTGTATGGTGTGTAGGTACTCGTGTGCGAGCGTCGTCTCCAGTCCAGTGCTGCGATTAAGTGCGGAGTCGTCGAGCGTTATCTGGTTCCCCGGCGGCGTCGTTCGTCCGAGTGGACCACCACTGGCGGACCCTTCGACGCCGAGCAACTGCTGGAACCGAGGCGGAGTCTGCGTTTTTTCCGTGGAGAGGTTCTCGACGGTGACCGCTACTGGTGGCCCCACGTCGGCCCCTACTATTCCCGCGACTCGTTGCCAGACCTCACCCACGTCGTACGGGAGTTCACCACCGTCTACGTCGATGTTACGGTGTCTATCGGTAGTAGTACCGGGCGTCGAGTGTTCTGTGGATATCATCGACCCCTCTTGGGTTGGCGGGGCCGTCGTCGTGGACGTGCCCGGTGCCGGTGTTCCCTGGCATCCAGCGAGTAGGAGAAGTAAGCAGCAGCACAGTGCGAGAGTCCGCATACCTATTTTTCTGACCGCTCAGTTAAATATCTACTGTCCAATAATCCACGCTTAAATTTATTAATGTACAATCCCTAGACAGAAATATGGCGAATAGAATACTTGTACTGTTCTGTGTCATGCTCGTCGTGGTCGGAATTGCCAGTCCAGTAGTTGCTGCAGACCCAGAACCGGAGATGTGTACCCCCGGACCAACTTCTGAGGATACTAGCTCGACTGGAGACGTATCTCCCAACTGCGGTGATGACGGTGAGTACAACGGCAGCATCCCGAGTCCTCCTTGCGGATACACGTGTGGATTGCCTGTATGACCTGAGCGGATTCGTATTCAGAAGGAGCCGTTCCCGTCACTCCTCGTAGTCGACTTCCCCGGAGCGGTCCGTCTCCCGGAGGATGAACGGGCCGATGGAGAGCGTCCGCTTGGTCACCGTGACGATGCGGAGGATGTACGACAGCAGGAAGGCGAACGGGAGCAGCGAGATGGCCACGCCCGCGCAGACGACGAGCAGGACCGTCTCGACGCCGAGCAGCGTGCCCGGGAACAGCGCGGGTTCGAGGTAGACGATGCCCATCACGGCCGCCGCGAGCGCCGGAATCGAGGCGTAGAGGATGGTCCGCGAGAGGTTGATGAGCTCCCACTGGAAGTACAGCGTCTTGAAGTGCTCGCGGGCCGGCCCGAACAGCTCCAGTGCCTCCACGAGGTCGTCGAAGGCCGCCCGCGCGTCGTCGTCCAGCGAGTCGGCGTGCTCCGCGCGGAGTCGCCGCGCGGCGTATATCTTCCAGGAGTAGTTGTAGTTCAGCGCGGCGAACACCACGTTGAACGTGCCGAACTGCGCGCCCTCGAGGCTCTGCTCGACCGCCGCCGCGTTGCGCTCGACGTCCTCGACGAACCCCGCTACCCGATCGTTCAGGTCGGCGTCGTCGATTGCCGCGACGGCGTCGTCAACGGCGTTCGCCCGCTGCTTCGTGAGTTTCACGAGCGACCGCAGGAACGCCGACGGCTGGGCCGGGCTGACCGGCTCCTCGATAACGTCCTCGACGTCCGACCGGAACGCCATCGCGCCCTCCATGCGCTCGCGCTGGTCGCCGACTGGGCCCTGCTCCTGGGAGAGCACGAGTTGGCTCAGCGTCAACACCAGCGTCACGCCCGTGATGATTGCGGTCAGCAGTCCCTGGAACAGCGTCTCCATCGGGTCACCGCCGTCCAGCAACGTCCGGACGCTCGTCGGGTGGAGGGTTCCGACGAGGACGAGTGTGACGAACACGCCCGCCACGATGCCGCCCGCGACGAGCCACCGGTTAGCGTTCAACAGCAACCAGAACTTCCGAGAGCTCTCGGGCACCCGCTCCCGCATCGTGTCGCTGGGCTGGTCACCCTTCTTTGGGCCGTCCTCAGCCTCGCTCTCTTCGTCCGCGTTCGAACCCATTACTCCCCGCTTGACGGTTCGCGCGGAAAACGCTGGTTGCTGGAGCCGCCCCACTCCGATAGCCGCCGAGGCCCTGACGAACACCCAGGGAGGATTCGATACGCTGCGTTGGATCGCCATCGAACCGGTCGCCGTCGCGCCCAGCGTTCAGAGGAGCTCCTCGCGCAGGAACGCGGCGAGGACGACGGCGTTGTTGTGGGTCTCGTCACTCGCTGCCCACACCAGCGTGAGCGTCTCGTCGTCGGCGTACTCCAGTACCTCCGACCGGAGTTCGCCGCGCTCGTCGTCGAGTTCTGCGCGGTACTCCCGCTGGAACGCCGCCCAGCGCTCCGGGTCGTGGTCGAAGTGCTCGTGGAGCTCGTCCGTCGGCGCGACGGACTTCGCCCAGTTGTCGAGTGCTGCCTCGTCCTTGCTGACCCCGCGCGGCCAGAGGCAGTCGACGAGCACGCGCGCCCCGTCCCCGGGCGCCGGGTCCTCGTAGACGCGTTTCGTCCGCACCTCCATGCGCGGCCGTTCGCCGGCCGGGCACGTAACGCTACCCGCTATCAGCAATCGCAGGCTACACGGCGGGGGCTGGCGAACGCTCGGGTATGGACCAGGAGACCGTACTCGTACCCGGCGCGCGGGACGTTGAAGCCACGCTCGACTCGCCACCCGGCGGGGCGTCGGCGTGCGTCGTCACGTGTCCACCGCACCCCCAGCACCGCGGCCACCGCGGTGACGCCCGCCTCGAAGCGGTCTCGGAGTACCTCGTCGGCGAGGGCCTGGCGTGCCTGCGGTTCGACTACGGCGACTGGGACGAGGGCCGGGGGGAGCGCGAGGACGCCCGGAACGCGCTCCGGTGGGCCGACGACCGCTACGGGACCGTCGGCGTCTTCGGATTCAGTTTCGGCGGCTCGATTGCCGCGCTCGCCGCCGCGACGACCGAGGTCGAGCTGTGTGCGGTGTCACTGCTCGCGCCCGCCGCCGAGCTCCCCGCCGGCTTGAACGCCGCCGACGCCCTCGCGGACGTCACCGCGCCCGTCCAGGTGGTGTACGCGACGCGGGACGACACCGCCGACTGGCAGCCGGTCGTCGACGCCGCCCGCGAGCTGGACTGCGAGGTCGTCGAGCGCGACAGCGACCACTTCTTCGTCGGGAAACTCGACACCGTCGCCGAGACGGTCGGGCCGTTCCTCGGAGACGCCTGCTAGGGCGTCGGCCGGTCTCGCCAGCCGAGAGACTGTGCTGAGTCTCCTCTGCCCCGGAGCGCGGCTGTCGGCCCGCGTCGGGCGGTCGCTGCCTCGGGTGGCACGCTCTGTCGCGCGACGGGCGTCCCGAAACGGTTTTTGCTCGGCCTGCCGGACGGTCAGTATGCCGACGGAGACCGGATACGACCCCTCTCTCGGGAGCAAGTTCGTGTTCGTGACTGGCGGCGTGATGTCGGGCCTCGGGAAGGGCATCACGGCGGCGAGTCTCGGACGACTGCTCTCGAACGCGGGCTTCGACGTTACTGCAGTGAAGATCGACCCGTACCTGAACGTGGACGCGGGCACCATGAATCCCTACCAGCACGGGGAGGTGTACGTCCTGAACGACGGCGGTGAGGTCGACCTCGACCTGGGGAACTACGAGCGGTTCCTCGACGAGGACATGACCTCCGACCACAACGTCACCACGGGGAAGGTCTACCAGGACGTCATCGAGCGGGAGCGCTCGGGCGACTATCTGGGGAAGACCGTTCAGATCATCCCCCACGTCACCGACAACATCAAGCGCCGCATCCGGGAGGCGGCCGAGGGCAGCGACGTCTGTCTCGTCGAGGTCGGCGGGACGGTCGGTGACATCGAGGGGATGCCGTTCCTCGAGGCCCTCCGGCAGTTCAGCCACGAGCAGGACGACGAGGACATCCTGTTCGCGCACGTCACGCTCGTGCCGTACTCGAAGAACGGTGAGCAGAAGACCAAGCCCACCCAGCACTCCGTGAAGGAGCTCCGGTCTATCGGTCTCCAGCCGGACATCCTCGTGGGGCGCTGCGAGGACCGCCTCGACCCCGACGTCAAGGAGAAGATCGCGCTGTTCTGTGACGTCCCGAACGACGCCGTGTTCTCGAACCCGGACGTGGAGGACGTCTACCACGTCCCCCTCAAAGTCGAGGAGGAGGGCCTCGACCAGTACGTCATGGAGCGCTTCGACATCGCCGACGACGCGCTCCCGGAGGCGGAGCAGTCGACCGAGTGGCGTGACCTCGTCACCCGCGAGCGCACCGGCGAGGTCGACGTCGCGCTCGTCGGGAAGTACGCCCTCGAAGACGCCTACATGAGCATCCACGAGGCGCTCAAGCACGCCGGGCTGGAGGCCGGCGTGGACGTGAACGTGCTCTGGGTGGACTCCGAGAAGATGCACGACCACCACGAGCGCCGCATCGAGGAGGCCGACGGCATCGTCGTCCCGGGCGGCTTCGGCTCTCGTGGCACCGAGGGCAAGATCGAGGCGATTCGGTACGCCCGCGAGAACGGCGTGCCGTTCCTCGGGCTCTGCCTGGGCTTCCAGCTGGCGGTCGTGGAGTACGCGCGCAACGTCCTCGGGATGGAGGGCGCGCACTCCGCGGAGATCGACGAGGACACGCCGTACCCGGTCATCGACCTGCTGCCCGAGCAGTACGACCTCGAGGACCTCGGTGGGACGATGCGCCTGGGCGCCCACGAGACCGAGATCGAGCCCGACACGCTCGCCCACGAGCTGTACGGCGACACGTCCTGTACGGAGCGCCACCGCCACCGCTACGAGGTCAACCCCGAGTATATCGACGAGCTCACCGCGGACGGCCTGACGTTCTCCGGCGAGGCCGGCAACCGCATGGAGATCGTGGAGTACGACGACCACCCGTTCTTCTTCGGGACGCAGTTCCACCCCGAGTACCGGTCGCGGCCCACGAGAGCGAGTCCGCCCTTCGTCGGCCTCCTCGACGCCGTGCTCGAACGGGTGGACGTCGACCCGGCTCGCGGCGACGCGGAAGCGGAGGTGACGAACTGATGGTGGACGTCGAATCCTTCGTCGAGGACGCCCGCGAGGAGATCCGCGAGGAACTCGGCGACGAGACGGCCATCATCGCGCTGTCGGGCGGCGTCGACTCCTCGACGGCGGCAGCGCTCGCCTACGAGGCCGTCGGCGACCAGCTCGTCCCCGTCTACGTCGACACCGGCCTGATGCGGAAGGGCGAAACCGACGAGATTCGAGAGGTCTTCGACTACATGGAGAGCCTCCGCATCGTGGACGCCCGCGA
This sequence comes from Halobacterium rubrum, assembly GCF_021729015.1. Taxonomy (GTDB): domain Archaea; phylum Halobacteriota; class Halobacteria; order Halobacteriales; family Halobacteriaceae; genus Halobacterium; species Halobacterium rubrum. The sequence continues at coordinate 722,192 of NZ_JAJQQZ010000001.1, forward strand.
CCGCTTCTTCGACGAACTCGAGGGCGTCACGGACCCCGAGGAGAAGCGCCACGTCATCGGCGAGCAGTTCATCCGGGAGTTCGAGACGGTCGCCGAGGAGGTCGACGCAACCCAGCTCGTGCAGGGCACCATCTACCCCGACCGCATCGAGAGCGAGGGCACCATCAAGAGCCACCACAACGTCGGCGGGCTGCCCGAGCGGGTCGGCTTCGACGGCATCGTGGAGCCGATGCGCGACCTCTACAAGGACGAGGTCCGGGAGGTCGCGCGCCACCTCGGCCTCGAGGAGATCATCAGCGAGCGCATGCCGTTCCCGGGCCCGGGGCTCGCCGTGCGCGTCATCGGCGAGGTGACCCCCGAGAAGGTCGAGGTCTGCCGGGAGGCGACCCACATCGTCGAGGAGGAACTCGAGGAGTACGAGCCGTGGCAGGCGTTCGCCGCCGTGCTCGGCCGCGCCACGGGAGTCAAGGGCGACAACCGCGTCCACGGCCACGTCGTCGCCGTCCGGTCCGTCGAGTCCCGGGACGGTATGACCGCCCGCGCCCAGGAACTGGAGTGGGAGACCCTCCAGCGCCTGCAGTCCCGCATCGCCGGCACCATCGACGAGGTCTCGCGGGTCGTCTACGACGTCACCCACAAGCCGCCCGCCACCATCGAGTACGAGTAACCCCGTCCGCTCCCGGTCGCCGTGCTTCGACTCGGCAGGTTCTTCAGCCAGCCGCCCCCAGCCACCAGTATGCACGCAATCGTCGTAGGAGCCGCCGACGCCGACATCGCGGACGCACTCGAAGCCGAAGGCGTCGACGTGACCCGCCTCGAGGGCGTGGCGTCCGGCGAGCGACTCGAGGACGCCGGCGTCGCGGACGCCGACCTGCTGGTCGTCGTCGACGTCGACGAGGCCACCGCGATTCCCGTCGCCCGCGAACAGAACCCCGACCTCCAGACCGTCGCGTACACGGGCGACGGCGTCCCCGAGTTCGTCAAAGGCGTCCTCGACCTCACGGTCGACCCCGCGCTGCTCGACGCCGAGGCCGTCGCCGAGGAACTGACGGCCTGAACCAACCCGCCCCCGGGGACCTCGCTCCGGCCCGGGACTGAAGTCCCCCGCCCGCGTTCCTCCGGTATGGCAATCGACCGTTACCCGGACCTCGACCCCGACGACGGCGAGGTCGTCACCGAGGAGCTGTTCTTCAGCGAGGACGCGCTCGTGAAGGCGTTCGCGCTCGGCCCCGGCGCCGAGGTCGAACCCCACGAGCACGCCGACCAGACCAACGCCTTCCACGTGCTCTCGGGCGAACTGGTCGTCGTGCAGGGCGACGACGAGGAGACGGTGACGGCGCCGGGCGTGGTCGTTCACGAGCGCGGCGTCCCCCACGGCGCCCGCAACGAGAGCGAGGCGGTAGCGGTGTTCACGGCGACGATGGCGCCGATGGGGTAGCGGCAGGGCGCTTTCTCACAGCGAGAGCGCGAGCGGGCGGCCGGGCCGCGCGTCCTCGGGGTCGTCGACAGCCGCCGAGAACGGGCTGACGTGCTCCCAGCAGACGAACGTCTCCACCCGGCCGGGCTCGTAGAGGAAGTAGTCGGCGGGCTTCGAGCAGCGGTCGCACTCGGGCTCGCCGTCGCAGTCGTCGAGCGCCGCCGACAGCGCCGCGGCGGCCGCGTCCCGGTCGGGGTCGCTGCGGGGGGCCGCGTCGCTGACCTCGTCGCGCTCGTCGGGCGCGTCGTCGCTCGCTGGCGGCATCTACGCCAGAATACGGCGTTCTCCGGCTTAAAGCTCCGCACGGCCGGGACACCGGCGTCGCTCCGAACGCCGAAACTGCGCGGGACCACCCGGCGGGCGTGTTCACGTACGAGCGGGGCTGACGGCTACTCCTGCAGCCGTCCGAGCACGGGAATTTCCTCGAGTCGCTCCTCGTCGAGGGCGCTCCAGTCGATGCCAGCGGGCTTGCCGCCCTCGTACTCGGTCTCGACAGTCCGTTCGGGTGTGACTACGAGGTCCATCGGCACGTCGTGGGCACCGGTCGGGACTCCGTCGTCGACGACCTGGCGCTCGTGGACAGTGGTGACGGTGGTCGTGTCGTCGTCGACGCGCCCGAACTCGCGGAGGAGCGCGAACTCGAGGTCGCTGTACCCCTCGCCCTTGCCGACGCGCTCGCCGCGAGCGGTGACGGCGACACTCCCCGAGACCACGAGGTCGATGGGTTCGACGGCCTCGGGGCCGACCGGCTCGCCGTACTCGCCGATGCCCGAGACCGTCGTGGCTGCGTCGACGTCGTCGACGTCCGCCGGGTCGATGCGGAGGAAACACTCCTCGTCGCGGAGCCGGGGGACGGCGGCGTAGAGGGTCTTCCCGGCTCGCAGCGCCGCGCGCCGAACGGGGAGCTGGGGGGCGTCGGGGTTCCCCTTCACGGTGTCCGCCCGCTGCCACGCGTCGGTCTCCGCGAGGCGGTCGGCGGCCTCGTCCGCGCCGGCGAAGTTCGGGATGCGGCCGTGTGGCGGGAACGGGAACCGAGCCGCGCCGCTGGCTTCGAGGTCGTCCCAGACGCGCTCGCGGAGCGCCTGCTTGTCCATACCCCGGGTTCCGGGGGCGCCACCGTAGTCGTTCCCGTTTCGGGCCGACAACTCGACGTAAATCGGGTTAATCGGGATTGAGGCGGGCCGAGGCACTGGAACTCGGATTCAGCGCTTCCCCGGTTGAAGTGGGTGTGGCGCCTCGACCCGAGTGCAATGAACGCTCGAAAACTGCTCGCGGTCGCCGTCGCCGCGTCCGTCCTCCTCGCGGGGATGGCCGCTGCCGGCGCCGCCACGCCCGCCGAACCGGCGTCCGACAACGCACCCGACGAAGCCGACCGCACGAACGACACCGACCGCGGTGCCAGCGGCGACGACGCCGCCGACGAGAACGCCACGGACGGCGACGAGACGGCTGCCGACGCCGGCCCACCGAGTGACGTGCCCGCGGCCGACGACGGCGACGAGACCGAGGCCACGCGGGGGCCGCCGAGCGAGCTCCCCGAGCAGGTGCCCGACCACGTCGGCCAGATCCACGACCGCATCGACGCGTTCCTGAACGACGAGGTCGACAACCTCGGGACCGCGCTCGGCGACCTGCTCGGTAACGAGGCTGACGGCGACGAGGCCGCTGCCGACGACGAGCAGACTGCTGACGACGCAGACGACGAGGAAGCCGACGAGGAGGAAGCCACTGAGGACGACGACGACGACGACGCGACGACCACGACCTCCAGCGACGACGAGACGACGACCTCCAGCGACGAGTAATCCGACGCGTCCCGCGACCCGTCTCCGTAGCCGACGGCCGATTCTGCTGTTCTCCGCTGTGAGTGGACGACGCCTAGCGCCTCGCCAGTCCGACGAGGTGGGTGATTTCGGGGAGGATGACTGACTCCGTCCCGAGTTCCGCGGCGTGTTCGCTGCCCGGGAGACAGAAAACCAGCGTGCCTTCGACGACGCCACCGGTGGCTCGCGAGCCGACGACCTTGGTGCCGATGTCGTCGAAGGAGAGCCGACGGAACACCTCGCCGAAGCCCGGGAGTTCCCTGTCGAACAGCGGCCGGGCGGCGTCGACCGTGACGTCGTCGGGCGTCACGCCGGTGCCGCCGCTGGTGACGACGACGTCGACGTCCTCGCGGCCGGCGAGGTTGTCGAGCGCGGACTGCACGCGGTCGTAGCCGTCCGCGACGAGCTCGCGCGTGACGACTTCGTGGCCGTCGGCCTCGAACGCCTCGACGATGGTATCGCCGGCCGGGTCGTCCGACAGCGACCGCGAGGACGACACCGTCAGCACCGCCACGCCGACCTGCTCGGCGTCGTGGTGGTGATGGTGGTGTTCGTCGTCGTCCTCGTGGTCGTGTGCTCGCTCGTCTTCCGCCGGCGAGTCGGCCTCGTCCCCGTGCTCGCTCCCGTCGCCCTCGCCCTCCGCTTCCTCCTCCCCGCTGTCCTCGTCGTCCTGTCGCGTGTCCCGGGACTGGAAGTCGACCATACGGGCAGGCTACGGGGGCCGCCGACAAAAGGCTGGGCGCCAGCCCGCCGGAGTCCCCACAGTTTTGGTCGGGGACGCCGACCCACCGGCCATGGACGCAGTCACCTTCGACGGGCACGGCGACACCGAGGTCATCGGGTACGGGGAGGTCCCGGACCCCGAGGTCGGCCGCGACGAGGTACTGGTGGACGTGAAGGCGGGCGCGCTGAACCACCTCGACGTGTGGACCCGGCGGGGGATGCCGGGCCTCGACCTGGAGATGCCCCACGTGCCGGGCAGCGACGGCGCCGGCGTCGTCGCCGAGGTCGGCGAGGACGTCCGGCGCTTCTCGGACGGGGACCGGGTGGCGCTGTCGGCGGGCGTCTCGTGTGGGTCCTGTGAGTTCTGCCGAAACGGCGAGTACCCGCTGTGTGCGTCGTTCCACGTCATCGGCGAGCACGTCCCGGGCGTCCACAGCGAGTACGCCGCCGTCCCGGCGGACAACCTCGTCCCCGTCCCCGACCACGTCGACTGGGAGACGGCCGCCGCCGCACCGCTGGTCTTCCAGACGGCGTGGCGGATGCTGAACACGCGAGCGGACGTCTCCCCCGGCGAGTCCGTCCTCGTGCTCGGTGCAAGCGGCGGCGTCGGCCACGCCGCCGTCCAGATCGCCGACCACGCCGGCGCGGAGGTGTTCGCGACGGCGAGCACCGAACAGAAACTCCAGTACGCCGAGGAGCTCGGCGCCGACCACGTCGTGAACTACGAGGAGACCGACTTCGCCGACGAGATCCGCGCCGAGACCGGGAAGCGGGGCGTCGACGTCGTCGTCGACCACGTCGGCGAGGCGACGTGGGACGACTCCCTGCGGTCGCTGGCGAAGGGCGGCCGACTCGTCACCTGTGGCGCGACCACCGGCGGCCGCCCCGAGACGCACGTCCAGCGCGTGTTCTGGAACCAGCTGTCGATTCTGGGGTCGACGATGGCGACGCCCGGCGAGGCCGACGCTGCCCTCGAGCACGTCTGGGACGGCACCTTCGACGTCCGAGTCCGGGACGTGCTCCCGATGAGCGAGACGGCGCGCGCCCACGAACTGCTGGAGAACCGGGAGGGCTTTGGGAAGGTAGTCGTTAGACCCGACAGCGAGTACAACTGATGGCGAACCCCCACGAGCCCCAAGAGGCCGCGACGCGCACGGCGATGAGCAAGCGCTCCCAGTGGCTGGTCGTCGGCGTGCTCGCGCTCTGCGGGCTGGCGGCGCCGGCGTTCATCTACTGGGTCGGTCCCGGCAGCTTCGGGCTGGGATTCCGTGACACCTACCTCGCGATTCCGATGATTCCGGCCATCCTTCTGGGCGCGGTCGGCGTCTGGACGGCGATCCGCGGCTGACGCGACCGACTCAGTCCGCCGTCGTGTCGGGCGCGCGCTGCGGCGACACCGACCACGTCTCCTGGGTGTACGCCATCTCCCAGAAATCGTGTTCGAGGCGCGCGCTCCGGTGGAACGCTGCCCGCATGGCCTCGCGGGCGCCCGGTCGCTCGTCGGCGAGCCGGTCGACCAGGTCGCGCATCCACCCGACAGTCTCGCGGAACGCGTCGCTGGTGTACTTCTCGACGAACGGCGTGTAGCGGTGCTGGCCGTCCGCCAGCTCCGCCATGTGGTCGGCGACGTCCAGGTAACCCTGCCCGCAGGGGTAGACGGCGGCAGCGACCGTCGGCAGCCCGCCCTCGCGGGCACAGCGGACGAGGTGGTCGGTGTAGGCCTGACAGGTCGGAGCCTTCTCGACGGCCTCGAGGTCCCCGGCGGTGAGGCCGTAGTCGGCGGCGAACTCGCGGTGGAGGTCGAGCTCGTCGGCGAGCACGCGGTGTGCGGTCTCGGCGAGCCGAGTGGTCGTCTGTTCGTCGTCGGCGCGCGCGGCCGCCAGCGAGAACACGTCGGCGTAGTCCAGCAGGTAGCGGTAATCCTGCTCGACCCAGTGCCGGAAGGCGGCGTCGTCGAGCGTGCCGGCGGCGAGCTCCGTGACGAACGAGTGGTCGTACTGGGCGGCCCAGACCGGTTCGGCCTCGGCGAGAAGCGTGTCGCTGAACGCCATACGTGGCCGGTGGGCTCCCGCGAGCAAATAACCTAGTGATACAACTGACTAATCGCGCACGGCGACAGGCTGGCGTTCGAAGTCCTCGCCGGTCCACAGCCACGCGTCCAGTGTCGGCGGCCGCGCGGCCAGCGACGCCACGACGTACACGTGGCCGGGCCACCGCGCGTGCTCGCGGTCCGCCGCACTCGGCCGCCCCGGCCCCGACGGGTGCGAGTGGTAGAACCCGACGACCTCCATCCCGGTCGCCTCCGCCTCGTCGAACACCGCCAGCGTCGTCTCCGGGTCGAGCTCGTACCGCACTCGCGGTGCGTCCGCCACGTTCGGCACCCGGCGGACCGCCGTCACGCGCCGCTGGTCGCCGTCGCGCTCGCCGACGAACACGCCACAGGCCTCCAGCGGCGCGTCCGCCTGCGCGTGGTCGAGCACGGCGTCGTAGGCGTCCCGCGTGAGGACGAACACGCCCCCTGATTCGGGGCCGGTACGGAAAAGTCGCGGTGGTGCTCGCGGTGGGTGCTGCTCCGGAGGCGTTACTCGCGCGTGCCGTCCGGGACGGGGTCGGCGTCGCCCTCGAAGTCCCGGCGCATTGCGATCTCGAACCACGGGCACAGCCGGAGCTGGCGGTAGTACCGGGGGTTCTCGTGCAGGTCCTCGTAGTCGACCCACATCGCGCCGCCGACCTCCTCGGGGTCGCGGTCGAAGCTCGTGTCGTGCAGCGTCGCCTGCAGGACCGCACAGACCTCCCACTCGAGACCCTGGTCGAGGTAGTGGCGCCTGTACTCGAAGCGGTCCGTGACCTCGAGGTCGCCGTACTGGTCGGGAGTGATGCCGAGTTCCTCCTCTAAGCGCTCGCGGGTGGCTTCCTTCTGGCTCTGGCCCTCCACGGGGTGGCTGGCGACCGTGCCGTCCCAGTAGGTGTCCCAGAGGCGCTTGCGTTCGGCGCGCTGCGCGAGCAGCACGCGACCGTCCTCGTCGAACAGTAGGCAGGTGAACGCGCGGTGACGGATGCCGTCCCCGGTGTGGGCGTCGAGGCGGTTCGCCAGCCCCTCGCGCTCGTCGTGGGCGTCGACGGCGACGACGGCCTGCTCGGCGTTCTCGGCGGTCTCGTCGTCCCGGCTGGATTCGACGGAGACGCTCGGCTCGGTCTCGCTCATGCTCTCACGCACGGCGACCCGGCCTAATAGCGCTTCGACTCACCCGAGCTTCTCGTCGAGAATCAGCCGCGTGCGCGTGGACACGACCGCGTCCTGCTCGCGGGCTTTCGTCATCAGGTCGTTGACGCCACCAGTGTCTGCGGCGTCGACGACCAGCACGATGTCGTCCTCGCCGGAGACCTGCCAGACGAAGTCGACGGCGTCCCACTCCACCATGCGGTCGCCGAGCTCGTGGGTGTCGACGTCCATCGCCACCCCGATCTCGATCATCGCCTTGACGTTCCCGGTGGAGGTCGAGACCGTGAACCGCTCGATGACGCCGTCCTCGACGAGCTGGTCGACGCGGTTGCGCACGGTGCCCTCGCTGACGCCGATGTCGTCGGCGATCTCGGTGTAGGGGGTGCGCGCGTCTCGTCGCAGCGTGTCCAGAATCTGGCGGTCGACGTCGTCCATACCCATCGTACCGGGACGCACACAAAAAGGATTACGAAAATCGTAGCCAATCTACGAAAGGAAGATTTATAGTCCGCAGATGCGTGTGAATCTCGTAATGCCAGACGCCTACCTCGCGCTCGAGACCGGCGACGTGGTCGAGGCGACAGCCCGCGCCCCGGGGACGGCGCGCGGCGAACTCGTCTTCACGACCGCGTACACCGGCTACGAGGAGAGCCTCACCGACCCCTCCTACGAAGCCCAGGTGCTCACGTTCGCCTACCCCCTCATCGGGAACTACGGCGTCCGCCCCGAGCGCACCGAGTCCGACCGCGTCCACCCCAGCGCCGTCGTCGCCCGCGAACTCACGGACGACGTCGCCGACTGGCTGCGCGACGAGGGTGTCCCCGCCGTCGACGGCATCGACACCCGCGACCTCGTCCTCGACATCCGCGAGGGCGGTGCGATGCAGGTCGGCATCGCCGCCGGCCCCGACGCCAGCCCCGCCGAGGCCCGCGCGCAGCTCGCCGACTGCCCGCACCTCTCGGACCTCACGGACATCGGCGCGCGCGTCAGCGTCGACGCGCCCGAAGTCCACGGCGACGGCGACACCGACGTCGCGCTCGTGGACTGCGGCGCCAAGCAGTCCATCGTCGACTCGCTGGTCGACCGCGGCGCCACCGTCCACCAGCTCCCTTACGACGCCACGCCCGCCGACGTCGACGCCATCGACCCCGACGTGCTGTTCGTCTCCAACGGCCCCGGCGACCCCGCGAACTTCGGCGCCGCCGAACGCCTCGTCGACGAGTACGTCGGCGAGGTCCCCATCGCCGGCATCTGCCTCGGCCAGCAGGTCGTCGCCCGCGCGCTCGGTGGCGACACCGAGAAGATGGCGTTCGGCCACCGCGGCGTCAACCAGCCCGTCCTCGACCACGGCTCGGGTCGGGTCGTCATGACCACGCAGAACCACGGCTACACCGTCGCCGACCCCGGCGACCTCGACGTCACGCAGGTCAACGTCAACGACGACACCCCGGAGGGGCTGGACTCGGAGGCGCTCGACGTCCTCACCCGCCAGTACCACCCCGAAGCCAACCCCGGGCCGAACGATACCCTCGACTTCTTCGACGACGTGCTCGCCATGGCCGAGGCGCGTCAAACCCCCGTCGCCGCCGACTGACGGCGCCCCGCTGTTCTCTCCGTCCCGATACGCACGCGGCCCGAAGCGTTACATTCCGCGCTGAACAACCGGAATATAATGCCCGAGTCGGAGTCCGTCTTCTCCGAGAATCCGCTGACGTTCCGCGAGTGGCACGCCGCCGTGCTCGGCGGGAGCGTCGGCGCCGTCGCTGGCTACCTTCCCACTATCGGCTACCCCGGCGCCGCCGTCACCCTCGCGGGCCTCGTCGTCGGCGTCGCGTTCGGAGTGAAGCGCCTCGGCAGTGTCGCCGGACGCACCGTCAGGAAGGAGCCGTGGTACGCGCTCGCCGCGCTCGTCGTCGTCGGGGCTGCTGTCCGGCTGCTGCTGCCGGTGTTCGCGTGACCGGTCAGCCCCAGGTCTCGTCGCGAATCGGGCGCTCGCCGACCGGCGCGACGTCCAGGTCGCCGTCCGAGGCGGCGACGCCCTCGAGCATCGCCTCGGCCGCCGCTTCCGTGGAAACGTAGGGGATCTCCTCCTCGACGGCCGTCGTCAGCGCCGCCCGGTCGTCGCTCACGAGGAACTCCACCTCGCCCTGGCGGATGGCTTCGGGGACGTCTTCGGTCTCCACGACTTCGAAGTGCTCGTCGAAGCCGTCGACGGGGAGGTCGACGACCGCCGCCGACCCGGGCTCGGGGGCGTTGAACGCCGCCGTCTGGGCCTTCCAGTACGCCATCCCGGGGTCGCTGGCGGTGCCCATCACCTCGCCAGTGGACTTCATCTCCGGGCCGAGCCGCGGGTCCGACTCCGGCAGCCGGTCGAACGGCAACACGACCTCCTTCACGCTGTACTGCTCGGGGACGCCCTCGCTGGCGTCGAGCTCGGCCAGCGAGTGGCCGGCCATCACCTTCGCCGCGAGCTTCGCGATGGGGACCCCCGTCGCCTTCGAGACGAACGGGACCGTGCGCGAGGAGCGCGGGTTCGCTTCGAGAACGTACACTTCGCTGCTCGCGGCTTCGCCGCTCGCACCTTCCGAGGAGCGTGGCTCCTCGCGGTCCTGTACGGCGAGCTGGACGTTCAGCAGGCCGACCGTGTCGAGGGCGGTCGCGATCTCCTCGGTGACCTCCCGAACCCGGGCCAGCGTGTCGTCGTCGAGGCTCCGGGGCGGAATCACGCACGCCGAGTCCCCGGAGTGCACACCGGCGGACTCGACGTGCTCCATCACGCCGCCCAGCAGCACGTCCTCGCCATCGGAGACGGCGTCGACGTCCAGTTCAACGGCATTCGCGAGGAACTCGTCGACGAGAATCGGCTTGTCCGGGCTCACCCGGACGGCCTCCTCGACGTAGTGGCGGAGCTCGTCGTCGTCGTGGACGACCTCCATCGCCCGCCCGCCGAGCACGTAGCTCGGGCGGACGAGCACCGGGTAGCCGACCTCGTTGGCGAGGTCGAGGGCTTCCGCCTCGCTGGTCGCGGAGCCCCCGTCGGGCTGGCTGATGCCGAGTTCGTCCATCAGGCGGTTGAAGCGGTCGCGGTCCTCCGCGAGGTCCATCGCGTCCACGCTCGTCCCCATCACCTCGCAGTCGAGGTTGCGGCGCTCCAGTTCCGCTTCGAGGGGGTCGCCGACGTCGACGCTGGTCTGGCCGCCGAACTGCACCATCACGCCGTCGGCGTTCGTCGCCTCGACGACGTCCGCAACCTCCTCGGCGGTGATCGGCTCGAAGAACAGGCCGTCGGAGGTGTCGTAGTCCGTCGACACCGTCTCGGGGTTGTTGTTCACGACGTGGGCTTCGACGCCCGCCTCGCGGAGCGCGCGCACGGCGTGGACCGTGCAGTAGTCGAACTCCACGCCCTGCCCGATGCGGATGGGGCCGCCGCCGACGATGACCACGCTCTCGGCGTCGCGGTCCGCCTGCACCTCGCTGCGGGTCGAGCCCGACGAACGCGCCGAGTAGTAGTACGGTGTGGAGGCGGCGAACTCGCCCGCGCAGGTGTCGACCTGCTTGAACGTCCGCTCGGGCGCCGTGGTCTCGACGTCACCGACAGCCACGTCGCCACCGTCGCTCGCCAGCTCCGCGACCTCGCTGTTCGTGTAGCCGAGCTGGGCGGGCGTCGCGACGTCGCCCTCGCTGGCGGCTTCGGAGGCCTCGGCCACGTTCTGGAAGCGCTCGAGGTACCAGTCGCGGAAGCCCGTGAGGTCGTTCACGTCGTCGACCGTGAAGCCGCGCTCGAACGCCTCGAAGACGGCGTACGGCCGGTCGGGGCTCGCGCGCTCGAGGTAGTCGGCGGCGAGCTCTTCGTCGCCCACGTCGGTCCAGTCTACGCTCGGGTCGTACTCCGAGGACCGCAGCGCCTTCAGCAGGCTCTCCTCGAACGTCCGCCCGATGGCCATCGCCTCGCCCGTCGACTTCATCGCCGTCGACAGCTCGAAGTCGACTTCCGGGAACTTGTCGTTGGGCCACCGGGGCACCTTCGTCACCACGTAGTCGATGGCCGGCTCGAAGGCGGCGGTCGTCTGGCCCGTGATCTCGTTCTCGATCTCGTGGAGGCGCTTGCCGAGCGCGACCTTCGCCGTCACGCGGGCGATGGGGTAGCCGGTCGCCTTCGACGCGAGCGCCGACGACCGCGAGACGCGCGGATTGACCTCGACGACCCGGTACTCGCCGCCGGGCGTGCCGTCGTCGCGCCACGCGAACTGGATGTTGCAGCCGCCCTGGATGCCCAAATCCCGGATGACTTCGAGTGCGGCGTCCCGCATCTCCTGGTGCCCGTCGTCCGGGATGACCTGGCTCGGCGTGACGACCGTCGACTCGCCCGTGTGGATGCCCATCGGGTCGATGTTCTCCATGTTGCAGACGATGATACAGGAGTCGCCGGCGTCCCGCATCACCTCGTACTCCAGTTCGACCCAGCCCGAGATGGACTCCGTGACGAGGACCTCGGAGTTCCGGGAGAGCCGCAGGCCCGTGCGCACGCGGTCGACGAGCCCCTCGAAGTCGTCGACGACGCCGGAGCCGCTGCCGCCGAGGGTGTACGTCGTCCGCGCGATGACCGGTAGCCCGCCGACCGCCTCGACTGCGTCGTCGACGCGCTCGCGCAGCGAGTCCTCGTCCATGTCCGTCACCGTCTCGTCGTCGCCGAGCGCGATGGTCGTCGAAGCCGGCACCGGCTGGCCGAGGTCCTCCATGCGCTGGCGGAACAGGTCGCGGTCCTCCGTCGCGTAGATGGTGTCCAGCGGCGTCCCCATCACGTCGACGTCGTGTTCGTCGAGGACGCCCTGCTCGGCGAGTTCCGCCGTGACGTTCAGCCCGGTCTGGCCGCCGAGCCCGGCGATGACGCCGTCCGGGTTCTCCTGTTCGATGACCTCTGCGATGGCGTCGGGCTCGATGGGCTCGATGTAGACCGCGTCGGCCATCTCGGGGTCGGTCATGATGGTCGCGGGGTTCGAGTTCACCAGCACGACTCGGACGCCCTCCTCCTGGAGCGCGCGGCAGGCCTGCGCGCCCGAGTAGTCGAACTCTGCCGCCTGACCAATCTGGATGGGGCCACTCCCGATGAGCAGTATCGTCCGGTCGTCCTCGGTCATGTGTTACCCGATCGAAGTTCGGTCATCGTAATAAGTTACACGGAACTGTGCGATGCTCGGAACTCAATTACGAATATCGTAGAACTGGCGGGGCGGAGGGATCACGGCAAGTGCTCGAAACCGAGCGTGCGCGACCGGTCGGGAACTGAGGCCACCCGACAGCGCGTTTTTCCGTTCACGGCGCGTCAACACACCTGTCATGTTCCTCGACGACCTCGAGGTCGACCGGTCGACGCTCTCCGGCCCGGAAACCCGCGCCCTCGGGCGGATGGCGGCGGTCGCGTGGCTGCTCGACGACGCGATCCGCGTCCCCGGGACCGGCCGCCGCATCGGCCTCGACCCCGTCGTCGGCGTGCTCCCCGTGGCCGGCGACCTCGCCATGGCCGCGATTTCACTGTACATCGTCGTGGAAGCCGCGCTCGCCGGCGTCTCCCGGCGCACGCTCGCAGCGATGCTCGTCAACATCGCCATCGACACGGGCGCCGGTTCGGTCCCCGTCGTCGGCGACCTCTTCGACGCCAGCTGGAAAGCCAACAGGCGCAACGTCGAACTGGCCGCCCGGGACCTCGCCGAGGCTCCCTGAGGCCGGTCAGTCGCGTTAGAACAGTTCCCTCGTCGCTCACGGGACTCCCGCTGGGACGTCTCTCCCGAGACGATTCAGACCGCCGAATCGTACTCGTCCTCGAAGTCCCGTTGCTGCCGGTAGACGTCGACGAACTCCTCGACGTCGAACTCCTCGAGTTGCTCCTGGAACTCCGTCTTCGAGGACTCTGCCTCGGCGTGGCTGACGGCGTGGTCCATCAGCTCCACGACGAGTTCGACGACGACCCGGTGGAGCTCGCGGGCGTCGAGGTCCGTCACCCAGCACATCGCGTAGCCGACGCTGCCGTTCTCGCTGGCGTCGACGGCCGTCACGTCCTCCGGAAGCTCCTCGAGGACGGCGCCCATCAGGTGGGGGGTGCCGAACTCCTCGAAGTCGTCATCCTCGGCGGGCTCGACGGCCTCCACGAGGACGTCGACGATGGACTCCGGCACCCACCGCGACGGCGGGTGCATGTCCATCACGACGGCGTGTGTGTCGCCACACGAGCACGCGTAGTTCCGCATCCCCATGTCGAAGTCCTTCAGGTGGGCCTGCTCGCCACACGGCAGGTCGACCCAGTCGTCGTCTTCCTCCTCGGTACCGGGGACGCGTGGCTCCGTCATCACGGCGTCGTTGGCGCGGGCGCCGAATAAGCCCCGCGGACGGACGTGAACGAACGAGGAGAACGTTCATGGATTCACGAGGTGACGGTGTCGTATGGGAGTCATCGAAATCGAGTCGCTCACGAAACGCTACGGCGACCTCACGGCGGTCGACGACCTCACCTTCGAGGTCGCGGACGGCGAGGTCTTCGGGTTCCTCGGGCCGAACGGCGCCGGCAAGACCACGGCCATCCGGACCCTGCTCGGGATGCAGGCGCCGACCGCCGGCAGCGTCCGCATCGACGGCCACGACACCACCGACGAGAACCAGCGCCTCGAGGCGCTCGCCGACACCGGCTTCCTCCCCAGCAACCCCCAGTTCGACCCGCAGGCGACGGGCCGCGAGATACTGGACCTCCACGAGTCCATCAAGGGCGGCAGCCGCCGCGACGAACTGCTGGAGCTGTTCGACCCGCCCCTGGACCGCGAAATCCGGGCGTACTCCACGGGGAACGTCCAGAAGCTCGGGCTCGTGCAGGCGTTCATGCACGACCCCGACGTGGTCGTCATGGACGAACCCACGTCCGGCCTCGACCCGCTGCTGGTCGCCCGGTTCAACGACTTCGTGCGCGCCGAACGCGAGCGCGGCGTCACCGTCCTCTTCTCCAGTCACGTCCTCAGCGAGGTGCGACGCGTCTGCGACCGGGTCGCCGTCATCCGGGACGGCGCCCTCGTCGCCGTCGAGGACGTCCAGACGCTGCTGGCGCGCAGCGGGAAGGTGGTGCGGGCGCGCGCCGACGGCAGCCTCCCCGACGACGCCTTCGACATCCCGGGTGTCGCCGACCGCACCGTCGAAGCCGACGGCGACGCCACCAGAGTCTCGTTCACGTACACCGGCAGCGTCGACGCGCTCGTCGACGAACTCGACCGCTACTCGCTGCTCGAGCTCGACGTCGAGGAGGCGCCCCTCGAGGACGTCTTCCTCCAGTTCTACGGGGGTGAGGCGAGTGCTTGAACTCGCCCGGTACGGCGCCCGCCGCCGCATCACCGGCGCGCTCGTGCTCGCCGCCGGCCTCTCCGCGTTCAGCGCGCTGTACGCGGCGTTCTTCCCGTCGGTCACCGAGGGCATCGACCTCGACCAGTACGCGGAGACGCTGCCCCCGGTGTTCGTCGAGGCGTTCGGCCTCCGGTCGCTGGGCACCATCGAGGGCTTTCTCGCCACCGAGCTCTACCAGTTCGCGTGGGTCATCCTGCTCGGACTCTACCTCGCGTACAGCGCGGCGTCGGTCGTCGCCAGCGACGTCGAGTCCAGCCGCATGGACCTCCTGCTGGCGCTGCCGGTGTCCCGCGCCCGCATCGTCGGTGAGTCGTTCCTCTCGCTCGTCCCGGGCATCGTCGTCATCAACGCCGTCGTCGCGGCGGTCACGTGGGCCGCTACCGGCTTCATCGGCCACCAGGTCGCTGCGGTCGACCTCGTCGCCGTCCACGCGCTGTCGCTGCCCTACCTGTTCGCGTGCGCCGGCATCGGGCTGGCGTTCAGTGTGACGCTGGACCGCGCGAGCCTCGCGCAGCGCGGCGCCGCCGGCACCGTCTTCTCGCTGTTCCTCGTGGAGACGCTCGTCACGAACACCGACTACTCGTGGGCCGGCGCGCTCGCCCCGCAGCGCTACTACGACCCGACCGCCGTCCTCGTCGACGGCGTCTACGACCTCGAGGGCGCCGCCGTCCTCGCGGCCGGGGCGCTGGTGCTGGTCCTCGCCAGCCAGTGGCACTTCACGCGGAGGGACGTCCAGTGACCGGCGGCTTCAGCGACGACGAACGCCAGCGCGTCCGCGAGGCGCTGCTCGACGCGGGCCGCGAGCAGTTCGCGCGCTACGGCCTCGCGAAGACCACGGTCTCGGAGCTCGCCGACGCCGCCGGCATCGCCACGGGGACGTTCTACTCGTTTTTCGACTCGAAGGAGCGCCTCTACTACGACGTCCTGCAGGAGCGCGCGGCCGACGGGTTCGCGGAGTTGACGGCCGCAATCGAGGCCGCCGACGGCCCGGAGGCCGCCACGCGCGCGTTCCTCCAGACGGCGTTCGCGGTCGTCGAGGACGACTCGCTGCTCCGGAACGTCGTCTACGGCGAGGAGCGCCAGCGCCTCCTGCGGGTGCTCGACGACGACGAGCTCGCCGCGAACCGACGGCAGAACGTCTCCGTGCTGGCGCCCCACGTCGCGGACTGGCAGGACGCCGGGGTGGTCCGGGACGGCGACCCGGAGACGCTCGCGCTCGCCGTGCAGAGCGTCGGATTCGTCGTCGCGCACCGCGACGAGTTCGCCGACGACGCCCAGTACGAGGCGGTGCGGGACGCGCTCGTCGACATCGTCGCCGCCGGCCTCACCGACACGACGGGCTGCGAGGGCAAGCGTCCGAGCGACGGTGAGGACAGCACCTCGTCCCAGTAGCAGCGCTCGCTCCGTTACGGCCAGTCGTCGCGCTCGGGCTCCTCGGGAACGGCGTCGGGCTCGTCGTCGGTGGCGAGCTCCCAGTCGGCGTTCTCGGCGGCGTCCTCCAGCGTGAGGTACTCCCAGCCGACGTCCTCGGCGAGCTGTCGGTCCGCCTCGCTGGTGCCGACGAAGACGTGGCGCTCGGTGTCGAACTGGTCTCTGACGGACTCGAGGCTGTCCTTGCGGCTCTTCGGGCCGGAGAAGAAGTCCTGGCGGATGCGGCGCTTGCGCGTGAAGTTGGTGACGACGTACGTCGGTTCGTCGGAGACGACGCCGACGTACTCGGTCCACTGGCGGGCGCCAGCGAACGCGGTCCCGGGCTTGGCGAGTTCCTTGAGCGCGGACAGCTCGAACGCGAGTGTCATGTCCGTGCTCCCGCCGGATTGGCTCATGGCGGGAGGTCGGGCACGGACGGGAAAAACGGCTTCGGTTGGGGTAGGGGTCTGGGACTCGGACCGCGGGTCAGCGCGCGACGGTGATGCGGTAGTAGCCGGTGAACTTTACGACCTCGCCGTCCGTGAACGCCGCCGCCGCCTCGTCGTCGAGGGAGACGGCGCCGTCCGTGGCTGCCTCGTGGAGCACGTCCTGTGCGTGGTCGTCGAGTTCGTCGAAGTCCCGGACTGGCGCGTGGACGCCGCCGTCGGTGGCGGCCGCGCCGAGGGACTCGGCCTCTGTGGCGTGGATCGTTGGGTTCATCCGGTCACCGGCACTCTTGTGCCATGCCAACGTATGCCACGGTTTAACTTAAACTTACCGGGGGAGTTGACCGTATCGACCAGCGCAGCCGCTGCGAATCCGGGAGTACCGCAGTAGAGTCGTACGCGAGAAGCGAGTCTGGCGACGGCGGACGGTTCGGCGCTACTGCTGGGTCGCAGTCGCCAGCTCCTCGACCTCGAAGTTCTCCTGCAGGAGGACGTCCTGCTGGTCCGCGACGACGGCCTCGTCTTTGATGAGCTGCTTGTACTTCGACTGCGGCGCGAGGTTCCCGATGAGCACGCCGCCGATGAGCTGGCCGTCCTTGAACGTCAGGCGGCGCCACTCGTTGCCGCCGTAGTGGCGCTCGCAGGACTCGTCGCCCATCGTCGGGAAGCCAAACGAGAGGAACGGGAAGTCGAAGTGCGTGATGGAGTACGACGACACCCAGCGGAACGGCTCCACGTCCACGTCGTGGCCGCTGTCGGCGAGCATCGTCTTCCCGGCGAGCGCGCCCTGCTGTTTCGCGGAGCCCCACGAGCCGTTCTGCGCGCGCTCGTCGAGGATGGTGTCCCAGTACTGGGTGATGTCACCGGCCGCGTAGACGTCGTCGACGTCCGTCCGCATGTACTCGTCGACGTGCACGCCGTTCTCGATGGTAACGTCCGTGTCCTGGAGGATTTCGACGTTGAAGTCGAGGCCGATGGCGACGCCGACGAAGTCCGACTCGTGGCGGTCGCCGTTGCCGTCGACGGTCGCGACGACCTCGCCGTCGTCGTTCGTCTCGAAACGGCCCGCGCCGGACTCGAAGACGGGCTCGACGCCCTTCTCGCGGAGCCCCTCGTGGATGATTTCGGCGCCCTCCTCGCTGAGCGCGTACCGCCACCAGCGGTTCCCGCGCATCAGGTACTTCGCGTCCACGTCCTGCCCGCCGCAGATGGCCGCCAGGTCGATGCCCAGCAGGCCCGCGCCGACGACGACGCCCGTGTCGGCTTCCTCGGCGTGCTCGCGGATGCCGCGCGCGTCCTCGAACGTCCAGAAGTGGTGGACGCCCTCCGCGTCCGAGTTCTCCACGGGGAGCTGGTTCGGCGTGCCGCCCGCCGCGACCAGCAGCTTGTCGTAGTCGATCTCGTCGCCCTCGTGGGTCTCGATGGTGTGCGCGTCGGGGTTGACGTCGGTGACGAGCGTGTTCAGCCGGATGTCGATGTCGCGCTCGTCGTACCAGTCCGGGTCGTGGATGCTGATGGGGGCCTCCGGGAGCTTGCCCTTCGCGAACTCCTTGATGAGAATGCGGTTGTACAGGGTCTCGCCCTCGTCGGTGACGACGGTGACGTCGGCCTCTGGCGCCTCCTCGTGGATGGCCTCGGCCGCGGAACTGCCCGCGATGCCGTCGCCGATTATCACGTACGACTCGCTCATACTCGGGGGTCACGCCTTCAGGGTTGAAGTGGGTTGCTATCTCCTCGGCGCCCGGATTTCGGCAGGCTCGCGTCTTTGTAAACCGTTGTCTATGAGCACGACCTGGCGAGGTTAGTCGTGGTGAATCGTCTCGTGGCGGCTGCGAGTAGGGGGGTCTTGCACCTCGGTAGGGTCGGGCAGTCTCAGCCGGTCCACGAGCCAGTGGGATTCGACGGGGCGCCCGCGTACGCCGGTAATCACGTGCTAGAAGCGCTGTCGTGGTTGAATTCGCCTGAACTATCGGCGCGCTTTATCACCAATCGCGTTGACGGTTCGACTGTCCCGCTGCCAGGGACGGAACACCAATGCAAGACCAGCCAAGCTTCCAGCAGCCGCAGCTATCGCGAGCCGAACAGTACACGGGACCGACCAGTCAGGTCGCGGGCAACCGGCAACCGCAGGCCGCCCAGCAGCACGGGCAGATCGCCCAGCAGCCCCAGCAGTTCGCCGGCGGACAGTCGCCACAGCAGTCCGGGATGGAGCCGCAGGCACAGCAGCCACAGTTCCAGGCCGGCCAACAGCAGCAGCCGCTGCAACAGCAGCCGCCGCAACAGCAGTTCCAGGGTAGCCAGCAGCCACCACAACAGGGCGCCAGCGGGCAGGTGCCATCGCAGGCCGCAGCCGGCCAGCAGCAGGCACCCCAGCAGGACCTGTCGAAGCGCCAGTTCCAGCAGGCCCAGCCGGAGGGCCAGCTCCAGGGGACGATCCAGCAGCCGGAGATCCGTCGCCAGGAGGCTGCAGGCCAGAACCAGATTGAACAGCAGCCGGCGTCTCCGGTCGGGCAGCAGCAGCAGCCGGCGTCTCCGGTCGGGCAGCAGCAGCAGCCGGCGTCTCCGGTCGGACAGAAGCAGCAGCCCCAGTCCCAGCCGCAGCAGCAGCAGCCCATCGGCTCCGGGATGCCGTCGACTGGCGCCCCGCAGCAGCCGATGACGGAGGGAATCGGCAAGCAGGCCGGGATGCAGTCCCCACAGATTTCGTTCAGCTCCCCGTCCGAGCAGGGGCAGGCCGTCGGCGGCCAGCCCGGCCAGCAGACCACCGGACAGGAGCCGGTTCGGCAGTACGTCGAGACCGCCGACACGAAGCTGCTCGCGGACACGCTCGCGCGCCGGGTCGGGCTGACGAGCCAGCAGCTCGCGCAGGTCGTCCCGCAGCTCGACGTCGTGCTCCGGAGCCAGCAGCACGGCGCCGGACAGTCCACGATCTCCCAGCAGCCGACCGGCAAGCAGCCGATCGGCCAGCAGGCCGCGATGGGCGTCCAACAGCCGGTGACCCAGCCGCAGTCCCCCGTGACTCAGCAGCGATGAGCTACGACCCACGAACTGACCCGGGCGTCCCGCGCGCGGCGGCCGCCTGGAACGCGACCGGACCGACGACTACCGGACCCGTAGCCCCCGCGACGCCACAGCAGTCCGCGGGCGTCGGCGCCGGCCAGCAGCAGGCCGAGGCCGTCGAGTACCAGCCGCCGGCCGCGGCGACGCCGAACATCGACGTCGTCGAGTCCGACCAGGAGATCGTCGTGTTGCTCGACGCACCCGGGTTCGAGGAGGACCACATCACCGTCCACGCGGACGCGAACAACCTCTACGTCACCGCCGACCGGTCGGACGACCCGGCGGTCGGCTCGGAGAGCGGCGAGCGCACGCTCCTTCACGAGCGACCGGTGCGCATCGAGCGCGCCATCACGCTGCCCGGGCACATCGACCCCGAGCAGGCCACCGCCGAACACGAGAACGGCGTCTGCCGCATCACCGTGCCGAAAGACGAGGAAGAGCGCCGACACGAGATCGCCTTCCAGTAGGTCACCCGAACGCTCCGATTTTTCGACGCGGCCGGCCCGCTACTGGTAAGCACACCCACACGAGGCGAAACGGTCTTAGTAGCCCGGGCGTTACGGCTGCCAGAGCCCGGTAACCGCGGCTTACGCGGGCCGGCAGCCAACCGATGTCACAGGATTACCGACTCGTCTCAGAACTCGTCCGTCCCGGCGACAGCCTCCCCTGCCCCGAGGACGCCGACCCAGTCGTGCAACCCACCGGCCACCCGGGACTGGTACGAATCACCTACCTGAAAGAAGTGACGCGCGTGCCGTTCGCCGCGAGCCACGACGAGGACGACGCCGACCTCGCGTACGTCGAGTAACCACCTCCTACGCGCAGCCAGCGGCGCGCTCGGCGACGAGCAGCGAGTGTCGCTGTCGGGACGTTCTTGAGGGCAGGTCTCCTACGGGCAGGCATGAAACTCCGCCAGAACGTCCGGCACTTCGCGTCGAAGAAGGCCCTGGAGGTCCCGGGCCTGCGGGACGTGGTCAACGACAAGCTCGTCGACCTCCACACGAGCATCTTCCTCGACAAGGCGCCCGAGGAGCGCCGCGAGGAGCGCCGCGACCACCTCGACGGCTTCTTCGACGCGACGATGGACATGTACCTGACCGCTCTGCAGGCGGGCTACCCGGAGGCGGAGGCCCGAGAGATGACGCACATCGTCGCCAACTTCGATTTCTACAACCACGGCTGGGCGGCGATGATGGAGTTCCCCGCGGACGAACTCGGCGAGCACTACGAGCGGTACGCGGCGTTCTTCGACGAGCACGGCGTCAGCATCGACGACCCGCTCGGCGAGTTCCGGCCGGCCGACGGTATCCCCGACGCGCCGGCGACCCCCGAGAAGCTCGAGGACGCCGAGTTCGAGAACGCCGCCGCCGGCTACGAGGACGACGTCTACGTCGAGACCGAGGACGGCGTCCAGCAGGGCGGCGCCGACGAGCCGGACGACGTCGACCCCGAGGACAGCCCGTTCGCCGGCTAGTCGAGCACCGCGGCCAGGGCGTCCCGGCCGCCCGACCGAATCGGGTCGCCGTGGCCGACGCAGGCTGCTTCGAACGCCGGTGTGCGGTCGAGCACGCGCCGCACACTCGGTTCGAGCTCGCCGGTGTCACTGGACAGCAGCCACGGTGACAGCTCCAGCCGGCCGTCGTCCTCCCGCACGAGGTCGCCGAGCAGCGCAGCATCCAGTTCCTCGTGGACGTACGCGACGTGGCCGGGCGTGTGGCCGGGCGTCGCGACGACCTCGAAGCCCCCGACCCGGTCGCCGTCGCCGAGCGCGCGTACCGGTGAGTCGACGCTCGGTGTGAGCATCCCGCCGAGCCGCTGTCCGAGTCCCTTCGGGGCGGACAGCGGCGGCTTCCGGTTGCCGACGACGAGGTCGGCGTCGCCCTCGCCGCAGCAGACCTCGACGTCGCCGTCGGCCGCGCGCACCGAGGAGAGCAGCGACTGCAGGCCGCCGACGTGGTCGACGTCGTAGTGCGTGAGCAACACTCGGTCGACGTCCCGCATCGAGAACCCCGCGACTTCGAGCGCGCGACGAACGCTGTCGGCCTGCCACGGCATCCCGGTGTCGACCAGCGCGAGACCGTCGTCGTCCTCGACGAGGTAGGCATTCACGCCGCGCAGGCCCACCCGCCAGACGCCCGGACGCAGTTCCACTGCCATCACCGCCGGGTACGACGGCCGGTGGTTTAGTTCCTCAGTCGGTACTGGCTGCGGCCACCGTCGATGTGGCCGCCGACTGCCCGGGTACCGCGCTCGCCCGGCGGTGGCTGTTTTGATGGTGGACGCCGAAGCCACGCCTATGCCCAGCGCGACCACCGAAGCCGACCCGCCCGGCCGGGAGCGCTCCGACACGCTCGCGGACGTCCGGGAGACGTACGCCGAGCAGGCCGACCGCTTCGACCGGATGCAGTGGCTGAACAGACGGCTCACCGGCGGCTTCCGCCGGCGGCTGTTCGCCCGGGCGAGGGGCCGCGTGCTCGACGTCGCCTGCGGGACCGGTCTGAACGTCCAGTTTCTCCCGAAGGCGACGACGTACGTCGGCGTCGACCTCAGCCCCGAGATGCTCGCGAACGCCAGCGAGCGCTTCGGCGGACTCGACCGCGTGGTGGGGTTCCACGAGATGGACGCCCAGACACTCGCGTTCGACGACGACACCTTCGACACCGTCATCTCGGCGCTGTCCACGTGCACGTTCCCGGAGCCGGTCACCGCACTGAACGAGATGTCGCGCGTCTGCAAGCCCGGTGGCCGCGTGCTCCTCTTCGAGCACGGCCGGAGCTCCGTCGGCCCCGTCGCGCGCTTCCAGGAGTGGCGGGCCGACGCCCACTACGCGAAGCACAGCTGCCGGTGGGATCAGGACCCGCTCGCGCTCGTCGGGGACGCCGACCTCTCGGTCGTCGACGCCTCGACGGCGCTTCTCGGTGTCCTCACCGCCATCGAGGCCGAACCAGAACAGGGCTGACGGGGCCAGTCTGCTGTGTCGAGACCACCAGACTTACGCCGGCTCTCGGTGATGCCCCCGCCATGGCAGTCCCGCCCTCCCCCGAGAACGTCGAGACGTACGTCGAAGACGGCGCCCGCATCGCCGCTATCCTCCTCGTCTGGGGCGCGCTCGCGGCGTTCTTCCGCTACGGCCTCACGGAACTCGGCGTCTTCGGGCGCGCGTTCGCCGGACTCGGCCGTGTGTTCGGCTACGTCGGCGTCCTGAACGCCGTCCTCTTCGTGCTGTACCGCGCGCTCGACTACCACCACGCGCTCGCCGCAGAACGGTAACTGCTGTCCGGCAGCGCGACCGGCTCTGCCATCCGGCATCACGACCGACTGTACTGCCCGCTACTCCTCGCCGACGACCCGGTCGGCCGCCTCGTAGCCCGCGACGATGCCGCCGTTCAGCGACCGCTCCGGGTACTGCGCGCGGCTCGCCATCCCCGCGTAGTAGACGCCGTCGTGGCCCTCGCTTTCGAGGTCGTAGGGCACCACCATGTCGAGGTAGCCGCGCTCGTAGACGGGTGCGGTCCGGGGGTTCCGGTTCGTCGCGACCCAGTTCACCGACTCGCGGTCGAACCCCGGGAACAGCGCCTCGATGCCCGACAGCCAGTGCTCGCGGACCTCGTCGTCGCTCATCTGCCAGACCTCGTCGTCGCGGCTCTGGACGTACTTCGGGACGTAGAGGAGGTGTTCGCCGCCGTAGCGCTCGGGGTCGACGAAGTTCGTGTGCTCGATGAGCGCGCCGAACGGCGCGTCGTCGGCGATGTTCAGCCAGTACGTGTCCGTCAGCGGCTCGTCCATCGACACGATCGAACACACCGTCCCCTGGAAAGTCACGTCGCACTCGTAGCCGGTCAGCGACTCGAGGACGTTCGGCATCGCGGCCACGACCACGCCGTCGGCGTCGACGCGCTCCGCGCCGCCCTCCGCCCCGCGGTCGACGGTGACGGCCTCGACGTCGCCTGCGGCGTCACGCTCGATGCCGGTGACTCGCGTCCCCGTCTCGATGTGCTCGCGACCGACGTCGTCGACGAGCGCGTCCAGCAGTCGACCGAAGCCGCCGTCGAGGTAGCCCAGCGGCTCGCCCCGGAGGAGGTCGCGTTCGCCCCGGAACTTGATGCGGCCGAGCAGCCACGCCGCGCTCACGTCGTCCATCCGGTCGCCGAACTTCGCTTCCAGCAGCGGCTCGAAGAACCGCTCGTAGACGCCCCGGGTGGTGTGCTCGACGACGAACTCCTCGACGCCCACGTCCTCGAAGTCCTCCAGCCGGTCGTAGGTGTCGAACGAGGGGACGCCACCCCGGACGTCGACCTCCTGCGTGAGCATCGCCAGCCGGAACGTGTCGTAGGTCGTCATGTGGGGGAACGCCAGAATCTCCCAGGGCTTGTCCATCGGGTGGACGGTGCCGTCCACGTAGTAGGCGTTCTTCCCGATGGGCCACCGGAGGTCGTCGCCCAGCCCCAGCTCCTCGATGACCTCGACGATGGTCTCCTCGGAGGCGGAGAGGTGGTGGTAGAACGCCTCGATGGGGTCGCCCGCCGTCTCGTGGGTCGCGGCGAGCCCGCCGACCTGGTCGGACGCCTCGAACACCCGGGCGTCGACCCCGCGAGCCTGGAGGCGTCGGGCGGCCGCCAGTCCGGCGATGCCGCCGCCGACGATGGCAATCATGCCGAACTGTCCGACACGTGACCGGGTTAGCGTTACGGTCGTCGGTCGCCCCACCACCCCGAAGGCTTCCCCGGCCCACACGTCTTTGTACGGGTACTCCAATGCCCGGACAATGGCGCTGCAGTGGACGCCGTTTACGCTCCCGATACTCGCCGCAGGCCTGGGGTACGCAGCGTTCGCCGTGTACCTCTTCCGCCGGCCGGAACACCGCGGGACGCACGGATCGCGGATTGCGGCGTTCCTGCTGGGGGGCATGGCGGTGTGGCTGCTGGCGTACGCGGGCCAACTGTCGGTCACGTCGCTGGACGCGAAACTCGTCTTCCAGCGGCTGAAGTACCTCGGGCCGACGACCGTGCCGGTGCTGTGGTTCGCGTACACGCTCGCGTACACCGGTTACGTCGACGCTGTGCCGCGCCGCGCGTGGGCCGCGCTCGCCGTCCCGCCGGCGGCGATGTTCGCCCTCGCTGTGACGTACCCGTTGAACCGCCTCGTGTGGGCGGACGCCTTCCGCAGAGACCTCGGCAACTGGGTGGGGTTGGGCGTCGAGCACGCCGTCGCGTTCTACGGCTACCAAGTGTACGTGTACGGGCTGTTCCTCGCGAGCCTCTTCGTGCTCGCGCAGAACCTCGTCGCGTCGTCGGGCGTCTACCGCAGACAGACCCTCGGCCTCCTCGCTGGCGCGCTCCTTCCCGGTTTCCTCGGTGTGCTCCACGTCGCGGACGCGAGTCCGGTGCCCTACCTCGACCTGCCGGCCATCGCGTTCGTCGGCACCGCGGCCGCCGTCGCGTGGAGCGCCACGCGCGACGACCTGTTCACGCTCGAACCGGTCGCGTGGGAGACCGCCATCGCGAAACTCGACGACCCGGTGTTCGTGCTGGATACCGACGACCGCGTGGTCGCCGCCAACGACGCCGCCGAGTCGTTCGCACCAGATCCCGTCGGGCAGTCAGCGGCGGCAACCCTCGGGCGCGTCCTCGCGGACGACGTCTGGACGGCCGTCGGAGACCACGAGTGCGACGGCACCAGCGGCTGCCGCCATCGCGTCTACGAGGTGTCCGTCTCACCCGTGGAGCGCGACCAGACGCGCGTCGGTCGGGTGGTTGTCGTCCGCGACGTGACCGAGCGCCGCGAACGCGAGCGCCGTCTCGACGAGTTCGCGAGCGTCGTCAGCCACGACCTCCGGAACCCACTGAACGTCGCCCACGGCCACCTCGAACTCGCCCGGGAGTCCGGCGACGACGAGCACTTCGAGGAGACCGACGACGCGCTCGCACGCATGGAGGACATCATCGACGACCTGCTGACGCTCGCCCGCGAGGGCGACGCGACGCCGGACGCGGAGCCGGTGACGCTGTCGGCGGCCGCCCGAACCGCCTGGGAGTCCGTCGAAGCCACAGACGCAGACGCCACCCTGGAGGTCGGCGAGGATCGGACGCTGGTCGCCGACGAGACGGCGCTCGTCCGCCTGCTGGAGAACCTCTTCCGGAATTCGACAGAGCACGCCGGCTGCGACGTCGCGGTCGCCGTCGGCACCACGGGAGGAGGCTTCTACGTCGAGGACGACGGCCCGGGCGTCCCCGAATCGGAGCGAGATACCGTCTTCGAGTCGGGGTTCACGACCAGGGACGACGGCACCGGGTTCGGGCTGTCCATCGTCGCCGAGGTCGCCGACAGCCACGGCTGGACGGTCGCTCTCGTCGACGGCGAGGCCGGCGGCGCGCGCTTCGAGTTCGACACGTAGTTGCGCCGTCCGCTATCCTTTTGCCTGCGCCCGAGAGAGACCACGCCATGATTGCGGTGCGCGCACCCGCGACGAGCGCGAACCTCGGCAGCGGGTTCGACGTCTTCGGGGTCGCTCTGGACAGACCCGCCGACGTCGTGCGCGTCGAGCGCGCCGACGAGACCACCATCGACGTGACGGGTGCCGGCGCCCAGTACATCCCGGAGGAACCCAGTGCGAACACCGCCGGCGTCGTCGCGCGGGAGCTCGACGCCCCCGCCCACATCCGCATCGACAAAGGCGTCCGGCCATCCTCCGGACTGGGGTCGTCGGCCGCCAGCGCCGCCGCCGCGACCGTCGCGCTCGCCGAACTCTACGACCGCGACCTCACCGACGAGCAGCTCGTCCGGGTGGCGGCGCAGGGCGAAGCCGCCGTCTCCGGGGACGCCCACGCCGACAACGTCGCGCCCGCCATCCTCGGCGGCTTCACCATCGTGCGCGAGGACGGCATCGAGTGCGTGGACGCCGACCTCTCGCTTGCGGTGTGCCTGCCGGACATCGTCGTGTCCACGCGGGACGCCCGGGGCGTGGTCCCCGAGTCCGCGGCGATGGCCGACCTCGTGGCGACGGTCGGCTCCGCCGCGACGCTCACGCTCGGCATGTGCGAGAACGACCCCGAGAAGGTGGGACGCGGGGTCGAGGACGAACTCGTGACGCCCGCTCGCTCGGCGCTGGTCGACGGCTACGACGCGGCCTGCGAGGCCGCCCGCGAGGCCGGTGCGACCGGCGTGACGGTCTCCGGGTCCGGGCCGGGTGTCCTCGCCGTCTGCGAGCGCGAGAACCGGAAGCGCGTTGCCGCCGCGCTCGTCGACGGCTTCGAGTCCGTGGACGTCGACGCGACGGCGTACCCGACAGGCATCGGCGACGGCGCGACGTTCGTCTGACACCGCTGTCGCTCCGACCGGGGCCGACCGACCGGGCCGCTTCGCCCCGCTGGGGAAACCGTTATGTGGGCCGCACAGAGTCCTGGCCACGTGGCGTCGAATACGTCTGACAGGTCCGAACGAGGACACGAACGGACGGTAGCGGGCGGACAGACAGACACGGTACTGGGCACCATCGCCGGGCTGGCCCGGCGCGCGAACCCGGCGTTCGCCGCGGGCGTCGTCCTCGTCCCGCTGGCGCTGCTCGGCTACGCTGCCACGGTCGGCGGCCAGCAGCTCCACACCTACGTCCACGTGATGACGGGCGTGCTCTGGACGGGCGTCGACGTGTTCATGGCGGCAGCGCTCGGCCCCGCCGTCGGCGGACTCGACGTCGAGGACCGCGCGAAGTTCTTCCGCCGACTCACCCCGAAGACGGCGTTCCTGCTGCCGTCGATGGCGGCGGTCACCATCGCGGGCGGCATCACGCTCGCGCTCCGCATCGACGGCCTGTTCTCGCACGCCCACGTCTGGCTGGCCATCTTCACCGCCGCCGCGCTCGTTCCGACGCTCCTCCTGATCGGCCACCAGTTCGACGCCTTCGGCGACTGGCGCTGGCAGGCGTGGTTCGGCGTCGTCCTCCTCGGCAGCGGCGCCTACCTCGCGACCACCCTCCCGACCTTCGGGTGGACCGAGCCGGTGTTCGTCGTCGCGCTCGCCGTCGTCGCGGTGCTGAACGTCCTCGGGTTCGGCGTGCTGATGCCCGGCGAAGTCCGGATGTACCGGGAGATGACCTCGGAGGACCCCGACGAACAGGTGATCGCCGACATCGGCATGCGGAACGCGAAACTCGGCGGCGTTCAGGGCGCCTTCCAGCTGGTCGTCGTCGCGACGATGGTGCTGATTCGCTGGCGCGTCCTCCGCTTCGACGCGCTCCTCTAGAAGGTGGCGTCCGGGTTCGCTGCCCGGTCAGTTCCCGCGGCCCTGCATCTGCTCGTCCTCGGCCAGGTCGGCGTTCGGGTCGCCCTTCATGCCCGCACCGATGTTCGACGAGATCTCGGCGAGGCGCTCGGGGTCGTCCCAGTTGTTCACGGCGTCCACGACGGCGCGGCCCATCGCCTCGGGGTCCTCTGCGCCGAAGATGCCGGAGCCCACGAAGATGCCGTCGCAGCCGTGGTGCATCATCAGCGCCGCGTCCGCCGGCGTCGCGATGCCGCCCGCGGCGAAGTTCACGACCGGTAGCCGCCCCATCTCGGCCGTCTCGTGGACGAGCTCGCGGGGCGCCTCGTGCTTCCGGGCCCACATGTCCCGCTCCTCGTAGCTCATGCCCTCGAGTTTGCGGATGGCGGACTTGATGTTGCGCTGGTGGTGGACGGCCTGATTCACGTCGCCAGTACCGGCCTCGCCCTTCGTGCGGATCATCGCCGCGCCCTCGTCGATGCGCCGCAGCGCCTCACCGAGGTTCCGCGCGCCGCACACGAACGGCGCCGTGAACTCGCGCTTGTCGATGTGGTACTCGTCGTCGGCGGGCGTCAGTACCTCGCTCTCGTCGATCATGTCCGCGCCGACCGCCTGCAGAATCTCGGCCTCTTTCCGGTGGCCGATGCGGGACTTCCCCATCACCGGGATGGAGACCTCGTCGATGACGCCTTCGAGGCTCGACGGGTCGGCCATCCGCGCGACGCCGCCGCGCTTCCGGATGTCGGCCGGCACGGCCTCGAGGTTCATCACGGCGACCGCACCGACGTCCTCCGCGATGCGCGCCTGCTCGCGGTTCACCACGTCCATGATGACGCCGCCCTTCTGCATCTTCGCGAACCCGCGTTTCACCAGTTCGCTGCCGCGCCGCAGTTCCTCGAGGTCGGTCTCGGTGGCCATACCTGATTGTTGGTTTCCCGCCGCTTAACTGGGGCGGTTGCGGCACGGCCCGGGCACGACCCGACGACGGGCCGGCTGGCTGCTGGCGCACTCCGCTGAACCGAACGCTCTTACCCTCGGCCCGTGGTACGCCCGACAATGAGAAGCGACGAAGTCCGGGACGACACCGCCAGCGACGACGAGGCGACGGAGCTCCGGGACGCCGTCGAGCGGTCGCGAAGCGGCGCGCCCGCGGTCGGGTCGGTCGTCCGTGACCGATTCACCTCCGACGAGATCTTCCAGCGCATCATCGCCGCCGCCGACGAGGAGATCACGTCCGGGAGCCGCGAACTGTTCTTCAGCGCGCTCGCCGCCGGGTTCGCCATCACCATCACGTTCATGCTGTACGTGTCGCTGACGGCGTCGACCGGCGGCGACCCCGTGTTGAGCGCGCTGCTGTACCCGCTGGGGTTCATCTACATCATCATCGGCGGCTACCAGCTGTACACCGAGAACACGCTGCCGCCGGTCGCGCTCACGCTCGAACGGCTGGCGAGCGTCCCCGCCCTGCTGCGGAACTGGACGGTCGTGCTCGCCGGGAACTTCGCCGGCGGCGCGCTCGGCGCGCTCGCGCTCGCTTACGGCGGCGTCATCTCGCCGGAGGCGGCCGCGGTCGCTGTCTCCCTCGGCGAGAAGGGCGTCGCCACCGCGTGGTGGAGCCTGTTTGCGAAGGCGGCGTTCGCGGGGCTCATCGTCGCCGGCGTCGTCTGGGTGGAGTACGCCGCCCGCGACACAATCTCGCGGCTCGTCGTCGTCTACATCGCGTTCCTCGCCATCCCGCTCGGCGGGCTCTACCACTCCGTCGTCTCCTTCACGGAGATGGTCTACCTTGTCCTGCAGGGGGACCTCCTGATCGCCACCGGGCTGTACGAGTTCGTGCTCCCGGTGTTGCTCGGGAACACCATCGGCGGCGTCGTCCTCGTCACCGTCGTCAACTACTTCCAGACGACCGAGCACCGGCTGGCGTCCGCGCGCTTCGAGGGCGCCGACCGCCAGCTCTCGGTGCGCGAGTGGCTGTTCGGCGGGCTCGCCGGGCGGTCCTACGTTCCCCTCATCGACACCGCCGAACTCGAGGGCGGCGACGACGAGTACCGGGTCGTCGTCCCCATCTCGAACCCCCGGACGGAGTCCCGGCTCGTGGAACTGGCGTGCACGCTGGCCTCCCGGAAGGCCGGCGCCGTCGTCCACGTCGTCCACATCGTCCAGATGCCCGACCGCACCCCTCGTGGGTACGACCTCGACCAGCGCCAGCGCATCGTCGAGAACTCCGAGGAACTGCTCGCGGACATGCCGTCGGTCGCCGCCGACTACGACGTCGGCTGCGAGACCTCGACCGTCGTCTCCCACCGGTCGTTCCAGGAGCTGTTCGACGTCGCGGAGCGCGAGCGCGCCGACCTCGTCGTGATGGGGTGGGGCGAGGACCGCCTCTGGTCGAACGGTCGCGCGGAGCGCCCGCTGGACGAACTCACGAACAGCCTCCCCGCCGACGTGCTCGTGTTCCGGGACCGCGGCCTCGACGCCTCCCGCATCCTCGTCCCGGTCGCGGACAACGCCCACGCCGACCTGAACGCCGAGGTGGCGCGTGCGCTCCGCGAGACCGCCGGCTCCGAAGTTACGCTGCTCCGGGTCGCCCCCGACCCCGGCGGCCGCGACGAGGCCCGACAGTTCCTCGAACAGTGGGCAGCCGAACACGATCTCGAAGACGCCAGCATCGTCGTCGACGACTCCGGCGACGTCGAGGGCGCCATCGCCGGCCACTTCGACGACCACACGATGCTGCTGGTCGGCGCGACCGAACAGGGCCTGCTCTCCCGGCTGCTCACCGACTCCCTGCACTTCGACGTGGTCACCGAGTTCGACGGCTCCGTCGTGCTCGCCGAAGCCGCGACCGCCCGGAGCCTCCGCCGGCGCATCTTCGGCCGGTGAGCCACGGCGTGCTCCCGGTGTAGCCGGTGACCGAACGCCGCGGCGACGCCGCCCGGGACCGCAAGCGATATGCGCCGACCGCGTGACCGACGCCACGTACCGATGTCGACTCGCGACGCCCCGGCCGCCGAGACGACGCCGCCCGGCGACGACGGCCTCCCCTGGTACGTCGCCCCGCTCCCGACGTGGCTGGAGGACCTCGCGCTCCGGCTGGCGTGGGTCATCGCCGCCGTCAACTTCGCCGGCACCGCCTTCGGGTTCTGGTACTACCGCTTCCAGCTCGCCGACACGCCGCTGGCGGCGTGGGTGCTCGTTCCCGACAGCCCGGTCGCCACGCTGTTCATCGCGCTGTCGCTGACGGCGTACAAGCTCGACTGGGAGGCGGACTGGCTGCACGCGCTGGCGTTCTTCGGCTGCCTCAAGCTCGGGCTGTGGACGCCGTTCGTCCAGCTGGTCGTGAACGGGCAGGGCGCGCTCTGGTGGGGGATGTACTGGTTCCTCGTCGTCAGTCACTTCGGGATGGCCGTCGAGGCGTTCGTCATCCACCGGTACGCCACCTTCTCGCTGCCGGCGGTCGGCGTGGCGCTGGCGTGGTACGG
Organism: Halobacterium rubrum; assembly: GCF_021729015.1. Classification (GTDB taxonomy): domain Archaea; phylum Halobacteriota; class Halobacteria; order Halobacteriales; family Halobacteriaceae; genus Halobacterium; species Halobacterium rubrum. The sequence goes on from NZ_JAJQQZ010000001.1 coordinate 753,472, forward strand.
CGGCAACGACCTCGTGGACTACTTCCTGCGCGTCCTCGACGGCCCACACCACACCGCGCTGCGCGCCGAACTCGGCGCCGGTGCGGCCAGACACTCCCTGTACGCCCACGACCTCGCGGCGGCCTGCGCGGTCGCGCTCACGATGCTCGCGACGTTCCTCGCCCTCGCGACGCGCGTCTCGTACCTGCAGCGAGCCGACTGACCGTTCGCGCCGCCACTTTTGTCGGTCGCCCACGTCGGGTGACACATGTTCGACGCCGTCGCCGACCTCCCGCTGACCGTCGAGTCCGTTACCCTCGACCGCCACGCCCGCCAGACGCCCGCGTTCGAGCGCGTCTCGACGGTCGTCTCGCTCTCGGGCGGCGGCCACACCGGCCGCGGCGAGGACGTCACCTACGAGACCGAGCACCACGACGACCTCGCCGAGTGGGCTGCCGACCGGCCCGAGGGCGCCGCCTTCGACCTCACCGGCGAGCGCACGTTCGCCGAGTTCTCGGCCCTGCTGGACGACACGGAGCTCTGGCCGACCGGCGGCCCGGAGCGCGCAGACTTCCGGGACTACCGCCGCTGGGGGTTCGAGGCCGCCGCGCTCGACCTGGCGCTGCGGCAGGCCGGCGAGACGCTCGCCGACCGCCTCGACGCCAGCCACGACCCCGTGCAGTTCGTCGCCAGCAGCCGCCTCCCCGACGGCGACACCGACCGGGTCGAGGCGCTGCTGGAGCGCTACCCGGACGTCGAACTCAAACTCGACCCGACCTCGGAGTGGCCCGACGCTACCTTCGACTACCTCCGGGAGACCGGCGCCGTCCGCATCCTCGACCTCAAGGGCGCCTACGAGGGCACCGACGTCGACCAGGCGCCCGACCCCGGCCTCTACGAGCGCGTCTTCGAGGGATTCCCTGAGGCCGTCGTCGAGGACCCCGCCGTCTCCGAGGAGACCCGCGAAGTCGTCGAGGCGCACGCCGACCGCGTCTCCTGGGACGCCCCCATACACAGCCTCGACGACGTCCACGCACAGCCGGTGACTCCCGAGTGGCTGAACGTCAAGCCCTCGCGGTTCGGCACGGTCGCGTCGCTGTTCGAGACCATCGAGTGGTGTCGCGAACACGACGTCACGATGTACGGCGGCGGCCAGTTCGAACTCGCCGTCGGCCGCGGCCAGATCCAGGAGCTCGCCTCGCTGTGCTACGCCGACGGCCCCAACGACGTCGCGCCGCGGGAGTTCAACGAACCGACGCTGCCCGACGACCTGCCCCGGAGCCCGATTCCGGTCCCCGAGGACCACGTCGGCTTCGGCTTCTGACTGCGGCCGCGAGCCCCGCGCTCAGGGGAGTTTGAGGAAGTTCGCACCGTGCTGCTGAGCGCGCAACACCTCCGCCACCCCGGAGCCGATGACCTCGACGCCGTCGGCGAGGTTGTCGACGTCGTAGTCGAAGCGCTCCAGCGAGTTCCCGCAGACCTTCACGGCGACGCCAGCCTCGGCCATCTGGGTGACGCTCGCCGCCTCCGGCGCCGACGCCAGCAGGAACCGCACGGCCGGCCCGTTGACGACGACCTGAATCTGTTCCGGCCGGGTCTCCACGGAGTCGTCCCGCACGAGGTGCGCGAGGTTCCGCAGCGCCATCTGCCAGCCGCTCGCCTCGTCGGTCGTGACGTGGACGACGACGCCGTGAGGGGCGTTCATGCACCCACCGTGTTCGACTACCGCAACAAAACGCTGTGGGTCGTGTCACCGCCTGCGACGGCCGCCTAGTCGCCGTTCTGGTGGGCACGCACCCAGAGCTCGCCGATGCGGGAGAGCCGCGTCCGGTAGGACTTCCCGTGCTCCTCGCGCTCGACGTACCCCTTTCCGCCGGGGCCGAGCTTGTCCACCGTGTACGTGACCTTCGACCGGAAGCTGTCCGTGTACTCCTCGTTGAGGTCGTCGGCGAGCGCCGACGCCAGCTCGCTGACGGACTCGAACTCGCCGTGCTCGCCGAGCGTGAACAGGATGAGCTCCTCGAACGGCTTGACGTTCGAGAACGACGCCACCGGCAGCTCGACGATGTGGCTGCCGCCGACCTCCTTAGCACCGATTGTCGTCCCGCGTTCGTCGAACTCCGCCAGCAGGTCGCGGGCGGCCGACAGCTGCTCCCCGACCGCGTCCTCGTCGACGTCGCCGTCCGCGACCGACTCCAGCAGGTCGGCGCTGGCCCGGAGCTCCTCCGCCAGCTCCGTCTCGAGGTACTTCTCGGGCGCCGTGTAGTACGTGTGGATGCGGTCGCGGTCCTCCGGCCGCTCGACCATGATGGAGTGGGCCGCCGTCGCGAACGCGAACGAGACGGTGCGGGGCATCGACGCGATGTTCACCCAGACCTCGCCCTCCGGGTCGGCCTCGAGGACGTCCTCGATGAGGTCGAACGCCTGCTCGAAGGCGGCGTCGTAGTCGTAGACGTCGACGACCGAGACGCGCTCGGTCTCCGCGCCCAGCAGGTTCCGGAAGTCCTGCTCGAGCTTCTCGGAGATGCGCTGGCTGTACTCCACGTTCGCCTGACTCCCCACCGCTCCCTCCAGGAGAATCACGCGGTCGACCTGTAGCTGCTCGCGCACCAGCGGCGCGATGAGCCGGTCGTAGTCGAACCCGACCGGGACGACGTGCGTCTGCATACTCCCGGCTTGGGGGAGGGCGGGTAAAATGCCTGTGCGTGTCGGCCAACACCGCCAGCAGTAACACCATCGCCCCCGAAGCGTCGGGTATGAGCAAGTGGCTGGAGTCCGGGCTGCGGCGGGACGTCTGCGTCGTCGTTGCGGGCGAGGGCGACCCGACCCAGCAGTCGGTGAAGCGTGCCGTCGAGCGGAAGAACGACGACCGTATCGAGCCCAAGCGGTTCAACGGCGCCGTCCAGAAGCTGGAGTCGGCGGGCATCGTCGAGCGCGAACAGGACGGCCTCCACGACCGGCTGCTGTTGACCGACGCCGGCGAACGGCGGCTCAAGGAGCACCACGAGTGGGTGGCCGAGTACCTCGGCGACGACGACTAGGTCAGTCCGCGCGGAGCGCGTCGACGTAGGCGGCCGGGTCCTCGGTTGTGTCGGGGGTCGTCACGGCGGAGACGCCGACCGTGAGCACGAGCCCGAGGACGAGGCCGACGACCTGCGCGAACCACCCGAAGTACGACGACGCGACGACCGGGACGCCGCCGAGGGTGACCGTCGGCCCGAAGACGGTCGCGAGGTAGAACGCCTGCGTGCCGGCGATGCCCGCGAACATGCCCGCTTTCGTGGTGCGGCGCCAGTACATCGCGAGCGCGACCGGCGGCGCGAGCTGGGCGAACCCACCGAATGCGGTCGACCCGACTTCCAGCAGGCTGCCGGGCCGCAGGAGGCTGCCGCCGAACGCGGCGACGGCGAAGACGGCGACGCCGACCCGACCGAGGACGTCTTCGCGGCGCTCGGAGGCCTCGCTGTTCACGAACGGCCGGTAGATGTCCCGGGTGAAGTACGACGACCCCGACAGCAGCATCGAGTCGCTGGAGGACATCATCGCGGCGAGCGCGCCGGCGACGACGAGCGCGGCGAACCAGCCGGGCGTGTACTCGTTCAGCAGGATGGGGACGATGTTCTCGCCCTCCGGCAGCGGGAGGCCGACGCCGTTGGCCCACGCACCCATGAGGAACGCCGGAACGAACAGGAGGACGACCAGCAGCGGCCAGATGGCGAACGTACGCTTGAGGGTGCGTTCGGAGTCGGCGACGAAGAAGCGCTGGTTCACCTGCGGGAACATCGAGACGCCGACGGCGATGCCGATTGCCTGCGAGAGCATCCACTGCGGGGAGTACGCGCCGCCGCCGAGCGCGCGGAACTCGGCGGGCATCGCGCCGGCGAGGCCGCCGCCGCCGCTGCCAGCGATTTCGGTGGCGACCCAGAGGAAGGCCACCCACGTGATGCCGAGCATGAACACGCCCTGGAGGGTGTCCGTCCACGCGACGCCGCGCATCCCCGAGATGCCGACGTAGACGACCATGAAGAGGGTGATGAGACCGGCGCCCGCCCAGTAGGGGACGGCGCCGCCGGTGAGGCCGACGAGGGCTTCGCCGGCGCCGATCTGCTGGAGCATCACGTAGGGGAACAGCCAGAAGATGCTGACGCCGGCGACCAGCCCCCGGAGCCCCCGGGAGCCGAAGCGGTCGCCGAGCATCTCGCCGAGCGTGACGTAGCCGTTCTCCTTGCCGAGCAGCCACTGGCGGTAGCCCAGGAAGTACCACAGCAGGCCGAAGAGCACGCCGTCCATCAGACCCATGACGAGAATCCACTCGGGGCCGTTGGCGTAGGCGATGTTCGGGCCGGCGAAGAACGTGAACGCCGACAGCAGCGTCGCGAACGTCGTGAACAGGAGGACGCCCGTGCCGAGGCCCCGTCCCGCGAGGTAGTAGTCCTCGGCGCTGCGGTCGGTGACGCGGTAGGCGACGAGACCGACCGCCAGCGCCACGAGCATGTAGGCGGTGACGACCCCGAGTTCCAGCAGCGTACCGCCGGTCATCGCCGGTCGACCTCCACGAACATGCCCCAGTCGCGGCGGGCGAACGCGGCGAACGCGACGGCGGTGACGCCCATCCAGGCGACGTGCCACCACAGCCAGACCGGCAGGCCGGCGACGAGCGTGTCGCTGCGCCAGAGGAACCACGGGATGGCGAGTGCAAGCAGGACGGCGAAGCAGGCCGCCCACGCGAGTGCGCTCCGAGACACCATACTGTCACCGTGTCTGTCCGTTCACCGGTTAAGTGTTGGTATTGGTGTCGTACCGCGCCTGTTGTAGAGAAATTTTCTCGGAAGAGCGTGGTCCGTCGCTCCCACGACAGGTATTTGGCGGGCGCGTTCCTACCAGAACACAACAACGTACCGATGGAGGACACCGCCAAGTACCTGATTCACGCGGACTTCGTCGTCGACGGCGTCGTCGAACGCAGCGACGTCGTCGGCGCCGCGTTCGGGCAGACGGAGGGCCTGCTCGGCGACGACCTCGCCATCCCGGACCTGCAGGACTCCGCGAAGCTCGGACGCATCGACGTCTCCGTGGAGAGCGAAGGCGGGCAGTCTTTCGGCCACATCACCATCGCGTCCAGTCTCGACCAGGTCGAGACGGCGACGCTCGCGGCAGCCCTCGAAGCCGTCGAGCGCATCGGCCCCTGCCGGGCGGACGTCGAAGTCGAACGCATCGAGGACGTCCGGGCGGCCAAGCGCCGGGAGGTCGTCGACCGCGCGAAGGAACTGCTCGCGAACGCCTTCGACGAGGGCGCCATCGACTCCGACGACATCCTCGAAGAGGTCCGGGAGAGCGTGCGCGTCGAGGACGTCACCGAGTACGCCGGCTACCCGGCCGGCCCGAACGTCGCGTCCAGCGACGCCGTCGTGGTCGTGGAGGGCCGCGCGGACGTCGTGACGCTGCTGGGGTACGGCATCAAGAACGCCGTCGCCGTCGAGGGCACGAACGTCCCCGCCGAGGTGGCGGCGCTCACCCGGGAGAAGACGGCGACGGCGTTCCTCGACGGGGACCGCGGCGGCGACATGATTCTGCGGGAACTCCAGCAGACCGGCGACCTCGACTTCGTCGCTCGCGCTCCCGAGAACGAGTCTGTCGAGGATCTCTCCCGGTCGGCCGTGGACACCGCGCTGCGCGGGAAGACGCCGGCGTCGGCCGCGCAGCAACTCGGCAGGAGCGAGGCGGCCGGCGACGACGCGAGTGAGACCGCGACCGCCGCCACCGACGGCAGCGCCACGCCCGCGCCGGACTCGACGTCGGATTCCGGCGCCACCCCGCCGGCGGAGCCGGGGACGGACGCCGCAACCCCAACCGAAGCGACGTCGGCACCGGAGCCCGGAGGGCGTCAGGCCGACGAGTCTGCGACCGGCGACGACACTCCTGGAGACAGCGACGACATCGCTGACGGCGACGGGGCTGGTGAGACGGTGCCAGAACAGCAGGGCGTCGAGGCGCCGAAGGCGCTCGGCGACCACGTCCACGAGGTCGTCGGCGGCGGCACCGTCCGGCTACTCGACGACGACCTCTCGGTCGTCCGCGAGTCGCCCGCCGACCGGGCCTTCGCGGCGCTCGAGGACGCCGACGTGACGCCGACCGCCGTCGTCGTCGACGGCATGGTCACGCAGCGCCTGCTCGACCTCGCCGCCCAGCGCGGCGTCGCGTCGCTGGTCGGCACGGCGACCGGCCAGTTCGTGAAACAGCCCGTCGGCACGCGCGTCCACACGGCCGACGACTTCTGAAGAACACTCGACCGGCGCCGCCGGTGGGGACGGTCAGGCGAGGCCGACGGCGAGCGCGAGCAGGCCACCAGCCACGCCGCCGGTGAGCGTTGCGAGGAAGTTCACGCCCTGGTTGCCGAGCCGGTCACCCTCGATGGTCGCCCCGGCGACGCTGTCGGCGGTCATGCCGACGACGCCCGCGCCGACGACGGCGCCCGCGCCCAGTGCACCGAGGTCGAAGACGACGACCGACAGCGCCGCGATGACGGCCGCGCCGGCGAGCCCGGCGACTTCCCCCTGCCAGGTGACGGCGCCGTCGGTCCCCGGCTCCACGCGCTCGAATGTCGTCACGAGCCGGGGCTCGTCGAACAGACCGCCGAGCTCCGAGGACAGCGTGTCCGCCAGCGCCGTCGCCACGCTCCCGGCGTACGCGAACAGGAACGCGACGTCCGAGAACGGCACGTGGGCGTGCGCGGCGTACAGCAGTAACGCGATGAGCGCGGCGGCGGAGTTCCCGAGGACGTTCCCGGTCCCGCGGGCACCGTCGTTGGGCTCCGCGACGCCGCGCTCGGCCTTGCGCTCGTACTTGAACTTCGTGGAGAGGCTGCCGACGGCGAAGAACGCGACGAGCACGACGAACCAGCCGTAGCCGCCGAGCACGACGGCCAGCAGGCCGAGGAAGACGCCCGTGAGCATCCCCGCCACGGAGGTCGCGCCGAGCGCTCTGGACACCCACCCGAACGCCGAGGTGACGACGAGCGCGACGGCGACGCGCTCCCACGCGACGGCCGCCGGCACCTCCGACAGCGGCGCGAGCACGGCGAACAGCCACAGCAACAGGGCGACCGTCGCGAGCAGCAGGGGGTCGTCGCGCGCGACGAAGAACGTCCGCATGATGCCCGCGAGCAGCGCCGCGCTCGCCGCGACGAACACCATCTGGGGGTAGTTCGGGGTGCCGCCCGTGAGCGAAGTGACCGCCGCCTGCCCGCCGAAGGCGGCGACGCCGGCCACCACGACGAAGCCGACCATCGAGAGCGTACGGTTCTCCCGCACCTGCAGGACGAGTCTGCGGCCGAGGTCGCCGTACCCGACGACGAGCACGGACGCGACGAACACGCCGGCGGGCACGTCGAATATCGGCACGAGGAGCCCGACGCCGGCGGCGGACAGCGCGAACGCGATGAGCGTCCTGAGTCGCTGCTCGCGGCGGTCCTGAGCGGTCGAGAACACCTCGAACAGCCAGCCGTCGGTGACGACGGCGCCCAGGACCGCGACGACCGCGAACGGCACCGCGGCTGCCTGGCCCAGCAGGGGGGCCGCGAGGGACAGCGTCGCCACCAGCGCGAAGGCCAGGGCACGCCGCAGACTCCAATTCACGTCTGCCTCCGATTTGCCGCCCCCGCACTTAACTTCCCCGAAGCCGCGACCCGCAACGTTTTGGACGGCGGCGGGCGTCGGTCCCGACGTGGGCCTCTACGACTACTACCTCGCTGCCCGGGTTCGTCGCCACCCCGCCGACGGCCCCGACCACGTCGCGGTCGTCATCACCGAACGGGACCTCCTGGAGGCCGGCGCCTACGACACGCTCGCGGCGTTCTACGGCTGGGCGTTCGACCACGGCGCCGAGCGCGTCACCGTCTACGTCAGCGTCCTCGACGCCGCCGCCGTGCCGACGCTCGAACGAGAGCTCGCGAACGTCGACGCCCCCCGGGAGGTCGCCGTCCGGGGGCCCGAAGACGACGAGCGCGCCGACGCCCCGATTCAGGTGAGCGTCGGCCACGGCGGCAAACACGAGTTCGCGACTGCCGTCCAGAACGTCGCCGAGGCCGTCGACGCCGGCGACCTCGACCCCGGCGACGTCGACGAGGACGTCGTCGAGTCCGAGCTCGTCTTCCCCGCCGAACCCGACCTCGTCATCAAAACCGGCGCCGAGCGCCTCTCGGACTTCATGATCTGGCAGTCCGTCTACTCGGAGCTGTACTTCACGGACGTGAACTGGCGGGACTTCCGCAAACGAGACTACCTGCGGGCGGTGCTGGACTACCAGAATCGGCAGCGGCGGTTCGGCCGCTGAACAGGGCGAGGCGTGGGCCGCTGGGCCTTCGATTTCGGGTGGTCCGGTCGGCAGGCCGACCCTCGTCGGTTCGTCGACGGGAACCCGGGCGGGAGGCCGACCCTCGTCGGTTCGTCGACGGGAACCCGGGCGGGAGGCCGGACTGGGCGCGTCTCCGACTCGCCGCAGTCCAGTGGCCATGCTTAACACGTAACCGACGTTTTGGTCCGTGTACATGGCGTTCGGTCCCACCTCGCTCCAGTCGGTCGCCGCTGCGAGCCCGTTCCTCCTCGCCGGCCTCGGCGCCGCCTGGCTCGCGGTCCACGTGTACCGACAGCGCGGTGGGTCGTCGGCCGACGTGTACACCGACCTCTGGCGGTCCTTCCTCGCAGTCTGTCTCACGTTCGCGCTGGGGTTCACTGGGTCCGGCCTGAGTCGGCTCCTGTCCGGTGAACTGCGGGTCGTCGCCGCCGTCGTGGCGTTCCTGTCGGTGCTGCCGTGGGCGGTGTTCGCGCTGTACTTCGTCGGACGCGGCAGCCTCGTCACCCGCGGGCGCATCGCCGTCGCCGTGGGCCTGCTCGTGTTGTTCGTGCTCACGGTGTTCCCCGGCGTGTTCTCCGGCGACTCCGCCGGCGAGCTGTCAGCTGCGTTCCTCGTGGTCGCCGCTGTGCTCACGCTCGTCGCCCCTGCGACGGTGTTCGCCGTCTCGGGTCTGGCGGTGCTGTCGGCGTACCGGCACCGCTCCCTGTCGACGCTCAACGGCGTCGTCGTGTCGCTGCCGGCACTGCTGGTCATCGTCGCCGTCCAGATGACGCGGGCGTCTACCCCGCAGCTCAACCAGGTGGTGTTGGCCGCGATGGCGGTTCTGGTCACGTGCACGCTCGGCGTCCTCGTGACTCGGTTCGACGTCCTCCGGAGCCGTGCGGGAATCGGGACACTCGGCGACAGGACCGTCATCCGGGAGCTGAACGAGGCGGTCGTCACGGTGGAGCGAAACGGCTCGCTCGCCCGCGTGAACGAGACGGCGAGCGCGCTGTTCGGTTCGAAGCTCGACAGCACGCCGTTCGTGGACATCGTCGGGCACGAGGTGTCTGCGCTCGCCGACCGTAACACGGTCGAGTGCTGGACCGAGCGCGGCCGCCGACAGTTCGACCCCCGGGTCCAGGAGCTGACGAACGAACACGGCGAGGTCCTCGGCCACACGGTCACCCTGATCGACGTCACGGACCGCGAAATCAGGCGCCAGCGGATCGAGGTCCTGAACCGGATCTTCCGGCACAACATCCGGAACAGCCTCGACGTCATCACCGCCAACGCGGAAGCCGTCGCCGACGACGCGCGGTCGGAGCCGATCCTCGAGACGGCGGCGACCATCGAGGAACTGGGTGCGGACGCGCGCCGAATCGAGGACCTGATGCGACGGTCGCACGGGCAGCGAGCCGACACCGACCTGTCGACCGTCGTCGCGTCCGTCACCGAGACGGTCCGGGAGCGCTTCCCGGAGGCGTGCGTGTCGGTCGACCTCCCCGACCGGTCGGTCACCACCGACGGCGAACTCTTCCGGTTCGCACTCCGGAACGTCGTCGAGAACGCAGTCGTCCACAACGACGGCGACAGCCCTCGCGTCGACGTTCGCGGCAGCGAGACCGATGCAGGCGTCCGCGTGGTCGTCGCAGACGACGGTCCCGGCATCCCGGACGCCGAGCGGTCGGTCATCGAGGAGCAGACCGAGTCACCGCAAGCACACGCCAGTAGCCTCGGTCTCTGGGGGACGAACTGGGCGGTCACGCAACTGGGCGGCGACCTGTCGTTCGCCGACAGCGACCTCGGTGGAACGGCAGTCACGATAGAACTCCCGGTGCGGTGACGAACCGCCACCGGGGCCGTCTCAGGCCGTGGCCGGACAGGTCAGTCCGCTGACTGCCCCTCGCCGTCGACGTCCTCCGGCGGGTCCGGGAGCGCGCCCTTGAAGCGGTCGAAGATGCGGCGGGCGTCCTTGACCTCCGACCCGAGCGCGCGGACGAGCGCCAGCGACCGCTCGGCGCGCGTCCGTCGCCACGACGCCTCCCGGGACTCGTAGGTGCGCACCGCGCGCAGGAAGTCGACTTTCGAGAACTCCGGCCAGTACGGTGTGCAGAAGAACACGGCGGCCTCGCTGCCGTTGGCGTGCCACGGCAGGAAGTTCGAGGTGCGTTCGTCGCCGCCCGTGCGGATGATGAGGTCGACGTCCTGCACGGGGCTGGTGTGCAGCCGCGATTCGACGGCCTCGAAGTCCACGTCTGTGGGGTCGAGGTCGCCGTCGTCGACTGCCTCGGCAACCCCCCGGGCGGCGGTGAGCAGTTCGTCGCGGCCGCCGTACGCGAGCGCGACGTTCAGCGCGAATCCGTCGTAGCCGGCGGTCCGCGACTCGGCGTACCGGACGGCGTCCTGCACGCGCTCGGGCAGCCGGTCGGTGTCGCCGATGGCGCGAATCCGCACGCGCTCGTCGTGGACGCGGTCGGCGTCCGCGAACTCCCGGAGCTTGTCCTCCAGCAGGTCGAAGAGGTGTTCCTGCTGCTCGCGGGGCCGCTCGAAGTTCTCCGTGGAGAACGCGTACAGCGTGAGTTCCTCGACGCCGAGTTCGGCACACCAGTCCAGCACCTGCTCGGTGGTCTGGGCGCCGGACTGGTAGCCGTCGGTCGGCTCGTCGCCCTGCTCGCGGGCGTACCGCCGGTTCCCGTCCTGGATGACCGCGACGTGGGCCGGCGCGCCGTCTATCTCCCGGGAGAGCACGCGCTCGTAGACGGTGCTCGCGGCGTCCCACAGGCGGTCTCGCATCACCGGAGACGACAACACTCTCACGTATCAGCCTTCTGTTCGCGCCGGTCTCGCGCGCAACCCCCGACTGCAGTCCAGGCTGTCGCCGCCGCTCCCGAACGAGTTCGGGCTACTGGCGGGCTCTCGGACGGGCAATCGCCACACGTAAGCCGGCGAGCCGAGACCGTTCTGGTATGAGCGAGACGGCGCACGCAGACCTGTACCGGGAGACGGTCGAACTCCTGCGGCCGGGCGACATCGAGCTGGCCGGCGCGGTCATCCACACGACCTACGACAGCGACGAGGAGAGCAAGCTCCACCAGCTCACGCTCGACGCCGGCCGCGCCGTCGCCGACCACACCGAGAAGGGCGACACCTACGTGTACTCGGGCAACGACAGCGACGAGTTCGGCGTGAACCAGCACCAGGGCCTGACGCTGGACGACGACGAGTTCGTCTGGGAGTGCCAGCAGCTCCGTCGCGACGACGAGTTCGTGGTGGTGCTGTACTGGGAGGTCACCGGCGACGACGACGCCGTCGTCGCGGACATCGCGGCCGTCGACGGCGTCGAGGAGGCGGTCGCGGTCACCGAGGACGGCTTCGACGCGTAGCCACTTCCAGCGAGTTGGGAGGCAGTCGGGCTGTTTATTGGGCGTGACTCCCGAGACGGTGGTATGGATATCGGGGACCTAGACGACCGGGACCGTGCCGTCCTGAACGCGTTTCAGGGTGGCTTTCCGGTCGTGCAGCGACCGTTCGAGCCCGCAGCGCAGGCGCTCCGGTCGCGAGGGGTCGAGATGAGCGGCGACGAACTGCTCGACCGCGTCCGGACGCTGGACGAGGAGGGCGTGTTGACGCGGTTCGGCGCGCTCATCAACGCCGAAGAGATCGGGGGAGCGGCGTCGCTGGTGGCGATGCACGCCCCGGAGAGCCGCTTCGACGAGATCGCGGAGACGGTCAACGACGTCCGGGCGGTCGCGCACAACTACGAGCGCGAACACCCCCACCTGAACATGTGGTTCGTCGTCTCCGTCGCGGACCGGGACGTCGAGGACGTGCTCGCCGAAATCGAGGAGCAGACCGGCCAGGAGACGTACAACCTCCCGAAACAGCAGGAGTTCCGCGTGGAGGCGAAGTTCCTCGTCGACGGCCCCGTCTCGGACGGCGACGTGGACCTCTCGCACCTCGGGCCGACGCCGGAGCCGACGGACCGCGACACCCTCACGGCCGCCGAGCGCGACCTCGTCGTCGCCGTGCAGGACGGTCTGCCGGTCGTGGAGACGCCGTTCCGCGCGGTCGCCGACGACATCGGCCGCGACCCGGAGTGGGTCGTGGAGACGCTGCGGCGGTTCAACGAGGAGGGGAAGGTGCGGCGCGTCGGCGTCATCCCGAACCACTACGCGCTTGGGTACACGGAGAACGGGATGACCGTCTGGGACGTCCCCGACGACGTCGTCGGTGAGGTCGGGCCGGCCGTGGCGAGCCTGGACTTCGTGACGCACTGCTACGAGCGGCCGCGCCACGACGGCGTCTGGGAGTACAACTTCTTCGCGATGACGCACGGCCGCAGCGAACAAGAGAGCGCAGAGCGCGTCGAGCAGGTGCGCGACGTGATGGACGAGTACTGGGAGGTCGGCGACGACGACTGGGACACCCTGTTCTCGACGAGCATCCTGAAGAAGACGGGCATCCGACTGGACGAACGGGCGGACGCGAACACGGCCTGAGACACCATGATACCGCTGGTCCACGACTTCCGCGGCGAGTCGGTGCTGGTGGTCGGCGGCGGCAGCGTCGGCGCCCGGAAAGCCCGCCGGTTCGCCCGGGAGGCGGACGTGACCGTGCTGTCGCCGGCGTTCGCCGACCGGGAGTTCGGTGACGTCGAGCTCGTCCGGGCAGCGCCCGAGCCGGACGCGGCCGAGGAGTGGGTCGCTCGAGTCGACCCCGCGCTGGTCGTCGCGGCGACCGACGACGCCGACGTGAACGCGGCGTTCGCGGCGGCGGCCCGGGACGCCGGCGCGCTCGTGAACCGCGCCGACGAGTCGACGGCCGGCGACGGGGACGCTGCCGGCAACCGCGGCGCCGACAGCGTCGTGGTGCCGGCGACGGCGGGCGCCGACCCCGTCACAATCGCCGTCTCCACGGGCGGCCACAGCCCCGCGCTCTCGAAGTACCTCCGCGAGGAGATCGAGTCGGAGTTCGCGGGCGCCGGCGGCATGGCCGAGCTCACCGCCGACCTCCGCGACGACCTGCGGGCGACCGACCTGTCGCCCGCCGACCGCCGCGATGCGGTACGGGCTGTCGTGCGCTCGGAGCCGGTTTGGAAGGCTTTACGTACCGGAACTGCCAACCCTCGAAAGAGAGCCGAGGCCGCCGTCGCGCGCGCCCTCGGCGGGGAAGTAGATTGGTCGACATGAACGGAAACACTGGTGTCGTCTCCGGCGTCCGCGTCTCGCACGAGACGGCCTCACTCGACGAGCTGGCTGCCGCGAGCGCCGCGTCCACGGAGGCGGCGCTGGACGCGCTGCTGGAGCAGCCGCCCGTCGAGGAGGCGTTCGTGCTCCAGACGTGTCACCGCGTGGAAGCCTACGTCGTGACCGCAGACCAGGCGTCCGGCCGGCGGGCACTGAGGGCGGCCGGCTTCGACCCGGCTGGCGCGGGTGCGGTGTCGATGGGTCACGAGGAGAGCCTGCGACACATGCTGCGGGTGGCGGCCGGACTCGAGTCGCTCGTGGTCGGCGAGGACCAGATCCTCGGCCAGCTCCGGGACGCCTACGACGCCGCGAAGGACGCCGGCGGCATCGACCGCGTGTTCCGGGAGGCCGTGACGAAGGCGATGCACGTCGGCGAGCGCGCCCGCACCGAAACCGCCATCAACGAGGGTGCGACCTCGCTGGGCACGGCGGCGGTGCGGCTCGCCGAGCGGAAGACCCGCCTCGAGGATGCTCGCGCGCTGGTCGTCGGTGCCGGCGAGATGGGGGCGCTGGCGGCGAAGGCGTTCGCGAGCGCGGACGTGGCGGAAGTCGTGGTGGCGAACCGGACGCCGGAGCGCGCCGACCGGGTCGCCGAGGGCGTGGACGCGCGGACCGAGACGACAGACCTCGCCGACGCTCGCGGCCGTCTGGACGCGGCCGACGTGGTGGTGGCGGCGACCAGCAGCCCCGAGCACGTGCTGCCGGCGAGCGCGTTCGCGGACGCGGGCGAGACCGTCGTCGTCGACCTCGCACAGCCCCGGGACGTCGCGCCGGCCGCGGGCACGCACGACGCGGTCTCGATCCACGACCTCGACGACCTCGAGGCGGTGACGGCGGCCACCCGGGAGCGCCGCGAGGACGCCGCTCGTGAGGTCGAAGCGATGATCGAAGAGGAGTTCGAGCGGCTGCTCGCGCAGTACAAGCGCAAGCGCGCCGACGAGGTCATCGCCCGGATGTACGAGAGCGCCGACCGCCTGAAGAGCCGGGAGGTACAGACCGCGGTCCAGCGCCTGGAGGCCGAACGCGGCGAAGACCTCTCGGAAGACGACCGCGAGGTCCTGGAGTCGATGGCGGACGCGCTGGTGAGCCAGCTGCTGGCGGCGCCGACGCGCAGCCTGCGTGACGCCGCCGCCGAGGACGACTGGTCGACCATCGCGACCGCACTGGAGCTGTTCGACCCGGACTTCGAGGACGGGATGCCGTTCGACGTGCCGCCGAGCGAGCCGGCGTCCGCCGAGTCCGAGGACTGACGCCGCCGCGTCTCGCGTTCTGCCGTGCTACAGTCGCCGTCGAGTAGCGTCGCCGCTGTGGGTGCCCGCAGCGGGCTGCCGTGGGGTGGCTGGCGACTAGGATTATGAGGCTGGCCGCCCTCGCCCGTAGTATGTCCGAGGTTCTGGACGACGACACCATCGAGTCCCGGCTGCCCGAACACTGGTCGCTGGACGGCGAGGAGATCGTCCGCGTCTACGAGTTCGACGACTACCTGACGGGCGTGGCGTTCGCGTCCGAGGTCGGGGAACTCGCCGACGAACAGTTCCACCACCCCGAGATCCGGGTCCGGTACGACGAGGTCGAAGTGCGGTTCACGAACCACGAGGCCGGGGGCGTCACCGAGCAGGACGTCGAGATGGCCGAGCGAACCGACGCGCTCCGGTAGGCGATGGAGGCGGCGTACGTGTTCGCGGTGCGGTTCCGGCTCGACCCCGGGATGGGTGTGTCGGTGAGCCCGGCGGCGTTCGAGACGCGGCTCCGCCGGCCTGCCGACGAGCCCGGGGAGCCGGGCTGGCTGTTCTTCCGGGACAACCTCTGGCGGGGCGACCTCGCGGACCCGGAGGGGTTCCGGGAGCTGACGGCGGACGCTCTCGGGGTCCCGGTCGAGTCCGTCGAATACCGCGCGCTGGAGACCGACCGCGAGTACTACGACGCGCTCAAGTCGGCCATCGGCGACGACCTCGCGGCGTTCAACGCCGACGGCGTCGACGAAGTGCTCTCGAAGTACCTCGGGAGCTCCGTGGAAGTCACCGGCTAACCCCGCAAAATTCTTGCCCGACCCGCCCTTACTCGTCGTTCCCCCATGTCCCCGCCCGCCGACTACGACGTCTGGCTGTTCGACTTCGACGGGACGCTCGTGGACACCGAGTGGGCCTACACCCGGGAGGTGTTCGACCGGGTCGGCGACCGGCTCGGCCGCGAGTTCGCCGACCGCGAGGCCGAAATCCTCTGGCACGGCCTCGGCGGCAGCCGCGACGTCCACCTCCGGAACTGGGGCGTCGACCCCGAGTCGTTCTGGCCGGCGTTCCACGCCGTCGAAGACCCGACCGAGCGCGCCGAAGCCACCTACCTCTACGACGACGCCGCTCGCGTCGCCGACCTCGACGAGCCGACCGGCGTCGTCACGCACTGCGCGGAGTTCCTCGCCGACCCCATCATCGACCACCTCGACGTCGGCGACTGGTTCGACGTCGTCCTGTGCTGTGACGACGACACCGGCTGGAAGCCCGACCCGCGCCCCATCGAACTCGCGCTCGCCGACGTCGGCGCCGCCCCCGGCGCTCGCGGCGTGTACGCGGGCGACGCAGCCAGCGACGTCGGCGCCGCGAAGAACGCCGGGCTGGACGCCGTCCACGTCGAGCGCCACGACCCCGCGAAGCGGGGCCAGTGCGTGCTCGGCGACCACCGCGTCACCTCCTTCGACGGCCTCTTCGACGGCGGGGTCTCCCGCTAACTGGCGTTAATCGGGGTGAATCCGGCGTCAGGGAGTCGGCCGTTCAATACCCTGGCGGTCCTCGACTGATTCGGCGGCGAACGACTCGCCGCCTGTCAGGGCACAGGGCTACGGGCGCATCCGGTCGGGGCTGCTCCCCTCCAGCCGCCGACTACCGGGCCGCGCGTCACCGGGCTCCGAGCGGGCGCGCGGCCTCGTCTCTCCGGTGGGTCCGCGGGCACGCCACACTCCTTCCCGCATCTCTCCCACTCCACGTTCCACCCCTTCCGCTGTATCTCACCGCTGACCGCCGCCCCGGCCCTCGCCGGGTCACGGACGGCGGCCCGTGCCGGGACCACCGGCTTTAACGCTCCGCCGTCCCAACTGGCGGTACATGTCCCGCTTGCGCGAAGCGCTGGGGAACTTGCCCGACGCCGTGTTCGTCGACGTCCACGAGCGTGACGACGCCTACCTGTACGTCGTCGACGTCGCCGGCGTCACGCCCGCCGACGTGGACGTGCGCGTGACCGGGCGATCGGTCGTCGTCGACGCCCACCGCCGGAAGTCGGTTCCGGACGGTTTCGACTACCGCCGAGAGGACCGGTCGCTGTTCCTCGACATCGAGTTGCCGCTCCCGATGGACGCCACAGACGACGGCGCGGAAGCGTCGGTCGCCGACGGCGTCCTGGAAGTGCGACTCCCGAAGCACAGCGGCCCCGGGAAGCGCGTGCCGGTCGAGGGGTGACCGGTGGCGGTACTCAGGTCGTACCGGCGGTTCGTCGTCGTCGTCTGGCAGTTCCTCCCGCTGCTGTGGGGGTGGGCGCGTGACCGGCGTCGCTTCCTGCTGTTCGGCGGGAGCCGCAGCGTCACCACTGACGTCCGCCGGGAGCGCGCGCAGATCCTGCTCGAGTCACTGCTGACGCTCGGCCCGACGTTCATCAAGCTCGGGCAGCTGCTGTCGACGCGCCCCGACGTGCTGCCGCCGGAGTACATCGAGGTGCTGACGGAGCTCCAGGACCGCGTGCCACCGGCGGACTGGGACGAGGCGAAGACGGTCATCGAGGACGAACTCGGGCCGGTCGACGAGGTGTTCGACGACTTCGACCGGGAGTCCATCAGCGGCGCGAGCCTCGGCCAGGTGTACACGGCCGAGGTCGACGGCGAACCGGTCGCCGTGAAGATCCGGCGGCCGGGCATCGAGGAGCTCGTGGAGGCGGACCTCCGGGTCATCCGGTGGTCGATACCCATCGTCGTGCGGTTCGTCGGCGAAGGCCAGGCGTTCAGCCTCGGGAACCTCGCCGACGAGTTCTCGAAGACCATCCGGGAGGAGATGGACTACGCCCGCGAGGGCCGGATGCTCCAGGAGATTCGAGGGAACTTCGCCGACAATTCCGACATCGTGATTCCCCGCGTGTACGAGGACTACTCGGACGCTCGCGTGCTCACGATGCAGTACATCGCCGGGACGAAGATCTCGAACGTCTCGGAGCTCGAGGAACGCGACATCGACCGCTCGGAGGTCGCCGAGACCCTCGAACGGGCGTACCTCCAGATGATCATCGAGGACGGCGTGTTCCACGCGGACCCGCACCCGGGGAACCTCGCCGTGCAGGACGACGGCAGCATCGTGTTCTACGACTTCGGGATGAGCGGCCGCGTGGACTCGTTCATCCAGGACAAGATCGTGGACTTCTACATCGGCGTGGCGAACCAGGACATCGACGGGATTCTGGACGCGCTCATCGAGATGGGGACGCTGTCCCCGGAGGCCGACCGCGCAGTGATGGCGGACGTGATGGAGCTGGCCATCCAGGACGCCCGCGGCGAGGACATCGAGACGTACCGCGTCCAGCAGATCATCGGCAAAGTCGAGGACACCATCTACGAGTTCCCGCTGCGGCTGCCCCCGAACCTCGCGCTCGTGTTGCGCGTCGCGACGGTCGTCGAGGGCGTCTGTGTCACCCTCGACCCGGACTTCGACTTCATCACGGTCGCGACGGACTACCTCACGGAGCAGGGGTACCGCGAGGAGTCCATCCGGCAGTTCGTGCAGGGGACCGCCGAGGACTTCCAGGCGGCGGCGACGTCGGCCGTCCGGGTGCCGCCGAAACTGGAGAGCGCGCTGGACAGAGTGGAGCGCGAGGACCTCCACGTGCGGGCGGACCTCGAGGACAGCAACCACGTCATCGACAAGCTGGGCCGTCGGGTCGTGCTCGGGCTGGTGCTGGCGACGAGCGTGCCGACGACGGCGTTCCTCTACGTGTCCGCGGACCTCGCGGCCACTGGCGTGTCGGCGGCGTTCACGACTTCTATCGCGCTGGCGCTGTACCGGTCGTTCCGCGAGAAGAAGAGTCTGCAGGCGAGCCCGCAGTTCACGCGCCAGAACCTCCGGGAGCGAGAGGGCGGCCCGGAGTGACCGGCGCCGCCGACACCGCCGGTAGCGCTGGATTCTTGCCCGACGGGGCCCGCCAGTGACCCATGTACCTCGCCGACGAAGCGTGGCCCGAACTTGGTGAGTACTTCGCCGAGGAGTCGCTGGCGCTCGTGCCGCTGGGGTCGACCGAGCAGCACGGCCCCCACCTGCCGGAGTCCACCGACCACCGCATCGCCGAGGCGTTCGCCCGCGAAGCCGCCGACCGCACCGGCTTCCTCTGCACGCCGACCGTCAACGTCGGCGTCAGTCCTCACCACCGCCAGTTCCCGGGGACGATGTCGGTCGACCCGCCAGAGTTCCGGGACTACGTGGAGTCGTTCACGCGGAACCTCGCGTCCCACGGCGTCGACCGCGTCGTGTACGTGAACGCCCACGGGGGGAACGTCCAGCACCTCCGCGAGGTCGGGCGGCGGCTGCGGGACGACGGCACCCTCTACGCCGTCGAGTGGATGTGGGACGAGTCCATCCCGGAGCTCGTCGACGACCTCTTCGCGCAGAACGGCCCGCACGGCGGCCCGAAGGAGACGTCGATGATGCAGTACCTCGACGGCGAGCACGTCCACGACGACCGCCTCGAAGAAGCGAGAGACGGCGGCGTGGCCAGCGTGGCGGACGCCGACACCGTCAAGCACGGCGCCCGGACCTTCTACGACGCCATCGACAACACGGACAACGGCGTGCTCGGCGACCAGACCGACGCCACCGCCGAGAAGGGCGAGCAGCTGTTCGAGGCCGCCAGCGACCAGCTCGTCCAGCTCTGCGAGTGGCTCGACGCCCAGGCGTTCGAGGACCTGCTGCCGAAAGAGCACGTGTAGCTGGGGGACTGGCCGTCGTCGACAGTGGCACCCGGACTGCCGGCGGCGTCCGAGTTATCCCGACCGGGCGCGAACCCGGCGTATGGACGCTCCCACCTTCGAGCTAGAGCGGTGGTTCGCCGAGGTCGAGGCCGGCGCGGACGTGATGCTCGCGGAGAGCGGCGTGCGCAGCCTGCCGGCGAGCGACTTCGACACCGACCCCGGAGAACTGGGGTACGTAATTCCGACGAACGGCGAGCCGGCTCTGCGGGCGGCCATCGGCGAGCGCTACGGCCGCTCGGCCGACGAGGTGGTGACCACGGTGGGGACCCAAGAGGCGAACTTCCTCGCGTTCCAGTCGCTGTTGTCGGCCGACAGCCACGCCGTCGTCGTCACGCCGACCTACGAGAGCCTGCACGCGATTCCCGACGCAATCTGCGACGTGACGCGGGTCGAACTCCAGGCGCCGGACTGGACGCTGAACGTCGACGCCGTCGCCGACGCAATCCGGCCGGACACCGACCTCGTCGTGCTGAACAACCCGAACAACCCGACGGGCCGCCAGCACGACGCGGCGACCGTCGAAGCGGTCTACGACCTCGCGGCGGACGCCGACGCCTACCTGCTCGGCGACGAGGTCTACCGACAGCTCTGCCCGGACCCCACGCCCGCCGTGGCGAGCCTCGGCGAGCACGGCATCAGCACCGCCGGGCTGTCGAAGTCCTACGGGCTGGCCGGCTGCCGCTTCGGCTGGCTCGCCGGCGCCGAGGACGTGGTCGAGGACGTCGAGGCGTGGAAAGACTACACGACCATCTCCCCCGGGAAGTTCGGCCACCACGTCGCCGAGCAGGTGTTCGGTGTCGGTGACTTCGAGTCTCGGGCGGGCGAGCTCCGGCAGGCGGCACTGGACCACGTCGCGACGAACGCCGAGATTACTGCGGAGTGGGCCGACGAGCACGGTCTCGGCTGGGACGACCCCGTGGGCTGCAACGTCCTGCTCGACGTTCCCGATGGCTTCGACGACTCGCGGGCGTTCTGCCGGGCGGTCGTCGACGAGGCGTCGGTCGTGCTCGCACCGGGGGCCTGCTTCGGGGTCGAGGGAACGTTCCGGCTCGGATTCGGACTGCCGACCGGGGAGCTCCGCGAGGGGCTGGAACGCGTGGGAGCCGTGCTCTAGCGCCGAGTCCGTTCCAAGAGGTTTATACTACGTAGGCGAGAATCCGGGAGCATGGCGAAAGAGCAGAAGGAAGTGCGTGACCTGCAGGAAGGCAACTACGTGATGATGGAGGACGCCGCCTGCCAGATCAACGCGTACAGCACCGCGAAGCCCGGCAAACACGGCAGTGCGAAGGCCCGAATCGAGGCCGAGGGCGTCTTCGACGGCAAGAAGCGGTCGCTCAGCCAGCCGGTCGACCAGAAGATCTACGTCCCGATCGTCGACCGCAAGCAGGGCCAGATCGTCTCGAAGGAGTCCGAGACCGTCGCGCAGGTCATGGACCTCGACACGTACGAGACGGTGACGATGCAGATCCCCGCCGAACTCGACATCCAGGCCGACGAGAACATCGAGTTCCTCGAGTTCGAGGGCCAGCGGAAGATCCTCCGGGACTGATCGATGTTCCCCGGCGCCCGCGACGCCGACTCGGCGGACCCGGGGTCGGCCGCCGACTACGTGGTCGTGGGCGCGCCACTCGACGTCTCTACCTCCTTCCAGCCGGGGACGCGGTTCGGCCCCGGTGAAGTCCGCACACACGCCGGGACCTTCGAAGACTACGACCCGGCGACGCGCACGCACTTCTCCGAACACGCTGTGGCCGACTACGGTGACGTGCGTGCGTGGAACGACGCCGCGGAGTACCTCGAGTACCTCGAGGGCGTCGTCACTGACGTCCACTGGAACGATGCCGTGCCGCTGCTCGTCGGCGGCGAGCACACCGTCTCGGTTGCGGCGGTTCGCGCGCTCGACCCGGACGTGTTCGTGGCGCTCGACGCCCATCTCGACCTCCGGGAGGACCTCGACGGCGACCCCCTGAGTCACTCGACGGTCACCCGGCACGCCCTCGACGTCGCCGACGAAGCAGTCGTCGTGGGCGCGCGGTCGGGCAACGAGCACGAGTGGGAGCGCGCCAGCGAGGGCGACGTGACCGTCGTGGCGCCCGAGAACGCCGCGGACTGGACGCCCGAATTCGACGACGACACCGACGTCTACCTGAGCGTGGATATCGACGCCGCCGACCCCGGATTCGCGCCCGGCACCGGCACTCTCGAACCGTTCGGCCTCCAGCCCCGGGAGCTGCGGGACGCCGTCCGCGCGGTGGCGCCCCAGGCCGTCGGGTTCGACGTCGTCGAGGTGAACGACCGCGACGACGGGCAGGCGGCGACGCTCGCGGCGAAACTCCTCCGGGAGTTCGTCTACCACCACGCCACTGCCTGACCGCAGGCGCCGCCCGGCTGCTACCGGCTCCCAGCGCTCTCCCGCCGACGCCTAGAAGGGGGCGGCGGTCTCTCGTTCTCGTATGGACGTCTCCGACATCGCCCAGCAGTACGACGAGCGGCTTCGCGTCGACGACTACGAGGACGCGGCGACGAACGGCCTCCAGGTCGGGCCGGCCGACCGGGCGGTCGACCGGGTCGCGTTCGCCGTGGACGCCGTCGTCGAGACCATCGACGCCGCCGTCGAGTGGGGCGCAGACCTGCTCGTCACCCACCACGGCGTCGTCTGGGGCGGCCTCGACTCGGTCACGGGCCGCGAGTACGACCGGGTCGGGCGGCTCGTCGACGGCGACTGCGCGCTGTACAGCGCCCACCTGCCGCTGGACGGGCATCCGGAGCTCGGGAACGCGGCGCAGCTCGCGGACGCCCTCGGCGTGGCGGACCGCGCGCCGTTCGGCGAGCACGCGGGCGAACACCTCGGCGTCCGGGGGACGTTCCGGGAGCCGACGACCGGCGACGAGCTGTCGTCGACGCTGCAGGCGGAACTGGACACGGCGGGCCGGCCGGTGCCGGTGCTGGACTTCGGACCGGACGAGCTGTCGGATGTCGCCGTGCTCACGGGCAACGGCGCCGACTGGCTGCGGGAGGCCGAGGCCGCCGGCGTCGACGCGTTCGTCACGGGCGAGGGCAAGGGCAAGCTCTACCACGAGGCCCGGGAGGCCGGCGTGTCCGTGTTCCTCGCCGGCCACTACGCTACGGAGACGTTCGGCGTGCGAGCGCTCCGAGACGTCGCCGTCGACTGGGACGTCGAGACGCGGTTCCTCTCGCACCCGACTGGGCTCTGAGGGTCCGGTAGGCGCCGCCGATAGCGGTATCACTGGTGAAAATCGGGTGCGAACCCTTTTTAAGGGGGGTGCCGTACGTCGGTTCTACATGGGGTCCGGATTACTCACACGCGTACGGGGGAGCTACGGGACGAAGCTCGCCCTCGCTCTGGTCGTCGTCGTCGCGCTCTCTGTCGGCGTCGGCGCGCTGGTCTACCAGCAGACCACCGACCAGCTCGAGGGCGACGTCCGCGCCGACCTGACCGGGTCGGCGGACGCCCGAGCGGACCACCTCGACGCCTGGCTCTCGAACGTTCGCGGACAGACAATGCTGGCGTCCAGTCAGCCGGCCCTCGCCTCCGGCGACGAGGCCGAGGTCGAAGCGTCCCTCGACAGGCTCGCCGGCAGCGACGAACTACCAGACGGCGTCGTCGCCGCCCACTACTACGACGGCCCGTCGACGACCATCGAAATCAGCTCGAACGACGACTTCGCCGGCGTGAACCCCGCCGAGCAGGGCGCGCCGTTCGCCACCGACCCGCCGACGTTCGACGGCGCCGACGACGTCGCGGTCACGAAGCCGTTCACGGTGCCGGTCGCGGACTTCCCGGTGCTCTCGGTCGTCTCGCCGATCGAGGGCGCCGAGGGCAAGTTCCTCATCTACATGGTGAACGTCAACGAGCTCACCGCCGACTTCGACCAGGCAGTCGACGGGAGCAGCACCGTCGTCGTCGCCGAGGACGGGACGTACGTCGCGCACCCGGACCAGTCGCGGGTGCTGACCGAGCACGACGGCGCCGAGGGGATGCTCGAGCAGTCGCTGTCCGAGTCGACGTTCATGCAACACGACGGCATGGTGATGGCGGCGTCGCCCGTCGACGGCGCGCCGTGGACCGTGATGGTGCACGCGCAGCAGAGCGAGGCGTTCGCGCTCGGTGACTTCGTCGCGTCCAGCCTGATGGGGCTCGTGCTCATCACGGTCGTGAGCCTCTCGCTGGTCGGCGTGACGGTCGGGTCGACGACCGTCACGTCTCTCCAGCACCTCTCGCGGCGCGCCGACGAGATGGCCGAGGGGAACCTCGACGCGGACATCGACACCGGCCGGAGCGACGAATTCGGGACGCTCGCTGGCTCCTTCCGGGAGATGCGGGACTCTCTGTCGACGTCGCTGTCCGAAGCCGAGACCGCCGAGGCCGAAGCCCAGCAGGCTCGCGCGGAGGCCGAACAGCAGCGACAGGAGGCCGAACAGGCGCGCGAGAGCGCCGAGGAAGCCCGCCGCGAGGCCCAGGAGACCGCCCGCGAGCTCGAGGCCGCGGCGACCGACTACGAGGACGCGCTGACGGCCGTCGCGGACGGCGACCTGACGCGTCGCGTGGACGCCGACCGCGACCACGACGCGATGGCGCGCGTCGGCCGCGCGGTCAACCAGATGCTCGACGACATCGAGACGAGCGTCGCCGCGGCGTCCGCGTTCGCCGACCACGTCTCCGACGCCGCCGTCCGCGTCGAAGGCGGCGCCACCGACGCGATGGACGCCGGCTCCGACGTCTCCACGGCCGTCGACGAGATCTCGGACGGCGCTACCGAGCAGACCGACCGGCTCCACGAGGTCGCGGGCGAGGTCGACGACCTCTCCGCCAGCGCCGAGGAGGTCGCGAAGACCGTGGCGTCGCTTGCCGACACCGCCGGGCAGGCCGCCGACGCGGTCGAGGACGGCCGCGAGGCGACCGACGAAGCGGTCGCGACGATGGACGACGTCGCCGACGACGCCGAGGCGGCCGCCGACGCGATGGACGCCCTCGACAGCGAGATGGAGGACATCGGGGAGATCGTCGACGTCATCGCCGACATCGCCGAGCAGACGAACATGCTGGCGCTGAACGCGTCCATCGAGGCCGCTCGCACGGGCGCCGACGGCGACGGGTTCGCCGTGGTCGCCGACGAGGTCAAGGGCCTCGCCGAGGAGTCGCGGGACGCAGCCGAGGACATCGAGGAACGACTCCTCGACCTCCAGGGCCAGGTCAGCGACGTCGCAGACGAGATGCGCGACACCAGCGAGAACGTCGCCGACGGCCGGACGACCGTGGGAGACGCCGCGACCGCGCTGGACGACGTCGTGGAGTTCGTCGCCGAGACGGACTCCGCAGCGGGCGAGATCCGGGACGCGACCGACCGGCAGGCCGAAGCCGCCTCCCGGGTGGCCGGCGCCGTCGACGAGGTCGCCGGTATCAGCGAGGAGACGGCCGCCCAGGCGACCGACGTCGCCGAGTCGGCCGACGAACAGACCGAGACGCTCTCGACGGTCGGGGACGCCGCCGCCGACCTCGCGGAGCGCGCCGCGACCCTCGACGACCTGCTCGCGGACTTCGACGCGCGCGGCGGCGACGAGGAGGTGAACTGACATGGCACTCGAGACGTGGTTCTGGGTCGGTACGGTCGGCATGATCGCCGGCACGCTGCTGCCGCTCCGGGACATGATCCGCTACCCGTCGCATCGCCGCTACGACCTCGTGCTGGCGGGCATCACGGGGCTCGCCGCCATCGCGTACGCAACCATGGGGCTCGGTCTGACGGCGACGACCGTCGGCGAGCACACGGTGTACATCGCGCGGTACGTCGACTGGCTGGTGACGACGCCGCTCATCGTGCTGTACCTCGCGATGCTCGCGAAGCCGTCCCGCCGGACCTACGTCTGGCTGCTGCTCGCCGACGTGTTCGTCATCGGCGCCGGCATCGCCGCCGCACTCAACCCCGGGTCCCAGCGCTGGCTGTTCTTCGCCGCCGGCGCCGTCGGCTACGTCGTGTTGCTGTACGGCCTGCTGCGGACGCTGCCGCGCGCTCTGGGCGACGACCCCGACCCGCGCGTCTGGTCGCTGTTCGTGACGCTGCGCAACATCACGGTCGTGCTCTGGACGCTGTACCCCGTCGTCTGGATGCTCGCGCCCGCCGGCGTCGGCATCCTCCAGACGGAGATGTACACCATCGTCGTTGTCTACCTCGACTTCATCTCGAAGGTAGCGTTCGTCGCGTTCGCCGCGCTCGGCGCGGACGCCGTCGACCGTCTCGTCACTGCGACGGCCACCGGCTCCTCGGCGTCGATGCCGGACCCGATGGAGACGCCGGCCGCGACTGACGCCGGCGACGACGACTGACCGCCAGCGTCTTTTCGCTACTGCCCGTAGCCCCGGACGGCCGATGACGACGCAACCGGGCCGACCCGGGGTGGCTCCTGCGGGACGACGAGCCCTATGAGTGCCGAGGCCAACTGCCGATCCGTTCCCGTTCGACGGTATCTCACAGACGTGGTTCGCTATTCACCGGACGCGACTCGTCGTGACTCCCGAGCGCTACACGTGGCGATTGCCTCGGCCTGGGGCCCGTTCTGCCGGTGGACGGGAAATCCACCCTAAACTATTATGATAATATAGCAATCATGTAACAACATGGTACGCAGTACCAGACGAGAGGTTCTCAAGGTGAGCGGCGCACTGCTCGGCGGGATTGCGGCCGGAACCACGGTCACGGCGGCGACGTCGACGGACCGGTACATCGTCCAGACCAGGGGGCGCGGGCTCCCCGACGGCGTCGACGTCGTCCACGAGATGCCGGGGACCAATCTGGCCGTCGTAACCGGGGACGAGAGCGCGTTGCAGGCGGCGAAGGGCGTGCGCGAGTTCGCGCCGGACATCGAGCTCGAACTGAACGAGCCGGCGACGAACGCGGACGTCCCTTCGTTCGACGCCTCGGAGTACGAGGGCCAGCCCGGGGACTTCCTGCAGTGGGACAAGGCCGACCTGGACGTGCCAGCGGCCCACGAGACCACAGAGGGCGAGGGCACGCGCGTCGCCGTCATCGACTCCGGTGTGCTGGAGACGCACCCCGACCTCGCGGGCCCACTGAACGTCGACCTCTCGCGGAACTTCACCGACGACGGCGGTGACCACAACCCCGTCGGCGGCGACGACCACGGCACCCACGTCGCCGGCATCGTCGCGGCGGACAACGGGGGCGGTATCGGCGTCAACGGCACTGCGCCGGAGACCGACCTCGTCGATTGCCGGGTGTTCTCCGAGGGCGGCGGCGCGTCGTTCGCGGACATCCTCGCGGCCGTGGTCTACAGCGCGAACGTCGACGCCGACGTGGCGAACCTCTCGCTGGGGGCGTACCCGGTTCCGCGGCAGACTAACGGCCAGTTCTACGGCAAGGTCCTCAACAGCGCGATGACGTACGCGAACAAGGAGGGGACTCTGCTCGTCATCGCGGCCGGCAACGACAGCGCCGACCTCCAGCACGACAGGAACTTCGTCAGCCTGCCGAACGAGGGTGCACAGGCGCTCTCGGTGTCGGCGACCGGACCCATCGGGTACGGCTGGGACGCCGACGGCGACGGCGATGCGACGGACCTCGCCGACCCGCCGGAGAGCCCGGCGTTCTACACGAACTACGGCACGAACGCCGTCACGCTCGGCGCGCCGGGCGGCGACGCCGACCCAGCCGCCATCGGCACTGACGTCCCGTGGTTCAACGACCTCGTGTTCAACACGGTGTTCAGCTACGAGGACACCGACGGCGACGGCGAACCCGATACACAGGTCCCCGGCTACGGCTGGAAGGCCGGCACCTCGATGGCCGCGCCGAACGTCGCCGGCGCCGCCGCGCTGGTCAAGAGCGCGAACCCGGACTACAACGCCAACCAGGTGGAGGCCGCACTCAAGAACGCGGCCGACGTGCCCGACGGCTACGACAAGGCGTTCTACGGCAGCGGCTACCTCAACATCCTCGACGCACTGTAGGGAGAACGGCGACGCGCGTTGGGGACCGCGTCGACGACCACCTTTTCTCGACGGCGCCGTCCCAGTTCCGGATCTGCCGCTCGAAGAGTAGTAAGAGAGAGAGTGGGCGAATTTCGGATTGAGCGGCGTCTATAGCCGTTCTAAACCTATTCTCTCTGGATAGATTGTGAGTCGTGAGTGCCGAGGCCGACTTTTCGCGCACACGCAACTGGCGGACCGCTGGTGCTGGCAGTCTCACTCTCTCTGGCTGCCCACTGCACTCCAGTCGACCGTCGTCCGTGCCCCCTTCCTACTTGGTGGCTCGCGTCGTCACACCTGTATGCCAGCGTCAGAGACGCCGACCGCCGATTCGGTCACCGGGTCACAGACAGCAACTGGCGCCACGCCACCCAGCGACGCCCCTCGCTATCGCCGCCTCCGTCGGTGGAACGCGGTGATGGCGGTCCTGCACTTCGTGCAGGGCGCGCTGATGGTGTGGCTGGCCGAAGACGTGCGGTGGCCGATTACGCGGACGCGCTACGAGTTCGACGTCGCGACGGAGTCCATCGCGCCGGTGAGCGTGCCCTGGGTGGACGTGACGCTCCCGCTGCTGGTCGCGGGGTTCCTCTTCGTCTCCGCGCTCGCACACGCCGTCATCGCCACCGCCCGGTACGAGCAGTACGTCGCGTACCTCGAGCGCGGGATGAACCCCTACCGGTGGTACGAGTACTCGGTGAGCGCGTCGCTGATGATCGTCGTCATCGGGATGCTGGCGGGCGTCTGGGACCTCGGGACGTTGCTGGCGCTGTTCGGACTGGTCGCGGTGATGAACCTCTGCGGGCTGTTGATGGAGCAGCGCAACGAGACCACCGAGACGACCGACTGGACGCCGTACTGGGTGGGCACGTTCGCCGGCCTGATTCCCTGGGTCGTCATCGCGGTGACGTTCGTCGGGACGGTGACCGCCGCCGCCGGCGAGTTCCCCGAGTTCGTCATCTACATCTACGTCTCCATCTTCGCGTTCTTCAACCTCTTCGCGGTGAACATGGCGTTGCAGTACCGGGAGACCTGGCGGTGGAGCGACTACCTCTTCGGCGAGAAGGCGTACGTCGCGTTGAGCCTCGTCGCGAAGTCCCTGCTGGCGTGGCAGGTGTACTTCGGGACGCTGAACTCCCCCATCTGAGGCGGCTGCTGGGAGACCCCCTCCGCTGCAGCTTCGATGCTCGCCGTCCGCAGGCTGCCCGCGTCACTCCTCGCTTGTCGTGACGTCCTCGTAGGTGACTTCGGTGCCGGAGGCGACCGGCTGCAGGAGGTACGACCCGGTCTGGCCGCGCTTGACCGGCGTGAAGTCCGCGACGAAGCTCGTGCGCTGGTCCTCGCGCACCTCGAACGGCTCCTTGAACTGGAGCGGCGCGTTCCCGGGCGTGCCGACGTCGGCGTCGCCGCCGCCGTCCGCGAGCGGCGCCGAGACGCCCGAAACGTCCAGCTGGAGGAACGCGTAGCTCCCCGTCTCGACCTCGCGGTCGTCGACGAGCGCGCTGTCGCCGTCCTGCAACTCCACGAGGTCGGCCTCCTGGGCCTCGTCGAACTCGTGGTACTCGCGGCCGTCGCTCTCGTCGACGTCCTCGGCGTCCTGCTCCTCGACTACCGCCGTGGTGGCGTCCGACCCGGCGTCGTCGGTCTCCGTCTCGTCTTCTGTCGCCGTCGCGTCCGCGGCGTCCCCGCTCTCACTGTCCTTCAGCCAGATGCCCTCGATGGTGACCACGCACGTCTCGAAGTCGGCGATGTCGCCGGGTGCGTCTTTCACCGTCGTGGACAGCGTACCCGTACTCGACCCGCTGCCACCGGTACAGCCCGCGAGGCCAGCGAGGCCGGCCGCGCCGAGCGCGCCGGCCGCCTTCAGGTAGTCGCGTCGGGATGCTGTCGTGTCGGCGAACTTGTCTCGCATACACGTATCCGGGGAGCGCGAGCCGGATATACCGAGCACACGCGGAGCCCGAATTTGCCCGAGTTGGGTCGAGTAGGCGTCGGTTGTGGCGAGAAGGTGTCGGGTGGCTTGCCACGTCGCCGCGACCACCGGTAGCCGTCAGAGTTTGTCGGCGTTCTTCGCCTGGTCGCTGCGACGGCGGGCCTGATCGAGGCGGTTGTCTGCCGCGTTCGCGAGCCCGGACGGGAGTGAGTCGCGCGCCTCGGAGAGTCTCGTGGAAACCTGGTCGAGGCGGTTCTGGACGGTCTCGAGTTTCTGGTCGGCGTTCCCTCGGTCGCCGGCTTCGGCGCGCTCCGCGGCACGGCGGGCGGCCTCGGCGACGGCGTCGAGTGCGTTCGCCAGCCCGTTCACGGCGTTCTCCTGCCCGCCACCACCCCCGTTGCCCCGGTCGTCGTCGGTGTCGTCGGAGTCGCCGCCCCCTTCGACGGCGGCGACCTCGTCCCGGGTCTCCGCGGCGATGTCGGCGAGGTAGCTGGCGAGTGACGCCTTCCCGGTCTGGGGGTTCTCGACCCGGACACTGTCTGCGTCCCCACCGGGATTGACGCGGTCGGCACCGATCGCGTCGTCGCTGTCCCGTACCTCGGTCGTGAACGCGCCGCCCCGGTGGACGTAGACGGCGTCCGGCCCCGCCAGCGGCGCGTCGTACAGCCGGCCGGCGAAGTCGTCCTCGACGGCGAGGTCGGTGAGGTCGGCGTCCACCTCGCTCGGGTCGACCTCGAGTTTCACGCTGTGCTCGCGGGCGACCACCGGGATTTCGCCGTCGACGCCGGCGGCCGTGACGCTGCCGTCGCCGCCGCTATCGCTGCTGTCGTCGCCGCCCACGGCGACCGTCTCGCTGTGGGGTTCGACGCCCGCGCCGTTGACGGTGAGCCTGTGCTCGCCCTCGGTGACGCCCTGCACGACGGCGATGCCGTTGAACGTCGGGACGGCCTCCGGCTCGCTCTGCAGCAACGCGACCAGTTCGAGGGACGACGACTCGGTCGTCAACCCCTCGTTCTCGGGGGCGTCGTCGCTCGTGATGGCGTTTGTCACGCCCGCGACCACCTGATTGACGGGGGACGGGTCCCCGATGGCGTCGTAGCGCTCGGCCAGCGCCTGCCGGTGGCGCGCCTCGCTGATGTCCGCCGCCGGGTTCGTGTACCGGGGGCTCTGCCAGGGGACGCCGGTCGTCGTGATGTGACCGGCGACGGCGTCCTCGACGAAGTCGGGGATGGCGAACTCGAAGCTCAACTGGGGACCGACGAAGTCCGCGACGTGCTCGAGGTCGGTCGTCGGCCGGAGTTCGTACTCGACGTCCGGGTCGGCGTCGCTGGCGCCCGCGAAGTCGAACTGGAGCCCGGTCTCGCGCTCGGGGAGGTCCGGCGGGGACTCCAGCGCGTCGAACGACCGCACGGTCAGCGACTCGTCGACGAGGTCCTCGGCGCCGACCGCCGGCAGGTCGTCGTGGTCGTACAGCGGCTCGCCGTCCAGCTCGGGGACGCTGTACGGCAGCGCGAACTGTTCGTCGCGCGGCAGCCCGTACGCCAGCGGGATGGCGGCGATGGCCTCGACGCCCTCGAGGACGCTGTTCGTGACGTCGGCGACGCTGCCGTCCAGCGGCAGACGCTGGAACTTGTCGGCGTCCTCGTTCACCGAGAGGCCACTGGAGTGCGAGCCCAGTTCCGTGAGGATGCGGGGGCGGCGGCTGCCGTCCGGGTCGAGGAACTCGTTGTTCGGGACTTTCCGGGAGTGCGAGCTCGCCACGTACAGCTGTGGCTCCCCGGTCTCGGTGTCCACGAACACGTGCAGGACCTCCCAGTCGTGCCAGTGGAAGTTCGTGGCGAACTGGTCGAACGCCGAGTAGAACCAGAACTGGACGACCGCAAGCGGCGACGCCTCGTACTCGACGACGTTGAAGAACGACACGGGGTCGACCGGGTCGCCGTCGTCGCCGCTGCGCTCCGCGTAGCCGTTCAGCGCCTCGAAGCCGTCGACGACCGTCTCCCCGTCGCGCTCGACCTCGTAGGGCTGGGGGTCCGTCGGGAACCACTGCTCGTGCTCGTCGAAGTACAGCGTCGGCGCGAACTGCTCGGCGAGCGACCGCGCGCGGTCCGCGTCCTCGACGACCGACGCGTCCCCGTCGTCGCTGGTCTCGAACAGTGAGCAGCCCGCGAGCGCCGACGTGGCGCCTGCTGCGATGCCGCCGAGCACGGTGCGCCGGTTCACCGCCTGCGAGCGCTCTCCCGTCATCGTTGCCGCCCTGTCGCCGACGGCCGGCGCACGGCGGTCGCCTGACTACCGGTGTTCCCGAGCAATTTCGAACCTATACACGACGCCCGCGAATAGACCTTCTGGTGGTCCCCGGTACGGCGTCGGCGCGTCGTCGTCCGTCGCGGACGACCGAGCTCACGGCCGTAGCGCGAACAGCGCGAGGTGGCCGAGGACCGCTGTGCTCTCCGGCCCGCCGGCGAGTGCGCCCGACAGCACGCCGATGGTGCTGACGAACGCGCTGGGCGGCAGCGAGCGCGGGTAACTTCTCAGCTATCCTTGAGCGAACGGGCGCGGTACCGGTCGCGGGCCGCCTCGAACAGCGGCCACACGACTGGGTTCTGCCCCTTCTCCCAGTGCAACAGCGGCACTGCCTCGGCGCCGTACTTCGACTTGAACCGGAAGACGGAGTTGTCGAAGTGCGCACCGGTCCTGTCGAAGCTGTACGCGTCGAAGCCCTCCGCGATGCCCCACTCGATTGCCGCGGCGTGCATGAGCTCGGAGGGCATCGACTCGTAGCAGGACTCGTCGGGGATGGCCGACAGCCAGTGGACGAGCACGGACTGTTCGGCGTCCAGCAGGTAGACGTACCGGCCGACCACGTCGCCGTCGACCCGCGCGGTGAACACGCGAGTGCGGTCCGCGAGGTGGTCGGCGACCGCTTCCAGCAGCGACTTCGGGAATGCGTTGCCGTCGACGCGCCGGACGTTCCGCCGGTACAGCTCGTACGTCCGGTCGAGGTCGTCGCCGAGCACGCCGACCTCGACGGCGTACTCCTGCTCGCGGGCGTCTCGAATCGCTTTCCGGCGTTCCTTGTCCATGTCGGCGAGCACGCGCTCCCACGACCGGTCGATGTCGAGGACGAGCACCGCGAGGTCGGTCGACAGCTCGTACCCCCGGTTGGCGAGGTACTGGCCGTAGCGCACCAGGCCGAGGTCGTGGCTGGCGATGCGGTGGTACAGCACCGGGCCGCCGCCGGTAGCGTCCAGCGCGTCGAACAGCCGGTCGACGTTCGCCGCCTCGTCGCCCGCCACGACCGGGCCGCCGTAGCCCGGTTCGCCGGACAGCAGCGCGGTGACACCGAGCGCGTCTGCGACCGCGTCCGCCGCGTCGTGGGGGAGGTCGAGGTCGGCAGCGAACACCGGGAGGACGGCCACCGGGTTCCCGTCCTTGGCGACGAGCGCGTGCCGCGGCCGGTAGTCGAGGCCCGCCTCGACCGCTGCGAGCCACTCGTGGCGGTGGAAGAGGCTGCCGCGGTCGGCCTGCGTGACGAGGTTGTTCCACTGGTTCCGGTCGACGTCGTGGACGCTCGCCAGCAGCGTGGCCGTGACCCCGTCGTCGACGGTGTCTGCCCGTGCCATAGCCCCGGAAAGACTGCTGACGTCCTTCGTTATCCACACCTGTCCGCGGCAGGGGCTGCCGGCACTCGCGTCGACGTGGCGACGTCCGACTGACCGGGTGCGGAGTAGCGTCTCAGCCACCTGTAAGGCCTCCTTACGCGTCCCTGCGGCGCGAAGCACTCGACTAGTAAGCTCGGCGTTCGCTCGTTTGCCGTGCGCTGCTCCCCCGGCCGCAGTCGAGTACACGACGCCGGCGCCGTCGCCGTCGGGAACTGCTGGTGCCGTCGAAACGACGATCGTTTCTGTGGTATCTAGTACTTCCACCGCTGTGAGCCGACCATTCAGTGACGAAATGATGGCAGAACGGCGGCATAGCGAACATTTGTTTTTATTCTCGCCGTTCTGGCCGACGGATGCGGTACTCTTATGCGTAGAACGGGCGTGTGTTCAGTCGCAATGGCAGAAGGTCAGGTCGACTTCTTCAACGACACGGGCGGCTACGGTTTCATCGAGACTGAGGACGCGGACGAGGACGTTTTCTTCCACATGGAGGACGTCGGCGGCGAAGATCTCACTGAAGGCACCGAAATCGAGTTCGACATCGAGCAGGCTCCCAAGGGCCCGCGCGCGAAGAACGTCGTTCGCGTATAACTCGGACTCTCTACGACGAACGAACCGCAGATTTTTCGGCGACGCTACCCGCCCAGCAGTGCGTTCGTCGTACTGGACGCTCGCACAGGCGTTCCCGGTAAGTCTCTGGATTCGCAGCGCCGTCGCCGAAACCGCCGCTGCTGGCGCTACACAGTGAAAGAACGGCCGCTAGCGCGCTGTACCGCGGGGCGGATTACTCGATGTGGCCTTCGGCGCGCAGCTGGTCGGCGTCCTGGTCGGAGTACCGCCACTCGACGTTCGCCTTCTCGTCCTGCCAGTCCCACGGCTCGGCGAGGACGACGTCGCCCTCGTTGATCCAGGTGCGGTACTTCATTCGGCCGGGGATACGGCCCATGCGTTCTTCGCCGTCCTCGCACTGCAGCGTTACGTGGTTCCCGCCGTCGTGTCGCTTGACGACCGCAAACACTTCGTCGTCGTTGGGCATCCGGAGGTTCCGGCGCCCGCTGTCGTCGCTCACACCTCGTCTACGAACCCACCACAGTAAAAGGACGTGGTACTCGTGGTACCTCGCGACACGCCGTCCAGGTCTCGGATTTCGGGCAAGGCGGCTCTTCTTCTGGGCGACTGGGCGCTGTGTCTGGCGGTTCGAGTGGGCGTCACGTGGTTCCGACGGCGATTTTGGATTCTACATGAACGTTTATGATGTATGGGGGCGACGGTCGGGACGCCCGATGCACCGGCCCACGTCCGACCAGGCGACGCCGACACCGATTGACCGACTCCCGACCACGCCGACCACAGCCACACGCTACTCGTGAAGACAGCCACCGAACCCCGAGCAGAGGCACCGAGTCTCCCGGCCATCGACTCAAGCGAGGGCGCCGACCCGCCGAGCACCGACACCTCGTGGGTCGACCGCTGCCAGCGGCAGTTCACCACCGACGACGACCGCCGCCTCCACAACCTCGTCGACGACGAGAACTGCGTCGTCTACGACGGCGTGTAGGACAGCCTAATTCTCCCTGTCCCCTCCCACTGTCGGCACTCCCCGACACTGCACGCAAAGAAACAGCAGCGGCCACGTACCGCCGGGGTCCCGGAGTCGCCCGGGCCGCGCCGCGGCGTTACGTGTCGGTCTCGTTCTCGGGCGCTGCCGCCGTCTCGTTCAGCACGACGGTGACGTTCGCGTCGGCCGTCACCGCGACCCCGTCAGCGACGAACGGGCCGTCGTCGAGGCCGTCCGTGGCGACGAAGTCGTAGGTTTCGTTGCCGCTGTTCTCGACGTGCGGCATGGCGATGAGCGTCTGGTTCTCGATGAGCGTCTGGTTCTCGGCGAAGTCGGCCCCGGAGACGTTGAACAGTTCGACGGTGAGGTTCTCGTAGTCGCCGGCTTCGAGGTACTCCGAGACGCCGACGACGCTAGCCGTCACATCTCCCTCGAGGAGGGAGTCGTTGTGGATGGCGACGTAGCCGTCCTCGGGCAGCGAGACGGCCGAGACGTTGACGGCGGTCCCGTTCGAGGTCTGGTCCTCGAAGGTCACCGACGCCATCGCGGTCTCGTTCTCCTCGGTCTCGTTGCCGTCGGTCGGCTCTTCGGTCGTCGTCGGTTCCTCGGTCGTCTCGTTGCCGGTGTCCGTCTCGTTGTCCATCGCCGTCTCGTCCAGTTCGACGGTGACGTTCGCGTCGGCCGTCACCGCCGCGCCGTCAGCGACGAACGGGCCGTCGTCGAGGCCGTCCGTGGCGACGAAGTCGTAGGTTTCGTTGCCGCTGTCTTCGACGTGCGGCATGGCGATGAGCGTCTGGTTCTCGGTCAGCGTCTGGTTCTCGGCGAAGTCGGCCCCGGAGACGTTGAACAGTTCGACGGTGAGGTTCTCGTAGTCGCCGGCTTCGAGGTACTCCGAGACGCCGACGACGCTAGCCGTCACATCTCCCTCGAGGAGGGAGTCGTTGTGGATGGCGACGTAGCCGTCCTCGGGCAGCGAGACGGCCGAGACGTTGACGGCGGTCCCGTTCGAGGTCTGGTCCTCGAAGGTCACCGACGCCATCGCGGTCTCGTTATCGTCGGTCTCGTTGCCGTCGGTCGGCTCTTCGGTGGTGGTGGGTGCCTCGGTGGTGGTGGGTGCCTCGGTAGTGGTGGGTGCCTCGGTGGTGGTGGGTGCTTCAGTCGTGGTTGGTGCCTCGGTGGTGGTGGGTGCTTCAGTCGTGGTTGGTGCCTCGGTGGTGGTGGGTGCTTCAGTCGTGGTGGGTGCCTCGGTGGTGGTTGGCGCTTCAGTCGTGGTTGGTGCCTCGGTGGTGGTTGGCGCTTCAGTCGTCGTCGGTTCTTCGGTCGGTTCTTCGGTCGGTTCTTCGGTCGGTTCTTCGGTCGGTTCTTCGGTCGGTTCTTCAGTCGGCTCTTCGTCCGGCGGGCCCGCCTCGGCCGCTTCGACCGAGAGCGTGCCGACGCTGAGGCCCTCGACGGTTAGCGACCCGAAGCTCAGGCCGCCGCCCGCGAGCATGCCCTGCGCAACGTCACCGTTCGAGCGGTCCCACGTGACGGTGTCAGCCTCGACGTCCTCCAGCATGATGGAGTCGACCTCGGCGTCGACGGTCACGGTGTTGTTCTCGATGGTGATGGACGCCGAGTCGATGTTCTCGATCTGGACGGCTCCGGCCTCGAAGCCCTCGACGTTGTCACCGAGGGCCGACCCGAACGCGCTCCGCAGCGCGTCCTCGGTGCCACCGATCTCGCCCAGTTGGAACGTCAGCCCCTCGACTTCGACGTCCTCCATCTGGACGCGATCGGCTGTCACGTCCTCGGCTGTGGCTGTCGAGCCGGCCGCTCCGGCCTGCTGTGCTGGTGTGCCCGGCGACGTGGTGGCGACCGCCGCGCCGGCCGACAGCGCGACTGTCAGTGCCATCAGTACGGCCCCGATCTTGAGTCTCCGCGTGCTTGTGCCTGTCATGCCCACTAGATGACTCGGCGGCCAACCGCATTGTTATACTCTGGCTCGAATCACCAAACGGCGTGCTACTCACGACTTCTCTAACCCTACCTGTTAGCCGGTCGTTGCGGTTTCCTGCGGGACGGACGGGTGCGATTCGAAAGCCGGCGTTACGCCACGAACTCGTCGCAGTCACCTCGTTCTGGTGTCCCGCGCCGGCAGCCGGCGCGCGCTCGGGCCAGTTGTACACTCGGCTTATCAGCGCGGTCCCAGCCGGGACGCAACGCACCCCGCTTCGGAGTGCCGGCAGGCGACGTGGGGACGGCTGGTGTTTTTGTCGCCGGCGTGCCAACACCCACGCATGCAGGGGAGTCTCCCCGGGGAACGTGACGTGACTGTCGTCGGCGGCGGCTTCGGTGGCCTCGCCGCGACGGCGTACCTGGCGCGCGCCGGCGCCGACGTGACGCTGCTCGAACGACACGACGCGGTCGGCGGCCGCGCCGGCGTCCTCGAACGCGACGGCTTCCGGTTCGACACCGGGCCGTCCTGGTACCTGATGCCGGACGTCTTCGAGCGGTTCTTCGACCACTTCGACCGAGAGCCGGAGGATTACTACGACCTCGAACGGCTCGACCCCCAGTACAGGGTGTTCTGGAAGGACGGCGACTCGGCGACGATCGAACCGCACCGCCGGAACGCCCACGAGCTGTTCGAGTCCTACGAGGACGGCGCCGGCGACGCCCTCGAGGCGTACCTCTCGCGGACCGCGCGGAACTACGAACTCGCGATGAACCGCGTGGTCTACCCGGACCGCACGAGCTTCCGGGACTACGCCAGCACGGAGATGCTGCCGCTGGCGCCCAGATTCCGGCTGTTCGGGAACATGGACGACTACGTCTCGCGGTTCTTCGACCACCCGAAGCTCCGCCAGCTCCTGGAGTACACGCTCGTGTTCCTCGGCGGCGCCCCCCACAACACGCCGGCGCTGTACTCCATCATGAGCCACGTCGACTTCGACGGGAACGTCTTCTACCCCGAGGGCGGCATCGCGGGCGTCGTGGACGCGCTCGCGGACCTCGCCGTCGAGCAGGGCGCGACCATCGAGACGGGCGTCGAAGTCGAGGGTATCCGGGGCGAGCGGGGCGAGTTCACGCTCGCGACCAGTGAGGGCACTGTCGGCACCGACATCGTCGTGAACAACGCGAACCCGGCGTACGCCGAGCGCGAACTGCTGGACGACGGCGGCCGCGACCACGCCGACGGCTACTGGGACGACCAGACGTACGCGCCGTCTGCACTCCTGTTCTACCTCGGCGTGGAGGGCGACGTCGACCCCCTTGCGCACCACTCGCTGGTGTTGCCGACCGACTGGGACGGCCACTTCGAGCAGATCTTCGACGACCCGGCGTGGCCCGACGACCCGGCGTACTACCTCTCGGTCGCGTCGAAGACCGACGACGCCGTCGCGCCCGAGGGCCACGAGGCGGTCGTCGTCCTGCTCCCCATCGCGCCGGGGCTGGACGACGGCCCAGAGGTACGGGAGGAGTACCGCGAGATGCTGCTGGCGGACCTCGCCGACCAGACGGGCGTCGATTTGCGGGACCGCATCGTCGTCGAGGAGTCCGCCTGCGTCTCGGAGTTCAGCGACCAGTTCGGCGACCCGGGCGGGACGGCGCTGGGGCTCGCGCACACGCTGTTCCAGACGGGGCCGCTGCGCCCCGGGAAGCGCGGCGGGCCGGACGGCCACTACTACGTCGGCGCGTACACGAACCCCGGCATCGGGATGCCGATGTGCCTCATCAGCGGCGAGCACGTCGCGAAAGCCGTCATCGACGACGACCCCGACGCGACCGGCTCGACCGACCCGCTGGCCGTCCCGGGTGACTACGGACTGGGCACCCCCAGCCCGTCGGACTGACAGCGATGCGGCTGTACTGGCACCAGCGGGACCTCCGCGTCCCCGACAACCGCGGGCTGCACGCCGCCGCGACAGCGGGCGTGGGTGACGGCGAGTCCGATGGAGCGGTCGTCCCCGTCTACGTCTTCGACGAGGCCGTGCTCTCGCAGGTCGGCCGCCCGAAGCGCGCGTTCCTCGCCGAGAGCGTCCGGGCGCTCCAGTCGGCGTACCGCGAGCGCGGCAGCGACCTCGTCGTCCGCGAGGGGGCTGCCGAGGACGTGCTCCCGGAGCTCGCCGCCGAGTTCGGCGCCGACGTCGTCGTCCACGCCGACCACTACGACGCCGCGCGCCGGAACCGACAGACGCGCGCCGAGGCTGCACTCGCCCGCGCGGGCGTCGAGACGGCGAGCAGGGTGGACAACTCGCTCGTCGACCCCTCCGTCCTCGACGACTCCTACCCCTCGCACAGCCAGTTCCACGACGACTGGCAGCAGGCGCCGAAACCGGACCCGGTGCCCGCGCCCGACGACGGCGCGCTCGCCGACGTACGGGACGACCACAGGCTCGCCGTCCCCGAGACCGACGCGACCATTCCCGAGGCGGGCTACCGGGCCGCCCGCGACCGCCTCGACTCGTTTCTCGCAGACGGCGTCGAGTCGTACAGCGACACCCGGGACGACCTCGCGGCGGCCGTCGACGACCC
Source organism: Halobacterium rubrum (assembly GCF_021729015.1). Lineage (GTDB taxonomy): Archaea > Halobacteriota > Halobacteria > Halobacteriales > Halobacteriaceae > Halobacterium > Halobacterium rubrum. Next base: position 792,699 of record NZ_JAJQQZ010000001.1, read on the forward strand.
GACGAGTGCCGTCTCCCGGCTGTCACCGTATCTCGCGGCCGGTAACCTCGGTATCCGGGAGGTCTGGGCGGCCGTCGGGGACGTCTACGACGACGCCACGGGTGACGCCCGGCGGAACGTCGGGAAGTACCGCTACGAGCTGTCGTGGCGCGAACAGAACTACCACCTCCTCTTCGCTAACCCCCGCCTCCAGACGGAGAACTACGTCGACTTCGAGCGCGACATCCGCTGGGAGAACGACGACGACCACTTCGCGGCGTGGACGCGCGGCGAGACGGGCTACCCGCTCGTCGACGCCGGGATGCGCCAGCTCTACGAGGAGGGGTACGTCCACAACCGTCCCCGGCAGGTGGTCGCGAGCTTCCTCACCAAGCACCTGCTCGTGGACTGGCGGCGCGGCGAGCGCTACTTCGCCGACCGGCTGGTGGACTACGACCCCGCGAACAACGCCGCGAACTGGCAGTGGACGGCGTCGACGGGTACCGACACCGTCGACGTCCGCATCTTCGACCCCGTCAGCCAGATGGCCAAGTACGACGCCGACGCCGAGTTCGTCACCGAGTACGTCCCCGAACTGCGGGGCGTCGACCCCGAGGCCGTCGTGGACTGGCCGACGCTCCGGCACTCCGAGCGCGAGCGGCTCGCGCCGGACTACCACCACCCCATCGTCGACCGCGACCACGCCTACGACCGCGCACAGCGCGCCTTCGAGGCGGCGCTCGGGAAGCGCTAGGCGGCTCGCGGCGATTCCGCGTCGGTTTTACCACGGGTCCACCTACCGCCGAGTATGTACGACCGGATTCTGCTGCCGGTGGACGACAGCGAGTCGATGGAGCGGGTCGTCGACCACGCCGCCGACGTCGCCGGCCGACGCGACGCCACGGTGGACGTGCTCTACGTCGTGGACGACCGCGCGTTCCTCACGCTCGACGACGGGATGCAGGACGAGGCGACCGCACAGCTCCGCACGCAGGGCGAGGACGCCGTCGAACGGGCGGCCGACCGCCTCGCGGCGGAGGGCGTCGACGCACAGACGCTGGTCCGGGACGGCGACCCGGCCGAAGAGATTCTCGCTGCGCTCGACGAGGACGACGCGGACCTCGTGGTGATGGGGACGCGGCGCGGCGAGTTCGAGCAGTCGATGCTCGGCAGCGTCTCCCGGCAGGTCGTCGAGTCCACGGACACGCCCGTGCTGACGGTGCCGGTCGCCGAGGAGTAGTTACCACCTGGAGACGGCGACGACGGCGAGCGCGCTGGCGGCGACGCCGGGAACCACCGGGTCGACGACGACGACGTCGGCGACCGGGCCACCGGGCGCGGAGAGGACGTGCCAGCCGGCGGCGGCGGCGAACCCGGCCACCATCCCCGCTGCTGCGCCGATGCCGGTCGTTCCCGGCCAGTGCAGCGCCGCCAGCAGGGGGGCGAACAGTGTCGCACCGAGCAGCGACGCGTACAGCGCGACGATGAACTGCACGAGGCCGCCGAGCGCGCCGGCAGCGGCGGTCAGCCCGACCGGGACTGCGGCGGCGGCGACGATGGTGGCCCGGGCGAGCGAGAGGACGTGGTGCTGGCCCGGGTCGTCGGTGACGCCGAGCGCGGGCAGGGTCTCCGCGTAGATGTCGTGTGCGACCGCCGAGGCGGTGACGAGGAGGACGGAGTCGACGGTGGAGACGATGGCGGCGAGCGCGGCGAGCAACAGCAGGCTGCCGACGACCGGCCCGAACAGGTCGACCGCGAGCGAGACGAGCGCGGCGTCAGGGTTCGCGAGTGTGGGGTACTGGACGCGGGCGAGCACGCCGAGGACGGCGATGCAGGCGCCGACGACGGCCTGTATGGCGACGGCGACGCCGATGGCGGACCGGACGGTGTCCGGGTCCTGCATGGCGTTCACGCGGGAGAGCTCGTAGGGCGCGACTGTGGTGCCGATGCCGAACGCCAGGCCGAGCGCGACGACGGTCCGCCAGCCGCCGTTCCACGCGACGAGACCGGGGTCGACGCTCGCTGCGGCGGTGCCGAGCGCGGCGAGGCCGCCGACGTCCCCGAGGCCGATGGCGGTCGCGGCGAGGAGGCCGCCGACGAGCAACGCGACCTGTGCGACGTCCGAGTAGACGCTGGCGCGCATCCCGCCGGAGACGGTGTAGGAGAGCGCGAGCACGGCGACGAGCGCGGCTGCGGGGACGCCGCCGACGCCGACGAGTGCGTCGAGGATGACGCCGCCGGCGACGTACTGGCCGGTGGTGTAGACGAGGTAGACGGCAGCGATGAACGCGGCGGCGGCGCCGCGCAGGGCCGCGGTACCGAACCGGGCGGCGAGGAAGTCCGGGACCGTGAAGCCGCCGGCCGCCCGGAGCTGGGGGGCGACGAACAGCGTCGAGACGAGCCAGCCCGCCCAGATGGGCAGCCACACCCAGACGAAGCCGACGCCGGTAAGGTAGTGGATGCCGACGGTGCCGACGAGGGTGCCGGCGCTGACCTGGGTGGCGGTGAGGCTGGCGCCGCCGACCAGTGGGCCGACGTCGCGGTCGGCGGTGAAAAACGACTCCACGTCCGGCCGTTTCTGGAGTGCCGACCGGAGGCTCATTGGCGGTCGGTGGGCGCGTCGTCGGTCGCGCTCGGGTCGCCGGCGAGCCGGCGGCTGGCGTAGGCGGCGGCTGCGACGAAAAGGGCTGCGGCGACGCCGTAGGCGGTGAGCGTGACGACCAGCCCCATCGGGAGCAACTTTTGCCGGTGTCCTGTTAAGCACTGCGTTATCTGTTGCTACGGGAATACGTTCGGGCGCCACTACTATGTCAGGCGACACGATAGTACTTCAGAATGAGTGCGCCACGGCCCGGCCGCCTGACGGTCCTCTGCGTGGACGACGACCGGGCGTTCCTGGACCTCGAATCGGAACTCCTGGAGCGACAGGCCGACGACATCCACCCGGTCACCGCCTGCTCGGGCGACGAAGCTCTCGACGTGCTCGCCGAACACGACGTCGACTGCGTCGTCTCCGACTACGACATGCCGGGACGCAACGGTCTCGACCTGCTCGAGGCCGTCCGCGCACGGTACCCCGACCTGCCGTTCGTGCTGTTCACCGGGAAGGGCAGCGAGGAGATCGCCAGCGAAGCCATCTCCGCCGGCGTCACCGACTACCTCCAGAAGGAGACGGGTACCGACCAGTACGAGTTACTCGCGAACACGGTGCGCAACGCCGTCGAACACGTGCGAGAGGCCACGCAGCGCGAGCGCGCCGAGCAGTGGTACCGGCAGCTGTTCGAGCAGCGGCTCGTCGGCGTCGCTATCAGTCAGGGCGGCGAGTTCGTGCAGGCCAACCAGAAGTTCGCGGACATCTTCGGCCGGGAGCGCGAGGACGTCCTCGGCCTGTCGGTCGAGGCGGTGCTGGCGCCCGCCGACCGCGAGCGCGTGCTGGACGCCCTCGTCCGGCGGGAGGAGGGCGCCGTGGACAGCGTCCGGTACGTCGTCACCGGGATGCGCCCGGACGGCGAGCGCGTCCACGTCGAGGTCAACGGCGGCCGCGTGGACTACGGCGGGGAGCCCGCCATCCTCGGCCTCCTGCGGGAGGTCGACGCTCCGGGCGCGACGGCCGCACCGGACGGCGATGCCACCGAAAGCGGTGAGACGGCGAATCTGGCAGCCGCCGCGCGCGCTGCCTGGCAGACCCTCGACCCGCACGCGGACGCTGTCCTCGACGTCGACGACGCAGACGCGACACTCGCCGTCGAGGAAGCGAGCCTGGTGGCGTTCTTCGAAGAAATCGTCGAGCGGACGGTCGGCCTGAAACCGGGGGACTGCACGCTGACTGTGGCCACGACCGACGACGGGTTCCGGGTGCGAGTCGAGTCGCCGGCAGTGGTCGACACGCTCTCCCGGGACCTCTACGCCGGCTCGCAGCCCCGGCCGGACCCCGTAGCGGGCGTGGCGACGACGCACGGCTGGGACGTCCTCATCACGGGCATCGACGACACGACCGTCGAGTACGTCCTGGAGCGCGTGGCGTTCGCCGACGACGAGGACGCCACAGGCCGCGAGACGTGACAGTGGCGAAACGCCTTTGCTTCCGGTGTCCGTGGCCCGGGGTATGAGCACCGGGGCGGAGGACACCGAGGGGAGTCGCTCGCGGACGCGACCTATCGAGGTCCTCCACGTCGAAGACGACGAGACGTTCGGGGAGCTCGCGGCCACCTACCTCGAGCGCGACGACGGCGGCCGGCCGCTGTCTGTCACGACGGTCGCCGACCCCGAGTCGGCCCTCGACCACGTCGACGCGGCGGACTGCGTCGTCTCCGACTACGAGATGCCGAAGATGGACGGGCTCGAACTCCTCGAGGTGGTCCGCGAGGACGACCCCGACCTGCCGTTCGTGCTGTTCACCGGGAAGGGCAGCGAGGCCACGGCGAGCGAGGCGATTTCGGCGGGGGTCACCGACTACCTCCAGAAGGACACCGGCACCGACCAGTACGCGGTGCTCGCGAACACGGTACGCAACGCCGTGAGCCGCCGGCGCGCCCGCGAGGACGCTCGGCGGGGCGAACAGCGGCTGCGGCGCGCGCTGGACTTGCTCCCGCAGTGCGTGCTCGTGAAGACCATCGACGGCGAGTACCTCCTCGTGAACGAGTCCGGCGCGTCGAACTACGGCCTGACCCCCGAGGAGGTCGAGGGCCGCAACGAAGCCGAGTTCCTGTCCGACGAGCTCGCCGAGCGGTTCTACCGCGAGGACGAACAGGTCGTCGAGTCCGGGGAGCCGCTGTACGTCCCGGAGCAGCACGTCGACGACGAGGTCGGCGGCGAGCGCGTCGAGGAGGTCCACAAGATTCCCTTCGACGCCCCGGGGACCGACGAGGACGCGGTCCTCACCGTCGTCGCCGACGTCACCGAGGCCTACGAGCGCCGCCACCGGCTCGCCGGTGCTGCGACGCGCGTGGAGGACGCACTCGCGGAACTCGACGCCGCCGACGTGGACAACGACGAACTCCGGTCGGCGCTCGAGGACGCCCGCGAGTACGCGACCGGCGAGTGCGGGTCCCTCGGCGACGAGGCGTGACCGACAGCGGCCCACCGCCCGCCACCGGAGCACAGGGCTGTTACTCTGCGGTTCGACTGTCCCTCGCTCGCTGCGTCGGTCAGTAGGCCGCGCGGTCGCGTGTCTCGCCGACCGTGGCGTCGCCGTGGGCGTCGACGTCGTCGGCGTAGACTGTCTCTACTTCGGCGTCCGGCCCGAGGACGACCGAGTCGGCGACCACGGTGTCGGCGCGCGTGGCCTCCAGTTCGACAGTCTCGCCCTCGACCGTTCCGACGTCGAGGACGCCGTCGCTCCCGAGCAGCCGCTGGAGGAACGACCCGGAGTCGTCGGTGTCCCGGACGACGACCTCGGACGCCTCGATGGCGTCCACGCGCGAGCGGCCGTCCACGGTCAGTTCGAAGCGCTCGGCGGCGAACTCGTCGGCGGTGACTTTCCCGGCGCCGACGAAACTCCCGACGTTCACGTCCCCGAACGAGCCCGCGCCGCCGATTGTGAGCTCGGTCACGTCGGTGAGCCCGCCGACTTCCACTTTCCCGCTGGTCGACACCGCTGCGGCGACGAGGCTGCCGGCGACCTCGAGTTTCCCGCTGGCGTCGATGTCGTGGCCGTCGAGGTTCCCGCCGACGTCGAACTTCCCGCTGACCGACAGCTCGTCGGCGGCGGCGTCACCGCCGACCTCGAGCTTCCCGGTGGTGTCGACGTCCTGGCTGTCGAGGTCGCCGCCGACGGTGGCCTTGCCGCTGACGTCCACCTCGTCCGCCCGGGCGTCCCCAGAGACGGTTCCCTTCCCGCTGACGTCGAACGTCTCGCAGTCGACGCTGTCGAAGCTTCTGGAGCCGGCGACGCTGATTCGGTCTTCGCGAGCTGTGTCGCTCATACTACACTCGTCGACGCCACCCCACATCAATCTTGCTCTGAATGTGAGTTGAGTGTGCGCCGAGACGCACATTTATTGTCCACCGGGTCGTAGCCGGGGGCATGAGCCGACAGATTCGCATCACTGTCGACGACGACGAGGTCTTCGAGCGACTGAAACGCCGCAAGGACGCGCTGGACCTCTCCTGGGAGGACGCCCTCCGCCGCGGCCTCCGGGACTCCAAACAGCCGCCGCGCGCCCCCGACGCCGGCGACGCACGCCCGGAGCCCGACCCCGGTCGCGACCGCGGTGGCCGTCGCAGCACGGACGCCCGCCGGGAGGCCGCCTCGGGCAGCGACCCCTCGCCGTTCGACCCGGACTTCGGCGAACGCCTCGCCGAACGCGTGCTGTCCACCGTCGGAGAGTCCGTCTCCGGTGTCGCCGACAGCCTCGACGAGGAGATCGACCGCCTCGAGGACGCCGAGGACGCGGTGCTCGTGCTCGGCGACGGCGACGGCGAGCGCGTCCCGCTGCGCGTCTCGCTGCACACCGGTCCCGGCGGGCTGGACGTCGACGTCGTCGCGGTCCGCAGTGGAAAAGACACCGAGGGGATGAACGAGTTCGCCGACGGGGCTCGCGCGACCGTCGCCCGCCGGTTCGCGCGCGGCGAGACCGCCACCCTCGAGCTCGCGGGCGGCGAGGAGACCTACGACGTCCGTCCCGAACTCGAGTGGGCGCGCGGCGACGACGGCACCCCGTCGGTCACCGACGTCTCCGTCCGCGACGTCGTCTTCGAGGAATGATCCGCTTCCGGCTATCCGGCGTGGCTCCCGGTGACCTGGAGGCCCGCGATGCCGACGACGACGAGGAGGATGCAGGCGACACGGAGCGCTGACGCCGACTCGTCGAAGAGGTAGACGCCGAACCCGGCTGTCGTCACCGCGCCGATGCCCGTCCAGACGGCGTACGCCGTGCCCACGGGGAGGTCCTGGACGGCCTGCGCGAGCAGGTAGACGGAGATGGCCATCGCCGCCAGCGTCGCGACCGACGGCAGCGGCTCGGTGAAACCGTCGGTGTACGCCAGCCCGACGGCCCACACCGCCTCGAACAGCCCCGCCACGAGCAACACCAGCCAGGCGTTCACGCTCGAACGCACGCGCGGGAAGCCCGTGAACGCGTCGGTCGGCGGAGCCGGCTGCTGGTGGTGCTGCCGCTGTCGTTGCTGTGACCGCCCGGCCAGCGGGGCCGTTCGTCCGGAGTGCCGGTGGCGTAACGGTGAAATGCGCTACCCACGACGCTCACGTCGTGCGCCCGAATCGCGTTCCGTCGACCGGCTGCTGTCGTCGTCGGCGGCGGCGCTACCGCCGCCGCCACTGCCGGCAGCCCCATGGCGGGGAAGTGGCCTGATGGTCGACCTCGTCGGCATCTTCCTCGGCGCGGTCGGCCCCATCGTCGCCATCGCCGGCGTCGGCTACGTCCTCGACTCGACGAGGAACGTCGACCCCGGGCCGCTGAACACCGCGGTCGTCTACGTGCTGGCGCCCGCGCTCGTCTTCCACAGCCTCGCCGTCACCGAACTCGACGCCGACACGCTGCTCCGGCTCGGGGTCGGCGTCGTCGTGTTCACGCTCGCGATGTGGCTCGTCGCCGAAGCAGTCGGCCGCGCCACGGGCGAACGCGAACCCCTGTTGAGCGCGCTCGTGCTGGTCGCCATCTTCTCGAACTCGGGGAACCTCGGCATCCCCGTCTCGGACTTCGCGTTCGGCGACGTCGGCCGCCAGACGGCGGTCGTCTTCCTCTCCGTGCAGTCCGTGCTGATGTACACGCTCGGCGTCTACGCCGCCTCCCGGAGCGCCGGGTCGGCGGGCCGCGAGGGGCTCCGGCGCGTGTTCAGGCTCCCGCTCGTGTACGCGGTCGTCGCCGCGCTCGCCGCCCGCGCCCTCGGCGTGGTGCCGGCGACGGACGGCGCCGCGATGGAGTCGCTGCAGCTCGTCGGCGACGCCGCGATTCCGGTGATGCTGCTCGTGCTGGGCATCCAGCTCGCGCGCACCGACACCGGTGCGGCCGTCTCCCGGACCGGGTCGGCGGTCGCGCTCCGGCTGCTCGTCGCGCCCGCCATCGGCCTCGGCGTCGCACTGCTGCTGGGCTTTGGCGACCCCGACGTCGCGCGCGTGTTCGTCCTCGAGACGGCGATGCCGGCGGCGGTCACACCCGTCATCCTCGTCACCGAGTTCGCCGCCGACGCGCGCTCCGGCGGCCTCACCGTCCCCCAGTACGTCTCCACGAGCGTGCTGGTCACGACGCTGCTGAGCGTGCCGGCGCTCACGCTGCTCATCGCCGCCCTCCGGTCCGGCGTGGTCATCTGAAGGCTGGCCGGCTGGCGGCCGTCAGTTCGTCGAGATGATCTCCACGACGTCCCGGGCGTCGAGGTTCTGGTCGGCCGCTATCTGGCGGTTCGCCCGGCAGTCGACGGCGTGCAGGAACCCCTCGCCGACGTCCGAGTGGACCGCGAACGCGAAGTCCTCGGCGGTCGCGTGCTCCTCCAGCAAAAAGACGTCCGGCAGCACGCGGCCGTCGGCCGTCCCGAGCCCGTTCGCGGACCCGGGGAAGACGGGCTTGACGCCCAGCGCGTCGAACAGCGCCGTCTCGATGGCGGACTGGACGCCGGTCCCGCCGTACTCCGCGACGAACTCCCGGATGGACTCCAGGCCCTCCCGCTGCTCGTCGCTGGGGTCGCCGACGATGCTGAACTCGCTGTCGCCCGACCGGTAGTCGACGACACCCGTCTGGTCGGCCTGCGACAGCGCCTGCTCGGCGTGTGCGCTCACCGGCACGAACTCGAGGTGGTCGTACTCGTCGTCGCTCGTGATTTCGTCCCAGTTCGCCTGCGCCTCGGGGGTGTCCATCTTGTTCGCGGCGACAACCATCGGCTTCGTGCGCTTGCGCATCTCGCGGGCGAGCTCCAGGCGGTCGGCGCCGTCCCACGTGTCGGGGTCGAGTTCGAGGCCGAGCGCGAGCACGACCTGCTTGACTTCCTCGGGGCTCGTGCGGAACGCGCTCATCTGCTCGGCCAGCTCGACCTCGAGGTCGCCGTCGGCCATGTGCTGGCCCTCGTAGCGCTCGATGCCCTTCTCGAGGACGTCGAGGTACCACTGGTCCAGTTCCTCCTCGAGGAAGTCGATATCCTCGCGGGGGTCGTGGCCCTCCGTCGGCTCCCCTTCGAGGTCGGTCGTCCCGGAGAAGTCGACGACGTGGACGAGCACGTCGGCCTCGTTGAGGTCGGTGAGGAACTGGTTGCCGAGGCCCTTGCCCTCGTGGGCGCCCGGAATCAGGCCCGCCACGTCCACCAGCTTCGTCGGCACGAACCGGGTGCCGTCCTCGCAGAAGCCGGTCGACGGCGTGCACTCCTCGCCGAACTCGGGGGCTGCACAGTCCACGCGCACGTACGCCTCGCCGACTGCGGGGTCGATCGTCGTGAACGGGTACGCGCCCTCCGGCACGTCGTTGTTCGTCGCTGCGTTGAAGAACGTGGACTTGCCAACCGAGGGCTTGCCCACCAGCCCGACGCGATAGCTCATTGCTCACTGGCAGGGGGCTCTCGCCTAAACGGATTGCTACCTGTCGGCCGTGTGCGACGCCGGGACACGCGCCCCGTCGGCGACCCGGTCGGTCCTCACGCCACGTCCACGAGGTCGTGCAGGGAGTCCAGTTCGTAGTCCGGGGTGGCGTCCAGCTCGTAGCCGTCGCGGTGGTCGCGCCACAGGAACGCCGAATCGGTGCCGGCGTTCCGGGCGGCGAGCACGTCGCTCTCGGAGTCCCCGACGAACAGCGCGTCCCCGGGGTCGACGTCGAGGTCCGCGAGCGCGCGGTCGAGGTAGTGACTCTCCGGCTTCTTCCTGTGGAGGCTCGCCGGCACCATCTCGCGGCCGTAGTGCGTGTGGAAGTCGCCGCGGATGCCGTGGTGGTCGAGGATCGCCTCGATGGTCGCGTGCTGGTTCGTGGAGACGATGCCGCGGGGCCCGTCGAGCGACCTGACTGCGTCGTAGTCCTCGTAGAGTGGTTTGCGACCCTGCTCCATGTCGGCGATCTGGACCTCGGCGAACGCCTCGTCGCGAGCCCGCCACAGCTCGGCGGGGTCGAGGTCGTACGCGCCGGCGGCGGTCTGGAGGTCGTCAGGCGTCACGTGGAGGTGGATGGCGTCGACGTGCTCGGACGTGGGGTCGGTGACGCCGACGCGCTCGAAGGCGTCGACGGTGGCCTCCCGGAGCACGTCCCGGGGCGTCGGGTACGTGAGCACGCCGTCGTTGTCGAAGACGACTGCGTCGTAGCTGCTCGTCACGTCCGGCCATTGCGACGACCCGGGCTTAGTCGTTCCCGTCCCGGCCGTCGCCCCCGATTCCACCGGGGGTCTTGGCTGCCGGCGCCGAACCAGCCAAGGGGCCGCCGCCCCCAGTCGGAGTATGGACTCCCAGTCGCTGGCGGACGCCTTCGACGCGGTCGAGGAGACGTGGACGCCACACCTGATTGCGGAGCTGAACGACCAGCACGTCAAGGTCGCCAGACTGGACGGCGAGTTCGTCTGGCACGCCCACGAGGACGCCGACGAGCTGTTCTACGTCGTCGACGGCGACCTCACCGTCGAGTACCGCGACGACGCCGACCGCGAGAACGCCGTCCACCTCGGGCCCGGCGACCTCACCGTCGCGCCGGCCGGCGTCGAACACCGCCCGGTCGCTCACGAGGAGACCGAGGTCGTGCTGTTCGAGCCGGCGGGCACGACGAACACCGGCGACGCCGAAGCCAGCGACCGCACCGTCGAGGACCTCGACCGGGTCTGAGACAGCACGGCAGCCGCCCGGACGCGGCCGCTGTCGGGGCGCCGAGCGGTTCCACGGGCGACAGGCATAACTCGTCAGACGCCGACAGTTCGTCTATGAATCGACGCGCGTTCCTCGGCGCTGGGGCGACCGCACTCGCCGCCGGCCTCGCCGGCTGCTCGGCACTCGGCGGGTCGGGGGCGGCGGCCGTCGACCACCCCGGCACGCTCGACCAGGAGTTCGTGGCGAACGCGGACCTGCCGGCCGACGACGACCTGGCCGACGGGTACGCGCCGGAGTACGGCGACCCCGGACAGATGGAGGTCGACGAGTCCCGGTTCCGGTCCACGGAGACGAACGGCGAGACGGTCACGCTCGTGCCCGTCGACGTGATCCGGTACTGGCACCAGACCGCGAACGCGCGGTTCGTCGACGCTCGCGGGCTCGACCAGTACACGACCTCGCACATCTACGGCGCGGTCCTGAGCCCCGCGACCCGGGACTCCAGCGGCGGCGGCATCCAGAACTGGAGCCAGGACGACCGCATCGTCTGTTACTGTGGCTGCCCGCACCACCTGTCGTCGCTTCGCGCGGCCGGCCTCCAGAAGGCGGGGTACTCGAACGTCTACGTCTTCGACGAGGGGTTCTACGAGTGGCGGGACCGCGACCTCCCGATGCGCGGCCAGAGCTTCGAGAACCGGCAGGCCCGCGTCATCGCGGGCGAGGTCGACGCCCAGTACGCCGGCGACTACGCGTGGGCCGAGACCACGGACACCGGCCAGCAGGAGGCCGCGCCGATCCGGAACGACGGCAGCTTCGAACTGCACCTGCGGTTTGCGGGGATGACCGACGAGACGCCGATTCGCGTGAAGACGCCCGCGTTCCAGGTCACGCGCCCGCTGGGCGAGCTGACGGCGATCGAACTGACTGCCTGAGGACGACGCCGACCGCTTCCGGGCCGCCGGGACCGGCGCTTTTACGCTCGCGGCGTCCCACCGTTGCGTATGAGCGAGACAGTCGTAGTGACTGGGGCGTCCGGCGGCATCGGGGAGGCGGTGGCGCGCGCGTTCGCCGACGAGGCGGACGCGACCGTCGTGCTCGGCGGCCGGAACCGGGACGCGGTCGAGGCGGTCGCCGAGGACGTCGGCGCGGAGTGGCTGCGGGCCGACGCTCGCGACGAGTTCGACGCCGAGCGGCTGATGGAGACGGCGTCCCGCGCGGGCGACGGTTCCGGCGTCGACGTCGTCGTGCCGTGTGCTGCGGTCTACCACGGCGCGGCTGGCGAGACGCCGCTGAGCGAGGAGTCGTACAGCGCGTTCGACGACACCGTCCGGACGAACGTCCGCGGCGTGTTCGCGGCCGTCCGGGAGGCGCTGCCGCACATGGACGAGTCCGGGCGCGCGATTCTGCCGACCGGCGGCGTCGCCCGCGAGGCGAAGGACGGCTTCGGGGCGTACGCCGTCTCGAAGGCCGCCGTCGAGGGGCTCGCGCGCCAGTTCGCCGTCGACTGCGAGCAGGCGGTCGGCTGCGTCGACCCGGGGACCGTGGACACCGACCTGCACGGGATGGGTGGCCGCGACCCCGAGGACGTCGCGGACCTGTTCACGTGGGCGGCGTCCGTCCCCGAGGAGCTCGACGGCGCGGTGCTGGGGCTGAAGGAGTGGAAGCAGGCGACCCGGTAGTCAGAGCCGTCGCGGGAGCGCGGCGGTGACGTCGACGCCCGGGCTGTACGCGAGGTGGGGGTCGCCGTCGGGGTGGTCGAAGCCGTTGGCTGCGAAGAGGTCGTTCTCCCGGACGTCGACGGTCGCGTCCGACAGTTCCCACGGTGGGTGGTCGACTTCGCCCCGGTAGACAGTGTCGCCGCCGCCGGCGACGAAAAACCGGTAGCGCTCTAGCAGAAACGCCGTCAGCGAGCCGGGGTCGGCGCGCGAGAGTTCGCCGTCCTGCCGGTAGGTGGCGTCGAACGACAGCGGGGCTGCGCCGTCGTGCGCGCGGTCGCTCTGGAAGCTGACGCCGTCCGGACCGCGCTCGACGCGCATGTCGGCGTCGTAGTACGGTAGTCGGAACAGCCGCCGGGCGATGCGCACGCCGACGGGGTCGGTGGCGTCGAGGTTGAAGAAGTAGATGCCGGGCTGACCGCCCCCGGTGACGTACGTGCGGAGGTTCAGTTCGCCGAACGTGCGCCCGACGGCGGCCGGGAGCCCCCGCGGGCGGACGTCGGCCATCACGAACGGGACGACCGACAGGTAGGCGTCGCCGTCGAAGGTGTCGACGGTGAGGCCGTCCGGGAGCCGGTCGGCGACGAGGTCCGGCTCGACCGGCCAGCTGGCGACGAGGAGGTCCTCCCACCGCATCGACAATACGTCCATGGCGGTCGTTGGGCCGGCGCCGGTTTGGGACTGGCGGCGACCGACAGATTATTAATCGCCAGAAGAGTGTTAATAACCGAATGTCGGTCTCGCACACCACGCAGGTAGCGCGCGCTCGAACGCTCCGGCTCGGCGGCGTCAGCGCCGTCGCCTTCCTCGCGCTGTCGGCGTACGTGCTGGTCGCCGGCGACGCCCCGAAACTGCTGGGCATCTCGTGGGTCGCGTTCACGGCGATGGCCGGCGCCGCCGCCGTCGGCGCCCGAACCACCAGCGACCACCCCACGGCCCTCGTCTGGGGGTACGGGCTGGCGTCGGGCGCGATGGTCACCAGCGCCGCCGCTTTCCTCCTCCCGCAGGCCATCGGCTACGCCGCCAAACCCGGCGGATTCGGCGTCGCCGCCGGCATCCTCACCGGGTTCGGCGCCCACACCATCGGCCACCGGCTCTCCCACCTCGACCTCCCGCTGGACCGGACCACCGCCGAGCTCTCCGCGCACTCGCTGGCCGCCGGCTCCATCATCGGCGTCGTCTACACCGCCATGCCCGACCTCGGTCCGCTCCTCGGGCTCGCCATCGTCTCCCACAAGGGCCCCGCCGGCTACGCCGCCGCCCGCCGTCTCGTCCGGAACGGCCGCTCCCCGGCGATGCTGCTGTTGCCCGCCGCCGGCGTCGGCATCGCCGCCCTCGCTGTCACCGTCGTCTCCTTCCCCACGGACCCGACCTTCCGCGCCGTCGTCTTCGGCTTCGCCGCCGGCATCTTCCTCCACGTCGCCATGGACTTCCTGCCGCACTGCGAGACCGGCAGCGACGTCCACGACGCCGTCACGCGCTCGGACCACGACCACGACCACGGCCGCCTCGACAGCCTCCGCCAGCAGGCCGTCCTCTCGACGGCCATCGGCGCCGTCGCCGTCGCTACCGCATGGCTGCTGTTGCAGTAACACGCTCGCTTCTGTCGTCGTCACTGTTCACGTCCGCTCGACCCAGAGCAGCGCAGCCGCCACGAGTACGTACGCGGCGCCGACCGCCAGCAGCCAGCCCCGGGTCGCCGGCCGCAACAGCAGGCCCACGAGCCCGATGCCGTACCCAACCCCCAGTAGCGCGCCGGTCGCCGTCCGCCCCCAGTTCGTACCGTCGTAGGCGGGCCCTCGAGCCGTTTCGGCGAGGCGTTCGACAACTGTGGCGGCCGGCAGCAGCGCGACGAGCAGCGGAGCGACGGGAACGACGCCCCAGAGCGCGCCGAGTGCGCCGGCAGCGATACCGGGGTAGACGCCGGAGCAGCGGGCACACAGCCGAACCCGGGCGTCGAACCCCGGCACTGGAACTGCGTGACACCGGTCCCAGTCCTCGCGCTCGTGATGCGAGAGGACGTACTGGCCGGTCGCCCGCAGCCCCGCCGCGAGTTCGGACCCGAGTGCGCTCACTGGCCGGGACCCTCAGGCGTACTGGCGCTGGAACTCCTCCTCGGACTTCACGAGGTAGACGATGCCCTCGACGAACCCGACGATTGCGGGGATGAACGTCCAGAAGAAACAGAGGTACAGCAGCCCCAGTTTCGTCTGCCCGAGGTAGAACTTGTGCGCGCCGAAGCCGCCCAGCAGCAGCGCCAGCAGCGCTGCCGCCACCCGGTCGCTGTCGCCGCGTCCGGCACTCATCCCCGCTGTCTGCCGGACCCCACAGTCCGGGCAGAGCTCGGCGTCCCGGTTGAGCACCGTCCCACAGTTCGTGCAGTACTTCTCGTCGCTTGACCGACCCGGACCGCCACTCGACGGGAGCTTCTTCTGTCCCACGCCGCACTCCGGACAGACCTCGGCGGCGGCGTCGATCTGTTCACCGCAGGAGATGCAGTGCCCGCCGCTGCCGTCTCCGTGTCCTGTCTCGCTCACGGTGGCTGCATCGAGAATCGCCGGTAAATAACTGCCGGCACCCCTCGCCGGGTGCTGAGAGTAGTCAGCTGTAGTCCCGCCACCGGTTCCCGCACTCCTGGCACTTGAAGAAGCGCGTCGGCGGCTCGTCGGCGCTCCCGGTCTGCTTGATGGTGTACCACGCCTCGCCGTGGCCACACTCCGGACACGTCTCCTCGGCGGTCGGCTTCCCCTCGAAGTTCGCGTCCTCGCTGGTCTCGATGACGTCGCTGGTGTCCTGCTCGGCGGTCTGAACGAACCCCTCGTCGCTCTCGCTGTCGGCGCTCGCGCCGCAGGACGCACACACCATCTCGCCGTCGTCCTGCTTGTGCATCATCGAGCCGCACTCGTCGCAGAACTGCATACCTCCCGCTACTCGTGGTCGCCGGAAAAGTCACTCGGGTCGTCTCGGGCCTCACGCTCCGCCACAATCGGGCAGTCCACGACCCGGAAGTGGCCGGTGTCGACCTCCGCCGCGATGGTCGTGCCGTCGTGCGTGCACGCCGTCTCCGGCGGGTCAGCGAAGTGCGGGCAGCCGTGACAGAGACTCTTCTCCACGACGGTCACGTCGCCGTCGGCGTCCTCGGCCACCCCGGTGTCGGCCGAGACCGCGTCGGCGTCCACGACCGGTTCGTCGGCCGACTCCTCCAGCTCCGCCCAGACGGCGTCCTCGTCGACGTCCCCGACCTCCATCTCCGCGAACAGCTCCTCGAAGTCGTCGCTCTCGCCGGCGTCGTCGCGCTCGCGTCGCTCGTCGACGTCCCGCCGCAAGTCGGACAGCGGCGCGTCCGGCCCGGACTCCCGGTCGTCGCTCACCCGCTCGCCTCCGTGGTCTGCACCGTCGTCGTGGGTGGGGCTGCTGTCGCGTTCGTCGTCCCGGTCGTCCGCCTCGTCGGTTCCACTGCCGGCGCCGCCCCCGAGTGACCGGTTCCGCCGCGGGTCGTCGTCGCCGCTCACGGCTCACCACCACCCGGACCGCCGTCGGGGCGACCGCCTCCGTCGTCGGTCGCGTCCAGCACCTCTGCCGGCTCTACCGCCTCGTCGCCGTCCTCGCCGTCGGCCCCGGCGCTGCCGCCGGACCGGTCACCAGAGCCGGCGCCCGACGCCATCTCCTCCAGCGTCTCCGTCTCCGCGCCGAGCCACGACCCCTCGCCGTCCTCGCCGGCCGGCCCACCGGTCCCGTCGTCGTCGTCCAGCCACGGCCGCCCGGCGGCGAGCGCGGGTGTCGCACCCGTCTCCAGCGTGTGGCTGCTGAACCAGCCCGCGTCCGGCGACACGTCCTCGAACGGCGCCCCGCAGAACGGACACTCCGGCGCCGTCAGCAGCGCCACGTCCACGGACTGCCCGCAGTCCTCGCAGTCCGCCTCCCGCACGTCGGCGACGTTCGCCGCGCGCTTCAGCGCGTCCGTGCGGGCCCGCCGGGCCTCCGCGGCGCCGACGGTTCGCACCGCCTCCCGCATCGACACCACCGCCCGCGCGAGCGTCGTCACCTTCCCCGAGAGCGCCTCAACCTCCTCGTCGAGGAACTCCAGGACCTCCTCGAAGTTCTCGAACCCCGCGTCCACGCGGTCGGTCAGGTCCGCAACGTCCCCAGTGAGCGCCGCCGCCTCCTCGTCGACGCGCTCGGCGGCAGCCAGCGCCTCCCGCACGTCCGCCGCCAGCTCCGGGTGGTCGTGGTCTGCCTCGGCCTTCCCGTCGGCCTCCCGCTTGACCTGGACCACGCGCTCCCGGACGTCCTGGAGCTTCTCGTCGAAGTCGGCCTCCGCGTCGGCCACCCGTGACTCCGCGTCGTCGAGTCTGGTCTCCGTTGCCGCGATGCGCTCGGCGAGGTCGTCGAGGCGGTCGGCGTACTCGTCGCTCGTCGCGAGGTCCGCCGTCATCTCGCCGTCCTCCACACTGCGGTAGGCGGCGACGACGCGCTTCAGGAACGCCTCCTCGTCCATCCCCAGTTCCTCCGCTCGGTCGGCCAGCCACGCGGCGGCCGGCCCCTCCAGCGTCGCGCTCTCGACGCCGTCCGACGTGCCGTCGGCCATTCACCCGACCTTACCGGCCAGTATCCTTAACCGTTCGGGGGCGCCTACCGGATCTTCCGCACGTCGCTGACGTCGAACCCGGCGTCGTGGATCTCCGTCTCGAACTGCACGATGTCCTCCTCCTCGAGGCGTCCGAGCACGCCCCGGAACTCCCGCACGAACATCGTCCGCACGCGCTCGTTGCCCCCGCTCTCCCACGCGAAGTCCACCGTGCCGTCGACGGACGTCATCAGGCTCCCGAGCTCCTCGCTGGTCACCGCGTCCCGCGTCAGATGCAGCAGAATCAGCCCACCCCACTCCCGGGCCGCCTTCCGCAGGCCCTTCAGGGTCATCACCACGTCGCCGAAGTCCATGTCCGACGACCGCGTCCCGATGAGGTCGTTCAGTGAGTCCACCATCACCAGACTGCCGCTGGCGTGCTCGTCGAGGTAGTCGGCGAACCGCTCCAGCACGTCCCGGGTGTCCTCGCCCGTGTGTCCGAGGTCCTGCACCGACCGGTGTTCGCCGGCGTACCACGCCCGCGGCACCGGACTCAACTGGAAGTACTCCGGCGACAGGTCCGTGAACGTCACTGCGTCCGCACCCGCTCGGACGATCTCCTCGTCCATCGTGAACGCGATCTCGCGCTGCAACTCCGACTCGTCGGCCGTGAACGACACGTAGTGGATGTCCTCCGGCGGCCTCGCGTTCGCGTGCAGGTCGCCGTAGTGGAGGTCGAACAGCTCCCGGTCGGCGGACTCCACCGCGTTCATCATCGCCGCCGTGTACAGGAACTCCCGCGCCCCCGCACCGGCCTCCCCCGACAGGAGCACCACGCTCCCCTCCGGCGCCCCACCCCCGATGCGGCTGTCCAGCCGCGAAATGCCGAACGGAATCGTCGCCATGTCTCCCCGGTAGCGGGGTTCCGGCTTACGTCTTTTGCCGCCCGGCGCCGTGCGTGATTTCGCTTCGCTACTCGCTCGGGACAGGGTCCGGAAACCCCCGGCTGTGTCGCGGGCTGCCTCTGGTGGGAGTCAGTCGTCGCGGATTCGGGCGCCGACGTTGCGGGGCTCGGCGACGCGGACTTCGCCGTCGACGCCCGCTTCGGCGAGCGCGCGACGGCCGGCGTCCCGGGCGGCGTCGGCGCGCTCGCGGTCGGTGACGCCGTAGACGGCCGGCCCCCACGAGGACTGGCCGGCGCCAGTGACTGCCGGTGTGTCCTCGAGGACGTCGACGAGGTCGCCGGCGGGCGGGCGGTAGACGCCGCCCTGCTCGCCGGCGTACCACGCGCCGTTCAGCCGCCCGACCTCGGCGACACCCGCGCCGAAGGTGTCCACGTCGCCCGTCGCGACAGCCGGGAGCACGCGGTCGGTCACCACCGACGAGATGCGGTCGGCGAGTCCCGGGTCGGCGTTCTCCACCACCGCACGCATGCTGTCGTCCTCCTCGCTGCCCGCCTTGCCCGGTTCGGCGTCTGGGAGCACGAGCAGGAACCGCCAGTCTCCGGGAATCTCGTGGCGCGCCGCCACCGGTGGCACCGTCCACTCGCCACGCTCGGGACGCTCGGGCGTGAACTGGCTCGCCGGGTGGCCGGCGTCGAAGACGAACCCGCCCGCCTCGAACGCTGCGACGCCGACGCCGCTGCGACCGCCCCGACCGAGCGACGGGGCGTGCGCTCGGACTCCCGGCTCCCGACCGTGGACGCGCGCGACCGCCGCGAGCACCGCGAGCGCGAGCTGGGTGCCGGAGCCGAGGCCGACGTGCGCCGGCAACTCCGATTCCACGGTGACGGCGGCGCCCGGGACGTCGAGCAGGTGACAGGCGCGCTCGACGTGTTCGCGAGCGCGGTCGTGACTGCACACGACCGACTCGGCGCGCTCGGCGGACACCGCCACCTGGGGCTCGTCGAGGGCGACGCCGAGGCTCCCGTAGAGGCGCTGGCGCGCCAGCGAGAGGTTCAGGAAGCCGAAGTGCAGCCGGGGCCCGGCCGCCACCCGCACGGACATACACACAGACACGGCTCCCGACTCGAAGGGGGTTGTGGCGGTGGCAAACGTTCCCGCTACTCGAAGGCGGCCGCGATGCGCTGTGCGACGACGGGTGCGCCGTTCTCGAAGTCCGGGTCGTCCGGGGGGTCCTCGACCGCCCGAACTGCGGACTCGGGGGATTCGGCGACGGCGAACCCTGGCTCGCCGCCCGCCTCGACGAACCGCGCGACGCCCCGCTGCTCGCTCGTGAACGGGTAGACGACGCAGGGCGTGCCGGCGACGGCCGCCTCCATCACCGTGGAGTAGCCCGGGCAGACGACGGCGTTTGCCTCGCGCAGCACGGGCAGCATCGACCGGACGGTCGTCCAGCCGTCGCCCCCGACGACCGTCACGTCACGCCCGTGCTCGCGCAGGCGACTGGCGACCTCGTCGAGGTCGTCGGAGTACGTGCTCGGCGAGACGAGCACGTCGACGTCCGGCACGTCGCCCTCGAGGGGGACGTCGAGGGCGAGCGGCGGTACTCGCTCGACGCCTCGCGGGTCCCCGGTGAGCGCCGGCCAGACGGCCGGGTAGAAGAACGACCGGCTGGCGGCGACCTGCTGGCGGGTGAGCAGCTTCGCGCCGACGCGCTCCGCGAGGTCGTCGTAGTAGCCGGGCGTGTTGTGCGTGCAGACGTACTGGCGGACACGAGCGAGCACCGCAGCCACCGATGCGAACATGTCGTCGGTGATCACGCAGTCGGCGTCCACCCGCCGCAGCCAGCGGGCGACGTCGCGCACGCGACGGACGGCGTCCGGAACGCTCCCGGTCACCACGTCCAGCAGGGAGCCGCCGTCGCCCTGGTAGTCGCCGATGAAGTCCACCACGGTGGGCACGTACTCCTCGTACCCGAGCAACTCGACGAACTGTTCGCCCGGCCCACCACCCGCCAGCTCCACCGTCGCGCCGCGCGCCTCCAGCTCCCGGGCGACCGCCAGCATTCGGGTGGCGTGCCCGGCTCCCTCCGGGTAGTGCACGACGGCGACGGTGGCGTCCATGCCCGGCAGTGCTCGCGGCCCACGCAAGCCGGTTTCGGTGGCGGCCCGCCACCACTACTTCTTCGAGAGGAACTCGGGGAGCCGCAGCCGGTCGAGGTCGTCGCGCTTCAGACTGTCGAGGTCGATGCGCCGCAGGAAGTCCGGGAGGTCGTCGCGGTCCCGGCCACCGCGGTCGACGGCGATCTCGTCGCCCTCCTCCTCGCGGTACGTGATGAGCTTCGACCAGACGGCCGTCTCGCGGTCGGGGAAGTCCAGGTCGTCGTCGTCGCCGGCGCCCGACGCGAGTTCGCTGTCGAGGTTCGCGGCGTCGGTCTTCCCCTCGTCGTAGGCCATCTCCACGAGCGACCGGCCCGTCGCGGAGACGAGTTTGCGGTACTCGCCGGGGTAGGTGTCGCCGAGCGCGGCCGCTGCACCGAGGGCGTACGCCCGCCACACTGCCTCTTCGCGGCCGACGTCCTCGGGGTCCCAGTCAGTGTCGAAGCTCTGTTCGTACATCCTACTCGGGCCTGACTTTCCGGCTCGGGTCGACGTTCAGCCCGCTGCCGGTGAACGCCACGTCCCGGATGTCGCAGTCGATGTTCGTCCCCCGCATCTTCACCACCTGCACGCCCCGGGTCATCCCGCCCTCCTCGAGGAAGTTGTGCAGGAAGATGACGCCGTGCGCGAGGTAGTGCTCCTCGCTGTACGCCGTCGGGTCCGTCATCTCCGACACGAGGAGGACGGTGGCGTCGGTCTGCTTGAGGTTCGTCGCGAAGTCCGTCACCTCCGTGTCCGGGTCGTCGGTGAAGTGGTCGAGCAGCATCGTCGAGTCGACGACCACCCGGTCGTAGTCCTCCTGGCGGATCATCGCCGCGAGCCGCGCCGAGAGCCCGGACTCGCGGCCGTAGCCCGACAGCGACCGGCGCGCGCGTTCCATCGTGAGGTTCAGGAACTCGAAGCGGTCGGTGCTGGCGGCCTTGTCGAACCCGAACTCGTAGTTCGCCATGTCCTCGACGAGTTCGTTGCGGGTCTCGTGCATCGTGACGTACAGCACGCTGTCGCCGTTCCGGATGCCCTCGGTGACGTACTGGGCGGCGAGTGTCGTCTTCCCGCTGCCGGGCGGCCCGCTCAGCGTGTAGAGCCGGCGCGCGGGCAGCCCGCCGTCGAGCAGGCGGTCGAGCCCGGTGGCGCCAGTCGAAATCCTCATCGGGCACAGAGAGACGGTCGAGGGCTAAAACCTTCGGGGATGCCGGGGGCGGTCACGCGACCTCCTCCGGGGGCTCGACGTGGACGAGCACGTCCCCGCGTACCCGACCGAGGACGGTGAGGTCGTCCCGGGTGGCCAGCTGGCTGTCGTCGACCTCGTGGTCCTTCCGCCGGAACACGCTCCCGTCGCCTGTCGCCCGGATCTCCCCGACCTTCACGAGACTGTGCGGTTTCACGTAGGCGTAGACGTCTCGCAGCGCCTCCGGGGAGTCGACGGTGGCCGTCCCGACGACCGCTTCGGTGAGCCGGTCGCCGGGGTCGAGGTCGGTGGCGTGCAGGTCTGCCCGGGACCCGAACTGCTGGGACATCGCCGGCATGACGCTGTCCTGGGTCTCCTGGGATGGCCGCGTCTCCGTCGACCGGAGCACGAGCCGGAAGCGCACGCCCATGCTGGTCTCCCTCTATCACCGATACTTGAATCTGTGTGTGCAAATATCACACGTGATAGTTGCTGTACGTTCACTGCCGGAAACTTCTGGTAGCGGCCCTGGAACACTCCATCGGAATCTACTCGGTCGCGGTGGTCACGTCGTCGCCGACGGCGAGCGTCTCGCCGCCGGTCACCTCGGGCGCCCGCGCGAGAATCATCGCGGCGTAGTAGTGGTCGAAGGCGTCCCAGTCGGCCCACTCGGGGAAGCTACGCTCACGTTCAGCGAGGAACGTCTCCCGGAACGCCGGCAGCGGGTCGCCGGTGTCGGGGTCCCGCGACGGGACCACGCAGCGGTTGCAGGGCGTGGCGCCCTCGAAGCGGACCCCGCCGGCCGTGAAGTCGGGGGCGTCCGCGCCGACGAAGCGGTCCTCCCAGAACGCCGGCACGCCCCCGACCTCGACGTTCGCTCGCAGCCGCCGTCGCGCGCCCTCGACGGTCAGGTCCTCGAACCACGACGCCACCGCCTCCAGTGTTGCAGTGCTGACGACGGACGGCCCCATGCTCGGGCGGTCCACGAACCCCGTGTCGTCGTCCCGTTCGAGCGCGACGGCGGCATCGAGGCGCTCTCCGAACCAGTCGCCGGCCGCTGCGCGGTCGTCGTCGTCCCCGAGGTCGAACTCGCGCCGGTCGCCGTCCGGCGCCGCCACGGTCAGCGTCCGGGTCGCCCGGTCGTACGCCGTCGCGAACTCGTGCAGCGCCGGGAGGTCTTTGGCGTTCAGGGAGTCGCCGGTGTCGGGGTCGACGAGTGCGAACGCGCGGTCGTGGGCGAGCGTGCCGCCCGGACGGAGCGCCGCCTCGTCGGCCGACTCGCCGTCCAGTCCCTTCACCGGATACACCCGGAGCGCCGCGACGTGTGCCATTACGGGGACGGTGTGTCGGCTGGTGTATAGCTGTTCGCAACGGGTGTGTGACAACGGTTAACATAAGTTGTCTGGGTGTGCTACCCTCCAACATGAGCCTGGAGACGGACGCTCAGGGGACGCGGCTCACCCTCGACCTCTGGCACCCGAACTGCTGGGCGATACAGGCGACGGCCGACAACCCCGGCGGCATCCTCGCCCACGCCGTCTACGACTCGCCGGCCAGCGGCGACTCCGGCGTGAACAGCCTGTTCACGGCCTACGGCGACAGCGAGACCGAGGTGGAGGCACTGCTGGAGGCCGTCGACGACTCGCCGCTCACGGACACGATGCGAGAGCTCCACACCCAGGTCGACACCCGGCGCGGGCGAACGACACCGGGGCGGGTGTCCCGGGAGTTCTTCCTGGAACACGACCCCAGCGACATGATCTGTCCGCTGTTGCTGGAGCACGGCTTCGTGCACAGCTCACCCGGTCGCATCGAGGGCGGCCGCGAGTACTGGAACGTCCGGTACGCGGGCGAGCGCAGCGACATCGAGGGGGCGCTGGAGGCCATCCGCGAGGAGGGCGACGCCGAGGTGCGGGTCGAACGCATCGGCACCGTCGCGGCGGAACGGGGGGCCCCGGAGAACGTCGACCCGCTCACGCCCGCCCAGCGGGAGGCCTTCGAGCTGGCTCGCGAGCGCGGCTACTACGAGTGGCCCCGGGAGTCGTCGACGCGCGAACTCGCCGCGGCACTCGACGTCTCGAAGACGACGCTGCTGGAGCACCTCCGGACGGCCGAATCGAAGCTCCTCGACCCGTGAGTCACCGCGGGCAGCTCCGTTCGCGGTACTGTACCTACCATGGTCGGGTGGTGGTATTTGTCCCAGAAGTATGACGCGTCTAGTGCTATGGTATCACGTGACACGAACGTCGTCGACCGGCGGACCTTCCTCAAACTGACTGGCGGCAGCGGCCTCGCGGCGACTGCCGGCTGCCTCGGCTTCGGCGGGGACGGCGGCGGCGGCCCCATCGTCATCGGTCAGCCGGCCGCACTCACCGGCCAGTGGGACTTCCTCCAGCCGGGGGTCTCCGCCGCGACGGACGCCGCGATTCAACACATCAACGACGCTGGCGGTCCGCTCGACCGCGAGGTCGAACTCCAGCGCCGCGACACCGCGGTCGCTCCCCAGGAAGCGCGCACGGTCGTCACCCAGCTCGTCGAGAACGACGACGCCGTCGCGCTCCTCGGGCTGTTCTCCAGCGAACTCAACCCCCTCTTCGACTTCATCCAGGAGCAGGAGACGCCTGTGGTCACGCCCTGGCCGGGATCGAACTTCCTCGACACTCGCGGCGGCGACAAGGGCACGCCCGACGACCTCTCCGACGACGGCTGGATCTGGCGCACCGTCATCAGCGACACCGTCCACACGGCGGGCGCGGCGCTCCGCGCGCTCGACGATGGCCACGAGACGGTCGGCGTCATCAACGGCAACACCGAGGGCGCGAAAAGCTGGGCGGACGGCTTCGTCAACGCCTACGAGGCAAACGGCGGCACGGTCGCCGAACGCGTCGAAGTGAGCCAGGGGTCCTCGAGCTACCAGTCCGCGCTCGACCGCCTGTTCGGCACCGACTTCTCGGCGTTCGCCGTGAGTCTGCCGCTGGAGGACGCTATCACGCTGATGAGCGACTGGGCGGACGGCAACTACGGCCGCCAGCCCATCCTCTCTGACCCGCTCGCCCAGCAGGACCTCGTCGACCAGGTCGGCGACCCGCTGAGCGGTGCGTGGGCGGCCAGCCCGGGTGAATCCGGCCCGAACTACGACGCCTTCGAGAGCGCCTACGAGGCGGACGCCGACATCAACGCCTGGACGCCGCCCGCGTGGGACGCCACGATGGTGACCGCGCTCGCAATCGAGCGCGCCGGCGAAGCCACCCCCGAAGCTATCGAGCAGAACCTCGGTCCGGTGAGCCGCGGCGACGGCACCGAGGTCGCGACGTTCCAGGAGGGCAAGGAAGCCCTGAACAACGACGAGGAAATCAACTACCAGGGTGCCGCGACGGACGTGACGTTCACCGACTTCGGGAACGTCATCGGGTCTGTCGTCATCAACGAGGTCCAGGACGGCGAGTTCACGCAGGTCGAGACGATCTCGGCCGACGACCTCCGCGAGTTCGTGCCAGAGGGCGAGTACTAGGCAATGGGTCTGGTACAGAACGTCGTCTTCGGGCTGGTACAGGGGTCGTACATCGCCATCGCCGCCATCGGGTTCACGATGATCTACGGCATCGTGAACATGATCAACTTCGCGTACGGCGAGTACCTCACCATCGGCGCGTTCGTCGGCGTGCTCGCGGCCGGCGTCCTCCCGCTTCCGGTCGCCGCACTCGTCGCGATGGTGGGCGCGGGCGCCGCCAGCATCGCGCTCGCGAAGCTGTTTTTCACGCCCATCAACGAGACCGGGCCGGTGCCGATGCTGCTGACGTCCATCGGCCTCGGGCTCGTGTTGCGGAACGTCATCCGCCTCGGCGCCGGGCGGAGCGCGCGGTACTACGACACGGAGTCCGCGACCTACGAGTTCGCCGGCGTCCCGGAAGTGCCAGTCGGCTCCGTGGACCTGCTCGGGAACTTCTTCGTGACCTCCCGGATGCTCGTCGTCGTGGGCTGTGCCGTCGCCGTGTTCGCCATCCTGCACGCGCTGTTGACGCGCACCGACGTCGGCATCGCGATGCGGGCGATGAGCGACAGCGAGGACCTCGCGCGCGTCCGCGGCATCGACACCCAGATGATCCGGAACAGCGTCTGGGTTCTCGCGGGCGTGCTCGCCGGCCTCGCCGGTGTCCTCCTCGGCATCCAGACGAACGTCAGCGTCACTACGGGGTTCAGCCAGATTCTCCAGATACTCGCCGCCGCGATTCTCGGCGGCGCGGGGAGTCCGTACGGCGCCATCGCCGGGTCGTACGTCATCGGCCTCGTGGTTGCACTCTCGACGGCGTTCCTCCCGGCGGACATGACGGGGCTGTCGTCGGCGGTGGCGTTCCTCGTGCTCGTCGTGGTGTTGCTCGTGAAACCCAGCGGCATCGCCGGCGAGGAGGTGCGTGAAGCGTGAGCGTCGCCGACCGCATTCGGGACGGCGACGGCACGCTCGCAGCTGTCGCAGGCGTCGCCGCCGTCGTGCTCGCGTTGCTGTTCGCGGTGTCGCCGTTCACCGTCGGCCTCCCCGGCGAACTCAGCGTGTTCGTGGAGGTCGGTGTCCTCTTCGGCCTGTACGTCATCCTCGTGCTGGGACTGGACCTCCAGTACGGCCACACGGGACTGGTAAACTTCGGGCACGTCGTGTTCTTCGCGGTGGGCGCGTACACCGCCGCCATCCTCGCCGCACAGGACTCCTTTGCCGGCACGAGTCTCGGCTACCCGTGGCCGCTCGCGCTCGTCGCCGGCGTCCTCGTCGCTGCGGTCGTCGGCGCCGTCGTCGGCGCCACGTCGCTGCGCCTGCGCGACGACTTCCTCGCCATCGCGACGCTCGCCACCGCCGAAATCTTCCACACGGTGACGGTGAACTTCTCCGGCACCTTCGGGGGGAGCACCGGCATCTTCGGCGTCCCGCAGCCGGTCGCGGCGGTCGCCGGCGACTTCGGGAAGACGATGCTCGCAACGCTCGTGCTGTTCCTCGGACTCGCTGCACTCACGTACGCCATCGTCACCCGCCTCACGACGGCGCCGTACGGTCGCGTGCTGCGCGCGATTCGCGCCGACGAACTCGTGACGCGGTCGGTCGGCAAGTCGACGTTCCGGTACAAGATGCAGGCGTTCGTCTACGGCGCCGCGCTCGCCGGGTTCGCCGGCGGCCTGTTCGCGCTCTACAACGGCGCCGTCGCCCCGAGCTTCTTCACGATCCAGGTCACGGTGACCGTCTGGATCGGGATGCTGCTGGGCGGCGCGTCGAACCACCGGGCGGTCATCGGCGGGCTCGCGGTCATCATGGGCCTCCGCCTGTTCTCCCGGTTCGCGAACGACCTGGCGCCCGTCACCTCGGGCGAGTTCGCGTCCCTCCGGCTCATCGTGGTCGGGATGATTCTCGTGCTCGTCATCCGGTACCGGCCGGCGGGCATCTGGGGCGACGCGGAGGAACTGGGGGTGGATTCGTGACGCTCCTCGACATCGTCGACCTCGAGAAGGAGTTCGGTGGGCTGCTCGCCGTCGACGACCTCTCGCTGTCCGTCGACCGCGGCGAACTGGTCGGCGTGATGGGGCCGAACGGCGCCGGGAAGTCGACGCTGTTCAACTGCGTCAGCGGCGTCGTGGAGCCGACCGACGGCACCGTCGCCTTCGACGGCGAGGACGTCACCGGCGAGCAGCCGGAGGTGCTGGCCCGGCGCGGCCTCGTCCGCACCTTCCAGCACACCCGCCAGCTCGGCACGATGACCGTCCGGGAGAACGTCAGGCTCGCCGCACCCGACCAGGCCGGCGAGCGCACACTCCCCGCACTCACGCGCTCGCAGGGAATGCAGGAGACCGAACGCCGGGTGGTCGAGCGCGCCGACGAACTCGTCGAGGCGTTCGAACTCGACCACCTCGCCGACGAGTACGCGAGCAACCTCTCCGGCGGCCAGCGGAAGCTCCTGGAGCTGGCTCGCGTACTGATGCTCGACCCCGACCTCCTGTTGCTCGACGAGCCGTTCGCGGGCGTGAACCCCACGCTCACGAACGACATCGCGGACCGCATCCGAGCGCTGAACGACGAGGGGATGACCGTCGTCGTCATCGAGCACGAACTGGAGACGCTGACCGCGCTCGTCGACCGGCTGGTCGTCCTCACGCAGGGCAGCGTGCTCGTGGACGGCGACCCGGAGACCGTGCTGGAAGACGAACGCGTCGTCGAAGCCTATCTCGGTGAGTGACCATGCAGGACCCCCAACACACTGACGAGACCGCGGACGCCGTTACTGTCGGCGGAGACGAGGAGCTGACGGACGCCGACCCGCTGCTGGCGGAGGTGGAGCAGTGACGCTGCTCGACGTCGCCGGCCTCGACGCGGGGTACGGCGACCTCCAGGTGCTGACGGACGTCGACCTGCACGTCGACGACGGCGAGTACGTCACCGTCGTCGGCCCGAACGGGGCCGGGAAGTCGACGGCGATGAAGTCCGTCTTCGGGCTCGCCGACCGCTTCGACGGCACCATCACGCTCGCCGGCGACGACATCACGAGCCTGCCGCCCGAGGACGTCATCCACGAGGGAATCAGCTACGTGCCCCAGACGGACAACGTCTTCCCATCGCTGACCGTCGAGGAGAACCTCCGGCTGGGTGCGTACATCCTCGACGAGGTCCCCCAGGACCGCCTGAACGCCGTCTTCGAGCGCTTCCCGGTGCTCGAAGACCGTCTCGGCGAGACGGCCGGCGCGCTGTCCGGCGGCCAGCAGCAGATGCTCGGCATGGGGTGTGCGCTGATGCTCGACCCCGACCTGCTGCTGCTGGACGAACCGTCTGCGGGCCTCGCGCCAGATCTCGTCGACGACATGTTCGACCGCATCGACGACGTGAACGACGCCGGTACGTCCATCCTGATGGTCGAGCAGAACGCCAGGGAGGCGCTGCGGCGCTGCGACCGCGGTTACGTGCTCGCGCAGGGCGAGAACCGCTACGAGGGCCCGGGCGAGCAACTCCTCCACGACGAGGAGGTCCGCCAGCAGTTCCTCGGCGGCTAAACGATTAGCTCGGTTACAAAAATCTCGCTCCGGGAGCGCTTTTGTCCGGGGCGCGCGTCACCCCGCGTATGCTACTCGTCGGCAGCGACGACGGCGTCCACGCCGCGACCGGCGTCCCCGACGCTGGTCCGGTGGACGCCACGCACGTACTCGACGCGGGACAGGCGATGCGAGTGGAGACGTTCGACGCCGTCGACGGCGTCTTCGCGGCGACTACGAACGGCCTCTACCACTCCGGCGACGGCACCGAGTGGACGGACCTCGGCGTACCCGACGGAGCGGTGTACTGCGTCGGCGCGGACGACGGTCGCCTCTATGCCGGGACGCGGCCGGCGCGCCTCTTCGCGGCAGCCATTCCGGCCGACCACATCGAGGAAGGGCTGGCGTGGCGGGAACTGGACGCCTTCGATGCGCTCGCCGACCGCGAGGCCTGGGGCATCGACCGCCACGACGGCGTGTCGCAGGTGCGGGACGTCCGCAGCCCCGCCGGTGCCTCCGGCCGCCTCGTCGTCGGCGTCGAAGTCGGCGGCGTCTTCGTGAGCGAGGACGGCGGCGAGACGTGGACCGACCGGCGCGTCACCGGCTTCGATGCACCCCACCTCGACGACGTCCACCACGTCGAGGTCGAGTCCCCGGACACCTGGGTCGCGGCGACGGGCAGCGGCCTTTGCCGGACGACCGACGCCGGCCGGTCCTGGGCACGGCTCGACAACGGCCACCGCCAGACGTACTTCCGGGAGTCGCTCGCGCACGACGGTCGCATCTACGCCGGCGGGTCGCCGTCGCCGCCGGGCGGCTGGCGGGACGACCGCGATCACGCGCTCTTCGAATCGACGGGCGGCGAATCGCTGACCGCGGTCGAGTCGCCGGTCCCCGAGGAAGTCGCGGTCGGCTGGACCGTCGTCGACGGCGACGTCTACGCCGTCACGAACCGAGGGACGCTCATCCGACGGTCCGTCGACGGCTGGCGACGGACTGGAACGGTGCCCCACGCCGAGAGCGTCCACGGCCGGACGCAGCCACTCGCCTGGGTCAAGCGCTGAGTCAGAGCGACTGCTCGCTGCCCCTCCCCTGCTCCCGCGCCGTCTCGTACACTTCGGTGGCGGCGGCCACGTCCATGACCGCGGAGCCGACGCTCTCGACGACCAGTATCTCGTCGTCGCGCTCGCGGCCCCGCTCGCCGCTCAGCACGGCGGAGAACGGTATCAGGTCGGACTCGTCGAGGTCCGTCGCGGTCAGGTCGCCGGTCGCCGCCACCTCCTCGGGCACGTCCGCGAACACGCGGCTGGCGCGGTCGAACACCGCGGGTTCGAGTTCCTGCATCTCGGCGGTGTACGCGCCGACGGCGACGACGAGCGCGCCGTCCGCGAGGGCGTCCGCGGGGAACACGGGCTCGGTGCTGGTCGTCGCCGTCACGACGACGTTCGCGCCCGAGACGGCCTCTCGCGGCGAGTCGACGGCCGTCGCGTCGACGCCGTCCTCGCGGAGGTCGCTCGCACAGGCCTCCTTCGAGTCGCTCGGCGAGTAGATACGGGCTTCGTCGAGGTCGGTGAGCGCGTCGACGGCGCGGGTCTGCCAGCGCGCCTGCGCGCCCGCCCCGAGCACGCCCAGGGTGACGCCGTCGCCGGCCGCCAGCTCGCGGGCGGCCAGCCCGCCGACGCAGCCCGTGCGGGCGTTCGTGACGTGCGAACCGTCGAGGACCGACACCGGCTCGCCCGTGCGGGCGTCGGCCAGCACGATCTGGGCGTGGATGGTTGGGAGTCCGCGATTGGGGTTGTCCTCGTGGACGCCCACCAGTTTCGTCGCGAAGTACGGTTCGCCGTGGACGTACGCCGGCATCGCGAGCCCAGTCCCCAGGGGTTCGTCGTCCTCTCCGAGCCCCTCGCCGACGGGGTAGTGTGGGCGCTCGGGGCGTTCGACCTCGCCGGCGCCCTGCTTGACGAGCGCGTGCTCCACGACCGGCGCCAGCGTCGCGAGGTCGAGGACGTCGGCCACGTCCTCGTTGCCGAGTACCAGAACCATGCTCGAGTCGTGGCGGGCCACCGAGTTAGCTGTTCGGCCCCTGGCGAACCGTACACTTATCTCCGATGGGGAGTGTGAACTACGCACATGAACGTGGTCGTCGTCGGCGGCGGCATCGTCGGGCTCGCGTCCGCGTACTCGCTCGCCGACCGGGGCGCCGACGTGACACTCTGCGAGAAGGGGGCACTGGGCAACGCCAGCACCGCACGAGCCGCCGGCGGCATCCGCTGCCAGTTCTCCACGGCCGTCAACGTCGACCTCTCGGTGGCGAGCCGCGAGGTCTGGGACGACTTCGAGGGCCGCTTCGGCGTCGACATCGCGTACCGCAAACCGGGCTACCTCTTCCTCGCGCGCGACGACGCCACGGTCGACCAGTTCCGCGCGAACGTCGAACTGCAGCAGGCCCGCGGCGTCGACAGCGTCTTTCTCGACCCCCGAGACGCCACCGAGTACTGTCCCGGCCTCGAGCCCGAGCAGTTCGCCGCAGCGACCTACCACGCCGAGGACGGCTTCGCCGACCCCAACCTCGCCGTCCAGGGGTACGCCAGCGCCGCTCGGGAGGCGGGCGTCGACGTCCGCACGAACACCGCTGTGACCGACGTGCTCCGGGACGGCGACCGGGTTGTCGGCGTCGACACCGAAGACGGCCGCCTCGAAGCTGACTACGTCGTGAACGCCGCCGGCGCCTGGGCCGGCCGACTCGCCGACCTCGCGGACGCCGCGCTGCCCATCGAACCGCGCCGCCGCCAGATTGCGGTCGTCGACCCGACCGAACCCGTCCCCGAGGACGTCCCGCTCACCATCGACCTCGACACGGGGTCGTACTTCCGGCCCGAGCGCGACGGCGCCGCGCTCGTCGGCGGCCACTTCGGCGGCGACGACCCGGCTGTCGACCCGGACCACTACTCGCAGTCGATGGACCTCGACTGGGCCGCCGACGCCGTCGAACGCGCCGCCGCCTACACCACGTACTTCGACGCGGAATCCGGTATCAAGCGCGGCTGGGCGGGCCTCTACGCGGTCACCCCCGACCACCATCCAGTCGTCGAGGAGACCGTCCCCGGCCTCGTGACGGCCGCCGGGTTCTCCGGCCACGGCTTCCAGCACGCACCCGCGACCGGCCGAATCGTCGCCGACCTCTGCCTCGACGGCGACACCTCGGTCGTCGACGTCGACGTCCTCGCCAGCGACCGCTTCGCCGACGGCGGTGACGACCTCGTCGAGCGTAACGTCGCCTGACTACTCCTCCTCGGGCAGCGACTCCTTGACCGGCACGAGCCGGATGTGCCCGTTCTGGTCTACGTTCACCCGGTAGCCCGCGTAGGAGAACGACAGCTCCACGTGTGCCGTCGCCGACGGCGGTTCGCCGAACAGCTCCTCGACGAACCGGTTCACGGCCGTGTACAGCGACGGCAGCTCGTCCATGTCGACGCCCTCCACTTCGGCGATACCCGCAAGGAGGTCGAACTCCGCCGTGTCCGGGTGGGGGTCGATG
This sequence comes from Halobacterium rubrum, assembly GCF_021729015.1. Classification (GTDB taxonomy): domain Archaea; phylum Halobacteriota; class Halobacteria; order Halobacteriales; family Halobacteriaceae; genus Halobacterium; species Halobacterium rubrum. Next base: position 824,452 of record NZ_JAJQQZ010000001.1, read on the forward strand.
GCGTACCGCACGGTTCCATCGTCGTCGACCGAGATGTCGGGAGGGTCCATGTCCCGGGGTTGGGCAATCCGATACGTACCACTGCTGGCAGGGTCGTTTCAGCCTTGTACCCGGCTGGTACGGCAGACACTGCGGCGTAGTGTCACGGCTCCCGTCGCGACGCCTCGAGCGTTCCCTCCTCGAGCGCGTAGCGGACCTCGGGGTGCGTCTCCCCGCCGATTGTCGTCTCCGCCTCGTCGACCTGCTCGAACCCCAGCGACTCGTAGAACGCTCGCCCCTGCTCGTTGGCCGCCAGCACCGTCGCGTTCACCTCGTCGACGCCGCGCTCCCGCAGCGCCGCCACGGTCGCCGACAGCAACTGCTCGCCCGCACCCGCCCGGCGCTCCGCCGGGTGGACGTACAGCCGCAACACGTGCCCGACGTCCACGTCCGCGTACCCGTGCGCGAACCCCACGACGCCGCGACGAACGTCGTCCTGCTCGGCCTCACTCTCCGCCACCAGGACGGGGGTTCGCTCGCCCGCAATCTGGTCCCGGAGCGTCTCCTCGTCGTACCAGTCGTTGACCCCCGACGTGACCGTGTCCCGTGTCAAGAGGTCGGTGTAGTCCCGCTCCCAGGACGCCTCGGCGACCGCACGAATCCCCTCGAGGTCCTCCCTCGCCGCCTCACGTACTCGCATGCGTGTGTACGACTAGCACGGCAACCGTGATTAGCGTTTCCGCGCGCCCGACACGCCAGAACGGAACCGCTCCCGACGACACTGGTCTCCGGTCTACTCGACGTCGCCACTCGGAATCGAAGACAGAACCGCCAGAAGTGGGACTGCTAGAGGCTCGCTGCACTCGCCTCTATACTTTCATTTCGCTCCGCGAAAAGTGGGACCGTCGAGATTCGAACTCGAGTCCGACGCACCCCATGCGCCGAGGATACCGCTACCCCACGGTCCCGCACTCGGGAGGACGCGCGGTCCGGCATTAAGGCCTTCGCTTCGACGGCGGCGTGGTTCGTCAGACGAGGACGCGTTCGAGGTCCACGACGGTGCCGGTGTCGCCGTCGGGGTCGCCGACCAGCCGACCGAGGCAGACGGCGGAGCCGTCCTCGGTGTAGCAGCCGACGAGCCCGTCCGTGTCGACGGCGTCGTCGTCGGCCCGGAGGACGCCGGGCGCGTAGACGGGGGCGCCGTTAGCGACTTCGCGGGCCGCCGAGTCAGCGATAGTGATGCTGGGCAGGTGCGTGAGTGCGCGCTCGGCGGGCTGGACGACGGCGCGGAGCGCTTCCTCGGGCGTCCCCGGCGGCTCGGTGTCGTCCTCGTCGCGCAGCCACGCGAGCGCGTCCGCGAGGTCGTGGAGGGTAGCGAGGTCGGTGTCGTCGAACGGCGTGGTGGCGGTCCGCCGGAGGTGGCCCATGTGGGCGTTCGTGCCGAGCGCGCGCCCGATGTCGTGGCAGAGCTTCCGGATGTACGTCCCGGACTCGCAGCGAATCCGCAGGAGCGCCTGCCGGCCGTCGACGTCGAGCACGTCGAGGTCGTAGACCTCCCGGCTGCGCAGCCGGCGGGCGACCGCCGACTTCTTCGGCGGCTTCTGGTAGACGTCGCCCTCGAACTCCGCGACGACCGATTCGAAGTTCCGCGGCGGGTCGTCGTGGAGCTCGAGCACGGTGACGTACTCCTTGAACCCCTCCAGCATCGCGGGCGCCAGCCGGGTCGCAGCGCCAGTCAACACGGGCAGGCAGCCGGTGACTTTCGGGTCGAGGGTGCCGGCGTGCGCGGCCTTCTCGACGCCGACCATGTCCCGAATCCACGCCGACACCTGGTGAGCCGACGGTCCCGGCGGTTTGTCGAGGTTCACGACGCCGAACTCGAGGACGGCGTCGGGGTCGCGGTCGGCGGGCGGGGCTCGGAGTGGCATGGTGTGTTAGAACTGGTAGCGGACGTTCTCGATGGGCGTCGGGCCCTCGTCGCGCTCGGCCTGGTAGGCGTCGACGGCGTCCAGCACGATGTCCGTGACGGCGTCGGGCCCCCAGCGCGCGGTGTTCACCGAGAGGTCGTAGATGGTGATGTCGTCGAAGTCGATGGCGTAGTACTCCTCGTAGCGCTGGGTCTCGGACTGCTCGCGCTTCTCGGTCTCCGCGCGCGCCGCCGCCGGCGTCTTGTCCTCGCGCTCGGCGATGCGTCGCGCCCGCACGCTCATCGGGGCGTCCAGCCAGATCTTGATGTCGGCGTACTCGCCGGCCATCCAGCCCGCCAGCCGCGACTCGAGGACGACGTCGTCGCGGTCGCGTGCGGTCTCCCGCAGCCGCCGGTCGAGGTCTTTGTCGATCTGGGGGTCCTCCTCGGCGAGCTCGTTGAACTCCTCGAGAGTCAGCCCGCGGTCCTCCGCGAGCCCGCGGAAGATGTCGCCCCCCGAGACGTGGTCGTAGTCGAGGTGGTCCGCGAGTGTCGACGCGACCGTGCTCTTCCCGCTCCCCGGCGGTCCGGAGATCGTGACTAACATATCCGTGCTGGGAGCGGCCGGGACAAAGAGGTTTTGAACCGCGGACAGCACCGCACCGCCGGCACGCACACAACCCGGAGTGCGCTCGCAGCGGGCCGGGTTACGTCGGCGTCGTCTGGATGTTCAGCGACTTCCGGATGACGTTCGAGAAGCTGAACGAGCACAGCATGTACCAGACAATCCACGCCGGGAACACGAGGACCTGCCCGGAGTTGAGGTTGACCTCGCCCATGAGCGGCAGGACCATCGTGAGCTCGCTGGTGGGGACGCGGCCGGTGCCGAGCTTCCAGTACATCCAGAGGAACACCGGGATGGTGAGCAGCATGATCCACACCATCGGCCGGAACTGCTCTTTGAGCATGCTGGCCTGGTCGCCGAACGCCTCCATCTGCTCCTCGCGCAGGCGCTCGACCTCGGCCTCGTCGCCGCGCTCTTTCGCGGCGGACATCTTGTCCTGGAGCTCCTGTGCTTGCTCCTGATACTCCGACATCTTGTCCATGTCGGTGAGGTTCGCCTGCAGGAGCGTGGAGTACAGGCCCGTGAGCACCGCCAACACGAGGATGACGACGTAGAACGGCAGTATCGCGTCCAGCGGTCCGAGCAGGACGTCGATGCCGCCACCGATGCCGTTCCGGATCGGTGGGTAGCTGTACCCGATCATCGCGCCGACGGCGCCGACGCCGGCGAGTTTGTCGTACGTCGACCACGAGGAGCTCTCGGGGGCGTCGTCGTCGCCGTCGTCGTCGTCGGGCGCGAGACCGTCTTCGACGCCCTCGGGGTCGGCGAACCGGAACCCGTCCTCGCCCTCGACGAGGATGTCTTTCTCCAGGAGGCGGCCCCACTGGCCGGTGGAGACGTCGTCGCTGACGTCCTGCCACTGGAGGTCGCCGTCGTGGTCGAGGAGGTCCTCGAGGATGGTCGCCATCTCGGGGTCCTCCCGCACCAGCGACCGCACTTTCTCCGCGGTTCGTGCCATCTCGTCCGCGCTTTGGTGTTGACCGCTTGAATCGCTTACGGAACCCCGCCCGGTCGGACTGTCGCACTCTGGCGTGCGCTCGCGGCTGTGAGACCGCTAGTCGACGACGACTTCGACGGTTCCCTCGGCCGTGGCGTCGGCCGCTACGAGCCACGCCCGGACCAGGTAGTCGCCGGGGTCGGGGTCCGGCCACGTCGCGTCGAAGGAGAGCTCGCCGCCGCCCGCCACCGTCTCGGTCCCGGTCGCCATCGAGAACATGCGGCCGTCGCTGTACCGCCAGCGCTCGGTGCCATCGGTGTTGCGTTCGGCGACGACCTCGATTCGCTGGCCGTCCCGGAACGAACACTCGACGGAGTGGTCTGTCGGGTTCTCGACCGCGAGCGTCACCGTGAGGGCGCCGTCGTCGCTCACTGTCGCCGTTGCTGTCGCCTCCAGTACGCCGTCGTCGTCGTCGGCGTCGCTGTGGTCGGATTCCGTCATTGGTGGTGGAGACACTCGGAGTGGTGGTAGGTGTGGCGGTGGTGGTGGTGGCGCACGCCGGCGTGCGGAGCCGTGTGGCTCACCGCAGGGAAGCCGGGGGCCAGTCGGCGGTCGGCGTCAGTCGTCCGAGGAGTCGAGGCCGAGGGCCGCTGCAGCGTCGAGCAGGCCGCTGCCCTGCTCGTTGCTGGCGAGCCCGATGTCCTCGGCCGTGCTCTTCAGCTGGCTGCGGGCGTCGCTGTTCGTGTCGCCGTTGGCCACCAGGAGGCCGGCGGCCCCCGCCACGTGCGGGGTCGCCATCGACGTGCCGGAGAACGTGTCGTAGCCGCCGGGCACTGTCGAGTAGACGTCGGTACCGGGCGCGACGAGTTCGACCTCTGGACCGGTCGAGGAGAAGTCGGACAGCGAGTCGTCCTGCGCGGACGAGGAGACCGCGAGACACTCCTCGTAGGCGGCCGGGTAGCCGACGCAGTCGCCACACGGGCCGTCGTTGCCGGCCGCGGCGATGAGGAACACGCCCTTGTCCTGCGCGTACGAGCAGGCGTCCTTCAGCGTCTGGGAGCCGGAGGAGCCGCCGAGGCTCAGCGACCCGACGTCCCAGCCCTGGTCGGCGGTGTACTCGATACCCGCCGCGATGTCGGAGTACGACCCCGAGCCGCGCTTGCCCAGAACTTTCACGGCGTGCAGCGTGGCCTCGGTGGAGACGCCGCGGACGCCCTGCCCGTTGTCGACGGCGCCCGCGATGCCCGCGCAGTGCGTGCCGTGGTCGTTGTCGTCGTCCCAGTTCTCGGCGTAGTTCCCCTTCGCCTTCACGAACGCCTTGCCGGCGCCGAGGTTGTCGACGAGGTCGGGGTGGTCGGAGTCGATACCGGTGTCGATGATGGCGACGTCGGCGCCCGCACCAGTCTCGCCGTTCGCGGACGTGACGTCGGCGTCCACGCGGTCGACGCCCCACGTGAGTTGCTGGCCGAGCGCGTGCATCGTGCCGTTGCGCTCGACGTACCGGACGTCCGGGCGCTTCGAGAGCCCCTGGATGGCGTTCTCGTCGACGCGAATCGTGAGCGCGTCGAAGTTGAACTCGCGGACGACGCCCGCCGCCTCGGCTTTCGCCGCGCGCTTCCCGCTGGCGTCGCTGTAGCCGACGTTCACTTCGACGGTGCTGTCGTTCCCGCGCGCCGACGCCAGCCCGGTGAGGCCGACGCTGGCGAGTGTGCCGCCGGCGAGTTTGAGTACGTCTCGACGCGTCTGGTCCCTGTCGTTGCCCAACATGGCACTCGAATCCACGACCTCACCCGTCTTGATACTTTTCTAGCTACAGTTTAGATTAATTAATAAACTAGTTGGGGAGAGAAAAACTGGCTATCGCCGTGGCGCTGTCGCTGGTGGACAGCGAAATCGCGGCGAAAAAGACGGTTGCGGTCGTCAGTCGGCGCGCTCGGCGACGGCGTCACGGACGTCCGTCCAGACCTCGTCGGGCGTGCGCTCGCCGTCGACCTCGACGAGCACGCCCTGGTCGCGGAAGTACTCCACGACGGGAGTCGTGTTCTCCTCGTAGACCGAGATGCGCTCTCGGGCGGTCTCCTCCGTGTCGTCCTCCCGCTGGTAGAGGTCGCCGCCGCACTCGTCGCAGACGCCCTCCTCCTCGGGCTGGTCGAACTCCACGTGGAACGTCGCCCCGCAGTCGTCGCAGACCCGGCGGCCCGTCAGCCGTCGCACGAGTTCGTCCTCGGCGACGTCGAGGTACAGCACCACGTCGAGGTCCGTGATGGAGTCGAGGTACTCCGTCTGGCTCTCGTTGCGGGGGTAGCCGTCGAGGACGTAGCCGTCGGCCTCCTCCAGCGCGACCTTCACAATCTCGTTGACGACCGGGTCCGGCACGAGCTCGCCGGCGTCCATGTACTCGGCGGGCGTCCCGTACTCCGTCTCCATCTGTTTGTTCTCGCGGAGCGCGTCGCCCGTCGTCACGTGCTCGATGCCGAACTCGTCGACCAGTCGGCGGCTCTGCGTTCCCTTCCCGGCGCCCGGTGCGCCCAGCAGCAGTACGTGCGGGTTGCTCATACGCTCCCTTCACTGGCCCCGTTCAAGGGCGTGTCGTTCCCGGCCGAATCGTCAAGTGCCCTCCGGCCGCAGGGGTGGGCGTGGACGAAGCCCTCCAGACGGCGACGACGTACGAGTCGAACGCCCGCGCGTACACGGAGAAATACTCCCGCGGTAGCGTCGCCGACGACTTCGGCGACCCGTTCTTCGACGCATTGTCTGGCGACCGGGTGCTCGACCTGGGCTGTGGCCCCGGGAGCGACGCGGCCGTCTTCGCCGACCGCGGCCTCGACGTCGTCGGCGTCGACGTCACCGCGTCGTTTCTCGACGCCGCCCGCCGAGACGTCGAAGACGGCCACTTCGCCCGCGGCGACGCACGCCGACTTCCGCTGGCCGACGACACCGTCGCCGGCGTCTGGGCGTGCGCGAGCCTCCACCACGTCCCGCCCGCAGACCTCCCCGCCGCGCTCGCGGAGTGCCGTCGCGTCCTCCGCTCCGACGGTACGTTCTTCTGTTCGGTGAAGCGCGGCGACGGCGATGGCTTCGAACCCGACGACGACCACGCCGACGGCGACGACCGCTACTTCGCGTACTACGACGCCGGCCAGTTCGAGCGCTTGCTCGCCCACGCCGGACTCGCCGGCGACGTGGACGCCGACGGCCGCTGGGTGAGCGCGCTCGCACACCCCGCCTGATTTGTGGGTGCGCCGCCAAGCACCGCCATGACCCGATTCGACGCCGACACCGAGGCCGACCGCATCGACCTCGTCGCCGACACGGTCGCCGCCCACCGCGAGCGCGACAGCCAGTTCTGCACTCTCGAGGCCGCCACCGACCCCAGCGGCGACCCCGAGTTCCTCCCGCCGTGGGTGCAGTTCGCCGAGGGCACGCTGAACCTCGACTGCACCACCGAGGAACTCGACTCCCTGAACTCCGTCCTCGGCCGGTACGGGGCGTTCACCGTCGCCGACCGGACGGACGTCGAGCCGGACACCGCCGAGGAGTCTCCCGGGACGAACGTCCGCATCGACGCGCGCGCCGACGACGAGCGCGTCGGCCAGTTCGTCGACGCCGTCTTCCGGGAGGTCTACGGGCTCCCCGGGGACTTCCGCCTTTGGGCGGTCGAAGTCTGAGCAGCGGTGGCTCTGCTCGGCTACTGTCGCTGCCACGCCGAGTTGAGGACGTACCCGAGGATGACGCCGGCGTACAGCAGAAGCGCGCCGCCGTCGATTCGCCCCTCGTAGACGAGGTACGCGAGACCGGCGAACGTGACGAGGACGACCAGCGCCGCGAGCGCCCGCAGCGCCACGGCGTACACGCGCTCGCTGGCCTCCCGCGCGCGACCGCCCCGTGAGGACTGCTTTCCCTCCGACATACCTACAGGCCCCCGCCGGCAGCGGTTAGTTACTCGCAGCGTACCCGACACGGCGCGGGAACGGCGAACGGTCCCGCCCCCTCCCTGTCCCCGAAGCCGCCGCCGAAATTCGAAGCTATAAGTTCTTGCGCGTCCACCCTCCAGGTATGATTTCTCAGTACGAAACGCCGCTAGCCGGCGGTCTGCCGCCAGCGACCCCGGGTGGTCCGAATGGGTGACCTGCTCGAACGGGTCGTCCTCCCGGTCGCCAGCGAGGGCGACGCTCGTGACACGTGCGAGGCAGTGCTCCCGTACGTCGCCGACGCCGGCGGCGAAGTCGTCGCCGTCCACGTCGTCGAGAAGGCCGGCGGCGCTATCGACAAGGCCGGGGTCGAGCAGCGCGAGGAGTACGCCGCGGACGTCTTCGCCGTCGTCACGGACGCGTGTGACGACGCCGGCGTCCCCTGCGAGACCGAGGTCGTGTTCGCGACGGACATCGCCGACGGCGTCTTCGACGCGGCCCGCGACCACGACGCCTCGGCGGTCGCGTTCACCCCCCGCGAGAGCAGCCGCTGGCTCGACCTGCTCACCGGAGACGACACTCGTAACCTCGTGAAGCGCGCCGACCGTCCCGTCCTCGCGTTCCCAGCCGGCGACGAACCAGGAGACGACGACGACGACGACGAAGACGGAGCCGACCCGACCGCCAGCGCTGTGGCTGCCGACGACCCGCCGACGGTGGAGGACGACGACGATGAGTGAGGACGACCTCGCGAAAGACCTCGGCCCACTCGCCGCGCTGACCATCGGTGTCGGGACGATGATCGGCGCCGGTATCTTCGTGCTCCCTCGGCAGGCGATCACGGAGGCGGGCTCGTTCGCCGTCGTCTCCTTCCTGCTGGGGGGCGGTATTGCCCTGCTGACGGCGCTGTCCGCGAGCGAACTCGGGACCGCGATGCCGCGCTCGGGGGGCGCCTACTACTACGTCAACCACGCGCTCGGCCCGCTGTTCGGTTCCATCGCCGGCTGGGCGAACTGGCTCGGCCTCGCGTTCGCGTCCGCGTTCTACATGTTCGGGTTCGGCCAGTACATCGGGAACATCGTCGGTATGCCGGACGCGTTCGTGTTCGGTCCCGTCGTCGTCTCCTCGGTGAAACTCGTCGCGCTCGCCGGCGCGGCGCTGTTCGTCGCCGTGAACTACGTCGGCGCGAAGGAGACAGGGCGGCTCCAGAACGTCATCGTCGTGCTGTTGGTCGCTATCCTCGCCGTATTCACGACGTTCGGCGCACTGAACGCCGAGACCGCGAACCTCCCGGCCAGCAAGGGCTTCGGGCCGATGCTCACGACGACCGGCATCATCTTCGTCTCCTATCTCGGATTCGTCCAGATCACGAGCGTCGCCGAGGAGATCAAAGACCCCGGACGGAACCTCCCGCGGGCGGTCATCGGCAGCGTCCTCCTCGTCACAGTCATCTACGCGTTCGTCCTCGTCGCGATGAGCGCCGCCGTCGACCCCGGCTTCATCGCGTCGCTCGGTGACGACCAGATCGCCGTCGTGGAAGTCGCCGCCCTCCTGATGGGGCCGATCGGTGCCGCCGCACTGCTGTTCGGGGGGCTACTCGCTACGGCGTCGTCCGCGAACGCGTCCATCCTCGCGTCCTCCCGCATCAACTTCGCGATGGGACGGGACAACATCGTCACGCCGTCGCTGAACGAGATCCACCCCCGGTTCTCGACCCCGTACCGGTCCATCGCCGTCACCGGTCTCCTCATCCTCGCGTTCATCGCCGCGGGAACGGTCGAGGCGCTGGCGACGATGGGCAGCGTGCTCCACCTCATCATCTACGGCCTGCTGAACGTCGCGCTCATCGTCATGCGGGAGGCGGACCCCGCGGACTACGACCCCGACTTCGAGGTGCCGCTGTACCCGTTCACGCCGATTCTCGGGATGCTCACCTCGTTCGCGCTCATCGCGTTCATCAGCGAGACCATCATCGCGTTGAGCGTCGCGCTCGTCGCCGGCGCCGTACTCTGGTACTTCCTGTACGCCCGGAGCCGTACGGGCAAACAGGGCATCCTCGGACAGTACGTGCTCTCGCGTGCCGACGAGATGCCGGACGCGGCCGTCTCCGCTGCGAGCGGGGTCCAGCCCGACGGCGGCGACTACCGGGTAGTGGTCCCGCTCGCGAACCCCGAAACCGAGAAAGACCTCATCTCGCTCGGTGCGGCCGCCGCGAAAGCCAACGGCGGCCGCGTGGTCGCGCTCCACATCGTCCAGGTGCCCGACCAGACGAGCCTGGCGTACGCCCGCGACCACCTCGAACAGTTCACTGACGCCGCCGAGAGCGAGCAGCTGTTGACGGACGCGAAGGCCGACGCCGAAGACTTCGGCGTCCCCGTCGAGACGCACACCGTTCTCTCACACCGCTCGTTCGAGGAGGTGTTCGACGCCGCCGAGTCCCACGACGCCGACGTGCTCGTGATGGGGTGGGGCGAAGACAGCCACGGCTCGCCGGGTCGCGCCGAGTCTGCGGTCGACGAAGTTGCCGGCGACCTGCCGTACGACGTGCTCGTGATGAAAGACCGGGGCTTCGACCCGTCGAGGGTCGTGCTCCCGACTGCTGGTGGCCCCGACACCGACCTGGGCGCCGCCGTCGCGCGCTACCTCCGCGACCAGTTCGGCAGCGAGGTGACCCTGCTGCACGTCGCGGACGACCCCGACGAGGGCGAGGCGTTCCTCGAGGAGTGGGCGGCCGCTCGAGACCTCGAGGACGCAGAGACCCGCGTCGAGACGGGCGACGTCGAGGCCGCCATCGCTGCGGCAGCCGAAGACGCCACGATGCTGGTCGTCGGCGCGACCGAGCGCGGCCTGCTCCGCCGACTCGTCACGGGGTCGCTCGTCCTCGACGTCGTCGACAAGGTCGACTGCTCGGTCGTCCTCGCAGAGAAAGAGCGGTCGAAGTCGGTTCTCGAACGGCTGTTCGGCTGACCGAGCGAGCGATTCACTTTTCACACTCCGCGAGCCAGTACCGCACCCCACCAGATCGGTCGCCGTCACCCACGCGGCCGACTGCACACAGCCATGTACATCATCATCGTCGGCGCCGGTGACACCGGCACGCCGCTCATCGAGACGGCGACCGAAGACGGCAACGAGGTCGCAGTCGTGGAGCGCGACCCGGAGCGGGCCGAGCGCGCCGCTCAGGACTACGACTGTCTGGTCGTCAACGACGACGCCACGAGCAAGGACACCCTCGAGGACGCGGGCGCGGACCGCGCAGACGCCATCATCGCCACGACCGACGACGACGCGACGAACGTGATGGTCTGCCTGCTCGCCGAGGAACTGGAGGTGCCGACGGTCGTCTCCGTCGTGAACGACACCGAGCACATGAACCTCTACCGGCAGGCGGGGGTCCACGTCGTCGAGAACCCCCAGCGGCTCATCGCCGACTACCTCTACCGGGCCATCGTCAGGCCGTCTATCGTGGACTTCATGCGCGTCGGCGACGAGGCGGAAGTGTTCGAGGTCGAGGTCGCCGAGGGCGCCCCCATCGCTGGGCTGACACTCGCCGAGGAGGACGTGCTCCCGGCGGACTCACTCGTCGTCGCCATCGAGCGAAACGGCAACGGCGACCCCATCACGCCGCGCGGCGGGACGAGAATCGAGGCCGGCGACGTCGTCACGGTGTACTCTGCGAGCGGCGCGACCCCGGACATCCTCGACCTCTTCGAGCGCGCCGACCCCTGACCGACGATGTCCAGGGCCAGCTACCGGCGGGACCTCGCGACGATCGCCAGAGACGTCGGCGGACTCGTGCTCATCGCCGCGGCCCTCATGTCGGTGAGCGTCCTCGTCGCCGTCGTCTTCCGGGAGTGGCACGCAGCGCTGGGATTCCTGCTCGCCGGCGGTGCGAGTGCTGCCGTCGGCGGCGCCGCCCGCCGCCGCTTCGCCGACGCGCCGGACCCGAAGATGAAACACGGGATGGTCATCGCCGCCGGCGGCTGGTTCTCCGTCGCGGTCGTCGGCGCGCTCCCGTTCCTGTTCACAGCGTGGCTGACACCACCGGCTGTCATGGAGAGCTTCGTGCCCGCCGGCGCGGACTGGACACGCGTCGCAGTCGCAGACACCACGACGCTGTCCAGTCTCGCGTACTTCCGCAACCCCCTGCACGCGCTCTTCGAGAGCATGAGCGGCTGGACGGGCAGCGGGCTGACGATGGCCATCCACGAGCCGTCGCTGCCCCGCACCATCCAGTGGTGGCGGTCGCTCACGCAGTGGGTGGGCGGCGTCGGCGTCGTCGTCCTCACGGTGTCCATCCTCGCCCGCCCGGGCTCCGGGAGCTACGCACTCTACCGCAGCGAGGCCCGCGAGGAGAAGATTCACCCGAGCGTCGTCTCCACGGTCCGGACCGTCTGGAAGCTCGTGCTCGGGTACACCGCGGTGGCGGTGGTCCTGCTGTTCGCCGCCATCCGAACGAGCGACTACGGCGCCGCGCTGCCGCTGTGGGAGGCCGGCTGGCAGGCGCTCAACCACGCCATGACCGGCCTCACCACCGGCGGGTTCAGCGTCACCGACAACTCCATCGCGACCTACGACTCGGCGGTCGTCGAGGCCACACTCCTGCCCATCATGGTGCTGGGCGCCATCGCGTTCCCGGTCCACTACCTCCTGCTGTCCGAACGCGACCTCGGTGTGCTCCGCGACGACCTCCAGACCCGCTGGCTGTTCGCGCTCCTCGGGCTGGGCATCGTCGTACTCGCGGCACAGAACGCCACGACCGTGCCGGCGACGACGGGCGCGTTCACGCCGTGGACGCCGGTCGTCGTCGAGCTCCCGTGGCTCTCCCCCCAGCAGGCCGACGCCGTGCGGGACGCCACCTTCCAGTGGGTGAGCGCGCTCACCTGCACGGGCTTCCAGTCCGCGCCTATCGGCCGCTGGGTCGCCGGCGCGAAGGTGCTTGTCGTCGGCGCGATGGTCGTCGGCGGCGCCGCCGGGTCGACCGTCGGCGGCATCAAGATCGTCCGCGCCTACACCGCCGTCCGGGGGTTCGTCTGGCAGTTCTCCCGGGTGTTCCTGCCCGCGAACGCCGTCGTCACCGCGCGCATCGACGGCCGCACGCTCGACCGGGAATCGATGGAGCGGGAGTTCAGCGAGGCCGCCATCGTCACGCTGCTGTGGCTCGTCCTGCTGGTCGCGGCGAGTCTCGTCCTCGTGAACGTCGCCGGCCCCGAGTTCGGGTACGCCGACGCCCTGTTCGAGGTCGCCAGCGCACAGGGCAACGTCGGCCTCTCGTCGGGCATCACCGGCCCGAGCATGCCGCCGGTCGCAGAGGCGATGTTCCTGCTGAACATGTGGATCGGTCGCCTCGAAATCATCCCCGTGCTGGTGTTCGCGCGCGCCGCCATCTACGGGCTCGACCCCTGACGGCCGGACGGGGGAGTCACCTCTCCCGTCCGTCCTGCCGTCAGCCCTGCCAGTACGACCGCGTGAACAGGACGAGCACGGGAATGACCTCCAGTCGCCCAACCCACATCAGCACGACCATCACGAGTTTCGTCGCGTTGGTGAGCGGAAGGTAGCTCCCCATCGGACCGACCATCCCGAAGCCCGGACCGACGTTCCCGAGCGTCGCGGCGACGGCGCTCATCACCTCGATGGCCGACAGCGTCTCCTCGATGCGTGATGAGTCGATGGCGACGAACACCGTGCCGAACGCGAACAGTGCGACGTAGACGGCGGTGAACGCGTAGATGCCGCGGACGCCGGCCTCGTCGAGCGCCCGGCCGCCCAGCCGGACCGGCCGTACGGCCTCCGGGTGGACGGTCGTGAACAGCTCTCGCTTGAGGCTCTTGATGATGACCAGCCACCGCACCATCTTCACCGCGCCGCCGGTGCTGCCAGCGCTCCCGCCGACGAAGATGGCGAGGAACAGGACGTACTTCGCGGGCTCGCTCCACTGCGCGAAGTCCATGCTCGCGTATCCGGTCGTCGTCACGATGGAGGCCGCCTGGAAGGCCGCGTGTCGCAGCGACACCTCGGCCTCGCCGGCGACCGGCCCGACGACGACCTCGAGGGTCGGCCCCGCGAACAGCAGGCCGGCGAGCAGCGCCGTGACCGTCCCGACGACGCCGGCGTAGAACTTGAACTCGGCGTCCCCGAACAGCGCGTCGAGGTCGCCGGTCAGCGCCTGCCAGATGAGCGCGAAGTTCGTCCCCGCCGCGAACATGAATGGGACGATGACCCACTGGACGACGCCCGTGAACGCCTCGATGGAGCGCGCTTCGGGGCTGAAGCCGCCGGTCGCCATCGTCGTGAAGCCGTGGGCGACGGCGTTGTACAGCCCCATGTTGGGCGCGTACCCGCCGATGTGGAGGCCGTACAGGAGCAGTACCTCGAACGCCGTGATGCCGGCGTACGCCAGCCAGAGTGCGCGCGCCGTCTCCGCGATGCGCGGCGTGAGCTTCTGGATGCCCGGCCCGGGCGCCTCGGCGTCCATCAGCTGTGCGCCCCCGACCGACAGCTCCGGGAGAATCGCGACCGCGAGCACCACGATGCCCATGCCACCGAGCCACTGGGTGAGCTGGCGCCACAGCAGGATACCGTGGGAGTGCGTGTCGAAGGAGATGTCGCCGAGCACGGTCGCTCCGGTGGTCGTGAAGCCGCTCATCGTCTCGAACAGCGCGTTCGCGGGGTTCGCGAGCGTCGACGCGGGCGCGCTCGCCGCGGCGACCCCCGGGATGCCGTGGGCCGCCACGAGATACGGCAGCGCGCCGACGAGACTCGCCGCGAGCCACGTCCCCGCCACCATCAGGAACCCCTCCCGACTGCCGATGTTCTCGACGTCGCCCAGCCGCTCCATCGCCGACCCGACGACCAGCGCGACGGCGATTGTCACGACGAACGCCGCCAGGCCGCCGTCGCCGTAGTAGAGGCTCACCCCCAGTGGCACCAGCAGCGGCACAGACAGCCACTTCACGACGGTGCCGACCAGCGCGGCGCTCGCCCGCCAGTCCACACGCAGACTCATAGCTTCGACGTGACTTCCGTCATAGCGTCGGCCTGCACGAACGCCACGACGTGGTCGCCGACCTCCACGACCGTGTCGCCGCGCGGCGTCACCAGTTCGTCACCGCGCGTGATGGCGCCGACCACGACGCCGCTGGGCAGGTCGGCAGCGCCGTCCTGAATCGTGCGGCCCGCCAGCACGCTCTCGTCGTCGATCTCGACCTCCAGCACTTCGGCGCCGCCGGACCCGATGATGGCGACGTTTTCGGCGCGGCGCTCGCGCGTGAACCGCGTGATCTCCTCGGCCGTCACCTCGCGGGGATTGACGGCGACGTCCACGCCGACCGCCTCGAACAGCTCCACGTACCGGGGTTGTTCGACGACGGCGATGGCTCGCTCGGCGCCCACGCGCTTCGCCAGCAGCGCCGCGAGCAGCGACCGCTCGTCGGTCCCCAGCGACGCCACCACGACGTCGGCGTCCTGGACGTGTTCCCGAGTCAGGAACTCGGGGTCGGTCCCGTCGTGGGACAGCACCGTCGCCGACGGGACGCCCTCTGCGAGTTCGCGGGCGCGCTCCGGGTCGACCTCCACGATGCGCGGCGACAGGCCGCGGTCGCCCAGCAGTTCGGCGGTCAGCTCGCCGGTCTTCGACCCGCCGATGACGACCACGTCTTCGGCCTCGTTCAGCCGGTCGCCGTTGCAGAGCGCGCGAGCGAACGCCCGCACCGTCGATGGCACCCCCACGACAACCACCCGAGCCCCCGGCTCGATGACGGTGTCCCCGCCCGCAATCTCGGGCGTGTCGGTGCCCGTGGGAATCACCGCCACGAACGTCAGGTCGTCGAACCGGTCGGCCTCGGCGACCGTCTGCCCCGCGACCGGGCTGTCCTCGGGGACGTCGAACTCCGCCATCTCCACGCGGCCGTCCGCGAACGGATTTACGTCGTGCGCAGTGGGCAGCCCGACGATTCGTACGATGGTCTCGGCCGCCAGCAGGTCCGTGCAGACGAGGAAGTCCACGCCGAACGCGCCCTCGTGGGCCTGCCAGGTGTCGAGGTAGTTGGTCTGTTCGACGCGCGCGATGGTGAACGCGTCGCTGGTCGTCTTCACCGTCGCGCAGATGGTGAGGTTCGTCTCCTCGTCGTCCGTCACCGCGATGACCACGTCGGCGGCCTCGACGCCCGCTTCGTCCAGCACCGCCAGGTCGGTTCCGTCCCCGGTCACGCCGAGGATATCCTGGTCGTACTGCAGCGACTCCACGCGGCTGCCGTCCCTGTCGACGACGACGACCTCGTGGGAGTCCGCGAGACTGCCCGCGATACTCGACCCTACCTCCCCGGCGCCGACGATGAGTACGCGCATCTTACGTCTCGCACCCGCTTTCCATAGGGGGATGCTGGAGGGCCGGGGTCAAGTGGGTGTCGGAGCGACTGCAACGTTTATTGGGGACCGGCATACATTGAGGGCAAATGACGAACGGCTCAGGCGACTCCATCGCCGTGCTCCTCGCCGAGGACGACGACGCCCTCGCGGACCTCACCGCGACGTACCTCCAGCGGGAGTCCGACGCGTTCTCGGTGACGACCCGCGGCGACGCCGAGTCCGCCCTCGAGTACCTCGCGACGGAGGGGCCCGTCGACTGCATCGTCTCCGACCACGACATGCCGGGGATGGACGGCCTCGAGTTCCTCGAAGCCGTCCGGGAGGACCACCCCGACCTGCCGTTCGTCCTGTTCACCGGGAAGGGCAACGAGGAGATCGCCAGCGAAGCCATCTCGGCGGGCGTCACCGACTACCTCCAGAAAGACACCGGCACCGACCAGTACGCCGTGCTCGCCAACCGTGTGCACAACGCCGTCGAGCGCCAGCGCTCGCAGACCGCGCTCCGCGAGGAGAAACACCTCCTCGAGCAGGTGCTGGCCACGACCCCGGGGTCGGTGGTCTTCGACACGGACGGCCGGGTGGCGTCAGCGACCGACCGCGCGGCGGCGACGCTCGGGCTCACCGACGCCGAGTTCCCCGTCGACCCGGACTGGACGCTCGCCGACCTCGACGGCGACCCGCTGTCCGAGGGCGACCACCCGGCCCGCCGCGTCGCCAGAACCGGCGAGCCGGTTCACGGCGAACGCCTCGCCGTCGTCTTCCCGGACGGCTGGGAGAAGAACCTCGTGATGCACTGCGCGCCCATCTTCGACAGCGACGGCGGTGTTCGGAAGACGCCGCAGGAGTCTTCCGCAGCCCAGCAAAACGCGGAGCGTTTTGAGGACGTCGACCGCGTCGTCGCCTCGTTCACGGACATCACCGACCGGGTGCGTCGCGAGCGCGAACTCAAGCGCGTCCAGACCATCGTGCAGGCGGTCGGCGACTCCGTCTACACGCTCGACGAGGACGGCGTGTTCACGTTCGTCAACGACGCGTTCGTCGAGCTCAGCGGCCGGAACCGCGAGGACCTGCTCGGCAGCCACGTCTCCGAACTGCTCACGCCCGACGACCTCGCTGCCGGCGACCAGGCCATTGTGGACCTCATCGAGGACGACGACGACACGGCAGTCGTCGAGATGAGCGGGGACCACTGGGCCGACGGCGTCGAGCACCTCGACGTCCACATCGCGTTGCTGCCCGGCGACGGCGGCTACGAGGGGACCGCGGGCGTCGTCCGGGACGTCACAGAACGCCGGCGGCGCGAACGCCGCCTGCGGGAGAGCGAGGAGAAGTACGCCACCGTCGTCGAGGAGGCCAGCGACGGCGTGTTCGTCGCACAGGACGGCGTCCTGAAGTTCGCGAACCCGCAGGGCGCCGACATCCTGAACGCCGACGCGGAGACCGTCGAGGGGACGCCTGTCGGCGACGTCATCGCGCCGGAGTATCAGGACAAAGTGCTCAGCCGACTCCAGCGGCGGCTGGAGGGCGACGACCCCGAGCGACGCTACGAGTTCGAGGCGGTGACCGTCGACGGCGACCGCGTCCCCATCGAGTTCACGGCCTCCACCATCACCTACGGCAGCGACCCCGCCGTGCTCGCCATCTGCCGGGACATCTCCGACCGCCGCGAGGAGGAACGCCAGCGCCGCCGCGCCGAGACCATCGTCGAGACCGCGCCCGACGCCGTCTTCATCGTCGACGAGGACGCCGGCTACGTCGACGGCAACCGACGCGCCGCCGACCTCGTCGGGCTGTCCCGCGAGGAACTCGCCGAGCACAGCGTCCCCGACCTCGTCGACGCCGGCGTCTTCGACCCCGAGGTCGTCCCCCGGTACCGGGAGACCATCGCCGCCCTGCTGTCGTCGGACAACGACACCGAGAAGGGAAAATTCGAGTTCCGCGTCCACCCCGCCGGCACCGACGATACTCGGGTGGTCGAGTGCCACCTCGCGCTCCGGCCGCACGGCGACGAGTTCCGCGGCACCATCGGCGTCCTCCGCGACGTCACCGACCGCAACCGCCGCCGCCGCGAGCTCGAAGCCCAGAACGAGCGCCTCGACGAGTTCGCGAGCGTCGTCAGCCACGACCTCCGCAGTCCGCTGAACGTCGCGACGGGGTGGCTCGAACAGTACCGGGAGACCGGCGACGAGGACGCCCTCGACACGGTCGCGGACTCCCTGGACCGCGTCGACGAGATTCTGGACGAACTGCTGACGCTGGCCCGCGACGGCACCGACGACCGCGAGACCGAGCCGGTGTCGCTGCAGGTCGCCGCCATCTCGGCGTGGGACGCCGTCGACACCGGTGACGCGCACATCGGCATCGACGCCGAGAACTGCGACGTCGAGGCGGTCTCCGGCCGGCTCCAGGAGCTCCTCGAGAACCTCTTCCGGAACGCCGTCGAGCACGCCGCCACGCCCGAACAGCCCGCGCAGCTCGAGGGGTCGTCCTTCCGGGACTCGACCTCGCTGACCGTCCGCGTCGGTGAACTCGAGGGCGACCGGGAGGGGTTCTACGTGGCCGACGACGGCCCCGGGATTCCCGACGAGAAGCGCGAGGAGGTCTTCGAGATGGGGTTCACGACCAGCGACGACGGCACCGGGTTCGGGCTCGCCATCGTCGACAGCGTGGCCGAGAACCACGGCTGGCGGGTCTCCGTCACGGACGACGAGGAAGACGGCGGCGCGCGCTTCGAGTTCGATACCTGAATCGCTCTCCGGACGGGACGGCCGGGTGGGTCAGGCGCCGTCGGTCACGATGCCGGCGACCCGCTTGCGGTCGAACAGACGCTCGCCGTCCGGAATCTCCGGGTAGGACGCGCCAGCCTCGTACCCCGGCCACGAGCCGAAGACGTCGGGGTAGAGCTGCTTGGCGGTCATCTCCAGCTGGAAGAGGTTCATGATCGGGCCCTGGTAGCGCATCCCGGACGCGTACACGCGGTCGTCGGCCAGGGCCGAGAGCCGGCCGCCGACCTCGCTGTCACGGAGCCGCTCGCGGACGTCCGCCATGTCGTAGGTCGGCGTCGTCCCCCAGAGGTGCAGAATTACGTCCGGGTCCGCCTCCAGCATCGTCTCGTAGCCGACCGTCCCCCAGAGGTTCGCCCAGTTCTCGTCGGCGAACGCGTCCTTCGCGCCAAGCGGCCGGGTGTCCGCCAGCCAGTACCCCGGCTTGTTGAGGTGGTACGTGTAAAACGACCCCTCGCTGTACGTCACGCGGACGGCCGTCGGGCGTTCGTCTTCCGGCGGCAGGTCCTCCTCGATGGTGGCGAGCAGGTCGTCGTGCACTGACCGCAGCGCCTCGAAGCGCTGGCGCTCCTGGAACACGTCGGCGACGCGGCCGAACAGCTCCCAGAGCGTGTAGTACTCGTAGTCGTCGCGGTAGGCCTCGTGGGGCTGGGCGCGTGTGCCGCTGTAGAAGTTTCCGAACCATGGGCCGACGCTCGACGCGACGTCCTCGACGTCGGCGGCGTCCCAGTTGTCCTGCGTGCGGACGTACGCCGGGTCGAGGAAGTGGACGTCGCTGTCGAGGTCGTAGAACTCCTCGGGGTCGAGGGCGTCGGCGAGTGGGTCCGGCAGCCCCTCGTAGTCGAAGCTGACGCCGTCGAGGCGGTCGTAGTAGTTGTGCATCGCCGGGCCGCTCATCCCGGGGACGTAGATGGAGTTGACGGCGTCCCCGTGGCCGAGCGCGACGGCCATGTCCGCGTACTGCGGGAACAGCACGAAGGCGCTCTCCGGCGGCTCGTCGAAGGAGACGTCGCCGACCGGCGCCAGCGACGCCTCGTAGCCACTCGAGTCGGCCGCAGTCGTCGGACCGTCGTCGCCCTGTGCGTCCTCCGAGCCGGGGCTCGTGCAGCCCGCGAGCAGTGCCGTGCCGGCCGCCGCGCTCTGGAGGTACTGTCGTCGCGTGAATCTCCCGACCATGTATTTAGGCCGGCCTAAAAATTGATAAGCGTTCGGATTCGCGACCGCCAGCCAGCCCGGACGCGGCAGCGGCTGCGCAGCCAGCGAACGGGGAGAAGGTGTGTTCCGCGGTTAGTCGTCGCCGCCGCCGAACATCTCCCGCATCATCGGATGCATCTCCATCATCTGCTCTTCGGCGATCTCCTCGTAGAGCTTGTACGTGATGGAGATCGTCAGCAGCAAGCCGGTGCCAGTGACGTCCCCGATGGTTCCGAGCATGTTCGCCATCACGGCGAGCAGCCCGACCAGCGCCCCACCGATGACGGTGACCTGCGGGATGTACCGCTCCATCACCTTCTCGATGACGCCCTGGTTCTTCCGGAACCCGGGAATCTGCATCCCCGAGTTCTGGATCTGTCGCGCGGTCGCGTCCGGCCCCATGTCCGCGGTCTCGACCCAGAACACCGCGAAGATGGCGCCGCCGACGATCATGAACGTCAGGTCCACCGCGATACGGATGAGGACCTGCCACGGCTCGGCGCTCGTGCCCGCTGTCCACCACATCCACGCGTTCGGATTGTAGATGGGTGCCAGGTAGTAGAACAGCCCGCCCACGACCTGCCCGTCCGCGTACACGCCGAGCCACGACGGCATCGACGCCAGCGACGAGTTCAGAATCTGGCCGAGGAACTGGATGTTCGCCTGCAGCGCACGCACGAGAATCATCGGCAGGACGCTCGCGTAGATGAGCTTCACCGGGAACCGGCCCCGGGCGCCCTTCACGCGAGCGTGACTCAGGGGAATCTCGACGCGCACGCTCTCCGCGTACACGACCACGACGTAGATGAACAGCGTCGTGAGCAGCCCCAGGATGCCGGCCTGCATCAGCAGGAACGCCACCCCGTCCATCGACAGTAACGGCGGGATGTTCGAGACGTTCCCGGCGATGATGTCGAACCACGTCGGAATCAGGCCCTGGTTGCCGACGCCGCCCTCCCAGAAGACGAGCCCGCCGACCAGGCTCTGGCTCACGCCGGCGACAATGAACAGCCCGATGCCGGACCCGACGCCCCACTTCGAGATGACCTCGTCCATGAACAGGAGGAGGATGCCGCCGGCCGCAATCTGGGCGAACACCAGGAACTGGACGCCGAGCACGCCGCCCGGCATCGACTGCGCGAGCTGCTGGCTCGGCTGCAGGAAGTTCCCGAGGAACACCATCGGTGCGCCCGTCAGGACGACCATCACGACCACCAGGAACTTCTGGAGGCCCTGGTAGATGGCCTGGTCTCTTGGGTCGTTGTCAGTGTCCAGGCCCAGGAGGTTCGCGCCACCGAGCAACTGCAGCACGATACTCGCCGTGACGATGGGGCCGATACCCAGCTGGAGCACGGTGCCCTGACCGCCAGCGAGCAGGCTACGGAACTGCCCGAAGAAGTCGTTTCCGGCGGTCTCGATCCCGAACAGTGGCACGTTCGTCAGGAAGAAGTACAGCACGAGGATTCCCCCCGTCCAGTACATCTTCCGGCGGAACGGCACGTGCCCTTCCGGTCGCTGGACCGCGGGCATCCGCGTGAGGACCGGCGCAGCAGCCTCCTTCCAGCCCATGGGTTACTCCTCGTCGTCCTCGCTCGCGCGCTCGGAGACGACGGCGTCGCCGCCCTCGCCCTCGATGAGTTCGACGGCCGCGTCACTGAACGCGTCCGCGGTCACTTCGAGCTGCTCGTAGAGCTGGCCGCCACCGAGGACCTTCACGACGTCGGCGTCCCAGCCGTCGTCGGCCACGTCCCGGGCGTCGACCTGGTAGCCGAACTCGGTCTCCTCGGCTACACCGTCCTCGGCGAGCAGGGCGATGTCCTCGTCGAGCTCCTGCACGGAGACCACGGCGACGTCACGGTCGGTCTTCTCCGGCCGCTTGAAGCCGCTCTTCCCGACGTCCTCGTAGTTGTGTTGCTCGTGTTTCTTGCGGCCCGCGCGGCCACGGCCGCCACGGTTACCGGCGCCGCGGCGGTTCTTGTGCGTACCGCCGCCGTGCGTGCGGGAGCCGCGTTGTCGTCGTTTCTTGTCGGTCATGGTTTCTATCGCATGTCGGTGAGGAGACTGTCGATCTCCTCGGTCGTGTGTTTCCCGAGCTGGCCGCCCTCGCTGGCCGGCTGCTTGATGCCCTCGTGTCCACCACGCGGCGGATGCAGGCGCAGCACCGGCGACAGACCGGCCTCGCGCAGCGTCGTCTCCTCGTCGAGCAGCGCGCCCGCGAGGTCGGCGACGTCGTCGTACTCGGTGTGTTCGGCGACCCACTCGTCGTCGACGTCGGCGTCGCCCTCCGCGGGCTCCGCGCGACTCTCGACGAGTTCGACGAGGACGTCCTCGCTGGGCTCACCGAACGCCACGTAGTCGTTCACCTTGGCGACCATCCCCGAGTACGTTTCGGTCTCGGGGACCAGCGCGCAGTGGTTCACGCTGTGGATGTTCAGCATCTCCAGCGTGTCCTGCACGTCGCCGCTCATGTCCACTTCACCGCGGACCTGCACGAGTGCCTGCATCACTCGATCACCTCACGCTCCTCTCGAGCGTGCTGGGGGACGCGAGCCTCCGAGGTCGCGCGGAGCGCGTTGAACGTCGCCTTCGCGAAGTTCACCGTCGTCCGCGTCTTCCCCGAGGACCGCGTCCAGATGTCCTCGATGCCGGCGAGGTCCAGCACGTGCCGGACCGTCTCCCCGCCCGCGAGACCGAGGCCTCGCGGCGCGGGAATCAGCTCGACTTCGACGCTGCCCGCCTTGCCGGTCGACTTGAGCGCGACGGTGTGGGGACGCCCACAGCCACACTCCCACGACCCGCAGCCACGGGAGACGTCGATGATGTTCAGCTTCGCTACCTCGATGGCCTTCTGGATGGCGCCGCCGACCTGATCGTCGCGGCCCTCCGCGTAGCCGACGTAGCCGTCGCGGTTCCCGATCGCAACGACGCATCGGAACTTCACGCGGCGACCGGAGTCGGTCATCCGCTGCACCATGTTGATGTCCAGCACTTCGTCGTCCAGCCCCGGCAGGAGCTGGTCGACGATCTCTGGCTCCTTCAGGGGCAGCCCGGTGTCGAGGGCCTCCGACATGTCCTCGATCTCCCCGTCCTGCACGAGGCGACCGAGGCGGGTCTTCGGTTGCCAGGTGTCGTTGTAACTCATGTGTTAGTCCTCCGTGATGGCTTCCCGCGTCTCGTCGAAGTGCTCGGGAAGCTCCGTTGCGTCGAAGTCGCCGCTGTACAGCGGCTCGTCGAGACTCTCAGCGTACTCTGCGATGTGTTCGCCCCGGGTGCGACTCCAGTCCGCGAGGACCGAGTCGTTGTGCGGGACGTCCAGGCCGGCGTCGATGGCGCCCTCCTGGATCGCGAACACCTTCGAACCCGGGGTGGCCGTGTTCAGGCCGATGTCGAGGACCGCGTCCTCGACGCCCGCGTCCACTGCGCGCTGCCCAGCGAGCAGCCCCGTCAGGTACGCCGCTGGCAGGTTCCCGGTGGGAGCCTCCCAGCCGTACTCCGCGAGGTCACTGGAGTGCGCGCTCGCAATCGTTTCGTCGCCGTCGGATCCGGTCGCGACCAGCTGCGCCGTAACGTGCTTGTTGCTCTTGCGAGCGACAAGCCGGGGTTTCCCCGACTTCAGGAGGCGCAACCTCTGATGGTAGTCCGTCCGGACCTCGCGGCGGCGCCGCATCGGCACCTTGTATCTAGGTCCTGTCGCCATTAGCTATCACCGTAGTTCTCTTCAATGTAGTTCGTGAGGCGACGGACGCTGTCGAACTCGCCGCCGTTCGCCATGTTGTACAGCTTCCGGTACTCCGCCGGGGACAGCGTCCCGTCGTCGCGGAGCTCGCGGAGCTTCTGTCGCTGCGCTCGGATGCCGGCAGCGTAGGCTTCCTTCTCGTTCTGCCGTGCGCCGGACTTCCCCTTCCGGGAGCCGGCGCCCTTCTTGTGACCGTAGGACCGCTTCGCGGCGCGCTCGCGTGCGCGACCGCGAGAGTTGCCCTGTGTCTCCTCTGCGTCGATGGTGCCCTCCGCGACCAGCTCGCGGATGTCCTCTCGCGTGATCGCGTCAGCGATCTCGGACTGGGCCTCGGGATCGAACCAGACGCGGTTCTCGCCGACGTCGAGGACGTCTGCGGCGAGCCGCTTCTGTGCGCTCAGGTCACTCATTGGTGTCTTCGACCTCCACTTCCACGTACGTGGGGTTCAGGACGCGGATGCCCTGTTCTTCGGCCTGTTCTTCGATGCGTTCGCGCTTGCGAGCACCGACCTTCGAGGCGATGCGGGCCGCCTCCGTGTCGGGGTCGACGCCCTCGAGGTCGTCCGTGTTGTGCACGCGGACCTCCTCGAAGCCGCTCGGGTGCTTGCCGCGAACCGCTTTCGGCGTGCGGAAGCCGGCTTCGACGGTGTCGCCCTTGCCCTTGATGCTGCGGCGCTGCTTGGACAGCTGGCCGCGCGGGCGGCGCCACGACGTCGGCGTCCGCTTCTTCTTGTGGTAGTCCTGGCGGTTGAACTGCGGTTTGCCGACGCGGCGACGCTTCTGGAGGAGTCGCTCCTCCTCGTCGCTCAGGTCGGGGGTCTTCTCGGTGAGGCCGCGAGCCTGGAGTTCCGTCTCCACGTCTTCCTCTTCTTCGGCCGCTTCCTCGGGCTCGGCCTCTTCGACCTCGGCCTCGGTGTCCTCTTCGACCTCGAGACCGCCCACGTCCGCCTTGATGCGGGCCGCGAGGGCGTTCCCGATGCCGTCGACGTCGGCGAGCTCGCTCTGGCTGGCCGCCTGCACGTCCTCGACGGACTCGAAGCCGGCCTCCTCGAGCGCCTCGGCCTTCGACGGGCCGACACCGGAGACGTCGGAGAGTTCCTCGGGTGTGTCTTCTGCTTCGTCGCTCATCTATCAGGCACCTCCCTTCGCGGGCTTCTCGACGATGTAGACGCCGTCCTGGAAGACGCGCGTGTCCTTGTCGGTAACCCGGGTCAGCTGTTCGATGTCGGCCGCCGTCTGGCCGACGTCCTCGATACTCGGGCCGCTCAGCGTGACGTCCTCGCCGTCGACTTCCACGTCCGTGTCGCCACGGATCTGGGTGCGGCGGGGCGCCTTCTCGCCGAGGAAGTTCTGGATGACGACCTCGTCGCCCTCCACGTCGACCTGCATCGGGAAGTGGGAGTAGTGCACTTCGAGTTTGTACTCCCAGCCCTCGGTGACCCCGTGGAACATGTTCTCCACGTGGCTCTCGAAGGTCCCGACCGTCGAGTTCGTCTTCGCGTCGTTGGCCTCGCTGGCAACGACGACGACATCGCCCTCGACGGACACGTCCACGTCGGGGTACCAGAGGCGTCGCGTCACGGAGCCCTCGGGGCCCTCGACGGCGAGGTCGAGGTGGTCGACCTCAGCCGTCACGTCGTCCGGAATTTCGATTTCGACTCGTGCCATGGTTCAGTATACGTACGCGATGACCTGGCCACCGATGCCCTCCTCGCGGGCCTCGTAGTGGCTCATGATGCCGTGGCTGGTCGTCACAACGAGTGCGCCGTAGTCTCGAGCGGGGAGGTATCGTTTCTCCCACTGCTCGAAGCCGTCCGCGCCCACGGAGTACCGCGGGTTCACCGGACCGCACTCGTTGATGGCACCTTTCAGTTCGACCTCGAAGCGACCGGCCTTCCCGTCGTCGACGAACTCGAAGCCGTCGATGTACCCGCGGTCGTAGAAGACCTCGAGGACGGAGCCGACCATGTTCGAGGCGGGCTCTACCGTGTGTGTGAGATGCCCGACGCTCTCGGCGTTGTCGATGCCGGAGAGTGCGTCGGACAGTGGATCGTTTGCCGTCATTGTTAGCTGTACTTCTTGAAGCCCATCGAGCGGGCGATCTCGCGGAAGCACTGTCGACACAGCCAGATGTCGTACTTGCCGACGAGGCCCTGTTCGCGGCCACAGCGCCGGCACTCGTGTGTCTGGCCCGTCTCCTCGGCTTCGCCTTCCGTCTCGCTCATTCGTTGACCTCCACGTCGAAGTTGGATTCGAGGTACGCGACTGCGTCCTCGGGGTCGAGTCGGTGGTTCGAGGGAATCTGGCGGGTGACCTGGTCGCGCTTCGCGACGCGGTACCCGGGACGGGTCATGTTGACCGTGACGTCCATCCCGTAGATTCCGATGTTCGGGTCGTACTCTTGGCTCGGGAAGTCCGTGTGCTCCTCGATACCGAAGCTCACGTTCCCGGTGTCGTCGAACTGTCGACGGTCGATGTCGGCAGCGGGGAGCGCGCGCTCGAGGAAGTCCTCGGCGTCGTCGCCCCGCAGCGTGACCTTCGCGCCGATCGGGTCGCCGCGGCGGAGCCCGAACTCGGGCTCCGGCTGCTTCGCCTGGGTGCGGACCGTGTTCTGGCCGGTGATCTCCTGGAGGATGTCCTCCCCGTTCTGGAGTTCGACACCGCCCTGACCGACGCCCATGTGGACGACAACCTTCTCGATACGGGGCTCCCGCATCTCGTGGAAGTCCGCCTCGGCTTCACTCATTCGTCATCCTCCTCCACGAAGTTCTCGTCGATGACCACGACGTAGTCTTCGATGGTCTCGAAGCCGCCGTCCTCGTCGTCCACGCGGACGGTGTTGTCCGCGCTGCCGGGCTGCACGTCGATCTCGTCGATCTCGCCGATGTCGCCGGCGTGCTGGCCCGCGACGGCGGTGACGAGCGCGCCCTCCTCGTACTCGAAGTGCGCGACGATCTCGCTGGTGTCGTTGTCGACGACGACGGAGTCGCCGCCGGCGTAGTCGTCGCCGTCCTCGACGACGAGGTTCGTGCCGTCGTGGAAGTTCAACTGCGTGCGACCGCCAGAGACGGTCGTCTTGTCAGTGACTTTGTTCAGCTTGCTGCCGGCCGCGTCCGCGTCGACACCGGTGAGGCCGAGTCGGCCGCCCTCGTCCGGGAACACGCGGTAGTACTCGTCGCGGTCCGGGAACGCCAGGATGTCGAACATCCCGATGGGGCGGTTGACGTCGCCGACCGAGCCGCCGTTGACGAGCACGCCATCGGTGTTGATGGCGTACTGCGCCTCGCTCGTGTCGTCGACGTACCCGAGCACGTCCCGGAGCACGACGACCAGCGGCACGCCCGCTTCGCCGTGCGGGCCGGCCCCAGCCTTCGCGGTGAACGTCTCCGTCTTCCGCTCGACGGGCCAGGACTTCGGTACCGAGAGTCGCTTCTGGTGATTCGTCATTCGTTGTCACCCTCCAGTCGCTCGGCGCGCACGTCGTCATCGAGGTCGAGGTCGGTCACGCGGAGGTTGCTGGAATCGACGGGACGAGGCGTCTCCTCGCCGTCGGCAGCCTCCACGGTCACGCCCTCGACGAAGACCTCGGCGTCCCGCAGGTCGACGTCGACGACCTCGCCGGTCTCCCCGGCGTCGTCGCCACGCATGACCTCGACGGTGTCGCCGACGTTGACGCGGACGTTCCGCTGGTCGTACTCCTCGCGGAGGTCGCCAGCCAGTGTCGCCCGCACCTGGTCTTGCTTCTCGTGCAGCGACGCGCGTTCCGTGCGAGTTCGCTGTTTGTGTGGTTGTTCGCTCATTGTGCTATACGATCATCGTCGCGGTACTCGCGATGGTACCGTACCGTTCGGCTACTTCGCGCGAAATCGGGCCCTTGATCTCGGTCCCGCGAGGCTCGCCGAGGTCGTCGATGATGACGGCGGCGTTGTCCTCGAACTTGACGCGCGTCCCGTCCGGCCGACGAATGGGCTTGCGCTGACGCACGACGACGGCCTCCAGCACCTGGCGGCGCATCTCCGGCGTCCCCTTCGTCACCGAGACGGTGATGGTGTCGCCCAGCCCGGCCTTCGGGTGGCGGTTCTTCGTTCCCTGGTAGCCCATCACGCTCGTGATCTTGAGCTCGCGTGCGCCAGTGTTGTCGGCGCACTTGATGAGCGACCCCTTCTCGAGGCCCTGCGTGACGTCTGCCTTGATGGCTTCCATCAGGCGTCACCTCCGTCGGTGACTTCGACGACCACGTGGGACTTGGTCTTCGAGAGCGGTCGGGTCTCTGCGATGCTAACCGTGTCGCCGACACTGATGTCGAAACACTCGGGTGCGTGTGCCGGAACGCGCGACCGCCGCTTCATGTAGCGGTCGTACTTCGGCACGAACACGTCGTACTCGCGTTCGACGACGACGGTTTTCTCCATGTCTGTGGAAGCCACTTCACCCTCGAGGACCTGTCCGCGCACGGAAAGATTCCCGTGGAACGGACAGTCCTCGTCGGAGCACGTGCCCTCCGGTTCTGTTACGTTCAGTCCTATCGCCATTTCGAATCAACTCCGTTCTCGGAGCGTCGCTCGGGTCGTGAGAGCAGTTTGACTCCATCCACCGTAACGTAGGCCACGCTCTCGCCAGTGGTTTGGCGACCGTCGCCACCTGCAGGTTTGAACGCAGTCCCGGCCCCGTTGTCCGGGGCCGCAGCTTCATCTGTGAGTCGGAACTCGAAGGTGGCCCCCGCCTTGGGGACCTGCCTGACACCCGAATCGCACTCTAGGACGAGTGTCTGCATCGTCTCGCGGACGACACAGCCCTCGATGCCTACCCGCGACTGGTCGGTGTCCTCGACGACCCGCGCGTGCAGGCCGACGAGCTCGTGTCGCGGTAGTGTTTCGGGTGTCAGACTCATCTGTCGTTACTCGTCGTCGGTCTCGAGGTCGCCTTCTTCCCGCTGAATCGTCTTGATGCGGGCGATGGTCTTCCGGAGCTCACCGATGCGGCCCGGGTTGTCCGGGGCGCCACCGGCGGCCTTCACTGCCTTCGAGTTCAGGAGCTCGGTCTCGAGCTCCTCCAGTTCGGCCTGCCGCTCCGCGGGGGTCATGTCGCGAATCTCCTGCGTGTGGAGAATCGCCATTACTCCTCACCCCCCTCTTCGTCGTCGTCTTCCTCCTCCATCTCGTCGAGGAGGTCTTCGGCCGTCTCGGCCGCTTCGTCGTCGACGTCGCTGAACTCGTCGTCCTCGCCCTCGACCTCGTCGGCGAGCTCGTCGAGCTCTTCCTCGACGTCGTCGTCGGCCTCGATGGCCTCCTCGATGACTTCCTCCTCGTCGTCGTCGAACTCCGCGGGCTCCGCAGCGGCCTCGACGTCGGCCTCCTCGGCCTCGTCTGCCGCCTCGTCGCCTTCGCCCTCGAGGAGCTCTTCGAGTTCCTCGTCGGCTTCCGTCTCGTCCACGACGAGGTCCTCGATGTTCGCGTCCTCCTGGATCTCGAAGTCGTCGGGGAGTTCGGCGTTCGGCGGGATGATCTTCACGTTCACGCCGATGGTGCCGAGCTTCATCACCGCGACGCCCTTGCCGTGGTCGACGATCTCCTCGGCGGGTTCGCCGTTGTGCTTGATGTAGCCGCGGTTGAACTTCTCGACGCGGCCACGGTTGCCGGTGACCTTCCCGCTCAGGACGATCTCGGCGCCCAGCGCGCCGGCCTCCATGATGCGGTCGATGGTCGTGTGACCGGCCTTCCGGAAGTACCAGCCGCGCTCGAGCGCGTTCGCGAGGCGGTCCGCGACGATCTGTGCGTTCAGGTCGGGTTCGTCGACCTCCTGCACGTCGATCTGCGGGTCCTCGAGGTCGAATCGCTCCTCGAGCTGCGTCGTGATCTTCCGGATGTTCTTTCCGCCCTTGCCGATGACCATCCCGGGCTTCTCGGCCTTCAGGACGATCTGCATGCCCATCGGCGTCGGCGCGAGCTCCATGCCACCGTAGCCGGCTCGCGCCAGCTCTTCGGCGAAGAACTCGTCGATCTGGCTGCGCTGGAGGCCCTGCTCGATGAACTCGAGTTCGTCCGCCATCAGGCGGTCACCTCCTCTTCGGCGTCGGGCTCGGTCACGACGATCTCCACGTCACAGAGCGTCGAGTTCCAGGCAGTCGCCCGCCCCATCGCGCGGGGCTTGCGGCCCTGGCTCTCGCCGACCTTGTGCGGAGCGACGTGCTCGATGACCATCTCCTCGGGAGAGAACCCCTGCTGTTCGGCGTTGTTCGACACGTTCGAGAGGAGCTTCAGGAAGTCCTTCGAGGCCTTCTCCGGGTAGCGTCCCGCGTCCCAGCCGTCGATGTCGTTCCGGTGGCCGACGCCGCTGTTGTGCTGCTTGAACGGCACGGACTGCTCCTCGTCGATGACCGCATGGAGGTAGTCCTCCGCGTCGGCGACCGTCTCGCCGCGAATCTCGCGGGCGATGGCCTTGCTGTGCTTCAGGCTGATGGACCGTTCTCGGAGCATGGCTTTCGCCGACTCCTCGGAGTCCACGTCCACGCTGTAGCTGATTCCCATGGGTGGTGTTATTTGAGCGGCACGAACTTCGAGGAGCGGGTCGCGCCGATGCCCGCCTGCCCGTGTTCGACCGACGACCGGGTGAGCTGGAACTCGCCGAGGTAGTGCCCGATCATCTCGGGCTGGACCTCCACGCGCTCGAACTCCTGGCCGGTGTACACCGCAAACGTCAGGCCGACGAACTCCGGCAGCACCGGCATGTCGCGCAGGTGTGTCCGGATCGGGTTGTTCGCCGTCTCGTCGGCCGTCGCGTCGCGCGCCTCCTCCAGCACCTTCTGGTGCTGGTCGGAGAGGCCACGGGTGATGGTTCGCCGCTGGCGAGCGGGGAGCAGTTCCGCGACGTCCTCCAGGCTCATGTCCTGCAGCTCGTCGAGGTCGTGGCCGCGGTAGGTGAACTCACCCTCGCGGCCGGTTCGGTATTCCGTACTCATGATTACTCCTTGCCTCCGCGGCCAGTCCGCTTGGAGGCGATGTCACCGACCTTCCGGCCGGGCGCCGCGTCCCGGGAGACCGACTTCGGTCGGCCCGGGTGCTGGCGGCCACCGCCACCGAACGGGTGGTCGACGGCGTTCATCGCGACACCACGCACGCGCGGCCACTTCGTGCCACGCGACTTCATCTTGTGGTGCTTGTTGCCGGCCTTCACGAACGGCTTCTCCGTCCGGCCACCGCCCGCGACCACGCCGACGGTCGCGCGGCAGTCGGGGGAGAGCCGCTTCATCTCGCCGGACGGCAGCTGGACGACCGTGGCGTCCCGCTCGTGCGTGACGAGGTCGGCGTTGACCCCGCTGGCGCGAGCGAACTTGCCACCGTCGCCCGGCTGACTCTCGACGTTACAGACCGGGACGCCCTCGGGGATCTCCGCGAGCGGGAGCGTGTTGCCCGGCTCGATGTTGGCGGAGATACCGATCTCGAGGGTGTCGCCGACACCGACGCCCTCGCTGGCGAGCACGAGGCGCTGGTCGCCGTCCTCGAACTCGACGCGAGCGACCGGCGCGCTGCGCGCCGGGTCGTGCTCGACGTCGACGACTTCGCCGGCGAGCACGTCTGCGTCCTCGGTGCGTTTGTGCGACAGTTCGCCCTTGTATCGGTGCGACGGCGCACGGAACGTCGACGTCCCGCGCCCGCGTCGCTGACCCTGGATTCTGCGTCCCATTGTCAGAACACCCCGATGCGGGAGGCGACGTCCTGCGCGTCGTCCTCCTCGGAGAGTTTCACCGTCGCCTTCTTCTCGGCGTCGGGGGTGATCTGCGTGTTGATGTCGACGACCTCGACGTCGTACTCCGCCTGGACGACGTCCCGGATCTCGGGCTTCGCCGCGTCGATGTCGACGATGAACTGGAGCTTGTTCTGGAAGTCCATCTCGTCCATCGCCTTCTCCGTCACGAGGGGGTAGTCGATGATGGAGCTCATCGCTGTGCCACCTCCTCGACGGCGCTCTCGGTCCAGACCGTCAGTCGGCCCGGCTCCGCGCCCGGTGCGAGGTCTTCGGCGTTCACTTCCCGGCCGGTCGCCACGTCGACGCCCGCGAGGTTGCGGGCGGCCTTCGACGGCCCGCTCTCGCTGGACGTGACGAACAGAATCGCGGTCGGCTCCGTGTACTTGCGGCCACGGAGCTTCCCCTGCCCGGCTCGGACGGTGCGACCCTCGTCGGCGCGCTCGACGTCCTCGTGGACGCCCAGCGCCTCGAGGAGGGAGACGACCTCCTGGGTCTTCACGAGGTCCTCGAAGTCGTCGCTCACGACGAGCGGGAGCTCGAGGTCCTCGTCGAAGTTGTGGCCGCGCTCGGCCACCAGCTCGCTGTCGGTCGTCGCCGCGACGGCGGACCGAACTGCGGCCTTTCGCTCCTTGTCGTTGAGGTCGAGGCCGTGGTCTTTCTCGGCTTTCGGCGGGTGTGCGCGTCGGCCACCGACGGTCTGCGGGACGCGGGCGCCCTGCCCGTTCGCCCGCGGGACGTGGGCCATACCGCGGCCACTCCCCTGTGACTCGGCGGTAGTGCGCAGGCCCGCGTACTCGTCGGAGCCGTACTCCTGTGTTCGGTTGGCCTGAGCGGCGAGCACGGCTCGCTTCACGAGGTCCGGGCGGACCGGCTCCTCGAAGACCCGCGGCAGGTCGAGCGTGCCAGCGTCGTCGCCGTCCAGGTCGCGTACGGTTACCTGCATAGATTATCCCTGGTTGGATGCGGTGCTCACGTACCGCACCTCCGGATCGAGGCGCGGCGATTCGTTCGGCCGGACGGCCGGCCGGAAGCGCACGAGGCGCTGCTCCGGACCGGGCACCGAGCCCTTCACGAGCGTGTACGGACCGTCGACTTCGCCGTAGTTCGGGAAGCCGCCGTCCGGCGTCGGCTCGTCCCCATCGTTGATGTCGATGAGGCGCTTGTTCAGTTCGGTGCGCTGGTGGTAGCCGGTCTGGCCCTGCTGGGGAACCGTCGAGCGAACGCGGCTCGGGTTCCACGGGCCGAGGTTACCGATGCGGCGCCGCCAGCCCTGGCGGGCGTGCTTGCCCTTCCGCTTCTGGACGCCCCAGCGCTTGACGGGGCCCTGGGTGCCCTTGCCCTTCGTGACGCCCGCGACGTCCGTGAACTCGCCGGCGCGGAACACGTCACCGAAGTCGTGGGCGCCGCCGTCCTCGAGGAGGTCGGCAGCGAACTCGAGTCGGTCAGCGAGGCTGCCGCCGCCGACGCGAGTCTCCATGACGTCCGGTTTCTTCTTCGGGACGCCCGGGGCGTCGCCGGGTGCCGTGTGCGTGATGACACGGACGTCGGCGACGTCCTCGGTGTCGAGCGCCTCGTTCAATTCCTCAATGTCTCCGCCCTCGTCGGGAACGGAGAGCGTGCGGTCGAGCGCCTCGTGCGTGTCGTCCGCCCAGACTTCCGTCAGCGGCTTCTTGCCGTACGGCGTGTCTTCGTAGAGGCGGACGGCCGCCGCCCGCATGGGCGGCGTCTCGACGACCGTCACGGGGACGGTCGTCTCCATGCCCTCGGTCGGTGCGTTGGCCTTGTCGTCGACGAGGACGACGTGGGTCATGCCGGCCTTGTAGCCAGCGAAGCCCTGCAGGCCGACTTCACCGTCGTCGGCGGGCCACGAGTTGAAGCGCGGTACTTCGCTCTCCGCGCGCTTGCGGGGACTGAACCCCATCGAGCCTTTGCGTGGTCGGTTTGGCTGTGGCATCGTATCACTCCGTGAGCGTCAGGGAGCCGAGTGTCGCGAACACCGCTTCTTCGGTGCGTACGACCTCGCTCCCCTGATCGGGGATGGTGTTGAGCCAGGCGTCGAATCGCGCGGGTGCGTCGGCGGATGAGTCGGTGACCGACTCCCTGACCGCGTCTTCGGAGACTCCGAGCATGGGCGGA
Source organism: Halobacterium rubrum (assembly GCF_021729015.1). Taxonomy (GTDB): domain Archaea; phylum Halobacteriota; class Halobacteria; order Halobacteriales; family Halobacteriaceae; genus Halobacterium; species Halobacterium rubrum. The sequence goes on from NZ_JAJQQZ010000001.1 coordinate 857,775, forward strand.
AGCCCACGTTCCGGTGCCCCGAAGGCGACGGTCAGTCCGTCCCGGGCGGCGCGTTCGACGTACCCCCCGAGGGAAGCCACCGAAAGCGGCTCCCCGTGCCGGGAGGTCGCGATGCGAACGCCCGCGTCGGAACGGTCGAGAGCGTCACCGAGGGCCGTGCGTTCGACCGAGAACCCCGGGAGGGGTTCGTCGACCAGTTTCGCACGGACCGGTCGTCGCGAAGAGACCCTGATGGTCACGCGCTCCCCCTCCACGAGCTCCATACCGGGAGGCTCGTGGAGCGAGATCGGGTGTTGCATGCCGCAATTGACCCGAACGCGCCCTTCAGATCCGACCTGGGTCACGATTCCCTGTCGTAACGACCCAGACCCGCTCGAGTCTGAGCCGGTCCATGACGAGAGACGGAGCGGGGGCAGGACACCGGCGTACTCCAGTTCGCCGCGAGTGTCGAATGCCTCCTTTCGGAGGTAGGGTGGCGTCGCGGCGTACCGCAACACCGTTTCGACGAACCCGCCGCCCCACTGCCGCTCGCCGTCTTCGTCGGGGAAGACGACGACGCGGTCGATCCGGAACACCGCCGCCGCGCGGGCGACGTAACCGAGCTTGCGAGTTGCCTCGCGTTTGTCCTCGGCTTCCCGGACGAGGGACGACGGCACGAGTACGCTGCGTGTCATGCCGTGTCGCGTCCGTGTCTCGTCACGAGACTGTAGCGTACGTACAGAGCTCTCCCTAAAAAGGGTGGCGTTTCCGAGCCGGTCGTGTGCCGCCCTCACACCCCGCGAGCCGGCCGATTTGTGTGCGATTGGTTGTCAGTCGGCGACCCGGCCGCCGAGCCGCCGGCCCGGTTCGTCGGGTCGGGCCGACACTGTCGTCCGTTCCCACAGTCGGTGGCAAAGAATGGATTTATATACTACCGCGTCGTTGTTCGGAATGCGAAGGGCGCTGGTAGTGTAGTGGTATCACGTGACCTTGCCATGGTCACAACCGGGGTTCAAATCCCCGCCAGCGCACTCCTCTGATTTCTGAGCTCCGAAGCGATGTCTCTGTCGCCCGGGCGAGTTGCTGTGGTGCAGGACTTGAACCCTGGAAGTCGCAACCGCGCAGCCGGACGTACTGCGACGAGCGGGACCGTCTTCCTCCGGTTCAAATGCCGGCCAGCGCACTCCTCCCGCTCTCACGACGCCGAGTGGCGGCTCAGTCTCGGGTCGTGTTCTCGAGTAGGGGCGTTGCGCCGTACGTCTGGTCGCTCCAGTGCCGGCCCGGGGCGGCGTCGTAACTATTGTCTGGCAGCGCCGCTCCGGGGAGCACGCCCCCGGAATCGGCTCTGTCACGCGTCCCGGAAGTGACTGGCCACTGCCAGCACGACGGCGAGGGTAGCGAGTGCGAACGGAACCGGGCCCGTGTCGCCGCCGAACTGCCAGTCGAACGCGACGGTCCCGACGACCGCGACGACTGCGAAGACGATGCCGACGACCTGAAGGCGGCCTGCGTCTCGGAACACGAGTGTACGTACCCGGTGACTCGTCGTAATAGTTCGGGTGCGATCTCGACCGAACTGCAGAACTATCACATTCTAGACTGTAAATTGTTTCACCAACTGCGCGGGGTAGGGGTGCGTTCACGGCCGACTGACGGCTTTTACCTCCGGTACAGTATTTTGAGTGCGTGTCGTTCGCACTCCCTCGAAGGTTATTTGTCGGACGAACATAATTGCTAGGTGTCCCCCGACATGAGCCGCCTCTCCAAGTCACAGGTCATCCGCCGGTACTACCTCTACCGGGCCACAGCACGGCCCGGGTTCCACTACCCCATCTACACGTTCTTCCTGCTGTTCAACGGGCTCTCGTTCACCCAGATCGGCCTCATTGCCTCGATTCAGTCCATCGTCGTCGTCACGTCCGAGATTCCCACGGGCTACGTCGGCGACCGTATCGGCCGCCGGAACAGTCTCGCCGTCGGTGCGGCCATCATGCTCGTGTCGAACGCCAGCTACCTCGTCGCCACGGACTTCATCGGATTCACGTTCACGTTCGTCACGCTCTCCTTCGGCGGCACCTTCATCTCTGGTTCCGGTAGCGCGTGGCTCTACGACACGCTCCAGGAACACGACATCGAGGACGAGTTCACGCGCATCAGCGGGCGCGGCCGCGCAATCGGTCTCTACGTCGGTGCCGTCGGGGTCGTCCTCGGCGCCGTCCTCTACACGGTGAACCGCTCGTACCCGTTCATCGCCGGCATCGTGACCGCCGCACTCGCCATCGTGTTCGTCCTCCGGCTCCCCCAGAACGAGGCGTACGACGACGACGCCGAGCTCGAACAGGACCGGATGTCGGTCGCCGACGCCATCCCCGTCATCCGGGACCAGCTGACGAACTCGCGGCTGCGGTGGTTCGTCGTCTACGTCTCGCTCATCAGCGGCGCCATCTGGACGATGGACATGTGGATTCAGCCCATCGCCCGGGACGCCATCGAGGCGACGTTCCTCCCGACGCTGCAGTCACTGGACCTCCCCCGTCCGGACATCCTCTTCATCGGCCTCCTCTACGGCGCGTTCCGGCTGCTGTCGGCGGTCACCAGCGACTACGCCAGCGACCTCGAAGGCCTGCTGGGCGTCCGGAAGGCCGTGATGCTCGTCCCCGCGGCCATCGCCGTGACGTACGTCCTCGCGGGGCTGTTCCCCTGGGTCGTCTTCCCGATGTTCTTCGCGCTGAAGGGCGGCGGGTCGCTGTTGCGCCCCATCCAGAACCGCTACCTGAACGACAACGTCGCGTCGGTCGGTCGCGCGACGCTGCTGTCCTCGGTGGCGATGCTGCGACAGGTCGCCGGCGTCCCGTTCCGCGTCGGCAGCGGCGTGCTCGCGGACGCGTTCTCGGCCGTGGAAGCCGTCGCCATCCTCGGCGGCCTGTTCCTCGTCGGGTCGACGCTCCTGTGGGCGTTCCGGCCGCCGGTCAGTACCGACTACGAGCCGCCGGAGGAGTCGGATGCAGCGTCGACGGCTGCCGACGGCGGCACGGCCGAGGACTGACTGCTGCCGGCCGGAGCGGACGCCCGGCCGACCACTGCCGTCCGCTACTGAGAAACCTCTTGTGTGGGGGCGCCGAATCCCGGCGCATGGACAGTCTCAATCGGATGGCGCTGGAGCTCGCCGACGAGGCCCTCGAGTTCACCGAGGAGCTCGACATCGGCGCGTTCGAGCTGGACAGCGGCGCGACGGTCATCGACTTCGGCGTGGAACACGAGGGCGGTCTGGAGGCGGGCCTGCTGCTGGCCGAACTGCAGACGGCGGGGCTGGCGACGGTCCAGACCCGGGTCGACGAGGTCGCGGGCGCGACGTTCCCGCACGTCGAGCTGGCCTGCGACCAGCCCGACGTGGCGATGCTGGGCGCGCAGAAGGCCGGCTGGGAGCTCACCGCCGAGGACTACGAGGGCCTGGGCAGCGGGCCGGCCCGCGCGCTGGTCGCCCGCGAGGGCGAGTTCCAGGCCATCGACTACGTGGACGCCTTCGAGTTCGCGGTGCTCGCGCTGGAGGGCGACGAGCTCCCGACCGAGGCCGCGGCCCGGGAGGTCGCCGACCTCGCGGGCGTGGAGCCGGGCAGCGTGTTCCTGCCGGCGTACCGCACGGCGAGTGTCGCCGGCAGCGTGTCCGCGGCCGCTCGTGCCGTCGAGCTCGCCGTCTTCCGGCTGTACGAGCTGGGCTACGACCCGACGAACGTGCTCTCGGCGTCGGGGAGCGCGCCGGTCGCACCGGTCGCCGCCGACGAACAGACCGCCATCGGTCGGACGAACGACGCGCTGGCGTACGGCGGCCGCGTCCACCTCACCGTCGCCGAGGACTTCGACGCCTTCGAGGCCGTCCCGTCGTCGGCCGCCGAGCTCTACGGCGACCCGTTCGCCGATGTGTTCGGCAGCGAGGACTGGGACCACGACGAGATCGACGAGGGTGCGTTCGGGCCCGCCCAGCTCACCGTCGACGTCGTCGGCGGCCCGACGTACGCGATCGGCGAGGTCCGGGAGGGCTTGCTGGCCGACGGCTTCGGGCTGGCGTAACGCCGGAAGGCGTCGTTTTATCTGGTGTCCGGCCTACGTGGCGGGCATGGACGAACTCGCGGGGACGTCGGTCGCCGTCATCGGCGCGGGCTTCGGCGGGCTGTCGACGGCCTGCTACCTCGCCGACGCGGGCGCCGACGTGACCGTCGTGGAGAAGAACGGCCAGCTCGGGGGCCGCGCCAGCACCCTCGAGCGCGACGGCTTCCGGTTCGACATGGGGCCGTCGTGGTACCTGATGCCGGACGTCTTCGAGGAGTTCTTCGCCGACTTCGGGAAACAGCCGTCGGACTACTACGGGCTGACACAGCTCGACCCCCACTACCGCATCTTCTTCAAGGACAACGAGGGACGGCGGCCCGGCCGGGACGCACCCGGCCTGGACGTCGACACGGACGGCGACACAATCGACGTGACGCCGGACCGCGAGCAGGTCAAGCAGGTGTTCGACGCCTACGAGCCCGGCGCGGGCGACGTGCTCGACGACTACCTCGCGCAGGCGAAAGAGAACTACGAGGTCGGCATGGAGCACTTCGTGAAAGAGGACCGGCCCCGGGTCCGGGACTGGATGGACCCGAAGCTCGCGGAGTACGCTCGCGGCCTGACCCTGCTTGGGTCGATGCAGGACCACGTGGAGAACTACTTCGACCACCCGAAGCTCCAGCAGGTGATGCAGTACACGCTCGTGTTCCTCGGTGGATCGCCGGACACGACGCCGGCGCTGTACAACCTCATGAGCCACGTGGACTTCGGGCTCGGCGTCTACTACCCCGAGGGCGGGATGGCCGGCGTCGTCGACGGGATGGCGGACCTCGCGCGAGAACTCGGCGTCGAATTCCTGACTGACCACCCGGTCTCCGAGATCAAGGGCCGCCGGGGCGGGTTCAAACTGGAGACCGACGGCGAGACCGGCGCCGTACTCGCCGACGTCGTGGTCTCCGACGCCGACTACGCCCACACCGAGCAGGAGCTCCTCCCCCCGCAGAAACGCCAGTACGACGCCGACTACTGGGAGTCCCGGACGTACGCCCCGTCGGCGTTCCTGCTGTACCTCGGCGTCGAGGGCGACGTCGACGACCTCGCCCACCACTCGCTCGTGTTGCCGTCGAACTGGGACACGCACTTCGAGCAGATCTTCGACGAGCCGGCGTGGCCCGACGACCCCGCCTACTACCTCTGCGTGCCGTCGAAGACCGACGACACCGTCGCGCCCGACGGCCACAGCAACCTCTTCGCGCTCGTCCCCGTCGCACCCGGGCTCGACGACACGCCCGCCGTGCGAGAGTCTTACCGCGACCTCGTGCTCGACGACATCGCCGAGAACACGGGCGTCGACGTCCGCGACCGAATCGTCGTCGAGGAGACGTTCTCCGTCTCCGAGTTCACGGAGCGCTACAACAGCTACCAGGGGACGGCGCTGGGGCTGGCCCACACGCTCCGGCAGACCGCGCTGTTCAGGCCGCCGCACCGGTCGTCGGCGCTCGACGGGCTCTACTTCACCGGCGCGAACACCACGCCCGGCATCGGCGTCCCGATGTGTCTCATCAGCGGCGAGGTGACCGCCGACTACGTGATCGACGACGCGCGCTGACACCACACCATGTTCCGCTACCTGTTCGTCCTCTCTCGGCCGCGGTTCTGGCTGTACCTCGCCGGCCCGGTGCTGGTCGGCGTCTCCTACGGCGCCGACAGCGTGAGCGAACTGTTCGCGGCACCCGCCGTCGTCCTGTTCGGGTACTTCCTGCTGCCGGCGAACGTCTACCTCTACGGCATCAACGACGTCTTCGACAGGGACGTCGACGAGACCAACCCCAAGAAGGACGACCGTGAAGCCCGCTATCAGGGCGGCGCCGCCATCGCCGTCGTCGTCGCCATCTGCGGGCTGTTCCTGGCGTTCGTCGCCACGCCGCTGCCCCAGCAGTCGTGGCCGTACCTCGCGGCGTGGTTCCTCCTCGGCACAGAGTACAGCGCGCCGCCGCTGCGGTTCAAGACCACGCCGTTTCTCGACTCGCTGTCGAACGGCCTCTACGTCCTCCCGGGCGCGGCCGCGTACGCGGCGGTCGCGGGCGCCCACCCGCCACTGCTGGCCGTCGCTGGCGGCTGGCTGTGGGCGATGGGGATGCACACGTTCTCCGCTATCCCGGACATCGAGCCCGACCGCCGAGCCGGCATCACCACCACCGCGACCTACCTCGGGAAGGACGGCGCGTTCGCGTACTGCGCAGCCACCTGGCTGGCGTCGGCGGCCGTGTTCGCGCTCGTCGACTACCGGTTCGGGCTGCTGTTGCTCGCCTACCCGGTGCTCGTGTTCGGCATCCGCCGGCTCCGCGTGGACGTCGACCGCGCGTACTGGTGGTACCCAGCGGTGAACACCGTCGTCGGCATGGTGTTCACGCTCGGCGGCCTCTGGGGTGTCGTGTATGGGTGACGACCACCGCCGCGCCCGCCTCGAACGCCGGCTGCACGACCTCGTCGCCGGCCACCGCTTCGAGATTGCCGTCGTCTTCCCGGTCGTCGGCGCGGTGACGCTGCTCGCGTCGGCGTGGGGGCTGCTGCCGCCGGTGCTCTCGTTCAACCCCTACTTCATCCTGTTCGGGACGGTCGTGATGCGGCTGCCGCTGGTCGCCGGGCTGGCGCCGCTGGTCGACCGGCGGGCCGCCGTCGCGCTCGCCGCGCTCACCGTCTACGCGTTCGGCATCGAGCTCGTCGGCGTCGCCACGGGGTGGCCGTACGGCGAGTTCGCGTACCTGATCGAACTCGGCCCGATGCTCGCCGGCGAGGTGCCGCTGGGCCTCCCCGTGTTCTTCTTCCCCATCGTCGTCAACAGCTACCTGTTGGTCGTGTTGCTGCTCGGGCCGCGTGCCCGCAGCCGGCTGCTGCGGCTGGTCGCCGTCGCCGCCACCGTCGTCTGGATGGACGTCGTCCTCGACCCCGCGGCCGTCGCACTCGGCTTCTGGGAGTACTACCCCGGCGGCGCGTACCACGGCGTCCCGCTGTCGAACTACGCCGGCTGGGTGCTCTCGGCCGTCGTCTCCGTCGGCATCCTCGACTGGGGGTTCTCGCGGGCCGGCCTGCAGGCGCGGGTCGCCGACTGCGAGTACCTCCTCGACGACCTCGTGAGCTTCGTCATTCTCTGGGGGACCGTGAACCTCGCGTTCGGCCAGCTCGTCCCCGCGTTCGCCGCCGGCGTGCTCGGCGTCGCCCTCCTGAGAACAGACCGCTTCGACTTCGCTGTGCTCCGCGACCGCATCCCCTCCACCTAGGGCGTCGGCCGCGGGTCGCCGTGGTGGCGCCGGCTGTCTCCGGTCTCCGCCAGCCCGGTCGCCCTGTAGAACACCGCTTCCGGGCTGGAGTTCAGCGCCCACAGGGCCCGCGTCTTCGCCACCAGCCAGAGCTTCCGCGGCGTCGACAGCGACGGCGTCTCGGTGAGTACGTCGCAGTCGCGGCGCCGAATCAGCCGGTGGTGGTCGGCGTACAGCACCGCCGCCACCAGCACCGCGAACTGGCAGTCCTCGGGCAAGTACTCGATGCCGGCGACGCCCTCCCGGTACTTCCGCTCGGTGTACGCCAGCTCCGACCGCATCGCCTCCCGGAACGCCGGCGTCACGTCGGCCTCGCGGAGCTGGTCGACGGTCACGCCGTACTCCTCGCGGGTCTCCCCCGGGAGGTAGACGCGGTCGTACTGGTGGACGTCCTCCGCGACGTCCCGCAGGAAGTTCGACAGCTGGAAGGCTTCCGCCAGCGCCGCGGCGTGGGGCGCCGCCGTCTCCTGGTCGTCGACCTCCATCACGTCCATCATCATGTAGCCGACGGCGACAGCCGACCCCCGCATGTACTCCTCGAGTTCCTCGTGGCTGTCGTAGCGGGTCTTCTCCAGGTCGGCCTGCATCGCGTCCACGAACGTGTTCACGTCGTCGTCGCTGATGCCGTGGCGGTCGGCGAGCTCCCGGAACGCTGCCAGCACCTCGCCGTCGGCGTCGACCGACCCGGGGCCGCGCTCCCCGAGCGCCACCGCTCGAATCCCCTCCAGTTCCCGTCGCTGGGCGTCCGGGTCGCGGTCTTCGGTCGTGTCGACCACGTCGTCGGCCACGCGGAAGAACGCGTAGAGGACGTACGTAGCGTGGCGCACGCGCTCCGGTAGTAGTCGCGTGGCAAGGTGGAACGTCTTCCCGGTGCGGCGCTGTATCGCCTTGCTCGTCGTAATCTGTGTTTCCTGGACCATGTGGCGGACTCCTCGCGGCACGCAACTGCGGGCACGCGCCCCGTCGTCGTTGCACGTCTGTATGCATCGAGAGAAGAAAAAACACGGTGGCTGTCGCGTCCCCCGCCGGCTCTCGTCGGTCCCTGCTGTTCGCCCTCCAAACGACTGAAGGCCGCGGGGACCCGACCACGGGGCATGCAGCGAAAGCCCGTGCCGCCGGCACCGTCGTCGCTGGCCGCCGTCGCCGACGTCCGCGACGCCGCACCGCTGGTTCCGAAGCCCGAGGACGACTGCTGTCGCCGGCTCGTCGACCGGGCGGGTGTCGCGGACCGCGGCCGGGCGTCCTCGTGGCTCGTGTTCCTGTCTGCGCTCGGCGTGCTGACCGAAGCAGACGCCGGCTACACCCGCGAGGGCGAGGTCTCGCTCGACGACACGGCGGCGCTCGCGTCACGATTCCGGGAGCACGTCTTCCTCGCGGCCGAAACCGTCGACGCCCTCGACCCCGACGAACCCCGGTCGCCGGCCGAGGTGTTCGGGGCCGTCCGAGAGCGGGTGCCGCGCTGGGAGCGCGCGAAGCGCGACGACTGGGAGGCATTCTGGACTGGGCGGGTCGAGCGCCGCCTCGACTGGGCGGTCCTGTTCGGCCTCGCCGCCCGGACGGACAGCGGCGGCGGCTACGTCCGCGCGTAGCCCGTCACCCGACGTACTCGCCGTTCCGCACGTAGAACACCGTCTGGCCGGCGAACACGCCCGTCCCGGCCGCCACGGCGACCGCGACTGGTCCGGCGTAGCCGTTCGTGACGGCGACGTAGCCGCCCGCGAGCCCGACGACCGCGGTGCTCACCGAGGCGAGCACGCCGTCGACGACCTGCTCGGTGCCGGTCTTCGCAGCGTCGTAGGCGTCCCGGTCGAGGCGGGCGCTCGTGCGAACCAGCGACGGCGTCGCCGCCGCGAGCCCGATGGCGAGCGCGTACGCCGTCTCCATCGACAGCGACAGCCCGCCGGCGACGAGCCCCGCGACGACGAGTCCGGCGACGAACTCCAGCGTGTTCCGGCTGACCATGCGCGGCGTTTCGACCGCGCCGGCAAAAGCCTACCCGACGACTCCGGCGTTCGCGAAGCGAAACCGGGCGCACGGGGACACCTATCAGGCGTCCTCGACGATGCCGGTGACGGTGCCGACGCCCTTGCTGGACCCCTCGCGGAAGACGAACCGCTGGCCCTCCTCGACGAGGTACGGCCGGAACTTGAACCGGACCGTCGTCCGGCCGGTGTCGCCGGGGAGGAGCTGGCCGTCCTCGGGCTCGAAGCGCGCCGCCTCGCCGACGGTCTCGAGGTGGACCACGGGCTCGTAGCCGGCGTCGATGCGGGTCGGGTGGTTCAGCACCATCACCTCCGCCTCGAACTCCCTGACGGGGTCCGGGTCGGCGTCACCCGGCAGCAACACCATCCCGCGCTCGATGGCCTCCTCGCGGACGCCCTTCAGTGCGATGCCGACGATGCGGCCGGCCTGCGCCCTGTCGACGCGGTGGTAGTGCATCTCGATGGACCGCACCTCGACCTCGCGGAAGCCGCCGTCCGGGAACGGCCCCAGCAGCAGGTCGTCGCCGGCCTCGACGGTGCCGGACTTCACGGTGCCGGAGGCGACGGCCCCCACGCCCGTGACGTTGTACGTGCGGTCGACGTACATCCGGAACGGCCCGCTGGCGGCCGTCGTCTTCGGCAGCCGCTCGAACAGCTCGTCGAGGACGCCGAGGCCGTCACGGGTCACGGCGCTCGTGCGCACGATGGGCACCACGCCGTCGCCGAGTTCGTCGACGGCGGCGTCGACGCCGTGGCGGGCGACCGGCAGCGGCGCGCGCTCCGTCCGCCGGAGCAGCGCCTCGACCTCGCGCTCGACCTCGGCGACCCGGTCGTCGGTCACGAGGTCGGTCTTCGTGATGGCGACGATGGTCGGCAGCTCGGTCGCGAACAGCACCCCCATGTGCTCGCGGGTGGTCTTCGTCGGGCCGTCGTCGGCGGCCACCGTCAGCAGCCCGTAGTCGAGCTTCTGGCCGACCAGCCCCCGGATGGTCGTCGACAGCCACGGCTCGTGGCCGACCGTGTCCACGAACGACACCACGCGGTCGGCGGCCTCCACGACCGCCGCCCGCTCGTCCTTGCGGTCCGGATTCCGCACGCGCAGCGGCCCGTCGCCGTCGAAGCCGTAGACCCCGTACGAGAGGTCCGCCGACAGCCCGCGCTCGACCTCGTGGGGCTGCACGTCGAGGAAGCCCCGGGTACTGCCGTCGCCGTCGTCGGCGTCGCCGGTGACGAGGCTGCCGACGAGCGTCGACTTCCCGTGGTCGACGTGGCCCGCCGTCCCCACGATGATGTGGTCGTCGTCGGGCGTCAGCGACCCGCCCTCGTGAATCGTCGCGACGCCGACGATGCCCTCCTCCGCGTCGTCGCCGTTCTCGCTGACGCTGTCGACGCCCCACGTCTGGACGTCCGCGATGTGCGCGCCCGCCTCCTCGGCCAGCAGGCTCAGGACGTCCATCGACTCCGAGAACGTCTCCGGGCTGACCCCGGCGAGCCCGCCGTCGTCGGTGACGCCGAGCACGTACTCCGCCTCGCCGTCCCCGGAGAGCACGCGGTGCCGGAGCTGCGCGGCGAGGCTCTCGAGCCGGCCGTCCGAGAGGTGGACATCCCGGCTGAACCGCTCCTTGAACTCGACGCTTCCGCCCTCCCGCTCGCCGCGCTCGAGCGCGGCGGACAGTCGGGCGCGGTCGCGTCCCATGCTGCCGCGTTAGGGACTACCAGACAAAAGCCTTCCCCGGGTTGTGCTCCGGAGCCCTCCGGAGACGCCCGAATCCGCTACGGCCAGTCGAGGTCGTCGACCGCGTCGGCGAGCTGTCCGCCGTCGTATCTCGCTCGCGCCCAGCCCGCGTCTGCCGCACCGTCCACGTCGGCGTCGGCATCCCCCACGAGGGCGTACGCGTCGGCGGGCAGCCGGCGTTCGGCGAGGTCGAACGGCGCCGGGTCGGGCTTGTGTGCGCCCGCCTCGTACGCCGTCACGACCGCGTCGACGTGCTCGGTGAGTCCTGCGGCCGCGAGCTTCGCGCGCTGCCACTCGGGAACGCCGTTCGTCAGTACGCCGACCGCGTTGTCGTCGTCGTCGCCGAGCCGTTCGAGCGTCGCCGCTGCGTCCGGCGTCGGCGCTGTCGCTGCCACCTCGGCGTCCAGCAGCGCCCCGACGGTCTCCTCGACGCCGTACCCGAAGTCGGTCTCGGCGCGCAAGTGCTCGACCCCGCCCCGGTAGGGCGCCGGCCGGCAGGCCCGGAACTGCTCGACGAACCCCTCGCTGTACGTCTCCAGCCACTCGTCGGGGCTCTCGCCGGCCACTCGCTGGAAGGCGTCGGCCAGCGCCGCCTCGATGGAGGGCCGGGTGTGGACGAGCGTCCCGTCGAGGTCGAAGTAGATAGCGCGCACGCACACACCTCGCGCCGCAGCCACCGTAAAGCTACGCGTCGCGCTTCAGGCGCTCGTAGGCCTCGTTCACGCGGGAGAACGCCTCTGCGTCCCCGCCGCGGTCGGGGTGTAGCTCCCGGGCCTTCTCCCGGTAGGCCTGCTTGACGGCGTCGCCGCTCGCGCCCGGCTCCAGGTCCAGCACCCGGTAGTCCTCGGGGCGCGGCCGGTCGTCGGCCACGCCGTCGGCGAACTGGCCGCTCTCCGTCGAACGCTGGTCGCCCCGCGCCCGTCCCTGCCGGCCGCGCTCCCCGCGCGGCCCCGTGCCGGCCGTCCGGCCGTCCCGGAACGACTCCCGGCTCGCCCGCTTCCGGGCGGCCTGTCGCTGAAACACGGCCCGCCCCAGCCGCCCCGACGCGTGGTAGTAGAAGATGGCCGCCACGCCCCCGAACGGCACCGCCACCGAGAGCGCGACGGGGCTGTACACGACCGAGAGCACGCCGAAGACGACGCTACACACGCCGAAGACGCCAGTCAACCCCCACAGGAGGCTCCCGTCGGGTCGCACGGTACACACTAGGGGACCGACCACCAAGGGTGTTGGCCTCCCCGCAGCGCCCGCACCATCAAGCACCCCGAGCACGTAGGTGTACGTATGAGTGTCACTGGCGTCTGTTCAGTCTGCGGCACCGCGAGCGCCCAGCGTGTCTGCGACCGCTGCGGGAACGTGGTCTGTGAGGACCACCACGACCCCCGCGGCGTCTGCACGGAGTGCGCCGCCGAGATCGGGGGCGGGCGCGAAGGGAACGTCGGCGACGACCCCAGCGGCCACGGTCCGGCCGGCCCGCGCTGACGCCCCTGTGAGAGCCGCCCGGACTCCGTCGACGGCCGGCTACCGGTACTGGTTCAGGCGCTCTCGGAGCGTCCGGGCCGCGTCGCCGGCGGCTGCGGCCCACTCCGGCGAGTGCTCGCCCGCGAAGATGATGCCCCGCGTCGAGTTCACCAGCCCGACGCCGTCGTCGTTCAGGCCGTACTCGACGGCAGTCTCGGCGTCCCCGCCCTGTGCGCCGACCCCGGGCACGAGGAACGGGAGTTCGGGCACGCGCTCCCGGATGGCTTCGAGCTCGTCGGGCGCGGTCGCGCCCACGACCAGCCCGACGTTCCCGTACTGGTCGTTCCAGTCGGCCGCGCGCTCGGCGACGTGCTCGTAGAGCCGCCGGTCGTAGGCCGCCAGTTCGAGGTGCTGGAAGTCCATCCCGCCGGGGTTCGACGTCCGGCAGAGCACGAACACGCCCGCGTCCTCCCGGGAGAGGAACGGCTGCAGGGCGTCCTCGCCGAGGTAGGGATTCACCGTGACGGCGTCGACGTAGTCCAGAATTTCGGCGTACTGGCGGGCCGTGTTTCCGATGTCCGCGCGCTTGGCGTCCAGCAACACGGGGACGTCTTTCCCGTGGGCGTACGCCACCGTCTCCCGGAGCGCCCGCCACCCGTCGGCGTCCTCGTAGAACGCGGCGTTCGGCTTGAACACCGCCGCGTGCTCGTGGGTCGCGTCGATGATCCGTCGGTTGAACGCCCACCGCGGCAGGTCGGCGTCCTGTACCTCGTCGGGCAGCCGGTCGGTGTCCGGGTCGAGGCCGACGCTCACCACGGAGTCGGCCGCCTCGATGCGGGCCGCGAGGTCGTCGAAGAAGCTCATACGTTCGCGTCCCCGCAAACCAGCAAAAGCGATTCGCTTTCCCGGGCGGCTACGCCGACGCCGCCGCGCCGAGCACGTCCAGTGCGCGCTTCGCGGCGGCGCCGTACTCCACGAACACGACGAGCCGCGGCGGCTCGCTGGCCACCGGCCGGACCCGCAGCCCGGCGCCCGCGGCGGCCTCCCGCGCGGCGTCCAGCCCGCCGTACAGCTCCACGCGGACGCGGTCGGGCTGCACGAACACGCGGGCCAGCTGCTCGCCGCCACAGGTCACGTCGTAGGCGCGCGCGCCGTCCGCCGTCGGCTCCACGTCCGGGTCCGCGTCGACGACGGCCAGCTCGTCGTACGGCGCCCGCTCGTGGCCCGTCACCTCACTCGACAGCAGCTCCGCGATGCGCTTCCCGTCGGTGATGCGGTCCTCGACCATCTCAGAGTTCCTCCCGGGCCTTCTCGGCTGCGCCTGCCGGCTCCACGCCCTGGCGGCGCGCGTACACGACCGCCGCCGCGTCCGCCGTCACGCCGAGGTCGCCCTGCAACTGGTTGACCGCCGCGACCGTCTCCTGGCGGTCGAAGCCCTCGGCGACCAGCGCGTCCAGCGCGCGCTCGAACGCCGACCGCTCCTGGAACAGCGACGCGTCCGGCGAGAACCCCTCGGGAATCTCCACCTCACCCGGGTCGAAGGTCGCCTCCACGTCGCCGTCGACGCGCTCGACCAGCCCCTCGCCGTCGGCGACGTCCAGCAGCCGCTTGGCCTGGTCGGGGCTCATCCAGTCGCGGTCCAGCGACAGCGCCACCACGAACGCCTGCTCGGCGACCCGCGTCCGCCCCTTCTGCTTGAACGGCGCGGCCGCCGCGACCCGGAGACTCATACCCGAGTGCAGCGCCGGCACGCGCCTAAACCCTGCGTTGTCGCCTAACCGAGTCTTTCAAGTGCGTCCTGCGACTTCGTGGGAGTATGCCATATCAGGGCCGCTCCAAGCGCTCGAAGACGGGCGCGCGACTGCGACCGCGCTCGAAGAAGAAGAAGAGCAAGATGGGCCGGGAGCCGACCGAGACCACCGTCGGCGAACCGCGGTTCCGCACGGTCGACGCGCGCGGCGGCACCGAGAAGGTCCGTGCGCTCTCCACGAACGTCGCGAACGTCGCGACCGAGGGCGGCAGCGAGCGCGCGACTATCGAGGACGTCGTCGAGAACGACGCGAACCCGAACTACGCCCGCCGGAACATCGTCACGAAGGGCGCCGTCATCGAGACGGACGCCGGCACCGCCCGCGTCACCTCCCGCCCCGGCCAGGACGGGCAGGTGAACGCGGCGCTCGTCGACGAGTAACGACGGACCTCGTTCTTCTCGGCCGAGCGACTGCTGTTCGACGCTGTCGAGCGACTGCCCCGAACACGGCCCCGGTCAGTCGTCGGTGCTGCGCGTGATGTACTCCCGGGGAGCGTCGGTGGCGACTGGCACCGAGAGGTCGTCGACGCCGACTCTCGAGAGGTGTTCGTCGCAGAGCTGGAAGCCCGTGGTGGAGACGTCGTAGTCGACGTACGACACCGTTCGGCCCTCGGACTCGTAGGTCGAGGGGAGCCACTTGGGGAGCGCCCAGAAGCCGTCGCGGTCGCAGAACACGCACGTCTGGTCGTCGTGGTCGACGAGCTCGTCGCCGAGTTCGCCGAACTTCTCGGTCTCGCAGCGGACACAGAGGCCGCCGAGCTCCACGCCGGATTCGAGTTCGACGACGACGCGGTTGTACCCGCTCGGTTTCTCGCAGACGACACAGTCCATGTGGGTCCCTCGTGCTCCGGATTACTGGCATCAAACTGGGGTTAAGTAAAGATTACTATGCGCACAGTGCATTCTACGTTCTGGCGCGGTCTCCGGCCGGCTACGGTTCGTTTCGACTGTAACTCCGGGGACGGCGCCGGTTTCGATTCGGTTCTGCCGTCCACCGGACCGCAGTCTTGCGTTTCCCGTGGAGGCCGACAGACAGCGAACAGGTATTATCGTTATCACGTCTGAACATCGAACTGGCCGCCGGTCTCCCGGCCGTCGAAACTCCGGGCAGGCGCCGAGCGGGACAGCGATGGTGAATATGTTCGGTCAGACACCCTGTCTGACGCTCGTGCGACACGTTTCGACTGGACGGCCAGAATCAGCGGCCACGAGTTTCCCGCTCTCGGTTCAGCGTGCGCGCGGCTTCGCCGCGCGTTTCTCTGCGAGCGAACGAAGTGAGCGAGCTGGAGAGTTTATTGGAACCCGATGTGTTCGCTGCCACGGCGGCCGCTCGCGTCGGGCGCCTGACTGCCCTTGAACTGCTCTTCGACCTGGTCGTAGTAGTCCATGAGCTCGTCCGTGATCGTCGGCCGGACGTTCTCCATCGCCTGCCGGAAGTGTGACATCCCGACGTCCTCGGCGTCGTCGTCCTCGCGCAGCGCCTCGATGGCGGCCTCCCGCGCGATGTTCGCGAGGTCGCTGCCCACGTAGCCGTCAGTTCGTTCCGCGAGCTCGCGCAGCGAGACGTCGGCCGCCAGCGGCGTGTCCTGCGTGTGGATCTTCAGGATCTGCTCGCGGCCCTCGACGTCCGGCTGCCCGACCTGCACGAGCCGGTCGAAGCGGCCGCTCCGGATGAGCGCCGGGTCGATGATGTCCGGGCGGTTCGTCGCCGCCACGACCATCACTTCCTCCATCTCCTCGAGGCCGTCGAGCTCCGTGAGGAGCTGGTTGACGACGCGCTCGCTGACGTTGTTCCCGCCGCTCTGGCCGCGGCCGGGTGCGAGGCTGTCCAGCTCGTCGAAGAATATGACGGTCGGCGCAACCTGCCGGGCCTTCCGGAACGTCTGTCGGATGGCCTTCTCGCTCTCGCCGACCCACTTCGACAGCAGCTGGGGGCCCCGCACCGAGATGAAGTTCGCGTTCGTCTCGTTGGCGACGGCTTTCGCCATCAGCGTCTTCCCGGTGCCCGGCGGCCCGTACAGCAACACGCCGGCCGGCGGTTCGACGCCCATCCGCCGGAACTTCTCCGGCTGGTTCAGCGGCCACTCGACGGACTCCTTGACGTTGTCTTTCGCGTCCGTGAGCCCGCCGACGTCGTCCCACGTGACCTTCGGTAGCTCCACGAGGACCTCCCGCATCGCCGACGGCTCGACCTCGCTGAGCGCGCCCTTGAAGTCCCGGCGCTTGACGATCATGCGGTCGATGAGGCTCGGCGGGATGTCCTCCTCGTCGAGGTCGATCTCCGGGAGGTAGCGCCGGAGCGCGCGCATCGCCGCCTCCTTGGTCAGGCTCTCGATGTCCGCGCCGACGAAGCCGTGCGTGTCGTCGGCCAGCGTCGAGAGGTTCACGTCGTCGCTCAGCGGCATGCCCCGGGTGTGGATCTTCAGGATCTCCTCGCGACCGACCTCGTCCGGGACGCCGATCTCGATCTCGCGGTCGAACCGGCCGGGCCGGCGGAGCGCGGGGTCGACGGCGTCGACGCGGTTCGTCGCCGCGATGACGATGACCTGCCCGCGGCCCTCCAGCCCGTCCATCATCGTCAACAGCTGGGCGACGACCCGGCGCTCGACCTCGCCGGTGACGTCCTCGCGCTTGGGTGCGATGGAGTCCAGCTCGTCGATGAAGATGATGGAGGGCGACTCCTCTTTGGCGTCCTCGAAGATCTCCCTGAGCTGTTGCTCGGACTCGCCGTAGTACTTCGAGATGATCTCCGGGCCGGCGATGGAGAAGAAGCTCGCCGACGTCTCGTTGGCGACGGCTTTCGCCAGCAGCGTCTTCCCGGTACCCGGTGGTCCGTGTAGCAACACCCCCTGTGGCGGCTCGATGCCGAGCTTCTGGAAGATCTGGGGGTGTTTCATCGGGAGCTCGACCATCTCCCGGACGCGCTGGATCTCGTTCTCGAGGCCGCCGATGTCCTCGTACGTGATGCCGCCGCCGGTGCGCTCGAAGCCACTGATGGGCTCCTCGCGCAGCTCGACTTCGGTGTCTTCGGTGACGAGGCAGACGCCTTCGGGCTCCGTCTCGACGGCGATGAGCGGGATGGCCTGTCCGGGCGACCGCATGAAGGGGTGGTTTGTCGACGACATCACCGGGACGATGTCGCGCGCGACGACCGGCCGCTTCAGAATCTGGCGTTTCACCATGCCGGCGGCGTCGCTGCCGAACTGGACGCTGGCCTCCTCGGGTGGCGCGAGGACGAGTTTGTCGGCCTTCTCCGCTTCCGCCTTCCGGATCTCCACGCGCTCGCCGATGCCGACGTCGGCGTTCTGGCGGGTGAAGCCGTCGATGCGGATGGTGTCGGTGTTCCAGTCCTGGCGGTCGGCGCGCCAGACCTTCGCGGCCGTCGTCTCGGCCCCCTCTATCTCGATGATGTCACCCGGGCTGAGTTTGAGATGCAACAGGGTGTCGGGGTCGAGGCGCGCGATGCCCCTCCCCGAGTCGTTCGGGTAGGCTTTCGCGACCTCAAGTTGGACTTCGTTCATGGTTGGAGACTGCGGGGTTAGTTCCGAGTCCGGCGGCCCGACAGAAGTACTTTCCGTCGATTCGCGTGGACCCGGGCGTGCGAATAGATAGCATGGTTGGACTCAAAGGTGTGCCGGATGCGCGTGGTTCTGCCGCGGCCCTGCCGACTGACCGGCAGTCCGTGCGCCGAGACGAGGATTTTTGGTCCCGGCTCCGAGGGAGAGGCCTATGGACGCACTCGTCGTCGGCGGCACCGGCCTGCTCGGCTCCGCGGTCGTCTCCCGGACCGGCGGGACGGCCGCCTCCCGGCAGACCGGCTTCGACTTCTTCGACGACGACCCCCGCGACCTCGTGGCGGCCCACGACCCGGACGCCGTCGTCGTCGCCGCGACGGTCGAACGCCAGTCCGTCCCCATCCCCGAGTACGTCGACGCCGTCGGCGCGTTCGTCGACGCCTGCGCGGACTGCCGGCTCGTCTACGTCTCCAGCGACGCCGTCTTCGACGGCAGCGACGGCCGCTACGAACCCGACGACGTCCGGACGCCGAGAGACGACTACGGTCGCCGCCTCCAGGTGTTCGAGGACCAGGTCGGGAGCCACGACGACGGCATCGTCGTCCGCCCCAGCTACGTCTACGCCGCCGACCCGCTCTCGCCCCGGCTCGCCGACGCCCGGGGCGCGCTCGCCGACGGTGGAGCCGACGAGCACTACGACGACGTCTACCGCAGCCCGGCGCACGTCGAGGACGTCGCTGCTGTGGTCACCGAACTCGCCGCCGGCCACTGGGACGGGGTGTTCCACGTGCCCGGTCCGCGGCTGAGCGTCTACGAGTTCCACGAGCGCGCGCTGTCGGCGCTCGGCGTCGACACCAGCGCTCTCGAAGCCGTCGAAGCTCCCGAGGACGGGCCCGTCGCCCGTGACCGGTCCCTCGCCGGCCCGCGGTTCGAGACGGCACTCGACGCCACCGTCCGCCCGCCGTCCGACGCGCTCTAGGGCTGCTCGCCGTCGTCGTCCTCGCTGGCCTCGTCCCCCGCGGTCTCGGACCCGTCGACGTCCGCTCTGTGCTCCGCCAGCGCCTCCTCGAGGGTCAGCTGGCCGGCCGCGACGCGACGCGCGAGGTCGGCAGTGATGGTGCGGTTCTCCTCGCTGGCCTCCCGCGACCGTGCTTTCACCACCTCGATTTCGCCCTCCGTGGGCTCCACCGACCGCCCCTCGACCGCCTCGCCGGGCGTCAGGGCGATGTTCACCGCGGCGAGCACGTCGCCCATCCCGCGAGCGCCCGACCCCAGGTGCGGCGTCGTCCCCGTCTCGTCGACGAGCTCGACCGTCGCGTCCCCGAGGTCCTCGATGATGCGCGCGCCCGCCATCCGGGCGCCGTCGCCGACGCGAACCACGGCGTCCTCGTCGCCCGCGACTTCGTCGTGGACTACCTCGGCGGCGTCCTCCACGGGAACCTGGAACGCCGCGACCACCATCCCGCCCCGAAGCACGGCCACGCCGGGCTGTGTCCCCGGGTCGACGCCGACCACGGTGCCGGTGGCGTCCCCCCGGAGCCGGGACAGCGCGCGTTCCACTGCGAGGCGCTCCCGTCCCGGGTCCGCCCGCACGACGGGCACGTCGACGTCGACGTCGTCGTCGCTGGCCGCCACGACCACGTCAGTACCCGCCGGCAGCGGGTCACCGGGCTCGACGGTCGTGAACGCCACGTCCCGGTCGCGCAGCTCGCCAACGACCTCGTGGTACACTTCGAAGTCCGCCGTCGCGACGACAATCACGCCCCGAACTCGGCGTCCCGCCGGCAAAGTCCTTTCCGAGGGCAGCCGCGACCGGCCCGGTTCCAGCCCGTCGACGGCGAGTCGACCGAGAGTATTTAGCCGGGGGCGCGCCAACCACCGGCAGTGAGCGAGGACGACACCCACGTCTCGACGGGCTGTGACTCCCTCGACGACCTGCTCGGTGGCGGCGTCGAGCGCGGCACCGTCACCCAGCTGTACGGGGCGCCGGCAGCCGGAAAGACGAACGTCGCCCTGTCGACGGCGGTCGAGGCCGCCAGCGAGGGCGGGACGGCCGTCTACGTCGACACCGAGGGGCTGTCCGTCGAGCGCTTCGACCAGATTCTCTCCGCGCGCGCCGACGACCCGGAAGCGGCGTCGGCGAACGTCGTCGTCTCGGAGGCCCACGACTTCGCCGAGCAGGCCGAAGCGGTCCGTGACACGGCCGATTTCGCCGACCGCGCGGACCTCGTCGTCCTCGACTCGGCGACCGGCTTCTACCGGCTGGAGCGCGGCGAGGACGAGGACGCCGGCGACGCCCTCCGGCAGGTCGCCGACCAGATCACGCACCTGCTGTCGCTCGCGCGGAAACACGACCTCGCGGTCGTCATCACGAATCAGGTGTTCACGGACGTGGAGAGTGACAGCGACCGCGTGCGGCCGCTGGGCGGACACACGCTCGAGCACTGGACCGGCGTCGTCGTGCGCCTCGACCGGTTCCGCGGCGGAAAGCGCCGCGCGACCCTGGAGAAACACCGCTCGCGGCCCAACGGCGAGCAGGCGCAGTTCCGTATCACGGACGCCGGCGTCGAGAGCGTCGAGAAGAACGAGCCGTACTGACGAGTTCTGCGGCGATTCGTCCGGGTAGCTGCTCAGGCGCCGGTCCGGTACTCGCCGTGTTTCATGCCGATGAGGAACGACACGGCGGCGAACACGGCCATCGACGGCAGCACCATCATGAAGACGGTGTCGGTCGCCATGAAGTCGGCCGACGCGAGGCCGATTGTCCCGACAGCGACGATTGCGACCAGCAGTCCAACAGCGCGTGCGAAGTCGAACTCCATACCCAGCCGTTGGTACGCACCCCGCAAATAGGTTCCCGAAGCCGTTCGGGTCGCGGGAACTGCCGTCCGGCGACACACCTTCTTGCTCCCGGCGTGTGATGAAGTCTCATGGGCGGCCCGCTCACCGACTCCCCCGACGGACAGGTTTCCGGGAGGAGCGCACGCTCATCGACTGGTAGCGTGCGGCGAGAACGGACGGACACGAGCGTCGTTCCGGGAGAGCGACGGCGCGGCCCGGATTAGAGCTCGTTCAGCTTCCGGAGGAGCTGTCCCTCGTACTCCTCGTCGTGTTCGATGCCCTTGAGTTCGAGGACGTTGCGCTCGAGCTTGTCCAGTGCGACGTGGAAGGAGTTGTCGGCGCCGTAGCCCTCGCCCGTACCGGCGATCTGGCCCTTGTTCGTGCGGAGGCGGATCTGGGACTGGATCAGGGGGGTGCCGCGGAGCTTCTCCTTGTGCTTGGAGAGGCGGACGTGGGCGTGGTGGACGTGCATGTCGCCGTACTTGTCGGCGACGTCCTCGATGCGCTCTCGGACTTCCTGCCGGGAGAGCGCGTCCAGCAGGTCGATGTTCGTGATCTGGACGTCGAGGTGCTCCTCCTCGGTGTAGGAGAGCGCACGGAGGACGTCCGTCTTGGTGAGGATGCCGCCGACGACGCGGTCGTCGCCCTCGGGGGTCACGATGACCCCGGAGTAGTCGTTCTCGAGCATGTCCTCGACGGCGTCCCGCACCGAGTCGTCGAGGCTGGCGGTCTCGACGGGGCTGGTCATCTCGTCGTAGACCGGGAGGTCAAGCAGCCGCTCGATCTCGCCGCTGCGGTCGCCGACGGTGGTCTTCTCGGTGTCGCGGACGACGAAGTCCACGATGTCGTAGCGGGTGACGATGCCGGAGAGGAAGCCGTCGTCGTCGACGACGGGGAGCCGCGAGATGCCGTGCTCGCGGAGGAGGTTGATGACGCGACCCATCGACTCGTCTTCCTCGACGGTGACGACGTTCTCCGTGTAGATGTCGCGGACGTCGAGCGCATCGAGGTTCTCGAGGACGGCCGTGAGGATGGCGTCCTCGGTGACGACGCCCCAGAGTTGGTCTGCCTCGAACACCGGCGCGATCTTCGTGCCACCCTCGACCAGCATCCGGGCGGTCTCGCGGACGTCCTCTGTCCGGCTGACCTTGGGGGCGTCCGTGACCATGGCAGCGACCTTGGTGTCGTCGCCGATGTGGGACTGGATGAGCTGGCGTTCCGTGACGACGCCGGCGTACTGGCCGGCCTCGGTCACGATGATGCCCTTGGGGTTCTCGCTCTCGAAGATAGACCGCACTTTGCCCAGTCGTTCTTCGGCTTCGACCTCGATGTAGTCGTTCGTCGCAATGTCAGAGATATCCATGGGCCTTCACTCGGAGAGACGCCCACCATCGCCTTGAACCTTGTTGCGTGTCTCAATCCACTGGACGACTGGGGGTGGAGTTTACTCGCCGGGGGTCGTAGGCGTGGTCGTGCTCCCCGACATCGGCGCGGTGTTCGGCCCGTACACGTACCTGGCGTCGGAGGTGGCGTTCGGAGCGCTGGCAGTCGTGTTGCTGTACCGTGCGGCGGCGCTGCGCCGGGCGGCCGTCACCGTCGCCGCGCTCTACCCCGTGGCGTACGTCTGGGACTGGTACACGCTCACTATCGGCGTGTTCGCCATCGAGTTGCGGACCGGCGTCGACGTCCTGGGGATTCCCGTGGAGGAACACATCTTCATGGTGGTCGTGCCGGCGCTCGTGGTCGCGTTCCACGAGACGCTGCACGGCGAGCCCTGACGCGTCCGGCTGTCGGTCTCAGTCGGCCGCCGTGACGTCGGCGCCCGCCTGCGAGCTCGTCGACGGCGAGTCCACGAACATCCGGCGGCGCGCGTAGAAGAAGTACACGTACGGTACTTTCGCCAGCGTGTCGAGGAACACGTACGTGAGCGCGACGCCAGCCGCCGTCGCCTCGCCGACTCCCGCCGGCCCGAACAGCCAGACGAACGGGTACGCGAGCCACAGCAGCCCGATGTGGTTCTTCAGGAGGTTGAACAGGCCGAGCTGCTCGGGGACGTCCGGCACCATCCGCGGGAAGACGACGTAGAGGTAGACGAACAGCGTCAGGTGGAACACCGACGAGACGCCGAACAGCGCCCACTTCAGGGTGCCGTCGGTGACGACCGCACCGGCGCCCGCAGCAATCATGAGCGCGTCGGCAATCATCACGCCCGCGATGTTGCGCCGCGACGCGCCGGCGAGGTAGCCGACGTAGCCGACGAGCAGCGGCGTCGTCACGAGCCAGTCGAGGTACCGGAGCCCGACGATGGTGTTGCCGTTGACCGTCACGGTGCCGACACCGAACGCCATCCCGACGTACGACAGCCCCGCGAACACGGGAATGATGGCGAGCGGCGCGAGCCTGGACTGGTACCTGGACCCCTCCAGCGACTGGTAGAGCAGCCCGGCGAACACGACGCCGACGGCGAACGCCGCAGCGGCGAGGCCGTAGGCAGTGGACACGGCGTCCATCACGCACCACCTCCGTCGGCGCCGGCCCGCGGAATCGGCTGCCCGGTGGTGTCGTTCGCCCCGTCGCGGCCGTCGTCCGCGACCGTGAACGACGCCACGCGCGACTGGAGCTGGTCGACGGCGGTGTTCTGGAACTCCTCGAGGGACACGGCGATGGTCTCCGCGCTCTCCCGCTGGCTGTTCACCTCGGACGACGCCTCGGCGGCCAGTGACGCCGTCTCGTCGCTCAGCTCGGCGACGCGCTCCACCGAGGAGGCGGTACTCTGGACCGTGTCGGCCTGCTCCGCGGTCGTCTGCTGGATCTCGTCGATGGAGCCGGAGACGTCGTCGATGGAGTCCGCGATGGTGCGGATGTCCCGCAGCGTGGATTCGACGGTCTCGCTGCCCGACTGCACGCGCTCTCGCGTCTCGCGGATCGACGCCGTGACGTCGGCCGTCTGCCCGGTGACCTCCTCGACGACTTCGGCGATCTCGTTCGCGCGGTCCTGGGTCTCCTCGGCGAGGTTCTTGACCTCGTCGGCGACGACGCTGAAGCCGTCGCCGTCGGAGTCGCCGTCGGCGCGCGCTGCCTCGATGGAGGCGTTCAGCGCGAGCATGTTGGTCTGCTCGCCGATGTCCGTGATGACGTCCACGATGTCCGTGATCTCGGCGACCTGGTCGCGGAGCTGTTCGACCTGCCCGACGGCGTCCTCGACCTCGGTCTCGATCCGGTCCATCTCGCCGAGTGCCGTCTTCGAGGAGTCGCGCGCCGCGTCGCTGGCCTCGGCCACGTCTTCGCTGCGGGAGGCAAGGTCCTCGACCGTCGCGGCGATCTCTTCGGCGGACGCGCTCACGTTCTGGATGTCGTCCGTGACGGAGTCCAGTTCCGTGCGCTGCTCGTCGGCCTGCGATTCGATCTTGGAGACGGACGCGACCGTCTCCCCGATGCTGGCTTCGATGTCCGCGCTGGTCTCGGACATCTCCGCCGTCTCGGCCTCGATGTCGTGGGCGACGGCCGCGACCGTCTGGACGGTCGACTGGAGGTCGTCCATCATCTGGTTGAACGCGGTGCCGACGGTCTCCATCGCTTCGCGTTCGGTGTCCACGTCCACCCGCTCGGTGAGGTCGCCGGTGGCGGCGGCCTCCATCGTCTCACCGTAGCGCTCGGCGGTGGCCTGGTAGGCGGCTGCGAGCTCTCTCGCCTCTCGCTCAGCCGATTCGGCCTCTTGACGGGCTTTCTCCGCCTCTTGCCTAGCTTCTTCGGCCTCGGTCTGGGCGGCTTCCAGTTCGGTCCGAGTGCGATCCATCTCCTCGAGCCGGTCGCGCAGGGACTGTCGCATGTCCTCGATGGAACTTGCGAGCATGCCGAATTCGTCGACCCGCGTGGACGAGACCTCCTGTTCGAGGTTTCCGTCCGCGATCTGCTCGGTCTGTGCGGCGATCTCTTTGACGCTGGCGATTGTCTCGGCGGCGTTGATCGACCCGAGAGTGAGGAGGCCCGCTATCCCCGCAACGACGGTCGATGTCACGTCGTTGGTGGTGGCGCCGACACTGACCAGGAGGGCGGCGGTGGCGACGTACCCCAGTCCGAGTTTGACACCGTACCGGCGACGCGCCCATGTTACTGCCATGGCACCTAGTTATCAGATTTACAGATAAGTCTGGGGCCGTGGTTTTCACGGCTGAAAACCGGCGCGAGAACGGCTATAGAGAAGGTGTGGTTTCTGCCGGTACCTGTACCTATTCGCGGAGACATGTTCTGGTTGTGGTGTGCAGACTGCTGTCTCTGTGGGGGAGTAGCCCGACGCTACCCGAAGCACACCACCCACGCTCAGAGTTACAGAACGTAACCGTATGCTCATCTGGGGTCCTCTCTAATCCCGCTGCATGTACGATAGCGTCCTGGTGCCGACCGACGGCTCCGACGGGACGGACGAGGCGGTCGCGCACGCAATCGACATCGCCGAGCAGTACGGCGCCACACTGCACACCCTCTACGTCGTCGAGTCGACGCGGTCGAACGAGACACCCGGCGAGGACCCCCTCGGCCGGGTGCGGGACGCCGGACAGAACGCCGTCGACAGGGTCGCCGAACGCGCGCGTTCGGCGGGCGTCAAGACGGTCGAGGCGAGCGTCTCCCGCGGCGTCCCCGCGAACGAGATCCTCGCCTACGTCGACGACCACGGGGTCGACGTGACCGTGATGGCGACGGCCGGCCGCAGCGGCGAGTCCCGGGACCTGCTCGGCAGCGTCGCCGAGAGCGTCGTCCGCGAGTCGCCCGTCCCGGTGTTGCTCGTGAACGTCGGTGAGACGCTCTGAGCTACTCGCCGTCGGTGGCCGGCGTCCCGGTCTCGGGGCGCTCGTCGAGCACCCACTGGACCAGCAGCGCTTGCACGCGCTCGCGGTCGGACGCGTCGCCGTCGTCGCCCGCGAGCGCCTGCTCGCTGCGATCGAGCAGGTCGGCTTCGACGCCCGAGTGGTCGGGTTCGTCCCTGATGTCGTTCAACAGCGCCTCGAAGTCTTCCCGGAGGTCGAAGGAGGCACGGGCGACGTTGCACTTCCCGAGGGGGTTCTGGCCGAGGTCGAGCACGAGCTCCTGGACCAGCTCCCAGTCGCTCGCACAGAAGTGAATCGAAACCTCGCCCTCGACGTCCTGCCACGCGATGGGGTCGCTGTTCGCCATCTCGGGGATGGCGGCCGGCGGGAGGTCGACACGGGCGGCGGTGTCCGGGTCGTCACAGAGACAGCACGGCTGCTCCGTCTTCCCCGTGTACATGCCTGCCGGTAGGGACGCGAGGGTCTTCTGTCTACCCGTGGCGGCACCACCCGCTCCGACGACTAGCCCCCGCAGTCACGCCGCCTCGTCTCCGCCGTCGTCCTCGCCTTCTTCGTCCTCCTTCTCCTCGTCGTCCGTCTGGCGTTCGCGCTGCACCACGAACACCGGGCCGAGGAACCGGTCTGCCACCTGGTCGGCGGGCAGCCCGAAGACGAACGTCGTCAGCGATGGGTCGGACTCCCCCATCACGACCGCGTCGTAGTCGTCGGCGGCCTCGATGATGGTGTCCAGCACCGCGTTCGTCCGCTCGACGCGCGTCTCGACGCTGTCCTCGTCCATCCCCAGCGAGACGAGGCGCTCGACCAGCCCGTCCAGCAGCGTCTGGGCGTCCGCGTCGCTCTCCCCCTCGCCGGCGATGTGGTACAGCGTCACCGTGACGTCCCGGTCGCCGAACAGGCCGGCGACCGTGCGCGTCAGCCGGTCGGTGCCGACGGTCCCCCGTACCGCCACGAGGATGTCCTCGACGCCGCGGGTGGCGTTCGGCGCGAGCACCGCCAGACAGTCGTGCTCGTAGATGAGCCGGTCGATGGTCTGCTGGCCGTCGTGCGTGAACACGAGCCGGCGCTCGACGGTCGCACCAGCGTCCGTCAGTATCTCCTCGAACTCGTCGAGGCGACGGTTCGCCCGCTCCTCGAACTGGAGGCGGGCCTGCCCGGTCGCCGTCTGGTCGGGGATGACGTGGTACCCCAGCAGGACCACGTGGGCGTCCGCGAGCAGGTCCGGGACACCCTCGGGGAGCGATTCGCCTTCGAGCACGCGCACCGGGACGAGTATCGATGGTCTGTCTGTCATGGTCAGATTGCTCCTTCGAGGTCGACGCCCTCGGCGTAGTACCGGCCCCAGCCGTAGGCGGCCGCCATCACGACGACGCCGACGGCGATGGACGCGGGCTGCATGAACGCCACGAGCGCGAAGCTGGCTATCGCGCCGGCGACCGGCACCGCCGGATAGCCGGGGACTTCGAAGCTCGGGTCGTACCACTCGGGGTTCCGCCGCCGCAGCACCACCAGCGTCACGCACATCAGCCCGTACATCACGAGGTGGAGGAACGACGCTACCTCCGCGAGCAGTTCGGTCTGGCCGGTCGCGACGAGCACGAGAATCGGCCCGCCCGCGGAGAGCAACGCCACGTGTGGCGTCCCGTACCGGAGGTTCACTTCACTGGCTTTCCGGGGGAGCAGGGCGTCCCTGCTCAGCGCGTACACCGACCGTGACGCGCTCAGAATCGAGGCGTTCGCCGAGGAGAACGTCGCTAGCAGGCCGGCGCCGAGGATGGCGACGGCGCCGGGCGTCCCGAGTAGGTCGCGGGCGACCTCGACCATCGCCGTCTCACCGAACTCGCCGAGGCGTTCGGCGCCGAACGCGCTGGTCGCGACGAAGATGGTGACGACGTAGAACACGGTGACGACGACGACCGACCCGACCATCGCCGCCGGGAGGTTCCGGCCGGGGTCCTCGATCTCGCCGGCGACGGTCGCGACCTGCGCGAACCCGAGGTAGGAGGTGAACACGAGCGCCGCCGTCGACAGCACCGGGAAGTACCCCTGCGAGAAGAACGCCTCCGGCGCCGTCTCGCGGCCGAAGACGCCCACTGCGTCGAGCACGCCGTAGGAGAGGAACACAGTCAGCACCACGAGCAGGATACCGACGACGACGTTCTGTATCGCGGACGTGTTCTCGGTACCGCCGATGCTCACCGCCGTGAGGACGGCGCCGAACACCAGCCCGGTGGCGACGACGGGACTGAACCCGAGGACGATGCCGAGTTCGGCGAGCACGGCGCTGGCGTAGTGGCCGAGCCCGACGAGGTAGAACGCCGACGCGAACATCAGGCCGAGCCAGAGACCGAGGCCGACGATTGCGCCGTACGCCGTCCCCAGTCCCCGGGAGACGAAGTAGTAGCCGCCCCCGCTGCGGGGCATCGCGGTCGCGAGTTCCGACGTCGGGAGCGCGACGAGCAACGCGATGCCGCCGCCGATGGCGAACGACAGCGTCGCCGCGAGGCCGGCGTTCTGGGCTGCCAGCCCCGGGAACACGAAGATGCCGGCGCCGATCATCGTCCCGATGCCGATCGCGAGGGCGCCGGTCAGTCCGATGGTGCGTTCGAGCTCGGAGTCGTCGTGTACTGTCGTCACACCTGTGACTACGCCGGCGTCGGTCTCCGGCGCCTCGCCGGCGACGTTCTCCCCCATCGGGTCTGCATCTGTCGGCTCGTTCGACACGTGATAGTGTTCGTCCACCGAGAGGATAAATCCGGGTGGTAGCCGGGGTGGGCCGACGCCCGACGCCGCGCCGTCCGTGGACTCTCGACGTCGGGACGACCGACCCACGGACGAAATTTCACCGGCAGAGCCACAAGACACTTGACGTTTATCGAGCCACCGAATGACATGGACCGCGAACGGCTCCTCGCTGCCGGCATCGCCGCCGTCGTCGTCGCGTCGGCGGTCGCGGCCGTCGCGATACCGGGCGTCGTCGCCGACACCGACCGCGACGACGTCCGGCCCGGCCGCGTCGACGTCGAGGAGGTGACCATCGCGGCGGACGGCACGTCGTCGGGGACCGTGGACCTCTCGGTCACCGCCTACCTCGACCACCGCGGCGGCGACTCGGAGAACGTCACCGTCGACGTGCGCGCGGTCGGCCTCGAGTCCGGACTGGTCGAGACCACCCGCAGCGTCGACGTCGACACCATCTCCGGCGACCGCGAGACCCCCGTCAGCGTCGACGTCCCCGTCGCCCGCGACGGCGGCTACCGGATCGAGACCGTGCTGTACGCCGACGGCCAGCGCGTCGCCACGGTCGCCAAGTCTGTGCGCGGCGTCGGCAGCGTGCAGGCCGGCGGCCACGTGACCTTCCACCGGTTCGGCGCCGACCTCCCCGCCGTCCAGTACGCCGTCGCTGCGGCCGACGGCAACACCACGACGCTGGAGGTGTCGACGTACCTCACGAACCGGGGTGCGGAGCCGTCCGGTGACGTCTCCGTGGAACTGGTCGTCCGGCAGGCCGAGTCGAACGTGGTCGCCGCCCGAACGACCGTCCCGGTCGACGACGTCGCCCCCGGAGCGACGGTGACACCCCGCGCAGCCGTCGACGTGCCCTCGGAGTACAACTACTACCTCGACGCCATCCTCCGGAAGGACGGCGTCATCGTCGACACCGCGCGCAGCGCCGCCAACCTCGACCCACAGGAGCGCATCGAGGCGAACACGACGGTCCGGGACACCGGCCTGCGCGTCGAGGACTTCGAGACGACGCGCGACGAACAGCCGGAGACGGAAGCCGGCGGCGACCAGTCGGCCGGCGGCAGCGTCCCCGGGTTCGGCCCGGTCGCCGCCCTCCTCGCCGTCGCCGCAGCAGCCACCCTCGCCGCCGCACGGAGGCGGTCACCATGAGTGACAGAGACAGAACCCAGTCGACCACCGACGACACCGACGACGACGGAGAAGCGCCGGCGGCTTCGACCGCCGAGACCGACACCGAGGACAGCAGCACCAGTACCAGCACCAGCAGCAACGACGGCAGCGTCCGTGGCGGCGCCGGCCGGGCTCGCGACGACGCCGGCGACGTTCGGGACCTCATCCTCCGGGGGGCCCTCGTGGTCCTCGGGTTCGTCGCCCTGGTCGCGTTCTTCCAGTTCTACACCAGCGCGGTCGCCGTCATCGACGAGTGGGTCGGCCGCGAGTACCGGGCGCTGTTCCGCGCGGCGTTCAACCTCGTCGTCCTGCTCGCCGCGGGCATCGGCATCTCCGTCGTCGTCCGCGAGCTCACCGGCAGCGACGGCGGCGGCGGGGTGTAACCCCCGACGGCACCGACAGAGCAATACTGCTGGACGGCGACCCACCGCGTAATGTCGCGTTCGCCGTCCGACTGGACGGACCGCGAGTTCCCGGTCGGCGACCCGGTGCAGCAGATGCGGTGGGGCAGAACTGCGAACCACGCTCGCTGCGTTCGCGCACTGCGACTCGCCCGATTCAAATCCGCCACACGCCAGTCGCCACGCCGTCACGCGCCAGCGACGGAGCCACCGCTGGCAGGCACGAGTTCGAGAGCAATGGACTGAAGCGAATTCCGAGCCGGGCCAGGGCAGTCCTCGGCGTCAGAAGTCCAGTAGAAGTGGGTTGGGGCGGATTTGAACCGCCGACCTCCTCCATGTCAAGGAGGTGTCATAGCCTGACTAGACCACCAACCCTCGTGGCCTCTCGCTGCACTCCTTCGTAGTCCGGGGGTACAGTTGAAGGTTTCGAATCGGAGAAGGCACGAGGGGGCAGGGGAGACGCCACTTGCCGACCCCCGCTGGCGGGCCAGTCGTGCCCCCCGCATCCAGACGGACGTCCCTCGCTGCGACCGCGTCGGAGGTGCAGTCGGAGCCGCGGGCTCCCTCGGCTCGCGGACTGGCCGGGAGCCAGTCTCCTCAGCTCGACCGGTCGACGCCAGCGAGTACCGCGGCACGCCCGACGGCTCCGCCGAGTTTCTGCCCGGGAATCCGTCGCCGTCGGCGGTAGCTCGTGGCGACAGCCACAGCCGTCGAGCGGAGAACCTTCGACTGCAGCGCCTCGCTCACGAATCTCGCCCTCGTCGACCCCGGCCTCCGCCAGAGCGGCACCACCCAGACTGCCGGGTGCGAGCGACGCTTGTTGGCTCCGACCGCGCCGCCTCGACCCCTCGGCTCCGCCACCTGCCGTGTCACCGCACCGCACGACACGCTTAAGTGAACGTACAGACTTGTACACTATAACCCGAAATAGTACATTGGTGTCCACAATGCAGGAATACATCGAGCGCGTCGCGGCCGGCGAGGACCTCTCCCTCGACGCCGCTCGCGACGCCGTCACGCGACTGTTCGAGGACGCGACCGACGCCGAAATCGGGGCGCTGCTCGCCGCGCTCCGCGCGAAAGGCGAGACCGAGACCGAGATCGCGGGGTTCGCCCAGGGGATGCGGGAGGCCGCCAACACCGTCGACCCCGACCGCGAGCCGCTGGTCGACACCTGCGGCACCGGCGGCGACGACTACGACACCATCAACGTCTCCACGACGTCCACGATGGTCGCGGCGGGCGCGGGCGTTCCCGTCGCCAAACACGGCAACTACTCCGTCTCCTCGTCGTCGGGTAGCTCCGACGTCCTCGAGGCCGTCGGGGTCGACCTGGACACCGACCCGGAGGCCGTCGAAGCACGCATCGAGGACGACGGCATCGGCTACATGCACGCCCCCGAGTTCCACCCGGCGATGAAGGCCGTCATCGGGCCGCGCCGCGAACTCGGCGTGCGCACCATCTTCAACGTCCTCGGCCCGCTCACGAACCCCGCCGGCGCGGACGCGCAGGTCGTCGGCGTCTACGACCCAGACCTCGTCCCCGTGCTCGCTCGTGCCCTCTCCCACATGGGCGTCGACCGCGCGCTCGTCGTGCACGGCGACGGCCTCGACGAGTTCGCGCTCCACGGCGAGTCGACGGTCGCGGAGCTCCACGAGGACGGCAGCATCGAGGAGTACACCGTCACGCCCGAGGACTTCGGCGTCGCAGAGGCGCCCATCGACGCCGTCGCCGGTGGCTCGCCCGACGAGAACGCGGAAGACCTCCGCGACATCGTCACCGGCTACCTGACCGGGCCGAAGCGTGACATCATCCTCGCGAACGCGGGCGCAGCCATCTACGTCGCCGGCGAGGCCGACTCGCTGCGCGACGGCGCCGAGCGCGCTGCCGAAGCCATCGACTCCGGCGCCGCCGCGAAGACGCTGGAGCGCCTCCGCGAACCCCACGCGGCGGCCCAGTGATGACCCGCGTGAAGGTCTGCGGGCTGACGACCGAACGCGACCTCGAGGCTGCGGTCGACGCCGGCGCCGACGCCGTCGGTGTCATCGCGGACGTCTCCGTGGACACGCCCCGGGAGGTCGCCGTCGAGGGCGCCGCAACACTGGTCGAGTCGGTGCCACCGCTCGTGACCAGCGTGCTCGTCACGATGCCGGAGACCGCCGAGCGAGCGGTCGAGCTCGCGGAGACGGTCGCCCCGGACGCCATCCAGCTCCACGGCGACCTCCCGCTCGGCGACGTGGCGTACGTCAGCGCGAACACCGACGTGGCCGTGCTGCAGGTCGTCGACGCCGGCGACCCGACGGCCGCCCGGTACGACGACGTCGTCGACGCGCTGCTCGTGGACTCCGTCGGCGAGGACGGCGGCGGCGGCACCGGCCGCACGCACGACTGGGACGCCACCCGGGAGTTCGCCGCGGACGTGGACTCGCCGGTCGTGCTCGCGGGCGGGCTCACTCCGGCGAACGTCCGGGACGCCGTCGACGCCGTCGACCCGTTCGCCGTCGACGTGGCGTCCGGCGTCGAGGCCGCGCCGGGCGAGAAGGACCACGACGCAGTCGAGGCGTTCGTCGCGAACGCGACCGAGCCACGCGAGGTCGAGCCGCTGTGATGGACACCGACCGCGACGCCTTCATCGACCTCGCCGCCGATGGCCCCGCCGTCGTCCGGGTCGCCGCCGAGCTCGACGTCGACGTGTCGCCGCTGACGGCCTACGACGCGCTGGTCGACGGCGACCACGGTTTCCTGCTGGAGAGCGCTGAGAAGACCTCGGCGAGCGACCCCGACGGCGCGTTCCAGCCGTCTGGCGCCGACGAGGCGCGCCACGCCCGGTACTCGTTCGTCGGCTACGACCCCGCCGCCGTCGTCACCGTCGACCCGGACGAGACGAGCGTTCGACGGCTGCGCGACGACCGCGTCGTCGACCGTCTCGACGGCGACGGTGACGGCGACGTGCTCGACCGCCTCCGGGGCGCGCTCCCCGGCGTCGACCGCCGGAACTTCCCCGCCGAGGACCGCCAGCTGCTCGACGGCGGTCTGGTGGGCTTTCTCGCGTACGACGCCGTCTACGACCTCTGGCTCGACGAAGTCGGCGTCGAGCGCCCGGAGACGCCGCTGCCGGACGCCGAGTTCGCGCTCACCACGCGCACGCTCGTCTTCGACCGCGCGACCGACTCTGTCTCGCTGGTGTTCACGCCAGTCGTCGACGACGACGACGCCGGCGCCGTCTACGACGAGCTGGCGGTCGAGGCCGAGCGCGTGCGGGACGCCCTGCGCACTGTCGACGACCCGGAGTTCGGTGGGTTCCGCGTGACCGACGAGCGCGCGGGCGACCGCGACGAGTACGAGGCCGCCGTCGAGACGGCCAAGGAGGCGGTCCTCGACGGCGAGGTCTACCAGGCCGTCGTCTCCCGGACCCGGGAGCTGGACGGTAACGTCGACCCGCGCGGCCTCTACGACGCGCTCCGAGACGTGAATCCCTCGCCCTACATGTTCCTGCTGGAGCACGGCGACCGCACCGTCGTCGGCGCCAGCCCGGAGACGCTCGTGGCAGTCCACGGGGACACCGTACTCAACAATCCCATCGCGGGCACGTGTCCGCGCGGCGCGAGCCCGGTCGAGGACCGGCGGCTGGCGGGCGAGATGCTCGCCGACGAGAAGGAGCGAGCCGAGCACACGATGCTCGTCGACCTCGCGCGCAACGACGTCCGCCGCGTCAGCGAGGCCGGGAGCGTCGAGGTCCCGGAGTTCATGCGCGTGCTGAAGTACAGCCACGTCCAGCACATCGAGTCCACCGTCACGGGGACGCTCGCCGGCGACGTGGACGCATTCGACGCGACCCGGGCGTCGTTCCCGGCGGGCACGCTGTCGGGCGCGCCGAAGGTCCGCGCGATGGAGCACATCGACGCCCTCGAAGCCAGCCCGCGGGGCATCTACGGCGGCGGCGTCGGCTACTTCTCGTGGACCGGCGACGCCGAGTTCGCCATCACGATCCGGTCGGCGACCGTGGAGCACGGAGAGAACCCGGATACTCTTCGCGTGCGCGCCGGCGCCGGAGTGGTCGCCGACAGCGACCCGGCCGCCGAGTTCGACGAGACGGAGGCGAAGATGGACGGCGTGCTCGCGGCCGTCGACCGCGTGCGCGTGGACGACACCGAGGACGGTGAGGCCGACACCGCCACCGGAGGCGGCGGTCCGGAGTCCGACGGTGAGGCCGACCCAGCGGAGGTGCAGCAGCGATGAGGGTGCTGTTCGTGGATAACTTCGACTCGTTCACGTACAACCTCGTGGAGTACGTCTCCGAGCAGACGCTGCCGGACAGCCGGCCCGAGACCGAGGTCGTGAAGAACACGGCGTCGCTGGCCGACGTACGGAACTACGACCCGGACGCCGTCGTCGTCAGTCCGGGGCCGGGCCACCCCGAGAACGACCGGGACGTCGGCGTGACGGCGGACGTCCTCCGGGAGGTCGGCCCCGACGTGCCGACACTCGGCGTCTGTCTCGGGATGGAGGCCGCCGTCTACGAGTACGGCGGCGAGGTCGGTCGCGCGCCCGAACCGATGCACGGCAAGACCAGTCCCGTCGACCACGACGGCGACGGCGTGTTCGCGGGCGTCCAGCAGGGGTTCCCGGCCGCCCGCTACCACTCGCTGGCCTGCACCGAGATCCCGGACTGCTTCGAGGTCACGGCGGAGACCGCCGACGGGACGCTGGCGATGGGCGTCCGGCACCGCGAGTACCCCATCGAGTGCGTGCAGTTTCACCCGGAGTCCGTACTCACGGGCGCCGGCCACGACATCGTCGAGAACTTCCTCCGGTCGGCACTGCCGCCAGCGGCGACGGCCGGCGAGTAGGGCTGTCAGAACAGTCCGCCGGCCAGCGTCGAGACCACCCACAGCCCCGCGACCACGAGGGTCGCGAGGACGACGAGTTTCCACGCGACACTCAACACGAATCGGCCGACGAGAACCACGACGCCGATGGCGACCAGCGCGAGCAACAGCGTCCCCAGCGGCGACCCGGTCAGGCCGCCGACGGCGGCCAGTGCAGCGAGCATGGTGACGGCCACGGAGCGGACGGTGGTAAGTCTGTGGGCCACACCCCCTGCGTTCGGGTGGAAGACGAAACTGAAGTCCCGGCGCCGTCCCGGAGATGTGGTGGCCAGCTGTCGCCACTTTCACCTCGCTTTGGGAGCCTTCATATTCGGCCCGGACGTAGGACGCAGACACGCCGAATTGGGGCGGCGCGAGCGGCCCGGTTCAGGGGGTACCGAGAACACAACTACTAACCTCCCGTGCCGGCTACCAGTGTGTCGTTCCCGAACACCGACGTTCACCCATACATGAAATTCCAACCCACCACTTCACGGACTGTCGCGCCGAGGGATAGCCGATGAGCTCCGAGGACCTCTCTGCGGACGAGCTCACCCTGCCCGTCAAGCGCGTCACCGGCGAATCGCTCGAAGACCGTCTCACCGCGAACGCCTACCACAACATCCTGCCGGCGCGCTACCTCCGGAAGGACACCGACGGCGAGCTCGTCGAGGAGCAGGAGGACCTGTTCCCGCGCGTCGCGAAGAACATCGCGCTCGCCGAGGTCGTCTACGAGAGCGACGACCCCGTCGAGGTCACGCCCAGCCAGCTGAAGCCCGACCACCCGCGGCGAGACGAACTCGCCGAGGAGGTGTTCGGTGGAGACATCGACCCCGACAGCGACGAGGAGACCGTCGATCTCACCGAGGAGAACGTCAACAAGTTCGCGTACGACACCGTCGTCCCCGAGCTCGACGACCCCGAGGTGCGCGAGCACGTCGAGGGCGTCGCCGCCGAGTTCCGCGACCTGATGGAGAATCTGTCGTTCATGCCGAACTCGCCGACGCTGATGAACGCCGGCGACGAGCTCCAGCAGCTCTCCGCGTGCTTCGTCGACTCGCCCGACGACGACATCACGGACATCCACCAGACTGCCAAGGAGGCCGCCGAGGTCTTCCAGTCCGGCGGCGGCATGGGCTACGCGTTCTGGCAGCTCCGGCCGTACGGCGACACCGTCGGCTCCACGGGCGGCATCGCCTCGGGCCCGCTGACGTTCATGGAGACGTTCGACCAGATGTGTGAGACCATCGCGCAGGGCGGCGCGCGCCGCGGCGCGCAGATGGCCGTGATGCGCGTCAGCCACCCGGACGTCGTGGAGTTCATCCACGCGAAGAACAAGGACGTCTCGCTGGCGCACACGCTGAAGCTCAACGACCCCGACGACTACACGTACACCGAGTTCTCGGAGGCCCTCGAGGAGGCCCGCGACCTCATCGACGAGGACGGCCGCGTCCCCGAACACCTCCGGAACGCCGTCGAGGGCCACCTCTCGAACTTCAACATCTCCGTCGGCGTCACCGACGGCTTCATGGAGGCCCTCGAGAACGGCGAGGAGTACACGTTCACGAACCCGCGCACGGGCGAGGCCCACATCGCGACCGAGGAGACGAAGGAGATGTACTCCCGGTACGGGCTCGGCCACTACGTCACGCCCGGCGAGGAGCTCACGCTGCCCGCCGGCGAGCTCTGGGACCGCATCGTCGAGGGCGCCCACGAGAACGGCGAACCCGGCGTCATCTACCTCGAGCGCGTGAACAAACAGCACTCCTTCGACGTGGAGGAGCACCCCGACCACCGCATCCTCGCGACGAACCCCTGCGGCGAGCAGCCACTCGAGGAGTACGAGGCCTGCAACCTCGGGCACATCAACCTCTCGACGCTCGCGGCCGAGGACTCGCCGGACTGGCGAGTCTGGAGCGAGAACCACGACTTCGACAGCCTCGAGGAGGGCGTCAGCCAGTTCCTCGACGAGGCCGTCGACGTCGACGAGTTCGAGCACCGCATCGAGATGGGGACCCGGTTCCTCGAGAACGTCGTCACGATGTCGGACTTCCCCGTCGAGGAGATCGAACAGAAGGTCGCCGAGATGCGGAAGATCGGCCTCGGCGTCATGGGACTGGCCCAGCTGTACATCCAGCTCGGTGTGAAGTACGGCAGCGAGGAGGGCAACGAGATCGCCAGCCAGCTGATGCAGACCATCAACCACGGGTCGAAGGCCGCGAGCCACGAGCTCGCACTGGAGCGCGGGAGCTTCGACGAGTGGGACAAGTCCAAGTACGCCGACCCGACGGAGTACGCCGAGTGGTTCGAGCACCACACCGGCGAGGACGCCGACGAGTGGGCGGACGGCTACCCGGTCCGGAACCACAACACGACGACCATCGCGCCGACCGGCACCACGTCGATGGTCGGCAACACCACGGGCGGCTGTGAGCCCATCTACAACGTCGCCTACTACAAGAACGTCAGCGACGACGTGCAGGGCGACGAGATGCTCGTGGAGTTCGACGACTACTTCCTCCGGACGCTGGAGGACAACGACGTCGACGTCGACGCGGTCAAAGCGGAGGCCCAGGAGCAGATGGCGAACAACGAGTTCGACGGCGTCGATGGCCTGACGACGGTGCCGGACGCCATCGGCGAGCTGTTCGTCGTCACCAGCGACCTCTCCGGGAAGGAGCACGCGGCCGTCCAGACCGCCTGCCAGGACGGCGTCGACTCCGCCATCTCGAAGACGTGTAACTTCCCGAACGACGCGTCCGTCGAGGACATGGACGAGGTGTACCGCTACATCTACGAGAACGGCGGGAAGGGCGTCACCGTCTACCGCGACGGCACCCGCAGCAAGCAGGTGCTGACGACGCGCGCCGACAACACCGAGTTCTCGACGCTCGACGAGGACGAGGCCGCCGAGGCGATGGTCGAGACCATCCAGGAGACGTTCGGCGGCATCGAGGGCTTCCTCGAGAACGACGACGTCCAGGACGCCTTCGGCGAGGACCTCCGTGAGCTGTTCGCGACCGGCGACGACGCTGCCTTCGACGAGGACGACTTCGCCGAGAAGCAGCCCCGGCCGGACCTCCTGCACGGCGTCACCCAGCGCATCGACACCGGCTACGGGAAGCTCTACGTCACCATCAACGAGGACCCCGAGCGCGAGCGGCCGTTCGAGCTGTTCGCGAACACCGGGAACTCCGGTGGCTTCACGGGCTCGTTCACCGAGGCGCTCGCGAAGACCATCTCGGTGGCGCTGCGGTCCGGCGTCGACCCCGCCGAGATCGCGGACAAACTCCAGGGCATCCGGTCGCCGAAGGTCGCCTGGGACAAGGGCGAGCAGGTCAACTCCATCCCGGACGCCTTCGGGACGGCGCTACGCCGCTACCTCGACGGCGACGTCGACCGCGCGGCCTACCCCCAGCAGCAGCACCTCACCGAGATCGGCGAGGAGGAGGAAGCGGCTGGCGCACAGTCGACACCCGAGACGGACGGCGGCGCTGCCGAGTCGCTGGGCGGCCCGCAGGGCCCGACCGGCGCCGGCGGGAACGCCGACGGACAGGACACCGAGGACGCGACGCAGTCGCTCATCGACGCCGGGGAGAGCCCCGAGTGTCCGGACTGCGGGTCGATGACGCTCTACTACAGCGAGGGCTGCAAGACCTGCGAGTCCTGTGGCTGGAGCGAGTGCTGACCTGACGCGCTCGCAGCAAGCGTAGCCGTTCTTTCGCTTCCGAGAGGAACACGCCTTTACTCGCCGCAGTGCAGTGTTCGGGTATGCCAGCGGACGACGCACCGGCGTGCCCGCAGTGCGACGCCGACCTGTTCAAGCGCCACTGCAAGTACGTCTGCCCACAGCACGGCGTCGTGGTCGACTGCAGCGACCCGTTCACGTTCTGACTACGCGACGACCCGCCGGTACGCGACGGGCCCGAGCAGCGCGGCCGCGGCGACACAGCCGGCGACGACGAACGCGGGGCTCACCGAGGCGCCGGTCATCGAGAGGGCGTCGAGGCCACTGCCGACGAAGACGGTGCCGACGACCCACGGGAGTTCGCCGACGACCGTTCCGACGACGAACGAGCCCAGTCCGACGCTGCCGGCGCCGGCGGCGGCCGAGACGGGTTCGGCGGGCGTCGGCGCGAATCGTGCGGCGACGAGCCCGCGGACGTCCCCTGTCGCGGCGAAGAAGCGCTCGCTGCCGGCGGAGAACCGGCCGAGGAGTCGGCCGTCGACGGGCGCGTACCGGCCGGCGGCGTACGCGGGGAGGCTGGTGGCGACGGCGCCCGTCAGCGCTATCGGGACGCCGACGGCCAGCCCGTACCTGAAGCCGACGAGCAGGGAGAGCGCGCTGATCGGCCACGCGAGGAACGGACGGACGGCGTACAGGCCGACCAGAATCGCGGGGAACCACGGGCTGGCGAGCGCGACACGGAGGGCGTCAAGTGCTCGTGCTGGGCGAAGTACGACTGCCAGCGCGACCAGCACGGCGGCGACCGCGCCCGCGGCGTAGCGTCGCATCGGCGCCTGCTATCCGGGGGAGCCACAAAACGACTGCCATCGGGCAACGCTGAAGTACGACCTCCACCGACGACACGGTATGACCGGTCACGGCGGGGTCGACGCCGACGAGGCCGACCCAGTCGAGGTCGGCGTGGAACTCCTCGCGAACCTCGAGTTCGGGTCGCTGTCGGTCGCGGACGCCGTCGACCGCATCGAGACGGTGACCACGCACCCGGAGACCACGCGAAAGATTCTCGACGAGGCCGAGCGTCGCGGCGTCATCGAACGCGAGTCCGGCGAGGTCTACCCGCAGGGCGGCGCGTACGTCAGCTTCGACTCGCAGGTGATTCAGAAGGAGGGGGAGTTCTCGTGTCGGCGCTGCGGGTCGTCGCTGTCGACGGGCCACTTCGTCGACCTCGACGCCGGCGAACTCGGCCCCTTCGGCTCCTCGTGCATCCGGAAGGTCACTGGTCGGGAGTGAGCGCCCGGAGGTCGTCGAGGCGCTCGCGCTGGGCCTCCAGGACCTCCTGCTGGGCGTCGATGACGGCGCGCTGGCGTTTGACCGTGTCCGCGAGCTCGTCGATTACCGCCGCCATCTCGTCAAGTTCCGCCTCTAGTTCCTCGGGTTCGACCGGCGGCTCGACTTTCGCCGCCGCCGTCTGAAAGCCACTGGACTCGAACTCGTCGCCCCCACTGTCGTCCTCGCTCTCGCCGGCGCGTTCGGCGCTCGGTGCAGCCGTCTCCGCACTGTCCTCGGGCTCGCTGTCCGGAGCGCTGCTCGTGCCTGCAGCCTCCGCGTCGGCAGTCACACCGGCTGCGTCCTGTTCCTCGTCGTCCTCGCCGACGCCGCTCGTGTCGATGGGGTCGACGCCGCCGCCGAACGACACCGCTCCGGACCCGCCCTCGGGGTCGCCGCTCCCGCCGGCCGCCGCGAGCTCCGCAGCGCTGTCCACGCCGTGGTACGCGAACACGGCGTCCTCGACGGCCTCTCGGACGGCGCGGAACTGCTCGTTCGGCGCCTTGAGACGTTCGGTGCGTTCGGTCGTCTCGAGGACGAGCTGGCTGGAGACGTTGCCCTCCTCCGTGGATAGCCCGGTGACGGTCGCGAACGCGATCTCCTCGTAGTCGGGCCCCCAGACCGCCGACCCGATGTGTTTCACGACGCGGTCGCTGGTGACGACCAGCGTGAGCTCGCTGAACCGGTAGGTGCGCTTGACCGTCTCCCCGGGGTCGGTGACGTCCGCGGCGTTCAGCACGCCCGCGAGAATCGGGTGCAGGGCGTCGTCCAGACTCCCCGAGGGAAGCGAGAACGACTCCTCGCCGTCCAGTCCGTAGTCGAGTGTCACTTTCGTCTTCCGTCGCCCCTCACTGACCTGGACGCCTTCGGCGTCGTGGGGGAACTCCGAGACCGACTCGTCGCTCAGGAGTCCCTCGGCGGTGTACAGCAGGGTACGCGTCGGCGTGACGAACAGCGCGTCCTCCCCCTTCAGCGAGACGTGGGCGGCGACGTCCTCGTCGCCGAGCGAGGACTGCACGAGCGCAGGTACGTCCATGTAGGCCCGAAACCACCGACTCGGCTTAAACCCGGCGGGTGGCCGGTCGAGATGAGAACGTTAAAGAGCAAGACCAGCATACGGCGAAACGAGCCCGGGTGGCTTAGCTGGTCATAGCGCCGCACTCATAGGGTATCGAGCTTCGGTGCGGCATCCCAACGCCACGTGGATGCTCAGCATGTCCGCGAGGCCCGCCGAGCCTCGAACCTGGGACATGCGGAGATCGAGGGTTCAAAACCCTCCCCGGGCACTTTTGCGACTACCGACGACGTCGACGAGCTACGGTGACTGCTGTCGTTTC
Source organism: Halobacterium rubrum (assembly GCF_021729015.1). Taxonomy (GTDB): domain Archaea; phylum Halobacteriota; class Halobacteria; order Halobacteriales; family Halobacteriaceae; genus Halobacterium; species Halobacterium rubrum. Next base: position 898,826 of record NZ_JAJQQZ010000001.1, read on the forward strand.
CTCTGCTGGGCCGCCGTCGAAATCCGTAGGATGGGCCTGTTGCCGACGAGAGACTGGGTGAGTCGTCTGCCCGGCGCGACGCCCGGCTGGCTATCGGGGTTATACACCACCGAGCCGTCAATCAGTTGAGGGTACGGAGTTACGTGACGAGAGCCCTCGATAAACTGTTAGGACTGCTCTCGACGCCTCGTGAAGAGTCGGTAGTCATCCGGATAACGGCCTAAAACGGAGTGAAACGCCGACAACGGTCAGCTTACTATATGGGATGGGCGGTCCTAGAATGGAGTAGACGAGGTGCCCCTCCCAATGTCAACCCCCTCCCGCTCCGCTCTCGCCGAGGCCGCGACCGACGCCGTGACCACGCCCGGGTCCGCGACCGTCCTGAAGCCCCTGGAAGTCGCGGGCTTCTGGGCGGCCGTCGCACTGCCGTTCCTCTACCTGCCGCTCGTGGTCGCCGGGCCGTCGTCGTCCGCCGAACAGACCGCGCTCGTCGTGATGGTGCTCGCGCACGTCGTCGCGCTGGTCCTCGGTCACCGTCACCGCGCCGACTGACCTGTCCCCCCGACGCGACTGCACTTCCACGCGAGCCCCTGAATTCGGTCCCTGTCTCCTCCATTCACTTCGCGCCGCCCGCTGTTCTGTCTCGCTCTCGTGTTCTCTGTGGCGCTGCTCGTTCGCTACTCGTTCCCGCAGCGAGTCGAAGGCGGACCGCTTAACCCGGCTGTTTCCGTCGCCACGACCATGGGACTGGACGCTGTGCCGCTGGGCCGCACCGGGCTGCGAGTCACCGAACTGGCGTTCGGCACGTGGCGGTTCGGCCGCGAGAACGACGCCGGCGAGGTCGAGGTCGGCGAGCAGCGCGCCCACGAACTGCTGGACGCGTACGCCGACGCCGGCGGCCGGTTCCTCGACACCGCCGACATGTACGGCGGCGGCCGCGCCGAGCGGTACATCGGCGACTGGCTCGCGGACCGCGACCGCGAGGACTACGTCGTCGCGTCGAAGGTGTACTGGCCGACCCGCGAGGGCCCGAACGGCCGCGGCCTGAACCGCAAACACCTCCGGGACAGCGTCGACAGCATCCTCGACCGGCTCGACACCGACTACGTCGACCTCCTGTACGTCCACCGGTGGGACGACGAGACGCCAGCCGAGGAGTTCATGCGCACGCTCGACGAGTTCGTGCGCGACGGCAAAGTCCACTACCTCGGCGCGTCGACGTTCGAGCCCAACGCCTGGAAGGTCGCGAAGGCCAACGAGATAGCGAAACGGGAGGGGTACGAGCCGTTCACGGTCGCCCAGCCCCGGTTCAACGCCGTCAACCGGGAGGTCGTCGGGAACTACCTCGACATGTGCCGGGACTACGGCATCGGCGTCGTGCCGTGGTCGCCGCTCGCCGGCGGCTTCCTCACCGGGAAGTACAGCCGGGGCGAGGCGCCACCCGAGGGTACCCGCGGGGCGACCGACCAGCAGTTCGTCGACTCCTACCTCACCGAGTCGAACTTCGACGCGCTGGACGCCGTCGAGGCCGTCGCAGACGAGGTCGGCGCCTCGCCCGCACAGGTGTCGCTGGCGTGGCTCCTCCACCACGACCAGGTGGTCGCCCCCATCACGGGCGCCCGGACGCCCGAGCAACTCGCGGAGAACGTCGCGGCGGCCGACGTCGAGTTGACGGCCGCCCAGTTCGAGCGCATCGCGGACGCGAAGTAGCGTTCTACGCCCACGACGCCCGCACCCGGCGCAGTTCGGCGGCGAGCGCGCGCCGCTTCAGGACGCAGAAGCCGGTGAAGATGACGAGGAAGCCGGCGACCGTGTTCGGCGTGATGGGTTCGGCGAGCCACAGCAGGCCGACGACAGCCGCGAACACGGGCGCGACGTAGCTCACGAGGTTGATCTCGATGGGACCGAGGCGCTCCAGCAGCTCGAAGTAGACGAGGAACCCGGCGGCACTGGCGGCCAGCGAGAGGTACGCGATTGCGAACAGCGCCTCCGAGTTCCGGGGGACGACCTGGGGTTCGCCGGCCGCGACGCTGACCACGTGCATGAGACCGGCGCCGAGCAGCATCGACCACGCCTCCATCGTCTCGATGGAGAGGTCGTCGTCGACGCGCTGGGTGAGAACGCTGCCGAGCGCGAAGCACGTCGACGCCGCCAGCACGAGCAGGACGCCGACGGTGTTCCCCGCGAAGAGGTTCTCCGGGTCGGGGTTCGAGAGCACGACGACGCCGATCAGACCGAGCCCGAGCCCGACGAGCCCGGCGACCGAGAGCCGCTCGGAGGGGAGGAACGCGCGAGCGAACCCGGTCGTGAGCACGGGGCTGAGGCTGACGACGACCGCAGCGACGGCGCTCGTCGTCTGCTGCTCGCCGACGAACAGGAAGGCGTGGTAGGCAGCGATCATCAACACGGCGGCGATGCCGACGGTCGTCCAGTCGGCCCGCGTCCGCGGCAGCCAGCGGTCGCTGACGCGGGCGGCGTACGCGAGCATCACGACACCCGCCACGTCGTACCGGACCGCCGCGAACAGCACGGGCTCGAAGCCGGCCTCCAGCCCCGCCTTGATGGCGGGGAACGCCGACCCCCAGACGGCCGCGAGCAGCAGAAACAGGACAGCGTCGCGGTAGTTGGTCACGCCACCACTCCACGCCGTGGGGAATTGACCGTTTCGGAGCCGGAACGATATTGCCGCGGACCCCGAGCCGGCAGCGGGCGACCGACCAGCGACACTCGAGAGCCCGCCGGGACTGCGCTCACCCGGAACTACTTTCGTGAGCCAGTAGCGACAGAGGCCTGTGCCCTCCGATGACACCGTGCGGCCAGCCAGACCTGCCGACGCAGACGCAGTCTATCAGGTGATGCGACAGAGTAGACGAGACGCGTTCAGTGGGCTGCTCCCGCCGGCGGCGCTCGACTGGGACGCCGCGGTTCCCGACGCCTTCGAAGCGTTCGTTCGGGAGACCGTCTCCCACGGCGAGAAGGCCATGCTGGTCGCGACCCGCGCTGGTGCAGTCGTCGGTGTCGTCGAGCTCGTCTGGCGACCGGCGGCCACGGCGGACTTCGTCGCGGCGTCCGCGGCAGAGCTGAAGGCCATCCACGTCCGCCCCGCCGACCGGAACGAGGGAATCGGCTCGATGCTCCTCGACGAATCGTTCGCCACGCTCCCGTCAGACGTGGCCGGCCTCTCGCTCTGCGTGCTCCGGGGGAACCAGCAGGCTCGCGCGTTCTACGAGCGGCGAGGGTTCGAGCAAACCGGCACGACCACCACGACCCACGCCGGAGACGACTTCACGGAAGCCGTCTACCACCGGCCACTGTGAGCGAGCCGTGCGCGGGTTCGTCCGGCTGTTCCCCCCCGTCGCTTCGAGAGACGACCCCGCGGGGCGACTCCTACAGCTGTACTCCCGACCGTTCGGCGTGCAGCGCGCGCAACACGTCCTCGCGGGTGACGATGCCGACGAGGTCGTCGCCGTCGCCGTCGACAACGGGCACGCGGTTCACGTCCCGGTCGTCGTGGGCGAGAATCTCGAGGACGTCGTCGACGGAGTCGCCGGGGCCGACCGTGAGCACGTCCTCGGTCATGATCCGCTTCACGGGCTTGCCCGCGCTGGAGGCGAGGTCGAGGCTGGTCTCGAGGTCGTCCCAGGACAGCTCGAAGCCGTAGTCCAGCGACTCGAGGAACGGCGGCAGCCCGATGGGAATCCAGACCGTGCGGTGTTCGGGCTGGAACAGCTCGACCATGTCCCGCTGGGTGACGACGCCCACGAGCCGGTCGTCTTCGTCCACTACGGGGAACCCCGTGAACTCGCGTTCGGCGAGCTTCTGGAGGACCGTGCTCACGTCCTCGGAGTCTCGAACCGTCTCCACGTCCGCCGTCATGAGGTCTCGGACCAACATGCTCCTGTTCGACGGTGACGCTCCCCGGGGCCGTATGCCTACCGCCGGCAGATTTACGTCGAGCCAGCAGGTACTCGGCGTATGGCCATTGTGGGCCAACCGAGCCTGCGGGACCTCTTCGACGACGCGCCGACGCCGCACATCGCGCACCCCCCACACTCCCACCGGCGGGACTTCTACGTCGCCACCGACGGGTCGTACGCCAGCGACGGCGCCGGCCTCGGCGTCATCATCGAGACGCGGGACGGCGACCGCGTCGCGCGCCGGTCGGTGCCGGACGGCGCGCCGGACAACAACGTCGCGGAGTACCGTGCGCTCCACCTCGGACTCGACACGCTCGCGTCGCGTGCGCCGCCGGGCGCCAGCGTCGGCGTGCTCGTCGACCACGACGCGCTCGCCGCCGACGTCAACACCGCCGTGCTCGCGGCGCGCCGCCGGGACTACCGGCCGCTGCGGGAGTTCTCGGTCCCCAGCGAGGCCCGCCACCACTGGCGCGGCATCCGGGCTCGCGTCACCGGGTTCTCGGAGATTCGCGCCGCACAGGTCGACAGCAGTCGGAACCCGGCCCACGTCCTCGCGAACGAGCCCGGCCAGTACGCCCACGTCAACGACGAGTCGGACCGCTGTCTGCTGCCGGACGCGACGACGCCCTCGTCGGACCCCCAGATTCCGCCGCCGTCGCGCTCGGACCGCCGCGCCGGCGACTGACCGGCGGCGGACGCTTGCTCACCCCACCAGCAGTCTGACACCGACACTCGTGAGTACGACCAGCGTCAGCGCCTGCTTCGTGCCCTCGGAGAGCGAGGGTCTGATTCGCCGGCCCACAGCGACGCCGAGAACGCTGGGGACGGCGGCCGCCACGGAGACGGCGAACAGCCCGGAGCCACCGTAGAGGCCGAGCGCCGCGGCGGCGCCGACGCGAATCGTCGACACGCCCAGCAGCACCATTCCGAGCACGCCGACGAACGTCGACCGGTCGAGGGAAAGCGACCGGAGGTACGCCACCACCTGGATGCCGACGTTGCTCGCGCCGAACAGCAGCCCGGACGCGAACCCGAGCAGCGCCTTCGACGGACCATCCACCCGGAAACACCGGTCGGCCAGCCACTGTTTCCCCGGGACGGAAACGAACGGCTGCGTGAACGCCGCGTAGACGAGCGTGAGCGCGCCGAGCGCGGACGTCAGCGGGCCGGCGGGGATGCTCTCGAGTGCCGCCATCCCGACGACGGTGCCGGCTGCGGCGGCCACGACGTACGGCCAGAACCGGCGGGCGCACGACTGCAGGGCGTCTCCGTCCAGTTCCCGGACGAGCGAGACGTTCGTCGCGAGCAGCGGGAGAATCAGGACGACGACGGCGTCGCTGGGCGCGAGCACACTCGCCAGCGTCGCGGTCGCCACGACGGCGAACCCGAAGCCCGTGATGCCCGTGACTGCGCCGGCGAACAACGCCACCGCGAACACCACCACCGTCACGTCGGTCGCGACGCCGAGTATCACACGCCAACCGGGACACCTGTCGACAAAAGCGTTCGGCCAGCCGACGGGCTGTGGCTACTCGGTGAGCGCGACGTAGCAGTAGCCCAGCAGCGCGCCGACACCGCCGCCAGCGCCGGCACCAGCCGGTGCGGCGCGCCGCGTGCGGGCGCGCACCTGGTCGTCGGTCCACTCGGTCGAACGGAGAGCGTCCAGCACCATGCGGGACAGAGCGGGCACCGGAAAGATAAAACGGGGTCGTCGAGTCGACGGCCGTCGGTGCGTCAGTCCTCTTCCTGTGCGTCGGCGGCGGCGACGGCGGCGAGGTTCACGATGTCCTTGACCTCGTCGCCCCGCTGGAGCACGTGGACCGGCTCGTCCATGCCGACCAGCATCGGCCCGATGGCGTCGGCACCGCCGAGGCGCTGCAGGAGCTTGTAGCCGATGTTGCCGGCCTCGAGGTTCGGGAAGATGAGGACGTTCGCGGCGTTCTCGAGGTCGCTGAACTCGTAGGTGCCCCGGAGGATGTCCTCGACGACGGCGGTGTCGGCCTGCATCTCGCCGTCGACCGGGAAGTCGACGTCGTCGCGCTCTCGGAGGATGCGGGCGGCGTCACGGGGCTTCCGGGTGCCCTCGTTGTCGACGCTGCCGAAGTTCGAGTACGACAGCATCGCCACACGTGGGTCGATGTTGAAGCGCCGCGCGAGGTCGGCCGTGTGTTCGGCGACCTCTGCGAGCACGTCGGCGTCGGGGTCCTGGTTGACCGTGGCGTCCGCGCAGAAGATGACGCGGTTCTTGAACGTCAGCATGTAGACGCCCGCGACGTAGTCGGCGTCGGGCGCCGTGCCGACGACCTGCAGCGGCGGCTTCAGCGCGCTCGGGTAGTGGTGGGTGAGGCCGGTGAGGAACGCGTCGGCGTCGCCGGCCTCGACCATCGTCGACCCGAGGTAGTTCGGGTCGCGGGTGACCAGCGACTCCGCCTCGCTGCGCGTGATGCCCTTGCGCTTCCGGAGCTCGTAGAGGCGTTCGGCGTACTCGGAGTGGTCGCCCTCGTCGGGGTCGACGACGTCGGGGTCGAAGTCGAGGCCGAGCGCCTCGACCTTGCCGTGGATGGTGTCGCGGTCGCCCAGCAGGACGGGGTCGGCGATGCCCTCCTCGTCCATCTGGTAGGCGGCGCGGATCATCTTCTCGTCGTCGCCCTCGCCGAGCGCGACGCGCTTCTTCTCGCTTTTCGCCTTGTTGATGACGATGCGCATCATCTCCCGGCTCTTGCCGAGGCGGGCCTCCAGCTCCTCGCGGTAGTCCTCGAGGTCAAGCGTGGTGCGCGCACACCCTGACTCCATCGCTGCCTCCGCGACCTTCGGCGCCACCTCGAACAGCACGCGCGGGTCCAGCGGCTTCGGGATGATGTACTCGGAGCCGAACTGGAGCGGCTGTTCACCGTAGGCTTTGACGACCTCGTCGGGGACGTCCTGCTTGGCGAGGTCGGCCAGCGCCTCGGCGGCGGCGACCTTCATGGCCTCGTTGATGTCGGTCGCGCGCACGTCCAGCGCGCCCCGGAAGATGAACGGGAACCCGAGGACGTTGTTGACCTGGTTGGGGTAGTCCGAGCGGCCGGTCGCCATGATGACGGTGTCGCTGCGGGCGGCTTTCGCGGACTCGTAGTCGATTTCGGGGTCGGGGTTCGCCATCGCGAACACGATGGGGTCGTCGGCCATCGACCGCACCATGTCCTGGCTGACGATGCCGCCGACGGAGAGCCCGACGAAGACGTCGGCGCCGTCCATCGCGTCCGCGAGGCCGCCGCCCTCGCCGGCCGGCTGGGCGAACTCGGCCTTGAAGTCGTTGACGTCGCGGTCCTCGGTGATGATGCCCGAGGAGTCACACATCGTGATGTTCTGCCGGTTCACGCCGAGGCTCACGTAGAACTTCGCGGACGCGATGGCGGACGCGCCGGCGCCGGAGAAGACGACCTCGAGGTCGTCGAGGTCCTTCCCGGCGATTTCGGCAGCGTTCAGGAGGGCCGCGCCGGAGATGATGGCGGTGCCGTGCTGGTCGTCGTGGAAGACGGGGACGTCCATCTCCTCCCGCAGCCGGCGCTCGACCTCGAAGCACTCGGGCGCCTTGATGTCCTCGAGGTTGATTCCGCCGAACGTTGGCTCCATCGCCGACACGGTCTCGACCAGTTCGTCGGCGGAGGCCTGATCGAGCTCGATGTCGAAGACGTCGATGTCTGCGAACCGCTTGAACAGCACGCCCTTCCCTTCCATGACGGGCTTGGCGGCCTGTGCGCCGATGTCCCCCAGGCCGAGCACCGCCGACCCGTTCGAGACGACGCCGACCATGTTCCCCTTCGTGGTGTACTTGAAGGCCTCGTCGGGGTCGTCGGCGATGGCCCGGCAGGGCGCCGCGACGCCGGGCGAGTACGCCAGCGAGAGGTCCCGCTGTGTGTTGGTCGGTTTCGTCGTCGAGATCTCTACTTTCCCGGGCGGGTCGCTGGCGTGGTAGTCCAGCGCGTCCTCGTCGAGTCCCATGGTTGGGACACCGCCGGCATCCCGCAAAAACCTGTCCCAATGCGTCGAACGCTGGTTCGTCGCGCGTCGAACTCGGTGTTCCCGTCGCGCTGGAGAACCCGACACGCATACGTACCCTTCGACCGGAATCCCCACCATGGCTCGTCGCTCGTACCAGCTCGCGGCTGTGACGACCGTACTCACGTTCGCGCTCATCCTCCTCGGAGAGTTCACCGCCGTCTCGGGCTCGGGTGCCACCTGCGGGCTCCAGTGGCCGGACTGCAGTGGACAGCTGCTCCCGTTCGGGCTGCCGGTCAACGACTTCATCGAGCAGTTCCACCGCTCGGTCGCGATGGTCGTCGGGTTCTTCATCCTCGGCACCGGCGCCGTCGCCTACCGCAACTTCGACGACCGCGACATCCAGGTGTCAGGCGTCCTCTCGGTCGTCCTCCTGCCCGTGCAGGTGATTCTGGGCGGCACCACTGTCACCTTCAGTGGCCTCCTGCCGTGGGGGTACATGCCGCTCACGCAGGCCATCCACCACCTCGCCGCCATGGCCATCTTCGGCACCCTCATCTACACGACGCTCCGGATGCGAGAACACACCGGTCTCGGCCTCGGCCGCGTCCGCACGGCCGCGCTCGCCGGACTCGCGGCGCTCCCGCTGGAACTCGCGTTCTCCCGGAACACCATCTTCGCCATCTACGGCACGCGCGTCCAGTTGCTCCACCACACGTTCGAACTGGTCGTCTTCGCGGCCGCGCTCGCGGGCTGGGTGTGGGCGCGCCGGCGTGGTGCGAGCCGCGCTGGCACCGCCTGCGGGGCGACCGTCCTGCTCGTCGTCGTGCAGGTGTTGCTCGGCGTCGGTATCGTCGAGTTCTCCGCCGCTGTCCAGCTCTCGTACTACGCGCTGGCCGCCGCTGTCGCCGCGCTGCTCGTCGTCGCGGCCCGGGTCCGCGCCGGAACCGCCGCCAGCCCCACGGCGGCGTAGCGGCGCGCGAATCCTGCACCGGATGGTGTATTTATGTACAGGGGGGTTCTATCGAAGCCCATCATGTCGAACATGGACAGACGCACGTACCTGAAGTCCGTCGGCGGTACCGGTGTCGCACTGACGCTCGCTGGCTGCACCAGTCTCACCGGCGACGGCGGCAACGCCGACACCATCACGCCCGGGACGGCGTCGGGCTTCCCGCCGTTCGAGTTCGTCAACGACAGCGGCGACCTCGTCGGCTTCGACATCGACCTGCTCACCGAGGTCGTCGACCGCACCGACTACGAGCTCGGCGAGTGGGAGGACCTCGAGTTCGGCCAGCTCATCACGTCGCTGGACAACGGCAACATCGACGTCATCGCGGCGGCGATGACCATCAACGACGAACGCGACCAGACGATCGACTTCTCGGACCCATACTACGACGCCAACCAGGCCGTCCTCGTCCGCGAGGACGCCGACTTCCGCCCGGGGAGCCGCGACGACCTCGGGGACCGCCCCGTCGGGGCACAGACGGGGACCACCGGCGAAGACGAGGTAGACGCCCTCGTCGAAGACGGCATCATCGCCGGCGGCCAGAAGTCCACGTACGGGAACTACGTGCTCGCGGTCCAGGACCTCGTGAACGGCAACGTCGACGCCGTCATCGTCGACACGCCGGTCGCGGAGACGTTCGTCTCGAACCGCGCGGTCGTCACCGCGTTCACCATCGAGACCGGCGAACAGTACGGCTTCGGCGTCCCCGAGGGCGGCGAGGAGCTCCAGACCGCACTCAACGACGGTCTCGCCGAGGTCCAGGACGACGGCACGTTCCAGGACCTGACCGAGGAGTGGTTCGCCAGCGGCGAGTAACACTCGATGGACTCCGTCTTTCTGTCGGCACAGCCGCTCGGCGACTGGGAGTTCGTCTGGCAGCAGCGCCAGTTCTTCGTCGAGGGCACGCGCATCGCCGTCGAGCTGACGTTCTACAGCATCGTGCTCGGGTTCATCCTCGGGCTGCCAGCGGGCGTCGTCGAGGCGTACGGCGGCCCGTACTCGAAGGGCGTCGTGCGACCCGTCGGCGTCGCCATCCGCGGCACGCCGATTCTGGTCATCATCGCCATCACGTACTTCGCGTTCGGCGTCTCGCCGGCGTTCCTCGCGGCGACGCTCGCGCTCGGCGTGCGCTCGGCGGCCTACCAGAGCCAGATCTTCCGGGGCGCCATCGAGAGCGTCGAGGGCGGCCAGATGGAGGCCGCGCGCGCGGTCGGCCTCTCGAAACTGGACGCCATCCGGCACGTCGTCCTTCCGCAGGCGCTGCGGCGGTCTGTCCCGGGCTTCCAGAACGAGTTCACCATCGTCCTCAAGGACACCAGCATCGCGTACGCGATCGGCGTCGCGGAACTCCTCAAGCGCAGCTACGACCTCTTCTCGCTGCAGACGTCGGCCGCCCTCGAGGTGTTCCTCGCGGCGTCGCTCATCTACTTCGTGTTGACGTTCAGCGTCAACCGCGGCATCGAAGTACTCAACGACCGGGTCGCGATTCCCGGAGGTAACTACTAATGGCTGAGAACAGACTCCTGGACGTCGTCGACGTCCACCAGAGCTACGGCGAGGAACGTGTGTTGGAAGGCATCTCCTTCGAGATGGACCGCCAGGACGTGAAAGTCCTGGTCGGCCCCTCGGGGTCGGGGAAGTCGACGATGCTGCGGTGCATCAACCGACTCACCGACATCGACGAGGGCGAAATCGCTCTCGACGGCGAGTCCATCTACGACATGAACCAGAACGACCTCCGGCGGCAGGTCGGGATGGTGTTCCAGGACTTCAACCTCTTCGCGCACCTCACCGCCCTCGAGAACGTCACGCTGGGCCTCAAGCGCGTCCGCGACATGAGCGAGCCCGACGCCGTCGAGAAGGCCGCCCGGCAACTGGAGTCGGTCGGCCTCCGCGAGCAGGCGAACTCCTACCCAGCCGAGCTCTCCGGCGGCCAGAAGCAGCGCGTCGGCATCGCTCGCGCGCTCGCGATGGACCCGAAGCTGATGCTGTTCGACGAGCCGACGTCGGCGCTGGACCCCGAGCTCATCGGCGAAGTCCTCGAGGTGATGCGGGACCTCGCCGAGGAGGGGATGACGATGCTCGTCGTCACCCACGAGATGGGGTTCGCGCGACAGGCCGCCACCGACGTCCTCTTCCTCGAGGACGGGGAGCTCGTCGAACAGGGGCCGCCGGACCAGCTGTTCGAGGCGCCCGAACAGGACCGGACCAGAGACTTCCTGGGGCGGCTCACCTCGCTGCACGGCGACCAATGACGCGGTCGACGAAGCGCGCCGTCCGGGACGGGGCGCTGGCCGTGTTCTGGCTGTGGTTCGGTGCCCGGCTGCTCAACGACTGGTTCGGCGGCGTGTTCGTGGCGGCCGGCGAGCCGTTCTTCGACCCGCAGCCGGTAGCCGACGCGTCCACGGCGCTGCGGGAGGCGGTGGCCGGCACCGGCGTGCTCGGCGAGCCGGTCGGCTGGGTCGCGAACGGCCTCGGGTCGCTGTCGTTCGCCATGACGTACCTCCCGGACCTCGCCGCCGGCGCGTGGCTCACGGTCGTGCTCACGATCTTCGCCACCATCTTCGGGCTGGTGCTGGCGGTGCCGCTGGCCGCAGCCCGCGTCTACGGCCGCGTCACCCACTGGGTCGCGCTGGCGTTCATCGAACTCATCCGGGGGACGCCGCTGCTCGCGCAGCTGTTCGTGCTGTACTACGCGCTCCCGCTGTCGCGGTGGTTCGCCGCGGTGCCGTACCTCGGCAGCGGCATCGTACCCGAGCAGGCCGTCTGGGTCGCCGTCGTCGGCTTCACCATCAACAGCGCGGCCTACCAGGCCGAGTACATCCGGGGGTCTATCGAGGGCATCGACCCCGGCCAGCTCGTCGCCGCCCGGTCCATCGGGCTCTCCCGCGTGCAGGGCATCCGGTACGTCGTCATGCCGCAGGCGCTGCGGTTCGCCATCCCGTCGTGGACGAACGAGCTCGTCTACCTCACGAAGTACTCCTCGCTGGCGGCGTTCATCACGGTCGGCGAGCTGTTCCACGCCGCTCGGGCCGCCGCCTACGCCAACTACCGGTTCCTCGACCTGTTCCTGCTGGCGGCTGTGGTCTACCTCGCACTCGTGCTGTCCGCGACGACGGTCATGGAGTGGGTGCGCGGGCGCGTCGCCATCCCCGGCGTCGGCGGCTCCGGCGACGGACGGATGTCCGCCGACTAGGCAGCGCCCGCTTCAGAAGAACTCGTCGAGACCGCGCTGGCTCTCGTCGTCGCCGGAATCGCGGTCCTCGCTCGCGGCCTCGTCTTCGTCGTCCTGATCGACGAGCACGTCCTGCCCGTCATCGTCCCCGTCGGCGTCGTCTCCGCCGTCGTCGCTCTCGCTCAGAGTCGCGCCCTCGAAGGCGCCGCCGGAGTGGTCGACGGCCGCCTCCTCCCGGAGTTCCTCGGCGTCAGCGACGATGGATTCCACCTTGTTCGTCGTCTCCCCGGAGCCCGTGACGAACGAGACGTGTTCCTCCTGCATGTCGTAGGCGGCCGTCATCGCCACCGTCAGCTCCCGGTTCTTGCAGTGGTGGGTCATCGCCGCGAGGAACGGCAACACGTCGTTGCGCGCCGTCGCCATGCTGCAGCCCGCGGTCTCGGCGATGTGGCGGGCGACGTAGTCGCGCTTCTCCCGGGTCGCCCGCGAACTCCCGAGCTTCCGCCAGTAGCTCGGCGGGCCGTAGCGCGTCCAGCCGCCGTGGTCGTGCTGGCGCGAGGCTGCGACGCCCGCCGCGATGTTGTCGGTCGCGTACCGCCAGTACGAGTAGTTCTGGGTCGCCCGCACCCGGCCGAGCCAGATGTCGGCGTTCGACAGGAACTCGTAGGCCACCGCGAGCTCGTCGCCGTAGTAGTCCTTCGGGACGTTGTCCTCGACCCAGTTCAGGAGGTCGTCCGGCGTTTCGTCGACGTCGTAGGCCGCCTGCAGCGCCTCCTCGGCGCCGTGGGTCTTGATGAGGCCGTCGAGGAAGTCGAAGACGCCCTCCGACCGGTCGCGCTCCCCCATCACCACGTCGTCCTCGGTGAGTTTGCGGTCGGTCTCCGCGAGCGCCTGCAGGTCGTTGACCGCCGACCGCAGGTCCCCGGCGTTCTGCTCGGCGATGGCCTTCAACGCGTCCTCGTCGTACTCCACGTCCTCCCGCCGACAGATGTCCCGCAGCACCGGGACGATGGAGCGCTTCGAGACGTCCCGGAACTCGATGTCCTGCGTGGCGTTCCGGAGCGTCGAACTCATGTCGTAGTACTCGTTGGCGACGAGGACGATGGGCTGTGGGGACTCCTTGACGAGTCGCGTGATGGCGGCGCTGCCACCCCTGTCGACGTTCCCGTGGAGGTTGTCCGCCTCGTCCAGCAGGACGAGCTTCTTCCCGCTGGAGCCGCCGGTGAGCGTCCCGGACTTCGCCGCTTCGCCCGCGACGCGCTCGACCACGTCGGCCGTGCGCTGGTCGCTGGCGTTCAACTCCACGACGTCCCAGCCGGCGTCGCTCGCGAGCGCGTGCGCCGCCGACGTCTTCCCGACGCCGGGGCTGCCGTGGACGACGACCGCCTCCCGGTGGTCCTCCCACGTCTCCGCCCACTCCGCCAGCGCGTCGCGGGCCTTGTCGTTGCCGCGCACCTCGGAGAGCGACGACGGACGGTACTTCTCCGTCCAGTCTACCATTGGCATCCGGTAGGGAGGAGTTCCGGTTAGGTGTTGCGGAGCGCGTGGCCGAGCGAAGCGAGGCCACGTTATCGTGAGCGGCGACCACCGGGAGCCGCGAACAGCGTTCCCGAGCAGCGCGAGGGAACGAGGCGGAGCGGGGAGCGCAGCGACCCGCGGAGCGCGTGCTCGACCGAAGGGAGAGCACGGTATGGTGAGCGGGGAGCGCAGCGACCCGCGAACAGCGTTCCCGAACGGAGTGAGGGAACGGGCCGGACGAACGGCGAGCGTAGTGAGCCGTGAGGAGCGCGTGGCCGAGCAAAGCGAGGCCACGTTAGAGCGAGCGGGGAGCGCAGCGACCCGCGAGCCGCGTGGGGACGACTGGAGGGAGAGCACGTTGGAGCGAGCACACCCCGACTTCCGGGGAAGCCGTCGAGTCAGCCCGTACAGTTTTGCGGTGTGGCGTGGTACGTGTGTCCATGAGTGATTCGCGAGCGGTCCACCTCGACGAGGCGGAGCGTGAAGCCTTCCTGGGTGCGGGCGGCACCGGCGTCATGTCGTTCGCTAACGGGGAGGGGCCGCCGCACTCGATTCCCGTCTCGTACGGCTACGACGCGGACACTGGGTCGTTCTTCTTCAGGCTGGCGTACGACGCGGACACGGAGAAGCCGGGGCCGGAGGACGTGGCGGTCTCGTTCGTGGTGCACGAGGAGACCGACGAGGGCTGGCGGAGCGTCGTGGCGAAAGGCGAACTGCAGTCGACCGACGACGACGACGTGTCGACGGAGGCACTGGAGGCGCTGCGGCGGGTGGACATCCCGCTGGTGGACGTCTTCGAGCGGCCGACGGTGGAGACCGACTTCGAGTTCTTCCGGCTGCGGACCGACGACGTGACGGGGCGCAAGGAGGCGCCGCCGGGGGAGTGACCGGAAGGCCCGCGGGCGGGGACGCCGAGGGGGAGGCGTTCCCGTCGGTGCTGTCCACGGAGCGGCTGCGGCTGGAGCAGTGCTGCCGGGCGAACGTCTCCGTCGCCGAGTTCTACCGGGCGGCGTCGGACCGGAACCCCCACATCGAGGCGGTGACCGAACACCTCTCCTGGACGCCCCACGAGTCGCGGCGGGAGTCCCGGGAGACGCTCGCGCACTTCGAGGAGGCGTGGGCGGACGGCGAGATCGCGACGTACGCCATCCGGCCGAAGGACGCCGAGCCGACCCCGGAGTCGCTGGCAGGGTCGCTCGTGGACACCGACGACGGCGTGCTCGCCGGGACGTGTGCGCTGACCTGCGACTGGGACGCTGACTGCGGGACGCTGGGGGTCTGGCTCCGCAAGGAGTACTGGGGCCGGGGGTACTCCGGGGAGCGAGCAGACGCGCTCCTGGCGCTCGCGTTCGACGAGCTCGGTTTCGGCGTCGTCGCAGTGTGTCACAATGCGGGCAACGACCCGTCCCGCAGCGCCATCGAGTCCTACGTCGACAGGCACAGCGGCCACCGCGAGGGGCTCCTGCGGCACTTCGCTGCCGCCCCCGACGGGAGCGGTGGCGTCGACCAGGTCAGATACACGATTTCGCGGGCGGAGTGGCGGGCCGCGAGCGGCCAGAAGTGACTTCCGGGTCGCCGGCGGACGAGCGGGTATGGATTCAGTCGAGTCGACCTCCTCGTCGTCGCAGGGCGTGACCAGCGCGGTAGCTGGGGCCGCCGCCGGCGCCGTCGCCTACGTGGTCGGCTACCTCGTCACGTACCTCTGGCAGTCCGGGTCGGTCGAGGAGTCTCTCCAGGCGTACAACGCCATCGTCGACCTCCTCGGCGGCGACCCGATTCCCGGCTGGCAGGCGGTCGGCTGGCTGTACTACAACGCACACAACGTCGCGTTCACGACGCCCGCGCTGGGCTCCGGTCGGGTCTCGCAGAACCTCGTCGCGGACGGGAACGCCCCGATGTTGCTGTACCTCGTTCCGGTCGTCGTCCTGCTCGCAGCCGGCTTCGTCGTGGCACGCGCCGGAGACGCCAGTGACGCGGAAGGTGGCGTTCGGGCGGGCGCAGCGGTGACGCTTGGGTACGCCGTGCTCGCGGTCGTCGGGCTGTTCCTCTTCCGGTACAGCGTCGGCGACACCACCGTCCACGTCGACTACGCGCTCGGCGTCCTCCTCGCTGGCGTCGTCTACCCCGCAGTCTTCGGCGGGCTCGGTGGCGTGCTCGGCGCCGTCACGCGCTAGTCGAGGTCGCGGGCGACCATCTCGCCCCAGTGCTCGAAGCCGTACCGTTCGTAGAACGCCTGCGCACGGTCGTTCTCCCGGTCGACGTCCAGCACCATCCGGTCCAGCGGGAGGTCCTGATCGTGAGCGACGGCCAGTGCGGCGTCCATCAGGTCGTCGCCGACGCCGTCGCCCCGGTGCTCGGGGCGCACGAAGATCTCGTTGAGCACGGCGGCGTCCCAGACGAACGACAGCGACTCGGGGAGCACGAAGACGTAGCCCGCGTGGCCGGATTCGTCTCCTCCTTCGGCGACCTGCACGCAGCGCTCGTGCTCGTCGACGCAGCGCGCGACCCAGTCCAGCCAGCGCGACCGGTAGTCGTCGGTGAGCTTCGCCTCGTAGACCTCGTGTTTCTCGTCGCTGCCCGTGCCCTCGCCGAGCCCGGTTTCGAACCCCTGCTTGAGCGCCCAGAGGTCGTCTGCGTCCCGGGTGGCGTCGTACGGCCTGACCATGCCCCGGGTTCCCGCCGGGCGGAGTTAGCGGTTGCCCTCGCGGAAGCGACCCCAGACAGCGACGGCGGCGGTGGCGACGACGACCAGTTGCATCCCCGACCTGACGATGGGGAACAGCCGCTCGGCGTCCGCGGGGTCGTCGCCGCGCTCGACGTCGACGCCGGTCTCGTAGTGGACGGTCTCCGTGGTGCCGACGACGCTGTCCGCGTCCTCGCCGCCGAGTTCGACGAACGTCTGGACGACGCCCCGAGTGCTCGAGAGCTGGAGTTCGCCGTCGAACGCGTAGAACGTGTCGTGGACGGGGTAGAGGAGGTTCACGCCGTTCGTCATCAGGTCGGGGGCGATGCCGCCGAGCGCGAGCGCGACGACGCCGACGCCGGCGACGTGGGGGCCGGTGTCGCCGAACTGCCGCCGGAGCCAGCCGCCGTCTCGGCGGGCGTCCCACGCCACGAGCGCGCCGAGCGCCAGCGGCAGCAGAGCGGTGTGGAGGAGCGCGCGGTGGCCGCCGGGAATCCAGACGCCGAGAAACGTGTCGAGGTCCGGGAGCGCCGTGAACGCGCAGACGGCGCCCAGCGTCCGGGCGTCGAAGACCCGCAGCAGTGCCGTCGCCACGAGCGCGCCGAACGCGACGTGTACGACCGTCGAAGGCATACGCCTGCTACTCGGAACCATCCCACAATGGGTCTTGCCCCGGCTTTCGGCGCCGCCGGTCGAGTCCCGCACCCTGTCGGTAGGTTTTTGCCGGGGTACTGGCCAAAACGGGGACATGGACGAGGACCCACGGGAGGGGCTCGCGGTGCGCATCGCCGGGGAGGTCACGCTCAGCGACGACCCCGGCGCGACGCTGCGGAAGTGGCGCACCGACTTCGACGTCTCCCAGACCGCGCTCGCCGAGGAACTCGACGTCTCCTCCTCCGTCGTCTCGGACTACGAGAGCGGGCGCCGGGAGAGCCCCGGCATCGCGCTCGTCAGCCGGCTCGTGAACGCTCTGCTGGACATCGACGAGCGCCGCGGCGGCACACACATCGGGCAGTTCGCCCGCGTGCTCTCGGCGGGCTTCGACAGCGACGTCGTCCTCGACCTCCGTGAGTACCCGACTGCGGTCGCGCTCGACGACCTCTACGACGCCGTCGACGCCACCGAGGTGGTGCGGGGCGACCGCGACACCGTCTCGGGCCACACCGTCATCGACTCCATCGAGGCCATCCGCCGGCTCTCGGGCGACGGCTTCTACCGGCTGTACGGCCAGTCCACCAGCCGCGTGCTCGGGTTCACGAACGTCTCCCGCGGTGAGAGCCCGCTGGTCGCGATGCGTGTCGTCGACCCGACGCCGAGCGCAGTGCTCCTCCACGGCCTCTCGCCCGACGAGCTCTGGGAGCACGCCCCCGCCCTCGCCAAGCGCGACGGCTTCTCGCTGGCGGTCACGGAGATGCCCGTCGAGGAGATGCTCGCGTCGCTCCGCCAGCACGCCTGAAGAAATCTCGGCTTTCCTACAAAAACTGGCTTTCGAGAGCGCTTATTGTCGTTTCGGTCGTATCGAATACCACCGAGATGGCCTCCAGCACACACGTCGTCGCCGTCTGTGGCAGCCTCAGCGACGACTCCGGCACCCGCATCGCCCTCCAGACCGCCCTCGACGCCGCCAGCACCGACCTCGTCGACCTCCGCGAGTTCGAGTTGCCGCCGCGGGACGGCGACGACCGCGACGCCGGCGACGCTCCAGAGCTCCGGGTCGACGTTCGCGGACGGCGCGTTCGCCGAGGACGACCTCGAAGAACGGACCCGTCGGCTCGGCGAGCAGGCAGTTGCGTACGCCGGCGTCGAACAGTACCCCGACCTCGCCGCGCCCGCCGGCGACGACCAGCCGGTCGCCGCCACGCAGAACTGACGCTCCCCGCCCACCCGAACCGTTAGGTAGACACCCGCCCTGCAGCCGTCCATGCGCGTACTCCTCTCGATTCTCGCTGGCGTCGTGACGTTCCTCGCCGTCGCCGTCGCGGTCACGTCACTGCTCCGGGACGTCGTCTGGCCGTCCGTGTTCGTCGGCGTCCCCGCCGGCGTGCTCGCGGGCGTTGCCGTCGCAATCGGGACGGGCGTGTACCTGAGCCGTCGAGAACAGCAGTAGCAGCAGCGGCGACGAGAGGGATTACTCGACGTACGTGTACTTGCGCTCGTTCATCGGGCCCCAGCCGTCGAAGACGAACTCGCTGTCGGGCTGCGTGAACGGCTCCAGTTCCACGCTCTTCTCGTGGTTGTGGCGGTCGTGGACCTGCTCGTACTCGTCGAAGCTGAGGTCGTAGCGCGCGTCGATGTGTTCGTCGACGTTCGACGCCGCGACGGCCTCACTGAAGCCGTCCTGAACGGTCTCCGCGTGAATTTCGGCCTGCGCACCGGAGCCGTACGACGCCAGGAGCAGTCGCTGGCCCGCGAGGTCGATGCCGTTCTCCGCGGCGTGCTTGAGTGCGCTGAACCGCGCGAGGTGCACCGAGCCCGTGTACCAGTTCCCGACCTGACTGGAGATCGAGAGCGTCGGCTCGATGGTCCCGTCGTACCACTCGCGGTACGCGTCCGTGTCCGTCAGCCCGTCGACGTACTCGCTGATGGCGTCGTCGAACGCGTCCTTGGAGTCGAAGTCCTCGCGGCGGGGCTGGCGGCCGATTTCCCCGGCGAGCTCGTCCTCGACGTCGGTACCGCGAATCATGTGCCGGTAGCCCAGCACGGCCGCCTTCCGGACCATCCCGGGGAACGGCGTGTGGAACGGGATGTACGCGTAGTCGTCGGGGTGGGAGGCGCCCGCCGCGCGCTCGAAGTCCTGGAGGGCTTCCCGCATCCGCGCGAGATAGACCTGCATCGAGCGCTTCCCGTCGACGCTCGGGAACTGCTGGTTGGGCTTCAGGAAGTCCGTCTCGTCGGCGGAGCCGTAGCCCTGCTCCGTGGACAGCTCGACGATGTCCGGGTCCTCCGTGATCCACATCGCGACGGCGCCAGCGCCCTGCGTCGCCTCGCCGGAGGAGTCACGGGCGTACAGCGCCGTGTCGGTCGCCACCACGAGCGCGCCCCGGCCCCGGTTCCGGCCCGCGAGGATCCAGTTCACGGCGTCGTCGAGGCTCTGGGTCCCCGCGATGCACGCGAACTTCCGCTCGCCCTTGTTCGCGTGGTGGAAGTCGCCGTCGTACACCTGCTCGAGGCAGCCGGCGATGTACGTCGAGACGGGCTTGGAGTTGTCGAACGCGGACTCCGTCGCCACGTCGATGCGGCCGACGTCGTCGGGTTCGAGGCCCTTGCGCTCCATCAGCCGGTGGGCGGCGTTCGCGCCCATGGTCACGATGTCCTCGTAGGCGTCCGGGAACGACGACGCGTGCAGCCCCAGCCCCTTCGTGTACTTCTCGGGGTCGTCGCCCATCTCCGGCGCGAACGTCTCCCCGAGGTCGAGTTTCAGCTTCCCCGTCCAGATCTCCATCGCATCGATGCCGACGCTTGTCATGGCTGGACGTACTCAGGAGGGGCTTATGGGCTTGTCGATAGGTGTTTCGACGATAGTCGAAAAATTTCGCAGCGGGGCCTCCCCACCATTCAGAGCTGGACAGTCTGCGTCTCCGTGTCCGTGTTCCCTGCGTCGTCTGTCACGACGATTGTAACCTCGTACTCCTCCTTGTTGTTCCCCTTGTAAGTTGTCGTTCCTGACGCCGACCCACCGCTGACTGCGGTGGTCTGTGTGTTCGAGTCGCCGCTGTCCAGTGAGTCGAACTGCACCTCGACCGAGGAGAGGTCGCCGTCCGGGTCCGAAACCGACCAGTCGGCGTCTATATCGTTGCCGTTCCCCTCAGACGCCGCGAACGAATCGACTGCCGGTGGTGATTGCCCACCGCCACCGCCCCCGTTCTCTGCCGCTGGGTGCGCGTACACGAGGAACTCGCTGGTCTCCCGGACACCGTCACGTTCGTACGCAACCACCACGCGGAAGTCCTCATTTGTGACGTTCACCTCGGTGGGGAAGTCCGACGTGACGCCTGCATAGAACTCCGCGAACGACACTCGCGCCGTGCCGTTCGGAGACAGCGACACCGTCCCAGACGCATTCACTTCCGTGGTCGTGAACGAACCGGAACCGGTGTCATAGACGGTCTCGGTTCGGTTCTGGGCCAGCGACAGCGTCAGCCCCCTCGTCCCTACGTACGTGTACTCGTCATCCACGAGGGGCACGTCTACGGTCTCGTTCTGCCCGGTCGGTGACACGGCGAATTCGCTACTTCCGTAGTCGTACCCGGGAGCTTTGTCCGACAGTCCGTCGATTGCGTCGCTCTCGGGGAGCACCGTCACGTCCGTTATCGTGACGTTGCTGCTGTACTGGTTCGAGACGTTGAAGTACACGCCACCAGGAACACTATCGTCGTCCTCGCCGTCGAACGCTGTTCCGTTACCAACGAGAACGAGCGACCCGCCACTGCCGTTCCCGACTGCCGGCGTGCTCGTCTCACCGACCGTCGCGTTCACCGTCCGCTGTGCCTCGCTGCCGGTCGCGTCGACGAGTTCGAACTGGACTGGGGTCTCAGTGGGATTACCGTTCACCTCGAACGTCACACGCCCGTCCTCGTTCGTCGTCCTGTTC
Source organism: Halobacterium rubrum (assembly GCF_021729015.1). Classification (GTDB taxonomy): domain Archaea; phylum Halobacteriota; class Halobacteria; order Halobacteriales; family Halobacteriaceae; genus Halobacterium; species Halobacterium rubrum. Next base: position 919,703 of record NZ_JAJQQZ010000001.1, read on the forward strand.
CCGTCCTCGTCCTCGAAGACGTCCGAGCGGTTCGCAGTCACTAACTCCCCCGACTCTGGGTTGTTGTACTCGTCGCGCGCTTCGACGGTGACGCTGTCGTCGTCGCTCTCGACGAGCGTGAGGTAGTACGGGGCCGGGTTCGTCGCGCCGCTGCCGACGCCGACTTTCGCGGTCCGCAGCGTGAACGGGCCACTCCAGTCGATAGATAGCGTCACTCGGTCCGTCCCGTTCTGGGCGACGGTGACGTTCGGATTGTCGCCCAGGCTCGTGCTGTTCCGCAGGACACCGGCGTCGACGACCGTCGGAATCGTGACGTTCACCGGCTCGGTCGAATCGTCGGGCTGGACCTGCACGCGGTTTGCCGGCGCGCTCAACGCCGTCGGGTCGACGGCCACCGAGGACGACCGCGACGTGCTCAGCGAGCCGTTCAGCGCGACCAGCGAGACAGTTCTGGTCTGCTCGTCGACGACTAGTTGTTCGGTCAGCGGGACGGAGGTGTTCTGGTCCGGGTAGTAGTTCGAGAGCAGCGACGCCTCGTAGCGCAGCCGGGGCGCGTCCCGGTACTCGTTGTACCCCGGAACGTAGGAGAGTGACTTCGTCGGTTTGGCCCACGAGCCGTTCAGATAGTCACGGGTCTCGTCGTTGGTCGCGTTGACGTTCGACACCGTGACGTTCGGGTCGTCGTAGGTGTTCGTCCTGAGTGTACCCGCGGCTGGCGGCGGATTCACGAGGAAGACGCGGTTCGGGTACTCGGTACCCAGCGAGACGGTCGCCGGCCGGCCGTCGCCGGTCGTGGCCGTCGACACGAGCGCGTTCCGCACGTCGACCAGCTGCCCCTGGACCTGCTGGCTGTGGCGGTACTCGACGTCGCTGTTCTCGGCGGGGACGACAGACGCCTGGTAGACCGAGAGCGCGATGATGATGGTGGCGAACAGTAACACTGCCCCCACCTGCACCGTCACTCCGCGGGTGTCGTCCCTGAATCGCACGGTTGGGTGAAGTCGGGAGGCGAACTGTATAAACGCGGCGGCTACCGGCTCAGTCGTCGTCCTCGATGACTTCCGGGTCCGACAGCGCGCTCTGGAGGCTGTCGAGGCCGTTCACCCACTCGGTGACGAGGCCGTACTCGACGTCCTCCAGCAGCTCCATGTCGAGCTCTTCGTCGTCCACGACCCGGGTGCCGGCGGCGGCGACCAGGCCGAGCGCGCGGTCGAGGTCCTCGCCGGTTTCGGCCTCGACGGCCGCCTGCACGTACTCCTCGACGGACGCCTCGTCGGCGACGCCGTCTGCGACGTACTGTTCGGCGCTGTAGAAGACCGCGACGAGGCTCGTCTGGACGCCGTCGACCAGCATCAGCTTGTCTTCGTCGTCGAACGCGGGCTCCGCGAGCACGACCTCACGGATGTCCGCGAGCTCGTCCATCGTCTCCTCCTGTTCGAGCTCGTCGTCCTCGAACGCCTTCAGAATCTTCGCGACGGCGATAGCGACGTCGTCTTGGAGGTTCAACAGCAGCCGCGCGGAGTCCTCGTCCTCGGGGTCGAGGTCCTCCTCGCGGAGGCGGTCGAGCCAGTTCTGCCATCGTTCTTCGGAGTAGAACTCCTCTTCGGGGGCGCTCATACCCGAACGGGCGGCCGCGCGAGACAAAGGCCTTTCCTTCAGCGGAGCACTGCCCGACCGGGCCGACGAAGCGTGGAACGGGCGCAAGAGAACTTCTGGCGGCCGTTCAGTCCATCGTCGCCTCGGTATCGACGCCGTACACCGCCTGCGGTGTCTCGACGTGCGCGCGCCGGACCGCGTCCTCGTGGCCGTCCTCGAGCAGCCAGCGCACACGCCGCGGGACGGTCTTCGGGCCCATGACGGCGCCCGGGCGGTCCGCGTCGTCGACGAAGTCCGTCTCCATCAGGAACGGCTCGCCGGACTCGACGGCGTCCCGGAGATACTCCTTCTCGCACATCACGCTGGGCGTGCAGCCGGCGAGCCGACCGCTCGCGTAGTGTTTCACCACGCGTTCGGGCGCGAGCCCGGCGTTCTCGGCCCACTCGCCGACCTCGGTCAGGTCCTCGGTGGCCTCGGTGTGCAGCTGCAGCGAGACGCCCACTTCTGCTGCGCGCTCGCAGGCGTGTCGAATCACGGCGTTCGACGCGTCCCAGACGGCGTCGCTGACGTCGTAGTGCGGCCGGCCGGACTTCAGCGCGACCGCGCGGCCCTCGCTGGCCACGTCCGCTGCTTCGTCGATGCCGGCGCACATCAGGTCGCGGGCCGCTTCGGGGGAGAAGCCGCGCTCGTCGACCAGCCGGGACACGAGACCGGGGTGGACGCCGAGCACGGGCCAAGCCTCGCCGTCCAGAATCTCCCGGGCCGCCTCGACGAGCCGCACCGTCTCCTCGAACACCGGCCGGAAGTCGTCGCCGGTGTCGGGTTCGACGCCGAGGTGCCAGGAGGGCTTGTTCACGACGAGCAGGTGCGTGCCGCCCGCCCGCGAGAACTCCCGGACGGCGTCCAGCCCCTGGTTCTCGGCGTCGAGGTGGAGGTGGTCGTCGAGCACCGGCTGATCGAACTCGGTCATGGACTCGGATTCGCCCTCGCCGCCCGAAAGCCTGTTCGTCCGTGCCGGTGCGCGTCAGCCGTCCGAGTCGCCGTCGAGCACCACGGCGTCGGTCGCGGCGTGCCGCAGCGCGTCCGACCGGCCGTGTTCGCCCGGCGCGATGGCGAGCGTCCGCACGCCGCGCCGCTCGGCCTGTTCGAACACGGGCTTGAAGTCGGTGTCCCGGGACGCCACGGCGAGCACGTCCACGCCGTCGTCCAGCACCAGTTCCGTCGCGTCCACGGCGAGTTTCACGTCCACGTCGCCGCTCGTGACCCGCACGTCGTACCCCCGGGCCTCCCCGGCCTGGATGAGCGACGGCGTCGCGTGTTCGTCGAGGTAGAGCCGCGTCACCGCCAGCGGCCCGACTTCGCTCGCCGCCTCTCGCACGTCGTCCAGGTCCACGTCGAACTCCTCGCGGAGCACGTTCGGGCCGTCGACGAACAGCGCCACGCCGCCCGGCGTCTCGCCGTCCCCCAGCAGGTCCCGCAGTCGGTCCATACTTCGGTTCGGGGGTCGCGAGCCAAGAGCGTGCCGGAACGACTGTCGCCCCGCACCCGTCGTGTCGCCGCCTGACGGGCGCCCCTCCCCGGTCGGCTGCGGCGATTCGACTGGAGACCCCCGGCGGTTCTGTACACCGAAATGTGGTGTACGCTCTGGCTGCGTTCCGACCGTAGAGTGAAGCCAAGCGACGGCTCACTGCCGGCACTCGCCGTCTCTGTCCTCTCCTGACCGGCCGCCGTTCGAGTGGCGACTCCGCGCTCCGGTTTGCAGGCGGTCGAGGCGAATACTCCGTGCCTCGACTCCGAGGCGATTCACGAAAGCCTTACTTCCCGGGACGCGACGGGCCACGTATGGGTCTTCGAACGCCGCCGCTGTACGGCCGACACGAGGACCGCGGCGCCTCCTTTACGGAGTTCGGCGGCTGGGACATGCCAGTCGACTTCGCGGGCATCCAGGAGGAACACGCCGCGGTCCGGGAGGCCGCGGGCATCTTCGACGTCTCCCACATGGGAGAGATCGAGGTGTCCGGGCCGGACGCCGAACGCCTGATGCAGCGGCTGACGACCAACGACGTGACGAGCCTCGACCCCGGCGACGCCCAGTACGCGGCCATCACCGACGAGGACGGCGTCATGGTCGACGACACCGTCGTCTACCGGACGCCCGACGACTGGGGGGACGCCGAGTTCCTGTTCGTCCCGAACGCCGGCCACGACGAGGCCGCCTACGACCGGTGGACGGACTACCGGGACGCACACGACCTCGCAGCGACCGTGGACAACGTCACCACCGACTACGGCATGGTGGCCGTCCAGGGCCCAGAAGCCCCGGACCTCGTCGCCGCCCGCGCGGGCGAGGACGTCCGAGACCTCTCGATGTTCGAGGCGGCGGGCGCCGAGGTCGCCGGCGTCGACTGCCTCGTCGCGAACACCGGCTACACGGGCGAGGCGGGCTTCGAGCTCGTGTTCCCCGCCGACGGCGCAGGCGCCGTCTGGGACGCGTTCGCGAACGACTGCCAGCCCTGCGGGCTCGGCGCCCGCGACACCCTCCGGATGGAGTACGGCTTCCTGCTGTCCGGGCAGGACTTCCACCCCGAGGACGACCCCCGGACGCCCCTCGAGGCCGGCATCTCGTTCGTCGTCGACCTCGACACCGAGTTCGTCGGCCGGGACGCCCTCGCGGCCCACCAGGACGCCGGCCTCGACCAGACGTTCGTCGGCCTCACGCTCGACGAGCGCGGCGTCCCCCGCCACGGCTACGCCATCACCACGCCCGACGGCGAGGAGATCGGCGAGGTCACCAGCGGCACGATGAGCCCGACGTTGAACGAACCAATCGGGCTCGGCTACGTCGACGCCGACTACGCCGAGGACGGCACCACCGTCCACGTCGACGTGCGCGGCACCGGCAAACAGGCAACCATCACCACCCCACCCTTCTAGACCAATGAGCTTCGACGTACCCGACGACCTGCAGTACCTCGAATCGCACGAGTGGATCGACCCCGAGACCGGCCGCGTCGGCATCAGCGACTTCGCGCAGGACGAACTCGGCGACGTCGTCTTCGTCGAGCTGCCCGGCGTCGGCGACGACCTCGAGGCGGGCGGCGAGTTCGGCGTCGTCGAATCCATCAAGGCCGTCTCCGACATCTACGCCCCCGTCTCCGGCGAAGTCACCGCCGTCAACGAGGACCTCGCCGACCAGCCCGAGCTCGTCAACGAGGACCCCTTCGGCGACGGCTGGCTCGTCGAACTCGACTTCGACGACGCCGACCTCGAGGACACCCTCGACGCCGACGAGTACCACGACCAGATCGCCTGAGTCTCTCGTTTTCGCTGCGGGCGCGCTCAGGGCGTCCTCGCAGAAGCTACGCGAAACGAAGCTGTTCTCCGCCAACCCGCTCGTTCCGCCGCCGGTGTGCGCTCACGATGCCTTCGAACCGCTGGCCCGCTCGCGCTCGCGGTGGGCTGGCCAGCCGGCAGATACGTGCTGTCGGTCCGTCGGTCGCAAGAACCGTCACCTCACCCCTCGTCCGTGCCTAAGAGACTTGCAAATGGACTGGTTGTAGGCACGTTCGTGGACAGTCTCGGGGGTGAGGACGTTCCGGAACCGGGAGTATCTTTAGCGCAGGGTCGTAACTTCCGGATATGAGAGCCACCGGAACCGTCGGCGGTGCACTCGGGGAGCGAGGGGGACACCGATGAGCGGGAGCCCGTACGCGTCCCACAGTGAGGGGGACACCGAGGCGATGCTCGAGGCCGTCGGCGTCGACCGGGTCGAGGAACTGTTCGACGTCCCGGAGTCCGTGCGCTTCGAGGGCGAGTTCGGCATCGACGCCAAGTCCGAGCAGGCGGCGCTCCGGGAGACGAAGCGACGCCTCGCGGCCAACGACGACCTCACGGAGTTCCTCGGGCGCGGCCACTACGAGCACTACGTGCCGTCGCTCGTGGACAGCGTCTCGCAGCGCTCGGAGTTCATCACCTCGTACACGCAGTACCAGCCCGAGGTCACGCAGGGCTTCCTGCAGGTCCTGTTCGAGTACCAGAGCCTGCTGGTCGAGCTGACGGGGCTCGGCGTCGCGAACTGCTCGATGTACGACGAGGCGACTGCGCTCGCCGAAGCCGCCCTGCTCGCCAAGCGCGTGCGGGCCGCCGACGGCGACCGCGTGCTCGTTCCCGAGTACGTCCGGGACAGCCACGTCAGCGTCCTCGAGAACTACACCGGCGGCTCCGAGGTCACCGTCGAGCGCTACGCCACCGAGGCCGGGAACGTCGACGTCGACGCCCTCGAGGCCGCGATGGCCGAGGACGTCGTGATGGTGTACGCCGAGAACCCGACGACGCTCGGCACCGTCGAGGAACAGCTGCACGCCGTCGGCGACCTCGCCGACAGCCACGACGCGCTGTTCTGTCTGGGCTCGGACCCGGTCGCGATGTCGATTCTCCAGCGGCCCGCCGACGTCGGCGCGGACGTCGTCGTCGGTGACGCCAGCGTGCTCGGGATGCCCACGAGCTACGGCACGGGGCTGGGCGTGTTCGCCACCCGCGAGGAGTTCCTCCGGCAGGTGCCCGGCCGGCTGGTCGGCGCCAGCGAGGACGACTCCGGCACGCGGGCGTTCACGCTCACGCTCCAGACCCGCGAGCAGCACATCCGCAAGGAGCGCGCCACGTCGAACATCTGCACGAACCAGGCGTGGGTCGCGCTCCGGGCCGCCATCCACGCCGCGTGGCTCGGTGCGGACGGCCTCGTCGACCTCGCCGAGCGCATGGTCGAACTGCCCCGCGACCTCGCTGCGAGCCTCGACGACGTCCGCGGCGTGACGGCGCCGATCCACGACGACCGCCACCACGTCCGGGAGTTCCAGGCGCGCACCGACCAGCCCGCGCCCGCCGTCGCCGACGACCTCGAAGCCGAGGGGTTCGCGGTGCACGCCGTCGACGACCACACCCTCCAGGTGTGTGTCACGGACGCGAACGAGCACGCTGCCGACGAGTTCGTCGCCGCGGTCAGGGAGGTGAGCGAGTGATGGAGCACTACGACCAGGCACGCTACGGGCCCGCCGGCGAGGACACGAACGAGCCGCTGCTCAGCGAGAAAGACCAGACCACCGTCGAGGTCGACTCCTCGCTGCCCGACGACCTCACGCGCGACGAGGTCGAGCTACCGAGCCCCGAGGAGCCGGAACTGGCACGCCACTACGTCCGCCTGAGCCAGCAGAACTACGGCGTCGACTCCGGCCCGTACCCGCTGGGCTCCTGCACGATGAAGTACAACCCCCGGTTCACCGAGGAGGCCGCCGCCCTCCCCGACGCTGCCGTCCACCCGGACCGCTCGGAGGACTCCCTGCAGGGCACCCTCGAACTGCTGGGCGACCTCCAGGATTACCTCGGTCGCATCGGCGGCATGGACGCCGTCACGCTCCAGCCGCCCGCGGGCGCCGCCGGCGAGTTCACGGGCATCCTCGTCGCCGAAGCCTACCACGAGGCCAACGACGAGGGCCACCGCGACGAGGTCATCGTCCCCGACGCCGCGCACGGCACGAACTTCGCGTCGGCCGCGCTCGGCGGCTACGACGTGGTCGAGATTCCGTCCGGCGACGACGGCCGCGTCGACCTCGAGGCGCTGGAGGCCGCACTCGGCGAGAACACGGCCGCACTGATGCTGACGAACCCGAACACGCTGGGGCTGTTCGAGCGCGACATCGAGACCATCGCGGAGATGGTCCACGACGCCGGCGGGCTGCTGTACTACGACGGCGCGAACCTGAACGCGCTGCTGGGCCGCGCTCGCCCCGGCGACATGGGCTTCGACATCATGCACTTCAACGTCCACAAGACGTTCGCCACGCCGCACGGCGGCGGCGGCCCGGGTGCGGGCCCAGTGGGCGTCACCGACGAACTGGCTGACTTCCTGCCGGACCCCCACGTCCGGGAGGGCGACGCCGGCGACTACGAGCTGTACACGCCAGAGCACTCGGTCGGGAAGGTCCACGGCTTCCAGGGGAACTGGCCGGTGCTCGTGAAGGCGTTCGCGTACATCGACCGGCTGGGCGACGACGGCCTCGCCGACGCCTCCGCGAAGGCCGTCCTGAACGCGAACTACCTCGCCGAACAGCTCGACTACGAGATTCCGCTCGGGCCGTTCCACCACGAGTTCGTCGCGAGCGCGGGCGACCAGGACGCCGCCGACGTCGCCAAGCGCATGCTGGACTACGGCGTCCACCCGCCGACCACGAAGTGGCCCGAACTCGTCGACGAGGCGCTGATGACCGAGCCGACGGAGGTCGAGACGAAAGACAACCTCGACGACCTCGCGGACGCCTTCAACGCCGTCGCCGCCGAGGACGACGAGACCCTCGAGTCGGCCCCGAACCGGACGACTGCGCGCCGCATCGACCAGACGACGGCCGCCCGCAATCCGCGGCTGTCCTGGCACGACCTCGAGTAGACTGCCGGGACGGTCGGAGGCGCCCCTCTCGGAATCGCACTCCCCGACGCCGACACACGCACTCACTTACTCGCTCACTGGCTCGCGGTGTCGCCGCTGCTGTTCTCGGGGGTTTCGCCGTCCGTCTCGCTCTCTGGCGCCGACTCCTCGACGTGCACGGTGACGTCGCCGTCGGCGGATACTGCGACCTCGACGGGCGTCTCCAGTCGGTTCTGTGAGGCGTGTGCCGACAGCTCCTCGTAGAGCACCGAGTACAGTTCCGGCCGGGGGTAGGCGACCGTGACATCGGCGTCGTCGCCGCGCGCGTACACCTCGTCGACGAGGTCGTCGAAGCTCTCGCCGGCCGGCGCCGTGAACCGGACGGGCGCCCGGATCGCCGCTACGAGGTCCAGCGTGCGCTGTGCCTTCTCGACGTTCGCGCGGGCCGCGCGCTCGACCGCGCTGACGTTCGAGTCCGTCGTCCCCAGCCTGTCGGCGATCTCCCGTTGCGTGTACCCCTGCTCCCGGAGTTCGAGGACCTCTACCTGCCGGTCGGTCAGCACCGTGTGCTCGGACGTGACCACGGCCAGTCAAACGAAACTGTTTGAGTTAATCTTATCGGGGAACCGAATCTGTTTGACTATCGTGGCTTCTGACTCGTCTCCGTCGAGACGGCGGTATCTGGCGGCCGCCGGAGCGACCGCGTTCGGCAGCCTCACTGGGTGCCTCTCGGGCTCGGGGTCGCCGGTGAGCGTGCTGGCAGCCGGCAGCCTCGCCAGCACCTTCGAGGACCACGTCGGCCCGGCGTTCGAACGGGAGACCGACTACCGGGTCCACGGCGAGTACCACGGGTCGGCCGCACTGCTGCGGATGGTCGAGGACCGGACGAAACACCCCGACGTCGTCGTCAGCGCCGACGCCACGCTCCTCCGCGACCGGCTCTACGGCGACCACGTCGACTGGGACGTCGAGTTCGCGTCCAACAGCATCGGGCTCTGCTACAACCCATCGACCCTTCTCGGTGACCGCCTCGAATCCGGCGTGCCGTGGTGGGAGGCCGCTCGCGACGCCGATGACGGCGACCTCGCCATCGGCGACCCGGAGCTCGACCCGCTGGGATACCGCGCGCTGATGGCGTTCGAGCTCGCAGAGCAGGAACACGGTGTGGCCGGCCTCCGGGACGACCTCGCGGCCGCAGCCTACCGGGAGCCCGACGAGCCACAGCTCCTCCTCGGGGTCGAGACGGGCGCCCGCGCCGGCGCGGTCGTCTACGAGAACATGGCCGCCGACCACGACCTCCCGTTCGTCGGCTTCCCCGACGCCTACGACTTCTCCGACCCCGGACTCGCCGACCACTACGCCACCGCCACGTACACCACGAGCGACGGCTACGTCACCCGGGGCCGCCCGATTCTCTACGCAGCGACAGTTCCTAGCGGTGCCGACTCGCCGGCCGCCGGCCGCGCGTTCGTGGACTTTCTCACCGACGCGTCCGTCGTCCTGATCGAAGCCGGGCTGGCTGTCGCCGGCGGCCTCCCGCGGTCGAACGCCAGCCCGCCATCGGGGGTGGACGTGTGACCAGCGCTGGCGACACCGGGCCACCGGTGGGGGACCGCTCGCTCCGCCACCTGCTCCCGGCGGCACTCGGCGCACTGCTGGTCGTCTACCTCCTCGTCCCGTTCGCTGCCTTCCTCGCCCGGACCGGAACCGCCGACGTCGTCGCGCGACTCGCGTCGCCGGACGCCCACGCAGCGATCCGGAACTCCCTGGTCGCAGCCACCGCTTCGACGGCCATCGCGACCGTCCTCGGGGTGCCGCTCGCGTACGCGCTCGCGAGGACGAACTTCCCCGGGAAGCGGCTCGTCGAGGGCGTCGTCGTGTTACCGCTGGTCGTCCCGCCGGTCGTCGGCGGCGCCATGGTGTTGACGGCCGTCGGTCGGTTCACGCCGCTGGGCGCGTGGGCGGCTGCCGCCGGCGTGCCGCTCACGGACAGCCTGTTCGGCGTCGTCCTCGCGCAGACGTTCGTCGCCTCGCCGTTCCTCGTGCTCGCGGCGCGCTCCGGGTTCGACACTGTCGACGAGCGGTTCGAGGACGCCTCGAGGTCTCTCGGGAGCGGCCCGCTTGCGACATTCTGGCGCGTCTCGCTCCCGCTCGCGCGCCCGGCGGTCCTCGCCGGCGTCGTGTTGACGTTCGCGCGTGCGCTCGGCGAGTTCGGCGCGACGATGATGGTGGCGTACAACCCCCGGACCATCCCCACCCGCATCTGGGTGGCCTTTCTCGGCGGCGGCATCGACGCCGTCGTCCCGCTGGCGCTGGCCCTGCTGGCGGTGGCGCTGTTCGTCGTCGTCGGTGTGCAGTGGCTCGGCCGACTGCCCACCGCAGCTGACCAGTGATGGCCCGGTTGCTGACTGCTGCCCGGACAGACTGAACCCTTCTCGATAGGTACGAGACGTGCCGAGCGGCTCGTTTCGCCCGATTTCTCCGTCGCCGCGAGTGCTCCACTTTCTATATCGCAATATATGGTTTATTAGTTTCTCCTCCTCCTCCACACCGTTGCCAAAATATAACTCGAATAGCACTTGCGTTGCGCTCGGCCGTCAAGCACGGCCGCAGCTGGGGTGTCCGGGCGACGTGGGTCTGGGAGCGCCACCGAGTCCTCTCAGTGCGGGTAGTCGCGAGCCGGGCAAACCCCCGGGGGCGAGACAGGGCCGCCCCTGCAGGACCCCCCAATTCGCGCGGGTTCACTGTCGCGACCCTCGAAACACCCGGTCGAGCACTGCGTAACTGCCTTCGATGGCCGCGCTCACGTCGGCGCGAACCCAGGGGGAGCGGGGTGGAGAACAGGGGTGCAGCCAGACCGCGCGCGCCGCAGTGGTCAGGGCCTCGGGCCGGGGGCGTCCACCGATCCAGAGAGTCGCGCGGGCAGTTACGCGGTCGCCGAGGTGATGTCGCCGCCGATGCGGATGAAGCCGTAGTCGCACTCGGGGCAGGACCACTTCGTCTTCAGGCCGAGGTGGAGACTCGTGGCGGCAGTCCGGTAGAAGTTGCGTTCCTCGCCGCAGTTCGGGCAGTCGTGGTCGAGTTCGGTCGCCATACGTCGACGTCCCCGAGCCAGCCAATTCAACGTACTGATTTCCGGGAATCGAGGGACGCCGCCCCTCAATAAATCGTATATGACGATATTGAATCGGCTGGTCGCTGCAACCGCTCGCCCACCCGGTGTCTGCAGTAGAACCTTCCCACAGCGCCGCGAACGTCCGGTATGACGAACGCTGACGCGGTCCGCGTCTGGCTCGTGGAGCGAACCTACTCGGACGACGAGCAGAACCTCATCATCCTGACGTACGCGACCACGGACGGCGACCAGTACTTCCGGAAGGAGCGCGCGCTCACGAGCTTCAGCGACACGCGCGAGACGACGGCGGCCGTGGACGCGGCCCCGGAGAACCTCGGGGCGGTCGACGACCCCGAACTGCGGGAGCGCTACGCTGCCGAGGCACAGCGGATGGCCGACGAGCACGACCCCGACGACGCGATCTGAGGGGCGACGCGGCGTCGTCAGGACTGGTCTGCCGGCGAGACCTCGGTCAGAACGTCGGTCGCGACCCCGTGGCGCGCGTCCGCGACAGAAGGGGGAACGTCGTCGTCCCCGTCGTAGCGGCTGTCGAGGCTCGCGCTGACGGCGTCACGGACGCAGGCGCGGGCAGCGGCGCCGACGCGAGTGGCGCTGCCGGAGTACGCCGACGGTTCGCCGTCGGGGTCGCAGGCCGCGACGACGGCATCGCTCGTGGTGCCCGGGAAGCCGGCGGCGTCGAGGAGCGTCGCGGCCTTCGCCTCTGCGGCGACGGCGACGAGGTTCGAGAGCGCGGCGTCGTCGAGGGCGCGCGTCGTCCCGACCACGACGTTCACGGTGCCCGCCACCGGCTCGGGGTCGGTGGGCAGTGTGCCCCCACTGGGCTCCATCGGGAGCGTCGCCGGGTTCGAGAGGCCGACGGTCGCCGCGACCGCGACCGGGCCGCAGCGGGCGATTCTGGCGTGTTCCTGTGCGACGCCGGTCAGGAGCAGCGGTGCGTCACTCCCTGGGTCGAATCCGGCGGCTGTGATGCGGTCTGTGGCCCACGACCCGACGTCGTCGGGGTGCCAGCCCTCCGGGACGGTGACGTTGAACGCGCGGTCTGCGGCCGCGAACCCGCCGTCCCAGCCAGTCGACAGCCAGCGAGCACCGGGCGCGGCGAGTTCGAGGACGCCGTCCCGGACTGTCGCGTCAAACATCGTCGAGCACCGCCAGCAGTCGGTCGTTCTCCTCGGGCGTGCGGACGGCGACCCGGACGTGAGAATCGAGGCCGCGGAACGTCGTCGCGTCCCTGACGACGACCCCCCGCTCGCGCGTGGCTGCGGTGAGGTCGTCGACGTCCCTGTCGCCGACGTCCAGCAGCAGGAACGGCGCGTCCGAGGGGTGGACGTCGAACTCCCCGGAGAGCTCGTCGCGGAGCCGCCGTCGTTCGCTGGCGACGCGCTCCCGGGTCTCCGCGACGAACCCGGACTGCTGCATCACGTGCGCGCCGACGGCGGCGGCGGGCGTGCCGAGGTTCCAGGCGCGGCGGCCGGTCCGGAGGTCGGCCAGCCGGTCGCCGGACGCGACGAGGAAGCCCGCGCGGATGCCGGGCAGCCCGAACAGCTTGGTGAGCGAGCGTGCGACGACGACGCCGGGTTCGCCGGCCATCGAGGGCGCGTCGGTGAAGCCGAGGAACGCCTCGTCGACGAGCAGTTCGGTGTCGGCGGCCCGGCACCGTGCGGCGAACGCACGGAGGGCGTCGGTGTCGTACCGGTCGCCGGTGGGGTTGTTGGGGTTGCAGGCGACGACCATCGCGTGGTCGTCTGGGTCGGCGTCGAGGAGGTCGTCGTGGGCGACGAGCTCGGGGCTCGCGCCCTGCAGTTCGACCTCTCGGGCGTACTCGCCGAAACTCGGCCGGGGGACGAGGACGCTGTCGCCCGGTCCGATCCGGGTCTCGATTGCGAGCCGGATGCCCGCCAGTCCGCCGGGCGTCTGCACCACCTCGTCGGGCGTGCAGCCGACGTAGTCGGCGGCAGCCTCGCGGAACGCGGAGTAGTCGTCGTTCGGGTACCGCGTGGCGTCGCCGAGCGCGTCCTCGTAGACGTCGCGGGTGCCGGGCGGCGTCAGGGGGTTGACGTTCGCGCTGAAGTCCAGCACCCCGGAGTCGTCGCTGCCGCCGTGCGGGACTCGGCCGGCGTCGCGGACGGCGTCAGGGTCCATTGCCTCCCTCCACGTCGGCGTCGCCGTTGACTCCTGCGGTGTCGGTCGCGTCCAGCAGCCGCTCGGCGACCGCGGCATCGGCGCGCCGGTTCACGTTCACGGCGAGTCGCGCGTCGTAGCTCCGGTATACGTCGCTCGCATCGTCGCCGTCGCCGACGACGTTCACGCCAGTGGGTACCCAGGTGTCGTCGCTGTCGACGCTCGCGCCGAGCAGTTCCTTGAGCGCTCGCGGGACGCACACGCTGGTCGAGCCGTCGGCGGCGGTGAGGAGGTCGTCGACGGCGTCCCCGGCCAGCAGCGGCAGGTCGGCGGCGACGGAGAGCACCAGCGGCTCGACTGCGTCGAGTGCCACGCCGAGGTCGGCGACGTACCCGTCGCCCGGCGTCTCGACCAGTGGCAGCTCGCCGTCGAGGTGGGCTCTCGTCTCGGGCGCGTGCGGCGACACGACGGCGTGTGTGGTGTCGACCCGGTCGGCGGCCGCGAGCGCGTCCCGGACCCGGTCGACCATCGGCCGGCCGGCGACGTCGAACAGCGGCTTCTCGGTGTCGCTGTCGAGCCGGGTGCCGCGGCCGCCACACATCAGGAGAGCGTCCACGCCACCACCCCCACGTGTAGGCCGACGACGCGACCAACCTCGTTGACGGCGCCGAAGACGTCGCCGTTCGTGCCGCCGAGCAGTACGGTGAGCCACCGGAACACGGCGACGCCCCCCACGACCGCGCCGACGAGCGCACCGGCGGCGGCGGGCGACGGCCACGAGAACACGGCGGCGGGGAGCGCAATCGCGGCGACGCCGGAGAGGTCGGTGTTCGCCGCGCGCTCGGTGAACTGGGCGCCGAGACCGTCGTGGGGCGTGACGCCGAGGCAGGCGACGGTCGCCATCCCCGCCTTCGTGCCGACTTCGGCCGCGACCACGACGGCGACCGCCGTCCGCTCGGGGAGGCCGGCGACGCCGAGCGCGCCCAACGCGAGTCCCAGGAGGACGACGCCGACGGCGGCGACGGCGCCGACGCCCACAGTCGTGTCCTTGAGGACCTCGCGTCGCTCGCTGCGGTCGCCGTGGACGACGGCGGCGTCGCCGGCGTCCGCGACGCCGTCGAGGTGGTTGATGCCCGTGACGGCGAGGACGGCGACGACGTAGGCGGTCGCAATCGTCCCCGGGGGCGCGGCGCCGTCGAAGACGAACGGGACGGCCAGCAGCGCGCCGACCACGTAGCCGGCCAGCGGGAACGCCCACGGGGACGCCCGGAACGCCGTCCACGCGTCCTCGCTGTGACCGACCGGGAGGCGGGTGAGGAAGCCGACCGCGCCGCGCAGCGCCGTCAGGGCCACGCCACCACCCCGCCGTCTCCGGCGACGTACACCGCGAATCCGGCGAGCCCGTACGCCAGCAGGCCCGCCGCGCCCACGACCCGGACGCCCCGGTGGCTCTCCGCGACACTCGGGAAGTCTTCCCCGAGGGTGAGGTCGTAGACGCCGGGCTTGGCGAGCCGGCGGCCCAGAACGGCCGCGAGCGTCGCCATCGGCCAGCCGGAGTTCGGGGACGGCGGCGCGTCGGCGTGCCCGCCGGCCCGCGCGACCGTTCGGGGGTCGCATGCTGCGGCGGCGACCAGGAGCGCGGCGAGCCGGGCGGGCAGCCACATCACGGCGTCGTCGAGGCGCGCGCTCGGCGTGCCGACGCGCTTCGAGCGGTAGCCGAGCATCGAGTCCAGCGTGTTCACGGCCTTCACCCACGCCGCAGCGGCGGCGGCGACGGCCAGCGACCCGGTCGCTGCGGCCCCGGCGGCGAACGCCAGCAGCGGTGCAACGAGGCCGTCCGCGAGGTTCTCCGCGGCGCTCTCGACGGCGGCGCTCCGGACCTCGGCCGCCGAGAGGCCGCTGGCGTCCCGGCCCACCAGCGACGGCAGGCGGTCCTTCGCGGCGGCGAGGTCCTCGCCGGTGGCGGCGACGACTGCTCGCGCCTCGTCGAGGAGCATCCGGAGGCTGGTCGTCGCGAACAGCGCGACCCCCGCGACGGCTGCGCCGGCGAGCCCGCCGATACCGGTCGCTGCCGCCGCGACGAGCCCGCCGACGGCGGCTGCCGCGGCCAGCGGCAGCAGGCCTGCAACGAGCGTGCCGACGGCGAGCGGATGAGTCCACTCGCGGTCGAAGGGGGCGATGGCGCGCCCGAACCACGCGACCGGGTGGACGCGGGTCGGCGGCTCGGCGACGGCGAGCTCCAGTGCGAACGCCACCGCGACCGCGCCGAGGGCCGCCGTCCCGTTAGGATTCACGGCTCCACCCCGAGTGCCGCCGGAA
Organism: Halobacterium rubrum; assembly: GCF_021729015.1. Lineage (GTDB taxonomy): Archaea > Halobacteriota > Halobacteria > Halobacteriales > Halobacteriaceae > Halobacterium > Halobacterium rubrum. The sequence goes on from NZ_JAJQQZ010000001.1 coordinate 935,290, forward strand.
TCTCGCTCAGTGGTGTCTCGGTCAGGAGGAGTGCTCGGCCGCCGAGGGCTTCGACGCCGCCGTCCGTCTCTGGTTTGTCGCCGACGTGGACGAGACATTCCGGAGCGACGCCGAGCGCGTCGGCGACGGCGCGGAACGCGCGCTCGTCGGGTTTGCGCCAGCCGCAGTCGACGCTCGCCACGACGACGTCGAAGCGCCCGTCGAGCCCGGCTCGGGCGAGCGCGCGCTCGACGAGCCCGGACACACTGCAGTTAGAGAGGACAGCGACCGGCCCGCACCGGGCGGCGGCGTCGATGGCTTCGAGCGCGCCCTCGCGCCGGCTGACCGGCCGGTCGAACGCCGCGAGCGTCGCCGCCTCGACGGCTTCGGCGTCGGCATCGACGCCGCGGGACGCCAGCGCCTCGGCGACGTGCACCGGGAGCGGGCGTTCGGCGCCCGGTTCGACGTCCGCGTGGGGCTGCCGGTAGGCGGCCTGCCAGTCGTCCGGGACGGCGACGCCCCTGCGTTCGAGCGCGTCAGCGACGGCGTTCGCGGGGTCGTCGGGGCGCTCGGCGTCGACCAGCGTCCCGAACAGGTCGAACGACGTTGTCACTGTAGTTTGCTTACTGCAAGCAGACTTGAATCGGTCGGTCGACCGGGCGGAATCGGCGCCGGTATCGCTACTCGGGGAGGCCGAGCGCGGCGAGGTCGACGTGCTCGCGGACGAGGGCGGCGGCTGCATCGTACGGCGAGGCGCGGTTCTCTCCGGCCGGGTCCGGCCGGTCGACGCCGGCGTACTCGTAGACCGCGTCCACGAACCCCTCGCGGGCAGCGTCGTTCTCGAAGAGGCCGTGGAGGTAGGTGCCGAGCACGCGGTCGGTCGCGGCACTCGTCGGCCCGACCGGGTCCGGGAGCCGGGCAGGGACCTCGGTCCGGCCCACGTGAATCTCGTAGCCGGACACTTGCCCAGTAGCGCCGGCCAGCGGCTCGCAGCCGGTGAGGTTCCGGGTGACCGCTTCGACGCGCTTGTCCTCGCGGAAGTCCGTCTCCACGGGCAGCAGCCCGAACCCCTCGACGGCGTCCAGTCCGTCGCTCGTGGACTCGACGGCCGCGCTCGTAACTCGCTCGCCGAGCAGCTGGTAGCCGCCACAGAGCCCGACGACGGGCCCGTCGAACTCTCGGAGTTCGTCGCCGAACCCCGCCGAGCGGAGGTCGCGCAGGTCGTCGACGGTGTTCTTCGTCCCCGGCAGGACGACGCCGTCGGCGGCCGCGAGCGAGCCGTCGGGCGGGGTGTACGCCACCCGGACGCCCGGGACGCGCTCCAGCGGTTCGAGGTCTGTGAAGTTCGAGATGCGGGGGAGTCGCGGGACGGCGACCGTGACCGTCCGGTCGGCCGCCACGCCGTCGCCGTCGCCACGGACTGCCGGGTCGCTGCCGTCGCCGTCCGGCAGCGAGAGGCTGTCCTCTGCCGGCAGCCCGGGGTCGTCGTGGGGGAGCACGCCCAGCACCGGAACGCCGGTCCGTGCCTCGATCTCCTCGATGCCGGGGGCCAGCAGGCTCGGGTCGCCGCGGAACTTCGTAATTACGGCGCCGGCGACCCGCTCGCGGACGTCGTCGGGGAGCAGTTCGAGCGTGCCGTAGAGGCTGGCAAAGGCGCCGCCGCGCTCGATGTCCACCACGACGAGCACGTCCACGCCTTCCGGCTCCGCCGCTCGGGCATCCCGTCGCGCCTCCGGCGCGACACGGTCCGCGAACCGCGCGGTCTCGAGGTTCGCGAGGTCGCGGTCCCGGAGGTTGATCTCGGCGATGCTACCGGCTCCCTCGGCGACCACCACGTCGTGGTCGGTGGCGAGCCGCTCGTGGGCGGCTGCGGCCGTCTCGCGAGCGTCCTGCCAGTGGTCGTCGTAGTAGTCGCCGGCTGCGTAGTGGCCGACGGCCTGTCCGTCGAGGACGACCTGACTCTCGGCGTCGCCCCGGGGTTTCAGCAACACGGGGTTGTGGTCGGTCGACGCCGGCGTCCGGGCGGCGCGGGCCTGCACGTACTGCGAGACGCCGATTTCGCCCCACGCGGCGTCGGCCGGGGTGCCCTCGGCGACGGGGGCTGCGCGGGCGTTGTTGCTCATGTTCTGCGCCTTGAACGGCGCCACCGACAGCCCGCAGTCGGCGAGGTGCCGGCAGAGCCCTGCCGCCACCGTGCTCTTCCCGACGTGGGAGGCCGTCCCCGCGACCAGGATAGTCCGGCAGTCGGACGCCATCTCAGAACTCGGTGCCCTTCCGGGCGCCCTGCCCGTCGTCGATGGGGTGGCGGTGCTTCCGGACCTCGGTCACGAGGTCGGCGCGCCCGGTCACGAACTCGGGTTCCTCGTGGCCACCCGTGAGCACGAGTTCCAGGTCGTCGGGCTTCTCCTCGACGAGCGCGACCACGTCTGCGGGGTCCACGAGCCCGCGATTCGCGGCGTACAGCACCTCGTCCAGCACGAGCATGTGGACGCCGTCCGCCGGCGGGCCGTCCAGCGGCAGCGGGCCGTCGACCTCGCGGGACGCGTCGACAATCTCCCGGGCACGAGCGAGTCCGCCCTTCGCGCGGGCGGCGTGCTCGTCGTCGCTGCTGCCGTCGTGGAAGCCGTGCCAGCCGTAGTGCCCGGAGTTCTCGTACGAGAGACCCGGAATCTCGGCCATCGCGGCGTACTCGCCCCGCACGTCCTCGACGGTGCTCGTGCCGCCCTTCATGAACTGGAGGACGTGCACGCGGTAGCCGTGGCCGGCCGCCCGCATCGCCATCCCGAGCGACGCCGTGGTCTTGCCCTTCCCGTCGCCCCACCAGACCTGCACCAGCCCGAACTCGTCGGGCTCGCTCGGGGTGATTCCGTCGGGTCGCATCGGGTGGTCGTCCGCGTCGCCGTCCCCGTCGTTCGGTCCGTCCCGCTCGCCGTCGGTGGTGGTCGTGTCGTCGGTGGTCATAGGGAGTCGAGGAAGTGGTCGAAGGCGCCGCTCTCGGCATGGACGTGCGCGTACGTCCCGAGCGTTCGGTGCTCGACGAGGCCGTCGCGGTCGCCGGTGATGCCGTCGCCGCGTTCGACGTCGAACGCGAACCGGGCGTCGTCGGCGACGTCGGCCTCGGAGTAGTGGAACTCGTGGCCGCGCAGGGTCTCGCCCGCGCTCGCCGTGAGCGCGCCGTCCCCGCGCGCCCGGAGTTCGACGTGGTCGAGGGCCTGATAGCGGTCGCACATCCGCACGTCCGCAGGGAGGACGCCCGCCATCTCGACGGTGTCGCCGTCGGTCGTCGTCAGGCACTCCGCCAGCGCCAGCAGCCCGCCGCACTCGCCGAGGACCGGGAGGCCGTCTGCCGCCCGGTCGGCGAGCGTGTCGAGTGCGGGTGCGGCGGACAGGGCGTCGGCGTGCAGTTCCGGGTAGCCGCCGGGCAGGTAGACGCCGTCGCAGTCGGGGAGGTCGTCGCCGGCCACCGGTGAGAAGGTGGTGACGTCGGCGCGCGCCCGGAGGCGCTCGCGGGTCGCCGGGTACGCGAAGCAGAACGCGGCGTCCTCGGCGACGGCGACGCGCTTCCCGGTTTCTGGGCGGGACTCACCGGGCGCCGGTCGTGGCGGTTCCCGCGCCACGTCGACGAGGCGTTCGGCGTCGACGTGTTCGGCCGCCGCGGCGAGCGCGTCCGGGTCGACGGCGGCCTCCTCGCCCATCTGGAGGCCGAGGTGGCGGTCCGGTATCTCGAGGTCGTCGCTGGGGGGAATCCGGCCGAGGTACGCGAGGCCGTCGGGGAGCGCGTCCCGGATGCCCGCCTCGTGGCGGCCGCCGTGCGCTCGCTGCGCGAGCACGCCCACGACGTCGACGTCGTGTCCGGACTGGGCGGCGTACTCGCGGAAGCCCAGCGCCGTCGCCGCGACGCTCTGCATGCCCGCGCTGGCGTCCACGACGAGCACGACCGGGAGGTCGAGCACGCTCGCGACGCGCGCGGTGCTGGCGACGCTGCCGTCGTACAGTCCCATCATGCCCTCCACGACGCAGACGTCGCCGTCGCCCCGGTAGTAGTTGCGCCGGGTGCCGTGGTCGCCTTCGAGCCAGGGGTCCAGCGACCGGGACGGTTTCCCGGCGACTGGCTCGTGGTGGCTCGGGTCGATGAAGTCCGGGCCCGCCTTCGCCGGCTGGGGGTCGTGGCCGGCGTCTTCGAGAGCGCGCAGGACCGCCAGCGTCGCCACCGTCTTCCCGACGCCGGAGGCCGTTCCGCCGAGGACGAAGCCCTTCACGCCGGTCCCTCCGGCGCATCGGTCACCCGGTCGTAGACGTCGACGATGGCTGCCCGGACCTCGTCCATCCCGAGGCCGGCTTCGTCGGCGAGCGCGAGCGCGCCGCCCATCCCGACGCCCTCTTTCGCCTCTCCGGCGAGGTACGCCGCCATCGCCGGGTGGCCTTCGCGCGCCTCGAAGCCGGGGTCGGTGACGGTGAGGTCGAGTGACTGGTCGGCGGCGAGGCCACGGATGGCCGCCGAGTCGTCGCTGGCGACGAACGACGTGGTCGCCAGCTCCAGTGGGTCCTCGGCGCCGGCGTGCCTGACGAGCGCGCCGGCCGTCGCGAGCTGCGTGCCGCCACCGAGCGTCACGTCGGTTCCCGCGTCGAGCGCCCCCGCTGCGAGGCCGGCGACGGCAGCGAGCACGGGGTCGCCCATCTGCCCGACGGCCTCGACCGGCTGGCCGGCGAGGTCGCCGGCCTCGAGGCCGCTGGCGGCCAGCCCCTCGTCGACGACGGACTCCTTGAGGGAGAGGGGGTTCTCCGGCAGCGAGGAGGAGACGGCGCGGCGCTCGCCGAGCGCGGCGAGCACGCCCATCGCCGTCGTCGTCCCGCCGGGCACCGTCTCGGCGAGGACCAGCCGGTCGGCGGGCAGCGACCCACCGAGGTTCCGGGCTGCGGCGAAGATGTCGGCTGCGTCTGGGACCGGCGCCTCGTCCCGGATGTCGCCGCCCGGGGAGGCGTCGACGCCGACAGTCGGTGCGCCGGTCGGTTCGGCGAGGCCGGCGTCGACGACCAGCGTCTCGACGCCGAGGCGTTCGCGGACCGCTCGCGTGACGACCGCGGGCGTCGGGCAGCCGGAGGGACTGACGGGGACGACGGGCGAGCGCACGGTGTGGCCGTACGCGAGCAGTTCGGCGTCGGCGCTGGGGGTGTGCGCCATCAGCGCCGGGTCGGCGCCGGCGGCGCTGATGCCGTCGATGGCCGCCGTCTGCGTCGACCCCGCCGCGAGCGCGAATAGGGTGTCGGGCGTGCCGGGCATGCCTGCACAGAGAACACAACCGGACTTTAATTCAGCGGTCGTGTTTTCAGCTCTGTCTTGGTTGGGGTCGGCCAGCGCAAGCTATTAGGGGGTCTCGCGAGAGCACGTAATCAATTGGAGTTGGATTAGTACAATCCAGCTTTATACTACCATGACACGCGACGCGCTCGTCCTCCTCGGCCGGGACACGCCCCACGCACGCGAAACGCTCGCCACGCACGCCCGGCGGCTCCGCGACCGCGGCGTCGCGGACGCCGTCCACGCCTGCCACTACGAACACGAACCGCGGCGCGACCTCCGAGACCCGCTGTCGGCCGTCGACGCCGACCGCGTGTTCGCGGTCCCGATGACCGCCGCCCACGCCCGCGAGACGACGGTCGGCGTCCCCGCCGCCCTCGACCGGCTCGCCGCCACCGTCCACTACTGCGAGCCGGTCTGCCGGAGCGGCGCCGTCACCGACGCGCTCCGCGACCGCGCCGCCGAAGCCGCTCCCGACGGCGCGCCCGCCGCTGTCGGCCTCGTCGCGCTCGGCGCCAGCTCCCGCCCCTACCACCGGCAGGTCGCCGAGTACCACGCCGCCCGGCTCCGCGAGCGCGGCGACTACGACGACGTCGCCACCAGCTTCCTCGTCCAGAACCCCGCCGCCGAGTGTCTGCGGTACAACCTCGACGCCGACGACGCCGTCGCAGTCCCCCTGTTCGTCGCCGGCGGCGACGCCACCGACCGCGACATCCCCGACCGGCTCGAACTGGACCGCGGCGGGCTCGCCTACGCCGACCCGCTCGGCGCTCACCCACGGCTCATGGACGCCGCGGAAGCACTGGTCGCCGAGAAGCGCGTGCTGGCCGACCGCGACGGTGCGGCCACGTTCGAGGACTCGCTGACGGCGAACGCGACCGCGTTCGCGGCCGACGGCGAGGGCCCCTAGGCGGGCCGCCGGACCGCCAGCACCGACAGGTCCGAGAACGGCGTCTCCTCGCCCGCGTGCTCGGCCAGTTCGCCGAGCGTGCTGCGCGTGATCGACTCCTCGTCGCCGTGTGTCAGGTGTTCCAGCACGAGCGCCGGCAGGTCGGGGGCCGCGCCCGCCTCGTCGAGGAGGTCTGCGGCGACGTCTCCGGGCATCAGGTCGAACGGCCGCGGCAGGACGAGCAGGTGGCGGTCGCCGACCGCGGCGCGGAGCCGCGCGAGGTCGTCGGTCAGGTCGCCGCTCTTGTGCAGCGTGACGAACTCGGTGTCCTCCATCGGCGTTCGCGCCCTGCTCGCGGCCACCTGCAGCGAGGAGACGCCCGGAACCACCCGGACCGGCTGGCTCACCGCCTGCTCGACTTTCCCCAGGAACTGGTAGCCGGAGTGGTTCGGGTCCCCCATCAGCACCGCCGTCCCGCGCTCGCCGTCGGCGACGCGGTCGGCGAACGCCGACAGCGTCTCGCCCTCGTCGCGGTAGCCACACGTCAGCAGGTCAGCGTCGGTGAGGTCGGCGACGAACTCGACGACTGTCTCGAAGCCGACGACGACGTCCGCCTCCCGGACGGCGCGCTCGCCCCGGGGCGTCAGGAACTCCGGGTTCCCGGGGCCGACCCCCACGGCGTGGACGACGTCCTCGGCGTCCCCCCGGGCCGGCTCCGGCCGCCGGGCGGCGAACGACGCCGGGTCCGGCCCCGAGTCGAGGTCGTAGTCGTCGCTCACGGCGCCTCCAGCGAGACGTCGCCGTCGCGGGCGTCGCTGGCGACGTGAATCAGTTCGTTCGTCAGCCCGGCGGCCAGCCCGCTGCCGCCGCGCCGCCCGACGTTCGTGACGGCGGGGACGCCGTGTTCGCCGGCGACCTCGCGGAGCCGCTTCCGGCTCTCCGCCGCCTTCACGAAGCCGACGGGCGTGGCGACGACGACCGCCGGCCGGGTGCCGTCCTCGATGCAGTCCGCGAGCGCGAGCGCGGCCGTCGGCGCGTTCCCGACCACGGCGATTGCACCGTCGTAGACGCCCTGCCTGTCGAGTTCGAGGACGGACGCCGCGGTCCGGGTCATCCCGGTCTCCGCCGCCAGCTCGGCGCCGTTCCCGATGGCCTTCCGCACCTCGCAGTCGTGGCCGCGCCCGGTGACGCCCTCCTTCACCATCGTGATGTCGGTGACGACTGGCGCCTCGTCGAGGACGGCGCGAGCGCCGGCCCGGACCGGCTCGGAGTCGTCCTCGCCGGTGAACCGCACGAGGTGCTGGAACTCGGGGTCGCCGGTCGCGTGCACCGACTTCTGGCGCACGCGGTCCGCGAGCGTCTCGTCCGGCACCAGCTCGCGCACGCGGTCCATGCTCGTCGCCGCGATGTCCATCGCGTTCTCCGTGGTCGCACCGAGGTCCGCGTACGCCTCGAAGTCCTGTTCGTCCGCCTCGTCGCCGTCGTCGCCGGTGGTGGGCTGGTTCTCAGTCGTCATTCGCGGGTGCCTCCCGTTCGTCGCTGTCGGTGGTCGATGCTGTGCCGCTGGCTCTGGCCTCCAGATCGCCCTCCACCCGGAGGTGGAGGTCGCGCAGACGCTGTGCGGTCTCGTCGTCCGCCCCCCAGAGGTCGCGCTCGATGGCCTCCAGAAGGGTGTCCGTGATGGACTCCAGGGCCCACGGGTTCACGTCCCGCAGCCACTCTTGGCGGTCGTCGTCGAACGCGTACTTCTGTGCGACGTCCGCCCAGAGCGCGTCAGAGACGACGCCCGTGGTGGCGTCCCAGCCCAGTGTGACGTCGACTGTCGTCGACAGGTCGCCGGCGCCCTTGTAGCCGTGTTCCTCCATCGAGTCCAGCCACTCGGGGTTGAGGACCCGAGCCCGCATCGCCTTCCGGACTTTCTCCTCGTTCGTGTACACGTCGACGTTGTCCGGGTCGCTGGAGTCCCCGACGTAGGACGCCGGCTCCGACCCGGATGCCTCGGCGACGGCCGTGATGAAGCCGCCGTGGAACGCGTACCAGTCCGAGGAGTCGAACTCGTCTTGCTCCATCGTGTCCTCGATCTTGACCGTGGCGTCGACGTTCCCGAGCCGGCGCTCGAAGGCGTCGTGGGCCTCGCTGACGCGGCCCCGCGACCCCATCGCGTAGCCGCCCCACTGGACGTAGACGTCGGCGAGGTCCGAGCGGTCCTCCCAGTTCCCCTCGTCGACCGCTTTGTTCGTCCCCGCGCCGTAGCCGCCGGGACGCGTCGTGAACACGCGGTGCTTCGCGGCGTTCTCGGGGTTCTCGACACCCTCCTCGGCGAGTTCGGCGGCGTCTTCCTCGACGTGCTTCTTCACGTAGTTCCGGTCGTGGGGTTCGTCGAGGTCGACAACCACGTCCACGGCGTCGTGGACGACGCCGGCGGCCTGCGGGAACGCGTCCCGGAACAGCCCCGACACGCGCGTCGTCACGTCGATTCTGGGGCGGCCGAGTTCCGCCAGCGGAATCGGCTCCACGTCGTCGACCCGGCCGGCGTCCGTCCACACCGGCCGGACGCCCATGAGGCCGAGCACCTGCGCGATGGTCTCGCCGCGCGTCCGGACCGTCGGGGTCCCCCACGCGACGACGCCGACCTCCTCGGGGTACTCGCCTTCGTCTCGCGGGTCGCCATGCTCCCCGCTCGACTGTTCCGCGGCGCTTCGCGCCGCGCTCTCCTCCCGGTGGCGCTTGGCGACGCCGTCGGCGACCTCCTTCCCCACGTCCCACGCCGTCCTGGCGGGGACTTTGCGGGGGTCCAGCGTGTAGAAGTTCCGGCCCGTCGGCAGGAGGTCGACGCCGCCCCGCGTGGGCGCACCGCTCCCGCCGGGTTCGACGTACCCGCCGTCCAGCGCGTCCGCCGTCTGCGGAATCTCCGACTCGGCGCCGAACACGCGGGGCGCCGCCTCCTCGCAGATGAAGGCAAGCACCTCCCGCAGGTCGTCGTGTGCGCCCGATTTCGCGCGGGCGTCCCCGAGCGTGTCTATATCGACCACGAGGAGATTCATGTTCACCTCATCGTTCGCCCCGGCGTCGACGTTCGACGCCGGCACGTCGAAGCCCTCGCTGGCGAGGGTCTCGACGAGGTCGACGCTCGTCTCGTACACCCCGTCGGCGGCCTCGGCGTACGTCATACCGAGGGCCTCGCTGTACTCGCCCGGGGCGTCGAGCATCGTCTCGTAGTCGACGCCGAGCACGCCCGCGACGCTCTCCCGGAGCGACGGCGCGCCCGGGTTCTCCAGGCGCGTGAGCGCGACCAGATACTCCACCAGCCGGTCGCCCTCGGGTGGCTCGCCCATCGTGTGCAGGCCGAGCCGAATCTGGGTCGTCTTCACGTCCGTCACGTACTCGTGGACGCGCTCGACCAGCTCCTCGATGGCGACATCGTCACCGTCTACGTCGCCCTCCGCGAGCGACGTGCCGGCTTCGTCGGGGCCACGGACCTCGGCTTTCTCGTCGATGCTACCCGCGATGCCGAGTTCGACCGCGAGGTCGAGGTCGTCGACCTGCTCGCGGATGCGGGCTTCGAGGTGGTCCTCGGCGTCGGCGCCGGCGCCGGTGCCGGCCTCCCGGTAGCGCGACGCCAGCTCCTCGAGTTCGGCGAGCTCGTCGTACGTGCCGGCGTTGCTCATGACGGGCGTGAGGTAGTCCACGACGGCGGCGTACGACCGGCGCTTGGCCTGCGTGCCCTCGCCGGGGTTGTTGACGATGTAGGGGTAGACGTTCGGCAGGTCGCCCAGCAGCGCGTCCGGCGCGCTCCCGGCGTCGAGGCCGACGGTCTTCCCCGGCAGCCACTCGAGGCTGCCGTGCGTGCCGAGGTGGACGACGGCGTCCGCGTCGAAGTCCTCGCGCAGCCACGCGTAGAACGCGTAGTAGTCGTGGGGCGGCTGGAGGTCGCTGTCGTGGTAGACCTTCTCGGGGTCCATGCCGAAGCCGCGGGGCGGCTGGACGGTCACGAGCACGTTCCCGTACTCGACGCCCGGAATCGCGAACGGCCGCTCGGGCGGGTCGCCCCACTCCTCGACGACGTTCTCGCGGAAGTCGGGGTCGGCGTCGGCCCACCAGTCCGCGTACTCGTCGGTCGACACCACGTCGACGCTGTGCTCGCGGACGCCGTCAGACGAGTCTGACGAGCCCACGCTCGCTTCGCTCGCGTGGACGTCCTCGGGCGCGACCCAGCGGTCGTCCAGCGTGAGCTGGCTCGTCAGTTGCTCGATGAGTGCCTGGCCCTCGGGCGGGGTCTGGCCACCCAGATTGTACCCCCTGGCGTCCAGTTCGTCCAGCAGATTCACCGTGCTCTCGGGCGTGTCGAGGCCGAAGGCGGTGCCGATGCCGTCGTCGCTGGGCGGGTAGTTGTGGAGGACGACGGCGATCTGCTTCTCGTCGTTGTCGAGGTGGCGCAGGCGCGCCCAGTTCACCGCGAGGCTGGCGGCGTGCTCGACGCGGTCCGCGATGGGGAAGTGCTGTTTCGGCGCGGTGCCGATGCCGGCGTCGTCGTCGGTGCGTTCCTTGCCGGAGATGGGGTGTGTGACGACGTTGCCGTCGAACTCCGGGAGCGCCACGGACAGCGCGAGCTCGAAGCCCATCACGCCGGTGTCCGCCGAGTCGTACCGGGAGCGCGAGCGCATCGTCGTGACCGTCTGGAGGACGGGCACGCCGAGGCGGTCGAGGAAGACGTCCTCTGCGGAGTCGCCCTCGTCGGACGCCGACCGCCCGCGCTCGTCCATCGACAGCGAGAACATGAACGACGAGAGCACGGCGTCGACGACCGGCTCGCCGTCGGCGGTTCCACCGCCTCCGCCTCGAGGCGTCTCGGACGCCTCGCCGTCTTCGATGAGCCACTGGTCCGTCACCCACTCGGCGTCTTCCTGCTCGTCGCTGTCGGTCGCCGGGTTGCAGAAAATCGGGAGCGCGTTCGCGCCCTGGTCCTCCAGCGCGCGGACGACGCTGTCGACGTAGCGGGTGTTCTCGTGCGTCCAGTGGGACTCGTAGAACCAGACCGCCACCGTCGGGGCGTCGGGGTCGAAGGTCGCCCGGAGTTCGTCGTACTCGACGCCGGGGTGGTCGGGGTGGTAGACGCCCTCGGTCGGGAGCGCGACCGGGTCGTCGTACGCGAATTCGCTGGCGGAGTACCGGTCGCCGAGGAACCGCAGGCAGTTGGCGACGTTCGCCGTCCCGCCCCGGTCGAGGTACTCGCAGACGGCCTCGCGGTCCTCGGCCGCGACGGTGGTGTCCTCGACGGCGTAGGCGTCGCCGGTGGACTTCACGACGAGCGGGACGCCGGCGTCGGCGAGGCGGTCGGTCGCCCGGTCGTAGCCGGGCATGCTGTCCTCGGCGCCGTGCAGCCAGAACACGGCGGCGTCGGCCTCGGTGGCGGCGTCGAGGAACGCCTCGACGTCGGTGTCGTCGTCGAGGTCGCTCTCGGAGCGCGCGACGAGGTCGACGTCGACGCGCTCGGCGGCCGCCTGGACGGCACCGAGTTCGTTCTCGGTCGCGGTGTAGAGTGCAAGTACAGTCACAACGCTGTTAAACCTCCATTGTAGTACTACAACTATGGTTGATTTGGGACGCAGCAAAAAGCTGTCGCCCGACCGGCGCGCCGACGTGCCGTTCCCGGCCGTCGTCGGGCAGCAGAACCTGAAGGCGGCACTGCTCGCCGTCGGCGCTAACGACGCCCTCGACGGCCTGCTCGTCGCCGGCGAGAAGGGCACCGCGAAGTCCACGACCGCCCGCGCGCTCGCCGACCTCCTCCCGGACCAGCGCGCCGTCGCCGACTGCCCCTACGGTTGCCCGCCCGAGAACCCAAAACGGCAGTGTCGGGACTGCCGGGACCGGGACGACCCACCGGTCGAGACCCGCTCCGTCCCGTTCGTCACGCTACCACTCGGTGCCTCCCGCGACCGCGTCGTCGGGTCTCTCTCTGTCACCGACGCGCTCGCCGGCGACGCCGAGTTCAACCCTGGTTTACTCGCCGCCGCCAACCGAGGGTTCCTCTACGTCGACGAGGTGAACCTCCTCGACGACCACCTCGTCGACGTCCTCCTGGACGCCGCCGCCGCCGGCGTCAACCGCGTCGAGCGCGACGGCGTCAGCGTCACCCACCCAGCCGAGTTCACCCTCGTCGGCACCATGAACCCCGAGGAGGGCGACCTCCGGCCACAGTTCCGCGACCGGTTCGCGCTCCGCGTCGCCGTCGAGGGCAGCGACGACCTGGCCGACCGCGTGGCGATTCTCGACCGCGCGCTCGCTGGCTTCGACGGCGACTACGTCGAGGAGACCGCCGCCGTCCGGGACCGCCTGCTCGGCGCCCGCGACCTGCTGTCGGACGTCGACCTGCCGGACTCGCTGGCCCGGGAAATCGCCGAACTCTGCCGGGATGCCGGCGTCGACGGACACCGCGCCGATGTCGCCACCGCTCGGGCCGCTCGGACCCTCGCGGCGCTCGACGGACGGCCCACCGTCACCGAGGGCGACGTCCAGCGCGCCGCCGGGTTCGCGCTCCCCCACCGGCTGCAGTCCCGCCCGTTCGAGGACGCCCCCGACCCGGAGGACGTCGTGGACGACCACTTCGACGACCGCGACGCCCAGCAGCCCGACGAGGGCAGCGATGACGGTGGGCAGTCCGAATCCGACGCGCCCGACGAGGACGAAGCGGCCGACTCCGGTGACGAGTCCGGAGAGCCGGACGCCGACTCCGGCCCGGACACCGACGAGGAGTCGACGGCAGACCCCGAGTCCGGCCAGCGTGGCGACCAGTCCGGCGACAGTGAGGCCCCCGGACAGACGGGGCGGGGAGGCAGCGATGGCGGTGACGGAGACGGAGACAGGGACGGAGACGATGACGAACCGGCCGACAGCGACACAGAATCGGGTGAGAGCGACGGGAACGCCGGCGACGACGAGAACGAGGACGAGGACGAAGCCACGCCGCTGGTCCCCGGGCAGTCCCGCGGCGAGGCCGTCGAACCGGGCGTCGGCGAGGCCCCCGACACCGGCTCCCCGGACGCCGAGCGCGCCACTGGCGGAACGGGACGCGCGACCGCCGACCCGAGCACCGACGCTCGCGGGGCTCGCGTGCGGACCGAGCGCGCGTCACCCACCGACGACGTGGACGCCGCCGCCTCGGTCCGGGCGGCCGCCGCCCGGGGCAGCGACAGCGTCGCGTCCCGGGACCTCCGGCAGTCAGTCCGCTCGGGGTCGGCGTCCGCGCTGGTCGTGTTCGCGGTGGACGCCAGCGCGTCGATGCGCGGGCCGATGCGCGCCGCCAAGGGCGTCGCGCTCGACCTGCTCCGGGACGCCTACGAGCGCCGCGACGAGGTCGCCGTCGTCGCGTTCGCGGGCGACGACGCCGACGTGGTGTTGCCCCCGACCGACAGCGTCACCCTCGCCGCCCGCCACCTGAAGTCGCTGCCGACCGGCGACCGGACGCCGCTCCCGGCGGGCCTCCGGACCGCCGACGAGGTGCTGGGGCGCGCGGACCCCGACGCCGCCGTCGTCGTTGTCGTCACCGACGGCCGGGCGAACGCCGGCACCGACGCGCCGACCAGCGACACCCGGGCGGCCGCGAGCGCGCTCGCCGACCGGGACGCGGACGTGCTCGTCGTCGACGCCGGCGACGACGGCGACCGCGGCAGCCTCGTCGACGACGTGGTTCGCGCCTCGCAGGGCGAGCGCGTGCCGCTGTCCGCGCTGACGCCGGAGCGAATCGACGGCGCGGTCCGGGGCGCGACCGGGGGTGAGGCCTGATGGTCGACGCTCTCGGCAGCGCCACCGGCATCGGCATCCTCGGAGCGGCGGCCGTGCTCGGCGTCACGCACGCCCTCGAACCCGACCACGCAGCCGGCATCTCCGCGCTGACGAGCGAGACTGACCGCTGGACGCACGCCGCGTTCGTCGGCGGCAGCTTCGCCGTCGGCCACGTCGCCGTCGTCGTCGCCTGGGTCGCCGTCCTCGGGCTGCTGGGCGCCGCCGCCAGCAGCGTCCCCGGCGCAGTCGACGAGCTGGGCACGCTGGTCGCCGGCGGCATCCTCCTCGTCGTCGCAGCCGTGCTCGCGGCGACCGGTGCTCACCGCCTCCGAGCTGGTGGCGACGACGAGCAGGACGCGGACGGCGAGCGCGGGATTGCGGGTCGCCTGCTGGCGCGAGCGCAGGCGCACCTCCACAGCCACGAGCACGAGACGCGTGCGGACTACCTCCGGACGGGCGTCGTCGGGTCGCTGTTCGCGCTGTCGCCGCCCGTCAGCATGCTCGCGCTCGTCTCGGCAGTACTCCCGTCTGCGGGGCTGTCGACGACCGCAGCCAGTGTCGGCGTCTACGCCGTCGCCATCACCGCGACGATGAGCCTCGTCGGCACCGGCCTCGGCAGCGCGTTCGCGGCGGCGCGGCGGCGCAGTCGACGCACGCACGCCGCCCTGGAACTGTGCGCGAGTGGAGCCGTGTTCGCGTTCGCCGTGCAGATACTGGTCGTCTGAGGGCGCTGTCGATTGCTTCTCCGTTCGCAGAATAGCGGTCCGGACCGATTCACAGTCCGTTCCGACTTGGCGTCAGTCGAACAGCCGGAGCCGATACGCTCCCAGCGGCCCGTCGTCGCTGTTGTCGTGGTACGTCACCGGCTCCTCGACGACGGCGACACGGCTTCCGCAGTCGCTTCGACCGCCGCCTTCCCGGGCACTGCACTCGTCGCCGAGCGCCGCGGCGGTGACGACGCCGGGCACGCTCCGGGCGACCGTCGGCCCACCGGCCACGTCGTACCGACGGACGCCGTGCCGGTCCGGGTCCCGGTCGCGGAAGTGCTGGGCGACGGGCACGGCGACGCAGTCGTCGCGGGCAGCAATCTCGTGCGCGAACCCGCCGACGGCGTCGACGAACGCCGTGTCCCCGCTGGCGGTCACGCCGACCGCGGTGTGTTCGTTCGGGTGCCGCAGTTCGGTCTCGCGGTCGTCGCCCTCGGGGTAGGTGTTCCCGACGACGAAGACGGCACCCTCGGCCGTCGCGTGGACGTGATTCGGGTAGGCGTAGACGGTCTCCTGCGCTGGCTCTCCTGTGGCGTCTCCGCCGCCGCCGCCGCCGTGTTCGACCGGCCGACCGAGGTCGACGGCCCACCGGACGCCGTCGCCGTCGAGGCAGTACCCCCGGTAGTCGGCGTGGCTCGCGGCGACCACGCCGCCGGGCGCGAGCGCCACGTCGCCGACGCGCCGGTCGCCGTCGCCCGGCGGGTCCCAGCGCCGCCGCCCCCGGCCCGTCTCCGGGTCGAGCACGACGAGGCCGGCGTCCCAGTCGCCGGGGCAGCGGTTGTAGGCGACGGCGAGACGGTCGCCGCCGTCGACGGCGAGGCTGATGGGGGAAGCGTCGGCCTCGTGTCGCCACGCGACACTCCCGTCCGGGCCGACGGCGTACACGACGCTCCGGAAGCACCGGCCGCCGTCGGGCCCGCGCTCGTAGCGGCGCGCGGCGACGAACGCGCTCTCGCCGTCGGCGTCGGGCACGGCGATGTCGACGACGAACGGCAGGTAGAAGCGGGTGTGTTTCTGCGGGACGCCGACGTCGTCGGCGGTCCGGTACCGCCACCGGACGGCCCCGGTGTCGCGGTCGTGCAGTCGAATCTCGCCGGCCGCACCGCGCTCGCCGGCCAGCACGCCGCCGGCGAACGGCGCCAGCGCGACGACGCTCCCCCGGTCGCTGTCGCCCTCGTTCCGCCAGCGCTCGTCGAGCGACGCGTCGAAGGCCGCGACGGTGCCGTCCGCGAGCCCCGCCACGACCGCGTCGCCGTCCAGACAGACGCCGGACCGGCGGCCGAG
This sequence comes from Halobacterium rubrum, assembly GCF_021729015.1. Lineage (GTDB taxonomy): Archaea > Halobacteriota > Halobacteria > Halobacteriales > Halobacteriaceae > Halobacterium > Halobacterium rubrum. The sequence goes on from NZ_JAJQQZ010000001.1 coordinate 951,290, forward strand.
CTGCCGGGAGCCGTTCGGCTGAACCTCGCCCAGGTCCGCGACGGCGCTACTCGTCGGCGGGGAAGGCATCGTGGAGAGAGTGGTGGGTCTCGCCGAGGTCGTCGAAAAACGAGTCGCCGTGGTCGGCGAGCCGAGCCAGCGACCGCTCGGCGTCCCGGACGGCGACGAGGCGCCCCCGGAGGTAGTCGTACTCGGCGTCGCTCTCGTCGGCGGCGGCGACCTCCTCCTCGAGGTCCACGAGCGCGGCGTCGAGGTGGCGCTGCAGGTCGGACAGCGAGTCCGCTTCCGCCAGCCCCTCGATGGGGCCGTCCAGTGCGCCTTCCAGTTCCTTCTCGGCGTGCTCGCGGGCGCTCCGGTCGCTGGTGCCGAGAACGTTCATCAGGCCGAGTCGCAGCGCTTCGAGTTCGTGGCAGGTCATAGTAGCTGTGAGTCGAGGTCGGGCACGATGCGGTCCCGGTCGGCGTGGGACGAGACGATGCGGTCGGCGTCCTCGGGGTCGACGCGCTGGTACCAGACGCCGTCGGGGTAGACGGCGACGTTCGGGCCGTCGCCGCACTCGCCGAGACACGAGGTGCGCGTCACGCGCACGCTGGCACCGTCGGCGTCCCGGGCTTCCTGTCGGAGGCGTTCGAGGACGGCCGGCGCGCCGTCGGCGGCGCACGTCTGGTTCGTGCAGACGGCGACGTGCTGGTCGGGGGTGTCGTGGACGTGTGGGTCGTCGGCGACGTCCTCGCGGTTCTCGTGGGCCTCCTGGTGGTTCAGGGCGCGCAGCATCGCCTTCGCGCCGCCGACGTCCTCCTCGTAGCCGTCCAGTTCCACCTTGTACTTGCAGGTGTCACAGGACATCTCGACGCTGCCCGTCCGCGCCTCCTGCCAGCGGTCCGCGAGCACGTCCAGCAGCCGCGAGTCCGTGCCCAGCGGGTCGCCGCAGGCGGCGTCGACGTACGGGTAGTCCGCGTCGAACTCGTCAGTGCCGTCCCGGATGCGGCCCGTGAGCACGCCGTCGCCGAGCATGTACGGCACGACCACCACGGCGTCCGGCCGGTGTTTGGCGACGTCGTGCAGCGTGTCGTCGAGCGTCGGTTCCGTCACGCCGATGAACGTCGCGTCGACCCGCGAGAACTCGCGGCCCTCGTACAGCAGGCGGGCGAGCTTGTGGACGTCGGCGTTGGCGTCTGGGTCGCTGGAGCCGCGCGCACACAGGACGACCGCCACGTCGTCTTCCTCGCGGTCGACGCCGAGGTCGGCCTCGACGGCTGCCGCGCGGTCGTCCAGCAGGTCCACGATGGCGGGGTGGACGCCGAGGTGCGAGCCGTTCCGGAAGTCGACCTCCGGGTGCTGGCTGCGGGCGCGCTGGAGCGCGGCCGGCACGTCGTTTTTGACGTGGCTGGCGGCGAACAGCGACAGGTGGACGACCGAGATGCTGGCGACGGCCGGCGCGAGCGCGTCGATGGCGTCCGGAATCGTCGGCTCTGCGAGTTCGAGGAAGCCGGCGTCGACGGGCACGCCGAGCCGGCCCTCGAGGTCGGCGGCGAGCGTCCGCACCTGTTCGTTGGACTCCTCGCGGCGGGAGCCGTGGCCGACGAGCAACACCGCCTCGTCGTTCAGACTCCCGGTCGGGCTGTCGGTGCGGCTCACGGCTCCCCGACCTCCAGTGTGGCGTCGACGCCATCGGCCTGTTCGAGGCTCCGCCGGAGCTTCCGGCGGCGCGACGGCGCGAACAGCCCCGACTCGTCGCTGCCCTCGTAGAGCCACGCGCCGAGTGCCGGCACGGCCTCGTCCTCGACGCTGAAGTAGTACCCCGAGGACGCGTCCGCCAGGTCGCCGCAGGGCGCGGCCCGCGGCACGTCGTCGAGCAGCGACTGGACCGTCTCCAGCAGCGCCCGGTCCTCGTGGACGAACGAGAGGCCGACGGTGCCCGACGACGACTTGAAGCAGACGGTGCCGCAGGCCTCGACGAGCCCGCGGAGCAGCTGGCGCTCGTGGCCGTCGAACGCGTCCAGCCGGTAGCCGCCCGCGTCCCCGTCGATGGGGAGGCCGAACGCGGCCGCCGCGCGCTCGGCCAGAGAGCCGAACACCTGGACGGTGTACTCGTCCTCGCGGCGCGTGATCGAGGTGTCGTGGGCGTACTCCCGCTCCCTGACGCGGTGGTCGGTCTGGGCGCCGCCCGCGACGGCCGCCAGCCGCTCGGCCGCCGCCTCGTCGGTCGTCTCCACGCGCACGCAGGACTCCGTGAGGTCGCCCGAGCCGGCGACGTACCCCCAGAAGTACGCGGTCTCTGGGTGCGCGGCGAGCGCGGACTCCGGCACGTCGACCCGCTGGCTGTCGGTACTCACGGCTCGCCCTCCACGCGCTCGACGGTGATGGCGTCGAACGGACACGCCTCGGCGGCGGCCTCGGCGTCGTCGACGCGCTCGTCGGCGAACTCGCCGACGACGGCCGTATCCGTCTCTCGAATCGTGCCGTCGTCGCTCTCTGCCGGCGGCGCCGGGTCTGCGTCCGGGTCCAGCGTGGCGATGCCGTCGTCGTCCTCCACAAACCGGGGGTCCCGGGTCAGGCACGCGAACACGCCGTCGCAGGCGTCGCGGTCGATGGTCACCCGGTACATCAGTAGTCGTACTTCGTCTCGTAGCCACGCGGCGTGACCATCCGGTCGTCGAAGACGTACGTCTCGTCGTTGCCGACGACGATTGTGGTGGTCATGTCCACGAGGTCGGTCTCGCCGTACGATTCGAGCTCGCCGAGGGTCGTGATCTCGACTTCCTCGTCCTCGCGGCCGGCGCCGTGGACGATGCCGACCGGCGTGTCCTCGTCGCGGTGGTCGAGCAGAATCTCGCAGGCCGTCTCGAAGTTCTCGCGGCGCTTCCGGCTCCAGGGGTTGTAGATGGCGATGGTGAACCCCTCGCCGGCGACGGCGTGCAGCCGGGACTCGATTTCGTCCATCGGTGTCAGGTGGTCGGACAGCGAGACGCTCACGGAGTCGTTGACGAGCGGTGCGCCCAGCCGCGCGCCGCAGGACTGCGCCGCCGGGACGCCGGGCACGACCTCGAAGTCGAGCATCGACGCCATCGCGCCCTTCGACTCGGTGATCTCCAGCGCCAGCCCCGCCAGCGCGTAGACGTTTGGGTCGCCGCTGCCGACGATGGCGACGTGGTTGCCGGCGAGCGCGCGGTCGATGGCCTCCTCGGTGCGGGAGACCTCGCCGCACATCGGCGTGTCGTAGATGTCCTCGGCGTCGTCGGTGATGTCGTCCGGGATGAGGTCGATGTACGTCGTGTACCCGACGATGTGCTCGGCGTCGGCGAGCGCCGCCTTCGCGCGGTCGGTCATCCCCTCCGGCTGGCCGGGGCCGAGCCCGACCGCCACGAGCGTCCCGGGGTCGGCGTCGAAGTCGTCGACGGTCGCGCCGACTTCCTCTGCCTCTTCGTTCGCCTCGCTCTCGGTGTCACTCGACGCGCCGCAGGCCGAGGTCGACGAGTCGGTGCTGCTCGACGACCCGCCGCACGCCGACTCGCTGCTCGTCTCGTCGGTCGCGGACGCGCCGCACTTGCCGGTCGATTCCTCCGTCTCGGTCGTGGTTGTGGTGTCGTCAGTGCTCATCAGAAGTCCTCGACGTCACGCCCGCCGCGCGGGGTGACGAGGTGTTCGCGATGGTCGTTCTCCCATACCGCCGTCTCGTGGTTCCCGACGAGAATCGAGGTGCCCATGCCGCCGACCTTCTCGCTGTGGTCGGCGACCTCGCCGAGCGTCGTCACGGTGTGCGTCTCGCCCTCCGTGTTCCGGCCGGCGTCGCCGCGGCCGGCGTCGTTCACGATGGCGACAGGCACGTCGTCGGCGCGCTCCTCGCGGAGCACGTCGACGGCGCGCTCGTAGTCCCGCCAGCAGTTGTAGAGGACGACGACGAACCCGCTGATTGCGGCGGCCCGGAGCTTCTCCTCGATTTCCTCCCACCCCCGCCACTTGTCGGACAGTGAGATGGTGCAGAAGTCGTTCGAGAGTGGCGCGCCGAGGTTCGCCGCGCCGCCGAGCGCCGCCGTGACGCCGGGGACGATCTCGATGGGGACGTCGTAGGCCTCGTCCTCCTCGGCCATCAGGTAGACCAGATCGGACTTCCCGTAGACGTTCGGGTCGCCGCCGGAGACGTGCGCCACGTCCTCGCCGTCCCGCACGCGCTCGAAGGCCTCCCGGGCGAGTTCGACCTGTCGCCCCATCGTCGACCGGACGACCTCCTGGTCGGGGCGCTCGCCAGCGTCCTCCGGCGGCAGCGTGCCGTCCCGCCGCAGGAACTCCTGGTAGAGGTTCGACGCGACGACGCAGTCCGCCGTCCGGACGACGTCCTTCGCGCGCTGGGTCATCCCGCCCGGCAGGCCCGGGCCAATGCCGACGACGTACAGCGTGCCGTAGTCGCTGGTGTCGGCGGTGGAAGCGGCGTCGCTGTCGCCACCACTGCCTACCTCGCTGCTCATTGTCCCACCGCCACAGTGACAGCCTCGTCGTAGCGTTCCTTCTCGACGAGCAGTTCGTTGTCGCGGCCGCCAGCGATGGCCGACGCTTCGGCGATGCCGGGCCAGCCGATGAGCTCCTTCGAGCGCGACGGCGTCGGGCCCTCGTGGTCCTCGAGGGTCTCCTTCTCGAAGGAGACGACGCCGAGGCCGAGCTCTTCGGCAGCCGCCAGCAGGCCGTCCTCGTCTTCCTTCCGAGTGCCGGTCGCAACGAACTCCACGTCGTCGAGGTCGCAGTCCGTGCCGTCGAGGCTGGCTTCCCACGCGTCGAGGAACTGCTGTTTCTTCGCGCCGGAGACGCTGCCCGTGCCGAGGACGACGCCGTCGTCGCCGTTGCGTTTGAGGACGGTGACGTCGTCGCCGACGAGCACGGCCTGCGGGCCGTCCAGTCGAGCGACCGGCCCCAGATTCTCGTCGAGGACGGCGAGGTTCGTGGCGACCGTGGAGTCACCGTTCACGACGTGGGCGTCGAGGGCCTTCGCGCGCTCCTCGACGCCCTGCTTGCCGGCGGCCTCTGACGCCGTCGTCATCGCCGGGACGGCACCCATCGACGCGAGGTCGTCGGCGACCTGGTTGGCGCCGTGGTGGCCGCCCGTCAGCGGAATCGCCCACGTGAGTGCCTCGTCGACGACGACGACGGCGGGGTCGTCCCACTTGTCGTCGAGCAGCCCGGCGGTCTTCCGCATCGCGATGCCCGAGGCCATCAGGCCGACGAAGCAGTCGTACTCGCCCCAGTGCTCGGCGAACACGTCGCCGTGGTACTCCAGAATCTCGATGGACTCGTACCGGTCGCCGATGCCGTCGACGATGTCCTCAGCCGTGTCCAGCTTGCGCTCGAATGCCACGACGGCGATGTCCTCCGCGACTTCGCCGTCGGAGTCCGGCGTCGAACAGTGCCCCCCGGAGTCGTCGGAGTCGTTGTCCGTACTCATGGTCAGTCGTCGGCCTCGCTCTCGCCGCGGTTCGCCCAGTCGCCGTAGAGGTACGAGCGGTCGTAGTTCGCGCCCGCGCCCGCCTCGCCGATCACGACCAGTGCCGAGGCGCGGTAGCCCGCCGCCTCGACTCGCTCGCCGATGGTCTCGATGGTGCCCTCGATGACGTCCTCGTCCGGCCACGAGGCGTGGTAGACGACTGTGACGGGGGTGTCCGGGTCGTGGCCGTCCTCGAGCAGGCGCTCCATCACGTCGGGGATGGCGTGCGTGCCGAGGTAGATACAGGTCGTCACGTCGCCCATCTCGACGAACTCCGAGACGTGGTCGTCCTCGGCGTCGAGGGTGTTCCCCTGCGGGCGCGTGAACGCGACGTGGTTCGCGGTGCCGTTCAGCGTCAACTGCGTCCTGAGCGTCGCGGCCGCCGCGAACGCCGACGTGACGCCCGGGACGATGTAGGTCGGGACGCCCTCCTGTTCGAGGGCGTCCATCTGCTCCAGGGCGGCGCCGTAGATTGCGGGGTCGCCGCTGTGCAGGCGCACGACCGTCCGGCCGTCCTCGTGGGCGTCCCGCATCAGCGGAATCAGCTCTTCGAGGTCCTTGCCGACCGAGGAGACGGTCTCGGCGTCCGCGCAGTACTCCTCGAGGAGTTCGCTGTTCACGAGGGACCCGGCGTGCACGACGAGGTCCGCGTCCGCGACGAGGTCTCTGCCCGTGACCGTCAGCAGGCCGGGGTCGCCCGGGCCGGCGCCGACGAACGGGATACCGTCCTGCACGTCGCCGGCGGTGTGTTCGTAGACGCGCTGGTCGCGGCCGCGCTGGCGCTGCTCGCTCGCGGCGTCGATGGCGTCCTGCGGAGCCTGGGTCTCGTGTTCGGCGTCGTCAGTCACCGCTGACCACCCCGTCCTCGGCGCCGTCACCGGACCGGTCCACGTCGTCGAACGCCGTCGGCCGGTCCTTCTGGAGGGACTGGCGTTCGGCGTAGGCGAGCGTGTAGTAGTCGCGCTCCGCGATCTCTCCGGGGTCGCTGGTGACCGTCGTGTCGCCCTGCTCCATGAACAGCCGGCGGCCGTACGTCACGTCGTAGCCGGCGTCCACGAGCCCCTCGTGGGTCGCGGGCGCGTCGGTCACTTTGAACAGGACCATGCGGTCTGGGCCAGTCGGGGACGCGCCCTGCGAGGCTTCCCGGAGCGCGAGCCCCGCGCCGGCGTCGACCTCCACGCCGAGCGCGGTGGTGAACGCGCTGACGGCGCTGACCCCGGGGACCGTCTCCACGTCGACGTCCGGGTGGAAGGCGTCGAGCGTGCGGCGGAGGTGGCCGAACGTCGAGTAGACGTTCGGGTCGCCGAGCGTCGCGAACGCCACGTCGCCGTCGCGAGCACGCGGCGCGACCTCACTGGCGGCGTCGCGCCACGCCTCGCGGAGCTCCTCGGGGTCCCGGGTCATCGGGAAGTCGAGGTCGCCGACGCGGGACTCCGGGACGTGGTCGGTGACGACCGACTTCGAGAGCCGGCCGGGCGAGTACACCACGTCGGCGTCTTCGAGGACGCGCTTCCCCCGGACGGTGACGAGGTCGGCGTCGCCGGGGCCGAGCCCGACGCCGTAGACGGTCATTGCTGCCCCTCCGCCTCGCCGGCGGCTTCCCCGTCTCCGGTGGCGCTGCCGACGAACGTGTAGACGGGGTTCTCGGCGTCGAAGGCGGTGGCGCCGGCGAGGTCGTAGCCGCGGCTCACCTGGAACTGCGAGACCTCGTCGAGCAGGTCGCGGTCGCGGAAGGCGCGGGCGGCCTCCCCGGCGACTTCCAGCCGTGAGACGTTCATGACGACGCGGCCGACGCCCGTCTCGACGGCGTGGTCGAGGACGGACTCGTAGTTCCGGCTGCCGCCGAGGAACAGGATGTCGGCGTCACTGGGGAGGCCGTCTGGGGCTTCGGCGTGGCGCAGGTCGACGGCGTCCGAGAGGCCGTTCGCGGCGAGGTTCTTCCGGGTAGTCTCCAGCCTGTCGGCGTCGCGCTCGAGGGCGGTGACCCGGCCGGCGTCGCGTGCGGCCTGTATGGTCACCGCGCCCGTGCAGGACCCGACCTCGACGAAGTGGTCGTCGGGGCCCAGCGCGAGCTTCGACCAGAGGACGGCCCGGACTTCGGGCTTCGTCGGTCCGGCCCGGGCGTCGTGTGGGAGTCGTGTCTGTGCCATCGCCGGACACAACGACAGTAGCGCCCAAAACAATTTTGGTTGTATTAGGGAAAGTGTATTTTCGTAACTGGCCACGAGACGCGCCACAGCGCCGCCGACGCGGGAAGTTACACAAAAATACTTGAATTGGGGGCGCCTCCGTTTGGGTTGATGGCCGACTCACTGCCCGACGGGGAACTGGGGGTCCTCCGTAGCAAGCGGAACGCCACCCGCTACCAGATCCTCGTGGAGATCGCCGAGCGCCAGCCAGCCGTCAGCCAGCAGGAGATCGCCGACGAGATCGGCGTCACCGCGCAGGCTGTCAGCGACTACCTCGGCGACCTCGTCGAGGAAGGCCACGCCCGCAAACACGGCCGCGGCCGCTACGAGGTCACCAAGGAGGGCGTCGACTGGCTGATCTCTCAGACCGACGACCTCCGGTCGTTCGTCGAGTACGTCTCCGAGAACGTCCTCGAGGAGGTCGACGTCGACACCGCCGTCGCCGCCGCCGACATCGAGGAGGGACAGCGCGTCTCCCTCTCGATGCGGGACGGCGTGATGCGCGCGACCCCCGGCGACGCCGGCAGCGCGACCGCCGTCGCGGTCACCGACGCCGAAGCGGGCCAGGACGTCGGCGCCGCCGAGTTCGAGGGGATGCTCGACTACGACCCCGGCGAAGTCACCGTGCTGTCCACCCCTGCCGTCCAGGACGGCGGCAGCGCCGCGCTCCCCGACGGCGCAGTCGCCGACCGCCTCGACGAGCACGACATCGTCGCCGCCGCCGGCGTCGAAGCGCTCGTCGCGGTCAGGGACGCCGGCACCGAGCCGGACGTCCGGTTCGGCACCGCCGCCGCCGTCCCCGCGGCCGCGAGCCGCGGTCTCTCCGTTCTACTCGTCGCGACCGCCGACCGGCTGTCCGAGCACACCGACCCGTTGCGCGAGCGTAACCTCGGCTACGAGGTCGTCGAACCCGGGCTGGACTGAGGGCCGGTCGCCGCTCGTTCGCAGCCTGATAGCCAGGGTGTCGACAGACGTTTGTACGACGCGACAGAAATTTTTGGTATGGTATCACTCGGCACGATTCGGGCACGGCCGCCCCGGGGGTGACCCGCGTGTTCGCCGCGAACGCCGAGACCACGGCCCCACACGACCTCGTCGCGGCCGCCCAGCGCCTCCGCCACGCCGTCCACCACGACGGCGGCGCCCCACAGCTGTTCGACTCGCTGACCGACCTCGATGGCGACGTGCTCGCGGCGCTACAGGACGACCAGGACGCAGCCGCCGCCTTCTGGCTGAACGTCCACGGCGCGCTGGTCGAGCGCGGCCGGAACGGCGGCGTCGAAGCCTGCCAGGTCGCCGGCGTCGACCTCACCGCCGACGACGTGAAACACGACCTCCTGCGCGCGGACCGCTGGAAGTACGGCTTCGGCTACCTCCCCGACCCCTTCCCGGGGCGGTTCGCGCGCCGCCACCGGCTCCGGGACCTCGACGAACGCGTGCACTTCGCGACACTCGCGGCCCGCCACGTCCCCGGGATGGCGGTGACGTTCACGGCGGCGAACGTCGACGACGAACTCCGGACGCTCACGCGCCGGTACCTCCAGGGGAGTGCCGACTACGACCCCGAATCGGGGGTCGTGCGAGTGCCCCGGGTGTGTCTCTGGTACCGGGGTGACTTCGGCGGGAGCGCCGGGGTGCGGTCGCTGCTCGTAACCCACGACGTCCTCCCCGCGGACGCGACACCGCGGCTCCGCTACGTCGCGTCGCCGTCCGGCGACGACTCGGCCGCCCCCGCAGAGCGAGCGCGCGGCGACACTCAGTAGAGTTCGCCGCCCAGCGGCACGTCCTCGTCGGGCCCGACGAGCACGGGATTGCCGTCCTCGTCCGGTACGCCGACCGTGAGCACTTCCGACTCGTAGCCCGCGATGTTCACGGTCCCGAGGTCCGTGGCACACAGGACCTGCCGGCCGACGAGCTCCTCGGGGTTGTAGTTGTAGCCGGTCTGGGCGGCTGACTGGACCGTCTCGTCGTCCCCGAGGTCGACCTCGAGCTTCGCGAGCTCGGGCTTGCGTGCCTCCGGGAACGCCTCGGCGGCGACGACTTCGCCGACCGCGAACGTCGTGTCGAACATGGTGCCCGGACGCACGGAAGGCGGTCACATGAACGTGTGGGGACCAACACCTTTGGGCGCGCCACCCCAACCACGGGTATGGCGCTGACCCTGTACGCTCTCGACGGCTGCCCGTACTGCGAGAAGGTCTCCGACGCCCTCGACGACCACGGCATCGACTACGAGACGGAGTGGGTCGAGGCGATGCACTCCGAGCGCAACGACGTGAAGCGAGTGAGCGGCCAGCGCGGCGTGCCCGTGCTCGTGGACGACGAGCGCGGTGTGACGATGGCCGAGAGCGAGAACATCCTCGACTACGTGGAGGTGACGCTGGCGTGAAGATCTACACCAAGCGCGGGGACGACGGCGACACCGACCTCCGGAACATGGAGCGCGTCTCGAAGACGAGCCCCCGCATCGAGGCGTACGGCACTGTCGACGAACTGAACGCGGCCGTCGGCGCAATCCGGCCGACTGACGTCGACGAACTCGACGACTACCTCCGGGAGGTCCAGAACCACCTCCACGTCGTGCAGGCGGACTTCGCGAACCCGGAGCCCGACGAGGGCGACCCGCAGGTCACCGGCGAGCACGTCGAGCAGGTCGAGGACTGGATCGACGCCTGCGAGGAACAACTGGAGCCACTGGAGTCGTTCATCCTGCCGGGGGGTAGCGACGCGGGCGCGGCGCTCCACCAGGCGCGGGCGGTCTGCCGGCGGGCGGAGCGCCGCGCGGTAGCGCTCCAGAACCACGAGGGCGACGACGTGAACGAGACGGCCGTCGCCTACCTGAACCGGCTGTCGGACGCCCTGTTCGTGTTCGCGCGGCTGGCGAATCAGGCGGCGGGTGTCCGCGAGGAGTCGCCGTCGTACTGACGGCGACGGGCGCGGACGAGGACAGATGTGATGCCGACGTCCCTCCTCAGGGACGGCGAAGTGCCGACGGTCTCTCTGGCTGGGACAGACGCGGGCGGGCTGTCGGCGACGCCCGCCACACAGAGTTTAGGTTTGCCTAAAGGAACTAAAAACCTGCGGTGGGCGACAGGAACTGCCACTGTGTTGTGTGCTACCACGAAACAGTATCGGTGACTGCTGCCCGCCCCGCCCCTGTCGGGGAACGCAAGCCTTAATGCCGGCCTCCGGGTACGATTTGGTGTCCGGGTCGGTGGTCTAGTCCGGTTATGACGGCTCCTTCACACGGAGCAGGTCGGCGGTTCAACTCCGCCCCGACCCACTTCTACTGAACCCACACCGACGAGCACCGCGTAGCGTGTGCGAGTCGTGTGGTGGTGGTGCGTGGTGTCGCGGAGTTGAACCCTGGAAGACGAGCGCAGCGAGTCTTCGTCCGGTTCAACTCCGCCCCGTCCTACTTCTACCGAAGCAACGACGGCGAGATCACCGGGGCCAGCTGAACTTCCCTCCCAGCACGAGCCCCGCGACTACCCCCTGTAAGGTCGGAACCCGAGACCGACGCCGGCTACTCGCTGCCGGCTTCCCGGGCTTCCAGGCGACCGCCGCAGCCGCCACACCGGTAGTCGCCCGGATTCTTCACGAGCTTCGACTCCCGGTAGCGCGCCAGCTCGCTGCCGCAGTCCCGGCAGACCACCCAGTAGTTCGGGTCGGCGAACAGCTCGCAGGTGACCGGCGTCTGGAGCCGGCGCGCCCACGCCTCGAAGCGGTCGCCGTGGCTGGAGTCGCCGTACTCGTTCAGGAGGTGGGCGTGGATCAGCTCGTGGCGGACGGTCTCGGCGGCCGCGCCCCAGCCGCGGTTCTCGAACAGCGCCCACGCGATGGAGACGCGCTCGGGGTCGCCGTCGCGGTAGTGGACGGCGCCCGCCCGGCGTCGCGCGCGCTTGCTTACCTCCCAGTCGAGCGTGTCGACGTCGACGGAGAGTCCGTAGTTCCGGACGACCTCGCGGGCGTACACTCGGGCGACGGCGAGAAACTCCCCGGGCGTGGTCGCGGCTGCGTCGATGGCGTAGAACTCGGTGTCCAGTCCCGGGTCGTCGGCCGTCATCGCGTCGAGTGTGGGTGTGCTGTCACGGTGTGGCTCCCGGCAGTCGGTCGACTGTCGCCGCTGCCTGCCCGGAGGGACAGCGCCAGCAAAAAAGCTCGGCCCGCCGGTCGACCGTCGACGTACCAGCTCTGTTACGGAAGCTGCGTTCAGCGAGCGTATCAGTGCCTCTCGAACGGAGTGTGACGTGATGCCTGGACTGGACTCGCTGCGAGTGGGCGTGGTCACCGGCCCCCGGACCTCACGGCGGGCGCACGGGAACTGGTCGCCGAGTTCGAGCGGCGCGGCGTGACCGCCGGCCCCGCAGTCTGGACCGACGACGACGAGAGCCGGGCGGATCTCGACGTCATCCTCCTGCGGTCGTGCTGGGACTACCACGAACCAATCGACGACTCCCGGGACGGCCAGTTCGTGTTGATGGAGCTCGAGCTCGCCGAGCCGTACCTCTGGCTCGGCCAGGCCGACGGCGCAGTCGAGGGGCTCGCGGACGCCGTCGAGGCAGCCCGCTGAGACTGGCGGCTGCGGAACTCCGGCGTTCAGCACGACCAGACCGGATTCGAGACTGGCCTGAGCACCATCGAGTCCCTGATATTCTCTAGGGATGTTGGGATTTCCTCCCACGCCTCTAGTAGATACACAGGAGTTTACGATTTTCAGGACAAGAGCTAAACAGTAGCTTGTTTTGCTGTTCTACTGGAATGGACAATACGAACGTAGCGAAAAATTCGGTAATCGTGTCTGATTGTACTTCACGGATGCTCGGCGGGGGTGGTGCCTGAATGGCCGTCCCCGCCGGCGTCGCGGACGGCATCAACACGGTTTGGGCGCTCGTCGTGGCGTTCCTCATCTTCTTCATGCAGCCCGGGTTCGCGCTCCTCGAGAGCGGCCAGGTCCGCGCGAAGAACGTCGGGAACGTCCTGATGAAGAACGTCACCGACTGGACGGCCGGCGTGCTCGCGTACTTCCTGCTGGGGTACGGGCTGTCGTCGGTCGTCGGCGCCGTCACCGCCGGGCGCCCCCTCGACGCGCCGTTCGCGTACTTCGGCGCGCCCGGGCAGTGGGTGACGTGGCTCGTCGGCGCCGTGTTCGCGATGACCGCCGCCACCATCGTCTCGGGCGCCGTCGCCGAGCGCACGAACTTCACGGCGTACGCGTTCGTCGCGGTGGTCATGACGGCCGTCGTCTACCCCGTCACGACCGGGCTCACGTGGGCCGGCGGCCTGCTCTCCCTGGAGGGGTACGTCGGGCAGGCGCTGGGCGTCGGCTACCTCGACTTCGCGGGCGCCACCGTCGTCCACATGCTCGGCGGCATCGCCGGCCTCGTCGGTGCCTACTTCGTCGGTCCCCGCGAGGGGCGCTTCGACGCCAGCGGCGACAGCCACCCGATTCCGGGCCACTCGATGCTGCTTGCCGTCCTCGGCACGCTCATCCTCGCGTTCGGGTGGTACGGGTTCAACGTCGGCACGTCGGCCATCTACGGGCCCGACGACGCGCTGCTGTCCGCCCAGCTCGGCCGGGTCGCACTGAACACGACGCTCGGCATGGGGGCGGGCGCCGTCGCGGCGATGGCGGTGTCGGCGTCTCGGCAGGACAAGCCGGACCCGCTGTGGACCGCCAACGGCCTGCTCGCCGGGCTCGTCGCCGTCACGGGCGCCGTCCCGCACGTCACCTGGGTGGGCGGCATCGTGCTGGGCGCGCTCGGCGGCGCGCTCGTCCTCCCGACGTACCGCTTCGTCGTCGACTCGCTGCGCGTCGACGACGTCTGTGGCGTGTTCGCCGTCCACGGGATGGCGGGCGCGGTCGGCACGCTGTTGATTCCGTTCTTCGCCGTCAGCGGCTTCTCCGCCACGCAACTGCTGATGCAGGTGGTCGGCGTCGGCGTCGTCGCCGCGTGGGCGACCCTCGGCAGCGCCGGGACGTTCCTGCTCGCCGACGCCCTCTTCGGTCTCCGGGTCTCCCCCGAGGAGGAGGAAGCCGGCCTCGACGCCAGCGAGCACGGCGTCGCCGCCTACCCCGAGTTCACCGGCGGCGGCAGCCCGGACAGCCAGCCCGTGAGCGCCGACGGCGGCCACCCCGGGGGTGAGACCGATGACTGACTCCGACGACATCGAGATGGTCGTCGCGTACGTCCGCCCGGACAAGCTCTCGGACGTGAAACAGGCCATCGCGAACGTCGGCGCGCCCTCGCTGACCGTGACGAAAGTCTCGGGCCGCGGCAGCCAGCCGGTGAAGACCGAGCAGTGGCGCGGCGAGGAGTACACCGTCGATCTCCACGAGAAGGCGAAAGTCGAGTGCGTCGTCGCCGACGTCGACGCCGAGACCGTCGTCGACGCCATCGGCGACGCCGCCCACACCGGCGAGAAGGGCGACGGCAAAGTGTTCGTGCTCCCGGTCACGTCGGCGGTCCAGATCCGGACCGGCGCCACCGGAACAGACGCCGTCTAGCAGACCGACCAGTCGTCGCCACCCGCTGTCGCAATTGCGGCCCTCTTCCTCCACCGCCCGCACTCGGCGCGTCAGCCGGCAGTCAGGCGTCGTTCATCCGGCGAGACCGGCTTGCCTCGCAGCGCTGGCAGGTCGCGACCCGGTAGGGCTCCCGGGAGAACTCGGCGTTCGCGGCGCTCTCGTCGTCTGTCTCCGCGCGCAGTTCGATGCTGACGTCGTGGGGGGTGTCCCGGCCGCAGGCCTGACAGTGCTCCTGCCGGGTCGTCCCCATCGGTTTGGTCGCCATCGTGACTCGGCCAACGACCGGGAGGGGGATAAGCCGGGACGACGCTGACACCGGGTTCGGCCCGAATTAAGCCGAATTAACCCGGGATAATCCACGGATGGCGGCGGGGGCGGTGTCGAACCGGGGTCGCGGCCGGCTCCCGGGTGCTGTGGCTGGTCGGCGCGACGAGCGGGGAGAGAGAAGGGCCGGGTTACAGCAGGTCTTCGATGTTGTCGGCGACCTCCTCGGGGGTGTCGCCGACGGGGACGCCCGCGTCGTTCAGGGCGTTGATCTTGGACTCGGCGGTGCCGGTGCCGCTACCGGAGACGATGGCGCCCGCGTGACCCATGCGCTTGCCCGGCGGCGCGGTGCGGCCGGCGATGAAGCCGGCGACCGGCGTGTCCATGTGCTGGGCGATGTACTGGGCGGCCTCCTCCTCGTCCTCGCCGCCGATCTCGCCGCACATCACGACGGCCTCGGTGTCGGGGTCGTTCTCGAACAGCTCGAGGGCGTCGATGAAGTCGGTGCCGATGATGGGGTCGCCGCCGATGCCGATGGCGGTCGTCTGCCCGATGCCGCGCGAGGTGAGGGAGTCCACGACCTGGTACGTGAGCGTGCCAGAGCGGGAGACGAGCCCGACGTTGCCGGACTCGAAGATGTTGCCCGGCAGGATGCCGAGCTTCGCCTCACCCGGCGTGATGATGCCGGGGCAGTTCGGGCCGATGAGGCGGGTGTCGACCTCGGAGAGGCGCTTGTACACCTTCGCCATGTCCTGGGTCGGGATGCCCTCGGTGATGGCGACCACGAGGTCGAGGTTCGTGTCCAGGGCCTCGAAGACCGCGTCGGCGGCGAACGCCGGCGGCACGAACACCACGGAGGCGTCCGCGTCTTCGGCCTCGACGGCCTGGTCGACGGTGTCGTAGACCGGGACGCCGGCGACCTCCTGGCCGCCCTTCCCGGGCACTGCGCCCGCGACGACGTTCGTCCCGTACTCGATCATCTGTTCGGCGTGGAACTTGCCTTCGCCGCCCGTGATGCCCTGCACCACGACGCGGGTGTCGTCGTCGACTAGAATGCTCATTGGTCTCCCTCCTCGGCGTACTCGACGGCGCGCTGCACGGCGCCCTCGAGCGTCTCTTCGACGGTCACGAGCTCGTCGTTGAGGATCTCGCGGCCCTCGGCGGCGTTGGTGCCGGCGAGCCGCACGACGACGGGCTTCGGGATCTCGTCGAACTGTTCGAGCGCGGCGTTGATGCCCTTCGCGACCTCGTCGCCCCGGGTGATGCCCCCGAAGATGTTGAAGACGACGCTGTCGACGTTCTCGTCGCTGAACACCATGTCCAGGGCGTTCGTGACGCGTTCGGCTTTCGCGCCGCCGCCGATGTCCAGGAAGTTCGCGGGGCTGCCGCCGTAGTAGTCCACGAGGTCCAGCGTGGTCATCACGAGTCCGGCGCCGTTGCCGATGATGCCCGTGTTGCCGTCGAGGCGCACGTAGTCGAAGCCGTACTCGTTGGCCTTGGCTTCGAGGTCGTCCTCGGCGGCCTCCTCCTCCATCTCGGCGAGCTCGGGCTGGCGGAACAGCGCGTCCTCGTCGATGTTCATCACGGCGTCTGCCGCGATGACCTCGTCGTCGGCGGTGACCATCAGCGGGTTCACCTCGACGTCGCTGCCGTCGCGGGCCTCGTAGAGGTCGTACAGCGTCGTCAGGATGGACGCGACGTCACCGGCGACTTCGCGGGGGATGCCGGCCTCGTAGACGGCCTTCCGGGCCTGATAGGGGTGCAGGCCGAACGAGGGGTCGACGTGTTCGCGCACGATTGCGTCGGGGTCCTCCTCGGCGACCTCCTCGATGTTGACGCCGCCGCGCTCCGAGACCATGACGACGGGCTTGCCCTCGCCGCGGTCCATCGTCACGCCGACGTACAGTTCGTTCGTGAAGTCGACGGCCTCCTCGACGAGGACCTTCTCGACCGTGTAGCCCTTGAGGTCCATGCCGAGAATCGACTCGGCGGCCTCGCGGGCTTCGTCGGCGTCCTCGACCAGTTTGATGCCGCCGGCCTTCCCGCGGCCACCGACGTGTACCTGGGCCTTCACCGCGACGGGGTAGCCGAGGCCCTCTGCGGCCTCGACGACCTCGTCGACGGACGAGGCGAGCTCCGACCCCGGGGTCGGGATTCCCGCCTCGGCGAAGACCTGCTTCGCCTGGTACTCGTGAAGCTTCATGCACTCTCAAGGGCGACCCGGGCGCGCATAAAGCCCATCGGTCTGCGACTGCGGCTACGCGTGCCGGTATCGCCAGTACGAGTAGCCGACGGTGGCAGCGGCAGCGAGCACGGCCGGGGCGACCGCGAGGGCGAGCGCGTAACTGGGGACGAGCACGCCGGCTGCGGCGACCGGCCCGCCGGCGACGAGGACGCGGCCGACGAGGCGGTTGGTGTCGGCCCAGACCCCCTCGTCTTCGAGGGTCCAGGGCGTGCGGGCGCCGACGAACCAGTTCTGGTCGGTTCGCGCCGTCACCACGCCGGCGACGACGTAGACGCCGCCGAGGGCGGGGGCGAGCGCCTGCATCGGGGCGACGTCGACGCCGAGGTTCACGACGAGCACGAACCCGTGCGCGTAGACGACGAATCCGACGGTGGCGAGCGCGAGGGCGTCGTAAGCGTCACGGAAGTCGTCGTAGTCGTTGCGCGGGTCGAGGCGGGGGAGCACGTGGAAGAAGCCGACGGTGAGCGCGGCCACCGCCGGGGTGAGCGACAGGCCGAGCCACGTCGGCATCGTGCCGTCCACGTCGCCGGCGGCGTTCCAGTGCGTCGCCATCCTGGCTGGCAGTTCTGGCGCCGCGAGCGCGCTGGCGAGCACGGCGACGGCGACCAGCATCCCGCCGCGGTACAGGAGCCGTCGGTCGTCGGTCACGGACGGTACTGGGCGCGCCTGCAGTATAAAAGCAGCCAGCAGCGCGCTACTGTTGGGTCGCGGATACGTTTACGGTGGTCGCGTTCCACGGTACCGATATGCACGCCGAGTTCGATTTCGAGGGCGACGTGGTGCTGGTGACTGGTGCGTCGGGCGCGCTGGGGAGCGCGGTCTGCCGGGCGTTCGACGACGCCGGCGCGACGGTCTGCGGGACCGACGTGGTGGAACCGGGCGAGGACACGGAACTGGACCGCGGCGAGGTGTCGTTCTACCGGGGCGACCTCACGGACGAGGCACAGGCCGAACAGGTCGTCTCCGGGGCTGTGGACGCCCACGGTGGCCTCGACGCGCTCTGCAACGTCGCCGGGATGTGGCAGGGCGGCGACCCCATCGACGAGACCGACGTCGGGGACTTCGAGACGGTCTTCGACGTGAACCTGAAGACGATGTTCCTCGCGAGCAAGCACGCCCTCCCCCACCTCCGGGAGAGCGGCGGGAACATCGTCTCCGTGTCGGCGCGCGCCTCACTCGAAGGCGGCGAGGGCGACGGCCCCTACCGGGCGGCGAAAGCCGGCGTCCGCCTGCTTACGGAGACCATCGCCGAGGAGAACCGTGGAGCGGTGCGCGCGAACGCCGTCATGCCCTCGGTCATCGACACGCCGGCGAACCGCGAGATGCTGCCCGACGCCGACCACGACTCGTGGGTCGACCCCGCCGACATCGCCCGCGTCGTGCTCTCACTGAGTTCTGACGCCACGCCACCCACCAGTGGCGGCTCGGTCCCCGTCTACGGTGAAGCCTGACCGTCACTCACACCCGCCGATTCGACTTGCGGTTCGCCGGCGAACGCCCCGTTCCAGTGGACGTACGTGGTGAATATGGGTATCTAGCCGCACCGAACTGGACGCTCGAAAACCATGCCTCCTGTTGGCGTGCTGTACTCTACCAATTCGAACGGCTTTTCAGGCAGGCACAGAGAACGGCGTGGTACAACATGGCAGAACGTGAAACGTGGACGACGAGAGTTGGCTTCATCTTCGCCGCCGTCGGGTCGGCGGTCGGCCTCGGGAACATCTGGTCGTTCCCGTTCCAGACCGGACAGAACGGCGGTGCAGCGTTCCTCCTGGTCTACCTCGCAGTCGTGTTCGTCATCGGCTTCCCGGCGATGCTCATGGAGTTTGTCATCGGCCGGCGCAGCAAACAGAACCCAATCTCGGCGTTCCGCGAGCTCGGCTTCGAGAACTGGTCGTTCGCGGGGACGCTCGGCGTCCTCGGCTCCGCCGTCACGCTGGCGTTCTACAGCGTCATCGGCGGCTGGGTTCTGAGCTACATCGTCGGCAGCGCCACCGGCACCTACTTCGGTAACGTCGCCGGCTTCTTCGGCACCGTCTCCGCCGGCCCGCTGGCCGTCGGTACGCACGCCCTCTTCATGGGGCTGACCGTCGCAATCGTCGCGTTCGGCATCCAGGGCGGCATCGAGCGCGCCACCAAGGTGATGGTGCCCGCTATCCTCGTCCTGCTGCTCGGCCTCGCCGCCTGGGGGTTCACCCTCGAGGGCGCGACGGCCGGCTACGAGTACTACCTCTCCCCCGACTTCGGCTACCTCGCCGACAACCTAACCTCCATCGTGCCGTCCGCCGTCGGGCAGGCGTTCTTCACGCTGTCACTCGGGTTCAGCGTCATGATCGCGTACGCCTCCTACCTCGGGAGCGACGACAGCCTCCCGGCTGACGGCTCCGCCATCGTCGTCATCAACACGCTCGTCGCGCTGCTCGCCGGGTTCGTCGTCTTCCCGGTCCTGCTGTCCATCGGCGTCGAACCGGGCTCCGGCGGCGTCGGCACTGCGTTCGTCAGCCTCGCCGGCGCGTTCGCCCAGATTCCCGGCGGCGAGCTGCTCGGTGTCGGCTTCTTCATCGTCCTGCTGCTGGCGGCGCTGTCCAGCGCGATTAGCCTCCTCGAGACGCCGGTGTCGTACGTCGTCGACAACTACGACTACGACCGGAAGGTCGTCGCCACGGTGCTCGGCGGCACCATCTTCGCGGCCGGCATCCCGACCGCGCTGTCGACTGCCACGCTTGGCTGGTACAACGACATCGTGTTCAACCTCCTGCTGCCGCTGGTCGTGTTGCTGTTCGCGCTGTTCGTCGGCTGGGTCGCCTTCGACGAGTCCGTCGACGAACTCGCGCAGGGCAGTTCGCTCGGCACCGGGTTCACGGCGCTCTGGCTGTGGTGGGTGCGTCTGGTCATCCCGGCCGCCATCGGTCTCACGCTCGTCCTCGGCGTGCAGGACCTCGCGCTGAAGGCACAGCTCATCGAGTCCGCCGTCGTCCTCGGCTAGGGATCGTCGGCGAGACCGCGATTCGGCCACAGAATCGAAATTCCATAACGGTTTTTCACGCGGCTTGCGCCGTGTTCTCGGGGAGTTGACGGTTCGTTGGTCGTAACCCTAAAATGGGGGGGTTTGCTACAGAGTTGCAATGACACGTGAGTCCTGGCAGACGCGGCTCGGGTTCATTCTGGCCGCGGTGGGGTCGGCGGTGGGACTGGGGAACCTCTGGCGGTTCCCGTGGATGACCAGCGAGAACGGCGGCGCGGCGTTCCTCCTCGTGTACCTCGGGGTCGTACTGGTCGTCGGCGTCCCCGGTCTGCTGGCGGAGTTCGTCATCGGCCGACGCTCCCGACGGAACCCCGTCGGCGCACTCTCCGCACTCTCGGACTCGAAGGGCTGGACCGTCTTCGGCCACGTCTTCGTCGTCACCGCTGTCGTCCTGCTGTCGTTCTACAGCGTCGTCGGTGGCTGGATCTTCCGGTACCTCGGCGCCAGTTTCACCGGCGCGTACTTCGCGAACCCCGGTCAGTACTTCGGGGCCGTGAACTACGGCGTCGAAGCCCTCGGATTCCACCTGCTGTTCCTCGGCGTCACGGCGCTCATCGTGCTCCGCGGCGTCAAACGCGGCATCGAACGCGCGACGAAAGTGATGATGCCCGCCATCGTCGTCCTGCTGGTCGGGCTCGCCGCCTGGGGCGTCACACTCGACGGCGCCGCGGCCGGACTCTCGTTCTACCTCTCCCCCGACTTCGGGGCGCTAGAAACGAACTTCCTCGACATCCTCCCGGCCGCCGCCGGCCAGGCGCTGTTCACGCTCTCGCTGGGCGCCGGCACGATGGTCACGTACGCCTCCTACCTCGGGGAGGACCGCTCGCTGGCCGCCGACGGCACCGCCATCGCCGTCCTCAACACGTTCGTCGGCGTGCTCGCGGGCGTCGTCGTCTTTCCCATCCTGTTCGCGCTCGTCGGCGACGCCGGCGGCGGCGGCCCCGGCGCGCTGTTCGTCGGCCTCGCGAGCGCGTTCGCCTCGTTGCCCTACGGGCAGGTCGTCGGCGTCGTGTTCTTCGGCGTCGTCGCACTCGCCGCGCTGTCCTCCTCGATATCGATGCTGGAGATTCCGGTCTCCTTCCTCGTCGACGAGTACGGCGTCTCCCGACCCGCCGCGACCACCGGACTGGTGGCGCTGTTCGCCGTCACGGGCTCGGTGTGCGCGCTCTACCCGAGCGT
The DNA here is from genome assembly GCF_021729015.1 of Halobacterium rubrum. Classification (GTDB taxonomy): domain Archaea; phylum Halobacteriota; class Halobacteria; order Halobacteriales; family Halobacteriaceae; genus Halobacterium; species Halobacterium rubrum. The sequence continues at coordinate 972,194 of NZ_JAJQQZ010000001.1, forward strand.
GTTCGGCTTCGTCGCCAGCACGCTCGTCGACCTCCTGCTGACCGGCGGGCTCGTCGGCTTCCTGCTGTTCGCCGGCTGGGTGCTCGGCCGGGACGCCGTCGAGGAGTACGAACTCGGCGCCGGCGAGTTCGCGACGTCGCTGTCGACGGCGTGGCTGTACGCCGCGGGCGTATTCATCCCGGTGTTCCTCATCTTCACGTTCGTCTCCGGGCTCGCCGCCGCGCTCGGCGTCTCGGTCGCGTCGGTCGAACTGCTCGGCGTCACACTCGGACAGACCCGGCTGTTCGTGGCCGTGAGCGTCCTCGTCGCGGTCGCGTCGTTCCTCGGGCTGCGGCGGGCCGAGTCGGTCGTCTGACCGGCCCGCCGCCGTCGCTCGCCGTTGGCGCCTCGACCCCGCTTGGCGTCCCCGTCTCGGAATCCTTTTGCCGCCGGTCGCGGAAACCCCGATAATCAGATGACGATGGAAGAGCGCATCGAGGAACTGCGCGAGAAGACCGAGCGCGCACTCCTCGGCGGGGGGGAGGCCCGCATCGAGTCCCAGCACGAGAAGGGGAAGATGACGGCCCGCGAGCGAATCGACTACTTCCTCGACGACGGGACGTTCAACGAACTGGACCAGCTGCGCACGCACCGGTCGACGAACTTCGACATGGACGAGAAGCAGCTGCCGGGCGACGGCGTCGTCACGGGCTACGGCGACGTCAACGGCCGCACGACGTTCGTGTTCGCCCACGACTTCACCGTCTTCGGCGGGAGCCTCGGCGAGGTGTTCGCCGAGAAGGTGACGAAGGTGATGGACCGCGCGATGGAGGTCGGCGCGCCCGTCGTCGGCCTGAACGACTCCGCCGGCGCCCGCATCCAGGAGGGCGTCGACGCCCTCGGCGGGTACGCGGAAATCTTCACCCGCAACGAGAAAGCCAGCGGCGTCGTCCCCCAGATTTCGGCCATCATGGGGCCGTGTGCGGGCGGTGCCGTCTACTCGCCGGCCATCACGGACTTCGTGTTCATGGTGAAAGACACCAGTCACATGTTCATCACCGGGCCGGACGTCATCGAGACGGTGACCGGCGAGGAGGTCGGGTTCGAGGAGCTCGGCGGCGCGACCACGCACTCCTCGGAGTCCGGCGTCGCGCACTTCGCCTGCGACAGCGAGGAGGAGGCCCTCGACAACATCAGGCGTCTGCTCTCCTACCTCCCGCAGAACAACGTCGAGGACCCGCCGCGGGTCGAGCCCTACGACGACCCCGAGCGCCGCGACGAGGCGCTGGAGTCCATCGTCCCCGACCAGCCGCGCAAGCCCTACGACATGACGAACGTCATCGGGAGTGTCGTGGACGAACAGTCCTTTTTCGAGGTGCAGGCGAACTACGCGAAGAACATCGTCGTCGGGTTCGCCCGGCTGGACGGGCGCTCGGTCGGCATCGTCGCGAACCAGCCCCGCGTGAACGCCGGCACCCTCGACATCGACGCCTCCGAGAAGGCCAGCCGGTTCGTGCGGTTCTGTGACTCGTTCAACGTCCCCATCCTGACGTTCGTGGACGTGCCCGGGTTCCTGCCGGGGACCGACCAGGAGCACGGCGGCATCATCCGGCACGGCGCGAAGCTCCTGTACGCCTTCAGCGAGGCCAGCGTGCCCCTGATGACGGTCATCACCCGGAAGGCCTACGGCGGCGCCTACGACGTCATGGCGAGCAAGCACATCGGCGCAGACGTGAACTACGCGTGGCCGACCGCCGAAATCGCGGTGATGGGGCCGAAAGGCGCGGTGAATGTCCTCTACAGCGACGAGCTCGAGGCGGCCGACGACACCGAGGCGCGCCGCCAGGAACTCATCGACGAGTACCGCGAGGAGTTCGCGAACCCCTACACGGCGGCGGACCGAGGCTACGTCGACGCCGTCATCGAGCCGACCGAGACCCGGCCGCGGCTCGTCGACGACCTCGAGATGCTGGCCAGCAAGCGCGAGGAGACGCCGGACAAGAAACACGGCAACATCCCGCTGTGATGGCTGTCGACATGGACCTGACAATCCCAGACGACGCCAGCGACGAGGAGGCGGCCGCCATCGCTGCGGCCGTCCAGAGCCACGTCTCTGCGCTCGCGGCCGCGGCCGAAGCGGCCAGCGAGGACGACGACACCGACGACTGGACGGACCGGAAGTGGGCGTTCGCGGGGCGCGTGGAGTCGCTCGGCGGCCGGTCGGTGCGCGTGCCCGACGGCGCGCCGACGGACGCGTGGAGCGCAGCCGGGCGCCGCGAGCGGTTCTGAGCGGGTCGGCCGAGTACGTCTGCTGGTGCCCGTGGTGGGTTCGCTCTGACTGCGCACGGCGAGCGCGCCGGCTCGAGACCGACAGTTCCGGTGAGTGAACCGACCGCGTCGAGCCGCTACCGTGCCTCGAAACGCAGTTCCGGGTCGGTCGCCGGCTGCGTGGTCGACCCGACGTCGACGCCGACGTCGTCGCAGTCGTGGGACACGGTGGTGCGTCGGGCGATTGTCGCGAGCGCCAGCTGCAGCTCCATCCGCGCGAACCGCATCCCGATGCAGTGCCGGGGCCCACCGCCGAACGGGAAGTACGCGTAGTCGGGGCGGTCGCCGGGGGGGTCGTCGACGTCGGTCCACCGCTCGGGGTCGAACGTCATCGGCTCGTCCCACCACCGCGGGTCGGTGTGGACGTGGAACTGCGGCAGCACGACGAAGGTGTCCGCCGGAATCCGGTACCCGCCGACGACGACCGGCTCGCGCGTCTCCCGGAAGATTGCGGACGCCGGCGGGTACCGGCGGAGGACCTCCCGAATCACCTGCTCGGTGTAGGAGAGCGCCGGGAGGTCGCCGAGCGTCGCGTGCCCGCCGTCGAGGACTGCGTCGACCTCGGACTGCAGCCGGGCCGCGACCTCGGGCTTCCGACCGAGTTCGTACAGCGCCCACGTCAGGGCAGTCGCGCTCGTCTCGTGGCCGGCGAACAGGAACGTCACGAGCTGGCTCCGGAGTTCGTCCTCGGTGCGGCCCCCAGCCCCGCCGCTGTCCTGCGCGACCAGCACCGACAGGAGGTCCTCACCGGTCCCGTCGGCGTCCGCGAGGAGAGTGTCGACGACGCCGTTCAGTCGGTCGACACCGCGTCGGTACCGGCAGTTCGACGGCGTCGGCAGCCACTCGGGGAGGTCGACGGCGACGGGGTTCTCGCTGGTCCGTTCCCGGATAGCGTTCGCGCCTGCTCGCACCGCAGCCCGGTGTTCGTCCGTCTCCGCACCGAGCAGAGTCTTCCCGAGGACGCGCAGCGTGTACCGCGACGTGGCCTCGGTCGCCTGCACGCCGCCGGCGTCGGCGGCCCACTCGTCGGCGGCCGCCGCGGCGTACGTCGCCATCGTCTCGGCGTAGGTCTCGATTCGCTCCCGGTAGAACAGCGGCTGTAGCTGGCCTCGCTGGCGCTGCCAGCGGTCGCCGTCGGTCAACAGGAGCCCGTCTGCGAGCACGTCCACACCGGGGCCGTCTGGCTTCCGGAACGCCGCCGGCTCCTCGACGAGCACGCGGCGGATACCGTTCGGGTGGAGGACGCCAGCCATGTCGTATGTCCCCATCGAGAACCGAACGACGTCGCCGTGGCTGGCGACGTCCTCGTAGAACGCGTACGGGTCGCGGCCGAAGGCGACTGCACTCCCAAGAACGGGGACCCCGTCGCGTTTCGGCGCCAGTGGAGCGTCTGTCGTCGCTTCGCTCATACTCGCTTTTCGGAGGCCAGCGGGATTCGACTTCCCACGGCCACACTAGACGATTTAAGTGACGCGGCCGAACGAGCGGCCGTGAAACACCTCCGTGTGAGACTCGGGTTCCCGCCGGCCACCAGACACCCGATGCACCAGTTCCTCGTCGAGCACCCGGAGATGCACCGCGAGGAGCTGTGGTCGTGGAACTTCACGGGGGAGGCACCAGTGGTGCTGTTCCGGGTCGAGGGCCTCCGAGAGCCGTACCGAAAGCGCATCGCGGCCGTCGACGACATCGAGGAGTTCGAACTCACGACCGGCGGCGACGGCTGGTTCTACTCGTTCGTGCGCGCGACGCCGACAGACGACGAGTGGGAGTGCCTGCTCGCGTTCGCGTACGCGTCGCTGCTCGTCGTTCCGCCGGTCGTCTACTCAGACGAGGGCGACGCGGTGTTCGACGTGGTCGGCGACCCCGACGACCTCCGCGGCCTCCTCGCGCAGTTGCCGGGCGACGTGGACACGACCGTCGAGCGCGTCGGGGAGTACGACCGGCGCCGCGGGCCGTCAGTCCCGATGACCGACCGCCAGCGCGATGTCGTGGCGGTGGCGGTCGATCTCGGGTACTACGAGGTTCCCCGGACGGCGACGCTCGACGACGTGGCGGCCGAGGTCGGCGTGGCGTCGTCGACGGTCTCCGACCACCTGCGGAAGGCGGAGTCGGCGGTGATGGCGTCGCTCCGTGGTGTCACCCGGTGACCACCCGGTCGCCGGTTCCGAGGCGAGTCTCGCACCACACCGGTTCGAGCGCGTGCGCACGACCGGGCTGAACCGGCGGGGAACCGACGACCCAGAACCGAAGCTATGAGTAGGGCGTCCCCAGAACGAACGTCCAAGAATGTTCGAGAAGGTGCTCGTCGCGAACCGCGGCGAAATCGCGGTGCGAGTGATGCGGGCCTGTGACGACATCGGTGTGGACACAGTCGCCGTGTACAGCGACGCGGACAAGCACGCCGGCCACGTCCGGTACGCAGACGAGGCGTACAACGTCGGCCCGGCGCGCGCCGCCGACTCCTACCTCGACCACGAGGGCATCATCGACGCCGCCAGACAGGCCGGCGCCGACGCCATCCACCCGGGCTACGGCTTCCTCGCGGAGAACGCCGAGTTCGCCGGGAAGGTCGAGGAGACCGAGGGCGTGACGTGGGTCGGCCCGTCGGCCGACTCGATGCGCCAGCTCGGCGAGAAGACCCAGGCCCGGAAGACGATGCGGGACGCGGACGTCCCGATTGTCCCGGGCACCACCGACCCCGTGGAGTCCGTCGAGGACGTCCACGAGTTCGGCGAGGAACACGGCTACCCCATCGCCATCAAGGCGGAGGGCGGCGGCGGCGGCCGCGGGATGAAGATCGTGCGGAGCGAGGACGAGGCCGCCGAACAGCTCGAGTCCGCCGAGCGCGAGGGCGAGGCGTACTTCGACAACGCGAACGTCTACCTGGAGCGCTACCTCGAGAACCCCCGCCACATCGAGGTCCAGATTCTCGCAGACCACCACGGGAACGTCCGCCACCTCGGCGAGCGCGACTGCTCGCTGCAGCGCCGCCACCAGAAGGTCATCGAGGAGGGGCCCAGCCCCGCGCTCACGGACGAGCTCCGCGAGGAGATCGGCCGAGCGGCCCGCCGCGGCGCCGACTCCGCGGGCTACTACAACGCCGGCACCTTCGAGTTCCTCGTCGAGGAGGACCCCGAACGGGAGCCCGGCGAGCTCCTCGGCCCGGAGACGAACTTCTACTTCCTCGAGGTCAACACCCGCATCCAGGTCGAGCACACCGTCACCGAGGAGCTGACGGGCGTCGACATCGTGAAGTGGCAGCTGAAGGTAGCGTCCGACGAGGAACTCACGTTCGAGCAGGACGACGTGGAACTGGAGGGGCACGCCGTCGAGTACCGCATCAACGCGGAGAACGCCGCCAACGACTTCGCGCCCGCCACGGGGGGCAAACTGGAGACCTACGACCCGCCGGGCGGTATCGGCGTCCGTGTCGACGACGGACTCCGGCAGGGCGACGACCTCGTCACCGACTACGACTCGATGGTCGCGAAGCTCATCGTGCACGGCAGCGACCGCGAGGAGTGTCTCGCGCGGTCCCGGCGCGCGCTCGCCGAGTACGACATCGAGGGCATCCCGACCATCGTGCCGTTCCACCGGCTGATGCTGGAGGACGAGGCGTTCGTCGGTGGCACGCACACGACGAAGTACCTCGACGAGGACCTCGACGAGGAGCGCGTCGCCGAGGCCCAAGAGCAGTGGGGCACGGAGACCGAGTCCGAGGACAGCAGTGACGATGACGTCGTCGAGCGCGACTTCACCGTCGAGGTCAACGGCAAGCGCTTCGAGGTCAACCTCGAGGAGCGCGGCGCCGCACAGCTCGCGACGACCGCCGCCGCCGAGAACGGTGGCGGCGAGCGGCCGGAGCCCGCGGGCGGGAGCGACGACGGCGGCGAGACCGTCGTGGAGGGCGACGGCGAGACGGTCGAGGCCGAGATGCAGGGCACGATTCTGGACGTGAACGTCGCCGAGGGCGACGAGGTCGAACCCGGCGACGTGCTGGTCGTCCTCGAGGCGATGAAGATGGAGAACGACGTGGTCGCCTCCCACGGCGGCACCGTCACACAGGTCGCCGTCGCGGAGGACGACAGCGTCGACATGGGCGACGTGCTGGTGGTCATCGACTGACGGCGGCCGAATCTTTATCCGACGGGCCGGCCCTGCTTCTGACAGCCGACGAGGCGTGCCGGTCGACCGGCGTTGGTATCCGCGCCGAACGCCTCTCCCGCAGCCCGGAGCCGAACACCATGGTACTCGAGGACAACGCCGCTGCTGCCGGTGACTGCCCCGACTCGCGCGCGGAGCGGGCGGTCTGCCGAGCGCCGGCACGGAGGAGGGGGGCGCCGTGAGGCCGACGTTCTCACCCATCGAGCGACCGCCCGGCCTGCAGGTTCAGGACCCCATCGAGAACGCGCAGTTCGAGCTGTACACGGACTCGGTCGTGGACCCTGTACGGGCGAGCGACGACGCCGCTGACGACCGGTTCGCGCTCCCCGTCGACAGCGCGGTGCGCTTCGAGGCAGAGTCGATCGAACTCCCGATGCTGCTGAACGTCTCGGTGTGGACGCAGGACGGGACGTACGTCGGGCAGTCAGCCAACCAGGAGGTCGACAGCTACCCACGGCGAGCGTACGCGCTGGACCTCCACGTCGGCCCGATGAAACTTCAGGTGGCCGCCGACGCCCCACTCCAGATACGGCGGGCGGAGAACACCACGTTCCTCGAGTTCGAGGCGCCGACGCCGGTGTTGCTGGGCGCTCGTTCGCTCCACGAGTCACCGGCGGGCACCATCACCATCGGCGACGACGTGACCGACGGGATGCGCGCCGTCTCCCTGTTCGGGTCGGCGCTGAAGACGACGAGCCCGGAGCGCTCGTTCCCGACGCTGCGCGGCCACCCGCCGCTCGTCGAACGCGGCGACGGCTTCGACGCCCCCGACCACCTCGTCGCGGCCGACACGGACGTCGCCATCGAGATTCACCGGGACTGGGGCGACCTCTACCAGGTGAGCGCGCTCGCCTACTACCTCGGCGCCGAGGTGCGCCCCGGCCCGGAGCGCGCGCTCGTCCTCGACGGCGACCGCCACGTGCTCGGGACCGACCGGTCGTTCGGCGACGAGGTCCGGGCGCTGCTGGAGCACGTCTTCCTGCTTGACTGCGTCGTCCGCACGGAGGGGTTGTACCCCGTCGACCTCCACGAGCGCGCGGTCCTCGAACCGGACCTCGACGTCGACCTCGCGGCCGCCTACGAGGCGTCGCTGGCCGAGCGGCTCGAAACCTACCTCGACGTCCCCTACGAGGTGACCGAGCCACACGTCCCGAAGTGGAAGCTCACCGCCGACATCGCTCCCGAGGCGAAACGCATCGAGTCGCTGCCGTTCGTCGTGAACGACCTCGCGCGCATCCGCATCCACGACCCCGACGCCGAACCGCCGGACGTCGAGGAGGAGCCGGAGGCCGTGACGTCGTTCCTCCGGGGGGGCCAGCGTAGCGTCCACCGGAGCCAGTCCGAGGTCGACTTCGACACGACGGGCGTCGTGAAGCCGCCGTCGACCGACGCCATCGAGCACGTCTGGCTCGCCGACGGCTTCCCGCTGGGCGCCAGCAAGGGCGCCGCGGAGTACTACCGGCGGCGCTTCGAGTACGAGACGCCCGACCGGGACGCCATCCGCATCGACATCGTCTGCAACGACCCCGAGATGACCGAGGAGGAGGTCGTCGAGGAGTTCTACGGCGCCCGGGACTTCTTCGAGTTCGACATCGAGGTCCACTACGGCCTCTCGACCGACGAACTGGGCGACCTCCTCCGGACGGAGGTCGACTTCCTGCACTACATCGGCCACGTCGAGGAGGGCGGGTTCCTCTGCGAGGACGGCCTCTTCGACGCCCGGCGGCTGGAGTCGACGGGCGTCCGCGCGTTCCTCCTGAACGCCTGCCGGTCGTACATCCAGGGGCAGGCGCTCGTCGACCGCGGCAGCCGCGGCGGCATCGTCACGCTCACCGACATCAGCAACGACCCCGCGGTCCGAATCGGCCGAGCGCTCGCGAGACTCCTCAACAACGGCTTCTCGTTGCTCTCGGGGCTGTCGGTCGCTCGGAACGTAACGATATTCGGGAATCAGTACATCACGATTGGGGACGGAAGTGTCCAACTGGTTCAGAGCAACCGGGGTACGCTGACTTCAGCGAAGCTTGGGGGGGCGTCGACAGGGTACGATATTACCATGCAGGCCTACCCAACGAACTCGAAATCAATCGGTACACTATTTAGCCCGCACCTGACGAGCCAAACAACATACTATCTGAACTCGGGGGAGATCGGTCCGTTTACCGTTGAGGAGACAGAGCTGATAGAATTTCTCGACAAAACGTTCATCCCGATACTCCAGGAGAACCGTCTTTCTTGGAGTGACGAAGTTCGGCGAGAATTACTCGATTAAGGGCCCGCAATGCTGGTCCCGCTCGCTGCCGCTCCGCCAGCACTCGACAGGAGCACCATCATCGTGAACAGCACGCCGATCATTCGCGGGTGGTCCGACAGGAACTGACTGAACTTGTTGTCTGCCATCGTCACCCGTACCTGCACCGGGTAATATATTCAATCTATCTGAAAATAACGAATATAAATAAAGCGGAAATTTATCGGATATATGGTTCTGGGCTGGGAGACACCGCGCTTCAGAGATACTGTGTCGGCGTCCCGGAAAAGAGCTTCCGGCCGAAAATCCGGGATTTAACACGACTCGCCGGGTATCGAGCGGTGATGAACGACACGCGACGGGCCGTCCTCGACGCGCTCGCGGAGGGGCCAGTGACGGGGCCGGCGCTCGCCGACCGCCTCGACGTGTCCCGGGCCGCGGTCTGGAAGCACGTCGAAGCGCTCCGGGACGCTGGCTTCGACGTGGACAGCGTCGACGACGGCTACGTGCTCGCGGGGGTCCCCGACTACGGCGGCCCGGCCGTCGAGCTCGGGCTGGACGCACCGTTCGGCGTGGAGTACCACGACGCCGTCCCGAGCACGAACGACCGGGCGCGCGAGCTGGCCGCCGACGGCGCCCGCGACGTGGTCGTGCTCGCGGACCGCCAGACCGGCGGCCGGGGTCGTCGCGGCCGCGAGTGGTCGTCGCCGTCGGGCGGCGTCTGGGCGAGTCTCGTCTTGCGACCGGATCTGCCGCCGGCGCGCGTCCCGCTGCTCACGCTCGCGGCGGCCGTCGCCGTCACGGACGCCGCCCGGGAGGCGGGCGTCGACGCCGCCATCAAGTGGCCGAACGACGTGGTCGTGCCGGACGAGGACAGCGAGCGCGGCGGCCGGAAGCTCGCCGGCGTCCTCACGGAGATGGAGGGCGAGGCGAGCCAGGTCTCGTGGGTGGTCGTCGGCACGGGCGTGAACGTGAACGTCGACCCCGGTGACCTCGAGGGGGACGCGACGAGCATCCGCGCCGAGGCGGGGAACGTGTCGCGGCGGGTGTTCGTCCAGCGCGTCCTCGAGCGCTTCGACGAGCTCCGGGCCGACACCGACGGGGTGCTGGACGCGTGGCGCGAGCGGGCGGCGACCATCGGGCAGCGCGTGCGCGTCGACCTCGGCGAGGAGACGGTCGAGGGCGAGGCCGTCGACGTGACCGAGCACGGGGCGCTCGTCGTCGACACCGGCGACAGCGACGGGAGCGACGACGACGGGAGCAGCGAGCGGGTCGTCCACTCGGGCGACTGCCAGCACCTGCGGCCGGCCTGACGCCGTCTAGTCGAGGCGCTCGGGGTCGAGAGAGGCGTAGTGCGCGATACTCTCGAAGTGGTCGAGTGCGAGTGCATCGCCCGGGTCGGGGCGGCCGTCGCCGAACGCGTCCTCGACGAACAGCCGGGCGACGGCGGCCTCCCGGGCGTCTCCAGCCTCGTCGAGGCGGTCGTGGGCGAGCGCGAGCAGACTGCTGGCCGCGACGACGTCGTAGGCGTAGTCCGCCAGCGCCTTCGCCTCGTGCTGGGCGCGGGCCCTGTCGGCGCCAGCCAGCGCGACCATCGCCTCTCGGAGGCCATCTCGTTCCTCGCGGATTCGCCGATTGAGGCTGCCGACCACGTCGCTCGTGGTCTCGGCGGCGTGGTCGAGGTTCTCGTCGACGCGCGCCAGCAGCGCCTCGGCGGCGCCCTCGCGGTCGAGCGCGCGCAGGAGGTCGAGGGCGAGGACGTTCGACGGCCCCTCCCAGATGGGGAGGACCTGTGCGTCCCGGAGGAGGCGCTCGGTGACGTAGTCGGCCACGTAGCCGTCGCCGCCACGGATCTCCATCGCGTACGAGGTGGCGTCGACGGCCAGCCGGCCGGTCCGGTACTTCGCAATCGGGACCAGGCCTCGCATCAGGGAGTGCGCGTCGTCGTCGCCGTCTTCGGCGGCTTCGAGCGCGTGGGCGGCTTCGAGTGTGACGGCGACCATGCCCTCGTAGCGGGCGGTCCACTCGGCGAGGTCCCGCCGCATCAGCGGGTGGTCGTCGAGCGTGCGGCCGAACGCTTCCCGGTCGGCGGCGTGGACTTTCGCCTCGAGGAGCGCGCGGCCGGTGACGCCGACCGCGCCGGCGGCGTTCGCGACGCGCTCGAAGTTCAGCATCGTGGTCATCTGCCGGAAGCCGTTCTCGGGGTCGCCGACGAGGTAACCGGTCGCGTCCGTCAGTTCGACTTCGCCCGTGGGCACCGTCTCCGTGCCGAGTTTGTCTTTCAGCCGGCGGTACGTCTGGTCGTTCAGCGAGCCGTCCGGCAGCGTGTGGGGGACGAGGAACAGGGAGAGCCCGTCGGTCCCCTCGGGTGCGTCCTCGCGGCGTGCGAGCACGAGTGTCCCCTCGGCGTCGACGTTCGAGCAGAACCACTTCTCGCCCGTGAGCCGGTAGGTGCCGTCGTCGGCTTCGACGGCCGTTGTCTCGTTCGTGCCGACGTCGCTGCCGCCCTGCTTCTCCGTGAGGAACATCGCGCCCTCGATTGCGTCGTCGTGGTCGCGGGCGACCAGCCGGTCGAAGTACTCGCCCAGCACGTCGGGCTGGGGACTGTGTTCGGCGTAGTTGTCGAGCACCAGGGCGGCGCCGGCGGTCATCGAGACGGGGCACGCAAACCCGATGTCCGTGTACGCCAGAAGCGCCTGCGCGGTCAGCGAGTACGCCAGCCCCGGCGGCTCCTCGCGGTCAGCTGGGGCGGTGAAGGCGTCCGCGACGACGCCGAACTCGTACGTGAGGCGGTCGTTCTCGTGCTGTGACGGGTGGTACGTGACGTCGTTCGCGCGCTCGCCGCGGCGGTCGTACGTCTCCAGTGTCGGCGGGTTCGCGTTCGCCACGTCGGCGTTGTCGGCGACCGTGGTGCCGACGATGTCGCCCCACTCGGAGAGCCGGTCGTCGACCCAGTCCCAGTCGTCGTCGCCGCCGTCGTGGAGTCTGTGGGCGTGCCGGCGGAGCGTCGGGTCCCAGCGCCAGTAGTTGCAGCCCCGGCCCTCGTCGAGGCCGGCGTAGTCCAGACTGTCCATGTGGGACGTTGCCGCGCCACTGGGCTTGAAGGTTCGCCCGTTACGTCTCGCCGTCGTCGTCGACCCGGACGGTGAGCACGGGCACCGACGACGACCGAACCACCTTCTCGGCGACGCTCCCGAGCAACAGCCGGTCGATGCCGCCGCGGCCGTGCGTCCCCATCACGACGAGGTCACAGTCGGCGTCCTCGGCGTACCGGACGATCTCGCGTGCGGGGTTGCCGTCCGCGAGCTCGCGCTCGGCGTCGACGCCGTGCTCGTCGGCGATGGCGGCGACTTCGTCGAGCGCGGTCGAGCCCTCCTCGTTCAGCATCGCGGAGACGTTCTCCCACGACGAGTCCATCGGGAGCCCCGCGAAGCTCGCGGAGTTCACGACGTAGAGGGCGTGTATCGTCGCGTCGTGCTCGGCGGCCAGGTCGGCGGCGTGCTCGACCGCCTCTCTGGTCGCCTCGGACCCGTCCGTCGGCACGAGGATTCGCTCGTATCGTCCCATCGCCCGGTACTTCTCCCGGTGGTGTGTTAAGTGTTCAGGGCGAGACGACGCGCTTCACGTCGGCCGCACCGGCGCGCCGGACGACCGCCCGGACGGCGTCCCGGTAGCCGGCGAGATTGTCGGAGTCGCCGTCGAGGACGAACAGGCGGGCCTCGCGGCCGGCTTCGATGGTGCCGTAGTTCGCGTCGAGGAGCTCGGCGCCCGCCGTCGTCGCCATCCGCAGCACGTCGACGGCGCCGACGTCACAGCACTTCGCGGTGTACGCCATCTCCCGGAACATCGACGGCGAGTTCAGGAAGACGTTGTCCGTCCCCAGCGCGACGGTCGTGCGGTCGACGAGGTCGCTGACGGGCGGGAGCCCCACGCCGGTCACGAGGTTCGAGCGCGGGCAGACGGCGACGGGTATCTCGCTGTCCTCGACGCGGTCGAGGTGGAGTGATTCGGCGTGCACCATGTGCACGAGCAGGTCCGGGTCCAGGTCGAGCGCGGGGTTGATGTCGCTGGCGTCGACCTCCCCGGCGTGGATGGCGAACGGCTTCCCGGCCTCCCGGGCGGCCGTCCGCTGGCTGCCGAACTCGCCGTCGCCGGCGCCGCTCGCTCCGTAGCCGTCCGCCACGTCGAGCACGTCGGGGTCCCCGCGCCCGAAGACCACCGACTCCACGTCGACGCCCTCCCCGGCCTCCCGGATGGCGCGCACACCCTCTACCCCGCCCTCCCGGAACTCGAGGTGGGTGGTCGTCCCGGTGTCGGCCATGTACGACAGCGACCGCCGCATCGCCGCCACGAGGTCCGCGCGGTCGGCCTCCCGCAGCAGCCGGTGTTTCAGGCCGTCCGGCGGCGCCACCAGTTCCTCCAGCGAGAGCCCGCGACCGGCCTCCTTCGCGATGGAGTCGCCGGTGTGGGTGTGCGCGTTCACGAACGCCGGGACCACGATGTCGTCGCTGTCGACGCGCTCCTCGTCCAGCCGCAGGATTTCGCCGTCCTCGACGACCAGCGTCCCCTGCACGGGCTCGAAGTCGTCGCCCCAGAGGACAGTTCCGGAGAGTTCCATGGGTCTCCCTTCCGCCGGAGGGGACGTAAGGGTACTCGAAGCGCCTCGCGGGCGCCGGGTCGGTCACTCGAAGTCCTGGAGGCTCGCGTACCGGCCGGGGGAACTCACTTCGCTGACGAGCGCGCCCTCCGTCTCCAGACCGAGCACGCGCTCGGCGGCCTGCCCGACGGCTTCGACGTGTTCGGCGGGTGCGTAGACGCCGAGGCGCCACTGTTCGCGCTGGGCGACCCGGAGCGCGTTGACGAGCGTCGACTGCTCGTGGAGCCGCCGCACCTCGCCGTTCACGAGCACGCCCGTCGACGACTCGCGCATCGACGGCTCGCCCTGCACGTCGACGACCACGGTCCCCTCGGGGACGCCGGCGTCGGCGGCGACGTCGCGCTCGAACTGCCGCACCGTCTGGTGGTCGGCGCCGACGACGGCCTCGTCGACGTCGCCGAGCTCCGCCCAGACGGCGCGCTTGTAGAGGTCCCGGCGCGAGAGCCGGGCGGCGAGGTCGCTGGTCGCGTCGTGGCGGCGGAGCGCCGCCACGAGGTCGTGGTCGTCCATCCGCCGGAGTTCGCTCGCCGTCACGTCCGTCTCCTCGAGGAGGCGTTCGGTCGCCCGCCGAAGCATCGACTTCGAGATGCGGGCGACGTGGTGGCTGTACACGGTCGGGTTCATGAGGGCGCGCGCCAGCAGCAGGCTCTCGGCGGTCTGGACGTTCCCCTCGTCGAGCACGAGGTCGCCGTCGATGAACGTCAGCTCGCGCACGAGCCGGCCGGTGTCGATGGTGCCGTAGGGGACGCCGGTGTGGTGGGCGTCCCGCACGAGGTAGTCCATCCGGTCGACGTCCAGTTCGCCCGCGACGAGCTGTGCGAGCTCGCCGTCGCCGGCGACGAGGTCGGCGATGTCCCCGGGGTCGATGCCGTGGTCCGCGAGGACGGACGCGACCCGGTCGGACGCCAGCAGTTCGTCGACGTCGTCGTGGCGTTTCCCGGTCCGGCGCTCGATCACGCCTTCGACGTTGTGGCTGAACGGGGAGTGCCCGATGTCGTGGAGGATGGCGGCGGCGCGCACCCGCTCGGCGCGCCGGCCGGCGATGCCGAGGTGGTCGAGCGCGCGGTCCGCGAGGTGGTAGACGCCCAGCGAGTGCTCGAATCGCGTGTGGTTCGCCGACGGGTAGACGAGGTGGACCGTCCCGAGTTGTTTGACGTTCCGCAGCCGCTGGACGGGCGGCGTGTCCAGGAGGGCCGCGGCGACGCCCTCGACCTCGATGTGGTCGTGGACGCTGTCCTTGATGGTGGTCATTGCCCCCGAGTTGGGCGGTCTCCGGTATAAAATCGTGCAAGCGACACTGGGAGCAGTGACCCGGGGAACTATGCCGGCCCGCGCCGACAGCGCGGGACGTGTCCCGCACTCCGTTCGCCCTCCTCGCAGTCGTCGGGCTGGTCGCCGTCGCCGGCTGTGGCGCCGTCCTCCCCGGTGGCGACCTCGGCCCCGGTGGCGACGAAACCGACCTCGAGCCCGCCGACTCGCCGTACACGACGCCGCTGGAGAACAGCGACCTGCTCGCGGACCACGAGGCCGCACTCCGGGCGGCCGGGACGTTCACCGTCGTCCGGAACACGACCGTGACCGACAGCGGCGCCGACGGCGGTTTCGAGTCCCTGACGACTGCCCGCGTGAGCCTCGCGGACGGTCGCGTCTACGAGACACAGCGCCCGCCGCCGGTCGCCCAGTACTACCGGTACGGCGACGGAACCACGTTCACGCGCTACCGCACGGGCGATTCGTACCAGTACTCCCGGTCTGCGAACGATTCGGACGTCCGGTCAGCGGCCGAGTGGGGCCGCGAGCCCGTCGCACAGTTCCTCCCGCTGGCGTCGCTCGAACACCGTGGCGCGACCGAGCGCGCAGACGGGCTCGTTCACGTCTACCGCACCACCGACCCGGCGGACGTGGACGTCGACGCACTGACGGGGGAGGCCTCCGCCGAGGCGACCCTGTCGGCGGTGAACGTCACGATTCGTGTCCACGAGTCGGGCGCCGTCACCGCTCTCCGTCTCTCGTACACCGTGGAGAACGGCGACCGCGAACGCACGGTCGAGACGTCGGTGACGTACACTGCCGTCGGCGAGACTGACGGGTCGCCCCCCGCGTGGGTCGACGAAGCCAGAGACAGATTCGGCGACGGCGACGACGACGCAGGGTGACGACCGGTCCGGAGGGGTTTTCCACGCCACTCCCGAACCTCGGGTATGCGACGCCAACTCGCCGCCCTGCTGGTCGTAGCGCTCGTCGCGGTCGCCGGCTGCGCCGGCGGCAGCGGCCCCGCCACGGACGGCACAGACACTGTGGACGGAGCGGAGCCGGTCTACGAGACGCCACTCGACGCCGAGTCGGTCGCTGACGCCCACGTCGACGCCCTCACCGACGCGGGCACGTACACCATCGAGTCCGACGCGACCCAGGAGTCACCGGGCCAGAACCGGACCGTCGAGACCAGCGGACTGGTCCGCGGCGACATCTCGTCGGGCGCCGTGTTCTCGCGGACGGAGAGCGCCCAGCGCACCGTCGAACTGTACAGTGACGGCGACGGCACCGCCTACCAGCAGTTCGCCGCCGGCGACCAGACCCAGTACCAGAACGTCTCCGGGCAGGCCGGCAACGCCACGCAGTACGCCCGCGACACCGTGACGTCGTTCGTCGGGCTGTTCGACTTCACCTACGCCGGCACCGAGGACGTCGACGGCGAGACGGTCCACGTCTACGAGGCGGACGGCGCCGACGCGCTGAACACGTCGTCGCCGGCGTTCGCGCAGCTGAACGAGTCGAACGTCGACGAGGCGTCGGCGACGATGCACGTCGGCGAGGACGGCGTCGTTCGGATGGCGGGTTACGACATCACCGTCACGGTCCAGGACCGCACGCAGTCCGTCGAGACCACGCAGCGGTTCACCGAAGTCGGGTCGACGGAGGTCGCCGAGCCGGACTGGCTGAGCGAGGCGCAGTCCAACAGCTCCGAGTAGCCGACAGCGACTCTTCTGCGTCCTCCCGGGGTCGGAAGCGTTTACCCGCCGGCACCCACACAGACGGGTATGACGACGTTCCTCGCCGGGGGGACGGGCACGCCGAAGCTCCTCGCCGGCGCCCGCGAGGTCTTCGACCCGGCCGAGACGACGGTCGTCGGGAACACCGGCGACGACGTCGAACTCGGCGGGCTGCTCGTCTGCCCCGACGTCGACACCGTGCTCTTCGAGGGCGGTGGCGTGCTGGACCGCGAGACGTGGTGGGGCATCGAGGGCGACGCGTCGACGACCCACGACTACCTCGGCGACCTCGCGACCGAGGCCGGCATCGACCCCGAACGCCCCCGCTATCTGCCCGACGACCTGCAGACTGCGGGCCGCGACATCGCTCGCTGGCGGCGGTTCTCGGGCGCCAGCGAGTTCATGTTCATCGGCGACCGCGACCGCGCCGTCCACACGCTGCGCACGAGCCTGCTGGACGAGGGGTACTCGCTGACCGAGGTGACGCGCCGGCTCGCCGATGCCTTCGGCCTCGACGCCGACGTCGTTCCGATGAGCGACGACCCCGTGGCGAGCATCGTCCACACGCCCGACGACGAACTGCACTTCCAGGCGTTCTGGGTGGCCGAGAACGGCGACCCCGCAGTCGAGGACGTGGAGTTCCGGGGTGCCGAAAGCGCGAGCGCAGCAGCCCCGGCAGTCGAGGCGATCCGGGACGGCCCGGTCGTCGTCGGGCCGTCGAACCCCGTGACGAGCCTCGGCCCGATGCTCGCCCTCGACGGCCTCCGGGACGCGCTCGACGACGCCGTCGTCGTCGCCGTCTCGCCGTTCGTCGAGGACGAGGTGTTCTCCGGGCCCGCCGCGAAGCTGCTGGCGGCCGTCGGCCACGAGCCGTCGACGGCGGGCGTCGCCGACGTCTACGACTTCGCGGACGCCTTCGTCCTCGACAGCGCGGACGGCACCGAACTGGACCGGCCGGTCGTCCGGACGGACACCAGTCTCGACACCGAGGCGGACGCCGAGCGGGTCGCTCGTGCCTGCCGGGACGCTCTCGACCGGGTGGACGAGCCCGGGGAGGTGGCCTGACGTGTTCGCACCCCGGCTCGCGATCGCCAGCCTCAGCGGCGAGGCCGACGCCGAGTGGGCGAAAGCGTCGGTCCAGCACGCCGGCGGCGCGTTCCTCGGCGGCATCGCCGTCGACGAGCCGACCCGGGAGGCGGCCCGGGCGATGGTCGACCGGGACCGCGAGGAGTTCCTCCCCGCGGACCCGGTCGCGTGGGTCGACGACCAGCTCGCCGAACTCGACGACGAGTTCCTCCGGCCGGCCGTGAACGTCCGGTCGGCGAGCCTCGACCCGCTGCGCGAGGTCGCCGGCGTCTGCGCCGACCACGACGCAGTCCTCGAAGTGAATGCCCACTGCCGTCAGGATGAGATGTGTGCGGCCGGCGCCGGGGAGTCGCTGCTGCACGACACCGACCGGCTCCGAGCGCAGGTCAGGGCCGCCAGCGACACTGGTGCGCCCGTCTCCGTGAAGGTCCGGGCGGAGGTCGACGGCGTCCACCTCCAGGTGCTCGCGCAGGCCATCGAGCGTGCGGGTGCCGACGCGGTCCACGTCGACGCGATGGACTCGCGGCGGGTCGTCCGGGACGTCGCCGACGCCACCGACCTGTTCGTCGTCGCGAACAACGGTGTCCGGACCCGCGAGGACGTCTTCGAGTACTTCTCGTACGGCGCCGACGCCGTCAGCGTGGGGCGGCCGAGCCGGGACCCCGAGCGCGTCCGGGCGGCCTACGCCGCCGTGAAGGAGTGGTTCCTGTGAGAACGCCGAGCGAGCGCGCCGAGCTCGCCCTGCTGCTGGAGGTGGCGGGCGCCCCGAAACCGGGGAACGTCGACCGCGACCGCGACCTCGCCGACCTCCGCTTCGAGCAGTTCCTCGCGGGCGCGGTCGGCGCCCGGAACGGCCTCGAGCGCGCCGCAGACGCGGCCGAACCGCTCGGCGACGCCTTCGAGACCGCCGTGGTGGGGATGGCGGAGGCGGCTGGCACGAACACGCAGTTCGGCTGCCTGCTGCTGTTGACGCCGCTGGTCCGGACTGCTGCGACCGGCGACCTCACCCGGGAGCGCGCAGCCGAGGTGGCCGAGTCCACGACGGTCGCGGACGCGGCCGGGTTCTACCGGGCGTTCGAGCACACCGAGGTGGCGGTCGGCGAGCCCCCAGACGACGCCACTCGGCTTGACGTGCGACGCGGTGCGAACGCCGTCCCGGTGCTCCGCGAGCGCGGGCTGACGCTGTACGACGTGATGGACCTGGGCGCGGACGGCGACGCGAACGCCCGCGAGTGGACCACCGGCTTCCCCCGGGTGTTCGACGCCGCGGAACGCATCGAGGCGGCCGACGGCCCGCTCACCGACCGCGCCGCCGACGCCTTCCTTCGCTTGCTGGCCGAGGCGCCGGACACGCTGGTCGTCACCGAACACGGCGAGGCGGTCGCCGAGGACGTCCGCCAGCGCGCCGAAGGCCTCGTGGACGCCGAGGAGAGCGCGGTCCGCGCGTTCGCCGACGACCTCGTGGAGCGCGGCGTGAACCCGGGGACGACGGCGGACCTGACGGCGGCGGCGCTGTACGTCGCGCTCGAATCCGGCGTGTCGGTCGCCGGGGTGACGACTGACGGCGAGGGCAGCGGTGGAGGTGACGGCCCGTGACCGACTGGCCGGTCGGCCTCGCTGGCGTGACCGAGACGGTCGTCGCGACCCTCGGACCGAACGACCGCTGGAACCACGCCGCGCTCGGGCTGCACGCGCCCGACGCCGAGGGCGAACCGGCGACCGCGACGACGTGGGGGAACACCCGGACGCGCCGGAACTTCCACCGGCAGGGCGGTGGCTACGTCCAGTTCGTCGACGACCCCGTCGCGTTCGCGGACGCCGCGCTCTCGATACGGGAGACCGACGACCCGGTGCTGGACGACGCGGCGACGACGGCGTGGGCGCGCGTCGACGCAGAACAGACCGGCAGCGGCGACGACGAGGGCACGCCAGTCGAACACTGGAAACTGTCGCCGGTCGAGACCGCGGTGGTCCGGGAAGCCCCGTTCCGCGTGAATCGGGGGTTCTACGCCGTCGTGGAGGCGACCGTCGCGGCGTCCCGGCTGGACGTCGACGCCTACGACACCGAGACGCTCCGGGAGCGACTGCGGTACTTCGAAGACGTCGTCGAAGCTGCTGGCGGCCCCCGGGAGGAGACGGCGATGGCGCGCGTCCGCGAGCACACCAACGGCGACTGGTAGCTCGGGCGGTGGGCGGGGAGCACTGCCAACTCCGGTGCGATTCCTTCGATGTCACCAGAACCGGTGGGTACATTCGGCGTCGCTCTCTGGTGCCGTCGATGGCTGTTTCGAAGTGGTTCCTGCTGTACAAGCTAGCGGAGGTCGGTGGGGTCGCGACCGCAGTCGCCCTCTTCATGCTCAGCGCCGGCGGAATCCCCACTCTGGACGTCGTGGCGTGGTCGCTGGGTCTCGGGCTGCTCGTCGTCGCAGTGGACGAGCTGACCGGCGGCGTCACCCCCAGCGCCCCCGACGACTGACCGGAGAAAGCATTTACGCGGACCGTCGAAACGCCAGTGTATGCGACGACGCGCCCTCCTCGCCGCCGGTGGCTCTGCCCTCGGCGCCGCCTTCGCAGGCTGTCTCGCTGGTTCGGACGACGGCAATGCGACGACCACCGGGACGACTAGTCGTACCGGGCCCGCGGAGTCCCAGGAGACGACCGACGACACGCCGACGACGACCCAGTTCGACGTCGACCTCGAAGTGGCAATGGAACGACACCAGCCGAACGTCGTCCTGACGGCCGTCGACTCGGTGGGTCTCCGACCGGAGGGCTACCAGTATCTGTTCTACCACGTGAACGTGACTCGCGGCGTCCCACCAGAGCGCATCGACTTCGGGTTCCGGTACGGCGGCCGCGTGTACGCGCCGGGCGTCGACACGGCGGGGACGCTGCGGCGCGAGGAGCAACGCGACGACCGGTACACCGCCGGGCGCGGTGAGGGCTGGCTGGTGTTCGAGCTACCGGCGGACCGGGCTGCCACACACGCGGCGCTCGCGCTCGGCGGTGAAGAGTGGCCAGTCGACGAGACCACCCGCCGGCGGCTATCAGAACCGGAGCCGCCGCTGACCGTCGACTGGGGGCTGACCGAGGACCAGCCAGAGAACGCCGCACGGCTGACGTTCACCGTGACGAACGAGGGCGACGTCGACACCCGGTTCGTCGCCGCCCTGAACGGCATCCTCGTCGTCGGCGCGCACAGCCCGGTCGCCGGCTTCAACCGCGAGATTCCCGCCGGCGAGACTGTGTCGTGGACGTACATCCACGACGGCGGCGACCCGTACGTCGCCAGCACCGAGTCGGAGTCGGACAGCCACTACAATCTGGAGTGGTCGCAGGGCGAGGACGATCTGTACGTGGCGCACGCCAGCGGGGAGTAGGCGACTCGCTGGGGCGGGTCAGCCGTCCGATGTCGGGACGTTCAAATCGCCGCAGCCAGTACCCGGGTGCATGACCGACGAGGACACGCGCGAGAACGTCCTGCCCGGCTCCGACGAGGAGCTGGACACGCCGGACGTCCGCGGCTACGACTTCAGCGGCGACTTCGACTTCTTCGAGTTGCTCGATTCGTACGCGACCACGGGCTTCCAGGCGACGCACCTCGCCGAGGCCGTCGACATCACGAGGGAGATGCGCGAGGAGGACGCCACCATCTACCTCACGCTGACCTCGAACATCGTCTCCTCGGGGCTGCGGGAGGTCGTCGCACACCTCGTGCGGGAGAACTACGTCGACGTCATCATCACCACCTCGGGCTCCCTGACCGAGGACGTCATCAAGACCGCGAAGCCGTTCAAGATGGGCGAGTGGGACGCCGACGAGGCCGCGCTCCGCGAGGAGGGCATCAACCGCCTCGGCAACATCTTCGTCCCCTCGGACCGCTACGTCTGGCTCGAAGAGTACCTCTACGACTTCTTCGACGACTTCTTCGCCGAGGAGCAGGTCCGCACACCGACCGAGTTCGCGAAGGAACTGGGGGAGACCCTCGACGACGAGAACTCCATCCTGAAGAACGCCGCCGACAACGACGTCCCCGTCTACTGTCCCGCCCTGACGGACGCCGAGATCGGGAACTTCCTCTACTACTACCGGCAGGGCAGCGGCCCCGACGTCGGCATCGAGGTCCTCGAGGACTACGACTCCCTCATCGAGGACGGCCTGCTGTCGGACACGACCGGCCTCATCTGCGTGGGCGCCGGCGTCCCGAAACACCACGCCATCATGACGAACCTCTTCCGCGGCGGCGCCGACTACGCCGTCTACATCTCCACGGGCATGGAGGGCGACGGCTCGCTCTCGGGTGCGCCGCCGGAGGAAGCCGTCTCCTGGGGGAAGATCAAAGACGAGGACTCGGAACCGAACTACACCCTCGTCGAGGCGGAGGCCACACTCGTCTTCCCGCTGCTCGTCGCCGGGGCCTTCGAGGACGAGCGAACAGCGTAACAGGGCCACTTCCGGCCGATTTCGAGGTCGGTGAAGTGGCCACAGCACTCGCGAGCGGTCCCGACGGCTCAGACGAAACGAATGCTTTTAACGCGCGGCGAATGAAACGACGTGCATGGCCATCAAGCCCGACTACGTCAAGAAGACGGGGAACATCCTCATGGAGCGATACGAGGACGCGTTCTCCCGGGAGGACTTCGAGCACAACAAGGAAGCCGTCACGGAGCTGACGAACATCGAGTCGAAGAACGTCCGCAACCGCATCGCGGGCTACATCACGCACAAGCGCAACTAGTTCTGCGACCCGAAGTCGTATCACCGCCCGCCGCCGAGAGGGGGGTATGACTACGGTAGGCGTACTCGGTGCGACCGGTGCAGTCGGCCAGCGATTCGTACAGCTGCTGGAGGGCCACGACCAGTTCGACCTCTCCGTCGTGACGGCGAGCCCGTCGAGCGCAGGCGAAGCGTACCACGACGCGGCGAACTGGGGGCTAGATACGCCCATCCCCGGGGAGACGGCCGACCTCACGGTTCGAGCCACGGACCCGGACGAGATTCCCGACGACACCGACCTCCTGTTCTCGGCGCTGCCCTCGGACGTGGGCGCCGACGTCGAACCCGAACTCTGTGAGGCGGGGTTCGTCGTCTCCTCGAACGCGAGCAACGAGCGCCGCGCCGACGACGTGCCGCTCGTGATTCCCGAGGTGAACGCAGACCACCTCGGCCTCGTCGACGTGCAGCGCGACCGGCGCGGCTGGGACGGCGCGCTCGTGAAGAACCCGAACTGCTCGACCATCACGATGGTGCCGACCCTCGCCGCCCTCGACGAGTTCGGACTGGAGCGAATCCACGTCTCGACGCTGCAGGCCGTCTCCGGCGCGGGCTACTCCGGCGTCACCTCGATGGAGATTCTGGACAACGTCGTTCCCCACATCGGCGGCGAGGAGCGGAAGATGGAGACCGAGTCCCGGAAGCTCCTCGGGGAGTTCACGGGCGCCGAGGTCGAGTACCACGACGCCGTCGTCTCCGCCTCGTGCAACCGCGTGCCGACCCTCGACGGGCACCTCGAGAACGTGTTCGCCGAGACCCGGGACGAGCCCACGCCGGAGGACGTGGCGGCCGCCCTCGAGGACGCGCCGACCCTCGACCTCCCGAGCGCGCCCGACCCGCTCGTCGAAGTGTTCGACGACCCCGAGCGCCCGCAGCCCCGCCTCGACCGGATGCTCGGCGGCGGCATGGCCATCGCCGCCGGCGGCATCCAGACGACGGACACCGGCTTCCAGTACAACTGCCTCGCGCACAACACCATCCGGGGCGCCGCCGGCGCCAGCATCCTGAACGGCGAACTGCTCGCCAGCGACGGCTGGCTGTGAGAACACCCCCGTCGTTTTAGCCGGCTCGGCCTCGAATCCCCACCGTGTCTCGCGTCGAGTGGACGTACACCGTCGAAAGCAGCCGATTCCTCCGAGTTCTCGCTGTCGCCGGCGCGGGCGCAGTCGGCTCTGTCTTCGTCTTCGTCGGCGCCGCAGTCGTCCTCGTCGTCGGGAGTTCCCTGCTCGACGGCGAGTTCGCCATCCTCGGTCTCCTCCTCGCGTTCGGACTGCTCGGCGCGCGCCGGCTGGCGACGCACGCCGCGCTCTTCGACAGCGAGACGTCGACGGTCACCGACGTGCTTCCCGCTCGCCAGGTCGTCGCGGCGAGCGTCGCGTGGGCCGTCCTGCTGGCTGCGCTCCTCGCGGCAGCCGTGCAATCCGAGGCGGTGTTCGCCGTGCTCGCGCTCGCTGCCGTCGGCTGCCTGCTGCTCGCCGGACTCCTCCACAGCGAGGGGCACGTCGACACAGACGAGGGCGTCGTCGTCGTCGACGGCGGCGGTGGCGGCAGCGAAGCGACGCTCGCCAGCGTCGACGACGTTCGCCGACACGACCTCGGTAGCATCGCGGTCCTTCGGGTTCGCTACCACGACGGAACCGGGTCGTCAGTTCCCCGACTCCTGACAGTCCCCGGCGAGCAGACAGCCGCCGTCCAGCGCGCGCTCGAGTCAAGCGACGCCGAACCCCCCGAGAGCGACCGGAACCCACTGATCGCGAAGACGCTGTACGCGTTCGCGCTCGGGTCGTTCGTGCTCGCCGGCGTGTTCGGCTACTTCGCGGCGGCCGAGCGTGGCGACGCCGCGGTCATCGGCGCCTACGTCGCGCTCTTCGTGTCGGTCTTCGGACTCCTGTTCGCGTGGCTGGGGGTCGTCGAGGGCTAGTCCACGCGGTTCTCGAGTGGGTCGCCGGTGTCGAGCCGCTGGACGTTCCCGGCGACGATGTTGGCTAGCCGGTCCCAGTGCTCCGGCGTGTGGCCGGCGTTGTGCGGCGTCAGGAGGACGTTCTCGAAGTTCCACAGCGGGTGGTCCTCGGGCAGCGGCTCGGGGTCGGTGACGTCGAGGGCGGCACCGCGAATCGACTGCTTGCGGACGGCGTGGACGAGCGCGTCCGTGTCGACGACGCCGCCGCGAGCGACGTTCACGAGCACGCTCTCCGGCGGCAGCGTGTGGAACGCCGCTTCGTCGATCAGCCCCCGGGTTGCGTCGGTCAGCGGCGTGGCCAGCACGAGGTAGTCCGTCTGGGCGAGCGCGTCGTGGACAGCCTCGTCGTCGCGGACGCCGACGACCTCGTCCGTCGGCCCGCCCTTCTCAGGCGTGTACCGGATGCCGACGGTGTTCACGCCGAACCCCTGGAGGCGTTCGACGACGGCGTGCCCGATGGCCCCCATGCCGACGACCGTGACCGTCGACCCGCCGAGCTCGCGGCCCTGGTAGTGGCGGTACTCGCGGTTCCGCTGGCGCCGCCAGCCCTCGTGGAGGTCGCGCGCGAACGTCAACACGTACCCCAGTACTTGCTCGGCGATGCTGGGCGCGTGGATGCCCGCCGCGTTCGTCACTGCCACGCCGCGCTCGCGGAGCGCGTCCATCGGGAGGTGGCCGTAGCCGGCGTACGCACACGCGAACAGCTCCAGGTCTCCCGCGGCAGCGAGCAGCCCCTCGTCGATGCCGACGCCCGTCACGACGCTGGCTTCGGCTGCCAGCTCGCGCTCCTCGCCGGGCGTCCGCGCCAGCGACACCTCGTGGCCGGTGAGCCGGTCGCGGAGCGCGTCGGCGTACTCCTCCATCCCGAGCCCGTGTGTCCCCTTCCGCAGCACGGCGACGTCTGTCATGCCCGGAGCGTCGGCGTCCCGGGCTGTAAGCGTTCCGCGACGCCCGCCCTCCTCGCCGCTTTGCGAAGGGTTTTTCAGCCATCTGCAGTAGGGTGAGGTGTAATGAGCCAGCCACAGGGACTGTCCTGTGCCGCGAAGCTCGCACGCGTAGTCCTCGACAACCGCGGGCCGCTGTCGCCCGCGGAAGTCGCCGACGAGGGCCGCCTCAGCGAGCCGCAGGCTCGCGACGCGCTCGCCGAACTCGCCGACGTCGGCCTCGCAGAGGGCGTCTGCGGCCTCTGCGAATCGAAACAGGAAGTCTACGAGCTCACTGACGACGACGGCAGCGACGCCGACGCCGGCTCGGCCGGCGACAACGGCTGCGAGCCGTAACCCTGATTCTCCGCGCGCTCCTACGTACTTCCGCACGCCGTTGTCCCCGGCCGAGCACGGCCATCCGGCCGCGATGAACACCCGGAGAACCCCGGCGTGCGACATCCAGCGCTGGCCGGCTCACGCCGGCTCGGCAACTGGTGGCGCACAGCGCCACCCGGCTCGGCGGTTTCACCGCCTCGCCATCCGGTGCTCGCTCCGCGAGCACCCGCCCGCCACGAGGGTTTCCCGGCCGACAGGGCACGCCGCCCACGGATGAGGCCGGTCGTTAGTGTCGCGGGCGTACACCTCGAAATCCCCCGAAGCGACGGCTATCTGCTCTCTCAGGCGTCACGAAATCGCTGAAATAGAAGCCAAGTGTGCTCACGCGTCGCTAAGTACAGGTGATATGCCAATCGCTCACTAAAGAGGTTGCACTATTCATGCACAAGTCCACGGGTGACGTATTGGCCGTAGATACCTACTCCAAGAGCGACAATGAGACCGACGAGTCCGATACCGACGATGGCGTAATGGTAGCGAAAGGCCAGTCGGAGTGAGCGCTGGGATAGTTCAGGACCGCCGAGGAAGATAGTGGTGAGTTGTTCGCCGAATATCGGGACGGCCAATAAGCCATCAAGTACTTGCTGGCCCGTGTAGAACGCAAGCTGGTTCCACGGGAGTAACAGCCCCGACACGGCATACACGACGACGACTGGCAACGCCAAGAGACACCCAACCGTGTAGACCGGCCTGTACATAACCCCGAGAATAATCCCGAGTGGTACCGTCACGCCTGCACCGACTGCGAGTAGCACTCGGAGAAGCTCTGCGCTCCCGTCGGGTGGCGTGACGACCAAGAGTAGCAAATCGAGACACAGGAGTGTAGCGATGAACCCGGCAAACAGCCACTCTCCCACCCAACGGGAGGAATCTTTGCGCTCAAATAGCCAATGCACAGATGCATGCCTACCCGCCGCTCGCCTATACTTTGTGTTTCCCCAATACGCAGATTGACCTACCGCCCACTTCACCGTCACTGATAGCGGATTTCACTCCCACTGCCCCTACTAGTAGATTCTCGCCCGGTAGTGTCGCGGGCGTACATCGAGCCTCTCAGCGTTCGCTGTGTTCGTTTTCGGATTCAGCCAAACACTCAAGAATCACGTGCGCCTATCTATCGATATGGCGACAATCGAGATCGACGACGACGTCTACGAGGCGTTGCAGCTCCCGGAAGGGGAGCGCTCGTCTGCGATGAAGCGAGAGTTGGCGGTCTCGCTGTACGCCCGTGACGTTCTCTCGTTCGGGAAGGCGCGAGCCCTGGCGGGGCTGTCGAAGCGAGAGTTCCAGGGCCTGCTCGGCGAGCGTGAGATTCCCCGCCATTACGGCGAACGGGAGCTCGAAGAAGACCTCGACTATGCCGAATAGCGGGCTGGTCGTCTCGGACACGTCCCCACTCCTGAACCTCGCACTCATCGACCGACTCGACCTCCTCGAAGCCCAGTTCTCCGAAATTACGGTTCCACAGCAGGTCTGGGGCGAACTTACCGACGGAGAGGATGGACTGGAGGCGCTCCGTGGTTTGCGCGACGACGGGTTTCTACACCTCGTCGAAGTGGAACGCTCGGACTTGTTCGTGGAGCTCTTCCACGAACTCGACCTCGGTGAAACGGCGGCGATCTGCTATGCTGTTAAGGCGGACGCTGACCTCGTTTTGCTCGACGAGCGAGACGGACGGCGTGTCGCGCGCAGACACGACCTGAACGTCACGGGCGTAATCGGAGTTCTTCTTCGCGGAGCGAAAACGGGGGCGGTGGACTTAGAACACGAGCTGGACGCCCTCCGCGACGCCGGATTCTGGATTTCCGACGGTCTCTACTCGAAGGTTCTCTCCGAATCCGAATAGTCATTCCCTCCGAGTAGACAGCTGCAGCCACCAGATTCTACTTCCACCGAGTCTACTAGTAGATTGTCGCCCGGTAGTGTCGCGGGCGTACATCTCACGCTCCGACAATGCTGTCTGTGGACTTCGAGACGAGCTCCGATGACCTGGTTTGCCAAGCGGCAGTCTGGTCGGCTACCAGCCAAACGCTTATTCGACGTCTCCCGTTACTTGCAGGTAGCATGGCCAGTTCGACCAGAAACGGGGGCGACCACACCGACGAGATTCGGCTGTGGCGTGAAGACGACTGGTGGGTGGCCAAGGACGTCGAAACCGGTGTCACGACGCAGGGACAATCCCGGACGATCGCCCTGGAGAACCTCGACGAAGCGGTCGCGCTCCACGATGGCGACGTCGGCACCGAGCCGACCGACGGGGAACTCAACGAACTCGGCATCGACCCGGCAGACAACACGACAGGCGAGGAAGAACCGCCGGACGTACTCGACTGATGGGACGGCGGACGTTCTCGGGAAGAGAGGTCGTGAAGGTGTTGGTCAACGTCGGCGGCTTCGAGTGGCGACGGACCGCTGGCGACCACGCGCAACTCTACTACGAACATCCAACAAACGAGAACGACCAGCGGAAAGTCACGGTCCCCTTGCACGACGAACTCCGGACGGGCACACTGCGCGATATCGCTGACAGCGCCGGTGCGAACGACTTCGCCTCGTTCTGCAACTGGATCGACCGCCACGCGTAACTACGTTGGATTCCGTCGCTCTCTGCCCAGTTCGCGGTTGCCGAATCTACTAGTAGATTGTCGCTCGGTAGTGTCGCGGGCGTACATTCCAGGACCGTGAAGCGATAGCACTGTAGAATCGGGTATCGAACTGGTGGCTACCAGTCAGTCGTGTAGCCAGTCGTACCACTCATCGAGGTCAACGACCTCGTTTTCGATGGCTGTCGCTCCGTACTGGTCGAACACTTCGTCCACGACTCGTGCAAGTCCTTCCGGATCCTCGTCGGGGCGGTTCTGATCGTAGTAGAGCAGTAGCCCAGCGTGGTCGATCTCCCGGTGCAGTTCCTCGAAGTCTCGCGCGTTGTTCGTCATCAGTGCGACGCCGTGCTCACCGCACCACGCCAGGAAATCGGTGGTCAACCTAGCACGGTTCGGGCGGATTATCCCCGCATCAGGTTCATCACTTCCTCGGCGACGTCCGGTTCGACGGCGACGATGTACCGGCGGCCAGGTGTCAGGGTCGTGTCCGGCCGGGCGATCTGGTGGCCATCATCATCATCGGAGACGATCAGCGTCCCAGCCGGAAAACGCACGTCGGTCAGTTGCTTTCCGGCGGCCGGGGCCCCCTCTGCGACGCGAACGATCATGATATCAAGATCGCCAGTCACGTCCACCAGCGTCTGGACGTCGCTGCCGACGAGTTCGTTCGCCGCTACCCGTGCGCCCGCCCGCTCTGGAAAGAGAATCGCATCGACGAACCGCGTGTAGGCCTCCCCCGCCTGGCGATCGACACGCGCCACCGTTCTAATCTCAGGTGACAACTCCGAGGCGGCCAGACAGACCGCCAGGTTCAGTCCGGTTTCACCAGTCAGCGCCGCGATGGCGTCGGCTCGCTCGATACCGGCCTGTTCGATGATATCGGGGTTCGTCGCATCCCCCTGGATGACCGTTGCTACCCACTCGTCTGCAATCTCCGAGACGATTCGTTCGTCGCGTTCGATAATCGTTACGTCGTGGCCGCGGTCCGCGAGCAACTCGGCTGTCTGGAAGCCGACGCGCCCGCCACCCGCGATGACGATGTCGAGCGTGCTGGTCATGAGTTCAGTCTTCAGCCTCCGGTGTCATTGTGGTGTCGGAATCTGTCATCTTGCGATCCGAACGGCCTTTCAGCCGGTTGATGGCAACATATGCGAGGCCACCGAGCAAAATCCATGCCACGCTGAGTACCAGTGCCAACGGATCCGTCTGGAGCAGGTACTCAACGAGCACCCCGGTCAGGATCAAGTTGAGGACGACACCGATTACCGGCGGCGCCGGGTAGAAGGGCATCTCGTAAGGACGGTTCATGTTCGGCCGCTCGCGGCGGAGCCGGATCACGGCGACGTTCACGATAATAAACGATAGCAGAAAGAACAAGCTCGACATGTTGCCCGCACTCTGTGTCGGCAGCGCTACCGACGCGAGCATCACCACCGCGCTAGCGAGGATAGCGACGAACGGCGTCCCGTAGCGGTGGTGGAGCTGCCCGAACGACGGCAGCAACTGTCCCTCGCGCCCCATCGAGAATGCCACCCGGGAGGAGGCGATTACGACCGCGTTCAGCGCCGTCAGCGTCGAGAACACCGCGCCGAAAACGACCAGTGCCCCGCCGTTCTGGATAATCGGCAGCCCGGTCGGCATGAACGACGTCGCCGCCGCGGCGATGCCTGCCTCTCCAGCGTCGGCAAGCTCCCCGGCCCCAAGCGTCCCGATGGCGACTGTTACAACCGCCAGATAGACGATTACGGTCACGGCGAGGCTCAGGAAGATTGCTTTCGGAATGTTCTCACGCGGGTTCTTCACTTCCTCTGTGACGGTGGTGATGAGGTCGTACCCCTCGAAAGCGATGAACGTCAGACCCATCGCCGGGAGAACCGCGGCCGCCCCGCTTCCCTCGGGAAACAGCGGCTGGAATTCGGCCCCGGAAAACATCGGCGAGGCGAGCCCGAAGGCAACAAACACCAGAAGGATACTCACCTTGATGATGGTGAAGATTGTTTCGACGCTGCCGCTGGCGGCCGTCGAGATAGCGTTCAGTAACACTAGGCCGAGGACCGCGACGAACGCCAGCAGGAAGGCAAGTGGTACCGCTGTATCGACGAGCGGCAGCACGACAGCACCCACCTGGTCTGGCGGTGGGACAATCCCGTAGACGTGCAGTAATTCGAGGAAGTTCGGCGCGAAGCCGAGCGCATACAGTGCCCCCGCAATCATGTAGGCGAACCAAAGCATCCAGCCCATGATGAACGAGGACAGGTCGTCGAAGATCTCTCTGACAAAGGCGTAGCCGCCGCCACTTTTGGGAATTGAGGCAGCGAGCTCGGCGTACGAGAGCCCGGTGAACGCGGTGACAACACCGTTCAGTGCGAAGACGATAATTGCGGCAGGGCCAGCGATTTCGGCCGCGAGCCCCGTCAGCACGAAGATACCGGCTCCGATCATCGCCCCCATCCCGATCATCGTCGCGTCGAGCAACCCGAGTTCGGCCTCCGGAGACCGAGTCTGACTTCCGCTCATGCCAGAGAACTGTAGTTTCGCTCCTTGTACATCGTACAGTTCGAGAGGCCTATTTGTCCCACTTTATGACCAGGGTGAATTCCCCTATCGCAGTAGCCGTACTCGCATTTGATAAATCATTACAAGCGTCGCTGACGGCTCCAAATACCACCATTCCGGACACGTAGGAATCCGAGAGACAATTGAAAACGATGCAGTTCGAACCAACGAACAATGAGCAAACCAAAGCGGTTCGTAATCGCGGGCGGGGGGCGAGTCGGCCTACAGACGGCCGAGAATCTCGCGGACCAGGGCCACGAGGTAGTGTTGGTCGAATCCGACGAGGACCGCGTCGAAGAACTGTCAGACGCCTACACCGGCCTCGTCATCCATGGCGATGCCACCCGCCCCTCGATCCTGAAACAGACAGATCTGACCCGGGCCGACGCTATCGCAGCACTCACCGACGAGACGGGAACGAATCTGGCGATCTGTATGGAGGCTCAGTAACTCGCCCCTTCTATCCAGACACTCGCCCGCGCCGAGACGCAGACCGATCAAGAATACGACGAGGTGGTTGATGCGACCGTCTTGCCAGAGTACCTGGGGGGCGATCACGCGGCGGACATGCTCACTGGCGAGGACATCCGGACACTGATCTACCCGACCGCAAATCTCGACATCATCGAAGTGACCGTCACCGAATCGGCACCCGTAGCGGGGCGGCGGTTGGACGAGATCGCACTTCCGACCGGCAGCCTCCTGATCTCGACCGCAAACCGTGAAGCGCTCGCCGGGCCGGGGACGATTCTGGAGGCCGACGAGCGCTACATACTCGCCGTCGAATCTGATGTCGTCGACGAGGTGTTGAATCTGATGCGTGGATAGCACTCGGGATGTCGATAGCTGAAACAAAACACATGAAGTGGCTATACCGACCGTTGTCTCTGTGTCTGCATGCCAGTACAGCGTGTCATAGAATACGTCTCACACCCTCTACACGGTGATTTTGACTGCTTCATCTCACGTCTGATTCAGGGAAACACCGCAGCCCAGACTCTATTCAGGCGAGACTATGTGAGATGTTCTGGTCGAGAATTATTGTATGACGGTCAGTAATCTTACTAAGCCGAACAATCTGCAAGCACTGAGCGATTCAGGAGGGCAAAGATGGGTGTGCGACCTGTTCGATGACACCCTCCGAATGCCGGCTACGAATCAGACGACGCCTCGACCGCCTCCGCAATTGCCTGGAGGTCGGCCTTCCGTAAGGTGGAGTCGTCTGCTGCCTCCAACGACTCTTCTACGCCGACCTGAGTCCGGATGAGTCGGCGCATCCGTGCTGTTGACGGCTGCCCTGCCTCGTCGATAGCAACTCCGAGGGCCTCACAAATCGCTTGCAGTTCCTCCTTCGTAAACGACGCCGCAACCTCCCGCTCGAAGCGACCCGTCGCCACTCGAATCGCATTTCGAAGTTCATGGACAGTTGGACTCATAACGTTCCACTTTCCTCTCAGTCCCCTCAAAGTTCCTACTCAGGTGCGGTGAGACGTTTCCGGAACTGCGGACTAGTACGGCCTTGCCCATCGCCGAACAGACGCTCTATACCTAGCAATCAATTGGCGCGATGGTACTGGACGGTGACCTGGGCTGTGACACCGCCAGAGAGCTGCTCGGCGAGCGAGTTTTGCTGCTGAATACACCGTTCCACTTTCGCTGAGTCTACTAGTAGATTGTCGCCCGGTAGTATCGCAGGCGCACATATCCCGTATGCTGCTAGTAACTTATAAAATAATATAGATTTCTTCAGGTACGGCCTACCGCTGAGACCGATTCGTCCGTGATGACCCCCTTTCTCGCCGAGTTCT
This sequence comes from Halobacterium rubrum, assembly GCF_021729015.1. GTDB lineage: Archaea > Halobacteriota > Halobacteria > Halobacteriales > Halobacteriaceae > Halobacterium > Halobacterium rubrum. The sequence continues at coordinate 1,004,674 of NZ_JAJQQZ010000001.1, forward strand.
CGGAACTAATCGAGGATGACACGCCTGAGCTGAGATATTCCTTCGTGCTGATATCGTATAGAGTCGTAGCGCGCGGAATCGGCCGTATCTTCGACGCCTGGGTGTACGTTCTCTCCACCGGGGTATCTGGTCAATAGCCGCTCAGCAGGGAGACCCACTTAGCGGTGGGATTCGATTGTGATGACCGGGTCGCCATGTTTGTCGGCACTGATTGTCGCGGTCGTCGAATCCGCTTCAAACTGGAGGGTCATCTTGAGATGGTTGTCTTGGAAGAGTCCGTCGAGTGCGTCCGTGTTGATGTCTTCGTTGATGAGCCACTCTTGTTCAAGGATGTCCTCGTCGTGGGCCGCTGCAACCGCCGAGACGACTGCGATGCTCAGCTCTTCGCCCTCCGCAGGCTCGTAGGAGAACTCCCGTGTACTCTCCATACCGCTCTTTAGGTAGTCAGCGGGAAACCCGCTCCTGCCAGTAACTATCGTGATAGCTGTCTATCGTCGCCAGTTTAGTACAACTCTCGAAGGCGGCAGCCAAATCACGCAATATCACCGTCGGAACGGAAGAACGACAGCGGGTGTGTCACCCGCTGTGCGTCTCCCACGTCGGTGTCGATGCCAACGGGGGGGACTGGGTGTGCTGCTGGAATGTGGTCTGTTGACACCGACGAACAACGCTACCACAGCAGGAAGCAAAAGGAAACCGACCCAGTAAACGCAATTTGCCGGCGGTGTAGTTACCACGGATGATGTGTTAGAAGATAGTCGGGAAAATATGGTTGATATATCCCCTGTACGTAGCAATTTCTGGGACGGGAATACTGGCAGACGTTCTGTTCTTTGACACCGCCGAGGCGCTAATCGCTCTGATTTCGTTCGAAAGCCGATTGCGGCGTTCCACGTTCTCCGAGCCGACTAGTAGATTGTCGGCCGGTAGTGTCTCGGGCGTACATCTCTTGCCTTCGTAATCACAGGTAAAGCCTCTTTGTCGGGGTCATTTGGGGTCTCCGGAGTGACACCATCTGCGGTCGTCCGGGTCCGCAAGACGAGCGTGAGAGAGTCGGCGGGGTACCGGGGCAACTGACTGGGTTCGAGGCCATCACGCTGGTCTCCGGTCTCTCAGCTTGCTATCATCCAGTAGCACATTTTTATGACTCGTCAAAAAAAGGAGAGATACCGATGGAACGACTCGAGGCGCAGTTGGCCGCAGAGACGACGCGTCAGGCGACTGCCGCAGAGCTCCGTGCGGAACTCGGGTCTCGAGAACTGCCACGCCACCTCGCGCTCTTCTACCGGTCGAACGAGTCCCAGCTGGCTGCTACCACGGCCTTCCTCGTCGAAGGCCTCCAGTCTGGCCATCGCTGTGTCTACCTGCTCGACGTCAACACCGCTGCCGAGATCAAAGCGGCACTCCGGCGAGGGAACGTCGACGTCGAGAGACGCATCGACGCTGGGGATCTCGTCATCCGAGACGCCGAAGCGGTCTACCTCGAATCCGGCTTCGACCCTGACAAGATGATCACGACACTCGAAGACGAAGCCAGGGCCAGCGTCGAGGACGGCTACGATGGGTTGTGGCTCGCCGGCGAGAACTCGTGGTGTTTCCACACCGACCAGTCGTTCGACCACATCCTCGACTTCGAAGCGGACTTCGACGCGACCTGTCCGGAGCTCCCGGTCACTGCACTCTGCCAGTACGACCTCGAACGCTTCAACGGGACGTCGGCCGCGAAAGCCCTCCGGACGCACGAACAGGTCATCTACCGTAACCAGCTCTGCAAGAACCCGTTCTACGTCCCACCCGAGGAGTATCGCTCGACCGATCGTCCGGAGTCGAACGCGCAACTGATGCTGGAGCAGGCGTACTCGCTGACGAGCGCCCGACGGGACGTCGACGAACGAGAACAGCGGTTAGGTATCGTCAATCGCGTCCTCCGGCACAACATCCGCAACGACCTGAACCTCGTGAAGGGGACGCTCGAACTGCTAGGCGAGACGGAGTCGTTGTCAGCGGAGAGCAGCCAGCAACTTGCGACCGCCATCGAGGCCGCCGAGTCGGTCGTCCAGATCGCGGAGAAAACCCGCCACATTCAACAGACGACGGGCGATCCGGCTGTCGAGCCACAGAACCTCGGTCCCCTCGTCGAGACGGCCATCGACGAAGTGACAGGCGAACATCCGACTGCCGACGTCCAGTTCTCCGGAGTGGACGGCGTGACTGTGCTCGCTGACGAGAACCTCACCGTTGCGTTGCGTGAAGCCGTCGAGAACGGGGTTGTCCACCAGGACGCGGCGTCTCCGACCGTTCTGGTCTCTGTCTCGACGCCGAGCGAGGATACGGCCCGGATAGAGATCCGGAACGAGGGGGCAATTCCGGACGTGGAACGGTATACGCTGGAGAAGGGCAAGGAGACGCCACTGGCGCACTCCAGTGGGCTGGGCCTCTGGCTGATCAAGTGGATCGTCGAGAACGCGCACGGGTCAATCGAGTTCCCGGACTCGAACGGAGACGAGACACGCCTCCGGATCGAACTGTACCGGGTTCCCTCCTAGGCGGAGCCGCCACCGACAGGCCGGGCGCACGTGCGGACGGAGTCCGGATTAGCCGTCCCGCAGACGCCCGGATTACGACGCTGTGCGTTCACTCGACGGTGTGTGCGTGGCGCTGCCGCCGGTCGCGTCACCGGTGGTGCCGTGCCCCCGCCAGAGAGAAGGTCGGTTCGAGTCGTCTCGACACCGACCGCGCAACTCCACTTTCGTCGGTCGTGCTGGCAGACTGTTGCCCGGCGGCGACGGTGCCGTTCACAACTCGGGGCAAGCTCGCGCAGCGTAGACGACTGTCGGCGGCACGTCCGCCATCAGTTCGGGGTCGAACCCACCGAACGCCGACTCGTACTCGTCGGGGTCTGCGTAGCCGGGCTCCCGGATCGCCTCCACCGTGAACCCGGCGTCGTCGAGGTGAGCGACGGTCTCGGAGACGGGCCGGCTGTAGACGACCATCTCTGCGTCGAAGGGCTCGCTGTACTCGCGGCGCGGGCTGTCTCCGAAGTAGCTGCGCGCGACGTCGCCGGACTCGGGGTCGAAGAGCTTGTAGCAGGGGTGGTCCACGCTGAACACCAGGCGGCCGCCCGGTCGAAGGACGCGGTGGGCTTCCCGGAAGCAGCCCGTGAGGTCCTCGACCCACTGGAACGCGAACGCCGACACGGCGAGGTCGAAGGCGTCTGTGGGTAGCGGGAGGTCGGTGACGGACGCCTCGATGAACGTTGCGTCGGACGCCCCGACGCCGGCCGCGTTCGCCCGAGCGTGCGCGAGCTGGGCAGACGAGAGGTCCACGCCGGTGTAGTCGGCGCCCCGGTCGGCGAGCGCCAGCCCGAACTGGGCGCCGCCACAGCCGAGCTCCACGACGTCCTCGCCGGCCACGTCACCGAGCAGCCCGAGGTCGTCGTCGTGCGGGGCCCCCGGTCCCCGCGCCACGCCGACGTCGATGTCGCCGACCGTCTGGAAGTGGTCGGCCCACGCGTCCCACCACGTCTTCGCTGCTTCCTCGCCGCAGTGGTCGCCAGCACCCCCGCTACCGCTTCGCTCATCACCATCGCCGTCGCCGTCCTCGGCACTCGTCATCGGATCGCGTCGAGGCGGGCGTCCATCTCGGCCTCGAAGCGGTCGGCGAGCGCCTCCGGGTCGTCGTCGACGACGTCGACCCACTTCTCGTAGAAGCCGACGCGCCCGAGATACCGGACGGCGTCGTAGACGGGCTCGCGGTCGCCGTAGCCCGGCGGCAAGTCGCCCGCTCGCTCGCGGTAGCCGCCGTGGAGCGCGTCGACGACACCGGCCGGCGCGTTCCCGTCGGCGTCCGCGAACACGAGGCTCGTCGCGCGGTGGAGCTCCCGCGCGGGGTCGCCGACGTGCGCGAGCTCCCAGTCCACGAAGCCGACGCTGCCGCCGGCGAGCGGGAAGCAGTTCGGCATCGCGGGGTCGCCGTGCAGGAGCGCAGCGGGCGCCCCGTCGAGCAGGTCGCGGTTCGCCTCGACGGCGGCGGCGACCTCGCCGTAGTAGTAGCCGAAGCGGTCGGCGGGCGCGATGGTGTGCATCCAGTCGATGCGGTCGACGAGCACGTCCGTCCACGACCCCTCGTCGACTTCGAGGCCGTTCGCGCCGCCACCGACCACGTGGCCGTGGGCGTCGAAGCGGTGGTCGTGGAGGGCGGCGAGTGCTCGGCCGACGCGCTCCGCGAGGCGGGCGCGGTCGTCCTCGTGGGCCTCGCTCCACTGGCGGCGCAGGCTGTGGTCGCCCAGCGGCGCCGTCGCGAGGTACGGCGTCTCGCAGTCCGCGTCCGCCGCCAGCACGTCCGGCACGGCGACCCGTGCGTGCTCCCGGACGTAGTCAGTGACGGCGCACTCTCGGGTAACGCGGCTGCCGTCGCCGTCGCTGGCCACCTTCAGGAACGCGGTCTCGCCGTCCGCGAACTCGACGTGCACGGTCTGGTTCTGGTCGTTCCACGACGGGCCGGTGCCAGCCAGCCCGGACACGCTCCGGTCCGGGAACGCTGCCTCGACTGCGTCCACCAGTCCGTCGTCGGCCTGCGACCGCCAGTCGGTCGCTTGCTCCGTATCGCTCATACAGCACTCGGAGGGCTGCCTCCCACATAGCTCTCATCTGTAGTGTCGTACAGCCGCCGCGCCGACGGGCGCCGGAACAGACTCATTACGACTGGCCGGCAACAGTCCGGCGTGACCGAAGACACCGACCGAGTGGCGGTCGACGCCCGCGACCCCGCCGAGGTCTTCGGCCTGCTCGCCGCAGAAGCCCGCGTCGACGTGCTTCGAGCGCTCGCCGACCACCCCCAGGACGCCGTCTCGTTCTCCGGGCTGTTCGCCGCCGTCGACGCCGTCCGGGACTCCGGGAACTTCAGCTACCACCTCGAGAAGCTCCGCGGGGCGTTCGTCCGCGAGGCCGACGGCGGCTACGCGCTCACGCACGCCGGCCGGCAGGTCGTCGGTGCGATCCACGCCGGCAGCTACACCGCCGACGCGGCCGTCGACCCCGTGGACGTCGGGTGGCACTGCCAGCGCTGCGGCGGCCGGATGACCGTCGCGTACGCCGACGGCGCCGCCAGCATGGAGTGCCGGGACTGCGGGAGCGGGGCCCGAATCCCGTTGCCGCCGGCCACTGTCGACCAGGTCGACCGGTCGGCGTTCCCGGAAGCTGCCGCGGCCTGGTACCACCAGCGCGTCCGCCGCACACTCGATGGCTTCTGCGCGGACTGCACGGGGCGAATCGACGCCGAACTGGTCTCGGCGCCCACCGCCGACGGCCCGTCGTTGGCGGAGTTCTCGTGTCCGCGCTGCGGCCGCACGGCGACCCTCTCCGGGACCACCATCGCCACCTTCCACCCCGTCGTCGAGGGGTTCCTCGTCGAACACGGCTTCGACACGACGGCCCACCACCCCTCCCAGATATGGCCCGAGCTGGACGACACTGCGGTTTCGGTGCGGTCGCGGGACCCGATTGCGCTCACGGTCCGATTCGAGCACGGCGGAGAGGCCGTCAGCGTCGACGTCGCTCCGGACGCCTCCGTCGAGACCGTCGACCGGTCCCCGGTCGAGTAGTCAGCTCGCGCCGTCCGTCTCGGCGGGCTCCTCGAGGCGCTCGGAGACCTCAGCCGCTACCTGCTCCGCGACTTCCTCCTCGACCCGTTCGTCGACTTCCGCCTCGACGCGCTCCTCGACTTCGTCGGCGACCTCCTCGGTGACCGTCTCCTCGACCTCGTCGACGACCTCTTCCTCCACGCGGTCGCCGACTTCCTCGGTCACCGTCTCCTCGACGCGCTCCTCGACCTCGTCGGCGACGCGCTCGTCGACCTCCGGCGGCACCTGTTCGGCAACCTCGTCGCCCACGCGCTCCTCGGCCTCCGCCTGCACGCGCTGTTCGGCTTCTGCCTGCACCTGCGCCTCGGCCTCCTCGGAGACGGCCTGCTGGATGGCGCGCTCGTAGATGGACATCTTCTCCCAGACGCGCAGGATGTACCCGACCACCAGGCCCGCCTCGAAGGCGGCGACTCGCGGGTCGAACCGGTAGACGAGCACGGCGAACCCGCCGACGAACAGCACACCGTACAGCAGTTCTATCTGGAACATCGTCTGCCAGCCCTGGAGTCGACTGCGCACGGACATCGCTGTCTGTCACTACGGCCGTGTCGACAAAAAGACTACCACCGACCCCGGAGCAGGCAGGCGAATCTGTAGCGGGAACGTCCGTTCTGGTCGGGCTCAGTCGCCGCCCGAGTCACCGGCGCCGTCGAGTGCCCGTTCGGCGTCGCGGACGGCCTCCTCGATGTCGGAGAGCATCGCCGTCTGCTCCTCGTTCGCGGCGGCGATGGTCGACGTCTCGTCGGCGACCTCGTCGGCGCGCTCGACGACCTCGTCGACGACGCCCGCGATGGCCTCGGCGGTCTCGGCCTGCTCGTCGGTCGCGTCGGCGATCTCCGCGACGCCGTCGGCGGTCTCCCCGATGCCCTCCACGATGGCGGTCTGATTCTCGACCAGCTGTTCGGCGGCCTCTCGGGCCGCCTCGACCTCGTCGATGGCCGCAGTGACGCTCTCGGCCGTCTCCTCGCTGTCCGCTTCGATGTCCGCGACCAGCGCTTCGATCTCTGCCACCTGGCTCTGGGACTGCTTGGCGAGGTCCTTGACCTCGTCGGCGACGACGGCGAAGCCCTCGCCGTCCTCGCCCGCGCGAGCGGCCTCGATGTTCGCGTTCAGCGCCAGCATGTTCGTCTGGTCGGCGATGTCGTTGATGACGTCGACGAGCTGGTCGATCTCCGCCAGCCGGTCGTGCAGCGCCTCGGTGTTCTCGCCGACGGTGTCACCAGCTTCGGCGAACGCCTCGACGGCGTCCAGTACGTCCTCGGCAGCTTCGAGCGACTGCTCGGCGCGCTCGCGCGCCTGTTCGCTGCGCTGACGGACCTCATCGGCGCTGGCAGCCACCTCCTCGATGGTCGCCGACAGCCGAGAGACGTCCTCGGCGACCTCGTCGATACGGTCGGCCTGCTGGGCCGCGAGGTCGCTGATCTGCTGGCTCGAGTCGGCGACCTCCTCGCTCGCGTCGGTGAGTTCGTTGACGGCGGCCTCGACCTCTTCGGTGAGTGTCTCCTGGGCTCGTTCGACGCGCTGGCGCTGCTCGACGACGTCCGTGACTAGCGTCAGCACCTCGACGGCGCCGACGACCTCCCCGTCGGCGTCGGTCAGTGGGGTGGCCGACGCCTGCGCGTGCTGGGTGCCGGACGGCATCTCTGCCGTTCGGATGTCGTCCTCGCGTATCGGTTCCCCGAGCCGGGCGACGGTGTCGGCGAGCGTCTCGTCTTCGCCCTCCGTCCCGAACACCTCGATGGCGGGGGTGCCGACCGCTTGCTCGGCGGCCAGCCCGGTCATCTCGACGACTGCGTCGTTCCAGACAGTAATGACACCGTCGCGGTCGACGACGAACAGTGGTTCCGGGTACGCCTCGAAGAAGCCCGTCGCGAGCTGCTGCCAGGGGCCCCCGGTGTCGCCGCTGCCGTCGTTGGTCGCGACGTCGAGTGCAGAGAGCGTCATGACCTGCGTTCGACGCAGGCAGCGGTTAAGCCTCTCGGTGTTGGCAACGGCCGATGAAAACGCACTAACGCCGGGCGACCCAACGGCACGTATGGACTACGAAGCCGTCGCCGACCTCGCGCCGGACCGACGCCGCGCGCTGTTCGAGCGGGACGCCGGCGTCGACGCGGTGCGGTCGGACGTGCGGGAGATTCTCGACCGGGTGGAGACGGAGGGCGACGTGGCGCTCCGGGAGTTCGCCAGCGAGTTCGACGGCGTCGAGGTCGGGAACCTCGACGTCACCGACGAGGCCGAGCGCGCCTACGAGGAGATCGGCGACGGCGTCCGCGAGGCCATCGAGGACGCCGCGGCGAACGTCCGCGAGTTCCACGAGGCCCAGGTGCCCGAGGACTGGCGCGAGGAGTTCGGGGAAGGAAGGGAGCTCGGCCGGCGGTTCCGCCCCATCGAGCGCGTCGGCGTCTACGCGCCGGGGGGCACGGCGACCTACCCGTCGTCGGTGCTGATGGGCGTGATTCCGGCGGTCGTGGCGGGCGTCGAGCAGGTGGCGGTGGCGACGCCGCCGGCCGAGGAGCTGAACCCGGTGACGCTGGCGGCGGCCCACGTCGCGGGCGCAGACCGCGTGTATCAGATTGGTGGCGCGCAGGCCGTCGGCGCGTTCGCGTACGGCACCGAGACCGTCGACACCGTCCAGAAGGTCGTCGGGCCGGGCAACAAGTGGGTGACCGCGGCGAAGGCCGAGGTCCGGGGCGACGTGGAGATCGACTTCCTCGCCGGCCCCTCGGAGCTGCTGGTGGTCGCCGACGAGACCGCCGACCCCGGGTTCGTCGCGGCGGACGTGCTCGCGCAGGCCGAACACGACCCGAACGCGAGCGTCGTCGCTGTGACGGACGACGAGGCGACCGCCGGGGCAATCACCGACGAGGTCGCGGCCCGGCTCGACGACCGCGAGCGCGCCGACACCATCCGGCAGGCGCTCGACCACGAGGCCAGCGGCGTGTTCGTCGCGCGGTCGATGAGCGAGGCGGTCGTGTTCGCCGAGGAGTACGCCGCCGAACACCTCTCGGTTCAGGCCGACGACGACGAGGCGCTGCTGGACCGCATCGACAGCGCCGGTTCGGTGTTTCTCGGCGGGTACGCGCCGGTCGCCGCTGGCGACTACGCGACCGGCACGAACCACGTGCTGCCGACGAACGGGAAGGCGCGAGTGACGGGCGGCCTGAGCGTCGACACGTTCCTGCGGTCGACGACCGTCCAGCGCCTCGACCGCGAGGGCCTCGAGGACCTCCGGGAGACGGTGACGACGCTGGCGGACGCCGAAGGACTGGAGGGGCACGCCGCGAGCGTCGACGCGCGCTTCGAGGACGAGTAAGTCGCTACTCGCCGTTCTCCAGCTCGAACGCGACCTCTACCTCTGTCTGGTACTCGCGGCCGTCGACGGACGCGATTTCGACGCCCTGCTCGACGACTTCCGCCCACATCACGTTGTCCAGAGTCTGTTCGGCGCGGTCGATGGCGTCGTCTGCGGCGGCGGCGAAACTCTCCGTGCTGGTACCCGTGAGTCGGACCTTCTTGAATACCATGTGGCTCCGTACCACGGGTGTCGGTATAAAACTACTCGCCGGCCGACCGCTCGCCCAGCCGCCGGCGCAGGGCCGCCGTGACGCCGCCGAGGTACGCCGTCCCCCAGGCTGCGGCGACGACGGCGCCGGCGGCGTTGAACACGAGGTCGAGGACGACGTCCCCGATGCCGAAGACCGTGAGGACGCTGCCGCCGGTCAGGTCGCCGACCGCCATCAGCGCGTACTCCACGACCTCCCAGAGCACGCCCACCGCGAGCACGGTCGAGAGGATGAACACCGACACGAACCGCGGCGGCAACTCGACGTCGTCGCTGTGCTCGTCGACGGCCCGCACCACCGCGTAGCCGCCGCCGGCCACCACCGACGAGGACAGCGCGTGCGTCAGGTGGTCCCACCACGGGATGCCACCGGGGGCGTAGAAGTTCGTCCCGCTGCCCGGGAGCCCGACGACCCCGAGCGCGTGCAGGAACACCGCCGACGTGATCCACAGCGTCAGTCCCGGGTCCATCGGGATGCCGTAGTCGCGCTCGAGGACGGCCGGCAGGTACGTGACGGCCAGCCCCAGCACGGCGTTGGCCACGATGCCCGTGTCGCCCTCGTAGACACCGACGAACAGGAAGCCGACCAGCGACAGCTGCATCCCGCGGGCGGCCTGCCGCTGGCGACGCGCGGACACGCCGAGGCGGTCGCCGAGCGTCACTCCGTCACCACCTCCGCGACCTCCGCGGGGAGGCGGCCGTGGGGGTCGGCGTACCGCCGGACGTAGTAGACGAACACGCCCCCGGCGAGCGCGCCGACGGCCGTCGCCGCGACGAAGTCGAGCATCAGCGCGTCGACGGCGGCGGTCTGCTGGGCGTCGGTCAGCGGCGGCGCCGCCGGCAGCACGAAGCGCGTTCCCAGCAACACGTCGGAGGCGTACTGGACGACGGCCCACAGGCCGGCGGTGGCCATCGTCGTCACCACGACGAACACGCCGGCGAACCAGTTGGTCATCGCGACGGGCGTGAACACGTCGAGCTCGACGGCGACGACCAGCGCGAGCGCGGCGACGGAGAGGTAGGCGGCGACGTCGGCGGTCAGCGGCGTGGTCGCGACGGCGCGCCAGACGCAGGGGATGGCGACGACGGCGACGACCTCCCAGGGGAGCATCGCGGTCGGCTGGCGGAACGCCACCGGCGGCACGGCGACGACGACGAGGACGGCGACGGCGAACGCCGCCCAGGCGATATCACTGGCGGCGCTGTCGACGGCGACGGCCGCGACGACTGCCGCGACCAGCCACGAGAGCGCGGCGTTCGCGCGCTCGTCCCGCACGAGCGGCGCGAGGGTCGAGGGTCCAGCCACACTCGCTGCTACGTCCGTGCCCGGCATTAAGCGTCAGGGCTCGGCGCGGGCCCGATCGGTTCGTCAGGCGACGCCGGCGAGGTACGCTGCGGTGTACGCGACGCCGGCGACGGTGACGGCCGCCAGCCCCGTCAGCGCGGCCGCCGGGAGCGAGGGAAGCGTGCGGGGCGCCGTCGGCTTCGGTGCGACGCCGACGGTGCCGACCGCGAGCACGCTGAACACGAACTGGTAGGACGCGTCCAGTGTCGGCGCGGGCACGGCGAGCACGGCCAGCGCGTACCCGGCGCCGGCGACCGCGCGGTAGTCGACGAACTCGCCGAGGTTGCGGTCGGCGACAGCGAGCGCGCCCAGCACGCCCAGCCAAACCGCCGCGAGTTCGACGCCGAACGCCCCCAGCACCTGGAGCGTCGGGTCGGCGGTGAACGTCACGCGACCGCCGAGCAGGACGGCGTCGAGCGGGTACAGCAGCGCGGGGGGGTCGCCCGTGAGGAGGTCGCCGAACGGGTGGCTGACGAGGCCGAACGCGGCGACTGCGAGCAGGCTGCGACCCTGCACACCGACGGCGTGCCCGAAGCGGGCGACGACCCAGCCGGTGAGCGCGAACGCCGCCACGACGACTGCCGCCAGCGGGCCGGAGACGGCGAACGCCACGGCGACGAGCGCACCGAGGACGCCCGCTGCGAGCCGCCGGTGGGTGGGCGCGAGCGCGAACGCGGCCGCCGCCGGGAGCGCGACGACCAGCGAGTGCGTCACGCCCCGGTGGACGGCCGTCGACGCGCCCCAGAAGGAGTTCGCCGCGGCGAGGGGCTGGGTCGGGTCGACGCCGACGAGGCCGACCAGCGCGTACGCCATGTCGACGTCGGGCGCAGCGGCGAACAGGCCGGCGACGCCGGCGAGCGCGAGCGCGCGGCGGCGGGACACGCCGGTCTGGAGGGCGAGCAGCGCCACTATCCCGAACGCGGCCGTGGCGTGTCCCAGGAACATACGGGTGTGTACGGCGCCACACGTCATAAGTCAGTCGGCGGCCGTGCTAGCGGGCGTCACTCGACCTGCTTCGTCCACTTCTTCTCGACGTCGGCGTTCGCGCGGACCACGGTGTCGCCGTCGGGCGACTCGAACCGCGTCTTCCGGAGCTCGATGGAGCGCACGGTGCCGGTGACGTCGCCCGCGACGACCTCGTCACCGGGGTTGAAGTCGGGGTCGCGCAGAAGGTAGAGGCCGGCGACGGCGTCGGCGAGCATCCCGGAGAGCGCGTAGGAGACGCCGAGCGCGAGGAAGCCCGAGGCGGTGCCGAGCGCAGCGGCGATCTCGGGGAGACCGACCACGGAGAGGAACGCCAGCAGGACGCCGAACCAGAGCACGATGGACCCCAGCGTCCCGCCGAGCTGGACGTAGACCGGCTGGTCGGGGAAGGTCCGCCGGAGCAGCGCGCGCACGGCGGTCATCACGACGCGGACGGCGACGGCGGCGAGCACGAGGAAGACGATGCCGGCGGCGACGTCCGGCAGCGCGCCGACGACGGTGTCGACGAAGCCGTCGACAGTACGCTCGACGACGCCAGCGGTCTGGGCTGTCATGGGACGCCGGTCGCACCCCGGGTACGTAAGCGCTGGTGGCGGAGCGGGCGGCGGCAGCGCTGCGACGGCCTGCACGGGACAGCGGCGCCCTGACCGCTTCCCGAAGGTATTTGCGCCCGCCACGTCCCGGCCTAGGTATGTCCGAGACACCACCCGACGTCGGAGAGCTGTCGCCGCCGCAGCGAACGCTCATGGGCCCGGGCCCGAGCCCGGTACACCCTCGCGTCCTGAAGGCGATGAGCACGCCGCTCGTGGGCCACCTCGACCCGTCGTTCGTGGAGATCATGGACGAGACCCAGGAGCTGCTGCGGTACACGTTCCAGACGGACAACCAGTGGACGATTCCGGTCTCGGGGACGGGGTCGGCGGCGATGGAGGCCGCCATCGGGAACCTCACCGAACCCGGTGACACCTTCCTCGCGCCGACGAACGGCTACTTCGGCGACAGGATGGCGGAGATGGCGCGCCGCGCCGGCGCCGACGTCGTGCGCGTCGGCGCGCCGTGGGGCGAGCCGCTGGACCCCGACGACGTCGCGGACGCCTGTGCGGAGTTCGACCCGGACGTCTTCGGGTTCGTGCACGCCGAGACGTCGACGGGCGCGAAACAGACGAACGTCCCGGCCATCACGGAGGCCGCTCACGACCACGGCGCGCTCGTCATCGCGGACACAGTGACGAGCATCGGCGGCGTGGAGCTGCGGGTCGACGACTGGAACATCGACGCCGCGTACGCCGGGCCCCAGAAGTGCCTGTCGTGTCCGCCGGGCGCCAGCCCGCTGACGCTGAACGACCGCGCGATGGACAAGGTGCTCGACCGCGACGAGCCGGCGCGCTCGTGGTACCTGGACCTCTCGCTGCTGGAGGGGTACTGGGGCGACGAGCGGGCGTACCACCACACCGCCCCCATCTCGAACGTGTACGCGCTGCGGGAGGCGCTGCGGCTGGTCGCCGAGGAGGGCATCGAGGAGCGCTGGGCGCGCCACGAGCGGGTCGCCGGCGCGCTGAAGGCGGGCGTCGAGGCGATGGGGCTCGGTCTGAACCCCGAGGACGACTACTGGCTGCCGAGCCTCAACGCCGTCCACGTCCCGGACGGCGTCGAGGACAGCGACGTCATCGAGTACGTTCTCGAGCACTACGACCTCGAGATTGCGTCGGGGCTGGGTGACCTCGAGGGCGACATCTTCCGCATCGGCTGTATGGGCCACGGCGCCCGGCCCGAGAACGTCACGCTCGTGCTCGCCGCGCTCGCGGACGCGTTCGACGCGCTGGGCGCGGACGTGGACGCCGCTGCCGGGATGGCTGCGGCTCGCGAACAACTTCGGTAGTCGGCAAAAAGACCGGCCGCGGTCGCGCGGCGTCTGTTACTCTGCCGGTGGTGCGCGCGCGACCTCGTAGTCACCGTCCTCCTCGACGCCGAGCACCGCCCACTCGCCGGACGGGTCGCGGCGCTCGAGCTCGCGTTCGAGGGCGTCTGTGTGCTCCGCCCACGTGACGAAGCAGCGGTAGCCGCCCTCGTCGTTCGTGTCGACGTCGTCGGTGACGGCGCGCACTCGTATCTCCTTCCAGTCGCGGGTGGCGGAGAACTCGGCGCCGTCGCCAGCGAGACTGTACCCGAGGTCGTCGAAGATCGACCGGGCCTGCTCGTCGGGAGGAGTGGTAACAGCTCCCATGCAACTACTTCGTTCACGGGCACGGGTCATAAACCTTCTTGCCGTGCGAGGTAGTAGCATACCCTGCTGTAGAATCGCTGCTCAGACGCTGTCGGCGTGGAGCCGCCACCGGCGCACGAAGAGGTCGAGGCCGTCTGCGGTCGGCTCGAACTCGACTGGCACACGGTCGCCGGCCGCCGACACCGCCTCGAACGCGAGGTCGTCGGGGTCGGTGGACACGGGGCGCGCGGTCACCGTCTCCCCGCCGAGCGCCGTATCGATGCTCACCTCGACGCCCCCGCCGGCGGGCTCCACCTCGGCCGACGCGACACCCCGGTAGGACTCGTAGCTGCCCGCGACTCGCCTGGCCTTCGCCCGCAGCCCGTGGAAGGCCACGGCGCCCGCCGGGTCCTCGCCCTCCACGATGGCCAGCAGCGCGGGGCCGACGTGCATCGGGTGCACCTCGGGGGCCGTGTTCGCCGCCACCGCGACCCCGAGCTCGCGCTCGGCGAGGAACCCCAGGTACGCCGACGTCACCGACAGCGTGCCACTGTGGCCGACGAGGTCGTCGCCCCCGAGGAACGACCGCCGCATCCAGCCGTAGCCGTACCGCTTCTCGGTGCCGTCGACCTGTTCGCCCCTGCCGACGTGGCCGCGCTGCGCGCGCTCCAGCAGCCCTTCGGGAACGACGGCCTCGTCGCCGTGCATCGCGAACCGGAGGTAGGCTGCGAGGTCGCGGGCCGTGCTCAGGAGGCCGCCGGCCGCGCCGATGCCCTTCACCGGGAACGTCGAGCGCTCGGGCCCGTCCTCGTCCATCAGGTACGGCGTCATGCCGTCCTCGTGCTCGGTCGGGTCGGCGGCCAGCACCGACCGGTCCATCCCCAGCGGCGCCAGCACCTCGTCGTCGACGTACGCCGGGAGGGCTCTGCCGTCCACGGCCTCGACCAGCTCGCCGAGCACGGTGTAGCCCGTGTTGTAGTAGAAGAAGCGCTCGCCGTCCTCGCCGCCGCCGCCGGCGCGCTCGCCGAGCGACTGCTCGACGTGGCGGCGGTGGTCGCCGTCGCTGCTCAGCGGCGCTGTCTCGCTGCCCTCGCCGAGCATCCGGGCAGCGAGCGCGACGCTCGCGCCGTCGCTGGGCATCCCGGACGTGTGCGTCAGGAGGTCGTGGACCGTCGGCGGGTCCGCCAGGCCCTCGAAGTAGCCGTCCACGTGCGCGGTCACGGGGTCGTCGAGGGCGACGTCGCCGGCGTCGACGAGCTGGAGCACACACGTCGCCACCACGGACTTCGTGATGGACGCGACGCCGTACAGGGTGTCCGAGGTCGCGGGCTCGTTGGCCTCGAGGTCGCGCGCACCGAAACCGTCCAGATAGGCGACGTCGTCGCCGTCCACGATGGCGACACCCGCGCCGGGCACGTCGTTCTCGGTCAGCCAGTCGTCGACGAACGCCTCCACGCGCCGCCGGGTCTCGGCGGCCAGCAGAGCTGTCTCGGCCATACCCGGTGTGTGTCACACAGCAGCAAAGAAGCGAGGGTGCCGGCAGCCCGCCGGCGGGGCGCCTACTCGTGGGCCGAATCCCACTCCTCGGGCTTCCGGAAGTTCCCGCAGACGTTGCACTTGATGCGGCCCATCGAGTCCATCGCGTTGTCGACCGACTCGCAGTTCGAACAGTACCACCCCCAGCGATTCTCGCGGCTCTCGGTCCGGTACACCACGAAGAACGGGCCGTCCTGCCCGCGCTCCCCCTCGTCCTCGGCGACGTACAGCGTCCCGCCGTCGTCGCGCTCGACCGTCAGCATACCCCCGCCTACCGCGGTCCCGCATTTATCGCTTTCTCCCGGGTGCCGGTTCCGAAACCCCCTTGGCCGCCAGCGTCCTCCATCCGCCACCGTGGCTCCCTCCATCTATCACTACTCGGACCTCGAGAGCGTCTACGACACGCCCGAGCGGGCCGGCAGGCTGGCGACCCTGCTCGCCGAGCGCGACGGGGACGCCATCGCGGCCGGCAGCGGCGACAATACCTCGCCGGGCGTGCTGTCGCTGGTGACCGGCGGCTGGCAGGCGACGGACCTCTACGACGTCGTCGAGCCCGACGTCGCGACGTTCGGCAACCACGACTTCGACTACGGCCCGGAGACGACCGCCGACCTCGTCGCCGCCACGCCACAGACGTGGGTGTCGGCGAACGTCTTCCTCGGCGACGACCGAATCGCGGGCGTCGACCCGTGGACGCTCGTCGAGCGCGACGGCGTGACAGTCGGCTTCTTCGGCGTGCTGGACGACTCGACGCCCGCACTGAACCCGATGGCCAGCGACCTCACCGTCACCGACCCGATCGCGGCCGCCGAGGACGCGGAAGCCGACCTCCGGGCGGCCGGTGCCGACTACGTCGTCGCGCTGTCGCACCTCGGCCGCGGGGACGGGGAGCTCGCCGCCGCCACCACCGTCGACGCCGTACTCGGCGGCCACATCGCCAGCGAGCGCGTCGAACGCATCGACGACACGCTGATCACGCGCCCGGGCTCCGGGGGCGAGGTTGTCCTCGAAGTCGACCTCGACTCGGGGGACGTCACCCGCCACGTCGTCGACGATGCCGCCGTCCACGAGGGCGTCGCCGAGTCGCTCCGCCAGCGGATGGCCGACGCCGGCCTCGACGAGGTCGTCGGGCACGTCGCCGAGCCGATGGAGCGCACCGAACGCACGCTGTTCCGGGGCGAGTCCCGCATCGGGAACTTCGTCGCCGACGCCTACCGCTGGACAGCCGGCGCCGACGTCGGCCTCCAGAACTCGGGGGGCGTCCGCGACGGCCCCGCCCTCGACGGCGACGTGACCGTCGCCGACCTCGTCAGCGTCGTGCCCTTCGAGGAGCCGGTGTCCGTCGCCGAACTCACTGGCGCCGAACTGCTGGACGTGTTCCGCGCGGCGAAGGGCGGCGACCTCGGGTTCGCCGAACCGGACTGGTGGCACGCCCACGTCTCCGGCGCCGAGCTGGAGTGGCACGACGGCGACGGCCTCGCGGCGGCCCGTGTCGGCGGGGAGCCCGTCGACCACGACGCCACCTACACCGTCGCCACCACGGACTACCTGTTCTACTCGGACGACGAGTTCCCCGCGCTCGACGAACGCCACCGCGTCGACCGCCTCGACGTCCAGCACGAGGTGCTGGCCGCCTACGCCCGCCAGCAGGGCATCGACCCGAGCGTCGAGGGCCGCGTCCGCCTGCACGCCGACGACTGACCCACCGGTCCGCCCGCTGCCGACCCGGATGCCGTGCTCGCCACTCCAGCAGTGACGCCCCGTCGATCGAGTGGGCCGAACTGCTAAGGAGCCAGTCGCCGTCTGTGCTCTCATGCCGACACCCTACCCCAGCGTCGACGCCGGGTCCTTCCACTTCAGTCACGAGACCGCGGCCGGCGACATCCTGCTGTGTGGGTTCTCCCAGTTCGGGCTCGCCGGCCTCACCGCCGCCGACTACCTCGTCGACCACCTCGGGCTCGAACAGACCGGCCACGTCGCCGCCGACGACCTCCCCGCAATCACGCCGTTCGAGAACGGCACGCCCCGCCACCACACCCGGCTGTTCTCCCGCCAGGACCTCGACGTGACCGTGCTCGTCGGCGAGCTGTTCGTCCCCGTGTCGGCCGCCGAGCCGTTCACGTCGGCGCTGGCCGACTGGCTCGACGCCAGCGACGTCGCCGAGGTCGCCGTGATGGCGGGGGTACCGATGCCCCACGGCCCCGACGATCACCAGACGTACTACGTCGCCACCGAGGACTATCAGGCCACCCGGCTCGCCGACAGCGACGTGCCGCCGATGGGCAACGGGTTCCTCGACGGCGTGAACGCGGCGCTGCTCGAGCGCGGCATCGACTCGCCGTTCCGGGCGGCCGTGTTTACGACGCCCGTCCACGCACAGGCGCCGGACGCCGAGGCCGCTGTCCGGCTCGTGGAGACCGCGAGCGAGGTCTACGGCCTCGACGTCGACACCGGTCCGCTGGAGGCGTTCGCGGCAGAGGTCGCCGACCACTACGAGCAGCTCAGCGAACGCCTCGAGGAAGCGCCCGAGGCGGAGCGCCCCGACGACCGGATGTTCATGTGAAACGGCCGCTTGACCACCCACGAGACACTTACCGGCAGCAGTGAAACCGACGGGGTATGAAGCGACGCGCCCTCCTCGGCACGGTGGCGACACTCGGTGCCTCCAGCGCCGCTGCCGGCTGTCTGGGGTCCCCCGGCCAGTCGGACGACTCGACGACAGCGACGACGACGACGCAGTCGCCCACCACGAGCACGGAGCCGGGGACCTCGACGACCGACGACGGGACCACCACTCCCACCGAACTGCTGGACCTCGGCGAGCCGGCGTCGGCCGTCGACTGTCCGGTGCCCGACGAGGGACGCGCCGTCTGCTACCCCGAGCACGCCGACGCCGCGCTCTCGCTCTCGCCGGACCCGGAGACCGTCGGGCTGCCGGCCGGTGAGACGACGCTGACGCTCGCGAACGACACCGACCACGAGTACCGCGCCAACTTCTACGGCTGGACGCTCTCGAAGCGCGTCGACGGCCAGTGGTACCGAATCGCGCCCCAGTACCACCCCGAGCCGCTGCACGTGCTCCCGTCGGGCGCGACCCACGAGTGGACGCTCGCTGTCGACAACAGCGAAGCGCCGACGGGGGGCGCCGCCGCCGAGGAGGACGTCGACCTCGCCGGGCTCGGCGGCGGCGAGTACGCGTTCACCGTCTCCGGGTGGTTCCCGATAAACGACGACCGCGACGGGTCGTTTCACGTCGCCGCCAGCGCGCGCTTCGACCTCGACGGCGACCCGCTGGAACTCACTCCAGTCGGTGACCCCGACACCAGTCGCGACGGCAGCACGGTCACCGTCACGTCCAGCGAGGCGCCAACCGAGGAGACGCCGCTGTCGGTGCTCACCGTCGAGCGCGTCGGCGAGGCCGGCGTCCCGCCCTCGCGCCCGATACGGGACCGCATCGTCGAACAGCTCCTCCGACCCCGGATGGAGGTGATGGGCGACCCGAATCCGCTGCGGAACGCCCTGCCGTTCTTCGAGGACGGCGTCGACACCGTCCGCTACGAGGCGCCGTCGGGCGTGACGCCGCCGTTCGGGCTGGACGAACCCTGCTACCTCAGGTACGGCGACGAGATCTACGAGATCGCGAGCGAGCCGAGTGACTGCCGAGGTCCCACCCGCACTCCGGTGGCGCGGTCGCGGCCCGCCGACCGCCACCTAAAAGGCGGGGCTGTTCGTCCGTACGGGTATGAGCGACGAGGACCTCCGCGGGACCGTCGAGCGCGTCGGCAGGGGATTCGACCTCGGCGAGTACGAGGTCGAAGCCTACCTCACGGTGCTCCGGCACGGCGAACTCACCGCCAGCGACATCGCCGACCGCACCGACATCCCGCAGCCACGCGTCTACGACACCGTCCGGAGTCTCGGCGACCGCGGACTCGTCGAACTCCGGGAGTCCCGCCCGATGAAAGTCGTCGCCCTCGACCCCGAGGAAGCCTTCTCGAGCCTTCGCCAGGACTTCACCGAGATGGTCGGCGCGCTCGAAGCCGAGTACACCAAGCCGGCCCGCGAGACCGAGGCCGTCTCGCTGGTGAAGTCGCGGTCGACCATCGTCCGGTACTTCGGCGAAGTCGTCGACGAGGCGGAGTTCGAGCTCGTGTGCTCGCTCACGCCCAGCCTCCTCGAGCGCTTCGCGGACGACCTTGCGGCCGCGAAAGACCGCGGCGTGAGCGTCGACGTCGTCGTCACGCCCGCCCGTGACGCCCCGGACCCCGAGGAGTTCGACTACAGTCGTTCGACGACGACGGCGCGCGGCCGTCGCGGCATCACGACCCCCGTCATCGCCGTCGCCGACGGCCACTACTCGGTGTACGCCACGCAGGACGCCGTCCGCGACGACTCCGAGCGCTACGGCGTCATCTTCGACCGCTCGGCGCTTGGCTTCCTGGTCTCGGGCTTCTTCGGCACCGTCATCTGGTCGACGGCGACGGAGACCCTCTACGAACCGGACGACGGCGTCGAACTCCCGCGGACCTACGCCTCTATCCGGCGCTGCGTGCGAGACCTCCAGTCCGTCGACGGCGACGTCTACGCGACCGTCAGCGGCCGCGACGTCCTGACGGGCGACGACCGCCGGGTCGCCGGCCGGGTCGCGGAGACGCGCTTCGAGGAGACCGGCGAGGTCGCCACCATCGTCGTCGACAGCGAGGAGGCAGGTCGCGTCGAAGTCGGCGGCCGGGTCGCCGCGCTCGAAGACGTCGAAGCACACGAGATAGCCGTCGGCCGCAGCGAGCCGCCGGAACTGTAGGAGAACGCCGGCGGTCCCGTCTAGTACTCCCGGACGCCCTCGTCCGTCACCACGGCGTCCAGCAGCCGGGTCGGCGTCGCGTCGTACGCCGGGTTCTGCACCTCGAAGCCCTCCGGCGGCTCCCGGATGACCTCGCTCGTGTCCCGGAAGTCGTTCTCGAACTGGAACCCCGACTCGACGAGCTTCGCGCCCGACCCGGCCACCGTCACCGGCGTCCCGACGTCGGCCGCCGTCGCCACCAGCGGGTACGTCCCCACGCGGTTGTAGTACGTGTCCTCGACGATGCAGTCCATCCCGAGCAGGACCTGGTCGCAGTCGCCGAGGTAGTAGCCGGACGCGCCGTCCACGATGAGGGTCGGGTCGACGCGGTCCATCGCCGCCAGCGTCCGCGCCGTCTTCCGGCCGAGGTGTCGCGGCCGGGCCTCAGTCACGACCACGTCGAGGTGTTTGCCGTCCCGCGCCGCCAGTTCGATGGCCTCCAGCACGGTCGACGAGTAGTCGTGCGTGAGCAGCGTCTGGCCGTCTTTGATGCGGTCGGCGGTGGCTTCGGCTGCCTCGTGTTTCCCGGTGTTCACGCGATCGACCACGTCGTCGATGGCGGCGGCCGTCAGCTCCTGGGCCTCCATCACCGACGCGGGGTCCATGTCGCGGACGCGCTCGACGACCTCCCGCTGGGTCGTCACCAGCGACGCGTGGGAGGGGTTGGCGCGCCGGAGCGCCGTGCTGTTGCGCTCCAGCGCCCGCACGTACTCCTCGACGGTCGGATACTCGCCGTCCAGCAGCGCTTCGAGGGCTCGCGCCGCTTTCACCGCGACGACCGAGGAGGAGTGCGTCCGCATCTCGCGGATCTCCTCGGCAGTCTCGTCTATCATACAGGAACGTCCGGCGGGTCGAGCAATAGGTCTTTTCGTAAGCCCCTGCTGGCTGCTGCGGGCTCGCGAGCGCTCACCCCGTGTTCTGCATGCCGGCGGCGATGCCCTTCACGGCCAGGCGGAGCGCCCGCTCCTCGACCGACGACCGGTCGTCCGTGGCGAGCAACTGCATCTGGAGGTGGTGGAGCGGGTCGACGTAGGGGTTCCGGCGGTCGAGACTCTCCGCGAGCCACCCCGGAATCGGGAGGTCGTCCGTCTGGGCGACGGTCGTGACGAGGTCGACCGCGCGCTCGTACTCCGCCTCGATCTCCGGGAAGAAGCGGTCCCGCAACGGGTCGGGCGCGAGGTCGGCGTACTCGCGGGCGACCGCCATGTCGGTGCGGGCGAGCGCGTGGGCGGCGTTCTCGAGCACCGTCCTGAAGAACGGCCACGACTCGTACATCTCCTGGAGCGTCTCGACGTCGCCGCCGTCGTCGAGGTACGCGTCGAGGCCGGTCGCCAGCGAGTACCAGCCCGGGACGATGCACCGCGACTGCGTCCACGAGAACACCCAGGGAATCGCGCGCAGGTCCTCGATGCTGCGGTCCCCGCTCCGCGACGCCGGCCGCGATCCGAGGTTGAGGTTCTCGATGACGGTGATGGGGGTGGCGTGCTCGAAGTACGACACGAACCCCTCGCTGTCGAGGAGGTCACGGTAGGACTCCCGGGCAGCGTCGGCCGCCGTCGCCACCGCCTCCAGCCACTCGTCGGCGACCGGCTCGGTCGGCGTCTCGATGGCGTTCACCCGGGCGCGGAGCTGGGCGTTCAGCATCTGTTCGAGCTCCCGCTCCGCGATGGTCGGGTTCGCGTACTTCTCGGCGATGGTCTCGCCCTGCTCGGTGAACTTCACCTGGCCGGTGACCGACTCGTTCGGGAGCGCGAGCAGCGCGTCGTTCATCCGGCCGCCGCCCCGCGAGACCGACCCGCCGCGCCCGTGGAACAGCCGGAGGTCGACGCCGTAGTCCTCGCAGATGGCCGCGAGGCGCTTCTGGTTCCGGTACAGCGACCACCGGGCGGCCAGGTAGCCGTTCTCCTTGTTGGAGTCAGAGTATCCGAGCATCACCTCCTGGGTGTCACCGCGTGCCTCGAGGGCCGCCGCGTACGCCTCGTTCTCGAACAGTGTCCCCATGATGCGGCGGGCGTCCGAGAGCGCGGCCTCGGTCTCCAGCAGCGGCACGACGTCGAGGTTGCAGGTCTCGGGGAGGTCGACGACGCCGGCCTGGTCGGCGAGGAACAGGACTTCGAGGACGTGGCTGGGCTGCTCGCACATCGAGATGCAGTACGTGTCGATGGCGTCCACGCCGAACTCGCGGTGCCAGTCCGCGAGCGCGTCGAACCGTTCGAGGACGCGGGTAGCCTCGTCGTCGAGGGCGTCGGTGTCGGTGAGATCGAGCATCGGCGACGGCTGCGTGATGGCGTCGGTGAGGAAGTCGACGCGCTCGGACTCACTCATCCCCGCGTAGTCGGTGCCGTGCCGGTCGAGTACCGCCGAGATGGCGTGCGTGTGTTTCTCGCGGTGGTCGCGGAGGTCGAGACTGGCGAGCGTGAACCCGAACGTCTCGACCTGCCGGACGAGCGGGTCGACGTGCAGCCGCGCCACCTCGTCGGCCCCGTTCGCACGGAGGTCCTCGGCCAGCCCCGCCAGTTCCGCGCGGAACTGGTCGGGAGTGGCGTACCCGCCGTCGCGGGGGTCGGTGACGCGGTCGAGACGTTCGGTCAGCAGCGCGACCTGCTGGCGGTACGGCTCGCCGTCGTACTCGTCGGCGGCGCGGTCGGCCGCCGCGGGGAACCGTTCCCGGTTCGCGCGGAGCTGGTCGTCGAACCGGTCGCAGTGCGAGAGCCGTGACCCGTCGTGGCTCACGACGTCGACGAGGTCGTCGACGGCCTCCAGGTACTTCTCCAGGACGACGCGCTGCTGGCGGTCGAGCGTGCGCTCGGTGACCTCGCGCGTGACGAAGGGGTTGCCGTCGCGGTCGCTGCCCGCCCACGACCGGAACTCCAGGAGCTTCGGCACGTCCAGTGACGCCTCCAGGTCGTCGTCGTCGAGCGCGTGCTCCAGCTCGCGGTACACCTCGCCGACCACGTCGAAGAGCACGTGTTCGAGGTGCCACTGGACGTTCAGCGCCTCGTCGAACGGCTCCGGCCGGCGCTGCCTGACCTGCCGGGTCTGCCAGAGGCTCGTCACGGTGGCCGCGAGCGCCTCCTCGTGCTGGCGTTGCTCTTTGGTCGTGAGGAGCTGCTGGTCGAGCGTCTCGAGTTCGTCCGCGACCGACCGGAGCTGGGACTTCACGGTCTTGCGCCGGGCTTCGGTGGGGTGTGCGGTGAACGTCGGTTCGACGAGCACGTCCTCGAACGCGCGCTGGACGGTCTCCGGGTCGGCGGTCGCGAGCGCCTCGACGGCGGCTTCGAGGCCGTCGTCGGGTCGGCCGGCCTGGCTCTGCTCGCGGAGCGCGCGGATGCGGTCGCGTTCCTCCGCGAGGTTCACGAGTTCGAAGTACGTGGTGAAGGCGCGAGCGACTGCCAGTCCGTCCTCGTCGTCCAGGTCGGCACACAGCGCGCGGAGGTCGCCGTGGTCGCCGTCGCCGCGGTCGCGGTTCTCGATAGCCCGCGTGCGGAGCCCCTCGACCGCGTCGAAGGTCGAGTCGGAGGTCTGGGCCCGCAGTACCTCACCGAGGAGGCCGCCGAGGTGTCGGACGTCTACCCGGATGTCCCTGTCAGACAATTCCATACACACCGGTTCCGACTGGTGGAAGATAAAACGACCATCCCGCCACGAGTATTGCCACTCGGAGACCACCGCCGCGACCGGCTACGCCCGGTCGTCGGGCTGCCGGCGCCGCACTGGCTTTACGCCGCGCGCCCGAACCACTGGTATGGTCGCCGTCTCGTACTACTGTCCGCGGTGTGGCGCCGTCGCCGAACTCGACCGCGACCCCTACATGGCGGACAAGTCCGTGACGCCGTTCCCGCTGGAGGGCTGGACGTACGCCGACCCCGCCGAGGACGACTACGAGGCCGACGAGTTCGACGGCGTGCGGCTGGACTGCGGGGAGGGAGGCGTGCTCGACTGGTCGCACCCGCCCGACGCGAGCGAGGCGAGCGACGCCGACGAACCGGGCTGCGGGGAGCCGTTCTACCTGAACTTCGTGCGCTTCGAGGACGGCAGCGAAGTCGAGGGGAGCCGGGAGTCCCGGCGCGTCGAACTCTCCGAGACGCAGGGTCCGGACTCGCCGGGCGGTCCCGGTGGACCGTCCGGGCCGGGCTTCTCGCGGTAGGGGTCGCTCCGCGCCAGTCTCGCTGCCGTCGTCGGTCAGGTGCGCTCTGTTTCGACTACCTCACCGTCGCCGTCGACGGTCAGTGACAGTGTCTCGCAGCCCGCTTCGACGACGACGCGCACCCGGAGCGGCGCCCTCGACACCACGGACTCGGCGCCCGGTTCGCAGAAGTCCAGCGTCCAGAACGGCACCGTACGGACATCGACGCCGTGGTCGAAGTGGAAAGCCAGTACGTCGGGGTGCCCGAGTAGGAACAGCCCGACGGGAAGCACGTGCTGGAACCCACAGTGGTGGCAGTCGCCGTGATAGACGTAGTGCTCGGGGTCGCCGTGCCATAGCTCGAGTTCGCCCTTGACGCGCCCCGAACACTCCGAGCAGACGCCCGCTCGGGTCAGCGACCCCCAGCGGTTTTCGAGGAAGCCGGCGCGCTCGGCGACGACATCCCGGGGCTGTGACTGAAGAAAGCTCGGCGGGACGTACAGCGCCAGCGCGTGGTCGTCGTCGCCGCAGGTCACGTGGAGCGCGCCCGCCTCGTAACGCAGACAGAGGTCGTCGCCGCAGGTCCAGCACTCCCCCGGCGCATCCACCGGTCCCCACGTCCAGTCGGTGTCGAGGAATCCCGACCGCAGCATAGACACTACGCGCATCCCCACGCGGGAGAGCCGGTAGCCGTCGGCCCCGCCTTCGACGAGTCCATCGAGGCGGTCGAGGTGGTAGGTGAAGTTCCCGCTGTCGCGCTCGCCGACGCGCTTCCGGAGGTCGTTGTACGCGAGCCTCGCGTCCGCGCCCTCGCTCCGGTGGAAGTCGGCGAGGGCGCGCAAGATGTCGGCGCGAGTGGCCTGCGAAACCACGTCGAACACGTCCGTCGAGGCGTCGTCGTCCACTCCCGAGAACTACGCCGCGCGCCACGTAAACCCACCGTGTCAACAGGGTTAGTGTATCGAGTTGCTCAGAACGACTAATGCCGATGCCCGTCACGCGGCAGGTATGGACGACCGAGAACGAGAGCGACTGCTTGACCGCGTCGAACGGTCCTCGAACAGCATCGGCGAGTCGATTCCAGACGAGCTTACCGTCGGCGACACCACCATCGACCTGAAGGCGTTCGTCTTCGAGTGCAAGCGCCTCGACTCCGTACCGGCCGACCGGCGCGAAGAAATCGAGTCGGTTCAGTCGATGCTCCGTCGCGAACGCCTCCGACGCAAGCACCGAATCAGGGACGACGACCTCACCTGCGAGACGGCCGAGGACCTCGCGGCGAGCGTCCACGGAATCGACCGCGCGTTGAACGCGCTGGCAGGATTGGACGACCCCGGCATCGGCGAGGAACTCCGGCAGAAGCGTCTCGACGACGCGAGAGAACTAATCGCACTCGCCGACACCTCGCTCTGACCGGTGCGCGGGCCGACGGCACTGACGGTCACCCCTTGACGTTACAGACGGGGTAGGTGCGGACGACGAGGTCGCCGATGCCGAGGGCGTCGGAGACGCCGACGACGTCGTCGACGTCCTTGTAGACGCCGGGGGCCTCCTCGGCGATGGTGGCGCCGGAGGCCGCCTTCACGTAGATGTCGCTGTCCTCGCGGAGGTCGTCTTGCACGTCGCCGCCCCAGTACTCGTCTTTGGCTTGCGTGCGGCTCATCAGGCGGCCGGCGCCGTGGGCGGTGGAGCCAAACGACCGGCCGAGCGAGCCGTCGCCGCCCTTCAGGACGTAGCTGCCCGCACCCATCGACCCGGGGATGATGACTGGCTGGCCGACCTCGCGGTACGCTGCCGGGACGTCCGGGTGGCCGGCGGGGAACGCCCGCGTCGCGCCCTTCCGGTGGACGAACAGCTCGCGGTCGACGCGCTCGCCGTCGCCGTAGAGGCTGTAGCCGCCGTCGTCGTCCTCGCCGGCGACGACCTCGTGGGTCTCGCGCTTCGCGATGTTGTGGGCCACGTCGTACAGCAGGTCCATCTCGAGGGCTTCCCAGTCCGGCGCGTCGAAGACGTCCGCGAACGTCTCCCGGACGGCGTGCGTGATGAGCTGGCGGTTCACCCACGCGAAGTTGATGGCGGCGCACATCGCACCGTAGTACTCCTCGGCGAGCTCGGAGCCCGCGGGCGCCGCCGCGAGGTCCTTGTCCGGCAGCGACTCCAGAAAGTCGGGGTGTTCCTGTTCGATGCGCCGCAGGTAGTCCGAACACACCTGGTGGCCGAGCCCCCGCGAGCCGCAGTGAATCAGGACCACGATCTGGTCCTCGGCGAGACCGAAGGCGTCGGCCGTCTCGTCGTCGTGGACGTCCGTGACGCGCTGGACTTCGAGGAAGTGGTTGCCCGACCCCAGCGACCCCATCTGGCTGGCGCCCCGGTCCCGGGCCTTCTTCGAGACGGCGTCGAGGTCGGCGTCCGGCCGCTGGCCCTCGTCCTCGCAGTGCAGGCGGTCCTCGCGGACGGCGTACCCCGCCTCGACGCACCAGTCCACGCCCCGCTCCAGCGCCTCGTCGAGGTCGGTGTGGTTGCCGTCGTGGACGCCGCCGCCCCCCAGCCCGCAGGGCACGGCGTCGAACAGCGCGTCCACGAGCTCCTCCTCGTGGCCCCGGACGTCGTCGTAAGTGAGGTTCGTCTTCACCATTCTCACTCCGCAGTTGATGTCGAAGCCGATTCCTGCGGGCGATATACAGCCGTCTTCGGCGTCGAAGGCGGCGACGCCGCCGACGGGGAAGCCGTAGCCCTGGTGGCCGTCGGGCATGCAGAGCGCGGGCGCGACGACGCCGGGCATGCAGGCGACGTTCCGGAGCTGGTCGAGGGTTTTGTCGCCTCCAATCTGCTCGAGGAGCGCCTCGCTGGCGAGCACGCGCGCCGGGACGCGCATCTCGTCGTCCCGGGCGAGCTCCCAGACGTCCGGCTCGACCTCGGTGAGGTGGTGGCCGCGCGCGTCGAAGGAAGTCATACGTGTCCGTCCGCCGTCCGCGCTGGAATACGTTTCGTCTACTCCGCGGTCGCACGGACTCGCGCGCGGTCGGAGACGGTGCCGAGGCGTTCGTCGACCGACAGGGGGCCGCCGCCGGTGACGAACAGCGCGGAGACTAGCCCGAACAGCGTGACGTGTGCGAGCACTGGATCGTCGGGCAGGCCGAACAGCGTGGTCGTGAGCACGAGGAACGCGGTGGCGGCGGTGGCTCGCGTGAACAGGCCGAACACGAGGAGAACGCCGATTGCGAGTTCGGTGAGCCCGGCGCCGACTACCCAGAGGCCGGGGTCGACGGGGACGACGGCGGTGAGGCCGTACTTCTCGACGACGGCGAGCGCGCGCCCGGGGTGGGCGAGTTTCTCCCAGAACCCGAGCAGCGCGAAGTTGACGCCGAGGCCGACGCGGACGACAGTCGGCGCGAACCGCTCGTAGGGCGCAACTACGTCGTTGAATCGGTCGACCAGTGGGTGGAGGGGGTCCAGTCGGCCGTAGAGGGTGTCGTCGGCAGCGGCGACCCGCTGGAGGAGGTGGTCGGCACTCGGGCGGCCGCCGCCGAGCACGGCGATGCCGAGGAAGCCACCGACGTACTCGCTGGCCAACAGGAGGTCTGGGTCGACGACGAGACCGGCGAGGTAGACGGCCAGTCCGGCCAGCGCCACCGCCCGGGTGGCGAGTCCGAACAGCAACAGGAACCCCAGCGACACCTGGAGCACGCGCGTGGGACTCTGGACTGCCGGCGAGAAGAAGTAGCCGGCGAACCCGGCGCCGACCAGCGGCAGGCCGACCGCGAGCCGGAGCATCCACGGGACGAACGCGCGGTAGCTGGCGAGCGCGTCGCGCAGCGCGTCGATGTCGGCGGCGGCGGGCCGGTACCGGAGGAACGCCGCCATAGCCGTGACCACGGCGAGACCGCCGGCGCCGACCGCGGTCGCGTTCACCGGGGCCGAGAGGACGTCGAGGAGAAACGCTACTGCCTCGACCGCCGACGACCCGTCGACGACGTAGCGGACGTGGGTGGGAGCCCCGAGACCTGCGAGAGCCATAGTCGTCGTACGGCCGCCACACCGAAAAGTCTCGCAGGTGCGGCGTCAGACGTCGAAGACGACGTACGCGTGCCAGCCGGATTCGCGGGGCTCGAGGACCATCTCGGAGTACGTGACGGCCTTGAGGTCGCGGGCGTGGAGTTCGCTCAGCGGGACGCCGCGAGCCGTCGCCTCGACCACCCACTCGCTGGCGTCCTCCTCACCGTCCTCGCCCGCCCCGGTGTCGCCGCTGCCGGTGGCCACCTCGCGCACCGTCGCGTCGCTGTCGACGGGGAGGACGCCGCGGACGTCTCGCTCGTAGAGGAGTCGGCTGAGGTAGTCGTAGAGCACGGCTTCCCGGGACTCGGCGCGTTCCTCGACGGCGAACCGCTCGCCCGCGTCGGGGACATCGCCGTCGGCCATCGCGGCGGCCATGCCGTCGGCGAGCGCGGCGAACACGCCGCCGAGGCTGTCGGCGTCGGCTTCCACGGCGACGTCGGCGGTGTGGTCGCGGAGCGTGAACGACGTCACCGCGACGCACCCCGGGAGTCGGCTGTGGTCATCGTCGGACGCGACGGCGAGCACGGAGGAAAGCATTTCGACGGCGAGCCCCCGCGGGACGGTGGAATTATGGTCGTCGGCGCGCTACCGTCTCGGGTGAGCGTCACGGTGGACGAACAGGTGGTTCCCCCGGGCAGCGACGAACACCTCGAAGCGGCCTGGGCGCTGAAAGAGCACATCCGGGAGCACGAGGGCCTCCTGAAGCAGCGACGCGGGTTCTTCGCGAACGCGTACCGGCGGGCGACGGTCCACTGTTTCCTCGCGGGTGACGGCAGCAACGACGGTGACGACGACGGCGGCGACGACCTGATAGGGTTCGCGGCGGCGCGCTCCGACGGCTACATTCTCTTCCTGGCGGTGGCGCCCGAGTACCGCGGCGAGAACTTCGGCGAGCGCCTCGTCGCGTCGGTCGCCTCCGAGGCGGGGAAGGCGTCCTGTCACGCCCGGAAGACCAACGAGAACGCCATCGGGTTCTACCGGAATCTCGGGTTCACTGTCGAGCGCGAGATCGACGACTACTACGAGGACGGCACCGGCGCCTACTACCTCCGGCTCGGCGACCACGACCGTATCCGGGACCGTATCTCGGAACTGCTGCGCGGCGGCCGGTAGCGGGCCATCCGGTGGCGCAGCGTTGCCCGTCAGTCAGAGTTCGCAGTGGCGTCGCCGACCGCGGCGTTCGTGTTCGCGGGGACGGCGAACTCGTCGTCGTCCGGCGCCGCGAGGTCGGTGACGGCGTAGAACACGTCGAGTGGGTCGTCGGTGAACTGCCAGCGCAGCCACGCGCGGGCGACGAGACTCAGTCGCCGCGGGAGTGTCAGCGTCGGCCGCTCGGAGACCACGTCGCAGCCCCGGTCGCGGATCAGCCGGTGCTGGTCGGCGTACATCACAGCCGCCGCCAGCACGGGGAACTGGCAGCCGTCGGGCAGGTAACGGATGCCGTCGACGCCGTGGTGGTAGAGCCGTTCGGTTCGCCGGAGCTCCGCCTGAACGGCGTGCCCGACGGCGGGCGAGAACGACAGGCTGGTGACGTCCCCGTGGCTGGCACCGTAGCCGTCCAGCGTCTCGGCCGGGAGGTAGACGCGGTCGTAGTCGACGACGTCCTCCCGGACGTCCCGCAGGAAGTTCGTGAGCTGGAACGCCTCGCCCAGCGAGGCGGCGTGCGGTCGCGCGACCGCCTTCTGTTCGGGGTCCATGACTTCGAGCATCATGTACGCGACGGCGACCGAGGACCCGCGGAGGTACGTCGACAGCTCGTCGTGGTCCCGGTACCGGACGGTGTCCTCGACGTCCATCAGCATCGAGTCGACGAACGCGTCGACCTCCTCGCGGGGGATGTCGTGGCGCTCCCGGAGGTCGGCGAACGCCGCGAGCACTGGCTCGTCGGTCTCGCGCTCTCCGAGTGCTGCCTCGCGGACGCGCTCGAGTTCCCGGCGCTGGGCCTCGGGCGGTCCGGGGTCCTCGTCGTCGACGATCTCGTCCGTCAGCCGGAAGAACGCGTACAGGACGTACGTCGGGTACCGGACCTGTCCGGGGAGGAACCGGGTCGCGACGTGGAACGTCCTGCCGGTGGTCCGCTGGACGGCCTTGCTCCGTCGTATCTGTTCCCGTGAGACCATGTGGTGGTGAGTGGACTGCGTCGGTTGCCGCGTGGTACCACGTCACTCTCCCCTAGGGACGCGCCCGGCCTCAAAGGGATACCCCACCAGTTTGGAGTGCTTATCTGGGCTAGTACTCGTGGAACACCTCGCCGCAGCGACGGCACTCGATTCGCGCCGACCCGAACCACGGGTCGATCTTCTCCACTGGCCCGTGGCACTCCGGACAGACGCCCATGCCGCGGTCGTCCGCCGCGCGCACCGAGAGGTCCAGCAACAGGTCCTCCAGTTCCTCGATCTGTTCGCCCTGTTCCTCGACGAGGGCTTCGAGCTCGTCGACGCGCTGCTCGTAGGCCTCCGCCGAGTCGAGGTCCACGACCACGTCCTCGCTCTCGTCCGTCGTCGCGTCGGTGTCGGTGGTCACGGACGACTCCGTCGTCGCTTCGTCCACTGTCGCCGTGTCGGCCGTCTCGTCGGTGTCTTCGGTCACGGCTAGTGGTCGGTGTTCTGTGGCTTCAAACACGGACCAAACTGGTGGCCCCCGGAGTGTGTCTCGGCGTCCTGACAGCCGCTGGCGCGGTCTCGCGAGGACGCCCTCAGACCAGGCGACCCATGTAGACGCCGACGCCGACGACGGCAGCCGCCATCCCGACGTTCAGCAGACCGGGAATCCGCTGGCCGCGCGAGACCCGGTAGAGGCCGAACGCCGCGATTGCGACCGCGACCATCACGTGCACGCCGACGACGAGGTTCTGCTGTTCCATACGCCGAGTTCGGTCCTCGGGGCCTTCAACGGCACCCCAAACCCCGTGGGCCGGCTCGGGCGCTGGGTCGCGTCACGCCGACTCGCCGACCGACGGCTCGGTGCGGTCGACTGCCCGCCTGAGATGGTCCTGCTGGAGGACGAGGCCGTCGGCGTCCTCGGCGTCGAAATCCGTCTGGCGGAGGTGGTCTTCCATCGCGAGCAGGGCGGCCTCCCGGACGACGCCGGCGAGGTCGCTGCCGGTGTAGCCCGGCGTGGCGTCAGCGAGCGCGCCGGTGTCGACGCCGCCGCCGGTCGTGACGTCCGCGAGGTGCACGTCGAGGATGGCGGCCCGCGCGTCACGGTCCGGGACCGGGACCTCGACGCGCTTCTCGATGCGGCCCGGCCGGAGCAGCGCCGGGTCGACGGAGTCCGGGCGGTTCGTCGCCGCGAGCACGGCGACCTCGCCGCGGGCCGAGAGGCCGTCGAGCTCCGTCAGCAGCTGGGAGACGACGCGCTCTGCGGCGCCGGTGTCGGTGTCGCGGCGGGCCGGCGCGAGCGCGTCCAGTTCGTCGAGGAACACCACCGACGGGGCGAGCCGACGCGCGCGCTCGAAGAGCTCCCGGACGCCCTTCTCGCTCTCCCCGACGTACCGGTCCATCAGCTCGGGGCCGTCGACGGCCAGAAAGTTCGCGTTGGTCGACTCGGCGACCGCCTTCGCGAGCATCGTCTTCCCGGTGCCCGGCGGGCCGTAGAGGAGGACGCCGGACGGCGCGTCGGTGTCGAGGCGCTCGAAGAGGTCGGGGTACCGCTGTGGCCACTCGACGGTGCGCACGACCTCCCGTTTCGCGGGCTCCAGCCCGCCGATGTCGCGGTACGAGACCGACGGGCGCTCTACCGTGACCTCGCGCAGTGTGGAGGGGCCGACGGCGTCGAGCGCGGCGTCGACGTCCCGGGCCGCGACGACGGGGTCCCGGGCGGCGCTGCGGCCCACGGCTCGGGTGGCCGCGTCGACGAGCACGGCTTCGAGGTCGGCGCCGGTGTAGCCGTGGGTCCGGGCGGCGACGGCGTCGAGGTCGACGTCGTCGTCGATGCCGACGCCGTCGGCGTGGACGGCCAGGATCTCGCGGCGCGCGTCTGAGCCGGGGACGCCCACGCGCAGTTCACCGTCGAAGCGCCCGCCGCGCCGCAGCGCCGGGTCGACCGCGTCGGCGCTCGCCGCCTCCCCGACGACCACGAGGTCCTCGCGGTCCCGGACCTGGTCGAGCAGCCAGCCCAGACGGGACTCCGTTCGCGGGCTCCCGCCGCCACCGGCCTCGGGGTTGGGGGCGGCGGCCGGGAGGTCCTCGACGAACAGCACGGCCGGCGCGTCGTCGCTGGCGGCGCGCAGCACGGCAGCCAGCGCGTCACGGTCGCGGGCGTCGACAGGCGTCACCTCGTGAACGGGCAGGCCCGCGCTGTCGGCGACCGTGTGGACGAGCAGCGTCTTCCCGGTGCCCGCAGGGCCGTGGACGAGCACGCCGGCAGGCGACCGCGCACCGACGTCCTCGAAGGCGTCGTCCACGAGCGGTGCGGCGACGAGCCGGCGGAGGGTCGCGCGCTCCTCGCGTAGCCCGCCGAGGCCACTCCGTGGACCGTCGGCAGCGGGAACTGGCTCGGCATCAGTTCCGCCGTCCTCGACTGGCTGGAGCGTCACCGTCGTCTCCGCGGTGGCCGTCACCGGTGAACCGGGCTCGGTCTCGACCACGTCGACGGCAACGACGACGGTCCCGCCGAACAGCCGGACGTTCACACGGTCACCGACCGCCAGATGCCGGCCCGCGAGCGCTCGCGCGAGCGCGTCGGCGTCGCCCTCGAGCGCGGACGGCTGGGCGGGCGCGACCACGACTTCGGCAGCCGGCTCGGGATCGACACGGGCGATAGTGACGGCGTCGGTGTCGCCGACGTTCCGACGGACGTCGTCGCCGGCGAGTGCGCTGTCGGGGCCGAACGCGTCGCTGTCGGGGCCGACCGCCGCGACGGTGTCGTCGGCACCCTCGACGCGTACGGCGCCGCCGACAGCGACGCCGACGCGCTCCCGGGTCTCGGATGCGAGCCTGAGCTCCTTACCGTCGACTCCGGTCGCCCCGTCGTCGTTGCTCGAGTCCCGCAGGACCACTCGCGCTCGCGTCATCCCGTTCCCGCCTCCGGTAACACGTGCTAGCTGTGAACTGACAGCCGCAAAGGGACACCCCCCAAACTGCTGGGGTGTCGCGGCCCCGAGCGGACTGTGTCACTCGCTACCAAATTGATTGGGCGGCGGAGTTACCCCCGGTGCACCCGACGTTCCTGTTGCCGTTACACAGCCATGTTCACGGTCGAGCAACAGGTCCGCATCGACTCGCCGCCCGGTGAAGTGTTCTCCTTCCTCGACGACCCCCGGAACCACGTGAAAGTCACGCCCGGCCTCGTCGACGTCGCAGACGTGGAAGCGCTCGCCAGCGGCGGCAAACGTGCCGAGTACCGCTACAAGCTCGCCGGCGTCGAACTG
Source organism: Halobacterium rubrum (assembly GCF_021729015.1). Taxonomy (GTDB): domain Archaea; phylum Halobacteriota; class Halobacteria; order Halobacteriales; family Halobacteriaceae; genus Halobacterium; species Halobacterium rubrum. Next base: position 1,038,338 of record NZ_JAJQQZ010000001.1, read on the forward strand.
GTCGGCGTCGTCGAGGACGTCGAACGCGTCCCCGGTAGCCGCCTCGTCCAGCGGCTCACTGGCGCCATCGACGGCACCATCACGTACGAACTCGCGGGTGACGACAACGACGACGACGGCGCCACCGACCTCACGTACGAGGCCGAGTACGACCTCCCCGACACCGTCATCGAGTCGGTCCTCGCACCCATCGCGGAAGCCTACAACCGACGCGAAGCCAGAGCCACCGTCGAGAACCTCAAGACGTTCCTCGAGAACTGACCGGTCGCGCGACCCCGCTTGCGACGCCGCCACGGTCCCCGCTGGCGACGCCTCGCCGGCTCCCCGCCGCTATTCTTCGAAGAACGCGCCTACGAGCTTCTGCTTGGCCGCCTGCAGGTGCTGGTGGTACGTCGACGGCACGATGTCCATCGACTCGGCGAGCTGTTTGCCCTCGGCGCGCCGCGGCCACTCGAAGTAGCCGCTCACGTACGCCTTCTGCAGCGCCGTGAGCTGGCGGTCGGTGAGTTCGCTGCGGAGCTCCTCCCGGAAGCCGTGGGGGGTCTGCTCGGGGTCGTCCTCGTGGTACGCGACCAGCTCGACGTCCTCGTAGGTCTCCCGGAGCGCGCTCAGAACGCGCCGGGCGGCGCCCTCCGTGCCGACCCGGACCTCCAGCTCGAGTGTCGAGCCGTCCGCGCGCATCGACCTCACCCGGCTCCCGAACTCCGAGAGCACGTCGACCAGCGGCGAGTTCTCGAGGCTGAACTGGACGACGCTCTCGTCGTCCGTCGACACGATTACCTCCGCGTCCAGCACGTCGTCGTAGGCCCGGGCGGCCTCGACGACGGCCTCGGCGTCGTCGTGGGGCGTGCTGACGAGCGTGAGCACGCCAGGCTCCTGGCTGTCCGCGATGGTGGCTTCCTGCTCGAACGTCGTGTCGACGGCCGCCGCGAGGTCGACCAGGAAGATGTCGTCGTCGGACAGCTCCACGCCGATGTTCAACACGGTGTCGGTGGCGATGGTGCGTCGCGTCAGCACGTCGTTGATGGACGCCCCGACAGTGCGCCCCAGCGACCGCAACAGGACCTGCTCGCGGTCGTCGAGCAGCCGTTCCTCCGTCGCGACGGCGAGCACGCCGTACGTCGTCGAACGGTACGTCAGCGGCACGAGCACGCACCGCTCGCCGTCTCTCACGCCCGGCAGCGCCTCCGCCTCGTCGACCGTAGTGGCCTCCCGCTTCTCGAGGACCTCCCGGAGCGCGACGACGCACGCCGAGTCCCCGTCGAGAGAGAGGGTGGTGCCCCCGGCACCCTCGCAGTCGCCCGTCGCCTCCCGCACCTCGACGGTGTTCTCCGTCGCGTCGTACCGGCCGAGCCACGCGCCGGCGTACTCGCTGCCCGTCCCGACGCGCTCGGCGATGCTGCCCTCGATCTCCTCGCGGTTGTCGGCCCTGACGAGCGCCGACGTGACGTCGTTCACGAGGCCGTTCACGCGGTCCAGCAGCCGGTCCAGTGACTCGCGCTCGGCCTGCAGGTCCTGCTGGGCTTCCCGCCGCTCGGTGACGTCCATCTGGAAGCCGACGTAGTGGGAGACGTCGCCGTTCTCGTCGAAGATGGGGCTGATGGTCACCTGGTTCCAGAACAGCGACCCGTCGCGCCGGTAGTTCCGCAGAACGACCTCTGCGTCCCGCCGCTCGCCGATGGCCTCGCCGAACGCCGCGACCTTCTCCTCGTCGGTCCCCGGCCCCTGCAGGAAGCGGTGGTTCGCCCCGACGACCTCCTCGGCCGGATACCCCGTGATGTCCTCGAAGGAGTCGTTCATGTAGATGACCGGCTCCTCGGGGTTCTCGGCGTCCGAGATGGTGATGCCGATGGGCGCCTCGTCGAGCGCCTGCTCCTTGAGGCGGCGCTCGGCCTCCACCGTCAGGTCCGATATCGGCATCCGGGTGTCGCCCTCGGCGGCGTACGTCGGCACAGTGCTGTGGAGGCGTTCGACGACCGTCTCCGTCGCGTCGGCTGCGAACGACGGGACGAGCCCGGTGGCGTCGGCTTCGACGGCGCGCCGCGCCACCTCGCCGTCGACGGCCGTCGGCACCAGCACCACCGGCAGTTCGGCGTGTGTCTGTCGGACGGCCTCGAGGAACGCCACGCCGTCGAAGCCGTCGGCGACGTGGACCGCGACCACGCAGTCGATGTCCGGGTCGTCCACGCGGTCGCGCGCGGCGACGAAGTCCCGTACCTGTGTCACCTCGAGGCGGTCGTCGTCGGCGAGGCTGCCGGCGGTCGGACCCGTCTCGGGGTCCTCGCCCGCGAACAGTACGCCGATCGTCTGTGTGTCTGTTGATGTCATGAAGTGAAGTCGAGAGTGGGAGTCAGGGGACGTACCAGATGCCGCGAGTGCGGTCGAGCCACGCGCCGACCACGACGTGCGGGAGCGCGATGATGCTCACGAAGATGCTCCAGAACGCTACCAGGCCGACGAGCAGGCCGGCGCCGCCCAGCGGCTGCGGCGACAGCGTCCAGACGACGGCGGCCAACCCGAACGTGGCGACGCTTCCGACCACCAGCACGCCCCACGACGCCAGCGTGACGCGCTTCGGGTCGTCGGAGTCCAGCGCGTCCAGCAGGCCGCCGTCGTGGTCGTCCGGGTCGACTGCCGGCTCGTCGACGGCCGTCGAGCGCGCCACCTGCCGGGCCGAGTACCACAGCGGGAAGTACAGGCCGACCGCGACCACGACGGGGACGATAGCGAAGTACGCGACGAGCAGCAGCGTCTCTGCGGCGTCCGCGAGGAACGAGCCCGTGCCGGCCGACCGGTGGTAGCCGAGCACGAGGTGCGCGACCAGGAGGCTGCCGAACCCGGCCCCGAGGTAGAGCCGGCTGGTCGCGGGGTCGCCGGCGACAGCCGACAGTGCCCCCGGCTCGAAGATGTTCACCATCACGGCGCTGAACGCGTAGAAGGTGTCCGTCCAGAACACCATCGGCACCACCATCACGGCGCCGCCGCGCACGACGGCGGCCAGCCAGCGCTGCAGGCGCGTCCGCAAGTGGTCAGTCCCGTACAGGGCCTCCATGGACTGGACGCCGCCGAACCCGCCTTTCGCGACGGCGACGCTCACTGCGAGCGCGAGTCCGGCTACCGGCGCGACGAAGAACAGCGCCACGAACAGCGTGATGCCCACGAGGTACGTCACGACGTACGTCCCCTGGAAGGACGTCGCCCGCCGCCGCAGGTTCTCGAAGTGCTCGTAGCCGCCGTGCGGGAGATTCATCGCGACCATCCCCAGCAGGTAGACGCCGGCCTGTACCCGGAGCGGCACCGATAGCCCGGCCAGCCGCCCGACGCCGAACGCGGCGGCGACCACCACCAGCGACAGCCGGGACGCCGTCAGTGGCAGGCCGCCGGCGGCGTTCGGGACGAGCCACGCTGGGCCGAACTGCGACTCGTTGCTCATGCTGCATACGTTGTCTCGTGCCAGCATCAAAAAAGACCCCAGCTAGTGGGGTGTTCCCCGGGGAGAATATTTAACCGGTGGGGCTACGGACCCCCGGACGGTGCCGATCACCGAACTTCAGTGTCCGCGGTGCGGGACGGAGGTCAAGATGGGGCTGCCGATGGGAGCGACTGTGAAATCCGTCACCGCCGCCGAGGAGCCGGAGCCATCCGACGACGACGGGAAGAAACTGCGGGCGCTGCGCTGCCGGAACGACCACGAGTTCGCCGTCGTCTTCGAGTTGTGAGCGTCCGGCAGGCCGACCGACCACGGGGGAGACCCCCCGGCTCGCAGCCCCAGCTACGCAGTTATCGGGCCGATTCTCGGCCGTAAACCGCTCGTTTTCGGACTGTTAGACGGCTCGTAACGGAGGGGTGCTCTATTTCGGTACGGTCCGACGTGCAGCGCCACGCCAGGCCGACTGCCGAGAATCGCTCGGAGCGCTCCCGAGAACGTACCATACTGATTGGGTCGTGGAATTACTCGCGTATACTCGTTAGGTGATATTGCATGTTGGAGCTACTACCAACAGCAGTGGAGGGGGTATCGCAGGCAAACATAACCAGCCGCCCGGAGTGGATCTGGCTGGCGCTCGGGACGGTGCTGATGGGGGTCGGGACGCTGTACTTCCTCATCAAGGGGATGGGGGTCACTGACCCCGACGCGAAGAAGTTCTACGCAATCACGACGCTCATCCCGGCCATCGCGTTCACGATGTACCTGTCGATGCTGCTGGGGTACGGGCTGACGATGGTTCCGTTCGGCGGTGAACAGCACCCGATCTACTGGGCGCGGTACGCGGACTGGCTGTTCACGACGCCGTTGCTCCTGCTCGACCTGGCGTTGCTCGTCGACGCCGACCAGGGGACTATCCTCGCCCTCGTGGGCGCGGACGGTATCATGATCGGTACCGGTCTCGTCGGCGCGCTCACGAAGGTCTACGAGTTCCGCTTCATCTGGTGGGCCATCAGCACGGCCGCGATGCTGTACATCCTGTACGTGCTGTTCTTCGGCTTCACCGCGAAGGCCGAGCAGATGCGCCCGGAGGTCGCGTCCACGTTCAAAGTGTTGCGTAACGTCGTCCTCGTCCTGTGGTCGGCGTACCCCATCGTGTGGCTCGTCGGGAGCGAGGGCGCGGGCATCGTTCCCCTGAGCATCGAGACGCTGCTGTTCATGGTGCTGGACGTGAGCGCGAAGGTCGGCTTCGGGCTCATCCTGCTCCGCAGCCGGGCCATCTTCGGTGAGAGCGAAGCACCCGAACCGTCCGCTGGCGAAGGTGCGGCCGCGACGAGCGACTAACCGCAGCTCCCACCACCGCAGACACACCCGACCCCGCTTTCGGCACCGTGACGGCGGCGGGAACGGCGACACCGATTGCAGCGACGCCGCTGGTGGCGTGACACCGCAGTGCCGGCGCCACTCCCGCGGTGCCCACGAGACATGACACTGATGAGTTTGTTCGGCATCCTGGCACGCTCGGGCGACAGTACTGGCGGCGGCGACGACGAGCCGGACATGCCGGCGGTCCTGAACCGGCTGGCGGTCGTCGCGTTCGTCGGCGCGGCACTGGTCGGTGCAGCCGGCCTGTTCGCGGTGCCCGTCTTGCGCGACCACGGGATGACGTTCCGGGCGGCGTTCGCGGTCGTCGGCGTCACCGAGTTCTCGGCGGCTGTGGTGGCAGCGTTCGCCGGCTACCACCTCTACTCCGTCCCGGAAGAGTAGGCACCACCGCCGGCAGTGCTCGGCCGGTCCGCTCCCGACCCGACCCGGACCGGTCGTGAAGACGACACGCCTTTGGGGCCGGTCGGCGTACCCGACGCCGGACTAATGGAGGAACGCACGCGAGCCTATCTCCGGGGCCGGTTCGGCGACTTCTACCGCCGCACGGAGGTCACCCTGCCGCCGCGGGCCGACGAACGCGAGTGGGGGTACATTCCGTGGACGAGCGGCCCGGACACGACGATGGTCCGCCACAAGTCCACGCTGGACCTGGGTGACACGTCGGCGTTCCTCGAACGCGAGCGGCCCCGTCACGTGTACTTCTCGGCGGGGTTCTACGAGGAGCCGGGCGCCGCCACGATGGAGGAGAAACACTGGCTGGGCAGCGACCTCGTCTTCGACCTGGACGCCGACCACCTGCCGCGCGTGACCCTCGGCGAGGACTCGTACGCCGAGATGCTCGCGAAGTGCAAGGACGCACTGTTGCGGTTGCTGGACTTCCTCGAGCGCGACTTCGGCTTCGAGGACCTGACGGTGACGTTCTCGGGCGGCCGCGGGTACCACGTCCACGTCCGCGACGAGGGCGTCTACGATCTCGAACGCGAGCAGCGCCGCGAGATCGTCGACTACGTCAGGGGGAACGAACTCGACCTGGAGACACTGATTCGGGAGGAGGCCGTCGACGGCATCGGCCTGAAGAACCCGACCGAGAAGCGCACGCTGCCCGCAGACGGCGGCTGGGGGCGCCGGGTAACTGACCGCCTCGGGGCGTTCGCCGACGACCTCCTGGAGCGCGGCGAGGACGACGCCGTGGAGTACCTCTCGGACTTCGAGGGCGTCGGCGAGAAGTCCGCGCGTGCCATCTACAACGTCGTCCAGAACAACACCGAGGCGGTGAAAGCGGGGAACGTCGACGTGCATCCAGCCTTCCTGAAGGTCGCCCGGCGGTACGTCGCGGAGACCGTCGAGGCGGAGAACGCGCCCATCGACGAGCCCGTGACGACTGACACGAACCGGCTGATTCGGCTGCCGGGGACCCTGCACGGCGGCAGCGGGCTGGAAGTCAAGCGACTCGACCGGGAAGCACTGGACGACTTCGACCCGCTGGTGGACGCCGTCCCCGAGACGTTCGTCGGCCACGACATCACCGTCGAGGTCAGCGAACAGCGCACGCTCGAACTGCTCGGGGAAACGCTTACAGTGGGGCCGGGAGTCGAGACTGTACCAGAGTACGCGGGCGTCTTCCTGATGGCCCGCGGGACCGCCGAGAAGGCCAAAGAATGAACCTAGAGGACCTGCGTTCGGCCCAGACACGGGAGCGCGCGACGGACGGTCTCCAGGACCTACGGGACTCGTTCTACGCCGACGTGGCCGAGTTCATCGAGGACCTCAAGGACCGCCGGGAGAAGGCCGCGGAGGCCGCCGACGACCCGTTCGGCGACCCGGAGGTTCAGGAGCTCACGGACAAGATCGAGACCGCCGAGCAGGTCTCGGAGGCCATCTACGAGCGCCGGATGGGGAAGCTCGTGAAGCAGGCGAGTCTGGCGGCCGCGGGAATGCCCGACGACGAGAACGGGCTCACCGCCGAGGAGCAGGAGCTGTACACCGACCTCGTGGACCGAATCGAGGCGAACAAGGCCCACGTGCTGGACGTCATCTCCGGCGACGCCGACCCGGCTGCCGGCGACGAGACCGAGGATGCAGCCGGAACGCCTTCGCCGGACGCGCTCGACGCCGGCCCGACGAACCCGGCCGAGGCAGACGGCAGCGCCAGCGAGCCCGCCGATTCGTCGGCCGCCGCGGCGATGGGCGGCGGGCTCGACGACGACGAAGAGGCGGCCAGCCCCGAACCGGTCGACAGCGATGCCGGCGCGAGCGAACCGACGCCGACACCGGAGGCGGAGCCGCCGGAGGCGGTGGCGAAGGACCTCGCTCGCGTCGCGGGCGACGACGGCGAGGACACCGATGGGGACACTGGCACGACGCCCGACGGCGGCGTACAGAGCGAACCCGCGGGAAGCGGTGCCGGAGCGGCTGGGGACGACGGCGACGACACGGACCGAGTCCGGGTGCGCGTGACCGACGACGTCGGCGAGATTCTCGGGGTCGACGAACGCCCCTACGACCTCGAAGCCGACGACGTCGTCACGCTCCCCGAAGCGAACGCTGAGCCGCTCGTCCAGAAGGACGTCGCCGAACGACTGGAGTAGCGGTCGCTGGTGGATTCTCAGCGACTGTACCGCGAAAGTTCAGCAGCCGGTAGTGACACGAGTATACTCGCGCCTTGGCGGGAGTTTCACCGCGCGACCGAAGGGAGCGCGGGAAGTTTTTAGCGTAGCTTTTTACGAGGTGGGGGTTGCCGGCGGAGCCGGCAACCGAAAACGTGGCGGCGAAGCCGCCACGCGGTTCCCGCAGCGAGCGCCGAAGGCGCGAGAGAGGAAACCCGCCGAAGTAAAAAGGTACTACTACTGGAACGCGCCGGGCTTGGGGTCGTCGTCCGCCGGCGTTTCGGCGGAGTTGAACTGCTGTTCGATCTCCTCGTACTCTTCTTTGACGTCCTCGTCGACGCTCGGCGTCACCTCGTCGAGGGCGTCCTCGAAGTGCTGCATAGTCACGCGGACGTTTCCGACGGATTCGGCTGCCTCGTCGGCGTCGACGGAGTTGACGAACTCACGGGTGGCGTTCATCGTGGCCTCGCGGACGAGCGCTTCGACGTCGGCACCGACGAAGCCGTCCATGCGGTCGGCGACCGCGTCGAGGTCGACGTCGTCGGCGAGCGGCTTGTCCCGCGTGTGGACCTCGAGGATGGCGCGGCGGGCGTCGGCGTCCGGCACCGGCACGTGGACGTGGCGGTCCAGGCGGCCCGGGCGCAGCAGCGCGCTGTCGATGAGGTCCGGCCGGTTCGAGGTGGCGACGACGACGACGTCCTCGAGGGCTTCGATGCCGTCGAGTTCGGTGAGCAGCTGGGAGACGACGCGTTCGCCGACGCCCGAGTCACTGCTGGTGCGGCCGCGTTCGCCGGCGATGGCGTCGATCTCGTCGAAGAACACCACCGTCGGAGCGTTCGAGCGGGCCTTCTCGAAGACCTCGCGGACGCCCTTCTCGGACTCCCCGACGTACTTGTTGAGGAGCTCGGGGCCCTTCACGGAGATGAAGTTCGAGTTGGCCTCGTTGGCGACGGCTTTCGCCAGCAGCGTCTTCCCGGTACCGGGCGGGCCGTACAGCAGGACGCCTTTCGCGGACTGGAGGTCCATCGCGTCGAAGACCTCGGGGTAGTCCAGCGGCCACTGGATGGTCTCGCGGAGGCGTTCTTTGGTGTCCCCGAGGCCGCCGACGTCCTCCCAGGTGACGTCTGGGACTTCGACGAAGACCTCGCGGAGCGCGGACGGCTCGATGCCCTTCAGCGCCTGCTTGAAGTCGGTCTCGGTGACTTTGATGGACTCCAGCAGCTCCGCGTCGATCTCGTCGGACTCGAGGTCGATATTCGGTCGGACGCGGCGCAGCGCGTTCATCGCGGCCTCCTTCGCGAGGCTCTCGATGTCGGCGCCGACGAAGCCGTGGGTGCTCTCGGCGTACTCGTCGAGGTCGATTCCCTCGGCGAGCGGCATGCCGCGCGTGTGGACCTGCATGATCTCTTTGCGGCCCTCCTGGTCCGGAACGCCGATCTCGATTTCGCGGTCGAAGCGACCGCCGCGGCGGAGTGCGGGGTCGATGGCGTCGACACGGTTCGTCGCCGCGATGACGGTGACGTCACCGCGCTCTTCGAGGCCGTCCATCAGGCTCAGCAGCTGGGCGACGACGCGGCGCTCCACGTCGCCCTGGGTCTCGCCGCGCTTGGGCGCGATGGAGTCCAGTTCGTCGACGAAGACGATGGCGGGCGTGTTCTCCTCTGCCTCGTCGAAGACCTCGCGGAGCTTCTCCTCGCTCTCGCCGTAGTACTTCGACATGATCTCCGGCCCGGAGATGGTCTGGAAGTGGGCGTCGATCTCGTTGGCGACGGCCTTCGCGATGAGCGTCTTCCCGGTGCCGGGCGGGCCGTGCAGGAGCACGCCCTTCGGCGGTTCGATGCCGAGCTGCTGGAAGAGCTCGGGGTGGCGCATCGGGAGCTCGATCATCTCCCGGACCTGTTCGAGTTCGCGGTCGAGGCCGCCGATGTCCTCGTAGGTGACGTTCGGCGTGGCGTCACCGCCTTCCGGGGATTCGCCGGCGCCCGGCGCGATCTCTTCGGCCGGCCGTTCGGACACCTGAATCTCGGTGTCGTTGCTGACGACGACCGTGCCCTCGGGCTCGGTCTCCGCGACCTTCACGGGAATCTGCTGGCCGGAGATGGTGCTCATGCCGCCGAACCCGAACGAGATGGGGATGGTCTGGCCGGCGGTGACCGGGCGGCCACTGAGGCGGTCCCGGACCATCGGCGCGATGTTCCCGCGCACGCGGAGGTTCTGCGGGAGCGCGACGGTGATGGCGGCCGCGGGCTTGATATCGGCGGGCTCGACGGTCACCTTGTCGTCGATGCCGACGTCGGCCTCCTGCCGGAGGCGGCCGTCGATGCGCACGATGCCCTCGCCGTCGTCCTCGGGGTAGCCGGGCCACACGCGGGCGACCGCTCGGCCCTGGTCGTTGCGGCCCTCGACGACGACGTAGTCGCCGTTCTCGAGGTCCAGCTCCTCCATGGACTTGCGGTCGACGGCGGCGAGGCCGCGACCGGCGTCCTTCTGCTTGAGGGGTTTGACGGTGAGTTTCATCGCTGTACCTCGACAGTAACGACGCCGTTGTTGATGAATGCTCGCGTCACGTCGCCCTCGGGGGCGTCGAGCTCGTACTGCGCGTCCGTCTCGGCGCCGTCCTCGCCGAGGACGACTACGATGACGGTGTCGTCGACCACGTCGACGGACACCCGGTCGTCGTCCAGACCGAGGTCGGCTGCGAGCACGCGTTCGTCGCCGTAATCGTACCGGCGGGCCAGCGCGTTCGTCTCGCTGTTGAGTGTCTCCAGGTTCATCTGACTAACGTAACGTTATCTTCGAGAGTACTTAACGGTGTCGTCCAATTGCGGGGGACGTGACGGGGGCGACAACAGACGACTTGAATTGCGGTTCACACCTCCGTAGCTGTTATGGCCCTGGTGGCTCTCGCCACAATCATGGAGACGGTCTCCCACCACGGCCGCCGGACCGCCTACCGCGTCCGCGGCAGCGACGGTGACGGCGCGCCCGCCCTCTTCGTCCACGGCAGCGGCGGCACCCACGCCGTCTGGAAGTCACAGCTCGCCCGGCTCGTCGGCGACCGCCCGGTCGCAGCCCTCGACCTCTCCGGCCACGGCGAGAGCGAGGACGTCGCCACCGACGCCGGCCCCCAGACCCTCGACGCCTACGCGCAGGACGTGCTCGCCGTCGCCGACGCCGTCGACGCCGGCGTCCTCGTCGGCAACAGCCTCGGCGGCGCAGTCGCCCTGACCGCAGTCCTCGACCACGGCGCCAGCCCTGACGCCCTCGTCCTCGCCGGTTCGGGCGCCAAACTCGCCGTGCTCGACGACCTCCGGGACTGGCTGGCTGGCGAGGACGGCGGCTTCGACCGCGCCGTCGAGTTCCTCCACGGCGACGACCTCCTCCTCCACGACCCCGCCGACCGCGAGCTCGCGTTCTCGAAAACCGCCATGCGCGAGTGCGGCCGGGCGGTCGTCGAACGCGACTTCCTGTCATGTCACACTTTCGATGTCCGGGACAGACTGGGCGAACTCGCGATGCCGGTGTTCGCACTCACGGGCGAACACGACCGACTCACGCCCCCGGAGTTCCACGAGTACGTCGCAGAACACGTGCAAGATGGGGCGTGGACCACAGTCGAGGACGCCGCCCACCTCTCGATGCTCGAGGCGCCCGAGGCGTTCAACGCCGAGCTCGCCGGCTTCTTCGACGACCTGGAGGTGTCGCGATGAGGAGCCCGGACCAGCCGTCCCCCGGGCGGACGATGCCGTACCCGCCGCTGCTCGTCGTCGTCGTCGGCCTCGTCGTACTCGGCGTGGTCACGCACCAGCCGCTCCTGTGGTCGCTGGTCGCGGCGGGCGTCGTCGCGCTGTACGCTGGCTACCGGGCGGCCCGGTCGCGTCAGTAGAGGTCGTCGACGTCGTCCTCGACGTGGCTGTGTTCGTCGGCGGGGAACTCCCCCGACTCGACGGCGTCCACGTAGTCGCCGACGGCGTTCTCCATCTCCGCTCTGACGTCGCCGAACTGCCTCGAGAACGGCGGGCTGCGGTCCGAGATGCCGAGCACGTCGGAGACCACGAGGACCTGCCCGTCGGTGTCGGGGCCGGCGCCGATGCCGATGGTGGGGATGTCGATGGCGTCGGTCACGTCGGCCGCGACGTTCGCCGGGACGTGTTCGAGCACGAGCGAGAACGCGCCGGCGTCCTCGTGCTCGCGGGCGAGTTCGAGGATGCGCTCGGCGGCGTCCTGGTCGGTGCCCTGCCGGAAGTAGCCGCCGAGCTGGTTGACGTGCTGGGGGGTGAGCCCGAGGTGGGCCATCACGGGAATCCCGAGGTCCGTGAGCGTCTGCGTGAGTTCGACGGTGTGTGGGCCACACTCCAGTTTGACCGCGTCGGCGTCTTCCTCCTTGAGCATCCGGCCGGCGTTGTTCACGCTCTCGGTCTCGTCGGCGCCGAAGCTCAGGAACGGCATGTCGGCGACGACGACGGCGTCCTCGGTGGCGCGCGCGACGGCACCGGTCGTCGACGCCATCTCGTCGACGGTGACGGGCAGCGTCGTGTCGTAGCCGAGCTTCGCGTTCCCGACGCTGTCCCCGACGAGGATGACGTCCACGCCCGCCTCGTCGACGACTTCGGCGGTCGGCGCGTCGTACGCGGTGAGCATCGTGACGGGGTCCTCGCCCTCGTTTCGTCGCACGGAGTTGACGGTCGGCATACACCTGACTCGGTCCGACTGCGTGTTAAACGTACGCGAAGCAGCGCCGGACGCCGGACAGTGTGGCCGTGGCGTCGATGACGGGAGAGTTAAGCCCGGCGCGGCCGTCGCTGGAGACGTGCCAGAACTCGAGGAGCGCACCGACCCCGACGGCGTCGACTACGGGTGGGTGATGCAGACCACGTTCGTCGCCACCATCGTCGTCGGGGCGCCCGTCGTCGCGGTGCTCTCGACGTTCTACGCGCTGCCGACGTGGGCGGCCCGGGTGTCGTTCGCCGTGCGCGTCGGCGCCATCGTCTGGTTCCTGACCGCCGTCGCGACGTTCCTGTACGCGCGCAGCCGACACGCCTGAGCGGCTACACCCAGCGGAAGTCGGCGCCGGCGCGCTCGGCGGTCGTCTCGTCGCTCTCGGAGTCCCCGACGAACAGCACCCGCTGGACGTCGACGCCGAGTTCGCCGGCGACCCACTCCAGCGCGCGCGGGTCCGGCTTTCGCGCGGGCACGGTGTCGCGCCCGGCGACCACCGACACTGCGTCTGCGAGACCGTGGCGGTCGAGCGCGCGTCGGCAGGCGACTTCGGCGTTCAGCGAGCAGACGCCCACGGGCACGTCCAGCGGGAGTTCCTCGGCCGTCTCCAGCAGCCGGCCGGTCTCGGCGCCCGCGACCTCGTGGTCGGCGATGCAGTCGTGCACGGCGTCGCCGATGCCCGCGTCCTCGGCCGCCGTGAGGAGCTCCCAGGTGTCGAGGTCGTCGGGGTCGACTCCGGCGTCCCGGAGGAGCGTCGAGACCTCGCGCCCGACGGCCGCCCAGTCGACGTCGAGTCGCACGAGCGTGCCGTCGAGGTCGTAGACGACGGCGTCGTAGTCCGCTGTCACGGGCGCTGATTCGGCGCCGGGACGTGTTAGTACTTCGGTGGGAGCCAACGCTTACAACGCCCAGGCGGCTGGGTCCGGTATGACTGACGCGCTCTCCGTGGCCGCGCTCGGCTACGGGTTCATCGGCGAAGCCCACGCGAACGCGCTCGCCCGCCTCCCGCAGTTCTTCCCGGACGCCCCCGACGTCTCCCGTGACGTCCTCGTCGGCCGCGACGAGACCGCGGCCCGGGAGGCGGCCGACCGGTTCGGCTTCGACCGCGTCGAGACGGACTGGCGGGACGCAATCGAGGATGTCGACGTCTTCCTGAATCTCGGCCCGAACCACGTCCACGTCGAGCCGACGGTCGCGGCCCTCGAAGCAGGCGTCCACGTGCTCTGCGAGAAACCGCTCGCGCCGACCGTCGAGGGCGCCGAGCGGGTCGTCGACGCCGCCGAGGTCAGCGACGCGACGGCGGGCGTCGTGTTCAACTACCGGTTCCTGCCGGCCGTCCAGCACGCGAAGGACCTGCTCGACGCCGGGGACCTCGGGACTGTCCGGCACGTCCGCTTCCAGTACCTCCAGGACTGGCTCGTCGACGACGACGCCCCCTGGACGTGGCGCCACGACGCCGAGCGAGCCGGTGCGGGCGCGCTCGGTGACCTCGGCGCGCACAGCGTCGACCTCGCGCGCTTCCTCGTCGGCGACCTCGAGCGCGTCAGCGGCCACCTCGCGACGTTCACCGAGGAGCGCGTCCCAGAGGGCGGCGGCGACCCGCGGCCGGTCACGGTCGACGACGCGTTCACAGCGCAGGCGGAATTCGAGTCGGGCGCACTCGGGACGTTCGAGGCGTCGCGCTGTGCGCCCGGCCGGAAGAACGGCCACACGTTCGAGATAGACGCCAGCGAGGGAGCGCTCGCGTTCGACCTCCAGCGCCCGAACGAACTCGAGGTGAAGTACCCGGACGCCCGGGGGTTCGAGACGGTGCTGGTCACCGAGGACGCCGACCCGTACGGCGAGCACTGGTGGCCGCCCGGCCACGTCCTCGGCTGGGAGCACTCCGTCGTCCACCAGGACTACGAGTTCCTCTCTGCGGTCGCCGACGGCTCGGAGGCCTCGCCGGACGTCCGGGACGGCCTCGCCGCCCAGCGCGTGCTCGCTGCCGTCGCTGCCAGCGACGAGCGCGGCGAGTGGGTGTCGGTGTGACGCCGGTCCACCCCGGGGGACTTTTCCCGCGCGACCGACGAGGTGTGGATATGCACGAACGAAACAAGACTGCCGGGGCGACCGCCGGCAGCGTGGAGGTCACCACAGATGCTCGCCCGCGTACGTGAGGACGTTCGCGCGATGCGGCGCCGCGACCCCGCTGCGGACGGACAGCTCGACGTCGCGCTCACCTACCCCGGGCTGCACGCCGTCTGGCTGCACGTCTTCCTCGCCGCGCCGCTGTACCAGTGGTGGCCGCTGGCCGGCCGGCTCGTCGCGTTCTGGACGCGCTTCCTGACCAGTGTCGAGATCCACCCGGACGCCGACCTCGGCCGCCGGGTCACCATCGACCACGGCGACGGCGTCGTCGTCGGGGAGACCGCCGAGGTCGGCGACGACGTCCACATGTACCACGGAGTCACGCTCGGCGGCAACGACCCCCGGCCGGTGAAGCGCCACCCGACCGTCCGCGACGGCGCGACCCTCGGCGCGAACGCGACGCTCATCGGCGACATCGAAATCGGCGAGAACGCCAGCGTCGGCGCCGCCTCGGTCGTCACCGACGACGTCCCGGCAAACGCCACGGTCGCCGGCATCCCCGCCGAGCGCGTCGACGACGGCACTGCGGTCGAGGAGTAGTTTCGGCCGCCCCGTCAGTCGATGAGGCCGCGTGCGATAACTTCCTTCTGAATCTCGGAGGTGCCCTCGTAGATGGTCGTGATCTTCGAGTCGCGGTAGAACCGCTCCACGTCGAAGTCCGACGTGTAGCCGTAGCCACCGTGGACCTGGACGGCCTCGTTGGTGACATCGACGGCCGCCTCGCTGGCGAAGTACTTCGCCTTCGCGGCGGCGTCGCGGTGGTCCTCGCCGGCGTCCGCCTTCCGGGCGGCGTCGCGGGCGAGCAGGCGGGCCGCCTGCGTCTGGGTCTCCATGTCAGCGAGCTTGTGCCGGATGGTCTGGATCTGGGAGATGGGCTGGTCGAACTGCTCGCGGTCGTCGGCGTACTCCAGTGCGGCGTCGAGACCGGCCTGCGCGAGGCCGACGGCCTGCGACGCGATGCCGATGCGGCCGCCGGTCAGGATGTGCAGGGCTGCGGAGAGCCCACGACCCTCCTCCGTGAGCTGGTTCTCGGCGGGAATCCGGCAGTCGTCGAACAGCAGGCTCGTGGTATCGCTGGCGCGCAGCCCGAGCTTGTCCTCTTTCTTGCCGACCTCGAGACCGTCGGTGTCTTTCGGCACGAGGAACTGCGTGATCTTGTCGTCGTCGCCGTCGACCTTCGCGAACACGACGGCGACGCCCGAGCGCTGGCCGTTCGTGATCCACTGCTTCTTCCCGTTCAGCACGAACTCGTCGCCCTCGCGGCGGGCTTCCGTCGACATCTGGGCGGGGTTCGAGCCGGCCTCGGGCTCGGAGAGCGCGAACGCACCGACCGGCCGGCCGTCCACCATCTCGGGCAGCCAGCGGTCCTTCTGGTCCTCGTCGCCGAACTCGGCGATACACGAGGTCGCAAGGCAGTGCACCGACAGCGCCGTCGCCACCGACAGCGCACCGTACGCGAGCTGTTCGTTCACGACGCTGTACGTCAGCGAATCGACGTCCAGCCCGCCGTACTCCTCGGGGGTCGTCATCGCGGTGACACCGAGCTCGCCGAGGCCGTCCCAGACGTCCTCGGGGAACGACTGTTCGCGGTCGGCCTCGGCGGCCACGGGCCGAATCTCCTCGACGGCGAACTCGCGGACGGAGTCCCGCATCCGCCGCTGTTCCGCAGAGAGGTCCATACCGACTCTCTCGGACGCTCGGGAGAAAAGGTATCTGGTTCCGCCCGGCGACTGCTACTCCTCTCGGACGTAGTCGGCGACCGCCTCCGGGTCGGCGTCGATGCCGCCACCCTGCGCGAACGGCGGGCCGCCGCCACCGCCGCCGCCGAACTCGCCGGTCACGTCGTCGACGACGTCGCCGGCGTTCGCGTCGGCGCCCTGGGCCGCCGCGACCACGAACGTCGAGCCGTCCCCGCCCGTTGCGACGACCACGTCGCCGGCGTCACCGGCCACGGCCTTCGCCGCGTCGCCGACCTCGTTGGCGTCGAAGCCGTCGACCGTGCCGACCAGCCACGTCTCGCCGTCGCGCTCGACGGCCGGCAGACTCGCCACCCGGGAACCGAGGACCTCACTTTTCAAGTCCGCGAGCTCGCTCTCGAGGTCGTCGGTCTGCTGCTGGAGGCGTTCGGCAGCCTCGCCGAGTTCGTCTTCTGGGACGCCGAGGGTCGCGGCAGCGTCGAGGGCCGCTCGGCGGACGTCGGCCTGCCGCTCGACGGCCGACGGCCCGACGGCGAACTCCACCCGGGTCAGCCCCTCGCCGGGGTTCGACCGCGAGATCACCGAGACCGGGCCGATCTCCTCGGTGTTCGCGACGTGCGTGCCGCCGCAGGCCGCCACGTCCCAGCCCTCGACGGTGACGATGCGGACGGTGTCGGCGTCGGCCATCACGCCCTCCTCGGTCTTCGTGTTGAACGCCACGTCGTCCCGGTCGCGCGCCTCGTCGGCGGGAATCTCCGTCCACGTCACGTCGTGGCTGTCCCAGACCGCGCGGTTCGTGAGGCGTTCGAGTTCGGCCACGACGTCGTCGTCGATGTCCGTGCTCGTCTCGAAGTCCACGCGGACCTTCCGGGCGCTGATGTCGAACCCGCCGTACCCGAGGTCCTCCAGCAGCCGGCGACCCGCGCCGTACAGCACGTGGCTGGCGGTGTGGGCGCGCATACAGTACTGCCGGAACGCCGGGTCGACCTCGCCCTGCACGCGGTCGCCCGCGGCGAACTCGGGCTCCTCGGCGAGCACGTGGACGACGCCGTCGACGTCCTCGGAGACGTGGTCGACGGCGACCCCGCCGACCGTCCCGCGGTCGGCCGGCTGCCCGCCGCCCTCCGGGTAGAAGTACGTCTCCGTCAGCCGCACGTCGGTGCCCGCGACCGCGGCCACATCCGTCGTGAACGACGTCGTGTACGGGTCCGCGGGGGCGTTGCTGTCTGCCATGCCCGAGTGGAGTCGCTCCCGCGTCAAAAACAGTCGGGCCGCCCCGGCCTACTCGTCGCTGAGCTCGACGTCGAGGAACTCCTCGAGGGCCGCGATGACGGAGCCGCCGACGTTCGCCTGCGTCGCGCGGGCCTGCTCGACAGCCAGCAGGTCGGACTCGTCGATCTCCAGCTCCTCGGCGAGCTCCTCGCGCTGGAGGCCCGCGTCCTGCCGCGCGCGAACGACGCGCTCGCCGTAGTCGCTGACGAGGTACGGCAGCCGGTCGGCCTCGTAGTTCGTGCCCTCCTCCTCCCAGTGACTGGAGTCACCGCTCGTGACGGCGTCGAACTGCTTGGCCTGGTTCTGGACGGCACGCTGCTTCCGGTCGGCGTCGGCGTCGTCCCCGTCGTCGCTGTCGGCCTGCGGGCTCTCGTCGTGGCTCGCACAGTCCGGGCAGACGGTGAGCTCCGCCCCGGCGACGTTCGCGTCCCGCAGCGAGTCGGAGGCGGACCCGCAGAGCTCGCAGGTCTGGCCACCGCTCCCGCTACCGGCGCCGCCGGTCGAGTACTTCGGCATACGTTGCCGTATGTGAGCGCGGTTATTTCAATACCCGGTTTGCGGTCAGGGTATCACTAAGTACCCCCGGGGGAAATCTGGGTGGTATGCCCGGCGACTTCGCCGACCGCGTCTACCTCGCGGCGCTCGGCAGCCCGGACCTCGTCGACGCCTTCGGCGACGGCTACGAGACTGCCGCCGAGCCGCCCGCCGTCTCCGGCCTCCTGCGGTCGCTGTCGGACACGCACGCGTGGGCGACCCGGGAGACCGACCTCGTCGCCGACCTCGAGCGCGGCGACTACGTGGTCTTCCACCGCGACTGGGGGCTGCGCGCCGTCGGCCAGGTGTGGTCGACGACTGCCGACAGCGACGAGGTGGCGCGACACACGACCCTCGACGACCCCGCGGGCGAGTGGGCGCTGGTGACGCTGACGAACGTCCAGCCCGCCCTCGACCACGTCTCGCTCATGTCGCTTGACGTCGACGACGCCCGCGAGGACCGGTCGCTGTACCGCTTCGACGACGACACGGCCGCCGACCTCCGCGCCCGCTACACGACGCCGGCGCGCTTCGTCGAGGAGCTCGTCGCGAACCCGCTGGCCTTCGACGTGCCGCCCGGCGGCACGCCCCCGGACCGGCGGCCCGACGCGCCGTCCCGGGCCAGCGACGGGCTCGAGCTCCCGGACACGCCGGTCGAGGCGCACCTGGACGCGCTGGACAACGTCCGCACGACCGCGTGGCGCGTGCTCGCACTGGGGTCGTTTCTGCTGGCGGCGACGCTGGCCGTCCTCGAACGCTACCGGGTGTCGCCAGAGGAGCCGTTCTCGTTCACACCCACGGTCTGGCTGGGGGTCGCGGGGCTCGCTGTCGGCGGCGCGCTCGCCACGGCCGTCGTCGTGCACGGTTCGCTTCGGCCGCGGCCCGGCCTCCCGGCGTTCACGCGCGAGCAGACCGGCGCCGTCAAGCGCGCCGGCGCGACGGACCGCGGCACCGACGCAGCGGGCCACGCGGCGTCGACCGCGGCAGCCTACTGCTCGCACCTGCACGGCGTCACCCGCCGGCTCGGCGTCGCGACGGCGACCGCAGCGGTCGGCGTGCTGGGCGGCGCCGTCTACGTCGCCTACGGCCTCGGTGCGCAGGTCACGCCCGCAATCCGCCCGCTGTCGTCGGTCGCACTCGCCGGCTTCCCGGCGCTCGTGCTCGCGGCGTCGGCGTACGTGCTCGCCCAGCACGACGACGTACCGACGCCCAGTATTCCCGACGTCGACGTGCCGGCGGTGCCCGACTTCCCGGGACTCCCCGCGGTCGGCGGCGCCGTGTCGGCCCGCCTGGACGCGCTCAAGCGACGCCTCTCCGGACTCACCGGCCGCAACCAGTAACGACAGCCACCCGTCCCGTCGCGTCCGCCGGCGCGCTCGCGTGCTTCCCAGTGTACTGGAACCAGGGCGGTCCATTTATCCCGGGGTGTCGAATATCGGTACACAGATGAGCGCCAGCGAGGACATCGTGTTCACCTGCCCCGAGTGCGGGGAGACCATGGTGGTCAATCCCGCGATGCAGGACGCCCTCCTCTCCAACGGGTGCGTCGTCTGCGGGGCGTCGGTCGCCGACGACGCCTTCGAGGTCGCCGACGCCGCCTGCGAGTGACACTCCGGCCGTCGTCGCTCCCGCCCGGCGGGTCGCTGGCTGCCCGCCGCTGTCTCTGTGTCTGTCCGGTCGCTCTTGCCGGCAGAGATGACCAAGTATAAAGATTCGCGCCGGCAAGTGCAGCCAACGACCGATGGCCCTGGAACAACAGACCGAGATGTCGCGGGCTGAGACGGACTCCGTGTTGGCCCGCAACGAGACCGGGGTACTGTCGCTGGCTCGCGACGACGAGCCGTACGCGATCCCCATCTCCTACGGCTACGACGCCGAGACGCGGACGTTCTTCCTGCGGCTTGTCTCCACGCCCGAAAGCGAGAAGCGCGAGTTCCTCTCCTCGTCGCCGGCGGTCCGGCTCGTCGTCTCCGAGGAGTCCGAACCCGAGTACCGCAGCGTCGTCGCACAGGGGACGCTGCGGGAGGTGTCGACCGACGAGATGACCGTCGAGCGCATCGAACAGTTCGGGGACGCCAAGCGCCCGCTGTTCGAGGTCTGGGGCGAGTCGAAGACCGACCTCCGCATCCAGCTGTACGAGCTGGACGCCGACGACGTGAGCGGCCGCTTCATCGAGCTCGACCCGTCCGAGTACGCCTGACCGGCCGACCGGGCGCCGTCCGGCGGTCCAGTGTCGGCCCGCCACAGCGCCTGCGGGTTCTCCCGTGGATTCTTGTACCGTTGCGACCCTCGTGTTCGTAGATGCCCGCTGGTATCCGCGTCACCGTGTCGTTCCCGCGGCCGCCGGTCTGTCCCATCGCGGCCCTCTCGGCGCGCGCGGGTACCACCATCGACGACGTGTCCACGAGCGCGAGCGTCGACGGCGACCCGGTCACCGAGTTCCTCGTGGACGCCGACGCCGTGCCCGACGACTACGAGCGCGACCCCGTGTTCACGTACACCGACCGCCACCTCTACCGCGTCCGTCACGACGCCGACGCGGACTGTCCGTGTACGTGTCTCGGCGAGTTCGACACAGCGGTCGATCGCTATCACGCCAGCGACGGGGACCTCCAGGTCGTCTTCCACGCCCGCGAGTTCGACCAGGTGCAGGCCATCGTCGGCGAGCTCCGGGAGCGCTTCGACGACGTGGACATCCAGCGGCTCGTCCGCGCGCCGACGGGAACGTCGGCCCGCGACACGGTGTTCGTGGACCGCGGCCAGCTCACGGACCGCCAGCTCGAGGTGTTAGAGACCGCCTACGACGCCGGCTACTTCGAGCGGCCGCGCGGGGCGACCGCCCAGGAGCTCGCCGACGACCTCGGCATCGCGCCGTCGACGTTCACCGAACACCTGCTCGCCGCTCAGCGGAAGCTGCTGGGCGACACGCTGGAAACCGACGCCTAACTCCCGAGGGGACTTAAACCACCCACGATGCTGAGGTGGCCAATACCTCCCCGGGCAGGTGTTTCGATGAAGTAGTATGAGCCAGTCGCAGATGGCAACGGCGACCCGGCAGGACGACGCGAGCGAAGACACCGTCACCGCCACCGAATCGATTCAGGGCGTCCTCGACGCACTCGACGACGCTGAGTGCCGGGCTATCCTCGAAGCAACCACCGGCGACTCCATGACCGCCGCCGAGATTGCCGACGAGTGCGACCTCCCGTCCTCGACGGCGTACCGGAAGATCGACCTCCTCGACGACGCCGACCTCCTCACCGAGGAACTCCGCATCCGGCGCTCCGGCAAGCACGTCTCCGAGTACGCCTGCGCCGTCGACGACGTCACCCTCTCTGTCGACGAGGGCGGCGTCGAGCTCTCCGTCTCCCGCACCGACGCCGCAGCCGCCACCGACCTCCCCCACCCCTTCGCGGACTAATTCCGATGTCCACCAGACAGAACGCCGACGACACCGACTTCGCCGAGAAGTTCGTCGAACTCACCGGCCGCGAGACCATCACCGACTCCGGTGACCCCGACGAGACCAGCAACGACCGCCTCGGTGACGAAACCGCCGACGCCGCCCGCGAGACCGCCGAACACACCGGCCTCGACGACGCAATCGACGCCGCCGACTTCGACGACTACTGACTCCGGCACTTCTGCGACCGCTGCTGCGGGAACTGCGACTGGCCCCAGCGGCGCCGCTATCAATCGGCCCACGACGGATAGAAACCGACAGCAGGCGGTCTGACTGGCTGTCGAGTGTTGCTTCGGTAGGATTGTGCGTGGGTGATGTCCCGAAAGGGGAAATCACCGTGCATCGCGGAAGCCTCGGCGGCGTCGCCGCCTCGGCAGTCGGTGGGCGTGAACGCCCACCCGTGCGATGCGTGGGACCGGATTTGAACCGGTGAACCTCTACAGGACAGCGCCCTCAACGCTGCGCCTTTGACCTAGCTCGGCTACCCACGCTCGCGCGTGTCTTTCTCCGCACTCCGTCGTACCCGCCCCCGAATTAAAACCCCTACGATTCGGGCGTCCCGTGGTTCGGTCGCGCACGGAAACCGCTATGGGGCGTGCGTCCGAACGCCGGCGTATGGCTCAGGAGGGGTTCGCACGCCGGCACGTCGGGTCGCTGACGGCGGTGCTGTCTATCGCGTCTATCGCGCTCGTGGTCGCCGCGGTCCGGGGGTTCGTCCCGAGCACCGCAGTCCCGCACGGCCCGCAGTGGTTCGTGGACGCGATTCCGACCGCGAACGCCGTCATCTCCGCGGCGGCCATCGGCACCATCGTCGCCGGCGTCCGGAAGATTCGCGCCGGTGACGTCGACGGCCACCGGAAGCTGATGCTCACGACGACGCTTTTGTTCTTCACGTTCCTCGGGCTCTACCTCTACCGGCTCGTGGTCGAGGGGACGACGGAGTTCCCGGGCGACGGCGCCGTCTACACGTTCGTCTACCTCCCGATTCTGGTCGTCCACATGGGGCTGGCGATGGTGTCGATTCCGCTGGTCTACTACGCGCTGTTGCTCGCCGGCACCCACTCGGTCGCCGAGCTCCCCGACACCCGCCACCCCACGGTGGGCCGGGTCGCTGCGGGGTTCTGGCTCGTCTCGTTCGCGCTCGGCATCGTCGTCTACCTCATGCTGTACGTGCTGTTCTGACCGTCCGCCGTCGTCGCCCACGTGGGCGGGTCGACGGTGGTCCCGTTTGCCCACGTCACCGCCACGTCCCGGCCAGTCCGGGGGTCGTCAGTGTCCAGGTCCCGCGTCAGCGACAGCGACAGTACCCGCCCAGTCTCTGTCACGGTCAGTCGAGCACTGAACAGCGACGGACTGTCGCCGTCCTCCTCCCCGAGGGACTGCTCGTTCGCCACGAGGGTCGTCACCGTCCGCCCGTCGTCCCGCTGCTCGACGCCGGCGACGCTGAAGTTCCCGGCAGTCAGGGTCTGCAACAACAGTCGGTCGCGGGCCGCGTGGCGGTCGCGTAGCGCCGCCAGCCGGTCCCGGTCCTCGCTCACGACGGACGCGTTGCCGTCGGTGACGACTCGACGCACGACGGTCGTGTCGTTCGCGTACGTCTCCACTCGCTCGCGGGTCACCGCGTCGTCGCCGGCCACGCGCACGCGTTCGGCCGACCTGTAGAGCGGACCGCCGCCGCCAGCCACGCGCGCTTCGCCGGTCAGCTCCACTTTCCGCGTCCCGTTGCCGACCGGCACTGGAACAGTCACATTGCTGTTCGCCACGGCACCGTCTTCGCGGACAGATTCGACGTGTGCGTCGACGAGCGCGCGCGGGTCGTCGAGGCCGTCCCCGGTGACGCCCGGCGGGTAGGCCTGTTCCTCGGCTGTCGGAGTGGCACTCGGGCCGGAGAGCGGACCCGAGACACACCCGGCGAGCACTGTCAGAGCGACTACTGCGACAACGATGGCTGCGTGGAGGGCGCGTCGCATAGCCCGGCGTTCACTGCCGCGCGACAAAAGTCTCGTGCGACGGCGCGTCTCAGTCGTCGCCGACGATCGGCCGCTGGACCGCGCGGTCGGTCGCCTCGTCCTCGACCTCGTAGGGGTACTCGCCGGTGACACAGCCGGCACACAGGTCGGCCTCGCTCTTCCCGATGGCCGCCGTCACAGCGTCGAGGGAGATGTACGAGAGGCTGTCGGCGCCGATCTCCTCGGCGATCTCGTCGGCGGTCCTGTCGGCGGCGATGAGCTCGTCGCGGGTCGCCATGTCGATGCCGAAGTAACACGGCGCCTGGATGGGCGGCGCGCCGATGCGGACGTGGACCTCGCTTGCGCCAGCCTCCCGCACGAGGTCGACGAGCTGGCTGCTCGTCGTGCCGCGGACGATTGAGTCGTCGATGATTGTCACGGCCTTCCCCTCGACGGTGGACCTGATTGGGTTGAGCTTGAGGCGGACCGCGCGCTCGCGGGCCTCCTGTGTCGGCATGATGAACGTCCGGCCGACGTACCGGTTCTTCATCAGGCCCTCCGCGAACTCGATGTCCTCGCCCTCGCTCTGGGCCTGTTCGGCGTAGCCGGACGCGAACGCGCGCCCGGAGTCCGGCACGGGCATCACGACGTCGCTGTCGACGCCGGCCTCCTGCCAGAGCTGGCGGCCGAGCTCGCGGCGCACCTCGTAGACGAGCTCGTCGTCGATGACGGAGTCCGGGCGCGCGAAGTAGACGTACTCGAAGAAGCAGTGCGCGGTGTTCTCGAGGCCGAACAGCTGGTGGGAGTCGAAGCCGCCGCCGTCCTCGTGGAGCACGACCAGTTCGCCGGGTCGGACGTCCCGAACGACCTCGCCGCCGATGGTGTCGATGGCGGCGGACTCGCTGGCGAGCACGTAGCCGTCTTCGACCTCGCCGATGATGAGCGGTCGGTTCCCGCGGGGGTCGCGGACGCCGAGGACGGTCTCGTCGTGCATGATGGTCAGCGAGTACGAGCCGTGGACGCGCTCCATCGTCTGCTCGACCGCCTCGACGATGTCGGCGTCGAGGAGGTTCCGCGCGAGGTCGTGGGCGATGACTTCGGTGTCGCCGTCGCTCGTGAACGCGTGGCCGCTGGCTGCGAGGTCGTCGCGCAGTTCGTCGGCGTTGACGAGGTTGCCGTTGTGGCTCAGTCCGAGCGCGCCGCCCTTGAAGGAGACGGAGAACGGCTGTGCGCAGGACTTGTCGACGCTGCCCGCGGTCGGGTAGCGGACGTGGCCGATGGCCGTCGAGCCGTGCAGCGACTCGATGTCGGTCTCGTCGAAGGCGTCGCCGACGAGGCCCATGCCGACGTGCTGGTGTTGCTGGAAGCCGTCGTGGGAGACGATGCCCGCGGACTCCTGCCCGCGGTGCTGGAGGGCGTACAGCGCGTAGTACGTCGGGAGGGCGGCGTCGCGGTCCGACAGGGAGGCGCCGACGACGCCGCACTTCTCGGTCGGGTGGTCGAACTCGGGTCCGTCCGCGGGGCCGCCTGGCATACCTCGGCGTTGCGCGTACCCACCGGTAAAGCTTCCGCAACCGTGTCGAACTCACCGATACAATTCTCTATCCTGTGCACGAATGTGGGTATATCTCGCCAGTGACCCGAACACTGGTAGGACTTCGCGTGGAACCATCACGAGTGGCCAGCAACGCTCCCTACGAGACACACACCGACCGCTACGAGGCGTGGTTCGACGCCCACGAACCCGTCTATCGGGCCGAACTGGCCGCCCTCGACCGCCTCGTCCCCGAGCGCGGCCGCGGCCTCGAAATCGGCGTCGGAACCGGCCGCTTCGCCGCGCCGCTCGGCGTCGACGTCGGTCTCGACCCGGCCGAAGCGATGCTCGAGCGCGCCCGGGACCGCGGCGTCGAGACCGTCCGGGGCGCCGCCGAAGCGCTGCCGTTCCGCGAGCACAGCTTCGAGACGGCGCTGCTCGTGACGACCGTCTGCTTCGTCGACGACCTCGCGGCGACCCTGCGGGAAGCCGACCGTGTGCTCTCGCCGTCCGGCCGACTCGTGATCGGGTACGTGGACGCCGGCAGCCCGCTCGGCCGCCGCTACCGGGAGTCCAGCGACCAGAACCCCTTCTACGAGGACGCGACGTTCGTCACGACGGACGACCTGCTCGGCGAACTCGAAGCCGCCGGCTTCCACGACGTCGAGTTCGTCCAGACCATCGCTGGCCCGCTCGACGAGGTCGACGACTCGGAGCCCGTCGAACCGGGGTACGGCGACGGCTCGTTCGTCGGCCTCGCGGCTCACCGGTGAGTGGAACGGTCGTCGCTCGTCGAGACGGCAGCGAGGCTACGCGACGAGAGAACCGGGAGAGGAGAGAGTGGGTGTGGTCGCCGTCAGTTGTCGCCGGTCTTGCCCTGCCAGTCGTAGTCCCGGCGCTTCGCCGAGTCGCCGAAGCCACAGGAACTACAGACCTTCTTCTTCGTGTGGTAGGACTTCTCGCCGCAGCGGCGGCACTTCGTGTGCGTCGTGGTGTTCTTCCCCCCCTGACTCGGGGTTCCTGCGCCAGTCATGGTTTGATGGTGACGACGTTGTCGCCACGGATAATCGTTGTGTCTTCGCCTTCGATGACGACGTTCATGTGCTGGTCGTAGCCCGTGAGGACGCCGGTGAACTCCTCGCCGTCCTTCAGCCGGACGGTGACCGTCTCCTCGAGAGACTCCTCCAGCACGTCCAGTGGTCGGCCGCTCATACTCCTATCGCCGGCAGTCGCGTCCATAAGCGTACCGGACCGTTCCCGCCACCGTCGCGTGGAACGAGCCCTCCAGACAGCCCCCGTCCCCTCAGAGCTCGACGGCGAACGACTTCCGAGTAGTGGCGCGGTCGGCGAACGCCGCCAGCAGGTCGGCGCCCGCCACGAGGTCGTCGGTGTCCACGACTTCGGCCGGCGTGTGCATGTAGCGGTTCGGCACGCCGAGGTTGGCGGTCGGCACGCCGCCCTGCGCCGTGAAGAACGCGTCGGCGTCGGTGCCGGTCGTGAGCCGCTGGGCCTCCACCTGGACCGGGAGGCCGTCGTCCTCGGCGGCAGCGCGCAGCGACGCGACGACTTCCGGATGGTTGGCGGCACCCCGGGTGACCGTCGGGCCGTCGCCCAGCACGACCTCGCTGGCGCGGTCGGCCGGATAGCTCGGGTCGTCGGCGGCGTGGGTCACGTCGACGGCGACGACGGCGTCCGCGTCGAGGTCGAACGCCACCATCTGTGCGCCCTTCGTGCCGAGTTCCTCCTGGACCGTGCTCACGGCGTAGACGGTCGCGTCGACGTCCCGCTCGACCGCACGCCGGAACCCCTCGGCGGCGACCCAGAGGCCCGCTCGGTTGTCGAGCCCGCGGGCGTTCAGCCGGCTGCCGGCGAGGTCCTGCGGCTCGGCGACGAGCACGCCGGGGTCGCCGACCGACACGAGGTCGCGGGCCGCCTCGCCGTCCGCCGCCCCCACGTCGACGTGTTGCTCGGTGACGTTTGGCGGTGCCTCCTCCTCGCCCTTCTTCCGGAGGTGCGTCGCCGCCTGCCCGACGACCCCGTTCACAGTGCCGTCGTCGGTCTCGATGCGCACCTGGCTGCCCCGAGTCACGGTCCTGTCGAGGCCGCCGACCGGCGAGATGCGGAGGAAGCCGTCGTCGGTGATCTCGGAGACCGCGAACCCGATTTCGTCGGCGTGCCCGGCGAACGCCACCGACGTGTCCCCGCCGCCCTCGTGGACGGCCACGGCGTTGCCGTAGGCGTCTGTCTCCACGCGGTCGGCGTACTCGCGCACGTAGTCGACCCACGCGCGCTGCGCGGCGGTCTCGTGGCCGGACGGGCTCCGTGCGGCCAGCAGGTCGTCGAGGAACTCGCGTCTCGCGTCGTCCATGCACACAGTCGCCACCCGGCCCAAATCAACCCCGTGGATGCGGACGCTCGGAGTCCCCGCAACGGCTAAATGCTCACTCCGCCAACATCCATCCATGGGAATCCTCGAAGTACACTTCCACGAGTCCGAGTTCGACTTCTCGCCGTCCATGCAGACCGGCGGCGACGAACCGCTCGACGAGGCGACCGACGACGCAGCCGCCGACACCGAGGACGGCACGATGGTCGAACCCGACGAGGAGTCGGGCAGCGGCGGGCTGGGCGCCGTCGTCGCGCTCGCCGTGCTCGTCGCACTCGGCACGCTCGTCGGGCTGCGCCGCCGTCGGGGCGGCGACGACGGCGAAGCCGCCGACGAGACCGACGAAGCCATCGAGATCTCGGCCTGACCGCACCGCCTCGGCCGTCGACTCTTTAGCGTGCGACCGTCCGCGAGTACCCCCGGAAGGGATTTGCGTTCCGAACCCCCACTTCGTGTATGACGATTCTCGAGAGCGCGCGGGCCGTCGCCGACGCCGACGCGGACGGCGCCGTCGACTGGGACGCCGTCGCCGACGCCGCGAAGGGCGCCACGCCCCCCGGCGACCTCGACCTCGCTCCCGGCGAAGCCGAGGCGTACGCGGCCGACGTGCGGGAAGCGCGCGAACGAATCCGGGCGGTCTCGGGGCTGGACTTCGACGTGCCGGAGACGGTCGAACTCCAGACCCGCCACCACTGGATCGACGCGAACGTCGCCACGTTCCGGCGGGCGTTCGAACCCCTGAACGAGCGCGCGTCGGTGCTGCCCGGCGTCGCTCGCGCGTTCAACACGGTGACGACCGCGGGCGCGCTCGCGTTCGTCTCCCGGAACGTCCTCGGCCAGTACGACCCGCTGCTCCTCGCAGATGGCGCTCCCGGCGAGGACGGGAGCGCCCACGCCCTGTACTTCGTCCACCCGAACATCGTGGCCGTCGCCGACAGCCTCGACGTCGACGTCCCGCGGTTCCGCCGCTGGATCGCCTTCCACGAGGTCACGCACGCCGCCGAGTTCGGCGCAGCGCCGTGGCTGCCGGACTACCTCGAATCCCGACTGGAGGACGGCGTCGACGCGCTCGGCGACGGCGAACTCCGGACCGAGGCCTTCGAGGAACTGAACGTCGCCATGACGGCCGTCGAGGGGTACGCCGAACTCCTGATGGACGAGGCGTTCGACGGCGAGTACGACGACCTCCGGCGGAAGCTCGACGCCCGCCGCCGGCAGGGCGGCGGCCCCCTCAGCCGGGTCGTGAAGCGGCTGCTGGGCTTCCAGCTCAAGCGCGAACAGTACGAGCGCGGCAAGGAGTTCTTCACGTACGTCGCCGGCGAGCGCGGCCTCGAGGGCGCCTCGAAGGTCTGGGACGACCCCGAGTACCTGCCGACCGACGACGAACTTGACGTGCCGCCCCGGTGGCTGGCACGCGTCTCGGCCTGACAGTCAGTCCCCGGACCGCGGGCGGTCCCCGGAGAGGTTCCCGTACAGCGAGTAGAGGATGACGAGCATCCCCACGGCGACGACCGCCGTCTGCACGGTCCCCGCCAGGAAGATGCTCAGGCCGACGACCTCGAACAGCACGCCCTCGATGACGGCGCCGACGCTGATGACGACGAACCCGACGGCGACGTACAGCATCGGCTCGCTGCCGAACTCCCGGTAGCCCCGGAACGCCTGGTAGGCCACCAGGAACCCCAGCCCCATCGTGACGAGTTTCGCGACGACCAGTTCTATGTGCATGCGTTAGCTCTCCCTGATTCCGTCCCAGATGCGGGTGAACCGCTCCGCGGGCGACTCCCTGAGGTCCATCTCCACGACGAGCTCGCCGTCGCGGATCTCGACGTCGAGGTGGTCGAGGTTCGCCTCGTAGACGCTGTGGTGGCTGCCGTCCGCGGCCAGCGCCGTGCGTTCCACGAGGAAGTCCGCTTCGAGCATGTCGTCGACCCGCCGGTAGACGGTGGACACGTCGGCGCCGACGAGCTCGCTGAGCTCCTTCGCCGACCGGGCGTCCTCGCTGGTCGCGACGAGTATCCCCTGCACGTACTCGTCGCCGAGCAGCGACAGTACCTCGTTCGGTTCCTGGAGTGGGTTCTCCGGCACACGTGTCCTCGTAGTCGATTCTACGACCATCCCGCACTTAAACGCGTGGCTGTTTTGGCGGCTCGCCAAATCACCATCCCTGCATACACTACCCCACCTCGTACGTCCACATGAGGTGACACAGGATGGATACTGATCGACCGACGCGACGGGCGATGCTGGCACTGTCCGGGAGCGCACTCGCGGCCGCGACGGCCGGCTGCACCGGACTTACCGGGGGAACAGCCGACGACTCGACGACCGAGGAGGACGGTCACCACGACGACGAACACGACGGGACGACTGAAGAAGACGGCCACCACGAGGAGGAGGGAGACGGCCACGACGACGAACACGGGGAATCGGGACCCGCCGAACACGTCGAAGT
The DNA here is from genome assembly GCF_021729015.1 of Halobacterium rubrum. Taxonomy (GTDB): domain Archaea; phylum Halobacteriota; class Halobacteria; order Halobacteriales; family Halobacteriaceae; genus Halobacterium; species Halobacterium rubrum. The sequence goes on from NZ_JAJQQZ010000001.1 coordinate 1,067,896, forward strand.
GCCGATGCTCACCCGCGACGACGGCCACCACTTCCACCCGCACGTCGCGTGGGTCGAGGTCGGCGGCACGGTCACGTGGACGCTGGACAGCGGCGCCCACGCCACGGCCGCGTACCACCCCGACAACGGCGACCGGCCCCAGCGGATTCCCGACGGCGCCGACCCGTGGGACTCCGGCATTATCGACGAGGAGGGCGCGACCTTCGAGGTCACGTTCGACACCGAGGGCGTCTACGACTACTACTGCGCGCCCCACGAGGCCGGCGGCATGCTCGGAAGCGTCATCGTCGGCGAACCCGACGCTCACGACCAGCCCGGGCTCGCCGAACCCCAGTCCAGCCTCCCCGAAGGCGCGCAGTCGAAGCTCGCCGACCTCAACGAGATGGTCAACGAGAAACTCGGCCACACGCACTGACCGCCCGGTAGCCGGTCGCATCCGGTCCGCCGCAGCCTCTTTGGTCCGCCCACACGTACCACTCCCTAGAGGGGTCACCGTGACAGAGACGTGTCCAGTCTGCGGGGAGGCGGTGCCCGTCCGGCACGCCGTCCACGTCACCGTGAACACGAAGACCGACGACCACGGCGTGCTCGACCAGTACGTCTGCCGGTCGTGCTACCGCGCAGAGATCGCTCCACTGGTGTCGTGACAGCGTCGGCCCGGGCCGCCCCTGCAGCAGCAACGGCGACGACGACGCTCGCTACTGGAAGCCCCGGCCGACGTCGTCCTCGTCGACGAGGTCGTCGAGCTCCGCGTCCAGCAACTCGTCGGCGTCCGGGAACTCCTCGGCGAGCCCCTCGACGGGGTCCGGCCGGTCGTAGGGGTCGTAGTCCATCGGCCCGAACGCCGGGCTGTCCAGCGCGTCCATCACGTCCTCGAAGAACGCGTCCGGCGTCGTCGGCGCGTCCGCGTGCGCCTGCACGACCTGCTCCAGTTCGCCGGCCTTCTGTTCGGCGTCGTTCTCGTCGTCGACGGGCTGCTGGACCGCGAACCGGCCGCCCGCCTCGTCGTCGGTCGGCAGGAAGTCCGCCAGCCCGTCGTCGACCTTGCGGGCGACCTGCGTCCCCACCCCACGCACCTCGTAGGGGTTTTTCGCGTACGTCTTGAGGTGGAAGACGCCCTCGGCCGGATGCCCGAGGTAGAGGTCCTCGCCGACCCCGGACGCCCGGTCGCCCGCCACGGCCCGCCAGTCGTCCGGGTCGCCCGACGACGATACTACGTCCTCCACGATGTCGTCCCAGTCCCGTACGCGCATCTCGACGCGAGGTTGGGGGCTCGTGGACTTCAACCCTGCCTTCGAGGCGGTCTCGTGGCTCCCGGTGACCGCGGGGAGCGACACCGTTATTCGCGGGCCGTCCCACACGTCGTGCGTGAACATTCGGGGCGAGGTCACCGACGCCGGCGCCGTCGAGTCGGTGAGCACGCAGTACGGCGAACGGGACATCCTCGAGGTCGAGTTGCGCCCGGAGAACGAGGCGGAGTCCGTGCCGGTGACGCTGTGGGGGAAGTGGACGGAGACGGCCGAGTACCTCGAGGCGGGAATGGAGCTGGCGGTGTACGACGCCGACGAGGACGAGTACCGGGGGGAGACCCAGTACGCCACGGGGGAAGACTCCTGGGTCGTCGTCGAGCCCGACTTCGTCGTGGACGTGACGGACATCCGGTCGTTCGTGCAGTGCCCGCGGATGTACTACCTGAACAAGCTCTCGGGGCTGCCGCTGAAGTACCCGGTGACGAAGGGGACCATCGTCCACGAGGTGTTCGGCGACCTGCTGCGGGGCCGCGACCTCGAGGAGTCGGTCGTGGAGCGCGTCGACGAGGCGGGGCTGGAACTCGGGCTGCTGGGTCGGAGCCGCGAGGCGGTCGAGGCCGACGTGCGCGACAACGCCAGCGCCATCGAGGGCTGGCTCCAGCAAGGGAAGCTCACCGACGAAGATGGGTGGCGCTCGGAGTACACGCTGGTCTCGGAGCGATTCGGCATCAAGGGCCGGTGCGACGCCATCCGGCGCGGGATGCCCGTGGAGCTGAAGACGGGGAAGAACACGAACCGCGACCCCCGGTTCCACGACAAGGTACAGGCGGCGTGTTACGCGCTGATGCTCGACGAGCGCGGCGTCCCCGCCAACACCGGGACGCTGCTCTACACGAAGAATGCCGCCGTCGACCGCAACGAGGAGACGGGCGACCTCTCGCCCGCCAAGGAGTTCTCCATCGGCCGCGGGTTCCTGGAGTTCGTCGTCCGGGAGCGCAACCACCTCGCCGCCCTCGAGGCAAGCGACGGGCCGCCGACGGGCTACGAGGCGGACGCGAAGTGCGAGTACTGCTTCGAGCAGGACACCTGCATGGTCGTCTCCGGCCGCCTCGACCAGGAGTCGAAGGCCGGCCAGCTCGGGGACCCTGTCCCGGCGGAGGAGCGCGAGTACTTCGACGAACTGTACGAGGCGGTCGAAGCCGAGCGCGCCTCGGTCCACGACGAGTACCGCAAGCTCTGGGAGCAGACCCCCGAGGAGCGCGCCGACGACGACCGGGCCGTCGTCGGCCTCGAGCCGGCCGGGCAGACGGAACTCCCGGACGGCCGCTGGCGGCTGACCGCGAACCGGCCGGGCAGCGCCGCCTCCAAGATTCGGGAGGGCGACCGCGTGCTCGCGTCGGATGGCGACCCCGTGACGGGAACGGCGGAGATGGCGCGCGTCGAGCGGCTGGACGCCGACCGCGTCGAGGTCACCGCCGACGAGCCCGTCTCCCTCCGGCGCCTCGATGTCTACCCCTCGGAGCTCTCTGTCGACCGGATGCTGACCGCCCTCCACGACGCCGTCCTGAAGGGCGACCAGCGCCGCAAGGACCTCCTGTTCGACCGGGCGAGCCCCCGGTTCGGAAGTGAGGACCACGGCCTCATCCCGAACAACGACGCCCAGAACGAGGCTGTGAACCGGGCGCTGAACGCGGAGGACTTCGCGCTCGTCCACGGCCCGCCCGGCACCGGGAAGACGTACACCATCGCGACCCTGATTCGCGCGTTCGTGGAGCGCGGCGACCGCGTGTTGCTGTCGGCGTTCACGAACCGGGCGGTCGACAACGCACTCGAAGCGCTCCGCGAGCAGGGATTCGGGGACGGGGTTGGCCCGGAGGGCCGACCGAACGAAGGAGGCGGCGAAGCCACCGACTACATCGTGCGAGTGGGCACCGAGACCGGGGTCCGACCGGACATGCAGGACCTCCGGCTGGACCAGTCCGGCGACCCCGGCGAGCGCGCGGCGGCGCTCCGGTCGTCGCCCGTCGTCGCCGCCACCACGGCGACCTGTGGCTCCCGCATCCTGCGCGAGATGGAGTTCGACGTGGTGCTCGTCGACGAGGCCAGCCAGCTCACCGAGCCGGACACGCTGGCCGCAATCAACCGCGGCGAGCGCTTCGTGCTCGTCGGCGACCACGAACAGCTTCCGCCTGTCGTGCGCTCGGGCGGCCGGCTGTCGAAGTCGCTGTTCGAGCGCCTCCACGAGACGTACCCGGACGCCTCGGTCATGCTCGACCAGCAGTACCGGATGAGCCAGCGCATCCAGGCGTTCTCCAGCCGGGAGTTCTACGACGACCAGCTCCGGCCGGCCACGGGCGAGGTCGCCGGCCAGCGCCTCGCCGACCTCGGCGTCGACCCTGGTGGTGCAGTCCAGGACGGGGTGACGTTCCACGACGTCCCCGGCACCGACGACGCGCACGTCGACCCCGTGGAGGCCGAACGCGTCGCCGACGTCGTCACGGAGTACGTCGACGCGGGACTGGACCCGAGCGAAGTCGGCGTCATCGCGCCGTTCCGCGCGCAGGTCGCCGAAATCGGCCGCCGCACCCCGGAGGGCGTCGCCGTCGACACAGTCGACCGCTTCCAGGGCTCCTCGAAGGAGGTAATCGTCGTCTCCTTCGTCGCCCGCGGCACCCTCGACGGCCCCATCTTCGAGGACCACCGCCGGGTGAACGTCGCGCTCTCCCGTGCGAAGAAGAGCCTCGTGCTCGTCGGTGACGAGACGGCGCTGCGCTCGGAACCCCTCTACGACCGGATGGTCGACTGGGCGAGCATGGACTGAGCCGCCGACTCCCTTTATCTCGGCTCCCGTCGAAGCACCCCCCATGCAGGCACTCGCTGCGGCCCTCGGGCCGAAACTGCTACTGGCACTTGCGCAGCCGGAACCGGCCGGCGTCAACGTCGACGTGGGCGTCGGCCAGGGGCTCGCCGGCGGCGCCGTCGGCGCGTTCCTCACGACGCTGGTCGTCGGCGCCATCGCCGTCGCCGTCTTCCCCGACCGCACCGAGGAGCTAATGGTCGCCGTCGTCGCCGAGCCCGTCGAGTCGTTCGCCTACGGCGTGCTCGCCCTGCTCGGCCTGTTCGTCGTGACGCTGCTGCTCGTCGTCACCGTCCTCGGCATCGTCCTCGCCGTACCCCTGGTGCTCGTGGCGTACGTGCTCTGGGCGGCCGGGTCGGCGGTCGCGTTCCTCGCCATCGCCGACCGCATCCTCGACCGCGACAGGGACGACGAGGGCTGGTTCGTGACCCTGTTGCTCGCCGCGGGACTGAACGGCGCGCTCGCCGCGACGGGGGTCGGCGGCCTCGTCGGACTGGCGGTCGGCGCCGCGGGCTTCGGCGCCATCCTGCGGCCGTACCTCGGCTGACTCGCTCACTCCTCGAGCTGTTCGTGGACGCGCTCGTGGAACTCCCGCAGCACTGCGTCCTCGTCGTCCGCCAGCACAACGTCGCTAGCCGACAGCGTCGCGAGCCCGAAGGACAGCGGCGAGGGCGTCTGGAGGCTGGTCTCGGTCACCTCGATTTCGCCGGCCTGCACCCGCGAGAGCACGTCCCGGACGCCGGCGAGGTCGAGCTTGTCCTCGACGAGTTCGCGGTACGTCTCGTCGATGACGGCGAAGTCCTCGAGGTCCTCGGCGAGCCCGAGCAGCATCTCGCTGGCGACCTGCTGTTTGCTCGCGGACTTCTCGTGGCCCTTGTAGCGTTTCAGGACGAGCAGCGACCGGGTCGCGTCGATGCGGAAGTACCGCTCGAGGAGGTCGGTGTCGTCCAGCGCGTCCCGCAGCGTCTCTCGGACGGAGTCGGGGTCCGTGTCCCGGAGCAGGCCGGCGACGTCGACTTTCCGGTTCAGCGGCATCGCGAGCGTGAAGCCGTTGTCGGCGACGGAGACGGCGACGTTCGCGTTCGTCTCGTTCGCACACCGGTACGCCAGCAGCCGGGAGAGACCGTCGTTGAACCGCCGACCGTACGGCGTGCGGACGTGGTAGCGCCGCCGGTAGTCGTCGCGGTCTTTCACGGCCTCGATGGCGATTCGCTCGTCCGTGCTGACGCTCTCCACGCCAGCGTAGGCTATCTGGTCGTCGTACATCCGGGCGAGCGCCCGCACGGCGTTGCCGTCGATGGGGAACTCCCGCAGCCAGCGCCGCACCGCCGCCGCCCCACCTTGTGCGTGTTTCTCGGCGAGCTCGCCCTGGAAGCGCGCGATTTCGCGGCCGAGGTCGAACGAGAGGGGGAGCCGCTCGGAGAACCACGACGGGACCGTCGGGCGCTCGCTGGTGCGGTCGACGTACACCTTCGACCCGCGCCGGTACCGGTACGCGAACCGGTCGCCGCCGAGCACGAACACGTCCCCCGACTCGAGCGTGTCGAGGTAGCTCTCGTCGAGCTGGCCGACCCACTCGTCGCCACCCCGAATGTGGACGTTCACGGCGAACGAGTCCGGGATGGTGCCGATGTTCTGGAGGAGAATCGGGCGCGCCAGCCGCCCGCGCTTCCCGATCAGGGTCTCGCCGACCTCGAACTCGGGGTAGTGGTGTTCGCCGTCGGGCTGGTCGTTCTCGTCGCGCCAGACCTTCGCGTAGACGTTCCGGTCCTCGAGGCCGTCGTAGTCGGCCCGCAGGTACCGAATCAGCGACTCGTAGTCGTCGTCGCCGTACTCGCGGTAGGGGTACGCCGACTGCAGCGTCGCCCTCACCGCGGATTCGCGGAGCGGCCCCGAGATGGCCATCCCGTAGACGTGCTGGGCGGCGACGTCCTGGCAGCGCTCGGGGATGTGCACGCGGTCCACGAACCCCCGCTCGGCCTGCCGGAGCATCACCGCGCACTCCACGAGCTCGTCGCGGTCGAGCGCGATGACGCGACCCGTCACCGTCCGACCGGGCCGGTGGCCGGCCCGGCCGACGCGCTGCAGCAGGCTCGCGACCGATTTGGGGGACCCCACTTGCACCACGAGGTCGATGTGGGGCATGTCGATACCGAGCTCGAGGCTCGTGGACGTCGTCGTCACGTCCAGCGTGCCCTCTTTGAGCTGTGACTCGACGGCCTGCCGGCGGTCCTTCGAGAGGCTGCCGTGGTGGCACGCAGAGTGGTCCTCGTCGACGACGCCGCGCTCACGCAGATTCTCCAGCACGCGCTCGGCGCCAGACCGCGTGTTCGTGAACACGAGCGTGCTCTCGTGGCCGTCCACGAGGCTGTCGAGCTTCTCGTAGAACGCGTCGTTGACGGCGCCCCGCGACGTGTTCACGAGGTCGGGCGTCGGGCAGTGCAACTGGAGGTCGTAGTCCCGGGCGAACCGCGCGTCCACGACCTCGCAGTCCCGGGGCTCCGGGTCGCCGCCGGGGTCGCCGTCCCCCGCAAATCCGACGAGGAACCGCGCGATGTCCGACAGCGGCTCCACGGTCGCCGAGCAGCCGATGCGCGTGAACCCGCCGGCGAGCCGCCGGAGGCGCTCGAGGCTCACCGAGAGGTGGGTGCCGCGCTTGGAGTCGGCGAGGCTGTGAATCTCGTCGACGACGACGTACTCCACCGACTCGAGGCGCTGGCGGAACTTCGGCGAGTTCAGTAGAATCGCCAGCGTCTCCGGCGTCGTGTTCAGGATGTGGGGCGCGGTCTCCAGCATCTGCTGGCGCTCGTAGTCGGAGGTGTCGCCGTGGCGAATCGCCTGCCGGACGTCCGTCTCGACGCCACGCTCGGCGAGTCTGTCGGCGATTCCCTCGAGTGGCTCCGCGAGGTTGCGATCGATGTCGTTCGCGAGGGACTTCAGCGGCGACACGTACAGGCAGTAGACGCCGTTCTCGAGGCCGCCCTCGGACTGTTCGCGCTCGAACAGTTCGTTCAGGATGGCGGTGAACGAAGCCAGCGTCTTCCCGGAGCCGGTCGGCGCCGCGACCAGCGCGTTCGCGCCCTCGTGGATGAGCGGGATGGCCTCCCGCTGCGGGGGCGTCAGGCAGCCGCCGTCCTGCTCGGGCGGCCCGAACCGGTCGACCCACCAGTCCCGCACGGCGGGGTCGAGGACGTCGAGAATCTCGCGGTCGCTGGCCGCCGACCCGGTCAGCGCCCCCGACTCGCTCGCCATTGTCTGACTCGGGGTTGGGACGCGCACGCCAAGTGTCTGACGACGACTGGGACTGCAATTTCCTTGGGAGTCCCCGTATCCGTGGTTGTTGTCAACTCCTCCTCGAAAGCCCCGGCGGGCTCGCGGTCGCTCGCTGGCATATCCCTCACTTCGTTCGGGATAGGGGCCAGCGAGACGACCGGGCAAGCGCGAGCCCGCCGCCCCTTTCAGTCCCGCCCGATACCGGCTGGTAGACCGGCAGGCTGGGACTGAAAGGGGCGAGGCTGGAGACGACGGCGGACGACGTAAGCACGCGACCGAAGGGAGCGCGCGCAGCGAGTGCACCGAGTCTCCAGCCTCGGGGCTTTCGAGGCGGCGTCACTACTGTGCACAGATACAGCGGAATCGCGGCATCACGACTACGGACCCCGTATCGTTAACCGCCTCGCTGTCCCGCACTCGAGTATGCAACTGACGTTCCTCGGCACTGGTTCTGCGATGCCGACGGGCGAACGGATGCAGACCGGACTGCTGGTCGAAGACGGCGACAGCCGGCTGCTCGTGGACTGCGGGAGCGGCGTCCTGCACACGCTCGCGCGCAGCGACGTGGGCTACGAGGGCGTCGACACCGTCCTGCTCTCGCACCACCACCTCGACCACGTCAGCGACCTGCTCCCGTTGCTGAAGGCGCGCTGGCTCGCCGGCGAGGAGTCGCTGACCGTCGTCGGCCCGGAGGGCACCGAGTCCCTCGTCGAGGGGCTGCTGGAGGTCCACGACTACCTGCAGGGCCGAGTGGACCTGACGCTACGCGAGGTCGACGTGGGCAGCTTCGAGGTGGCCGGCTTCGACGTCGACGCCATCGAGACCCAGCACTCGATGCCCGGGCTGGCGTACCGGTTCGGCGGCGGCGAGGGCGACGAGGAGGACGGCGGCGGTGACCTCGTGTTCAGCGCCGACACCGAAGCGTTCGAGGGCATGGCCGAGTTCGCGGACGGGGCGTCCGTGCTCGTCCACGACTGCTCGTTCCCGGACGAGGTCGACGTCTCCAACCACCCGACGCCAACCCAGCTCGGCGAATCGCTGGCCGGCATCGACGTCGACGACCTCTACCTCACACACCTCTACCCGCACACCGACGGCGAACACGACGCGATGACGGAGTCGATTCGGGACGCCGGCTTCGGCGGCGAGATTCACGTCGCCCGCGACGGTCTCGGCGTCGACGTCTAGCTCAGCTTCGCGACCGTCTCGCGGACCTCCTCGACGGTCTGGACCTGCTGGTCGGTCGCGTCCGCGATGTCGTCGAGCGCGTCCGCAATCTCCCGCGCGCTGTCGTCGACGTCGTCGACCATCTCGGCAACCTCCTCCGTGCTCACCGCCTGCTCGTCGGTCGCCGACGACACCTCCTGTACGCCGCTCGCGGCGTCCTCGACGGCGTCGGTGATGTCCTGGAGCGTCGCCATCGCCTCCTCAACGCGCTCGACGCCCTCCCCGATGCGCCGGCTCACCTCGTCCAGCTGTTCGACCGTCTGCTCGGTGTCCTCCTGCATCCGCTCGACGAGTTCCTCGACGCGCGTGGACTGTTCTCGGGACTCCTCGGCGAGGTCTTTCACCTCGTCGGCGACGACGGCGAACCCGTCTCCCGCCTCGCCCGCTCGCGCCGCCTCGATAGAGGCGTTCAGCGCGAGCATGTTCGTCTGCTCGGCGATGTCGTCGATGACGCCGGTCACGGACTCGACGTCTGCGGCGCGCTCGCGGAGCTGCTCGACGTCCGCCGCGACGTCGTCGGTCGCCTCGTCGATTTCGGTCATCGTGTCCAGCGCGTCGTCGGCGGCGGCCTCTCCCTGCCGAGCCAGCGCCTCGGCGTCCTCGCTGGTCTGTCGCACGTCGTCGGCCGTCGCGGCGACCTCCTCGATGCTCGCCGACACGCTGGATATCTCCCGGCTGACGTCTGCCATCTGGTCGACTTGGTCGTCGGTCGCGGCCCGCATGTCGTCCGTTCGCTCGGCGACGTCTCTGGACGTTGCCTCCAGCGAGGATAGTGGGTCTTCGACGTCCTCGGCGACGGCGTCCGCCAGCTCCTCCCGGCGGTCGACCTCCTCCTGGAGGCGCTGGGCGTACGAGTCGATGTAGGTGTCCATCGCCACCTGCTGGTCGAAGGTCAACAGCTTCAGCATGGGGAGGAACCGCGACACGAGCTCGTCGACGGCGGCCGTCGCCTCGTCGCCGCGGTCGGCGGTCACCTCGTCGGCGAGCGCATCCAGCAGTCCGTCGTAGTACTGCGTGTACGCCCCCAGATACACCTCCGGGCCGAGGTCGAGGAGGTCGTGGAGCTTCCCGATTCGGGCGCGCCCCTCCACGTACGAGCGGTCGTACTCGCCGCGGCCCAGTCCCCGAAGGTACTGGGTTTGGGTCTGCTTCAGCTGGTCGATGGCTTTCGTCGAGCGCCCCATGATGTCGACCGTTCGGCCGTGCCTCTGGAGGTGGTCGTAGAAGTCGTCGACGAGGTCGTCGGCGATCCGGTCGAAGAGGACGCTCTCGTCGGCCAGCGCGTCTTCGGCGTCGTCGTCGAGGCCTGTGAACGCCTTCCGCCAGGCGATCTCGTCGTCGTCGAGTCCGATTCGGTCGGCGAGTTCGCCTCCGTCGACGCCCCGCCGGACGTCGCCGGTCACGGTGGGGGTGTCGTTTTCGGTCATACCCCCGGTATCAGGCTCCCCGTTTTATGGCTTGCTCAAACAGTCCGGAAACTACGCCTCAGTCCAGCCGGTAGCGCAGGACGGCGGCGATGCCGCCGAGGTTCCGGAGCTGCTCGCCGGGCGCGAACTCGTGGCTGAACACGGTCACGTCCCCACCCTGCTGTTCGACGCTCGTGACGAGCTCGTTGACGTCGACGTCCTCCCACTCGCCCTCGCCGGCGCGCTCCAGCCGCAGGCGCTCGTCGAGAATCAGGAGGTCCTCGACCGCGCCGAACTCCACGGCCTTCTGGACCTCCTCGATGCCGTAGGCGGCCTTCTCGTCGGTCGCCATCTGCGTGGTGAGCTCGTCGATGAGCTCGGACTCCTCGGCGATACGGGTCTCCTCCTGGACGTCCTCGACGGCGCCCCGCTTGAGGACTTCGTGGACGCCGCGGCCGCCGACCGCGCTGGTGTCCACCATCGTGATCTTGTCCTGCAGGTCGGGGTACTCCTCGGTGACGTGGTCGAGGGCGTCCTGCTTCGTGAACCCGGGGCCGGCGAGGATGATGGCGTCGGCCTGCATGCGCGCCAGTGCGTCGGCGAGCGTCGCGAACAGCTCGTCGCGCCCGCGGTCGTTCTGCTCGCCTTTCCCCGTGGTCGCCGTGAACGACCCCTGCTCGTCGACGCCGTACTGCTGGACGACGTGGATGTGCGCCTCGCCCTCCTCGACGGTCGCGATGGCGACGTCCGGCTGGTCGGTGGCTTCGACGGCCTCGTTCAGGCGGTCGAGCTGGTCGGGCTGCCAGTGCTTCTCGACCTCCAGCTCCTCGCGCTCCTCGACGTTCAGCGTGTGGTGCAGGCCGAGCTGGTCCTCCCGCGAGCAGTCCTCGATGGTGCCCGAGACCCGCAGCCGGTTCGAGAACTTGTGGAACTCCACGTCCTCGACGTCGATGGTGACGAACATGTGCTCGCGCTCGCCGCCCGTGTCCCGCATCTGGTCGTCGTTGCGCTGGATGCGGCGGTGGGTGTCCCCCGCCACGAGGTCCCCGGGTTCGAGGACGTACGCGAGGTGCCAGAGGTCGTCGAGGCTCTCGGGGACGAGCGTGATTCGTTCCCGGCCGCCCTCGACGGTGTGGCGGTCTTTCAGTTGCATACTCGGCCCGAGGGCCCCCACGAGAAAAGGCTCACTCCTTTCGGGCGGTCACGACTGGGCGGGGTCCCGTGCGCCCATCGGGTCTTCCCACCAGCGGACGGCGGCCGAGCCGACGACCAGCGCCAGCCCGCCGGCGGCGAGCGCGAACAGCGGGGAGACGGCGTCCGACACGACGCCGCTGCCGAACTGGAACGGCACGACTGCCAGCCCGCTGACCATCGCCATCGCGCTCAGGACCGTCGCCCGGCCGAGCGTGTCGACGCGCTCGTTGACGAACTGGCCCGCGAACGAGCGAGTCACGTCCGAGAGCCCGCGAGCGAAGAGGAACGTCGGGAGCGCCAGCACCGGCACGAAGTACATCCCGACGAGCGCGGCGCCGACGACGAACGGCAGCACGAGGAACCACGTCCGAACACCGATTGCGTCCTCGATGGCGCCCGTGTAGTAGCTGAGCACGGCGCCGACGAGGCTGTAGGCGGCGTAGAACCAGCCGAGCAGCGACTCGACTCGCCCGGGGGCGACGCCGATGTCTACGACGACGGTGCGGAACACCGGCTGGAGGAAGACGAACACGAGGTACGTCACCGCAGCGTAGAGCACGTAGTAGTAGACGATGAACGCCCGGAGGTTCCGCTGGGCCAGCGCGTCCCTGACGATGCCGACGGTCCGCCGGAAGCTCAGGTCGTCGCTGTCGGACTCCCGGTACGTCTCCGGTTCGTCCAGCGTCACGAGCACGAGCGCACCGACCCCGGTGACGGCGGCCGCGACGAACCACGGGTAGGAGAGGTCGATGCTTCCGAGGTAGCCGCCGACGACGGCCGCGCCGGCTCCGACTGCCAGCGACGCCGACTCACCGCGTCCCCGCACGTGGGCGAACTCGTCCTCGGAGAGGTCGTCCGTGAGCGTGTCGTAGAGCCAGGCGTCCTCGCTGCCCGACCGGAAGTTGTAGCCCGCCGACCAGAACACGTAGAGGACGGCGAGCGCGGGGAACGACTCGGCGAGCCCGATGCCCAGCAGCGTCACGGCGATGAGCACCGTCCCGACGAGCAGGCTGTTTCGGCGGCCGATTCGGTCGCCGACGTAGCCGGTCGGGACCTCGCCGAACAGCGTCGTGAGGTTGTAGATGACCTCGAGAGTCGCGATCTGCGTGAAGTTCAGGCCCTGGGCGAGGAAGAAGAGGTACATGATTGGCCGGTAGAATTCGACCGCCTTCGTGGCCTTGTAGAGATAGTACTTGAGGACGCGTCCGCGCAGCGACGACTGCCGCCAGGACACCAGAGAGCCGACGGGCATCACTGAGACATGTCTGGAGGACCTACAACTACGTTCTGTTATGTCGAGCGCGGCGAATCGTAATACCACGGCGTTCCAAGTGCCGGGGCTCGTAGCGTCCGGCATGCGAACGAGTCTGAACGTGCCCGACGACCTGCTCTCGGCGTTCGACGAGACGTGGGCGGCCGAGGGCTACGAGTCCCGGTCGCGGGCGGTCCGGGAGGCGATGCGGGAGTACGTCGAGCGCCACGCCGCCCTCGAGGACCGTGAGGGCGAGGTGGTGGCGGCGCTGGTCTTCGACTACGACCACCACGAGGTCATCGAGGCGCTGCACTCGGTCCAGCACGACTACCAGGACGTCGTGCAGTCGACGAGCCACGTCCACCAGGGCGACTGGTGTCTGGAGACCGTCTACTGCCGGGGGCCAGCCGAGCGCGTGCGTGAACTGGTCTACCGGCTCCGGGACTTCGACGGCGTCGGACAGGTGAAGACGACGACACTGGCGCCCGCCGCTACGTTCTGAGCGTCGGCGCGGCGCCCCAGCCGAAGCACGCGAACGCCAGCACCTCGAAGTAGGCGGCGAGCAGGTGGCCGACGAGCACGTCGCCGAGCGCGGCGGCCGACGCGATTGCGACGGCGAGCGCGCCGAGTCCGGCCGCCCACTGCGTGAAGTACTGTGCGTGGCCCAGCGTCCGGCCGACGGCCTCTCGGTCGAAACCCGCGCGAAGCGAGTCGCCGGCGAGGGCGTGCGCGAGGCTCGCCGGTGCAGCGTACGCCAGCGGGAGCAACAGTCCGAGCAGCCCGGCAGCCAGCAGCGCGATTGGCGTGGCTGGCGCGTCGCTCGGCAGCCCGGTCGGCAGGAGTACCGCGCCGACACCGAGCACGGCAGCCACCGGCAGCGCGTACGCCGCCGCGACGCCGACCACTCGCCCGGTGTCGGCGAGCAGACGGCGGGGCGCCCGGAAGCTCGGCGGCGCCCCGGCCTCGTCCCCGCTGCTGTCTCCGTCGGCGCTCTCCCCGGTCGCGGCGGCGCGTGTGACGCCGCCCAGCATCCCCAGCAGTCCCGCCAGCGGGACGAAGGGCACCACGAGCGCGTGCAGCAGGTGGAGAATCCACGCGACGAGGTAGCGGTCCTCGGCGTCCCCGGCGAGGGGGTACCGGAGCGCCGTCCGCATCGTCACTCGTCGACGATGCGGCTGCCGCCCGGCGGCATGTACTTCTGGATCTCGCCGGGGCTGGCGACCTTCCGGACGAACGACTCGTCGGTGAAGCGGTCCCGGAACTCCCGGTAGATGCGCTTGGCGGCGTCGCCCTGCGCGTACCGGCCGGGTTCGACCTCGATGAGCGTCTCCACCTGGTCGCGGACGGCGTCCGTCGGCCCGCCGAGCACCCGGGTGTTCGGCTCGCAGGTGATGCCGACCGCCCACTCGGTCGGCAGGTCGCGGAAGTACGTCCGGTCGCCGCGGACGGCGAACCCGCCCTTCTCGAGGTACTCGCCGGACTCCGGCGTCTTCGACACCTGGTCGGGCGACACCATGTAGGCGTCACCGGCGCCCCGGCCGTCCTTCCAGACGGACGAGCACGCGACGGCGAACTGGGCGGCCTGTCGCTTGTCGCGGTCGGGCACCTCGATGTCGTTGGAGGGCTCGCTGGGCGCGCTCGTCTTCAGTACCGTGATGGGGCCGCCGTGGGCCTGCGAGTGGAAGAAGCGGTCGTAGCGGTCCATGTACTTCTTCACGAGTTCCTCGTTCTGGCCGGCGTCCCGGCCGCCCAGCACGAGGAACCCCTCGCTCGTCCGGAACCACCGGAACCGCTCGTACCACTGCTCCTGGTGGCGGATGGGGATCGAGGTGCGGGACAGCCAGTCGACGTCTTCCTCGTCTTCCTCGTGTTCGTGCTCGGGTTCGGCCTCCCACTCGTCGCGGCGCTGCTTCACCGCTTCGAGGTCCTCCCGGGTGTTCTCGATGGCGGCCCGGGCGCCCTCCTTCTTCTCCTCGATGCGCTTGGCCTCCGTGTACAGCCGGTCGGCGTTCTTCTCGACGCCCGACGACGGGTCGAGGGTCACGGTGTGGTCGTCGATTCGCACCCGAACCATGCCCTCGGACTCGTCGACGCCCGCGAACGCCTCGGCGCCCGGCACGTCGCCGGCGGCGTCCTCGAACGTCTCGGCGATGTCCTGCCAGCCGTGGCCCGCGTCCCGGGCCTGCTGGACGGCGGTCAGCAGGTCGTCGACGAGGTCGTAGTGGCCGTACAGCGACTCGGCCTTCTCGCGCTCGACCTCGGCCTGTGCCTCGAAGTCCTCGATGGCCTGCTCCTGTTGCTCGATGATGCGTTGCTGTTTCTCGATCTCGTTCTCGAAGTCCGGGCGCTCGACGGTCTCACCGCTGTCCTCGTCCTCGCTCGTGTCGAGGTTCGTGAAGTAGTCGTCGAGCGCCGCGTTGAACGAGTCGAACGCCTCACTCGGCAGGTCGGCGCGCTCGTCGAGGTCGACGGGCGTCACGTCCACTCGCTGACCCTTGCCGTCGCCGTCTCCGTCCGACGCTTCCGCTTCGTCGTCGGCCGGCTCGTAGTACACCTGCGGGTCGAGGTCGCCGGCGCTGATGTCGCCCAGCAGCGTCTCACTGGCCTCGAACAGCGCCTCCAGGTCCGACTCGTCGGCGTCCTCGACGGGCTTGGTCTTCTCGACGCCGGCCCGCGAGCACAGCTCCTCGGCGTACAGTCCGCCGAAGTTCAGCTGGGTCGCCAGCGTCCGCACGAGGTCGGTGTCCGAGTCCCGCATCTGCTCGGCGAACCCCTCGTAGTCCAGATCGAGAGGGTTCACGCGAGCGCTCGGGAAGCCGTACTCGCGGCCCGGCGCGACCGTCCGGGACTGCAGCCGGACGGTGTCGAGGCTGTCGACGACCTCGCCCTGTGGGTCGAGGACGGCGATGTTGCCGTCCCCGAACAGCTCCGCGACGACGGTCGTGTCGGCGTCCTCCCGCCGGAACTCGAACTCGAGGATGCGGTCGAAGCCGTGCTGGCGGACCTCGTGGAAGTCCGCGCCGGACAGCCGGTTGCGCAGCATCTTCGCGAAGTTCGGCGGCCGGCCCGGCGCGTCCGGGACGTGCGTCGGGTCGGCGACGTGCGCGCGCTTCGTCTCCCCGACCTCCACGAGCAGCTCCACCCGGCCTTCGTCGAAGTCCCGCATCTTCAGGCGGAGGAGGTCGTCGCCGTAGAGGTAGGCCTTGTCGACTTTCGCCCCCGAGTACTCGTTGAGCTCCGCCGTGAGGGCGACGAGGTCGACGCTCGTCACCTCCCGCTTCTGGTCCATGCCAACTCCGTTGTCGGCCCCTACCCCTCTGCCTTACGGTCGGCGTGCCCGACCGGAGGGAGGGCACGGGGATGTGAGCGGGGAGGAACGACCCGCGAGCCGCCTAACGCGGCGGAGCCGCGTCACGTTTGCGCGAGCCACACCACGCCGGCCGGATTCTCCCTCGCTGCGACCGCCCCCGCCGTATTAGGGGTCGGCGGGACCGACAGGGCGAGCGATGGCCTCGAAGCTCGCAGACTGGTTCGACGAGAAGCCGTTCGACCAGCAGATCATCGTCCTCGCGCTCGTACTCGACCCGCTCGGGTTCGGTGCCGGCTGGCTGCTCGGTCCCTCGCTGGGCGTCGACCCGCTCGTCGGCGCCGTCTTCGGGGTGGTGGCGGCGAGCGTGCCGACGTCGCTGCACGTGCTGCGGGAAGCGACGAGCTAGGGCGGACGGCGTCAGGCGAGCGTCACGTCGAGGTACAGCATCACGACGACGCCCGCCATCAGACCCATCGTCGCCACGCGCTCGTTGCCGTTCGAGTGGGTCTCGGGCACGATCTCGTCGCTGATGACGAACAGCATCCCGCCCGCCGCGAACCCCATCGCGTACGGCAGGATGGCGCTGGAGACGGTGACCGCCCACGCTCCGAGCAAGACCATCGGTATCTCCACGAGTCCCGCTCTGACGCCCGTGAGGGCGGCGTACGTCGTCCGGTCGAACCCGGCGTTGACGGCCGCGACGGAGACCGCCAGCCCCTCCGGGATGTTCTGCATGCCGATGGCGAGCATCAGCGACAGCCCCTCGCCGACGTTCCCGCTGCCGAACCCGACGCCCACGGCCAGCCCCTCGGGCATGTTGTGGATGGTGATGGCGACAATGAACAGGAGAATCGGCGCCAGGTCAGCCTGCGAGACGGTCTGGTCGGCGCGCTGGCGGCCCGTGATGAGCACGTGGACGTGGGGCACCCAGCGGTCCGCGCGGTCCAGCAGGACGACACCGAGCACGATGCCGGCGATGACCTCTAGCAGCCCGTTCTCGCCGCCGAACTCGATGCCCGGCAGGATGAGACTCGTGAAGCTCGCCGCGAGCATCACGCCTGCGGCGAACCCGAGTGCGCCGTCCAGCGACCACTGGCTGGGGTCCCGCCACACCACCACCAGCAGCGCCCCGACGAGGTTCAGGCCCGCGATAACCACACCGCCAACGAGCGCCTGCACGAGCGGGTCAGTCCCGGCGAGGTCGAGGAACCACGCTTCGAGCATACGCGTCGTCTCGCGGACCCGCTACATAAGTCCCGCCACGGCTGGGCGGCTGTCCGGGTGCGTTCCGCAACGCCTACGCCCCGTCGTGGGCTACGCCGGAGCAATGACCGAGTCTTCACTGTCTGTCCTCCTCACTAACGACGACGGCATCGACGCGCCGGGCATCCGGGCGCTCCGCGACGGGCTGGCCGCCGACGGCCACGACGTCACCGTCGTCGCGCCCGCCGACGAGCAGTCGGGTACCGGTCAGACCCGGACGTTCGACGTGCTCGACTACGACGACCGCAAGCAGGGGTACGCCGTCCACGGCACACCCGCCGACTGCGTCGGGCTCGCCGTCGCCGGCCTCGACGTGACTCCGGACGTCGTCGTCTCGGGGTGCAACGACGGCCCGAACCTCGGTGCGCACATCCTCGCGCGCTCCGGCACCGTCGGCGCCGCCATGGAGGCCGCGTTCCTCGGGCTGCCGGCCGTCGCCATCTCAATGTACGACTGGGAGTTCGACCCGAGCGGCGACTGGGACCCGGACTACGAGAGCTTCGACACCGCCGCCGAGACCGCCGCCGACATCGTCCCCGAGTTCGTCGACGGCACGCTGCTCCCGACCGCCGACTACCTCTCCGTGAACGCGCCCGCCACCCGCCACGCCGAGAACCCGGTCAAGCGCGTCACTCGCCCAACCCGCGAGTACGAACTTCAGGCCAACTTCACGGGCGACGGCGTCGACGTCGAGGACCGCTTCTGGTACCAGTTCCTCGACCGCGACGTCCCCGACCCCGCTGGCACTGACCGCCATCACTGCGTCGACAACGAGATCTCTATCTCCCCGCTCACGGTCCCGCACTCCGTCGCCGACGGTGCGACTGTGGGCGGGCTGCTCTGAGGCGCCTGCGTATTTCCGAATCCTGGGTTCTGCCGACCGACGGGTCGGCTGTCCAGCATCCGCGAGCGAGCGGTCCGAAGGTCCCGAGCGAAGCGGTTCACCGCGCGACCGCAGGGAGCGCGGGCCGAGGAACTCCCGACAGGGGGTGACGACGGCTTTTAGCGTAGCTTTTGCCAGCCGAGCGGGACCGAAGGTCCCGCTGGCCGTACGAACGGGCGCTGCGCGCCCGTGAGCAGAGAGCGAGCGACCGTGGTTCGAGAGACTCCTTCGGCGTCTCTCGTCATCTGGAAAGAGCGCGCAGCGCTCTTTCCGTGACAGCAAACGGTACTACGGGAACGGGTGGAACGGCCTGTCCAGTCTCGCCTGGAACCCCATTTCGCGCGGGACTTCGCGCGCTCGGTCGCCGAAGAACGGCTCGGAGACGAACAGCGGCTGGGCTCCGGGGACGAGCACGCGAACCGCCTCGAAGCCGGCGGCGTCGACGTCGCGGGGCGTGATGCGGGCGGCGTAGGCGTCGAGGTCGGCGCCGGTCAGCGCGTCGAGAACGGCGTCGAGTTCGCCAGCTGGGTCGTCGGTCGGTGGGTCGCTCGGCCCGACCTCGTCGGCGGGGACGGTGGTGTCGGGGTCGACGAACCCCTCGACCTCGCGGGGGAAGTCGGCGTACTTGCCGATGGCGCCGTCCTCGTCGCTGGCCTGCTCCGGTCCCATCGCGCGGAGCTCCATCCAGTTCTGGAGGGCTTCGGCGAGCCCGTCGGTGGCAGCGGCCGCCGGGTCGAGGTCGGCGGCGGAGCCGAGCGCGAACCGCGGCCAGTCGTCGCGGTGGACCGCGACGGCGACGACGGGGACGTCGACGTCCTGCGTGCAGAGCAGGGGCGTGACGGTGAGGTCCTCGGCGCGCGCGTGCTTGCGGAGGTCGGCGAACTCCGGGGTGTCGACAGTGAGGCCGAGAGGGTCGAACGTGGAGTACCACGCGAGCATCGTGGCGTCGCGCTCAATGGTCTCGTAGAGCCCCGACAGGAGCGCTTGTGCCCCGGAGTTCCCGAGACCGAGGCCCGTGGTAATCGCGGGACCCGACGCGTCGTCTGGCGGCGGGAAGACGACTCGACTCGCTGGCAACAGCGCGTCACCCCCGGTCTGCAAGTGTTCCCCACGCACCCAGTCGACGGCCTCGGGGTCGGCGACGGACTGGCCGTCGGGCCGGACGAACGACGACGGGGTGACGGCGTCCTCGTGGTCGACCGACCGGGTCTCGAAGTCCTGCTCGCGGTAGACGCCCGCGCTGTAGCGCTCGAGGCCCTCGCCCACGGCGCGCATGTAGGCGGCGTTCCAGTCGGGGTCGACGCCCGCGGCCTGCCGGGCGGCCTCGGCGTCGCTGAACCCCGAGGTGTCGCTGACGCTAGCGAGGTAGTACGGCGCCGGGAACGACTCGCGCTCGCCGACGGCGGTCACGAGCCCGACGCGGTCGTCGACGAGCGGTTCGGCCGCCCGCAGCGCGGCGTCCAGCGAGCGCGCGCCGGCGTCGTCCCGCTGGAGGTCGCGGTCCTGCCGGCTCCCGCAGTCGCAGTCGGGAAGCGGAGCGACCGAGCGCTCGGCGTGCGGGAGTTCGACGACTGTCCCGGGTTCGGCGTCGCCCCGGAGCGCAGCGACGGCGAGCCGGCCGGCGTGCGCGCCCGCCAGACGGACTGTCGACCGGTCGGCCGACGGCGACTCCGTCGGCTCCTGGCCGGTCGACGCGACCCTGCCGGCGAGACAGTCGAAACACGGCCCGTCGGGCGCCAGCACCGCGACGCCAGCCTCCACGTCCGGGAGCGATGCGCCGCCGAGTCCGCCGACCTCGACGGTCACGAGCGGCGTATCACCGTCTCTGGCGGCCTCGTTCGCGGCGCGGAACCCGCCCGCGCCCGCGACGCCGACGACCACGCCCAGGTCGGCGTCCGCGACCCCGTCGACGCCCGTCGACTCGATGACCGCGTCTACGTCCCCGAGCGCGGCCTCCACGGCCGCGACGGCGGGACCGTCGCCCACGACAGCTACCTCCGCAGTCACAGCGAACCCGCCTCCGTTTGCATACCTGCGCGGAGACGCGACGACAGCAAAACAGTACGGGGTTCGGTCGCCCTACGCGAGCATCGACTCGGCGACGTTCGCGAACTCGCCGGCCGGCGCGTCCTCCAGCCGGTCGTCGGCGAGTTTGAGGCGGAGCCGCGGCCGCCCGACGTCGATGGGGACCTTCTCGGTGTCGATGAGGCCGAGGTCCTCGAGTTTCGTCTTCGTCCGGGAGAACGTCGCCTTCGACGCGATGCCGACGTCCTCGCCCCACTTGCTGATGTCGTAGAGCAGCTCGCGGTTCTTCGCCGCGACGAGCAGGCTGATGGTGACCTCGTCGAGGCCCTCGCCGTCGCCGCGAGCGGTCTCCAGCGACGCGAGCACGTCGTCGAAGTCGTCGCCGACTTCGCCGCTGATGTCTTCGTCGAGCGTCGACCGCACGCGGTCGATGGCGGGCGTCCGGAGCGTGAACGCCTCGGCGTCGGCCCAGTCGGCGGTCGCGGCGTCGTAGGCGGTGCCGGTGAACGACTCGTCGTCGGTGGCGAGGCCGCCGACGAGGCCGCCGGTCTCCAGCAGCGCGACCGCGCGGTCCTCGGTGACGAGCATCGACGAGCGACCGTCACCGTCGAGCGTCCGGAGTTCGAGGTCGTCGCTCTCGACGAGGTTCGCCGCGTTGCTCGCGACGATGAAGTCGTCCATCACGTCTTTCAGCGTTCGTTCGTCGCCGAGGAGGCGGATGGCCGGGAGGTCGCCGTCGTAGTCGTTGGCGGCGTCCACCAGCTCCTGTACGGCTCGCGGGCTGGGGTCGACGACGAACAGCTCGGCGGGGTCGTCGCCGAACACCTCGTCGAGGACGTCGGCGACCGCGGTGCCGAGTAGATTCGATGTCATCTATGCCCACTGGTATGGTGCGTGGCTATTTAATTTTACCGGGAGCATCGAGTGTAAAACGCCGTTTCGACGGGGTCTCCCGGCGGAGTACACCGGTTACGGTCGGCGGTCCGGACGCACGACGGCGGCGGCTTCGTCGGCCCAGTGGAAGCGCCCGTCGAGGACCACCGGCGCGTCGACGTCCGCGAGCACGGCCGCGAGCTCGGCGGCGTCGGCCGTGAACACGGTCCGGTTCCCGCAGAGCCGCCGCGACACGTCGCCGGGCGCCGGCGCCACGAAGCCGTCGCCGTGGCTGGCCAGTGACTGGTGCTCCCAGGCGACCCGGTATCGGTCGTCGCCCTCGCCGGCTCCGTCGAGGGGCTCGACGTGCGCGACCCGGGGGTCGCTGTCGCCGTTCGCGGCCAGCGTCTGCGTGCCGTCGCCGACGACGGCGTAGTCTTTCCCCATCCGGATGCGGCGGCGGGCGAGCCGGAGCGCGGCGACGATGGGGAAGCCGGCGAGCAGCAGGCGCGCGAACGCTGTCCCGACCTTCGCCGCCTGCTCGTCGAGGACTTTCCGGAGGGTGACGGCGCCAGCGACGCTGCCGGCTTCGACCAGTGCCATCCCCTCGTGGTAGGACCCGCAGGCGTTCAGGAAGAACGTCTCGACGTTCGTCTCGGAGAGGTCGGCGGCGGCGAGGTGGCCGTCGGCGCACCGCAGCCCGTCGACCTCGCAGTGCCCGATGTAGTGGACGAACTCGTGGTGGTCGGCGAGCACGTCGGCCAGCTCGCGCCGCGTCAGGCGCTCGTGGAAGCTGACGTCTATCGGGAGGTCGCCAGCGTGCGTGTCGTAGATATCGGCGACGGCGTCGTGTTCGCCGGCCATGTCGCGGTCGTTGAGCACGACGGCGACGGACATCCGCTCGCGGTCACCCGCCACCCCGTAGCGGTCGTGGTTCCGGTAGGCAGCCGGGTGGGTCTTGAACGCGTCAACGGGCGTGCCGTCGGCGAGCCAGCCCTGCGTGCGGCCGGGGCGGTCGACGGGGTCGAGCATCTCCACGCTCGCGACGGGGCCGGGCGCCCCGCGGTAGAAGTCGTCCAGCGACCGCGAGACGAGCTCCTGGCGGTCGAGGCTCGCGGTCTCCGGCGGGAACACGAACGCCAGCCGGTCGAGGAGGTACGGGAGCGTCGACACGTGCTCGACGCTGGGGGCGACGTGCATCGCGAGGTGCCACTCGGGAAGCCGGTCGAGGACCCGGCCGAGGGGCGCGTCGAGATAGGTCGCCAGCCGGGCCGCCGGCGACGCGTCGGCGAGCCGCTCGGGGTCGAGGTCCAGTGCGTCGAGGGTCCCGGTCTCCGCGACGCCGGGGCCGGTGGTCGCCTCCCGGACGAGGCAGTCCAGCCAGAACGTCCGCGCGAGCAACGCCGGAGCGTCACTGGTGAGCGGGCCGAGCCGGCGGTCGACGCCCGCGTCCGGCGCCCGGAGGACGGGGTCGGCGTCTTCGGCGACGGTGACGTCGGCGCCGAGGTAGAACGCGAGCGGCGCGCCGACGAACACCGAACGCAGCGACGCCGGCATCCGGAGTTCGATGCCGGTGTCGGGCGTCGCAGCCACCACCGACTCGGGCACCGAGAGGGCGTCGCCGACTCGTACTGCGGGCGGCCGCCGCCTGTGCGCTCGCAGGCTGCGAGCCGGCCCCGTCGTCTCGTGGGCGGCGGCGGCGTGCGTGACGGCCGCCGCGACACCCTCGGGTGTCGGCGGGACGACGACAGTGGCGGAGTCACGGCTGTCCGTGGCGCCGCTCACGAGCTTCCCCCCGGACTGCTCCCGCTCGGTCACGTACCGTCGCCGTTGGCCCACGACACATATATTTCTATCGTGCCGGCGCCGGGAATTAGTCCGGTCGCGAGCGCGCGCTCGGTAGACTTATGGCCCGCGCGGCGCCCCCTCACAGTATGAGCTACGAGGAGGTCCGGGAGGTCGACCCGGCAGTCGCCGACGCGCTCGTGGGCGAACGTTCGCGTCAGGAGCACACGCTCGCGATGATCGCCAGCGAGAACCACGTCAGCGAGGCGGTCATGGAGGCCCAGTCCAGCGAGCTCACGAACAAGTACGCCGAGGGCTACCCGGGCTCCCGGTACTACGGCGGCTGCGAGTACGCCGACGACGTCGAGGAGATCGCCGTCGAGCGCGCGAAAGAGCTGTTCGGCGCCGACCACGTGAACGTCCAGCCCCACAGCGGGTCGTCGGCGAACATGGGCGTCTACTTCGCCACGCTGGAGCCTGGCGACAAGATTCTCTCGCTCGACCTCACGCACGGCGGCCACCTGAGCCACGGCCACCCGGCGAACTTCGCCGGCCAGCTCTACGAGGTCGAACAGTACGAGGTCGACCCCGAGACGGGCCGTCTCGACTACGAGTCGCTGCGCGAGCACGCCGAGGCCTTCGAGCCGGACATGATCGTCTCCGGGTTCTCGGCGTACCCCCGCGAGGTCGAGTGGGAGCGCATCCAGGCGGCGGCCGACGCCGTCGGCGCGCTGCACACGGCCGACATCGCGCACATCACGGGCCTGGTCGCGGCTGGCGAGCACGCGTCGCCGGTCGGCGTCGCTGACTTCGTGACGGGGTCGACGCACAAGACCATCCGGGCGGGCCGAGGTGGCATCATCATGTGCGACGAGCAGTTCGCGGACGACGTCGACTCCGCGGTGTTCCCGGGCGCCCAGGGCGGCCCCCTGATGCACAACATCGCCGGGAAGGCCGTCGGCTTCCACGAGGCGCTCCAGCCTGAGTTCGAGGACTACGCCGCACAGGTCGTCGAGAACGCCGCCGTCCTCGGGGACCGCCTCGAGGAGCACGGCTTCTCGCTGGTGTCGGGCGGCACCGATACCCACCTCGTGCTCGTCGACCTCCGGGACTCGCACCCGGACGTCTCCGGCGGCGACGTCGAGGACGAACTGGAGGAGGTCGGCATCGTGCTGAACGCGAACACCGTCCCGGACGAGACGCGGTCGGCGTTCGACCCGTCCGGCATCCGCATCGGCACGCCGGCGCTCACGACTCGCGGCTTCGACGCCGACGCGATGGAGACGGTCGCAGACTCCATCGCGCGCGTCGTCGACAACCTCGGCGACGAGGACGTGTACGCCGATGTCTCCGACACGGTCGACGACCTCTGCGAGCAGTACCCGCTGTACGAGTAGCGACCTAAGCCGCGGCTACTCTTCTCGGGGGCGAGCGTACGGCCGGTATGCGCCTGCTCCTGGCGGTGGTGCCGTCCCGGTCGTCGGTCGCCGACACCGCCGGCGCCGTCGCGGGCGTGCTCCGGGACCGCGAGCTCTCGCTGGCCGCCGCCGGCATCGCGTACCACGTGTTCAACACGCTGTTGCCGGTGCTCGTGCTGGCCGTGCTCGGGGCGTCCCGGAGCGAGGCAGTCGCCGTCGCGACGGCCGAACTCGGCGGCCGCGTCGGCGCAGGCGGGCGGATTCGGGTCGTCGCGGCCACCGTCCGGGAGAGCGAGGGGTTCTGGCGGCTGGCAGTGCTCGCGGGCGGGGTCGCGACGTGGAGCGCGCTCCAGCTGGCTCGCGCCATTGCCGACGTCTTCGAGGCGGTGTACGGCGATCTGGACCACACGCGCGTGGAGCGCGGGGCCGACGTCGTGGTGGTGTTCCTGACGTGGCTCGTGGCGCTCGCCCTCGTGGTCGTCCTCGGCGTGCTGCTGGGCGCAGTCGCGCCCGTGGTCGCCGTGGTCGTGGCGTGGCCGGGCGTCCTGTTCGTCTCCCTGCTGGCGGCGTTCCTCCCCCTGTACCTCGTGTTCCCGCCGGAGGCGACGCTGCGGTCGGCGCTGCCGGGCGCCGCGCTCGCAGCCGCCATCTGGACGGCGTCTGGGCTCGCCCTGGCTGCGTACGCGCGAGCGGCGGCGAGCGTCCAGTTCTTCGGCGTCGTCGGCGTCGTCCTGCTCGTGTTGACGTGGCTGTACGTGGGGAGTCTGGCGCTGGTCGCCGGCGCCGCGACCAACGCCGTCCTCGCGGACCGGCGGGGAGTACCACGTACGTGAACAGAAACACGCATAGATTCTCGTTTCTATACACACACCACCACATTCAAGGGCGGCCGCCGAGGAGATACAGCTATGACCGACGTCATCGACGGGGACGCCGTCGCCGCGCAGGTGCGCGAGGACCTGACCGGGGCTGTACAGACGCTCGAGGAGGCAGGCGTCACGCCCCGACTCGCCACGGTGCTGATGAACGACAAACAGGCCAGCGAGACGTACATCTCCATGAAGCAGCGTGACTGCGAGGAGCTCGGCATCGCCGCCGAGGATGTCCGCATCGACCCGGAGGCGCCCGCCGACGAGCTCTTCGACACGCTCGCCGAACTGAACGCCCGCGAGGACGTCCACGGCATCCTCGTGCAGGACCCGACGCCCGACCACGTCTCCGACGAGCGCGTGCTGTCGGCCGTCGACCCCGCGAAGGACGTCGACGGCTTCCACCCGGAGAACGTCGGGAAACTGGTCGGCGGTAACCCCCGCTTCAAGCCCTGTACGCCCCACGGCGTCCAGAAGCTGCTCGCCCACCAGGGCGTCGACCCCGACGGCAAGGAGGTCGTGGTGGTCGGCCGGTCGAACATCGTCGGGAAGCCGCTGGCTAACCTCCTCGTGCAGAAGGCCGACGGCGGCAACGCCACGGTGACGGTCTGCCACAGCCACACGGACGACCTCGCCGCCCACACCCGACGGGCGGACGTCGTGGTTGCGGCCTGTGGCGTCCCCGAGCTGGTCGACGGCGACATGCTCTCCGAGGGCACTGTGGTCGTCGACGTCGGCATCAACCGCGTCGACGCGGACACTGACGAGCAGAGCTCGTCGAGCAGCCAGAACTCTTCGAGTTCCGGCGACACCGAGAAGGGCTACGAGCTCGTCGGCGACGTCGACTACGACTCGGCGAAGGCGAAAGCCAGCGCCATCACACCCGTCCCCGGCGGCGTCGGTCCGATGACGCGGGCGATGTTACTGTACAACACCTTGAAGGCCGCCAGCGAGCAGACCGGCGTCGACGTCACGCTGCCCTGACTGCCGGGCGCGCCGGTCGACAGCGGGGATGCGGGGTCCGGCGCCCGTAGTTTCTTCGTCGTTCCCGACGCGAGTCCGGTATGGCCGACGAACCACGTGCCGACGTCCAGGGCGTTCTGGAGGCAATCGAGGCGATGGACGCACCCGCCTACCACGAACTCTCGCCGCCCGAGGCCCGCGAGATGCGTCGGGGGCTCCTCGACGTGCCCGCCGAATCCGAGGCGCTCGGCCGGGAGTACGACCGCACGATTCCCGGCCCGGGCCACGAACTCCCCGTCCGGGTGTACGAGCCCGATGGCGACGGCCCACACCCCGTCGTCGTCTACTTCCACGGGGGCGGCTTCGTGCTCGGGACGCTGGACAGCCGCGACCCGATCTGCCGGACGGTCGCCCGGGAGGCCGAAGCGGTCGTCGTCAGTGTCGCGTACCGGCTGGCGCCCGAGCACCCGTTCCCGGCCGCCGTGGAGGACGCCTACGCCGCGACGCAGTGGGTCGCCGAACACGCCGGCGAACTCGGCGCCGACCCGGACCGGCTGGCAGTGGCGGGCGACTCGGCCGGCGGGAACCTCGCGGCCGCTGTCGCGCTCGCCGCCCGCGACCGCTCTGGCGGCCCCGACGTCGCCCATCAGGGGCTCGTCTACCCCGTCCTCGACCACCGCGAGCACACCGACCACGCGTCCCACGAGGAGAACGCGGAGGGGTACTTCCTCGAGGACGCCGGGATGACCTGGTTCGACGGGCACTACGTCGACTCCTGGGTCCACCGCCAGAATCCCGCTCTCAGCCCGCTGGCCGCCGCCAGCCACGCCGACCTCCCGCCCGCAAGCGTCGTCACCTGCGGATTCGACCCGCTGCGCGACGAGGGAATCGCGTACGTCGACGCGCTCGAAGCGGCGGGCGTCGACGTCCAGCACCGCCACTACGACGACCTCGTCCACGGCGTCATGAGCATGGTCGTCGACCCGCTCGACATCCCGAGTGGTCACGAGGTCCTCGACGCGTTCGCCAGCGACCTCGGAGCGGCGCTCCACGAGTCCTCGTAGCCCACCGCTGGGGCTGGGAGGCGTCTCGCGGGGCGTGCGAGGTCACCCGAGCGCGTCCAGCCGAGTGCGGGCGCGCTCGACCCCCGACTCGTCGCCCCGGATTGCGTCCGCGATTGCCTGCACCGCCGCCACGAGGCGCTCGCTGTCCTCGGGCTCCACCTCGCCGTCGAGGGCCTTCAGCCGGCGGCTGTGCTCGCGCACGCGCTCCAGCAGCCCGCGCTCCGGCGCCGGCAGCTCGCCGTCGCAGTACTCCCGGATGTCGGTCCGGTAGGCGTCGACGGCCGCCGCGGCAGCCAGTCCCCGGGCCGCCCACAGCGACTCCGGCACTTCGCCCGGGTCCGGGCGCTCGCCGTCGTCGGCGCCGTTCAGCAGCGCGAGCACGTAGCGCCGTTCGTCGTCGCCTACTCTGAGCTTCCCCGCGAGCAGCAGCGCGACGCGCCGCAGCTCCTGGGCGGCGAGGTAGGTGTCGTCGAGGTCCAGCAGGCTCCCGCCCGAGACGAACCCCCGGGACTGGCAGTACTCGCGGCACGCCTCCTTGGCCGGTTCGAGGGCGTCGAGCACGTCGTCCGCGCCCGCTTGCCGCGCCTCGGTGAGGTCGAGCTCGCCGGCCGCGTCGGTGTGCGTCTTCCGGTCGCCGACGCCGACGCTCCGGAGGCTCCCGCAGCTCGGGCACTCGACGCTCCCGGTCTCGAAGTACGACCAGCGCGTCCCACACGATTTGCACTCGCGCTCGCCGCGCACGTCCATGCCTAGTGGTTCGCCGGACTGCGGGATAATTCCCGCGGGTCGGATCCGTGCCCTTCGACCACCGAGCTATTTGTAGCGCGTCCGTGACGGCTGGCCCGTATGCCCTCTAGCGACGACCCCGAGGCGACGGCCCGCGAGTTCGGGACGCTGCTCGCCGAGCGCGAACTCGCCGACGCCGAGAGACTGCTCGCTGACGACGACGCCGTCCTCGAATCGTTCCCCGAGGAGTTCGCCGAACCCGAGATGGACGCCGGCGACGCGCTGCAGTCGTACTGGTACGGCCTGCACGGCCACTACGGCGACTTCGAGGGTGTCGACGACGTGATAGTCGAGGACCGCGACGCGACGGTTGAACTGTCGTTCGCGGCGGGGACACAGCGCCTCGACCTGACGGTCGACGAGGCGGGCGGCGTCGCGGCGGTCTCGCTTCCGGCCGAGTACACGCCGCCGGAGTACGCCGACCCGGAGACGTTCGAGGAGCGGGCAGTCACCGTCGACGCCGGGGACGTCGACCTCGACGGCGTCCTTACCACGCCAGACGGCGACGGGCCGTTCCCCGCGATGGTGCTCGTGCACGGCCATGGCGCCACCGACCCGGACGCCACGGCGGGCTCGACGAAGATTCTCAAGGACGTCGCGTGGGGGCTCGCCACCGAGGGCGTCGCCACGCTGCGGTACGAGAAGCGGCTCCACGACCACGAGGTCCCCGACGAGGCGTACACGCTGGACCGCATCGTCGTCGACGACGCCGTCGCCGCGCTCGACGAACTCGCGGCCGCCGACGCCGTGGACCCGGATTCCGTCTTCGTCGCCGGCCACAGTCAGGGCGGGATGTGCGCGCCCCGAATCGCCGACCGGCACGGCGGCGCCGCCGGTGTCGCAGTGCTGGACAGCCTCGTCGACTACGACGTCGACCCGGACGGTGAGGTCGAGTTCATGCAGTACAACATCGACCCCTACGGCGACCTCGACGAGGCACAGGAGGCGGCGCTCGACGCCCAGCGCGAGGCGCTCCAGCGGGTCGCGGACGGTGACTTCGACGCCGACGACACCGTCCTCGGGCAGCCGGGCGGGTTCTGGCAGAGCCGGCTGGAGTTCGCCCCCGGCGAGACCGTCGAGAACCTCGACGTCCCCGTGTTCTCGGCGTCCACCGAGCGCGTCGACCACGACCACCAGCAGCCGCTCCTGGATATGAGTAGGGAGGGCTACGAGGAGTGGCAGGCCCTCGACGCCGCCGACGGCAGCCGCTTCGAGTACTACGAGGACGTCGGCCACTACTTCCGGGAAGGCCCGGTGCCGTCCACGACCGAGTCGCTGTACTTCGGCGGGAACGTCGCCGGCTACGTCGTGGCGGACCTCGCCGACTGGGTCCACGAGGTCGCCGACGGCTGACTCGCCCCTGGCTCGACTCGCAGTGCCCGGCCCGGTGTGGCTCGGAGTGGCGTGGTCTGACAGTTCGAATCTGTCCCACCGCGGAACTTATGGTGGTCTCGTGGCAACGACCAGTCACGATGCCGAGTCAGAACGCTACGACTCCGGCCGCTGGGGATACCCGAAGCCGCAGCGATGCGGCTGGTCGAGAAATTCGCCGAGCCGCCTGACCTCCGGGTCGAGCGCCGCGGCGACCGGGTGGCCGTCTCCGTGGACGGCGACGAACTGGTCCTCTCGACGGACGACGCCGAACAGCTCCGCGACCAACTGGACGACGCCCTGACCGCCCGCGAGGCGTTCGTGAACACCGTGGGCGTCCACCGGCCCGACGGCAGCTACGTCGTCGAACGGCGGGGGGCCGACTCCGCCGGCAACCGGAAGGTGTTCGGGAGCTTCGACGCCCTGCGGCGGCTCTGCCGCCGGCTGCCCCGGGAGTTCACGGCCGAGGACCTCTCGGCGTCCGGGCTGACGGCGGGCCGCCGGCACATGGTGCTGTGGCACCTCGTCGAACACCCCGGGTTCCCGGTCGAGCTGGCGAGTCGGCAGCCGCTGACCGCCGAGAAGCCCGCGAGTGAGAAGACGGCAACGGGGGTGGACGAGGCGTAGCCTTTTGCCGGGCGCGAGCCACCGTGCGCCCATGACGTTCTCCATCGTCGCGCGGGACCCCGAGACCGACGCGGTCGGCGTCGCCGTCCAGTCGAAGTTCGTGTCTGTCGGCTCCGTCGTGCCGTTCGCGAGCGCGGACGCCGGCGCCATCGCTACGCAGAGCTTCGCGAACGTCGCCTACGGGCCGGAGGGCCTCGACCTCCTGCGGGAGGGGCACTCGGCCGAGGAAGTCGTCGAGGAGCTGACCGGCGCCGACGAGGAGGCGCCGCAGCGACAGGTGGGAATCGTCGGGCAAGACGGCTCCGTGGCGGCGTTCACGGGCGAGGAGTGCTTCGACCACGCCAGCGACCGGCAGGGCGACCACTACACCGTCCAGGGGAACATCCTCGAGAACCGGGAGACGGTCGACGCGATGGCCGACACCTTCGAGGCGACCGACGGCGGGCTACCGGAGAAGTTGCTGGCGGCGCTCCAGGCCGGCAACGAGGCGGGCGGCGACCAGCGCGGCGAGCAGGGCGCGGCGCTGTACGTCGCCAAGCCCGAGGGCGGTTACGACGGCGGGAACGACCGGTGGATCGACGTGCGCGTCGACGACCACGAACATCCTATCGACGAACTCGAGCGGGTGTTCCGCATCTACGACATCACGCTGCTCGAACGCGAGGACCCCGAGGAGTACCGCGAACTCTCCGGCGACACCGCCGAATCGGTGCTGGCGACGCTGTCGGCGCTGGGGTTCTACGACGACGAGCCGTCGGGCGACTTCGGCGAGACCGAACGGGAGGCGCTGGAGGACTTCCGGGGGATGAACAACTTCGAGAACCACGACCTCGACGCCCTCGAGGACGCGCTCGCCCGGGGCTGGAGTGACGCCGACGGCGAGGGCGAGGACCGCGTCGTGAACGCCATCTGGCACGGCATCTCGCGGCTGGACCGGAAGTAGAGACGCCCCGGCGACTCCGCGAGGCGGCGTTTCTTACTGCTGGAGTCGCTACAGTGTACCATGCGCGATGAGGAGGAGATACGCGAGCAGTACGAGTTCCTCGTGGAGGAACTGGACTCCGAGGACATGAACCACGAGGGCGTCAGGCAGATGTTCACGTACTACCGACGGGCGCTGGGCTGGGTGCTCGAAGAGGAGCACATGTAGCGGCAGGAGTTTCGTCCGGGGACAGATTTATTATCGTACCCCGCCTTGACTCAGGTGACGCTTCGCTTGGAGGGCCGAAGCGTCAGCGGGGACCAATTCAGGGCGGCTGCGGGGCCGGATTTTCCGGCCTCGCATCCTTTTCCGTTGACTCACGTTCCACAGCGGTGGCGCTGCCGCCGCGCGGGCATCGGTAGTGACGGCGAGAACGCAGTGACAACAGTGTCGAGCGGGATTCTGCTTCGAGCGCGCGAAACACGTGGCGCACCGGAGTCTGGCCGAGAGAACGCGCAGTTTCAGCGAGGCAGCGAACGCCCCGTCGCCGCCCGGTGGGCGCTACGAGATGTCGAGGCCGGTGGCGTCGCCGGCTTCGGCGTCGCTCTCGTCCCACTCGAGTTCGAACTCGACGCTGTGTTCGTCGGGCCCGCTGCCGGTCTCGCGTTCGGCCTTCACTTCGAAGGTGACCGACTCGGGCGGGTCGAGCGTGAGCGAGTCGCCGCCGGCTGACAGCGTGAGGGCGCCGCCGCCGTCCAGTTTGTCGGCGACGGTCCGGAGGTAGCTGGCGACCTCGCTGCGTGACTGCGTGAGCTCCGTCTCGAAGAGCACTTCTTCGGGCATACTCAGCTGTACGCTCGCCGACAGTATAAGCCTGCGCCCCCGACATATCAATTCAGTAGAATGGTGTGACGGGGGCGCTGTGTCTGCGAACGTGCCACCACACTTATGCGCTGAGCGACGAAACTAGTACCGAGTACGAGACATATGCACGACCTGACAGGGTTCCAGCGAGACCTCCTGTACGTCGTCGCGGGCCTCGACGAACCCCACGGCCTCGCAGTCAAGGAGGAACTCGAGGACTACTACGAGTCCGAGATCCACCACGGCCGCCTCTACCCGAATCTGGACACGCTCGTCGACAAAGGCCTCATCGACAAGGGCGAACTCGACCAGCGCACGAACTACTACACGCTCACCCGACGGGGCACCCGCGAACTGGAGGCGCGCCGCGAGTGGGAGGCCCAGTACGTCGACCCGTCGCCGTCGTCTTCGTCCTCGTAGGATGGTCTCCTCGCGGCTCGCGACCGCCGCCGTCGGGGTCGTCGTCAGTCTCGCGGTGAGCATCGTCCTCTGGCAGGTCTTCGACGTCGCGCTCTTCCTCCTGGCCGTGCCGTTCGTTCCGTTCCTCTTCCGGCGCGCTGGCGGCGACAGTGAGGACGCCGCCAGCCGGCGCCCCACCGAGCGGACGTGCCCCGAGTGCGGATTCAGCACCCGGAACCCCGAGTTCGCGCACTGTCCGCGGGACGGCACCGAACTCGAGCCCCACTAGGCGCCGTCGGGCTCCGTCGAGGTGTCTGTGGAGTCGTCCGGGGACGTCCCCTGTCCCGTGTCCGTGTCCCCGTCCTCCGGTGTGGTGGCTTCCGCCAGTGCCGTGTCGGATTCGGGGGCTTCGCCCGCCGGCGGCTCGCCGGCGGCCGGTTCGGTCGGCTCGCCGTTCGGCACCGGCTCGATGGTCACGCCGGCGACCAGCTCGGGTAACACGAGACGCCCAAAGTGCACGACCAGCACGAGCACCATCGGTCCGAGGAAGATGCCGTACCAGCCCCAGATGAGCGGGCCGAAGACGTACGCCAGCATCACCAGCCCGAGGTGGAGGTCCCGCCCGGAGACGTACGGCCGCACGACGAGGTCGGGGATGAAGTCGACGACGACGGCCGCGACGGCGCCGAACAGCACGACGAACCAGTAGCCCGTGCCCGCCTGGAACGCGGCGACCGCCAGCCACGCGAGCAGCGGAATCCAGACGAGCTTGATGCCGATGACGGGGACGAGGCTCGCGGCCCCCGTCAGCAGCCCAAGCAGTGTCGCGTAGGGGAGGCCGACGCCGCCCGGCGAGACGACGTCGAGGGCGTTGAACGCGAGCGCGGCCACCACGCCGGTGATGAACGCGAACAAGATGTTCCCGAAGAAGATGTTCGAGAAGTCGCGGTCGATGGCGTCCGTGTACGCGTGCAGGACGCCGTCCTCGTCCGCGAACCGCCGGTGGAACCAGTTCGCGAGCCGGTGGCCGTCCCGAAGCAGGTAGAACGCGATGACGATCATCGCGAACAAGTGGACGAACGCCGTGCCGAGGAAGCCCACGTACTGGCCGGCGTTCTCGGCGACGGTGCCGATGGCCGACTGGACGGACGGCTGGTCGAGCAGCGACTGCGGGTCCTCGACGGCCTGCGAGACGTCCAGGTACGGCGAGATCAGGGACTCCAGTTGCCCGAGCTCGGCGCCCTGGGAGTCGAGGATGGTGTTCAGCTCCTGCAGGCCGACCGCCGTCGTGTACGCCACCAGCAGGATGGCCGGCAGCGCGAGGATGAGCAGCGACACCAGTGCGGCGACGGTCGGCGGTCCGAGGCGGTCTTTCAGCCGCCGGTAGACCGGGCGAGTGGCGTAGTAGAGGAAGAACCCGATCACGAACGTGCCGGCGAACGTGTAGACGACGTACGCCAGCACGGCGGCGAGCACGCCGGCGACTACCCACCAGGTGGCGCGCCCGCGGTCGACGTCGAGGGAAGTCATCAGTTCTACGAGGTGGCCGGGCACGCAAAAATACTTGCTCGCCTGACTCCCGGTAGGCGGCGGCTACCGGAACCGCGACGGCCGGTCGACCGGGGAGAGCAACCGAGTCACCGGCGGCACAGACGCCGGTAGTCTCCCTCGCGCGCCAGTTGGGCGTGTCAGGGGTCGTAGCCCGCCCCAGCGTTTATATTTATCACTATATACGTCTCAGTAGTGAGCCCGCCAGTCGAGACGCTGGCCGCCGCGCCCCTCGACAGCCAGGTCGTGCGCATCGCCGTCGCCGTCGCGCTCGGCCTGTTCCTCGGACTGGAGCGCGAGTGGTCACAGAAAGCCGCCGGTATCCGGACGTTCGCGCTCGTGAGCGTGCTCGGCACCATCTTCACGATGGTAGACACCGAGCGCTGCGCGGAGGCAGCGGGAGCCTGCTCGCCGTTCCTCTCCGGGATGGGCGCCCTGTTCGTCATCGTACTCGCCGGCGTCCTGATGCTGTCGGGGATGCGCGAGGAGGACGGCAGCCTCCACCTCACCACCGCCGTGAGCATGCTCGTCGCCTACGGAATCGGCGTGCTCGTCGCGCTCGACGCCGTGCTGCCCGCGACGGTGGTCGCCGTCACGAGTTCGATTCTGCTGGTGTTCAAGCGCGAACTCCACGGCTTCGCGTGGGGGCTGTCCCGAGAGGAACTCCGGTCGACGACGGAGTTCGCCATCCTCGCGTTCGTCGTCTACCCGATTCTGCCCGCGGGCTCGGTGACCGCCGGGTCGGGCGCGTGGGCGGTCGAGATCGAACCCCGCGTGGTGTGGTCGATGGTCGTGTTCGTCGCCGCCATCGGCATCGTGAACTACGTCGTGGTGCAGGCGTACGGCGGCCGCGGGATCGCCGTCACCGGCTTCTTCGGCGGGCTGGCGTCGTCGACAGCAGTCGTCGGAACGATGCTCGACCACGTCGACGAGCACTCCGACGCCACCCGGTACGCGGTCGCCGGCGTCCTGCTGGCCAACGCCGCGATGGCGCTCCGGAACCTCCTCATCGTCGTGGTGTTCACGCTGTCGGCGGGCGTGCTCCTCGAGGGGACCGTGCCACTCCTGACCATCGTCGTGGGTAGCGTCCTGGTGGCCGGCCTAACGGCGGACTGGTCACAGGAGGTCGAAATGGACCTCGAGAGCCCGTTCTCGATGCGGAACGCACTGGGGTTCGGGGTGATGTTCCTCGTGGTGGTCGTCGCGGGCGGTCTGGCGGAGACCCAGTTCGGGTCGACGGGCCTGTTCGTCACGGCAGTCGTCTCCGGGCTCGTGTCGAGCGCGGGCGCGACCACGTCGGCGGTCGTGCTCTACCGCGCGGGCGCCATCTCCTCGGATTCGGCGACCATCGCCGTCCTGCTGGCGACCGCCAGCTCCATCGGCGTGAAGGTCGCGCTGTCGACCACGAGCCCGAACCGGGGGTTCTCGACTCGCGTCGCGGGCTACAGCGCCGGACTCCTCGCCGCAGGCGGCGCCATCGCCCTCGTCGTCGCTGCGTAACGTTTGCCACTACCGGAACGAACGCCTTTTACTGGGGCCGGTGCCAACGGTGGGCATGGACCGAGAAACCGCCGAGCCGAGCGTCCGGAGTATGCCGGGCGAGAAGGCCGAGCAGTGGGTGAACTACCACCACGAGCACGCGGCGCCCTCCACGTACGTCTACGAGTTCGTCTGGGACATCACCGAGGACGCCGCCGGCCCGTTCTGTACGGACGTCGACGGCAACGTCCTGATGGACTTCACCAGCCACGTCGCCGCGGCGCCGTTCGGCTACAACAACCCGAAGATCATGGACCGCCTCGAGGAGTTCGACCTCGTCGACCCCTCGAAGATCGCGGGCCAGGACTTCTACGCGAGCGGCGGCGGCAGCCCCGAGGACCCCGAGACGCCGACCTCCACGCAGCTGCTGGACCGCCTGACCGACCTCACCGAGCACTACGACCTCGACACCGTCTTCCTCTCGAACACGGGCGCGGAAGCCGTCGAGAACGCCATCAAGATCTGTTACGCGAACCGTGGCCACCGCGCGTTCACGTTCGACGGCGCGTTCCACGGTCGGACGCTCGGTGCGCTCTCCTTGAACCGCTCGAAGACCGCGCACCGGAAGGGCTACCCCGAGATCGGGGGCGTCGTCTCCGCGCCGTACTGCTCCTGCGAGGGCGAGTGTACGTGTGGCTGGAAGACCAACGGCCCCGCGGGGAACGTCGTCGCGGACAAGCTCCACCCGAAGCGCGGCGTCGTCGACCCCGAGGAGGTCGCCTACCTCATCATGGAGCCCCAGCAGGGCGAGGGCGGCTACCGCGTCCCGAACGAGGACTTCATCGCGGACATCGTGGACATCCAGCAGACGTACGACATCCCCGTCATCAGCGACGAGATTCAGGCGGGTCTCGGCCGCACGGGCGAGCTCTGGGGTGTCGACCACACCGACCTCGACCCGGACGTCATCACGTCCGCGAAGGGCCTCCGCGTCGGCGCCACTGTCGCCAACGAGGAGCTCTTCCCGAGCGAGACCGGCCGACTGTCCTCGACGTGGGGCGCCGGCGACATCGTCGCCGCCGCGCAGGGCGTCGCCACCATCGACGCCATCACGAGCGACGGCGTCCTCGACAACGTCACCGCGCGCGGCCGGCAGGCAAAAGACGTCCTGCACGACGCCGACCCCGACTTCGTCGAGGACGTGCGCGGCCGCGGCCTGATGCTCGCCGTCGAGTTCGACACGAAGGAGCGACGCGAGGCCGTCGTCCACGCGTGCCTCGAGCGCGGCCTGCTCGTGCTCGGCTGCGGCCACAAGACGCTGCGGCTGCTGCCGCCGCTGGACGTCACGGAGCGAGAGATCGACCTCGCGCTCGACATCTTCCTCGACGCCATCGACGACCCCGAAGTCCGCCACGTCGGCGCCTCGAAGGTCGACGGCGAGAGCGCGGTCTGACCACGAAATCGCCGCCGGCTCCCGAAAACAGGACGTAACCGTCGCTTATTCTGGTCGGCCGCCGTCCTGGCGGGCCGGCTGCGCGGGTGCCTCGTCAACGTGGTCGCCGGTGGCGCTGCTCACGTCGAAATCCGTCAGCAGCGACTGCAGGCGCTCGGCCTGCTCGCTCAGCGACTCGACGTTGTCGCTGACCTCGGCGGTGGACGCCGCCTGCTGTTCGGCGGCAGCAGACGCGCTCTGGGCGTCGCCGGCGGTCGCCTTGCTGATGTCGGCGACCTCCTCGACCATCGACACCGCCTCCTCCGTGCTCGCGGCCTGGTCGTCGGTCGTGTCGCTGATCTCCTGGACGCCGGTGTCGGTCGCCTCGGCGTTCTCCGCGACCTGCGCGAACGCGTCGACGACCTCGTCGACGGCCTCGATGGCGTCCCGGACGTTCCGGTCGGCCGTGCGCGCCTCCTCGACGGTCGCCGCGGTCTGGTCCTCGATGTCCGCGACGAGTTCGCCGATGTCGGCTGCCGACGCCTTCGTCTCGTCCGCGAGGTCTTTGACCTCGTCGGCGACCACCGCGAAGCCGTCGCCGCTCTCGTCGGCGCGTGCCGCCTCGATGTTCGCGTTCAGCGCCAGCATGTTCGTCTGCTCGGCGATGTCGCGGATGAGGTCCACGATCTCCTCGATCTCCGCGATCTGGTCGTCGAGCGCCTCGACGTTCTCGACGGTCGACCCGACCGCCGACTGGACCGTTCGCGAGTCCTCGATGGCTCGCTCGGCGGTCGCCTCGCCGTCCCGAGCGATTTCGGCGGTCTCGTGGGAGCGCTCGGCGACCGAGTCGGCGGACGCCGCGACCTCCTCGACGGCCGCCGACAGGTCCGTCATCTCCTCGGAGACCGCCTCGAGCTTCTCCCGCTGGTCGTTGGCGCCCTGCGCGATCTCCTGGACGGTCTCGCTGACCTCGCCGCTGGCGGCCTCGACCTCGGTGACGCCCGCCTCGGCGCTCTGGCTCGCCGCCGCGACGTCCTCGGCGAACGCCTGAATCTCCCGCATCGCCCCCTCGGTCTCCGCGAGCATCTCGTTGAACGACTCGGCGATCTCCGCCATCGCCTCGCTCTCGACGTCCGCGTCGAGCCGGACGCCGAGGTCGCCGTCCGCCGCCTGCGCCATCGCCTCGCTGTACTCCGCTGCGCGCGCCTCGAGGCGGTCGTTCAGGGCCTCGACCTCGCGCTGCTGGGCTTCGGCCGCCTCTCGCGCCTCCTCGGCCTCGGCCTTCATGCGCTCGGCCTCGGCCTTCTCGGCCTCGATCTCCTCCTGTTTCGCCTCGAGGTTCTGGACCTGCTCGGCCTTCGCGCGTGCCTCCTCGAGGCGCTGCTGGGACTGCTCGCGGGACTTCTCCGTAGAGTACCAGTTCGCCATCAGCGCGCCCGCCAGCATGAGCACGAACACGCCGTGGATGACCCCCCACACCCAGGGGTTGTTGATGGCGGCGGCGTGGTTGTAGACGCGTTCGGCGTTGATCATCCCGAAGACGCCGTGCGTGAACACGACGTAGCCGAGCCCGAGCGCGAACGGCAGCCAGTCCTCGTAGACGGCGATGACCGCCATCCCGACGAAAAAGTGGAAGTGCGCCTCGATGAACCCGCCCGAGAACTGGACGAGCACGACCGACGACGCCAGCACGGCCGTAGACGCCAGCGCTGTCCGAGTGCGCCGAGAGAGCCGCGACACGGCTGCGAGCGCGACGAGGCCGACGACGACGCCCAGTTCGACGGCGATGAGCAGCGGCGGCGTCTCCGGCACCGTCGCGCCGGTCACCAGCGACTCGGTGCCGTCGTAGACCCCGAGCGCGAGCAGGAACGGCACGTGCCCGAGGACGAACAGCAACACGTTGCGGTGGCGGCTGCGCCACGCGTCGTCCGGAATCGTGTCCCCGCTCGGCGTGTACCGCACGAACTCCCGGAGCGTCCCCCGCCAGCCGTTCGCTCCGGACGGCGAGCGGCCGTTGCTCGTCTGATTGGCTCCCATGGGGCGGACACCACACTCCGCAGGAAAAAGTGCTCTGGCCCCGCTATCAGCCGAGATAATCAAAACGGCAGCGAAAAAACCTCAGACCCACTAATCTAGGGATTAACACGATTGTTCGTGTATGACTCGATGTCCGGGGCTGCCCACTGGACTGCGGGCGGTCCGACTGCCGCGGCGGTCGGCAGCCGCTCCCTCAGAACTGATAGCGGCGGTCCTGGTCGGGTTCCGGCGGTGCCTGTCCGCCCGCGCCCGCCATGTCGTCGTAGGTCATGCCCGAGAGGTACTCGTCGTAAGTGACGTCGTACGCGCCCCGGAGGTGGAAGTCCAGCCGGCCGGTCTCGGTCGTCGACTGGAAGAGCAGGTGGACCGCCCGCCGCAGCAGTTCGTCGGTGTCGGCGTCGAGGGCGGCCGACAGCATCGCCAGTTCCTGGCGGGTCTCCCGGTCGAGGAAGTCGTAGTCGTCGAGGTCCTCGGAGGCCAGTTCCACGTCTGTCTGGAGGTCGTCGAGGCTCATACCGGGGAGAAGCGACGCGCGGGGGATACGCTTTTCGTCAGGTCGAGTCGTTCGCCGGCGCCGCGTCGGGGATGGTGACCGATACCGGCTCGCCGTAGTCCGAGAACAGGATGGTGACGTTCGCGCGAGCCGTCTGGCCCTGCGTCGTCACCGTCGTCGACAGCTCGGCCTTCCGCGGTCGGTCGGTGTCGTCGGCGACGTACAGCCGGTAGCTCGCGTTCTGGATGGTCAGCGTGGCCTGCCCGGTCTGGGCGCCCTGCGAGAGCAGGGACTCGAAGGCTGCGGGGTCGGCGTCGACCTCGTAGACGGTCGTCTCGACGCCGTCGACGGTCTCCGTGCCGGCCTCCGAGACCTCCCCGACGTCCAGGAGCGCGCGCTGCCTGGCGAGCGTGCCGTTCTCGCCCCAGACGCCGCTGCCGGCGAGGTCCTGACGCTGCCACTGGCCGCCCGCTTCGACGTACATCGTCTCGCCGTCGACGTAGGCGGTCGCCGGCGTGCCGTACACGGACATGTTCAGTCTGGCGCGCTCGCTCGCGCGGTCGTAGACGCCGACCTGCGTGAGCTGGAGGGTCTCGCCGTTCGCCGTGAGTTTCATCCGGAAGTCGACGCCGTAGGTCTGGACGCCCGCGGTGGCGTCCGCGACGCGCTCCGAGACGGGCCGGGCGTCCTCGGGGGACTGGGTGGTGGCCTGCTGGCCACCGCCACCGTCGCCGATGGCGCCACAGCCGGCCGTGACCACGAGCGCGGCGACGAAGACCGCAATCAGGGCTCGGTGTCGCATACTCCGGAAGTTCGACTGACTGGCACTTAGTCGATACGTCTTCCCGCGGCGAACCACCACCGCCAAGGCCGACGCGACCCAACCGCCGTGCATGACAGCCGGGGCGGACGCCGACAGTGAGGACGCCGGAGACGACGCCGCCGGGGACAGCACGGATGG
The DNA here is from genome assembly GCF_021729015.1 of Halobacterium rubrum. Taxonomy (GTDB): domain Archaea; phylum Halobacteriota; class Halobacteria; order Halobacteriales; family Halobacteriaceae; genus Halobacterium; species Halobacterium rubrum. The sequence goes on from NZ_JAJQQZ010000001.1 coordinate 1,107,727, forward strand.
GGGGTGGTCGCTTCCCGAGGACGTCGAATACGTGCGGGCGGCGCTCGTCGACTGGTACGAGGCCGACCACCGTTCGTTCCCGTGGCGAGAGACGACCGACCCCTACGCCATCCTCGTCTCGGAGGTGATGAGCCAGCAGACCCAGCTCTCCCGGGTCGAGGACGCCTACCACGAGTTCCTCGAGCAGTGGCCGACCACGGCCGCCCTCGCGGCTGCAGACCAGAGCGACGTGGTCGGGTTCTGGTCCGCGCACAGCCTCGGGTACAACAACCGCGCGACGTACCTCCACGAGGCTGCCCAGCAGGTCGAAGGCGACTACGACGGCGAGTTCCCGGAGACCCCGGGAGAACTCTCCGAACTGATGGGCGTCGGGCCGTACACGGCCAACGCCGTCGCGTCGTTCGCGTTCGACAATGGGGACGCCGTCGTGGACACGAACGTCAAGCGCGTGCTGTACCGCGCGTTCGACGTGCCGGACGACGACGAGGCCTTCGAGGCGGCCGCCAACGACCTCATGCCCGAGGGCGAGTCCCGCGTCTGGAACAACGCCGTCATGGAACTGGGCGGGGTCGCTTGCGGGAAGTCGCCGGCCTGCGACGAGGCGAGCTGTCCGTGGCGGGAGTGGTGTTCGGCGTACGCCGAGGGGGACTTCGCCGCGCCGGACGTCCCCGCGCAGTCGACGTTCGAGGGCAGCCGCCGCCAGAAGCGCGGGCGCGCCGTCGGTGCGCTCCGCGAGCACGGCGAACTAGAGCTGGACGAGCTCGGACCGCGTGTGCGCGTCGACTACACGCCCGACGGCGAGTACGGCCGCGAGTGGCTGCGTGACCTGCTCGACGACCTCGCCAGCGACGGCCTCGTGTCGGTCCACGAGCGCGATAGCGGCGTGTTCGCTCGGCTGGCCGCCTGACCGAACGTCCCGCAACGCTTTTGCACGGATAAAACAATATTGGAGTATGGAACGAAACGTCGGTTCCACGGACGCAGTGGTGCGCGTGCTGCTGGGCGCACTGCTCGGTGTCGCCTCGCTGGCCATCCTCGGCGACTACGTCGAGGCCGCCGCGATACTGTCCCCGGTGCTCGGCCTCGTCGCCGTGATTCTGCTCGCGACCGGGCTCACGAACACCTGTGGCCTCTACAGCGTGCTCGGCGTCAGCACCGAGTGAGCCACGACCCTGATTTTTATTCGATGAGAATCGGGTGCCCAGTTTAGGGTGGCTCGTGCGTCACGTTCACATAGCTGGTGAGACCCGTGAGAGCGACAGAAACAGACCCCGACCCGGCGGCTCCGGACCCGGCAGCCCCCATCAGCCGTGGGCCGGACCGCACGGACGGCAACGACGGTCCCCGGACGCACAGCCGCGTCGTGAACGAACTGCGTCGACTCCGGTCGCTGCTGGGGTGACCGGAGCGACACCAGGAGACCCCAACGATGGTAGACCTCGTCCCCTTCGTCCTGCTCGCGAAGGCGGTCACGCTCGCGCTCGGCCTCGTCGTCGCGCACCTCGGGTACCGGGCGTACCGCCGCACCGACCTCGCCGCGCTGCGCTCGCTCGCCGTCGCGCTGACGCTCGTCGTCTTCGGTGTCGCCCTCGGCGCCGCCGACATGCTGCTCGGCATCGACGCCGAGGTCGCCGGGTTCGTCGGCAGCATCGTCACCGCGATCGGGTTCGTCGTCCTTGTCCACGCGCTGTACACGGACGACCTGACGCCATCGGGGCGCGGGCGCAACCCCGGCGAGAACTGACCGGCGTCACTCCCTTGCTCCCGATGCCTCCGTGCCAGCCCCGGTGTCTTCCTCGTCTTCGTCGTCCGTCTGGCGGACTGTCAGCACGGGGACGTCGCTCGTCCGGACGACGCGCTCGGTGACGCTCCCGAGCAGCGCGCGACCCAGCCCGCGGCGGCCGTGGGTCCCCATCACGACGGCGTCGATGCCCTCGTCGGCGACGTAGTTCTGGATGGTCTCGAAGACGCCACCCTGCATCACCACGCCCTTCGCGCGGACGCTCCGGTCGTCGGCCTGCTCGACGACGGCGTCGACCACGCCCTCGCCCTCGCGCTCCAGCGGGTCGATGACCTCGTCCTCGAAGGTCACCGTGCTGTACTCCGTGGTGTCGGCGACGTACAGCACGTGCAGCGTCGCGTCGTACCGCGCTGCGAGGTCGATGGCGTGCTCGACGGCGGCGTCTGCGGCGTCGCTCCCGTCAGTGGGCAGGAGGATGTCGTCGTACACGGCCCTTCGTTGTCACCCCGGCCCCTAAAAACGCGCGCAGGCTTTAGGGGCCCGGGACTCGACCCAGCGTCTATGACAGACAGCGCTCCCACGACTGTCGCGGGCGTCTGCGGCAGCCTCCGGGACGACAGCGTCTCCCGAACCGCCCTCCGAACCGCCCTCGACGCCGCCGCCGACCGCGGCGCCGACACCGACCTGCTGGACCTCCGCGAGTTCGACCTCCCAGCGTACGACCCCGACGCCGACGAACCCGGCGACGCGGCGGAGCTGACGCGACGAGTCCGGGAGGCGGACGCCATCCTCCTCGCGACGCCGATGTACCACGGCAGCTACTCCAGCCCCCTCAAGACCGCACTAGACTACTGCGGGTTCGACGAGTTCGAGGACAAGACTGTCGGCGTCCTCGCCGTCGCCGGCGGCAGCTTTCCCATCACCGCGCTCGAACACCTCCGGTCCGTGCTGCGTGCGCTCGACGCCTGGGTGCTCCCCTACCAGGCGGCCGTCCCGAACGCCTCCTCGCGCGTCTCGGACGGCGAACTCACGGACCCCGAGCTCGCTGAGCGGGTCGCTACGCTCGGCGACCGCGTCGTCCAGTACGCCGACATCCAGCCCGACCCCCGGAGCTTCGAGAGCGAACAGAACGTCGGCGGCAGTCGCGGCGACTGACGAAGAGCAAGCGTTTTCCTCCAGCCACCCCCGGCACACGGTATGCACGCCATCACGAACTCCGGGTGGGTCGAGGTCATCACGGGGTCGATGTTCTCCGGGAAGACGGAGGAACTCCTCCGTCGGCTGCGGCGCGCGGAGATCGCGGGGCAGGACGTCGCCGCGTTCACGCCCGCCGTCGACGACCGCTACGGGGAGGCGACGCTGGGCTCGCACGCCGGCCGCTCATGGGAGGCGACGGTCGTCGACACGACGGCAGAAGGTGTCCAGTCGATTTCGGGGAAGCTGAACGGCGAGGAGGTCGTCGCCATCGACGAGGCGAACTTCTTCCCCGACGAACTCGTCGGCGTCTGCCAGGCGCTCGCCGACGACGGCCGCCGGGTCGTGCTCTCGGGCACCGACCAGACGTACCGCGGCGAGCCCTTCGAGCCGGTGCCGCAGCTGATGGCCGTCGCCGAGTACGTCGACAAGATGCAGGCCATCTGCACGGAGTGCGGCGAGCCCGCGACCCGCAACCAGCGGCTCATCGAGGGCGAGCCAGCCCACTACGACGACCCGACCATCATGGTCGGCGCCGAGGAGTCCTACGAGGCCCGGTGCCGGAACTGCCACGTCGTCGTCCGGGACTGACCGACGATGACGACCTGGGTCGAACCGGAGGGCGGCCGCGAACGGGGCCTCGAGGGGCTCGCGAAGTCCTTCACGCAGGTCCTCCTGAACCCCGTGACGTTCTTCGACGAGGCGGTGTCGCCCGGCGACCAGGCGCCCGGCCTCGTGTTCGCGATGGCGGTGGTGCTGGTCGCCGCCGGGACCCGGGTCGCGGTCGACCCCGGAGCGGTGCTGGCGTTCCCGACCGCGCGCTGGCTCGCCGCCGCACTCACAGTCGCGCTCGTCGTGTTGCTGGTGACGCCGGCCGCCATCCACGCGCTCTCCGCGCTCCAGACGCTGGCGCTCGTCGTCGTCGCCCCGTCCCGGGGCGGCGTCAGCGAGACGGTGCAGGTGCTCGCGTACGCCGCCGCACCCTGCGTCGTCGCCGGCCTCGGTGTGCCCGCGGTCACCGTGCTCGCCGGCGTCTGGTCGTTCGGCCTGCTCGTCGTCGGCACGACCGTCGTCCACGACATCTCGCCGGTCCGAGCAGCGGTCGCCGCCGTCGCCCCCGGCGTGCTGGCGTTCGGCTCCGGATTCGGCGCCATCCCCGCCGGTCGCACGGTCGCCGCCAGCCTCGGCCTCGCACTTTAGGCGCCCGCCGCCGAAACGGGGGGTGTGCTGAACATCAACCTCTCCGACTTCATGGTCGAACTGAAAGACGGTTCCATCCAGAACGTCGGCCCGGCGAACAAGCACGCCGAAGCCAAGCTGTTCGACGTCGACGCCGCCGAGGCCCGAGAGTTTGGCGACAAACGCGTCAAACTCGTCTTCGAGGACGAGTCCGGCAACGAGGTCCAGGTCGCGCTGTTCCCCGAGGACGTCCGGACGGTGGTCGAGGACGTCGAAGCACTGAAGTCGGAGAGCCCGGTCTTCGAGTAGCCCCGCCGCACTTTCGATAATCGTTTAGGGCAGCGCCCGCTCCTTCGATGCAAATGGGTACCTGTATCGTCTGCGGCTCCTCCACGGATGGGCACATCTGTGACACCCACGAGGAGGACGTCGTATTCGACTTCCGAGGCAACTCACCGAATGAACTCACGCCCGGCCGGTTCTACCGCGGCACCGTCGACGGCTTCGCCGAGTTCGGCGTCTTCGTCGACGTCGGCGACGCGGTCACCGGCCTCCTCCATCGCTCGGAGATTCCCGGGCGCGTCGAGTCCCTCGACTGGGACGCCGGCGACGAGGTCTTCGTCCAGGTGACGGACGTCCACGACAACGGCAACGTCGACCTCGGCTGGTCGATTCGGGAGTCGATGCGCGACTTCCGTGGCGAGCTCGTCGACGACCCAGACAACGACTCGGACGCCGTACTCCCCGAGAACGTGGACGACGGCAGCGAGGATGAAGGCGAATCGGCGGAGCCCGAGACCGACGAAGCCGACGAGCCCGCAGACACCACCGAGGACGCCGACGCGACCGACCAGGCTGCCGACGCGGAGACCGCCGACGGCGGCCAGCACGTCGAGGACGCGAGTTCGCGCTCCGGCGACGCCAGCTTCGAGTTCGCGGGCGGCGACACCGACGACGAAGACGACGACGAGCGAGCGGACGCCGTCGAAGCGTCGGGTAGCGACGACGAAGCAGCTGAGGACACCGACCAGACCGAGGAAGCAGCACCGAGCGAGACCGACGTGACTGAAGACGACGACGAGGAAGAATCTGAGGGTCGCCCGACCGTGAAGGTCGGCGACCTCGAGGACTACGTCGACGACGCAGTCACCGTCGAGGCCGAGATCGCGAGCGCCCGCCAGACCAGCGGCCCCACCGTCTTCGAACTCGCCGACGAGACCGGCGTCGTCGACGCCGCCGCGTTCAAGGAAGCCGGCGTCCGCGCCTACCCCGGCATCGAGGCCGGCAGCGTCGTCAGTCTCGACGGCACCGTCGAACGCCGCCGCGGCGAACTCCAGGTCGAGACCGAGGACGTCACCGAACTCGACGACGAACACGCAGCCGCCGTCCGCGAGCGCATGGACGACGCGCTCGACGAGCAGGCGGCCCCGGAGACCACCGACCTCTTCGCCGACGACGACGCAGTCAGCGCCGTCCACGACGACCTCGTGGACGCCGCGACCGCCATCCGGCGCGCCGTCATCGACGCCCGCCCGGTCATCGTCCGCCACCCCACGACCGTCGAAGGCTACGTCGCCGGCACCGCCATCGAACGCGCGCTCCTCCCGTTGATTCGGGACGAGCACGCCCGCGAGGACGCCGAGTACCACTACGTCGACCGGCGCCCGCTCGACGACGCCTTCTACACCATCGACGACGCGACTGGCGACGTCACCAGCATGCTCGAGGCCGCCGAACGCCACGACGAGAAACACCCCCTGTTCGTGCTCGTCGGCGCCGGTTCCACGACCGAGTCCACCGACGCCCTCGACCTGCTGGACATCTACGACGCCGACACCGTCGTCGTCGACGGCGGCTACGCCGACGACGCCGCCGGCATGGACGTCCTCGTCTCCCCGACGGCAGCCGGCGAACAGCCCGTCAACACGGGCGCGCTCGGCGCGCAGCTCGCCGCCGTCGTCAACAGCGACGTCCGCGAGGACCTCCAGCACCTCCCCGCAGTCGCGTACTGGGAGGACCTCCCGGAGGCGTACGCCGACCTCGCGACGGACGCCGGCTTCGACCGCGACGAGCTCGAAGCGCTGCGCGACGCCATCGCGCTGGAAGCGTTCTACCAGTCCTACGAGGACAAGCGCGAACTCATCTCGGACCTCCTCTGGGGCGACGCCGACGACGAACTGGTCGACCACGTCGCCACCCAGTTCCGGGACCGCCTCGACACCGAGCTCTCGACCGCCGAACCCCACCTCTCGGTTCGCGGCGAGAACGGCGTCGCGTTCGAGACGCTGGACGTGGACGCCTACACGCACCAGTACGACTTCCCACCGGTCGACCTCCTGCTCGACGCGCTCCACCGGCGCGACGACAGGGCCGACGTCCTGCTCGGCGTCGACGAAGACGAACTCCGGGTGCGCAGCGACGACGCCATCGACGTGCACGCCGTCGCCGACGACGTCGCCAGCGAGGTCCCGGACGCCGGCGTAACGGCGCGGGGCGCCCGCGACGGCCGCATCGAGTTCCTCGCCGGCGAACGCGACGCCGTCCTCGACGCCGTCGTCGACGCGCTCGCCGACCAGCTGGCCTAACGACACGCTTTTTCTCCCGCGGCGGCTTCCACCCACCAATGAGTAGCGACGCCGGCGACGGGGCGTTCCAGGCCGCCTGCGAGGAGCTCGTCGACCGCATCCTCGCGGGCGACGTCGGCGAGGACGACGTGGAGAGTGCGAAACTCGACGTGTGCTCGGAGTACTCGGCGTCGAAAGTGCCGAAGCACTCCGAACTGCTGGACTTCGCGCCCGACGGCCGCCGCGAGGAGCTAGAGGAGGTCCTGCAGCGCAAGCCCGTGCGGACGGCGTCGGGCGTGACGCCGGTCGCCATCATGACGAGTCCGCACACGTGCCCGCACGGCAAGTGTCTGTACTGCCCGGGGGGCCCGGCCAGCGAGTTCACGTCCAGTCAGTCCTACACCGGCCACGAGCCCGCCGCAGCACGGGGCGTGCAGAACGACTACGACCCCTACGGGCAGGTGACCCTGCGCCTCCACCAGCTCCGGGAGATCGGCCACCCGGTCGACAAGGTCGAACTCATCCTGATGGGCGGGACGATGACGGCGCGCAGCCACGACTACCAGGAGTGGTTCGTGAAGCGCGCGCTCCAGGCGCTCAACGACTACGACCGCGACCAGGAGCCGGCGCCGAGCGAGGACGAGTCGTTCGCCCAGGACCCCGAGGAGTACGACTTCGCGTACCTCGAGGACGTCGTCGCGAACAACGAGTTCGGGGAAATCCGGAACATCGGGACGACGTTCGAGACGAAGCCGGACTGGTGTGACCCCGAACAGGTCGACCGCATGCTCGACCTCGGCGGCACGAAAGTCGAGGTGGGTGTGCAGACGACCTTCGAGCGCGTGAACCGCGAGATGCACCGCGGCCACGGCGTGCAGGCGTCCGTGGACGCGAACCGCCGGCTGCGGGACGCCGCGTTCAAGGTCGGGTTCCACATGATGCCGGGCCAGCCCGGGATGAGCAAGGAGATGGTCCTCGAGGACTTCCGACGGCTGTTCGAGGACAGCCGCTGGAAGCCGGACTACCTCAAGATCTACCCGACGCTGGTCGTCCGCGACACCATCACGTACGACATGTGGCGCAACGGCGAGTTCGAACCGCTCCAGAACGAGGAGGCCGCCGACCTCGTCGCCGAGATCAAGGACATGATTCCCCGGTACACGCGCCTGCAGCGCGTCCAGCGGGACATCCCGGCGGACTTCATCGACGCCGGCGTCTGGAAGTCGAATCTGCGGCAGCTCGCCCGCCAGCGGATGGACGAGCACGGGTGGGAGTGCGAGTGCATCCGCTGCCGGGAGGCCGGGATGAACGACGAGGACCCCGAGAACGTCGAACTCGACGTGCAGACCTACGAGGCCGGTGGCGGCACGGAGCACTTCATCAGTTTCGAGGACTTCGACCGCGACCTTCTGGTCGGGTTCGCGCGCCTGCGATTCCCGGACGACCCGGTGCGCGACGAGCTGGAGAACGCCGCCTTGCTCCGGGAGCTCCACGTCTACGGGAGCGAGGTTTCGGTGGGCGACGACACGGCGGACGGCCAGCACCAGCACCAGGGCTACGGCCGCCGCCTGATGGAGCGTGCCGAGGAGATGGCCGCCGCCGAGGGCTTCGAGAAGCTCTCGGTCATCTCCGGCATCGGCGCCCGGCAGTACTACAAGCGGAAGCTGGGCTACCACCAGGACGGCCCGTACGTCAGCAAGCGGCTCAAGTAGGGCTAGCAGGCGGCGGGCGACTGCGCCGGTGCGTGGTGCCGCCGTTCCGCGTCCGCACGCACCGGCCGGCTGTCAGGTCACGAGCCGAAGTGGTCCTGCTCTCGTACTTGAACCTACGCGGCCGGTAGTGGCTCGCATCCGCGAGCGAGTGGTTCGAAGTTCTCGTGAGCCAGAGGCGAACGAGAGCCCGCGAGACCGAAGGTCTCGCTAAGAACCCGAGCAAAGCGGTTCGCGCTGCGAGCACCAGCGGTGCGAGCAGCGGCCGACGACTGAGGGGAGCGAGCGTAGCGAGCGAACCAAAGGGGGAGTGCTTTTAGTGTAGCTTTTGCCAACGAGCGAGGGCGCCTCAGCGCCCGAGCGAGTGCAGCAAAAGGTACAGGTGCGTGTTATATCCCGAACGTCGCCCGCAGCATGTCGCGGGTGCCGGGGCCGAGGCCGACGGCGAGGACGGCGACGAGCATGAGCGTGGTGTAGCGCGGGGCTTCGTCGCGGAGCTGTTCGTCGAACAGGGAGAGGACGAGGAGGACGGCGGCGACTTTCACGAGGATGAACGGCCAGGTGTCGCCGGTGAAGTGGACGACGGATTCGGGGAGGAGGGCGTGGGTGGCGTCGACGATGTACTCGTTGAGGGGGTGTTTGGAGACGAGGTCGCCGCGGGGGTAGCCGAGTTCGGCGCCCCAGTCGAGGCCGAGGACGTTGGCGACGCCGTCGACGGCGTGGCCCCAGAGGATGAGGGCGCCGGCGGTTTCGGTGCCGCTGGTGACACTCGGGAGCCAGCGGCGGGCGGCCCACCAGACGACCGCGGTGATGACCGTGGCGAGGCCGAGCGTGAGCACGGTGAACACGGGGATGAACTGGACGTAGTCGCGGGTGGCGGCGAGGTAGCCGAGGCCGAGAACGTTGGCGGCGAGGATGGCGGTACCGATTGCGGCGAGCGGGCGGTGGTAGTCGTCGAAGACGTCGGTGCGCCGGGCGAGCAGGACGGTGCTCACGAGCGCAGCGAGCGTCACCGCGAACATGACGAAGTAGATGACCGGACTGATGATGAGCGTGTTCAGCGGGTAGGAGATGAAGGGATCGACGTTCCCGAAGAGTTCGGTCGCGTTGTTGGCGTCTTCGACGACGCGGAGGGCGCCGCCGAGCAGGACGAACGGGAACAGCGCGTAGAGGAGGTTCAGGCGCTCGCCGACCCGGAACCGCTCGAGGAAGAAGTGGACGCCGACGAGCGATCCCAGCAGGGTGACGGCGTACCCGATCTCGGAGACGATGGTGTAGCCGGGGTACGCGACCGGTTCGCTGGCGGCGGCGCAGGCGGCTTTGTTGAAGACGAGTTCGACGGCGCCGCCACTCCAGACGGCGCACTGGGCGCCCTGCGCGTCTGCGTAGACGGGCCCCCAGAAGTAGTGCCAGATGAAGTCGCCGTAGACGGTGTCGGTGAACAACAGCGACCCGACGACGAGCGCGGCGACGACGGCGAGCACAGTCGCCGTCCACGTGCGCTCGGCGCTGGTCTCCGGGAAGGAGGTCATGTCCGTACGCGTGTGCGGACCGGGTTTTACCGTTGCGGTCTACAGCGGGAGTTCGGCCGACTCGTACTCGGTGCCGAGCACGACCATCGTCTGGGAGCGCGCGAAGCCGTCCATGTCGGCGATGCGTTCGAACATGAGCTCCCGGAGGTGGTCCGTGTTCTCCGCGACGACGCGGAGGATGATGTCCCACTCGCCCGTAGTGAGGTTGACTTCCTGGACGCCGTCGATGGCCGTGAGGCGGTCGAGCGTCTCGTCCTCGCGGCCCTGTTCGACGCGGAGGCCGACGAACGCCGACGTGCCGAAGCCGACGGCCTTCGGGTCGACGTCGGCGTGGTAGCCGCGGATGACGCCGGCCTCCTCCATGCGGTTGACACGGTCGTGGACGGTCGCAGACGACATGTCGATCTCGCGCGCGATCTCGCTGAACGGTTTTCTGGCGTCGTTCTGGAGCGCGCGGAGGATGGCGCGGTCCGTGTCGTCGAGGTCCATACCCGCGGTACTCGTTGGCAGGCCCAATACCTTACTACTCGGGGCGAATCTCGCGAGCGGCGGCGAGCACCTCGTCGTGGGCCTCGCCGTTGGAGGCGACGAGGCCTTCGGCGCCCGGCGTCCAGCGGTCGCCGTGGACGTCCGTGACCGTGCCGCCGGCCTGCCGGACGAGGTGGACGCCGGCGACGCTGTCCCAGGGGTGCGCGTAGACGTTCGTGATGGTGGCTTCGAGCTGGCCGCTGGCGACCATCGAGAGGACGGCTTGCGCGCAGCCGTAGCGCCGCATGTCCCCGAAGCGGTCGACGATAGCGGCGCAGGCGTTCCCGTACTCGTCGCGGCGGTCGAAGTCCCACCAGATGGTGGGCGCGACCACGAACGCCTCCGGGTCGGTCTTCTCGCTGACGGAGACCGGATCACCGTTCAGCGTGGTGCCGTCGTCGCCGGCGACGTAGGTGTCACCGAGCGCGGGGAGGTGGTTGCAGGCGGCGACAGCTTCGCCGTCGTCGACCGCGGCGACGGCGGTCGCCCAGATCTGGGTGTCCCGCACGAAGTTGTTCGTGCCGTCGATGGGGTCGATGACCCAGGCGTCGCCCTGCTCGGGGACGGTCTTGAGTTCGTCTTCTTCCTCGCCGACGATGGCGTCTTCGGCGTGTGTCTCCCGGATGACTTCGATGACGCGGCGCTGGGCGGCCCGGTCGGCCTGGGTGACCACGTCGGTCTTCCCCGACTTGGTCTCCACGTCGATGCCGGTGCGGAACGCGTCCAGCGCGACGTCGCCGCCAGCCCTCGCGGCGCGCTCGGCGACGGTGACGTGGTGGGCTGTCTCGCCCGTGTCGTCGTCGTCGTTCATGCCCCGAGAACTGGCGTGCCCGCCCAAAGAGCCGTCGGTCTCGCGTCTCGCGCTCCCTCAGTCGTCGTCGGCGGCGTCTGCGGAGCTCGCCAGCAGCTCGTCCTCGAAGGCGGCGACCGCTTCGACGACACGGTCGGCGTCCTCGTCGGGGACGTCGAACGCGTCGAGACTCTCGTACAGCAGTTCGATCGCGCGCTGGATGTCCGTCGGCGTGAACGGCACGTGGGCGTGCGCCTCCTGGACTGGTGCGGCGTCGTACGTCTCTGGGCCACCGGCCGCCTCGCAGAGGAAGTCCGTCTGCGTCCGACGCAGCGAGTCGATGTCGGCGCCCTCGAAGTAGGGGCCGAGGTCGTCGTCGGCCACGAGCCGGTCGTAGAAGTCGTCGACCACCGCGCGGATCCCGTCGCGCTCGCCGAGCCGCTCGTACAGCGTCTCCTCAGTCATGCCGCGATGGAGGGACTACTGCGAGGAAAAACCTCGCGACGATTCCAGACCGGTGGTAGCGGACCGGCGACGCTAACCCCGGAAGTGACGTCGCCGTCGCTGCTGGACAGTGCCAGGCTACGTAGTTTTGCGAGGGAAGTCCGTCTCGCGGACTTCCCGCATCACCCGCGGTCGCGGGGCGATGCGAGGGAAGGGATTCGAACTTCCGTCGGTGGCCCGACGGCGTTCGAACCCCCTGCATCTATCTCGCGCGCAGGGCGCGAGTACGATGCGAGGGAAGGGATTCGAACCCTCGAACTCCTACGAGAACGGATCTTGAGTCCGTCGCCGTTGGCCGAGCTTGGCTACCCTCGCACGCGTTCGTCCGTGGGCGAGTCTGTCGCTTAGTCGTTGCGAATTGAGGACCAGTCGGCAGAGAACTTTTCACGAAACAGTACAGAAGTTCGTGCAGGAACGATTGTGCCGCCCTGGATAGACCCGAATGAAACCCGGTCAGTGTGGGACAAGGAGTCCGAACAGCACCTCCCCGACCGAATCCGACCGACAGTCGAGCGAGCACACGAGGTGTCGGTGCCGTTTCAGTACCGGGAGCAGCGGAGCTTCGACGGGACGCTCTCCGACGTCGAAGTGGACGGCGTCGAGTACACGTCCGGCGAGTACGTTGTGGACGCCGGGGTGACCCACGAGCGGTTGCTGAAACTCCACGTTCGCGGGGTCCTCTGGCAGGCCGGCGACTCCGGGAGTGGACGCCGGTTCAAACTCCAGATTGTCCGGGAGAAGCCCCCCACGGATACCGTTCCGTACGACAAGTACGCAGTCTGGCAGCGCTACCAGTTCGGGGACGTGACGGTCGACCCGGTCGAGGGACCGCAGTTCGACCCTGACGCGGAGCCGACTCAGACCGAGCGGACCACCACGACGTTCGACGCCCTCCAGAAACCGCTCCGGCTGCACATCTCGGAGCTGGAGCTGGTGCGGAACCCGGAGTTCGCGGAGTACCGACTGGCGGAGAACGACCAGTGGGAGGAGTACGGCGCCGTGTTCCGCTGGCGGGCTGACGCCTTCCAGCACCGCCTCGAGTGAGCGGGACCGACCACCGACCAGACGGCGCCAGTCACGGGGAACGGAAGACCACGACCACGACGACGACGAAACCGGTAAGCCGCAGGCCGGAGTAGGTTCGGTGTGGCGAAACCCCTCCGGTTCCGGCACTCGCGGGAGCGCTGGGACAGCGGCCGCGTCGCTCGAGCCCTCCACAGTGAGCTCGACGACAACCTCGGGGCGTCGATGGGCGCGCCGTGGTTCAGGCAGCCGTCGGGCTACGAGGCGGTGCGGTTCGACGTGGACAACGGCGACACGGCGCTGTTCGCGTGGCGGGCGGGCGACGACGAGACCGGCGGCTGGTGGCTGGGGAACACGGAGACGCCGTCGCCGCTGTGGCGGACGGACAAACAGACGTTCGCGCAGGCGCCGTTCGACCTGAGCCGGTGGGCGCAACGCGAGTTCACGGCGGAGCTCCACGAGCAGGCGCCGTGGCTGGAGCCGTACCCGTACGTGTCGTGGTTCTTCCTGCCGGTGTTCTGCTCGAAGGACGGCCGGGAGACCACCCGGGCGTTCTTCCGCGAGCACGCCGCCGGCTTCCCGGACGCGGACTCCGAGGACGCCCTGGACTTCTACGAGTCGTTCCTGTCGACGGGCGTCTTCGACGACCACCGCCACGAGATGGCGGGGAAGCTCGGGACCTCCGAGTACCTGGACGTGACGCGGTCGAGTTCGGCGATGAGTGAGTTCCACGCCGCGTGGCTGCTGCGGGAGGCCGGCTACGACGTCACCCCGGAGATCGAGGTGACGACCGGGCACAGCCTCGACTTCCGTGCCGACCGCGAGGGCGAGCAGGGCGTGCTCGTTGAGGTCACGCGGCCCGTGCCGACGAACGACCGCGCGGCGAGCACGCCAATCGCGGCGATTCGGGACACGGCGGCGACGAAGACCGACGGCCAACTCAGCGAGCACGGCGGCGGCGCGGTGCTGTTCGTGGACTGTTCGTCGTTCCCGGACGACGAGTGGCGCCGGATTCTCGGCGAGCAGCCGGACGTCCACCACCGGCCGGCGGTCGTGTTCCGGCTGCGGCCGGACGGCACCGTGCAGGGCTACACGAAGGGCTCGGTGCCGCTGGAGCTCCCGCAGCTGTAGCGGGACAAGACCTTTCTCCGTCGCTGCCGCGGTTCGAGGCGTGACCGACGCCCTCCACTCCGCCGCCAGCGCGGCGTTCCCGGACCGCACCATCGAACGCGTGGCCGAGCAGGACACCCGGCCGGGGAACGAGACCGCACTCGTGACGCTGGCCGACGGCGGCCACGCGTACCTGAAGACGGCCACCGACCGCACGTACCGACTGGTGCGGGAGATTGCGGCGACGCAGTACGCCGCCGAACACTGCTCCGTGGCCGTCCCGGCGGTGCTGGCCGCCGATGCCGACGGCGACCGGCCGTACCTCGCGACGGCGCCGCTGGATGGGACGGCGATGACCGACGTGTGGCAGGACGAGGACGTCGACCGCGAGTGGCTCGCCCGCGAGGCGGGTCGCGCGCTCGCCGGCGTCCACGAGGCCCGGTTCGACGCGCCGGCTCAGGTCGTCGGCGGCGACGCCGAGGGCCTTGAACTCGAGGCGGGCTCGTGGACGGACGTGCTCGTGTGGACCGTCGAGGAGCGCGCGGACGACTGGTGGGCCGAGCGCTTCTCGGACGTCCCCGGACAGGTCGTCGACGTCCTGGAGGACGCGCGGCCGCTACTCGACGGTGCGCCGGCGGCGCTGCTCCACCTGGACGCCGCTCGACCGAACGTCCACGTCGACCCGCCGGGGCTGCTCGACTGGGAGCGGGCGGTCGTCGGCGACCCCGCCCTCGACGTGGTGGACTCCGTCGCCAACAACTTCGACCAGCCGGACGTCCCGGACGACGAGTTCGACAGACTGCGGGACGCCCAGTTCGCGGGCTACCGCGAGCGAGCGGGCGGTCTCCCGGACGGCCTCGCGGAGCGACGGCCCGTCTACCGGCTGTTCACGTCCCTCCTCGCGCCGCAGGCGTTCGAGGACTGGTCGGCCGACGTGGACGTCTCCAGCGACGAACTGGCGGCGAACGTTCGGGCGGAACTCGACGAGCGAATCGGCGCTGTCCGGGACGCGCTGTAGGCCCGGCTTCCGAGGGTTCTTACCCGAGGCCGCCCCACCGACTACCGAATGGGCGACGCCGACGACGCCGCCGCCGACGCCGGGGAGCCGTGGCGCGAGTTCTTCGGGTTCGAGGCGCCGTACGACCAGCAGGCAGACGCCATCGAGGCCGCCGTCGACGCCGGGGACAGCGACGGCTTCCTCGCGATGGAGGGGCCCTGCGGGACGGGGAAGACGATGGCTGCGCTGACCGCCGGCGCACACCTCGTCCGGAACACCGACAGCTACGAGCGCGTGCTGGTGGTGACGCCTGTCAAACAGCAACTGGAGCAGTTCGTCGCCGACCTCCGGACGATGAACGCCAGCCTCGACGAGCCGCTGGACGGCGTGGCGCTCGTCGGGAAGCGCGACCTCTGCCCGTACGAGCGGGAGGGGAAGTTCCCCGACGAGTCGAGCGTCCACGACCGCTGCGAGGACCTCCGGGAGTCGACCGCGGGGCTCGTGGACGCGGACGGCGAGGGCGGCGAGTTCGACGGACAGGACGCGAGGGAGTTGACGGAACTCCGAGCGGCGGACGCGCTTGACGAGCCGTGGTGGGACCCCGTGAAGGGCCGGGACCTCGCGCGGTCGGCGCGCGCCGACGCCAGCCACACGCTCTCCGAGAACCCGCTGCGGACGGACGGCGCGGACTCGCCGTACGTCCCCCACCAGCCGACCGCGCCCGAGGACTTCTCAGACGGCGACGACGCGCCGCTGTTCTGTCCGTTCGAGGCCGACTGGTACGGCCGGAACAAGGGCTCGCCGGTCGGCTTCGAAGCGGGCCGGCACAACGTCGTCACGAGCGAGGACGTGTTGCCGACGAGCGTCGAGCACGGGACGTGCCCCCACCGGGTCCAGCAGGTGATGCTCGACCACGCGGACGTCGTCGTCGGGAACTACAACCACCTCTTCGACCCGCAGACGCGGGGGCTCACCGAGCACCTCGTCGACGATTCGACGTTCGTCGTCGTGGACGAGGCCCACCGGCTGGAGGAGCGCGTCCGCGACCTGCTCTCCGACCGGGTCGGTCGGCACACGCTGGCTCGCGCCCGGAACGACTGCCGGACGCTGCTCACGCAGGCCAAACAGAGCCGGGAGAACCGCCAGGAGGTCGAAGACCGGCTCGCCAGCCACGAACTCTCGCTGGACGCGGTCGAGGTGATGGTCGAGTTCCTCGGGGACGTCCTGGAGTGGCTGGACGACCGCGTGGCACAGTACCTCGCCGAGGAAGGGTTCGACCCCGAGTTCGCGGCGTCGCTGCCCGAGCGCGACCACGAGGTACCGCTGCGCGACCCCGAGACCGAGCGGCCGGACGACCTCACGCAGTGGGCCGAACGGAACGGCCACACTGGGGACACGTGGCGGTCGCTGGCTGCTGTCGGGAGCACCGTGCAGGCGATTCTGGAGGACGAGGGCGACCGGTCGGCGGTGGCGGGGCCGGTCGGCATCACGCTCCAGCGGTGGTGGGAGCGCGACCACGCGACGTACTTCCGCGAGATAGAGCTGGAGCACGCACCCAAGGACTCGGGGCGGGCGGGCGCGAAGTGGGCCGAGGCGTACACGCCGGCCCTCGTGATGTTCAACTGCATGCCGGCGCGAGCGCTCCGGGAGACGCTGTCGGAGGTGGGCGGTGGCGTGTTGATGAGCGCGACCCTCGAACCGCTGGACGTGTTCCGGGAGGTCGCGGGGCTGGACCGGCTCGAGGCGGGCGCGGGCGACGGCGACCCCCGGCCCGTCGTTGAGCGGCGCTACGACCTCCGGTTCCCGGCCGAGAACCGCGCGAGCTTCCTCGTCGACGCCGCGCCGTTCACCGCCCACAACCGCGGCGACCCGGAACCGGACAACGACAACCGCACCCGCGACGAGTACCGCTACGTCCTCCGGACCGTCGCCCGCCAGCCGGGCAACGTCCTCGTCTGCATGCCGAACTACCGGGAGGCGGCGTGGGCCGCCGACTACCTCGGCGGCGACGGCGTCGTGGACAAGGACGTGCTCGTCGACGAGTCGTCGTCGAACGAGGCGACCGACGACCTCAAAGCCGAGTTCTTCCGGGGCGAGGGGAAGGTACTGGTGACGAGCACGCGCGGGACGCTCACCGAGGGCGTCGACTACGACGGCGAGAAGCTCGCGGCCTGTCTGGTCGTCGGCGTCCCGCTTGTGAACGTCGGGTCGCCCCGGGTGCGGGCGGTCCGGCGGGCGTACGCCGACGCCTTCGGCGAGGACCACGCCTTCGAGTACGCGCTGACGGTGCCCGCGGTCCGGCGCGCCCGGCAGGCCATGGGTCGCGTGATTCGCGGCCCCGAGGAGGTCGGCGTGCGCGTGCTCGCCGACGGCCGGTACGTCGAGGGCGCCCGCCACTCCGTCTTCGAGTATCTCGGCCCGGGCGAGCGGGCGGAGTTCACGAGAATGACGCCGGAGTTCCTCGGCGACCAGCTCGACGCCTTCTGGGCCGACCACGACGCCTGACGGCAGCAGCGACGCCGGCGAAACCAGTGCGCCCGGCCCAGTTACAGCGGCACGGAGCCGTCGGTGCGCGCGGCCTCGTAGAGCGCGTCGATGGCGCGCATGTTCGCGACGGCCTCCTCGCCGTCAGTTCGGGGCTGGTCGCCGGATTCGACGCAGTCGGCGAAGTGCTCTACCTCTAATCGGTACTGGTCGACGGGGTCGAACTGCTCCTCGACGGTCTTCCCGTCGGTCCCCCAGCGCAGGACGACGCCGTCGCCGTGCGTGGGGTTGAATGCGTCCTCGACCTCCAGCCAGCCGTCGGTGCCCTCGACGCGGTAGGACTGGTAGTTCCGGGACTCGAAGCTCGCCTCGACGGTCGCCGTGCCGCCGTCGGCGAACTCTAGCGTGCCGGCGACGCTGGTGTCCACGCCGCAGTCGCGGGCGTCGTGGACGCTGGCGTCGGCGGCCACCGGCTCCCCGAGGAACTGGCGGGCGGCGTTGACGGCGTAACAGCCCACGTCCATCAGCGACCCGCCCGCCAGCGCCGGGTCGAGGCGGACGTCGTCGGACCGGTCGCGGGGCAGCGGGAAGTTGAACGCGGCGTGGACGTGCTGGACGTCCCCGAGGTGGCGCTCGGCGACCTCGATGGCGCGCTCGGTCCGCGGGTGGTAGCGGTACATGAACGCCTCCATCAGCGTGACGCCGGCGTTCCGGCAGTGCTGGACCACCTCGACGGCCTCGTCGGCGTCGCTGGCCAGCGGCTTCTCGCAGAGCACGTCCAGTCCCTCGCTGGCGGCCCGGCACGTCCAGTCGGCGTGCAGGCTGTTCGGCAGCGGGACGTAGACGGCGTCGACGTCCGCGTCGAACAGCGCGTCGTAGTCGTCGCAGACGACCGGTACGTCGTGGCGGTCGGCGAACGCCGCGGCACGCTCGCGGTCCCGGGAGGCCACCGCGTGAACCTCGTGCTCGGAGGCCCGGATGGCCGGGGCGACCGCGACGTCCGCGATGTTCGCCGTCGAGAGGATGCCGAATCGCACGACTCCACGAGGACGTGCCAGCCCCCTAACTGTTTGGACCGCAGGCCTCAAGCCACTCCGGGTGCTGTCTGGCTGCAATGACAGAAATTCGCACACCCTCGGAGCGGGAGTGCACGCGCTGCCAGCGACACGAACGATGGAGCGACGAGGACGAGCAGTGGCGAATCGACGGCGACGAGGCGGGAGACGTCCACTGCGTCCACGACTGGGACGTCACCGGGACGTTCACGACGGTACCCGGGGACGCGCCGGACCACGAGGCTTGATGACGGAGGGGGGCGAAGCCGACAGCGTGCCCACCCGCCACGACCGCCTCGACCGACACCAGACGCCCGACGGCGGGAACTCCCTGTGGTTCTGGACTGACGCCAAACACCCCCTGCGGGTCGCCGTGAACTACGTCGCCATCGTCCTCGCCCGCATCTCGCCGAGCCTCAAGCTGAAGAACTGGCTGCTCGCGAGCATCGGCGTCACCGTCGGCGACGGCGTCTCGTGGGGGCTGGAGTCGACGCCGGACGTCTTCTGGCCGGAACTGGTCACGGTCGGCGACGAGGCCATCGTCGGCTACGACGCGACTCTGCTGTGCCACGAATTCCTGCAGGACGAGTACCGCACGGGCGAAGTCGTCGTCGGCGACCGCGCGATGATCGGCGCCGGTGCCGTGGTGTTGCCCGGCGTCGAGATCGGCGAGGGCGCGCAGGTCGCCGCGAACTCGCTGGTGGCCGACGACGTCCCGCCCGGCGAGACGGTCGCGGGCGTGCCGGCAGAGCCTGTCGACTCCGACTAGCGCGGGGGTTCGTCGCTACGACTGCCACCGCCGCCGCCGTTGCCGTCCTCTTCTCCGCCAGTGCCGGCGATCGAACCGGTATCAGGGCTCCCCTGTTCCTCTCCTCGCTCACGCTCACCGGCCGCCGTATCGCTTCGCTCCGCTGTCCCAGTACGGCTGCGTCCGCTCCCCGGGACGAGCGCGCCGACCGCCGTCAGACCGCCGAGGACCGCCAGCAGCCCGCCGAAGGACAGCGCGCCGACGGCACTCAGTGTCGCGTCGACGGCGACCCCGCCGGTCAGCGCGGCCAGCAGGAACGCCACGCCTGCGACCGCGAGCCCGTACCGGGTCACGCGGAACTCCGTCGCCGCCACCTGCCAGAACGCCCGGAGAACCGAGCCGAGGGACGCGTCGGCGACGCGGTGCTCCACGGTGCACGCCGCGCCCGCAGCCGCCAGAGACGCCGAGCCGAACGCGAGCACGCCGGCCGCGAAGTAGGCGAGGATTCCCTGCGCCGGCGACGACGGGAAGACGCCCGTCGCCGCGCCCGCGACCAGCACACCGAGCGCCCCGACGCGTCGCGTCCACGCGCGACCGCGCGTCGACGCTGCCCACGACCGCACGCCCGGTCGGCTCACGAGCACAGCACCCACCGCGGCGAACGCCACCGCGCCGAGTGCGGTGTAGAGACCGTCCATCACTGCTGCTCGTGGACGAGGACGACGCCCTGCCGGAGTACGAGGTGGTTCGGCACGACGTACTCGCGCTGTTCGGCCTCCACGTGCGTCACGAACACGTCGACCTCCTGGACGATTCCCTCGTGGTCGCCGATGGCCACCCGGTCGCCGATACCGTACGGCTCCCGCAACAGGAGGAAGACGCCCGCCGCAGCCGACGTCAACAGGTGCCGGGTCGCCACCAGCGTGAACACGACCACGGACCCGACGTAGACGGCGAACACCACGACGAGCGCGGTCACGGCGACGCCGAGTTGCGCCAGCGCCACGAGCCCGGCCACGAGGAGGATCGTGTACTTCGCCGCCATCGGCACCACCGAGACCTCCGGTAGCTTCACCGACCGCAGCCGTTCGCTCACGAACAACTCGACCCGGTCGCCGACCAGTACGCCCGCCATCAACACCACCACCGCGACGACGACCGACGGCAAGTAACTCAGCACGGGGTACCACAGCGGCGTCTGAATCGAGAACCGTGCGATGTCGAGTGCCACCAGCGCCGCCACGACGTACACCACCCAGGACGTGAACCGTGCGACGACCCGGACTGTCGTCGACCCTGCGCGGTCTACGACCTGCTCGACGCTCGTCCCCTCCACGGCCTCGTCGACGCCGAGGGCGCGAAGCACGCGCTCGTTCACGCGACCCACGAGGTACCCCAGCAGCAGCCCGAGGACGAACACCACGGCGGCGAGCGCGTACCGGAACTGCGGGCCGGTCAGTGCGTCCAGTTGCGCGGCCACCATCTCAGTACTCCTCGGGGTCCAGCTCCAGCACCAGTTCGCCGTCTTTGAACGCCCGGACGAGCCCGTCCGACTCGGAGAGCACGATGGCGACGGCGTTCGTGTCCCGCGTGATCGCGCCCGCAGCCATGTGTCGGGCGCCCAGCCCCTTCGGGATGTCTGTGCCCTCCGCGCCCGGCTCGAGGTACCGGTACGAGGACACGATCTTCCCCGAGTCCGAGATGACGAACGCGCCGTCCAGCCGCGAGAACTCCTTCAGCATCACGTTCACGATGGGGTCGCCGACGTGCACGTGGCTCTTCTCGAAGGGGTTGTACGACAGCGGCCGGCTCTTGTTCATCACCTTCCCGGCGTCCCCGACGACGAACAGCGCGCCGACGGGCTCGCCCTTCTGGCCCTTCCGTCCGAGCTCGATGGCGACCTCGAAGACGTCGCGGATGACCCCCGGCTCCCCGCGGGAGTTCGCGAACAGGTCGTACACCCCGGAGTGGTCCGAGTCGTCCGCGCGCGTCCGGGTCACCATGTCGATGTCGTCGCCGAACAGCGGCGCGGCACACCCGAGTTCGTCGCCGTCGGTCACCACGCCCTCGCTCAGCGCGCCCTCGACGCCGAACCGGATGCGTTCGCGCACGTCGTCGAACTCCAGTGGCAGCTCCACGAACTCGTCTGCGTCCACGGTGTTCTCCTGGGCCACCACCACGACGGCCGTGTCCTCGAGGTCGGTCGCGCGCTCGTAGTACGCGCCGCTCGGCGAGAACAGTAACAGCACGTCGATGCCCTCCACGATGTCCCCGACGAGCTCCGGTGGCCGACTCATTTACTGGTACCTCTCGCCGCGCGCATAAAAAGGATGCCGGCCCGTTCGTCTGACGCCCGCACGACGACCAGCACTGCTCCCACTGTGAACGGACGACTCACTGGTAATCGCTCGCCTGCCCTGATTGGGGTCGAAGACGAACTTGGCAGGTCCGGATTCGACACGGCGACGGGTTCGGTTCGTTCGTTCGTGCTCACGGCTCGCGCTGCTCGCCGTTCGCAATACGCAGACGCTCACTTCGTTCGCGCCTCGCAGTGCGCGGGACCGGATTTGAACCGGAGGAAGACTCGCTGCGCTCGTCTTCCAGAGTTCGAATCCGTGCCTGCTCCATCCTTCGCTTTCTCGCTCCGCTCGAAAACTCGGTCAGTGCGCGGGACCGGATTTGAACCGGCGGACCCCTACGGGACAGCGTCCTAAGCGCTGCGCCGTTTCCTGGCTTGGCTACCCGCGCGCGTACTCCGGTACCCGGCAGACGCAAAAAACCGTTGCGCTCCGCTCCGGGGACACCGAGGGCGTCCAGCGAGCCCAGACCGAGCAACGCGAGGCCGGCCAGCACGACGGTAGCGACGGCCCACGCGCCGACGCCGACGAGGCCGGCGCGCCGAATTACTGTGGATTGCCGGACGAAGGTTTACGTCGGAGCCGACGAACGGTGTGGTATGTACCGTGCGGGCGACGAGTTCGAGCAGCGCGAGTGGCTGGACGAACTCGAGGCCGTCGCCGACGAGCTCGAACTGGACGCCGAGGCTCGGTCGACCGCCAAAGACCTGTTTCTGTCGACCGCCGAGAGCCCGGCGGAGCGCTCGAAGCCGGCGGCTGTCGCGGCGAGCATCTACGCCGGCGCGCTCATCGCCGGCGACCAGCGCAGCCAGACCGCCGTCGCGGACGCCGCCGGCGTGTCGCGGCTCGTGGTGCAGGAGCGCTGGAAGCCGATGCTGGAGCGAGCGGGCTTCGACCCGCCGACGTGGTAGACCGGTTCGACGTCCGTTCCCGAGACGGGCAGAAGACTACTGGGGGGTGCGGCCGTCGCGTTCGGGCGTCAGGTTGCCGTGTTCGTCGATTTCGCCCTTCACGATGCGGGTCGAGGAGATGATGTCGCCGTCGTCGGCTTCGACGTGGTCGACGACCTCGATGTCGAGGGGGCCGGTTCCGTCCTCCGCGCGGAGGTCGTTGATGCGCTGGCCGCCGTCCTCCGTCTCCGGGGAGACGACGAGTACGTCGAAGTGCGGTTCGGTGGCGATGCCGGTGGGCGACTCGAGTTTCCGAATTCGGTAGTCGCGGCCGTACTCGTCGGCGAGGGCGGCGAGTTCCTCGTCGAGGTCGGCGCGGCGCGCGTCGAACGAGCGGACGTACCGGTCGACGTGCCGGGTCTCGGCCGCCAGGTCGTCGCTGGTGAGGCCGACGGTCACGTCGCCGAGGTCGAACGCGCGCTCGAAGAGCTTCCGGTGGCCGTCGTGGATCGGGTCGAACGTGCCACCGAGAGCGACGTTCATGTCCCGCCGGTCGGTCCGGGCGCGTTTAGCAGTTTGGATTCAGGCGCCGTCGTCGCCGTCTTTCCGGTGGTCGGCGTCCGCGTCGTCGCCGTCGCTGGAGCTGTCCTCGACTTCGATGCGGACCGGCGCGTCATCCGTAGCGTCGCCGCCGGTGGTGCCGGCGTCGACGTCGCGGTCGAGGCGGTCGTCGAGGTTGAACACCGTGTTGAGCTCGTTCTGGACGCGGCCGACCGCGCCGGAGACGAGGTCGCTCGGCGGGATGGCGGTGTACTCGTAGGGGTTGTTGCCGGCGCCCTCGGCCTGTCGTTTGCGTCGCTCGACGACGTCGTCGTCCGCGAGCTCGGCCAGTGCCTCCCGCACGGTCGACGGGTAGAGACCGGTGCCGTCGGCGACCTCTTCGCTGGTGCTCCAGGGGTGCTGGCGGAGGTAGACGAAGATGCGAGCGCGGGTTTCGGTGTCGAGCAGCCAGGCGAGAATGTCGACGACGCCCTGGTCGAACCCGGAGACGGCGCGGTCCTTGCCGTCCTCGAGACGGTCCCGGGGGGAGGCTCCGTCGTCGTCAGGTGTGTCCTCGGACATGCGTTGTTTCGTCTAGGACAAAAGCGACGAGCGGATGAAAAACCCTTCGTCGTTTCAGACGCCCGACGGCGGGCGAGTTCGGGGTCCGTCGCCGCACTCGCGTGTCCGCTACAGCACCAGGGACTCGTAGAGCGCACGCTCGCCGTCGGCCTCGAGGACGCTTCGCTGACGCTCGCTGCCCGACTCGGCATCGTAGACGTCCCGGATGCCGGAGACGCCGAGTCGCTCGCACTCCCGGTCGACGACCTCCCCGAGGTCGACGGTGTCGGCGCCGTCCCGCGCCACGAACGACGCGTCGTGGCCGTGCCGCGTCGCCCGCCACTTGTTCTCGTCGAGGAGTTCCCGGCGCAGGCCGTTCTCGGCGAACGGCTCGGGGTGGTCCTCGAAGCGTTCGGCGAGGTCGGTGACGAGCGCGTGCGAGTACTCCACGAACGCCTCCACGACCTCGGGGCTGGCCTGCGCGTCGGGCGCCCGCACCTCGACGCTGCCGTGGCCCGAGTGGGGGCGGACATCGTACCAGAGCTCGCCGCGGTCGTCGATGCTGCCGTACTCCACCATCCGGCGCTCGAACTGCTGGAAGTCCTCGTAGGAGTCGAACGCGGTCGGCATCCCGGTGTTCGGCAGCCCCTCGAAGATCTTCGCGCGGGCCGACGCCAGCCCCGTGTCGAAGCCGTTCCAGTACGGTGAGTTCGCCGACAGCGCCAACATTACGGGCGTGTGCCACCGCAGACGGTTCGCCACCCAGACCGCCTTGTCCGGGTCGTCGACGCCGACGTGCACGTGCAGGCCCGCCGTCGTGTTCCGGTGCTGGGGGTACTGGATGCGCTCGAGCTGCGACCGGTACCGGGGCTTCTCGGCGTGCTCGTGCTGCCGCCACCGCGCCCCCGGGTGGAGCCCTGCAGCCGCAATCCGGAAGCCGTGCTCCTCGGCGTACGCCACCAGCGCCGCCCGCACGTCCCGAATTGCCGCCGGCGCCGCCCCGGGGCCGTCGAGCTTCGGCGTCTGCGTCTCGATGACGAACTTGAACAGCTCGTGGTCCAGCCGGCCCTCCAGCAGCTCCGGCGGCTCGCCCTCGTACACCAGTTCGTCGCTGCCGGCGGTGGGCACGCCGCGCTCGTCGACCACGAAGAACTCCTCCTCGACGCCCAGCGTCCCCATCTCCGCGAACGCCTCCGGCGAACCCACGTCCATGCTGGCCCGAGCTTTCAGTTCGAGCGCGTAAATAGTTCTGGAACCGGCGGTGTGGGTCGTCTTCAGTCTGCCGGGGGCGTCACTCCGGCGTCGCGACGACCGCGAGGTGGTCGTCGTGGAACGGCTCCATGCGCTCGGTCGCCAGCACCTCGTAGCCGTCGCGGAGCTCGTCGAGCACGCGCTCGAAGACGGCCTCGGGCGCTTCGGTCACGTCCTCACTGCGGGCCTTGATTGCGGCGACGAGGCGGCCGTCGTCGGCGAGGAACTGGCGGTTCGCCAGCGCCACGTCGGCCTGCCCGCGGGTCGCGACGTCCTGCACGATGGCGTCCAGCCCCGATTCGACGACGTGCGCGTACGTCTCGGGCTTCCGGGCGTCCTTCAGCAGCGGGAACAGCGTCTCGCGGGCTTCGGCGACGTCGAGCAGGTCTCGGACCGGCCGGGGCGCGAACTCGACGGCGTACGTCGGGCCCGCGAAGTCGGCGACGTGGCTCACGGTCGTGCCGTTCGCGGCGCCGAGGTACAGCACCCCGTCGCCGCCCGACAGCCCCGTGTCCAGGCCGAGTTCGAGCGTCGCGCCGAACTTCGAGCGGTGGGCCTCCCAGCGCCGCCAGCCGTCTACGACCGGTTCGCCGTACGACGGCTCGCCCCGGGTCGCGAGCACCTCGTCGCCCCCGTCGAACTCCCGTCGCTGCACGCCCTCGGGGAGGTCGGTCATTCCGTATCACGAGCGCGGATGCGCTCCATGCGTTCGTCCAGCTCGTCCCGGAGTTCGGGCCGTCTGTCCCCCGAGTAGTGGTCGACGCGAGCCGCAATCGAGAGCTTCCCGGCGAGCGCGCGCGACGCCGACCCCCGCTCGTCGGGGTGGGTGCCACGCACGTACTCGTGGGTGTAGATGACGCCGTGTTTCGGCGAGGGCGCGTGCCCCCGGAGGTGCGCGAACAGCGCGTCTTCGGCGCCGAGCACCTGCACGGTCCCGGAGGGCATCTTCGCCAGCTCCTCGAGGCCGCCGGCGAGCGCAATCAGGCGCGCGGCGAGCACGGGTCCGGCGAGCATCGAGAGGTTCGGCGCGACCGCCGGCGCCTGCGCTTCCACGAACTCCCGGACGCGCTCCCGCTCGTCGCCGAGGTCTGCGGCCCGCCGGCAGAGCGCGACGGCGCGCTCCTCGGCCGGGGTCTCGGGCTCGCGGCCCGCCACAGCGCGCGCGCCCTCGACGCCTCCCTCCACGTCCTCGAAGAGGCTGCCGGCCCACTCGACGGCGCGCTCGGCGACCTCGTTGGCGGCGTCCGAGAGGTCCGCCATCGCCCGGACGGCGTGCACGAGTTGCTGGTCGTCGGCGCGCTCGCGCTCCCGGACGGCCGCCCGCGTCCCCGCGAGCGTCGCCGCTCGCAGGCGGTCGTAGTACTCGGCCTCGTCGCTGGCGGCGCCGTCCGCGACGGCCACCGCCGGCCAGTCGTCGGGGGCGTCGGCCCGGCCCGTCCGGACCGCGTCACCCGCCGCGTCGGGGTTCCGGACGTCGACGTCCGCGAACCAGCCCTTGTCGGTCATGGCCGTCGATTCCCGCCGCGCGCGGTTAAACCTACCTCGCCGGAGGCGACGTGTCGGCGGCGGGACGGGTACCCGCGGCATTAACCTGTTCGCCACCGCTACTGGGTGTATCAACGAGCGATGAACGACGACCCAGCGCCGGCCGTCCACGACGAAACGGACGCTCCACCGGTCACGCTCAGGTGCGGCAGCGACGACGCCCGAGACGAGAGCGACGACTGTGTCACGGCGTGGAACGCGGCCGCGGCCGCCGCAACGGGCCGCGAGGACCTCGCCGGCGTGCGCTTCGAGGAGGTCTGGCGGACCGTCGAGACGGACGGCGTGGCACTCGACGTTCGGGCGTCACGGCGCGTGTCCGCCGACCGGAGCCGGCTCCAGCAGTTGCTGTCGAACCTCTTCCGGAACGCCGTGGAGCACGGGCCCCGAGTGACCGAGTCCACGGACGCGAGTGACCCGGCGGGAGACGAGGGTGTGGTCGTGACAGGGGAGCAGTCGGACGGGGTCGAGGGCGAAGCGAACGGCCTGCCGGGCGGGCCGGTCGCGACCGTCACGCTCGGCGACACCGACGACGGCTTCTACGTCGCCGACGACGGCCCCGGTATCCCGGAGAGCGAGCGCGAGGACGTCTTCGAGCACGGCTTCACCACGAGCGCGGACGGGACGGGGTTCGGGCTCAGCATCGTCTCGAACGTCGCAGACGCGCACGGCTGGACGGTGTCCGTCACCGAGAGCGACGCGGGCGGCGCGCGCTTCGAGTTCGCGGACGTCGACGCCGCGTCGGACCTATAAGGACCTCCGGTGTGACCGCTCGGTCATGAGCGAGCGAGCGAGCCGTTCGGACGGTTCGGGCGGGCGGGACCGGCCGGACGTCTCCGACCTCTTCGACGAACTCGAGGAGCTGGACGAGGTCGTCGACGACCCCGAGGCCCAGCGCCAGCTCGACGAGATCAAGACCCTCACCGGGAGTATTCAGGGGTCGGCGTTCGGGCAGGTCATCTACGGGTTCGACCGGCACGACGCCGCAGAGGCCGCGCTCGGCAGCCTCCTGTTCGGCATCCCGATGGCCGTCGAGGGCGGTACGAACGAGGCGGGGGAGTTCGTCGCGGCCTCGCCGTGGCTGCTGGTGGGGACCGTCGCCGCCACCGTCGCCATCGTGCATGCTGTCCTCTACGTCGCGGAGTTCCAGGACGTCCGGGTCGCGCGGACGCTTTTCGGCTTCGTGCCGCGACGGCTCGCCGGCGTGCTCGCCGTCTCGCTGGCGACGGCCGCCGTCCTGCTGGCGGGCTGGGGGCGGCTCCCCGCCGACGACCCCCCAGTCGCCGCCGCGACGGTCCTCGTCGCGTGGGTGCCGATGGCCATCGGCGCCGCCCTCGGCGACATCCTCCCGGGTTCGTAGCGTCGACGGGGTGGACGCCCGGAGCGCTGCCGAAAGACAATGGTTAAAACGCGTCCGGGCGATACCAGTTGTATGAGCGAAGCCTCGCAGGCGCGCAAGTGCGTCTCCTGTGGCATCAACAT
The DNA here is from genome assembly GCF_021729015.1 of Halobacterium rubrum. Lineage (GTDB taxonomy): Archaea > Halobacteriota > Halobacteria > Halobacteriales > Halobacteriaceae > Halobacterium > Halobacterium rubrum. Next base: position 1,135,508 of record NZ_JAJQQZ010000001.1, read on the forward strand.
CTCCGGCACGACCGCCGCGTCGTTCAAGTGCCCGGACTGCGGCCAGCAGATTTACCGCTGTGCGAAGTGCCGCAAGCAGAGCAACCTCTACGAGTGTCCCGACTGCGGGTTCCGGGGGCCCTGACCATGAGCAAGGTCGCCGCCGTCCTCAAGGTCATGCCGGAGAGCCCGGAGATCGACCTCGACGACCTCCAGGAGTCCCTCTCGGATTCGCTTCCGGAGGGCGCGAAGATCAACGGGACCGACACGGAGGAGGTCGCGTTCGGTCTGACCGCGCTCCTGACGACGGTCATCGTTCCCGACGACTCCGGTGGGACCGAAGCCGTCGAAGAGGCGTTCTCGAACGTCGAGGACGTCGAGTCCGTCAGCGTCGAGGAAGTCGGCCGCCTGTAAGCGGCTCCAGTTCTCTCAGCTGTCGCCGCCACTGCGCAGCGACGCGTTCAGGTCGCGGATGTCGTCGCTGGTGGCGTCGGTGTACCCGCCGTGGAAGGCGAGCACGCCGTCGACGTTCAGCTCCGCGAGCCGTCCGAGGGAATCGACAGCGGTGTCCATCTTCTCCGTGAACTCCGGGTCCGGGCCGGCGAGCTCGTCGTCCTCGACCCTGAGCGCGTCGGCGGCGAGCAGTAGCCCGCGGTCGGGCAGGTACAGTGAGGCGTGGCCGTCGGTGTGGCCGGGCGTGTCGACGACCCGGAGCGGGCCGGCGTCGGTGCGGAGCTCCGTCCCGTCGGTGATGCGTACGTCGGCGTCGGCCGGCGGGTAGCCGCCTCCGCCGCCCCGCGGTCCGCGGTCGCCCTCCACGACGGGGGCGTCGCCCTTCGCGACGAGTACGGCCGCGTCGGTCTCCTCCGTGAGCGCGGCGAGGCAGCCGGCGTGGTCGCCGTCCTCGTGGGTGACGACGACGAACTCGACGTCCCGCAGCCGGAACTCCTCGTCATCGAGTGCGGCCTCGAGGTCGTCGAGGTGGCCGGGGAGCGCGGTGTCCACGAGCACCAGCCCGTCGTCCGTCTCGACGCCGGCCGGGTGGAACGTCACGTCGCGGCCGTCTCGCTGTACGGTCACCGGGAACGCGTAGACGCCGTTGGCGAGTCGCATACGGTTCCTACGACGTCAGACCGGAAAGCAGTAGGGGGCAGTCGGCGGGCCGCAGACGGGAAGAAAAACGGCAGACTGCGGACTACGCCCTCACTCCAGAGCGGCCTCGATGGCCTGCTGGAGGTCGGCCTTGAGGTCGTCGGCGTGCTCGATGCCGATACTCGCCCGAATCAGGCCGTCGGTGAGGCCGGCGGCCTCGCGTTCCGCCTTCGGGATGGCGGCGTGGGTCATCGCCGCGGGCTGCTCGATGAGCGACTCGACGCCGCCCAGCGACTCCGCGAGCGTGAACACCTCGGTCTCGCCGACGAAGTCGCTGGCCTCCTCGAGGGTGGCGTCCAGTTCGAAGGAGACCATCCCGCCGAAGTCGTCCATCTGTTCGGCCGCGAGCTCGTGGTCGGGGTGGCTCTCGAGACCGGGGTAGTGCACCTGACTGACGTGCTCGTGGTCCTCGAGCCACTCCGCGAGGTCCATCGCCGTGTCGCAGTGTCGGTCCATGCGCACGCCCAGCGTCTTCGTGCCGCGCAGGACGAGGAAGCAGTCGAAGGGACTGGGCGTGGCGCCGACGGAGTTCTGGTAGAACCCGAACTGCTCGTCCAGCTCCTCGTCGTCGGTAATCAGGGCGCCCGCGACGAGGTCCGAGTGGCCGCCCAGGTACTTCGTGAGGCTGTGGCAGACGACGTCCGCGCCGAACTCCAGCGGGCGCTGGAGGTACGGCGTCGCGAACGTGTTGTCGACCGCGCACAGTGCGTCGTGTTCGTGGGCGATGTCCGCGAGTGCGCCGATGTCGTTGACGTTCATCAGCGGGTTCGTCGGCGTCTCCACCCAGACGAGTTCGGTCGAGTCGCGCATCGCCGCGCGGACCGCGTCGTGGTCGGTGGTGTCGACGAAGTCGAAGTCGATGTCGTAGTCCTCGTATACCTGCGTGAAGATGCGGTGGGTGCCGCCGTAGACGTCGTCGCCCGCGACCACGTGGTCGCCGGCCTCGAGGAGGTTCAGCACGGTGTTGATGGCGCCCATCCCCGAGGAGAACGCGCGGCCGTACTCGCCGCCCTCGAGGCTCGCGAGGTTGTCCTCGAGGTCCGTCCGGGTGGGGTTGCCGGTCCGGGAGTACTCGTAGCCGCGGTGGTCGCCGGGCCCGTCCTGGACGTACGTGGAGTTCGCGAAGATGGGCGTCATCAGCGCGCCCGTCTCCTCGTCGGGCGCCTGGCCCGCGTGGATGGCGCGCGTCTCGAAGCGCTCGTGGTCGTCGTCGCCGCCGTCGTCGCCGGTCATGCTCGAACGGTCGCCGGCCCGCGAGTTAGGTCTGTCCGTTCCGGGCCTCCCGGCCTCGACTCCGGACGCGTCACTCCCGGCGACCCCGCCCCGGGTGTGGTCTCCGCTCGAGCTCCTCGGCGAAAACGGGCGTCGGCGGGGAGAAACGGCAGTCTACGCCGGGAAACGGGGTCGCGTCCGACCACCCGAAACGGACGGATAATTAAGTGGGCAGTCCCGCAATCAGGTACTGTGGTACTGGACCGCCTGCGAGCCCTCGGCCGCGACCGGTCGACCGTGCTCCGCGAGTGTCGGGACTGCGGGACGACACTCGACGACCAGCTGTCGGAGTGCCCGACCTGCGGCTCGAGCGAGATTGCCGCCTACGAACTCTGAGAGGCCTCCTTCCGGGGCTGTCTCGCGTCTCACCGGGACAGCCGGGAGCGTTCGGGAGGCCGACAGCCCGACAGCGGCTCGCGCCGGCGTGACCGTCTTCTGTGCTCCGGACCGAAACGGCAAACCGTCTGCCACCTGAGCGTGGGTACATCAACCGATGTCTGGCGGCCGCACCAGGTACGTCGACTACCGCGTCAGTCTCGCGTACGTCGGGACCGTGCTGCGGTACATCGGCGTCACTCCGCTGTTCCCGCTCGTGCTGGCGCTGTACTACGGGGAGGACCCGCTCCCGTTCCTCGCCACGTCGGTCGTGATGGTCGGCGTCGGCACGCTCCTCGAAGGGACCGACAGCGGCGAGGAGCTCGCCCGACGGGAGGCGTTCCTGCTGGTGAGTCTCGCGTGGCTGGTCGTCCCGGTGTTCGGGACGACACCGTACCTCGTCGCCGGGACGGGCACCGTCGCGGGCCCAGTCAACGCCCTCTTCGAGTCGATGAGCGGGTTCACGACGACGGGCGCCACCGTCCTCGGCGAGATATCGGTCGACCGCCACGGGCACGCCATGCTGATGTGGCGCCAGCTGACGCAGTGGCTGGGCGGCATGGGCATCCTCGTGTTGATGGTCGCCATCCTGCCGAAGCTCTCCGTCGGCGGCGCCCAGGTCATCAGCGAGGAGTCCCCCGGGCTCGCCCTGGAGAAGCTGACGCCGCGCATTCAGGAGACCGCTCGCGCCCTCTGGGGCATCTACGCCGGGTTCACGGTGCTCGCGGCGGTCGTCTACTACGCGCTTCACCACCTCGGCGTCGCGCCGAACATGGACCTCTACAACGCCGTCGCTCACGCGCTCACGACGATGCCGACCGGCGGCTTCTCGCCCGAGGCCCGGAGCGTCGAGGCGTTCTCGCCGGTCGTCCAGTGGGCGTTCGTGCCGTTCATGGTGGTCGCGGGGACGAACTTCGCGCTGTTCTGGTACGTCCTCCGCGGGGAGCCCCGCCGGCTCACCGACAACGTCGAGTTCCGGTCGTACCTGCTCGCGATGGCCGCGTTCGGGGTGGTCGTCACTGGGGTGCTCTACCTCGGCGTCGGGCTCGCGGAGACGCCGGCGAACGTCGGCGCGATTCCCGGCGAGCTGGAGGACTCGCTCCGGCAGGGCGTCTTCCAGGTCGTCGCCGTGGTGACGACCACGGGGTACGCGAGCATGGACGTCAACACCTGGGACGCGTCCGCCCAGACCGTCCTCCTGTTCGCGTACTTCCTGGGTGGGTCTGCGGGCTCGGCGGCGGGCTCGGTGAAGATCGTGCGATGGGTGCTCGCGAAGAGAGCCATCGGCCGGTCGCTGTTCACTGCCGTCCACCCGGAGGCTGTGAAGGCGATACGGCTAGACGGCAGCGTCGTCGACGACGACACCATCCGGGACGTCTTCGTGTTCATCGTCGTCTTCCTCGGGCTGTTCGCCGTCTCGACGGTGGTGCTGTACGTCGACAGCTTCCGGACGCCCGAGGTGACGCTGACCGGGCTGGACGCCATGAGCGTCGCTATCGCCACGCTCGGGAACGTCGGCCCGGGGTTCGGCGTCGTCGGCCCGATGGGGAGTTTCGAGCCGTTCTCGAACGCAGCGAAGCTCTACATGGTGTTCCTGATGTGGATCGGTCGCCTGGAGGTGCTGTCGGTGCTCGTCGTGCTCACGCCCGCGTTCTGGCAGCGCTGACACCCGCGGAGGGTCGTCGGCCCGGGCCGTAACGGTCCTTTTTTAACCGCGACGGAAGTAGGGTGGTGCATACGACTATGCCGAACTCCAACGGACCCCTCAGCAACAGTGGTGGGAAGCTCCAGAACGACCCGCGAGACCGCGGCACGTCGCCGCCCCAGCGCGCCATCGCCGACTTCGACGACGGCCAGACGGTCCACCTGAAGATCGACCCGAGTGTGCAGGACGGCCGGTTCCACCCGCGCTTCAGCGGCCTCACCGGCACCGTCGTCGGCACGCAGGGCGACGCGTTCAAAGTCGAGATCAACGACGGTGGGATGGACAAGGTCGTCATCGCGGCCGCCGCCCACCTCCGCGCACAGGAGCAGGCCGAGGAGTAGTATGACGATCTTCAAGGAGACAGTCGAGACGGAGCCGCTGACGGTCTCGGAGGCCAAAGAGCTGCTCTCCGAGGTCGAGGCAGAGCGCGCGCTCGACGAGGACCGCGAGCTCCGCTTCGAGCTGTCGCGGGCCATCGAGCACGCGAACCGGTTCGCGGTGCTGGAGGCCGAGGAGTCCCGGGAGTTCGTCGACGAGCTGCTGGCCCTCGACGTGCTCGACGACGAGGACGTGGCGTACAAGGTCGTGGACCTGCTGCCGCGGACGCGGACGGAGCTGCGCTCGGTCTTCGCGAACGAGCGGTACGCGATGTCCGGCGACGAGCTGGACGAGATTCTGAACGTCGTCGCGAAGTACGCCTGAGTGGCCGACCGTTTAAGTGTCGGCTCGGCGTACGTCCTCGTATGAGTGATACGTCTTCGACGGACGACGACGAGGTCGAGTCTGCCGTCGTCCTCGACTTTCTCGCGCACGGCCGATCGGACGGCCGGAGCTACGGCGACGGCGCGGTGGCGTACGCCGTCTCCACCGAGGATTTCACGCTCTACGAGCTGAGTCTGTCGGGCGACGCCGACATCTCTATCCTGGACCGAGTGCGGGTCCGGCCGGACTTCGAGGACGGCATCGAGCGCGGACGGACGGCGGAGTACGACGACCTCTCGGACGGCGCGCGGTCGGAACTGGACTACGTCGTCGAGGACGTCGTGGACGCCAACGAGCGGCGGTTCGTGGACTTCTACAACGACGCCCAGCCCATCTCCCTGCGGCTCCACCAGCTGAATCTGCTGCCGGGCATCGGGGAAAAACTCCGGGACAACATTCTCGACGAGCGCAAGCGCCACGGGCCCTTCGAGAGCTTCGAGGACATCGAGGAGCGCGTGGACGGCCTGCACAACCCCCGAGAGGTCGTCGTGGAGCGCATCCTCGACGAGATCCGAGACGACGACCTGAAGTACTACAACTTCGCGTCCTCGTAGCGGGGGGTTTAGGGGGGGTGAGAGGGTACATCCGGCAATGACTGCTTCGCGGGACCCGGACGCGCTGATTCGACGCGCGGGCCGTCCAGACCCCGAGTTCGACCAGCACTTCCTCGTGGACGACCGGGTGCTCGACCGCATTCCCACGTACGCCGAGCGCTTCGACCGCAGCCACGTTCTCGAGGTCGGCGCGGGGACGGGCGCCCTCACGGACCGGCTGCTCGACGTCGCGGACCGCGTGACGGCCGTCGAGCGCGACGAGGACTACGCCGCGTTCCTCCGCGAGGAGTTCGCCGACGAGATAGCCGCTGGCGACCTCGACGTCGTGCAGGGCGACGCGCTCGACGTCGACCTCCCCGAGTTCTCGTGTTCGGTGTCGAATCTGCCCTACGGCGTCTCGAGCGAGGTGACGTTCCGGCTGCTCCCCGAGGGCGAGCCGATGGTGTTGATGTACCAGCTGGAGTTCGCCGAGCGGATGGCCGCCGAGCCGGGGACGAGTGACTACGGCCGGCTGTCGGTGGCGGCCCAGCACTACGCGGACGTCGAACTGGTCGAGACCGTCCCCCCCGAGGCGTTCGACCCGCAGCCGCGCGTCGAGAGCGCCGTCGTTCGATTGACGCCCCGCGAGCCCGACTACGAGGTCGGCGACGAGGCGTTCTTCCTCGACTTCGTGAAGGCGCTGTTCACGCAGCGCCGGAAGACCACCCGGAACGCCATCCGGAACACCGCCCACATCTCGGGCCTGGAGCGGCCCGACGCGGTCGTGGACGCCGTCGACGAGGACGTGCTCCGGCAGCGGCCCGGGAACCTCGACCCGTCGGCGTTCGCGGCGCTGGCGAACGTCGCGCTCGGCGTCGAGGGGGGTGGCGACCCGTGACCACCACCGCGAGCGAAGTGGTCGACACCCTGCACGGGCTGTCGCTCGTCGAACAGGTCGGTGCGACCGTGTTCGCCGTGGCGCTGCTGGTGGCAGCGCTGTGGCTGGCGCGCCGCGTGTGGTGGAGCCGGGAGTCGCGAATCCTGCACGTCGTGGTGGGCGCCGTCGGGCTGGCGGCGATCGGCGCGGCCGGCGCAGTGGTGGTGGTCGTCTGGGGGCTGGAGAGCGCGGCCGTCGACCGCCTCCGGAGCCTCCAGGTGGGCGTTCGAGTGGTGGCCCGAATCGCCATCACGATGGGGTTGTTCGCGGCTGTCTACGTCGGCACTGGCGCCCTCGAGGACGTCGTCGAGCGGTTCACGCGGACGCAGGAGGGCATCACCGACCACCAGACCGAGGTGACGTTCCGCATCCTCCAGATCACGCTGTACATCGCGACGCTGATCGCGGCCCTCGGGTTCTGGAACGTCGACCTCTCCGGGCTGCTCATCGGTGCGGGCTTCGCCGGCATCGTGCTCGGCATGGCCGCCCGACAGACACTGGGCGCGGTCATCGCCGGACTCGTCTTGATGTTCTCGCGGCCGTTCGAGATCGGGGACTGGGTGAAGATCGGGGACAAGCACGGCATCGTGACGGACATCACCATCGTGAACACGCGCCTGCAGACGTTCGACGGCGAGTACGTGATGTTGCCCAACGACCTCGTCGGCTCCAACGAGATCGTGAACCGGTCGCGGAAGGGCCGGCTACGCATCCACGTCGAGGCCGGCGTGGACTACGGGACGGACGTGCAACACGCGATGGACGTGGCGAAGTCGGCGCTGAGCGACGTCGAGGACGTGCTGTCGGTGCCGCGGCCGCAGGTCGTCCTGAAGGAGTTCGCGGACTCGGCGGTGGTGCTGGACATCCGGGTGTGGATCGACAAGCCGAGTTCGCGGCGGCGCTGGCGCGCCCAGACCGCGGTCATCCGCGCGGTGAAGTCTGCTTTCGAGGAGGAGGGCATCAAGATCCCGTTCCCGCAGCGGGAGGTCTCGGGTCGCGCGGAGACCGGTGGCTTCCGGGTGCACGAACAACAGCCCGGGGACGAAGCGGTGGAGGACGCCTCGGAGCCCCGGCAGGTCGAGGGTGAGGACGATGACTGACCTCGCCGACCGCCGGGGCGCTGGCGCGGACGTCTACCAGCCGGCCGAGGACACGCACCTGCTGGCGGAGGCGGCGGTCGCGGAGATTCAGCCGCCGGCGCGCGTGCTGGACGTCGGGACGGGTTCGGGCTACGTGGCGGCGACCGTGCGCGACGAGACGGGCGCCGACGTGGTCGGGACCGACCTGAATCCGTTCGCGGTCCGGCAGGCCGCCGACCGCGGGGTGCCGGTCGTCCGGGGGGACCTGGTGTCCGCGTTCCGCGAGGACGCCTTCGACGTGGTGGTGTTCAATCCGCCGTACCTGCCGCGGGACGAGAACGCCGCCCGGGACGACTGGATGGAGGTCGCGCTGTCGGGCGGCGAGACCGGCCGGGAGGTCGTCGAGGCCTTCTTCGACGCCGTGGGGCGCGTGCTGGCTCCGGACGGCTTCGTGCTCGTGCTCGTGAGCACGCTCACTGGCGTCGAGGAAGTCGTCGAGTACGCCGGCGGGCGGGGGTTCTCGGCGGCGGCGGTCCGCGAGGAGTCGTTCCCCTTCGAGACCCTGACCGTGCTCAAACTCCGCGAATAACTATCGGGTATATTCTCGTAGAGAAAATATTAAACGTGGGAATGTCGTAGCGTGTCGTAGATGACACGCATCGCCACGACGCCCGGCCTGTTCCCGCTGCCCGACGACGCCAAGGAGGCGCTGTCGGACCTGAAAGGCCACCAGAAGGGCGACCTCGTCTCCGGCGACGAATCCGCTGACGTCTCGGCCGTCTACGACGACGTCCGCGAGGAACTCGTCGCACTCCAGCAGGACGCCGGCCTCGACCGCGTGGTCGAAGGGCAGGCACGCTGGGACGACATGCTCGCCCACCCACTGACCGTACACGACAACGTCTCGCCCGGCGGCATCGTCCGCTACTACGACAACAACAACTTCTACCGCGACCCCGTCGTCGAGGGCGAGCTGACGTTCTCCGGCGACCTCGCCGGCGACCTCGAGACGGCGGCCGGCCTCACCGACGACCTGCAGGCGGTCGTCCCCGGCCCGTACTCGCTGGCCGACCTCGCGACCGACGAGCACTACGGCGACGACGCCGACTTCCAGGCCGCCGTCGCCGACTTCCTCGCGGGCGAGGTCGAAGCGTTCCCGGAGGCCGTCGAGACGGTGTTCCTCCTCGAGCCCTCGCTGGTCGAGAACGCACCCGGCGACGGCGCCGACGAGCGAGCCAGCGAGGCCATCGACACTGTCGCGTCGGCCGTGGACGCCGACGTGGTCGCCCACCCCTACTGGGGCGCGCTGGACGAGAAGGTCCACGCCCACCTGCTGGACGCCGACGTCGACGCGGTCGGCTACGACCTCGTCGCCGACCACGACGACAACGTCTACAACGTCGCCGAGTACGGCACCAAAGACTCGGTCGCGCTGGGCGTCGTCGACGGTCAGAACACGCTCGTGGAGTCCCCAGACACCATCCGCGAGCGCGTCGACTGGTTCGAAGACCAGGTGCCAAACGACTTCGAGGACGTCTACGTCACCGCGAACACCGGCCTGTTCTACCTGCCCGTGAACCGCTTCGAAGAGAAACTCCGCGCGCTCGGCGCCGCCACCGGTGCGGACGACAGCGAAGACCACGAGGACGAGGTGACAGCATGACCGACACCCGCGAGCAGTTCCGGCCCGAGGACCACGACAACGACCACTTCCTGCTGACGACCGTCGTCGGCTCCTACCCGAAGCCGAAGTGGCTCGACCGCGCGAAGGACCTCTACGAGGACAGCGTTGCGACGGAGTCGCAACGAGACGGAGGCGGCGAAGCCGCCGGAGCAGCCGACTTCGGCGAGGACGAGTGGGAGGAGGCCAAGGACGACGCCGCCCGCCTCATCACGAACGAGCACGAGCGCGCCGGCCTCGACGTGGTCGTGGACGGCGAGATGCGGCGCAACGAGATGGTGGAGTTCTTCGCCCACCGCATCGACGGCTACGAGTTCAACGGCCCGGTGAAGGTCTGGGGCCACAACTACTTCGACAAGCCCAGCGTCGTCGACGAGGTCAGCTACGACGAGTCCTGGCTCGTCGACGAGTACGAGTTCACCGCGAGCGTCGCCGACCGCCCGGTCAAAGTCCCCATCACGGGGCCGTACACGCTCGCGAACTGGAGTTTCAACGAGGCCTACGACGACGAGGAGAGTCTGGCCTACGACCTCGCGGACCTCGTCAACGAGGAGATCGAGAAGCTCGTCGAGGCGGGCGCCCGCTACATCCAGATCGACGAGCCGGCGCTGGCGACGACGCCCGACGACCACGCCATCGTCGGCGAGTGCCTCGAACGCATCGCCGCCGGCATCCCCGAGGACGTCCGCATCGGCCTCCACGTCTGTTACGGGGACTACTCCCGCATCTACCCCGAGATTCTGGAGTTCCCGGTCGACGAGTTCGACCTCGAGCTCGCGAACGGCGACTACGAACAGCTCGACGTCTTCGAGGACCCCGCGTTCACGAAGGACCTCGCGCTCGGCGTCGTCGACGCGCACGTCGCCGAAGTCGAGTCCGTCGAGGAGATCGAGGCGAACATCCGGAAGGGCCTGGAGGTCGTCCCGCCCGAACAGCTCACCGTCAGCCCCGACTGCGGCGTGAAGCTGCTACCCCGCGAGGTCGCCTACGGGAAGATGGCGAACCTCGTCGAGGCCGCCCGCAACGTCGAAGCAGACCTCGACAGCGGCGACATCGACGTCGCGGCACCCACCCCGGCAGGCGACTAGAGCCCCTCGCTGCGGAGGTCCTCGAGGTGGCGCGTGCAGACGACGCCCTCCGCCACGAGTTCGCGCTCCGACTCGGCGCCTTCTCCGCCGCTGTCCGCCACCGAGCCGACGTACTCGAAGAGGTCGTAGTCGGCCGACCCACCACAGTACATGCAGGTGTCGTCGTCGAGCTCGTCGAGGAGGTGCTCGGCGACGCACTGCTCGCAGACCCCCAGCCTGCCCTCCCCCGCGACGAGTCGGTACGTCCCCCCGGTCTGATTGCAGACGACGCAGTCCATACGCCGTGCTGACGGTCGACGGCCAAGAGTCTACGGGCCGACGGACCGGTTCACGCCACCGGCTCCCGAATCGTCTCGTACTCCTCGTCCGAGTAAGCGATGAACCGGACGTCATCGAGGTGGTCGGGGTCGAACGCCCGAATCTCGTCGGCGATGAGTGCGGCGCCCTCCCGGAGGTCGAACCCGGCGACGCCACAACCCAGCGCCGGCACCACCACGGACTGGCAGCCGCGCTCGTCGGCCGCCGTGAGCGCGTTCCGGGTGGCCGAACGGATGCTCTCGCTGGTGGCCTTCCCGTCTCCATAGTGTGGCATCGCGGCCGCGTGCACTACATACTCGGCGTCGAGGTCGAACGCGTCGGTCACGGCGACTTCGCCGAGATTCACCGGCCCCTCTGCCATCGCAGCCTCGTTCAACTGCTGGCCGGCCGCACGCCGGAGCGCGCCCGCCACACCGGACCCCATCCGCAGGCTCGTTCCGGCGGCGTTCACCAGCGCGTCCGCGGACTGTTCGGCGATGTCTCCCTGGACGACGGTGAACTGCATAGCTACGCGAGTGTTCTGCTCGCTCCCGCAAAAAGGTCGGCGTCCGTCAGTGGTCGCCGGCGTCCTCGTACACCCACTGCGAGGTGCCGAGGTCCCAGTCGACGAGTTCGTCGTCGTCGAAGAACAGGGCGATCTCGCGCTCGTTGGCGCCCTCGTCCTCGTGGTCGCTACCGTGGATGAGGTTGTGACCCAGGTCGTTGCCGTAGTCGCCGCGGATGGTGCCGGGCGCCGCTTCCTGGGCGTCCGTCGCACCCATCATCTGGCGGACCTGGCGGGTGGCGTCGGCGCCCTCCCAGACCATCGCGAACACGGGACCCGACGTGATGAACTCGACGAGCCCGTCGAAGAACGGCTTGTCCTCGTGCTCGGCGTAGTGCTCGTGGGCGAGCTCCTCGCTGATCTGCATGAACTTCCCGCCCACCATCTTCAGCCCCTTGTCCTCCAGCCGGGAGACGACGTCGCCGATGAGCCCGCGCTGGACGCCGTCGGGCTTGACCATCACGAACGTGCGCTCGTCGTGGTGGCTCACGCCGACCACCCCGTGGTCGCGTGAGCGTCGAGCGTCGCGAAGCGTCGCTCGGAAGTCATCTACTGGCCCTCCCCGACTTCTTCCTCCTCGGTCCACTCCACGTCGCGTGGCTCGCGGCCGAGGTCGGCGTTCTTCTCGCACTTCGCCGAACAGAAGTGGACGGTGCTCCCGTCGTTGTGCACGAACATCGTACCCGTACCGGGCTCGATGTCCGCGCCACAGTAGTCACAGCTCCGGTTCTCCACCATTATTGACCACCGATGGAGTCCGCTTCGCGGGCCGTTTCCTTGAGCTGGATGATGTCACCAACTCGGACGGGGCCCAGGACGTTCCGCGTGATGATGCGGCCCTGGTTGCCACCCTCCTGGATGCGACACTTCACCTGCATCGCCTCGCCGTGCATCCCGGTCTTGCCGACGACCTCGATGACCTCGGCAGCCGTGGCGCCCTCTTCAGATTCCTCTGCACTCATTGTTGGTTACTGCAGGTCCTCGACCTTCGTCGAGATGTCCTCGATCTCGTCCTCGGCGTCGCCGGCGTCGACGACGGCCGCGGCAGCGGAGCCGACCTCGAGGCCGGCCGCGTTGCCGAGCTCGTCCTGGGTCTCCACGAAGACGACCTGGATCCCCTTCTCGGCGGCGAGCTCGGGGAGGTGCATGACGATCTCCTCGGGGGAGACGTCCTCCGCGACGAACACGACGTCGGCGTTGCCGCGCTCGACGGCCTTCGTCGTCTCGTTGGTACCTTTCTTCACGCTACCGGTGTCGCGAGCGACCTCGAGGGACTCGAGGGCTCGCTCCTGGAGGTCTGCTGGAACGTCGTAGTCTACGTATACTGGCATTGTGTTCACCTATCCCGCGGACGGGCTTGCGCTCTCGGCCGAGTAGAGACCTTCCGGCCTCAAGCATCATCGACCCCCGCAGGCTGTATCCCAACACTGGGTCGCCCTCCCGTAAAAGCGCTTTCAATGCCATCGGGGCGTGTCACGCCGGCACAGCCGCGGACGAAACGCCCTTGCCGCCACTCGCCGTACCCCGACGCGATGGACACAGCGGCCGCCCGCGACCTGCTGGCCGAAGCCGAGCGCGCGAACGAGCGCCGCGTCCTCGTGCTCGCCGGCGACCGGGCGGCGGGCGTGGACGCCGCCGACGGGCTGCTCGACGCGCTCCCGGTCGCGCTCTCCGAGACGAGTCTCGTCTCCACGCGCGACGACCTCGCCTGCGAGCACGTCCCGACGCGGAACGCCGGCCGCCTGCTCGGCACGACCCGCCGCGCGGTCGTCCTCGACCTCCACGCCGACTGCCGGCCGAACGCGCTCGGGCGTGTCGTCGGCGCCGTCGACGGCGGCGGCCTCCTCGTCGTCCTCGCGCCCGCCCTCGACGACTGGCCGGCCCACCGCGAGTCGTTCGACGAGGGGCTCGCCGTCCCGCCGTTCGACACCGGCGACGTCACTGGGCGCTTCCGCCGCCGACTCGTCGACACGCTCCGCGCCCACCCCGGCATCGCCATCTACGACGTCGACGACGAGACGCTCGAACGCGACGGGCTCACCGACCCCGCGCCCCGAATGCGCGAGCCACTCCCGGACCCACCCGAATCCACCGCCTTCCCCCGCGAGGCGTACGAGGCCTGCCTGACCGCCGACCAGGCAGACGCCCTCGCAACCTTCGAGTCCCTTCGAGAGCCCGGGCACGCAGTCGTCGCGGACGCCGACCGCGGCCGCGGGAAGTCCAGCGCTGCAGGCCTCGCCGCGGCGTGTCTCGCTCGCGAGGGACTGGACGTGCTCGTCACCGCCCCCGACCACCGGAGCGCGGCGGAGCTGTTCGCTCGCGCCCGGGAGCGCCTCGACGCTCTCGGCGACCTCGACAGCGACGGCGACACCGTCGAGACGACCACGGGGGGCCGTATCCGGTTCGCGAAGCCGCCGGCGGCGGCCGACCTGCCGGGTGACCCCGACGCCGTCTTCGCCGACGAGGCGGCCGCGATTCCCGTCCGCCTCCTCGAATCGCTGGTGGGCTGCCAGCGGCTGGCGTTCACGACGACCGTCCACGGCTACGAGGGCGCCGGCCGGGGGTTCGACGTGCGCTTCCGGGACCGGCTCGCCGAGACCGACCACGAGGTCCACGAGACGTCGCTCGTCGACCCCATCCGGTACGCCGGCGGTGACCCGGTCGAGGCGTGGGCGTTCCGCGCGCTCCTGCTGGACGCCCGGCCCGCCGTCGACCCGCTAGTCGCCGACGCCACGCCCGAGACCGTCGAGTACGTCTCGCTGTCGGGCGACGACCTCGCCGGGGACGAACACCTGCTCAGGGAGGTTTTCGGCCTGCTCGTCTACGCCCACTACCGCACCGAGCCCAACGACCTCGCGCGCCTGCTGGACGCCCCGAACCTCGCGGTTCGGGCGCTCCGCCACGACGGCCACATCGCGTCGGTCGCGCTGCTCGCCCGCGAGGGCGGCCTCGACGCCGACCTGCGGGCCGCGATGTACGACGGCGAGCGCGTGAAGGGCAACATGATTCCCGACGTGCTCACGAGCCAGCTCCGGGACGAGGCGGCAGCGGTCCCGTTCGGCTACCGCGTGATGCGCATCGCCACCCACCCCGCCGTGCGTTCCCGGGGCCTCGGCTCGCGGCTGCTCGGCGACGTCCGCTCGGAGTTCGACGGCGAGGCCGACTGGCTCGGCGTCGGCTACGGCGCAACCCCCGAACTGCTGTCGTTCTGGGCCGCGAACGGCTACGGGACGGTCCAGCTCTCGACGACGCGCAACGACACCAGCGGCGAGTACTCCGCCATCATGCTCGACCCCCTCTCCGACGCCGGCCGCGAGCTCTACGACCGCCACGCCGACTGGTTCGCCGACCGCATCGGCGGCGTGCTCTCGGACGCGCTCCGGGACCTCGACCTCGACGTCGCTCGCGCGGCGCTTCGGTCCTGTGACGCGACTTCTGGCTTCGACTTGGGCGAGCGCGACTGGCGGGTCGTCGCGGGCGCTGCCCACGGTCCGGGGATGTACGGCGTCGACCCGGAACCGTTCCGCGCGCTCGCCGTCCACCACCTCGTCGCGGGCGACGCCGACCTGCTCTCCGCAGACGAGCAGCGCCTGCTCGTCGGGAAGCTCCTGCAGTCCCGGCCGTGGGACGACCTCGCCGACGAACTCGGCTACCACTCCACGAGCCAGGCGATGCGCGCGCTCGGCGACGCGCTCCGACCGCTCGTGGAGGCGTACGGGTCGGAGGCAGCCCGCGCGGAACTCCGGCGGTTCGAGAACGACGACTGACAGCGGTACCCTGAAGCCTGCGGCGGCCCCCGATGGTGTATGGAGCCGTTCGTCGCCGCAGCGCTCGTCCTGCTCGCCGTCGGCGTCGCCGGCAGCGTCCTCCCGCTGCTCCCGAGTGGCCTGCTCTCGCTGGCCGGACTGTTGCTGTACTGGACGCAGACCGGCCGCCCGGGCCCGATTCTGCTGGTCGCGCTGGCCGGGCTCGCCGTCCTCGCGACGCTGGTCGACTGGCTGGCGGGCGTCGTCGGCGCGCGCGCCAGCGGCGTCGACACCCGGACATCGATACTCGCGGGCGCCGTCGGGTTCGGCGCCATGCTGGTGACCGGTCCGGTCGGCCTCCTGCTCGGCGTCGCGGGCGTCGTCTTCGCCGTCGAGTTCCGCGAGAACGAGAACGTCGCCGAGAGCGCGCGACGAGCGGGGTACGCGACGGTCGGCGTCCTCGGGTCGGCCGCGATGCAGGTCGTGTTGACCGTCGTCGTGCTCGCGGCCGTGCTCTGGCTGCAGTTCCTCTAGGGGTGCGTGAAGTACGCCACGGACGCCTCGGCGTCGTGGGCGTCGACGCGCGCGAACCCGACGCGGACGAACTGCACGACAGTGTCCACGGACTGGTCGGCGAACCCGGGTTCGGCGTAGCCGGTTGCGTCGCCGTCCATCGTGCGCAGCCGGACTTCGACGTTGTCGTCGGCGGGCACCCAGTGCACCACGTCGACGCCCTCCTCGCGCACGATGTCGATGTCGGCGTCGAGGAACTCGAAGCGCTCGCCGTCGTAGCGCACCGGCCCGTAGCCCTTCAGCCAGACGCGGTCGCCCTGCTCGGGGAGGTCGGCGGCCTCCACGAGTACGCCGTCACCGACCGGAATCTCGCGGTCGCCGCGGTCGGGGTGCTCGGGGTGGACCTGCGGCGTCGCCTCGTCGGGCCCGCCGTCGACCGGAACCACGACGGCCTCGTACGATTCGCCGTCGCCCTCGCCGCGGGCCTCGAAGCCGTCCCGGACGAGGAACTGCCGTGGCGCCTCGTCGTCCACGAGGTCGCGGTTGTTCGCGTACACCGAGGACATCGCGAGGTCGACGTCCGACGAGGAGGTGCCGAGATCCACCATCGCGTCCACGACGGCCTCCCCGCGGATGCCGCGGCGCTTCACGCTCTGCACGGTCGGCGCGCGCGGGTCGTCCCAGCCGTCGAGCTCGCCGCTCGCGACGAGCTCCTTGATTGTCGAGGTGGACATCTTCACGTCGTAGGCGTCCAGCTGGACGTGCCCCCAGTGCAGGACCTCGGGGTACTCCCAGTCGAAGTAGTCGTAGAGGAAGCGCTGGCGCTTCGCGGAGTCCTGGAGGTCGATGCCGCGGATGATGTGCGTGACGCCGGTGAGGTGGTCGTCGACGCCGGACTGGAAGTCCAGCATCGGCCAGCAGCGGTACTCGCTGGCTTCCTCGCGGGGGTGTGGGGTGTCGACCATCCGGAACGCCACCCAGTCCCGGAGCGCGGGGTTCTTGTGCTCGATGTCGGTCTTGATTCGGAGGACCATCTCACCGGACTCGTACTCGCCGTCGACCATCGCCTCGAACTCTTCGGCGACCGTCTCCGGGTCCTTCTCGCGGTGCGGACACGCCTCCGCGCTGTTCTTCAGCTCGGAGAACTCCTCGCCGGGGCAGCTACACGTGTACGCGCCGCCTTTCCCGATGAGCCGGCGGGCGTGCTCGTAGTACTCATCGACCCGGTCGCTGGCCTTGATGACCTCGTCGGCCTCGAACCCGAGGTAGTCGAGGTCGTCGAGAATCTGGTCGTAGGCGTCGAGGTCTGGGCGCTTGGTCTCCGGGTCGGTGTCGTCGAACCGGACGAGCATCCAGCCGTCGTACATCTCCTTGTACGTCCCGATGACGGCGGGCATCCGGGCGCTCCCGAGGTGCCACGGGCCGTTCGGGTTCGGCGCACACCGCATCCGCACCTCGTCGTACGCCTCGGCGTTCGGGAGGTCCGGCAGCGGCTGGTCGTCTTCTTCGTCCTCGCTGTCCAGTTTCTCGACGTCCTCGGGCGCGAGTTCCGCGAGGCGCTCGCGCTGCTCGTCGTCGCTCATCCCGTTGACGTCCTCGATGACGGGCGCGATGACGCCGGGAATCTCGTCGCCGTGCTCCCGGAACTCTGGGTTCTCCCCCATCATCGGCCCCATGATGGCCCCGACCTGTGCGTCGCTCCCGTGTTTCAGGGCGTTAAACAGCGCGGCCCGCTCTGCCTCCCGGCGGACCCGCTCGCGGAGTTCGTCGTCCATACCACCGATTCCACGCCGAGGGGTGAAAATCCCGCGGGATTCGACTGCAGGAGTGCGTGGTGGCTCGGTCGGCTGCTGTTGTCTCGGTTTCTCTTGGAGGGGAAAGCTCTCGCCAGTCTCGCCTTTCAATCCGCCAGGGAGTAGCTGTCTCTCATTGCAGAGTCCTCTGTGTCAGAACTTTGCTACAGCCGCCTGGAAAACGTTGGATAGCATCCGCGCGGCGAAGCCGCACGGTTCACTCGCACGAGCGAAGCGAGTGCGAGGACGTTTTTAGCGTAGATTTTTGCGAGGAGCGGTTCCCGCAGGGAGCGAAGCGACCGAGGAAACCCGACGAGTAAAAAGGTACAAACGGTGCGTTAATATCCTCGTTCGATGAGGTAGTCCGCGATCTGCTCCAGTCGGTGGCGGGCCTCGTTCTCGGGGAGCACGTCGAGGTGGGCTTTGCCCTCCGCGACGAGGTCCTCGGCGAGGTCGCTGGCGTACTGGATGCTGCCGGCGTCGCGGAGTTCCTGGACGGCCGCCTCGACCTCGTTGTCGGTGACGTCCTCGGGGTCGTCGGCCTCCAGCAAGCCCTCGACGTCGACGCCGTGTTCTTCGGCGTGCAGCGTGATGATGGTCTTCTTGTGCTCGACCAGGTCGGAGCCGCGCTGCTTGCCGAGTTCCTCGGAGGGAACCGTGAGGTCGAGGACGTCGTCCTGAATCTGGAACGCCTGCCCGACCCGCAGCCCGTAGTTGTAGAGGGCTTCGACGGTCTCCTCGTCCGCGGAGAGGAGCTGCGCCGGCAGTGTGGCGGCCGCAGCGTACAGCACCGCGGTCTTCAGCTCCACCATGTCGAGGTACTCGTCGGTGACGACGTTGCCCCGGGTCTCGAATCCCATGTCCATCGCCTGCCCCTCGCAGATGTGGGTGCAGGTCTCCGCGAGCGTCCGCATCGCGCGGAGGCCGCGTTCGGGCGGTGCGCCCGTCTGGAGCATTATCTCGAACGCTTTCGAGTACAGCGTGTCGCCCGCGAGAATCGCGGTCTCGGTGTCGTACTCGCGGTGGACCGCAGGGACGCCCCGTCGGAGGTCGTCGTCGTCCATGATGTCGTCGTGGATGAGCGTGAACGACTGGATGACCTCGATGGAGACTGCCGCCGACATCACGTCGACCTCGCCGCCGTTCAGGTCTGGGAACGCCCGGTAGTCGGCGGCCGCGGCGTCCACGCCAGACAGCGCTTCGGCTGTCAACAACAGGACCGCCGGTCGCAGCCGTTTCCCGCCGGCCTCGAGGATGTAGCGGGTCGCCTCGTAGAGCCGCTCGGGGTCGGCCATCGGCAGGTCCTCGTCGATGGCGTCGTTGACCTGCTGCCGGCGCTCGCGGACCGCCGCGAGCACCGCCTGTTCGCGCGCTTCCTGGGACATCTACTCGACGAGCTGGATGGTGTTGCCGTTCTCGGTCACGTGTAGGTCGCGACCGACCTTGTACCCCTGGCTCTTCGCGAGCTTCGTGTACGGCGCGAAGCCAGCCATGTCCTGGTGGGCGGGGATGAGGTGCTGGGGCTGGAGCGCCTGCAGCATCTGGTAGTGGCCCTCCTCGCGGAGGTGGCCGGAGACGTGGATGTCGTCGTAGATGCGGGCGCCCTGCATGCGGAGCAGCTGTTCGCTCTGGTAGCGCTGACCCTCGTTGGTCGGCTCCGGGATGACACTCGCCGAGAAGATGACCTTGTCACCGTCCTCGATGTCGTAGGGCGTCTCGCCGCGACCCATCCGGGTGAGCATCGCGCGGGGCTCGCCCTGGTGGCCGGTGACGATTGGGAGGAAGTTCTCCTTGCCCTCGTTCATCACGCGCTTGAACGCGCGGTCGACGGACTTCCGGTGCCCGAACATGCCGAGGTCGTCGGGGAAGTTCACGCGACCCATGCGCTCGGCGGTGCCCGAGTACCGCTCCATCGAGCGGCCGAGCAGGATGGGCTCGCGGCCGATGTCCTTCGCGAACTCCACGAGCGAGGACACCCGCGAGATGTGGCTGGAGAACGTCGTGGCGATGATGCCGCCGTCGTAGTCCTCGACGCTCTTCATCACGTCCTCGAGGTGGCGTCGCGCCGTGCTCTCGGAGGGCGTCCGGCCCTTCTTCCCGGCGTTCGTACAGTCCTCGATGTAACAGAGGACGCCCTCGCCCTCGCGGCCGATCTCCCTGAACCGTTCCATGTCGATGGGGTCCTCGAGGACCGGGTCGTGGTCCATGCGCTTGTCGAGGCCGTAGACGACGGCGCCCTCGGGCGTGTGGAGCACGGGGTTGATGGCGCCGATGATGGAGTGCGTGACGTGGACGAACTCGAGTTCGCAGTCGTCGCCGATGGGCATCGTGCCGCCGGCCTCCATCTTCACGAGGTCGTTCTCGACGCCGAACTTCTGCTCGCTCTCGATCTCGCCTTTCACGAGCTCAATGGTGAACGGGCTGCCCACGATGGGGGCGTCGTAGCGGTGTGCGAGCTTCGAGATGGCGCCGATGTGGTCGAGGTGGCCGTGCGTCGGCACGATGGCCTTCACGTCGCCCTCGAGGTCGGACATGACGCGGTCGTCGGGGATGGCGCCCATGTCGATCAGGTCGAGGCTGTGCATCTTCTCGGTCTCGACGTTGTCGTGAATCAGGACCTGCGAGAGGTTGAGGCCCATGTCGAAGATCACGATGTCGTCGCCCGCACGGACGGCAGTCATCTGCCGTCCGACCTCCTCGTAGCCGCCGATTGTGGCAATTTCGATTTCCATAGTTCTGAAGCACTGAAACCCGCGTTTTCGCGCGTCTCGAAACAGTCGCGCGCTGGCCGCGGTCGACCCCGGCGTCTTGCAGCCGTCGACCGCCGCGGCGTTGCCGCCCGCGACGTCTTGCTTGTCCGGGGGTATGCGCCACGCTGTTAAAAACAGCGGGGATTGCGCGGTCGACTGGAGGGAGACCGCGAATCAAACGAGCGGGGAGCGTTACGACCCGTGAGTTGCGTGCCCGAGCGCAGCGAGGCCACGTTGTTGCGAGCGGCGACCGGAGGGAGCCGCGAGCACTGCGGTGTGGCGGCCCGCAGCGGAGGGCACGGAAGCGCCGGGGGTCAGCCCTCGATGCGGGTGCCGGCGTCGTCGCCGGCGAAGAAGTCGCCGAGAGCGTCGGGGCCGAAGACGAAGGCGGGAGAGCCGAGGGCGAGGAGCGCGCGGACTTTGGCGGCCATGCCACCGGTGACGTCGGTGGCGTCGCTCCCGCCGAGCGCGCCGCCGACGTCCTCGAAGGCGGTGATTTCGGGGATGACGTCGCCGTCCTCGTCGAGGACACCGGGGACGGTCGAGCAGAGGCCGACGCGGTCGGCGTCGAGTCCTCGCGTGACCGAGACGACGAGGTCGTCCCCGGAGACGATGGTGACGCCGTCGCCGGCGGTGGTGAGCACGTCGCCGTGGAGGACGGGGACGAAGCCCTCCTCGAGCATCGCTGCGATGTGGCCGGTGGGGAGTTCGAGGTCGCCGTCGGCGTCCCGGTACCCCGCCGAGAAGGGGTGGACTGGGACGGCAGCGACGCCGGCGTCGGCGAGCGCGCCGACAACTGCGCTGTTCAGGTTCTCCATCGCGGCGGCGATGTCGCGGACTGCTTCGGGGTCCCGAGTGGCGTCGGTGCTGGAGACACCGTGTTCGGCGGCGTGCGGGTGCCCGAAGCTCCCGCCGCCGTGGACGACGACGATGTCCGAGACGTCACTGCTGGCGATTGCCCTCGCGAGGGCTGCGAGCCGGTCGCCGGCGACCGTCTCGGGCTGGTCTTTCTCGGTAACGACGCTGCCGCCGAGTTTGAGAACGACGGTCCCGGTCATTCGCTGCGGACGCCCTCCCGGGCGAGTTCGGCGCGGAACGCTTCCTCGCACTCCGGCGTCAGCGAGAGCGCGGTCTCGGCGCCGTCGCCGTCGTCGAGGGCGACGATAGACCCCCCGCCGCCCGCGCCGGTGAGCTTCGCGCCGTGGGCGTTGCCGTCGCGTGCCGCCCACACCATCGAGTCGAGGGTGCGCGCGGAGACGCCGAGCGCCGAGAGCAGGCCGTGGTTGACGTCCATCAGGCGGCCGAGCGTCTCGACGTCGCCCTCGGCGAGTGCCGCCTCGCCGCGCCGCACGAGGTCGCCGATGGCCGAGACGGTGTCGGCGGCGAACCCGAACTCGTCTCGGAGGTCCCGCACCCCGGCGACGAGCTCGCCGGTGTCGTGGCTCGTGCCGTCGTAGCCGACGACGAACGGGAGGTCGGGGGCGTCCAGCGTCTCGCAGTCGTCACCCTCGACGCGGACGGCGCCACCCATCGCGGAGCAGAACGTGTCCGCGCGAGACGCCTGCCCGTCCTGGACGGCGTGTTCGACCTGGTAGGCGCGGTCGGCCAGCTCGCGAGCGTCCAGTTCGACGCCGAGTTCGCGCGTGGCGGCGTCGACGCCCGCGACGACGACGGCTGCCGACGAGCCGAGGCCCGCGCCGAGCGGAATCTCGCTGTCGATTTCGACGTCGAAGCCGGCGTCGGGTGCCTCCGCAGCGTCCCGGGCCTGCTCGACCGCCTCGTCGACGTACCCCATCGCCGCTTCCACGATGGGCGCCGGGACGTCGACGTCCGGCGTGTCGTCGGTGCCGCCGCTGTACTCCACGGTGAAACCGTCGATGGAGAGGTCGCCCGCCGACACCCGAAGGCGGCCGTCCTCGCGCTCGGAGACTGTGACGTGCGCGCGCCGCTCGATGGCACACGGCACCGCCGGCTCCCCGTACACGACGGCGTGCTCGCCGAAGAGGTAGACCTTCCCCGGCGCACTCGAAGTCGTCGTCATACCGTGGCGTGTGCCCCGGGAGGTTACAGGGTTTCCGGAACGCGGCCGACGCCGCCACTGCCGGGGAACGGGGGCGGCTCCCGGCACCTGGAGGGCGGCCGCAGGCTTATCAACGGCAACCGAGTACGGCGGGGCATGCGTCCGGTCATCGACCACGTGCCGTTCACGGGGGCGTCTCACGACGTCCTCGTCGAGCGGTTCGAGACGGCAGGGTTCGACCCCCGGTACGGCGGCGAACACCCCGACGCGGGCACCGAGATGTCGATGCTCGTGTTCCCGGACGGGTCGTACGTCGAGCTCGTCGCACCCACGCAGGACGAGACCGGCTGGTGGGGTGACTTCTTCGACGCCGCCGACCCCCTCGCCGGCCCGAGCGACTGGTGCGTGGAGACCGGGAGCGTCCACGCCGAGTGCCAGCGCCTCATCGACCACGACGTCGAAGTCCACGGCCCGACCCGGGGTCGCCGCGAGCGCCCCGACGGCACCAGCGTCGAGTGGGACTCGGCGTTCCTCGGGCCGCCGGACCGACACCTGCTGCCGTTCCTCGTCGCCGACCGCACCCCACGCGAGTACCGCGTCCCGGACGCCAACAACTTCGGCGCGCCAGTCTCCGGCGTCGAGTGCGTCGTGCTCGCCGTCCCCGACCTCGAGGCCGCCATCGACGCCTTCCAGCGCGTCTACCGCTTCCCCGACCCGAACCGGGACTACGACGACGAGTTCGGCGACCTCGCCACGTTCCCCGGGCAGGACGTCGTGCTCTCCGAGCCGTCCTCGGGGTGGGTCGCCGACCGCGTCGACACCCACGGCGCCGTGCCCGCAACTGTTCTCCTCACGGCGGACGTCGACGACGCCCGCCACCGGCACCCGCTGGACGGCGGCCGGGAGTGGTTCGGCCGCCGCGTCCGCATGGTCGACGGCCTCGACGGCTACCTCGGCGTCGTCTCCCGGTAACTCCAGCACTGCCGCTACCGTCGTCGTCGATTTCGGAAACAAAGAGCGACCACGCGCCTGCGGCGCTGTCGCTACGCGGACGAAACACGCGGAAACGAAAAGGCTCGTAGCCGGGTTACAGGCCGTCCTCGAAGTCCTCGAGGGCGTACGTCGGCTCCGCGCCGCGCCGGTCGAGAGTCTCGTTGGCGAGCAGCCAGTAGACCACGGACAGTGCGCGACGACCCTTGTTGTTCGTCGGCACGACCAGGTCCACGTTCCCGGTCTGATTGTTCGAGTCACACATCGCAATCACGGGGATGCCGACCGTGATGGCCTCCTTGACGGCCTGCGAGTCACCAATCGGGTCGGTGACCACGAGGACGTCCGGCTCGATGTAGCCGTCGTAGTCGGGGTTCGTCAGCGTCCCCGGAATGAACCGCCCGGTGCGGGCGCGAGCGCCGACGGCCTCCGCGAACTTCTCCGCGGGGAACCGGCCGTACTGGCGACTCGACGTCACCAGAATCTGCTCGGGGTCGTAGTTCGCCAGGAAGTCCGCCGCCGTCCGAATACGGTCGTCCGTCTTCGAGACGTCGAGGACGTACAGACCGTCCGTCCGGACGCGGTGGATGAACCGGTCCATGTCGTTGGTCTTCTGCTGGGTACCGATGTGGACGCCAGCGCCCAGGTAGTCCTCGACGGGGATGAGGAGGTCGGCCTCCTCGTCGGACATCACGTCCTCCGTCGCCGTGGACTCCGGCTCGGGCTCCTCGGCGGCGTCCTCCTCGGCTTCTGTCTGTTCGTCTGTCTGGGCCTCGCTCTCGGCCGCCGCCTCGACGGCATCGGCGTCGTCCGCCGGCTCGTCGGGGGCGTTCTCCTCGAGGTCGGCCTCGGTGTCGGATTCGTTCTCGCTCATGCTTCGTCCGCGATGCGGATGAGTTCATTTAGCTTGGCGGTTCGCTCGCCGCCGACGGCGCCGGTCTTGATGAACGGCGCGTCGGTCGCCACGGCGAGGTGTGCGATGGTCGCGTCCTCGGTCTCGCCGCTCCGGTGGGACACGACTGCGTCGTACCCGTTCCGGGTGGCGAGCTCGATTGCGTCGAAGGCGTCCGTCAGCGTCCCGATCTGGTTGGGCTTGACGAGGATGCTGTTGGCAGCCCCCTCGTCGACGCCGCGCTGCAGGCGCTCCGTGTTCGTCACGAACAGGTCGTCGCCGCAGACCAGCGTCTCGTCGCCCACGCGGTCGGTCAGCTCCGCGAACGCCGCGAAGTCGTTCTCGTCGAGCGGGTCCTCGACGTACGCGAGGTCGTACTCGGCAACCAGTCCGGCGACGTACTCGATCTGCTCCTCGGTGGAGCGGCGGTCGTCACCGAAGACGTACTCGTCTCCGTCGTAGCACTCGGCGGCAGCGAGGTCGAGGCCCAGCTGGACCTCGAACCCGTACTCGTCGGCGACGTCGCTGGCGGCCTCGGCCACCACGTCGAACGCGGTGGCGTCGTCGACGGCAGGCGCCCACGCGCCCTCGTCGCCTTTCGCCGCCGGCACGTCGTCCGCCTCGAGGAGCTCCTTGACGCGTCCGTGCACGGCCGCGTTCGCGAACACGGCGTCCCGGACGCTCGGCGCGCCGGTCGGCGCGACGAGGAACTCCTGGATGGCGGTCGCGTCGTCGGCGTGCGCACCGCCGCCGAGGACGTTCCCGAGCGGCACCGGGAAGTTCCGGCCGCGGAACGCGCCGCCGAGGTGCTGGTAGGTGTGCACACCGAGGACGTCCGCAGCGGCCTTCGCGGCCGCCATGCTCGTCGCGACGGCGACGTTCGCGCCGACCTCGGAGAAGTCCTCCGTGCCGTCGGCGGCGTGCAGCGCCGCGTCGACGCCGCGCTGGTCGCCCGCGAACTCGCGCCCCTCCAGTCGAGGTGCGACGTGCTCGCGACCGGCCGCAATCGCTTCGCCGACCGGCAGCTCGACGGCCTCGTGCTCGCCCGTGCTCGCCCCGGAGGGCGCCGCTGCACGACCGAACCCGCCGTCCTCGCTCGACACCTCGGCCTCAACGGTCTTGTTCCCGCGGGAGTCGAGGACGGGCCGGTAGCGGACTGCCTCGATGCGCGTCATCTCAGTTCTCCCTCCGGACGGTGAACGGGAGCGCGTCCGCGTCGTACTCCTCGGCCGCGATGAGGATCGGCTCCGTCTGGTCGGTGTCGACCAGCACGGGCGCCCCGTAGGCCACCTGCAGCGCTCGCGCGCCGATGATTCGGGCCTTCTCGTACCGGCTGAAGTGCTGTGATTCGCTCATTATTGGTATGGGGAGACCACGTCGACGAGGTCCTGGTGGGAGATGAGCATCCGGCGACAGCAGTGCCGGTCGACGCCGAGGTCGTCCAGCACGTCGGCCGGATCCTCGTCGCCCTCGTGGCTCTCGGCTCGCGCCTTGAACTCCTCCCAGTGTTCGCCGACGACAGTACCGCAACTGAAACACCGGACTGGTACCATCATAGTCTGGTCACCTCAGCGGTAGGACTTCTGGTAGCGCGCGCGTGCCCCGGGACCGCCCCACTTCTTGGACTCGCGCTGGCGCACGTCGTTCACCAGCAGGCTCCGGTCGAACTCGCGGAACGCGTCCCGCAGTTCGGCGTCGCCGTAGTGTTCGACGAGCCCGCGCGCGATGGCGGTCCGGACGGCGTCAGCCTGCCCGGAGAACCCGCCGCCGGCCACGTCGACGTCGATGTCGACGTCGCCACGGAGGTCGCTGCCCGAGATGCGGAACGGCTCCAGCATCTTCAGGCGCGCCATCTCCGGCTCGACGAGCTCGACGGGCTGGGAGTTGATTCGCACGCGACCCTCTCCGTCGCTCACGGTGGCGCGAGCGACAGCCGTCTTCTTCTTGCCTGACGTGTTGGTTACCATGTGACGTTCGCCCCCAGTTCCTCGGACACTTCGCTGAGGGTGACGAAGCGGATGGTCGACAGCCGGTCCAGCGAGGTGCCGTCGAGCACTTCGCCGTCCTCGTCCATCGGATTCCCGACGTACACGCGGACGCTATCGAGCGCCTCGCGGCCGTCGTCCTGCTTGTACGGCAGCATGCCACGAATGGCACGCTTGAAGATGCCGTCGGGGCGCTTCGGGTAGTACGGACCGCGGTCGGACCCGAGCTCGGCGCGCTTCCGGTACGTGGAGAACACGTCGTCCTCCGTCCCGGTGATGACGGCCTGCTCGGCGTTCACGACGGCGACCCGCTCGCCGGCGAGCGCGCGCTCGGCGACGTTGCTCGCGACTCGACCCATGATGCAGTCGCGGGCGTCCACGACCACGTCGGCGTCGAACTCTGCGAGACTCATCGGATCACCCGCACGTCGCTCCCTTCGGGGTTCTGTTCGACTGCCTGTTCCAGGTGGACGGCCTCGCCGTCGGCGTGCTGGATCTTCGTCTCCGCGCTGCTGGAGAAATCCACAGCAGCGACGGTGACGGACTTCCGCAGCGCGCCGGACCCCAGGACCTTCCCGGGGACGACGACCGTCTCGTCCTCGTTCGCGTACCGTTCGATGCGACTCAGGTTCACCTCGGCGTGCGTGGAACGGGGCTTCTCCAGCCGGCCGGCCACGTCGTGCCAGACGTCCGCACCCGAATCTCGGGCGACGGACTTCAGTTCGGCGATGAGACTGCTGAGTCTCGGACTTGTCTTGCTCATGCTCCTAACTCTCGGAAATTCTGGTGAGAAGTCGAATGCAGGGAGCAGGATTTGAACCTGCGAACCCCTACGGGACAGCGCCCTGAACGCTGCGCCTTTGGCCAAACTTGGCTATCCCTGCTCGGTCGCGGTGACCTTACACTTCTCCGTAGCCCCCGCCCCTTCTTACCGATTACGATTGCCGGACCCGTCGCTCCCGGGGCAGGAACGGACGCCGACACGGTGTTGAGGGGGGAGACACTCATAATTACAGTTGAACTGCCTGTTCGAGTTCGTCCGCGCGGTCGACCAGGGTGTCGACCGCCCGCAGCACCAGCTCTTCGACGGGCATCGAGCCGTCAGACTCGACCTGGAAGACGAACGCGCCGGGGACGTCCTCGACCTCGACCTCCTTGCCGGGGTACCGGTTCGTCAGGTCGTTGTCGAAGTCGTCGGTCGGCACCAGTTCGCCGTCCTCCTCGATGACGCCCCGGAGCATCCGGGGTTCGTCGTCCGCGTACTCGGGGCTGTCACCGACAACGTTGATGCGCTGCAGGTGTCGGTAGCCCACCGCCACCCCGCCCTGGTGTTTGGCGTGGTCGCGGCCGTAGCCCATCACGGCGTCGGCCTCGAGCTCGAGGCGCTGGTCGTCTTTCAGCTCGATGATGGGGATGTTGTCGTCTGCCGGCTCGACCTCGGGGTCGTTGCTCACGAGGTCGCCGGAGTACGCGGTGCCCGGACCCTCGACGTCGAGCGCGAGCGTGACCGTCTCGCCCGCCTCGTAGTCGTCGGGCGTCGTCAGCGGCACGAGCCCGAGTCGGAGCGCGAGCTGCTCGTCGAACATCACACTCGAGTTCTCCACGAACCGAACGCTGTCGATGGACAGCGTGGGCACGTCCGCGAGCATCGCTCGACGGACGCCGTTGGCGAACGCGGGCGTGATGTTCCGGACGACGAACCGGGCTTCCCGGTCGTCGCGGTCGACGAATTCGACGTCGAAGTCCTGGCTACTCATGGTTCTAGTACCCGCTGTTCTTCGGCGGTCGCGTCCCGTCGTGCGGGATGGGCGTGACGTCCTCGATGCGACCGATCTCGAGGCCGGCTCGGGCGAGCGCGCGGATCGCCGCCTGCGCGCCCGGGCCCGGGCTCCGCTGGAGGTTCCCGCCGGGACCGCGAACCCGGACGTGGACCTTCTCGATGCCCTGGTCGAGTACTTCCTCTGCGAGCTTTTCTGCCATCTGCATCGCGGCGTACGGCGACGCCTCGTCCCGGTTCTGCTTCACCACGGAACCGCCGCTGGACTTCGCGAGCGTCTCGGCGCCCGTCTGGTCCGTGACGGTCATGATGGTGTTGTTGAACGAGGCGTGGATGTGCGCGATGCCCCATTTGGTGTCGTCAGCCATGCGTTATCACTCCTGAGCACCGGCGCGAGCCGGGTGCAGTTCGTCGGTGAGGTCGCTCGTTTCGTCGAACTCGAGGGTCCCCTCTTCGTCGACGGGCACCGTGTACGACGGCTCCGTGACGCGGCTGCCGTCGACGGTGACGTGGCCGTGAGAGACGAACTGACGGGCCTGCCCCATCGTGTTCGCGAGTCCCTCGCGGTAGACGATTGTCTGGAGACGGCGCTCGAGCACGTCCGTGACCTCGAGGGACAGGACGTCGTCGAGGCTCTCCTCGGCGGAGAGGATGCCGATGCGCTGCAGGCGAGCGACGAACTCGTCGCCGGACACCGTACCGGTCTGCCCGAGCAGGCGTCGCGCCTCGCGGCGGTAGTCACGCAGCTCGGACTGTGCTCGCCAGAGCTCCTCTTTGTTCTTCAGGCCGTAGCGCGAGAGGAGGTCGGACTCCTCTGCGATGCGCTCGCCCTGATAGGGGTGGTTCGGCGTCTCGTAGAACTTGGTGTTCTCGCCGGGGAGCGCCATTACTCCTCACCCCCCTCTGCCGCTTCTTCCTCTGCCTGTTCTTCCTTGATAGCCTCGACGTTGACGCCGATGGTGCCCTCCGTACGACCGGTGGACTTCGTGCGCTGACCGCGGACCTTCTGTCCGCGCTCGTGACGGATGCCCTTGTACGAGCGGATCATCCGCATGCGGTTGATGTCCTGGTCGCGGGTGAGCCCCACGTCGTTGCCCGTGATGTGCTGGTCCTCGCCGGAGTAGAAGTCGTTCTGGCGGTTCGCCAGCCACTCGGGGGCGTGCTCGGTGAAGCTGTCGACGGCTTCGGTGACGCTCTCGATGGCGTCGTCCTCGAGGCCGCCCATCGTCGCGGTTCGATCGACGCCGGCTTCCTCGGCGACGACCCGCGCGACGCGACGGCCGACGCCGTCGAGCTCCGCGAGAGCACGCTCGACGGACTTGGTGCCGTCGAGGTCTGTCTGGCCGATGCGGACGAAGTACTGAATGTCCTCGTCCACGTCTTCTTGTTCTTCCGAACTCATGATTGGGTTGTCTGTGAAAGGCGTCGTGGCGGGGATTTGAACCCCGGAGGCTTACGCCACAGAGTTAGCAACCCTGCGCCTTGACCAGGCTAGGCTACCACGACAGGCTTTCGCGTGTATCTTCGCCCTCTCGGACTCGGGGCCTGGGCCCCTACAGTGACTGCACTCGTGCGAACTCGGGCACGGCACTTAAACACTACGAAGGGCGGCGCCAGAATCCGCACCCAGCGTGGGTATGCGGCCCACACACGCGACCACGCGACTCCGGCGACGGCCGCCGGCCCATCCACCGCCGACACAACCCTTATCGGCCGACCCGGCCCTATCCGAACCCATGAACGAAGACGACGTCCTCGCGCTCCTCGAAGGCGTCGAGGACCCCGCCCTCGGCGACGACATCGTCTCTCTCGGCCTCGTCAACGACCTCGACGTCGACGGCGACACCGTCACCATCTCGCTCGCGCTGGGCGCCCCCTACTCGCCGACCGAGAACGACATCGCCGCACGCGTACGCGAAGTACTCCAAGCCGAGGGCCTGGAGCCGGACCTCACCGCCGCCATCCCCGACCGCGCCGAGACGGAGGTCCTCCCCGGCGTCAAGAACGTCGTCGCCGTCGCCTCCGGCAAAGGCGGTGTCGGTAAATCCACGGTCGCCGTCAACCTCGCCGCCGGCCTCGCCGACCGCGGCGCCCGCGTCGGCCTCTTCGACGCCGACATCTACGGCCCGAACGTCCCCCGCATGGTCGACGCCGACGACCACCCACAGGCCACCGAGAGCGAGACCATCGTCCCGCCCGAGAAACACGGCATGAAGCTCATGAGCATGGCGTTCATGGTCGGCGAAGACGACCCCGTCATCTGGCGCGGCCCGATGGTCCACAAGGTCCTCACCCAGCTCATCGAGGACGTCGAGTGGGGCCACCTCGACTACCTCGTCGTCGACCTCCCGCCGGGCACCGGCGACACCCAGCTCACCCTCCTCCAGACGCTCCCGCTCACGGGCTCCGTCGTGGTCACCACTCCCGAGGACGTCGCCGTCGACGACGCCCGCAAAGGCCTCCGCATGTTCGGCCGCCACGACACCACCGTCCTCGGCGTCGTCGAGAACATGTCCACGTTCGTCTGCCCCGACTGCGGCGGCACCCACGACATCTTCGGCGCCGGCGGCGGCCAGGACTTCGCCGACGCCAACGACCTCCCGTTCCTCGGCTCCATCCCCCTCGACCCCAGCGTCCGCCAGGGCGGCGACCAGGGTGCCCCCGTCGTCCTCGACGAGGACAACCAGACGGGCGACTCCTTCCGCGAGTTCGCCGCCGAAACCGCCGACATGCTCGGCTTCGTCCAGCGACGAGGAGTCGGTGAATGACCGGGGACTTCGACGACACACAGAAACGCGACGCCCTCCGCGAGGTCGCCGACGACCTCCGCGACGAAGACTCAGACGAAGCCGAACGTATCGCCGCACTCGTCCACCGCGTCAGCGACATCTACGACGACGCAGAAGACGTCGACGCCCAGCACGTCTACCTCAACATGCGGAACATCCTCCAGATCTCCGAACAGGGCGGCATCGAACGGTAACCCGGCTGCCTACCGCCGCCAGAACCAGAACCCGCCGACGACCAGCAGGACGACGAGTACCGCCCCCGCTTTCGAGGCAGTTTCAGAAATCGGGTCTACGTCTGGACCGCCGTACTTCTTCTTCGCCGACTCGTTCTCGTAGTACACCTCTCGCTGTTCGATCTCCCGATCTGTTGGAATCTCTCCGAATTCCGGCTCCCAGATCTCGTAGGTTCCATTCGGGTAGGACACGAAACTCATGCGGTCGAATTTCGTTCCAGGGTTGAATTTGCCTCCGTACAGCCGGACGGTTCCGACGATGACACCGTCGTTCGATTCACTGAGACGTACCGAGTACCGTCCACCGGGGCTCCCGTCGGGTGCGTCGTTCAGGTAACGCGAATCAGATTCGAACGTTCGTACTTCTGCCTCTGGGACGTAGGTTCGTCTGCCTTCGTTCTCGACCTCAAGAATGACCCGAGGCTGCCCGCTCTTCGTCCCGTTTCGTTTCACCGTTAGGCTCTCGAAGTGTGGTGTCGGGACACCCTGTTCATTCATCGTATCTATCTCTTGAGTGAAATTGAAATAGAACGTGCCGTTGTGTGAAGAAACTCTCACAGAGTGGTTGTCTCTCGTCGCATCGATGCCATCTGTAATAGTCCGATTGTCCGTGAACTCGTCACCTGGAGCTAATCTCACAGAGCCACTATCCGCGAAAGGTGCGTCGTCAACCCAAATGCTGTAACCGAAACTCTCGTTCTTCTCTCCAGTATTTTTTGCCACTGCACACACTCGCTGTGTGCTTTCATTGTACGTAATTGCGTACTCGACACGACTGAAGAAGTTACTCACCCCCGTCTCGGTTTGACCGTCACACTCTACCTCTGGCGGTTCGTCGGCTACTTGGTTTGCTGTCGCAGGTGCAGCAAGCAGCAACGACATCCCGAGGAGCACGCTGAGTATGAGGCTAGAAGCTTTCTGCATGTGTTTTGTTCGACTCCTCTCGGATGATATTATTAGCTTCTTCGATTGGAACGAATCGGTCGGCTGTTTCGGTGACGTCTACAACCCGTTCGTTAGTAACAATCTTTGAGCGTACCGACGGATCCGGTGGGAGATACCGTGCCTCAACGTGAGCCCTTGCGGTCATTCTAGTCTCGACGACGCTGGACCGCTGTTCGGGTGCATCGGTAACTCGAGTGACCGTGCCGTCCTGTCTTCGCAGCGTCCACTCAAGGGTTCGATCGGTGCTGGCCTGCCGGATGTCCGGGGTCGTCGTCATGACTGAAGCGGCCCGCTCGGTCGTCACTGTCTCGTGATGCTGCCACTCGTACTTCGCCGGTTGAACTTTCTCCCTCGTCGATACGTGGTATACCCGCTCCCAGTACGTCTCCGTCTCTTCGACGCGGTACTCGTACTGGCGCTCGTACTCCGCCCGCTCGACTGTCCGTGTTCTGGTGTCTCCAGTCCAGTCGTGGGTAGGATTCCGTGGGAAAGAGGACCAGTAGTCGTGCTCTGTGGTCCGCGTCTCTTCGGTCGTCGTCTCGACGGTGTACGTCCGACAGCCCAGCCCCGGGAGACAACTCTCACGTTCCTCCTCTTCGGTCACTTGTACCGTGTACTCCGTCTCGTATTCGTACTCTCGGAGCGTCTCCACCTCCGCAGGTTCGACCCTGACCCGCCGGGTGTCACCCGTGAGTTCACCGGGGCCGCCGCGGTAGTCGCGCCAGACCCGGTCCACCTGTGTACGCTCACGTCGTTCCTCACTCGTCCCGTCGGCCTGCCAGCTATCAGTTCCGTCGAGGAACAACTGCCGCTGGAATTTGCTGTCGAAATCCTTGGTGACGGTTTCCCACTGCGCCGGCTGGGTCTTCACGTGTTTCTCAAGGTGATACTCGGTCCCGGACTGCCGAGCAGTGTAGAGGTCGAAGCCCATCCGCTGCAACGCCTCTTTCCGCTCGGACTTCGCAGTTCTTTCTACCTCGTATTGGGGGTGCTCCTCAACGTACTGCACGTCGAACTCCCAGAGATCGACCGACGACCCGATCTGGTCGTACATTCTCGGGTCTGGTAGTTCGACTTCGCGGAATGCTTCGTCCTGACTCGTCGACTGGATCCTGACCGTCGGCTGGTCTCCTCTCAGGAATTCGCTCGCTGGAAGCGAAACGAACCATTCGTGGAAGATGTACGAATCCTCGAACCCCTCAGGACGGCTCTGGTCGAAACTACCGCCATTCTCGTTCTCCCAGTAGCGGCTGTGACCACCGACGCTGCCTACGTCAGAAACTAGTTCGAAGTCTATTAGCTTGCCTAACTCTTCTTTCTCGTACACTGCCTGAGAAAGCTCGTACTCACTCGTCCGAACCCGGTACGTTACGGTATCTTGCGGGAAGACCGTCTCGACGTTCTGTGCCTCTGGCGACTGGATTCCAGGGACAAACCATTCGAGTATACTATACGTCTTATTGGACTGATCCTGCTCATCGGTTATATTCAAATAAATTAGTTTCCGTGGATGGAGTTGTTTGATTGGGCCCCTCCACTCGTCACTGTTGTTCGCGTCTTTCCATTGGAAAGTTAGATTTGAACCATCCGGATCAAATGACTCCGAGGCGTCGAAGGTCGCTCCGAGGCTACCGACCCGGTTCTGCCCATCGACCAACTCTAGACGGATAACTGGCTCCGAGAGTTCACTGTACGTAGTTCCGCTGACTCCGTCTACCGGCTGTCGGGTGTTTCCTCGCTCCCAGTACACTGCACCGGTTGCGTTGATGGTCCCCTCGTACACTCTCGAGTAGTTTTGTTGGATGGTCAAACCGTATCCTCGGGAGGGGGTCCGGGTCTGTGATTCGGAGATAGAAACGAGGTCTTTTCTCGGCTCTCGGAACTCTGCGACGGCAAGTTCCGGGTCGACGCCGTTGAGCTCGATGTCGATTTGGAACTTGCCGGTGTAGTCTTCTGGGTCGAGCTTCGGGTGTCTCGAGGTGAGTGGTTCGTCGTTGACGAACCGGGCGTCCATGACCACTGGTGGCCCCGGGACGTGGATAGTTCGGGTGGCGGAGTCGGTCTGTCCTCGCGAGTCGGTGGCTCTGACTGTGATGTTCCGGTTGCCGGGAGGGATGGCTGTGTAGCGTTCGAGGACAGCGAGGTAGCCGCCGCCACTGGACCGACGTTCGATGCCGCCGACCGTTTCACTGCTTTTGACGTTGCCGTCGACGAGGATTTCGATCGTCTGGAGGTTCGCGAGGTCGTCGGTTGCGTAGGCTTCGACGGTGACGACGCTCTCCTCGGTCACTCGTTCGAGGTGGACGTCCGGAGCGGGGTCAGCGACGACGGTGCGGGTGCCGTCGGGGAAGTTCGCGACGCCGCCGCTGTCGGGTGCGGCGTAGAGTTCGTGGGTGCCGGGGGCGAGCGTGAGCGTCGCGGTGCTGCCTACGCCGGCGTGCCGGTCGTCGAGGAACCAGTCGCCTGCGGCGCCGTCGGTGAGGCTGTACGTGGCGTCGAGAACGGTGTCGCCGGTTACGACTCGTGGGCCGTCGACGTGCGGGGAGCCCGGATTATCCTCGGTGGTGGTCTCTTCGTCCGGTGGGTCGCCGGTGGGGTCGACAGTACCCGACGCGGAGACAGTCACAGTCCGGGTGGCGTTGCCTCGCTGGTCGTCTGTGTCGACAGCGACAGCACGGATTTCGTGGCCGCCCGAGTCGGGAAACTGGAGTCGCTGGTCGGTGGACGCAGCGGTACCCTCGATGTCCTCGGAACTGTGGCGTTCGCCGTCGACGTACCAGACGACGCGGTCGAGTCGTGCGGCGCCCGCCGAGACGCTTGTCGAGTACGTGGCGCGTTCGCCGGTCGCGAGCTGTGTGGGGCCGGCCAGTGACACCGACGGTGGTGCGCCCGGTTCGACGTCGACGTACAGCGTGTCCGTCGCCGTGGCGCCGTCGTCGTCCGTGACGGTGAGTGTGACCTCGTGTTCGCCGACCGCGCTGGCGGGGAACTGCGCCTGTTCGCAGTCGACGCAGTCCAATGTCGTCGTCGAGCCGTCGGGGGCTTCGACGGTCCACTCGTAGTTGGCGATTGTGCCGTCGGGGTCTCTAGAACCGCCGGCGTCGAGGTGGATAGTGGTGCTGCGGGTGACCGTCTGGTCGAGCCCGGCGTCCGCGAGCGGTGCTTCGTTGGGTGCTGCGATGGCGGGGGTGGTTGCTGCCGTGACGAGTAGCAGGACTGCGAGCAGGCTCGTATATTTCACTACACTCGAAACTGAATATTCCGCCCGGTATTTAAAATTACAGTCTATGGAATTGCGAATATATTTGAGGAGGTACGCCCGCAGCGACTCGCGCGGTCAGCGTGCGCCGGGATTGGGAGGTACCGGCCTCAGTACGGTCCTTCATCATCGTTCAATGCTAATGGATGGCAAACGATTTAGTGGCAACCACGCGTAGTCTCGAATATTGGTCCACGGCTGGGCCAGACCACATTATGACTGACGACGAACTCATCTGGCGAATCGCAGGCGGTTCCGGCGACGGAATCGACTCGACCAGCCAGAACTTCGCCAAGGCGCTGATGCGCTCGGGCCTCGACGTGTTCACGCACCGGCACTATCCGTCGCGAATCCGGGGCGGCCACACGTTCGTGGAGATTCGGGCGCGGGACGAGAACGTAACGTCGCGCGGGGACGGCTACAACTTCCTGCTGGCGCTCGGTGACTCGTTCGCCCGCAACCCCACAGAGGAGGCCGTCTACGGGGACGAGGAAGTGAAGCCCCTCACCGAGAACCTCGAGGACCTCCGCGAGGGCGGGGTCATCGTCTACGACGAAGGTCTGCTCGACAGCGAGGACGTCGGCGACCTCGAGGAGCGAGCCGAAGAGAACGACTGGCACGTCTATCCGCTGGACCTCCGTGGCCTCGCGAAAGAGCACGGCCGCGAGGTCATGCGGAACACCGCTGGTGTCGGCGCGACCGCGGCGCTCATCGGCATGGACCTCGGCCACGTCGAGGACCTGATGAGCGACGCGATGGGCGGTGAGATCCTCGAGCAGAACCTCGAGGTCCTCCACGACGCCCACGACCAGGTCGCGGAGATGGAGCACACCCACGACCTGACGGTGCCGACCGGCAGCCACGACGAGGAGCAGGTCCTCGTCTCCGGCAGCCACGCCATCGCGTACGGCGCCATCGACGCCGGGTGTCGGTTCATCTCCGGGTACCCGATGACGCCGTGGACGGACGCGTACACTATCATGACCCAGCTCCTGCCGGACATGGGCGGCATCTCCGAGCAGGTCGAGGACGAGATTGCGGCGGCGGCGATGGCGGTCGGTGCAAGCCACGCCGGCGTGAAGGCGATGTCCGGGTCCTCTGGTGGTGGATTCGCGCTGATGAGCGAGCCGCTCGGACTCGCGGAGATGACCGAGACGCCGCTCGTGCTGCTGGAAGCGCAGCGCGCCGGTCCCTCCACGGGGATGCCGACGAAGCCCGAGCAGGCCGACCTGGAGCACGTCCTGTACACGAGTCAGGGCGACAGCCACCGGGTCGCGTTCGGGCCGAAAGACCCCAAGGAGTGCTACGAGCAGACGCGGACGGCGTTCGAAATCGCGTACGACTACCAGATTCCGGTCATCGTGCTGTACGACCAGAAGCTGTCCGGCGAGTACCGGAACGTCGACGCGTCGTTCTTCGACCGCGAGCCGGCACCGGACCTCGGGAAGACGCTGACCGAGGACCAGATTCCGGACGCGCCCCACGACCCGACCGGGAAGTACCACCGCTACCAGCACGACGTCGAGGACGGCGTCAGCCCGCGGACGATTCCCGGGCAGTCGGGCGGTCGGTACCTCGCGTCCGGTAACGAGCACTGGCCGAACGGCCACATCAGCGAGGACACGGACAACCGCGTGGCGCAGGTCGAGCGCCGCCTCCAGAAGCTGGAGGCGATTCGTGACGACCTCGACGAGCGCGACCAGCAGACCCACTACGGCGACGAGGACGCGGACATCGGCCTCATCGCGTGGGGCAGCCAGGAGGGCACCGTCGAGGAGGCCGTCCAGCGGCTGAACGACGACGGGAACAGCGTGAAGGCGCTGGGCGTCAGCGACATGATGCCGTTCCCCGTCGAGGAGGTTCGCGAGTTCGTCGAGAGCGTCGACGAGGCAATCGTCGTGGAGATGTCGTCGACGAAGCAGTTCCGCGGCCTCATGCAGAAGGAGGTCGGGGACATCGGCGACAAGCTCTCGAGTCTGCTGAAGTACAACGGCGACCCGTTCGAGCCTCACGAGGTCGTGGAGGCCGTCGAAATCGCACAGGCGGGCGACGGCGCGCAGCCGACCGCCCAGACCACTCTGGAGCCCGCGGCAGGTGACTGATCATGAGCAAGGCATTCAGCGCAATCGATGAGGACCGCGAGGTCGACCGGGACGAGTTCACGCCCGGTGTGGAACCGCAGCCGACGTGGTGTCCTGGCTGCGGCGACTTCGGCGTCCTGAAAGCCCTGAAGGGGGCGATGGCAGAGCTCGGCAAAGACCCCGAGGAGATTCTCCTCGCGACCGGTATCGGGTGTTCCGGGAAGCTCAACAGCTACTTCGACAGCTACGGCTTCCACACGATTCACGGTCGCTCCCTGCCCGTGGCCCGGGCGTCGAAGCTGGCGAACCACGACCTCGAGGTCGTGGCCGCTGGCGGCGACGGTGACGGCTACGGAATCGGCGGGAACCACTTCATGCACACCGCCCGGGAGAACCACGACATCACGTACATCGTGTTCAACAACGAGGTCTTCGGCCTGACGAAGGGCCAGACCTCGCCGACGAGCCCGAAGGGCCACAAGTCGAAGACCCAGCCCCACGGCTCGGCGAAGGACCCGATTCGGCCGCTCTCGCTGAGCATGACGTCGGGCGCGTCGTACGTGGCGCGGACGGCGGCAGTGAACCCGAATCAGGCGAAGGACATCCTCGTGGAGGCCATCGAGCACGACGGCTTCGCGCACGTGGACTTCCTGACGCAGTGCCCGACCTGGAACAAGGACGCGAAGCAGTACGTCCCGTACGTGGACGTCCAGGAGTCCGACGACTACGACTTCGACGTCACCGACCGCCGGGAGGCCCAGGAGCTGATGACGGAGACGGAGGAGGCCCTCTACGAGGGCACCGTCCTGACGGGCCGCTACTACAAGGACGAGGAACGGCCGTCCTACCAGGCCGAGAAGCAGTCTCGGGGCGACATGCCCGACGACCCCGTGGCGGAGCAGTACTTCGACGAGGAGAAGGAGTGGGAGCGCTCGTTCGACTTCGTCGACCGCCACAAGTAGCGACCGCCAGGCCCCGGTTCGGTGGCGCCGTCCTGTTCGGCGTTTAGACGGCCGAAGCGGCCGTATGACGCGATTCGCCGTCTGGGTTGCCGATTCGGAAGATATTTTTTCGCAGGAACCAAATCGTCTATCGTGAGCACTGAATCGACGGAAGAGCGAATCCTCGCCGCGCTCGAGGAGGACGCGCAAGCGTCGTACGCGGACATCGCGGC
Organism: Halobacterium rubrum; assembly: GCF_021729015.1. GTDB lineage: Archaea > Halobacteriota > Halobacteria > Halobacteriales > Halobacteriaceae > Halobacterium > Halobacterium rubrum. The sequence continues at coordinate 1,173,880 of NZ_JAJQQZ010000001.1, forward strand.
GCGAGCGGACGTCTCCAAGCCCACCGTCCGCAAGTACATCGACCGGCTGGAGGAGGAGGGCGTCATCGTCGGCTACTCGGCGGACGTCGACCCGAAGAAGCTCTCCGGCCAGAGCATCGCGATGGTGGGCATCGACGTGGCCTCCGAGCAGTACGTGGAGGCGACACGGGCGCTCCAGGAGCTGGAGTCCGTACAGGCGCTGTACTCCTCGAGTGGCGACCACATGTTGATGGCGGAGGTACGGGCCGCCGACGGGGACGCGCTCGGCGACGTCATCAGCGACGAGGTTCTCGCCATCGACGGGGTCACCGCCGCCCACCCCTCTTTCCTGCAGGAGCGACTCAAGTAGTCGTCGTGGTTCTGGTGTCGGCGAGCAGGGCGTCGATACGGTCGACGGCGTCGCGGACGTTCTCTGTGCTGGTGGCGAACGACGCGCGCAGACACGTCGCCGCGTTCTCGCCGAAGTCCGGTCCGGGCGTCATGGCGACGCCGGCGTCCTCGAGGAAGACGTCTGCGACGTCGAAGGGGTCGCCGAGGTCCGAGACGTCCAGCAGCACGTAGTAGGCGCCCTCCGGGGTGTAGCCGAGGTCGAACCCCCAGCGTTCGGCGGCCTCTAGCAGGATGTCGCGGCGTTCGCGGTAGTCCTCCCGGACCTCGGGCAGCCAGCCGGTGCCCTCGCGGATGGCGGCTTCGGCACCGGCCTGCACGAAGGAGGGGGCACAGATGAGGGCGTTCTGGGCGATTCTGTTGACGGCGTCGACGTACTCCGGCGGGCAGACGACCCAGCCGAGGCGCCAGCCGGTCATGCCGTAGCGCTTGGAGACGCCGTCGAGGACGAACGCGTCGTCGGTGTACTCGAGGACGGAGTGTTCCTCGGCGTCGAACGCGAGGCCGTGGTAGACCTCGTCGGAGACGACGGCGGTGTCGGTGCGGTCGGCGAGGTCGACGAGTCCCGAGAGCGTGTCGCCGTCCATCACGGCGCCAGTGGGGTTCCCGGGGGAGTTCAGCAGCATCGCGGCGGTGTCGTCGTCGACGACGGTCTCGTAGTCCGCGACGTTCGGCTCGAAGCCGTCCGCGGGGTCTAGGTCGACCGTCCGGACGGTCCCGTCGGCGAGGCGGACGAAGTTCGGGTAACAGGCGTAGTGTGGGTCCGTGAGGACGACGTCCTCGCCGGGGTCGACGGTCGACAGCATCGAGACGAGCAACGCCGGCGACGACCCGGGCGTGACGACGATGCGTTCGGCGGGCACCGTCACGCCGTACTCGGTGGCGTAGTAGCCGCTGATGGCGTCCCGCAGCGACCGGGTGCCGCGGGAGGAGGTGTAGTCGTCGTCGCCTGCGCGGAGCGCCTCGACTGCTGCGTCGGTGGCCGCGGCCGGCGGCCGGAAGTCGGGTTCGCCCACCTCCATGTGGACGACGTCGTCCAGCTCGCCGGCCCGTTCGAGCACGTCCATGGCAGCGAACGGCGTCGTGGCAGTCGCGCGCTCCGAGGGCATGCAACGTGGGAGGTGTCTGGGCGGGATAACCGTTCCCCTACCCCGTCAACGGTTCGCACAGTCGGTGCGGGTAGTTCCTCCCGGAGCCCCGGGAGTTTTGCGCACCTGGTGCCTATCGGGGGTATGCAGACTTTCGAGCGCGACCTGCGCGTGGACGCACCCCTCGACGAGGTCTGGGCGTTCCACTCCACGGTCGACGGCCTGCTGGCGCTGACTCCGGACTGGGCGAACCTCCGCGTCGACGATGTGGAGTGGCCCGAGGACCGCGACAACGAGGTCCTCGTCGAGGGCACGCGCATCCACATGTCCGTCAGGCCGCTCGGCATCGGTCCGCGACAGACGTGGACGTCGGTCATCACCGAACGCGTCGAGGAGGACGACCACGCGTACTTCGTGGACGCGATGGAGGACGGGCCGTTCCCCGAGTGGGAGCACACGCACTCCTTCTTCGCGGACGGCGACCAGACGGTGCTCCGGGACCACGTCGAGTACCGCGCGCCGCTGGGCGGCGTCGGCGCGCTCGGGTCGCCCGCGGTGCTGTGGCCGATGTTCTACTTCCGCCACCAGCAGACCCGCGAGTCCCTCGGCGACGCGTAGTTTTATCGGCTCGCCAGTGTACTGTGTGTACATGACACACGTAGCGGTGGTCGGTGGCGGTCCAGCCGGCCTCAGTGCGGCACTGTTCACGGCGAAAAACGACCTCGAGACGTCGGTCTTCGACACCGACGAGACGTGGCTGCACAAGGCCCACCTCTTCAACTACCTCGGCATCGACTCGGAGGACGGCTCGGCGTTCGTCGAGGACGCCCGCGAGCAGGTCGACGGGTTCGGCGTCGACCGCCACCAGGACACCGAGGTGACGGGCGTCAGCGAATCCGGCGACGGCTTCGCGGTCGCGACCGAGGACGGCGACGAGTTCCACGCCGACTACGTCGTGCTCGCGACGGGCGCCGACCGTGACCTCGCGGAGGACCTCGGCTGCGAGTTCACGGAGGGAGGCGTGGTCGACGTGGACGTGACGATGGAGACCAGCGTCCAGGATGCCTACGCGACCGGCGCGATGGTGCGCGCCGAGGAGTGGCAGGCGGTCATCTCCGCCGGCGACGGCGCCGCCGCTGCACTGAACGTCCTCTCGAAGGAGAAGGGCGAGCACTTCCACGACTTCGACACGCCCGCGGACGCCGAGTAGCGTTCTCCGCTTCGGTTTTTCAGACGTCGTCGCGGTACAGCGGCGACCCCTCGTTGGTGCACTCCGGGCGCCCGCAGACCCCGGCCTCCTCGCCCGCCTGCTCGACGCCGCCCGCGACTTGCTGGATGTCCCAGTCGGCGTCGTGGCCGGCCTCCTCGTGGGCTGCCAGCGCTTCGCGAGCGTCTCGCAGTCGGTCGAACGCCGCTTCGAAGCCGCAGGAACACTGGACGACCGTCTCGCCGGAAGGCATGGGAGTGTCTCGGAGCCGCGTCATCATAATCGTCCCGGCGGCGGCGTTCCACGCCCGCACCTGTCGTCCCCAAGATACTTCGCCAGTGCTCGTAAACCGCCAACTATGTCGGACGCAGCCCTCCAGCGGACAGTGAGACGTATCGGCGCCCTCGTGGTCGTAGCACTCTGGCTGCCGACGTCGACGCTGATCCAGTACGTCCGGTACGACGGCCTCGACGTCCAGTTGCAACTGCTCGGCACGACGGGACTGTTCCTCGGCGCACTCGGTTACCTGTGTCTGAGCTTCCTGCTGTCCGCCGTGGGGAGCTACGAAGCTGGCGTGGAGGGTGCCCCGGACGGCGAGTAGCCGTCTCCCGCTACCGCGACCCGAACGGCTATCAGCGCCCGCCGGCGTGGGTGTGATGTGAGCCGGACGGAGTCACCCCGGTTCCCGCCGATGGCGGGACTCGCAGTGGCGGTCGTGGCGGTGTCGACGAGCGCGATTCTCGTGGACGTGAGCGACGCGCCCAGCCTCGTGAAGGCGGTCTGGCGGGTGGTGTTCATGGCGGCGCTGGTCGCGCCGTTCGCGGTCCGCGAGCGCGACCAGTTCGAGTCCATCTCGGGGACCGACTGGCTGCTCGTGACGGTCTCTGGAGCGCTGCTGGCGGGACACTTCGCGGCGTGGTTCGCGTCTATCGACTACACGAGCATCGCCGCGTCGACGGCGCTCGTGCAGACGCAGCCGGCGTTCGTCGCCGTCGGCGCGTGGCTGCTGCTCGACGAGCGCGTGACTGCTCGCGTGGTCGGCGGTATCGTCGTCGCTATCGCCGGGTCCGTGTTGCTGTCGGCCGGCGGCCTGCTCGGCGGTGCGACGGTCGGCCCCGACCCGTCGCTGGGGAACGCGCTGGCGGTGCTGGGCGCCGCCGCCGCGGCGGGCTACGTGCTCGCGGGCCGGTCGGTCCGCCAGCGGCTCTCGCTGGCGCCGTACGTCTTCGTCGTCTACGGCGTGTGTGCGGCGACGCTCGTCGCGGTTGCGCTCTGGCGGGGGACGCCGCTTTCGGGGTACGCGCCCCACGAGTGGGCGCTGTTCCTCGGGATGGCGGTCGGCCCGGGGCTGTTCGGACACACGCTCATCAACTGGTCGCTGAAGTACGTGGAGTCCAGCGTCGTCAGCGTCTCCCTGCTCGGCGAGCCGGTCGGGAGCGCGCTGCTGGCGCTCGTCTTGCTGGCCGAGGTACCGGGACCGTTCACTGTCGCCGGCGGCGCCATCATTCTCGTCGGTATCGCCGCGACGGCGACGAGCCGAGCGAACTGACACCCGCGAATTTGAACACGTACGTGTATGTTTATAGCTCTACGGAGAGCAATAAGCGGATATCTAGACACAAATGAGCAACACTTATTGTGCAGCTGTCGGACCACGGAGACGCATGCGAACTGCGACGACCGTACTCGTGGCGAGTCTGCTCGTCCTGTCGGCCGCGGTCGGGCCGGCGGGCGCAGTCGCGGCCCCCACCACTGACGCATCCGCGGCGGACGCCGGGTCTACGGTGGCGGCCGACACCACGGTACAGGCGAACAACACGACGGTGACGATTCTGTCGTACAACGACGTCCAGACAGCAGCAGCCGAGAACGGGACCTTCCCGCGGATGGCGTCGCTCATCGACGAGCGACGGGCCGCTCACGACAACCCGACGTTCGTGTTCGGGGCGGGCGACGAGGTCAGCCCGCACTCGCTGTCCCCGCTGACGCAGTGGAGGACGCCCGTCGACGTACTGAACGAGATCCAGCCCGACGCCGAGGGCATCGGGAACCACGACCTCGACTTCGGATTCGACGGGGTCGAGAACTTCTCCGAGGCGTCGGAGTTCCCGTGGCTGATGGCGAACATCGTCGACAGCGAGACCGGCGACCCTATCCCCGGCACTGAGCCGTACACGGTCGTCGAGAAGCAGGGCGTGAAGGTCGGCGTCATCGGTCTCGCCGACGAGAAGATCAAGGGCAAGACCGCAGTCGACTTCGACAAGCAGGGCTACAAACTGCAGGACTACAGCGAGGTCGGCAGCGAGTACGCCACCCAGCTGAAAGACGAGGAGAACGTCGACGTGGTCGTCGCACTCGGCCACTTCGGCGTGCCAGTCGCGAAGGACTTCGCGAACAGCACCGACAACGTCGACGTGGTGCTGGTCGGGGACGACGAACAGTACTACCCGCCGGAGGAGACTGACGGCGTCGTCATCAGCGAGGCCGAGGCCCGCGCGAACTACGTCGGCGAACTCAACCTCACCGTGTCGGACGGCGAGGTCGCCGACTGGGACGGCCGCCTGATTTCGACGGAGAACTCGACAAAAGACGAGAACGTCTCCGAGATCATCGAGACGGCGCGCGGCGAGCAGCTCTCGAGGGTCGCCGGGCAGAGCGAGGTCAAGCTCGATGCGCGGTTCGCGTCGAACTACCACGACGAGACGAACCTCGGGAACCTCGTGACCGACGCGTTCCTCGCGGAGACCGGCGCCGACGTCGCCATCACGAACGCCGGCGGCATCCGGTCGAACGGCCAGTACGGCCCCGGCAACATCACGGCCGGCGACGTGTACAACATGCTGCCGTTCAACAACCACCTCGTGACGGTGGAGCTGACCGGCAGCGAGCTCGAGTCGCTGCTCGCCAGCCAGGTCGTCACCCTGGAGAGCGAGACCGGCCAGCAGTACGACGCCGAGTCTCAGCTGCAGGTGGGTGGCGTCACCTACGAGTGGTACACGCACAACGACACTGACGACCCGATTCGCTCGATGTACGTCGGCGGCGAGCCGGTCGACGCCGACGCCACCTACGAGGTCACCGTGAACTCGTACATGGCGGGCTGGGACGGCTCCGTCCTGACGAACGCGACGGTCGTCGACAGGGACTACACGCTGTACGGCACGGCACTGTACGACTACATCGAGTCCCAGGGCACCGTCGCGCCCGAGGGTGAGGACCGCATCCGGCGCGTCGACAGCGAGGTCGACGCCGGCACGGTCGAACTCGACGGCGAGGGCGACGTCGCCGTCTCCTTCGAGAAGCCGACCGCCGAAAACGAGACGGCCGTCGACGCGGAGAGCTTCTACGCGCTGAACAGCGCCAACGAGCGCGTGAACGCCTCCGCCGCCACCGTGGAAGACGGGACAGTCAGCGTGACGTTCGCCGACAGCGAGCTGTCCACGCTCGCCGAGAGCGGTGACGTCGAAGTGTACGGTCACTACTCGGTCGACGGCCGCGAGCGCCCGTACTTCGAGTACTCGGTCGTGAACGCGGACGTGACCGCCGAGGTCCTCGAGACGACGACCACCACTACGGCGGCGCCGACGACGACGACCGAGTCGGCCGAGACGACCGCTGCGCCGGAGACGACTACCAGCGAGGACGACGAGTCCGGCAGTAGCGCACCCGGCTTCGGTGTCGGTGCGGCCGCAATCGCGGTCCTCGGTGCGGCGCTGCTCGCACTCCGCGAGTAGTTCGAATCGCCATAGCCGCAGAAACTCCGCCCGTCTTTTCTTCGAGTGAGACTCGCCGCGTGCCCGTGTGGCTACGCTTCGAGGTCAGCGATTGCGTCCCGCCAATCCTGGGGGACCCGTCGGGTCTCCCGGCCGCCGGGTTCGAGAGCGACCTGCGTGGTCTCGCCCTCGACGGCGACGCCCTCGTCGTCCCGGACCTCGTAGGTCATCGTGAAGCTGGTGTCGCCGACGTCGGTCACCGAGACGGCGACCTCGACCTCGTCGGCGAACTGGACGGGCCGCCGGAAGTCGACGGTGAGGTTCGCGACGACCATGTTGAGCTCCATCGGCGGGACGCCGAGGCCCTCGGTGAGGTAGGCGAACCGGGCTTGCTCCATGTACGTCACGTAGACGGCGTTGTTGACGTGCCCCATCGTGTCGTGGTCCTGGTAGCGCACGTCGACCGTCTCGGTGAACGCGAACTCCGTCATCACCGACGCTGGGCTCGGGAGACGCATAACGCCCGCGGTTCAGGCGAACTCGTCCGGCCGGTCGACGTCCCGCAGCACGCCGCTGTCGCCGGTTTCGACGACCGCAGCGTCGCCAGCGGCCAGCAGCACGCTCCGGCCGCCAGTGTCCCCCGAGACGGCCGCGAGCGCGTCGAAGTGCTCGGCCGCGAACAGCACGGGATTCCCGCGGTCGCCGCTGCAGCCGGCTGCGAGCGCCGACCGCCCAGTCGCCGCGAACGTCGCGACGAGCGCGTCGACGCTCGCCGGATCGACATACGGCATGTCGCCGAGCGCGAAGATGGCGGCGTCGACAGCCTCGTCGTCCAGCGCGTTCACACCCACTCGGACTGACGACGCCTGCCCGGACTCGTAGTCGGGGTTGCGGACGACCGACACGTCGAGGGCGTCGAGTGCGTCACGGACGCGGTCGGCGTCGTGACCGACGACGACCGTCACCGAGTCGAGGTCGGCGGCGAGGAGCGTCCGGGCGCTCCGGCGGACCATCGGGTGGTCGTCGACCGGTTCGAGGAGCTTGTTCGGCTCGCCGTACCGGCTGCTGGTGCCAGCGGCGAGCAGGACGCCGGCGACGGTCGCATCGGCTTCAGCCGGTTCGCTCGGGGGGTCGACGACGGGCAGGGTCATTCCACGGACTCGTAGGGAATCACGCGGACCCGCTGGCCCGCGTCGAGGGCGGACTCCGTGAGCACGAAGCCATCGGCCCGCGTGGCGCGCGTGCTCGAGGAGAGCACGCTCGGGTCGAAGGTCTCCTCGTAGACGCTCAGCGGCGAGTCGGCGTGGCCGAGCGGCATCGCCGTGGGGTCGCCATCCCCGTCCCGGTCTTCAAGCGTGACGGGGACGGCGTACTCGAAGCCAGAGGGCCCGAGCCCGACGTCGACGGCGACCTCGGCGGGGACGGTCGGCAGGTCCGTGCGGCCCGTGAAGAACGGTCGCGCGACCAGCGACGTGATGGTGTGGGCGCCCACGGGCTTGCCGGGGACGGCGAACACCGTCGCGTCGTACTCGGGGAGGTCGGCCATCGCGATGGGTTTCCCCGGGCGGACGGCGACCCGGTGGAAGTCGACGTCGCCGAGCGCCGCCAGCACCCGGATGACGTAGTCTTTCTCGCCGACGCTCGTGCCGCCGGTCGTCAGAAGGACGTCGTGCTCGTCGGCGAGGGCGGCGACGCGGGCCTCGACGGTGTCGTAGTCGTCGGGCACCGACCCCTCGTAGGTCGCGTCGTGGCCCCACGACTCGACGAGACCCGCGAGCATGGGGGAGTCGAGGTCGGCGATGCGGCCCTCGTGGATTTCGGTGCCGGTCGCGAGCAGGCCGACGGAGAGGGGCTCGCGGACCGTGACGGACTCGACGCCGAGGTCCCGGAGGAGAATCGCGTCCTTCGGGGAGAGCCGCTCGCCAGCGGCGAACAGCCGCTCGCCGGCTTCGACGTTGCTGCCCTGCTCGTAGACGTACGTCCCCGGCGAGAGGCTGGTACCGGTGAGTTCGCCGTCCTCGACGGCCGCCTCCTCGACTTTCAGGACGGCGTTGGCGCGCTCGGGAACTGGGGCACCCGTGGCGACCCTGACAGCCTCGCCGTCGCCGAGTCTACCGGGGTCGTCCTCGGGGAACACCTCGCGGTCGGCCACACGGAGGGGGTAGCCCTCGGTGGCGTCGACGGCGTAGCCGTCCATCGTCGCGTAGCTGTACGGCGGCTGGTCCTCGCTGGCGACGACGGGCTCGGCCAGCACGCGGCCCGCGATGGCGTCGATGTCGACCGTCGCGGTGTCGAGGCGGCCGAGTGCCGTCTCGCGCTGGGCGAGGGCGCGGTCGACTGCCGCCGGCCGCGGGAGCAGGTCGGCGTGGTCGTGGTCCATGCCGGGGCGTCGGGCCGCCGCGAGTAAGGTGTTGCCCCGGTGGGAGTGTGCGCCGAGCCGGTCCGGCGCAGCAATGATTTAAGCCCCCGTCCTGCCTCGAGTGTGGGTATGGCTCACGATGGACACGCTCTCGACGGCGTGACGGTCCTCGACTTGAGTACGTTCGTCACCGGTGGCTTCTGCTCGCTGATGCTCGCCAACCAGGGCGCCGAGGTCATCAAGGTCGAGCGGCCCGGCGTCGGCGACGACAACCGCCACTCCGGCCCGCCGTTCGTCGACGGCGAGTCGCCGTACTTCTGGACGGTGAACTACGGGAAGCGCAGCGTCGAACTGGACCTCAAGACGGAGGAAGGCCTCGCGGCGCTGTACGACCTCGCGGCGGAGGCCGACGTCTTCGTGCAGAACTACCGGCCGGGCACCGCGGAGAAACTCCGCGTCGCCGACGACGACATCCGCGAGGTCAACGAGGACATCGTCTACTGCGCCATCTCCGCGTTCGGCCAGACCGGACCGTGGAGCCAGCGCCCGGGCTACGACCTGCTCGTACAGGGGATGAGCGGCATCATGTCCGTGACCGGGGAGGCTGACAGGGACCCGGTGAAAGTCGGACTGCCCCAGACCGACCTCATCACGGGGATGTGGGCGGCGTTCGGTATCGTCACGGCGCTCTACCGGCGCGCGCTCACCGGCGAGGGCGACTACCTCGAACTCGGGATGCTGGACGCGGCGCTGCCGTGGCTCACGAAGCAGGCCGGGAAGGCGTTCGTCGGCGAGGAGCCCGAGCGCATGGGCACGAAAGACCCCGTGCTGGCGCCCTACCAGACGTTCGAGACGGCGGACGGCCACATCAACGTCGCGTGCCTGAACCAGAAGCTCTGGCGCGGGCTCTGCGAGGCGCTGGACCGCCCGGAGCTCGCCGACGACGACCGGTTCGAGACGAACGCCGACCGCGTCGAACACATGGACGCTCTGGAGGCAGAACTCCAGGCGGAACTCGAGCGGCGAACGACCGACGAGTGGATGGAGCTGCTGGTCGAGGACGCCGGCATCCCGGCGGGCCCGGTGTACTCGGTCGACGAAGCGCTGCACAACGAGCAGACCGAGGCCCGGGGGATGGTGACCGAGATGGAGGCTCGCGGCACGGAGATTCCCGTCGTCGAACACCCGCTGAACTTCGAGCGGACGGAGACGGGCTTCGAGTCGCCCCCGCCGGAACTCGGCGAGGACAACCGCGAGGTGTTCGCGGAACTCGGGTACAGCGACGAGGAGATCGACGCTCTCGCCGAAGCGGGCGTATTCGGTAGTGACTGACACACACGCTTAAGACCCTCTCTTTCGTGGGGGACGGTATGCTCGACGGCTACGAGATGCACGACCTGACGCAACCGTGGTCGCAGGACACGCCGGCGTGGCCGACCTACGACAACCCGAAAATCTGGTACGAGAAGTCACTGGACACCGAGAAGGTCAACGGCCAGAAGATCGAGTTCATGAACCACACGGGCACCCACCTCGACGGCGAGAAGCACTTCATCGCCCACGGCCGGGACATCGAGAGCATGCCCCTCGAGGAACTCGTCGGCGACGCCGTCGTCGCGGACATCTCCGACAAGGTCGGGGACTACGACGTCTACACCTCCGATATGATCGAGGACGTCTGCGACGTCCAGAAGGGCGACATCCTCTTCGTCCACACCGGCTACCAGAAGTACGCCTGGCACCGGGAGGAGGCCGACCCGCACGCGTTCTTCTGCAAGCACCCGGGCCCGAACCAGGAGTTCGCGGACTGGTGCAAGGAGATGGAACTGGAGTACCTGATTCTGGACTGCGGGAGCGCCGACCACCCGATGAACACCGTCATCCGGGACGTTCGGCCGGAGCTCGCCCGCGAGGCCCGCGAGAAACACGGCGTCGACGACCTCGACGAGATCTTCCCGCCGGAGGGCTACCAGCTCATGCACACGGAGCTGTTCCCGGAGGGCATCGTCCACGTCGAGAACGCACAGGTGCCACACGAGCTCCTGAACGAGCGCGTGCAGATCGGGACCTTCCCGTGGCGGTTCCGGGGCGGCGAGTCCTCGGTGTGTCGGTGCGTCGCGTTCACCGAAGCGTAACGCACTCCCGTTCGTTCTACTCGTCCCGACCCAACAGCGACGGCTCCGGCGACGGCCGAACAGCTAACTGTCCCGCGCCGAGTGCGCGTGGTATGGTCACGATGAACGCAGTCGTCCTCGACGAGTGGGGCGGCAGCCTCGACGTCGCCGAGGTCGAGCACCCCGGGCCCGGCCCCGGCGAGGTGCTCGTGGACGTGCGCGCCTGCGGTGTCACGCGAACCATCGAGAACGCCGTCCAGGGCGGCCTCAGCGACGACCCCGCCCTGACGCCCCGGATTCCCGGGCACGAGGCCGCGGGCGTCGTCGCCGAGACCGGCGACGGCGTACCCGACTGGACCCCGGGCGACCGGGTGCTGGCGTACTTCTACCTCACGTGTGGGCGCTGCGACCGCTGCCGGCGCGGCCACCAGAACCAGTGTGTGAACTTCGACGGCTGGCTCGGCGTCCAGCGCGAGGGCGCGTACGCCGAGTACGCGTCCGTGCCCGCCCGGAACCTCCTGCCGCTCCCCGACGGCGCGTCGTTCGCCGAGGGCGCAGTGGCGAGCGACGGCCTCGCCACCCCGCTGCACGTCTGCGAGCGCACGGGCGTCGACGACACCGACACCGTGCTCGTCGTCGGGGCTGCGGGCCGCATCGGCATCCACCTCGCACAGCTCGCCGCGAACCGCGGCGCGCACGTACTCGCAGCCGACGTCGACGACGACCGCCTCGCCCACGTGGACGACCTGACGAGCGACGACGTCACACCCATCGACGCCCGGGGCGGCGACTTCGCCGAGCGCGCCCGCGAGGCCACCCGGTTCGGTGAGGGGCCGACCGTCGCCGTGGACACGGTCGGCGACCTCGACACCGTCAGAGCTGCCTGGGATGCGCTCGCGATGGGTGGCGACCTCGTTACGCTCACTACCCACCACGAGCGCTCGTTCGCGCCGCAGCTCGCCGACTTCGTCGTGAAGGAGGCCAGCGTCGTCGGCTCCCGGTACGCGACGATGGACCAGGTCGTTCGAGCGGCTCGCCTGCTCGCCGACGACCGTGTCGACGCTGACTACACGACGACCGTCGGGCTCGACGGCGTCGCCGACTACCACGCCGCCCTCCGCGTGGGCGAGACTCACGGGATGGGCGTCCTCGAACCCTGAGCGTCAGTCTACGCGCTCGCCGTTCAGGTAGAGCTCCCGCTCCACGGGCACGGCCAGCGAGGCGTGGGCCGGACAGTGCGCTTCCGCCGTCTCCACCAGGCTGCGGACCTCCCGCTCGGTCGCCGGGCTCTCGATGCGCGTGACCTGCTGGAGCGCGCCGTCGAACCCGGAGTCGACGTCGCCCACGCCGAGGACGCCCCGCGGGTCGACGTCGCCCTCCACTTCGACGTTCACGTCGTCGAGTTCGACGCCGGTGGCGAGCGCGTGCTTCGCCAGCAACACCTGCTGGCAGAACGCGAACCCCGCGAGGAAGTACTCCAGTGGCCGCGGCCCCTCGTCGCCGCCGCCGGCCATCGACGCCGGCTCGTCGGACTCGAACGTAAAGTTCCGGGCCCGGCCCCGGCCGTGGTAGTTCTGTACGAGTTCGGTCTCGACGCGGTTCTCCCCGACGGGCACGTCGTCGGCGTCGCCGAGCAGTTCGAACTCCTCCCAGACGGCCTCCTGCAGGTCCCAGTCGAGGGTCATGACGGAGTGGTACCCCCGAGTCGTGTAAACGCTTGGCACTCCGGCGGGGCTCGCAGTCGGCGGGAACAGTTTTTCCGTGGGGCGAGAGAGTCGGTGGGCGTGAGCGGACTGCCGCGTCGCGCCCTCGCGGTGCTGGGTGCGGGCCTGCTCGGGATGGGGCTGGCGGTCGGCAGCTACGGCGCCAGCGTCACGCTCCTGCTGGAGCGCGGCGTCCCGCCCGGGCTGGCCGGCTTCGGGATGTCGCTGTTCCTGCTCGGCCAGCTCGTCGTCGTCGTGCCCGCCGACCGGGCGACCCGCACCCACAGCGCCGCCCGGGTCGCCGCCGCCGGGCTCGCGGTGGGTGCGCTCGGCGTCGTGCTGTCGACGCGCGGGACGCTCGCCGCCACACTCGCCGGCCGGGGCCTGCTCGGGCTCGGGCAGGGCGCGGCGTTCGTCGGCGCGATGAAGCACGTCGGCCGTCGCACGCCCCCGGACCTCGTGGCGACCGCACAGGGGCTGCTGGGCGCGCTGTTCACGCTCGGGCTCGCCGCGGCGCTCGCCGTGGCTGCCCCCGCCTACGACGCCGTCGGGATGCCGGCGTCGATGGGTGGCGTGGCTGCCGTGGTCGCGCTCGGCGCTGCGGGGGCGCCCCTGCTGCGGCCGGCGGACCGCGAGCCCGTAGTGCCGTACCGCGACTACCTCGCGCCGCTGTGGTCCCGCGTCGGGCTCGCCCTCGGGCTCGGGAACATGGCGACGTTCGGGTTCCTGATCGTCGCCACGACCTGGTACGTCGACGCGCTCGACGCGACGCCGGGGGTCTCAGCGACAGCGACGCTGCTGGTGTTCGCCGGGACGACCGTCCTCGGACGTGCCCTCGGGGGAGTACTCGCCGCGAGGCTCGGCGACCGCGCGGTCGTCGGGCACACGATGCTCGGGCTCGCTGTCGCGCTCGCGGGGATGGCCGGCGGAGTCGCGGCCGGGGTTCCGGTCGTGCTCGCGGCGGGCGTCGTTGGCACCGGATTGGGGTTCAGCGTGCCGTTCGGCCCGCTGTTCGCGCTCGCGTTCTCGAACCTCGCCGAGGACGCCGGCGTCACACTCGTCGCGATGCTCGCCGTCGGTAACGCCGGCGCGCTGGCGTTCCCGTGGGTCGTCGGCGAACTCGTCGCCACAACCGGCTCGTACGCCGCTGGCTTCCTCGCGATGAGCGCGGCTGTGTTCGGCGTCTGGTGGCTGTGGCGCTCTGCCATCGGGACCGGGGAGCCGGCAGCCGGCCAGTGACTCGCAGGGGGCGCGCTCCGGACCGGTGCGTTCGTGGAAACGCGTAAGTGCGCCCGGTTGGAACTCGGTAGCATGGACCGAGACGACCCGTGGAGCGCGACGGCTCGCGGCATCCACGACGCGCTGGCCGCGCTCCGCGAGGACGGGGGCAGCGCGGAGGCCGCCGTCGCAACCGTGGTCGACGTCGAGGGGTCGGCGTACCGGCGGCCCGGCGCGAAGCTCGTGGCGCCCGCCGACGCCGAGACGCTGGGCGCCGTCACCGCCGGCTGCCTCGACGGCCCGGTGAACGACCTCGCGTCAGCGGCGCGGTCGACCGGGCAGTCGACCGTCGAGACGTTCGACCTGACCAGCGACGACGGGGAGTGGGGGCTAGGACTGGGCTGCAACGGCGTCATCGACCTGCTCGTCGAGCCGTTGGACGACTCTTTCGACGCGCTGGTGGCGTCGCTGGAGAACCAGGAGTCAGCGGCCGTACTCACTGTCGTCGACAGCGACGACCCCGACGTGGCGGTGGGGGACCGGACCACGCTGACGGCAGACGGCGAGCACCAGGGCAGCGACAGGCCCGGACTGCCGGCGGACGCGCTCGCCGACCTGCGAGCGGCAGCCGAGAACGCACGGGAGACGGGCTCCAGCAGCGTCTGGACCGTCCAGCGCGCCGCCGGCGACCTCGAGGTGTTCGTCGACGGCGTGGAGCCGGCGCCGGAGCTGCTGGTGTTCGGCGCGGAGAACGATGCGGGCGTCGTCGCGTCGTTCGCCGCACAGGCCGGGTTCCGGGTTACGGTGGCGTGTCCGCGGGGGGCGCGCGCCGACGACGCGGCGTTCCCGGCCGCCCACCGGGTCGTGGCGGCCCACCCTGCCGACCTCGTCGACCACGTCGAGGCGGCCGAGCGGACGTACGCCGTCCTGATGTCGCACAACCTCGTGGACGACCAGCTCGCGCTCGAGACGCTGCTGCGGGAGACGGCGGTCCCGTACGTCGGCGTGATGGGGCCGCGCGAGCGCTTCGAGGAGCTCCGGGACGGGCTGGCGGCCGATGGCGTGACGCTCTCGGAGCCGGACCTCGAGCGGGTCGCGACGCCAGTGGGGCTGGACCTCGGGGACGGCAGCCCGACCGGCATCGCGTTGAGCATTGTGGCCGAGGCCACCGCCGTCGCGAACGACCGGTCGGGCGGCCGGCTGCGGGACGCGTCCGGCCCTATCCACCCCAGGGTCGACACCGCGGACTGACGCGGACACGCCGGAGGCGGCCCCCGAATTCGACGAAACAGTAATGAACGACTCCTCCTACGTAGGGTACATGAGTAGTGAGAGCAGTTCACACAGTCTCGACCGTCCCACGCGAACGGTAACGCTCTCCGTGAACGGCGAGACCGTCGAGGCCGAGGTCGAACCCCGACTGAAACTCTCGGACTTCCTGCGGGAGGAGTGTGGCAACCGCGGGGTCCGGGTGGGCTGCGAGCACGGCGTCTGTGGCGCCTGCACCGTGCTCGTGGACGGTCGCGCGACGAAGAGCTGTCTCACGTACGCCGTGCAGGTCGACGGCGCCTCGGTCACGACCGTCGAGGGACTCGCCGGCGACGACGGCGACCTCCACCCCATCCAGGAGTCGTTCCACCAGGAGCACGCCCTCCAGTGTGGGTTCTGCACGAGCGGGTTCGTGATGGCGACCAAGGAACTGCTGGACCGCGAGCCCGACCCCGACCGCGAGACTATCGAGGAGGGGCTGGCCGACAACATCTGTCGCTGCACCGGCTACCAGAACATCTACGACGCCGTCGAGCGCGCCGCCGCCGAACTCGCCGACGCGGACTACCCGCGGGGTGAGGACTGAATGTCCGGCGCGGAGCCACACAGTGAGGCTGCGCCCGGCGAGGACGTCGAGGCCGACCAGGAGTCGTTCGTCGGGACGGGCCTCGAGCGCGTCGAGGACCGCCGCATCCTCACCGGGGAGGCCGAGTACATCCACGACAAGGCGCCCGAGGACGCCGTCCACATGGCGCTGGCGCGCAGCGTCCACCCCCACGCGACCATCGAGAACGTGGACACGAGCGCCGCCGAGGACCACCCGGACTGCCTCGCGGTCGTCACCGGCGAGGACCTGCAGGCCGACTACAACCCGATGCCGTGTGGCCTCAACGAGTTCGAGGAGTGGTCGCTGGCCGTCGACAAGGTCCGGTACGTCGGCGAGCCGGTGGTCGCCGTGGTGGCCCCCGACCGGTACGCCGCCGAGGACCTCGTCGACCTCGTGTCCATCGACTACGAGCAACACGAACCCGTCGTCGACGCCCTCGAGGCCCGCGAGGACGAGACGGTCATCCACGAGGACGTCGGGACGAACGTCCCGGACGGCGAGACCATGGAGTTCGGCGAGGTCGACGAGGCCTTCGACGAGGCCGACAACGTCCTCGAGCGCGAGTACTCGTGGGGCCGCATCTCCGGCGTCCCGCTGGAGACGGCGGGCGTGGTCGCCGAGTACGACACCGACGACGACGCCTTCGACGTCGACTGCAACATCCAGTTGCACACGCTCGTCGACGACACGGTCTACGAGACGCTGGGCTACCCGCCGGAGAAGGTCAATCTGGAGGTGCCGCCGGACGTCGGCGGGAGCTTCGGCACGAAGATCGCCATCCACCGCTACTGCGTGCTGGCGGCCGTCGCCTCCCAGCAACTCGACGGCCGGCCCGTGAAGTTCGTGGAGGACCGCATCGAGAACCTCCAGGGTGGCGACATGCACTCCTCGGACCGCGAGTACCGGGTGCGGCTGGCGTACGACGACGACGGCACCATCCGCGGCGTCGACACGTGGTTCGTCGACGACTTCGGCGCGTTCCCCCGCTACCCGGTCAATCAGGCGCTGAAGCCGCTGTCCGTCGTCACGAACGCCTACGACGTCGAGCACGTCCGGTACGACTACGAGCTCGTGATGACGAACAAGACGAGCCAGACCGCCTACCGGGGCTTCGGAGTGCCGGCGCACCTCCACGCCCTCGAGATGGCCGTCGACGAGATGGCTCACGACCTCGGTGCGGACCCGGTCGACGTCCGGCAGGCGAATCTGGTCCAGCCGGACCAGATGCCGCACAAGATTCCGACAGGAAACGTCTACGACTCCGGGGACTTCCCGGAAGCCCTCGACCGCATCCAGAACATCGTCGAGGAGCGAGAGGTCTGCGAGGGCGGCCTGCTGGACCCCGAGGTCGTCGAGGCGAAACGCGAGGACGGCAAGTACCGGGGCGTCAGCTACACAATCCACATCGAGCCCGGCGTCTCGGGGTCGGACTGGACGGACCGCCAGCGCACCGAGGACGGCGCCCTCGAGGAGCGCGAGCGCGAGGACGTCGAGGAGCTCCCCGAGCACTTCCGCATCGAACTCCAGGAGGACGGCAGCGTCCAGGCGTACCTCGCGACAGACACCTCCGGGCAGGGCCACCAGACGCTCGTCACGCAGCTGCTGGCGGACCAGCTCGGCGTGCTCCCCAGCGACGTCGAGGTCGGGTACCTCGACAGCGTGACGGCGCCGACCGAGTACGGCACCGCCGCCTCCCGGATGGCGGTGATGCTGTCCGGCGCGACCGAGGGCGCGGCGGAGACGCTGCGGCACAACTGCCGACAGCTCGCCGCCGAGGAGGCGTTCGGGTCGGCGCTCGACGACATCGTCTACCGGGACGGCGGCGTCGAGTGCCAGCAGTCCGGCGAACGCCTCGAACTCCACGAACTGGCGGAACTCGACAGCGGCCGCGGCCAGCGCCTTACTCGGGTGCAGTACGACTACGACCACCCGACGACGGAGCTGCCGGAGTTCGACGAGGCGCTCACGCAGAAGTACCCCGTCTACCCGACGGCGGCGTTCGCCGCGAACGCGCCCATCGTCGAGGTGGACACGAAGACCGGCGAGGTAGAGATTCTGACGTTCTACTCGCTGCGGGACTGCGGCACCCGCCTGAACCCGACCATCGTCGACGGGCAGGCTCACGGCGGCCTCGCGCAGGGCGTCGGCGCCGCGCTCATGGAGGAGTTCCAGTACGACGACGAGGGCCAGCCCCAGGCCATCACGATGTTCGAGTACCTCCTGCCGTCGACGAAGAACATGCCGGACATCGAACTCGAGCACTCCGAGACGCCGTCGCCGTTCACGGCCACTGGCGCGAAAGGCACCGGCGAGGGCGGGATGATCGACGGGCCGGTCGCTATCGCTTCCTCGATCAACGCCGCGTTGCGCGAATACGACTTCGTCACCAACCAGATCCCGATGACGCCCCACCGCATCCGCCAGCGGCTCCGCGAGACTGACGAAGGCGAATAGGCGGCGACACCGGAACTGGTCGGCCAGAACGGTCTGTTACTCTTCGAGCGTGGCGGTGGCCTCGGGCTTCCCCGAGATGCGGGACTCGGCCGGCACGCCCTCGTCGGCGAGGGCTTCGAGGTCGTCGAAGAAGTTGTTCACGAGCCGGTCGGCGACGCTGCCGAGCGCGCGCTGGCCGAGGCTCGCGATGAGCCCGGAGACGTTCGTCTCGGCGTGCCAGGTCGCGTACGTGCCGCCCTCGCCGTCGTCCTCGAGGGTCATCTCCGCGACCGTCTCGAAGGAGTTCCGGGAGGCGTCGCCGCCCGCGTCCATCACCAGTCGGTTCGGCTGGTCGGCCTCCACGACCACCATCTCGACGTCGAACGTCGGCTTGACGCTGCCGACGCCGACCGAGACCGTGGCGGACATCTCCGACTCGGACTCCTGTTCGATGTGGTCGCAGCCCGGCGCACACTCCGCCAGAATGTCCGGGTCGGTGAAGTACGCCCACAGTTCGTCCGGTCCGTGCTCCGACTCGAAGTCGCCCGAGAATTCTATCATCGTGTTGTCGCTCGTTCGTGTGCCGTTCGCAGGGAACGGCGGGTGTACTCGCCGGCCAGTTCGACCTTCCACTCCTCGTCGGCGTGCATCTCCGGCGAGGGGTCCGCGGCCTCGATTGCGGCGTCGGCGGCCGCGTCGATTCCGTCGTCGAGCGTCCCGCCCTCGAGGGTCGCCTCGGCGTCCGGGACGTGCAGCGGGACGTCGGCGACGTTCGCCAGCGTGACGCGCGCGTCCTCGATCACCGGGTCGTCGGCGTCGGGGTCGTCCACGCGCAGGGACGTGGCGGCGCTCACCGTCGGAAACGTCTGCGCACCGCGTTTCAGCTCCTCGAAGGCCATCCCCGTGCGGTCGACGGGGAACGGCGCCCGGTCGATGGTGACGCCCGTGACGAGTTCGTCCGGCCCGAGGTCGGTGAACATGTACGCGACGAAGAAGTCGCGGGCGGAGACGGTGCGCTCGTCCTCGGCTGACGTCAGGTGGAAGTCGGCGTCCAGCGCGACGAACGCCGCCGGGTAGTTGCCAGCCGGGTCGGCCTCGGCGACGCTACCGCCGACCGTCCCCTGGTTCCGGACCGCCGGCCCCGCAATCTGTTCGGCTGCCTCCGGCACCATCTCGAGGGCGTCCCGGAGGTCGTCGGCGAACTCGAGGTCGCGGTGGGTCGTCATCGACCCGATCTCGACCGCGTCCTCGCGGACTGTGACGCCGGAGAGCGCCTCGACCTGCCCGAGGTCGACGAGGTGGTCCGGCGTGGCGAGGCGGTTCGCCATGATGATGCCGAGACTCTGGTTGCCCGCCAGCAGCTCGGCGTCGTGCCCGAGGTCCGCCAGCAGCTCCGTCGCCTCGGTGACCGAGTCCGGCCGGTGGTACTCGAAGGCGGCCGGCTTCACGGTGGCCCACCTCCGGCGTGTGTACGTGCGTCCGCTCTGCGTGTTGGGTTCCAGCACATGGTTCGGTGCGTCCGGCGACCCGGTCGAACGACTGTGATATACGGAAGAGCCCGCTGTTAAGTGTTGTGCCAATTCGTACCGCGATACTGTGTAACAAATCACGGGCGGCGGCTTCGAAACGGCCCAGCGAACGTGAGGGCGGCAGTCAGTCCAGCGACCGGACCGGGAGGTCGACGTACGTCGAGTGGCTCGCGGAGTGGTGGACGGTGTTCTCGGCGACCCGGTAGTCGTCGTTTCCGTCAGCGCGATGCGCTGACGACGTGCCACTCGATTCGCTCGCGGCACCCGTGTAGAGCTCGCCGCCCGTGTTCGCGTTCACGTCGAACCGCGGCCAGTTCGACGAGGAGACGTCCAGTCGGATGCGGTGGCCCTCGGCGAAGACGTTCGCCGTGTCGTAGGGCTCCATGTCGAAGTCGTACACCTCGCCGGGCTCGAGGAGGTCCGGCTCGTCGCGGTACCCCCGGTAGCGGCCCCGACAGATGGAGTCGGAGAGGTTCAGGTCGTAGCCCTCCGGGTAGTCGTCGCTGGCGGGGTACTCGTCGACCAGTTTGGCCGTGAAGTCGGTGTCGGGACCGTCCGTCTCGCCGGCCACCCGCACCCGAATGGGGCCCGCAATCTCGACCGCCTCCTCCAGCGGTGGCGTGCGGAACGTCAGCACGTCGTCGCGCTGGCTAAGCGGGCCGTACGGCGGACTCGCGCCGAACGTGTCCTGGTCGGTGCGCTGGTCGTAGCCGCCCCGGCCCGCGAAGTCGACGATGTTCCGGTCGCCGAGCGGGTGTGCCTCCACGGACTCCTCGCGGGGCTCGAAGGTCAGGTACGACGAGGTGTTCCCGCCGATGGTCGGCACCGGGTCCTCGGGGTCGAACTCGTAGGACGTGTACGACTCGCTGGCGGTCGGCTCGGCAGTCGAGAGCGTGCCGTCGCCGTGCGCGTAGAACCGCGTCATCTCGGTCTCCTCGGGCGGCCACTCGTCGGCCGTGCGCCACTCGCCGCCGTGGAACAGGTGGCCGTCGTCGGTCCGGTGGCCGTCCCCGGTCCCCATCAGGAAGTACTCGACCCGGGGCTGGTCGCTCCAGGTGTCCATCCCACGCACGTAGTGGTCGAAGAAGCGCTTGCGGGTCTCGCGGTACTTCCGGGTGGCGTGCTCGCCGAACGCGAGGTCCCCGGCCGTCGGCTGTTCCCACGTCAGCGGCGGGAACAGCAGCTCCTCGCTGTGGTCGTGGCCGCCGGGGAGCCGGGCGAGGTGCGTCCACGGCCCCATCAGGAGGTAGTGGTCGCTGTCCGTGCGGTCGGCGAGCCCGACGAAGTTGTCGCAGGTCGCGCCCGTGTACGAGTCGTACCAGCCGCCCGAGTAGACCGTCGGGACGTCCGCGCTCTGGTCGTAGTAGCGCTCGAAGTTCACGCTCGGGTTCTGCCAGTAGTCGTCGCTGGCCGATGCCGTCGTCATGATGTCGAAGGTCCACTCCTCGTACTGCGGGAGTTCGGCGAGCGCGCTCTCGCCGCGCTGGATGGGGCCGTTCTCGAACACCTCCCGGACGTCGACGTCCGCGAAGGTCTGCTGGACGTCCGGGTCGGCGAGGCTCTCGTGGGCGAACCCGGCGCCGAGGGTGAGCGCCCACGCCAGCCACCGCTGCTCGAACGCGCCGTTGTGCCGGAACGTCTTCTCCCGGCCGTTCGCGGCGCCCATGTTGACGAACATCCCGGCGAGCCCGTCGGGGTCCTGCGTGGCGAGCGCGCTCTGCACCCAGGCGCCGTAGCTCGTGCCGAGCGTGACCACCTGGCCGTCGCAGTACGGCTGGTCGGCGAGGTACTCGACGGTGTCGGCGCCGTCCTCGGCCTCGTGGCGGTTGATGTAGAAGTCGCCCTCGCTGTCGAAGCGCCCCCGGACGTCCTGGATGGCGACGACGTACCCCCGGGAGGCGTACCACTCGCCGTGGCGGAGCCGCCCGCCGGTCCGGTCGTAGGGCGTCCGGTCGAGGATGACCGGGCGTGGCTCCTCGATCGGCTCCCGCGTCTCGGGGTCGGCGGGCCGGTAGACGTCGGTGGCGAGCCCGACGCCGTCACGCGTCTCCACCATCACCTGGAGGTCGGCGTGGACGGCGTACTCGCCGCCGGTTTCACGTGCCATACGTCACCGACTGACGCGGAGCGCAAATACGTTTCCCCGGCGCCCGCCCCGAGTGTGTGTTCATCGTGAACTTGCACCAAATTTTGCGGCAGTTTTATGGGGTATCTTAGCTCAGGTGGGTACGTCCCAGACACGACAGCACTCCCCACGGAACCGGCTGTCACACTGGACGGAGGGCTCACGCATGACGACAGACGCGAACGGAGACGGCGCGGAGCACAGCTCGACCGACCCCGAACTCGCCACAGACGGCGGCGAAGCGAGTATGGTGGAGTACGGCATCGAGGACAAGCCGCCACTCCTCCAGTCCATCCTGCTCGGCACGCAGCACTGGCTCACGATGGTCGGGTCGACCATCGCCATCCCGCTGGTGCTGGCCGGGCTGCTCGGCTTCGACGCAGGCCAGACCGCCCAGCTCGTCGGGACGTTCTTCGTCGTCTCCGGCGTCGCGACCCTCGCTCAGACCACCATCGGGAACAAGTACCCGATCGTGCAGGGCGGGACATTCTCCATGCTCGGACCCGCTATCGCCATCATCGGCGTCCTCGGCGGCGCCGACGGCGGCGCCAGCTCGACAGTGATGATGCGGGAACTCCAGGGCGCAATCATCGTCGCCGGCGGGGCCGAGGTACTCATCGGGTACCTCGGGCTGTTCGGCCGACTGAAACGCTACATCGGCCCGCTGGTCATCGCCGTGGTCATCTCCCTCATCGGGCTGGCGCTCATCAGCGTCCCCCAGATCACGAGCGCGTCACAGAACTGGTACCTCGTCGGGCTCACCCTCGGGCTCATCGTGCTGTTCTCGCAGTACATCGACCACTACTCGCGGGTGTTCAAGCTGTTCCCCGTCTTGCTCGGGCTCGGCTCGGCGTACCTCATCGCGCTCGCCCTCTCGCTGGCCGGCGTCGTCGACATCGTGAGCCTCAGCGGCGTCGCCGACGCGCCGGCGATTCGCGCCATCACGCCGTTCCAGTGGGGCACCCCGCTGTTCACCGGCTCGTTCGCCGTCGGCATGGGCGCCGGCATGCTCGCGTCCGCCATCGAGAGCTTCGGTGACTACCACTCCGTCGCCCGCATGGCCGGCGAGGGCGCGCCGAACAAGCAGCGCATCAACCACGGCCTCGGCATGGAGGGCCTCGGGAACGCCTTCGCCGGCATCATGGGCACCGGGAACGGCTCGACGTCGTACACCGAGAACGTCGGCGCCATCGGCATCACGGGCGTCGCCTCCCGGTACGTCGTCCAGATCGGCGCCATCGTGATGATCCTCGTCGGGTACATCGGGTACTTCGGCGCGTTCGTCACGACCATCCCGAACGCCATCGTCGGGGGCCTGTTCCTCGCGATGTTCGCGCAGATTGTCGGCGTCGGCATCTCCCAGCTCCAGCACGTCGACATGAACCAGAACCGGAACGTCTTCGTGCTCGGGTTCGGACTGTTCGCCGGGCTCTCTATCCCCCAGTACGTCTCGAACGTCCAGAGCGCCGAGGCGTCCTTCGAGGCCGGCCTCTCGAACGTCCCGGTGCTCGGCCAGGTGCTCGGCATCCCCGAGGTCGCCACCACCATCAGCATCATCCTCGGCACCGAGATTGCGGTCGGCGGCATCGCGGCGTTCATCCTCGACAACACCATCCCCGGCAGCCACGAGGAGCGCGGCCTGACCGCCTGGGAGAAAATCACGGAGGACGAGGACGCCTTCGACCCGTTCCACGAGCAGTTCTTCCCCGGCGGCGAACCTGCCAACGAGGACATCGCCAACGACGACTGACTGCGGCGGCCCAACGCTGAAACCACCCCACCGGTTCTTTCGACCATGACCGACGAAGACGGCGACGGAGCAGCCGACGAGGAGAGACGGGGCGACGACGAACCACTGGCAGACGAGCGGGCGGCGCGCGCCCAGTCCGGCCCCCGAAGCGGCGACGCGACCACCCACGGCACCGGTAGCAGCGACGTCGAAATCACTCGGATGGGGCTCCGGAACGGCGGCTGGGTCGGGTACTCGGCGGACGCCATCTTCGTCGACCGGGGCGACGAGCGCGTGAAGATCCACGACGACGCAGTCTCGCGAATCGGTCTCCGGATGCTCGCCTGGGACACCGCCGTGTTGAGCCTGCTGCTGGTCGGGGTCGGCGCGTACGTCGTGGCCACCCGGAATCCGCTCGTCGGCCTGGGGTTCGCGGCGGTCGGCGCCTACAGCCTCTACCGGACGTACGACGACCGGCAGGCGGTGGTCATCCACGTGGAGGACCGCCGGAAGCCGGTCGCCGTCCACCCCGAACACCCTGCGGAGTGCCACGAGCGGCTGGCCGCGGAGGCCGGCCTCGAGGAGCCGACCTGACGCGGAGCCCGCCCCTGCGGGCGGTTCTGGCCTCGAGACCCCGTGCTGCGACCGGGGTCATGCATAGAGTTAAGTCGAGCGTGTGGTTTTCACACACATGGTCAGCGAGCAGGCAGATCTCCGAGTCGAGAACGCGCGTGTGGTCACGCCGTCGGGTACCGTCGACGGCGGCGTCGCCGCCCGGGACGGGAAGATTCTGCGGGTCGGCACCGAGCCGAACCTCCCCGACGCCGAACGGACCATCGACGCCGAGGGGAACTTCCTGATTCCGGGGTTCGTCGACCCCCACGTCCACTGGGGGCTCTCCCGGTACGAGTACGACTACCACGAGGGCCTCGAGCACGACTTCGAAACGGAGACCCGGGGCGCCGTCCACGGCGGCGTGACGACGGTCGTGAACTTCCTGTTGCAGCCCGACCCCTACACGCCGGACATGGACTTCTTCCGGCGGGCGGGCGAACAGAACTCCTACATCGACTTCGCCTACCACGCCATCATCCACAAGGACGACCACTTCGACGAGATTCGTGACCTCGCCGACGAGGGGATTCGGTCGTTCAAGATCTTCTTCAACTGGTACAAGTACGCGGCGCCGGAGCTGGGCATCGAGCACTCGGACGCCGGCCGCGTGTACGACCTGCTCTCGAAAGTGTCGGACATCAACAACGGCGTGGTGATGTTCCACGCGGAGAACGAGGACCTCGCCCAGAAGCGCCGCGAGGAACTCCAGGCGGAGGGTCGAAACGACCTGCGGGCGTGGTCGGAGTCGGCGCCGAACATCTGCGAGGCGATGCAGATCGAGCAGATCGCCCAGCTCACGGAGTTCACGGACTCCCGGTCGTACATCGTCCACATGTCCACGGGCGAGGGCGTCGACATCTGCGAGCGCTATCAGGAGCAGGGCGTGAACGTCCACGCCGAGACGCTGCCGGCGTTCCTCTGTCACACGAAAGACGACGAGGAGCTGGGCACGTGGGGAAAGATTTCACCGCCGCTCCGGGGCGAGGACTCCAGACAACGCCTCTGGGAGGGGCTGCGCAACGGCGCCGTCGACTACATGGGGACCGACCACTGCCCGCACAAGATCGAGTACAAGGAGAAGGACACGGGCAAGCACGGCGACATCTGGGACGCCATCCCCGGCGACAACAACGGCATCGAGTACTTCCTGCCAGTGATGATGAGCGAGGGCGTCAACGAGAACCGCATCTCGATGGAGCGCCTCGTCGAGATCTGTGCCGAGAACAACGCCAAGCGCTGGGGGCTCTACCCCCGGAAGGGCGCGCTCGCCGAGGGGTCGGACGCCGACATGGTCATCGTGGACCTGGACAAGAGCCAGGTCGTCGACGACGACTTCTACCACACGATGGAGCCCCGGTACTCGACGTTCCACGGCGAGGAGCTCACCGGGCTGCCGACCCACACCATCGTCGGCGGCGAGGTCGTCGTCGAGGACGACGAACTGCAGGTCGACAAGGGCGGGCGGGACTACCTGCCCCGCCACGAGAACGGCGTGCCTCGTGAGTGAAACGAACGCGGGGCTCGGAAGACGAGCGCAGCGAGCCTGACGAACCCACCCTCCGGTTTTCGAGTGTTCTACGCGACGGTCACTGGATGGTCGCCGTCAGAGGGCAGGTCGCGGCTGGCCTCACCAGTCGAAGTCGCGGTGGATCTGGCGGCCGGCCTCGTTCAGTACGGGGCCGACCACGTCGGTGGCGCCGTCCAGAATCTCCGCCGACCGGACCGACGGCTCGCCGCCGGTGAACGCAGCAACCGCCTCGCCGCTGACGCTGTAGACGACGCGCCCGAATCCGGCCGTGGCCATCCCGCCGGCGCACATCGGGCACGGCTCGGTGCTCGTGTACATCACGGTCTCGGCGCGCTCGGCCGGGTCCAGCTCCCGGCAGGCCCGGTACGCGAGGTGGAGTTCCGGGTGGCGCCGAACGTCGTCGGCCGTGACGACGCGGTTCGACTCGGTCATGACGACCTCGTCGTCGCGCACGAGTACGCTACCGAACGGTCGGTCGCCGCGCTCTGCGGCCTCGCGAGCGAGTGCGAACGCCCGACGCATGTGTGACTCGTGGTCGAAGTCGTCGAACGCGGGTTCGGTCACGTCGGCACAGTGGGCCGCGCGCCACGTAACTTCTCGCCGGCGACGACGCCGGCGCCGCCGTACGGCGAGTCCGTCTACTCGTCGAGGCGTGCGTCCTCGTCGTCGGTCAGCCGGAAGGCGTCGAGGCTGTCGGCCATCTCCTCGGAGACGTCGTCGACGTCGCCGGACTGCTCGGCGACGTCGGAGACGGAGTCGCGTTGTTGCTGGACGCCCGTGGCGACGTCCTGCATCCGGCCGCCGACCTCCCGGCTGGAGTCCGCGACCTCCTCGACCAGGTGGTGGACGGTCTCCGCGGCCTCGGCCTGGTCCTCGGTCGCGTCCGTGATCTCGCCGAGGCCGTGGTTCGTCTCGCCGATGGCCTCCTCGATGGCCTCGATGCGGTCGACCACGTCCTCGACGGCGTCGGCGCCCGCCCGGACCTCCTCGTTCGAGTCGTGGATGGCGTCGGCCGTCTGGTCGATGCCGTCCTTGAGGTCGTCGACGACCACCGAGATCTCCTCGACGGCGTCTTTGGACTCCTCGGCGAGGTCCTTGACCTCGTCGGCGACGACGGCGAACCCGCTGCCGGCCTCGCCCGCTCGCGCCGCCTCGATGTTCGCGTTCAGCGCCAGCATCCCCGTCTGGTCGGCGATGTCGGCGATGAGGTCGGTCATCTCGTTGATGCGCTCCATCTGCTCCTCGAGTGACTCGACGACCTCCATGTTGCGCTCGGAGGCAGCCATCGCCGACTCCATGCGCTCGATGGCGTCCTCGGCGTCCGCCGCGCCGTCGCTCGCGAGTCGGTTTGCGTCCGCTGCGAGCTCGTCGATCTCCTTGGCGGTCGCCGCGATCTCCTCGACGGTCGCAGACAGGTCCGAGACGTTCGCCTCGGCGCGCTCGGCGGCCGCCGTCTGGTCGTCGGCGAGCTCCGCGACGTCCTCGCTGGAGGACTCTATCTCGGCGATGGCGTCCCTCGCGTCCACGCTCGCCCGGCTCAGGGAGTCCGCGATTGTCTCCAGTCTACTGGCGTGGTCGCGTGCCTCCCGGAGCGTCGTTCGCGTCGTCTCGACGGCGTACGAGAGGTCCGACGCCATCTCGTCGAACTCCCGGTAGACGTTCCGGATGGCCTCGAAGTCGGCGTCGGGCTCTCTGACCGACGGCTCGACCGTGAAGTCCCCGCGGGAGAGCGCGTCCAGGCCGGTCTTCAGTTCCTCGACGACCTCGCTCTGGTAGGCCTCGAGTTTGGCCTCGCGCTCCTCGAGTTCGACGCGCTCGGAGATGTCCTCGTTGATCTCCAGCGCACCAGCGACCTCGCCGTCCGGCCCGAACAGGGGCAGGACGGTCCGGTTCACGGGGACCTCGTCGCCGTCGACGTGGACGGTGTCCTCGAGGTTGCGGACGGCCTCGCCCGTGTCGAGGACCTCCCGCATGACGGAGTTGTCCGCCTCGTCGTAGTCGAACAGGCAGTCGCCGTAGAGCTGGCCGGGGTCGCGGCCGAACAGCTCGCGGGCTTCCTCGTTGAGCTTCGTGAAGTGTCCGCCGGCGTCCACGATGAACACGGGGTAGCCCATGCCGAAGAGGAAGCTCTCGACGACCGACCCGACGGTCGCTTCTTCGCGCCACGCTTCCGGCCGGTAGCCGTCATCTGTCTCCCACTCGTGGGGGTCGTGGCCGTCGTGTGCGTAGGAGGACTGCTGGCGGGGGTCGGCCGTCGCCTCCTCGTCGCCCGAGTCACCGTTGGAGGGGTCGGCGTCGGCTGGCGGGTTGGCGCCCGTCGCACCCGACACCAGCGACGTGATGAATTCGAACATGTGTGTACCGTGTCCTCGAACGTCACCACAGTAGCGAACCCGTGACTTAAATCGCTCCCCCGTGTTCTCACGTGTGATAGTCGGTCACACTCCCCGGGGTGTTCTCGTCGCGAACCCGCCGTCACCCCCAGCGGCCAGTGTCAGACGTCGCCGAGCACCCGGTCACAGAGCGTCCGGGCCGCCGCGACGTGCTCGTCGGCCGCGTCGTCGCCGGTGCCGTCGACGTTCGACAGGAGCTCGCGGGCCTGCTCGACCCGCTTCCGAGCGACGTCCTCGCCGGCGTCCGGCGCGAGCGCGTCGGCGACGACGGCCTCGGCCTCCCCGAGGTAGTGGCTCGCCGTCCGGTCAACCGGCCGTTCGCCCGTCGCAGCGAGGTGGTCGTGGAGCGCCCGCAGGTCGTCGGTTTCGTCGGCGCCGTCAGTCACGGTCGACCCCGGATTCTGTCACGCGAACGCCCTTCGCCGAGAGGTGCCGCATCCGGCTGCGGGCGTCTTCCTCTTCCTCGGTTCCACGGGTCGCCAGCACGAACAGCAACGACCGGCCGCCCGGCCGCATCGTCCGGCCGGCTCGCTGAGCGCCCTGCCGGCGGCTCCCGCCGAGCCCGGAGGCGACGACGGCGAACTCGGCGTCCGGCAGGTCGATGCCCTCGTCGCCGATGCGGGAGACGACCAGCGAGTCGACGGCGCCCGTCCGGAACTGGTCGAAGTACGCCTCCCGGCGGCTGTGTGGCGTCTCGCCATTTACGAACGGTGCGTCGAGGCGGTCGGCGATGCGTTCGCCCTGCTCGAGGTAGTCGACGAACACGAGCGCCTGCTTGTCGCTGTGCTGGCCGACGAGGTGTTCGACCTCGTCCTCTTTGGCGGGGTTCTCGGCGGCGAGCCGACGGCGGGTGTGGCCGCTGGCCGACGCGTACTCGTAGCGGTCGTCGTCGTCGCGCCACGGCACGTACCGGATTTCGACCTCGGGCTCGGCGACGAAACCGGCGTCGAACAGCGCGTCCCAGTCGGTGCCGATGGGGCGGCCGACGAGCGTGTAGATGTCGGCCTCCTTGTCGTCCTCGCGGACGGGCGTGGCAGTGAGCCCGAGGCGGTGTTTGCTCTGGAGGCTCGCCGACCGCCGCGCGACCTCGGCGGGGATGTGGTGGACCTCGTCGTAGACGATGAGCCCCCACTCGCGGTCGCTGAAGACGTGACGGTGGCGGTCCATCCCCGCCGTCTGGTAGGTCGCGATGGTGACGGGTCTGACCTGCTTCTCGCCGCCGTGGTACTCGCCGATCTGGTCGCGGGTCAGGCTCGTGTTCGCCAGCAGTTCCTCGTGCCACTGCGCCGCGAGCTCGCGGCTCGGGACGAGAATCAGCGTCTCGCCGCCCACCGACTCCAGCGCGCCCATCGCCGCGACGGTCTTCCCCGAACCCGGCGGCCCGACGAGTACGCCGGAACTGGCGTCCTCGAAGCGGTCCACCCAGTCTTGCTGGTACGCCCGCAGCTCCAGTTCGAGGTCGACGTCGAGGGGTTCGCCGGACTCGAGGTCCCGGTCGTCCCGGACGGGGTAGCCGGCCTCGTACAGCGTGCGCTTCAGCTCGGCGACCTTCTCCTCGGCGACCCACGCCTCCGTGTCCGAGATGGGGGCCCGAAGGACGTCCTCGTCGAGTTTCTGTTCGGCGACGTTGCCCAGCAGGCTCTCGTTGGTCGCCTCGAGGACGACGTAGCCGTCGTCGTGCGTGCGCAGCCGGAACCGGGTGGCGCGCGTCCACTGCTCGCGCACCCACTCGACGAGCCCCGGACAGTCCCGCGGCAGGACCTCCTCGATGGCCGCGACGAGGTCCGAGAGGCTGTCGAACGGCGCCGCCCACACGTCCTCCTCGCGGATCTCGTAGCGGTAGCTGCCGGTTCGCGTAGTGTCGGCGAGGTGCGCGAACCGGGAGAGCTGGGCGCGCGTGAGCTGGCTGGGCTGGTCGACGATTATCTCGCGGCGGTCCGGGAACGGCACGACGCGCTCCCGGTCCGTGAGCTCCAGCCAGTCCCGTGGGTACCACACCACGGGGTCGCTCTCCACGTCGGCCCGCTCGACGTCGGCGTCCTCGACCAGCGACGCAAGCGCCTCTGTGGCCTCCGCCTGTGTGCAGTCGAGTTCGCGGGCGACCTGTTCGGCCGTCGCCACCGGCCGGCCGACGCCCTCCAGCGCGTCGAGGAACCGGTCCTTCGAGATGTCGGTCACTGACCCCGGGTAGGTCGCGGACGGGAAAACGGATTTCGCTTAGAAGTCCCCGAGGCTCGCCTGCTCCTCGGCGGTCGGCCGGTCGCCCGATTCGTCGCCGTCGGGCCTCGGCCTGCCGCGCCGGGAGAGGCTCGCCCGCCGCCGAATCTCGGGGTCGTGCTCGATGACTTCCCGCGCGCGGTCGGCGAGGCGCGCGTAGTCCTCGCGCGCCTGCTCCCGGCGCGCCTCGAACTCGACGACCGGCCGCGGGTAGTCCTCGCCGATTCGGACGCCGCAGTCGTCTTGCACCGACAGCGGCGCCTTCTCGGGGCGAGCAAGGTGTTCGTCGGGGAGATCCCGCAGCTCGGGAACGTACTCGCGGACGAACTCGCCGTCGGGGTCGTTCTCCCGGATCTGCTTGCGGGGGTTGTACACCCGGACTGGGTGGACGCCGGTGAGGTTGCACTGGGTCTGCCACTGCGTGTAGTTGATGGCGGCGTCGGCGTCCACGAGGTGGCGGTAGAAGTGGTCGGCGCCCGGCTGCCACCAGCACCGCAGCACGTAGTGGTAGAACGTCGCGCACATCGCCCGCATCCGGAAGTTCAGCCAGCCGGTCTCGCGGAGCGCTCGCATGCTCGCGTCCACGAGCGGGTATCCGGTGTGTCCCTCGCGCCACGCGGCCGCCAGCGCCTCGTCGTGCTCGGACCGGTACAGCCCCCGATAGACGGGGTTGACGGCCGTCTCCGTCCAGCCGGGCCAGTCAGCGAGCTTCTGGCTGTAATGGCGGTTCCAGTACAGCCGGCTCTCGAACATCGAGACCGCGCGGCCGTCGCCAGTCTCCCGTTTCACGTACTGGTGGACCTGCCGGGGCGTCAGGCAGCCGAACGCGAGGTACGGCGACAGCCGGCTCGTGCGCTCCTCGGCCTCGGTGGGCGCCGAGATGCCGCCGGGGTAGTCCCCGATCGCGTCGGTGAACGCGCGGAGGCGCTGCCACGCCGCGGACTCGCCCCCGCGCTGTACGCCCGTCTTCTCGGGCTCGACGCCGTACTCGGTTTCGACTGCGTCGACCGTCGCGGTGCGCTCGATGCGGTTCGCCGGCAGCTCGGTTGGGGCCTCACGGCGCTCGCGCTCGAAGTACACCTCGGCCTGCGCCTGCCAGTCGTAGTCGCCACGGCCGCGGTCGGTCCAGTCGACGCCGTCGTCGGCGAACACCTCGACGTCGTCCCGCTCGAACAGTCGGTCGTCGCGCTCGCGGCCGTACCGGCCGGTGACGCTCCGGTTCACGTACACGCAGTCGACGTCGAGGTCGTCGAGCACCGCTCCGGGGTCGCCGTGCCGGAGCACGAGCGAACTCCCGCGGTCCCGGTACCCGGCGTCCAGCGCGGCGATAGACTGGTGGACGAACCGCTTCCGGGCGTCACACGCCATCCCCGACTCGTAGAACTGGGGGTCGAAGATGAAGACGGGCTGCGGGTCGCCGTCGCGGGCCGCGGCCGCGAGCGCGGCGTTGTCCCGCACGCGGAAGTCGTCGCGGTGCCAGACGGCGATTCGCGGCCCGTCGCCCATCATCACGGCGTTGGGACGGACGCGCCGTAACTGTTGGGCCGCCGGGAACTATTTTGGTGGTGCGCACGGTACCCACTCGTATGTCAGCCGCGACCCAGCTCCGGTGCCACGAGTGTGGACGCACAGCCCCGCGAGACGACTGGGACTCGGCGACCCACCCGACGCTCGGCGACATGACGCAGTGTCCGGGCTGCGGGTCGACGAACGTACAGGGCGATCGGTAGGCAGCGACAGAACGACGGTACTACTCCTCGTCCGGCTCGAAGTCCAAGGCGACGGAGTTGATACAGAACCGTTCGCCGGTCGGCTCGGGGCCGTCCTGGAAGACGTGGCCGAGGTGGCCGCCACACTCGGCACACACCACTTCGGTGCGTTCCATGCCGTTGCTGTGGTCTGGGCGTCGCTCGACGGTGCCCTCGTCGGCGGCGTCCCAGAAGCTCGGCCAGCCGCAGTGCGCGTCGAACTTCGTCTCACCGGAGAACAGTTCGGTGCCGCAGCCGACACACGAGTACGTCCCGTCCTCGTCGCGGTCGACGTGCTCGCCCGAGTACGGGCGCTCGGTGCCCTGCTCGCGCAGCACGCGGTACTGTTCGTCGGTGAGCGTCTCGCGCCAGTCGAGTTCGCCGTCGGGGGCGTCGGCCATGCGGGAGAAAGGGGCCGATTGCAGGTAAACTTAGAGGTCGCCCACCATCTCGGCCGCGAACTCGAGTTCGTCCTCGTTGACACCGTGGCCCATTCCCTCGTAGATGCGTTCGGTGACGTCGGCGCCCATCGACTCGAAGACGTCCCGGGTGTCGTGGACGCGCTCCTCGGGGATGTGTGGGTCGCGGTCGCTGCAGCCCATGAAGACCGGGGTGCCGTCGAGGTCGCCGTCGTGGTCCCACGTGGTGCCCTCGGGGCCGTGGAGACCGCCGGAGAACACGACGAGCCCGCCGTAGCGGGCGGGGTTGCGCGCGACGAACTCGCTGGCGAGACACGCGCCCTGCGAGAAGCCAAGCAGGAGCACGCGCTCGCGGGGGACGTGGTCGGTGACGTCGTCGAGAACGTCGCCGACGAGCGCGAGCGCCGACGAGAAGTGGGGCTCGTTCTCCGTGGTGGGTTCGAGGAACGACTGGGGGTACCAGGTCGCGCGGGCGGCCTGCGGCGCGACGAACGCGGTGTCCTCGCTGGGGAGGTCCTCGGCGATCTGGAGCATGCCGGTGGCGCGGGCGCCCCGGCCGTGGAGGAGGACGATGGCGCGCTCGGCGTCTTCGAGCGGTGTGCCCCGGTGTTCGACTGGCTGTCCGGCGTGGGGGTCTGCGTCGGCTGCCATGCTCCCGCGTAGGTACTGGTGACGGATACGTCTCGGCTAACCGACGGGCCACCGGGTGGCGTCCACGTCACCGACGACGGGTGGGCCCGGTGACCCGGTGAACCCACGCGACATCAAGTGTCGGAGTGACACCAGATACGTCCCGGAACCACTATGCGGCTGGGTGCGCTACGACGGAGCATGACCGACGAGGACGACCGCTACAGCGAGGAGGCCTGCTACGTCATCGACTCCCTCGAGCAGATCGGCAGCCAGTGGCGGCTCATCGTGCTCCACGACCTCCAGGAGGGCGAGAAGCGCTTCAACGAACTGAAGCGCTCGACGGACGCCAGTTCCCGCACACTGTCCCGCGTGCTCGACGACCTCCAGGAGCTCGGATTCGTGAACCGGCGCCTCGAGGAGGAGTCCCCGGTCGCGACCTACTACTCGCTGACGGCGAAAGGCGAGTCGCTGTTCCCCGTCTTCGACGCCATCGAGGGCTGGGCCGACGAGTGGCTCGCCGGGGAAGAGGAGGAAGACGGGGTCGAGGCTGTCGGCTCGCTGGCCGACAGCTGACACCAGCGCCACGCACCCACCCCTGCGGAGTGAAAGTGGAGCGGCCGGCCTCGTCGCCCAATTCTGCAGATACCTGGACTCCAGCGTGTGCTAGCATCCGTCTAGGTCCGGCAGTGGAGTGGCTTCACTTTCACTCCCGGACCGGCAGGGCTTAGGGCGCCGCAGCCAAGCATCGGTCAATGAGCGGGTACGGCGACCTCCCCGAGGACTGGCAGGTGTGGACGGAGGACCCCGACGGTGGCGACATCGTCGTCTTCCGGCCGGACGTCTTCGACAGCCACGAGTACCCCGCGCCCTGTCTCCCCACGATTCAGGTCGCACAGCGACCGCCCTCCCGGCGCAAGCGACGCGGCGGCTCGGACCCGGACGGCTGGTGGGTGTCGCTCGCGCTCGAACCCCAGGTCCGCGTGAAAGACGCCGACGCCAGCTACGACTCCCGGACGGCCGCCGTCGAGGGCGCAGTCGCGCTCGCAAAACGATTCGACGCCGGTGACGTCGACTACCGGGCAGCCTACCAGATTCCCCGCGACGACTACCTCGACCGGCTCGACGAACTCACGGGGCGGGAGGCTTAACCACGCGGGCCATCAACCCTCGTCTATGCCGATTACGCTGCTCGGGCCACGGCTCGCCGACCCGGGCACCGAGTTCGTCTATCGCGGCGAGTCCGACGCCTGCGAGGGGTGCCCGTACCGCCAGCAGTGTCTCAACCTCACGGAGGGCGTCCGCTACGAGGTCACCGACGTCCGCGAGGGCGGGCAGATGCTGGACTGTGCGGTCCACGACGAGGGCGTCGTCGCGGTCGAAGTCGAACCGTCCTCGGTCCCGGCGAACGTCCCCTCGAAGGGCGCCTACGCCGGCAGCAAGGGGAAGCTCGCGGGGCCGTGCCCACACACCGACTGTCCGAGCCACGAGTTCTGCGAACCCGCCGGCGCGGAGTTCGACGAGGAGTACCAGATAACGGAGATCGTCGGCGACCCGCCCCACGACTACTGCGCGCTGGACAGGGAGCTGACGCTCGTTGAGTTCGCGCCGTCCTCCGAGGACTGAAGGACGCCCGCCGGCTCTCCCCGGTAGCCGAACTGGTGGGCGTAGCCGTACGGCGACAGCAACACCGGCCAGAACGCCTCGTCGGCGACCAGCGGCTCGCCGTCGGCGGCCGCGTACGTGTCGCCCTCCGTGACTTCCTGGAAGTTCTCGGCGAACACCTCGTACGTCTCCGCCGGGGGCTTCTGAATCGACTCCCCCATCTCGAAGACGGGGACTTCGCGGCCCGGGGCCGGCTCGTCGCTGTCCGCGAGCACGCCGGTCGCGGCGAGGAACTCCCGGACCAGTTCGACGGCGTTCTCCGCGGCCGTCTCGGAGCCCTGCAGCCCTGCCTCGACCTCGAGGATGTCGGCCTCCGTCGCGAACAGCCGTCCGGCGCCGAAGTCGCCAGTGTCGACGAGCGCGTCGACCGACAGCGCCGGCACCAGCGCCGGCACGGGGGCGTCTACGCCGCTGGAGATGGCGAACGGGGCGGCGTGGGACTGCGTCGAGTGCACGGCCAGCACCGTACACCCCCGGATTTCGTCGGCCATCCGCTCGGCGAGCACGCGCTCGTGGGCGTCCTCGGGGACGTCCTCACCGAACGACCGGTTCAGGTCCGCGTCGACGTACCGGACCCCCGCGTCCAGCGCTCGCTCGTTCGCGACGACGAGCTTGACTGGTTCGCGGACCGCCGGCGCGTCGGCGAGCAGGCGTTCGACGGCGTGGACGCCGCACGGCTCGTCGCCGTGGATGGCTGCCACCACTGCCACAGAGGGGTCGCCGTCGCCTAGCTGCTCGACTCGCATGTGGTACTCGTAGCGGAGCGGCGTTGAAAGGGGTTGTCGTTGCGGCCAACCGTCGGGGTCTGGCACCGCTGGCCGTCGCTGTGTGGCGGCTCGGGGTGGCCGACGGGATTAGGTGGCCGGCGCCAGTACGGTAGGTATGGACGACCACACCCGCGACCCGGGCGTCGCGCCGCCGCTCGGGAATCCGACCGGCTGGCGCGCCGACCGCCGGGTGTGGGAGCACGCGACGCTCCGGAAGGCCGTCGAGCACGGCGTCCGCCTGTTCAACAGCGGCGAGTACCACGAGTCCCACGACTGCTTCGAGGTGGAGTGGTACAACTACGGCTCCGGCACGACCGAGTCGGCGTTCCTCCACGGGATGGTGCAGGTGGCGGCCGGCGCGTACAAGCACTACGACTTCGAGAACGACGACGGCATGCGCAGCCTCTTCGAGACGGCGCTCCAGTACCTCGACGGCGTCCCCGGGGACTACTACGGCGTCGACGTCGACGACGTCCGGACGCAGCTCCGGGCGGCACTCGACGACCCGGACGCCCTCGATGACTGGGGTATCACTGTCGACGACGCCGAGCCGACTGCGTACCCGGCGGACTACGAATACGCGGAGACGCTGGACTAGCAGCCAGCCACCAGCATTTTTATGCGGAGACCGAGACACCCTGAACTATCGTGATCGATACTGCATTCGTCCCCCTCCAGTCCGGCAGCGGCGCCGGAGGCGGGCTGGCACTGCTGGTGGGGCTGGCGCTGACTGTCGCTATCGTTGCGGGCTACTGGAAGGCCCTCGAGAAGGCTGGCGAGCCCGGGTGGGCGGCCATCATCCCCGTGTACAACCTCTGGGTGCTGGTCAGAGCGAGCGGGAACTCCTGGCTGTGGTTCGTCGCGTGTCTCGTTCCGGTCGTGAACCTCGTCGCGACGGCGAAGGTGTTCGTGAACTTCGCCGGCCAGTTCGGTCAGGGGCTGGTGTTCGGGCTCGCGACCTGGCTGCTGCCGTTCGTGATGATGCCGCTGCTGGGCTTCGGCGACTACCAGTACGGCGGCACCGCCGTCGGCGGCCGGTCGCCCGCGGTCTGAGACACCGGCATCCCAACCACTTTCGTTCGCGGCGCGCGTTCCTCCGGCAATGCGAATCACCGACTACGAGCTGTTCCACGCGCCGCCGCGCTGGCTGTTCTTGAAAGTGGAGACCAGCGACGGCACCGTGGGCTGGGGGGAGCCCGTCGTGGAGGGGCGGGCGCGAACCGTCGCGACAGCGGTCGAGGAGCTGTTCGAGAACTACCTCCTCGGCGAGGACCCGTCCCGCATCGAGGACCACTGGCAGGCGATGTATCGGGGCGGCTTCTACCGGGGCGGCCCGGTCCTGATGTCGGCCATCGCGGGCGTCGACCAGGCGCTCTGGGACATCAAGGGCAAGCAGTTCGACGCGCCCGTCTACGAGCTCCTGGGTGGCCCGGTCCGAGACCGCATCCGGGTCTACCAGTGGGTGGGCGGCGACCGGCCCGACGACGTGGCGGACGCCGCCGCCGAGAAGGTCGACGCGGGGTTCACGGCGCTGAAGATGAACGCCGTTCCCGAGACGAAGCGTGTCGACTCGCCGGCGGCCGTCGACGCTGCGGCCGACCGGCTGGCCGCGGTTCGGGAAGCGGTCGGCGACGACGTGGACGTGGGCGTGGACTTCCACGGGCGCGTGACGAAGCCGATGGCGAAACGCCTCGTCGCCGCCCTCGAGCCCCACGACCCGTTCTTCGTGGAGGAGCCGGTACTCCCCGAGCACAACGACGCGCTTCCCGAAATCGCGTCGCACACGACGACGCCCATCGCGACGGGGGAACGCATGTACTCGCGGTGGGACTTCAAGGAGGTCTTCGAGGACGGCAGCGTGGACGTGATTCAGCCGGACCTCTCGCACGCCGGCGGCATCACCGAGGTGCAGAAGATCGCCGCGATGGCCGAGGCCTACGACGTGGCGCTGGCCCCACACTGTCCGCTCGGACCGGTGGCACTCGCGGCCTGCGTGCAGGTCGACGCCGTCGCGCCGAACGCCCTCATCCAGGAACAGAGCCTCGACATCCACTACAACGAGACCAGCGACGTGCTGGACTACCTCGAGGACCCGTCGGTCTTCGATTACGAGGACGGCCACGTCGACCTCCCCGAGGGGCCGGGGCTGGGCGTCGAGGTCGACGAGGACGCGCTGGCGGCCGCCGAGGACCCCGACTGGCACAACCCCGTCTGGCGCCACGAGGACGGAGGTGTCGCAGAGTGGTAGCCGCCGACGCCGGCAGCGACGACGAGTCGGTGGACGCGCGGCGCTTCGCGGGGCAGACGGCGCTCGTGACCGGGTCCACCCGGGGTATCGGTGCGGGGACGGCCCGGCGGCTGGCCGCGGAAGGCGCCGACGTGGTCGTGACCGGTCGCACCGTCGAGGACGGCGAGGCGGTGGCCGCCCGGATCAGCGAGCAGACGGCCGGGGAGGCGCACTTCGTGCGAGCGGATATGCGGGACCCCGACGCGATCGAGGCGCTGGTCGAGGCGACCGTCGAGCGGTTCGGCGGGCTGGACGTGCTCGTGAACAGCGCGGGCGTCCAGACGGAGACGGCGGCCGACGACGCGACGATGGCCGACTGGGCGTTCGTGCTGGAGACGGACTTCCGGTCGTACTGGCTGACGACGAAACACGCCGTCGGCGCGATGGACGACGGCGGCGCCGTGGTGAACGTCTCCTCGAATCACGCGCGCCAGACGATGCCCGAGCACTTCCCGTACAACGCGGTGAAGGCGGGCATCGACGGGATGACGCGGGCGATGGCGCTGGACTTCGGGCCGGGGATTCGCGTGAACACGGTGAACCCGGGGTGGGTCGCCGTCGAGCGCACGGAGTCGGGGATGGACGACGACTACCGGTCACACCTCGAGTCCATCCACCCGGTCGGCCGGCTGGGCGAGCCGTCGGACGTGGCGGCGGCCGTCGCGTTCCTCGCGAGCGACGAGGCCGGCTTCGTGACGGGCGCGTCCCTGCTCGTGGACGGCGGTCGGTCGGCGGTGATGCAGGACGACACCCTGCCCGACTACCGGGACCGCCGGGAGTGAGGGCCGGGGCGCCGTTACGGCGGTGTCCGCAGTGGCTGCTCGTTCCGGAGTGCTTATGTGAACGAGCGTGTGAGTAGGCCGTGAAAACACGACTGTCAGTATGAATCTACCAACACAATCTCCCGGGTGGTGGCCATGAAGAGCTTCGACGACGTCGCCGACCTCGTCACGGACCACAGCCGAGCAATCATCGCCGTCATGCTGGTGTTGACACTCGCCGTCGGCGCCGGCGCGCCGATGGTCGAGCAGTCCTCCTCGCTGGACCAGTTCCAGTCCGAGAGCGAGGAGTCGGAGAAGCTCGACTACATCGACCAGAACTTCCAGTCCGGCGACGAGAACACCACGACCGCACAGGTCATCGTGCAGGGCGACGACGTGCTCACGCGCAGCGCGCTCCTCGAGACGCTCGCCTACGAGCAAGCGCTGTACGACAACGAGACCGTCAACGGTACGCTGGCGGGCGACACGTCCGTCTCCGGCGTCGCGAACATCGTCGCCATCGCGGCCATCCAGACGGAGGAAGCCGAGGAAGTCCGGTCGCTGGCGACCGAACTCGAGACCGAACAGACCGCCGTCGAGCAGCGCCAGACTGCGCTGAACGAGACGGCCGAGGCGCTGCGCGCCGAGCTCACGTTCCTCCGGCAGAACCCCGACGCCAGCCCGCAGGCGTCGTTCAACTCCGTCGCGGCGAACTCCTCTGTCGAACTCGACGACGAGGACGCCGAGACGTTCGCCCGCGCGGCCGAAGCGCTGCGCGCGGCGGGCAGCGAGCAGGAGGCCCAGCAGGCCTACGAGGCCGGCACGGTCGGCGTGCTCAGCGAGGAGTACCAGGCCCTCGAGCAGCGCGCCAGCGACCTCGAGTCGATGGCCGACGAACTCGAGGACGAGCGAGCCGACATCGAGGACGCACGGAACGCGTCGCTCGCGGAGCAGCGCGAGCAACTCGAGTCGATGAACGGCAGCGAGGTCGAGGACGTCGTCTCGCAGGTCCTCTCGGCGGACACGCAGAACGGCGGGAACGGCCGTTCCCCGTTCGCCCTGATGCCCTCGGACGGCTTCGAGCCGGGTGACACCTCGGCCGACGCCACGATGCTGGTCGTCACGCAGGACGCCGAGGCGGTCCCCGCAGGAGGGCAGGTGACCGACGAAGCCGTCGTCGACGCCCAGCTCGCGATGCAGGACCTCGCCGAGGACCGCGACCTCGAGTACCTGATCTTCGGTGGCGGCATCATCACCGACGAGATCAACAACTCGATGGCCGACAGCCTGCTCATTGTCGGACCGCTGGCCATCGTGTTCGTGCTGCTGGCGCTCACTATCGCGTACCGCGACGTGCTGGACATCCTGCTCGGGCTGTTCGGTATCGTCGCGGTGCTCGTGTGGGCGTTCGGCTTCATGGGCTGGACGGACATCGCGTTCAACCAGATCTTCATCGCGGTGCCCGTGCTGTTGATCGGGCTGTCTATCGACTACGCCATCCACATCTTCATGCGGCACCGCGAGGAGCGCCACGACGAGTCGACCCCGAGCTCCGTTCGCGGGTCGATGACCGTCGCGCTCAGCGGCGTCGGCATCGCCCTCGTCTGGGTGACCGCCACGACCGTCATCGGGTTCCTGTCGAATCTCACCAGTCCGGTGCCGCCCATCCAGGAGTTCGGCGTCGTGAGCGCGGTCGGCATCACGGCCGCCCTGCTCGTGTTCGGGCTCCTGATTCCGGCGCTCAAGGTCGAACTCGACGAGTTCCTCGAGGGCCGTGGCTGGGACCGCAAGAAGCGCGCGTTCGGGACCGGCGGCGGCCGGTTCAGCAACGTGCTCGCGGTCGGCGCGACCGCCGCCCGGAAGGCACCCGCAATCGTCATCGTGCTCGCGTTGCTGGTGACGGCCGCCGGCGCCTACGGCGGCACGCAGGTCGACACCTCCTTCGAGCAGAAGGACTTCCTGGCCGACGACCCCGCCGACTGGCAGAAAGACCTCCCCGAGCCGTTCGCGCCCGGCGAGTACTCCGCGAAGGAGAACCTCGAGTACGTGAACGACCGGTTCGTGCGCGAGGACTCGCAGGCCCAGATTCTACTCGAGGGAGACGTGAACGGCGACACGGCCCTCGAACGCGTACAGGCGGCCCGTAACGCCGCCGCCGACGAGGACACGACCCAGATTCTCTCGAACGGCGAGCCCGGCATCGAGGGGCCGCTGGCCGCGATGCAGGCGACCGCCGCGAGCGACGAGCAGTTCGCGTCGGTGTTCGAGTCGGCGGACACCGACGGTGACGGCGTCCCCGAGCAGAACGTCTCGGGCGTCTACGACGCGTTCTTCGACGCGTCGCCCGAGCAGGCGTCGTCGTACATCGCGCAGGACGCCGACGGGGACGCCGAGGCGCTGCGGCTCGTCGTCTCCATCCAGGGCGGCGCATCCAGTGACGACATCACCGAGCAGATGCGGAACGTCGCCGAGGCCGCCGAGGGCGACGGCATCACGGCGACCGCGACCGGCAGCGCCATCCTGAACAAGATCGTGCAGGACCAGCTGCTGGACACGGTCATCCAGAGCCTGCTCATCACGCTCGTCGCCGTGTTCGCGTTCCTGATGCTCACCTACCGCATCACGGACGGGAGCGCGACGCTGGGCGCGGTGACGCTGCTGCCGGTCGTCCTGAGCGTCGCGTGGATTCTCGGGACGATGTACCTGATGGACATCCCGTTCAACGTCCTGACGGGGATGATCACGAGCCTGACTGTCGGGCTCGGGGTGGCGTACAGCATCCACCTCAGCGAGCGGTACATGCAGGAGCTCGACCGCACCGACTCGGTGTGGACGGCGATGCGCACGGCGGTCACGGGGACCGGCGGCGCGCTGCTGGGGAGCGCGGCGACGACCGTCGGCGGCTTCGGCGTGCTGGCGTTCGCCATCCTGCCGCCGCTCCAGCAGTTCGGCATCATCACGGGGCTGACCATCATCTACGCGTTCCTCGCGAGCGTGCTGGTGTTGCCCAGCCTGCTCGTGGTGTGGACGAAGTACGCCGGCCCTGACTGGACGAGCGACGACTTCGGCGGCGACTCGACGACGGACGACGACGGCGACGACGAGGCCGAGGCGGGCGTCCCGCTCGCGGCGAACGGTGTCGGCGAAGCCGTGGCAGCGGCGTCGACGGCCGCGACCGACGCGCCGACCCGGGTGCTGTCCCGGGACCTCGTGCAGCCCGGCGGAACGCTGACGGCGACGGTGTCGGTGTCCGGTGCGGGCCGCGTGGCGCTCACCGAGTCCGTGCGCGGCGCCACCGTGACGAACGTCGAAGCGACCCCGAAGCCGGTCAACGCCGTCGCGACCGACGACGGCGTGCACGTCGCGTGGCGGCTGAGCGAGGACGGCGACGACGACGACGACGACACGGCGGCGGTCGCGACCTACGAGGTCGTCGTGGACGGCGACGCCCCCGATGGGACGGACGTGTCGTTCGTCGGTGAGGCGCTCGGGAACGGCGAGACCGACGTGCTCGGCGACACCGAGGCGACGGTCGTCTCGGACCTCTTCGAGCGCGTGTTCGCGCAGGCCGACGTGACGGACGACGACCTCGCGGCCGCCAGCGAGGGGTTCCGCGAGGGCGAGCTGACCGCCGACCAGTACGACCGAGTGGTCCGAGAGTGGGCGCGCGACCGCACGGAGGCGGAATGAACGACGACGACGCCGTCGACGCGCTGAAGTCACTGGGACTGACGACCTACGAGGCTCGCGTGTTCGTCGCGCTGCAGAAGCTCGGCGCGGGCACCGCCAGTGGGGTCGCCGAGATCGCCGAGGTCCCCCGGTCGCAGGTGTACGGGGCGGCCGAGGACCTCGAGGAGCGCGGGCTGGTAGACGTCGAACAGTCCAACCCGACGCGGTACCGCCCGGTCGGGGTCGAGGAGGCCCGCGACCGGCTCTACCGCCAGCTGCGCTCGGAGAGCGACTCGGCCTTCGAGTACCTGGAGGGCGTGCGCTCGGAGTACGACACCGACGACGAGGAGAGCGAGGCCATCTGGACCGTCCGTGGCTCGACGAACGTGGCGTCGCGGGCGGCCCAGCTGATCGCGTCTGCCGAGGAGAACGTGGTGTACGGGACCGAGTACGTGCAGCGGGTCGGGCCGAGCGTCCGCGACGCGCTCGCGGAAGCCGTCGACGCCGGCGTGTCGGTGACCGTCATCAGCGAGAGTGACGACGTGCTCGACGTGGCTCGGGAGATCGGTGCTCGCACCGTCACGGTCGGCCACCAGCCGACGCCCAACATGGGCGCCGACCGGGTCGTGATGGCCGACGACGACGCCGTGCTGGTGAGCGTGCGTGGCGACGACGCAGCAAGCGAGACGGCGTTCTGGAGCCGCGACACGGCGTTCGCGGCGATGCTGTCGACACTGCTCGGCGAGTTCGTGGCGAGCGTCTCCGGCGACCAGTAGGCGTTTCTCCGCCCCACCACTCTGTGGGGGTATGCGGGTAGTACGCGTCGAGAGCGACGACCACCGCTACGAGGACGCACTCAGCGTTCGCTACGCGGTATTCGTCGACGAACAGGGGGTTCCAGAGGAGCTGGAGGTCGACGAGCACGAGGCGTCGGCGACACACTTCGTCGGGTACGCCGACGACGACGAAGCCGTCGGCGATGGCGAGAATCGTGGCCGCGGCGGGGAAGGTGGTGACGGCGGTGCTGGCGGTGAGCCGGTGGCGGCCGCGCGACTGCGCGAGTACGAGCCCGGCGTCGGGAAGGTCGAGCGCGTCGCCGTCCGGGAGGAACACCGGGGCGAGGGGCTGGGCGCAGCGGTGATGGACGCCGTCGAAGCGTACGCCGCGCGCGAGGGCTTCGACGAGCTCTACCTCCACGCGCAGCTGCACGTCGAGGCGTTCTACGCGGCACGCGGCTACGAGCGGGACGGCGAGCCGTTCACGGAGGCCGGCATCGAGCACGTGGCGATGCGGCTGGCGCTCTGAGTCGCGCCAGCGACGCGCCGGGCCGAGGGCGAGGCTGGATGGGGGTGGAGGACCGAAGAGCGGGGACCGGACAGATACTGACTGGAGTGGGGAGCCGGTGACCACTCCACTCGCCTAGAGTGGCCGCGCCCACGTAAGTGTATCCAGAACAACGTTTCAGTCCAGCCGGTGATAGGTCGGGAGTCCCGACAGCTACAAGGCCCGCCGCGGCGACGGGCCAGTCGAATGGACGTCGACACAGCCGCCCAGACCTGCACGGACGTCGTCGATGCCGTCGCCGGGGCCGTCGTCACCGACCGAGAGTTCCTCGAGACGGTGCTCTCGGGGGCGCTGGCCCGCGGCCACGTCCTCCTCGAGGACGTCCCCGGCACGGGCAAGACCCTGACCGCCCGCAGCCTCGCCAACGCCCTCGGTCTCGAGTTCACGCGCATCCAGTTCACGCCCGACCT
The DNA here is from genome assembly GCF_021729015.1 of Halobacterium rubrum. Taxonomy (GTDB): domain Archaea; phylum Halobacteriota; class Halobacteria; order Halobacteriales; family Halobacteriaceae; genus Halobacterium; species Halobacterium rubrum. Next base: position 1,217,814 of record NZ_JAJQQZ010000001.1, read on the forward strand.
CCTCCCGTCGGACATCACCGGCTCGCACGTCTACGACGCCGCCACGGAGTCGTTCAGCTTCAACCGCGGCCCCGTGTTCGCGAACGTGGTGCTTGCCGACGAGATCAACCGCGCGCCGCCGAAGACGCAGGCCGCACTCCTCGAAGCGATGGAGGAGGGACAGGTGAGTATCGACGGCGAGACCCGCCAGCTCCCCGACCCCTTCTTCGTCATCGCGACCCAGAACCCTGTCGAGCAGGAGGGGACGTTCCGGCTGCCGGAGGCCCAGCGCGACCGCTTCGCGGTGAAGGCCGCCATCGGGTACCCCGACCGGGCCGGCGAGCGGGAGCTGGTCGACCGGCGTGCCGACCGCACGGCGACGACGCCCGACGTCTCGCAGGTCGTGCCCGAGGACGCGCTGCGGGCGCTCCAGCAGGTTCCGGAGACCGTCTCTGTCGCCGACGGTGTCCGGGACTACGTCGTGGACGTCGGCCGGGGCACCCGGGAGGACCCGCGGGTAGAGGTCGGCGTGAGCCCCCGTGGCACTCAGAAACTGTTCGAGGTGGCGCGCTCGCGGGCGGTCCTGCAGGGTCGGGACTACGTCACGCCCGACGACGTGAAGGCCATCGCCGAGCCGGTGCTCGTCCACCGCGTCGTGCTGACTGGCGAGGCGAACGTCGAGGGCGTCGACCCCGCCGACGTCGTCGCTGACGTTCTCGACCGAATCGACGTCCCCGCAGTCACGTAGCGAGCGGTCCAGACCTGTTCCTCACGCGCTGGACTGCCGGGTGGACAGCGCGGCGACCAGCGCCAGTAGCGCGACGGCGGCCGCCGCGAACGCGACGAACGCCCCTGTCTGGTCGGGCGGGCCCATCCCGGTCGTGGCGCCGTGCAGCCAGCGGGCGCCGTAGTACGAGAGCACGCCGACGCCCACGCTGGCGGCGACGTGCACCAGCTCCACGCGCGCCGTCGGTGCGCGCCGCCCGAGCTCCGCCGCCAGCCCGACGCCGTGCTCGCCGACGTCCCAGGCGACCATGCCCGCGGCGACGAGCGCGAAGACGAACCCGGGGCTGGCGCCCTGCACGCCGGCTGCGGCGGCCGCGAGGACGAGACCGGCTGCGGCGACGGCTGCCGGCGCGGCGCGCTGCGGTATCACGCGGAGGCCGCCGAGCGCAGCGAAGGCTACGAGGAGCGCGGCCAGCCCCAGCAGCGGCACGACGAGCCCGAAAAGGGCGAGCGCCGGCGCGCCGACGAGGTCGACGACGTTGGTGACGACGGTCGGCCCCGGCTCGGGGGCGTTCGTTCGTGCGGCCGCGACCAGCCGGTCGGCGAACACGACGCCGACGCCGGCCGCGAGCAGACCGCCGCCCACGGTCGGGGCCACCCGCTGGAGGCTCTCTCGGTAGTCGCCCGTCGCCAGCCGGCCGACGCGCAGAACGGCGTAGAGCGCCAGCGAGACGACGACGGTGGTGAGCATCGCCCACCGAAGCAGGCCGCTTGACGCCAGCGACCCCGTCACCGAGACGAGCGCGTCGGGGAACGGACGGGTGACCTGGTCGGCGGTCCCGCCGAGCGCGAGGACGGCGACCACGGGCCACGCGAGCGCGGCGAGCCGCCACACGGAGAGACAGACGACGACGGCGGTCCGGGTGGCGCGGGCGACGGCGTCCCGGTGGTCCCGGGGCGCGAGTGCAACGACCGGTGCGGCGTCGATACCGGCCGCCAGCGCGCGAGCGGTCACGGCGAGCACGACGAGGAACGCCACCACGTCGACGTCGCCGCCGGTCGGCGTCACGGCGACCGTGGCGAGCGTGTCCAGGAGCCCGCCGACGTCTCCGAGCAGACCCGCCTGCCGGCCGAACCGGGAGACCCCAGCGCCGAGAGCGGCGAGCACGGGGAGGACAGTGGTCGCGGAGACGACCGAGAGCGCGCGGCCGACCGCACCGCCGCCGACGCCGCCGGTGAACGCGGCCGTCGCGCCGAATCCGGCCGCGGCGAGGCCGAGCACGACGACCGGGTCGAGGAGACCGGCGAGCAGCGGCGGGTCGGCCAGCGACAGCCCGGTCGCCGCGAGCACGGCGGCGCCGCCGGCGGGCGCCAGCAGCGACGCGGCGAGCACCGCCACCGGCTCGTCGCGGCCCGCCAGCCCCGTGGCCACTGCCAGCAGGGCGCCGCCGCCTGCCGAGACCAGCGCGAGCGCGCCGTAGGTCGCGCCGGCGTCGTTGGCGGCGAACGCGACCACCGCCAGCACGACGAGTCCGGCGACGAGCGTCGGGCGGCGGACCGGCTCGTCGTCGGTCACTGTCGCCCACCTCCGCCCTTCACCGCGGTGGTGGCACGCGAGACGGCGCTCGCCAGCGACTCGTCGGGCGACCAGTCGACGACCGTGGCGCCGGTCGACCGGAGCCGGTCGAGCGCCAGCGCGCGGTCGGCCGCAGCCAGCGTCCGTCCGGGCGTGTCCGTCGCCGTCACGTCGGGGGAGACCGCCGTGACCTCGTGGTCGTCGGCGGCGAGCCGTCGCGCCAGCGACGCCGGGAAGTCGTCGAGCGCCGGCGAACAGACCACCACCTGTGTCCCCGCGTCGACCCGGCCGGCGAACTGGCGGACGAGGTCGTCGTCACCGTCCCTCTCGCCGTCGAGCCACGTCGTCCCGCCGCTACCGCCGTCCGCGGCCGCCGCCGGCTGCGCAGTGCGCTCCTCCGACGGCTCGTCGATGGGGGCCTCGTCTCGCTCGGGCTCCCCGGGGTCGTCTGCGTCACGGCCGTCGATGGCCTCGCGGAGGACGGCCGCCAGCCGCGCGTGGTGGTCGTCGCCCGTGCCGGGCGGCACCCACGCAGGGCCCGACGCGGCGGCAGCCGAGTGGTCGAGGTCGAAGACGGCGACGCCGACCTGGTGGCCGGCTGTTTCGAGCGGCTCGACGGCCTGTGCGGCGGCGTACGCCGAGAGCGCGGCGCCGGACGGCGCGCCGTCCCGGGCGGTCACGTCGCTCTCCGAGCGGGCGTCGACCGCGAGCACGACGGCGGCCGCCCGCCGCTCGCGGTAGTTCACGGTCGTCAGGTCGCCGGTCTTCGCGTACTGCCGCCAGTCGATGCGCGAGACGGGGTCGCCGTGCTGGTAGTCCCGGGTGGAGTGGAACTCGATGCCGGGGCCGCCCGTGTCCGTCGGCAGGCTGCCGGTGTGCTGGGTGGTCTGGCGGCGCAGCGGGATGTCCGCGACCGTCACCCGGCAGTCCAGCGAGGCTGCGCCGTCGGCGGAGACGGTTTCGGTTCGCGCGGTCGAGCTGCCCGCGCCGCGCAACCGGGCCGTCGGGTCGTCGAACGGGAACTGGCCGCGGTCCGCCACGACGGCGTACTCGAACGTCGCCGTCTCCCCGGCCGGCAGCGCGAGCCCGGTCGCGGTCGTCCCCTCGACGACTCGGAGCCCGTCTGGCACGCCGTCTGCCACGCGGAGGTCTGTCAGCGCGGCGTCGCCGGTGTTCTCGACGGTCACCGTGACCGTCACGCGGTCGCCCGGAAGCGGGGACGCGTCGGACAGCGCGCGCTCGACCCGCACCACGCCCGGGTCTCGCGGGACCGAGAGCGCGGCGAACGCGACGAACGCCAGCGGTATCGCGGCGGCGACGAACAGCACGCGCTGGCCGCTGGCGACGCCGGCTGCCGCCAGCGCGAGGGTCGCGAGCAGCCCGCCGGTCTCGCGGCTCACTGGCCCACCTCCGCGGCGACGTCGTGGACCGCGCCGACTGCACGGCGGGCGCGGCGCTCGAACGCCTCCCCCGGGTGCAGCCAGCCCCGCAGCCGTTCCCGGAGCGGGAGCCGCGGCGAGCGGTCGTCTTCGCCGAGGAACGCCGCCGCCACCCGGTCGTCCGTCCACTCGCCGGCCGCGACGGCGTCGACGGCTGTCCCCTCGTCGACGCCGGCCTCGCGGGCGACGGCGCGGACGGCAGTCAGGCGGACACGCTCACGAACGAGTTCGCGAGCGTCGCTGCTCCGCCGGCCGGTCCCATCGGCGGCGACCCGGGCGAGGGCCGCGTCGACGCGTTCGCCGGGAGCCGGTGCGCCGTCGGCTTCGGCGTCCCGCAGCAGCCGGTCGTCGGCGGCGTGGTCGTCGCCGTCGCCGCTGCGCCGCCGGTGGACGGCGTACGCGAGCAGCCCGATGCCGAGGACGCCCGTGCCGAGCGTGGCGTCGACGCGCTCGGCGGGCGCCAGCACACTCTCGGGCGCGAGCCCGAGCACGGCCACGACCGCCGCCGTCGCCGCTGCCACGCCGAGTGCGGCCAGCAGTGTCGCTCTCGTGTCGCTCACTGGCGGCTCCCCTCCTCGTCATCGTCGTCCCCGGCGCGGTCGGTGAGGGCGTCTAGCGCCTCGCTGGCTTCGGCGACCGCGCTCTCGGTGTCGCCCCCGCCGTACGCGGCCGCCCGGAACGACTCCGTGACGCGCTCGACCGGCTCCCGGGGGAGCCCAGTGTCTACCGCCGCCTGTGCGACTTCGACCGGTGTCCGGGTCTGCCAGTCGTCGACGCCGACCAGCGCGACGAACCGCGCCCACACACCCTGGAGGGCGCCACGAGACTGGTCGCCGTCCGGGCTGGCGCTCGCCTCTCGGCTCCCGGCGCGAGCGGCAGCCGCCACGCGACGGACGAAGCCGGCCACGTCGGGCAGCCGGAGTCTGGCGGGCAGCCCCGCCAGCCACGCCAGCGCCTCGCGCCAGCCGTCGGCGGCGGCCGCCCGGAACTCGGCGACGAGGTCGTCGACGGCGTCGGCGACCCCGGAGATGGCTTCGACCGCCGCGGCGACCACCTCGCGGGCAGCGTACCGGAGCGCGGCGGCGACCCGAGCGATCGTGAGCCCGCGGCGGCGCAGCGCGACCCCGACGCCAGCGACGACGCCGGCCGCGGCGAGCACGACGAGCGCGAGCGACGGCAGCACCCAGTCCACGTACCCGGTGGCGGTCTTCCCGCTGGCCGTTGCCGTCACGGACGGCGTGCGGCCGAACGGGATCGTCGCCGAGACCGTTCCCGCCTCGCCGGTGACGCCGAGCCGGTCGCCGTTCAGTTCGACGGTCGCTCCCGTGACGGTCTCGCCGCCGGCGGTGACGGTGACCGTCGCGTCGGTCCCCGGCAGCGGGGCGAGGTACGCCGGCGACACCGCCACCTGGAGGTCGTCCAGCGGGTAGGAGACGGTCGCCGAGAGGTCGTCCCGGCTGGCCGTCACGTCGACGACGCCAGCAGCGTCGTCGGGCACCGACACGGTCAGTTCGCCGCTGGCGTCCGTCCGCCCCTGTTCGACGCCGTCCAGCGCGACGGTCGCGTCCGGGAACGGCTGCCCGCCGACGAACAGCTGCGCGGTGGTTTTCTCGCCGGGCCGCGGCGGCTCGTCGAACGCGACGTCCACCGCCGCGTTCACCTCGAACTCGCGGCTCGTCGAGCCGTTCCGCGGCTCGTCGTCGTCCTCGCCGCTGCCGGTCTGCTGTGCGAGGACGCCGGCCGTCCCGAACCCGCCGGCCGTCGACCCGTCGGTGTCGCCCGGCGCGCCGCTGCCCGGCGACTCGACGGTGACGTTCACGGACTCGGCGTACGGCACAGTGAACTGGACCTCGCCGGCGTCGTCGGTTCGGCCCGCGAACTCGCCGTTCACCGAGACGGCGGCGCCCGAGACCGGCGTGCCGGCGGACAGCACCGTGGCGTTCACGCGGTCGCCGGGCACGAGCGTGCTGTCGACCCGGACCTGGTAGGTGTCGGTGCCCGCGGCGAGGTCGCTGTCGGCCTGCTGGCGGGGCGCCGACGGCGTCGGGTCGAAGCGGACCCAGCCGTAGTCCTCGAAGAACACCTCGACCCACGCGTGGGCGTCGGCGCCCCGCACGAGGTACTGGTCGTCGCCGACGCGCTCGCCGCTCGTGTAGCCCGCGACGTAGCGCGCGGGCACCCCCTGCGAGCGCAACATCACCGTCATCGTGGTCGCGTAGTTCTCGCAGTAGCCGACGTCGTGCTCGAAGAGGAACTCGTCGGCCGCGCTGTCGCCGGTCTCCGGGGCGTCGCGCAGCGAGTACGCTTTCTCGGCCTCGAGGTAGCGCTCGATTGCCTTCGCGGCGTCGTAGCGGTTGTCGGCGTCGCCGACGACGCGCTCGGCGAGCTGCTCGACGCGGTCGGTCGTGTCGACGCTCGTGTACTGGGTCGACGCGAAGGACCCGGAGACGCGGATGTCCCGGAGCGCACTGGTGTCGTCGACCGGAGCCAAGCTCTCGACGCGGTAGGTCTCACCGGCCGAGAGAGGCGGTTCCGCCGTGATTGCGCCGGTGTCTGTCGGGACGAAGTCGACGTCGCAGGTCTCGCCGTCCGTGCAGTTGTAGCCCACGCCGACGGGCCGTTCCGACATCCCCACGGGTCGCCACGGCGCCGGCAGGCTGCTCGCGGGCTGCCGGAGCGTGACCTCGTGCCAGCTCAGGTCGCGTTCGCTCTCGGGCCGCGGGGGGCCGACGGTGTTCACGGGCGCTCGTTCCCAGCCGTCGCCAGTGTACGTGACGTAGGCAGCCGTCCGCCAGTACTGGGGGCGGTCGCTGGACGCGAGAAAGTGCGGCTGCGCCGCGCCCTCGAGTTGCTCCTCGGAGACGGGGCCGCCGACGTCGGTGCTGTCGCCGGGGTCGAGCGCGCCGAACGTCTCGCCGCCGGGAAGTTCGAGCCCGCCGGCCGACTGTGGCGCCTCGCCGACGAGGTCGCGCACGAAATCGAACTGGCTGAGGGCGCGCGGGAGGTCGTCGGCGGACGCCGGCGAGTCGAGGCCGCCGAGGGGGGCCTGCCCCCCGAGGGCGGGGGCGGCGGCGGCCGAGGCGACGAGGGCGAGGGCCGCGGCGACCGCCAGCAGGGCGCGCCGGCTGTCGGGGACGTCGTCGGGCATTGCGGTGGCGTTGTGCGGCACGCCACCTATAACGTTCGGCGAGTCGCCGGTCCTGTGGTCACTCGAACTCGCGGACGCCGGCGAAGACGAGCACGGCCTGCCCGAACAACCCGACGACCAGCGCCGCCGCCCCGAGCAGTGCGGGCGCGGCGAGCAGCCTCGCCGTCCGGTACGGGAGCACGAGGCGGCTGAACCCCATCGTCACGAAGCCCGCGAGCACGAGGCCGAACGCGACCAGCGAGAGGGTGGCGAAGCGGCTCCGGTCCATCCCGTCAGGCGTCGGCGTCCAGTCGCTCGTAGCGGTCGACGAACTGGCTCCGGCAGGAACCACAGCAGAAGTGGTGGCGGTCGCCGTCGAGAGTCGCGGTCGCGCCCTCGCTGGTGACGGTGTTCCCGCACTCGTCGCAGGCCAGCGCGAGGTCGGCGCTGCCGACGCTCGGCTGCCAGGTCGACCCCGCCAGCGCCGTCACGTCGTAGTCGTCGACTGCGTCGAGGTCGACGACGTCCGCCGCCCACGCCGAGACGTCCGCGACCGGCAGCCGCGCGGAACACACCACGTCGCCGGCGGCGGTGACGAAGACGTGTTCGACGGCGTCGTCGTCGGCGACCCAGTCACGGACCTCGCCCTCGCGGCCCGGCCGGACGGCGAACTCCACGAGCACCTGTGTGCCGTCCCGGAGCTGTTCGCGGTCGAGGTCCACGGTGAACCGTCGCAGGACGCCCGAGTCCTGGAGTTTCGCGACGCGGTCGGAGACGGCCGGCGCCGACAGCCCGACGTCGTCTGCGATGTCGCTGTACGGCTGGCGCGCGTCCGCCGCCAGCAGCTCCAGAATCCGTCGGTCCGTGTCGTCGAGGTCGCTCACACGTGCGCTTGCTCGCGGGCCGGGTTAGCCGTTTCGCCCGACCGCCGGGCGACCCGTGCTGGCCGCTGCGCCCGACCGGGCTGCCGGCGGGATTCGTCGCGCCCGGTGGCCTTACCCGGCGGCCCGCCGTAGTCGTGGCCATGCCAACAGCGACTGCGACCGTCGGCGGCGGCTGCTTCTGGTGCACCGAGGCGGCGGTGGAGGAGCTCTCCGGCGTGGTCGACGTGACCTCGGGGTACGCAGGCGGCGACACCGACGACCCATCCTACCGGGAGGTCTGCTCGGGGACGACGGGACATGCCGAGGTCGTGCAGGTCGAGTACGACACCGACGAACTCGCCTACGAGGACGTCCTCGAGGTGTTCTTCACCGTCCACGACCCGACGACGGTCGACCGGGAGGGGCCGGACGTCGGCAGCCAGTACCGCTCCATCGTCCTGTACCACGACGACGACCAGCGCGAGCGCGTGGCGGCGTTCGTCGACGAACTGGAAGCGGAGGGGGCCTTCGACGACCCCGTCGTCACCGAAATCGAGCCACTGGACGTGTTCTACCGGGCGGAGGACAAACACCAGAACTACTTCGAGAAGAACCCGAACGCGGCCTACTGCACGGTGAACGTCGCGCCGAAGGTGTCGAAAGTCCGCGAGCAGTTCGCCGAGAAGGTCGAGCAGTAGGACGCACCCCCACGCTTATTCCGAGCGAGTTCGAACGAATGTAACATGCAGTCGGCGAGCCGCGGACAGGTCGGCATCGGCACGCTGATTGTCTTCATGGCGATGGTGCTGGTGGCCGCGATGGCCGCCGGTGCACTCGTCGAGGTCGGCGGATTCCTGCAGTCACAGGGGGAGGCGACCGGCGAGGAAGCCACCGGACAGGTGACGAACGGGGTCGTCGTCACGGGCGCGTTCGCCGAGGTGACGCCGGAGGCCGACGACGCGCTGGTCAACGGCACCGTCGCCGAAGTCCAGCTGGTGGTCGGGCGGTCGGCGGGCGCCGGGAACGTGAACCTCTCCCGGGCGACCATCGGCTGGGTCGGCCCCCGGCAGGCCGCGACGCTGCACTGGACGGCTGGCACCGCCGACAGCGAGACGTTCGCGACGCGCGAGGTCACCGGTGGGTCCCCGCAGGTCCTGTCGGCGGCCGAGGACCGCATCGAGGTGGTGGTGAACGCGACGGCCGTCGAGGAGAACACCGACGACTTCTCCGGCGCCGACGACAGCCTCTACGGCCTGCACGCCGGTGGGCAGGCGAAGCTCCGCGTCACGACGCAGTACGGCGCCTCGACCACCTACCGGGTCGACGTCCCCGAGTCGGTGACCGGGTCGTCGGCGGTGCGCGTGTAGCCGTGCCGCGACCGGGTGACCAGTTCACACGTGGCGTCCCAGCCCGCTGGAACCTCGTCCACCGTTGAAGGACGAGTGGCCGAACGTATTCGCACGAGCAATGCATCCGGACGCGCCCGACGGGCGGGTTCCGCCCGACGACGGTGTCGAGATGAGTGGCGAGGAGGTGTCTTCGTTCCTCGCGGCCAGTGGGGACGGCGTGCTGTCGCTGGCCGGTGACCCGCCACTGTCGGTCCCGATGTCGTTCGCGGTGGCGTCGGGCGGCCGGCCGCTGTTCCAGAGTCTCGGGGGGCCCGACAGCGAGAAGGGCGACCGGCTCCGGGACGGACTTGGTGCGTCGCTGGTCTGTTTCGAGCGGACGACGCCCGACGACTGGGCGAGTGTCGTCGTGACGGGCGACCTGGTCGCCGTCGACCGGACACACGAGCGGCAGGCGGCGTTCGCCGAGCAGGCGGCGCCGGTCGGGATGACCGTCTTCGGCGCGGAGGCGGCGGACCTCGACGTCCAGTGGTACGAGCTCGAGCCGTCGTCGGCGACCGGCCGTTCGGGCCCGGGGTGGGAGCCGCCGAACACGTTCGGGGAAACGCGGTAGCGCGGGAGCCGGGTACGGACACCTATGCCACGACTGGACGTCAGGGACGTGCCGCCGGCGGAACGGCACTCGCGGATCAGGACGCGGTTCGCGGACATGGACAGCGGCGACACTCTCGAACTCGTCAACGACCACGAGCCGAAGCCGCTGTTCTACGAGTTCCAGGCCGAAGTGGAGGCGTTCGACGCCGACGGCTACGAGGTCGAACAGCAGGCGTCCGACGAGTACGTCGCGCGGTTCCCGAAACAGTGACACCCAGCGTCGTCTCGCTGTCCGACCTCGAGGGCGAGCCACACGCCGCCGTCTTCCCCGGCGAGGAACCCAAGACCGTGCGGCTCACGCTCGACGCGGGCGAGTCGGTGCCCGAACACCAGCACCCCGGCCGAACCGTCGTCTGTCACGTGCTCTCGGGGGAAGTCGAGATGGCACTGGGCGACGACGGGGTTACGCTCGAGTCGGGCGACGTCGCGCGATTCGACGGCGGCCAGGACGTCTCGCCGACAGCCGTCGAGCCGAGCGTCGCGCTGCTCGTGCTCGCCGAACGGACCGAGGAGTAGCCGCTCGCGTTCGCTTATCGCTGCCAGATTCCCGTGACGACGGCGTCGCCCACCTCCACTGACGCGTACTCGTAGCCGCGGTCGTCGAGTTTCGGGTAGAGGTGCTGTGGCGCGCGGTCGTTGACCTGCACGAGCAACACGTCGCCCGGGAGCTCGGGCAGCGTCTCGAGCGTCTCGACCATCGGGTCCGGCGGCCCCATCTCCCGGACGTCGACGAGCTCGGTGTCGCTGTCGGTCGGTGCTGCCGTCTCTTCCAGTTCTGCCGTCCAGTCCTCGAGTTCGGGCATGTCTACTCGTAGGTGGTTCCGACCTGTCACCCTCTCCCCGAACAAGTTCGGGAAACAGTCTTCGGGGTGGAGGCGGTAGGGTCGAATATATTCGCCCATGGCACGCGCAGAACTCACCATCGACCTGCCAGACTCGGTGTGGATTTCCGAGATTTCGACGACCTACCCGGACACGCTGTTCCGCGTGCTCGCCGCGTTCCCCGACGAGGAACACGGCGTCGCGCTCCTCGACGTCAGCGGCCCGGACGTCGTCGAAGCTCTGCAGGCCATGCACGAGTCCGACGCAGTCACACAGCTCGACCCGCTCGAACAGGACGATGACTCCGTCCTCGTCCAGTTCGAGACCGACGAACCGCTGTTGCTGTTCTCGCTGCGGGAGGCCGGCCTCCCGCTCGAACCACCGCTGGAGATCTCGGACGGCAAGGGAACGCTGGAGGTCGTCGCGCCGCACGCGAAGCTCTCACAGCTCCGCGAGCAGCTGGACGCCTTCGGGATGGACTTCGAAGTCGGCTACCTCTACGAGTCCGGGGACTCCGAGCGCCTGCTCACGCCCCGCCAGCAGGAGGTCCTCGTCGCGGCCATCGAGGCGGGCTACTACGACACCCCTCGGGAGTCGACGCTGACCGACCTCGCCGACGACCTCGACACCGCGAAGTCTACGCTCAGCGAGACGCTGCACCGCGCCGAGGAGACGGCGATCAAGCAGTTCGCGACGAACCTCCCGGCGTTCGACCAGGAGGAACTCACGGCGTGACGCGAACACGTTCGGGAGAACGGGCAGCCACGTCGACACCCAACCACCACTCATGAGCGCAATCCCCGGCGGCCTCGCGACGGACCAGCAGCCCCCGATGACGCTGCCGCTCAGGCACTTCCTCGTCGCGCTCGCCTTCCTGCTCGCTGGCGGCGCGCTCGGGCTCGCCGACGCGCTCGGCGCGACGGGGGGACTGGCGGGGCTCGCCCACGTCCACCTGCTGCTCGTCGGCTGGGTCTGTGTCACCATCATGGGCGCGATGACCCAGTTCGTGCCCGTGTGGTCGAACGTCGACCTCTACTCGCGGCGGCTCGCCAGCGCCGCGCTCGTGCTCGTCGCCGTCGGCGTCGCCGGCCTCGGCTGGGCGTTCTGGACCGCCAGTGGCCACTGGATCCACGGCTTCGGCGGGTTCGTCGTGCTCGGCGTCTACGGCTTCGTCTACAACCTCGGTCGCACGCTCGCACGCGTGGACGACCTCGACCACACGGAGGCCCACTTCGCGTTCGCGCTGGCGGCGTTCGCGGTCGTCGTGACCCTCGGGTTCGTGCTCGCGATGAACCTCTCGATGGGCGTGCTCCCCGTCGCTGGCGTCACGCACGCCCACCTGGTCGGCGCGCACGCGACGCTGGCCGTCTTCGGCGTCGTGCTCGGCACCATCCTCGGCGCGCTCTACCAGCTCGCCACGATGTTCACGCAGACCGAACTCCACGGCGTCGACCACGCCCTCCGGCGCGTCGAGTACGGCTACCCCGTCGGCGTCGTCGTGCTCGCTTTCGGGCGGCTCGTCGGCTCCCGGCCGGTCGCCGTCGTCGGCGCCGTCCTCCTCACTGCGGGGACGCTGGCGTTCGCCGGCATCCTCGCCCGCAAGCTCTACGAGACGAAAGTCGAACGCACGCCGATGCTCACGCGGTACGCCGTCGCCGCCGTCGCGCTCGCGGTCTGGAGCCCGCTCGCGCTCGCCGCGTGGGTCGAACAGCCGCTGGCCCGCGAGACGCTGTTCGGTGTCGGCGCCGCCACGCACCTCCTGTTCGTGGGCGTCGTCGGCTTCGTCGTGCTGGGCTCCGTCTACCACGTCGTCCCGTTCATCGTCTGGGACCACCGCTACAGCGACCGCCTCGGCTTCGAGCCCGTGCCGATGATCGACGACCTCTACAGCGACCGGCTGGCGGCCGTCGACGGCACGCTGGTCACGGCCGGGACGCTGGCGTTCGTCGCCTCGCAGGCGGAACTGCTGCCCGACGTGGCTGCCCCGGTCGGTGGCGGACTGCTCGTGGTCGGGCTGCTGGCGTTCGCCGCGAACGTCGCGTACGTCGTCTGGAAGCACGGCGACGTGTTGCCGTCGCGGCTCCGGCCGGCGGCCGAGCGCGCGGACTGACCCGAGAAGAGACCGGTTGAGTCGTGGCCCGAGCTATGCTGTGACCTGCACGCGCGTGACGTGGCCGCCACAGCCACACTGCTCGACGTACTCCCAGTCGACGCTGTCGCCGAACTCGGCGTCGAGCGCGTCGAAGAGGTAGCCGTCGGGGTGGCCGTGGTCGCCGTGCGTGACGAGGTTCACGTGGTGGCCGGCGGCCGTCTTCTCGACGGCGTCGACGGCGTGCGCGAGCACGAGACTGCGGTCGTCGCCGTGCTCGGGCTGCTCGAGGTTCGCCGACCAGGAGTTCTCGTGGACGTGGTCGGTGACGGGCTCGACGTCGTCGTGGGAGACTGAAGTCATGTCTGGCTAGAGGCCGCTGCGACGGGTAGGGAGAACTCCGAACATATTCGCGCACCCTCCACCGAACCCTCGTTTAAGTAAGGTAGCCGAATACGTTCGTACACGACCTCAGACGCCGAGAACGGTCCTCGAATTGCTGGAACAACGTACCCGGTTCAAGTGTGTAGGCCCGATACACCCAGATGGAGAGGACCCACAATGTTCGATACTACCCGACGAAAGATGCTGCAGGCGCTCGGAGTCGGCGGCGCGACGGCGACCATCGCCGGCTGTGCGGAAGCACCGACCGACGACACGGTCGAGACCGAAGCCCAGACGATGACCGAACAGATGCAGAACTCTACACCGAACGAGGTCGACGTCGACACTGTCGCCGCCGACCCGACGGACGTCCCGGACCCCATCGACCGGGACGAGCCGAAGACCCACGACATCACGCTGGAGACCAAGGAGGTCACCGCCGAGATCGAACCCGGCGTCACGTTCGACTACATGACCTTCGACGGCCAGGTCCCGGGGCCGATGATTCGGGTCCGTGAGGGCGACACGCTCAACCTCACGCTCGAGAACCCCGAGGGCAACCAGATGCCGCACAACGTGGACTTCCACGCCGTCTACGGCACTGGCGGGGCAGCCGAGGCGACCACAGTCAACCCCGGCGAGAGCGCCAGCGTCTCCGCCCGCCTCGAGTATCCCGGCGCGTTCATCTACCACTGCGCCGTCCCGAACCTCGACATGCACATCTCCGCGGGCATGTACGGGATGATTCTCGTCGAGCCGAAAGACGGGCTCCCCGAGGTCGACCACGAGTTCTACTTCGGCCAGAACGAGATCTACACCGACAAGTCGACCGGAAAGGAGGGCCACCACGCGTTCAACATGGACGCGATGGCCGACGAGAACCCGACGTACGTCACCCTGAACGGCGAGAAGTACGCGTACGCCGCCGCCAACAAGGGCCCGCTCGAGGTCCAGAAGGGCGACAGCGTCCGCGTCTACATGGTGACCGGCGGACCGAACGTCACCTCGAACTTCCACCCCATCGGGAACGTCTGGACGGAGGCGTGGCCGAACGGCGCCATCGCGTCCGAGCCGGACAAGAACGCCCAGACGATGAAGGTCGCGCCCGGCAGCTGTTTCGTCGGGACGATGGAGACGCCGGTCCCCGAGCGCATCAAGCTCGTGGACCACGCGCTCAGCCGGGTCGCCCGGAAGGGACTGCTCGCCGAGGTCGACGTGCTCGGCGAGGAGGAGCCCGAAATCTTCGACCCCGACCCGAACGAGTGACGGCCGTCGCGCCAGCGACGACCGTTCCCGCCACTCTCGCCGTCGCGTCTGCCACTCCCGCCACCGCCGCGACCTGTTGACCCCGCCGCCGCAGTCATCGCGAACATCTTCGGGGCCACGTCCTCCCGGCTGGCTGTCCAACTGTCATCCATGTTCGGAGCCAGTTCGGAGGACGCACTCGCACCCGCCGGCGAGTTCGACCCGAGCGTCGAACCCACGCCCGGCGACTTCCTCGACGACCACGACGTACTGGACGGTGACGACCACGTCGCGTTCCACGAGACCACCCGCGAGCTCTTCGAGGAGCGCGGCGTCTACGACATGACGTTCGGCTACAACCTCGCGGACCTGAACCGCGACACCCGCCACACGGAGGCTGGCTACCGGTACGCCGAAGACGCCGACGACCCGGACGTGTTGCTCGCTGAGTTCACGCCGACGACGCCGTTCTGCCCACAGAGCGAGACGCTGACCGTCGGGTCGTTCCGGGCGTGGAACGCGCTCGCCGACCGCCACGGCTACGACCTCGTCCGGGTCCGTGTGGCGCCGATGCACCAGCGCAGCGGCGACATCAACGACGCGCTCGCCGACCTCGAAGCTGAGTTCCGGGAGACCGGCGAGCTCCCTGAACCCGACCAGGGTGGCCACGGCGGGTCGACGCCGCCGACCACCACCCGCGACGGCGCCGACAGTTCGCAGTCGACGGACGCTCCGTTCTGACCCGAACCACTTCGGGAGAACCGACTCTACCGCCGCACCCATACCAATGCACATGCACGACGACGACCCGGACGCGCGCCTCGACGTCCGCGATGTCGACGGCGAACCCTTCAGCGACATCGTCGCCGCCATCGAGGACCTCGGGGACAGAGAGACCCTGCTGTTGGTGAACAGCTTCGAGCCCGAGCCCCTCTACAGCGTGCTCACCGACCGGGGGTTCGACTACGAGACAGAGCAGGCCGGCGACGAGTGGCGCGTCTACATCACGCCGAACTGACCGTCCGCGAGGAGAGCTGCGTTCTCCGCGCCAGCTCCCGCTTTCACTTTCTCCCACTTCCACTCCCGCCCACTGCCACACGACTTCGTCGTTGGGCTGTGGCGCCGTTGCGGGACCGAACCGGAGCCGCCTGCTCGGTCAGTCGGCCGAGGCGTCGCCGACCGCGTTGTCTGCGGCTGCCTCGGGCTCGCGTTCGTCCTCGTTGAGGTAGCACTTCGGGTCGGGGTCGAAGGGGCCGCCCGCGGACAGCGCGCGCAGCCGCGAGCCGCCCCGGCAGATGGACTGGTACTGGCAGGACGCACACCGCCCGGTGAGGCGGTCGTCGCGTTCCCGGAGCCCCCGCAGCAGGGGGTTGGTGTCGTCGGTCCAGATGTCGCTGAACGGCCGGTCGCGGACGTTCCCGAGGCTGTACCCCTGCCAGAACTGCGTCATGTGGACGTTGCCCTGGTAGTCGACGTCGGCGATGCGCTCCCCGGTCGGGTCGCCGCCGTTCGCCTCGAGGTAGCGGTAGATGCGGTCGGCCTGCTCGTCGCCGAGCTCCTCGCGAGCGTACTCCACGAGGAAGCCGGCGTCGGCGTAGTTGCCCACCAGCAGCGTCTCGATCTCCTCGCCCTGCTTGTGGTACTCCCGCGTGAGGTCACAGACCATTTCGACAGCCTCCCGGGTGTCGGCCGGCGACAGGTCCAGGTTCGAGATGTCCGCGCCGCGGCCGCCGTAGTCGAGGTGGTAGAAACAGAACCGGTCCAGGCCCACGTCGTGCAAGAGGTCGACGACCTCCGGCAGGTCGGGCGCGTTGGCCTCGGTGATGGTGTAGCGCAGCCCGGTCTTCAGGCCGGCGTCGAGGCTGTTCTCGATGCCGCGGACGGCCGCGTCGAACGCGCCCTCCTCGCCGCGGAACTCGTCGTTGCGCTCGGGCAGGCCGTCGACGGAGATGCCGGCGTACTTCAGGCCCGCCTCCTTCATCGATTCGGCGCGCTCCTCGGTGATGAGGGTGCCGTTGGTCGAGAGCACCGGCCGGATGCCGGCGTCGTCGGCGTACGCGATGAGCTCCTCGAGGTCGTCCCGGACCATGGGCTCACCGCCGGAGAACAGGACGACCGGTATCCCGAACTCCGCGAGGTCGTCCAGCAGTGCCTTCCCCTCATCCGTGGAGAGTTCGCCGGGCGCCGTCTCGGTGTCGGCGGCGGCGTAACAGTGCGAGCAGTAGAGGTTGCACTGCTTCGTGAGGTTCCAGACGACGACCGGGCGCTGCTGTTTGTCGTCCGTGATCTGGTTTTCGGAGGACTCGTCGGCGGCGTCGTACCGCAGGCCGTCGCTCTCCGCGTCGAGGTCACACAGCAGCTTGCTGACGGAGATCACGCAGACCGCCCCCCGTCGACGCCGGTCGCGGTGTACCGCCGGGTCTCGTCGGCCGGACACACCCAGAGCGCCTCGGCGACCCAGTCGAACAGCGACGACGCGTGCTCGTGTGCGCTGTCCGCGTCGCCCGCGGTCACGCTCCCCACGTGCTTGAGGGGGCCATCGGCGTCCTCGCGGACGAACACCTCCCACTCGCGGCCGGTGGCGCTCCGCGGCTCGTCGGTCACCCGCGTTCGTTCCGCTGTCATACCACGGCCTAGCCACGCTCCCCAAATGGGGCTCGCGTCAGTTCCCGGCGTCTGGGAACACACCCGCCGATACAAGCCTCAGCGAGCGATAACTCGACTCGGGGCGACGGTAACGCGCGTGAGTCGCTGGCTGTCGTCCCCGACTCAAGCATGACGCCAGTAGATACGAGCGAGCGACCGTTCGTGCTCATCTGGGAAGTGACGCAGGCCTGCGAACTCGCCTGCGAGCACTGCCGGGCCGACGCACAGCCCCGGCGACATCCCGAGGAGCTCACGACCGAGGAGGGGAAACGCCTGCTCGACGACGCAGCCGACTTCGGCGACGGGCAACTCGTCGTGCTGTCCGGCGGCGACCCGCTGGCGAGGCCGGACACCGTCGAGCTCGTCGAGTACGGCACCGAACAGGGCCTCCGGATGACGGTGACGCCCAGTGGAACGGAGTCGCTGTCGCGGGAGGCCGTCGAGTCGCTCGCCGACGCTGGCGTCAAACAGCTCGCTGTGAGCATCGACGGCGGTGGCCCGGCGGCGCACGATTCGTTCCGTGGGGAGTCCGGTAGCTTCGTGGAAACCGTCCGCGCCGCCAGGGCCGCCCGCGAGGCGGGCGTGCCGCTGCAGGTGAACACGACGGTCTGTGGAGGGACCGTCGACGACCTGCCGGCCGTCCGTGACCTCGTTGCCGACCTCGGGGCGGTGCTGTGGAGCGTGTTCTTCCTCGTGCCGGTCGGTCGCGGCCGCGCACTCGACGCCATCCCGCCCGAGCGCGCCGAGCGCGTGATGGAGTGGCTCGACGACGTGGCCCGCGAGGAGGACTTCGGCGTCAAGACGACCGAGGCACCGATGTATCGTCGCGTGCGCGCACAGCAGGCCCAGGAACGGGGTGGGGGTGGCTCCCAGCGCCGCGGCGGCATCACCGCCGGCGACGGCTTCGCGTTCGTCTCTCACACCGGCGAGGTGTACCCGTCCGGGTTCCTGCCGGAGTCCGCGGGGAACGTCCGCGAGCAGTCGGTCGTGGACGTCTACCGGGACAGCGACCTCTTCGAGACGCTCCGACGGAAGGACGAACTCCAGGGGAAGTGTGGCGCCTGCGAGTTCCGGCAGTCGTGTGGCGGCAGCCGCTCGCGGGCGTACGCCGAGACCGGCGACCCGATGGGCAGCGACCCGCTGTGTTCGTACGTGCCGGAGGGCTACGACGGGCCGCTGCCGGACCGCCAGCAGGCGGCTACCGACGACTGACGGGCTCGGACTGACTGCCGCTGACTGACTCACTCGGTCCGACTGTCGCCGAGTACTCGCTCCGTTCTCCCGCGCTCTGCTGCCAGTGTGTCGTCGACGTGGAGCCGTTCGTGACGGGTGAGCGTCGCCAGTTGCGAGGTGGCCGAACTTGCCCGGGTACAGTTTTAGGCTGTACTAATCGGTGCGTGTCAGGCTCGCAGGCGTTCCCAGAACGTAGGAACGGTTCCACAGCAGAGGGAATCAGCGAGCCGCGATTAAGTAGGTAGTCCATACCCCAGCCTGTATGACGAACCAGTTCGGCGCTCCCGGCCTCGGCATCTCGCGGCGCGAATTCGTTGCGGCGACCGGCGGCATCGGCACGGCCGCCCTCGCCGGCTGTACCGCTCCCGACGGTGGAGAAGACGTCACGAACACCACCGGAACCACGGCGACGAACACCGCACAGCAGTCCAGCCTCCCGACGACGAGCCCGCCGGAGGTCGTCGACGCCACCGAGCAGGGCAACAAAGTGACGCTGAAGAGCGTCCCCGCAGTCCACGAGCCTCACCCGCTGGAGACGATGGGCGGCCCCGTCGAACTCCCGCGCGTCTGGGCGTTCGCCACCGAGGACGGCGACCCCAGCGTGCCCGGCCCAATCATTCGCACCGTCGAGGGCGAAGACATCGAAGTTGTCCTCGACAACACGGACGGCAGGCGCCCTCACACGGTTCACTTCCACGGGTCCCAGACGACCTGGGAGAACGACGGCGTCCCCACGTCGACAGGCATCAAGGTGCCCGCGGGCGAGAAGCACACCTACCAGATTCCCGCGAACGTCCCGGGGACCCACCTCTATCACTGCCACTACCAGACCCAGCGCCACATCGACATGGGGATGTACGGCATCTTCCGCGTGGACCCGGAGGGGTACGAGCCCGCGGACAAGGAGTACTTCATGACCGTCAAAGACTGGGACTCCCGGCTGAACCGCATGATGGCCGGCGAAGACGCCAACTACAGTCCTCGCACACGTGACCCCGACGTCTTCACCATCAACGGGAAGGTCGCGCCGCGGACGCTCCACCCCGAACACGGGTCCCCGCTCATCGTCGAGCAAGGCGACACCGTACGCGTCCACTACGTGAACGCCGGCTACACGAGCCACCCGCTGCACATCCACAACCACCGCTTCGAGCGCGTGGCGAAAGACGGCGGCGTCATCCCCGAGGCCGCACGGCACGAGATGGACGTCACGAACGTCGCGCCGGCCGAGCGACACACCATCGAGTTCGAAGCGAACGCCGACCCCGGCATCTACCTGATGCACTGCCACAAGGTCAACCACGTCATGAACGGGAACTTCTACCCCGGCGGGATGCTCACGGGCGTCGTCTACAAGGAGGCGATGGACACGGACATCTTCGGGAAGTTGATGGAGTTCGCCGGGTACGATGCCTAGACGAGGATGACTCACAGCGATTCAGCGGTCACGAGACGGAGTCTGCTCCGGGCGTCTGCGGGCGCCGGAGCGGCTGCAGTGGGAACGAGTGCGCTCGCCGGCGGCGCCGCGGCACAGGACGGAGGCGTCGACGAGTGGCTGAGCGACGTCAGCAACTACGACGGCGTCGTCGACGAGACCGGCAGCAGCGAGGTCACCGTCGAGGTCGGCGTCGAGGCGAACGAGGGGCCCTACGGCTTCGGGCCGGCGGCCGTGCGCGTCGACCCCGGGACGACAGTGAACTTCGAGTGGGTGTCGAACACCCACAACGTCCTCGTCGAGAGTCAGCCGAGCGACGCCGACTGGAGCGGCGACGAGGCCATCAACAACGAGGGCTACTCGTACAGCCACACCTTCGAGACGGAGGGCGTCTACCTCTACTACTGCAATCCCCACCTCTCGATGGGGATGAAAGGCGCCGTCGTCGTCGGCGACGTTGACGTCGGTGGTGGTGGCGGCGGCGGCTCCGGTGGCGACGGCGGCTCGGGTAGTGACGGCGGGTCCGGTGGCGGAACCGACTGGGCCGAACTCGGCGTGCTCGGGTTCGCGTTCGTGCTCGGGCTCGGGCTGCTGTCGCCGCTCGTGCGGAAGGCCTTCGGGAGCGGCGGCCCCGAATCGAGATAGCACCACCGGCTTCGGCGGTACGTCCCTCTTGCTGTCGGCGACCGGCAAGTCCGCGCAGCGCTGTTACTGCTGGCTGGCGTTACTCTGGTCGCCCGATTCGACGGCCCCGGAGTTCTCGTCGGCGGGGTCCCCGGTCCCGGAGTCCTGGTCGGTCGGTTCGCTGGCCGGGGGTTCGCCGCTGGCCGTTTCATCGGCACCAGCACGGTCTGCACGCAGAATCTCGAGGACCGTCGTCTGCACGTCGTCGTCGCGGAGCGTCGACGGCGAGACGACGGCGACACCGCGGGCGTCCGCCGCCCGGTGTGCGCGGTCGGTGACCGTGCCGAGCGCCGTGAGCAGCGTGGCGTCGGCGTCGGTCTCCTCGGCGCCCGACACGAGGTACGACACGTGGTCGGTCGTGGCGGCGGTGTCGGGGTCGTCGACGACCATCGCCAGCAGCTTCGACGGGCCGCGGCCGTCTTCGCGGAGCGCGCGCACGACGACGGTCGATGCGTTCACGCGAGCGAGCGCCGTCAGCCAGCCCTCCGCGACCAGCTGGTACCTGACGTCGTCGACGAACGGGGACTCGGCCACGAGAATGGATTCGTGGGGGCGACCGTAGCGTTTACGGCCGAACCGGGCGGGCCAGTCGGCTGACAGGGCGCCGCCGGACTGGCGGGCTGACCTCGCGTGGCCGATGGGTGGGCCGAGACAGCGGGCGGATGCGGCGTTACTCGAAGCGTTCGACGGCCTGCGTGTAGCGTTCGCTGGGCTCGTCCCAGTCGACGACCTCGAAGAAGGCGTCGACGAAGCTGCCACGGTCCGGGCCGTAGTCGTGGTAGTAGGAGTGCTCCCAGACGTCGAGGGCGAGGACCGGCTGGCTGCCCCAGAGGGCGCCCTGGTCGTGCTTGTCGACGGCGACGTTCCGGAGTCGCTCCGCGTGCGGGTCGTAGACGAGCAGCGCCCAGCCGCCGGCTGCGGAGGCCGCGGTCTCGAACTCGGCCTTCCAGGCGTCGTAGGAGCCGAAGTCTTCGGCGATGCGGTCGGCGAGCTCGCCGGACGGCTCGTCGCCGCCCTCGGGGCTCATCGACTGCCAGAACAGCGTGTGGAGGATGTGCCCGGAGCCGTTGTGCGTGACGTCGCCGAGCGCGCCGGCCGTGGAGGCGTGGTCGCCGGACTCGCGGTTCGCTTCGAGGGTGTCCTCGGCGGCGTTCCAGCCGTTCACGTAGCCCTGGTGGTGGGTGTCGTGGTGCCACGTGAGCACCTGTTCGCTGATGTGGGGTTCGAGTGCGTCGTAGTCGTACGGCAGCGGCGGCAGTTCGTAATCGGACATGCGTTCACCCGTTGACCCGGCTTCCTTATGGTGGTTTCCGGAAGGCAGTTTTAGTTGGATAGTTGTCAGTACGGTGGGGGCGAGAACCGCCGGGGAATTGTCCCCCGTTTACGAGAGCTTTTGTCCCGGTGTGCGGTACACTAGGGCATGGACTTCGGACTCACCGACGAGCAGCAAGCCATCCGCGACGAGGTGCAACGCTTCGCCGAGAACGAGATCAAACCGGTCGCCAGCGAGTACGACGAGGCCGAGAAGTTCCCCCACGAGGTCATGGACAAGGCCGCCGACGCCGGCCTGCTCGGCCCCAGCATCCCGCTGGAGTACGGCGGCGCCGGCTACTCCCCGGTGGAGACCGCCATCATCGTCGAGGAACTGTTCGCCGCAGACCCCGGCATCGGCCTCTGTGTCTCCAGCGCCGGCTTCGGCGCCGAAGCCATCATGGCGTTCGGCACCGAGGACCAGAAAGAACGCTTCCTCGAACCCATCACCACCGGCGACGCCATCATGGGGTCGGCCATCTCCGAGCCCGACACCGGCTCGGACGTCTCCAGCGTCTCGGCTACCGCCGAGAAAGACGGCGACGAGTGGGTGATCAACGGCAACAAGATGTGGATCACGAACGGCTCGGTCGGCGACTTCTTCGTCGTGCTCTGCAAGACCGACCCGGACGCCAGCGGCCGCTACAACGGCTTCAGTCAGATCGTCGTCGAGTCCGACCGCGACGGCTTCCAGGCCGACAAGATTACGGGCAAGCTCGGCATCCGCGCCTCGGACACCGCCGAACTCATCCTCGACGACGTCCGCGTCCCCGAGGAGAACCTCATCGGCACGCCCGGCGGCGGCTTCCTCCAGCTGATGCAGTTCTTCGACGAGACCCGGACGATGGTCGCCGCACAGGGCGTCGGCATCGCCCGCGGCGCCAAGGAGCGCGCGCTCGACTACGCCCTCGAACGCGAGCAGTTCGGCCGCCCCATCTCCGAGTTCCAGGCCATCGAGCACAAACTCGCCGAGATGGAGACCAAGACCGAAGCCGCGCGCACGCTCACCCTGAAGTCCGCCTGGAGCGTCGAGAACCGCGACGAACAGCTCACCGCGCTCGCCTCCATGGCCAAGGAGTTCGCGTCCCGGGTCGCCGTCGAGGTCGCCGACGAAGCGGTCCAGATCCACGGCGGCGCCGGCTACGTCAACGACTTCGACGTCGAGCGGTTCTACCGCGACGCGAAAATCACCCAGATCTACGAGGGCACCACGGAGATCCAGAAGAACATCATCGCCCGCGAGATGAAAGATTGACATCCTCTCCGCCCTGAAGGGCGAAGATTCCCACGGCACCGCGCCGCTGGTTTGGGATGTTCAAGGTTTGTAGTCGCCATGATGACGACTACTGGCTGTGCCAATCAGCCGTTACTCCTATCCCGGCATGGGATTCAGAGGTACTTCTTACTGCTGACACCCTGTGTTCCGGCACGGAAGAGGTGTCTTCCGCTCGGAATCAGGAATCCCGATATTGTCCGATTAGTCGGGCGGGTAGACCGCCTCGGTTACTTATTAGTACAATGTCCCGTTCCTTAAAACATCCGTCCGTACGTCAAGCGTAGTTCGCGCAGGAGTTGTCGGATTCATCCCCGCCCTGAAGGGCGGGGCTTTCTCCTCGAACTTCCGTAAGACGGCACGCACGCTGTCGACGGCGTCGCTGTTCGTCTTCCGTTCTCAGTCCGTCTGGGGGACCGGTACGCGGTCGCCCTCCGGCGGCTTCGCCGTCTCGCCGTGTCGCGCGAGTTCGACGACGAACTCGGTTCCGCCGGCGTCACTCTCGCCGACCGTCACGGTGCCGCCGAACGTCCGCACCGCCGTGTGGACGATGTTGAGTCCGGTGCCGACCGACCGGCTCTCGAAGAACGCCTCGGAGTCTTCGACGTCCAGCCCCGGGCCGTTGTCGGCGACGCGGACCACGACGGCCTCGTCCTCGCGAGTCACGTCGACAGAGACCTCCGGGGTCGCGGAGTCGTTGTGCTCGATGCCGTTCGTGACGAGGTTCCGGAACACGGAGTTCAGCAGTTCGTTGCCGTGGACGGAACACTGGCCGTCGGGGATGTCGGCGTCCACGCGGGCGTCCGGGAACGTGCCCTCGACGCGCGAGACCTCGTCCCGGAGGATGTCGGCGACGTCGATGGACGACGAACCCCCGTCCCGGGTGAGCTTCCCGACGACGCCACAGACGTCCTGTATCTCCGCGACCTGCTGGCCGGCGATCTCGAGGTGTTCCTCGACTTCCGGGTCTCTGGTCCGTCGACGCGCGAGGTCGAGTCGCCCCCGGAGGACGTTCACGACGTTCGGAATGTCGTGGCTGACGAGGTAGTTCAGCAGTGTGGAGCGCTCCCGGTCGGCCTCGATGCGGTCGATGTGGCGGTCGAGACTCGCAGTCATCCGGCGCAGCGACGCGCCGAACCGGCCGGGCAGCGTCTCCTCGAGTGCGGGCGCGTCGAAGTCGTGGTCGGCCAGCGCCTCCGCCTGCTCGGCGACCACTGCGAGGTGGTTCTGCATCGCCGCGAACCCCTCAACGAGCTCCCCGATTTCGTCGCGCTGGCTCGCCGTCGGCGGGTCGCCGTCGAGGTCGCCCTCCGCGATGCGCGTGGCCGCCGCGCGGAGGTCGGTGACTGGTTCGACGAAGTCGCGTTCGACGACCAGCACGGTGTTCGCGAGCGCAAGCCCCGCCCCGAGCAGGAGGACGGCGGACGTCGCGGCCCGCACAGTCCCAGAGAGGTAGAACGGCACTGCGACCTGCGCGACCGAAACCGCGAACTGGATGCCGACCGCCATCAGTACTTTCGCGCGGACGGAGCCGGTGACGCCGACGGCGTCCATCGTCCACCAGATGAACGACTCGTAGCGTCGCCGGAGTCGGTGCAACACGCCGCTCGTGCCGGAGTGGGTCTGAGTCATCTGTAGTCCTCGTGGCGCCGTAGTGGTCGTCCCGTACCCCCTCTTGAACCGAGTGGCTAACATGTAAGTCCACGCCGGTTACCGGTTCGTGAGAACCGCGGAGCTGGGGCTGCCTCTAGGGAGCGCACGCCGGATAGACCGCGATCGGAGTATCGGGTCACAGCGAGAACGAGCGGCCACTGTCTGCAGGTGTCGAGAGCCAAGGGTGCGATTTGAACGCACGAACTCTCGATTACAAATCGAGTGCTTGAACCACCCAAGCTCCCTTGGCGCCACTCCGGGATTACGCGTCGTCCTTTGAGTGCGTATCGCTTTCGGTCGACGTGTCACCCGCCCCCGAAGTACCGGGGTCTGCCGGTCGCTCGTAGGTGACGCGGTGTGGCTGATAGCCTCGCCGCTCGTAGAGCCGGCGAGCAGCGTCGTTTGCGGCCAGCGCCTCGACGGCGAGCACGTCGGCACCGTCCTCGCACAGCGCGTCCTCGGCGAAATCGAGCAAGGCACTGCCGAGGCCGTCGCCGCGCTGGTCGGGCCGGACGTAGACGTTGTCCACGACGCCTCTGGTGGCGTCGGTCTCGTAGAGGCCGGTCTCGGCGTGGAACATCACGAACCCCACGGCGAGGCCGCCCCGGACCGCGACCGCGACGCCGTCGGCGTGGACGTACTGGGCGACGAGGTCCCGGGCCTGGCCGCGGTTCTCCGCGGCGAGCAGGTGGGAGCCGTGGGCGCGCTGCTCGGCGGCGAGCGAGACCCACATGTCGGCGACCGTGTCGACGTCCTCGCCGGTCGCCGGCCGGACCCCGACGTCGCTCGGCACGGTCACCGAAGCGCCTCGACCGCGGGCAGGGCCTCGCCCGTGAGCATCCGCAGGGCCGCGCCGCCGCCGGTGCTCACGTGGTCGAACCCGGAGAGCCCGAACTGTCGGATGGCGGCGGCCGTGTCGCCGCCGCCGACGATGCTGTACTCGGCCCGGGACGCCGCCTCGAAGACGCCCCGTGTGCCGTCGGCGAACCGCTCGTCCTCGAAGACGCCCGCGGGACCGTTCAGCACGGCCGTCCCCGTGTCGGCGAGCACGTCGGCGTACGCCTCGACGGTCTCGCTGCCGAGGTCCAGGACCGACTCGCCGTCCGCCGGGGGAAGCTCGCTGGTCGACAGCTCGTGTCGCTTTCCGTCCCGCTCGACGGCGACGTCGACGGGGAGGTGGAGCCGGTCGTTGTACGCCTCCAGCAGGTCGCCGGCGCGCGCGATCTCGTTCTCGTAGCCGCGGTCGTGGATGAACGCCGTCGACTCGCGGCCCACGTCGACACCGGCGGCCGCGAGGAAGACGTTCGCCACGACGCCCGTGACGAGCACGTCGTCCGCGAGGTCGTGCTCGAGAGCGTGCTCGGCGACGGTCACCGAGTCCGGGACCTTCGCGCCGCCGACGACGTACGTCCGCGGCGTCGGGGTGTCCTCGACGGCGCCGAGGACGTCGAGTTCTTCGGCCATCACGCGGCCGGCGTACGCGGGCAGGTGTTCCGGGAACCCGACGAGCGACGGCTGCGAGCGGTGCGCGGCCGCGAACGCGTCGTTCACGTACGCGTCCAGCGCGGGCGCCAGCCGGTCGACGAGGTACGTCTCGGCGGCGCGCGCCGGCTCGAACTCCATGTACTCCTCGCTGTAGAACCGCGTGTTCTCGAGGACGACGGCCTCGCCGGCGTCGAGGCCGGCGACGGCGTCGCGGGCGTCCTGTGAGAACGTCGCGTCGCAGTAGGAGACGGGGGCATCGAGGAGCTCGTCGAGCCGGCCGGCGTGGGACTCCAGTCGCGCGAACTCGTCGCCGCCGGGCCGTCCCTGGTGGGCGAGTACGGCGACCCGTGCGTCCGCCGCCAGTAGTTCGGCGAGCGTGTCGACGTGCGCGCGGAGGCGGGCGTCGTCGGCCAGCTGGCCGTCGTCGGTCAGCGGGCTGTTGATGTCGACGCGCACCCCGACCGCGCGGTCGGCCGCCGCCAGGTCGTCGAGGGTCCGTATCGGCATGTACGCGAAGGGACTTCACGTGTCTGTAAATGCGTTTCCGTACGGCGAGACGCCCCGGGACGCCAGTACTCGGTTTCGAGTAAAACAGTTCGTCGTAGCCCTGTCGACGCGCGGTGCGCGGCCCGGGCGGGCTGACCGCTACCGGTCAGACCGAACGGCACTCCGTGCACAGCAGTCGGCCGTTGACGTTCGCCAGTTCGGCGGCGAGACTCCCGCAGCTCTCGCAGACGCCCTGCTCGGCGTAGTCGTTCGGCGCGGCACCCTCGGCGTACTCGTCCGTCGGCCCGTCCGCGAACTCCTCGCCCGTCGACTCGGCCATCTCGACGGCGGTGTCGGTGGTGCCCGCCACACTCCCGGGCGCGCCGCCGGTCGCCGGCGTGCTCCCGCCCGACTCGGTGCGGCCCGCCACGGCCGGCGCGATGTCCCGGGCTTCCACGACACCGGCCACCTCGTCGTCGCTGGTCACGAGCACGCTCGGGTCGCCGGTGCGAGCCATCACGTCACCGGCCTCCGCGACGGTCGCGTCCTGCGACAGCGACACCGGCGCGTCGGCCATCACGTCCGCGACATCCACCGTCGACAGGTCCTGTTCGTCCGCGACGACCTCGATGATGGTGTCCGCGGTGAGCATACCCACGGGGTCGCTCCCCCGCAACACCACCGCCGACGTGGCGTTCTCCTCCCGCAGCAGCGCCACCGCGTCGAGCAGCCCGTCGGACTCGCTGACGCCGACGAACTCGTGGGACATCACGTCCCTGAGGGCTAACTGGGCCATGTGTTCCAGTAACGGAGAGATTCGCTAAAAGCTGTCCCCGCAAGTGGTTAGTGGCTGTCCGCCGTATTCGAACGGGGTTTTTCGCACCCGATTTCTGGGTCCGGCGGCGGACTGCGAGCTCCCCACCGGAGCGAACGTGCTCGTCCACGCGAGTAGTCTCGTGTTACCCGCTCGCGCTGGCCCCGGTACCCGCCAGCAGTCGCTGCGGTCACTTGCCGGAGAGTCGAGGGGGTACTCCGAGACGTGTCGCTGTGCGGAATACTCGGGTTCGAGGCCGCGAAACGCTGCATTCAACACGACTCGCTCGCGTCACCTGTAGCAATGACCATCCCGTCGTTCGCCATCGGCATCGCCGGGGGGACGGGCGCCGGCAAGACCACGGTCGCCCGCGAGATCACCGACAACGTCGGCGACTCGGTGACGCTCATCCCACTGGACAACTACTACGAGGACCTCTCACACCTCGACTTCGAGGAGCGCGCGAACGCCAACTACGACCACCCGTCGGCGTTCGAGTGGGAGCTGCTCCGCGAACACATGGACGCCCTGCTCTCCGGGCAGTCCGTCCAGATGCCCCAGTACGACTTCGAACAGCACGTCCGCGAGGAGGAACGCGTGACCGTCGAACCGACCGACGTCATCGTCCTCGAGGGCATCCTCGCGCTCTACGACGAGGACGTTAACGACATGCTCGACCTCCACATCTACGTCGAGACGGACGCCGACGTCCGCATCCTCCGCCGCATCGAGCGCGACGTCGTCGAGCGCGGCCGCGAGCTCGAGGGCGTGATGGACCAGTACCTCACGACGGTCAAGCCGATGCACGAGCAGTTCATCGAACCGACGAAGCGCCACGCCGACATCATCATCCCCGAGGGCGCCAACGCCGTGGCCGTCAACCTCCTCGAGGAGAAAGTACAGGCCGAGAGCTCCGAGATGGCGGCGTGGGCCGCCCGCGAAGACGTCGGCCTCGACGACGCGAACAGCAGCTACGACCCGCAGTAAGCAGCGAACTGTTCTCCACTACTGCCGCCGCCAACGTTTCGTCGCCAACGTTTTGCCGCCGCCACCGTTTCGCCGCCAACGTTTTGCCGCCGCCACCGTTTCGCTGACTTTACCTCCGACGCGGTCTACGCGACTACTCGCTGGGGTGGTAGTCCAGGAAGTCCGCCGCCTGGAGCGCTGCGCCGACCTTCTTGTGGAAGTCGACTTTCGTCTCGAACTCGTCGGCGTCGACGTGCTCGAAGATCTCGGACACCGACACGACCGTCTGGTGGTTGAGTCGGACCGGGTGCTCGCCGTACTCCTCGACGAACGAAGCGACGTCGAGGGGGAAGTCCTCGCCCTCCACGGTCATCTTCGAGAGCACCGCCAGCCCGTACTTGCGGCCGCCCTCGCTGCCCTTCTCGCCGTCCGGGTCGTGGACCCAGTCCCGCCCCGAGGGGTCTTCCATCTCTGCCATACCCCGAACGTCCCCCGCTGGCCTCAAAACGGTTTCTCAATCGGCGTCAGCCGGACGGCCGGTGGCCGACGGCGCTGGCAGCAGGTAGGCCGGCACGACCCTCGTCAGCACCACCATCCCCGAGAGTTCGACGAGCGTCTGAGTCACGACGACGGCCGGCGCGACGGCGTACTCGGCGGGGAGTGCGAGTGCGAGCGGCAACACGACCAGCGAGTTCCGGGTGACGGACGTGAACACGAGCGCGCGCCGCTCCCCGAGGTCCAGGTCGAGCACACCGCCAGCGACCCGCGCGAGCACGGGCACGACGACGAGGAAAGCGGCGTAGACGGGGACGACGGCCGCGAACTCACCGATGGAGTTCCGGACGCGCGGGAGCTGTGAGGCGACGACGACGAACAGCGTGACGCCGAGCATCGGCACCGGCAGCCACGCCATCGCCGCCTGCCAGCGCC
Organism: Halobacterium rubrum; assembly: GCF_021729015.1. GTDB lineage: Archaea > Halobacteriota > Halobacteria > Halobacteriales > Halobacteriaceae > Halobacterium > Halobacterium rubrum. Next base: position 1,246,980 of record NZ_JAJQQZ010000001.1, read on the forward strand.
CGCCGGCCCGCGACCGCTCCGCCCAGTACTCCGTGAGCCACGCGAGCACTAGCGGCGCGGCGATGATGGTGAGGAAGGCGTCGACGAACGGCCCGGGTTCGACGACCGCCGCGACCTGCGGGCCGACGAACAGCCAGAGGTACACCGGGAGCAACAGCAGCTGCACGAGCATCAGGACGGGCGTGGTCGCCGTGACCTGTTCGGCGTCGCCGCCCGCGAGGTCTGTGAAGGTGATGACGTAGTCGATGCAGGGCGTCAACAGGACCAGGAGCGCGCCGACCAGAACCGCCGGGTCGGCCGGCAGGAACCGGGCGAGTCCCCAGACCACGACCGGGACGACGAGGAAGTTCATCCCCAGCGCTGCGCCGAGGTACCGGGTGTTCGTGAACGCCGCCCGCAGCCGAACGAACGGAATCTCGAGGAACGTCACGTACAGCAGGGCCGCGAGCACCGGCCCGATGGCCGCTTCGATCGCGTCTGTCGACCCCGGGCTGGCGACGGCCGTCGCAACCGCGAGCGCCACGGCGACGGCGTACACGCCGACCTGCCGGCGCTGGAGAAGTGCCGGGCCGTCCGCCGGCAGACCACTCATCGCGTCGGCGTTCGGGGTGCCGGTTCAAACCAGCACCGGTGCGCTGTCTCACGGAGCGGTCGGAGATGGGAGCGGGCCCCGGACCCCGAACCCTGAAGTGCGTCGGCTGCGCAGTTCTGGATACGTTGAACAGGCCCCTCAGGTCGTCCATCGTCCCGCAGTAGCGGTCGCGGGGCGAGCGAGCGACCGGCTCGCCGGCTGTGGGCGCCGCGGACGCCGACCACTCGCGCGCGGTCGCGGTTCGCGTCGTCACGCTGTCCGGCACCCGGGCACGCCCCGCCCGTAGCTGGAGGCCTGCCGTTCTCTCGGTGTTTCCACCCTCGAACCCTCGGTACCGAGGCTCGTCGCCGTCTGTGCCGCCGTGGCCGTCGGCAGCGGAGCGATGCGTGCGCTGTCTCACCCACAGACCGCAGCCAGCGAGCCACACTCGACTCAGATGCACGCAACCCGACCGACGAGACCGCCGAACCGTTCACAGCGACTGCACCAGCAATCCGACCACCAGCAATCGCACCACCACCAGCGACCGCACCACCATCGGCAGCCCTACTACCAACAGGAATCCGGGCAGCAGTGGGATTCTCGCGGCCGACTGGAGGTGTCGCCGTGACCCACGACGGCACCGCTGCAAGTGGCGAACGAAGGGGCGACAGGAACGAGGACGCGCCGAGTCGGGATGCCGACCTCGCACTCGCCGCGCGCGTCGACGCCCCGCGAGACACCTACGAGTTCGAGACCGCAGCAGGCGTCTGTTCGCCCGACGAGTTCCGGGCCGCAGAGCTGGCGCTCGTCGAGGTACTCTGGGGACGTGACCTGGGCCGGCTCCTGGTCGTGGAGGGTAACTACGGCGTTCCGGCGGTGGTGCTGGCCGACGCCGCCGCGGCGGTGGCCGTGACCGAATCCAGCGCTCGAGCGGCCGGGCTCTGCGAGGCAAATGCCGCCCGGAATGGTGTCGGCGGAGCCGTTCATGTCGCGAACGTTGCCGAGCTCTGGGGGAGAGATTCTGGTAGCGGCGCTGACCGGGCTCGAAGCGGTGACGTCGACGTGGCCGCGTACGCGCCGAAGTCCTACACCCCACTGCCCGTGGCGAAACAGCGACTGGTGGGCGCGCTGGCGTGCCTGCGTCCGGGCGGCCAGCTATTCGTGGCGGCCCGCGAGCGAAGCGGGCTCGGGAGATTCGCCGACGTGCTCGGCGACCTCGCCGGGAGTGTCGAGACGGCCGCCGAAGTGGGGGACTGCTCGGTGCTGGTCGCGTCTCGGCCCGCCTCCGGGTTGCTGGACGACCGCTCGTTCGTCGAGCCGCGGCGGCTGTCCGCGACGGTCGGGGGTGTCGACCTCTCGCTCGTGTCCGTGCCCGGCGTGTTCGCCGCGGGCAGGCTGGACCACGGCACTCGGTTGCTGCTGGAAACGGCCGACGTCGCGGACGGCGACCGCGTGCTCGACCTCTGCTGTGGCTACGGTGCAGCGGGCGTCTGGGCCGGGAGTGCGGCCGACTGCTCGGTGACACTGACCGACGACGACCGCGTGGCGACCCGGTGTGCCGAGTGCAGTCTCTCCGCCTCGGGAGTCGACGGCGAGGTGGTGACGGCCGACGGCACTGCCGGCGTGAAGAACCAGCGTTTCGACACCGTGCTCTGCAATCCGCCGACGCACGCCGGCGACGCGGTCCTCCGGGAGCTGTTCGACGGCGCCCGACGCGTGCTGGTCGACAGCGGGACGCTGTGGGTTGTCCACCACGACGCGCTCGACCTCGACCCACACCTGTCGGTGTTCCAGCGAGTGCAGGTCGCCGCGAGGGGCGAGGAGCACGTCGTTCTCCGGGCCACCAGGTAGCCGTGGGGGTGGCGGACTAGAGAGTCAGCGTCGGAAGAAGCGGTGAGGCTGGGATTCGAACCCAGGAGGCATGACGCCACCGGTTTTCAAGACCGGCGCAATAGGCCGCTCTGCCACCTCACCGTGCGGGAGGAGGTTGGACAGGGTGAGGGTTGAAACTGTCGTTGTGCGGGAGACGTGGCCCCCACCCCGGATTTCGAGTGTTCTGTCCCGGCGGTGGGAGGCCTGGGCGGGAAGGTGGGGACGGCCACCCCGATTTGCAAGTGTTCTTGGTGAACGACTGTCGGGTGAGTCGGGAGAGATAGCCGGATACAAACGACGCCGCCGCGAACTCGCGACTGACTGCGTGTAAAGGCTCTTTCTGGGGGTGTTCTCCGGTCACGACAGCCCGCCGAAAAGGAGAGAACTCCCGAAACAGCCGAAACTCCAGAACCAAACTATTATTGTGGGGTGGCTGGAAGGTAGCCGTAGCGATGAAGACGCCGTTCCGGGACCGCGTCGAGCTGTTCGCGAACAAGGATGTCCTCAAGGACCACTACGAGCCGGAGGAGATCCTCGAACGCGACGAAGAGATCGACCAGTACGCCAACGCGCTCCAGGACGTCGTCGACGGCTGGGAGCCCGACAACGTCTTCGTCTACGGGAAGACCGGCGTCGGGAAGACCGCCGTCACCCGGTACATGATGGACGCCCTGGAGTACGAGGCAGAAGACCGGGACGGCGTCGACAGCGTCGCGAGCGTCGAAGTGAACTGCCACCACCACCCGTCGTCGTACCAGGCGGCGATCGCGCTCGTGAACGAGCTCCGCGCGGACACCGACCGAGACCCACTGACCACGGGGCTCTCGACGTCGGACGTGCTGAACGCGCTGTTCGACGAAATCGAGGAGCGCGAAGGGACAGTGCTCATCGTCCTCGACGAGATCGACAACCTCGGCGACGACGACATGCTGCTGTACCAGCTCCCGCGCGCGAAGACGAACGGCAACATCGAGGACTCGCAGGTCGCGGTCGTCGGCATCTCGAACGACTACACGTTCCGCAACGACCTCTCGCCGAAGGTCCAGGACACGCTCTGCGAGCGCGAGATCAAGTTTCCGCCGTACGACGCGAACGAACTCGTCACGATTCTCGACGACCGCGCCGACCGCGCGCTCAGCGACGGTGTGCTCGACGAGGGAGTCATCCCGCAGTGCGCCGCGCTCGCTGCTCGCGACCGCGGGAGTGCGCGGCAGGCCATCGACCTCCTGCGGGAGTCCGTGAACGTCGCCATCGAGGACGAGCGCGAGACCGTCAGCGAGGCGGACGTGGACACGGCGGTCGAGCGCGTGGAGCGGGGGCGCATCAAAGACTCCATCAAGGACCTCACGACCCACGGCCAGTACGTCCTGCTGGCTGTCACCCAGACGGCCGTCGCAGGCGACACGCCCGTCCGTGCGAAAGAGCTCTACGAGGTGTACGAGGACGTCGCCGCCGAGTACGCCTCGGAGCCGCTCAGCCAGCGCAGCGTCCACGACCACCTCAACGACCTCTCGATGCTGGGGTTCCTCCGCCAGCACGACCGCAACTACGGCCGCGGCGGCGGCCAGTTCTTCGAGTACGAACTCGACGTCGACGCCGCGATGGTCCAGGAAGCCATCGCGGACGCCGACGACCCTGTGGCCTGACCACTCCGACCGGTTCTCCTGCTCTCCTACCCGACTTCCGTATGTCGACACTCCTGCTCGACTGTCGTGCGTTCACAGTCTCGCCCAACTGCCGTGCGTCCACAGCAGAACACTCGAAAGATGGGGGTGGGCCGCTCCCGCAGGTCCGTCCCTCCACACCGCTCTCCGAGAACACTTGCAGAGTGGGGTGCCCCCGGAACCACCGGGTGCGCGCTCGTCGGCCAGTGGCGTCTCCGCCAGCAGAACACTCGAAATTCGGGGCCGGGGTGGTGTGCTCTCCCGCCCAGCCACCTCGATTGCTCTACTCCAGTGTGAGCGTCGGTTCGCTGCTGTCCCCGTCTCCGCCTTCGACGCGGAGGCCGAGGTCCTCCACGAGCGCCGTCGTGTACGCCGGGACCAGCCGGCTCGCGGCCCGGCGCGCCCGGAGTTCCGACACGAGCGTCCGGAGGGCGCCAGCCGACTCTACCCGACGGCGTCCCGGGAGGAAGTCCACGTCGTGGCCGGCGTCGACGGCTCGCGCGTTCAGGTTCTCGAGCGCCGGCGCCGACAGCGCGTTCTCGAAGTCGACGGGTTCGGTGAACCCAGCGAAGTAGATGTCGCCGTCGTCGGCGGGCCCGAGCACGACCTCGCTGCGGCGGAGCTTCATCGCGGCGCTGTCGACGTCCTTCCGGAGCAGCGTCGGCGCGTCGGGCTCCAGGACGGCAGCGGACTGCACGCCCTCGGTCTCCAGCAGGTGCGTGACCGTGTTCCCGACGCGCGCCGAGCGGGACGACCCGACCTGCACCTCCACGCGGACGTCCTCCAGCTGGTCGTCGTCGAGGACGTCCGCCACGAGCGCCCGCACTTCGGCTTCGGCATCGGCGCCCGCGGGAACGTGCTCGTCGGGGAGCTGGTCGTCACTGCGGTAGTTCACGAGCAGGTCGCCGCCGCTCTCGGCGACGGCGAGCAGGAGGTCCGACACCATCGCCTCGTAGAGCCGGGTCGCCTCGGCGGCGGACAGCGGCGTCTCGGCGGGGAGGTCGGGCAACACGAGTCCGTCACGCGGCGGGTCCACCAGTACGGCGACGACGGTCATACCTCGCAGTCCGTGCTCCCGTGGCTTGAACGGCGTGGTACGGAACGGCACCTGCTCGACCCCCGACCTCGCTGACTCCAACCCCGCTGACTCGTTCGGACCACCCACGACCCCTGTTCGCGTCCCGCGGTCTCACAGCCACCGTTCGCATCCCCAGAAGTCCTACAGCCACCGTTCGCATCCCCAGAAGCCCTACAGCCACCGTTCGCGTCCCGGGGGTCTAAGTTCACAGCCGCCGCAGTCCAGCCCGTCCATGCCATCCGAGAGACTGCTCGGCACGCTCGCCGCTGCCGCTGCGATTCTCACCATCGCCGTCGGCGTCGGCGGCGCGCTCGCGTCCACACCGGCACTGGCGTCGTCGCTGCCACAGACCGTGACAGCAGCACTGGTCGCCCTCCTCGTCGTCGCCGTCGTGCTCACCGGCGTCACCGGCGCGGGCGGCACAGACCGCACCCCGTACTGGTAGGTCCCGGAATCACCGTAGAGAACACCTCTACACGCTGCGCTCGCCAGCTACCGGTTCCGCCGCCCCTTCGTCTGGCGGTAGTCGGTGTCCCGGAACTCGAGGAAGAAGTCGATCCACGCCTCGGTCTGCTCGTCGGTCTGCTCCCGCGGGTGGACCATCGGTACGAGCTCGAATCCACGCCCGCGGACCGTCGACGCGTGCAGGTCCTCGACGTCCATGCTCTCCGCCGGCTTCGTCGTGTACTCTTCGCCGAGTTCGGTGAGCGCGCGCTGCCCGATCGGCACCAGCACCTCGGGGTTGATCATCCGGACGTCGGCGTTGAGGTACGGCTCGCACTCCCGGACCTCCCCGTCGGTGGCCGCACGGTCGGGGTGCCGGCACCGGGTGAGGTACGTCACGTACGCGTTCTCCAGCTCCGGTTCGGTGCTCGACGGCAGCGAGTAGTTCAGGCCGACACTTCCCAGGATGTGCTGGAAGCGTTCGCCCGCCTCGTCGCCGACGAGGGGCACGCCCGCGTCCTCGCTGGCGGCGCTCGGCGACTCGGCGACGAACACGAAGTCCGCGCCGACGTCGCCGTAGCCGTGGACGACGCGCTCGCGCTGGTCGCAGAGGCCGGGACAGTTCCGGCAGTCCTCGTCCATCCCGTAGGGGTTCTGCCGGGTCTCCTGTTCGGCGTCCATCGACCGGCACTCGGGACGCCACCGGGAAAGCAACTTCGCTGACGAACGCTCCCCGCGAGTGAAACTCCTACTCGTTCCGGGGGCTGCTCGGGTGGTAGTCGGTGTCGTACTCGCCGGGCTGGCCGTCCAGCCGGTCGGGGTTGATGCGGCCACCCAGCAGCATGAAGTCCAGAATCGTGCAGTACAGCATCGCCTCGACGACCGGCACCGCTCGCGGCGGCAGCGACGGGTCGTGCCGGCCGGTCACGGTGACCTCCTTCTCCTCGCCGGTCTCCCAGTCGACCGTCTCTTGGGTCTTCGGAATCGACGTCGGCGCGTGCCACGACGCCTCGCCGTAGATGGGTTCGCCGGTCGTGATGCCGCCCTGGAGGCCGCCGTGGTCGTTGCCCTCCGGAATCGGGTCGCCCTCGTCGGCGACGATTTCCTCCTCGTCACCCTCCGCAAACGTCCAGTCCTCGTTGCGCTGCTTGCCTGCCACGGAGCGGGCCTCCCGACCCAGGCCAAACTCGACGCTCGTCGTCGCGGGAATCGAGAACATCGCCTGCCCGAGACGTGCGGGCACGCCGTCGAATCTCGGCGCGCCGAGCCCCCTCGGAACCCCACGAGCTTCGAAGTAGATGGACCCGCCGATCGAGTCGCCGCGCTCCTGGTAGTCGTCGATGAGGTCCCGCATCTCCTCGGCGGTCTCGGGGTCGGCACACCGCACTTCGTTCTCCTCGCTATGCTCGAGCATCTCCTCGAAGGAGACGTCCGGCGCTTCGACGTCCCCGATCTGGTTGACGTGAGCCTTGACCTGCACGTCGTGGTCGGATTGCTCGAGCACCGCCTTCGCCACCGCGCCCGCAGCCACCCAGTTCACGGTCTCGCGGGCCGACGACCGGCCGCCGCCGCCCCAGTTCCGGGTCCCGAACTTCGCGGAGTACGTGTAGTCGCCGTGCGAGGGACGGGGCGCCGTCACGAACGGCTCGTACTTCCCGGACTGAGCGTCCTTGTTCTCGATGGTCATCCCGAGCGGCGTCCCGGTCGTGTAGCCGTCCTGGAGCCCGGACTGGATGGAGACCTCGTCGGGTTCGCCCCGGGAGGTCGTGATCATCGACTGACCGGGCTTCCGCCGGTCGAGCTCCCGCTGGACCGTCTCCTCGTCGAGTGCCACGCCAGCCGGACACCCCGACACCACGACGCCCATCCCGGCACCGTGGCTCTCGCCGTACGTCGTCACTTCGAAGAGGCGACCGAACCGATTGCCGTTCATTGTCTGAGGATACGGCGCGAGGGGCTTATGACTTGCAGTCCGTGCAACGGACACCGCCGGCAGTTCGGACCGGGTGGTGCCGCCCGGTCGCCACGCTGGGAGACGGAGGCGACGGACGTCCGGTCCGACTCGGTGGCTCCAGTCAGACTCAGTTGCTACCGCTGGGGGTCCTCGCGTTCGCTCTGGCCGCCGTTCTCGCCGCCGTCGTCGCGTACCGTGAACGATTCGTCGTACGGTGCTGCTCTGGCGCCCGAGAACTCGAAGCGTGCGCCGCCGCTGTCGCTGTCGGTGACGGTCGGTGTCCAGTCGTGGGCGGCGGCGATGTCGGCGACGATGTTCAGGCCGAGCCCGCTCCCGACGTCCTCGGTCGTCCAGCCCAGTTCGAAGACCGACTCGCGGTCCTCGGGCGGAATCCCGGGGCCGTCGTCCTCGACGAAGAACCCGCTGTCCGTGACGCCGACCCGCACGGTCACGTTCTCGCCGCCGTGCTCGATGGCGTTCCGGTAGAGGTTCTCGAAGAGGTGGCTGAACCGCTCCTCGTCGGCGTACACGATGCCCGGCGCAACGATGTCGAGGCTGGCGCTGTCGGTGGCGACGTTCGCCCAGCACTGGGCCGCGAACTCGCCGACGTCGATGGCGTCGACGGTCTCGATGTCGGAGCCGGTTCGAACCATCGTCAGCGCCTCCTCGATGATCTCCCGCATCCGGTCGTGGGCGGACTCGACGGCGCGCAGCCGGTCGGTGTCGCCGGTCTCCATGGCGAGCTCGACGTTCCCCTCGGCGACGTTCAGTGGGTTGCGGAGGTCGTGGGACAGCACCTGTGCGACGCGCTCGAGGCGGTCGATCTGCCGGTTCAGTTCGCGCTCGTACTCGCGTCGCTCGGAGACGTCCCGCAGCATCGCCAGCACCACGCCGTCGTCGACCACGTTGACGCGCTGGGCGCTCACCTCCACCGGCACCCGGTCGCCGTCGTCGGTGACGACGAGGATGTCGTCGCCGTTCTCGAAGCGGGAGCTCCGCACGCGCTCGCCCGGGTCCAGCGAGAAGAGGTCGACGTACCGGCCGTTCGGCCCCTCCGGGAAGACGTCGCTGTAGTGGCGGCCGACGAGGTCGTCTTCGGGTTCGCCGACGAGTGCTGCTGCGGCGCGGTTCGCTTCCAGGACCTCGCCGTCGTCGACGGCGACGACGAACGCGGCGTCGGGCGCGGTGTCGAGGAGCGTCCGGTACTTCCGGCGCAGCGACTGCTGCTCGCTGACGTCGCGCACCGCGGCGATTGCGGCAGCACTCTCGCCGCTCTCGCTCTCGACGGGGCTGAGACTGATGTCGACGGGGAACGTCGACCCGTCCTTCCGGCGAGCCTGCAGTTCGAGTCCGGCACCCATCGGACGTGACTCGGAGTCCTCGAAGTAGGCGTCGACGAGGGACGCGTGGTCGTCGACGTCGTTGGGGACGAGGACGCCGACCGACGAGCCGACGAGTTCCTCGGGCTCGTAGCCGAAGAGGTCTCGCACCCGGTCGTTCGCGCGCCGGATGCGGCTGTCTTCGTCGACGACGAGGATGGCATCGGGTCCTTCGTCGAACAGCGAGGCCAGTCGCTCGGTTTCGGGGTACTCGGACATCGAACGGTAGTCGGCATCGAGTACGGTCATCCGCGGGATAACTATTCCCTTCAGTCCCGGTGTGTGGAAGGGTCCCGGACGCGGCCAGTCGGGCGGCCGGGGAGTCTCGGACTGGCTGCAGAGACGCCGGCGTCGTTGGTCAGGCGAGGTCGGACGCCCACGCCACCCCGAACGGCACGACGGCCTCCTGGGGGCCGAGGCCGCCGTGCATGCCGGCGAATCCCCACTCGGGGTCGTCCCGGGTCGGTAGCACCATCCCGTCACGGGGAATCACGAGGAGGTCGCCGGCATTCCGTTCGAACGCCGGTCCCGGGTCGCCCCGTCCCCACAGGCCTGCGTCGAGCGCTTCGTCGCGACCCAGTACGACGGCGTCGAGGCCGGAAAGCCGCTCTCTGGCAGCCGCCTCGTCGGTGACGCGAAGGTGAAGGTTCCGGGGGCCGCCGAGCGCGAGCGGCGTCCCCGACCGGTCGGTCCGGACGTGCTCCAGCACTCCCGTCGATTCGAGGGCGACGGTGTTGTCGGCGACGTTCACCTGTCCGTGGTCGGCGACGAGACAGACGAGCGTCTCGTCGGCGACCGACGGTGCCAGCCGCCCGAACGCCCGCTGGAGCGCGTCCCCGACGGCGGCCGCCTGCGCGTCGGCGTGGTCGCTCTCGGGACCGTGCTCGTGTGCGGCCGCGTCCACGAGCGGGTAGTAGGCGTACGTGTACGACGGCGCGTCGGCCTCGCGGAGCACGTCGCGGAGTGCGAGCGCGAACTCGGTCGTGCGCTCGTAGTGGGTGACCGACGCTCCCGCGGTCGCGGCGTCGCCGTACCCGGGGCCGTAGTCGGGCTCGACAACGCTGGGGTCGACACCGGCGTCGGCCAGCCGGCTGTACACCGCCGGGCGGTCGAACAGATCGTCGGGCTGCACGGACAGCTCGCCGCCGTCTTTGGCTGCGTACGGCAGCGTCTCGTAGACGGCGTCGGCCGCCGGGTCGTAGGCGTTCCAGCCGAGCAGCCCGTGCTCGACGGGGTCGCTGGCGGTCGCCATCGTCGTCACGCAGGCCGCGGTTTCGGAGGGGAACGTCGACGTGAGCGGCGTCACCCGGCCGGAGTCCCGGAACGCCCGGAGGAACGGCACGTCGCCGGCGACGCGCTCGAACTGCCGGTAGCCGAGGGCGTCGACGAACAGCACGACGACGTGCGAGGGGTCGTCGTGACCCGTCGCGAACACGTCCTCGGGGAGGCCGTTGCCGAGGTCGACGCCGAGCCGGTCGGCTGCCGCCCCGGGAACGTTCGCGAAGCAGTACCCGTCGTAGTCCGGCGCCAGCAGTCCGTCCGCGAACTCGTCGCCGGCGAGCTCGCCTGCGCGGTCGTCTTCGAACACGCGTCCACCGACAGCCAGCCGGACCAAAAACCTCCCGTGCGCTACAGCAGTGCTACCGTCCCACAGGACGACGAAACCGAGACCAGGCGCAGTCGACCGCCGTCAGCCGTCTACCCACTCGTCGTACGCACGCTCCCGGAGCGCGACTTCATCGACGGCGTACTCGTCCGGTTCGGCGTCCAGCACGTCGAACTGGTCGTCGCGGTCGGCCACCGTCACGCGACCGGTCAGCGGCGCCGCGTTGAAGTCCTCGCGGCCGGCCCGCTGGTTCAGACAGGCGACGGCGCCCCCCTCGCCGCAGGCGCCGAGCACGTAGTCGACCTCGTCGAACTCCCGAGCGAGCCGGTCGTGGAGGTCCGCACTGACCTCGATTCGGGTGGCCGGCTGGACGGCGCTGGCGGCGTACTCGGGGTCGTAGTAGCCTTCGACTGTCGCCTCCCCGACGCGGTGAGCGACGTCCAGCACGTCGGCCTGATACCACTGGGTGTCCTCGGTCCACGAGACGGAGACGGACTTGAACTGGAGGTACGCCGTCGTCCCGGACTCGAAGAGCCCGCCGATGCAGCCGGCCGTCGCCGCGCCGGCCGCCACCGCCGTCGTCGTCTTCGCGAGGAAGGCACGTCTGGAAGGCACTACTGGCGTCTAGAAACGGGACAGAATACGTCTTGTGGCCGCCTACGCGTCGACGCTCGCGCCGAGGCCGTCGAGCACGTCGAAGAACCCGGGGAAGGAGACGTCGACGTGTTCGCTACCGGCGATGGTCGTCTCGCCGTCGGCGACGAGGCCGGCGACCGCCAGCGCCATCACGAGCCGGTGGTCACCGCGGCCGTCGACGCTCGCGCCCGACAGATCACTGTCGCCGCCGTGGACGACCAGTTCGTCCTGGTGTTCCTCGACGCTCGCACCCAGCTTCGTGAGGGACTCGGCCATTGCGCTCACGCGGTCGGTCTCCTTGTACCGGACGTGTTCGGCGTCCGTGATGCGGGTCGTGCCGTCGGCGGCCGCGCCCAGCACCGCGATGGTCGGCAGGAGGTCCGGGGTGTCCGCGACCCCGACCGACACACCCGACAGGTCCGACTGCTGGACGGCAATCTCGCCCGCGTCCTCGTCCCAGTCCACGTTCGCGCCCATCCGTTCGAGGACGTCGACGATGGCGGCGTCGCCCTGCGCGCTCGGGTGCATCCCCTCGACGACGACCGGTTTGCCGTCCTCGGCAGCGAGCGCGCCCGCCGCGAGCAGGTAGGACGCCGACGAGAAGTCGCCGGGGACGGCGTAGTCGCCGCTCTCGGGGTCGTAGGTCTGGCCGCCCGGCACCCGGTACCCCGGCGCAGCCTCGTGGGCGTCCACGCCGAAGGCCTCCAGCACGTCGAGGGTGATGTCGACGTACGGCGCGGACTTCAGCTCGGTCGTCAGCTCGATCTCGACGCCGTCGCCGGTGGCCGCGCCGGCCAGCAGCAGCGACGTGACGAACTGGCTGGAGACGTCGCCGGGCATCGACACCGGCCCGCCCGAGATTGGGCCGTCGACGACCAGCGGCGCCTGTCCGTTCGCGCGGGTGGAGCGCGCCGTCCCGCCGAGCCCGGAGACCGCCTCCAGGAGGGGGCCGTGTGGCCGCGACCGCAGGGACTCGTCGCCGGTCAGGACGGTGGTGCCGTCGGCGAGCGCGGCGGCGCCGGTCACCAGTCGCATCGTCGTCCCCGAGTTCGCGCAGTCGACGACGTCGTCCGGGACCGCGGGTCGGCCGCCGAACCCAGTCACGGCCCAGTTCCCGCCGTCGAGTCGTTCCGTCTCGCCGCCGAGCAGGTCGACGGCCCGAGCCGTCGCGCGCGTGTCGGCGCTCACCAGCGGGTCGCGGACGACCGTGTCGCCGTCGGCGTAGCCCGCCGCCAGCAGCGCGCGGTGCGTGTAGCTCTTCGACGGCGGTGCTCGCGCCCGGCCCCGTACCCGGGACGTCGAGACTGTCGCGTGCATACCCGCCGGGAGGGCGGCCCACGGCATGAGGATTCCGGCGCCGGCACCGCAGCCGACCGGTCCCGCCGTCGCCACGGCGACCGGGCCCCGGTTCCGGAGGCGGTAGCGTTTAGGCGCCGCCCCGCACACGGAGTCGCATGGACCCTGACTTCTCGCGGCTCGACGAGTTCCTCGACGACGGCGGCCTCGACGGCTACGCCTTCCACGACGACGACTCGAACTCAGACCTCTACTACGTCGCGGGGTTCGGCGCGCCGGACCCGTTCTTCGCCGTCTACACGCCCGAGCAGACGGGCGTCCTCGTCTCCTCGCTGGAGTACGGTCGTGCGAGCAAGGAGGCCCGCGCGGACGTCGTCGCCCGCCACTCCGACTACGACCTCCGGGCGAAGCGAGAGGAGTACGGCCCGCAGGAAGCCAAAGACCGCGTGCTCGCCGAGTTCGTCGCCGACCTCGGCTGCGAGTCGCTGGCGGTCGGCGGCCGGTTCCCGGTCGGCGTCGCGGACGCGCTGCGCGACCACGGCGTCGCCGTCGAATCCGACGACGACAACGTCGTGCAGGACATCCGCGCGACGAAGACCGAGGAGGAAGTCGAGCACGTCCGCGAGGCCCAGCGCGCGAACGAGGCGGCGATGGCGCGCGCAGAGGAACTCATCCGCGGCGCCGACCGCGAGGACGGCGTGCTCGTCCGCGAAGACGGCGAGCCACTCACCAGCGAGTACGTCCAGCAGGAGATCGAGATCGAGTTGCTGCGCCACGGCTGCGCGCTCGACGACACCATCGTCGCGGGCGGCCCGCAGGCGGCCGACGCCCACGAGCGCGGCAGCGGCCCGCTGCCAGCCGACGACCCCATCATCGTCGACATCTTCCCGCGGAACAAGGACTCGAAGTACCACAGCGACATGACTCGGACGTTCGCGAACGGCGATCCGGGCGACGCCCACCGCGAGCGCTACGAGGTCACGCGGGAGGCCTTCGAGGCTGCACTGGACGCCATCGAGCCGGGCGTCACCGGCGAGGACGTCAATCAGGCCGTCGTCGACGTCTTCGACGACCACGACTACCCGAGCATCTTCACGGACCCCGAGACCGAGTCCGGGTTCATCCACTCGACGGGCCACGGTGTCGGCCTCGACGTCCACGAGATGCCCTCTATCTCCCGCGGCGGGGACGAACTCCGTCCCGGCCACGTCATCACCATCGAACCCGGCCTCTACGAGCCCGGCGAGGGCGGCGTCCGCATCGAGGACATCGTCGTCGTCACCGAGGACGGCTACGAGAACCTCACCGACTACGAGATATCGCTGACCTGACGGCCGGGACACCCCTTCTTCTCCTCGTCCTCCTTCTCCTCGCTCCCTGACGGCTGACCTACTCGTCGCCCGTGTAGTTACCCGTGGGGTCGCGGGCGAGTGCCTCGGCTCGCGCGACCAGGTCTGCCATCCGCTCGACTGACTGCTCGGCGTCCGCGACCGGGTCGCCGTCGACGTTCTCGTCACCGTCGCGGGCCGCCTCGACGGCAGCCAGGTCCGCCCGCAGTCGGTCGAGAGACGCCGACAGGTCCGTCGACAGCACCTTCGTCAGCTCCAGCAGGTGGTTGTCGCGGGCCGGCGCGTCCTCGTCGACGACCGTCCGGAAGTGCACGGAGAGGCCGTTCTCGGCGGGGAACGCCCGCACCTCGAAGGTCTTGCCCAGCGGCGGGAAGTGCTCGCGGAACGTCACCGGCTCCTGCGACGCCATCGCTCGGTGGTACTCGTCGTAGAACGCGTGGTCGGCCGCCTCCGGGAACGCCGACCAGATGTTCCGGCCGAGCACGTCCTCGCGGTCGACCTCGAGGCTGTCCTCGGCGGCGGCGTTCAGGTACGTGAACTCCCAGTCGGCGTTCAGCGCGAAGAAGCCGTCCGTGACCCGCTCGTAGACGGTTCGCGCGATGTCGTTGACCATCGCGACCTCCTGTTCGGCGCGGTACGACGACGCGGCCTCCTCGGCGGCACCGGCGACGGTCGCCAGCGCGTCTGTCGAGTCCGTCTCGCGGACGTACTCGGTGACGTCGTGACCGATGGCGTCGGCCGCCACCGACGAGCCGGTCGCGCGCTCCAGCACGACCACGGGCACCGTCGGGTCGACCGACCGGACCGCCGACAGCACCGCGAGCGCGTCGGTCGCCGGCGGCTCCTCGTCGTGCTCGACCACGACGCAGTCGACGCCGTCCGCGACGCGCTCGGCGGCCGCGTCGGCGTCGGCCACCGCCAGCGCCTGGAGGTCTCCACGACTGTGGAGGGCGCGTTCGCCGGCCGCGCGGCTCCGCGCTGCGGCCGTGACGTACAGCACGACCGGTTCGCTGGGCTCTGCTGCCACGCGTGGTCACGGGGCGGTCAGCCGTTAAGATGTTGTGGCCGTGTCTTCTTCCTCGTCGCCGACGCCGAGCCCGCGGATGACTGCCAGAAAGTCGTCGTCGTCGAGGTCCTCGACGAGGGTGTCGAGACCGTCGCGCGTCTCCTCGATGGCCGCACACAGTTCGTCGTAGCGGTCGTTTTCCGCCAGCTCGTCGGCGGACTTCGACGTCTCGAGCGTGGCGCGCTTCGACGCCAGCGCGAAGAACTCCTGGACCTCCTCGCTGTACAGCGACCGCGCGAGCAGCCGGCTCACGAGGTCATCGAGTTCGGCGCGCTCGACGGGCTTCACGACGTAGGAGTCGATTCCCAGTTCGAGCACGTCGAAGTCGGGGTCGACGGCCGTGACCATCGCGACCTGGCAGTCGTACCCCTCGGTCCGGATCTCGTCGAGGACGTCGTCGCCGGAGCGCTCGGGGAGGCGCCGGTCGAGCAACACGACGTCCACCGCGTCGTCGAGCTTGGCGAGCGCGCCGTCGGCAGTGTACGCCGTCCGGACGTCGTAGCTGGTGGCCAGCCAGTCGGCGAACAGGTCTGCGAGTTCGCGCTCGTCCTCGACCACGAGAACCGTCGCCGTCCCAGTCATTGCCGAAATCCAACTCGTGGTGGCGGTTTAGTTCTTTCCCGCCGGCCGGAGCACCACGTCGCCGTCGGCCACTTCCACGGCACCGCCGGTCTGGCTAACCACCCAGTACACGAGCCAGAGACCGACGCCCGACCCGTGCTGGAGGGGTGTCTCCTCGACGCCCGAGAGCGCGCGGCGCTCGTTCTCCGGAATCCCGGGGCCGTCGTCGCTGACCCGCACCGTCAGCGGGTCGCTGGACACCGACACTTCGACGCGCGGCGAGTCGCCGCCGGCGTGCTCGCCGCCGTTCCCGCCGTCCCCTCGGGGCTGCGAGCCGTCGGCGACCGTCTCCGTCGCCGACGTGGTGTGTTCGACGGCGTTCATCAGGAGTTCGTGGACGGGGAGCCGGAGCCGCTCGTCCACGAGGGCGTCTGCGGACCCGGAGACGGTGATTGTCGCGTCGGGGTGTTCCTTGCGGACAGCCGTCACTTCGTGGCCCACGAGGTCGTCGACGGGTTCGGCGCCCGCGTCGTCGCGGGCGAGGGCGTCCTCGAGGCGGCGGGCCTTCTCGCTGGTGTCGAGGAGACTCTCGGCCGCCTCCCGGACGGCCGTCATGTCCTCCTCGACGTCGCTCTCGTCGACCTGTGCGGCCAGTCTGTCGGTCCGGCCGAGCACGACGTTCAGGGCGTTCCGGGTGTCGTGGCGGAGCACGCGGTTCAGCACGCGCAGCCGCTGGTCGCGCTCCTCGCGGCGCGTGACGTCCCGGCACACCCAGACGTAGCCGTCCTCGACGGTCGACATCGACACCTCCTGGGGGTACGTGGTGTCGTCGTCGCGTGCTGCCGTCACCGTCCCCTGCCAGGCGTCGTCGTCGCCCTCGTCGAGTTCGTCGAGTACTTCAGCGACTCGCTCCCGGGTTACCGGCGGGTACGAGGTCCGCCAGCTCCGTCCGACGACGGCCGACGCGTCGTCGACGCCGTGCGTAGCGGCGAACGACGAGTTCGCGTACCTGATGGTGCGGTCGTCGTCGAGTACGGCGATGCCGTCCATCGCCGAGTCCAGCGCCCGCAGCAGCCGCAGCCGGGAGCGAGCGCGCCAGCGGTCCCGTTCGGCGTACGTGCCGGCGACGGCGCCGCCGAGCGCGCCGACACTGGAGTGCTGGACGAACACGTGCTGGATGGCGATGCTGCCGTAGGCGTTCGCGTAGACGGCCCAGAGGTCGAGCGCCAGCACGAGGCCGGCGCCGCCGACCGCCCAGACGAACACGGCATCGCCGCGGGGCGCCGTCTGGCTGCCCCGCCAGAACCAGAGGCCGTAGGCGAGGACGCCGACGGCGGGACCGACGGTCGCCGCCACGACCATCGGATCGGGAGCGTCGGCGTGCTGACCGAAGTGGAGGACTGCGGTCCCAGTGAGGAGCGCGCCGAGCGCGGCGAGCGCCCACTGGCGGCTCGGGTCGGGGGCGTCCAGGGCGTCGGCCTCGAGCGGCACGGCGGTGTGGAGATGGCCGAGGGTGAAAAATCCCCACGACGCCCGACCGCCGGCCACCTGTCCCTCCAGCCGCGGCCACCGGCCGCCCACCGACGCGGGACTGCCCGCCTGCTCCCGGGTGCGAACGTCTTTTGCCGGCAGGGGCGCTACGCTCCTCCGATGGAGGTACTCGTAGTCGGCGCTGGCGCGGTCGGCCGCTGGGTGGCCGATACGGTGGACGCGCCCGTGGCGTTCGCCGACGTCGACCCGCAGCGGGCCGAGGACGCAGCCGCGGCCGCCGGAGCGAACGCTCGCGCCGTCGCACTGGACACGGACGAGCAGTTCGCGGTCGTCGCGGTGGCGGTGCCGCTGCGCGTGGCGGCGGCCGCCGTCGAGCGCCACGCGCCGAAGGCAACCGACGCTGTCGTCGACTTCACGGGCGAGATGGCCGGGCCGCTGGCGGCGATGGCCGACGCGGCACCCGACGCCGAGCACGCGAGCTTCCACCCGCTGTTCGCGCCCGAGCACGCGCCGGGTCGCGTCGCCATCACCGAGCAGACGCCGGGGCCGGTGACCGACGCCGTCCGGGAGTGGTTCGCCGACGCGGGCAACGAACTGGTCGACGTCGGTGCCGGGGAGCACGACGACGCGATGGCGACGATCCAGGGTCGGACGCACGCGGC
Organism: Halobacterium rubrum; assembly: GCF_021729015.1. Taxonomy (GTDB): domain Archaea; phylum Halobacteriota; class Halobacteria; order Halobacteriales; family Halobacteriaceae; genus Halobacterium; species Halobacterium rubrum. The sequence goes on from NZ_JAJQQZ010000001.1 coordinate 1,264,612, forward strand.
GGTGCTGGCGTTCGCGCTCGCCGCTGACGACGTGCCGGACGCGCTCGCGACACCGGTCTACGAGGAGCTGGCGGCGCTCGCCGACCGCGTGACCGGCGGCAACCCCCGGGTGTACGGCGACATCCAGTCGGCGTTCGGCGGCGCCGAAGAGGTCGCAGCGGCCGCCCAGCGGCTCGCGGACGCCGTCGACGCAGCCGGTGGCGCCGCCGACGAGGACGTCGACAATGGAGCGAGCGGGGACGACGGCGCGGCCTTCGCGGAGGTGTACGACGATGCCGGTCGATAGGGACGCCGTGCTGGACGCCGCGAAGTACCTGCGGGGCGTCCGACCGCTGGACCCCGGGGAGCTCCGGGAGTACGTGGAGGACCAGCCCCACGACGCGGTCGTCCGGCAGGTGTTGCGCGAGCACGCCGCCGACCTCGGGGTCGTGGAGCGCGACGACGGCACGTTCGTGGTGCCGCCCGAGGAGCCCGTGCGGACGTCGTTCCACGGCGTGCAGGCGCTGCCGGAGCGCTACGACCGCGTGGTCGAGGAGGAACTCGTCGCGGAGTACGGCGCCGACTGGCACCGCGACGACAGCGGCGACCGCCTCCGGGAGACGATTCGACGGTTCAAGGACGACTACTACCGCCGGAACCCCGTCGAGTACGACCGGGAGGTCGCACTGGGGTACGCGGTCTACCACCTCGCGAGCTACTACGCGGCCGTCCAGTACGTGCTGGCGGACCTCGCGCGGGACGGCTTGCTCGGCCACGACCTCCGCGTGCTGGACCTCGGCGCGGGTGTCGGCGGCCCTGCGCTCGGGCTGTTCGACTTCCTGCCCGACGAGGCGCTGGTGGACTACCACGCCGTCGAGCCGAGCGCCGCCGCGGACGTGCTGGACGAACTGCTCGAGGAGACGCCGCGCAACGTCCACGCGACGATTCATCGGGAGACCGCCGAGGACTTCGACCCCGACGGCGAGTACGACCTGGTGCTGGCGTGCTCGGTGCTCTCGGAGCTCGAGGACGCCGAGTCGGTCGTCCGCCGGTACCTCGACGGTCTGGCCGACGACGGGACGGTCATCGCGCTCGCGCCCGCGGACAAGCACACGAGCACGCACCTCCGCGAGGTGGAGCGCACCGTCGAGGACGACCCGGCGACCGTCTACGGGCCGACGCCGCGGCTCTGGCCGGGCCGCCGGCCGTCGGACCGAGGGTGGACGTTCGACGAGCAGCCAGCCGTCGAGGTGCCAGCCGTGCAGGCCCGGCTCGCCGACGCCAGCCAGGACCCCGGCGAGTTCCGGCACACCGACGTCCGGTTCTCGTACTCGCTGCTGCGACTGGACGACCGCCGCCAGCACGACGTCGAACTGTCCGGCGACCGCCTGCTGACGCTCGGTGACGCCGACGACCGCGTCACCGACCGCGCCGACCTGCTGGTCGCCAAGCTCTCCCGGAACCTCGCTGGCGACGGCGACGACACCAACCCGGTGTTCAAGGTGAGCGACGGCAGCGAGGACACCGACTGCTACGCCGTGCTCGTCCGGCCGACGAGCCTGAACCGCGACGTCGAGACCGCCGACTACGGCGACCTCCTCTCCGTCGAGGACGCACTCGTGCTGTGGAACGACGACGAGGACGCCTACAACTTCGTGCTCGACGAGGAGACCGTCGTCGACGCCGTCTGAAAAAGTCGCGTCCGTGCGTTGAACAGGCCTCTGTCGCGGGCGCTCGCCACGTACTCGGGGAAACGACCCGGCGTCCACGACGACCGTCTCCTCGACGACGGGGACCGAGCCGTAGTCGGCCTGCAGGCGGTCGGTCTGCTCGCGGACGAACGCGCGGTTGAGGTGCTCCGTGGACACGACTGGACGCCAACCCAGTCGAGGCCCGTAGAAGTAGCTTCGGCTGGCCGACGCTTCCCGAAACGCTCTTTCACCGTCGCGCCGACGCTCACACGATGGACGCCGACGAGCCCGAGATTCTCGTGACGAACGACGACGGTATCGACGCGCCCGGCATCCGCGCGCTCGCCGAGGGCCTCGAAGCGGTGGGCAACGTCACCGTCGTCGCGCCCGCGGACAACCAGAGCGCGTCGGGGCGCGCGATGTCGAGTGAGGTCGCCGTCCACGACCACGACCTCGGGTACGCCGTCGAGGGGACGCCCTCGGACTGTATCGTCGCCGGGCTGGAGGCGCTCGGCCCGTACCCGGACCTCGTGGTGTCGGGCGTGAACGAGGGCGGCAACCTCGGGATGTACGTCCTCGGGCGCTCCGGCACCGTCAGCGCGGCCGTCGAGGCGGCGTTCTTCGGCGTGCCGTCGATAGCGGTCTCGATGTACATGCGTGAGGACCAGTTCGGTGAGCCGACGGAGGTCGCGGACTACGAGCACGCCGTTGACGCCACAAGGCACCTCGCGCGGGAGGCTGTCGACGCCGGCGTCTTCGAGACGGCCGACTACCTGAACGTCAACGCCCCCCACCCGGAGGCCGACGCCACCGGCGAGATGGTCGTCACGCGGCCCTCCCACGCCTACGACATGACCGCCGAGCAGAACGGCGACACGGTCACGCTCCACGACCGGATGTGGGACGCGATGGCGACCGGCGACGTCCCCGACCCCGAGGGTACCGACCGCCGCGCCGTCCTCGACGGCCACGTCTCCGTCTCGCCGCTGACCGCCCCGCACTCGACCGAACGCCACGAGGCACTGGACGCGCTCTCGGCCGACTTCTGAGGGCGCCGCGGCGAACAGGTGGCCGCGACCGGGACGCGGCTCCGGGGCTCGCGGACGACCAGCGGTCTACAACTGGCAGCTCACGGGCTACTACCGGGCGACCAGCCGGCCAGTAGTCGGCGGGAAGCGGCCACAGCGTGGGCAATTTGGTAATCTGTCACACTCCCGTAGTGGTGGCTGTACCCGCCATGTCCCAGGAGACCAGCGACACCCCCGGCACGCCGACCGACCGAACCAGCGCGACAACCGACACCGGCCTCGAACCGAACGTCGCCGGCGCACTCGCCTACGTGCTCGGCATCCTCACCGGCGTCCTCTTCTTCGTGCTCGAACGAGACAACGAGTTCGTGCGCTTCCACGCCGCACAGAGCATCGTCGTCTTCGGCGCGTTCTTCGTCGCGAGCGTCGGCGTCAGCCTGCTCTCGACGCTCACCTCGGCGGGCCTCGGCGGCGGCGGTGGCTTCTTCGTCTTCGGCCTGCTGTCGCTGTTCCTCTCTCTCGTCTGGTTCGCCGTCGCCGTCGCCGGGTTCGTGCTCTGGCTGTACCTGATCGTGCGCGCCTACCAGGGCGAGACGCCGAGAATCCCGGTGGCCGCCGGCATCGCCGACGACCTCGTCTGAACGCACGCCGTCGGCGACGCCACCAGCACGTCGCCGGTCGTCGGCAGCGGGGCGCGACGCCTACCGCGTTTCCCGCTGCTCGATTTTGTTCAGATAGCCGAAATCCACCATACACACTACTGAAACGATCTGGTGGGAGCCATCAAGAACGATCTAGTGGTAAGATTCTTTGTCTATGGTGTCGTATCCTCATCTATGTCAACAGAGACGGATGGCCAGGGACGGCTGTACATCCCGAAGGAGGTGCGGGAAAAGTACGGCCAGAAGTATCACATCGTCATGTACGAGGACAGAATCGAACTGATACCGGTCGCAGACGATCCACTCGCCGCTGTCCGCGAGGCCGCAGGCGAACTTCACGACTCGTCCGTCGAGAAGATCCGGGAGGACATCGAGGCCGAGGCGAAAGACGAGGCTGAGGAAGTCGGCGGCGACAGATGACGGTGTACGTCGAGACGGACTTCCTGCTCGCACTCGCCAAAGACTCCGATTGGTTACAGGGCTCCGCTGAGGACGCCCTCGCCGAGTACGACGTCGAGACGTCGCCGTTCTCGTACCTCGAACTCCTCCTCGCCCGGGAACGCTACGAGTTCGATTACGTGCCGCTGGTGGCGAACCTGCTCGAACTCGTCCCCGTGCGGGACGAAGAAGAGAAACAGGTCGTGCTGAAAGCCGTCAACTACTACGACGAGGGAATGACGCCGTTCGACGCGTTCCACGCGGCGAAAGCGGAAACGCGAGGGATGGACGTACTCTCCTCCGAGAGAGACTACGAAGACGTCGAGGTGGAACGAGTGCCACTCGAACCGACCGACGACGAGTAACGCAGATTCCGTTGCCCGCCTACCGCGTCTCCCGCTGCTCGATCTTGTTCAGGTAGCTGAAACCCATACTGCGTAGCGGTGAAATCAAACCCCGATTATGATTCTATTCCGGCGAATACGCGGTTGAAAACGCTATAATAGGAGTACATTTAAGAACCTCGCCGTATCCTGTAGTCGCCAGTCTCGACCGGCTAGCGCGTGTCGAACGAATCGATCACGTCGCTCGTTGAATACGTCTCGACGAGGTCCTGTTCGTCGAAATCGGAATCATCGCTCCAGATGTCGGCGTCGCTAGCTAGGGCACACGCAACGTACAGCACGTCGTCAGGATCGCTCTCACCAATCGCGCTATTGGCCTCTTCAATGTAGGGATAGAACTCGTCTGCGGGGACGACCTCGATGTACTGGAACAAAAGGTCGATGAACTGCTGGACGCGCTGAGGTCTCATCCCGGACTTCTCGACAATGAGGTCTTCGTAGTTCCCGATTTCGTCGTGGACGAACGTGGGCGTCAACAAGTCGGGTTCGAGCGTGACGATGAGCTCACGCGTTTTCGAATCAGCAATGAGCGCAGAAATGACGACGTTGGCGTCGATAACCAGCTTCATCCAGGAGCTACTCCGATTGTTCTTCGACGCGCTCGCGTCCACGCTCGTTGATTCGATCCGCAATCTCCGTGACGTCGCTCTCAGTGAGCTCGCTTTGGCTAGTGAGTTCGTCCATCACTTCGAGGGCCTCGATTTTCTCCTGGATGGCCTGTCGGGTAACCTCACTCCAGTTGATCTCCGGATGTTTCTCCATCCGGTCTTTGAGCTCGTCGTCTACGTTGACGGTGATACTTGGCATACCGGAAAATTTGTAGATACAGAATATTGTGTTTTGCGGTGGATCGACCACCTAGAGAACCGTCAAGCCCCACATTGTTTGGCTACGCACCGCTTCGAACTCTGATTTTGATTTCCAGCTATAAAACGTCGAAATGACCGGTTAGTAGGTCTGCGATTTTGCCACACAGTTTTCATCTATGCGGAGATGTAATCTGGTATGGTGACTCGTCCGTCTCTCCGAGGATTTGGCGCAGCCCTCGTTGTTGGTGTCGCAATCGTCTGTATGGGGGTGATTGCGCTCGGCTTCCTCATGCCCGAGCGACTCTTCGAGAGTACTGTGGGATTAGTCGCCTTCTTCGCCGCCGGCCTCCTAATGGTGGTCTGCGCAGTCGTTGCGAACCTCTACGACCTCCGAGGGATTCTCCACAACGAGTTCGGCTAATCACTCACTGAACACTCGCAGTCCAAGATAGTACGTGCCGCCGATGACAACCCCAGAAATAGCCGCTGTGCCTGCCGCCGCAACCGCCCCCGATGCATAGTTCAACGCGAAGGTGACAATAGCAACGACGACCGCGCCAATCAGTGCTTGTCCAAGAAGAGACTGCCCCTCCAACCACGCGTTAATCCCCATAATTACCCTCTCACAGCGCACTCCGCTTAATCGTTCGTCTATACTTAGCGAGATCTGGTCATCTATACTGAATTCGGATTGCTTGAAACGGTGGTCGTGGCCATGTAGCAGACGAACATCGAATCTTTCGGCTGCTCGTCGAGTCCGGAACGATAGAGCAACTTCCGGAAGAGGATTTATTTCGTCGGGGCGAAGTATACGCCCTGAAACGCCCAAATTCGCCTACCGCGTCTCCCGCTGCTCGATTTTGTTCAGTTCGATCAGCAGCCGGAAGATTGCCTTCACGAGGTTGTCGTCGACGCCGAACGCCGCGGCGTTCTCGCCGGCGCGCTCCATTACGGCCTCCTCCTGGGACTCGTCGGTCGTCGACAGCCCCTGCTCGGCTTTCACGTCGGCGATGGTCTCGGCGACGTACGTGCGTCGCGCGATGAGGTCCACTATCTCGCGGTCGATGCTCTCGATCTCCTCGCGGAGTTCGTCCAGTGTCATGTCGTCCGGGCCCCGGCCAGTTGCGTCGTCGTCACCCTGACCGTCCCCGGGTTCTCGTGCCATAGTGTAGCCACCTCCTCGATGCCGTCCTCGTCGCCGACCGCGACGTAGCTCGGGCCGGTGCCGGACAGCGAGACACCGGCGGCGTGCGGGAGCGCCACGACTGCGGGGTCCGTCGGGAAGTCCAGCGCGGCGCAGAACGCCAGCCCATTGACCGTCATCGCCGTGCCGTAGTCGCCGGCCGCGGCGAGGTCAGCGACGTGGTCGGCTAGCGGCGCGACGCGCTCGCACCGACTGACGTCGGCGTCCGCGGAGTACGCGCGCTCGGGGGGCGTCCAGACGGCGGCGTGCCAGTCGACCTCGTCGCGGAAGACGAGTTCGTCCTCGCGGTTGTCCGTCAGCGTCAGGCCGCCGAGCATACTCGCCGTCGCGTCGTCGAACGCGCCCGTGACGGTGACGCCGGCGTCCCGTGCCGCCTGCACGCCGAGTCGGGCTGCGTCGACGCGGTCGACGTCCCCAGCGGCGCCGAGCGCGTCCAGCGTCGCCAGCACCGTCGCGTTCGCCGCCGCACTCGAACTCTTCAGCCCCGCCGCGAGCGGGATTTCGCCGTCGGTGCGGACGTGGCCGCCCTCGCCGTCCCCGAAGCGCTCGGCAGTCAGGGACACGCAGCGCTCCACGAGGCCGGTGTCGGCGTCCGGGTGGTCGGCGACCTCGCCGGACACCCCGCGCTGTTCGGGTTCCAGCGACACCGACGCCTCGACGTCGAAGTCCAGCGCGAACGCCGACCCGACGCCAGTCGCCAGCGCGTTCAGAACCGTGCCCGCGGCCGGCGCCACAGCGCGCCCGTCCATGGGTGACACTCGCTGGCGGTGCACTTGGGGCTGGCGCTCCGGGCAAACCGCGGCCGTTTTCCCGGCCGGCCGCCAACTCGGAGTCGAGAAATGAGCGCCCGGAACGACGTCGCGCCGAGCACACTCGGCGTGGAACTGGCCGAAGAGGGCGTCTACGTCGAGTACACGGACGGCCGGGAGACGTTCTACAACGGCGTCCCGGAGCGCGTCGAGGGGACGCTACGAACCAACCCCGGCAAGGACGTTCACGTGCTCGTCACGGACCCCACGGAGACGGAGGGCGTGCTCGTGTACGTCAACGACCTCAAGACCCACGACGAGATTCTGGAGTCCACCGGCGTCGGCCGCGTGCTGCTGGACCCGGGCGAGGAGGAAGAGCTGTTCCCGGGCGTGACGGTGCGAGCGGACGGCTACGCCGTCGAGGTCGAAGCCGACCCCGAGACGGCTCGGGGTCGCGTGTTCGTGTTCGAGGAGGACGAACTCGGCGAGTACGCCTACGAGCTGTTCGCCGCCGAGGACTGACTGCCGGGCTGGGGGACCGAGCGGACGGCGGCAGCTGCTGTTACTGAAGGTACGACGGTTCCTCGGCGTCGCAGTTCTGTTCGTGCTGGCGCGCGTCGCCCTGCGCGTCGAACATCAGCCCGCACTCCTCGCAGCGGTACCAGGTCATGTCGTCGCGCTCTGTCTCCTCGACCATACGCGGAACCTCGGTACGTGACCTAAAAACCGTTGCCCCGCCCCGCCTCGCTGGCGGCGAGCGTCCGTTCGTAGACTGCGGCCGGGCTGGCGGGTGCGTCGCTGCGGTCCCAGGCTCCCGCGACCCGCCCGTCGACGACCACCGTCAGCGTCGCGTAGTCCTCGCTGAAGGCGTCGAGGTGGTGGGTGGATGCGACGACGGGGTGGTCGTCGCTGTACCGGACGGCGGTGGCGACGAGGCGCCGTCGGGTCGCCGGGTCGAGGTCCGCGAGCGGCTCGTCCAGCAGCAGGGCGTCCGGCCGCTTCAGCAGCGCGAGCGCGAGGTCGAGTTTCTTCCGGAAGCCCCCGGAGAGGTCGCTGGCGGTCCGTCCGACCACCGGCCCGAGGCGGAGCTGGTCGACCAGCGACGCGCGCCAGTCGTCGTCGGCGTCCGCGAGCGCGCCGAAGACGTCGAGGTTCTCGGCGACCGTGAGGTCGGGGTAGACGTTCGGCGTCTGGAACGCTACACCGAGCGAGTCGGGGACGGTGACGCCGCCGCTGTCGGCGCGCGTGAGCCCCGCGAGCACTCGAAGGAGGGTCGTCTTCCCGGAGCCGTTCGGGCCGGCCAGACAGTGCAGACCCTCGTCCCACGAGACGGAGACCTCGTCGAGCGCGGTCGCGTCGCCGTACGTCTTCGTGAGGTCGGTGACACCGAGCACTCTCAGGCCCTCCGTTCGTACAGCTCGGCGGCGCCGGCGAACGCCAGCGCAGCCACGGCGACCGCGCCCGCGAGCCCGGCCAGCCAGTCGGCGTACGCGCCCACCGGCTCACCGCGGAGCACGAACCCCCGCGTGGTAATCGCCGCGTAGTGCGTCGGCACCTGCCTGACCAGCCAGCGGCGGGCGGGCGAGAAGAACCCGACTGGGTACGCCAGCCCCGAGAACCCGAGCACGAACAGCAACACGAGCAGGTTCGCGATGCGGCCCCAGGCGCCGAACCCGACCAGCAACTGGATGGTCGCCGCCACCAGCCCGAGCAGCAGGAACGTCAACACGACCACGAGCAGCGTGCCTGGCCCGAGCACGGACACCGACCCGCCGAGTGCGGCGGTGGTCGCGTCGAACGCCGCTAGCGGCAGGACGAGCAGCACGGCGAAGAACGCCAGCTTGCTCGCGACGACGGCGTGCAGGCTCGTTTCGACCCGCAGCCGGTCTAGCACGGCCGCCTCGGACTCGAACGTGTGTGGGAGGTAACCCAGCGCGACGATGGCGGTCAGCGCGACGAGGAACGTCGGCACGAGGTACGCCGACAGCGAGTGTTCAGTGCCGACAAACTCCCGGGTCACGGCGACGTCGCGGGGAATCGCCTCGTCGAGTGCGGTCCGCAACAGCGTGGTGACGCCCCGCGACGGCTCGTGGTAGGGCACGACGCTGCCGTCGATGTAGACCGTGAACTCGGCTGCGCCGCGCGCCGCGTCGGTCAGCGCGGGCGGCACGGCGACGACGGCGTACACCTGTTCGCGGCCCAGTGCGTCCATCGCCGCCGTCCGCGACTCGTAGAGCACGGGGTCGCTGAATATCGTGACCGCCGCCCGTACGACCCGGAGGTCGTCGCTGGTCACGGCGGCGGTCTGTGGCGCCACGGCGACCGGCGCGTCGGTCGGCAGCACGTGCTGGAAGCCGACGGTCACGTACGCGAACACCGCCGGCAACACGAGAAAGATCGCCGCGAGCGCGAGCAGCTTGTGTCGCCCCCACCGGAGCTCCTTCCCGAGCAGGGACGGGACGTCCATCTACGCCAGCGCCGCCGCCGGAGCCGTCACCGGCGAGACGGCTGCGCTGTCGCTGTCGGACTCGGACGCCGAGCCCGACTCGCTGGCCGAGCCGACGCTGGCGCCGTACATCGTCTCCACGAGCGATTCGACGTTCTCCACGGTGTCCGAGTGCGTGACCGTCACCGTGTCGCCGTCCTGCTCGACGGAGACGGCGTCGAGGGCCTCCTGCATCTCGTCGCTGCCCATCCCGGAGTACAGCGAGAGCGCGCCGTCCACGAGGTCGTAGGTCTGCTTCGCGTCGCTCTCGGACGCTGAGATCATGTTCACCGTCGTCGTGACGTTGCCGTCACCGGTCCCGAACGACATCGAGACGTACTCGACGGTGTTCAGCGTCGACGTGTCGATTGGCGCGTCCTCGGCGACCTCTTCGCCGGCGATGTCCTCGGTCGGGGTCGCCATCGCCATCCGGACGTAGCCGTCGTCGTCGGTGTTCTGGAACGTCGACTTCAGGTCGCCGCCAAGCGTGTCTGCGTCGCCGGCGCGCACGTCGACGACGCTCTCGACGGCGCTCCGGTCGCCGAGCGCGAACTCGCCGTCACCGAGCACGGCCAGTGTGCGACCCGAGTCCATCTCGCCCTCGTAGCTGTACACGGTGGTGTCGCCGTACGAGCCCTCGCTGAACTCGGCGTCGGACTCCTCCATCGCCGACACGAGCTCGTCTTCGCTGTACGACGAGGACAGAATCACCGCGGAGGTGCCCGAACCCGCCATCGGGTCGTCCGCGGTCGTGCCGAACACGGTCATCGACTCGACCTTCTGGAGGTCGAGGCCGCTGTCGGACTCGGCCTGCTCGAACATCGCGTCGATGTCCGCGGGCGCCTCGTCGTCGTACTCGCCGCGCGCCTCGAGGGCGGTGTTCACGATGGAGCGAAGCGACTCGTCGCTGGCCATCCCGGCGGCGTCGACGTACCCGACGTACTCGGCGGACGCCGGCACGCTGTCGAGTTTTGCAGCGTCGCCGCCGCCGTCGTTCGCACCGAGCTCGCCGAGCGAGCCAGCGCAGCCGGCGGTCACCAGGAGAGCGGAGAGCCCGACCGCCAGCAGTGCCAGTCTGTATGTCGAACGGGGACTGCGTGACATGACCGGGGCTAGGCGCGAGTCGCTTGAATAGCTTGTGACACGTCTCGGGCGGTGCAGTCCCCGATGAACCGGGACGCGAGGCCGTGGGCTACCAGAATGCCTTGGTCCGGGCGTACTCGCGCTCCCGTTCGAGGATGTCCCGGTAGAAGTCCGCTTCGTCCTCGCGGTGGCGGTTGATGACGCGAGCGGCGTTCCGCGGCCCGACGCCGCGAGCGGACAGGGCGATGACCGCCTGCTTGCCGTGGCTCTGAACGATGCTCGCGTTCCGGTACGCGCGCTCCGTCTGGTCGTCCTGCTCGTCGTCTTTGTCGTCGCTCCGGACGGCGGTCACGACCTCGTCTGCCCACGGCGACAGCGCGGCGACCCGCGTCGACCCGCAGCGCGGGCACTCCGGCTGGTCGGTCACGCGCCGGACTTTCGTCTCGTGGGTCCAGTCCGTGCAGTGCACGCAGAACAGCTTCACGCGGTCGTCCCGGATGCGCTCTTTGACAGTCTGGACGACGCTCGCGTCGGCGTTCTCGGGCGTCAGCAGCTCGGTCCCCGACGACCGGCCGCCGGCGCCGACAGCGGTGCGCTCGCCGACGATGTCGACCTCGAGGTCGCCGGACTGTACGCGTTCGAGCACCTCGCCGGCGCGCTCGACGTCGAGGTCGGTGTGGAACACCTCACGGACGGCCTCGTCGTAGACCGGCGTGTCCTCGAGCGCGCCGAGCAGCCGGGAGAGCCCGACGCCGTCGCGGCCCTTCCAGCCGTCGTCAGCGGAAGCTGACGGCCTACCGGACGTAGTCCGGTAACGTTTGAGCGCGCCGAACTTCGCGGCGACGTTGGCGAGCGTGAACTTCAGCGTCTCGGACTGCTTGAGGCTGAGTTCGAGAATCGCCTCGACGTGTTCCGGGTCGGTGTCGCGGAGCACGTCCACGACGTCGTTCGCGCTGACTCGCGCCGGCACCTCCAGTTCGACGCGGTACGGGCCGACGTCCAGCCCCACCGAGGACCCGGTCTGCTGGCCGAGCAGCGCCGACAGCAGCCGGCCGAGCGTCTCGTTGGCCTCGTGGCCGAGGCAGGCGTTCACGACGACGGTCGTGCCGGCCTGCTCGACGACGATGCGGTCGTCGCTGGGCACGGGCGCCGCCTGTTCGGTCTGCCGGGAGACCTGCCCGAGCGCCCCCCGTGCGGTCCGGTCGTCGGTCGGGTAACGAGCCGTGAACTCCCGGGCGACCGCCTCGTCGGTGCCGCCAGCCTCGAACTGGCTGCCGGCGGTCGCCCGCATCTCGCCGACCGCCTGGGCGACCTCGTAGGGTACCGGAATCTCCTGGCCCGTCCACGACGGCACCTCGCCGGTCGGGTCCTCGATGGGCGACACCTCCACCTGCTGGTCGTCCTCGTCGATGTTCGTGATGCGCCACATCTCGCCGCGCTGCACGAACGTCGCCCCGGGCTCGGCGAAGTTCACGACGAACCGCTCGTCGAGCGTGCCGACCTGCCGGCCGGCCGCCATGTCGTAGACCTCGTAGGTCTCCTCGTCGGGAATCATCGAGAGGTTCGCGTAGTAGTACTGCCACGTCCCCCCGGACTTCGAGATGGTGTCCTCGTCCTCGTCGACGTACACCACCCGGTTCCGGTGTAGCTCCATCGCCACCTCCCGGAACGTCTCCTCCGGGAGTTCCTTGAACGGGTACGCCCGCGTGACGACGTTGTACGCGTGCCAGGCCTCGGTCTCCCCGAAGTCCATCGCGACGCCGACAATCTGGTTCGCGACGGTGTCGAGGCTGCCGTGGTGAATCTGGGTCTCCTCGACCGCACCCTCACTTGCCCGCCGCGCGATGGCAAGCGCCTCCAGCGCGTCGTCGGGGTTGCCCGTGACGACGGTGCCCTCGCTGACCTCGTCGCGGCGGTGGCCGGCGCGGCCGACGCGCTGCAGCAGCCGCTTGACCTCCCGGGGCGAGCTGTACTGGACGACGTGGTCGATGCGACCGACGTCGATGCCCAGCTCCATCGAGGACGTGCACAGCAAGCCGTCGAGCTCGCCGGCCTTGAAGCGGTCCTCGACGTCGATGCGGGCCTCCTTGGACAGCGACCCGTGGTGGACGCCGATGTTCGCGTCGAGCTCCTTGAACCGCGACCCCAGCGCCTCGGCCGTCTGCCGGGTGTTCACGAATATCAGGACGGAGTCGTGGCGGTCGACGATCTCTCGGATCGCCCGGACGTGGCTGGCCATCTCCGGGCTCGTCATCAATTCGTTGGCCAGCCGCTCGTCGCTGTCCGTGACCTCGGGCTCTCTGACTTCGAAGTCGACCTTCGAGGTGACGTCGACCTCGATAATCTCGCAGCCCCGGCCGCCGGTGAGGAACGCCCCGACCTCGTGGGGGTCGCCGACCGTCGCCGACAGCCCGACGCGCTGGAAGCTTCCCGCCAGTTCGACGAGGCGCTCCAGGCCGATGGAGAGCTGTGCGCCGCGCTTCGCGCCCGCCAGCTCGTGGACCTCGTCGACGACGACGTGCTCGACGTCGGCGAGGCCGTCCCGGAGCTTCTTCCCGGTGAGCATCGCCTGCAGGGTCTCCGGCGTCGTCACGAGCACGTCCGGCGGGTCGTCGGCCTGCTGCTTGCGCTGGTAGTCCGTCGTGTCGCCGTGCCGGACGTCCACATCCAGCCCGAGGGTCTCACCCCACCAGTCCAGCCGCTCGCGCATGTCGCGGTTCAGCGCCCGCAGCGGCGTCACGTACAGCGCACCGAACCCCTCCGGTGCGCCGTCGCCCGACACGAGGCTGTCGAGCACCGGCAGCATCGCCGTCTCCGTCTTCCCGGTCCCGGTGGGCGCCACCACGAGGCCGTTGTGGCCGTCCGCGAGCGCCGGAATCGCGCGGCGCTGTGGCTCCGTCGGCGTCGTGAAGCCGCGCTCGGACAGCGCCCCCCGGAGCTCGTCGCCGAGCTGGGCGAACGCGTCCATCCCACCGGTCTCCGACATACCCCTCGGGTAGGGCCGGAGCGCGAATAAGCGCATTGTTCCCGGGGGTTTCCCGGGTAGCTGCACCCGGCCAGCGGGGCGACTACACACGGCCGAAGTGGCCCAGCCGGGTGCCGTCGAGCAGGTAGAGTTCGGCGTCCGGACACCCCGCGGGGAGGAACGGCGCGAGGAATCCCTGCCCCTCGACGTTCACCCACGTCCCGCCCGAGAGGTTGTTGAACGCCGGGAAGACGGCGAGGTCGCCGGGCACCGGTATCTCGCGGTCGTAGTGGGTCTCGAACGGCTCGGGTTCCAGCGGTCCGCGCAGCCACGCGCGCTCGACTCGCGTCCCGCCGACGTCGTCCTCCAGTCGCACGGCCGGGTGCTCGTGGCCGACGCAGACCGTCTCGGCCGCCAGCACGTCGGAGCTGGGCCAGGTGTGGCCGTGCGCGAACCCCACGTCGCCGAGGACCGTGCCGTCAGTCGGGGTCACCTCGACGCTGTCCGGGAACCCCGCTTCGATGCCGCCGTCGTGGTTGCCCGCGACGAGCGTCACCGGCACGTCCAGCGCGTCGAACAGCGCCTCGAGTTCCTCGCGCTCGGCGCCGTCCGGCGCCCCGATTGCGTGCCCGAGGTCTCCGAGGAACACAACGCGGTCCGCGCGCTCGTCGCGCACGAGCCGCTGGAGCCGGCGCCGGCGCTGCGGCCCGCGACTCTCGACTTCCAGTCCCTCCCGCCGCAGCGACACTTCGATGCCGGCGTGGTAGTCGGCCACCACGAGCGCTCGCTCGTCTCCGAGTGCCGCCGTCGCGGCCGGCTCCCCGGGGACGGGCTCGACGAGCGCCATCAGATGGCTTTCAGGTGGTCGTCGCCGGACTCGTAGCACCGACCGCTCATCAGCGCCGACTGGATGGCCTCCTCGACGTCGCCCTGGTCGGCGTCGAGGTCGTCGGCCGCAGTCGTGAGGACCTCGTCGCGGGGCGCACCGTCGCCGTCGTCGAGGTCGTCCATCAGGTCGACGACGTAGTCCTCGAGGTCGACGTCGGCGGGCGGCGACTCGTCGTCCTCCGCGTCCGACTCCGGCTCGTCGTACGCGTCCTCGGTGAAGTCGTCGAGGTCGTCGTCCCCGTCCCCGTCGGCCTCGTCCTGCGTGAAGACGTTGCCCTCCGCTTCCGCCTCGTCTCCGTCTCCACTCTCGCCTTCGTCGCTGCCGGCGTCGAAGTCGCCGAGGTCGTCGCCGGTGTCGCTGTCCTCGCCCACGCTCTCCCCGGCGGCGTCTTCGGCCGCTTCCCCCGCGGGCTCGACGCCCTCGTCCGGGCCCGGTGCGTCGATGTCGTGTTCGCCGGCTTCCGGAATCTCGCCGCCGGTCGAGAAGCCGACGCCGTACTCTTCTTTGACCTCCTCGCGCTCCTCCTCGGAGAGCTCGTACATCTCGCCGTCGTCGCCGGCGGCCTGTGCGTCCGCGGCAGCGACCTCCTCGTCGCCGACCTCGTCCACCGCCTCGGTTTCGTCGACGTCGCTGTCGTCGGCCTGCGAGCCGGTGTCCGCGTCCGGGCTCGCTTCGGCGGCGACTTCGCTCGGCGACGGCGTCTCCGCCGCCGGTTCGGGACTCGGCTCCCCGTCCCCAGCGAGCTCCGAGGGCGTCCCGTCCTCCGAACCGGTCGCAGCGCCTTCGTCGCTGCGGGTAGGCGTCGCCTCGGACTCCTCTGCAGTTTCGTCCGCGGGCGCCGCCCCGGTCTCCACGTCCGGCGCCGACGCCGTCTCCTCGGTGCCGCTCGCTGCCGCCGTCGTGGCGGCGTCGAGGTCGGCGGCGAAGTCGAGGGACTCGTCACCCGCCTGACCCGGGCGCACGTCGAGGTCGCCGGCAGACTCGGCGTCACCGGAGACCACGCGAGCGGCGCCGACTGCGAGGTCCCGGACGGCCGCCAGGTACGCCGGCGTCGTCCCGTAGTGGTCGAGGGCGCGCGGGATGCCCGACGCGAGACTCGGGTCGACACCCGCGTCCTCCAGCACCGACTGGAGCTGGTCGCCGCGCTCCACGCGCTCGTGGGCGGCGGCCGCCGTCGCGACGCGGTCGACGGTACGTTCGGCGGTCGTGACGACCCAGCGGTCCCGGGTCTCGGCGTCGACTTCGCTGACGGTCTCCGGGCGAATCGACGTGTACACCACGTCGCCGTCGTCGGGTTCGAACGTCCGGGCCTTCCCGGTGACGGCGACGAACGACGGCGTCTCCGCCGACTCCAGGGCTGCGAGCGCCTCGGGCTGGTACTGGCCGGCGTAGACGACGAACGCGCCGGTCGGGTCGACGACGCGAGCGCGCACCACGTCGTCGTTCACCTGCTCGATCTCCGTCAGGACGCCCACGACGAACAGCCGATTGACGCGCGCGCCGGTCGGCGTGACAACGTAGTTCGGCGCGCGCTCCTCCTCGCTCTCGGCGTACGAGAAGTCGGCGTCGTCGAACTCCGCCGCGAACAGCCGGTAGGCGACCTCCCTGCGGTTGACCTCGTCCTCGCCATCGCCGCCGTCGGACTGGCTCATGCCTCCACCTCCTCGAGGAAGGCCTCGGCACGCGCAGCCGGGTCGTCGTCGCTCTCCGCGAACTCGATGGTCTCGAGGTTCGCGCCGTACTCGTCGACCGAGAGGTGGCCCCGAACCCGGAACTCGCGGCCGACCACGTCCTCGGCGATAGTCTCCGCGACGACGGACTGGTCCATCGCCTCCCGGGCCTGCTCGCGGGCGTCCTCCAGCGTGCCGCCGTAGACGTCCTCGGTGAGGTCGCGGTCCAGAATCGCGGTGACGGTGTCGGTGCCGTCGTCCAGAATCGCCTTGACGCGCAGGTCGTCCTCGGCCTCGACCTCGCCGTGCTGGCGGCACTGCCCCTTCTGGACGACCCGGCCACAGTCGGGACAGCGCTGGATGAGGCCGGAGCCGTCCCGGACCTCGATGACGTTCCCGACGAGCTCGACGTCGTAGGCGCCGCCGCGGTCGACGGCCTCCCGGATCGCCATCCGGGTCGGCCCGCCGACCTCGACCTCGCGGTCGAGCGCCTCGACGGTCGAGAACTCGGAGACGTTCACCGACGGAACGCCCCGGAACTCGCGGACGTAGACGTCCTCGGCGCGGATGGACGCCCCTTCCTCGATTTCACCGTGCGGGTCCCAGTCGGTGAACGGCAGGCGCGCAGTCTCGTCGCCGAGCACGCCGGAGAGAATCTCGGTTTCGCCGTCCCGGCCGTCGATGGTTCGCTCCTCGACCTCGGTGACTGTCGCCTCGACGTTCCGCCCGCGGTCGCCCGGCGAGAGGACGGCGAGGTCGCGGTCGCCGCCCACCTCGTAGGGCACCTCGATGCCATCGTCGGCCTTCGTGACCGTCGATGACTCCCCGAAGTTCAGCTCGGGCTGGCCCTCCCACTCGCGGACGCTGGCGTTCCCGATGGTGACCGTGTCGCCGGGTTCGAGTCCGAAGTCCTCCCACGCCGTGTAGGAGATGCGGCCGGTCTCGTCGGCGAGTTCGCCCTCGCCGATGACGTGGTCGTCGCCCTGGTAGCGAATCGACCGCTTCCCGGCGGTCAGCACCGTCACGGTGACGGTGACGTTCCCGCTGTCCGGGCCGACGTCCGCGATGTCGACGGCAGTCGGCCCCTCGGACGACGAGGAGCCTTCCTCGCCGTACTTCCGCCGGAGGCTGCGCTTTGCCTCCTCCAGCGGCACGCTGTACTCCACGAGGTTCTGCAGGTTCTCTTTGACCTCCGCTTTGTCTACACCGAGGTCGGAGGCGAGCTCCTCGGCGTGATCGTCGACGTTCATACGGCCTAGTCTCGGTCCGCCCGGGGTATAAGCGTTCGCGAGCGAGCGTGCGCGCGAGAGAGAGGCGCAGCGAAACCGGTTTGGGTCGGGCGCCGAACCCGAGGGTATGCACGTCGTCGTGAACGCCGCGATGAGCGCTGACGGCAAGCTCTCCACCCGCCGCCGCGAGCAGGTCGCCATCAGCGGCCCCGCCGACTTCGAGCGCGTCGACGAACTGCGCGCGAGCGTCGACGCCGTGATGGTCGGCGTCGGCACGGTCCTCGCCGACGACCCCTCACTGACGCTCGACGACAACGACCGGGTGGCCGCCCGGCAGGAGCGCGGCGAGTCCCCGCACCCCGCCCGTGTTGTCGCCGACTCGCACGCCCGCACGCCTCCGGACGCCCGGATTCTGGACGGCGCCGCCGAGACGTACGTCCTCGTCGCCGAGGCGGAGCCCGTCGAGCACCGCGAGACGCTGGAAGCCGCCGGCGCCGAAGTGGTCGTTGCCGGCGAGACCCGCGTCGACATCCCCGACGCGCTCGCCGAACTGGAAGCCCAGGGCGTCGACCGGCTCATGGTCGAGGGCGGCGGCGAGCTCATCTTCTCGCTGTTCGCCGACGACCTCGTCGACGAACTCTCCGTATTCGTCGCGCCCCAGATAATCGGCGGCCGAGACGCCCCGACGCTCGCCGACGGCGACGGCTTCGTCGACGACTTCCCCGAACTCGACCTCACGGGCGTCGAGCGCGTCGACGACGGGGTCCTCCTCGAGTACGACTGCTGACGCCGGCGCTGTCGCTGTCGCTGCTGGTGTTGCTGTTGCTTCTCCAGGTTTC
This sequence comes from Halobacterium rubrum, assembly GCF_021729015.1. Classification (GTDB taxonomy): domain Archaea; phylum Halobacteriota; class Halobacteria; order Halobacteriales; family Halobacteriaceae; genus Halobacterium; species Halobacterium rubrum. Next base: position 1,282,736 of record NZ_JAJQQZ010000001.1, read on the forward strand.
CGACCGCGAGACTGGACGCCCGCACCGCGACGCGTCGCTGGTCGTCGCCGTCGTCGTCGCGAAACTGCAGAAACCGTCCCGAGCGAGGCCCGGGCGTCGCGTCGCCAGCTAGTGCTGGTGGCCGGTCGCTTCGCCGAACGTCTGCCCGAAGCGCTCCTCGAACTGGTCGAGTGCCGCCTGCTCGATGGCCTCCAGTTCGTCGTCGACCTGCTCCTCGCTGTGGTGGACAACGGCGTGGGCGCGCTGCGCGAACGCCATCAGCGCGATGTCGCCGACGACCTGCGCGTTCGACTCGTCGTCTTCCTCGGCGAACAGGTCCACGAGCCCCGCAGGCAGCGTGACGTCGTCTGTGTTGCCGTCCGGGTCCTCGATGGTGAACGTGGCTTCGTCCATGCTCTCACGGAGGCGGCGGCGCCTCAAATGGGTGTGGGTATCGAGCCACGCTGCTTCACGGTTCCGACGACTGTCGCTGTGCGCCGGCGGCTGTTCGGTGGTGAGCGTTCCCGGTGTCACTCAGTCTCCCCGGCCGCCTCGTCCACCCAGTGTGGCTTCTCGGCGTTCGCGTCGCCGACGGCCCGAACCGTCATCGACCTGCTGGCGGTCGTGGTCGCCGCCGAGTGACCGCGGTCGAAGGTCAGCGTCGACGAGAACTCGCGCACGTAGCCGTCCTCGTGGACGACGAGGCGGGCGCTGGCGTTCACTACCTCGTCCATCTCCCAGTAGGACTGGCTGACCGGGACGCTGTCGGGGTCGACGAGGCCGTCCGCCGCGAAGTAGTACAGGCCGTCGTCGCTGCGCACGTACTCGAAGTCGTAACGCTGGAGGACGGGGTCGGCGGGCAGCGGGAGTTCGTACGCGAACCGCGAGCCGTCCACGAACCGACGGTCTTCGTCCGTCCGGACGGTGTACTGGACCGACTCGTTGTCGAACGTTCGATACCGCCGGTACGTGCCGGACACGTTCGCGAACACCTCGCCCTCGCCGTGGTCGGCGTCCCGCCAGTCACTGACGAACCGGTGGTCCCGCCGGTCGACGACGACGGTCCGGGTGTACGAGACGTCGCCGTTCTCGCTGGTCTCGTGGACGCCGCGGTACCCGCTGGTGTTCGCGAGCGTCTGTCGGTGGGTCGTCGAGAGCTCCCGCGCGTCGCTGGCGTCCATCTCGGTGACCAGCGCCACGACCTCGGACTCGGTGTACTCGTCGCCGGCTGTCTGCAGGCCGCCGGAACAGCCGGCGACGACGAGGAGGAGGGCAACTGTCAGTGTGGGGAGGGCTCTGCTCACGGCCGGCTGGTGTCGCGCGCTGGGAAAATAGCTTCTGGGGGTCCGTCGGGACGGGGTGCAGTCAGTCGTCGGCGGTCGCGGTCTCCTCCTCGCTGCCCTCGCTGGCGACGGCGTCGGCGAGGTCCTCGAGGTAGTCGTCGGCGTCGATGGCCGCCTTCGAGCCCATGCCGGCCGCAGTGACGGCCTGCTGGTAGTGGTAGTCGACGACGTCGCCGGCGCCGAAGATGCCCTCGACGTCGGTCGCGGTCTGGCCGCCGCCCGTGCCGCCGACCGTCTGCACGTAGCCCGCGTCGTCCAGTTCGACGCCGGTGTCCTCGAGGAACTCGGTGTTCGGCGTGTGGCCGATGGCGACGAAGAACGCGCCGACGTCGAGCTCGAGCTGTTCGGTCTCGTCGTCGTCGAGTTTCGCCGTCGGGTGACCGTCGGGGTGGCGGACGAGCGTCGTGCCCGTCACGCCCTCCTCGGGCGACCCGTGGACCTCGACGGCTTCGGTGTTCCACAGCACCTCGATGTCGCCGTCCTCGACCTGGTCCTGGACGCGGTCCGCCCAGTAGTCCTCGGCGCGGAGTTCGTCCCGGCGGTGGACGAGGTAGACGGTGTCCGCGAACTTCGTCAGGAAGCTCGCCTCCTCGGCCGCGGCGTCGCCGCCGCCGACGACGACCATGTCCTCGCCGCGGAAGAACGCGCCGTCGCAGGTCGCACACGTCGAGACGCCCTGGCCCATCAGCTCGTCTTCGCCGGGGATGCCGAGGGTGCGCGCACTGGCCCCCGAGGCGACGATGACGGCGTCGGCGGTGTAGGCGTCGCCGTTCGACAGCTCGATGCGGAACGGCCGCACGGAGTCGTCGACGGACTCGACGATGCCGTGTTCGAGTTCGGCGCCGAACCGCTTGGCCTGCGTTTTCATGTCGTTGATGAGTTCGGGGCCGGAGATACCCTCGGGGAACCCGGGGTAGTTCTCCACCTCGCTCGTGAGCGTGAGCTGGCCGCCCGGCTCGTCACCCTCGAACAGCAGCGGGTCGTTGTTCGAGCGGGCGGCGTATATCGCCGCGCTCAGTGCGGCGATTCCCGAGCCGGCAATCACCAGCTTCCGGTGTTCGACGACGTCGTCGGTCATGCCTCTACATCGACGACCGGGCCGTTTGTACGTTGTGTTGACGTGCGAGCGTGCCGGTAGCGACGCCGGCGCCGGGCCGACCGCTGGCGGCTCGCGACCGGCAGCGAAGCACTTACCGCCGGCGTCCACCCAACGGGGCGTATGGCTGCCGACCTCGACGAGAAGACCGACCGCTACGAGGGCCTGCTCGCCGACGCGCTCGCCGAAGCCGACCCCGTCCCGCCCGCGGACTCGCCGCTGGGCGAGGCCGCCGCGGAGTACCTCGAGATGGCCGAGTCCTACCTCGAGGACGGCCGGCACTTCCGCGAGCACGACGACCCCGTGAACGCGCTCGCGGCGTTCTCCTACGGTCACGCGTGGCTGGACGCCGGCGCCCGCATCGGGCTGTTCGACGTGCCCGAGGCCGGCCACCTGTTCACGGTCTGACCGGGAAACCCCGGGCGACGCCGACGCCGTTCGGGTACCTTTACGTGACCTCCCCCCGACGGCTCGGGCAATGGAGGCCGCGCTGTGGTACGTGTTGACCGGGACGCGTGGCGGCCCGAACAGGGTGCGGCTCCTGCGCGCGGTGGACGAACGACCGCGGAACGCGAACCAGCTGGCTGAAGACCTCGATCTGGACTACAAGACGGTGCGCCACCACCTCGACGTGCTCGTGGACAACGACATCGTGGAGTCCAGCGGGGACGACTACGGCGCGGTCTATCTGCCGACGGACCGCGTGCGAGAGCACTGGGACACGGTCGAGGACATCATCGAGGAGGCCGAATCGTGATGAGGCGACACAACGGGGAGAACACGGCGGAATTTGGGAAAGTGTATAACTGTCGTAGTTGCCAACGGTGGTGTAGATGACAGTCTGGGCGTCGGTGACTCGGGTGGCGATGGGCCTGAACGTAGCACTGCTGGCGGTGCTGTGTGCGATCTGGGTCCGGAACTACCGCGCGTTCGGGTCGAAGCACGCCCTCGGCCTGCTGGCGTTCGGCGCGCTCGTGCTGGCGGAGAACGCCCTCGGCCTCTACTACTTCACGTGGCATCCGATGATGGCCGGCTGGTTCTTCGGGCTGCCGGAGACGCCCGCGTCGGCGATGATGAGCCTGCAGGTACTGGAGACGTTCGCCATCTCGTTTTTGCTGTGGGTTACCTGGGACTGACCGGGTGGCCGTCGGCTCCCCTCGCTCCCGCTGGTCGCCGTCGTCGAGCAACTGGACGCCCGAGGATCGCCAGCGCCAGACGCCCTCCTGAACCAGCCAAGAGCACTTCTCGGACGATTCTGGGGCGTTTTCGGTGGGATTTGGGTGTCAGTTCGGAAAACTGTCTTTTGCCGGATGGCCGACGTGTGTGTCATGCGGCAACGAATCACGGCACTGGCGCTTTCGGCCGTAGTCGTGGCCTCCCTGTTCGCAGTGGGGCCGGCGACCGCGACCACCGGTACAGACTCCGCTTCCAGCCACGCGTCGGTCACCTTCGACGCGCAGACGACCGGCGGGTACACGGTCACCGTCGACTCGGTCACCCTCGAAGACGGCGGGTTCGTCACCGTCCACGACGAATCGCTGGGAGACGGTGAGACACTGGGGAGCGTCGTCGGGTCCTCGGTGTACCTCGAGGCGGGGACCCACGAGAACGTCACCGTCCGCCTCGAATCGCCGGTGAGCGAGGACGCGACGCTGACCGCGATGCCCCACCGCGACACCGACGGGGACCGCGTCTACGAGTTCGTCTCCGCGAACGGCGAGGTCGACGGCCCCTACACCGCGGACGGCGGTGCGGTCGTCGACTCGGCGACCGTCACGGCCTCCGCGACGGTGACCGCGAGCGACCAGCCGACCGACGGCGAGTCCGTCGTGGTCGACCGCGTCGAACTCTCTGAGCCCGGCTTCGTCGCCGTCCACGACAGCAGTCTGCTGGACGGTGCCGTCCTCGACAGCGTCGTCGGACACAGCGAGTACCTCTCGGCCGGCGTCCACGAGGACGTGCGCGTGACGCTGGACGAGAGCGTGGGTAACGACACGCTGCTGCCGATGCCACACCGGGACACAGACGGCGACCAGACGTACACGTTCGTGGAGAGTGAGGGCAGCGAGGACGGCCCGTTCACCGACGCCGGGGGCAACGCCGTCGTCGATACGGCCGCCGTGACCACCGAGAGCGAGGCGAACGCCACGTTCGACGCGCAGGCGACCGGCGGCCACTCCGTGGTCGTCGACGAGGTGTTCGTCCCCGACGGCGGGTTCGTGACGATTCACGACGCCTCCGTCACGGAGGGCGCGGTCTTCGACAGCGTTCGCGGGACGAGCACGTACCTCGAACCGGGCCTCCACCGCGACGTGACGGTGACGCTGGACGCGCCGCTGAACGAGTCCGGGACGCTCGTCGCGATGCCACACCGTGACACCGACGGCGACCAGACGTACACCTTCGTGGAGAGTGAGGGCGACGCCGACGGCCCGTACACGGCCGACGGCGAGGCCGTGGTCGACACCGGTGAGGCGACCGTCGCCGCCGCGCTCGACTACGAGACACAGGCGTCCGACGGCCACACCATCACCGTCGACCGCGTGGACCTCTCCGAACCCGGCTTCGTCGCCGTCCACGACCCGAGCCTCGGCGCCGGTGACGCGCTCGGGAGCGTGGTCGGGGTCAGCGACCGTCTCGAGGCCGGCGTCCACGAGGACGTGACGGTCACGCTGGACGCTGCAGTCAACGAGACGCAGGTCCTCACGCCGATGGCGCACGCCGACTCCAACGACGACGGTAACTACACGTTCGTGGAGAGCGAGGGCGCCGAGGACGGTCCGTTCACGGCTGACGGCGGCGCCGTGGTCGACTCGGCGACGACGCTCGTGACGGCGAGCGTCACCGCCAGCGACCAGTCGACCGACGGCGCCACGGTTACGGTCGACTCCGTGACGCTGGCTGACGGCGGGTTCGTGACGATTCACGACGCCTCCGTCACGGAGGGCGCGGTCTTCGACAGCGTGCGGGGGACGAGTGCGTACCTCGCGCCCGGCACGCACGAGAACGTCACCGTCACGCTCGCTGACGAACTCGACGCCGACGCGACGCTCGTGCCGATGGCGCACCGCGACACCGACGACGACCAGACGTACACGTTCGTGGAGAGCGAGGGCAGCGAGGACGGCCCGTACACGGCCGGCGGCGAGCCGGTCGTGACGACGGCAGCCGCCGACGCGCCCGAGTCCGCGTCGCTGACGTTCGGCGACCAGACGACCGCGGGCAGCAGTGTCACCGTTGACAGCGTCACGTGGAACGAGGGCGGCTACGTGGTCATCCACGCGAGCGACGGTGGCGAACCCGGCGAGGTGCTCGGGTACTCGGCGTACCGCGGCCCCGGTACGCACGAGGACATCACCATCCAGTTGTCGACTGACGTCGACGCCGAGACGGAACTCGTCGCGATGGCGCACCTCGACACCGACGGCGATCAGGCCTACGAGTTCCCGGACGCCGACGGTCCGTACGTGATGGACGGGAGTGCCGTCGTCGACGCGGCGACGGTCAGCCCGGCGTCGATGGGTGACGACGGCGGCAACTCGATGGACGACGAGACCACGATGGGCGACGACGACTCGATGAACGACGGCAACGACGGCGAGGACGGCGGGAGTGTGCCCGGCTTCGGCGTCGCTGCCGCGCTGGCTGCGGTGCTGGCGGCGGCCCTGCTCGTGCTGCGCGAGTGAACCCGCCAGTCCAATAACCACCCGAGGGAGTTGCCGCGCTGCGAGAGCGGCGACAAGGCTTTTCCCCGTGCCGCTTCCACGATACAGTATGGCACACGAGGCGTTCGTGCAGCTGTCCTGTCCCGAGTGTTCGAAGAACTGGGAGAGCACGCCCAGCGAGCTGCCCGCCCACGACGAGAACTTCAGCTGTCCGGAGTGTCACGCGACGAGACGCACGGCCCTGTTCGCGCGGACCGACCGCGACCTCGAGAACCTCAAGAAGCTACAGTAGACCGTTCAGACAGACGACCGCGCACCGCAGGCCTCGCAGTGCAGGCGTTCGGCACCCTCGACCGTCTCGAGGTTCGTGTCCGGGAGCCCGCACTCGGGGCATTTGACGTACGTCTCGACGTACTCGTCGAGCGTGTCCGACATCCGACGCTGGCTGAACTCGCCCGTGAGGCGGGCGCGGCCGCTCTCGTCGATGCTCGCGCTCGTCCCCAGCTCGTTCTGCAGGAACTTCAGAACGTGGTCCTCCTCGCGGCCGAGGTCCGACAGCGTCGACTGGAAGTTCTCGTAGACGGTGACGTTGCCTTCCTCCCGGAGTTCGGGGTCGGGGACCTCGAACCGGCTCTCGCTGCCCGCGATGTCGGGCTTCTGGTCCATCGCGCGGTCGAGTTGCTCTTCGTAGTCCATACGCCGTTGAAGTGGCGGCCGGCACAAAAGGGTTTCACGACGAACTCTGGCAACACGGTACAACCCGTTTATCGTTCACGTGCGGTCGTGTGAACGGTTCTCAGGATAATACTATAACCCCGTGTCCGTTAGGACGTGTTGTCATGAAGAAGCAGGAGCTCATCCACCTTCACGGCCTTCTCGCCGAGGTCAGCAACTACTACGAGGAGAACGCAGCAGAGGATGTCGACCTCGACGAGTACGAGGAACTCGGGGTACGACCGACGTCTATTCACAAATCCAAGACAGACCACAAGGCTGCGGTCTTCGCACTCGCGGGCGGCATTACATCCACGATGGCGACGGAAGACGAGGAAGAGGAGACGGAAGCTGTCCCTGCTTCCGCCGACTGATTCGTCGACGCGCGACGCCTCCCAGTAGCAGTACACACGTCCACACTCCCCAGCGGTAGCTACGCCCGCGCCGTGCCGTCCTGCCGTCGACGCCTCGTTCAGGACGCCTCTGCGTCGCCGCTGGCGTCTCCCGTCTCCTCCTGTTCTTCGGCGTCCTCGTCGACGACGTCGACAGCGAGGACCTCCAGGGGAATGTTCTCGAGGCGCTGCCCGATCTCCTTGCGCGCGATGCGGGAGGCGTGTTCCTCGCGTTCGACGTTGAACACCGTCATCGTGAGTTCGAGCGCGACCAGACTCTCGTCGGCGGCGACGAACGCCGGTTCCAGGTCCTCCCCGCAGTGCGGGCAGGCGCGCTCACCCATCTCTATCTCGACGTAGTTCAGGTCCGGGTTCAGCATCTCCCCGGTCTTCGAGATGGCGATGCGAACGGCCTCGTCTGCGGACTGCACGTCGTACACGGGGACTGCAGCCTCGACGACCACCCTACAATCCATAGCCAAGTGATACGTTCGCATGCCTCGTAGAAGAACTTTGGCCCGAGACCGACGGGGACTTTGCCCCGAACCACCCAGTGCGTGGTGATGGAGCGCGGCGCTATCCCCCTCGACTCGGTCCCGGGCGCGGTCGACGTCCAGGCGACACTGGAGAGCGGGCAGACGTACCTCTGGTGGCGGCCGGACGGCGACACGTACCGGACTGACGGACTGACCGGTGGCGACGCCTGGTACCGGACCGCTGTCGACGGCGACGTCGTCGACGTCCGCCAGACCGACACCGCAGTCGAGTGGCGGTCGACGACCGACGCCGCACCGCTGGTCCGGGACCTGCTCGGCCTCCGCGACGACCTCCACGAGATCCGCGACGCCACCCACATCGACGACCTGACAGGCGCGGCCTGGGACGCCTACGAGGGGCTGCGGATCGTCCGTGACCCCTTCTTCGGCTGTCTCGTGTCGTTCATCTGCTCGGCCCAGATGCGGGTCGAGCGCATCTTCGAGATGCAGGAACGCCTCCGCCGAGAGTACGGCGACCCGATCACGTTCGACGGCGAGACCGTCCACGGCTTCCCCGAGCCCGAAGCGCTCGCGGCCGCCACTGAGCAGGACCTGCGCGACCTCAAGCTCGGGTACCGCGCGCCGTACGTCCAGCGCACGGCCGAGCTGGTCGCGTCCGGCGAGCTCACCGAGTGCGACGTCCGCGGTCGCGCGTACGAACTCGCCCGCGAGGAGCTGACGGGGTTCGTCGGCGTCGGGGACAAGGTCGCTGACTGCGTGCTGTTGTTCTCGCTTGGCTACCTCGAGGCCGTGCCATTGGACACGTGGATGCAGACCGCAATCGAGGACCACTACCCGGACTGCGACCGCGGGAACTACGCCGACACCTCGCGGGCGTTCCGCGAACGGCTCGGGCCGTACGCTGGCTACACGCAGACGTACCTCTTCCACTACCTGCGGTCGGGCGGCGAGGCGTCGGCGTAGCCTTTTCGAGACCGCCGACCAACTGCCACGTATGAGCGAGCGAGTCCGCGCACACGTGTTCGTCTCCGGGAAGGTACAGGGCGTCTACTACCGCGCGAGCACCCGGGACGCCGCCCGCGAGGCCGGCGTCGACGGCTGGGTGCGGAACCTCCGGGACGGCCGCGTCGAGGCCGTCTTCGAGGGCGACGAGGCGGCCGTTGAGTCGGTGGTCGAGTGGTGTCACGAGGGCAGCCCGGCCGCCAGCGTCGGGGACGTGGCTGTCGAGTACGAGGCCCCGGAGGGCGTCGACGGCTTCGAGATACGCCGCTGACTCGGACATATCCGGCTAGGTGGCTATGTCTGTCGGTCGCCGAGGAGGTGGTGGGCACAGTCGGGCGGGCACGTTCACCGCGGACCTTTTAGGACGGCCGTCGAAGGAGCGGCCATGATCGGCAGCGACCGGATGGCGGCGGTCGACCGGAACGCCGAGGCGCTCGGCGTCCCCCGGAAGCAACTGATGGAGTCCAGTGGCAACGCCGTCGCGCGCGAGGTCCGCAGCGCCGCGGAACCCGGCGCGAGCGTCGCCGTCGTCGCGGGCCGCGGCAACAACGGCGGTGACGCGTTCGTCGCCGCGCGCTTCCTCGACGACTACGACGTCACCGTCCACCTGCTCGGGCGCACCGAGTCCATCAACTCGACCATCAGCCGGGAGAACTGGAACGCCCTCCGACAGGGCGACTACGAGACCGAGGTCGTGACCGACTCCCGGACGCTGGCCCTCGGCGACCCAGACGTCCTCGTCGACGCGCTGCTCGGTACGGGCGTCTCGGGCGCACCCCGGGAACCCGAAGCCACGGCGGTCCGCAGCATCAACGACACCGGCGCAACCGTCGTCGCCGTCGACGTTCCCTCCGGCGTGGACGCCGACACGGGCGAGACGCCGGGCGTCGCCGTCGACGCCGACCGCGTCGTCACCTTCCACGACACCAAGCCCGCGCTCGCCGACCGGGACGATGTCACCGTCGCGGACATCGGCATCCCGGACGCCGCCGAGCTGTTCGTCGGGCCGGGCGACCTCCAGCAACTGGAGCGCGACCCCCACGGCCACAAGGGCGACTTCGGCCGCGTGCTCGTCGTCGGCGGCGGCCCCTACGTGGGTGCGCCGGCGCTGTCCGCGCAGGCCGCGCTCCGGGCCGGCGCCGACCTCGCCTTCCTCGCCGTCCCGGACGAGGTGGCCGGCGACGTCCAGGGGTTCAGCGAGAATCTCATCGTCGACGGCCTCGTCGGCACCAGGCTGGTCCCCGAGCACGTCCCCGAACTGCTCGACCGCGCCGCCGACGTCGACGTGGTCGTGCTCGGCCCGGGCCTCGGCGACGCCGACACGACGCTGGCCGCCGTCGAGGCGTTCCTCGCCGACTTCGACGGCCGCGCGGTTGTGGACGCCGACGCTCTGCAGGCCGTCCCGGGCGTGGAAACGGACGCCAAGCTCGTCTGCACCCCCCACCAGGGCGAACTCCAGCAGATGGGGGGTCCCAGCGCAGACGACTGGCGGGACCGAGCGGACGCCGTCGAAGCGTTCGCCGCGGAACTGGGCCACACGCTGCTCGTGAAGGGCGCCCACGACGTCGTCTCGGACGGCGAGACCACGCGCGTGAACCGCACCGGAAACCCCGGCATGACCGTCGGCGGCACCGGCGACGTGCTCGCGGGTGCCACGGCTGCGATGCTCTCGACGCAGGACCCCGTTCCGGCGGCGAGCGTCGGCGCGTACGCCACCGGCGACGCCGGCGACCGGGTCGTCGACGAGCACGGCTACGGCCTGCTCGCCACCGACGTCCTCGACGCCCTCCCCGACGCCCTCTGGGGTGGTCGCGATGCCTGAGGGAGGCGGTGCGGGCGAAGGCGGCGACGGCGACGACCTGACCCACACGACCGACGACGGCGACGTCCAGATGGTTGACGTCGGCGACAAGCCCGACACGGCTCGCCGAGCGGTCGCTCGCGGCGAGATTCACCTCTCGTCGTCGACCGTCGACGCCGTCCGCGGCGACGACGTCGAGAAGGGCAACGTGCTCGCGACGGCCAGAGTCGGCGCGATTCAGGCCGTCAAGCACACGTGGGAGACCATCCCAATGTGCCACCAGATTCCCATCACGAACGTCGACACCGACTTCGACGTGCGCGAGGAGTGCATCGTCCTCGAGGTCGCCGTCGAGACCACGGGGAAGACCGGCTGCGAGATGGAGGCCCTGGAGGGCGTCACTACGGGGTTGAACGTCGTCTGGGACATGGTGAAGGCTGCCGAGAAAGACGACGACGGCCAGTACCCGGGCACCGCTGTCCGGGACGTCGAGGTCGTGGCCAAAGAGAAGCGGCCGCTGGAGTAGTCCGTCGGTCAGTCAGGCCTCGGCGACCAGCTCGCTCGCCTTCGCGTGTGAGCGCTCCACGATGGTCGGCCGCGCCTCGAAGTCGATGACGACCTGCTCGTCGCCGTAGTCGACGTCCCGGACGTACGCGTGGTCGTGCACCCACGAGACCACGCTCATCGTGTCCTCGGTCATCGGGAGCACGAGGCGCTCGCGCTCGCGAGCCGGGAGCTCGTCGTCGATGCGCTCCCGGAGCTCACCGAGGTTGATTCCCTCGAGCCCGCTGACGGCCACGGGGTTCGGGGCGAGCGCCGCCAGCGCCTCCATCTTCTCGGCGAGCTCGTCGTCGGCCACACGGTCGACCTTGTTGAACACCGTGACGATGGGCGCCTCGTTGCGCTCGTACAGCGTGTCGTGGCTCGTCGCCAGCTTCTCCCGGATGTCGTCGAGGGGCTCGCTGGCGTCCACCACCAGCAGGACGAGGTCCGCCTGGTAGACGGACTCCAGCGTCGACTTGAACGACTCCACCAGCCAGTGCGGCAGGTCGCTGATGAACCCGACCGTGTCCGTCAACAGGACGTTCCGGCGCTCCAGCTCCATCCGCCGGGTCGTCGTCCCCAGCGTCGTGAACAGCCGGTCCTGGGACTCCGCGATGGTGTCGAGGTCCGGGTGCCGGTCCTCGTTCTCGTCGACGTCGACGTCCTCCGCCAGCCGCCGCAACAGCGTCGACTTCCCCGCGTTCGTGTACCCTGCCAGCGCCACCAGGTCGAACCCGGACTCCCGGCGGGTCTCGCGGCGCTGGGCCTCCGTCTTCTCGATCTTCTCCAGTTCGTCCCGAATCCGGGAGATCTGGGCCTTGATGTCCTGCTCGCGGCTCTCGTCGTACTCGCCCAGCCCCATGAACCCCGGGCGCTCGTCGCGCTTCGCGAGGCTCGTCTTCGCCTCCGCCCGCGGCAGCTCGTACCGCAGCTCCGCCAGTTCCACCTGCAGCTGGGCCTTCCGGGTGTGGGCGCGCTGCCCGAAGATGTCCAGAATCAGCCGGAACCGGTCGACGACTTCCGTGCCGTCGGGCAGCTCCTGGCCCAGATTGAACGTCTGGTAGGGCCCGAGCCGGTTGTCGAAGACCACGCGGTCGGCGTCCGTCTGCTCGACGAGCGCGGCGACCTCCGCAACCTTCCCCTCGCCCAGCTGGAGCGCGGGGTCGGCGGTCCGGGTCTGCGTGACTTCGCCCGCGACCTCGTAGCCTGCGGCTCGAACGAGCTCCCGGATTTCGGCGGTCTCTGGGTCGCCGTCGTCGACACGCTTCGCGACGACGGCCCGGTCCGTGATGTCTCCTGTCACTCGCCCGGTGCTACGCGCCCTGTCCACTTAAGCCCCGGGCGGGGCGCCCAGACGGGCACAAGAGTCTTACCAGTTGGTGGCCGACTGAACACCATGATGGACATCGACCCAACCACCCTCGGCATCGAGTTCGGCACGGGGGCGGGCATCGGGGCAATCATCGGGTTCGCGGCGAAGAAGATCGCGAAACTCATCGCCGTCATCGTCGGGCTCGAGCTCGCGCTGTTCAAGTTCCTCGAATCACGGGGCATCCTCACCGTCGACTGGGACCGACTCAGCGGCGGCATGATGCAGGCCGCCGAGGTCGGCTCCGCCTCCACGCCGCCCTCCTGGATGAGCACCATCCTCTCGACGCTCTCGGTGAGCGCGGGGTTCACCGGCGGCTTCCTCGTCGGCTTCCGGAAGGGGTAACTACCGGGTCTTCAGGTCGTCTTTGTCCTTCACGACGCTGGTCTCGCCCTCTCCCTCCGACACTTCGTTCACGCGTCCGTAGAACTCGTCTTGCATCCCCGCGGGGAACGTGATGACGCCTACCCAGGAGCCGTCGGCTTGCCACTCCTCGCGCTCCAGCTCCCCGAACTCCCGGAGCTTCGCCTGCCCGCTGCCGGCGTAGTCCGCCGGCAACTGGACGGCGACGGTCATCTCCTCGAACCGGATCGGAATCACGGGCCGCAGCGCCTCCAGCGCGTCGTCGACCTGCTCCTCGGCGGGCGTCATCGGGTCGACCGTGAACCCCGCCTCCTCGAGCGCGCTCTCGATGCGGTCCGGCGGATGTGGCGCGCCGTCCATCTGGGGGTTGATGGCGTTCCGCGAGATGGTGTTGATGAGATTGCGCTTCTTGCGCTCCTGCATCTCTTCGCGCTGCTCGGCGGTGATCTGTATCTCGCCGTCCTCGATGATCTCCGGGATGATGTCCAGGGGCTCTGTCGTCCCGAACACCTCCTCCAGGTCCTCCTCGGCGGGCCGGTCGCCCCGGGAGGCGTTCTCGAAGACGTCGCGGGCAGCGATGACGTCCTCGAGTTCGCCCTCGAACTCACCGCGCTTCATCTCCAGGGCCGCGTCCGGGTCTACGAGCACTTCGAAGCGCTCGCCGTGGGTCTCGAGGCGAGCGGTCACGGCGTCGTCGAGCGAAATCATACCACACCCTTCGACGGGGGCCACAAAAGACCTTCTCCCCGACGAGCGTTCGCCGACTCGCCGTCGCCGGATTTCGCCACGCCGCAGGCTGTCCCCTGTCGCCTCAGTCCGGCTCGCCGTCTCGCTCCGGCTCCTCGTCGCTGTCCCCGTCCGCGAGCAGGCCGTACTCCTCCAGGTACTCGGCGACCTCGTCGTCGGTCAGCCGGACGAGCGACCGCGACTCGGCGTCCACGGTCGCGACGCCCACGGCGTCCGGCGTCACGTGCTCTCGGACCTCCCCGAGCGCCCGCAGCGCCAGCCCGACACCGTCCGTCAGGTCGAGCTCGGGCTCGTACTCGTCCTCGAGGTACGTCTGCACCTCGGAGCGGTCCTCGCCGACGACCAGCGCCTTCCACTCGTAGGGTGTCCCCGACGGGTCTGTCTCGAACAGCCGCGGTCTGCCGTCGCCGTCGATGCCCGCGACCAGCAACGCCACGCCGAACGGCCGCGCGCCGCCGACCTGCGTGTACTGCTGGACGTGGTCGGTGACGTCTTTCGTCAGCGCCTCCACGCCGATGGGCTCCCCGTACCGGAGCCTGCTCACCTGTGCGTTCCGCCGCGCGAAGTCCACGAGCTGGCGGGCGTCCGCCACGTGGCCGGCGCTCGCGACGCCGACGTGGTCGTCTACCTTGTGTATCTTCTCGACGGACGCCGCCTCCATCAGCGGCGACGACAGGCGCTTGGCCACGAGGAGCACGACGCCGTCGGCGGTCCGCACGCCGATGCTCGGCGACCCGCGCTTGACCGCTTCCCGCGCGTACTCGACCTGATAGAGCCGGCCGTCCGGCGAAAAGATGGTGCTGCCGCGGTCGTAGGCCTGCTGCTGGGATTGTCCCTGCATGGTCGGTGTCACCCGTGGTCGCGTCGCGTCGCGCCGACCCACGACCCGGCGTCGTCGACGTCCACGCGCTCGCCGCGCGCGACCCCGGACCGTTCGCCGCCGCCACCGAACGCGACGTCGTCCTCGCGTGACGGTTCAGCCGTCTCCCCCAAGTAGTTTTCCTCGGCTGCGCGCATCGTCCCGGAGACGCCGCGAACGGCCACGCGAACGGGGTCGCCGCGGACCTCGCTGACGCAGGCCAGCGCTGCGCGCGCCCGGTCGACCTCGCCGCGCCGCGCCCGCACCAGCGCCTCGCCGGCGCCGTCCCGGAACGAGTACTCCACGACGCGCAGGTCCGCGTCCGCGCTCCCCGGGTCGCCCAGGAGGTTCGCGGCCGCGAACCAGACCGCGCGCTGGAACTCGCCGCGGCGGACGCCGGCGTCCGGCCACGCCTCCAGTTCGACGGCGAGGTACCGCCAGCGCGGCCGCAGGTGCTTCGGGAGGTGTTTCATTCCCGGCGGTCGGCAACGAGCACGCCGACCTGGTCGTGGACCAGTTCCACCTCGGTGAGCGCGTAGCCGGCGTCGGTGAACGCGTCGGCGAGCACGCCGACCGTCGCCGGGTCGTCGACCTCGGGGCTGTAGAACGGGTCCTCCGGGTTCGGCTCCCCGAAGAACATCACGTCCCCGAGCACGACGCGCCGGGGCTCGAGGTCGGCGACGACGTCGATGGCCTCGCGCTTCTCGGCGTCGCTCAGGTGGTGCATCGCGAAGTTCGACGTCACCACGTCGACGTCGCCGTCGTAGTTCGGCTCGCGGAACCGGCCCTCGCCAAACGTGACGTTCTCCAGCCCGCGATCGGCCGCCTTCTCGCGGCCCTGCTCCATCATCCCCTCGCTGATGTCCCGGCCCACGACCTCGCCCGCCTCCTCGGCGAGTCCGAGCGCGATGGCGCCCGTCCCACAGCCGAGGTCCAGGACGGTCTCGTCGCTGGTCACGTCCGCGTGTTCGAGCACGAGCGCGACGCACTCGTTGTACTCCGGTGTCTCCTCGTCGTCGTACTCCGCCGCCACGTCGTCGAAGCGCGCGGCGTGCTCGTCAAGCGTCTTCTTCATACCGGCCACGTTCGACGCCCGGCGCAATGAAGTCCTCGGAGCGCAGCCGGCGGTTCCGCGCCGCCAGGTGCGTCCACTCGCCCAGCCCCGCCCGAATCTGGGACTCGGTGAATCCGAGCTCCTCGCCGACGGCGACCAGTTCCCGGGGCGCCCGCACGTGGAGGTGGCTGGCCGGCCGCGCGCTCACGACGAACGGCGCGTCGTAGTGCTCGACGAGCTCCCGGAGCTTCCGCAGCCCCCGCAGGGCCTGCACGCGGTCGCCGCCGCTCTCCCGCAACACCCGCGACAGGTCGAACTCCAGTCGCACGCCGTGGTCCCGCGCGGCCTTCACGACGACATGGTTGACGTCGCCCCCGCCCGCCATCGGCGACGCCAGCACGTCCACGCGCTCGGACTCCGCCACGAACCGGTTCGTGTCCGGGGAGTCCGCCCGGGCAGCCAGCACCGTCACCTCGCCGCGAACGCTCCGGATGCGGCCGCTGGCCTGCGACCGGTCGGTCACCGATAGCTCGGCGCCGGTCACCACGTCCACACCTGCCTCGTCGCTGACGGAGTCGCGGTCCCGCTCGGGTTCGGCGTCCCGCCAGTTTCGCACCACGACGCCGTCGTAGCCGTCGCTGGCCGCCGTCACCGCCAGCCGCGCGGCCGTGCTCTCGCCTTCGGGGTGGGCGTGGACCGCCTCGTACACGCTCCCGGGTTGGCGACCGAGCGGTAAAAACGGGTGCGGTCCGGGCGCCGCCCGACTCGACGCCACTGGCCCGGCAACGGCTATGGCGCTCGCCGTGGTAGGAACCCACATGGGAGACGCACCCGACCCCGAGAACGTGGACTGGAACGACCCGGACGCCTGTCCGTTCTGTGGCGCCCGACTACCGGACGGCGGCGCCGGCTTCGTCGACCACGCCGACGCCAACCCCGACTGTCAGGCGCGCTTCGAGGAGTGGCGGGAGAACGTCGCCGGCGACATCGGCGGCGAGTGGTCCGGCTGAGGCGTCAGGAAGACAGCGCGTCCCGCGCGTTCTCCACGGCGGCCTCCTTCTTCGCGGGGTAGGCCTCGACCTTCGCGCGCAGCGAGATGCCGTCGCCGAGCTGGGCGTCCCCGAGGAACGCCTCCTGCTTGTCGAGGTGGACGAACAGCGAGCAGTTCTCGTCGACGCGCTGGTCGAGCTGACCGCGAATCTGCTCGATGTCGGCGCCGTCGCGGAGCTGGCCGAGGACGTGGCGCATGTCGTCGGCGAGCTCGACGCGCGTCGACAGCACGACGATGCGGTCGCCGAGGTGGCCCTCGCTGGTCGTGCGCTCGATTTCGAAGTCCTCGGGGAGGAAGTGCCGGAGCGCGTCCTCTACGCGCGACTCGGCCTCCGTGTCGTAGCAGAACACCCGGAGGTCGATGTAGTGGAACGGAACCTCACTCATTGTTGCGCCGGCGTACGCTGCCGACGCGTAAAAGACTCGTTACTCGTCGTCCTCGGCGTCGGCGTCTGCCTCCTCGTCCTCGTCGTCGCTGCCGACCTCGGCGTCGGGGGCTGCTTCGAGGCTGTCCTCGGGGACGCCGGCCTCCTGGCCGTCCTCGAAGCTGATGGTGTAGTTGACGTCGCCGAACATCGTCTCGGCGGTCTGCGTGATCTCGCCCGCTTCGCCGTCGTACTCGCTGTGTTTCTCGTGGAGCACGACCGTGTCGCCCTTCTCGAAGCTCATACCACTCGATTCTCTCGCGGCACGCAAAAGTGAATTGATTGCGGGCGGCGGTAGCGGCGCCGCCGACCGCCCTCCTCAGAACGCCGACAGCGAGAGGTCGCGTGTCTCGCGGAGCGCGCGCTCCACCCGGCCGCGGTCCCAGCCGAACGGCGACAGCACGGTCTCGGCTGCCCGGACGAGCCGGTCGGCGTAGTGGTCGGCGTCGTAGCCGCTGGCGTCCTCGAACGGCAGCCGGACGCGCTGGCGGGTGCGGTCGGCGTCGTCGTCGACGACGACGTACTCGACGCTCTGCCCGGGGTGGCGGTCGACGCCGTGGGCGTCGTACCGGCGGAGCGCCCCGACGGCGCGCGTCTCGCGGCTGTACTCGCCGGCCGGCTTCGAGACGCGGCGGGTAACCACGAGGTCCGCGGGGTCGACGCGCCCGCTCCGGAGCGCGGCGAGGTCGCGTTCGAGGGCATCTACGACCGCCTCCGGGCCGCCGTCGTCGAGTGCGTCCAGCCAGCCGCGCTGGCAGTCCGCGACGAACGACGGTGTGGACCGCCGCCGCGCCTCGATGCCCCGGAGCTTGTACGTCGGCTCGCGGTCCCCGTCGTCGCCGTCTCCCTCGCTGGCTTCCTTCCCGAAGTACGTCGTGAGCGCGCCACCGGTGCCGTCCTGCCGGGGGACGAAACACACCCAGTCGTAGTGGCCGTCGCGCTCGAGGCGCACGCCGAGGTCGTCGGTGACGCGCTCGCAGACCGAATCGATAGGCTCGGGGTCGTCGCGCGGCGTCACCCAGACGCTGTCGACGATGGCTTGGACGACGTGCCAGCCCGCCGCCTCGAGGGTCTCTTTCGCCGACAGGAGGATGTCTCGCGCGAAGGCGTTGATGGCCTCGTGGCACTCGATGCGCCCGAACTTGCTGTTCCGGTAGCCCTGGTAGCCGAAACACGACACGAGCACCCACTTGATGGCCGACGACTTCGCTTCGAGGCGCTCGCGCTGCCCGCCGCTGGCACCCTCTGCGAGTGCTTCCTTGATGTCTCTTCGGTCGTCGAGCAGCGGCCCGAGCACGTCCCCGAGGAAGCCGTCCTCGGGGCAGAGGTTGTAGCCGAGCTCCGGCACCACCTCCCGGTCGGGGTGGCAGTCGCAGAGCACGGTGTCCGGGCTGACGTTGTACTCGCGGATGATGGTCGGATAGAGGGAGGCGAAGTCAACGGCGTAGACGTCCTCGTGGCGGCCGACCTCGGGCGCGAGCGTGGTGCCGCCGCGGTCGGCGGCATGCAGCGTGCGGGCGTCGGTGAACGTCTCGGGCTCCCACTTGTTCCACGGGACGAGCACGCCCCGCGAGAGCGCTTCCCGGGTCTGCATCGCCGTGAGGACGTTCCCGATGCTCGCCCAGCCCGCCTCCTCGATGGGTTTCCACGAGCGCTCGACGAGGTACCGCAGGCCCGCCAGCCCGGACTGCCCCCAGAGAAAGCTGTTGGACTCGTCGAGGACCGCCCGCCCCGGCACCGTGTAGCGGGCGGGCGAGTGGCCGGTGCGCCCGTAGCTCTCGTACGTGCTCGCCGCCGACAACTGGGTCACGCCGCCAGCCGCCCTGCCCCACTGGAGGTCGACGCCGAGGGCGGCCGCGCGCTCGCTCGCCAGTTCCAGCAGGCCGCCGTGGCTCACCACGAGCACGTCCGGGTCGACGCGCCCCACTCGGGTGGCGAGCGTCCGCAGCACCGCTGCCTCGTCGCCCGCGACGCGCTCGCCGTCGATTCGCAGCTCGGTGAGGTCGTCGCGGGCGAGCGCCTCGTCGGTCGTCCGCACCGCGAGCGTCCGCAGGTCTCGGGCCGGCGACGGGTCGGTGCCGGTCTCCACGCAGTACCGGAACCCCGGCGAGAAGTCCACGTCGTACAGCCGGAACGTCCCGGGCGCGAAGTCGGCCTCGTGGCGCACCCGAACCTCGCGGGCGAGCGTCGACACCTCGCCGACGCGCTCGACGTCCACCGCCAGCACTTCCGAGCGCTCGTCGGCGTGCAGGTCGAGGTAGCGGTCGGCCCACCGCAGCCCGGTGACCTTCGGGTCGTCGTCGAGGGCGTCCGCGAGCGCGCCCAGCGGACCGTCGCTGGCGTGCACGAACACGGTCGGCCGGTAGTCACGGTCGCGCTCGGCGCGCGCGCCGTCCTCGGTGAGGTGCCACGCCGTCACCCCCTCGGCGTCGCCGGCGTGGACGTCGAAGGCGTACGCCATCAGTCGGCTCCGGCCCCGGTCGCTTCCTCGATTTCCGCCCCGTCCGCCGCCTGCTGCAGGTCCGCCAGCTGTTCCCGCAGGTCTCGGATGGCCGCCTCCTGGGCGACCAGCACGGAGAGGATGGCGGCGCGCTCGGGGTCGGGCGCGTTCAGGTGGCCGGCGGCGTGGGCGTGGTTCCGGGCGCGCTCGAACACGCGGTCGAAGTCCGGCTTGCGCTCCCGGCGCAGCGCCCGCCGGAACGACTGACAGCGCTGCTCGTAGGCGTCAAGGTGCTGGCGGTACGTCCCGTTCGTCCGCCCCATCAGCCCAGCACCTCCTCCAGGTGGGGAACCGGCTGGTCTGGCTCCGGCTCCACCCGGCCCACGAGGTCGACCCAGTACGGGATAGTGGTCTGCCAGCCGCCCCGGGTCCAGTACGCAGTGGTCGTCTCGCCGTCCTCGCCCTCGAAGCGCCGGCCGAATCTGGTCTCCTCGACGTCGATAGCCCGGTCGGCGTGCTCGCTCACTGCGTCCGGGTCCGTCGCGGTGACGAGGACGGGGAGGTCGCGGGCGTCGGCGAGCGCCGCCAGCGTCGACAGCGACGCCTCGCGGAGCCGCTGTGCTTCGGCGGCCAGCAGGTCGTCGTCGCCGTAGAGGTCGTCGACGGCCGGCGCCACGACGAGGCTCGTCGGCCGCCGGACTTCCCTGACGAGCTGGCGGACGAGCGCGTGGTGCTGGTGGGCGGTGAACGCCCGCGCCACCCGCACGCGGTCGAGCAGCCGGCGGCGGTCCCCGTGGCCGGTCAGCGCGTACGTCGACGCGTGGTTGCGCGCGTCCACCCAGCGAGCGAGCCCGTCGCGCTCCCGTAGTTCGGCGGCCACCAGCGCGGCGACGGCGCCGCGGTCGCCGCCGCGCAGCAGCGTCACCTCGCCCGGTTCGAGCGTCGGTAGTGCGTCCTGCATACGCGGCGGTCGTGCGACCCGTCGGATAAGCCACAGCGTCCCGGAGTGAAAGTGAAAGTGGCGCGTTCGCCGCCCCGACCACCCAAAACGCCTTCTCCGTGGCCGTCGAAGCTCCGACGAGACAGACGGTGGCTCGGATGGACGGCTCGGACCTCTCGCCCGCCGGCGTGCTCGCGCTCACCGGCTACGGACTGGCGGGCCTCGTCAGCGCGCTCGTCGCCGGCGTCGTCCTGCTGGTCGCGCTCCAGCCGGCTCAGCCGGTCGTCTACGACGCGCTCTACCGCCGGCTCGGCCCGTGGACGGCGACCAGCGCCGCGACCGCCGTCCAGTTCGGCGTGGCGGGCGCGCTCGCGGTCGCCGCTCCCACGGTCGTGGCTGCCTACGTCGACGGCGACAACCCCCTGTCGGTGGCTCGCGTGCTCGCGGCCGTCGTCGCCGTCGTCGTCGCCGTTCTCACAGTCGCCGTCGCTGCAGGCCTCCCGGCGCTGGCCGCGGTCGCCGTCACCCACGCCGCGTTCGTCGCTGTGGGTGTCGTCGTCATCGGTCGCGTGGACGCGTCGTTCGCCAGTCGCGGCGCGTTCGTCGGCGGCGCCACCACGCTCGCGCTGCTGCTCGTCGTGTTGAGCTTCGGGCTCGGCTGGGGCGGCGGCTACGACGTCGTCGCCGAACCCGCGCCCGACGCCACCGACGCCGCAGCGAGCTTCGCCGACGCGCCCGACCTCCGCGACGACCTCTTCGCAGCCGACACCTGCGACGACGGCGACGACGGCGTCTGCCGACTGCCGCTGCGCGGGTACGCCGACGAGGCAGCGGCGGGCCGGTTCCTCGACGACAACGGCGTCCGCTGTCCGTTCGTGAACCAGCCCGGCACCGGCGACCGCAGCGGGTCGTTCGTCGCCACCTACGACGGCGACCACTACCGGGTCACCTGCGAGGCGTACGGCGACTGAGCCCTACTCGTCGGGTCCGAAGGACTTCCCGTCGCGCTCCTCGGCGCCCATCCGGCGGAGCGCGGCGCGCGCGTTGCTCGCCTCGTACCCGAAGTAGACGTCCTCGCCGTACTCCTCGGCGACTTCGGCGGCGTGCAGGAGGTTCTCCACGTCGACGTTCACGGCGTACAGCTCGACGCTGAACGGTGCGTCCAGCGCGTCCTCGAAGCCGGAGGCGATGGTCTCGATCCAGTACGTCGTCTCGTAGGCGGTGTCGTACAGCGGGACGACGAACTCGTCGACCAGTTCAGAGAGCGCTTCCAGGTCGAGGCCGGCGCGCTCGTAGAGGTGGCCGGGGTACGGGTCGGGGTACAGCGTCAGGTACGTCTTCCCCGGGATGCGGTCGACGGCTTCCTCGACGAACCCCGTGATGACGTCGGCACGCCAGGCCTGCCAGTCGTCGAATTCCGACTCGGTGAACGCCGTCTCGCAGCGCTCGCAGTGACAGTACTCGGCGCGCGGGAACCCGACGTCGTCCAGCCGGACGTCGCCGTTCAGTTCGGCGCACGTCTCGACGACGGTGAGCACGCCGTTCCGGTAGTCCTCGGCGAGCGGACAGATGTACGCCCAGTCGAAGTACTCCCGCTCCCGGGTCGCTCTGTTGCCTTCGTCGTCGACCGGGACGAGCTCCGGGTCGGTGCCGGCGGTCGCGTTGTCGCCGAAACACGACACCATGTTGACGGCGTTCTCGACGGGGTCGACGTGGCGGCCGGTGACGTCTTTGACCTCGTAGAACCCGCGGTCGAACTCCGGCCAGTCGAGCTCTTCAGCGTTCCGCGTGACGACGCCGTACATGAAAACGAGGTAGGGACGGGGACCGCGTAAGTGGTTCGACTCAGTCGATCCGGTCGACTTCCTCGAGCTCCTGGGAGTCGCCACCGACGACGAACTTCCAGACGAACGCGATCAGCAGCAGCGCGACGGCGGCCTTCACCAGTTTCCGTGCCATACCTGACACTACTGGCGCCGAGATTAAACGCTTTGCGGGCCGTCACCGAGGTGTGCCGTGATGTCGTCACGCACGATCTCGCCGCAGTACTCGCAGCGGACGCCGTCGTCGAGCACCGCGAACGTCGGGTCGGCTGGCTCGCCGGCGTTCGTGATACACTCGCTGTTCGGACACGTCAACACGCCCGAGACTTCCTCGGGGCGCTCGACCCGGCGCTTCTCGACGACGTCGTAGTCGCGGACGATGTTCACGGTCGCCTCGGGCGCGATGAGCGACAGCACCTCGGCCTCCGAGTCGCTGAGCTCGCGGCCCTCGACCTTCACCACGTCCTTGCGACCGAGCCGGTCGCTCGGGACGTTCATCCCGAGGCTCACGGTCTCTCCGCCGGAGCCGTCGATGCCCAGCATCGCGAGCACGTGCAGCGCTTCGCCGGCGGTGAGGTGGTCGAGGACGGTGCCGTTCTGGATCTTCGAGACGCGGAGTTCAGTCTCTGTCATAGCAGGGAGTCGAGCAGCGCCATCCGCACCGGGACGCCGTTGTGTGCCTGTTCGAAGTACGTCGCGTACTCGGTGTCGTCCACTTCGGGCGCGATCTCGTCGACGCGCGGCAGCGGGTGCATCACCGCGAGGTCGTCGCTCGCGTGTTCGGCGAGCAGTTCGGGCGTGAGGCGGTACTCGCCGGCGACGGCCTCGTACTCGTCGTCGTCGGGGAACCGCTCGCGCTGGATGCGGGTGACGTACAGCACGTCGACGTTCGGCAACACCGCCTCGAGGTCCTCGTGCTCGCGGACCTGCGCGCCGGCCTCGTGGAGGTCGTAGCGCACCGACCGGGGCAGCCGCAGGCTCTCCGGGCTGACGAAGTGCTGGCGGGCGTCGAAGTTCGTGAGCGCGTGCGCCAGCGAGTGCACCGTTCGGCCGTACTTCAGGTCGCCGACGATGCCGATAGAGAGGTCGTCCAGCCCGGCGTGCTCCCGGATGGTGTAGAGGTCCAGCAGCGTCTGGCTCGGGTGGTGGCCGGCGCCGTCGCCCGCGTTCACGACGGGGACGTCGACGTGCTCGCTGGCGAGTTTCGCCGAGCCCTGTCTGGGGTGCCGGAGCACGATGCCGTCGGCGTACCCCTCGACGACTCGCGCCGTGTCTGCCAGCGACTCGCCCTTCTTCACCGAGGAGTCGTCGACCGACCCCATGTCGACGACGCCCGCCCCCAGGCGCTTGGCCGCCGTCTCGAAGCTCATCTTCGTGCGCGTGCTCGGCTCGAAGAAACACAGCGCGAGCAGCTCGCCCGCGTGCCGCTCGCGCGCGGCGTCCGGGTCACCGTCGAACTCGGCAGCCCGCTCGAGGACTGCCTCGATGTCCGCCCGGGAGAGCTGCTTGGCGGTGAGCAAGTGGTCCTGTTGCATCGATTGAGGACGCGCGCCGAACCGGTGTAAATCTCCCGGACCACCCCGAGGTTCAAGTGCTATCGCGGGACCACCCCGGGACGTGCTGGCTATCGCTGGCGGGAAGGGCGGCAGCGGGAAGACGACCACCGCGCTCGGCGTCGCCGGCGCGCTCGCCCGGCGCCGGCGCCGCCCGCTCGTCGTCGACTGCGACCTCGACGCACCGAACGTCCACCTGCGCGCGGGCGTCGACCGCGACCCCGGCGTCGAAGCCCCCACTCCGGAGGCCGCCGCGCAGGCGGCTGCCGTCCTGCCGGGCGTGGACGTCCTCCCGGCGGGGGACGCCGACGGCGACGACCTCGCCGCCGCGCTCGACGCCCTGCCCACCGACCGGCCCGTCGTCCTCGACTGCCCGGCGGGCGCGAGCGAGGCGGCCGCCCGCCCGCTCAGAGCCGCCGACGCCACCGTCGTTGTCGCGACCCGCGGCCGCGAGAGCGTCGAGGACGCCGTCAAAACCGCCGCGATGGCGCGCGCCGTCGACGCGCCGCCTCGCGTGACGGCTGTCTCCTGCGAGCCATCGGTCCCAGACGGCCTCCGGGCAGCCATCGGCGCACCCGACGCCGTCGCAATCCCCGAGGTACCGGCGCCGCTGGCTGCCGACGCGACAGCCGCCGCCTACGCCGAACTCGCGGACTGCGCGCGCCCGAACGCTTAACGTCTGTCGGCCGCAAAGCCGGACGCATGGACGACCGGCTCTCTACTGGCGTCGACGTGCTCGACCGCGAGCTCGGCGGCGGCGTCCCTCCGGGCACGGTCATCGCCTACGAGGCCCCGCCGGCCAGTCAGGGAGAGCTGCTGCTGTACGAACTCACCCGCCCCCGCCCCACCCTCTACCTCACCACGAACCGCACCGAGGACGCCGTCCGAGACGCCTTCGAGGCGACGAACGCCCCCACCGGCGACCCCCGGTTCGGCTACATCCCGGCCGCCGACTCGCTGGAGAACGCGCGCCGGGCGTTCCGCTCCATCCCCGAGGAGTCGACGGTCATCTTCGACCCCGTCGACGCTCTCGAGCGCGCCGACCGCGCGCGCTACGAGAACTTCCTCAACGAGCTCGGCAACCACGTCCGGAACACCAGCAGCATCGCCGTCCTCCACTGCCTGGACACCGACGACGACCCGCCGCTGCGCGGCACCACCGAACACCTCGCCGACGTCGTCTTCCAGCTCGACATGAAGGAGGCCGCCGGCGACATCGAGACCCGGCTGACGGTGCCGAAGTTCCGCGGCGGTGCCGCCCTCGAGAACCCCGTGAAGCTCACGCTCCGCGAGCGCGTGCAGGTCGACACCAGCCGCGACATCGCTTGACATCCTCCCCGCCCTGAAGGGCGAGGATTCCCGACCGCCGTTGGGATATTGTGGTTTACGGCGTGGCCTGTTCTCGCGGTGCGAAGCAGCCGCTCTCTGAATCGAACAGGTACGTCGATGGCTGTGCCAACCAGCCGTTACTCCTATCTCTCCCATCACAGGCGAGACTCGGAGATACTTTCTGTCGGATGTTCTCAGCGCCGTTCACGTCCGCGTTCGCCACCGTACCACACTCGTCGCACACGTACAACCCGCGTTCAACACGGTTCGCCTTGCGCTTGCGACCACACGCCGAACACGACTTCGACGTATCACGTTCAGACACTCGTTCAACCGTGATTCCTTCCATCTCAGCCTTGTATTCAAGCATCGAGGTGAAGCGGTCGAACGCCCACGAGTGCAAGTCAAGGTTGCCGTGCTTCCCCCAGTTCTTCGACTCGCTGTTCTCCTCATCCTCACGGATACCGGAGACATCGCCCACCACAATCATTCCAACTCCTTCGTCAACACACCGTTGGACGATGTGCTTCGAGAGCGTGTGGAAGTAGTGGGTACGACGGGACGACTTCTTCTGGTTCAACCGTGTCGCTTGGTCGGATTCTGAGTCGTCACAGCGAGCAATCCGCTTGCTGAAGTAGTAGTCATCCTGCTTCAAGCAATTCAACGGATACAGTTCGCTGTGGCCGTCTTCGTAGGCGAGGGCGGCGAAGTTGTTGATGCCGAGGTCAACACCGACAGTCTTCTCACCGGGTGTGTCCGCAACCTCGATTTCGACTTTGCACACGAAGTGCAGTTCCCACTCGTCACCAGTCCAGACCGCCCGCACTTGTTGGACGTTCTCCACGGTAGAGAGGTCAACATCGGGACGGATCTGGTACTCGCAGAGTACGAAGTCCGACCAATACTCCTTGAGGTTCGAGCCTTTACTGAGTCGGACTCGGTTGTACTCGGTGTCGAGTTTGAACCCTTTATTCTTGAACGTGACCGTGCTTCGCGGGTGGTTGTCGCCTCGTTTTCGGTACTTCGGCGGGTTTGCTCTCGTGTCTCCGTTTTGTCGTTTGCCGTACCAGCCGTTGAACGCCTCAGCGAGTTCTTGAAGGACTCGCTGACTTGACTGCGAATGCAGGTCATCGTAGCGTTCGTGTGACTTGAGGTACGCGGTGAGTTCGTTGTGACCGGGAATGTGACCGATCTCAGACCACACTCGGTCGCAAACCCATCGTCCGACATTCCAGAGTTTCGAGGCTGAGAACCCGAGCGAATCGAGGTCGTCGAACACCTGTTGCTGGTTCCGTATGGAAGCAGTGTAGGTGCGGGTGACGACCCGTTTCGCCATACGTAACCTATGTAGACAAACCTACTTGAAGGCATGGAGTACGCAGCGTGGAATATCCTGCTGAGTGGTTGAACGGTGGGTTGAGTAGAAGTTAGCGGATTCATCCCCGCCCTAAAGGGCGGGGCTTTCTCCTCGAACTTCCGTAAGGCGGCGAGGCCGACGCAGGCAGGAGCGCTACCGCTACTCGCCGGGAAGAACAGGGAGAATCGGGAGTGCCTACTCGTCGCCGCCGCCGAGGTCCTCGTCTTCGAGCTCCTCGACGATTTCGTCGGCGTCGACGTCCGCGTCCTCGAGGGCGTCCTCGACGTCGCCGAGCCCCTCGCCGCCGCCCGCACCGCCCATCATGCCGCCCATGCCGGGCATACCGGCGGGCTGACCGTCGATGATCTCCTGGACGATGACGCGGTCGATGTCCAGCATGTCGATGACCTGGTTGAGCACCTGGCTCTTGCCCATCATCCACTGCTGGTTGAACTGGAGCTGCTGGGACTGCTCGATGTACAGCGTCTCCTTCTCGACCGTCTCGGTGGTGGTCTCCGTCTCGCCGTCCTCGGTCTCCTCGGTGACCTCCTCCTCGACCTCCTCGGTCTTCAGGTCGACGTCCAGCTCGACGTCGAACATCATCTTCAGGAAGCCGACGGCCTGCTCCTCGCGGTCGGTGACCTCACCGACGACCTCGTAGTCGTACTCGACGTCCTCACCCGCCAGC
This sequence comes from Halobacterium rubrum, assembly GCF_021729015.1. Taxonomy (GTDB): domain Archaea; phylum Halobacteriota; class Halobacteria; order Halobacteriales; family Halobacteriaceae; genus Halobacterium; species Halobacterium rubrum. The sequence continues at coordinate 1,309,765 of NZ_JAJQQZ010000001.1, forward strand.
GGGTGGTTGAAGTCGACGCGGGCGCGGCCGCCGATGATGGCCTCGACGTGGCCGTGCTCGCCGTCGACGTCGACGTGCGCGCCGGGGTAGCGCTCGTCCTCGGGGATCTTGTTCGCGCTGACCGTGCGAACCTCCTCCTCGTCGTACTCGTCGAACGCCTGCTCGACGACGACGGTGCCCTCGTCGCCGACCGACTGGCCGACGAGCTCGTCTTCGACGTCCTCGAAGATGTGGCCCTCGCCGATGACGATGGTGCGCGGGGAGAAGTCCTGCTCGTCGGTGTCGACGCCTTCCTCCTCGGCGAGCTCCTCGTCGGTGGTGTCGACGAGTTCCCCGCTGTCGACGGTGAAGGCGTCGTAGGCGAGTTCTACGAAGTCGCCCTCCTCGAAGCCGCCCTGTTCGTCGCTGGATTCGTCGGCCTGCTCGGCCTCGGTTTCGTCGCTCATACCCATACGCACTCCCGTTCCACCCTTAAGAATCACGTTTCTCACCTGTGAGCGCGGGCGTCAGCGCGCGTCGGCCAGCGAGACGACGGCGTCGGCGTTCACGGACAGCCACGTGGTCGTGTGGTCGCCTCCGGAAACCGGCTGGGAGGGGACGGCGACGCGGTCTGGCTCGTCGGGGTACCGGAGGCGGTTCACGAGAGCGCCGGGCTTTTCTCCCGGCGCGCCGACCCACGAGCCATGTACGAGGTGGAGGTGAAGGTGCCCGCGGACCACGACGCTGTCCGGACGGCGCTCGCCGACGCGGGCGCCCAGCGAGTCGAGACCGTGGCGCAGTCGGACACGTACTACGACGCGCCACACCGGGACTTCGCGGAGACGGACGAGGCGTTCCGGCTGCGCACGGTCGCGACGGCCGTCCAGGGGTTCCAGCGGAGCGACGACGACCTCGCGGCCCACGTCGACGCCGTGCTCTCCGGCGATGCTCGCGCTGCCGGCGAGACCCGGGTGACGTACAAGGGGCCGCTGGTGGAGGCCGAGTCGAAGACCCGCGAGGAGTTCGAGACCACCGTCGGCGACGCCGACGAGATGGCTGCGGTCCTCGACGGCCTCGGCTTCGAACCGGCTGCCGACGTGCGGAAGATCCGGGAGAAGCACGAACTCGACGGCTTCACCGTCCTGCTGGACGCCGTCGAGGGCGTCGGTGACTACGTCGAAATCGAGACCGATGTCGAGACCGAGGCCGAGGTCGAGGCCGCCCGCGAGGCCGCCTACGAGGTGCTACGGGACCTCGGTCTCGACCCGACCGACCAGCTCCGGACGTCGTATCTCGGCCTCCGGCTCGGCGCCGGCGACCCGAGTGAAGATGCGTAGCGCGCATAAAACCGGGCGTCGGCGTTTTCGCAAGTTATAGGAACCGAGACTGGGTACTTCCGGCAATGACCGACCGGAACATCCAGGTGCAGTCCCTCGACCGCGGCGCCGTCGAGGACGAAGCCGTCGAGATCGTCGAACGAAAAGGCCTCGGCCACCCCGACTCCATCTGCGACGGCATCGCCGAACACGTCTGCGAACGCCTCGCCCGAGAGTACCTCGACCGCGTCGGCCACGTGCTGCACTTCAACACCGACGAGACTCAGCTCGTCGCCGGTGACGCCGCCCCCGCCTTCGGCGGCGGCGAAGTCATCGAACCCATCTACATCCTCGTCGTCGGCCGCGCCACCAGCCACTACGTCGACGACGACGGCACCGAGTACCACATCCCGGTCGAATCCATCGCCCTCGAAGCCGCCCGCGACTACCTCCGCGACACCCTCCCCCACCTCGACCTCGACACCGACGTCGTCGTCGACGTCAAACTCGGCGAAGGCTCCGGCGACCTCCAGGAGGTCTTCACCGACGAGGGTCCGAACGTCCCGATGGCCAACGACACCTCCTTCGGCGTCGGCCACGCCCCCCTCACCGAGACCGAGCGAATCGTCCACGAGACCGAGCGCTCCCTCAACGGCCCCTACGCCGACGACAACCCCGCCGTCGGCGAGGACGTCAAAGTCATGGGCAAGCGCGAAGGCGACCACATCGACCTCACCGTCGCCGCCGCCCTCGTCGACGCCCACGTCCCCGACATGGACGCCTACATCGCACAGGTCGAAGCCATCCGCGAGCACGTCCACGACCTCGCCACCGACCACACCGACCGCGACGTCACCGTCCACGTCAACACCGCAGACGACTACGAAACGGGCTCTATCTACCTCACCACCACCGGCACCAGCGCCGAACAGGGCGACGACGGCAGCGTCGGCCGCGGCAACCGCGCCAACGGCCTCATCACCCCCAACCGCTCGATGAGTATGGAGGCCACCTCCGGCAAGAATCCCGTCAACCACATCGGGAAGATCTACAACTTGCTGTCCACCCAGATCGCCGAAGAAGTCGTCGCCGACGTCGAGGGCATCCGCGACCTCCGCGTCCGCCTCCTCTCTCAGATCGGACGCCCCATCGACGAACCGCACGTCGCCGACGTCCACGTCGTCACCGACGACGGCCTCGACGTCGCCGACGTCGAACCCCAGATTCAGGACATCGTCGACGACGAACTCGCCGCTGTCACGGACATCACCAAACGCGTCATCGACGGCGAACTCACCACGTTCTAAACGTACCTTTTGCGCTGCGCGGCGGCTGGAGGCCGCCGCTCGGCAAAAGCTACGCTAAAAGCACTCCTCGCTCCCGTCGCGCCCTTCGGGCGCGGTGGTCGCTCGTCGGCCGCTGCTCGCGCCGCTGGCGCTCGCAGCGTGAACCGCTTCGCTCGGGTTCTGTCGAACCGCTCGCTCGCGGATGCAACTGCTACCGGCTGATTCGCCAGCCGAAACCCGCGGGCTGCGTAGGTTCAAGTAGTGGGCCGGGCCCAGAGTCGTCGTGACCTGACGAACCGCGTGGGTCCGGCCGAGGCGGGAGTGCGGCGCGCCGGCCCGCAGCAGCGCAGCCGCCTGCTCGCCAGCCCCCGGTCTGCGAGTGTTCTCGCGGGGGAGCGATAGGTGTTTACTCCCGGGATGGCTTGCACCGCCTATGCTCCCGCCCGGAGCCGACAGCGTCGTCGTCAGACACGGCGACGTCGGCGTGAAGTCGAGTCACGTCCAGTCCGACATGGAGCGGACGCTCCGGGAGAACGTCGCTGCGATGCTCGCCGACCGCGGTATCGCCGGTGACGTCGACCGCGAGTGGGGACGCATCCTCGTTCGCAGCGCCGAACCCGACCGCGCAGCCGACGCCGCTGCCGACACGTTCGGCGTCGTCTCCGGCAGCCCCGCCGTCTCGGTCCCACCAGAACTCGACGCGATCACCGACGCACTTGCGGACGCCGCCCGCGAGCACTATGACGGCGGCGCGTTCGCCGTCGACGCCCGCCGTGCCGGTAGCCACGACTTCGACAGCCACGACGTCAACCGCGCGGGCGGCGACGCCGTCTGGGCAGCCGTCGAAGACGACTTCGACCCGGAAGTCGACCTGGACGACCCCGACGTCACGTTCTCCGTCGAAGTCCGCGACGAGGAGGCGTTCGTCTTCCTGGAACACCGCGACGGCCCCGGTGGAATGCCTCTCGGCACCCAGAAGCCGCTCGTTGCCCTCCTCTCGGGCGGCATCGATTCGCCGGTCGCCGCCTGGCAGGCGATGAAGCGCGGTGCGCCGGTCGTCCCGCTGTACCTCGACCTCGGCGACTACGGCGGTCCCGACCACCGCGCTCGCGCCGAGGAGTCCGTCCGGAAACTCGACGCTTACGCGCCGAACCGCGACCTCGAACTGCGTGTCGCCCCGGCCGGCGACGCGGTCGAGCGGCTCGCCGAGTCGACGGGCCGCACCCGGATGCTCTCGTATCGCCGGTTCATGTACCGGGTGGCCGAACACGTCGCCGAGGACGTCGGCGCCGCCGGCGTCGTCACCGGCGAAGCCATCGGGCAGAAGTCCAGCCAGACGACGGCGAACCTCGGCGTCGTCGACCGCGCGACACGGCTCCCGGTCCACCGGCCGCTGCTCACCTGGGACAAACAGGACATCGTGCAGGCCGCCCGGGACATCGGCACGTTCCGAGATTCGACCATCGAGGTCGGCTGCAACCGGCTCGCCCCGAACCAGCCGCTCACGGCAGCGCCACCCGAGAGCGTGCGGAAAGACGAACCGGACGCGCTCTTCGAGTGGGCCGAAGACGTGGCCGACGCCGTCGAGTCGGCGGAGGTGACGCATCCGTGACTGAGGTTCTCGTGCTCGGCAGCGACGACGTCGACCTGCGGCTCGACCTGTTCGGGTACGAGACCGCCCGTCGCGCGCTCGCGACGTACGAGGTTCAGTCGCCGTTCGCGAACACGGTCGCCGTCGACACCGTCAGCCTCGGCGCGGCCGTGTCCCTGCTGAACGACCTGAACTGGTACCTCGTCAGGCTCGCCGACGCGGCGTTCGTGCGCGAGCCGTCGGTCTCCGAGACGGAGTGGCTGTCCCGGGACCTCGCGGCGAAGGTCCGGGATGGCGAGGTTCGCGCGGCGGAGACGGACGCCCGCCTGAAGGTGTACGGGGTCGACGAGGGCGCGCTCGTCGAGCCGATGTACGTGACGCGCACGCAGGGCGAACACCCCGAGTACGACCTGCGGGACGTCGACGAGACGCTAACCGTGCGCGTGACGGACGACGAGTTCCGCTGAGAAGCCGCTAGTCGAAGACGCCGGCCGAGAGGTACCGCTCGCCGGAGTCGGGGAAGACGGTGACGACCAGCGGGCAGTCGTCGTAGGGGTCGCCGCCGTCGGCGAGCGCATCACCGTTCAGCTCGCCGAAGTCCTCGGCGTCGAAGTCCACTTCGGGACAGTTCAGGCCGGGTTCGGCGATGCGGTGGGCGACGCGCTTGGCCGCAATGTAGGCGGCTCCCGACGACTGGCCGACGAGGATTCCCTCCTTGCGAGCGAGTTGTCTGACGGCTGCCTCGGCGTCTTTCACGGCGACAGTCTCGACGCTGTCGACCAGGTCGCGGTCGAGATTCTCGCTGACGAACCCCGGCCCCATCCCCTGGAAGTCGTCGTCGCCGGCCTCGCCCGTCGAGAGCACGGCGTTGGACTCGGGCTCGACGGCCACGACCTCCATGTCCGGGAACGCCTCTTTCAGTCGTGTGGCGGTGCCGGTGATGGTGCCGCCGGTGCCAACGCCGGCGACGAACGCGTCGATCTCGCGGCCCTCGACGTCGTCGAGAATCTCTTCGGCGGTCGTCCGGTAGTGCGAGCGCGGGTTCGCGGGGTTCTCGAACTGGCCGACGCGGAAGCCGCCGTCCTCGGCGGCGAGCCGGTCGGCGCGCTCGTTGGCGGTCTCCATGCCGCCCTCGACGAGTTCGAGGTCTGCGCCGTACGCTCGCAGGAGCTGTTTGCGTTCCGTGGACATGTCCGCGGGCATGACGATGGTGAGGTCGTAGCCGCGCGCGGCGGCGACGAGCGCAAGGCCGATGCCGGTGTTCCCGCTGGTCGCCTCGACGAGCCGGTCGCCGGGCTGGATTTCACCCGCGCGCTCGGCCGCCAGCACCATCTCGCGGGCGGGCCGGTCTTTCGCCGACCCGCCGGGGTTGAACCCCTCGAGTTTGGCCGCGATGGTGGCGCCCTCGGGGGCCGGGACGCGGACGAGCGGGGTCCCGATGGCGTCCAGGATGCTGTCCTTCATTGGTCGCGTGTTGGGGCTCCCGGAGTAAACGTGTGGCGGGCCCTGGCAGCGCCTGCCGGCTCTACAGGCGGAGCAGGCCGAGTGCCTCGGGGCTCGCCGGGGCAGTTCATAGCGTGCCGAGGTGGGTGTCCTGGAAGCTCGTCGATTCTTTGAGGCCGTAGCCGAGTGCGCGGTCGGCGCCGATGTGGGCGGTCCAGACGGCGGCGACGAGCGCGGCGGACCGGACGTCGAGCGTGGCGCCGAGGACGGCGAGCGCGAGCGGGGCGGCGTAGACGTGGGTGGCGTTGTACGTCAGGGCGCCGACCCGTGGGTTCGCGAGGTAGCCGACCATGCCGATGTCGGGTGCGAGCGCGAGCAGGAGGAACACCCACCAGGCGCCGTCGAGCGCGAAGAACGCGGCGGTGGCGACGGCGAAGACCGCCGCGCCTTCCAGCCGGAGGAGCTGTCGAGTTGTCATGCTGACGTGTACGCCGCGACAGGCGATAACGCTACCGCGAAGCAGCCGGGGGAGGCGCGGGGCTTTTGGCCGGCAGCCGCCAACTGTCGCGTGTGACACTCAAGACGATGGAGGCGAACCCGGCGTGGGACGCGGACTCGTACCCGGACGTGCTCGCGGCGTTCGAGGGACTCGGCGACGACGCTACCGTCCACGTCTGGGGCGCGGACTGGTGTGGGGACTGCCGGTCGCAGCTCCCGGACTTCGCGGCGGCCCTCGACGCGGCGGGCGTCGAGCCGGACGTGTACCCTGTCGAGCGGGGCGACGACGGGAACGGGAAGACGGGGCCGAAGGTCGACGAGTACGGTGTGGACCTGATTCCGACCGTGGTCGTTGAGGGCGGCGACGGCGAGGAGCTGGCGCGCTTCGAGGAAGCAGAGCGGCTGCCGCCGGCGCAGTACCTCGCCGAGGAGCTCAGCGACGACTGAACTCCGCGAGCCACTCGGAGAGTTCTGCTGCGGAGTCGAGGGGCGGCGAGCACGCGCGCCGGCAGACGTAGGCTCTCGGGGAGCCGTCATCACCGGCCGTCCGGTCGGCCCACAGCGGCGGCGCGTCGTCGAGGTCGAGGGCGTCCAGCCACTCGTCGAGACCGGCGTCCGTCGGTGGCCGCCGGGAGAGCAGGCGGTCCGGGAGGTAGGTCTCGCCGACGGCGGCGCGCCAGTCGTCGGGGAGGCGGTCGGCCGCGACGGTGACTTCGCGGTGACCGACGGTGTTCGTGTCGGCGGCGAGCACGAGCTCGGGGATGCGGCCGGGGTTCGACTCGACGCGGCCGCCGTAGCGTCCGAGCAGGTCGGTCGCGGCGTCACCGTAGCCGGCGTCGGGGTCGAACGCGTCGAGCGCGAGCAGCGTCTCCGCTGCGACGCCGACGGGGGAGGGGGTCGACCCACCGCCGGTCGCCTGCGAGCGCACGTCCACGTCGTCGACTTCCTCGGGGGCTTCGTAGAGCGCGCCCGAGTCCTCGTCGTAGCAGGCGTCGAGCATGGCGTCGGCGAGGTCGAGCGCGAACGCGAGGTGGTCGCGGTCGCCGGTCGCCTCGTAGGTGGCGAGCGCGCCCGCGGCGAGGTAGGCGTAGTCCTCGGCGTAGCCGACGCCGGCGACCTCCCCGTGGATGGTGCGGCGCGCGAGCCGGCTGCCGTCCCAGAGCTCCTCGCGGACGAAGCCGACTGCCTCGGCGGCCCGCGTGGCGAACCGCTGGTCGAGTGCGAGCCCGGCTTCGGCGAACGCGCGCGCCATCAGGCCGTTCCAGCCGGCGAGCACTTTGTCGTCGCGGGCGGGCCGCGGGCGGTCGGCGCGGGCGGCCCGCAGCCGGGTTTGGGCGGCGGTCAGCCATTCGCGGGCGGTCGACTGGTCGACGTCGAACGCGTCGGCGAGGTCGGCCAGTGACGCCGAGACGGTGAGCACCGTGGTGCCGTTCTCGAAGTTGCCGGCGTCGTCGACGCCGTATCGCTGGCAGGCGAGGTCGGTGAGCGTGGCGTCGTCGGCCTCGCAGGGGGCGTCGTCGGCGTACTCCGCGATGGCGGCCTCGACCTGTTCGGGCGTCCAGACGTAGAACGCGCCCTCCTCGCGCTCACCGTCAGATCGTTCCTCACCGTGTACGTCACGACCTGACGAGCCCGCGGCTTCGCCGCGGACCCCGCCGGGGTCGTCGACGGGCGGGCTGCGCGCGTCCAGCGTGGCGTAGAAGCCGCCGTCGGGGTGGCCGAGTTCGCGGTCGACGAAGTCCAGTGCGTCCCGGGCGACCGCGGCGTACCGGCTGTCGCCGAGCGCGCGGTAGCCGTCGACGTAGAGCCGGGCGAGCTCGGCCTGGTCGTACAGCATCTTCTCGAAGTGCGGGACGGTCCAGTCGCGGTCGGTGCAGTACCGGTGGAAGCCGCCGCCGACGTGGTCGTGGAGGCCGCCCTCGGCCATCGCGTCGAGGGCGTGGCGGGCCACCGCACCGTACTCGGGGTCGCTGTCGCCGTCGTCGCTGCCGCCAGCGTCGAGCTGGGTGGCTCGCAGGAGGACGTGGAGCCGGCCCGCCTGCGGGAACTTCTGCCCGCGCCCGAAGCCGCCGTGCGTGCTGTCGGCCGCGCTCGCGATTGACTCGGCGGCGTCGCCGAGCGGCGACTCGGGGCCGATGTCGACGGCGTCGGGGAGGGCCTCGAGTTCGCCGCGGGCGGCGCTCAGCCACTGGTCGGCGCGGTCCTCGAGGTCGCCGCGGTCGTCGGCCCAGTTCCCCGCGACGTCGTCGAGCAACTGGAGGAAGCCCGGCTGGCCCTGCTTGGGGTGTTTCGGGAAGTACGTCCCGACGTAGAACGGCTCGCGGTCCGGCGTGAGGAACGCCGATAGCGGCCACCCGCCGCCGCCGCGGACGACCTGACACACCTTCATGTACAGCGAGTCGACGTCGGGGCGCTCCTCGCGGTCGACCTTGACGGGGACGAAGTTGTCGTTGAGCTTCTCGGCGACTTCGGGGTCGTCGAAGGACTCCTCGGCCATGACGTGACACCAGTGACACGCCGAGTAGCCGATGGAGAGGAAGATGGGGACGTCGTGCTCGCGGGCTTTCTGGAAGGCGTCTTCGCCCCACTCCTGCCAGTTGACGGGGTTGTCGGCGTGTTGGCGGAGGTAGGGGCTGGCCGCCTCGTCGAGGCGGTTCCGGTCGGTGGGCTGCGTCATGGCTGCGGGTAGGGGGTGCGTCCGGGTAAACCCCGGCGTCGCGGCGTCACCGGCGGCCGATTCGGTCGTCGACGGCGAGGCCGTGGCGCGCACCAGCCCACGCGAGTGTGAGGGGGACGGCCAGCAGCAGCCAGCCGACGAAGACGGCGACGGTGACGGCTGCCACAGGCAGCTGGACGACCGTCGCCCGGTACGGCATCGGGACGCCCCGGGCGGCGGCGCCGACTGCCGAGGCGGCGACGAGCAGCGCGAATACGGGGAGGACGGCCCGCCAGCCGGCGCGGAGTCGCGTCGAGTCGGGTTGCCGGAGCGGGCGGAGTCTGGAGAGCGCGGTGGACATGCCCGAGTGCTGGACGGCGGGGAGCTTCAGTGCTTCCAGCACCGCGTTACAGGAACAACGCTGATGCGTCTGGTCGTTGGACTGGCGACCATGGACGCCTTCGAGGTGCTCGCCGAGGAGACGCGAGCCGACGTGCTGCGCGCGCTGGCCGCCCACCAGCGCGACCACCCCGGCGACCCAGCGCTGTCGTTCTCCGACCTGCGGGAGCGCGCTGGCGTGGCGGACTCGGGGAACTTCAACTACCACCTGGGGAAGTTCGACGGCCGGTTCGTCCAGCAGGCGGGAGACGGCTACGCACTGACGCCACGGGGAGTCCGGCTCGCCGCGCTCGCCGTCGCGGGCTTCGAGGACCCGGCGGTCGGCGACCCGGCACCCGTGGGTTCGGACTGCCCGGCCTGCGGCGAGCCCCTTTCCGTCTCGTACGACGAGGGGATGGTGGCGGTGGCCTGCGGGAGCGACCACGTCTTCCCGCGGTCGTTCATGCAGCCGCCGGGCGCCGACCGCGACCCCGACGACCTCGCCCGGGTCGCGTCCCTGCTGGGGCGACAGACCGCCGAGCGCGTCGCGGCCGGGGTGTGTCCGGTCTGCGACGGCTGCGTCGACGTGGCGCCCAGTACGCTCGACACCGAGCTGGTGCCGCTGACGTACACCGGGACGTGTACTGACTGCGGGACACCTGTCGGCGTGCCGCCGGAGTTCGTCGCGCCGACGGTGCCGGCCGTCGTCGCGTTCTGGTACGAGCGTGGCGTCGACGCGCCCCAGTAATCACGTACGTGGTTACTAGGGAGCTGTGGAAGGACAACGTTTACACTCTCTTGCTCACTCGGTGGTGGTATGACGGAACGCGTCCTCCTGCTCGGCGGCGGCGGTCGAGAGCACGCCATCGCCGACGCGCTCGCGCCGGACTGCGAACTGTACGCCGCGGCCGGCAACCGCAACCCCGGCATCGACGCGCTCGCCGACGGCTTCACCGAACTCGACACCACCGACCCCGGCGCGGTCGTCGACCACGCCGAATCCATCGACGCGACGCTCGTGGTCGTCGGCCCCGAGTCGCCGCTCGCGGCCGGCGTCGTCGACGCCCTCGAGGACGCCGGCATCTACGCGTTCGGCCCGAAGCAGGCCGACGCGCGCATCGAGACGGACAAGCCGTTCCAGCGGCAGTTCATGGCCGACCACGACGTCCCCGGGCAGGCCGACTTCGCGGCGTTCGACGACCCCGGGGCGGCCGCCGACTACGTCGAGTCAGTCGAGGGCCACGTCGCCGTGAAGCCCGCCGGCCTCACCGGCGGGAAGGGAGTTCGCGTTACCGGTGACCAGATGTCGAAGGCCGAGGCCGCCGAGTACGTCCGGGAGAGCGGCCACGACGAGTGGGTCGTCGAGGAGCGACTGGAAGGTGTCGAAATCACGGTGCAGGCCCTCGTCGCGAACGGCGACGTGCGCGTCACGCCCGTCGCGCACGACCACGGCCGGGCCTACGAGGGCGACGAAGGCCCGAACACGGGCGGCATGGGCAGCGTGGCCGGGCCCGGCAAACTCCTGTCGTTCGTCACCGAGGACGACTACGCGGCCGCCGTCGACACCATCGAAGCGGTCGTGGAGGGCCTCGAGGACTACCGCGGCGTCCTCTACGGCCAGTTCATGCTGACGGCCGACGGCCCAAAGGTCGTGGAGTTCAACGCCCGGTTCGGCGACCCCGAGGCGATGAACACGCTGCCGGCGATGGAGACGCCGCTGCTGGACGTGCTCGTCGCCGCCCGCGACGACGACCCGCTGCCCGACCTCTCCTTTTCGGAGACGGCGACCGTCTGCAAGTACGCCGTCCCCGACGGCTACCCGACCGACCCGGAGGGCGGCACCCGAATCACCGTCGACGAGGAATCGGTGGGCGACGCGCGACTGTTCTACGCGAGCGTCGACGCCCGAGAGGACGGTCTCTACACCACCACGTCGCGGTCGTTCGCCGTCGTCGGCACCGGCGACACGCTCGCCGAGGCCAACGAGACCGCCGACGCCGCGCTGACCGATCTCCCCGACGGCCTGCGCGCCCGCCGCGACGTCGGCTCCGAGGCGCTCCTGGAGGAGCGCGTCGCGACGATGGCTGCACTGCGCGGAGACTGACTCACTCCAGCAGCGTCCGGGCGTACGCGATGGGGCGATCGAGGTAGCCTGTCCCGGATGCCGCGAGCCGGACCTACCCATGGCGGACGTTCGGGCGCCACTCGCCTCGCTGTCGGAGCCAGCCACACTGTCGCCTCCGGGTCGCGCTCGGAGATGCGCGCCGAATGTGTGCCGTACGGCCGGCTTACTCGCGGGACGGGAGTTCTGCGACCTCGATGTCACCGACGGTCTCGGGGTCCCGGGCTCGCGCAGCGCGCACGCCCTCCCGGGCGAGCGCGACGGCCTCGTCGAGGTCTACGCCGGGGTCGGCGGATTCGAGGCGGCCGAGCGCGGGCTCCACGCCCGTGCCGAGCGCGACGGTGTCTGTCCGCGCGCTCGCCCCGCTCGCGTCGACCCGGCTGAGCCTCGCCCGGCCGTCGTCGTCGCGGGCCGCCACGGCTGCCTCGACCCCGAGGTCGTCGGCGGTGTCGGCGACCCGGCGGCCGAGCGAGCGCACGTCGGCGTCGCGACTGCTCCCGACGTCGAGGTCGCGGACGACACGGTCGATTTGCCGGCTGAACTCGTCGACGTCGCCCTGCTCGCCGGCCGCGCCGACGACCGCGGCGTCGAACGCGAACAGTCGGCGGGCCCCCTCGTCCATCGCGGTTCCGTCAGCGACCGCACCGGTGTTCGCCGCGACCGCGACGCCGTCTTCGACTTCGACGGCGACGACGGTTCCCACGCTAGCACCTCGTGCCCGCACCGGGCCCACTGTCACCGAACGTTCCCCGCGCCCCCGTGCCCGTCGCGTCACCAGACGGTCTCGAACGTGGCGTGCCAGTCACACCACCCCGGACGCCGGGAGCGCGTATTGTTAGCCGTCCGTCCACGCCAGTACGGTCGTCGTACTCGCAGTACCGCCTCCGAGAACTGGTCGCGCCCACCCCGGCCTGCACCGGCAAGCCACCCCATTGACATCCTCCCCGCGCTGAAGGGCGAGGAGGATGTCAATTGCCGTGTGCGGGCCACCTGGCCACCTTACTTCGGGCTTCCGCGGGGACTCGCAGCGACCACTGCGGGCCACGAGACGGCCCGTATGTCCGTCCGCTCACCCTTCCGGGGCCGGTCGACGCCGACTCACCGCCCGCTACTGGCGGTGGCCTGTATCCTGACACAACGCGTTTACCGCGCCTCGGCGTACACTGGGCCATGGTATCAGATGACGTGGTAGCCGGCGGCGCCGACGGCGAGGGCAACGGCGAGCAGGGCGTCGAACTCGGCGCCCTCGACGACGAACTCGAGACCCACGACTACCCTGTGTCGTCGTCCGAACTGGTCGAGGAGCACGGCGACTTCGAGATCGGGCTGCCCGGCGGCTCACAGGTCCTCTCGGAGGTCCTGGGGCTGCTGGGGGAGAGCGGCAAGGAGTTCGAAGGCCCCGACGACGTCCGGCGAGCCATCCACAGCCTCGTCGGCTCGGAGGCGGTCGGCCGCCAGAGATACAGCGACCGCGGCGGGTCGACGCCCGACGAGAACGACCTCGCCAGCCAGGAGTCGTTCTGAGCCACCGACAGACGCCACCAACCCACTACCAATGAGCAATTCACACACGCAGGTCGACATCGAGTCAGGAGACACCGTCCACGACCACGAGGGCCGCGTCCTCGGCATCGTCGACGAAGTCACCGACGACGGCTTCGAGGTCGCCGTCATCGAAGTCGACGGGCACGCCGCGGACGCGAGCCGGGACCCCGACCGGGACAGCGCGGACACGGAGGACGTCCCCGGGAAGGACTTCGGCGAGGGCTACCTGATGTGGCGTTGCGAGGACTGCGGCGAGATGGGGCCACTCGAGGGGGGCTTCCCCGAGACGTGCCCCGACTGCGGCGCGCCGAAAGAACACATCCACGTCGCACAGGAGGACTGAGCGCCCGCTACCGCTGCCGCTGCTGCTGCTGTCGGCAGGCGGTGGCCGCCGTTCACGGTTCCCGGACATCAGGGGCTGTGCGTGTCGCTCGCGATCGGGCTTGCTCCGGGGTGGAGAGACCCCTCCGCTGGCCCCCTCACAGCAGGAACGACACGACCGCGAGCACGACGAAGATGATGACCAGCCACTTCGCGATGTCCATACTCAGCCCCGCGATGCCGCGCGCGCCGAAGATGGCGGCGACCACCGCGAGGACGAGAAACAGGATCGCGAGTTCGATGAGGTTGCCGCCCGCCAGCAGCGGTGTCAGTCCGTCGACGGCCGACGCGAGCGGTACGCCACCGAGTACTGCCACCGATGTGAGCGCCATGCGAGTACGACGCCCCGAAGCCGGTTAGTTACGGGGTCGAATCTGGGCGCGATGGCCGCTCCTACTCTGCCTCGCGGTGGACGGTCAGGCTGCCGCCGAGCTCGCGCGTCGCTGGCGGGCTGACCGACACCCCCTCGGCGGCCAGTCGGCTCTTGACGGCCGCTCTGAACGCCGACCGGGTCTCGAGGAGGTCCCCCGGTCGGGGGCTGTCGACCCAGTAGTCGACCCTGACCACGACGGCGTCCTCGCGGAGCTCCTCCACGTAGGCGGCGGGCTCGGGGTCGGCGACCACTCTATCGAGGCTCGCAGCGGTGTCGGCGGCGTGCGAGAGGACTTCCGGCAGCGCCTCGTCGAAGTCGACGTTCACGCGGTCGACGAGTCGCCGGGACGACTGGCGGTACGGCCGCACGACGACCTCGCTCGTGAGCGCGGTGTTCGGCACGGTCACGAGCTCCCCGCCCGGCGTCTCCACGCGCGTCGCCCGCAGCTGGATGGACTGCACGGTGCCCTCGTACGCCCCGAACTCGATGTAGCTCCCGACGCTGAACTCGGGGTCGAACACGAGCACGAGTCCGCTCACCATCGACCCGACCACCGTCTGTGCGGCGACGCCGACGGCGAGCGTGCCGGCGGCAACGACCAGCGCCGAGTCCGAGAGGAGCTGGCCGTACCCGGCCACGGACGCGCCGACGGCCGTGCCAGCCAGCACGAACAGCACCCGGACGTACCGCGCGATGGCCTCCTGAATCGTCGGATTGTCGCGGTTCCGTCGACGCACGACGCGACCCACGAGCGGCTCGACGACGACCCACCCGAGCACCACTACCACACCGAACCCCAGCAGGAACCACGCCGCGTTCACTGCCAGCGGCACCAGGTCGACGAGCTCCTCGGGCCCGGGGTCGGGCGGTCCCTCGGCCGTCGTCGCCGCACTGAGACTGGCCAGTTGTTCGCGCATGTCGGTTCTCTTCACGTGGATGCAACCAGCGACGGAATGTTATGCGGCCAGTACGTCGACAGCCGGCGAATCACCCGCATACACCACTATACGTCTCGCTGGCGTCCGTGTACGCATGACGAGTGAGGACGAGGTCACCGAACTGCTGCGGACCGCCTACCAAGACGAGATCGAGACCGTCATGAACTACATGACGAACGCAATTGTGCTCGACGGCGTGCGCGCCGAAGAGATCAAAGAGAGCCTGCAGGCAGACGTCCAGGAGGAGCTCGGCCACGCCGAACAGCTCGGCGACCGTCTCAAGCAACTCGACGAGGTGCCGCCCGCCTCCGGGGAGTTCGTCGCCCACCAGGAGTCGCTGCAGCCGCCCGAGGACTCCACGGACGTCCTCTCGGTCATCGAGGGCGTCCTCGACGCCGAGGAGGGCGCCATCGAGACGTACCGCGCACTCATCAGCGCCGCCGAGGACGCCGACGACCCCGTCACGGCCGACCTCGCGGTCACGATTCTCGGCGACGAGGAAGCCCACCGGACGGAGTTCCGGGGCTTCCGCAAGGAGTACCGGTCGGACTGACGCGCGTCGGCTCCAGCGGCGACAGTGACGCGCTTGCCCGCCGAAATCGCGGGGTTTTCTGCGGCCCGGCGACTACGCGGCGAGCATGAACTCGACGTTCGTCGTGCTCGCAACACTCGCCGGCCTCGCCGTCGGCGGATTCTTCGCGTTCTTCCGCATCCCCGTCCCGGCACCCCCGACAATCGCCGGCGTCATGGGCATCGTCGGCATCTGGGCGGGCTACCAGCTGGTCCACTTCTTCGACCTCGGATTCGACGTCGTCGACGCACTCGGGCTGTAGTCGCCGGAACCGACAGAAGAGCGAGTCGCTGCGGCCGGGACCTCGTCAGTACGAGCGGTTCTTCGGCTCGTAGGTCTCCTCGTGGCCCTCGAGGATGACCGGCCGGTACCATAGCTCGGGGTCGCCGTCGTTCCACGACACCATCGTGTGCTTGAGCCACTCGTCGTCCTTGCGCTCCTGGTGTTCCTTCCGCCAGTGCGCGCCCCGGAACTCGTCGCGGGCGAGCGCGCCCATCGTGATGGCCTCCGCGACGTCAAGCAGGTTCCGCGTCTCGATGGTGTGCTGGAGGTCGGTGTTGAACGTCCGGGACTTGTCGGCGACGTAGACGTCCTGGTAGCGCTCCCGGGCCTCCTGGATGTCCTCGAGGGCCTGCTCGAGGCCGGCCTCGGTGCGGAAGACGTTCACGTTCTCCGTCATGGACGTCTGGAGGTCGGCGCGCACGTCGGCGTGGTTCACGCCGTCCTCGCGCTCCAGCAGCGTCTCGATGCGCTCCTCCTCGGTGGCTTCCGCGTCGGAGACCACTTCCTCCGAGGACCGCGTGTCGACGTCCTCGACCGGCTCGCCGCCGTCGGCCGCCGGCTCTGCGGTGTCGGACTGTTCGCTCGGCAGCCCGACCGGGACGCCGAGCTCTTCGCGGTCCAGCTCCTCGCTGGGCCCGGTCTCGATGAGCGCCTCACCCATGTCCTCGCCGGCGGCGTGCCGGCCCGCGAGCGCGCCGAACACGATGAGCTCCGGCAGCGCGTTCCCGCCGAGGCGGTTCGCGCCGTGCAGGCTCACGCAGGCGCACTCGCCGGCGGCGTACAGGCCGTCGACGCACGTCTCGCCGAACTCGTTGGTCTCGACGCCGCCCATCGCGTAGTGCTGGCCGGGCTTGACCGGCATCGGCTCCTCGAGTCCGTCGACGCCCTCGAAGTCCTCCGCCAGGTGGAGGATGTTCTCGAGGCGGTCGGTGATGCGCTCCTCGCCGAGGTGGCGCATGTCGAGGTAGACGTACTCGTCGTCGATACCCCGCCCCTCGTTGATTTCGGTGAGTTCGGCGCGGGAGACGACGTCGCGAGACGCGAGCTCGCCGTCGTTGGTCGCGTACCCGTACTCGAACATGAACCGCTCGCCCTCCGCGTTGTAGAGGATGCCACCCTCGCCGCGCACGCCCTCGCTGATGAGGACGCCCGTCGACGGCAGCGTCGTCGGGTGGAACTGGATCATCTCCATGTCCTCGATGGGGACGCCGGCGCGGTACGCCATCGCCACGCCGTCGCCGGTGTTCGCGACGGCGTTCGTCGTGTGGTCGTACGCCTGCCCGAGCCCACCGGTCGCGAGGATGACGCCGTCGCGCGCCTCGAAGCCCGCAATCTCGCCGGACTGCACGTCCCACGCCACGACGCCGTGGCACTCGCGATCGTTCGGGTCGTCCTCGTCGGTGACGGCGAGGTTCGACACGTACCACTCGTCGTACACCTCGATGCCCCGTTTCACGACCTGCTCGTAGAGCGTGTGGAGCATGTGGTGGCCGGTCTCCGCCCCCGCGTACGTCGTCCGCGGGAACGACAGCCCGCCGAACGGCCGCTGGCTCACGCGGCCGTCGTCCTCCCGGGAGAACGGCATCCCCCAGTGCTCGAGCTGGATGACCTCGTCCGGTGCGGTTTTCGCGAACGTGTCGATGGCCGGGGCGTCGCCGAGGTAGTCCGACCCCTTCATCGTGTCGTACGCGTGGTCCTCCCACGAGTCCCCGTCGCGGAGCGCGGCGTTGATGCCGCCCTCCGCCGCCCCGGTGTGGCTGCGGACCGGGTGGAGCTTCGTGACGATTGCTACGTCTGCGCCCTGTTCCTGGGCGGCGATGGCCGCGCGGAGCCCCGCGCCGCCGCCGCCGACCACGATGACGTCGTGCTCGTACATGCTAGGTTACCAGAACTTCAGGTTCTCCTTGACTGCCTCTCGCTTGAGCTCCTGGATGTGCTCTGTCAGCGGGATGTCCTTCGGACAGACCTCCGTGCAGGAGAACTGCGTCTGGCAGCGCCACACGCCGTGCTCCTGCTCGATGATCTCCAGGCGCTCCTGTCGCTTCTGCTCGCCCTCGCGCTCGTCCATGTAGAACCGGTAGGCCTTGTTGATGGCTGCCGGGCCGAGGTACTGGTTGTCGCCCGCGGCGATGTTACACGAGGACATGCAGGCGCCACACCAGATGCAGCGCGTCGAGAGCTTGATGTGCTCGCGGTTCTCGCGGCTCTGGCGCTGCTCGTCGAGCTCGCCGTCCGGGAGCTCGTCCGGGTCGAAGAACGGCTGGACGGACTCCATCTGGTCGTAGAAGTGGTCCATCTCCACCACGAGGTCTTTCACGACGTCTTGGTGGGGGAGCGGCTCGACGCGAACGGGCCACTCGAGGTCGCCCATCTGCGTCTGGCAGCCGAGCTGCTGGCTGCCGTTGATGAAGAAGGCGTCGGACCCACAGACGGCCTGCCGGCAGGAGTGCCGGAAGGTCAGACTGGAGTCGTACTCGTCGCGCGCGAAGATGAGCGCGTCGAGGACGGTCATCCCCTTCTCGAAGGGAACTGTGAACGAGTCGAACCGCGGCTCCTCTTTCCCCTCGACTTCGGGGTCGTAACGGAACACCTTCAGTTCGACTGTCTCGCCCTCGAACTCCGTGGCGGCCTGCGCCGCGGCGTCGTCTCTGGCCTCGGCGCGAGCGCGCTTCTCGTCCATCCGGCGCTGCTGGTGGTCGGGTGCCGCCGACGCCCCCGACTCGGCCTCCGGCTCGGTCTCGGTCTCGGTCTCGGTCTCCGGTGTCTGCGTGCTCATTAGTGAGTTAGAACCCCGCGAGCGTGTTCGCCACGCGAATGCCCTGCACGACCAGCAGCAGTCCTGCCAGCCCGAGGACGATCTGCGCGGCGCGCTTCGCCTTCCCCTCGATGCCCTGGTTCACCAGCGCGTTGTAGACGCCGTTGACGCCGTGGAACGTCGCCGTCACGAGGAACAGCACCATCGTGAGGTAGTAGCCGACTTCGCTCATCCGCGCCTGGCTGCCCGCGAACTCGATGTTGTAGGCGTGGGTGACGAAGTGCAGATTGAAGAAGTGGAACGCCAGCACCACGACCAGGAACGCGGCCGTCAGGCGCTGGAGCAGCCACGTCGTCGACCCCGAACGGAACGAGGAGTATCGTTCGGCCATGCTAGAACGCCCCCGTGAGGAAGGTCGGAACGCTGGCGACGACGATGACGCCCGTCAACACCAGCGACGCGTAGAAACTCTTGTCCTGTGCCTCCAGTCCGACGCCGAGGTCCACGAACAGCAGGCGGATGCCGTTCAGGATGTGGAAGACGGCCACCGCCAGCAGTCCGACCTCGAGGATGCGGACCACGGCGAGGCTCTCTAGCCCACTCAGCGTGTTGTTGTACGCCTGTGCGCCCTGCAGCGACGTGCTCAGGACCGAGATGTGGGTGAACAGGTACCCGACGAGAACCCACCCCGTGAACTTGTGAAACACCCAGGCCCACATGCCGGCCGAGAACTCCGTCCACCGGCCGAAGTCCTCGACGAGGCCTCGGTCGTACGACTCGCTCATACCACGTGAACGTCGGGACCCGCCGCACATAGAAGTTACTACACGCTCGGCTTCTGCTGGCGGCGTCACGTTCGGCGACACAGTCGGCGTCCTCGGCCGCCGAACCGGATGGCGTTCGCGGCGTTTCGAGTTGGTGGTGCTAGCAGCCGCCGCACTAATTGTTAACGATGGTCACCAATCGGATAGTTTACAATATGGTAATGAACGAGTAATCTAGGTACCACTAACAGAAGGAGACATGGGATGGAGTTAGTCGCTGTCACGGGGTCGATATTGCTGTGGGTCGTGATGGCGCTGTACCTCGCCGGGAGTCTCTACTGGCTCTACGAAGTACTCGGGTTCGGTGTCCGCTACCGCCCGCCACCGGCAGTCTACGGGCCGACAGACGTGCAAGTCCGCATTCTCACTATCGACAACGAAACCGTCGTCAGACGCACCGTTGAGGCGCTTCCTGGGACCCTCGACGACAGGCACGTCGTCGCCGAGGCACCGATGGATGTGCCCGACGCGTCGGTCCACGTGGTTCCGGAGGACTTCGAGTGCGACGCGACGAACAAAGGACGCGCCCTGGAGTGGGCGCGCCGCCACGTGGACTGCGACCGCGAATTCGTTCTCTACCTCGACGAGGACAGCCACCTCCGGGAGTTCTCCGGCCTCCCCGACGCCGACGTGGTCCAGCTCACCGAGCGCCCGCGCCGGACGACGAGTCTCCTCTGCCACCTCGCGGAAATCAACCGCATCGGCTTCCAGGTCGAACAACGCGCGTTTGCGGACGTGGCCGTGCCGCTGTACGCGTGGGGCGGCGGTCTCGCCGTACGGAAGTCACTCGAAGACCGTATCACGTGGGACTACCCGACGGTCATCGAGGACACCGTGTTCCTCTGGCGCGCCCACGTCGAAGCGAACGCGACGTACGCGTACGTCACGGACGTTGTCTCCAACCAGTCGCCGCCGAACCTCCGGGCGATGTTCCGCCAGCGCCGCCGGTGGATTTCGGGCGCCCGCGAAGATAACGACCTGCTCTCGATAGACCGCGTTCTGATGTACGGTATCCGTGACCTCTCGTGGTCCGTGACTGGCCTGATTCCCGTGATTACCGTCGTGTCCCTGCTCTCTAGCGTCGACGTTGTGTTCCTCGGCGTCTACCAGTTGCTCGCGGTATCACTGCTGGCGCTGATGTACGTCTGGATCGTGCTTGGCCTGCTCGTCCACCGGCAGTCGCTACCGCTCACAGTCGCGACGCTCGTCCTCGCACCCGTCACGACCGTCCTGCACTCCATCGGCGCGCTCTGGGGTTTGGTCTCACCGCCGGACACCTTCGAGGTGACGGAGAAAGTAGCTCACGAGGAGGCAAGCGACACGGACCCCAGCGACGGCCCCGGCGAGACACCCACCGACGCACTCCCCACGGAAGACCCGGTCTCCGATGAGTGAACGACTGGTCGGCGTGTTCCCCGGAGAAGACAACTCTGTGGCGAACGCGAAAGCGCTTGACGCGTGGGCCGGCGGCGCACTGGATGTCGCGGTGACGTTCGTGCGCGCGGGTGCTTCGCGCGCCGACCGACGTGCGTTCGTCGACCACACGCTCACACCGCTGTGGAACGCTGGCTTCACGCCGCTCGTGACGTGGGAACCGTTCTCGCTCGTGTCGGGTGGCGAGTCGCTCGCCGACGCGGTACGTGCTGGGAGCACTACGCGCGATTGGGCCGACAGCCTCGCCGCGTGGGTGGCGGCGTCGCCCGACGACCGCTCGCTGTTCCTGCGACCGGCCCACGAAATGAACGGGTCCTGGTATCCGTGGAGCGCGGGTGCCGGCGTCTCGCCGACGGCGTACGTCGACTTCTGGACGGCACTTCGCGACGTGTTCGACGCTCACGGACCACCCGCCGATGCCGTGTCGTGGGTGTGGTGCCCGAACGCCGACTCCGCCGACGACACCGACCTCACTGCGTACTATCCAGGCGACCAGTGCGTCGACTGGGTGGGCGTGGACGGCTACAACTTCGGCGCCAGCAGGGAGTGGAGCGACTGGCGCTCGCCCGCGGAGATTTTCATACCGGCGTTCGAAGCGGCCTGTGGTGTCAGCGACCGCCCCCTCGCAGTCCCCGAGTTCGGGTGCTCGTCGGCCGCTCCGACCGGAAGTGACCCGGATCGGAAGTCGGCGTGGATCGCGGACGCGTTCGCGCTGTTCGCGGACGCGGGCGTCGAACTCGCGGCGTACTTCGACTACGACAAGGAGACGGACTGGGCAGTCTGCACACCCGAACGCGGCGTCGCAGTGCCGGAGACGGCCCGCGTTTGCGACCGAGAGTACGCCGTCTATCCCGAGTTCCGGCGCGCCGCGCAGCGGTTCCGTGGCGACGCGTAGTCAGTCCGGCCGCACCGGCATCGTCCCGGAGCGCTGCCGTTCGACTGCTCGCCGGGTGCCGTCGTCGAGTTCGACGAGGTGGCAGAGCGGATTCCCGGGGTAGACGACCGGATTCTCCAGCGCACCGACGAGCAGCCCCGTGAACGGCGCCTCGACCGCGACCGACTCGGTCTTGAAGGGGTTCGTGATAGTGCAGACGCGCTCGCCCTCCCGCACCAGGTCGCCCTGGTCGGCGTGCATCTCCACGAGGCCGCCGGCGTCGGCGCGCAGCCACGTCTTCTCCTCGCTCTCGATGACCGTCCGCCAGCCCGGCCAGTTGACGGGCTCCGAGGGGTAGACGCCGTACTCCGCGAGCACGCTGGCGACGCCGTCGAGCGCGCGGTCGATGAGCCGTCGCTGGAACCGGTGGGCTTCCCCCATTTCGACGGTGATTGTCGGGACGCCGGCGCGCGTGGCTTCCCGGCGGAGGGTCCCGCTGGACCCCTCGCTGTCGATGATGACGTTCGACCCGAACGAGCGCGCGAGCCGGTCGACGTCGTCGTCGTCGTCGTCCATCTCGGCGCGCACGTGCAGCATGTTCGTCCGCCCCCGGGTGGAGGTGTGGAGGTCGACGCCGAGGTCGCAGGGCTCGACGAAGTTCTGGAAGAGCCGGTGGGCCATCCGTTTCGCGCTTGTCGACCCGGCCTTGCCGGGGAACGACCGGTTCAGGTCGCGGTCGTAGACGGGGAGGTAGCGCTGCTGGGCCATGAACCCGGGGACGTTCACGACCGGCAGACACACGAGCGTCCCGTGGAGGTTGCTGTGCGGCCAGTCGTGGGCGACCTCCCGGACCACCTCGACGCCGTTCAGTTCGTCGCCGTGGATGGCGGCGGTCAGGAACACGGTCGGCCCGTCGTGGTCGCCGTTCACGATGGAGACGGGCACGCGAACGGGGTCGCCGAGGTACGTCTCGCTGACGCTGTACCGGATGTCCGCGCGTTCGCCGGGCGCCACCCGGCCGCCGTCGTACGTGAACGCCCCGTCAGTCATTACCCGGAGTTGGCGGCGAACACACAAAAGGGGGTGGTCCCACCGGCACCGTTTTGCCGGACCCGGGCGTAGTCGGAACAATGGACGACTCTGTCTCTGTGGGCGTACTTAGCCTCCACAACAGCAAGGAGACGAAAGCAATCGTGAACGCCGTCGATGACCTCGGCCACCACGGGGTGTGGCTGCGGGAGGACAACCTCGCTGTGGACATCGAGGACGGCCGCGCGGTCCTCGACCCGGACGTGGACGTGGTGGCCAACCGGCTGTTGCTGTCGAAGACCGAACAGCCCGCGGAGCTGCTGGGGCTGGCGCTCTCCATTAGCCGACTGCGGCCGACGCTGAACCGACCGGAGAACGTGCTCACGGCGTTCCACAAGTTCGCCACCGCGACGACGCTGGCGGGGACGGGCGTCCAGTTGCCGGACGCGACGCTCGCGCTGGACACCGACCGGCTGAACGCCGAGAAGGCGAAGTACGGCGACGAAGTCGTCTACAAGACCGCCATCGGCACGCACGGCGGCGGCACGTGGAAGATCTCCGCCGACGAGCAGGTGAACGCGCGCGTCGGCGACCGGTTCGCGTTCCTCCAGGAGCTCATCGACCGCGACGAGGAGCGCCACCGCGACCTCCGGGTGTACGTGGTGGACGACGAGATCATCGGGACGATGCGGCGGTACGCGCCGGACAACGACTGGCGGACGAACGTCGCGCTCGGCGGCGCCGTGGAGGCTGTCGACGACCTGCCGGACGCCGCCGCCGAGGCCGCGCTGGAGGCCGCCGACCTCCTCGGACTGGACTACGCCGGCGTCGACCTCGTGGAGGGCGCCGACGGCTGGCACCTCCTCGAAGTCAACCCCACTGCGGGGTTCAAGGGGCTGTTCGAGGCGACCGGCGTGAGTCCGGCGCCGTACATCGCGAAGCTCGCCATCGAGACGGCCGGCGGCGAGGTGGCCGACGCGGACGTCGAGCAGGTCGCGGCGACGCTGGACGATTCGACGCCCGAGGCGGCCGCGCGTGCGCCGTCGTCGCCACGGAGCACCGACCCGGCGGTCGTCGGCTACACCGAGGACGTGCTCATTTCGGGGACCAGCGGCACCGAGCGCGTCGTCGCCAAGTCCGACACCGGGGCGTCCCGCACCAGTCTGGACACCCGGCTCGCCGCGAAAATCGGCGCCGGCCCCATCAAGTCGATGACGAAGATCCGGTCCGGGAGCGTCAAGTCGGGGAAAGCCCGGCCTGTCGTGGACGTCGTCGTGAGCGTCGCCGGCGACCGGCACACCGTCGCGGCGTCTCTGGAGGACCGCGAGCACATGGACTACTCGCTGTTGCTCGGCCGGGACATCCTCCAGCACTACCAGGTGGACGTCCAGCGGCGTGTCGACGGTGAAGACCAGACGGACGAAGAAGAAGAGGAGTAGTAGTCAGTCCCCGGCAGACCCGTAGTCTCACCCTTCGTACGCCCGCCAGACGTACAGCGAGGCGTACGACCGGTAGGGCTGCCAGCGGTCGGCGGCGAGGTCGCGCATCTCTGCCCGGGTCGTGTCCTCGCCGAACAGTTCCTCCATGCCCTTTCGGATGCCGAGGTCGCCGACCGGGAACACGTCCTCGCGGCCGAGCGCGAACAGGAGGAACATGTCGGCGGTCCAGCCGCCGACGCCCGTGATGGCGGTGAGTTCGGCTCGCACGTCGTCGTCGCTAAGCTCTGCGAAGTAGTCGTGGTCGTAGCCGTGCTCGCGGAACGCCTCGGCGACGTTCCGGACGTAGTCGGTCTTCTGACTCGACAGCCCCGCCTCGCGGAGCACCTCGGAGTCGGCGGCGGCGATTCCCTCGGGGGTCACGTCGACAGCGTCGAAGAGGCGCTCGCGGATGGCGGCGGCAGCGTCCATCGACACCTGCTGGCGGACGATGGCGACGACGAGGCGCTCGAACGGGTCGTCGTGGGGGTCGAGCGCGAGTTCGCCGTGCTCGTCGACGAGCGGTCCGAGGGAGGGGTCGTCGCGCAGGTGGTCGTGTGGGTCGCTCATGGACGTGGTGTGTCGCGCCGGTGGCTTA
The DNA here is from genome assembly GCF_021729015.1 of Halobacterium rubrum. Classification (GTDB taxonomy): domain Archaea; phylum Halobacteriota; class Halobacteria; order Halobacteriales; family Halobacteriaceae; genus Halobacterium; species Halobacterium rubrum. Next base: position 1,334,113 of record NZ_JAJQQZ010000001.1, read on the forward strand.
CGTGGTGCGCTCCCGGCACGGCTCCGGCTCCCTCGCGCGTGAACTGGTGTCCAGTTCCGTCACTAGAAGCCCGCCGCGAGTGCCGCCGAGCACCCGGACGCTTTCCACGGTGGACAACTCGTGGAACGTTTACACGTGCCGAGAGGGAAAGCTTCAACGGGGCAGCCGGTGACCACTGTGGCATGGACGTAGACGACATCGACACCATCGCAGTGCTCGGCGCCGGCAACATGGGCCACGGCATCGCGGAAGTCGCGGCCATCGCCGGCTACGACGTACACCTCCGGGACATCAAAGAAGAGTTCGTGCAGAACGGTTACGACCAGATCGAGTGGTCGCTCGGGAAGCTCGCCGAGAACGACCAGCTCGGCGAGGACGAGGCCGACGCGGCCCTCGACCGCGTGACGACGTACGTCGACTTCGAGGAGGCCGTCGCGGACGTCGACTTCGTCGTCGAGGCGGTCCCGGAGAAGATGGAGATCAAACAGGACGTCTACACGGAGCTCGAGGAGTACGCGCCCGAGGACGCCGTGTTCGCGACGAACACGTCCAGTCTCTCCATCACGGACCTCTCGGAGGTCACGGAGCGTCCCGAGCGCTTCTGCGGGATGCACTTCTTCAATCCGCCGGTGCGGATGCAGCTCGTCGAGGTCATCTCCGGCGAGTACACCGACGACGAGGTGCTGGACCTCACCGAAGCCCTCGCCGAGGACTTCGGGAAGACGCCGGTGCGCGTCCGCAAGGACTCCCCGGGCTTCGTCGTGAACCGCATCCTCGTCCCGCTCCTGAACGAGGCGGCGTGGCTCGTCCACGACGACGAGGCGACCATCGCCGAAGTCGACTCCACGACGAAGTACGACATCGGCCTCCCGATGGGCGCCTTCGAGCTCGCCGACCAGGTCGGCATCGACGTCTCCCACGACGTCCTCGACTACATGGAGAGCGTGCTCGGCGAGGCGTACGAGCCCTGCCCGCTGCTCGTCGAGAAGGTCGAAGCCGAAGCCCTCGGGAAGAAGACGGGCGCCGGCTTCTACGACTACGGCGAGGACGGCGAGGGCGCCGACGTCCCGACCGACCAGATTCGCGAGGACGTCGCCGACCGCCTCACCGCCGTGATGGCAAACGAGGTCGCGAAGCTCGTCGGCGGCGACGTCGCCGACCCCGCCGAGATCGACGAGGCCGTGATGCTCGGCGCCGGCTACCCCGAGGGCCCCGCGAAGATGGCCGACTCGGCCGGTATCGCGCACCTCCACGAGACGCTCACCGACGCCCACGAGGCCAGCAGCCACCCCCGCTACGAGCCCGCCGACACCCTCGCCGAGATGGCCGAGGCCGGCGAGACGTTCCACGGCAGCGGCGACGAGGAGGAAGCCGGTGACGGCCACGACTTCGACGCCGTCAGCGTCTCTGTCGACGGCAACGTCGGCCACGTCGAACTCGACCGTCCGCACCGAATGAACACCATCAGCGGCGAGCTGCTGGACGACCTGTCGGCCGCCATCGACGTGCTCGGTGACGACGAGGACGTTCGCGCCATCCTCCTGACGGGCGCCGGCGACCAGGCGTTCTCCGCGGGCGCCGACGTCACCTCGATGGCCGGTAACGCCGACCCCATCGACGCCGTCGAGCTCTCCCGGAAGGGCCAGCAGACGTTCGGGAAGCTCGAGGCGGCCGACGAGCCGGTGCTCGCAGCCATCGACGGCTACTGTCTCGGCGGCGGGATGGAGCTGGCGACCTGTGCCGACATGCGGCTGGCCACCGAGCGCAGCGAACTCGGGCAGCCCGAGCACGACCTCGGCCTCCTCCCGGGCTGGGGCGGCACGCAGCGCCTGAAGCACATCGTCGGTGAGGGCCGCGCGAAGGAGATCATCTTCACCGCCGACCGCTTCGAGCCGGAGACGATGGCCGACTACGGCTTCGTCAACGAGGTCGTCGAGAACGACGAGTTCGAGGACCGCGCGTGGGAGCTCGCCCGCGACCTCGCCGCCGGCCCGCCGATCGCCATGAAGTACACGAAGCGCGCGATGCTCGCGGGCCGCGACGACACCGACGCCGGCCTCGAGGTCGAAGCGCAGTCCTTCGGCCAGCTGATGAACACGCAGGACCTCATGGAGGGCGTCAGCGCGTTCTCCGCCGACCGCGACCCGGACTTCCAGGGCGAGTAACGCCACAGCCACCACCCGGTCTATCGCTGTTCGCTGTTCCCGGTTTCTCGTCGCCACCGAACCCACTGGAACCTGCTGGTCTGGCGAGAACGACCAAAACGGGGTACCGAAGCCGAGAAATTCCGGGAGTTCGCTCCGACGACTCCGATTGGAGAGATTTATACGTCAGCGGTCGCTCGTTTCGGATGCAGACGCTCGGTTGGTGTAGTCCGGCCAATCATGTTGGCCTTTCGAGCCGACGACCAGGGTTCAAATCCCTGACCGAGCATGCTTCTGAGGAACGTAGTGACGAAGAAGAAGCGCAGCGAAGGGTTCTGAACCCTACCAGTCGCGCGCAGCGCAGCGAGCACGTCTGGTATCGGTTCAAATCCCTGACCGAGCACTTTTCGAGCGAAGTGAGAAAAGCGCGCAGGGAAGGGATTTGGAGTAGAGGAGTCGCAGCCGCGAACGGAGTGAGCGGACCGTCTCCGCGTAGTTCAAATGCCCGGCGCGGCGAAGCCGCGCCGTGGTCACCTCGCTGCACTCGCGTGACCCCTGACCGAGCATTTCTCTCTGTGACTCATGCTCGCTAGCCCCGGCGCCGTCACTCGCCGTTGGCGTCGAGTTCGCGGGCGACGCGGTCGGCGACGGCCGGCACCTGCTCGGCGGCGTAGGCGACGTAGGTGTACCCGCCGGCTGCGCGAACGACGCTGCGGTCGTTGGCGTGCTCGCTGAGTAGGTTCCGGTCCCGGTAGTCGATGTGCCGTCGGAGACCGGTCGCCAGCTGCTCGGCGAGCAGGCTCTGCCGGTCGGATTCGAGGCTATGGACCGCGTCGACGGCGGTCTGGCGGGTGTTCCGGACCGTCGCGACGTCTGGGGGCGTGCCGTGTTCGCCGGCCTGGATGGCGTCGGCGCTGCGAGCGACGACGAGCGAGCCGAGCAGCGCCCGGGTGTACTCCCGGACGGCGGTTGCGTAGTTGGAGCGTGCGAGCGCAGCCTCGGCGCGCTCGATGTCGGGGTGCGGGACGGCAGCCTCGAAGAGGTCGTGGGCGGCCGTCGCGTTGCTGACGTCGCTGTCGAAGATTTCGCCGGGCTCCGGGTCGCCCTCCAGGTACGGCGCGACTTCGTCGACGGTCTCGTGGTAGACGTCGTCGAGTTCGCCGGCGGCTCCCGCGATGGCGCCCCAGTGGTCCGACAGCCCGTCGTCTGGTCGCGCCTCGCGCAGCCCACGGACAGTGGCCACACCGGCGTCGGCGCGCTCCAGGTCTGCGGCAACGTCGCCGACTTCTCTCGGAGCCGTCTCCGGGTTCTCGGGGAACGACTCGTTCGGCCGAAGCCACCGCCTCGCGGTTTCGAGGCGTTCCTCCAGTTCCGCTGCGACCGCGAGCGCATCCAGAACGGTCTCCCCGCGGTACGGTCGCGCCCTGCGTTCGGTCCGGTAGTCGTCCTCGACCCGGCGGCGCCACCGGGCCGCGTCTGCGGCGTCGAACTCGCCGCTGGCGGCGCGGTACGCGAACGCGGCTGCGGCGGCGTCGTCGCGGGCGTGCTCCCAGGTGCCCACGTCGTCCAGCGTAATCGGGTCGTCCACGTCGTCGGTGTCAGACAGTCGGTCCGCCGCGTGCTCGTACTCGTGTCTGACCGCGGTCTGGATGGCCTCGTTCGGGAACGACGGGGATTCTGGCACGCTGTCGAGGAGGTCGGTCGCTCGCCGGCGGTGCGCATCGACCAGCGATTCGGGGACTGGCGCGGGGTACACTGCCGACGTCTCCACTCGCGAGGTTCGAATCGTCTCGGCGAGGTCGGCGACGTCGTACTCCGGGAGCGGGTCGTCGTCGCTCCCGCCGCCGACGAACGGGACGCTCGAACAGCCGGCGAGCGCAGCGAGTGCCGACGCGCCGCCAGCCGCGAGGACGCCACGGCGCGAGAGGCGGCGAGTCACTCGCTGTCACCTCCGACCGGAGTGAGTGGCTCGGCCTCGTCGTCGCAGGTGCTGTGCACGGACCGCCTGCCGATCCGGGGGTCGTCGCCCGGGAACGGCAGGCGGACTGCCAGCACGAATGTGTGCTCGTCGTCGCGCTCGCAGGCCACGTCTGGCGGCTGTAGCTGTCGACACACCTCCAGCTCCAGTTCGTCGCCCTGCCGTCGCACGTCGGCCAGCTTGAGTGTCTCACACCCACCGACGGTTCTCGACCAGAGGTAGACGCACTCTCGCTGGAAGTCGGTGTCCGCGACGAACGTCCGGAGCGAGGCGGCCGCCTCGGCGTCCGGATCGAACGAGATGCTCCCCTCGGCCAGCGGCTCGGTGACGAGCGCGCCGCCGACTGGTCGCTTCGGGCGGTTCGCTTCGTCCTCGTACTCCTCCAGCCAGAACGGCGCGAAGACGCGCTCCTCGCGCACCGTCGTCGTCTCGTAGTCCGTGACCGGGTCGCCCGGGTCGCGTCGCTGGTCGGTGTCGAGTCGGTCGGTGCTGTCGTTGCAGCCGGCGAGCGCGACCGTCGTCGCGGTGGCCGCGACTGCGCGGAGGGCTCGCCGCCGGGACCACTGCGGCATCGGGTCGAACGTCTCGGCGGGCTGGCAAATGCGTTGTGGGGATTCTCACCGCGCCGGCGAGCACGCGGTCGAGCTCGTGGCTCTGCCGTGGCTCACTCCCCGAACTTCGACTGCTCGCGCTCCCGGAGTTCGATGCGGCGGATCTTCCCACTGGAGGTGGTGGGGAGTTCGTCGACGAACTCGATGCGGCGGGGGTACTTGTACGGCGCCGTCTCCGACTTCATGTACTCCTGGAGCTCGTCGACGAGGTCGTCGCTGCCCTCGTAGCCGTCTGCGAGCACGACGTACGCCTTGACGACGTTCCCGCGCTCGTCGTGGGGGCTGGCGACGGCGGCGGCTTCGGCGACGGCGTCGTGCCCGACCAGCGCGTCCTCGACCTCGAAGGGGCCGATGCGGTAGCCCGAGGAGATGATGATGTCGTCGGCGCGCCCCTCGAAGAAGAAGTAGCCGTCCTCGTCGCGGCGCGCGAGGTCGCCGGTCCGGTAGTAGTCGCCGTAGAACGTCCGCTCGTCTAGCTCCGGGCTCTCGAAGTAGCCGTCGAAGATGGCGGGGGAGTCCACTGGCACCGCGATCTCGCCGGTCTCGCCGACCTCGACCTCCTCCTCGTCCTGCGTGTCGATGATGGTGGTGCCGACGCCGGGCGCCGGCTTCCCCATGCTGCCGGGCTTGACGTCGATGCCGGGGTAGTTCGTGACGAGCGCGACCGTCTCGGTCTGCCCGTAGCCGTCCCGGGGCGTGACGCCGAAGGCCTCCTCGAAGTCCGCGATGGGCTCGCGGTTGAGCGGTTCGCCCGCGGAGAGGGCTTCCTCCAGTGCGAGGTCGTAGTCGTCGAGGTCGTCGCGCTGCGTGAACATCCGGTACTGGGTGGGGACCGCGCAGAGCCGGGTGACGCCTTCGGACTCGAGGATGTCGAGGTAGGTGCCGGCGTCGAACTCGCCCTCGTAGACGAACTGGGGCGCACCGGTGACGAGCGCGACGCCGACGGGGCTCCAGAACCACTTCGCCCAGCCGGTGCCGGTGGTCGCCCACAGCAGCTCGTCCGCGAAGTCGGTGTCGCGGTCGACGCCCCACCAGTAGGGGCCGTTGACGCGCTCGAAGCAGTGCAGCCAGCGGTGCCGGTGCAGCACCGGCTTCGGGCGGCCTGTGGTACCGCTGGTGTAGTTGATAGACATCGGGTCGTCGGCACCCAGTTCGGGGCCGTCGTGGTCGGCCGGGCGTCCCTCGACCAGTGATTCGTAGGCCTGCCAGCCCTCTCGGTCGGGTTCGTCGTCGGCGTCGAGGACGACGACTGTCTCCAGTGGCGTCTCCTCGAGGGCCGGTTCGACCATCTCCGTCAGCGAGTCGTGGACGACGACGGCGGTCGCCTCGCAGTCGTCCGCCCGGAAGGCGACGTCTTTCGCCTGCAGCATCGCCGAACACGGCACGAGCAGTGCGCCGCGGGCGAGCGCGCCGGCCTGGATGGCGAACACCTCGGGGTGTCGGGGGAGCAGGTGCATCACGCGGTCGCCGTCGCCGACGCCGAGGTCGGCGAGGGCGTTCGCGAACCGCTGTGCGTCCTCGTGGACGTCGCGGAAGGTGCGTTCCGTTTCCCAGCCGTCTTCGTGGCGGAACCGGACGGCGAGTCGGTCGCCGAACTCGGCGGCGTGGTCGGCTAGCACGCCCGGGAGCGAGAAGTCCTCGGGTACGTTCCACTGGAAGGTCTCGACGGCTTCCTCGTACGTAGTTGACACGCGGTGTGGGTGCGACCGGCCCCGTATTCAATGTGCCGGCAACCCCCATGCCCCGGGAACACGAGTGCCGGCAAGTCGGGTCGCCGCTCTCAGGGGTCGCTCGCGTCAGACTCTCTGACACCCCAATGACAACAGAGTAACGTGTAACTAGGTTTAACTTCTCTGCGCTCCTGTCTGTACTCGATGAGCGACTCAGACTCCACCCGCGAATCCGTCGACGAGACGACGACCTGGCCCGACCTCGCAATCGGCCTCTACGACCGCCTGACGGGACGAAACGCGGAAATCGTCTACGAGTTCGAGGACATGCACGTCGACGTGCCCAGTGGGACCGGCGACGACGTCGAACACGCACCGTGGCACGTCGACGGGACGGTCCGCATCACGACCCGTGAACAGGAGTAGCGACCCAGACACAGCCACTCCGCTCACAGTCGAGACAGACATCGACGTGTCCGTCGCGGGCCGTCCAGTCGACGTCGACTCGACGGGCGACCGACTGCTCGTGGCCTTCCCGACCCTCGAAACCGCCCGCATCGCGGCCCGTGCCGGCGGGCCGAGCCGGATTCGGGCCGCGGCGGACACGCTCGCTACAGCTGACCTGACGGCGGAGATCAGGGTCCGCGACCGGACCGTCCTCGTCGTCGGTGCCGCGGCCCGACCCGGTTTCCTCTCCCGGCAACTCGACCTCACGCCGGCCGAATTCCGGCTCGGCGGCGCACTCGGTGTGCTGGGACGCGAACTCGGGGCACTCGTGGACGCCGTGCGCGAGCCGTGGTGACCGAGTGCGCGGGAAGGCCGCCCACTGAAGCATCCGCAGCCGGCGTGAGAGCCGGTGTGCCGTCGGGTGTCCGTCCGGTGTCGCCAGCCTGCGGGCACCGCTCGGGGCAGACCGACTGCCGCCGGAGCCAAGACAACTGTCACCACTCCACACACAGAGACAAAGCTTATTGTACCGGCCCCAATCTTTGCGGGTGAAGCGCGACTCGTCGCCAGCGAGTCGCACTCGACCCGAACCCGCCATGACCGCCACCACATCCCACCGAGAGCTCGCCTCCGCTATTAGCGGAGCGTCCGAGTGCTCTCTTGGGTACGTGGTGGCAGCAGGGTTCGGACCGAACGAGACGGCGTCCGCGTCCACCCTCGCCGCGTAAAAGCGGCACACCACCCCGGGGAGGACGCGGACGCCGTCACCAGTACTGTTACTGCTGTCGGCGTCCCGTCCTCCCCAGTCACGGGTGTTCGCGGACTGTCCGTCGCTGCTCCCGACGGGCGGTCCCGTCCCGGCCGAGTTCGACTCTCGGCGGGAGCGTATGGCAACTACCAGCCAGCTGGTTCGTGTCACCGCGGACCTGACGATGCAAGTCCCCCGTAACGCCACTGGCGACCTCGCGCAGGGCGTCACGAACGTCGTTCGTGGTGTCGACGCGGTCGCGAACGTCGACGATGTCGACGTCACCGACCTGCGGCCCCGACTGAACGACCTCCGGGTCGACGCCACGGTTGCCGTCGAGATGACTGTCGAAGACGCCCCCGACGTGGAGCGCGCGAGCCGGGACGCTTTCGGCGACGGCTTCGGTATCGAGGCCGTCGAGTCGGTGGACGCCGAGCGCGGCGCCGACAGAGCGACCGCCGACACTGGCGAACGGGTCCAGGAGTACGGCTAAGAGCCGACCTCGCTGACGAATCGGCCCTCCGCGCCGTGGACAGAACAGCGGTGGCGGCCGTCAGCCGCGCCACTCGAGGGCGGTCGCCGCCCACGTGTAGCCCGTGCCGGCCGCGAGGAACAGCACCGTGTCGCCGGCTTCGATTTTCCCTGCCTGCAGTCCGTCGTCGAGCGCGAGCGCCTGGTCGACGCTCTGGACGTGCCCGTACTCGTCGAGGTACTGCTGGCCGTCGTCACCGACGCCGAGCTCGCCCGTGAGGTGGTCGTGGAACGACCGCTTCATGTGCGTTAGCGCGACGAAGTCGAGGGCCTCGCGCGTCAGCCCGGACTTCTCGAGGGCGTCGTCCGCGACTTCGAGGAAGTTCGGGCCGCTGACGGGCGCGATTCGCTCCTTCATGTCGTCGCTGGCCACCGTGAGCGTGTGCAGGCCGGCGTCGACGGTCTCGTGGCTCGGCGGCTGTCTCGACCCGCCGGCGGGCATCACGACGTCCTCCGAGAAGCTGCCGTCCGTGATGGCGGCAGACTCGTGGATCACTGCACGCGCGCGGTCGCCGGCGCCGCGTTCGAGCACGAACGCCGACGCCCCGCTCCCGAAGTTGAACATGAACGAGGCGTCCTCGTCGCCGTAGTCGACGAGGTCCTCCTCGCGGCTCGCCGACACCAGCAGCGCGCGGTCGACGTCGCCGGTCTGGAGCTGGGCGCGCGTCTGGCGGAGCGCCAGCGGCGCGCCGGCGCACAGCGTGTAGCTCTCGGTCGCGAACGCGGCGTCCGCGCCGAGTCGCTCGGCGACGTTCGCGGCCGCCGACCACACGACGTGGTCCTTGTACTCGCTGCCGTGATAGAGCACGAGGTCCAGGTCGGCCGCGTCGACGCCGGCGTCGTCGAGGGCGTCTTCTGCGGCCTTCACGCTCATGTCGGTGACGTGGTCGTCGTCTGGCGGGCAGACGTGCTTCTCGGTGATGCCCATCTTCTCGACGACGACGTCCTCGGGGACCCCGCTCTCGGCGGCGATCTCTTCGCCGGTGACCGTGTCGTCCGGCGTGTAGACGCCGTAGCCAGTGAGCGAGACAGTCATCGGCGGAGCTTGGCGAGGTAGGCGGGTAGCTGTTTCGCGACGGTGCCGCCCAGCCGGTTCCGCACCCAGCCGAGCAGGCCGCCGGGGACGTACACCACGAACGCGACGAACACGGCGCCGAGGTACAGCGGCGCGTGGCCGTTCAGGAACACCTCGATGCCTTCACCGAACGTCATGCCGCCGACGAGCTGCGCCTCGACGACGCTACCGGGGAGGTACTCCCGGAGCAGCGGCAGCAGGCCGCCACCGGCGCCGGTCTTCGAGAGGAACTCGACGACCGACCGGTCGAACAGCCAGCCGTACAGCGGCCCGGCGAGCGTACCGAACCCGCCGATGATCGACGCCAGCAGCGCGTCGCCGCTGACGAGGAAGTACAGCGAGTTGTCCGGGGAGACCGACCGCCGGACGCCCGCGAACAGCGCGCCGGCGACGCCCGCGAAGAACGCGCTCGCAGCGAACGCGCCGAGCTTGTACCGGAACGTGTTGTAGCCGACGGCGCGGGCGCGCTCCTCGTTCTCGCGGATGGCGACGAGCACGCGGCCGAACGGCGAGTGCACCATGCGCTGCATCGCGAAGTAGCAGACGAGCACGACCAGCCCCACCATGTAGTACGAGACCTCTGTGGCGCCCAGGTCGAGGAACAGCCACTCGATCTCGTCGCCGCGCAGCGGCCCGATGGCGAGGTTGAGCGCGTCGACGCCCGGTATCCCGATCTCGAAGCCCGCAGGGTGGAGATCGTTGCTCACCGCGACGCCGTCACGAGGGTTCGAGGACAGGAAGCCCCAGTCCCGCATGAAGACGTACATCACCTGGGCGAAGCCCAGCGTGATCATCGCGAAGTAGACGCCGGAGAGCCGGAACGACACCGACCCGATGACCACGGCGAGCAGCGCGGCGAGCACACCGGCTAACACCATGCTCACCATGAACGGCGTGTCCGCGGGCAGCAGCGGCACCTTCCCGTTCGCGACGAGCACGACGAAGTACCCGCCGGTGCCGTAGAACGCGGCGTGGCCGAACGAGAGGTAGCCGGTGTACCCGGAGATGAAGTCGAAGCTCATCGCGAACAGCCCGAAGTAGAAGACGGCGGTCATCGTCTCGGGCCGGGGCAGGAACGCCCCCGCGACGCCCCCGCCGAGGGCGACCAGCAGCGAGTACAGCAGGGGGTAGACGCCGAACGCGGCGACCACGAGCAGGTGTGCGACGTGGTCGCGGGCGTACTCGCGCACCCAGCTCTCGTCCGTGTCGACCGCGGTCTCGCGGTCGACCGTCTCGGTGCTAATGACCCCCCACCTCCGCTTGACCCGCGATACCCTGCGGGCGAACCACAAGAACACCCACGAGGATGAGGAAGATCATCAGCTCCGAGATGCCGGAGAACGTGATGATGCCCTCGTTGAAGAAGTACGTCGTGACGCCGTCGACCATGCCGACGAGGACGGCTGCGATGACCGTCCCGCGGAAGGTGCCGAGGCCGCCGACGATGACGACGACGAACGCGGGGAGCAGCGTCTCCGACGCGAGCGGGACGCTGGCACCCCACGCGGGGTCCCACATCAGGAGCGCGCCGGCGAGCCCGGCGAGCCCCGCTCCGAGCGCGAAGACGACCGTGAACACCCGCCGGACGTCGACGCCGAGCGCCGACGCCATCTCGTCGTCTTCGCTGCCCGCGCGGACCACGAGCCCGTAGCGGGTCTGCGTGAGGAACGCCCAGACCGCGACGACGACGAGCACGCCGAACGCCACCTCGAACAGCTCGAGCGCGGGGATGCTCGCGCCGAGCACCGAGACGTTGCCGTCGACGAACGACGGCTTCGTCCCCAGCGCTGCCCGCCAGTCGGCGCGGGGCTGCTGGCCGTAGAACAGCACGACGATACGCATCAGCTCGTCGAGGACGAGCGTGACGCCGAACGTCAGCAGAATCTGGTAGATGGGCGGCCGGTCGTACAGCTTCCGGATGAGGCCCACCTCCATCGCGGCGCCGACGCCGCCGACCAGCGTCGTCGCGACCAGCGCCGCGACGACGAACCAGACAACTGCACCGAGGCCGCTGCTTCCGGCGGCGAACGTCACCATCACGAGGCCGGCGACGTACGCGCCGACCATCGTCAGCGAGCCGTGCGCAAAGTTCAGCACGCCGAGCAGCCCGAAGATGAGGGTAAGCCCGAGCGCCATCATCGCGTACAGCGACGCCTTCGCCATCCCGGACACGAACACTTCGACGACGGTTGCGAGTGCGCCGGTCATGCTGACAGCCTCTCGAATCGCTCGTCGTCGGTCGTCACGCCCTCGGTCGACCCTTCGTCGACGACCTGCCCGTGGTCGACGACGTAGAAGCGGTCCGCGAGGTCGAGCGCGAGCGGGAGGTTCTGTTCGACCAGCAGCAGCGTGGTGTCCTCGGCGACGGACTGGAGGGACTCGGCGACGTTCTCGACGATGAGCGGCGCCAGCCCCTCGCTGGGTTCGTCGACGAGCAACAGGTCGTTCTCGTTGACGAGGCCGCGGGCGATGGACAGCATCTGCTGCTGGCCGCCCGACAGCGTGCCGGCCTCCCGGTCCGCGAACTCGCGGAGGTCCGGGAACGCCTCGTAGGCCGTCTCCAGGCCGGCCTCCTCGTCGCTGCCCGGTGGCACCGACAGCCGGACGTTCTCCTCGACGGTGAGGTGCGCGAACACCCGGCGGTCCTCGGGAATCCACCCGACGCCGCGGTCGGCGACCTCGTGCGTTTCGAGGCCGACGAGGCTCTCGCCGTCGTAGCGGACGTCGCCCTCCCGTGGCGGTGTGAGCTGGAGAATCGACCGCAGGGTCGTGGTCTTCCCGACGCCGTTCCGGCCGACGAGGGCGACCACTTCGCCCGCCTCGACCTCCAGTGAGACGCCTTCGAGGACGTGGCTCTCGCCGTAGTACGTGTGGACGTCCTCGACTTCGAGCAGACTCATACGGTACCCTCCTCCTCTCGTTCGTAGCCGCCGAGGTACGCCTGTCGGACGTCCTCGTCGTTGCGGACGTCCTCTGGCGGGCCGTCGGCGATGACCGAGCCGCGGTCGAGCACGACGACGCGGTCGCTGACGTTCATGACGATGTCCATGTTGTGTTCGACCAGCAGCACGGCGTGGTCCGTCGCGACGTCCTCGATGAGGTCGACGATCTGGTCGACGCTCTCCGAGGAGACGCCGGCGTTCGGTTCGTCCAGCAGCAGGACGTCTGGGTCGCCGGCGAGCGCGATGGCGACCTCGAGTTGTCGGGCGGCGCCGTGGCTGAGGTTCTCGGCGGTCGCGTGCGCCCTGTCGGCGAGCCCGACGCGCTCGAGAATGCCGTAGGCTTCCTCGTAGTGTTCGTCGAACGTACCGACGTTCCGGTGGAACCGCCGGCCCGTGTCTGCGTCGGCCTGTGCCGCCACTCGGACGTTCTCGAGAACGCTGACGGTCGGGAAGACGTTCGTGATCTGGTACGACCGGTGGACGCCCATCCGGGCGGTCTCGGCCGGGCTGGCGCCCGTGACCTCCCGCCAGCCGTCGCCGTCGTCGCTCCGCAGTTCGACGGCGCCGTCGCTGGGCGACAGCACCCCCGTGAGGAGGTTGAAGAACGTTGTCTTGCCGGCCCCGTTCGGGCCGATGAGCGAGCACAGTTCGTCGCCGCCGAGTTCGAAGTCGACGTGGTCGACTGCGACCAGCCCCCCGAACCGGCGGGTCAATCCCCGCGTGCGTAACATCTACAGGTCGCAGGTCATCTGGTCGCTGTCCTCGGGAATTGTCGTTTCGTCCGCGGAGACCCGGGAGATGGGGTCGCTGGGTTGGATGGGTGCGCCCCAGACGTCCGCCCACTCGTCCGTGGTCGGCGTGACGTTCGCGACCGTCATCTCCGAGCGGGCCTGGTTGTTGTACTCCTGGAACGTGTACGCGCCCTCGCCCTTCGGGGTGTCCGTGACCGTCATCCCGGTGAGGCCGTCGACGAGGTCGGCCGGCTGCGTCGAGCCGGACTCCTCGACCGCCTGTACGATGGCGGACGCCGCCGTGAACGTCCCGCCGCTGAACAGGTCCGGGACGATCTCGTAGGTGTCGGTGTACATGTCGACGAAGCTGCTGTTGATGTCGTTGTCGTACTGGTTCCAGTGGTACCGGGTGGTGAACGGACCGGCCTTGACGCCGTCGAGTTTCTCCTCCGTGAGCGGTTCGCCGTAGACGCTCTTGAGGGTCTGGCCGAGGACACCGGTCGCGATCTGCGTCGCGAAGCCGCCGAACAGGCGGTACGAGTAGTCGCCCTGGAGGAACTGCGCGAACATGTTGGGCAGCGTCGAGACGGTGAACCCGCCGACGACGCCCTCCGCGCCGGCTTCTTCGGCGTTCTGCAGGAGGCCCTGCCACTCGCTGTGGCCGCGTTCGACGAACCGCTCGCCGACGATCTCGACGCCGGCGTCCTCGAGGACGCGGCGGTAGTTGTTCACGACCGCGCGCCCGAAGGAGTAGTCGGCGCCGAACAGGTAGACGCTGCTCACGTCGGACTCCTCGGCGACGTATCGACCGCCGCTGCGGGCGTCCATCGCCGTGGTCTCGTTGGCGCGGAACAGCTGTGGCGAGCACGTCTCGCTGCTGGACGTGAGGTCGGCGGCCGCTGCCGGCCCTGCCATGTAGGGGACGTCAGTCGCGGACAGAACGTTGTTCGCGACGCGCCGTGCGGCCCCCGAGGACGCGCAGCCGAACAGCACGTCGACGTCCTCGTCGCTCACGAGGTTGTTCGCGACCGACTGCGCCTCGTCGGCGGAGAACTGGGTGTCGCGGATGACGAGCTCGTAGGTCGTGTCGCCGACCTCGACCTCCTCGGTGCCCGTCTCGGGCTCCGCGACTGGGTCGGTGTCGCCCTTGTAGGCGAGTCCCGAGAGGAATCCCCAGAGGGAGTGCTGTCCGTAGTACGCGATGTCACCCGACAGTGGCTGCATGACGCCGATTTTCATGGTATCAGGACTGCTTGAGCCGCCGAGGCCGGCACAGCCGGCGACGCCGGCGAGTCCGGTGACGCCTGCTGCGCCCGCGGCTTTCAGTACGCTCCGTCGTGTCGTGCCAAACTCCGGCATACCACGCATGTCTGTTACGCTTCGTGCAAGTACAGCCGGGTTAACATGTGAACGAGACCCGCAGCGGTCGGCGTTCGACCAGTCGCTATCCCCTGACTGCGGTACGGTGTCTCCCCCGCCCCGTACTCCGCCGGTCGTCTACTCGATGTCGTCGAGCGCCTCGATGACGCGCTGGATCATCTTCTGTTCTCCCCGCCGGAGGTTCTTCGAGACGGCCGGCTTCGAGACGTCGAATCGGTCGGCCAGCGTCCCCAGCGTGGCGTCCCGGGGGTTCTCGTAGTAGCCGTCCGAGACCGCCGCCTCCAGCGTCTGGCGCTCGACGTCCGAGAGATCCTTGCACCCCTCGATGAGCGTCATCGCCGCGCCGGCGTTCTGGACGATCTCGTGGAGTTCGGCCTCGTCGGTGTCCTCGCGGGCGACCACGTCGAACTCGTGGCCGCGCTCGAGGTTGGCGAGCGCGCGGTCGGCCAGCCCGGGGTCGTCGAAGCCGACGTGCCAGGTCTCCGTGCCGGACTCGGCGTAGAACGGGCCCGTGACGTAGCCGTCCTGGTCCCGGAGGACCTCCATCGCCTCGGTCTGCTCGACGACAGTCCGGAACTTCGCGACGTTGTCGACCTTCGAGAACAGTTCGTACTCGTCGACCTCGCCGTGGTCCCGGACGGTGTCCAGGCCCGACTCGAGGCTCGGCCGGTCGGCCGCCTCCGCCACCATCCGGACCTCCGTCGCCCGGGGGCCGGCGTCGCAGTGCACGGAGGAGAACGCGACGTCGTCGCTGTCGCTGGCATGGACGAACGGGCAGTCGTACTGCTCGACCTCCATGCTAACGTTAATCATCGTTTGCTACCTACCCGACAGAGGGACAGCGGACCTAAAACGTTTACTTCCCGGTGTCGCCGAACCGGTCCTCGACGGCTTGCCGGTCGATTTTCGACGGGCCGCTGGTCGGCATCTCGTCGACGAAGGCCAGGTAGTGGGGGTGTTTGAACCCCGCGAGGCGGTCGTCGAGGAACGACGTGAGGTCCGCCAGCGCCAGGTCCTCGTCGCCCTGTACGACGGCCTTCCCGACGGTGCCCCACGTCTCGTCGGGGACGCCGACGACGACGACTTCCTCGACGCCGGGGTGGTCGGCGAGCGCGTCCTCGACCTCCGGCGGATAGACGTTCTCCCCACCGGAGACGTACATGTTCTTCTTCCGGCCTTCGATGTAGTGGTAGCCGTCGTCGTCTACGCGCGCGAGGTCACCAGTCGACACCCAGTAGTCCTCGGCGTCGACGGTCGTCGGGTCGTCGACAGCCGGCACGCCGAAGGCCTCGGCGGTCTCGTCGGGGCTCCGCCAGTAGCCCGCCGCCGCGTGCGGCCCCCGGAGTTCCAGTTCTCCGACCTCGCCCTGCTGGACTTCTTCGCCGTCGTCGTCGACGACGCGCGCGTCGACGTGCATCGCCGGCACGCCGACGCTGTCGGCCTTCTCTCGGCCCCAGCCGTCCGGCATCGCGAAGTTGTTCGGCCCGCACTCGGTGAGGCCGTACCCCTGCGAGAGGTCGACGCCGCGGTCCCAGTAGCGCTCCATCGTCGCGCGCCGGCACGGCCCGCCGCCGCTCTTCGCGAACCGCAGCGTCGAGAGGTCGGTCGCCGCCCAGTCGTCGTGCTCGGTCATCATCCGCAGGACCGCCGGCACCGCCACCAGCACGGACGCGTCGTGGGTCTCGACGAGGTGCAGCACCTCGCCCGGGTCGAAGTCTCGCGCGACGACGACGTGGCCGCCGACGTGGAACAGCGGCATCGTGAGGACGTTCCAGCCGCCAGTGTGGAACATCGGGAACACCATCGGCGTCGCGTCCCCGGGCCGAAGCCCCCACGCAGTCACCGTGTTCGTCGCGTTCCACGCCACGGAGCCGTGGGTCAGGACGGTCTCTTTCGGCGTGCCGGTCGACCCGCCGGTGTGCAGGAACATGAACGGGTCGTCGCCGGACAGGTCGGGGCCGTCGTACGTCGAGCCGTCCTCCGGGACGTGCTCGTCGAAGGCGTCCCACTCGTGGCCGCCGTCGGTCGGCAGCGACAGCACGTCGACATCGTCGGGCAGCGTTCCCGCCACGTCCTCGTCGAAGGGCTCCTCCACGACGACCAGTTCGGGGTCGACGCGCGCCAGCAGCTCCTCGAGCTCGGGCGGCGCGAGCCGGTGCGACAGCGGCGCGAACACCCCACCGGTCTTCCCGCAGGCGAACACGAGGTCCACGAGCTCGGGCCGGTTCCGGGAGACGACGGCGACCCGTTCGCCGTCAGTCACGCCACGGGCCGCCAGCAGGCGCGCCGTCCGGTTCGCCCGCTCGTCCATCTCGCTGTACGTCCACGACTCGCCCGTGGTCGCGTCGGTCAGCGCCGTGCGGTCGGGGGACAGGTCGGCGCGGCGCCCGCTCCAGTCGCCGACCCAGTCGCCGCGTCCGGTCATCGGTCGCCCAGGAAGGACAGAAGGTGGTCGTTCACCGTCTCGGCGTCCTCGATGAAGAACAGGTGTGGGCCGCCCTCGACGAACTCGAGGCGGCTGTCCGGCAGCCGCTCGTCGAGCAGTTCGCTGTTCTCCGCCGGGAGCACGCGGTCCTCGGTGCCGTGCAGCAGCAGGACCGGCACGTCGATGTCGTCGAGGCGGTCGCTCGCGTCGAACGCCGCGACAGCGGCGCCCTGCGCCTCCCGCGCAGCGGGCGGCGCGTCGGAGTCCAGCCGCCAGTCGATAATCCGCTCCAGCAGCTCCTCGTCGTCGGCGAGCCGGTCGGTCATCGCCGGCTCCATCTTGTACTCGATGGCTTCGCGCTCGTCGGCGTCCTCGGGCACGGAGAACATCCGCTCCTGGGTCTCCGGCGGCGTCGGCACGGCGTCCTCGCCGCCCATCGACGTACAGAGCAGGGCCAGCGACTCGGCGCGCTCGAACTCCAGGGCGTACTGCTGGGCGATCATCCCGCCCATGCTCGCGCCGACCACGTGCGCCGATTCGACGCCGGCGTCCTCGAGGACGGCGTCGATGTCCGCCGCCATCTCCGCAATCGTGTACGGACCGTCGGGAGCGTCGGAGTCCCCCGTCCCCCGGTTGTCGGGGAGCACCACGTCGTACGTTTCGGCGAGCGCGTCGCGCTGCCAGTTCCACATCCAGCGGCCGTAGCCCAGGCCCTCCACGAGCACGACAGTCTCGGCGTCCCGCGGCCCGTCCCGCTCGTAGGCCAGCGTCACGCCGTCGCGCGTTACCGTCTCCATGCGAGAGTCATACAGGACTGCCGTAATCAACCCCCCGTTTCACATGTTAACCGGGGCGTTTTCGACGGTGCCGCGACGAGGGAGGGATATGCCAGTCGCGTCCGTCGGCGACACCGCCGAGTCGGCCGTCACCGTCACCGAAGAGACCATCGAGGCGTACGCCGACCTCTCCGGCGATCACAACCCCATCCACGAGGACCCCGAGTACGCCAGCGAGACGATGTTCGGCGGCCGCATCGCCCACGGGATGCTGTCGGCGGGCCCGGTCAGCGCCGCGCTCGCGGAGCTGCCCGGGGACATCATCTACCTCTCCCAGGACCTCGCGTTCGAGAACCCCGTCTACCCGGGCGACACCGTCACCGCCACCGTCGAAGTCGTCGAGACCCTCGGCGACGACCGGATTCGCGTCGACACCACCGCAGAGACCGACGACGGCGACGTCGTCGTCTCGGGCGAGGCGGTCGTGCTCTCGGTCCCCCACCAGAGCGACTGAGCGGCCAGCCGGCAGGCAGACGACCCGGTCACCGTCTGTCCGACCACCACGCTCTTTGCTCGGCGCGCGGACCCGTCTACCGTGGTCACTGTCCGTCCCGCCGACCCCGCCGACCGCCAGCGAATTCGAGAGTGCCACGTCGCAGCCATCCGTGCGTTCGGCCCCGACGCCTACGACGACCGGCAGGTCGCGGCGTGGGCCGACAAGGGCGACCCCGAGGACGACTACCCGGTCGAGCAGGACGGCCACTACTTCGTCGTCGCCGAGCGCGCCGACGCCGACGAGACCGCTGCCGACGGCGACGGCGAGGTGGCCGGGTACGGCCACCTCGTCCCGACTGAACGGGCGGTTCGCGCGGTCTACGTCCACCCCGAGGCAGCCGGCGACGGCGTCGGCACCGCGCTGCTCGACGCGCTCGAATCGAGAGCCCGCGACCTCGACCTCGACGCGCTCACGCTCCACGCGTCGCTGAACGCCGTCGAATTCTACGAACGGGCGGGCTACGAGCCTGCGGACAGAGAGACGTACTCCACCGTCCACGGCGGCGAGACTGTCGAACTCGACATCGTCCGGATGGAGAAACAGCTCTAGTACCGGGGGTCCCGCGGGCCGTCGTCCGGCCCGCCTACGTCGGGGCCGCCAGCGCCGCCCTCGCGCTCCCCGGGCAGGACGCCCGGGTCGGGGCTGCCGACGGCGTTCGGGTCCGTCTCGGTGAGGAAGTCGTGGAGCGCCGGGATGTCCGCGAGGCTCGGCCCGCGGTCGTCGCCGGCCAGCGACTGGCGGGCCGCCACGGCCGCGCGCTCGCGGCCTCCGAGCGCGTCGTCGCCCCGTGAGTCAGGTTCGCCGCCCGCCGATTCGCCGTCATCGTCCTGCGCGAGCTTCTCGCGGACGCGGTCGACGGACCGGTCGAATCCCACCGCTTCGTAGCGCTCCAGCGCGGCTTCGAGGTGCGACCGGCGCTCGGCCGGGTTCTCCGTCTGGATGGCGCGGCGCTCGTGGCGCTGCGCGCCGAGGTGTGCGACCATCTCCTCGCGGCGGGACTCGGGCACGTCCGTGTCGGCGAGCGTCGCTTCGCCGTCGTCCAGCGCCGCGACAGCGGCGTCGTGGTCGCCGTTCGCCGAATGCATGTTCGACGCGACGACCGCTCGCGTGTACGCCGGCTCCCACGGGTCGAGGAACTCGCGAGCCTCGGCGACCTCGTGGGCGTCCTCGAACGCCTCGATTGCGAGCGCGTGGGTCCGGCTCGTCCGGTGGCGGTGGCCGCGAGCGCGAGCGCGCTCGAAGCGACTGTGGCCGACGACCCACTCGAGCCCGACGTCCCGGCCCGCGGTCTCGGCGGCGTCGAACAGGAGTTCGTCGACGCGGCTGTCGCCGCGGTCGACCTCGGCCGTCCAGTACAGCGCGTTCGCCAGCACGTACGCGAACGCCTCCGGGGACTGGTCGGCGGCTGTCGGCACGACCCCGCGCCACGCCTCGCCGCGGTCCCAGTAGTCCGCCGCTTCGGCGTCCGCCTTCGCCGCCTCGAAGGTCTTCTCGGCCGGCCACCCGACGGCCAGGCGCTTCGCGGCTCCGACGCCGCCAGTTACGGTGGCCTGTGCGAGTAGCGCGGCGAAGAACTCGCCGTCCCCGCGTTCGGCCAGCGCCCGGGCGTCGAAGCCGTGGTCGTCGAGGAACGCCCGGGCACCCCGCGGCGTCTCGGCCGCGAGGTGCATCGCGTCCGCGACCACGTCCACCAGCGACACGTCCCCGATGGCGTCGACGCCGTCGAGGCCCGCTGCGAGCGCGACGAGTTGCTCTCGGTCGTCTGCGGTCGGACCGGCTGGCGTCGCCGGGACGGCCCGCAGGAAGTCGTACCGGCGGGCGTGCAGGTCATCTGCGGCGCTGCCCGACGCCTCCGTCACGGCGTCCAGCAGGTCGACGAGGCCGTCCGTCGCCAGGAACTCGCCGGCTGCGAACGCGAGCGCGACCACGCTGCCGGCCTCCCGGGACAGCGCTCTCGCCGCGCCGGCGTCGCCGTCCAGCGCCGCCTCGAGGCGGTCCGCGAACGCCGGGCCGGGCAGCCAGAGGCTCGCCGTGCCGTCCCCGGTGGTGAGCCGGAGTCTCGCGAGCCCGACACCGGCGGGGAGGGCGACGGTCACGACGCCCGCCTCGTCCACCTCGGCGACCGAGGCGGCCTCGGCGTCGACCGCTGCGTCCGTCACGCGCACCGAGCAGTCCACACGGAATCGCCGCTCGCCGCCGCCGTCCTCGGGGAGTTCGTGGTCGCCGACGACGCGCGTGACAGTCGCCACCGCGTCGCCCGGGAGCGGACGCTCCCAGCGGAACCGCTGCGTCATGGACGTCCAGTAGCCAGCCCGCGGCTTTCAGGCCTCCGGACTCGGCGCGTCCTCAGCTGTCCCTGAGCACCCGGCTGACGCGCTCGGCCACCGCCGACCGGAACGTCTCCTCGTCGACGGCGCCGCTGTCGCCGAACAGCCTGGCGTACTCGCGGCGGGCGAGTTCGGCGACGACGCGGTCGGTCACGGCCGAGACGTCGGCGCTTGCGCTCCCGTCCGCGACGCGCCCGGCCGCGGCCTCGATTCGCTCGTCGGTCGCGACGGCCTCGGCCACGGTCTCGGGGCCGTCTCGAAGCGGCTCGGGTGGCTCCCAGTCGCCGAGCAGCTTCGCACGGTCGCCGGTCTTGTTCCGGACGAGAACGCCCGCAGCGGGGCCGTCGCGGTACGCCGACTTGGGACGGTCGTAGCCCTCAGGGTCGAAGCTGTCGGCCCGGAGCTCCTTCGCCACGGCGTTGAGGGGGGTCAGTCCGAGCCGGTCGAACAGCGCTTCGGCAGCGTCGGGCGGTCGGAAGCCGCTGTCTGCCATCCAGACGTCGACGCCGAGGAACGGCGGCGTCCGGTCCCAGTCGTAGGCGACGCCCTCGTTGCGGGTCGCCACGCCGAAGAAGACGGCGTCAGAGACGTCGTCCAGCGCCGCCCTGAGCGCCGACCTGTCGAACGCCTCCCGGACGTGCGCGACCGCTCGCTCGTAGCCCACGGGGATGTCGCCGTCGTCGAAGACGTGCCGGTCGTTGCCGAACGCCAGCAGGCCCGACTCGGTCAGCTGGAATCGAAGCGGGCCGCCGACGACCCACTCCTGGAGCCAGAGGTGGCCGCCGTCGAACAGCGACGCCGGGGCGTTTTCGACCGAGGGGACGGTTGGGAACGGCTGCACTGCCGGCGATTCACTCTCTGCTGGGGTAAGCGTTGTGTCGCCCCGGGGTCAGAGCCGGTCGTCGAGGAAGGACCCGAGCAGCTGGAACGTCCGGATCTTCTGCTCCTGGTCGCCCGAGCCGTGGCCCTCCTCGTCGAGTTCGTGGTACTCGAACTCCTCGCCGACCGTCCAGTCGAGCTCCGACTGGAGGGCGTCCCGGAACAGCCGCGCCTGCGAGATGGGGCACCGCGGGTCGTTCACGCCGTGGACGACGCACAGCGGCGGTTCGGCGTCGGCGACGTGCTCGACGGGCGACCGGTCGCGCCACAGGTCGTGGTTCTGTTCGGGGTCGCCCATCTGGCGGCGCAGACTCGTCTTGAAGTGTGGCATGTCCTCCTCGTAGAGCGCGTGCAGGTCGGTGATGCCGACCCGGGCGACCACGCCGTCCCACACCTCGGGGTAGTGGACGAGCTGGCAGTACGCCGAGTAGCCGCCGTAGGAGGCGCCGGTGACGCCGATGCGGTCGGCGTCGACGCCGTCGCGGGCTGCCAGCCAGCGTCCGGCCGCCGCGACGTCCTCCTGTTCGGCGCCGCCCCAGTCGCCCCGGATGGCGTCCTTGAACGCGCGACCCCGCCCCGTCGACCCCCGGTAGTTCGGCCGGAAGACGGCGTAACCCTGCGTCGCGAGGAACTGGACGGTGGTGTTGAACCGCCGCATCGACTGCCAGTGGGGGCCGCCGTGGACCTGCACGACACCGGGAGCCTCGCCGCCGTCGAGGTGCGAGGGCTCGTACAGCAGACCACCGATCTCGGTGCCGTCGGGGGACTCGTAGGTGTGGTACGTCGCGTCGACGAAGGTGTCGGTGTCGAGGTCGCCGTAGTCGGCTGGCTGCACTGTCGTCGCCTCGTCGCTGGCCAGATCGTAGGTGATTGCGCTGGGGCGTTCGGCGGCGGTCTGGTGGGTGAACACGACCGTGCGGTCGTCGAGGAACGGGTCGGCTCGCGCGCCCATTCCGCAGGGCCACGTGACGCCGTCGGCGAGGTCGAGTTCGTGTCCCTCGCCCGTCTCGAGGTCGTAGACGAGCGGGACGGCGCTGGCGTCGCGCTTCCGGGTCACCAGCGCGTACCGGCCGTCCGGCGACAGTGAACTGGCCTCTTCGGGGTGGTCGCCGTCCGAGAGCCAGTCGACGCTGTCGGTGGCGAGGTCGTAGACGCCGGCCCGGTGGACGCCGGTGGCGTCGTCGCCGACGAGCAGCCGGTCGCCGTCGGGGTGCCAGTCGGCGACGACGGTCTCCGAGTCGGGTTCGCCGACGTCGAGGCGCTGCTGTTCGTCGTTCTCCTCGTCGAGCAGGAACGCCTCGTAGCCCTCGATGTTCTCGGGGTGGACGCCGATTACCGCCAGTCGGCTGCCTGATGGCTCGGGGTGCGCGGCGTACACTGGCGTGTCACGGTCGGTGAGCTGTCGCTGCTCATCGGCGTCGGCGTCGTACCGGTGGAGGTTCAGCTGACCGCTTTCGGTCGCGGCGAACAGGAGGTCGCGGCCGTCGGTCGCCAGGAGGTTGTTCTGGCCGTCGAGGGCGACGACGGTCTCGTGGTCGCCGTCCCGGGTGGCGGCACAGAGGTCGTACTGTTCGTCGCCGGCGTCGTCGCGGTGGTAGTAGACGCGCTCGCCGTCGTCGCTCCAGAGCAACGGGAGGGCGGTGCTCCGTGGAAGTTCGCCGTCGCTGAGCTGGGTGACGTCGCCGGTTGCGAGGTCGCGGAGGTGGAGTTCGTTCCGGCCGGTGTCGTCCCAGACGAACGCGATTGCGTCGCCGTCCGGGGCTGGCGTCGGCTGGGCGACGGTGGGGAGTCGTGCGACTGCCTCGAGGAGGTCGTCGTCTGTCACGCACTCACACTGACAGGACAGGGACAAAACTCCCCGGGTAGGCGACAGTTTCGCGCCCGTTCTGGTCGTTCTGACCCATCGCGGCCACCACTATGTTCAAGTACGCCACGCTTAGAGTCAGAGTCGTGTTCAGGTCACGCCGCCGTGTCGTCACGGTCGTCGTCGCGCTTGTCGTCGCCGGTCTCGCTGTCGGGGCGGTCCCGGCGGCCGTCGGTGACGACGCCGACTCCGGCGTGGTCGACGTGGCAGTTACGGGGGAAGGCGCGGCGACCGTCGAGAACGACCAGCAGTTCGTCTGGCGGGACAGACAGACAGACGTCGTGGCGACGGTCGTCGACTACGTTCGACAGTCCGACAGCCGGTACGACACGTACTGGGTGCGGCTGACCCGGGACGGCGACCGGGAGTACCAGCCCCGGACGGACGATTCAATCGCCGTCGAGGAGGTGACGCTGCGGGAACTCGAAGAGCGGAACGTGACGCTGTCGGTGCCGTCGGGCGAGCTGTCGACGGGCGTCCACGAACTCCACGTGTCGATGTACGAGCCGTCGACGGGTGCGAACGTCCGGGTCAACGAGACGACGGTGTCGGTCCGGGTGGTCAAAGAGAGCGGCGACCTCGACCGTGACGGCCTGCGGAACGTCGACGAGGTCAGCGAGGGGACCGAACTGCTGACCGCCGACACCGACGAGGACGGCCTCGAGGACGGTGTGGAAGTCCACGTGTTCGGGAGCGACCCGACGGTTGTCGACACTGACGACGACGGCGTGCCGGACGCCGACGAGGTCCAGAACGCGACCGCGCCCGACCTCGTGGACACCGACGACGACTCGCTCGTGGACCTCGGGGAGATTCTGAACCGGACGTCGCCGTCCGCCGAGGACACCGACCTCGACGGGCTGCCCGACCCGGTCGAGCGGGAGCTCGGTACGGACCCGCGAGAGCGGGACACCGACGGTGACGGGCTCGCAGACGCGGTGGAGGTTGGCGTCTACGGCACCGACCCGACGGCGACCGACACCGACGACGACGGGCTCACCGACGGGGAGGAGGTCCAGCGCTTCGGTACGGACCCCACCGACGCCGACACCGACGGCGACGGGACGCCGGACGGCCGCGAGGTGCTCGCGGGCACCGACCCGACGGAGGCACCCACTGACGACGGCGACGGCGGTGGTGACGGCAGTGAGAGCGGCGCGCTGTTCGGTGCGTTGACGCCGGTGCAGGAGCTCGGCGCCGTGCTGGCGCGAGTGGTGACGGGAATGGTGGGTGGTGGCCTGTGACCCGGCGGCCGGTCGCGGCGGTCGCCGCCGTGGTCGTGGGCGTCGCCGTCGTCGCGGGAATCGGGCTGGCGGTCGGGGCGGCGCCGGGCGCCGGTGCCAGCCCGACGTTCGTCGAGGAGAACGTCACGTCGGACACCACGTGGGCTGCCGACGACGGCCCGTACGTCGTCACGACTGACGTGACGGTCGCCGACGGCGCGACGCTCACCGTGGACGCGGGAACCACCGTGCAGGTCGCCGACGGAGCGCGAATCACGGTCGCGGGGAGTCTGGTCGCGACCGGGACGGCCGAGGACCCCGTGGCGTTCACGACGGCCCGACCGGACCCCCAGCCCGGGTCGTGGGACACCATCGAGTACACCGGCGACGGCGACTCGCGGCTCCGGCTCGCGAACACGACCGTCGAGTACGCGAACACCGGCATCTCCATCGAGTCGACTGCGGGCCGGGTGACGGTCCGCGACTCGACGCTGCGCGAGCACGTCCGCGCCGGCGTCACCGCGACGGAACGCGAGGGCACGCCGCGGCTCCGGCTCGTGGACTCCCGGGTCGCAGGGACCAGCTACGCCGGCCTCGCCATCGAGGTGCCGGCGACGAACCCTCACGTCGACCGCGTGTCGAACGTCGCCGTCCGCGGCACCGACTTCGTGGACACCGGCCAGTACGGCGTGCTCGTGCGCTCGCGCCACGTCCGTGACGTGGCGGTCACTGGCGGCTCTGTGACGGGCTACGAGGCCGGAGGCGTGGTGGTCTCGACCGGCGAACGCGTCGCCGAGGTGCCGACGGAGAACACGCGCAGTGTCTCCGACCTCGCGGTCCGCGGCGCATCGTTCGCCGACGGAACCGGGCACGGCGTGACCGTCGAGAGCGGCCACCTCGACGAGGTCGCCGTCGCCGACAACGAGATCCGTCGAATCGACGGTGCCGGCGTCAGCGTCCAGCGCGCGGCGGACCTGGACGACGTCTCGCTGTCCGACAACACCGTCTCGGAGGCGACGACCGGCATCTCGCTCACGCACCGCCGCGGCTCCGGGCCGGTGATGAGCGTCTCCGTCGAGGCGTCCGGCAACGACCTCCGGAACAACGACCGGGCCGGCCTCGACGTGGACACCGACCTGCTGACTGTCGACCGGTTCGCCGTCCGGAACAACACGCTCGCCCAGAACGGCGGCGACGGCGCGCGCGTCTCGACGCCGATGCTCACGGCCGCCACGGTCGCGGACAACGTCGCCCGGCAGAACGGCGGTAGCGGCGTCGAACTGGTCGCCGGTCGCGTAGAGGGCGTCTCGGTCACCGGCAACACGCTGGCCGCGAACGGGGACGGTGGCCTCCGCGTCCGTGCGGCGAGCGACCTCGGGCCGGTGACCGTCGCCGGCAACGACCTGCTGGACAACGCCGGCGCCGGCGCCAGCGTCGCCGGTTCGACCGCAGACGGACCGGTCGCCGTCCGCAACAACACGGTCGCCGCGAACACGGTCGGCGTCCGGCTGACCGGGCCGTCGCCCGTGCGCGTGACGAACAACACGGTGGCGTTCAACACCCGCAGCGAGGGCCGCGAGGAGACGTTCGACACCGTCGGTCCCGCGACGGGCGTCGTCGTCGCCAACGGCTCCGGGGCCGGGAGCGTGACGGACAACGACGTCTACGGGCACATCGTCGGCTTGCGCGCCGAGACCGAGGGGACGCTGGACGTGGAGGACAACTACTGGGGCGCCGAAAACGGCCCGTTCTACGCGAGCGTGAACCCCGATGGCGACGGGAACGCCGTCGAGAGCGAGGGCAGCGCGGCGGACATCGTGCCGTTCTCGTCGTCCAGCCACCACGACGAACTGCGGCGCCCGAGCGCGGTGCTCGAAGCCAACCGGACCGTCGCGCCGACAGGCGGCGACGTCCGGTTCTCCGCGGCGGCCTCGGACGTCGACGCTACCGGTGATGACGTGACGTACCACTTCGTCGTCGACGGCGAGCCGCTCCCGCCGCAGTCGTCGCCGGTCGTCACTCGCGCCTTCGACGCGAACGGAACCCACGAGGTCGTCGTCACCGTCGAGGACGACAACGGCGTGGAGAGCGTCCCCCAGGGCGCAGTTACGGTGGACGTGCAGAACGCGAGCGAGTTCGACACGACCACGACGGCACCGACGACGACCGAGCCCGGTGGCGGGAACGCCACGACCACGACGGCCCCGCCAGCCGGCAGTGACGACGGCGGCGACGGCGACCAGTCGCTGGTGTCCAGCCTCCTCTCGCTGTTCGGGCTGCTCGGGGGTCTGCTGTACATCGCCGCGCTCGCGCTCGGCGCCTACGGCACGTGGGCGACCATGCAGGGCGACGGCCCGCCGACCCGCGGCCGGAACATCCACGCGCTCGCGGGCCTCGCCGTGCTCGTTTGGCTGCTCGGGTGGCTGCTCGGTCAGGGGCCGCTGCTGTTCGTTGGGCTCGGCGCAGCAGTGCTGTGGGGTGGCCTCACGGGCGTCCTCTACGTGCTCGCGACGCGCTGACAGCCCGCCATCCGTCCGGCTTGGCCACCCCGGGAACACTTATTCTCTGGCAGCTTGTACGATGCACACATGGCCCGCAGCGTCTGGGAGGTGTTCCTCGCCATGTTCGGCGACGGGCCGGAGAGCGACGAGGACGCCGAGGCCAGCGACGACGAGAGCCGCTTTGGCCCCTCCCCACTGGACCTGTCCGTCCGCATCGGTCACGGCGGCTCGGAGAGCGAGCGAGTGCGTGCACTCGCGGAAATAGACGAGCGGGCGCGAGAAATCGAATCCGAGCGCCGCGACAACTGACCGCCGGACCGGAAAGTCGGCTCGCA
Source organism: Halobacterium rubrum (assembly GCF_021729015.1). Classification (GTDB taxonomy): domain Archaea; phylum Halobacteriota; class Halobacteria; order Halobacteriales; family Halobacteriaceae; genus Halobacterium; species Halobacterium rubrum. The sequence goes on from NZ_JAJQQZ010000001.1 coordinate 1,361,256, forward strand.
GCCGAGTGGGTTTGCGTTACTCCAGTTCGACGGCTTCGACCGACTCGTAGTCGCTTGTGAGCCGCAGACAGGACGCCGTGTGGTCGTCGGTCTCGCCGACGTCGACGGCTTCCGGCGCTTCGCTGGCGCACGGCGTCGCGAGCAGCGACAGCTCGTCGGCGGCAGCCGCCACGTTCCCGTCGGCGAGCTCGGCGAGTGCGTCCCGGAGCGCGCTGTCCACGCGCGTGCTGCCCGTCCGCTCGGGGAGGTCGTCCTCCTCGCGCAGCTCCTCCACGAGGTCCTCACGAGGGACGTCACTGGGGTCGATGCCCTGCTGTTCGGCGAGCAGCTCCCGGACGCCCTCGACGGACTCCTCGGTCACGATGCCCCGGGTGAGGCGCTTCGTGAACTGCAGCAGCCGCACGTACGTCTGCTGGTCGAGGTCCAGCTCGCTGGGCTGGACGACCGCCGGACACCGCGTGTGGAACCGGCAGCCCGTCGGCGGATTCGACGGGTCGGGAACGTCGCCGTGGAGTTCGATGCCATCGCCACGCTGGGTCGGGTCCGGCACCGGAATCGAGGACACGAGCGCCTTCGTGTACGGGTGCGCGGTCGACGTGAACACCTCCTCCGTCGGTCCGATCTCGACGATCTCACCGAGGTACATCACGGCCACCCGGTCGCAGACCTCGCGGATGACGCCGAGGTCGTGGCTGATGATGCACATGGTCAGCCCGAACTCCTCCTGGAGGCGGTCGATGAGCCCCAGCACCTCCGACTGGATGGAGACGTCGAGCGCGCTGACCGGCTCGTCGGCGACGATCATGTCGGGGTTCACGGCGAGCGCTCGCGCGAGCGCGATGCGCTGCTTCTGCCCGCCGGAGAACTCGTGTGGGTAGGCGTCGATGTGGCCGGCCGACATTCCGACGCGCTCCAGGAGGTCTTCGGCGATCTCTCGGCGGTGGGCGGACTCCCGGAGCCCCTGGACCCGCAGCGGCTCCGTGATGGAGTCCCCGATGGACATCCGCGGGTCGAAGGAGCTGCTGGGGTCCTGGAACATCATCTGAATCTCGCGGCGCCAGCGCTTCAGGCGGGCGTCGTCGAATCCCGTGACGTCCTGGTCGCCCTTCCAGTACACGCTGCCGGCGGTCGGCTCCTGCAGTCGGATCATCGTCTGGGCGAGCGTCGACTTCCCGCAGCCCGACTCGCCGACGATGCCGAGCGTCTCGCCCTCGCGGACGTCGAAGCTCACGCCGTCGACGGCCCGCACTGGCGTGCTCTCACCCAAGAACCCGCTGCCGCTGTCGAAGTACTTCTGGAGGCCGCGGACCGAGAAAATCGCGTCCTCGGGGATGTCGTCGACGCGGTGGTCTTCGTCCGTGGCCGACTCCTTGCGGCCCCGGAGGAAGTCGAGGTTCACGACTCGTCACCCCCGATGGCGCCGGTGACTCCGTCGAGCTCGCCGGGGTCACCGTCCGGCGCGTGGTGGACGCAGGAGACGGTGTGGTCGTCGGAGCCGACGGGGTACTCGGGTGGCTGGTCGCCCTCGATGCACTCTTCGGTGACGGCCGGACACCGCTCCGCGAACCGGCAGCCGGCCGGCGGATTGAACGGGTCCGGGAGGTCGCCAGGAATCCCCTCCAGTCCGCCGGACCCCGGCAGGCAGTCCAGTAGCGCCGCCGTGTAGGGGTGTTCCGGCGACTCGAAGAGGTCGAAGACGTCGTCGCGCTCCATCACCTTCCCCGCGTACATCACGAGCACGCGGTCGGCGATCTGCGCGACGACGCCGAGGTCGTGCGTGACGAAGATGACGGACATGTCGTGGCGTTCCTGGACGTCGTTCAGGAGGTCCAGGATCTGCTTCTGGATGGTGACGTCCAGCGCCGTCGTCGGCTCGTCGGCGATGAGCAGGTCCGGTTCGCCCGCCAGCGCCATCGCGATGACGACGCGCTGCTTCATGCCGCCCGAGAGCTCGTGGGGGTAGTCTCCGAGGTGGGTGACGGGCTCCGGGATGCCGACCTCGCCCAGCAGGTCGACGACGCGGTCCCGGATTGCCGACCCCTCGAGGTCGGTGTGCAGTTCGACCGCCTCCCGGACCTGATTCCCGATGGTGTAGACGGGGTTCAGCGCCCCCTGCGGGTTCTGGAAGACGTGTGCGATGCGGTTGCCCCGGTACTCCTTGAGGCGATCGTCCGAACACGACGTGAGGTCGGTGCCGTCGAACTCCACCGAGCCGCCGCGGATGAACCCCGGCGGCGACCGGAACAGCCGCGTAATCGCCTCACAGGAGATGGTCTTGCCGGAGCCGGACTCGCCGACGATGCAGAGCGTCTCGCCCTCGCGGACGTCGAAGCTCACGCCGTCGACGGCGTGCACGGTGCCTCCGTCGGTGTCGAACTGCACGACGAGGTCCTCCACCGAGAGGAGAACGTCGTCGTTGCGGCTCGCCGCGTCCGTCGCGTCGGGGGTAGTCTGCGTGCTCATGAACGGATGCCTCCCGGGCTGACGCGCCCGAGCGTCGTGGTCGTCTGCAGCGACTCGCTCGGCGACGCCGGGTCACTGATCGCCGCCATCAGCTCTCACCTCCGACGTTCCGCGGGTCGAGTGCATCTCGCAGCGCGTCCCCGACGAAGTTGAACGCGAGGATGGTGAAAAACAGGAAGATGCCGGGGAGCGTCGAGATCCAGACGGCACGGTCGAGGTCCCGGCGCCCGCTCGCGATGACCTCGCCCCACGACGGGATGGTCGGGTCGCCGAGTCCGAGGAACGCCAGTGCCGCTTCGAAGAGGATGAGCGACGGGATGAGCAGCGAGACCGCCGTGATGACGGAGTTGCTGACGTTCGGCAGCAGGTGGCGGCGAATCACCGACCACGTCCCCGCGCCCGTGTTCTCCGAGGCGAGGACGTACTCCTCTTCGCGGCGCTGCAGGGCCTCCGAGCGGACGATGCGTGCGATGCCGCCCCACCCGAACAGCCCGAAGATGACGATCATGTTGAACAGCGACCCGCCGAACATGAACGTGACCAGCAGGTACAGGAAGAACGTCGGGAACGTGATCTGGATGTCCACGTACCGCATCAGAATCTCGTCCATCCAGCCGCGCGAGTAGGCGGCCAGCAGGCCGACAGCGGACGCGACGAGGATGACGAGGAACGAGCCGATGAGCCCGACTTGCATCGAGATCTTCATCCCGTAGATGACCGAGACGAGGATGTCTTTGCCCTGCGCGGTCGTGCCGAACGGGTGCTCCCAGGTCCCGTGGCAGCGCCCGTTGATGGTCTCCCCGACACAGGAGACGGGGACGCCCGAGTCGACGGACATGAACACCGGCGGCTGGTACGCCTCCAGCGGCGCGACCTTCGGCGTGTTCAGGAACAGCGGCCCGACGGTCCCGATAGCGAAGATGACCGCGAGCCAGACGAGGCTCAGAACGGCGAGCCTGTTCTTCCGGAACTCCCGCCAGTAGTACATCGTCATCCGGCGGTCCCGCACGAGCGGGACGATGGCCTTGAAGACGACGAACAGCAGCGTCAGCGCGTACAGCCACGTCAGCGGCGTGATGACGCCGACGACGGGGAACGAGAACGCGCCGCCCGTCTCCCGGGCGAGCAGTCCGAGCACCGGGACGTCGGGGATTTCGGGAGCGAACCGCCAGTACGCGTCGAAGAGGAGCCCACTGACGAGCACCGTTAGCAGCCCCCACCACAGCGCCGTCAGCGGCGGGACGCGCCGCGAGTCCGCCTCGATGGCCGTCCAGTCGATGTCCTCGAAGGTCCGGCGGTTGCTCGAGACGACGTCTTCACCGGCGCCGTCGGTTCGAACGCCGCTGTCACCGCCTGGAGCGTCGTCGCCGTCGGCGCTCATCGTTCACCCCCGTCCTGTGCCGTCGTCGCCTGCGTCTGTTGTCGCTGTGTCGTGGTCGTCATTCGTCGTCACCGAAGGAGATCCGCGGGTCGAGGTACGCGTAGCTGAGGTCCTGTGCGAGGTTGCCGACGATGGCGATGAACGTCGGCACGAAGATGGTGCCGAACACCAGCGCCGTGTCCTGATTGATGATGGCGTTGTACGACAACGTCCCGAGGCCGGGGATGCCGAAGACGACTTCGACGAGGTACGACCCGACGAAGATGATGCCGAGCAGGTCCCCGACCAGCAGGGTCGCGAGCGGAATCGACGCCGGCCGCAGGATGTGCTTGAGGACGATCATGCGGTCGGAGACGCCCTTCGCTCGCGCCGTCTTCACGAAGTCGGCTTCGACGTATTCGAGCGCTTCCGCCCGAGAGTACCGCATCAGGCTCGCGATGGACCCCGTTGTCAACACGACGACGGGGAGAATGAGCTGGCGGAGGTTCGCCAGCGAGAAGACGCCGCCGAGCGTGAGATTGCCCGCTGCGTTCTGTGCGACGCCCGTGTCGAACAGGATGGGGACCCAGTTCAGGACAGTCCCGAAGAAGACGAGCAGGATGATTGCGAACCAGAAGTTCGGGATGGAGATGCCCATGAACGCGAACAGCGTCGCCGCGTAGTCCTCACGGGAGTACTGGTTCAGGGCGCTGTACAGGCCGATGGTCATTCCGAGCACGGTCGAGATGATGAGCGACGGGACGCCGTACATCATCGACCACGGAATCGCCGTCGCCAGCGCCTCGGTCACGGGCTGGCTCCGGTACGTCGACCAGCCCCAGTTCCCCGAGACGATGTTCGAGAGGAACTCCGTGTACTGCGCCCACAGCGTCCCCGTGTCGCCGCGAAGCCGCTTCGCGGTCTCGAGGGCCTGTTCGGGGTCGCCGCCTGACTGTGCGGCCGAGAACTGGAGCTGTGCGTACTGGGCGTTCGGGGTGAACTCCATCAGCACGAAGGTGATGGTGAGAATCACCCAGGTCGCGACGCCCGCCCACAGCAGCCGGGAGACGAGGTAGCCCCACTTCTTCACGGCGCACCACCACCACTGTGGCTGCTGCACCCGCTGTGGGTGCCGGGCCCGCTGTGGTCGTTGTTTCTGTCGCCAGTGCTATCGCTGGCGGCCGTGAGCGCGTTCGCGGTAGTGCGCGCACCGTGCCGCCTGTCGTGTCGTCTGTCTCTGTCTTCGGCGTCGTCTGCAGTCATGTATTCAAACTGTCGTTCGTTGTCGGGCGCCAGTACCTCGCGTCCTGCAGGTGCCGTGCGTCGAGTCTCGGCGGTGCTCGCCGGGCACGTACCTGTGAGTGCAGCGTAGCAGTCGCGTCGGCGACAGTCGGATTCCACCGCCGCCGTCGCCCGAGCCGCTGCCGCTGCGGCTGCCAGTTCTCGTCACGTCGTGACGGCCGCCAGGTTCCGCGCGAATCGAGCGAAGAGGGAGTCACGTGAGAGCGACTGGCAGGCAGGTGGCTGTCGTTCCGTCAGGAGTCGTCGGACAGCGCCGCGTACTGCTCTATCTGGTAGTCCCAGTTCGCGAGGTACTCCTCGGTCGGCTCCGGATCGACCGGCACGGAGTACCCGAAGAGGTCGTCGCTCATCGTCAGGAAATTCACCGGCTGGTCTTCGCTCAGCTGGCCGAGAATCTCGTTGACGATCTCTTTGCGTTCCGCGGTGTCGACGGTCGTCTTCAGGTCCTCGAACAGCCCGGCCATGTCGATCTCGGGCGTGTACCCGTAGTAGTTCGTCGACGCCGTCTTCGTCCAGAAGGCTTCCAGCGACGTCGGCGTGAACGGGTACGTGTTGAACGCGATACCCGTCATCAGGTCCCACGGCTTCGCGGACGCCGTCTGGTCCGGCGGGCCCGCGTTGTACGGACCGCCGGAGTACTCCGGCTCGCCGTCGCCGGTGTAGCTGTTGGCGACGTAGTTCTTCAGCATCTGATTGAACTGGAGGGCCGTGAACTCGACTTTGATGCCGACGCCCGCGAGCTCCTGGCCGATGAACTCCGCGGTGGTCGCCGTCGTCTCGTTCCCCGTCGAGTACACGTGCTGGAGCGTCACCTGATTCCCCTCCGGGTTCAGCAACTTCTCGCCGGAGTACTCGTAGCCACTCGGGAGGTTCTCCTCCAGCATCGTCCGTGCCTGCTCCTTGTCGTAGGAGTCACCGACACCGAACGGTGTGACAGTTTCCTCGCTGTACCACGACGACCACCGCGGCTGGAACGTCACTGCAGTCTCGGCGAGCCCGCGGAGGATCTGGTTCGCGATGGCCTCCTTGTCGATCGCCATCGAGAGCGCCTGCCGTACCTCCTTAATCTCGAGGCCCTCCCAGCCGTTCGACCGCTGGTTGTAGGCCATGATACCGAGGAACGGCTGTGGAACCTGGTACGTGTCGACGGCGTCCCCCTCTTTGAGACTCTGGAACCGCCCCGTCGGCACGTTGATCGATGTCAGTTCGCCTTCCGTCAGCGCGTTCACGCGCGTCGCCTGCTCGCTGATGGTGCGGTACGTGTACGAGTCGAAGTGGGGTGCGTCGACCCACGCCTCGCCGAAGTCGTTGCCCTCGCCGGCGAGTTCGGCCGCGTAGTAGTCATCGTTCTTGGTGGCCGTGAACGTCGAGGAGCGTTCCCACTCGTCGAGCGAGTACGGGCCGAGGTTCCCCGTCCAGGTGAGGTTCTGGACCTCGTCGGCCTGCTGGAAGTCTTCGAGGTTGCCGTCCGGCACCTCGTCGGCCGACGCGTACTCGTCGGAGTTGGACGCGATCTCCTCTTTTTCCTCTTGGGAGCGCATGAACTTCTCCGTGAGGCCCCGGGGGAAGATGAACGCGCCCCACAGCGGCGGCCCGTAGATGAAGTCGCCGTTCGGCTCGGGGAGGCTGAGCGTGAAGTTCAGTTCGTCCTGAACGGTGACGTCGATGCCCGCCCAGTCGGAGGCCGCCGTCGACCCGGCCCAGTCGCTCTGGTGGATTTCCTCGATGTGGAACTTCCAGTCGTCGGCCGTCATCTGGCCGTACTCGTCGGCGAACTGGAGGTTGTCACGGAGCGTGATCTCGACCGTGCTCGGGTCCGGCATCGTGGTCTCCTCGAACCAGAGCCCGAAGATTTCTCGGTCCCCGTTGATCGCGTACGCCCCGTCGAGAATCAGTGACAGCCGGTCGGTCGTGTTCTGGTCGCTGATGCCCGGGAGGTACATCGAACTGGCACCAGTCGCCTGTGCCGTCACGTACTCGTTGTTCTGGACGAGCGCCGAGTCTGGTTCCTCGTCGGCGGTCGTCGACTCGTCTGTGTCTCCCGGTCCGGCGGTAGTCTCGTCGCCGCCGTCACCGTCTCCTGAGCTACATCCTGCGAGGCCTGCTGCGCCGGCGATTCCGAGTGCGCGGAGCACATTGCGGCGCGTGCGACCAGGTATCTCGGTACCCATGCACACGCCGTATGCCCAGGGTAAGTTATACCTACTGGTAACAGTAACAACTACTGTTGTTTCTAGTCGCGTCCTACTTCGACGTGTACGGCGCGGACTGGCTGCTCGACGACTGTCTCGGCATTCGACCGTCGGAGTGTCGGCGACGCTGTCAGCTATCCAACCAGCTCGACCCGACAGTACTTCCGGCCGCCGACCGAACACCGACGCGAATGTCGAACACCAGCGCTGCAACCGCGCAGACAGGCGGCAAGCAGGACCCCAGTGAGGGCGCCGAAGGCGACACCACCGGCGACTCCCGGTGGCCGGTCGTCGGCCTCGCGGGCGGGCTCAGCCTCTGCTGTGTGTTCGCTGCGCCCGCCGCTACCGGTGTCGCAAGCGGTACGGCAGCCGGCGGCGCGACCGCCGCGCTCGGCGGCGGCACCATCCGCGTCGCCGTCGCCGCGCTGACGGTCGGACTCGTCGCCGTCTCACTCAGGAAGCTCTGACGGCCGGTAGACCCCCGACCCCGTCAGCCGCCCCACGTCCACCGGGCGTCGAGCACGAACCGGTAGAGGCCGCTGACGACGATGGCGACGGCGTTCGAGAACAGATAGGGGACGCTGCGCCACTCCACGAGCGCGAACAGCACGGCGAGCTGGATCGGTATCGCCGTCCCCCTGACGACGTTCGTCTTCACGAGCCCGCCGAGATACTCCCCCCAGCCAGTGTTCTGTATCGCGCGGAACGTCCACGCGTTGTTCAACACGTACGTCAACACGATGGTGATCTCGATGGCGATGACCGCGCCGATCAGGTAGTTCAGCCCGCCGGCGTCCACGAACAGCCACAGCAACACCATCTGGACGCCCGCCGTCGCCGCGCCGACGACGACGAACCGCCGCATCTGGGTGGCGACTGGGCTGTTCTGCAGGTCCCGGAGGAACGAGCGAATCAACGCTGACGCCCCCCGGCCGCGAGCTCTCGTCGCGTGCCGCTGACCCCGAACGAACGGGGGCGTTCCCGGGCCGCTTGAACCCACTCCCGCGAGCCGCCCACGCGCCCGACTGGATGCGTCGAGTGACTCGCACTGCAGCCGCTCCGGCGCGTCGTCGGCGAGTCTGTCCAGTGAACCACGACTCTGCCACTTGCACAGGTGGCGCGCTGTATCACGCTTTCGGTTCCGCGGACCACCGGGACCACCGTCCGGACCGCCCTACTGGTCGTAGGCGTGGGCTTCGAGCGTCGACAGCTCTACCGAGTCCAGCACTGCCCCGTTGGTCGCCTCCAACACCACCGGCGGGACGGTCGTCTCGGGGAGGCGGTTCGCTCGCGTGGCTTCCAGTGTCTCCAGCCAGCGACCGAGGCACAGACACCACCGGTCGCCCGGCTCGAGTCCGGGGAACTGGAACTCCGGTCGCGGCGTCACCAGGTCGTTGCCGCGCTCCCGGCTGAACGCCAGGAACTCCTCGGTCATCACCGCGCAGAGCTCGTGGCGTCCGCGGTCGTCTGGGTGGGTGCCACAGCAGCCGTCGCGTTCGTAGCCAGTGACGGGGTCGGTGCTGCAGGTGGCGAGTTCGCCGCCGAGGACGTTCTGTTCGGGCATACGGTGACAGTGTGTCGCGAGCCCAAAAGGCTCTCCCACACTCCACTCCGGTGAGTAGTCGGTCACCACTGCTCGGGCACGCGCGGGCGAGGGGGCGGCTCGGTCACCGATGCAAGGTGTTATCGGTGTCACGCCCGTTCTGGAAACGTGACGATTGCATCTGGCGACTCCGTGACCTTCGAGTACACCGGCCGACTGGACGACGGAACTGTCTTCGACACCTCCCGGGAATCCGTCGCCGAGGACGCCGGCCTCGCCGACGCGATGCCCGACCGCGAGTACACGCCGCTGACGGTCGAAGTCGGCGCACAGCAGGTCATCGAGGGCATGGACGACGGTCTCGTCGGACTGGAGGAGGGCACGTCGACGACACTGGAGATTCCGCCCGAGGAAGCCTACGGCGAGTGGAGCGAGGAGAACGTCCAGGAGTTCCAGACCGACGAACTCACCGACACCATCGGCCAGCGACCCGAGGAAGGCGGCTACCTCGAGGCCCAGAACGGCCAGCAGGGCGAGATCGTCCACGTCGACGACGAGAATACGCGTGTCGACTTCAACCACGAACTCGCCGGCGAAGCGCTGGCGTTCGACGTCGAAATCGTCGACGTCAACTGACGCCGCTTTGCGCGGTCGGCACGTGAACGGTGCAGTCAACAGCCGGCGAAAGAGAACTCAGGTCCCCCGACGGGGAACGTGATTGACATCCTCTCCGCAACGGGGATTCTTCCGGATTCAGACGGGTGTGGCTGTCAGCGTCGAACGAGCGCTGCGAGTCTCCGTTCGACGATCTCCGACGGCCACGACGATCTGATCGTGTCACGCTCAACCCCGAACGTCTCCACTGTCGGCTTCACGGGGTTTCTCGAGCGGTCCTGCTGCTGTTCGAAGAGGTACGAGTAGGCTGTCACCTGGAGTTCGTACCGACGCCGCGTCTCTGGCGTCTGGTCTGTCAGTGTGACCTTTGCCTCGGCCACGTGGCGTTCACCCGACGGTAGTTCGACGACGAAATCGCTCGTCCCGTGGATTTCGATCTCGACGTCGCCGACAGTGACGAGCCCATCGACGGGTCGCTCGACGGTAACCTGTTCGGCCCGCTGGATCCGACTCCACAGGTCGGACGCGAGGAAGTCGTCGAGTACCGCCTCTCGGAAGAAGGCGAACAGTCCGCCGCGTTCGTCGTCGGCAATCCGCGGCGCGTGGTCGTCTACGACGTCGTCGAACACGTCGCGAACCTCGTCTCCGGGGTCTCGAAGCGTGGGTTCCGGCACCTCGCGGTCGACGAGTCTGGTAAGCACCTCGTGCAAGCAGGTCCCGACGTCGTCCGGGCCGAGTTCGTCGAACTGGAGCGGGACGTCGTCGGGAACGTCGTTAGCCCTGGTGTGGAGGGGCTTCCCGAGGAGGTGGTTGAGTACCTGCCCGTCTGGATCCTCTGTGAGGGGGTACAGTGTACTCGGGTTGACGAACCGGGGCACCCACGGGTCCAGACCGGCTCGACGCGGCGGATTGACGGCGACGTCGTCGCCGTGGGCGGTGGGCGTGGTTGCCTGCGAGGCAAAGGTGGAAACGTCGTTGACGCCGACGTCGAACGGTTCGTCGGTCGAACCAGCGTCCGGGTCGAGGGTGTACGTCTCGGTCTCCTCACCGGTGAAGCCGAGTCCGTCCCGTATCGTGTCGAGCCACCGGTCCCGGGGGCGGGGTTCACCGGGCAGCGACCGTGGGAGTGGGACGACGAGGTGGTCCCGCGCCCGCGTGAGCGCGACGTACAGGAGTCGCCACGCTTCGGCTCGTTCGTTCGCCGCAACCCGCTCGAGGCGCTCGGGACCAACTAGCGACGTCGAGTCCACGGACTCGGCGACGTCGTCGCACCAGTGGCCCGTTGCCCACCGCAGTCCGACGTCGCGGTCGCGCGTGTCCGCCGGGTCGTACAACCCGTTGCCGAACGGGGGGAGCGCAACGTCCGAGGGGACGTCGGTGTTCGTCGGCGGGGCGAGTCCATTGATGGCTCCCTGCGTGATGAACCGCTGGGCCTGGGGCCCCTGCTTCCAGAGGCTGAATCCGGGGTTCGCGACGGCGACAACGTCGTCCTGGTCGCCTTTCGCGTCGTGAATCGTCCGGAATTCGACGTCGTGGCTCGTGTCCGCGGTGCTCGGCTGACTCGGTCCCGTGTACGGGTTCTCTCGGAACGGTTCGATCAACTCGGTGAGCTCGCGCGGCGTGTGGTGTTCGTCGCCCCCCCACTCGTCGATGGTTTCGACGAGTGCATCGAGGTTGGCGACCCGCTGTGCGGGGTCGACGTCGAAGTGTCCGCAGGGGTCCGCTCGAAGGGCGAGTCGCTCGATGACGTCCTCGACGTAGGTTGCAGGGGGGTCCGAGAGGAAGCTATCGCGCCGTTCACGGAGCTCGAGGAGCCCGTCGAGGGTGGACTGGTGTGCGTCCGAGAGGTCGCACTCGTCCAGAACCGCGTCGATGTCCCAGCGCTGGGCCTCGAAGTCGCTCTCGAGCGAGTCGAGACCGAGGGCCGACTCGGTGACGAGGTCGCGGATTCGCTCTGGGTCTCCGGGTGCTACCAGCCATTCACAGACGTCGACCACGGCACCGACGACGTCGCACTCGAACAGGTCTTCGCTCGCGTTCCGAACGCTGAGCCCCGCTTCCTCGAAGGCCTCTTCGTACGCGTCCATCTTCGACGACCACCGGAACAGCACCGTAATCCCGAGCGGGGTATCGTTCTCGTCGGTGAACGTCCCGTCTGCGAGCCCCTTCGAGAGCAGCGTCGCCAGCGTCGTCGCTTCCCCGCGTCCTTCGACAGGGTCGACCCAGGTGTACGAATCGGGGTCTGCGGCTGTCGGATCGAAGGCCGCGATGTGGACACTGGACTCGCCGGTCGAATCCCGGGCAGCGTCCAGCCCCGGGTATCGGACGTCTAGCTCTCCGAGATTCCCACGTGCCGGGTCCGTGAGCGCCGCTTCCGAGATCTCGTTGACCGCACCGGCGACGTCGGGGACGCACCGGTACGTCGTCTTGGCGGTCCGGTGTTCGTGGACGTCCCAGTCGATTCCGAGGTACGCGCCATCGACCGTTGCGGTCTCGAAGAGCGTCGGGTCGGCGTGCCGCCACAGGTAGACACTCTGGAGCAGGTCGCCGGCAGCGAACACTCGCGTACTGGGGGTGACCAGGTGCGAGAGTGCCGCGTGCTGGATCGACGACACGTCCTGGGCCTCGTCGACGAGCAGGCTCTGGATTCGTGTCTGGTACCGCTGTCTGATTCGGGTCCGGTGGGCGTCGTCGGTGCCGTCAAGCCGGTCGTCGAAGTACGCGTCTACGAGGTACGCGACGTCTGTGTGTGAGACGACGCCGCGGTCGCGGATGGTCTGCCGGTACGCGGCCCGGTACGCTTCGAGTACTACACAGAAGTCGTCGATGCGGGCCCGCCACTCGTCGTGAAGCCTCGAATCTGCGTCACAGATTCTGGCTCGGTCGTCGTCGCCGATGTCGTCGTAGGCACTATCCTCGACGTCTGTTCCGACACAGCGAGTGACCGCGGCGACGATGTCGTCGAACGCGTCCGGACGCCCACCCGCGTACACGTCCCCGAAGGTCTGTTCCAGTTCAGTCCGGAACGCTCCTGTGGAGAGCCGGCGATCCCGGCAATGTGCAACGGCCGCCTCGAGCATTTCACTCAGGCCGTCGTCGTACTCGGCAGCAGGATAGGCGTCCTCCAGCCGTTCCAGTCGCCGCGCCACGTCCGCGTCGCTCTGGATAGCCTCGTAACAGGCGGCGTGCAGGCGTTTCTGCCGGGCCGTGTTACCGACGACAGGCATCTCCTCAAAGCCGACGTCGTGGACGATCTCACGCAAGACATCTCTGAGCACACTGTCGATGGTCCCGACGAAGGGAGCGTCTCTGACCCGCTGTATCAGATGCTCCAACTCCTCGGAGGAGACGCGGTCTGCGGCGGGAACGAGGTCGCACTCGACGATCTCTCGGAGACGACTCGTGATCTCCGGGATGATGCTCTCTGCCTCGCTTCTGTTGAACGAGACCACGGCGACTCGCTGCTCCGGGGTCGGGTCGCCGCCGACGTACCGTCGGAGCAGGTCTTCGGCGGCGATATGCTGTGTGACTTCGGATTTCCCCGACCCGGGCACACAGTTGAGCGTATACAGCCCCGACTCGCGTTCGAAGTACGCATCTCGGATCTCACGCTGTGCGTTTCGCAGCCGGACCGGCTCGTCACTCGACATCGGTCACCTCCTCGTCGAGCATCGCTCGAACAGCGGCCGGGAGTTCTCGCTCGGGGCTCACCAGCCGTCGTCGCTCGTCCGCCGAGACGACGTCGGTCTCTAGGTGATTCAGCAGTGGGGATGGACGTCGCTCCTCACCAGCGGTGGACTCGGTGTGGCGTGTCACGATCAGTCCGTCTCCGGCCGCCCGCAGGGTGTCGTCAAGCTGATCTCGGTCCCGGCCCGTCGTCCACGCTGTCCGTGGGGCGAGCGCTCCAGCACGACCGTCGCCACGAATGATCTCCGCCTGGAGTTCCGGCGGCACGACGCTCTCGGTTCGTTGCGGCCACTCGCCGTCGACGAGCCCGACAGCGAGGACGTAGGGAACGTCCAGCAGCCACACGTCGTTCGCCTCGAAGACGTCCACAGCCCGTGCGTTCGAGTGTTCTCTCCGGCCAGGGCGCTGGGTTGCGATGAGCTGGCTCAGTTCTGCAACGCTACCCCACGACCGGTCGAGCGTCCCCTCGTCGAGTCGGTCTGCGTACTTGTGTCGCAGCTGCTGGACGAGGGTCTTTACGCGAACAACTGCCCGGGCGTCGCGCTCTGTCTCACCGAGAGCCGGCGAATCGTTCTCCCTCGTCACCGGAAGCCCGAGTTCCTCGTATGCTTCGACGACGTCGGTGAGGACGTTCGCCACGGCGTCCGGGGTCGGCTCCGGACAGCCGTCGAGCCACCCGGCATACGTCACGAAGCGTTCGTCGACGTCCGGATTCGCGTCGAGTTCGCTGTACCACTCATCGAGCGTCTGCGGCTCGTCCGTGACCGCCTGTCTCAATCCCTGCACCGTCTCGGGGTCGATTGGCCACGCCGGCGACGTCGCCGATGGCGGACTCCAGCGGTGTTCTAGCGGCCGGCAGAACGCTGTCAGCGACAGTTCTTCGGAGTCGAGTACGTCACACACTGATTCGACAAGCGCGTACGGCCGGGTGCGCGTTACCCGGAGCTGCGTCCAGAAGACGGGAGCGAGGCTGTACTGGATGGACGCACGGTACAGTGGTTCCTCGTACGGGTCCAGATCGCGTGCCACGACGGCAACGTCGCGCAGCGGCACACCGGAATCTCGGAGGGCAGCCACGGTGGCCATCACTGCTCGGGCCTCGTCCCGGCGCGTCGTCCCCACTAACTCTACCACGGGGACGTCGGCGTCCTCGAGGGGCTCTGCGAGAGTGAGCCGGTCCGGAGAGGTCACGACTCGAACACCACCGCACCCGGGTCGGCGACGTCGAACAGTTGCGGCACACGGCTCGAGAGGTACGACCCAGTGCCACGTCGGAGATGGACGTGGACCGGCACAGACACCGCGTCCAGCACGGCGTGTAACAGGTCGATCTGTCCGGCAGAAACGCTGCTCACGCCGACCAGCGAGACACACTTGACCCCCGGAAATGCCGCCTCCCAGACCGCCCCCTGGGTAGCGAGGATTTCCCTCGTCGAGCGCCGGACCAACTCCACGTCGGAGACCGCCTCCGACGTACGCGTGCGGAGCGCCCGCTGGACACTCGTTGCGGCGTTCAGTATTTCGGCTGCATCCGCATCGATAGGCGCCTTGAGCCCGTCGGCGACACTCTGGAGCACTTCGAGCCGCTCCGGGTGGAAGCCGGTCACGTTCTCGATCTCCGTCCGGATCTGTTCGACAGTCTGGGTGTCTGAAGGCACTGCGGGGGTCGTTATCGATACCTCGTTGTCGGACAGTACGGAGCGAATCATCGACAGGCGGTCGATACGGTCGATGGTCGTCGTCGGGAGACCAGCGGTGTCGAGGATTCTCTCCGCGACAGCTGCTGGATCTGCAAACTGCAAGCCGTCTTTCGGTGTCCTTGCTTCTCGGAGTCGCCGCTGGATGTTGCGTCGGTGTAACTCCACTGGAGCCAGTACCAGCTCTGTCGATTGCGACGAACCGTCCGCACGCTCCAGAAGGGCGTCTTCAGACCCTACGTGGAGCGTCAGGTTGCCAGGGAGCTGGTCGGGGGATGTTTGAGCCATGGACGTGTAACGTGTGGAACGGTGACCGGGACGGACGGTCTCGTTACCTACCGGACGTTCTCACGTGCTGTTGAAACAATCGTCGGTCGGTTTACTGATCAGAGTCAGTCCGACTCCTTGCCCGGGGTGAGAGAACTCTCGGCGGTCGAGGAATACGAACTCGTTCACGCTTCGCCGTCGGTAGAATCGGGGATTTTGTTTCCCGTTGGGTGGTGAATCGCCTCGGGGTCAAGCCCGGGGGTATTCGCCTTACACCCGATAAACAACGTCCAGTGTTACGCCTTCCCGAGCAGGGAGTGGTTCGACGGCCTTAAGTGATACCCGGCTGTACGAAGGAATGCGTACGACAGTGAGGCCGTCTGGTCCATCCAGGTGGCCAACGCATGCCTCCCGCCGCCCCGTGTGGCGTCAGTCCCGCTCGTTTCGAGCGCGGTTCGATGCCCTTAAGTAATAACGGGGCGTTCGGAGGAATGCGAACGTCGTCTCGGACCAAACCAGTTCCGGTGGGTTTATGACTCGCCGCGAACTACGTTCAGGTCCGAAGGAATG
>NZ_JAJQQZ010000002.1 GCF_021729015.1 Halobacterium rubrum
TCTTTCGAGAGATAAAACAACGAACTTCCTCGTTCTCAAACTGTTTCAGCCACGCCAAAGCAGAAACTGCCGAAGATTGGCTCAGATCGTTCAGCTTCGCATGGAATCAGCTTATCTGAACACTACCGGTGTGACGGGGAGGCAGGCGGCCGGGCCGCGAAGCGGAGCGCAAGCCACAAACCGGGCTCGGGCGTATGAGCGGGCAATGGACGCGCTGTCGCGGTACGAGCCGATTATCGAGGACTTCGAGGCGTTTCTGGCGGCCTGCGAGCGCCCGCTGCCGACGACGGTTCGCGTGAATCCGCTGGCCGTCGGCGTCGACCGCGCGGTCGAGGCGCTGGAGGCCGAGGACGTGGCGGTGGAGCGCCGGGACTGGAACGAGGGCGTACTGGAGGTCGACACGGGAAAGCCGGGCAACACGTGGCCGTACGTGCACGGGTGGCTGCACGGCCAGGAGGAGGTGTCCTGTGTGCCGCCCCGGGTGCTCGACCCCGAGCCGAGTGACGTGGTGTGGGACTCGTGTGCGGCTCCGGGCGGGAAGACGACCCAGCTCGCAGCCGAAATCGACGACGAGGGACTGGTGGTGGCCAACGACGACAACCTCGGGCGGCTGTCGGCGCTGCGCGGGAACTGCGACCGGCTGGGCGTGACGTCGGCGGCCGTGACGAACACCGACGCGCGCCGGGCGACCTTCGACGCGTTCCCCGACGTCGAGGCGTTCGACGCGGCGCTCGTGGACGCGCCCTGCACCTGCGAGGGGACGATTCGGAAGAACCCCGACGCGCTGGACGGTGCGGGGCATTCGGCGAGCCGGAACCTCGGCCGGCTGCAGGCCGACATCCTGGAGCGCGCGGTCGAACTCACCCGGAACGGGGGCGAGGTCGTCTACTCCACGTGCACGTTCGCGCCCGAGGAGAACGAAGCCGTCGTCGACGAGGTGCTGGACCGGACGGACTGCCGGCTGGTCGAGTTCGACGTGGGCCTCGACTCCTCGCCCGGACTCACGGAGTGGGACGGCGAGTCCTACGACGGCAGCCTCGACCGGACGCGCCGCTACTACCCCCACCAGAACGACACGGGCGGCTTCTTCGCCGCGAAGCTGGAGGTGACGGCATGAGGGACAACGTGAGCCGGGAGTTCGACCGGTTGCCGGCGACCGGCGACGACCGCGAGGTCGAGGGGCGGCCGAGCCGGGAAGCCGTCGTCGACTGGTGGGTCGACCGGTTCGGCGTTCCCGAAGACACCTTCGCCGAGTACACGTTCTGGGAGAAGGGCGCGGGGAAGGTGTGGGCCCTCCCGTTCGACCCCGGGACGCCCGTCCCGGTGGAAGCGCTCGGCCTGAAGATTCTGCGCACCCGCCAGGAGCACTGGAAGCCGACGACCGTCGCCGCCCAGCGCTTCGGCCGCGAGGCCACGACGAACGTGGTCGAACTGGAGCGCGAGCAGGCCGAGACGTTCCTCGCGGGCGAGGACCTCGACCTCGACTGGGACGGCGACTGGGGGTACCTGATCGCCGCCCACGAGGTCGCCGGGCGAGTCGAACCTATCGGCGTCGGGCTGTTCACGTACGGCACTCTGCAGTCGATGGTGCCGAAGGGCCGCCGCCGGGAGTTCTAGTCGCCGCGTTCGCGGAGCGTCCCGCCGCTGAGGCCGTCCCAGTCGACCCGGTAGCCGAGCCGGGAGAACACCGCGCTCGCGTCGTCGACGCCGTGGTCGGCAACGACCGCCTCGGCGTCGTCTTTCGACAGGTCCGCTTCGAGGTCGGCGTCGATTGCCTCCAGCAGTGCTGGCCGGACGAGCGTGCGACCGACGCGCTCGTGCTCGGGGAAGTCGACGGCCTCGATTGCCTGCTCGCTGACGCCGTGGCGGGCGGCGAGGTCGGCCAGCGTCACCGCGCCGTCGTCGGGGGCGAGTTCGACCGGGAGGCCGCTGGCCTGCTCGGCGACGAGGTCGGCCTCGAGGTCACGGAGCGCGTCCACGACGTCTTTCACACGGACGGAGCCGGTGTACTCGACGACCCGGTGGTCGCGGGCGGCGACCTCCTCGCCGACGCCCAGCGACTGGTCGACCGCCACGAGCAGCGTCTCCTCGGTCTCCGCGAGCTGGCCGAGCTTCTTCTCGACGTACTCGGGCGTCCAGAACCCCATGATCTCGAAGTACACTCTGGCGTCGCCGTGGACGTACTCGAAGGCGAAGTCCGGCACCATCAGGCGCTCGCCGGCCGCGAGCACGTCGGGCTCGCGGACGAGGTCCCAGTCGAGGTCGAGGCCGTCGAAGCGCTGTGCGAACTCGCGCTCGACGGCGCTGTCGAACGACACCTCGGTCACGGGGTCGGCGTCCGGCACGGCGAGGTCGTCGTCGGTGAGGACGAGCTGGCGCTGTGTCCCGCGGTCGTCGACGGTGGCTTCGACCCGCCAGTCGGCGGTCTCCGCGACGCTCCGGAGTACGCGAGCGAACCGGGTGCCGTACCGGCGGGTGTGTCGGAAGACGGCGTCCGGGCCGGTTAGCACAACCTCGCGGCCGTCGTCGGTCGGGACGACCTCGTACAGCAGCCCGAGGCGCTTGACGGCCGAGACCAGCCGCCGGGGGTCCGAGCACCGGACCCGGACCTCGGTCGCGTCGAACAGCGCCGTCTGGGCCAGCGATAGGTTGTACTGGGCGACGAGGCTGCCGGGGGTCCAGCGTTCCGGCACGTCGACGAGCACCTCCCGGGTCTCCCGGTCGGCGTACAGCGCGCTGGCGAGGTCGGCCGGCGAGACGTCGCCGGGGAATCTGGCGGCCGCCTCTGCGAGCGCCGTCTCGCGCTCGTCCTCGTGAACGACCCCGCCGGCCACGTCCTCGGCGGCGTCGAAGGCCGCCCGGCGGGCGCGTTCGGGGTCGACCGGCGCCCGCACTTCGAAGCTGGCGTCGCGCTCGACGAGGTGCGCGAATCCCCTGACGAGCTTGAAGTCGTCGGCCTCCCCCTCGAGGTCGCGGAGGGCGTCCCGGAGCGCGCCGCGTTCCTCGCCGACGTGGCCCTGAAACACGCCAAGCGCGCGGCCCGCGAGCGCCTCGTCGTCGCCGTCCCGGTCGGCGAACTGCGGGTGGTAGCCGCCGCCCGCCCGCGACACCCGGAGGAGGTCCTTCGTGAGCACGCCCGCCGGTAGGCGGGGGAGCGTGAAAAGGATGGCAGAAGATACTTGCCACGCGGCCGGAATCTCCGCGTATGAACCGGCGGACCCTCCTCGGGCGGGCGGCCGCGGCGGCTGGCGCGAGCCTCGCGCTCGCGGGCTGTCTGCGCGACGGCGAGGACGAAGACGTCCTGGAGGTCGCGGACTCGGAGTTCGGTGAGGACGACGAGGGCTACCTCCAGTACGTCGTGACCGTCTCGAACCCCAGTGACCGCGCCGCCTCCGGGACGCTGTACGTGAACAGCGAACTGGATGGGAACCCGATCACGAAGGTTCGGGAAGTGTCTCTGGACCCCCACTCGACGCAGCGCTTCGCGATCACCTACGACGTGAAGTTCGACGAGCTCTCGGGGAGTTTCAGTCCCGAGGTCGACCTGCAGGAGCACGACGACAGCGGCTAGCGCCGGCGGGCCGCGACGCGTTCCTCTGCGGTGTCCGCGCTCACGAGTTCGTACAGCAGCGCGCGGCCCCCGTCCGCTTTCGGCCGGAGGACCCGGCCGAGGCGCTGCGTAAACTCGCGTTCGCTGCCGCTGCCGGCGACGACGACGGCGACGTTCGCGTCCGGCACGTCGACGCCCTCGTCGAGGACGTTCGCCGTGACGACCCGCGAGTAGTCGCCGCGCCGGAACCGCTCGAGGATGGTGTCGCGCTCGCTGGCGGTCGTCTCGTGGGTGATGGCGGGGACGAGGAACCGCTCCGAGAGCTGGTAGACGAGGTCTGTGGAGGCCGTGAAGACGATGATGCGGTCGTCCCGGTGCGCGTCCAGAATCGACTCGAGTTCGTCGACTTTGGCGTCGCTCTCGCGGACGATGCGGCGGGCGCGCTGCTTCGCGAGCAGCGCCTCCCGCGCCCGGGGGTCGGTGCCGGAGCGCTTCACGAGCTCCTGGTAGTCGCTGCCCGACCGGAACTGGATGTTCGACTGCTGGAGGTAGTCCGTGAACGTCCCCTGGGCGGCCTCGTAGGCCTCGCGCTCCTCGTCAGTCAGCGGGACTTCGAGGCGTTTGACGTCGTAGTCGGCGAGGTGGTCGCCCGCGAGGTCGTCGACGTCGAGGTCGTAGGCCAGCGGACCGACCAGTTCCTCGATGACCTCGTGGGCGCCGTCGGGTCGCTCGAACGTCGCCGTGAGCCCGAGGCGGGCCGGCGCGGCGAGCAGCCGGGCGATGTCCCGGAACCCCTCGCCGCCGAGGTGGTGGACCTCGTCGAAGACGACCAGGCCGAAGCGGTCGCCCAGGTCCTCCGCACGCAGGTACGCCGAGTCGTAGGTCGCGACCGTCACGTCCCCGGCGACCTGCTCGCCGCCGCCGAGCTGCCCGATTTCGCAGTCGTCGAACTCGGCGGCGAGTTCGCGGCGCCACTGCGTCAGGAGGTCGATGGTCGGCACGACGACGAGCGCCGACTCGCCGACCGCCTCGATGGCCTTCAGGCCGATGACCGTCTTCCCAGAGCCGGTCGGCAGTTCGAGCACTCCCCGGCGGTCGTTCGCGCTCCAGGCGTCGAGCGCGTCCTGCTGGTAGCCCCGGAGCTCGTAGTCCGACGCCACGCTGAGGCGGTCGACGTGCAGGGCGTCGTCGTCGTCGTAGCTGAGGCCCGCTGCGTCCAGTGCCGCGACCACCTCGGCGTACCGCATCGCCGGCGCCCGCCCCGTATCCGTGCGCTCGTCGTACTCGACGCCCGGCAGCCGGGTCACGTCGTAGTCGTCGCCACGTTCGCCGGCGTGGTCGTCGTCCCCGTCGCTGTCGCTGGCTTCGACGCGCAGCGTCCCGTCCACGAACGACAGTTCGACCGTCGACACACGAGGTGGTAGGCGGCGGCGCGCACTTAGTCGTCGCCCTCGCAGCCGGGCAGTTCTCGGGTCGTCCCGAAATCCGTAAACGGACGCGGCCCCCTCTCCCGGACATGAGCGAAGACGCCGAGCACGCCGCCGAGGCGGCGGAGACGGACGCCACGGTCGGTGCGGCTGGAGACGACGACCACGACGGGGAGGACGAGCAGGGGGCCGCAACCGGGGGGTCGCTCGCGGAGCGCGTGCGAGCCGAGGCCGGTGACGACGAGCTCGCCGCGGAGGTCGCAGCGCTGGAGGACCACGCAGCGGAGCTGGAAGCCGACCTCGCGGACGCCGAAGCGGAGGTCGCGGACCTGACCGAGCGCCTGCAGACCAAGCAGGCGGACTTCAAGAACTACAAGGAGCGCGCGAAGCGCAAGCAGGACGAGATCCGGGAGCGCGCCACGGAGGACCTCGTGGAGCGGCTGCTGGACGTCCGGGACAACCTCGACCGGGCGCTGGAGCAGGACGACGCGGACGGCGACGAAGAGGGCATCCGTGAGGGCGTCGAGCTCACCCGGAAGGAGTTCGACCGCGTGCTGGAGAGCGAGGACGTCACCGAGATCCGACCCGAGGCCGGCGACGAGGTCGACGCGACCCGGCACGAAGTGATGATGCGCGTGGACAGCGACCAGCCGGCAGGCACCGTCGAGGACGTCTACCGGCCCGGCTACGAGATGGCGGGGAAGGTGCTGCGCACCGCCCAGGTGACCGTCAGCGACGGCAGCGAGGAGTAGCTGGTCGCCGCGCCGACGACTGCCGGAGTACGCGCCGGTCGTCTGCCGGTTCGACATAAATTCCTCGGCCCGCCAGCGCCCCGTTTCGGAGAACCGCAGGACGGCGACGGGTCGCCGTTTCGTGGTAGTCGGTCTCACTAGCAAGGCTTAAACGGAAAACGCCGCTTACAATCGGGTAACATGGCGAGCGAGAAGATTCTGGGAATCGACCTCGGCACCACGAACAGTGCGTTCGCGGTGATGGAGGGCGGCGACCCCGAAATCATCACGAACGAAGAAGGCGACCGCACGACGCCGTCCGTCGTCGCGTACGACGACGGCGAACTGCTGGTCGGGAAACCCGCGAAGAACCAGGCGGTGCAGAACCCCGAGCAGACCGTCGCGTCCATCAAGCGCCACATGGGCGAGGAGGACTACACGGTCGAGCTCGGCGACGACGAGTACACGCCCGAGGAGATCTCGGCGCGCATCCTCCAGAAGATCAAGCGCGACGCCGAAGAGTATCTGGGCCACGACCTCGAGAAGGCCGTCATCACGGTCCCGGCGTACTTCAACGACCGCCAGCGGCAGGCGACCAAGGACGCTGGCGAGATCGCGGGCTTCGAGGTCGAGCGCATCGTGAACGAGCCGACCGCCGCGTCGATGGCGTACGGCCTCGACGAGGACCAGGACCAGACCGTCCTCGTCTACGACCTCGGCGGCGGGACGTTCGACGTCTCCATCCTCGACCTCGGCGGCGGCGTCTACGAGGTCGTCGCGACGAACGGGGACAACGACCTCGGTGGCGACGACTGGGACCACGCCATCATCGACCACCTCGCCGACACCTTCGAGGACGAGCACGGCATCGACCTGCGCGACGACCGCCAGGCGCTCCAGCGGCTCACGGAGGCCGCCGAGGAGGCCAAGATCGAGCTGTCCAGCCGGAAGGAGACGACGGTCAACCTCCCGTTCGTCACGGCGACGGACTCCGGCCCGGTCCACCTCGAGCAGGACATCACCCGGGCGACGTTCGAGAGCATCACCGAGGACCTCATCGAGCGCACCGTCGGTCCGACGGAGCAGGCCCTCGAAGACGCCGGCCTCTCGAAGAACGACATCGACGAAGTGATTCTGGTCGGTGGCTCCACGCGGATGCCCCAGGTCCAGGAGAAAGTCGAGGAGCTCGTCGGCCAGGAGCCCAAGAAGAACGTCAACCCCGACGAGGTCGTCGCACTCGGCGCGGCGGTCCAGGGCGGCGTGCTCAGCGGCGAGGTCGACGACATCGTGCTCGTGGACGTGACGCCGCTGAGCCTCGGTATCGAGGTGAAGGGTGGCCTCTTCGAGCGGCTCATCGAGAAGAACACCGCGATTCCGACGACGGCGTCGAAGGTGTTCACGACGGCCGCCGACAACCAGACGAGCGTCCAGATTCGCGTCTTCCAGGGCGAGCGCGAGATCGCGAACGAGAACGAGCTACTGGGTGACTTCCACCTCACCGGCATCCCGCCCGCGCCCGCCGGCACGCCGCAGATCGAGGTGACGTTCGAGATCGACGCCGACGGCATCGTGAACGTCGAAGCCGAAGACCAGGGGTCGGGCAACGCCGAGTCCATCACCATCGAGGGTGGCGCCGGCCTCAGCGACGACCAGATCGAGGAGATGCAGGAGGAGGCCGAGGAGCACGCCGAGGAGGACGAGGAGCGCCGCCGTCGCATCGAGGCCCGCAACGAGGCCGAGACGGCGATCCAGCGCGCCGAGAACCTCCTCGACGAGAACGAGGAGCTCGTCGACGACGAGCTCGAGGCTGAGGTGAACGACGCCGTCGAGGACGTGCAGTCGGTCCTCGACGAGGACGAACCCGAAGCCGACGACCTGGAGGAGGTCACCGAGGAGCTCAGCGAGACGCTCCAGGAGATCGGCAAGCAGGCCTACCAGCAGCAACAGGAGGCCCAGGCCGGCGCGGCCGGCGGTGCCGGTGCCGGCGGCATGGGTGGCATGGGCGGCGCTGCCGGCGGTCCCGGCGGCGCAGCCGGTGGTGCCGACGCTGGCGGCGACGACGAGGAGTACGTCGACGCCGACTTCGAAGACGTCGACGACAGCGACGACGACGAGTAACGCGAGTCGAGTCGCTGTCGTCGGCTCGAGGGAGCGGAGCTCCCTCGGTGTCTCGAAACCCGAGCGCGGCGAGGGTTTCGAAGTTGACGACGACGAGTAACGCGAGTTGGGTTGCTCCGCGGAGCGCAGACATCCCCGTCCCGTCCGTCGAGTGACGGGCCGCGGCCGCAGTGACGGACGGCCGAGGACAGAAAACTTTTCCCCGAGAAGGTTGCCCTTCCGGGCATGTCGGAAGTCGCCCTCGTCGCTCGCTGGCTCCTCTTCTACGCGGGGCTGACGCTGGCCGGGCTGCCGGTCGCGCGGCTGCTGTTCCCGTCGGCGCCCGACGACGGCGCGGGGTTCGCGCTGCCCGTCGCGACCGGCGTCGTCACGATGGTCGCGTTCTACGTCGGACAGGTCTCGTTCGGCCCGTGGACGGCCCTCGTGAGCGTCGTCGCGCTCGTCGGTCTCGGCGGGCTCGCCCACGTCGCCGGCGAACGTCGCGGCCTCGACGGCTACGCGTGGCGCCGGGCAGCCGGCGCGTTCGGCGTGTTCGTCGCGGGGTTCCTGTTCGTACTGTCGTTCCGCGCGATGAACCCGGTGATGAGCGGCTGGGGCGGGGAGAAGTTCCTCCACACCGGCCTCCTGAACGCCATGCTGCGCGCCGAAGCGCTCCCGCCGGAGGACATGTGGTACGCCGGCGAGCCGGTGCGGTACTACTACGGGCTGCCGACGTTCAACGCCGTCGCCGCCCTGCTGACGGACACCTCCGTCGAGTACGTCCACAACCTCACCGTCGCCGGCTACTTCGGGACGCTCGTCGTCGCGGCGTACTCCCTGACCGGCTGGCTCACGCACGACCGCGGCTACTCGCGGCGTCTCGGCGGCGCGCTCGGCGTGTTCTTCGTCGCGCTCGCCGGCAACACCGTCACCGTCGTGCGGTTCGCGCTGAACCAGTTGCCCCGTGACCTCGCCGTCGAGTACGGCCGTGCCGCGTTCAACGTCAACCGGGCGGACTACCCGCAGGTGCTGTTCGAGCAGGGCCAGCCCGCGTCGTGGGGCTGGTGGGACACCCGGTACGTCGTCGAGGGCACGCTCCAGGAGTTCCCGCTGTACTCGTTCGTGAAAGCCGACATGCACGGCCACACCGTCACGACCGGGTTCCTCGTGCTGTCGGCGGCGCTGGCGTACGCCTACGTGCAGACGCCAGCGCGCAGGCGAGGGCGGCGCCTCGGCCTGCTGTTCGGCGGGCTCGGTGCCGTCGCGGGCTACTTCGGCGTGACGAACACGTGGTCGATGCCCAGCGCCGTCGGGATGGCGTGGCTGGCCTGCGTCTACGCCGACCCGCACCCCGCGACGCTTCTGCCCGGGCGTCTCGGGACGCGGCTCCGCGACCTCGGGCCCGAGCCCGACGGGTCGGTCGTCACCCGGGTCGTCGCCGAGGCGTGGCGGACCGTCCTCGCGGCCGTCGTCGCCGTCGGTGTCGGCGTCACGGGGTACGCGCTGGCGTCGCCGTTCCTGCTGGCGAGCGTGCCACCGAACGATGGCGTCGGGCTGTTCCCCCCGCGAACGACGGCGGTCGGCGTACTCCTGTTGTACGGCGCGCTGCTCGCGCTGTTCGTCACCTACCTCGTCACCCGGTACGCCGCCATCGAGGACGCCAGCCCGCGCGGCGTGGCGCTGGCCGTCGTCGGCCTCGGTGGTGCTGTCGCGGTCGCCTCACAGCTCGGCGACCTCGGCGGTATCGCCGTGCTCCTCCCGGTCGTCGCGGCCGCCTGGATAGCGATGCGCACCCGGGCATCGACCGGCTTCGAGACGACACTCGTCGTCGCCGGCGTCGGGCTCCTGCTGTCGATGGAGCTCGTCCACGCCAAGGTCCACCCCTTCGAGCTGGCTCGCTGGAACACCACGCTGAAAGTCGCCATCCAGGGGTGGGTGTTCGCCGGGCTCGCCGCCGGCCCAATCGCCGCCGTGCTGCTGCGCGACGTCTACGACGCCGCCACCGGGCTCTCGCTCGACGCCGCCGGTGCGTCGGCCGGCACCGTGCTCTCGGTCGGCGCCGTCTCGGTCGTGCTGGCGTTCGTGCTCGTCGCGTCGTCGCTGTTCGCGCCGCTGGTCGTCGCCACCGACGTCGTCGAACCCCACGACGCCGGCGTCGAGCCGACCCTCGACGGCTACGCGGAGCACCGCGCGGACCACCCCCAGCAGGTCGCCGCAATGGCGTGGTTCGAGGACGAAGTGGGGGAGACGCAGTCCGTCCTCTGGATGGAGCGAGAGACCGGCCACCCGACGTTCGTCGAGAAACCCGGGCTGAGCAGGGGCTGGCAGAACCCCGTCGCCACGCTCACCGGGCTGCCGACCGTCGCCGGCTGGTTCCACGAGACCGGCTACCGGGGCGACGAGCCCTACGAGCAGCGCGTCAGCGACGTCGCCGTCCTCTACGAGACGACCGACGACCGCTCCCGGGCGATACAGCTCCAGAAGTACGACGTCGAGTACGTCTGGGTCGGTCCGCTCGAACGCGAGCGCTACGACGTCGCAGACGTGGGCGCCGACCCCGGCATCGAGGCGGTCTACGAGAACGACGCCGTCACCATCTACCGCGTGACAGGCGACGACCTCGCCGGCGCCACCGGCGACGCCTCGTAGCCGGTGCCGAACCGGGAACGCCCCCGTCCAGTCCCCCAGTTCGACGGCTCGAACGCGTAGCTCCCCCAAGCGGTCGTTTCAAGTGTCTCAACGGGATACGTATCGGCAACGAATGAGTGAGGACTTCTACGACGTGCTCGGCGTGAGTCGGGACGCCACCGAGGACGAGATCATGGAGGCGTACCGCGAGAAGGTCTCCGAGTACCACCCCGACGTCAGCGACGAGCCCGACGCCGAGGAGACGTTCAAGAAGATACAGAAGGCCAAAGACGTCCTCACCGACGAGCAGCAGCGCCAGCAGTACGACCAGCTCGGTCACGACCGCTTCCAGGAGGCCGAGAAGCGTGGCGCCACCGGCGAGTCCGGCGGCATGGGCGGCATGGGCGGCGGCGCTGGCGGGCCGTTCGGCGGCGGCGGCGGCGGCGCCGGCGCGGGCGGCGGCATGGGCGACATCTTCGACCAGTTCTTCGGCGGCGGCGGCCGCGGCGGCGGCGGCGGACAGTCCCGGCCCCAGCAGGGCCGCGACCTCCGCACCGACCTCTCGGTCACGCTCGAAGAGGCCTACGAGGGCGTCTCCAAGCAGGTGACCGTCCGGCGGCCCGAGCGCTGCACCGACTGCAACGGCAAGGGCTACCCCGAGGACGCGAACGTCCGCACGTGCCCGCAGTGCGACGGCCAGGGCGTCGTCACGCAGGTCCGACAGACCCCGCTGGGCCGCGTCCAGCAACGTCAGGAGTGCTCGCGCTGTGGCGGCGACGGCGAACTCCACTCCGAGACGTGTTCGACGTGCGGCGGCCAGGGCCAGACCCGCGAGCGCGCAACCCTCACCGTCGACGTCCCCGAGGGCATCCGCTCCGGCCAGACGCTGCGCATGGACGGTGAGGGCGCCCCCGGCGACCGCGGCGCGCCGAACGGCGACCTCCTCGTCGACGTCACGGTCGAAGACCACCCGGACTTCGAGCGCGAGGGCGACGACCTCCACCACCGCCACGCCGTCTCCTTCCCGCAGGCCGTCTTCGGCGCCGAAATCGAAGTTCCGACGCTCGACGGCGCCGCCTCCTTCGACCTCGACGCCGGCACCCAGAGCGGCGAGACCTTCCGCCTCAAGGGGAAGGGCATGCCCCGACTGCGGCGCCGCGGCCACGGCGACCTCTACGTCACCGTCCAGGTCGTCACCCCCGAATCCCTCAACGACGAACAGCGCGAAGCCCTCGAACAGTTCGCGGAAGCCGGCGGCGAGGAGATCGACGTCGACCAGGGCTTCTTCGAGAAACTCAAGAACTCCTTCTAGACGTACCGTTTGTACCTTTTGCTGGGGTCGCTCGCTTCGCTCGCTCCCTGGCAAAAGCTACGCTAAAAGCACTCCTCGCTCCCTCCGGTCGCTCGTCGGCCTGCACTCGCTTCGTCGCCGGCCTACGGCCGGCTTCAAGCGGGACCTTCGGTCCCGCCCTGCTCGCGCAGTGAACCGCGTCGCTCGGGTTCTCCGAACCGCTCGCTCGCGGATGCTCGGTGTCGGTTTCTCAGTCGGGGCTGTGACGCGTCAGTTGTAAGCCGGCGGCGGCCCCAGCTTCGGGCATGGAGACAGTCGCCGACGTCGTCGCGGCACTGGACGACCCGGAGCGGCGGGCGGTCCGACACAAGCGGCCGGTGGACGCGCGGACGACCCGGGACCGGGTGTACAAGGCGGGGAACGCGCTCCGGCACCGGGGCGTCCGGCTGGACGCCGGCGTGGCGATTCTGGACGCGCCGACGCCGCAGGCGCTCCAGACGTTCCTCGGGGCGTCGCTGCTCGGAGCGACCGTGGAGTTCGGCCCGGACCCCGTCGTGGACGCTCGCGTGCTCGCGGGACCGACGGCCGAGCTCGGCGGCTACGACCTGCCGGCGGGCAGCCAGCGCGTCGCCTGGGGCGACCCGCCGGCGGACCCGTCGTGGATGTACTTCGAGCGCGACGTCTGGAGCGAGAACCCGGCGTTCCCCGAGCCCGAAATCGACGCGGACACGGCGCTGCTTCGGGCCGACGGCGCGACCCACGGCGAGGTCGTGGCAGCGGCCGAGCGCGTCGCCGACGAGCACTACGGCGAGAACGACGAGGTGGCGGTCCGGGCGCCGCTGGCAGACCCCGGCACCGTCGTCGCGGGCGTCGTCGCCCCACTGATTGCGGGGGCGACCATCGTGTTGCCGCCAGCGGGCGGCGAGGGGACAGTCGCCGTCGCCGCCCGCGAGGCGAGCGACGACGCCCCCGAATCCCGTGTGGTGTCGCCGGCCGACGCGACCCCCACGTGAGTGGGTCGCAGAGTCTCGGAACCACTATACGGGGAGACGTTGACCAACGAGTCATGCCAGGTGCAGTGTTCCGGCGCGGCGACCGTGTCACCCTCCGCACGGTCGAGCGAGCAGACGCCGAGTTCGTCCAGCGGGGCCACAACCACCCCGCGGTCGGCGTCTCGCTCGGGCTCGACCGACCGGAGAACGAGTCGTCTGCTGCGGACCGCATCGACAGCGTCGAGGACGACCCGAACGTCGCGACGTTCGTCGTCTGCCTCGAAGACGGCACTGGCGGGGACGGCGACAGCGAGAGCGGCCCGACGCCCATCGGCAAAGTCACCGTCAAGAACCTCCACCACACGCGGCCCGAGCTCTCCTACTGGATTCACCCCGAGTACCAGGGCGAGGGCTACGGCACCGAGGCCACCGAGGTCGCCGTCGACTACGTCTTCTCGGCCCACGAGGTGCGGGGCCTGCAGGCGCAGGCGTTCGCGCCGAACGACGGCTCGGTTGGCGTGCTGGAGAACCTCGGGTTCACGCACGAGGGGACGCTGCGGGACGCCCGGTTCAGGGACGGCGAGTACGTCGACGTCGTCTGGTACGGGCTGCTCCGCGAGGAGTGGGAGGACGACGGCGACGACGGCGAGGCCGACGGTACGGGAGGTGGCCGGTGATGCCCGGGCCGATTCTCGAGGTCGGTGACGAGGCCGACGACCTCGTGTTGCGGACGGTCGAGCGCGAGGACGCGGCGTTCCTCCAGCGGCTGTTCGCGGACCCCTACGGGCGGCAGGCGCTCCACGAGACCAGCCACAAGAGCGAGGCCGAGGTCGAGGAGTTCGTGGAGGAGCAGGTCGAAGACGACAGCAACGCGGCGTACTTCGCGTGCGTCGACGACGAGGACGCGCCGTTCGACCACCCCGACGAGGACGAGACCGAGGTGGTCGCGTTCGTGTACGCCAGCCACGTCGACCGCGACCGGCCGCGGCTCCTGCTGTGGGTGCCCGAGGAACACCGGGGTGACGGCCACGCCGTCCCCGCACTCGAACTCACCCTTCGAGGGCTGTTCCGGACGTACGACGCCCACACCGTCGGCGCCGAAGTCCTCGAGGGCGAGAGCTATGTGCGGAAGGCCTTCGAGGCCGCCGGCTTCACCGACGAGGGCCGCGGCCGCGAGGTCCGGTTCGCGGACGGCGGGTACCAGGACGCCGTCCAGTACGGCCTGCTGCGCGAGGAGTGGGACGAGCGAACGGGGGGTCTCTGAGATGCCGGGCCCGGTCGTGACCGAGGGCGAGACCGTGGTGTTCCGCACCATCGAGCGCGACGAGGGGGACGCCGCGTTCCTCCAGCGGTCCTGCACGGACCCCCGCATCCGGTACTCGCTGGGGTCGATCCACCACCGGTCGCGCGGCGAGCAGGAGGAGGGCATCGAGCACTGGGCGGAGCGCGACGAGAACGCCACGTTCCTCGTCTGCGTCGACGACGACGACGCGCCCCGCGGCCACCCCGACGAGGACGAGACGACGGTCGTCGGCAGCTTCAACGCCCGCCACGTCGACGGCGACCGGGCGTGGCTGTCGTACTGGCTGGTCCCGGAGCACCAGAGCGAGGGGTACGGCCGGGAGATGGCGGAGGTCGGCATCGACTACGTGTTCGAGCAGTACGGCGTCCACGGCGTGAGCGCGGGCGCCTACGAGTTCAACGACGCGTCCCGCGGCCTGCTGGAGGCGATGGGGTTCACGCAGGTGGCGCGCCGCCGCGAAGCCCGGTACATCGACGGCGACTACTACGACGAAGTGCAGTACGACGTGCTCCGTCGCGAGTGGATGGGCGACGGCGACGACGACGGAGACGCCGGTAGCGAGCGCTGAGATGCCGGGTCCAGTCGTCACTCGGGGCGAGCGCGTCACGTTCCGCACGGTCGAGCGCGAGGACGCGACGTTCCGCCAGCGGGCGGCAGCCGACCCCCGGGTTCGGCACCCGCTGGGGGTCGCCCAGCACCGCAACGAGCGCGAGGCCGAGGGGCTCGTGGAGGCGATGGACGAGGGCAGCGACCGGCTCGCGTTCGTCGTCTGCCTCGACGACGCGGACGCCCCCCGCGGCAACCCCGGCGAAGACGACACCACGCCCATCGGGCTGGTGCACGCGTACGACGTCGACGGCGAGCGAGCGCACCTCGCGTACTGGCTGACGCCCGAGCACCACGGGGAGGGCTACGGCCGGGAGGCCGCCGAACTGCTCGTCGACCGGACGTTCCGCGTGACGTCGGTCCACGGCGTCGGCGCCGGGGCGTTCGCGTTCAACGAGGCGTCCCGGCGCATCCTCGAGTCGCTGGGGTTCACCGAGGAGTACCGCCACCGGGAGGCCGAGTACGTGAACGGCGCCTACCGGGACTTCGTGCAGTACGGCCTGCTGCGTCGAGAGTGGGCGGCGGACCCGTAGCGCCGTCGGCGCCGGCAGCCCGAACAGTAATGTTTTTTTGCACGGATTCGGTCGTGCCGGCAGTGACTGACACGCGCGCTGCCTGCCTCGTTCGCCGCGACGGAGAGTTCCTGGTGGTGGAGACGATTTCCCCGTCGGGCGGCCGTTCCTACCGGCCGCCGGGCCGCGACGTTGCCCCCGACGAGGACCCCGAGGACGCCGTCCGGACGACGTTCGAAGACGTGCTCGGCGTCGAACTGGAGTGGCTCGCGCCGATCGGGACGTTCGAGGACACCGTCGTCTTCGAGGCCGACCTCGGGACCGCGTGGCCCTACACGGAGGAGGGGTTCACGGTGTACGACCCCGAGGACGGCGAGACGACGCGGCTGGCGTGGCTCCACCGCGACGACTTCGAGAAGTACGGCGAGACCCTCGAACCCGAGGGGCTGCTGGACGAACTCTGACTAGCTGGCGTCCCGAAGCGCCTCGAGCGCGTCCGGGTTCTCGATGCTGGACATGTCACCGACGTCCTCGCCGGTGTATGCGCCCTCGATGGCGCGCCGGATGATCTTCCCCGACTGGGTCTTCGGGAACTCGTCGACGAACAGCACCTCGCGCGGCCGGAACGGCTTGCCGTGCTCGTCGCCGACGTGCTCGCGCAGGGCCTCCCGGAGCTCGTCGTTCGGCGGGAACGCCTCGTCGAGAATCACGTACGCGACGACGGCCTCCCCGGTGGTGTCGTCGGGGACGCCGACGGCCGCCGCCTGATTGACGGCGTCGTGGTCGATGAGCGCGCCCTCGACCTCGGCGGGGCCGACCTTCCGGCCCGCGACGTTGATGGCGTCGTCCGCGCGGCCGTGCAGGAACCAGAAGCCGTCCTCGTCCATCTGCGCCCAGTCGCCGTGGTTCCAGACGTCCTCGAAGCGCGACCAGTACTCGTCGAGGTAGCGGTCGTCGCCGCCCCAGAGGCTCTTCGTCATCGCCGGGTTCGAGGAGCGCGCGACGAGGTAGCCGCGCTCGTGGTCGTCCCGGATGGAGCGGCCGTCCTCGTCCACGATGTCGATGTCCATCCCGAGGCCGGGGCCGCCGAGCGTGCACGGCTTCAGCGACTCCGTCGGCATCGGCATCAGGAAGCAGCCGAACACCTCGGTACCGCCCGAGATGTTCACGATGGGCGTGTCGCCGCCGCCGACATGTTCGTAGAACCACTGCCAGGACTCGGGGTCCCAGGGTTCGCCCGTGGACCCGAGGACGCGCAGCGACGACAGGTCGTGGGCGTCGACGTGCTCGTCGCCGTACTTGCGGAGCGCGCGGATGGCGGTCGGGGAGATGCCGAACTGGGTGACGCCGTGTTCCTCGATGAGGTCCCAGAAGCGGTCGGGCTCGGGGTGGTCGGGCGCCCCCTCGTACATGACGATTGTGCCGGCGAACGCGTGGTTCCCGATGAGCGTCCACGGCCCCATCATCCAGCCGATGTCGCTCACCCAGAAGAACCGGTCGCCGGGTTTCTGGTCGAAGCCGAAGTGAATCTCCTTGGCGGGCTGGACGAGCGCGCCGGCGTGCGTGTGGACGATGCCCTTCGGCTTCCCCGTCGTCCCCGACGAGTACAGCAGCATGCAGGGGTCGCTGGCGTCCATCGAGCGCGTCTCGAAGGTCGCGGGCTGCTCGCCGACCGCCTCGTCCCACCACTCGTCGCGGCGCGTCCACGTCAGCGTCTCGTCGGCGCTGTCGGCGATACCGAGTCGCTCGTAGACGACGGTGTGTTCGACGTGGCCGGCCTGCTCGATGGCGTCGTCGAGGGTGTCCTTGAGCGTGACGCGGTCGCCCCGTCGCAGGAAGCCGTCGCCCGTGAACACCACCGAGCACTCCGAGTCCTCGATGCGGGTGGCGGTGGCCTCGACGCCGAACCCGGAGAAGATGGGGACGGCGACTGCGCCGACCTTGAAGATGCCGTAGAGGATGCTCTGGACCTCCGGCACCATCGGCATGTAGAGCCCGACCGTGTCGCCCTTCCCGATGCCGCGCTCGTCCAGCGCGTTCGCGACCCGGTTGGCCTGCCGGTGGAGGTCGTGGTAGGTCTGCTGGCGGACCTCGCCGTCCTCGCCCTCCCAGATGCAGGCGACGTGGTTCCGGCTGCCGTTCCCGGCCGCAGCGTGCCGGTCGACGGTGTTGTGCGCGACGTTCAGCTCGGCGCCCGGGTACCAGTCGGTGAACTGGGGGCCGTCGGTCCTTTCGCGGACGGCGTCGTAGTCCTCGAAGAACTCCAGCCCGAGGTAGTCCGGGAGTTCGCCCCAGAACCAGTCGAGGTCCGCGGTGCTGCGCTCGCGGAGTTCGTCGACGCTGTCGACGCCGTACGCCTCCATGAACTGGGCGACGTTCGTCGACTCGACGAACTCCCGGGTCGGCTCGTGGACGACTTCGTCCACCTCGTCGAGGGAATCCATACGTGGCAACTCTTGCCTTCGGTGCAAAGTAGTTTCGCAGTCCCCGGGTCGCGGTTCACAACCACTAAGAGGGAGTCAGACCCACTCGTGGTCATGTTACGGAGCCGACAGCGCTCCGGCCTCGCCACCGTCGCCCTCGTGGTCCTCGTCGTCGCCGTCGTCGCAGCCGCGCTCGTCGCGTTCGGCGGCCCGGCTTCCCCCGACGAGACGCCGGTCGGTACCGAGGCCGGCGACGCGTACGAGGCCGTCGACGGCGTCGAGGCGACCCGGACGACGGTTGTCGAGCGCGGCGGCGAGGTCCACCGGACGGTCGCCGACGTCGCTCTCCGCCCCGGTACGGACCGCCGTCGCGTCGAGGTGCTCGAAGCGACCGACCGCCGGTACGACGTGGTCGTCGAGAACGACTCGACGGTGACGCTGTACGACCGCGACGAGAACGCCGCGACGCAGTTCTCGGCGTCGGGCACCGGTGCCGGGCCGACGTTCGGCGACCGCGTCGAGCGCCTGTTCGGCCGGCTGACCGTCACCGACGCCGACGGCACGGAGACGGTCGAGGACGTCTCTCCGCTGCCAGTCGTTCCGGCGGGCGCCAACGGGCCCGCGGCCAGCACCGCCACCGACACGGCCGCACTCCAGCTCTCCTACGAGGGGACCGAAGCCGTCGACGGGCGCGAGGCGTACGTCCTGCGGCTGGCGGCACCCGAAGACGCCGAGCGAGACTTCGAGCAGACGCTGTGGGTCGACCGGTCGCACTTCTTCCCGCTGGCGCGCCAGGCGACGTGGACCGACGAGGACGGCCAGCGAGTGAGCGTCGAGACCACGTACGAGGACGTCGACTTCGACCCCGGGCTGGACGCCGAGACGTTCAGATTCGACCCGCCGGCGAACGCCACCGTCGAGACGCTCGAGACGCCCGAGCGCACCGCCTACGCGTCGGTCGAGCGGCTGGCCGCCGAGACGAACGTCTCCGTCCCCGACCCCGAGGTGCCCGGGTCGCTGCGGCTGACTGCTGCCACCGAGACGACCGGCGAGGTCCACGGCGTCGGCCTCCAGTACGTCAACGAGACGGCGTCGGTGTCGGTCGCGAAGTACGACCGGACGTTCCCGCCGCGCGGCGACCGTGAGACCGAGGTCGCCGGCAACGACGCCGCCGTCTCGCTGGGGTCGACCACGTCGGTCTCCTGGAACTGCGGCGATTACCGGTACACCGTCCGCGGCGAGGGCGTCTCCGTGGAGACGCTGCTCGCCGTCGCCGAGTCCGTCGCCTGCGAGTGACGGCGGTCAGCGCGCCTCGCGCTCGACGACCGAGAGGTCGCCGTCGACCACGACGCGCAACGTGTCGCCGCCGGCCGGCACGTCGACGGCGACCCGCCACGGGTCCCGTGACTGGACGGTCACGGCGTCGTCGGTCATCGCCCACGGGAGCGACCACACCAGTTCGCTCGTGACGTCGACGCCGCGCTCCCAGCAGAACGACACCAGTCCCGGGTCGTACAGCAGCGCCTCGCCGACGCCGACGTACATCTGGCTGCCGCAGTGCCCGCAGGACTGGTGGACGACCACCTGGCGGTCCTGGTACTCAGCGAACGGCGACTCGTCGCCGTCTATGAGCGCGACGTCGAGGTCGTTGGCGCACACCGAACAGACGCCCCGCGAGAACGCCAGCCGGCGGTGGCGGGTGTACTGGTCGATGCGAGCGACGAGCGCCGGCTCGTCGGCGCCGTCGCTCTCGCCGGGTTCCAGCGTCCCCGGGGACACGAGCACGAGGTCGTACAGCGTCTCGCAGGCCCGGCACTGGACGGTGAACATGCTGTCGGCGTAGACGCCCTCTGCCGGCGTCCCGCAGTGGTGGCAGTCGAACCCGACGTCGACGGGGCCGAACGTCGTGCGCTCGGAGACGGTTCCGGCGCGCATCAGCCGGTAGAGCCGCGAGCCTTCCGGGCGGAGCCGGTAACCGTCCTCGGTCTGGTCGACGAAGTTGTCGACGAGCCGCTGGAGGTGGTAGTTGAACTGGCTGGAGACGACGTCGACGTCGACGGCGTCGTGCAGCTCGGAGAACGACAGTATCGGCCGGGCGCCCTCCTGGCCGCGCTCGTCGCCGAGCGTCTCCACGATGGCGGCGCGGATCTCGTTGCCGACGAGGGCGAACGCCGACTCGCCGCCGTCCGGCTGTTCGGCGGTCGCATCCCGGTCGGCCGACCAGCCGGGGAGAATCTGGTCGCCGGGGTCGTAGTCGGACGCCGGCGCCCGGTCGTCGGGGTCGTCGGTCATCGTTCCGACAGACCGGAGCCGGCGAGTAAGGTGTTGCGCCGACCCGTCCCCCACAAACGCTTTTCCCCGGCGCCGTCCAAACGTCTGGCATGTTCGCCCGGGACGCCGAGAACCACGAAGAGGTGTGGTTGCTCGACCGACTCGACGAGTACGGCTTCGAGGACCCTGCGTTCCGGTCGCGGGACTACGTGCTGGCCGTCGACGAGGACACGAACGAACGCGCTGGGTTCGCGCGCTTCCGCGTCCACTCTGGTGACGCGACCGACGGCGACGACGAGGGACGGGTCTGTGAGTTCACGAACATCGGCGTGCTCGACGACTGGCGTGGACAGGGCGTGGGCGCCCACCTCCTCGAGTATCTCGTCGACGACGCCCGCGAGCAGGGTTTCGACGAGGCGTACGCGCTGACGGACGAGCCGGAGTACCTCGAACAGTTCGGCTTCCAGCGCGTCGACGAGGCCGACCTGCCGGCGCCGCTGGGCGACCGGCTCGCCGCCACCCGGGAGTACCAGCCCGACGCCGAACCGTTGCACGTGGCGTTCGGCGCCTTCGAGGTGCCCGAGCGCCTGCGTCGCCGCTTCGAGGACGACTACGGCGACGACGACGAAGACGACGAGGACACCGCCGAGGACTTCGGCATCGACTCCGAGTCCGCGACGTACAAGTACGACACCGGGGGGTGACGGTCCCCCAGTGCCGGATGCCACTCGGCTGCACACTGACTGAACGCTTTTGACACCGGACAGTCCGCGACAGTGTATGCCCCGTGAGTTCGTCACGCCGCCCGCGATGGAGCCCGGCGACCGTGTCGCCGTCGTCGCGCCGTCTTCGGGTGGCGCACGCGACGCCCCGCACCTCCTCGAACTGGCGCTCGACCGCCTCCGCGACGTCTTCGACCTGGAGCCCGTGGTCTACCCGACCGCCCGGCAGCGCGACGGCTTCCTGCGCGACCACCCCGAAGCCCGGGCCGCCGACCTCCATCGGGCGTTCCGTGACCCCGACATCCGGGGCGTCTTCGCGACCATCGGCGGCGACGACCAGTTGCGCGTGCTGAAACACCTCGACGCCGAAGTGCTCCGCGAGCACCCGACGCGGTTCTACGGGATGAGCGACAACACGAACCTCGGGCTGTTCCTCTGGCGCGAGGGCGTCGTCTCCTTCAACGGCGCCCAGCTGCTGAACGAGATTGCGACCCCGGGCAGCGTCCCCGAGTACACGGAGCGGTACTGCCGGCGGATGTTCTTCGAGGACCCCGCCGGCGAACTCGAAGCCAGCGACGAGTGGACGGACGAGCCGACCCACTGGTGGACGGACCCGAGCCTGCTCGGCGAGCGCCCCGAGTACGAGCCGAACCCGGGCTGGCGGTGGGCCGGCGGTGACGAGACCGCGACGGGCCGGCTGTGGGGTGGCTCGCGGTCCATCCTGGACTGGCACCTCGCGAGCGACCGCTACCTCCCCGACCCCGGGCGGCTGGACGGGGCGGTACTCTGTATCGAGACCGCCGAGCACGTCCCGTTCCCCTGGGACGTCGCGGGGAGCCTCATGGCGATGGGCGAACGCGGACTGCTGGAGCGGTTCGACGCCGTGCTCGTCGGCCGGCCACCGACCCGGAGCTACGCCAGCGACACGCCAGGCGGCGACCGCGACGCCTACCGCGAAGACGTATACGACGCGGTCGCCGAGCAAGTCGGCCGCTACAACCCCGACGCGCCCGTCGTGCTGGGGCTGGACTGGGGGCACACGAACCCCGTCGCGCCGATGCCGGTGGGGCGGGAGGTCACTGTCGACCCCAGCGAACGGCGGGTCGTCGTCCGGTAGGAACGTACAAGGATTAAGGCGGCGTCCGCCGTCCGTCCGGGTATGTACGACGACGACGACCTCGCGGCGATCCGGGACGCCCGCGAGGACTGGGAGGAGGAGACGCTGGGGCCGACGCTCGACCGGTTCGGGGAGCGCAAGGACTCCTTCGAGACCGACACCGGCGGCCAGTCCGTCGACGCCCTCTACACGCCCGAGGACGTCGCAGACCTCGACTACGGCGAGGACCTCGGGTTCCCCGGCGAGGACCCCTACACGCGCGGCGTCTACCCGACGATGTACCGCGGCCGGCTGTGGACGATGCGCCAGTACGCCGGCATGGGGACCGCCGCGGAGACCAACGAGCGGTTCAACTACCTGCTCGACGAGGGCCAGACCGGACTCTCGATGGCGTTCGACCTCCCGACACAGATGGGCTACGACTCCGACGCCACGATGGCGCAAGGCGAAGTCGGGAAGTCCGGCGTCGCCATCGACACGCTCGCAGACATGGAGACCGTCTTCGACGGCATCCCGCTGGACGAGGTGAGCACGTCGATGACCATCAACGCGCCCGCCAGCGTCCTGCTCGCGATGTACATCGCCGTCGGCGACCAGCAGGGCGTCGACCGCGAGGAGCTCCGGGGCACCATCCAGAACGACATCCTCAAGGAGTACATCGCGCGCAACACCTACATCTTCCCGCCGGAGCCGTCGATGCGCGTCATCACGGACATCTTCGAGTTCTGCGCCGCGGAGACGCCGAAGTTCAACACCATCTCCATCTCCGGCTACCACATCCGGGAGGCGGGCGCGACGGCCGCCCAGGAGGTCGCGTTCACGCTCGGCGACGGCATCGAGTACGTCCAGACCGCCCTCGACGCCGGGCTCGACGTCGACGAGTTCGCGCCCCAGCTCTCCTTTTTCTTCAACGCCCACAACAACATCCTCGAGGAGGTCGCGAAGTTCCGGGCCGCCCGCCGGATGTGGGCGAAGATTATGGAGGAGCGCTTCGACGCCGAGAACCCCAAGAGCAAGCAGCTGAAGTTCCACACGCAGACGGCTGGCTCGACGCTCACCGCCCAGCAGATCGACAACAACATCGTCCGGGTCGCCTACCAGGCGCTGGCCGCAGTGCTCGGCGGGACCCAGAGCCTGCACACGAACGGGAAAGACGAGGCGCTCTCGATTCCGAGCGAGGAGTCGGTGCGGACCGCGCTGCGCACCCAGCAGATTCTCGCCCACGAGTCCGGCGCCGCCGACACCATCGACCCGCTGGCCGGCAGCTACTACATCGAGAGCCTCACCGACGACATCGAGGCCGAAGCCCGGGAGATTCTCGACGAGGTCGACTCCCGGGGCGGGATGCGGCAGGCCGTCGAGGACCAGTGGGTGCAGCGCCAGATTCAGGACGTGGCGTTCGACCGCCAGCAGGAGATCGAGGAGAAAGAACGCGTCATCGTCGGCGTCAACGAGTTCGAGGTCGAGGAGGAGGAGCCCGAGGCCGACATCGAGGAGGTCACCGAGGAGGACGAGCGCCGCCAGATCGAGAGCCTGAACGATGTCAAGGCCGACCGCGACGAGGAAGCCGTGGAGGCTGCGCTCGCGGCGCTCCGTGAGGCCGCCGAGGGCGACGAGAACGTGATGCCGTACATCGTGGACGCCGTGAAGGCGTACGCGAGCGTCGGCGAGATCTGTAACACGCTCCGGGACGTCTTCGGCGAGCACCAGCCCGGCGCCGCAGTCTGATAGGCCGGTCGCCCGTCGGCGACGCGTGTCCCGGCACGGCTGGCCGCGGCACCCCGAGTTTTCCCGCTGGCCGTCCAGTGGTCAGCCATGAGTGACGACGCCAACTGGACGGCGGCCGACGTGCCGGACCAGTCCGGCCGGACGGTCGTGGTGACGGGCGCGAACAGCGGCATCGGGTTCGAGGCGACGAAGGCGTTCGCCCGGGCGGGCGCCCACGTCGTCATGGCGTGCCGGAGCACCGAGCGCGGCGAGGACGCCCGCGACGACGTCGCTGCAGAGTACCCGGGCGCGTCGCTGACGGTGCGGGAACTGGACCTCGCCGACCTCGACTCGGTGACGGCGTTCGCCGACTGGTTCCGGACCGAGTACGACGCGCTGCACGTGCTCGCAAACAACGCCGGCGTGATGGCGATTCCCCGCTCGGAGACTGCCGACGGCTTCGAGACCCAGTTCGGCGTCAACCACCTCGGGCACTTCGCGCTCACCGCCGAGCTGCTGGGCGTGCTCCGGCGGACCAGCGGCGAGACCCGTGTCGTCACGCAGTCCTCCGGCGCCCACGAGACCGGCGAGATCGACTTCGAGGACCTCCAGCACACCGACGACTACGGCAAGTGGTCGGCGTACGGGCAGTCGAAGCTGGCGAACGTCCTGTTCACGTACGAACTGGACCGCCGGCTCCGGGCGGCATCGGCGAGCGTGACGAGCGTCGCCTGCCACCCGGGGTACGCCGCCACGAACCTCCAGCTGCGCGGCCCCGAGGCCGAGGGGTCGCGGCTGCGGCTGCTCGCCATGAAGGCGGCGAACGCGCTCGTCGGCCAGAGCGCCGAGCGGGGCGCGTGGCCCCTGCTGTACGCCGCGACCGACCCGAGCGTCGACGGCGGCGAGTACGTCGGGCCGGGCGGCTTCCTGAACATGCGCGGCCACCCCGAGCGCCAGCAGTCCAGCGAGCGGTCGCGCGACGAGGACACGGCGCGCCGACTCTGGACTGTCTCCGAGGAGCTCACCGGCGTCGAGTTCGGCCTCCCCGAGCCAGCGCACGAGCCGGAGGCGTAGGCCCCGTCGGTCGGTGGCTTGATAGACGCCCGCGAGCCACCTGCGAGTATGCACGTGGACCACGTCGGCGTCGCCACCGAGGACGCCGAGAGTCTCGCCGGCCTCTACACCGAACTGCTGGACGCACCGGTTGCCCACGAGGAGGCCTTCGACGGCCTCCGGGTCGTCTTCCTCGACCTCGGCGGCGACGGCTACGTCGAACTGCTCGAACCGGTCGAGGACGGCACGACCATCGGGAGCTACCTCGAGAAGCAGGGCGGCGGCATCCACCACGTCGCGTTCGCCACCGACGACATCGAGGCCGCGCTCCAGACCGCCCGTGACGCCGGCGTCGCGCTCATCGACGACGAACCCCGGGACGGCGCGTGGGGCCACGACGTCGCGTTTCTGCACCCGAGAGACACGGGCGGCGCGCTAATCGAGTTCGTCGAGCACTGACCGGTCAGGTTTCGCTCACTGGGTCCCGCTCCGGGACGTCGGGGTCGGTGACGAACCCGGCGGTGTTCTCCGGTGGGTTCTCGAACCACTCGACCGCGAGAATCTCCTCGTCGGCGTCGTCGTCCCACCGTTCCGGGTAGCGGCCGGCGTCGCCACCGACGTACTCCGCCGTGAAGAACACCGACAGCAGGTAGCCGCGGCGTTCGGGGTCCTCCCGGTGGACGAACCGGCGGCGCTTCGCTTGCCAGACCCCCGTCAGTTCGCACTCGACGCCCGTCTCCTCCCAGACCTCCCGGACAGCCGTCTCCGCGAACGATTCGCCGGGCTCGTGGCCGCCGGCCGGAAGCGTCCACGTCTCCGGCGCTCGCGGGTGGCGAATCAGGAGCAGGCGGCCGTCGTCGTCGGTGACTCGGGCGCCGGCGCCGCCGCGCCCGCCGGCGTCGAAGAACGTCTGGCCGTGTGCGAACAGCGCCGGGTCGTTCTCGACAGTCTCCGTGTGGCACGGGAACGGCGCGTGAGCCTCGCGGAGTTCGTCGAGTCGCTGGTCGATAGCGCGTCGCGAGCGGACGCTGATTGGTGCCGACACGAAGGTGACCTCGGAGTCAGGGTGCGGGACCGAAGCTCTCGACTTTCGCGGCGTCGGTGTCGAATCCCTCGGCCTCCAGCGCGTCGGTGGCGGCGCCGCAGAACGCCGAGAAGCCGTAGACGAACGCGGCCTGGTCGGAGGCGTCGGCGAGCGTCGCGACCGCGTCCTCGAACGCGTCGCTGACGACGAGCACGGACGCGCCCGCTTCGGAGAGCGCGGCGAGCCGGGGTTCGTGGACGGGCTGGTCGTCCTCGTAGGCGAGAGCGACCTCGGCGCCCGCCTCCACGGCGCGCTCGGCGATTGCCACGGCCGGGCCGACGCCCGGGCCACCCGCGAGCACGAGCACCGACGGCTCGCCCTGATAGTACTCGTCGCCGAACGGCCCCTCGACGGTGACCTCGTCGCCGGGCTCGCGGCTCGCCAGCCACGGCCCCAGCGTCCCCTCGGGGTCCACGCCGACGGTCACTTCGAAGGTCTCCGCCACGGTCGGCGACGACAGCGTGTAGTACCGGCCCTCCGACTCACCGTCCTCGAACTCGCGGACGACGCGCACGAACTGCCCGGGTTCGGCCGCGAACCCCTCCGGTGTCTCGAAGGTCACGGCGACCGTCTCCGGGCCCACGTCCTCGACCGCCCGCACCGTCACCGGTGTCTCGTCCATACCGCCGTCTGGTGAGCCACGCACCTAATCCGTTCGTTTCACCGCGACCGCGGCACCGGTCCACCCCACGATTTAGTTCGAATCTAACTTCCGGGGTTCACGGTTCCCGGACACTCCCACGGTGGACGTGCAGGGCTATCGGCCGGGAGCCGACGCGCGTCCAGTTTCGTCGTCTCGGCCGAGCGTTCCGTTCGATTCTTGCCGGGGTACGCCTTCAGAAGCCTTTTTGCTGGCGGCGCGGGTAGCCGGTAACCACATGCACGACGACCTGAACTGGGCCATCGGCGGCGAAGCCGGCGATGGAATCGCGTCCACCGGCAAGATCTTCGCACAGGCGCTGTCGCGCGCCGGCCGGCACGTGTTCACCTCGAAGGACTTCGCATCACGAATCCGGGGTGGCTACACTGCCTACAAGGTCCGCACGTCGGTCGACCAGGTACAGAGTGTGGTCGACCGCCTCGACATCCTCATCGCGCTCACCGAGCGCACCGTCGACGAGAACCTCGACGAGCTCCACGAGAACTCCGTCGTCATCTACGACGGCGACCGCACGGAGTTCTCGGACTTCGAGGCGCCCGGCGAGGTGACGGGCCTCGACGTCCCGCTGAAGGACCTCGCGGAGGACGCCGGCGGCGCCATCATGCGCAACATCGTCGCGCTCGGCGCCGTCTGCGCCGTCGCGGACTTCCCCATCGAGAACCTCGACGAGTCCCTCGAGAAGCGCTTCGGCGGGAAGGGCGAGAGCATCGTCGAGAACAACAAGCAGGCGGCTCGGCTCGGCGCCGAGTACGTCGAGGAAGAGTACGCCGACGAGGGCCCGCGGTACTCCCTCGAGACCACCGACGAGGACTACGTCCTGCTGAACGGCGACGAAGCCATCGGCATGGGCGCCATCGCCGCCGGCTGCCGGTTCTACGCCGGCTACCCCATCACGCCCGCGACGGACGTCATGGAGTACCTCACCGGCCGCATCGAGCAGTTCGGTGGCCACGTGGTTCAGGCGGAGGACGAACTCGCCGCCATCAACATGGCGCTCGGCGCCGCGCGCGCCGGCGCCCGGTCGATGACTGCGACCAGCGGTCCGGGCATCGACCTGATGAGTGAGACGTTCGGCCTCGTCGCCACCAGCGAGACGCCGCTGGTCGTCGCGAACGTCATGCGGTCGGGCCCTTCCACGGGGATGCCGACCAAACAGGAGCAGGGCGACCTGAACATGATGCTGAAGGGCGGCCACGGCGAGATTCCCCGGTTCGTCCTCGCACCGACGTCGGTCGCGGAGTGCTTCCACAAGACCGTCGAGGCGTTCAACCTCGCGGAGAAGTACCAGATTCCGGTCTACCTCACCGCCGACCTCTCGATGGCGGTCACCGAGCGCACGTACGCGCCCGACGAGTTCGACATGGACGAGGTCGAGATCGACCGCGGGAAGCTCGTCGACGAGGACGAGATTTCGGCGTGGCAGAACGAGAACGACCAGTTCAAGCCCCACGCCGTCACCGCCGACGGCGTCAGCCCGCGCGCCGTGCCGGGCACCGAGGGCGGCGTCCACATGTCCACCGGCCTCGAGCACGACGAGCTCGGCCGCCGGACCGAGGACACTGACGTCCGCGTCGAACAGGTCGACAAGCGCTACCAGAAGGTCGACACGGCCCGCGAGCGCGAGGACTTCGACTACCGCGAGTTCGGTGACGGCGACGCCGACAACCTCGTCATCTCGTGGGGCTCCAACGAGGGCACCATCGTCGAGGCGCTCGACTACCTCGGCGAGGACGACCCGGACGTCCGCGTCGTCTCGGTGCCGTACATCTACCCGCGGCCCGACCTCACTGACGAGGTACAGGCCGCAGACCAGGTCGTCGTCGTGGAAGCCAACGCCACCGGCCAGTTCGCCGACATCGTCGAACACGACGTGCTCGAACGGGTCGGCCGAATCAACAAGTACGACGGCGTCGACTTCAAGGCAGACGAACTCGCCGACGAAATCACGGAGACCCTAGCATGAGCTCAGAGAACGTCCGCTTCACCGACTTCAAGTCCGACAAGCAGCCCACGTGGTGTCCGGGCTGTGGTGACTTCGGCACGATGAACGGCATGATGAAGGCCCTCGCCGAGACCGGCAACAGCCCCGACGACACGTTCGTCGTCGCCGGCATCGGTTGTTCGGGGAAGATCGGCACGTACATGCGGTCGTACGCGCTGCACGGCGTGCACGGTCGCGCGCTCCCCGTCGGCACCGGCGCCAAGCTCGCGAACCCGAACCTCGAAGTGATGGTCGCGGGCGGCGACGGCGACGGCTACTCCATCGGCGCCGGCCACTTCATCCACGCTGTCCGCCGGAACGTCGACATCACGTACGTCGTGATGGACAACCGCATCTACGGGCTGACGAAGGGGCAGGCGTCCCCGACCAGCCGGCCGGACTTCGAGACGTCGACGTCCCCGGACGGCCCGAAGCAGCCGCCGGTGAACCCGCTCGCGCTCGCGATGGCTGCCGGCGGGAGCTTCATCGCGCAGAGCTTCTCCTCGGACGCGCTTCGCCACCAGGAGATCGTCGAGGAGGCCATCGAGCACGACGGCTTCAGCCTCGTCAACACGTTCTCGCCGTGTGTCACGTTCAACGACGTCGACACGTACGACTACTTCCGCGACAGTCTCGTGGACCTCAGCGAGGACGACGACTACGACCGCCACGACTACGACCAGGCCAAGGACGCCATCCTCGACG
Organism: Halobacterium rubrum; assembly: GCF_021729015.1. GTDB lineage: Archaea > Halobacteriota > Halobacteria > Halobacteriales > Halobacteriaceae > Halobacterium > Halobacterium rubrum. Next base: position 28,862 of record NZ_JAJQQZ010000002.1, read on the forward strand.
CCGACAAGGAGTACATGGGCGTCCTCTACCAGGACGAGGACTCCACGCCGTACCACGAAGCCCACGGCGTCACCGAGAACATGGCCGAGATTCCGGACGGCGCCCCCGACGGCGCCACCGACCTCGTCCGCGAGTTCTACTAGGTCGCGTCGCCGACGCGCCCGTTTCTCTCTCCCCGGTCTCCGTTCGCAGTGCCTCGAGACGCCGCGTTACCGCTCGGGCAGACCGTGCTGTGGTCAGTACGGTGGCCGCTGTGCGCGCAGGACCTCCGCGACGTGCTGTTCTTCGTCGGCGAGCAGTTCCGTGAGGTCGTCGATGGTGATGATGCCGGCGAGGTCGCCGTCGCCGTCGATGACCGGGAGCCGGCGGACGCCGTGGTCGCTCATCGTCTCGGCGGCCTCGAAGAAGCCGGCGTTGTCGTCGACGACGTGGAGGTCGTCGGACATCACGTCCTCGGCGGTGAGCGAGGTTGGGTCGCCTGCGTCCGGGAGCACGCGCACGGTGAGGTCGCGGTCCGTGACGATGCCGACGGGCTGGCCGCTGGACGTGACGAGGACGCTGCCGACGTCGGCTCGGGCCATCGTCGATGCGATTTCGGTGACGGGGGTGGACGGGTCGACGGTGACGACGTCGTCCCGCGCGAGGTCGGATACAGGCATTGCGTCCGAAAATTAGTATCCGTGACACTTAATCGTAGTTTCCGGTTCCCGTCACCGGAGAACCGTCGGCCCAGTGAGGGCGCTGGCTGCCGTACAGGCGGTCTGCTGACGGCTCACGTGTGGTGGTCGCTCCGGGACTGCTGGGGCGCGTTCAGAGGAACTTCCGGACCTGCCAGTACAGCCCCTGGAGCGCGTTCCTCACCCCGCGGACGGGGTCGATGCCCGCGTCGGGGTCGGTCGCAGGCTCGAAGCAGTCTTCGAGGTCGCCGCGTGGGACGCGTTCGAGGTGACCGGTGCTGGCGCGGCGACCGTCGGCGTCCGTCACCCGGAGGAGCGCTGCAGGGTCTGGCGTACCGACGACCCGGTAGACGCCCGGCGGGTAGTCGTCCGTCGTCGGCCGGTAGTGTTCGTGAATCACGGCCACAGTGGTGTCTGGAGGGCCAGCCAGATAGCAGTGGTGTCGGAGAGTGGAAACCTACAAGCGGCCCGGGCGTAAAGCTCGTTTTACGATTGTGTCAATGAGCGACCACGGATCGACCGGGGGAAGTCGAGTGGCGACGATTCGACGCTACCGCCGGCTGATGTACGGGAGCATCGCTGCCGGTGTCGCCGGGTTCCTCGTCGCGGTGGAGCTCGACTACCCGTTCGTCGGGCTCGTGGTGTACTGGACCGGCATCCTCGCGTTCCTCGGCGTCTGGAAGGGCACGTCCGTCACGTTGTACGACGAGCGTGACCTGGAACTGGAGCGCCGTGCGAGTCTCCGCACGCTCCAGATCGCTGGAGGCGTCGGCCTCGTGGCGATGACCGGGCTCGTCGTCGCCGACCAGCTGCCGTCAGTGGCGGTGCCCGAACAGGCCGTCGGGGGTTTTTACACCATCTCGGCGCTGTTCGTCGTCTACGGCGCCGTCTACACTGCCGTCCGCTACCGACGATGAAAAACGAGGTGCGCGAACACCGCGACGAGGCCGACCTGAGCCAGGCAGACCTCGCGGCCGCCGTCGGCGTCACCCGCCAGACCATCAACGCCATCGAACGCGACCGCTACGACCCCAGTATCGAGTTGGCATTCAAGCTCGCGGAGTTCTTCGACTGCCGAGTCGAGGACCTGTTCGACCCCGAGTTCGGCGACTAGCTGGCCGAGCCTCCACTCGGCGCGTCCGTTCGACCCACCGATAGGTTTAGGTAGGAGTGTAAAACATGCTTTACTGTAAAGCTCGCTTTACACGGCGAGCCGGTTCCAGCCATGACCCCACAACACCCCCGACAGCACGACACGGAAAAGCGGACAGCCGACGACCCCGGTGCCGACAGCACGACGACTGACTGCGCCGGCGGCGCCGGCAACCCGGTCGACGCGCGACTGAAGGAACGACTGGACGCCGTCTCGCGCTGGCACGCCCTCCTCGTCGGCGCGCTCACTGTCGTCCTCGCGAACGAGGTCACTGAGTTGCTCCCCCTCGGCGACACCGCGAGCGTGCTGGCGCTGTTCCCCGTGACGCTGGCAGTACTGTACGGTCTGTTGACTCTCGTCGCCCGTCTGGAGAAACAGTAACGTCAGGAAGCCACGCCGACGAGCCGACGAAACACTACGGCCACGGCCGACCGTCGACGGCGTCGACTTCCGCGCGCCGTCCCGCCCGGTAAAGTCGCGTACGGTGCATTCTCTGCCGCACTCACCGCGACGGTCGTTGCGGCCGCTGCCGTCCACAGCGACTTCGCCGGCGAGGTGGTGGCTGTGCCGGCCTCGCACGCACTCCCGTTCGGCTGAAGTATCGACGCGAGCGGAGTCGTGGCGGCCGCCTGAGCCGTCCTGATTGCGGTCGCCGTCGCGCTCCCGGCCGCCTACCGAGTGGCAGTGACCCAGCTTCGGGCGTACCGACTGTCCTGACTGGGTGGCGTGAACCACTCTCCGGCAGATTCCGCCCCTTCGCGGGCGTCAGGAACGTTCCCGCGTGTTTTTAGTCCCCGGCGCGGTTCCAGACGAATAACTGCACTCGCGCGGGTCGCCGCCGGCCACGGAGGTGCAGCCGGCGGCAGGCTGTCGCGGTCGGTCGCGCTCCACAGCGGCCGACCCGCGTCGACTACGAGACCGAAGATATCCATGTCCGACCACTACGACGTCGTCGTCGCCGGCGCCGGCCCGGCAGGAGCACAGTGCGCGCGGGACCTCGCCCAGCGAGGCTACGACGTGGTTGTCCTCGAAGCCGAACCCGAGGACGAGTTCCCTCGCCAGTCGAACAAGTCCACTGCGGGCACGTTCGCGTCGCTGATGGGCGCGTTCGGCGTGCCCGACGACGTCGTCATGCAGTACACCGACGACGTCGTCCTCGAGTCGCCCAGCGAGTACTTCGTCCAGGACCAGCCCGGAGCAGTCCTGGAGTTCGCGGAGTTCAAGCAGTGGCTCGTCGCCGAAGGGCGCAAACACGGTGCCGACTACCGGTTCGAGGCGCGCGTGAACAACCCCATCACGGAGGCCGGGGAGATTGTCGGCGTGAAGTACGCCGGCGACGAGGAGGTCTACGGCGACATCGTCGTCGACGCCACCGGTCCCGCAGCGCCGCTGGCGAAGAAGCTCGGCGTCACGGACCTCCGGCGCAGCAACCAGGCCATCGGCATCGAGTGGGAGATGGAGAACGTCCACGTGGACCACGACGGCTACGCCGACCTCCACGACGCGATGATGCTGCGCCTCGACCACGACCTCGCGCCCGGCGGCTACTCGTGGATCTTCCACACGGGCGGGGACACCGCGAAGGTCGGCATCTGTTACATCCAGAACGAGAGCTACCAGCGCTTCGGAGACGGCTCCAAGAGCATCGACGACTACCTCGACTACTGGATGGAGACCGACCCGCGGCTCGCCGACGCGAAGAAACTCGCCGGCAAACAGCACCGCGGCTCGGCCCACATCCAGATGCCGGCGAGCCTCTCGACGGACAACTTCATGGCTATCGGCGACACCGTCCCGACCATCGACCCGCTGTGGGGCGAGGGCATCCACAAGTGCATGGAGTCCGCTCGCGCGGCCGCCGTCACCGCCGACCGCTGCTTCATGGCGTCCGACCCCGACACGTCCGCCGAAGCGCTGTCCATCTACGACGACCTCTGGCACAATCGCGTCGCCCCGAACGCCCGCACCCGGCTGACGATGACCCAGCTGCTGTATCTGGCGTCGAACGACCGCTACGACCGACTGATGCGGGACCTCGAGTCGGCGGACATCGAGACGCTGTCCGGTGCCAACGAGGGTGGCTGGCGGTCGCTGCTGCAGTTCGTGCACACCAGCGACATCCCGCTGCTCGCGCGGTTCGCGCGAGACCGCCTCGAGGAGTAATCGCCGACCGGGTGGTTCGCCGGAGCCCCAACCCCTAACCGCGCGCCGGGTCTTGCGTGTTGTATGTCACAGGACGCGCAGCAGCGCGCACCGCTCGCGAACGAGATGCCCGTACTCGGGCTCGGCACCTGGCAGAACGAGGACCCCGAGGCGTGTGCGAACAGCGTGCAGACGGCCCTCGAGATGGGGTATCGGCACGTCGACACCGCCCAGATCTACGGGAACGAGGACGCCGTCGGCGACGGCATCGCGGCCGCCGACGTCGACCGCGAGGACGTCTTCCTCGCGACGAAGGTGTGGACGAGCGAACTCGGCGCCGACGACGTCGTGGCGTCGACCGAGGAGAGCCTCGAGAAGCTCGGCGTCGACGCCGTCGACCTCCTGTACGTGCACTGGCCGGCCAACGAGTACGACGCCGAGGAGACGCTGTCGGCGTTCGCCGACCTGCAGGCCGACGGCGTGACCGACCGCATCGGCGTGAGCAACTTCGAACCCCGGCACCTCGACGAGGCGCGGGACGTGCTCGGCGAGCTGCCGTTCGCCAACCAGGTGGAGTTCCACCCGCTCCTCCAGCAGGACGAGCTACGGGAGTACGCCGACGGCGAGGACATCGAGCTAGTGGCGTACTCGCCGCTGGCCCGCGGCGAGGTCTTCGACGTGCCCGAGATTCAGGACGTCGCGGAGAAGCACGGCGTCAGCGAGGCGCAGGTGAGTCTGGCGTGGGTCCGCGAGAAGGGCGTCACGGCCATCCCGAAGGCGACCGGCGAGGACCACATCGCCGACAACTGGGCGAGCCTCGACCTCGAACTCGACGACGAGGACGTGGCGAAGGTCGACGGCATCGACCGTCGCGACCGGCAGGTCGACCCCGACTTCGGCCCCTGGAACTGAACCGGAAGTAGCGAGCAAGCGACCGCCCGACGACAATTTTTCGCCGGAGGAGTACGGCTACGAGTGTCGACTGTGGCGGCACCCTGCGGTGAGAGCGACGTGACTGCCGGCAGCACCACGACTGCCACCAAACTTTGCGTCGCAAAGTCAATTTGTGCTGCAAACTTATTTGTGGGCGGGTGCCGGTGGGTGTGGTATGAGCATCGAGACGCGCGGCCTCCCCCCTGTAGGCCGCCTCACCGAACAGACCACGGCGTTCGCCGTGCGAACCCTCCAGACGCTCCGCCGCAACGGCGCCGTCCTCTTCTGGGCGGTGGCGTTTCCCGCCGGATTCTACCTGCTGTCGGTGTACCTCTTCATCGACACCAGCGGCATGCCCGAGGGTGTGGCCAGCGTCGTGAAGGCTACGAACGCCGTCTCCTACGGGACGTTCGCGGCGCTGACCGTCTTCCTGAACACGTTCTCGCAGTCGCTGGTCGCCGACGTCGAGGACGGCCGGTACGCCCAGTTCCGGGCGCTCCCGGTGGTCCCCGCCGCCGACTTCCTCGGGCGGTTCGCCGCCGCTTACCTGTTCGCCGTCGCCGCCGTCCTCGCCGTGCTCGGCGTCGGCGCCGCCACCGGTGCCGAGTACGCGCTCCGGTCGGCGCTCTCCGTGCCGATTGCGCTGCTGGGCCTACTGGCGCTCGGGCTGTTCGCCGCGAGCGTCGCCGTCGTCCTCGTCGCCGCCGTCCCGGACGCGAAGTTCGCGAGCATCGTCGCGGTCAGCGTCGTCATGCTCGCGTTCTTCCTCACCGGCTACAACGGCGTCCAGCCCGGGATGCTCGCCGGCGCAGCCGACTTCGTCAACGTCGTGCCGAACGCGCTGGCGACCCGGCTGGCTGTCCACCACGTCGTCCCCGTCGGGGACTGGACGCGCGCTGGCCTCGCAGCGCCCGGAGCGCCGACCGGCACTGGCCACCTCGCATTGCTCGCCGGCTACGCCGTCGCCGGCCTCGGACTGGCGGTCGTCGCCACGCGCCGCTCGCTCTACCGGGGTGAGGTCCAGTGAGCGCCGACCAGCCCGTCCTCGAGGCCCGGAACGTCCGCAAGGAGTTCGGAGACGACGGCGTCCTCGACGGCGTCGACCTCACCGTCTCGAAGAACGAAGTGCTGTTGCTGATGGGGCCCAACGGCACCGGGAAGACGGTGTTGCTGTCGTGTCTCGCCGGCGCGATCGAACCGACCGACGGCTCCATCTCCGTGTTCGGGACGCCGGTCGCCGAGGACGGCGGCCACAGCCTCTCGTTGCTGTTGCAGGGCGGCGCCAGCGTGGACACCCTCTCCGGCAGCGAGACCGCCGCGTTCTACGCCCGCCTCCACCCCGAGTTCACGGACCGCTGGCGGGAGTACGTCGACGACCTCGGGCTCGCCGGCGACCTCGACAAGCGCACCAAGCACTACTCGGAGGGCATGAAGCGCAAGCTCGAGCTCTCGCTGGCGCTGTCCGTCGACGCGCCGCTGTACCTCCTCGACGAGCCGACCGCCGGCGTCGACCTCTCGATGGTGCAGTCGTTCCACCGGGTCGTCCGCGACCGAGTCGACGACGGAGCGACTGTCGTCGCCACGAGCCACCGGCCCGTCGACGCCGACCTCGCCGACCGCGTCGCGTTCGTGGACGGCGGCGGCGTGCTCGCGGTCGACACCCCCGACGCACTGCTCGACGGTGTCCCGACCGTCGTCCGTGTCGTCGGTGGCGCGGCCGCCAGCGACGCGCTCGACCCCCACGTCGTCAGCGAGCCGTTCTACCACGGCGACGAACGCCGCGGGTTCCTCCGCGCGGACGCTACGGTCGACGACGTCCGGGCGGCCGCCGGCGACGCGACCGTCGAGACGGTCGAACCGAGTTACACCGACGCGTTCAACTACTACGTCCACGCAGCCCCCGACGATGAGTGAGGAAGACGTCGACCCCCGACGCCTCCAGCAGGACCTCGACCGCATCAAGGACGCGATGGGCATCGCCGAGCGCTACGAGGGTGCCCCCGAGCAGTGGCTGCTGTTCGGCGCCCTGGTCGCCGTCGGGAGCGCAATCTCGCAGGTGCTGTTGTTCGAGCGTGCCGCGGGCTTCTGGTATCCCGTGGTGTGGCTCGGGCTGTTCGGCGCGAGCGGCGTCGTGCTCTCGCGGCGCTACGACTACTCCTACGGCCCGGGCGCGAACGAACCGAACGTCGGCTTCCAGATTCTCGTCGTCTACTTCGGGTCGTTCGCCACGCAGTTCGTCGCACGGCCGTTCCTCGCCGAACTGGGCTACCTCGCCGAGAACGCGTTCGTGCTCGGCCTCGTCGCGGTGATGCTCGGGCTGGGCTACCTCGTCGCCGGCGAGACGCTGAAGGCCTACCGCATCCGCGCCCGGGACCGGTACGCGCTGCACGCAGGCGGCGTCGTCCTGCTCGTCGTCGGTGTCGCCATCCCGAACGTCGACGTCCTGCACACGTGGGGCTACGCCGCCTTCGGCGCATCGTACGTGGTTTACGCCGCAGCCTCCTACTGGGTGTTGACTCGACCGTAGGATGGACCTCGACAAGCTCGTCCACCAGCCGACCCGGCTCGAACTGTTCGCGTACCTCTACCGGCACGGCGAGTCCAGTTTCGGCGACCTCACTGACGACCTGGACCTCACCGAGGGGAACCTCTCCAGTCACCTCCAGCGCATGGAGGACGCCGGCGCCGTCGAGGTCCGCAAGGAGTTCGTGGACAAGCGCCCGCACACGACGGCGGTGCTCACCGAGGACGGCGAATCGATGTTCGAAGAACACGTCCAGACGCTCCAGGGACTCATCGACGACCTGGAGTGAGAAAAACCGGGTCGGTCGGCGGGTCGTTCGACCGGTCTACGGTTCGAGGCGGTCGGGGTCCCGCGGGAAGAGGATGGCTTCCTTGATGTTGTCGAGGCCGGCGAGCTGCTGGACGAGGCGGTCGATGCCCAGCCCGTAGCCGCCGTGGGGCGGGACGCCGTAGCGGAACGCGTCCAGGTAGAACTCGAAGTTCTCCGGCTCGACGCCCTGCTCGCGCATCACCGCCTTCAGGCGCTCGATGTCGTGCTCACGCTGGCCGCCGGAGGACAGTTCCTGACCGCGGTACAGGAGGTCGAACTTCCGGGAGGCGATGTCGTCGCCCTCGACGTCCTGTCGGTAGTAGAACTTCTCGTCCGGGTAGCCGACGACGAAGACTGCGGGGTGCCCCTGTTCCTCGAAGTACTCGCCGAGCAGGCGCTCGCCCTTCGTGTCGAGGTCGTTGTCGTCCTCCGGCACGTGGTCGTACTCGTCGGCGAGGATGTCGCGGGCCTCCTCGAACGTGATTCGCGGGAAGTCCTCCTCGGGGACGTCGAGGTCGACGCCCAGCTCCTCGAGTTCGCGCTGGGCGTTCTCGGCGACGTGCCGGATGGTGTGTCGCAGGGACTCCTCCTGGACGTCCATCACGTCGTTGTGGTCTTCGATGTAGCCGAGCTCCACGTCGAACATCGCGATCTCGGAGACGTGGCGGGAGGTCCCGAAGTCCTCGGCGCGGAACGCGTGCCCGACCTCGAACAGCCGGTCGAAGCCCGAGGCGACGAGAATCTGCTTGTAGAGCTGGGGGCTCTGGGAGAGGTACGCCTCCTTGTCGTAGTAGACGACCGGGAAGAGGTCGGCGCCGCCCTCGGCGCCAGCGGTCGACAGTTCGGGGGTGTCGACTTCCTCGAAGCGGTTGTCGTAGAACCAGTCGGTCATCGCCTGCATCGCCTTCGAGCGCAGCGAGAAGACCGCCTTCGTCGACGGCTTCCGCACGTCGAGGTGGCGCTCGTCGAGGCGCGTCGAGAGGTCGGCCTCGACGTCCTTCGAGATCTCGATCGAGGGGACGTCCGTCGCCTCACTGACGACGGTGAGCTCGGTGGGCGCGAGTTCGACGCCGCCGGGCGCCTGGTCGCTGGCCTCCAGCGTACCCGTGACCTGAATCACGTCCTCGCTGTCGAGGTTCTCCGCCGTCTCGAAGAGCTCGGGGGTGTCGTCCTCCTTGGCGACGACCTGCAGGCGGCCGGTGCCGTCCCGCACGATGACGAACAGGATGCCGCCGAGGTCGCGCAGTTCGTGGACGTGGCCGGCGATAGTCGTCTCTTCGCCGTCGTCCTCGGGCGATACGTCTTCGATGTAGGTTCGTTCGAGCATTGGTGTAGTGTCCAGCGGGTGGTGGTTGTCGGCGCGTCGCGACGGCGAGTCCGGTCAGTCGTCGGTAGAATGTCTGGTGGCCTGCTCACGCAGGCGCATTACTGCCGGCGACACCCCGACCACGACCACAGCGACACCGCGGCTGGCGTCGCGCGATTCGACCGGTGTGTGTCGCCGTCATCGTCGCTACTGCCGAGTCGTTCGTCCACGTACGTATGATTTGCGAACCTGCGTAGCCGGGAGAAACCGTCACAGAGGGAGCATCGACGCGCGAACGTAGTGAGCGCGTCGTTCACCGAGCGCTTCGCGCTCGGGCCGACGAACCATCGAGGCCGCGCTGTGCGCGGCCGAGGTGGTGAGGAGGCTTTTTAGCGTAGCTTTTTGCCAGGGAGCGCGCCGAAGGCGCGCGACCGCAGCAAAAAGGTACTACATGTAGCCGAGGTCGCGCAGGCGCTCCATCAGGTCTTCTTTGTCCTGGGCGCGGCCGGCGCGCTCGGTCGTGTTCTCGAGGTCCTGCAGCCATGCGGGTTCTTCGGCGGCCTTGTCCGTGGAGACCTCACTCCCGAGCGAGCGGAAGCCCTTGAAGTACTTCGGGGAGACGGGGATATCGTCGTGGGTGAGGTCGTTCGGGAGGTCGTCGAAGTCCTGGGGGACGTAGCCGTCGTCCGGGAAGTCCTCGACGGTCTCGGGGACGACGTAGTACCAGAAGGCGTCCCAGACGGCGGCCTCGTCGAACTGGAGAATCGGCTGGATGCGGTCGTGGGGCGGGTAGACGTCGGGGTCGTGGCGCGGGCTGAAGAACGTCTCGTCGGCGCGGGCGTCCTGTTCGTCCCAGCGGATGCCCGACAGGATGCCGTCGACGTCGTGCTCCTCGAGGGCGTTGTTGAGCGCGACGGTCTTGAGGAGGTGGTTGCCGACGTAGGTGTCCAGCAGGAACGGGAAGGAGTCCTCCTCGTACTCGAGGAGGTTCTCGATGTGGTGCTGGTTCTGGTCGTTCAGCTCGCTGATGGGGATGTCGTCGCCGGGTTCGAGGTCGTTGGCGTCGACGTAGTCGCCGACGTCCTCGTTGCGGGCGTAGACGACCTCGAGGTCCCACTCGTCGGCCCAGCGGTCGACGAAGTCGTGGAGTTCGTCGAAGTGCTGGAAGTGGTCGATGAAGATGGTCTTCGGGACTTCGAGGTCGAACTTCTCGGCGACCTCCTTCACGAAGTACAGCGTCAGCGTGGAGTCCTTGCCGCCGGTCCACATGATGGCGGGGTTGTCGTACTCTTCGAGGCCCTCACGCGTGACTTCGATGGCCTTCTCGATTTTCGCTTCGAGCGTCGGGTAGTCGGCGGGGCTCTCGCCCTCACCGTCGCTGTAGTCGACGTCGAGGTAATCGGGGAAGTCCTCGCTCATGGCTCGGGCGTCGCTCCGGGAGGTTATAGGTTTGTGGATATCCACCGCCAGCGCGTGTGAGACGGCAACACGCCACTTGTCCGCTACGGGCTGGGAGTGGGGGCGGCCTTCTGGAGAGCGGTCTCGGCGATGTTGCCGCCGTAGTCCGCGCTCCGGGACAGCGAGTCGACGACGAGCCCGAGGTGCTGGGCGTGGTGGGCGTCGAGGTCGTGGAGGAGGTCGTCGATCTGGCGGGTCTGGTCGTCGATGTCGCGGACGTCGGCCCGCGCCTGATTGGCGAGTCGCGTGGCTTCGTCGGGGTCGTCGGCGAACAGGGCGTCCATCGCGGTCTGGATGATGTCGGCGGCGTCGGCCTGCAGCGTCTTCAGGGCGGCGACGACCTCCTCGGGGACGTCGTCGTCGAGGTCCTGAGCGGTGGCCGAGATCTTGGCGGCGTGGTCCGCGACGCGTTCGAGCTGGCGGGCGCTGGAGTGGTAGTCGAACGCGACCTCGCGAGAGACCCCGATCTCCTGGGCGACCGTGGGGGATCGGAGCGCGCCGCGGAAGATGCGGGAGACGACGTACCAGAGGCGGTCGACGTCGTCGTCGCGGCTCATCACGTCGCTGGCGGCGTCGGAGTCGCGTGCGGCGAGCGCGTCGACGGCGTCTCCGAGCATGGAGACGGAGATGAGGTGCATGCGGCGGACGGCGTTGTGGACGGAGAGCTCCGAGCTGTCCAGCAGGTCCTGGATGACGACGCGCTCGTTGGTCTCTTCGAGGACTTCGAGGCCGACGAGGCTCTGGGTGGCGTCCCGGATGACACGGCGCTGGTCGGGGTTTATCTGGTCGGCTTCGAGCGCGAGCACGTCGAAGCCGCTGACGTACATCGTCATGACCGCGCGCATGAGCTCGTCGCCGGTCATGTCGGCAATGTCGAGGGTACCCTCGTCGGTGTCGGCGCCGTCGACGGGCGTCAACAGCAGCGACCCGCTGTCCGGGTGGAAGCCGACCTCGTCGCCGGCTTCGACGTCGTGGTCGCGCGCCCAGTCTTTCGGGATCGAGACGGTGAACGTAGAGCCACCGGTCACCTGGACCTTCCGTCGTTCCATACGCCACCTATCGCCCCACACAACATAAACCCCACACACTATACATAGGTAGCCGAACGCCAGCCCCAAAAGGTACTTTCAGACCTTCTTGACCGTCAAAAAGAGACTATATCCGCTCGACTGAGGCGCGTTTTGTGTGCCACTACGAGGATGTGAACGTCTGTATGGGTACGGATATATAGATATAATAGCAGGGTATTTATTCGACTCGCGTCGAAGATACGGTGATGTCAAGAGACGACGTCGAACGCGACACTCGCACGCGCCGCCAGGTTCTCGCTGGAGTCGGGGCCGCAGGGGCAGCGGCGCTGGCGGGCTGTCAGAGTACGGGGGACGGCGAGGGGTCCGGAGACGAGCTCTCGGGCACGATCGACATCGCTGGTAGTTCCACGGTGTTCCCACTGGCGACCGCGATGTCCGAGGAGTTCAAATCGGAGCACGGCGAGGTCGAGTTCAACATCCAGTCGACGGGGAGTGGCGGCGGTTTCGCGAACCACTTCTGTCCCGGTAACACGGACTTCAACAACGCCTCCCGAGCCATCCGGGAGCAGGAAGAACAGCAGTGCGCCGACAACGACGTCGAACCCGTCGAGCTCACGGTCGCGACCGACGCGCTGACCGTCATCGTCAACAACGACCTCGACATCGACTCCATCACGGTCGGCGAACTCCGCCAGATCTGGGCGGCGGAAGTCGAGACCGAGACGTGGTCGGACGTCAACTCGGATTGGCCGGACGAGCCCCTCGAGCTGTACGGCCCCTCGGACGCGTCCGGCACGTACGACTACTTCATCGAGTCCATCCTGCACGCCGGCGACGAGGAGTACAGCCACCTCAGCGGTTACTCCGGCACCGAACAGGACCGCACCATCATCCAGGGCGTCGAGGGCTCCGAGAACGCCATGGGCTACCTCGGGTACGCGTACTACTCGACGAACAAGGACCGCGTGAAGGCGCTGGCTATCGACGACGGCGACGGCGAACCCGTCGAGCCGAGCCTCGAGACCGCGCGGAGCGGCGAGTACACCCCGCTCTCGCGGCCACTGTTCACGTACCCCGCGAAGTCATCGCTGACCGAGGAGCACGTCGCGGAGTTCGCGCGGTTCTGGCTCGAGAACGCCACCAGCGAGGAGCTCGTCGCGGAGAGCGTCGGGTACGTCCCGCTCGGCGAGGACGACCAGCAGGAGCAACTGGACGCGCTGGAGGCCGCCATCGAGGATGCCGGTAACTAGCCGCGAACAGCCCAACAAAGAACTTATACGCCCACTGTGACCGAATCAAACCAATGAGCGGAGACAGTCTCGAGGAGGCGCTGACCACACGCACAGCCAACGCGCCCCCCGAGTTGCTCTCCCGGTCGTTCTTCTTCGTGTGTGCTGCGCTCTCGATTGCGACGACCATCGGCCTCATCGTCCTGCTGACGACTGAGGCGGCGAAGTTCTTCTCGTTCTCCGCCCCGCTGGTCGGCGTGACTGGAGAGACAGCGAGCGTCGTCGAGTTCCTCACCGGGACGAACTGGGGGCCGACCGAGGGGAACTTCGGTGTGCTCTCGCTCGTGTCGGCGACGCTCATGATCATGATCGGGTCGTCGCTGCTCGCCCTGCCGCTGGGCGTCGGCACGGCCATCTACCTCAGCGAGTACGCCAGCCCGCGCCTGCGCGGCGTTCTGAAGCCCGGGCTCGAGATCCTCGCCGGCATCCCGACGGTCGTCTACGGCTTCTTCGCCATCATCTACATCACGCCCGCGCTCCAGCCGTTCGTGCCGGGGCTCGGGACGTTCAACATCCTGTCGGCGTGCATCGTCGTCGGCATCATGATCATCCCGATGGTCGCGTCCATCAGCGAGGACGCGATGTCCGCCGTCCCCGAGTCGCTCCGGCAGGCCGGCTACGGCATGGGCGCGACGAAGTTCGAGGTGTCGACGGGTATCGTGGTCCCGGCGTCGCTGTCGGGAATCTTCTCGTCGTTCATCCTCGCGCTCTCGCGAGCCATCGGGGAGACGATGGCCGTCACCATCGCCGCCGGGTCGACCGCCCAGTTCCTGAACGTCCTCAACCCCGCGGCGTACACCGAGCGAGCGCTCCCGATGACCGCCGCGATGGTCAAACTCGTCGGCGGCGACGTGACCGGCGGTGGCGTCGCGTACCGGAGCGTGTTCGCAATCGGCATCACCCTCTTCGTCATCACACTCGCCATGAACGTCATCAGCGACCTCGTCGCACAGCACTACAGGGAGGAGTACTGAGATGGCAACCGACACCACGACCGAGGTCGCGGGCGGGTTCGGACAGGTCAGCCGGACGGTCGGCCAGTTGTTCCGCTATCTCCTGCTCGCCGCGACCCTCTTCGGACTCGTCTTCGTCACGATTCTGCTCGTCTACGTCGCCAACGACGCCATCCAGCCCCTGACGGCAGACCCCGGCTGGCACCTCACGTTCTTCCTCGCGCTCGTCGTCCCGACGCTGGCGGCGGGCGCATACGTCTACCGCCGCGACGGCGAGGCGTTCCAGACGGGCGCACTCGCTATCGGCCTCGCCGTCGTATCGCTGATGTTCAGCGGCGGGGCGGCGATGATCTTCGCGGACATCGTCGAGCCACTGACGTTCCTGGCGTTCCTCGTCGCGGTGGCGGTGCCAGGCGTCGTCACGCTCGCAGTCGTCGCCTACGACGACCGGATTCCGTTCCTCGGCCAGTTCGCCGTCACCGTGGCGGCGTTCTACCTCTCGCTGTTCGGCGTCCCCGGGCCGCTCGGCGCCGCTGCCGGCATCTCGTCCGTCGTGCCGGGGGTCTTCGGCCTGCTCGCGGGCGTCCCGCTGGCGCCTGCACCGTGGCTGCTCGCGGTGCTGTCAGTTGGTCTGCCACTGGCTGCCGTCGGCGGCAGTCTGGTCGCCCGCGACCGCGGTCGTCGCGCACGACTCTTCGCCGGTGCGGGAATCCTCGCCGTCCCACTCGCCGGCGGCATCGTCGGTCCGTTCGTCGGTGTCGACCCGCTTCCGGCGACCGTCGTCGCGTCCGTAGGCTTCGTCCCACCGATTGTCTACGCCGCGAACGTCGCCATCAACGTCCCCCGCGAGCGCGTGGCCCTCCTGATTCCGGTGACCATCATCGTCGGCGCACTCGTCGGCGCGTTCGCCGTCGACCTCGCCGGGTTCGCCGGCCCGCAGTCGTGGGTCGACTGGGCGTTCCTCACGGCATCGCACAGTAACACCGCCGAGGACGCTGGGTTCTACCCCGCCATCGGTGGCTCCATTCTCCTGATGGTGACCGTCGCCGTCTTCGCGTTCCCCGTCGGCGTCGGCGCCGCCGTCTACCTCGAAGAGTACGCGCCGGACAACCGGTTCACGCGCGTGGTGGACGTCAACATCTCGAACCTCGCTGGCGTCCCCTCCGTCGTCTACGGCCTTCTGGGCTTCGGGCTGTTCGTGACGTACCTCGGGCAGCCCGACGGCACGGTGTTGCTCGGTGGCCTCACGCTCGGACTTCTCATCCTCCCCATCGTCATCATCTCCGCCCGGGAAGCGATCCGGTCCGTACCCGAAGAGCAGCGCGCCGCCTCCTACGGGATGGGCGCGACCAAGTGGCAGACCGTGAAGAACGTCGTACTGCCGCGCTCGTTCTCCGGTATCCTCACCGGAACGATTCTCGCGCTCGGGCGCGCCATCGGTGAGACGGCGCCGCTCATCATGATCGGCGCACCAAACGTGACGTACTCGCTCCCGACCAGCTTCTCTGAGGCCGCGAGCGCGATGCCCCTCCAGGTGTACGCGTGGTCGAGCCTCTACGCCGGCCCGAACTTCTACAACAAGGTAGTGCCGGCCGGCGTCGTGGTGCTGGTCGCGGTGCTGCTCGCGATGAACTCCATCGCCATCGTCCTCAGAAACAAGTACCAGGTCGGAGACTAGCGACACAATGACAGAGAACACCTCAGAGACGAGAGCCGAATCGGACGGCGGGACGACCGCCGACCCCACGAACGACGAGATGGTCATCGAGACAGACGTCGCGGGCGCGACCGACGACCGGGACTCGACAGCTACCCCGGACCCCATCATCCGGTCGCGTGACCTCGACGTCTTCTACGGTGAAGAGCGGGCCCTCGACAGTATCGACATCGACATCCCGGAGAACCGCGTGACAGCCATCATCGGACCGTCGGGCTGCGGGAAGTCCACCTTCCTCCGGTGTGTCAACCGGATGAACGACCGCATCGACTCCTGCCGCGTGACGGGTGAACTCTCCCTGCGCGGGAAGAACGTCTACGACGACGACGTCGACCCCGTCGCGCTCCGGCGGCGCGTCGGCATGGTGTTCCAGGAACCAAACCCGTTCCCGAAGAGCATCTACGACAACGTCGCCTACGGCCTCGACATCCAGGACGTCGAGGGCGACCACGACGAGATCGTCGAGGAGTCCCTGAAGCGAGCCGCCCTCTGGGACGAGGTGAACCACCAGCTCGACAGCTCCGGGCTAGAGCTGTCCGGCGGCCAGCAGCAGCGCCTCTGCATCGCACGCGCCATCGCCCCCGACCCCGAGGTCCTCCTGATGGACGAGCCCGCCAGCGCCCTCGACCCTGTGGCGACTAGTCAGGTCGAGGACCTCATCGAGGAGCTCGCCGAAGACTACACCGTCATCATCGTCACGCACAACATGCAGCAGGCCGCCCGCATCAGCGACAAGACCGCCGTCTTCCTCACGGGCGGTGAACTCGTCGAGTTCGGGGACACCGAGCAGATCTTCGAGAACCCCGAGCACCAGCGCGTCGAAGATTACATTACGGGCAAGTTCGGGTGACGAATATGGCACGAGACAGCTACCAGGAGAAACTCGAGACGCTGCAGAGCGACGTCCTCTACATGAGCGAGGTTGTCACCGACCGCCTCCGCATGGCGCTGGAGGCGATGGCACAGAAGGACGACGACACCGCCTGGGACGTCATCGACGGCGACGACGAGATCAACCAGCTCTATCTGGACCTCGAGGACGACTGCATCGACCTGCTCGCGCTCCAGCAGCCGGTCGCCGGCGACCTCCGGCTCATCGCGTCCTCGTTCAAGATCATCACCGACCTCGAACGCATCGGCGACCTCGCCACGAACCTCGCCGAGTACACGCTGGACGCCGAGCGCGACATGTTCCCCGAGGTCGACATCCAGGCCATCGGCGACACCACCACCGAGATGGTCGAGGACGCCATGCTCGCGTACGCCGAGGAAGACGTCGACGCCTGCTACGACATCGCGGGCAGCGACGACGACCTCGACGAGCGCTGCCGGCGCGCGTCCGAGACGGTCATGCGCGACCTCATCGAGACCGAGATCGACGACGCCACCGCCGAAGACGAGGTCGAACCGCTCATGCAGGAGGTCTCCCGGCTGCTGCTCACCGTCCGCGACCTCGAACGCATCGGCGACCACGCCGTCAACATCTCCGCCCGGACCGTCTACATGGTGGAGAACGACGACGAGCTCATCTACTAGGACGTACCCCTGTCCCGTTTTTCTCGTCGAGTGCGGTCGCTACGCTCGCCAAGACGTTAAAAACCCTGCTCGCTCACTGCGTTCGCTCACAGTGAACCGCTTGCGCCGCCGGCGCTCGCGGATGCTCGACCGCGACAGCACTGCATAGCACGGCACCGCTCTGCACAGCACGGCACCGCTCCGCACAGCGACGCACCGCTCCGGAGACTCAGAACGGGGCGTCGATGTCGGCGTCGAGGTCGTCGCTGTCGTCGACTGCGTCGGGGTCGACGTCGTCGGCGTTCAGTTCGTCGGCGAGGTCACCGTTCTCCTCGAGTTCTGCGAGGATGTCGCTGCCGCCGACGAACTCGCCCTCGACGAACGCCTGCGGCGTGGTCTCCCAGCCGCTGTGTCGTTCGAGCGCGGTCCGGAACTCCTCGGTGCTCTGGAGGACGTCGACGGTGTGGACGTCCGGCCGGTAGTCCGAAATCAGGCGGATGGCGCGCTCGGAGAACCCACACTGGGGAGCGGCGGGCGTGCCCTTCATGAACAGCACGACGTCGTTGTTCTCGATGGCGGCGTCGACGATGTCGTCGACGGCCTCCTGGTCCATCGAGGAGTCGAGCGGGTCGAAAGCCATACCCGGACTTCGGGGGTCGGCGAGGAAAGGCCTTGCTCTGTCAGTTGCTGTCGCCGCCGCTGCCGTTGCTGCCGACGCGGATGACCTGCAGCAGGGCCTCCATGGGGACGCCGTCGACGGCGCCGAGCCCCTGCTTGTCCGCGAGCACGCCGCAGGCGACCGGCGAGCCGTCGGCCTCCCGGACGGCGTCGACGGCCTCCGTCATCGTCGTGCCGGAGGTGACGGTGTCGTCGACGACGAAGCACTCGCGGCCCTCGACCTGCGCGAAGTTCCGGGAGAAACTCCCGCCGAGGTCCGCCATGTCGCCTTCCTCCCACTGGTGCTTGCGGGGCGTGTACGTCGCCAGGTCGGTCTTCAGCTCGTTCGAGACGGCCGTGGCCAGCGGGACGCCGGCCTTCTCGATACCGACGACGAGGTCGACGTCGTGGCTGTGGTCGCGCAGCGCGTCCGCGAGTGCGACGCCGATGGCCGACAGCCGGGCGCCCGCCTCCCCGATGTTGCTCCAGTCGACGTGGACGTCCTGCGGCCCGTCGTCCGCAGTGGCGTCGCCGGCTCCCCCAGACGTGGCCTGAGAGCCGGCGCTGGTGTCCGCGCGCTCCACGAGCCACGCCGCGGTCTCGCGGGAGACGTTGAGTTCGTCGGCGATCTCGCCGCGGGCGAGCCCGCGGGCGGCGAGCTCCGCTGCGTCGTCGATGAGGTCGTCCACGTTCTTCATCGAGTGTCGAATTGCACCGCCGTCTTGATGGTCGTTTCGTCGTCGCGGAACGCTGCCCGGAAGTCCTCGAGGCCGTGGACGCCGGTCACCACGTCGTCGAGCAGCCAGTCCGGGAGGCCGGCGAGCGCGTCGATGGCGGCGGCGAAGTGGCCGGCGTTGGAGTTGACGCTGCCGACCAGCGCCTTGTTCTGGAGGACGAGCTGCCGGTGGATTTCGCTGCCGGGGACGTCGAACTCCCAGTCGCCCGCGGGGACGCCGAGCAGCGCGCCGACGCCGTTCGGCGCGAGCGCCTCGACCGTCTCGAAGGCGTGTCTCGCGTGCCCGGTCGCCTCGTAGACGAGGTCCACGGGCTCGTGGGCGTCGGGCAGGTCGCTCACGGGCGTCTCCCGGGAGTCGACGTAGGTCGCGCCGAGTTCCTCGATGACGTCGATGGTGGGGTCGGGGCGGTCGCGGCGCCCGAGACAGTACAGCGACTCGAACGCCGCACGCCGGTCGAGCATCCCGAGCGTGAGCAGACCCAGCGAGCCGTTCCCGAGCACGAGGGCGGATTCGGGTTGCCAGTCGAACGACGACCGCGAGGCGAACGCCACGTCGAGGGCTTTCTCCGTGATAGAGATGGGTTCGACGAGGAACGCGAGGTCGGCGAGGTGCTCGGGGACGGGGACGAGGCAGTCCGCGGGACTGGTGAAGTACTCGGCCATGAAGCCGTCGGCGCCCTCGATGCCGCGCTCGACGTACGCCCCGGGTTCGGCCATGTCCGGTTCGCCGCGCTGGAAGTGTGGGGAGGGTTCGCCGTGGGGCCGGCGGACAGTCGGCACGACGACCTGCCCCTCGGAGAGCGCGGTGTCGTTCGCGTCGGCGACGACGCCGACCGCCTCGTGGCCGAGCACGAGTTCGGTGGCGCCGTCGGGGAAGCCGCCGTGGTCGCCGGCGACGACCTCGTGGTCGGTGCCGTCGACGCCGACGCGGAGCGTGCGCACGAGCGCCTCACCGGGGGCGGGGGTCGGCCGCGGTCGGTCGACGACCCGCGGCTCTCGGTCGTCTCGCGACACGACGATTGCGTCCATGTACGGGACTCCACGCCCCACGTACAAAATTTATTCTACTCCGAGTAATTTTCTTGCGAGGCTGTGGGGTTGAAGTGCGTGCCGGCCAACACTGTGGTATGCAGCGCCACGAGCGGCTGTACGCCCTCTACGACGAGTTCGACGCGGAGGGGCTGCGCGCCCACCAGGACTTCGTTGACCTGTTCCCGCCGGTCGACTCCCGGGTGGCACTGGAGTACTGGGAGTCGGCAAGCGAGGAGCTCGCCGACCGGAAAGACGAGATCCGGGCGGCGTTCCCCGACGACGGCGCGTTCGCGGCGGTGGCCGCGCGCGCCAGCCGCGACCAGGCGTTCACCGCGCTGGACCTCCTCGGGAAGTACGACCGGGCCGTCAACGTCCTCGTCCTCGACGTCGACGAGACGCTGCGTTCTGCGGGGAGCACGGACAACGAGATTCCGCGCGCGACGCTCCACCTGCTCACGGAGTTCCACGAGGCCGGCGTCCCCATCGTCATCTGCACGGGCCAGACTCTGGAGAACGTCAAGGGTTTCCTGAGTCAGGGCCTCGGCAACGAACTCGTCCACTCCGGCAGCCTGTCGGTGGTCTACGAGGCGGGCACGGGCGTCTTCACGCCCGGCCACGGCCCGGACACCAAACAGCTGCTCTACGAGGACCTCGACGAGTCCGTCCGGGGCGTCTTCGACGAAGTCCGGTCCCGCGTGCTGCCGTCGGCGCCGGACGACGTCCGCCGGGGCTGCCACCTCCAGGGCAACGAGTTCAACGTCACGCTCAAGCCGAACTACGAGACCGGCAGCGAGCGCGCGCGAAGGCTCATCGACGACGCGCTCGTCCACCTGCTGGACCTGCTCGCGAACTGTCTGGACGCCGACCCCGAAGTAGTCCGGGCGTTCTACGCCGACGCCGACCCCGAGATCGCGGGCGTGCTGGACGCCGAGGGCGCACAGGTGAGCGACCGCGAAGCCGTCCCCGAGGAGTTGCGGGAGACGCTGGAGCGCGTCGACGTCGCGTACTACGAGGCCGACGCCGCGGAAATCGCGTCCCGCGAGCTCAACAAGGTCGTCGGCGTCGAGGCGGCGCTCGACGTGCTGGACGTCGACGACCCGTTCGCGCTCGTGATGGGGGACTCGAAGAGCGACCTGCGCGTGATGGAGTACGTCGACGAGCGCGACGCCGGCATCGCCGCCGCGCCCGAGCACGCCTCAGAGCGCGTGCTGGCGCACGTGGAGTCGACGGACGAACTGGTCTTCGACGAGGGCGCCGCCGACGAGATTCTCAGAACGGTGTGGGCGCTGGACCGACTCAGTTAGGCGAGCTGGAAGCGCACGGTGTCGCCGTCGTGGACGGTGCTGCCGGCGGACAGCGGCTCGCCGTCCGGGGACTCGCGGACGACGACTGTGTCCGTGCGCAGCCGGGACCCCTCGAGGACTCCCGACCGGACCTGCGGGCCGAACTGTTCGGCGAGCGCGTCCACGACGTCCGCGACGGTTGCCTCCGGGCCGACGCCGACCCGGGCGCGGTGCGTGCCCGTACGGGCGGCGAGCGTGCCGGTGAGCTTCACGTCCACGTCCATGTCCACACGCAACGACCCCATCGACTAAAAGTTTACTCGGGACCGAACAAGTTATCGTAGAATCCCGGCGTTTATGCTGGCGGCGGGCGACCCACCAGCCATGCCCACGCACGCGCCAGCCCCGGGGAGCGACGACCCACTCGACCTGCACGGTGTCGTCCCGCCGACGGTGACGGCCTTCGACCGAGACGAGTCGCTGGACGTCGAGACCACCGCCGAACACGCCCGCTTCGTCGTCGACGCCGGCGCGCACGGCGTCTTCCCGCTCGGGACGAACGGCGAGTTCCCGCTGCTGACGCCCGGCGAGCGCGACCGCGTCGTCGAGGCGGTCGTCGACGAGGTCGGCGGCGACGTCCCGGTCATCGCCGGCGTCGGCGCGCCGTCGACCCGCCAGACCGTCGCACACGCCGAGCACGCCGAGTCGGTCGGCGCGGACGGCGTCGTCGTCGTGACGCCGTTCTACTACCCCCTCGACGGCGAGGCCGCCGTCGAGCACTACCGGGAGGTCGCGGCCGCCGTCGACTGCCCGGTGTACGTCTACCACATCCCGTCGAAGACCGGCAACGAGCTCTCGCTCGAGACCCTCGACGAGCTCGCTGCCATCGACAACCTCGCCGGCCTCAAGGACTCCTCGAAGGACGTGCCGTGGCTCGGGCAGGCCGTCGACGGCCACCCCGAGCTGACGTTCCTCGCGGGCTCGGACTCCCTGCTCGCGCCGGGGCTGGACCTCGGCTGTTCCGGGATGGTGTCGGCCGTCGCCAACGCCTTCCCCGAACTCGTCGTGGACCTCTACGAGGCCTACGACGACGGCGACGTGGCTCGCGCGAAGGACCTCCAGAGCACTGTCTACGACGTCCGGTCGGCGCTCAAGCGCGGCCCCTACATGGCGGGCGTGAAGACCGCGCTGGACCTCCAGGGGTTCTACGCAGGGCCGCTGCGGTCGCCGCTGCGCGGGATGGACGCCGAGGACCGCGCCGCCCTCGAGGCCGACCTCGCGGCCCTCGACCTGCTGTGAACAGTAGGTTTACACGGACCCGAGTGAACATTCATCCATGACGAAGGACTACACGGACCTCCACGACCCGAACGCGGAGTACACCATGCGGGAGCTGTCCGCCGAGACGATGGGCGCGGACGACGCCCGGCCGGCGCCCCGCGACCTCGAAATCACGGACATTCAGACCACGATGGTCGACGGGAACTTCCCGTGGACGCTCGTCCGCGTCTACACCGACGCGGGCGTCGTCGGCACCGGCGAAGCCTACTGGGGCGCCGGCGTCCCCGAGCTCATCGAGCGCATGAAGCCGTTCGTCGTCGGCGAGAACCCCCTCGACATCGACCGGCTGTTCGAGCACCTCGTCCAGAAGATGAGCGGCGAGGGCTCCGTCGAGGGCGTCACCGTCACTGCCATCTCCGGCATCGAGCTCGCGCTACACGACCTCGCCGGGAAGGTGCTGGGCGTCCCCGCCTACCAGCTGCTCGGCGGGAAGTACCGCGACGAGGTGCGGGTGTACTGTGACTGCCACACCGAGGCGGAGGCCGACCCCGAGGCCTGTGCCGACGAGGCCGAGCGCGTCGTCGAGGAACTGGGCTACGACGCCCTCAAGTTCGACCTCGACGTCCCCAGCGGGCTGGAGAAGGACCGCGCGAACCGTCACCTGCGCCCGGGCGAGATCCGGCACAAGGTCGACATCGTGGAGGCGGTCACGGAGCGCGTGAAAGACCGCGCGGACGTCGCCTTCGACTGCCACTGGACGTTCTCCGGCGGCTCCGCGAAGCGCCTCGCGTCGGAGCTGGAGGAGTACGACGTCTGGTGGCTCGAGGACCCCGTGCCGCCGGAGAACCTCGAGGTCCAGGAGGAAGTCACGAAGTCCACGACGACGCCCATCGCGGTCGGCGAGAACCGCTACCGGGTGACCGAGGAGCGCCGGCTCGTCGAGAACCAGGCCGTGGACATCGTCGCGCCCGACCTGCCGAAGGTCGGCGGGATGCGGGAGACCCGGAAGGTCGCGGACGTCGCGAACCAGTACTACGTCCCGGTGGCGATGCACAACGTCTCCTCGCCGGTGGCGACGATGGCGAGCGCGCACGTCGGCGCCGCCATCCCGAACTCGCTGGCCGTCGAGTACCACTCCTACGAACTCGACTGGTGGTCGGACCTCGTCGAGGAGGACGTCATCGAGGACGGCTACATCGAGATTCCCGAGCAGCCGGGGCTGGGCCTGACGCTGGACATGGACGCCGTCGAGGCGCACATGGTCGACGGCGAGACCCTCTTCGACCCGGCGTAGCCGGGTCGAGCTCGACAGGCGAGCGCAGTGGTTCTGTCGGCGTTCGACGAGGAGTGAGCGACCGTCTCACCACGTTCGACGAGGCGTAGCGAAGCGGCCACCCGATTCCATCCGGGTGCGGCTTTATGTCGGCCGTCGTGATAGTGTTCGGTGTATGTCACCAGACGTCAGTCCGGACTACGAGCTGAGCGACGACGACGCGAACGTCCACCACGCGTGGGACAACTCCCTCGACCCGGTGCTGACCGTCGAGCCCGGCGAGGTGGTGCGCTTCGAGTGCCGGGACGCCGTCGACGGCCAGGTCGGGATGGAGGCTACGGCCGAGGAGTTCGGCGAGGTGAGCTTCGACCCCGTCCACCCGCTCACGGGGCCGGTGTACGTCGAGGGCGCCGAGCCCGGCGACGTGCTGGCGGTCGAACTGCTCGACTTCGAGCACAAGGGCTGGGGGTACACGGGATTCATGCCGGGCGACATGGGTCTCGGGCTGCTGCCGGAGGACTTCGAGGACCCCGGCTACCACGCGTGGGAGCTCGACGGCGACGTCGGCCACTTCGTCGACGGCATCGAGGTGCCGCTGGACCCGTTCCCGGGCACCATCGGGAACGCGCCCGGCGAGGCCGGCGAGCACGACACGCTCCCGCCCCGGGACGTCGGCGGGAACATGGACGTGAAACACCTCACTGAGGGGTCGACGGTCTACCTCCCGGTGGAGAACGAGGGCGCCCTGTTCTCGACGGGGGACTGCCACGCCGCGCAGGGCGACGGCGAGGTGTGTGTCACCGGCATCGAGGCGCCGATGTTCGTCACGGCGCGCTTCGACGTCCTGAAAGACAGGGACATCGAGCAGCCCGAGTTCGAGTCCGACCACCCCTACACCGCGACGGGCGAGGACGAGCCGATGTACGGCACGACCGGCATCGCACCGGACCTGATGGACGCCACGAAGGAGGCCGTCCGGCACATGATTACGCACCTCCACGAGGAGCGCGGGCTCTCCCGGGCCGAGGCGTACATCCTCTGCTCGGCCGCCGTCGACCTCAAGGTCAGCGAGGTCGTCGACGCGCCGAACTGGACGGTCTCGGCGTACCTCCCGGAGAGCATCTTCCCGTAGCCGGTCCGTCAGTCGAGGCGCCGGCAGAGTCCACCGTCGAACGACGCCGGAATGTCGGCTCGAAGACGCCGGCGAGTGTGCCGGCGGCGCCGCTGCTGGCGACTGCGAGGAGGGCGCGTCACTTCACGCGGAGACGATTCGCTCACTGCCGAGAAATGTCTTAGGGCCGGCTGTGACGGTCGATAGCGACCGCGAGCCCGGCGCCGAGAGCGGCCAGCCAGACGGCGACTGCCGCGACGGGGTAGTCGTCGAGCTGGACGCCGAAGCCGTACTGGGCGGCAAGCGTCACGAGGAAGTCCGCGAGCAGCGTCACGCCGCCGAACCACCAGACGTCGTCGCTCTCGTGGCCGGGGCCGTACGCGACGAGCGCGACGGCAAGCACCGTCAGCGAGGCGAGCCCGGCGGTCCAGGCGGCCGAGAAGCCGACGCTCGTGCCGGCGACCATCGTCCACAGCGGGCTGACGGCGAGCCCGAGCGCGAACCACCGGTCGGCGACGCGACGAAACGAGGGCACACCAGTCTCTGGGCCCCCGCGAGGGAAGTCGTTGCGGGTCAACAGACCGACTTCGCGTCGACGCCCAGTTCGTTCAGGGCAGCTACGTACTCCTCGTAGGCGGCGTCGACGGCGGCTTCTGCGGCTTCGGCGGCTCGCCCCCAGTCGTCGTCGCCCTCGCAGACCGACGCGAGCAGGGCGACCGCCTCGTCGGTGTCGTCGTCTGTGTCACGCCGGAGGTCCCGGAAGCGGTCGGCCAGAGTCTCGTCGGCGTCGTTGACGAAGAAGCCGACGAACTGCGCGAGCGTCCGGTCGGCGACGAGGCCGCGGCCGACCACCGTGCCGGCCCGGGTCACGTCGTCCGTCTGCTCGCGGAGCACGTCGTGGACCGCTCCCGGTTCGGCCGCCACGTCCCCGTCGTCGAGGTCGGCCGTGACGCGCTCGTAGTGCTCGCGCTCCGTCGCGGCGAACGACTCGAAGGTCTCGACGGCGGCCGGGTCGTCGCTGGCGGCGGCGAGCACGTCGAACGTCTCGGCCGCCGCGGCCTCGCTGGCGGCCGCGCGCTCGAGGACGGTCTCCGTCGAGAGGTCGGCGCCGGTCACGGCCACGAGGCGCTTCGAGGAGCCGAGACGGTCGAGTTCGGTCTGCGTTCGCGCCTCGACCGCGTCCCGGAAGCTGTCGGCGTCCATGTCCCCGTCTTGGTCGCCGGCTGACGTGAGCTTTTGCCCCCAGCGAGCGTAGGCTTCCCCATGAGCGCGCCCGCAATCTCGGCCCGCGACCTCTACGACCGGCTCCGCGGCGACGAACCCGTGAGCGTCCTCGACGTCCGGGACCGCGACGAGTTCGACGCCTGGCACGTCGACGGTCCCGACGTCACCGCCCGCCACGTCCCCTACATGGAGTTCGTCGCCGCCGGTGTCAGTGGCGACCCGGCGAACCTCGTGCCCGAGGACTTCGGCGAGCCGGTCGTCGCCGTCTGCGCCGTGGGCGAGGCCAGCGCGGAGGTCGCCACGGACCTCCGCAGCGAGGGCGTCGACGCCGTGAACCTCGCCGGCGGCATGGAGGCGTGGGCCGACCTCGTGGTGGCCCACGACCTCGGGGCTAGTGTCGTGCAGTTCGAGCGTCCCTCCTCGGGCTGTCTCTCGTACCTCGTGGCCGACGGCGGCGAGGCGGCGGTCGTCGACCCGCTGGCCGCCGCCGTCGAGGAGTACGTCGACGCAGCACGGGAACGCGACCTGACTGTCGAGTACGCCGTCGACACGCACGTCCACGCCGACCACGTCTCCGGGGTCCGGGCGCTGGCCGACGCCACGGACGCGGAGCCAGTGCTTCCCGCTGGTGCGACCGAGCGCGGCCTCGACGACGACGCCACGCTCGCCGGCGACGGCGACGAAATTCCGGTCGGGGAGCGCGCGCTCGGCGTGGAGCACGCGCCCGGCCACACCTCCGAACAGGTCGTGTTCGCGTGGACCGAGAACCTGCTGACGGCCGACTGCCTGTTCCTCGACAGCGTCGGCCGCCCCGACCTCGAGGACGAGGACGCCGCCCGTGAACTGGCCGGCCAGCAGTACGACACGCTCCAGCGAGTGTTCGACAGAGACCACGAGGTCCGGGTGCTCCCGGGTCACGTCGAGCCGTCAACGGAGCGCGACGGGCCCGACGCCGGGTTCGCGCGCCCGCTCGGCGACGTCCGGGCGGGCCTGTCACTACTGGACCTGGACAGACCGGCGTTCGTGGACCGCGTCACCACCGACCTGCCGCCCCGGCCGGCGAACTACGAGGAGATCGTGGGCGTGAACCTCGGCCGGGAAGAGGTAGACGAGGACGCGCTGGAACTGGAACGCGGGCCGAACAACTGCGCGGTGTCCTCGGTGGAGTAGGATTGCGAGGTCGGGGAGAAGGCGGCTGGGCGTCGGTCAGTCGTCGTCCGCTGCGGCCTGGTCCGCGGCTGCGGCCCCGTTTTCGATGCTGTCGGGGTACTTCCCGCGGTCGAGCACGAGGTCGCTCTGCGGGCGCGCCATGCACGTCAGCGCGTACTCCTCGGCTTCCTCGTCGGTGAGGCCGCGGGCGGCAGGCTGCGTGACGTCGCCCTCCTCGATCTTCGCGGAGCACGCGAGACACATCCCGACGCGACAGGAGTACTCCTGGGCGATGCCCTCCCGCAGGCACGCCTTCAGGACGGTCTCCGTGTCCGACACCTCGATGGTCTCGCCGGTGCCGGCGAACTCCACGGTGTACTCGGTCATGCCAGCGGCTTGCACGAGCGCCGACAAAACGCTTTCCACCCCCGTGTCCCCGCGGCGGCGACGCATTCCCGGCGAGCCGGACGGTCGTCATAAAGAGTTTTCCTCGCGGGCAGCAACTCGGGGGTATGCCCACCCACGAGTACGACGTCGTCGTCGTCGGGGCCGGGACGTCCGGCTGCTACACTGCGGCGACGGTCGCCGACGCGGGGTACGACGTCGCCATCGTCGAGCGGAAGTCCGAGGAGGAAGCCGGCCACATCGCGTGCGGTGACGCGCTCAAGGGTGCCGACAACTTCCCCGAGGTCATCCCGAAGTCCCAGCTCGAGCCGGCGTTCACGAACACCGGCGTCGACCACGGCCGTTTCGAGATTCCCCGGGAGAACACCGTCCTCGATATTCCGGTGCCGGGCGAGCTGGCGGTCATCGACCGCTGGGAGTACGGCCGGTGTGTCATCGACGGCGCCGAGCGGACGGGCGTCGACTTCTTCTACGACGTCGTCGTCCAGCAGGTCGAACAGGACGGCGGCGGGCGAGTGACCGGCGTGAAAGGCAAGCGCGACGGCCGCGTCCACGAGTTCACCGGGGACGTCGTCGTGGACGCCGCCGGGTCGCTGTCCGTCCTCCAGGACAAGGTCGACGTGTCGAACGCCACTTTCGACACGAACGTCTCCTACTCGCAGTTCTGCTCGGCGTACCGGGAGATCGTCGAGGTGCCGGAGCCGGTCGACTGGGACGACGCCCTGGTCTTCAAGCCGACCGACCGCGCGGCCGGCTACCTCTGGTACTTCCCGCGGACGGACACCGAGATCAACGCCGGGCTGGGCTTCCAGATGAACGAGGAGCCGATGCAGCTCGTCGACGACCTCAAAGCCGACCTCCAGCAGCGCCCCGAGTTCGAGGGCGCCGAGGTCAAGGACAAGCTCGGCGCCGCGCTGCCGACCCGGCGGCCCTACGACTCCGCGACTGCCCCCGGGTTCGTCGCCGTCGGTGACGCCGCCGGCCACGTCAATCCGACGACCGGGGGCGGCATCGCCGGCGCCGCATACGCCGGGAAGTACGCCGGCGAGCGCGCGATTCGTGCCGTCGAGACCGGCGACGCCTCCGAGTCGATGCTCTGGGAGTACAACGAGAACGTCATGGACCACTTCGGCGCCCGGTACGCCGCGCTGGACGTCTACAACATCATGTCGACGGCCATCGACGTCGACGACCTGATGGGGCTGCTCGCTGCGCTCCCCGGCCAGAAGCTCGCCGAAGCCCTCTACGACGGGAGCACCCAGTTCGGCCTCAAGCTCAAGCTCGTGACGGCGCTGAAGTCCTTCGGCTACTGGACGGAGATCGCGGACTTCTACCGCGCGAAACAGCAGGCCGACCGCCTGCTGGACCACTACCAGGACTACCCGAGTTCGCCGGACGGACTCGCCGACTGGCAGGCCCGCCGGGACGACATCATGACCGACGTCTACGAGGTCACCGGCGCCGACCCGAAGTACTAGACGCCACCACCGCCGCCACCGCCCTCTTCTCCGGCTTCGTAGTCCCCGCCGAACTTCATGAAGAACCACGTGAGCCCGAGGACCGCCGTCAGCCCGGCGACCAGCCAGACGGCGAGTGTCTGTGCGCTGTTCGGGACGATGGTCTCGTAGCCCGTGTCCTCGGGCGGCGGGTCCTCCGTGACGACGACCTCACCGACCATCCCCACCGACTCGTGGGGGATGCAGAAGTACTCGTGCGTGCCGGTCGTCTCGAACGTGTGACTGTAGCTCTCCCCGCCCGGCACGTCGCCCTGACTGGGGTAGGCGCCGCGCGCGGACGACTCGTCGTCGAAGCCGCCGGACGCCCAGTAGTCGGCGCCCTCCGGGATGCCGTCCTCGTAGGCGGTGACGGAGTGGCCGACCGACCCGACGTTCTCCCACACCACCTCGGTGCCGACCTGCACGGTGACCTCCTCGGGGTCGAAGACGAGGCTGTCGGTCATGTCGACGGTGGTCGTCTGCTCCTGGCCAGCCGCCGTGCCCGCCGCTGCGACCCCGCCGGCGCCCGCGACGCCGGCGAGGAAGCCGCGGCGGGTGGTCGCGTCGCTCATACGTAACTGTTCTCTTCGAGACCACAAGAAGCTACTCCCGGCCGCCCTCAGACGACCCAGCTCAGGGCTGTTCGGACGCGACGCGCCGGACGGCGTCCGTCAGTGTGTCGATGCCGACGGCCAGCGACCGCTCGTCGACGTCGAACGTCGGCGTGTGGTGGCCGCCGGGGTGGTCGGTGCCGACGCAGACGTAACACGCCTGCCCGCCGGTCTCCTGCACGCGCTGCATCAGGTAGGTGGCGTCCTCGCTGCCGCCGAGGGCGTCCCGCTCGACCAGCGAGTCCACGCCGCCGTGCTCGCCGGCGACCGCCGAGAACACGTCGACCAGCGACTGGTCGCTCTCCGCGCTCGGCGCCTCGCCCTCGGTGTGCGTCTCGACCGTGCACTCGTGCATCTCCGCCGCCGACCGGACGACCCGGTCGGCCTTCTCCTTCATGTACTCCATCAGCTCCGTCGTCTCCCCGCGGACCTCGCCCTCCACGAACGCCTCCTCGGGGATGATGTTGGTCGCGGTGCCGCCGCCCGCACGCCCGGCGTTCACGCGCGTCGCACCCTCGTCGTGGCGCGGAATCGCGTAGAGGTTCTGGACGGCCGTCGCCATCGCCTGCACGGCGTTGCGTCCCTGCTCGGGGTGCGCGCCGGCGTGCGCGCCGGCGCCCTCGAACTCCGCCAGCAGGTGGCTGACGGCGAGGAAGCCGCCGACGCCCGCGACCACTTCGCCGGTCGGGTGGTCGAGGCCGAGGTGGACGGCGTAGAGGGAGTCGACGTCGTCGAGGTGGCCGCTCTGCGCGACCGCTTTTCCGCCGCCGACGCGCTCCTCGGCCGGCTGGAACACCACCTTCAGCGTGCCCTCGAAGTCGCTCTCGGCGACCGCCGCGAGGACGCCCACGCCGATGGTTGCGTGGCCGTCGTGGCCGCAGGCGTGCATGCAGCCCTCGTGCTCGGACCGGAACCCCTCGCTCGCGGGGTGGTGGTCGTCGGCCTCGCTCTCGGTGATGTGCAGCGCGTCGATGTCCACGCGCAGCCCCACCGTCGGCCCTTCCCCGCGCTCGAGGACGGCGACGGCGCCCGTGAAGCCGCCCGCCATCTCGTCGAGGAGCACCTCGTCGACGCCCGCCGCGCTGGCGCGGTCCCGCCACTTCGAGAGCTCGGCGTCCTCGGGCACCGCCATCCGGGCGTCGGCGTCTACCACGTCCCGGCCGACGTGCAGGTCGTCCACGCCGATCGCCCGGCACGCCTCGACGATCCGCGCGGTCGTCTGGAACTCGCACCACGCCGGCTCCGGTACCCGGTGTAGCTCGCGCCGCAGCCCCACCAGCGTCTCGCGGTCCGTGTAGTCCATGCCGTACCGCGGGAGCGGCGCCGGTATAAATGTGGGAGTACCAGCGAGACCCGGAAACATATTTCACCCTCCCCGAAAATTGCCAACCGTAGCATAATGAGCACCGACCAGACTGACGGGTTCGGCGACGACGACCTCGCGGACGACGGCGAACCCGACATCGAGTTCTACGGCGGCAAACTGGCGAGCGCGTTCCCGCTCGTCTTCTTCGTCGTGTGGGCAATCGTACAGAGTGGCATCCTCCGCATCGGGGACACGACCGGCCTCGTCGCGGGGATGCTCGTCGCGCTCATCCTCGGCCTCTTCCTCGTAAAAGGGTCGTGGACGGGGTACGCGAACACCATCTTCGAGGGCATGACCCGCCGGGTCGCCGCGACCGCAGTCGTCGCGTGGCTCTGGGCGGGCATGTTCGCGGAGACGATCCAGACCGGCGAGTTCGTCTCCGGACTCGTCTGGGCGGCCGACGCAGTCGGCGTCGGCGCCTCGATGTTCCCGGCCGTGACGTTCATCCTCGCCGGCCTGCTCGCGACCGGTATCGGCACCGGCTACGGCACCACGGTCGCGTTCAGCGCGCTGTTCTTCCCGGCGGGCGTGCTGCTCGGCGCGAACCCCGCCTTGCTGTTCGGGTCGATTCTCTCGGGCGCCGTCTTCGGTGACAACCTCGCGCCCGTCAGCGACACCACCATCGTGAGCGCGGTCACGCAGGACGCCGACATCGGCGGCGTGGTCGCCTCCCGGTTCAAGTACGCCATCGTCGCGGCCGTCCTGGCGTTCAGCGCCTACCTCGTGGCGGGCGCCTCGATGTCCGGGCTCGACATCGCCGGCGACGCCCGCGAGATTCTCGTGTCGAGCGCCGAACCGCTCGGCCTGCTCCACCTCGGCTCGATGGCGGCCGTCATCGGCACCGCGGTCGCCGGCCGCCACATCGTCGAAGCCATCTCGTGGGGCATCGTCGTCGCGTTCGTGTTCAACCTCGTGTTCGGGCTGGCGGACTTCTCGGAGATGCTCGTCTTCCGCGCGAGCGAAGACATCGGCATCGCCCAGGAGCTCGCGTTCCTGCCGTTCGTCGAGCTCGTGGAGGCCGGCGAGACGAGCGTCGGCGGGAGCCTCTACGCCGGCGCGCAGGGCTTCTTCCCGCTGATCGTCCTCGTGTTGCTCATCGTCGCCGGCGCCCAGATCATGATCCGGGGCGGCGGCTTCCGCGCCATCCAGGAGTGGCTGCTGAACTCGGTCGCCACCACCGTCCGCCGCGCCGAGCTGACGATGGTGCTGGGCACCGCGTTCGTCAACTCCATGATCACCATCAACACCGCGGCCGAGATCGCCATCGCGCCGTACATCGCGCGGCTCGGCGAGCGCTTCAACATCAACGGCTACCGGCGCGCGAACATCCTCGACGCGAACACGAGCGCGCTCGGCTACATCTTCCCGTGGTCGGGCGGCGTGCTCGTCGGCTACGCCACCCTCCAGGGGCTGCCCGACGAGTACGCGTGGTTCGAGCAGTCGATGGTCGTCAACCCCATCGAGGTCGTACCGTTCGTCTTCCACGGCTGGCTGCTCGTCTCGGTGTTCATCGTCGCCGCGTTCACCGGCTTCGGGCTGGAGTACATCAGTGACCGCGAGAGCGAGGAGGTGGCTCGCGCATGAGCATCCTCGAGAAGTACCTCGCGGGCTGGTCGTTCCGCACGAACAAACCCAGCTTCGACGTCGGTGACGAGGTCGAGCTGTTCGTCACCGGCCGCGAGAACGGCGCGCAGATCGCTCGCGTCGGCGACTCCAAACTCCGGCTAGACGACGACGCGCCGGACGGCCTGCTGGACAAGCGCGTCCGCCTGAAGGTGACGAGCTTCGACGACAGCGAGCACGTCGGCGAGGCAGAGTACGTCGAGACCGTCGGCGAGAGCGCGTTCTAGCCGGCCGACGGCAGCGGTATTCTCTTCGCGAATCGCCTCGTCCGTGCCGAGCGCTTCGACGCGCTGCCCCGAACGACACCAGCGCCGCTGCTGGCGGGTCGGGACGACACTGAGAACTGCGACGGAGACCCTCAGACGGAGGAACCGAGCGGCTCGATGCGCTCGACTTCGGCCTCGACGTGCACGCTCGACGGGAAGTCCCGCTCCATGATCTCGCGAGCGAGGTCGTCGTGGCCGTGCAGCGCCACGCGGCGCCGGTAGACGGTGTAGTGCCAGTCGTTTGTCTTCTCCTCCGGGTCGCCGCCGAGTCGGGCGTACAGCGGTACCCGAATCTCGGCGGGAGCGTCGGAGTGCGGACCCTTGAGCTGGGCGCCCTTCCGCCGGCACGTCTCCTTGATGTCGGAGACGACGGCGTCCAGGGCCGTCCGGTCCCCACTCTCGAGGGATAGTTTAGTTACGAAGGTCATAGCTGGGGGTGCTACCGACGAGTGACGTGGCCCACCCTGTTAAACCGTGTGCTTGGCGGACCACGCGTGCGACCGACCCCCACTCCGACATTCACTTAACTGGCGCACCACTATCTGCGGGCAATGACGGTCGAAGCGACTAGCGCCGGTGCGATTCTGTTCCGCAATACGCGGGACCGGCGCGAGTACCTCCTCCTGAAGAGCCGGCCCGGGGACTGGGAGTTCCCGAAGGGCGGCGTGGAGGGGGACGAGGAGCTCCAGCAGACGGCGATTCGAGAGGTACAGGAAGAAGCCGGCATCGAGGACTTTCGCCTCGTTGACGGGTTCAGAGACGAGTACGACTACGTGTTCGAGGCGAACGGCGACCGCATCCACAAGACGGTCCACCTGTTCATCGCGAAGTCCTTCGAGGCGAGTGCCGAGCTGTCCAGCGAGCACTCAGACCTCCAGTGGCGGGACTACGAGCAGGCGGTCAACACCATCACGCAGGACGGCCCCCGGGAGATTCTCGAGGACGCCCACAAGTTCATCGACGAGAAGGCGGAGATCTGACCGGCGCCCCGCCGGTCAGCCTCGCTGGCGGCAGTAGCAGCAGCGGCTGTGCTGGCTTCTCCGTACAGGCAGTCGATGCCGGTGGTGCGCCGAAAGAGGTAGGTGGGTCGACGGCCCCAGTCCGGCCGTGAGCGTCGGCCACGAGTTCGGGTTCGAGCTCCGGGTGTGCGCGTGGGTCGAGCAGTGCTGGCGTCCCGGGAGCGACGGCGACGACGTCTCCCGGCTCGTCGCCCGCCAGCTCGGCACGAAGCGGCGGCGCTGGGACACGGTGGTCCTGGAAGTCGACCCGGCGGGCCTGCGACAGCGCGCGAAGTTCGGCGCGCAGCGGCTGGACTCGGACCTCCTGCACGTCGTCCGGCACGCGCCCCCGGAGTGGGCGTTCTACCGGGACGCGCTCCCGCACCCGGGCTACCCGTGGCGGTACGTCCGGGAGGCGATCCACCGGGCGAGCGACCGCGGCATCGTAGAGACCCGGCGTGACGGCAACAGAATCGAGCTCCGGCGGAGGTGGGAGTACCCGGCGGACTGGGTGCAGCGGGTCGTCGCAATCGAGAACAAGCCCGACCTCGACGCGTCGGCGGCGGACGCGCTCGCGGACCAGCTCCAGCGGGACGTGGCGCTCGGGCTCGCCGACGAGGTGTGGCTCGCGACGGCCGCCGACGAGGAAGGGGGCGTGGAGCGCGCGCTGCTCGCCGAACTCCCGGTCGAGGCCGGGATTCTGGCCTTCGACAGCAGCGGCGGCAACGACGAGTGGACGGCCTCCGTCGAGTGGCTGCCGCGGACGCTGGCCGCCGACGCGACTGGCACCAGAATCACCGACCGGCCCTCGGGGAGCGCGTTCGACCAGTCGGCCGCCGAGTTCGAGTACGTCGACGCCGACTGGAAGACCGAGAAACGCCTCGAAATCGCCGAGCGCGCGTTCGAGCGCGGCTGGCGGTCGTACGTCGACACGATGCGGCCGGACTGCCGGCACTTCCGGCTGACGCGCGCCGACCACGGCTACGTACCGGTCTGCGCGGCCAAACAGCGAGAACAGTCGGCGGCAGAGTGCTCGGGGTCGTGTCCGGAGTACGAGCCCGAGCCGCCGGCGTGGCGCCAGCGCGGGTGGCCCATCGAGGGCGGTCCCGGCAGTGCGATTCGGGACGTGCTCGCGGAACGACGGCAGCGACAGCGCGACGGCGGGTGAGACGGCGCCGTCAGTCGTCGGCGACGGTGACGTCGTCGCGGGGGACGGCGAGCCGGTAGGTCGGCACGGTTCGGTTCTCGACTGCGACGATGCCCTTGCGCTTGAGCGTCTGGAGCGCGCGCCGCACGTCCCCGGACTCGAGGGCGGCGTCGTCGCCGCCGTACTCGTCGCGGACGGCGTGCAGGACGGAGACGACGCTCTCGGAACGCTCGTCGGGGCCGGCGATGACCGCGAAGACCCTCCGTTCGGTGTCGGACATGTGAACGGCGGGCGCCTCGCCGTCCTCGTCGACGTCGCCGACGAGTTCGGACGCTTCGGCGGTCGCGCGAATCATCGAGTCCTCGTCGCGGTAGTAGTAGTCGCGGAGGTGGTCCTCGAGGTACTGGTGGACGTCGCTCCCGGAGTCCAGGCCCCAGCGGTCCTGGAGTTCGCTGTTCTTGGTCGGCTGGAGGGCCACGAGGTCCGCCAGGCGCTCGCGGGCCTCCTCGGAGAGGGTCATGTGGCGTCGTTCGGGAAGCCGGTATTTCGGATTTGCGAAGGAGACCCCGGAGTCTTTTGCCCGCCGGCGTCCTCCACCCCGGTATGGCAGACACCGTCGACCTCGACGTGACGGACGAAGGCGTCGCGACCATCACCATCGACCGCCCGGACCGCCTGAACGCCCTGAACGTCCCGACGCTGCACGGCATCGAGGCGGCCCTGGAGGACGCCGAGGACGCCGACGCGCGAGTCCTCGTCCTGACGGGCGCGGGCGACGACGCGTTCGTCGCGGGCGCGGACATCTCCTACATGGTGGACATGGACACCGCCGAGGCGCAGGCGTACGCCGAACTCGGGCACGGCGTCGCGAACGCCATCGAGTCGTTCCCGGCGCCCGTCATCGCGGCCATCAACGGCTACGCGTTCGGCGGCGGGATGGAGCTCGCGCTCGCCTGCGACCTCCGGGTCGCCAGCGAGCGGGCGGTGCTCGGCCAGACAGAGATCGACCTCGGCATCGTCCCCGGCTGGGGCGGTACCCAGCGCCTGCCCCGACTCGTCGGCGACGAGACCGCGCGCCGGCTCGTCTACTTCGGGGATCGGATGGACGCGACCGACGCCCACGAGGCGGGCCTCGTCGGTGAGGTCGTCGCGCACGACGAACTCGACGACCACGTCGCGGCCCTCGCCGGCGACCTCGCGGCGCAGCCCGCGACGGCGCTGCGCGCCGCGAAGGAAGCGATCAATCAGAGCCACGAGACCGGTCTGGCCGCCGGTCTGGACTTCGAGGCGCGGACGTGGGCGGGGCTGTTCGGCAGCCACGACCAGCGCGAGGGCATGCAGGCGTTCCTCGACGACCGCGACCCCGACTTCGAGTAATCAGTCGCCGGGCGTCGCTCGCACGGACTTCGCGTTCTCGACTGTCTCCCTGACCTGTGTGTAGACGAGGGCGAGCGCGAGCGCCGCGAGCGCGCTCCCCACGGCGAACGGAACCGGGAACCCGAACCGCACGAGGAACCCGGACGCGAGCGGGCCGATGGCCGTCCCGAGCCCGAACCCCATCGTGAGCACCGACAGTGTGCTACCGGAAGCGCCGGCTCGCGCGAGGTCGCCGGCGACGGCCAGCGACGGCGCGAACACGGCAGCGACGGCGACGCCCTGCACGAACCGCGCGAGCACCATCGTCGCGGGCGTCGGGGCGTACCCCTGAGCGAGCGTCGCCGGAATCAGGAGCACGAACCCGGCGACGATGAACGGCCGGCGGCCGTAGGTGTCGCTGGCGTCCCCGATGGGGACCTGGAAGACGACGTTCGCCAGCGTCACCGCGCCGAACTGCGCGCCGAACAGGACCGAGGACTGCCCGAGGCGGTCGTTGATGGTGGCTTCGAGGGTCGCGAACATCGCGATGCAGATTCCCATGCAGACAGTCGCGACGCCGAGCGCGAACACGGGGTCGAACAGGCCCCGGTCGCCGAGCACGGCGATGGAGAGGTCCTCGCCCGCGTCGGCCTCGGCCCGTGACGGCTCCTCGACGAGCCACTCGACGAGCACGAAGGACACGAGCGCCCCGACGACGGCGACGGCGAACGCGGCGTCGAACCCGAACCGCGTCAACACCACGCCCGCGACGATGGGACCGAACCCGAACCCGATGAGGCGGAACGTGTTGAACACGCCGAAGTTGTTCCCTCGGGTGTCGGTGGTACCGAGTTCGTTGACGAGCGCGACCGTCGCCGGAACCGTGAGCGCGGCACCGATGCCCTGGAGCGCGCGCAAGACGAGCACGATTCGGTAGTCGGAGACCAGCGAGTAGGCGCCGGAGGCGGCCGCGAGCAGCGCGAGTCCGCCGAGGATGAACGGCTTCCGGACGCCGGCGCGGTCGGAGAGCCGGCCGGTGAACGGCTGCAGGAAGCTGTTCAGGAACCCGAACATCGAGAGCACGAGGCCGATGAGCAACGCGGGCGTGACCACCAGCACGTCGACCCCTGCGACGGCCAGCTGGCCCGTGAGCGACTCGACGGCGACGCGACCCTCGGCGCCGATGTACGCGGGGAGTACGACGATGAGAAAGGAGTTGCCGACCGCGTCGGCCATCCGTGCCATCGCCAGCACGAGGACGCGCCGGTCGGTGTCGAGGATACCCATCACGGCAACCGTCGGTCTCGCGGGGCTTGACGGTTCGGGAGTGGGCACGACACACGGGAAACACGTAACTCGCGTGAAACGGTAGCACGAACTATGGGTCGCCGTCTCACTCTCAACCGACTGAGTGACGAGCTACAGTCCCACGAGTACCCGATGACGATCGACGACGCCGCCGTCGAACTGCAGGACGTCGTCCTCGAGTACGCCGACGGCGAGGAACCTCTCACCGACGTCCTCGACCGCTCGAACGCCGACGTCTTCGTCAGCCCCGACGACCTCGAGTCCGAGCTCTACGGCCTGCTGCCGACGGACGCCGTCGGCGAACCCGGCCAGTCGGAGGGCGACGGGTGAAACGCGGCGCTTAACTGCCGGGCCGCGCTAGGCGCTGGACATGGAATTCTGCGACGACTGCGGTTCGATGATGAAAGCCGACGACGAACTCTGGGTGTGTGGCAGCTGCGGGAACAAACAGCCCAAAGACCCCGACGCCAGCTTCGTCGTCACCGAAGGCCAGGAGGAGACCGAGATCGTCGACGTCAGCGACGCTCAGGACCGCGGGCTCCCCACCACCGAAGTCGTCTGCCCGAACTGCGAGCACGACCGCGCCCACTGGTACATGCAGCAGATCCGGTCCGCCGACGAGTCCGAGACGCGCTTTTTCATCTGCGTGGAGTGCGAACACCGCTGGCGCGAAGACGACAACTAGCTGGCTCTGTACTGCGGGGTGTTTCCTCGCTCGCGTCTTCGGCGCTCGCGGATGCTCGACAGCGGCCCGAATCTGGCCCCGTCTCTTCGGCCAGAGGTTCAAGTACGGTGACGGGACCAGCGGCGGCTATGGAGTGATCGATTGCGGGGCGGTCACGGCAGCGAGGCGGCGAGCCGCCCCCCAGACGGAGCCGCCGGACAGCCCTACTCGTTGCGCGCGATCGTCAGGTAGCCGGTGTGGCCGACGCCCGCCGTCGACGGCCGCGACCCCCGGTCGTCGAAGTCCATCTCGCGCTGGATGGTCTCGGTCGTCTCGACGCTCGACAGCCCCGCCTCCCGGGCCGCGTCCGCCGTCGCCTTCGCGCTCTCCACGAACGGCGAGTACACCGCCACGTAGCCGCCGCCCACCAGCAGGTCGTCGGCCTCCGCGACGACCTCCGGCGCGTTCTCGGTGTCCAGCGTGAGCACGTCGAACCCCGACAGTTCGTCCAGGTGCTCGGTCAGGTCGCCCGTCCGCACCTCGACGGTGTCCGCGACCTCTGCGAGCTCCATGTTCTCGCGGGCGACGTCGGCGAACTCCTCGTCGCGCTCGTAGGTCACCACCTCCGCGCCCATCCGGCCGAGGTGGGCCGCCAGCACGCCGGTTCCCGTGCCGGCGTCCAGCACGCGGTCCGACCGACTGACGCCCGTGAACCCGGCCACCAGCCCGACGTCTTTGGGCATCATCGGCGCACCCGTCCGCTCGAGGTGGTTGAACAGGTCGGGGCCGCGCAGCTCCCGGACCGTGAACGGTTCGCCGAGGTGTGTCTCGACGGTCTCGCCGGGCTCGGGGTCCTCGGGCGCTTCGACGACGCCGAGGTCCGTGTGGAGCTCCTCACCGGGCGCCACGAGGAACTCGCGGTCGCCCCGCACCAGCAGCATCACTACTCGAGGTGCTCGATGGCCGCCGCGAGGTCGCCGTCCACCGCTTCGAGCGCGTCGCGGGCCTCGTCCTCGGGGACGCCCGCCCGCTGCACGACGATGTCGACGTCGCCCTGCGGGATGCCCTCGTCGCCGCCGTCGTCGGCAGCGTCCTCCTCGTCGTCGTCGTCGTCACCGCTCTCGACGGCACCGGCCGCGCCCTCGCGCTCGCTGGGGTCGCCGAGAACCTGGTAGGTCTCCTGGCCGCGGGCGTCCATCTTCGTGACGTCCGGGTCCGAGAACACGAGCTCGCTGCCGTCCTCCAGCGAGATGACGACCTCGGTGGCGTCGAGTTCGTCGACGTCGATACCCATCTGTTCCATCATCTGCTGCATCTTCCGGGGGTTCATGCCGCCGCCTCCAAACATGGGTAGAGGCTCGCGGTGCGGGAAGAAAAACCCCACGCAGTTGCCGCGGCGGCCCACAGCCGGCCCCAGTCGCGTCTGGCCCTCCAGTTGGGCCGTGTGGCTTTGGTGGTGCAGTCCGAACCGTCGGGCATGGAGGACGCACCGCCCGGTCCGCGCGGAGAGCCCCTCTTCGGGAGCAGCCGCCAGTACGCCGACGACCCGATGTCGTTCCTCGAGGCCGTCGAGCGCGCCTACGACGGCGTCGCTGTCTTCGACATGGGCCCGATGGAGACCTACGTGGTGACCGACCCCGACCTCGTCGAGCGCTTGCTCGTGAGCGACGCCGACCGGTTCCGGAAGCCGGACTTCCAGGCCGACGCCATCGGGGACTTGCTCGGGGACGGCTTGCTGTTGAACGAGGGCGAGACGTGGCGCGAACAGCGGCGGCTCGCGAACCCCGCGTTCTCGATGGCGCGCGTCGCCGGGTTCGGCGGGGGCATCGTCGACCACGCCACCGACCGGGTCAGTGACTGGCCGGTGGGCGGCACCGTCGACGTTGAGGGGGAGATGACGCACGTGACACTGGACGTGATTCTGGACGTGATGCTCGGCGTGTCGCTGCCCGACGAGCGCGTGGACGCCGTCGGCGACGCGCTGGAGCCAGTGGGCGCGCGCTTCGAACCGGACCCCGTGCGGTTCGCGGCGCCCGAGTGGCTGCCGATGCCCGACGACCGGGAGTTCGCCGCCGCCGTCGCCGAGCTCGAGGACCTCGTGGACGACATCGTCGCGGCACGCGAGGGGACAGTGGGGAACAGCGACGAGGAGGGGCCGATGGACTTCCTGTCTGTGCTGCTGCGCGCTCGCGACCGCGGCGAGCAGCCGCCGGACCGGCTCCGCGACGAAGTGATGACGACGCTGCTGGCGGGCCACGACACGACGGCGCTGACGCTGACGTACACGTGGTTCCTGCTGTCCGAACACCCCGAAGTGGAGGCGCGGCTCCACGAGGAACTGGACGACGCCCTCGATGAGGGGTCGGAGCCGACCATCGACGACGTGCAGGAGCTCGACTACCTCGACTGGGTGATCCACGAGTCCATGCGGCTGTACCCGCCAGTGTACAACATCTTCCGGACGCCCGAGGAGCCAGTCGAGCTAGACGGGTACAGGGTGCCGCCGGACGCCCCCATCATGCTCCCGCAGTGGGCAGTCCACCGCTCCGCGGACCACTGGGACGACCCCGAGACGTTCGACCCCGAGCGCTGGCGGCCGGAGCGGCGCGCCGACCGCCACCGGTTCGCGTACTTCCCGTTCGGGGCCGGTCCCCGCCACTGCATCGGCAAACACCTTGCGCTGCTGGAGGCGAAACTCATCGTGGCCACTGTCGCCAGCGACTACCGGCTCCGCTACGAGGGGGAGACGCCGCTGTCGTTCGTGCCGTCGCTGACGATGCACCCCGAACAGGAGATGCGGATGCGCGTCGAGCCGCGCTAGTCGGCCGCTTCGACGCCGGACCGCACCATCACCGCCATCCCCGCCTCGAAGTCCCGCATCGACTCGGCGTCCAGTTCGGCGCGCCCGACGGCCAGCAGGTCGCCGTTCTCGTGGACGACCGCGAGTTCGTCGCCCTGCCGGACGCCGCCGTCGACGGTCTGGACGAACTTCGCGAAGACGTTCTTGCCGTCGCGGACGAACGGCTCGCTCTCGTCGCCGACCACCACTCGCGCCCGGGGGAACTCGAGGGCGTCGACGAGCCGCTGGCCGCCCGCGGGGCCGAGCGTGACCCGGCCGTCGAGGCCCACCGACACCAGTCGCTTCCCGTCCTCGCGGAGGACCTGCTGGGGGCGGCCGGTGTTCGACCGCTCCACTCGATAGGCCTCGTCCTCGGGGAACAGCGCCCGGCCGGCGCCCGCGCCGTACTGGTAGGCGGCGACGGTGCGCAGCGCCGGAATGCCCGCGTCCTGCATGCATCGCCGTCGGCGGGCCGCGCGTAAAGCCGCTTCGAGACCGAGTGGATGCGCTTATGTGGAGGGGGTCGCAAGGGAGCGGTATGAACGACACCACC
Source organism: Halobacterium rubrum (assembly GCF_021729015.1). GTDB lineage: Archaea > Halobacteriota > Halobacteria > Halobacteriales > Halobacteriaceae > Halobacterium > Halobacterium rubrum. The sequence goes on from NZ_JAJQQZ010000002.1 coordinate 70,247, forward strand.
AAGATCGGCGTCGCGGGCGTGCTGTTGCTCGCGAGCGCCGCGTTGCTGCTGTGGTCGAGCCTGACACCGACGGCGACGACGACGCTGCTGGTCGCCGCTGGGCTCGCCACGACGGGCCTCGCCGCCGGCTCCCTCATCATGGGGAGCACCGGCGTCGACGGCCGGATGGTCTAGAGCAGGAACGTCTCTTCTCGCTCGCTGAGGTCGACGAACGCGTCCGCAGCCTCGACCAGCTCGTCGGCCGTCGACTCCTCGAAGGCCATCACTTCGACGCGCACGCCCTCGTGGCGGAGGTGGTGGCAGAGCCGGGAGAAGTCGCCGTCGCCCGTGCAGAGCACGACCGTGTCGACGTGGTCGGCCAGCGAGACGGCGTCCAGACTCATGCCGACGTCCCAGTCGGCCTTCTTCGAGCCGTCGCCGAACGTCTTGATGGCCTTGATTTTCGTCTCGAAGCCGATGTCGCGCAGCGCGTCGAAGAAGGAGTCCTCGTCTTCTGCTTCTGCGCGGATGACGTAGGCGATGGCGCGCGTGAGCTTGCGGTCCTGCACGCCCTTCTCAAGTAGCGACGAGTAGTCGATGTTCCGGGAGTAGACGCTCTGTGCGGAGTGATAGAGGTTCTGCGAGTCGGCGAGAACGGCGACCCGCTGGTCGGACTGGATAGGAGGCATACCCCGTCTTCGTACGTGCACCGCCTTGAATGTACGTCAGGCGGGTGGTGTGTCGTAGCGGTCGACGGCGAGCGTGTCGGGGTCGAGGGTGTAGTAGGACTCCCACGCCGGTTCGAGACCGACGACGTGGGTGTCGCCGTACTCGCTCTCGGCGTGCTGGTGGTGGTGGCCGACCAGACAGACGTCGGGGTCGAGGGCGTCCAGAATCTCGTCGATGTACTGGCAGCCGACCTCGTAGTCCTCCTCGACAGGGAGGCCGTTCGGTGCTTCGTGCGCGACGAAGACGTCGACGTCCTCGAGCTGTTTCGCTTCCTCGACGTCGTCGCGGACGAAGTGCCGGCGGCGGTCGCCACGCAGGACTGCCCGGGGTTTGTCGAACTGGGTGGGCGCGTAGTTCCCGGAGAGCCCGGCGACCCGGAGGCCTTCGACGGTCTCGGCCGTGCTGTGGAGGAGGGTGACGTTCGAGACGGTCTCGCTCTCGACACGGCCGTTCCGGAGCGCCTCGATGGTGTCGAAGTCCTCGTTGTTGCCGCCGATGAAGTACGTCTGGTAGGGCACGTCGTAGTACATGAGGTCGCCTGCCTGCACCGCGACGGACTCGTCGGCCGCGCGGTAGGCGGCGAACAGCGACCGCCGTCGTCCGGCGGTGGTCGCGTGGGCGTCTCCGAGGACCAGCATTCACGAGGTGGTACGCAATACGGCGCAAAAAACCCGTGGAACCCGCTGCGACAGTGGCAACGACCGACGGCGACGACAGACCTATCAGGGAGGCCCTGCCACTGGGAGGTATGCTCGGCGCTCCCGCCGTCGCCGTCGGCTCCGACGCTGCCGGGAGCGTCGCCTGCTGTTTCTCGTTCGGGAAACGCAAACGCACACCGTCCCAGTAGGCTCTCCGCGGGCGTAGCGTCCCCGTGGTGGGTTGGTTCGGCGTGCACCGCTGTGCGAACGACCTGCGACACCGCGTTTCCCGACACCACATGACGTACACACCATTCGACGGCGTCTATCCCGCGATGACGACGCCGCTGTTCGACGACGGCAGCATCGATTTCGACCGACTGCGAGAGCACGCCCGCCGGCTCGTCGACCGGGGCGTCGACGGGGTGGTCCCCGTCGGCACCACCGGCGAGAGCGCCACCCTGACCCACGACGAGCACGTCGAGGTCGTGGAGGTCGTCGCCGACGAGGTCGGCGGCGAGGTGCCCGTGATTGCGGGTGCCGGCAGCAACTCCACGCACGAGGCGGTCGGGCTGGCTGGGCGCTCCGTGGACGCTGGCGCCGACGCCCTCCTGCTCATCTCGCCGTACTACAACCGCCCGGAGCCGGCGGGGATGGAAGCCCACTACCGGGAGGTCGCCGACCGCATCGACGCCCCGCAGATCGTCTACAACGTCCCGTCCCGGACGGGCCGGAACGTCGACGTGGAGACGGTGGCGTCGCTGGCGAGCCACGACCGCATCGTCGGCTACAAGGCCGCCAGCGGCGACGTCGGCCGCGTCAGCGAGGTCGTCGAACGCACCCGGGACGAGGCGTTCTCCGTGCTCTCCGGCGACGACGCGCTCACGCTGCCCGTCTGTTCGGTGGGCGGCCGGGGCGCCATCAGCGTCACCGCGAACGTCGAACCCGAGCGCGTCAGCGGGGTCGTCTGGAGCGCCGTCGAGGGCGACTACGAACGCGCTCGCGAAATCCACCACGACCTCGCTCGCCTGAACCGCGCGCTGTTCCTGGAGTCGAACCCGATCCCCGTGAAGGCCGCACAGGAGATTCGCGGCCACGGCCCCGCCAACTACCGGTCGCCGCTCTCCGAGCTCGGCGACGACGCCCGCGACGAACTCGAGGCGGCGCTGGACGAACTCGACGCGACGACGGAGGTGTCCGGATGAGAGTTGGCGTGACCGGCGCCGACGGACGCATGGGACGAGTCGTCCGGAACGTGCTCGAGTCCCGGGGCGACGAGGTGTCGTTCGCCGCCGCCCGCGACCCCGAGGAGTTCGGCGCGCTCGACGACGAGGCCGAGTTCGCGGCCCTGCTCGACCGCCGGAACCCGGACGTCGTCGTGGACTTCACTGTGCCCGAGGCGACCGTGCGGTACGCCGAGGCCTGTGCCGACGCCGGCGTTCCGTTCGTGACTGGGACGACCGGACTGGGCGAGGACGACCGGGTGGCGCTCCGGGAGGCCGGCGACGCGGTGCCGGTGCTCGCCGGGGCGAACTTCTCCCGCGGCGTGCAGGCGCTGCTGTCGGCCGTCGAGGAAGCGGCCGGCGCACTCCCCGAGTACGACGTGGAGGTCACGGAGACTCACCACAGCGGGAAGGTGGACGCGCCGAGCGGGACGGCCAACCTCCTGCTGGACCGCATCGACGACGCCCGGGGCGAAGGCGAGCGCGTCCACGGCCGCGAGGGCGACCAGCCCCGGAGCGAGGGCGAGGTCGGCGTGCACGCACGCCGTGCCGGAGACGTGACCGGCGAGCACGAGGTGTTGCTCGCCGGCAACAGCGAGGTGCTGGAACTGACCCACCGCGCCGGCGACCGGCGCGTGTTCGCCGAAGGTGCGGTGGACGCCGCGGCGTGGCTGGTCGACCAGCCGGCCGGCTACTGCGAGTTCTCGGAGGTGGCTGCCGACGTATGAGTCTGGAAACCGAGATTCTGGACCTCTGGCACCGACACGAAGACGCCGACCTGTCCGTGGAGACGGCGACGGCCGACGACGCCGACACGCTGGACGCGTTCCTCGACGCCCTCGAAACGGGCGAGGTCCGGGCGGCCGAGCAGCGAGACGGCGACTGGGAAGCCGTCGAGTGGGTGAAGCGCGGCGTCCTGTTGAACTTCGCGCTCCGGGGGACCGAGCGCCGCGAGTACGGCGGCGTCGCCTACCACGACGTGTTGCCGCTGCGGGACACCGCCGACCTGCTGGAGCGCGGCACCCGGAACACGCCGGACGGCACCGTGCTTCGTCGTGGCGCCCACGTCGGCGAGGACTGCATCCTGATGTCGCCGGCGTTCGTGAACGTCGGCGCGCACGTCGGCGACGGCACGCTCGTCGACTCCTGTGACACCGTCGGGTCCTGTGCGCAGATCGGCGCGGACGTGAAGCTCGGCGCGAACACTCTGGTCGGCGGCGTGCTCGAACCGGTCGAGGACGCCCCGGTCGTCGTCGAGGACGGCGTGTCGCTGGGCGCGGGCTGCCGGGTCACCTCGGGGTTCGTCGTCGGCGAGGACGCCGTCGTCGGGGAGAACACCCTGTTGACGCCCCGGATTCCCGTCTACGACCTCGTCGAGGACGAGGTGCTGTACGGCGAGTTGCCGCCGGAGCGCCGGGCGTTCACGCGCTACGTGGAGTCCTCGGTCGGCGACCACGACCTCTTCGACGGCGGCGCGTACAAGCCCGCCGTCGTCGCGATGGACCTCGAGGCCGAGACACTGGACGCGACCCAGCGCGAGGAGGTGCTGCGGTCGTGACGACGCCGGCGGACGCGGCCGACAGCGGGGACGTACGACGGCTCGCCGACTGGGACGCCGACCGGCTGCGCTCGCTGGCTGGCGAGTACGGCTCGCCGCTGTACGTCCAGGACCTCGACCGCGTCCGCGCGAACTACGAGCGCGTCGCCGCTGCGTTCCCGGACGCAGACGTGCTGTACGCCGTGAAGGCCAACGCCGGCGGCTCGGTGCTCGACGCGCTGCGGGACGTGGGCGCGGGCGCCGAGTGCGCCTCCGCCGGCGAGGTCTCCCGGGCGCTTGCCGCCGGCTTCCAGCCGGGCGAGATCCACTACACCGCCGTCAATCCGCCCGCTCGCGACCTCGACTACGTCCTCGACGCCGCGCCCGGGGCGACGGTCGTCGTCGGCGCCCGCGACACCCTCGACCGCCTCGAAGAGCGCGGGTTCGACGGCCGGCTGGCGCTGCGCGTCCATCCGGGTGTCGGCGCCGGCCACAGCGACGAGGTGGCGACGGGCGCCGACGCGAAGTTCGGCGTCCCCCACGACGACGCGCCCGGCGTACTGGCGGGCGCCGCCGAGCGGGGTTTCGACGTCGTCGGCGTGCACGCGCACGCCGGCTCCGGCATCCTCGACGCCGCCGACCTCGACTCGCACCGCGAGGTGCTGGACCGAATCGCCACGGTCGCCCGCAGCGCGCCCGTGGACCTCGAATTCGTGGACGTCGGCGGCGGCCTCGGCGTCCCCTACCGGCCCGACGAACGTCCACTCGACCTCGGTGCGGTCGCCAACGCGGTCCGGACGGCGCTCGCCGACGTCGACGCCGACCTCGTGCTCGAACCCGGCCGCTACCTCGTGGCGGACGCGGGCGTCCTCCTGGCCGAGGTGAACACCGTGAAGCCGACCGGCGGCGCGACGCTCGCGGGCGTCGACGCCGGGATGACGGACCTGCTGCGGCCCGCGCTCTACGACGCCCACCACGAGGTCCGCTCGCTCGCGCCCGATGCCAGCGACCGAGACACCGAGCGCGTCTCGGTCGTCGGCCCAATCTGCGAGAGTACGGACGTCCTCGCCGCCGACCGCAGCCTCCCGGCGCCCGCGCGCGGCGACCTGTTCGCCGTCGGGAACGCCGGCGCGTACGGCGTCGAGATGGCGTCGAACTACAACTCGCGGCCGCGGCCCGCGGTCGTCGCCCTCGACGGCGGCGGTGACGACCGGCTCGCCCGCGAACGCGAACCCCTCGAATCCCTCACCAGACTCGAACGATGATACGCTACGACCAGTACCACGGCACCGGCAACGACTTCGCGATTGTAGACGCGGCCCACTACGTCCCCGACCGGGCGGCGTTCGCCGAGCACGCGTGCGCCGAACTCGGTGTGGACGGCGTGCTGTTCCTGGCCGTCGAGGCACAGTACACGCCGCCCCGTGCCGTGATGACACTCGTGCAGCCGGACGGCTCCACGGCGGCAATGTGCGGGAACGGCGCGCGCTGTGCCGCCCGCTGGGTCGCCGAGCGCGAGGACGCCGACACCGTGATGCTGGACACGCAGGCCGGCACGCGGCGCGCCGAGGTGGACGACGAGACGGTCACCGTCGAGATGGGCGCCCCCGAGTTCGACCCCGGGTCGGTGCCGGTCGACAGCGAAGCGCCCGTCGTCGGCGCGTCGCTCGCGGGCTTCGAGGACGTGACGGCCGTGAACACGGGCGTCCCGCACGCCGTCGCGTTCGTCGACGACGTGGACAGCGTGGCCCTCGACGCCGACGCGCCGGCGCTCCGGCACCACGACGCGTTCCCGGAGGGCGCGAACGTCACGGTGGCGTCCCGGGACGGCAGTGGTGGCTTCCGACAGCGGACGTTCGAGCGCGGCGTCGAGGGCGAGACCCAGTCGTGTGGCACCGGCGCCGTCGCGGTCGCGGCCGCGGCGGCGCGACGGGGACTGCTGGACGGCGAGACCGCAGTCACCGTCGAGCCGCCGGGCGGCGCGCTCCGCGTCGACCCCAGCGGTGGCCGCACCCGCCTGACCGGGCCGACCGTCCACGAGTCCAGCGGCGAGCTACCGGCGCGGCCCCGACGAGCGCCCGATGCCTGAGGCGTTCGACCCGCTGTCGTTCCACGCCGACGCCGTGCGGACGCCGAGCCACGAGGCCGTCGACGCGATGCGGGAACTGCTCGTCGAGACGCTGCGCGAGCACGGTGCCGACCCGAGCGTGGACGACGCCGGGAACGTCCTCGCGACCCAGGGGGCGGGACGCCCACACGTCGTCCTGAACACGCACGTCGACACGGTGCCGCCACACGTCCCGTTCGAGCGGGACGGCGACGTGGTCCAGGGGCGTGGTGCCTGTGACGCGAAGGGGCCGCTGGCGGCGCTCCTCGCCGCCTTCCTCGCCGTGGAGCCAGACTCCGGGTCGGTGACGCTGGCGGTGACGCCCGACGAGGAGACCGAGTCGACGGGCGGCGCTGCCCTCGACCTCGACGCGGACGGCTACGTCGTCGGCGAGCCGACCGACCTCGCGGCGTGCACGAGCGCCCGCGGCCGCTTCCAGTTCACCGTGGAACTGTCGGGGGTCGGCGCGCACGCCGCCGACCCGGGCTCGGGCGTGAACGCCGTCACCGCCGTCGAGTCGGCGCTCGGGGCGCTCCGGTCGTTCGACGCCGAGCGCGGCCCCGACGAGCACCCCGAGCTGGGGCCGCCGACGCTGACGCCGACCCGAATCGCCGGCGGCGGGGACGCCGCGAACCGGATTCCCGACGAGTGCTCGATCACCGTGGACCGCCGGACGGTGCCGCCGGAGACCCAGGAAGTGTTCTTCGACGCCCTCTCGACGCACCTCCGGGAGACGGTGCCCGGCGACGTGGGCGTCGACGTGGTGCCGGCCGAGCGGGAGACGCCGTTCCTCGAAGCGTTCGACACGCCCGCCGACGCCGACGTGGTCGACGCGCTCGTCGGCGCCGGAGCCGGGTCGCCGCGGCCGTTCGGCGCGGCGACGGAGGCGTCGTACTTCGCCGCCGACGCGCCGACGGTCGTGTTCGGGCCGGGCGTGCTCGCCGACGACGACGGCCCGGTCGCGCACGCCAGCCGCGAGTACGTCCACCGCTCGGACGTCCAGCGCGCGGCGGACGTGGTGACCGACGCGCTGTCGTCGCTGGTCTGATTACCCGAAGAAGATGTCCGCGAGGTCCGCCCCGCGGGACTCCACGTCCGCGTACAGTTCCGTGTACCCGCAGGACGTGCACGTCACCGTCTGGAAGTTGTTCGTCTGGATGTCGAACATCTTCGAGAGGCCGGAGCCGGTCGTCGAGATGTTGCCGACGTCGACCTCGTCGTGGCCGCACTTGGGACAGCCGTCTTCTTGCATATCCGGCAGTGCCGCCGCTGCCCGCATAGGCCTTCTGGAGGGTGAAACGGCGACTTATGCGTCTCGGGCGACGTCGGCGCCGACGCCGACGTACGTCTCGGGCGTCAGCGAGAGGAGTTCGTCGCGCGTGTTCTCGTCGACGTCGAGGTTCGCGAACAGCTCCCGGAAGTCGTCCAGCGAGACGCGCTCGCCGCGCGTCAGCTCCTTTACGCGCTCGTAGGCGTCGTCGTGGCCCTCCCGGCGGAGGATGGTCTGGACGGCCTCGCCGATGACCTCGGGGTTCGCACGCAGGTCCTCGCGCAGCACCGCCTCGTTCGGCGTGACGGCGTCCAGGCCGTCGCCGAGCTTGCGGTACGCCAGCAGACAGTGCGCGAACGCCGCGCCGACGTTGCGCTTCACCGTCGAGTCCGAGAGGTCGCGCTGGAGCCGGCTCGACGTGAGGTACTCACCGAGGAAGTCGAGGTCGCTGTCGGCCTTCGCGAGGTTCCCCTCGGCGTTCTCGAAGTCGATGGGGTTGACCTTGTGGGGCATCGTCGAGGAGCCGGTCTCGCCGGCGGCGGCCTCCTGCCCGAGGTAGCGCTGGGAGACGTACAGCCACGCGTCGACGGCGAGGTCCTCGAGCACGCCGTTGGCGCCCGAGACGGCGTCGAACAGCGCGGCGAGGTCGTCGCTGGGGTTGACCTGCGTGGTCGGCTCGACGTACGCGATGCCCAGCGACTCGACGAACGACCGGGAGAAGCCCCGCCAGTCCACGTCGGGGAAGGCGGCGTGGTGGGCGGCCCACGTGCCCGAGGCGCCGGCGAGCTTCCCGGCGAGGTCGTCGCTTGCGGCCTCGACGCGCCCGATTGCGCGGCCGACCCGGGCGGCGTACACCGCCATCTCCTTGCCGAACGTCGTCGGCGTCGCTGGCTGGCCGTGGGTGCGCGCGAGCATCGGGAGGTCGGCGTGCTCGTGGGCGAAGTCGACGAGTTCGTCCCGGACCGCGCGGAGCTCGGGGACCAGAACGTCCTCGACGGCGCCGGCGACGAGCAGCCGGTACGCGAGGTTGTTGACGTCCTCGCTCGTGAGCCCGAAGTGGATCCAGGCGTGGGCGCGCTGCGGCGCGTGCTCGCGGAGGAAGTACTCGACGGCCTTCACGTCGTGGTTGGTGGCGTCGTAGCCCCGGGCGCCCTCCGTCTCGATGCGCTTGACGAGGGCGGCGTCCTCGCTGTCGAACTCCTCGTAGGCGGCCCGCAGCGCCGCCGCCTCGTCGTCGGCGAGCGTGAGCGGAATCGCGTCGAGGTCGGTGAGCGCGAGCAGGTACTCGACTTCGACTTCGACTCGCGCGCGCATCAGCGCGGCCTCGCTCGCGTAGGGCGCGAGCGCCTCGGTGCGGCCGCTGTACCGGCCGTCCAGCGGCGACACCGCGTAGAGGGCGTTCTCGTCGGTCATGGCAGCGACTGGCGGCGCCCCGAGCAAAAGCCTGCCGGTCCACACGACACACGGTCGTGGGTACAGAGAGGGTTAAATCCGCCATAACGCCACGATTATGTGCTCGTTCGTGCATACGTTCCGATCTGGAACCGCAACGGCTTTGCGGGAGGCGGTGCCTCCATTCGGTATGACGAACGTCGCTGGTCTCGCCAGCAACCGCGGCCGGAACCTCCTGCACGTAGCGGACCGACAGCCCGGCGGCGCCGACCTCGCCGTGGTGGTGTCGAACCACGCCGACGCGCCCGTCCTCGACGCTGCCGAGGAGCGCGGGATTCCGACAGAAGTGGTCGAGCGCGGCGACGACGAGTCCCGCCGCGAGCACGAGCGCCGCGTGGTCGACGCCCTCGACGGCTACGACGCCGACCTCGTCTGCCTCGACGGCTACATGCGAATCCTCTCGGAGGCGTTCCTCGATTCGGTGCCGGCGACGCTGAACGTCCACCCGAGCCTGCTGCCGGCGTTCCCCGGCAGCGACGCCCACGAGCAGGTGCTCGACGCCGGCGTCTCGGTCACCGGCTGCACCGTCCACGTCGTGACGAACGCCGTCGCCGACGACGGCTCCGTCCGCAGCGAGGACGTGGACGCCGGCCCCATCGTGACCCAGGAGGCCGTCCCGGTGTTCGACGACGACGACCGCGACTCCCTGAAAGAGCGCGTGCTGTACGACGCCGAGTTCCAGGCGTACCCCCGGGCGATTCGGTGGTTCGCCGAGGGCGACCTCGAGGTCGACGGCAGCGACGTGACGGTCACGGCCGACGACGCCGACGGCTTCGGCGAGCGCCGCGTCACCGGCACGACTCGCGCGGACGGCCTCCGGTACGGCGAGAACCCCCACCAGGACGCCGCCGTCTACCGCGACGACACCTGCGAGGAGGCCAGCGTCGTCCACGCCGACCAGCACAACGAGGGCGCGAAGGCCCTCTCGTACAACAACTACAACGACGCCGACGCCGCGCTGAACCTGATCAAGGAGTTCGAGGAGCCGGCGGCGGCCGTCATCAAGCACACGAACCCCGCGGGCTGCGCGACCGCCGACACGCTGGCCGACGCCTACAGCGACGCGCTGTCGACGGACGCCAAGAGCGCGTTCGGGGGCATCGTCGCGCTCAATCGCGAGTGCGACGCCGAGACGGCCGAGCGCGTCGCCGACTCGTTCAAGGAGGTCGTCGTCGCGCCCGACTACACCGACGACGCCCTCGACGTGCTCACCGAGAAGTCGAATCTGCGGGTGCTCTCGGTCGGGCGCGAGGCGCGAAGCGTCTCGGAACAAGCGAGCGGCGACGAGCCGCGAGCACTCGGCGAGGTGACCGAGACCGTCACCGAGAAGCCGCTCGTCGGCGGCCGGCTCGTCCAGGAGCGCGACACGTGGGCGCCGGAAGCCGACGACCTCGAGGTCGTCACCGAGCGCGAGCCCACGGACGACGAGCTGGAGACGATGCTGTTCGCGTGGCGCACGCTCAAGCACGTGAAGTCCAACGGCATCCTGTTCGCCGACGGCACGGAGACCGTCGGCCTCGGCGTCGGGCAGGTCTCCCGCGTGGACGCCGTCGAACTCGCGGCGAAGAAGGCCGATCGGGACGCCGAAGGGAAAGACGCCGACGGCGCCGTGATGGCGTCTGACGCCTTCTTCCCGTTCCCGGACGGCATCGAGGCCGCCGCCGAGGCCGGCGTCGAGGCCGTGATTCAGCCCGGCGGTTCGAAGAACGACGACGAGGTCGTCGAGGCGGCCGACGAGCACGGAATGGCGATGGTGTTCACCGGCCACCGCAGTTTCCGGCACGACTGAGCGACAGCGAGGGAGAGAGCCGGTGGCTATCCGGTGCCTAATTCTGTGAGAATGGGGTGCGGGTCGGGGGACCCGCGAGATACTGACAACGTCTCGTCGGTGGGGGCCGACGGAGAGGGGTGGAGCGCCAGCGGGGGTCGGCGGCGGGCCGGGGGAGCCCGCCACAGGGGGCCGGGGTGGGAGAGAGGGCTGGTGCGCTCCACCTCGTCGTAGTGGAGGGGATATCAAAGGCCCTCGGTAGGGACAAATCGGCGTTTGAACTACTGCGACTACTCCGAGGACGCCGTCGTCGTCGTCGTGGACTCTTCGTAGAGGACGAGTTCGGTGACGCCTCGAGCCCCCCACTCCAGGGTGACGCCGAAGCCGTCGTCGCCTCCGGGGTCGCTTGGCGCCGTGAGGTCGAGTTCGAGCGTACTCTCTTCTCCCGCGGGCACGTCGAGGGTCTCGCGGCCCGTGTTCCCGCCGCCTCGATACTGGACGACGAACTCCATCGCGTCGCCGTTGTTCGAGACGGTGAGTTCGGCAGTGAACTCGGCGCCCGGCTCGACGGCGTCGGGCAGCGAGACGTCGGCGACGGCGTAGTCGACCGTCTGGGTGATGCTCTCGATGCCGCGCGCGTCGATCTCCCAGGACGCGGTCTCGCCGTCGCCAGTGTCGACCTCGACGCTGGCCGTGTACGGCGTCACGTCTGTCGGGACGGGGTAGGCGGCGACGAACTGGCTGGGGCCGCCGCCGAGCGGGAAGACCGGGTCGCCGAACTCCTCGTCGTTGACGACGAGCGTGACGTTGTCGGCGGCGAAGGCCTCGCGGTCGTCGATTCCGTCGGGCTTGAGCGCGACGTGGACGTACCGGGTGGTCTTCCCGGAGTGGACGGTGCGGTCGGCGCCGTCCCGGGAGACGACGAACGCGGAGGCGTCGAAGTCGGCGACCGTCAGCGCGCGGTCGTCGCCGAGGCCGACCTCGTCGCCGACCGCGAACGGGCCGTCGCCGGGGCTGTGTTCCGGTGTCTGGGTCTGTGTCGGGTCGTCGTCGCCGCCGCTGCCGGTGCCGAGGCAGCCGGCGAGCGCGAGCGGGAGGGACGCTGCCGTTCCGGCGAGAAAGTCGCGTCGGTTCATGCGGAACGTCGTAGACGGCTCGGGGAAAAGTCGGTTCGGATGGGTCAAACAGCCGTTTCACGATTCCCGCTGGCACGCGTCGCGGTACCACGTCGCTGGTGCCGGCTCCGACAGCCTGATACTGGCAGCGTGGCTCGGCTCGTGTATGCGCTACGACGAGGCGGCGAACTTCCTGCTCGACCTCCGGCGGTACCGGCCGAAGCCGGGGACCGAGTCGACGGCGGACCTGCTCGCCCACCTCGGCGACCCCCACGAGGGGGCGGGCGGGCCGCAGTACGTGCAGGTCGCGGGGTCGAACGGGAAGGGGTCGACCGCGCGGCTGCTGGAGGCGACGCTCCGGGAGGCCGGGCTGGACGTCGGCCTGTACACGTCGCCGCACTTCGACGACGTGCGCGAGCGCGTGACCGTGAACGGCCGACAGCTGTCGAAGGCGGCGCTGTCGGAGTTCGTCGAGGCCGTCCAGCCGCGGGTGAACGAGCGCGCGGCGGACGGGGAGGCGCCGACGTACTTCGAGGTGGTGACGGCGATGGCGCTGTGGCAGTTCGGCCGCGAGGACGTCGACGTCGCCGTCCTCGAGGTCGGCATCGGCGGCCGGCTGGACGCGACCAGCGTGGTCGACCCGGTGGCAAGCGCGGTCACGTCGGTGACGCTGGAGCACACGGGCGTGCTCGGTGACACGATTCCCGAAATCGCGCGGGACAAGGCGCACGTCGCGCCCGACGGCGGCAATCTGCTCGTGACGGCGACCACGGGAGAGGCTCTCGACGCCGTCCGCGAACAGGCCGGCGACGTGCTCACAGTCGGTGAGCGCGACGAGGCGGACCTGACGGCGACCTACGGCGGCCGCACGAACCACACGGAGGCCGCCGTCTCGCTGGCGGGCGACGACTGGTCGGTCGACGCCGAGATTCCCCTGCTCGGCGAGTACCAGGCGCAGAACGCGGGCGTGGCGGCGGCGCTCGCGCGACAGGTCGCCGACGTGGACGCGGAGACGCTCTCGCGGGGGCTGCGGAAGGCCCACTGGCCGGGACGCTTCGAGGTGATGGGCGCCGACCCGGTGGTAGTGCTGGACGGCGCGCACAACGTCGGCGCCTGCGAGGCGCTGGCGGAGACGGTCGGCGAGTTCGACTACGACCGGCTGCTGACGGTGTTCGGCGCGATGCACGACAAGGACCACCGGGGGATGGCGGACGCGCTCCCGGCCGCCGACCGGGCGTGGGTGAGCGAGCCGGACACCGACCGCGCGGAGGACGCCGACGTGCTCGCGACCGTCTTCGAGGAGGCGGGCGCAGGCGAGGTGACGGTCAAGCGCGCCGTCGAGTCGGCGGTCGCTGCTGCCGTCGAGGAAGCCAGCGAGGACGACCTCGTGCTCGTCGCCGGGTCGCTGTTCGCCGTCGCGGAGGCCCGAGCGCGGTGGACCCGGTCGTTCGTCGAGACCGACATCGACGACCTCGACGACGCCCGGGACGCGCTGGAGCGCGCGCACGTGACGCCCCCGGGTGTCTGGCGGATGCGCGGGAAGGGCGTCCACCGCGTCGTGAAGACCCGTGTGCAGAAGCGGCAGGCCCAGTACCTCAAAGAGGAGCTGTTGAGCCTCGGCGGCGAGTGCTCGCTGTCGGGGCTGAACGCCCAGCCGCGAGGGACGCTGGACGCCGTCTTGATGGGGACGATGGCGCAGTTCAAGCGCCTCTGCGAGAAGCTGGACGGACAACCCTACGGCCTCAGCGCGTTCGGCGACGACCTCCGCGAGGCGCTGGACATCCAGACCGAGCCGGCCACGCACGGCTACCCGTGGGAGGGCGACCGCACCGCCGTGATGGGTATCCTGAACGTCACGCCGGACAGCTTCCACGACGGCGGCGAGTACGACGCCGTCGAGGACGCCGTCGCGCGAGCCGAAGCCATGGTGGAGGTCGGCGTCGACGTCGTCGACATCGGCGGCGAGTCCACGCGGCCGGGCGCCGACCCCGTCTCCGTCGAGGAAGAACTGGACCGCGTGCTCCCCGTCGTCGAGCGCATCAGCGACCTCGACGCGATGGTGTCCATCGACACCCGGAAGGCCGAGGTCGCCCGGCAAGCGCTGGAAGCCGGCGCCGACATCCTCAACGACGTGACGGGACTGGAGGACCCCGAGATGCGGTTCGTCGCCGCCGAGTACGACGCCCCCATCGTCGTGATGCACTCCATCGACACGCCCGTCGACCCCGACAACGACCCCCACTACGACGACGTGGTCGACGACGTGCTCGCCGAGCTCACCGAGCGCGTGCTGCTCGCGGAGAAAGCCGGCGTGCCTCGCGAGCACGTCATCGTCGACCCCGGACTTGGCTTCGGGAAGGACGCCGCCGAGAGCTTCGAGTTACTGGACCGCGTCGACGAGTTCCACGCGCTCGGCTGCCCGGTGCTCGTCGGCCACAGCCACAAGTCGATGTTCGGCGAGGTCGACTGCTACCCCGACGAGGGCGGCTACGCCACGACGGCTGCCACGGCGCTCGCGGCCGACCGCGGCGCCGACATCGTGCGCGTCCACGACGTCGAAGAGAACGTCGCCGCCGTCCGCGTCGCCGACGCGACCGACACCGGAACAGACGACGGCGAGTGAGAGGACTGGCGCAGCAGCGACTGTGAGAGCGCGTCAGAACAGGCCGGCCGACGCCTGGGCGTCCTCGTAGGCGTCGAGGTAGGCGTCGAGGAACTGGTCGTGGTCGTAGTCGGCGAACGACTCGTCGACGGCCTTCCGCTCGAGGTCGCCCGCCCGCACGAGACACTCCGTGATCTCCTCGTCGCTGGTCGCGCGGAACCCCCGCTCGTAGGTCTCCACGAGCTCGTGGGCGGAGGACTGGGCGTGGTACTCGACGATGCCGACGCAGCCACACGCCAGCGCCCGCAGCAGGTCGAGCGCGAACGGCGTGCGTTCGGCGGTGTGGACGTAGACGTGGGCGTTCTTGAAGATCTCGACGCGCTCCTCGACCGAGCAGTCGCCGACGAAGTCGATGCGGTCGGCGATGCGGAGGTCGCGGGCCTGCCGCTCGTAGCTCGCGCGCTCGGGGCCGTCGCCGACGATGGTGCAGTTCCAGTCGTACTCGCGGAACTCCGCGAGCGCGAGGAACAGCGACTCGACGTTGGCGTCCTCGTCGAGGCGGCGGCTGCAGACGATGTCGCCGCCGTCGCCGGGGACGGCCCGCCGGATGCCCTCCATGTCGATGCCGGTCGGGACGACGCGGACGTCCTCGCCGTTCCCGCCGTGCTCCCGCACGGTGGTCTTCACCGTCCGGGACGGCGTGACGACGACGCCGGGTTTCCGGGCGGCGTACTGGTACGCCCGTCCGGTGAGGCCGTCGGTCGTGGTGCGGGTGTCGTACCAGTCGAGGACGACCGGCGCGCCCGCGAGCAGAGCGCCCCAGCGGGCGCCGTAGACGTGGCCGGGCGTCCGGCTCGTCGCGTGCACCACGTCCGGGTCGAGACCGGACAGCGTAGTGGCGACTTTCGGCGCGAACCAGCGCTGGCCGCGGTCTGCCGTCACCGCGTGGTAGGTGACCCCTTCGTGGTCGAAGGCGTCGGGCTGGCCGTCCCACCACTGCGCACAGCAGACGTGGACGTCGTGGCCGCGCTCCGTCAGGAGGTCCGCGAGCAACGCGAGCCGGTCCAGATCGTCGCCGCGCGCGTGCTGGGCGGTCGTCTCGGAGACGAACGCCACGCGCATACTCCCGGAGACGAAACACTCCGATAAAAACCGTTCCGTTCCGGGCCGCCGCTTCGGGACCGCGAGTAGCCGCCGACTACTTTTCCCGGTGGTCGGGGACGGTTCTGGGGATGGCGGTCACCATCAGCATCGAAGTGGAACTGGGCTGGGGCGTCCACGACCTCGAGGGGAGCGAGCACCTGAGCGAGAACGGCGAAGCCGAGCGGAACGCGCTCGGGCGGCTGCTGGACCACTGCGACCGCGTCGACGTGCCGGTGTCGTTCGACGTCGTCGGCCACCTCCTGGAGGACGAGTGCGACGGCACCCACGACGGCCCGCACGGGAACGGCTGGTTCGAGGCGGACCCGGGGACGGACGCCGAGGCGAATCCCCTGTTCTATGCGCCGGCGGTCGGGCACGAGATACTCGGCCGACAGACGGACCACGAGCTCTGCACGCACACGTACTCGCACGTCATCTGCGGGGACGCCTCCCCGGAGACGGTCGCCTGGGAGCTCAGGCGGGCTCAGTCCCAGCTCGAGACACTGACAGGGTCGGCTGCCCACTCGGTCGTCCCGCCCCGGCACAGCCCGCCGGAGCGGGCGACGCTTCGGGGCGCCGGCATCGAGACCGTTCGCGTGAGCCGAGACACGAGCGACCGGGGGCGGTTGGCTCGCGCCGGCGAACTCGTGGTCGGCCCGCATCCGACCTTCGAGCCGCGGCTCGTGGACGGTGTGGTGGAGACGTACTGCACGTCGTACCCGTCCCTGACGGCGTCGACGCTGCCGTCCGGCCAGCGGCCGCCGCCGCCGCCGTTCCGCGCACTCCCCGTGGGGCTGCGCCAGCGGCTGCACCGCCGTTACCTCTCCCGGGCGGTCGACGCCGCGGTCGAGTCCGACGGCGACTGCCACCTCTGGTGTCACCTCTACGACCTCGCGAACGACGCGCAGTGGCCGCCGGTCCGCGAGTTCCTGACCGAACTCGGCGCGCGAAGGGACCGCGGCGAGGTCGACGTGGTGACGATGGCGTCGCTGAACGAGCGCGTGCGGTCGACTCGCGAAGTGGCGGCCACGGATGACTGACGGCGCGTCGACCCGGGTGGCGCTGCTGACACACGGGGAGACGCTGCCGCAGTGGGCGGCCGCAGCCGTCGAGCAACTGACTGCGGTGGACGGCGTCGAGATTCCGCTCGTGGTCGCGGACGCGTCCGGCAGCGAGCGGTCGGCGGTCGAGGTGCTGCAGCGACTGGTGGAGTTGCGCGAGTGGGGCGTCCTCGCGGGCGTCCAGGAGGTATTCGGGCCCGACCTGCCCGCGCTGGAGCCGCTCCGGATCCGGGATCTCGACGGGCTGGCGGCGCCGGACTGGCTGGCCTGCGAGCCCGAGTCCGTCGACGGCTGGAAGCACCGGCTGCCGGAGCGCGTGGTCGACCGGCTGCGGGCGGTCGACGTGGCCGTCCGGTTCGGGTTCGGGTTCCTCGTCGGGGACGCCCTGACGGCGCCGGACCGGGGCGTGCTGAGCTTCCACCACGGCGACATCCGGGAGTACCGGGGGCAGCCGATGGGGTTCTGGGAGTACGTCCACGGCGAGGAGACCGCGGGCGTGACCCTCCAGCGCATCAACGAGACGCTGGACGGCGGGGAGCTCGTCGTCACCCGCGAGGTCGCCATCGGGGACGCGCCGACGTGGGGGGCGGTCCGGCAGCGCCTGTTCGACGCCTCGGAGGGGATGCTCGCCGAGGCCGTCCGCCGGCTCCGGTCGCCGGGCTTCGAGCCCGAGTCGCCGTCAGCGGCCGACCTCGGCGACCACTACACGCTCCCGGAGGGACAGCCGGTCGCGACCTACGTCCGGAAGACGGCGGCCGGCCTCCTGCTGGACGGCGGCTTCCGGGACCCGAACCGATAACCGGGCCAGCGACCACGTGACTGTATGGCGTACGACATCGAGCGGTACCTCAACATCCGGGGGGCCGGCGGGCCGACGCTCGGGCCGAACGGCGAACTGGCGTTCACGCTGGACACCACAGGCACCAACCAGGTCTGGCGCGTCGACGAACCCGAGTCGTGGCCCGACCAGCTGACGTTCCACGACGAGCGCGTGCTGTGGGCGTCGTTCTCGCCGACCCGCGAGGAGCTCGTCTACGGGATGGACGAGGGCGGCGACGAGTTCACGCAGCTGTATCGGCTGTCCGCCGACGGCAGCGAGGACGTCCAGCTCACCGACGCCCCGGACGCGAAGCACAACTGGGGCGGCTGGAGCCACGACGGCGACCGGTTCGCGTACGCGGCGAACCGCCGCGACCAGGGGCGCTTCGACGTCTACGTACAGGGCCGCGACGAGACCGGGGAAGACGCCGAGCTGGTGCTTTCGGGCGACGAGTTCGACTGGCCGTCGGTGGCCGGCTGGAGCCCCGGCGACGACCGCCTGCTGGTCGTGGACGGCCACTCGAACTTCGACGAGGACGTCTACGTGCTGGACGTCGAGTCGGGCGAGCTGACGCACGCGACGCCGTTCGAGGCGGACACGCGGTTCTCGTCGGTGGCGTGGGAGCCCGACGGCGACGGCGTCTACGTCTCCACCGACCACGAGGCCGACACCCGCTACCTCGGTCTGCTCGACCCCGAGACGGGCACCATCGAGCGGGTCGCCGACGGCGACGGCTGGCCCATCGAGGCCGTCTCCGTCGACCACGACGCCGGCCGACTGGCGTACGTCCGGAACCGCGACGGCTACAGCGAACTCACCGTCGCCGAGCCTGACGGGACGAGTCTCGACGAGTACCCGTCCCCGGACCTCCCTGAGGGCGTCGTCTTCGGGCTCTCGTGGGGGCCCGACGGCGACGAGCTGGCCGTCGCCGTCTCCGGGGCCACCGAGAACACGAACGTCCACGTCCTCGACGTCGAGTCGGGCGAGAGCCAGCGGTGGACCCGGGCGTCGACGGCGGGCATCCCGAAGTCGACGTTCCGCGAGCCCGAACTCGTCCACTACGAGACCTTTGACGGGCGCGACATCCCCGCGTTCCTCACGCTCCCGGACGGCGACGGCCCCCACCCGGTCGTCGTCGACTTCCACGGCGGCCCGGAGGCCCAGCGCCGCCCCTTCTTCATGTCCCTGCGCCAGTACTTCGTGGACAACGGCTACGCCGTCTTCGAGCCGAACGTCCGCGGCTCCTCGGGCTACGGGAAGGAGTACCTCAACCTCGACAACGTCCGCAACCGCATGGACTCGGTCGCCGACGGGAAGGCGGGCGTCGAGTGGCTCGCCGCCCGGGACGACGTCGACGAGAACCGCGTCGTCGCCTACGGCGGCTCCTACGGCGGCTTCATGGTGCTGGCGTCGCTCACCGAGTACCCCGACCTGTGGGCGGCCGGCGTCGACATCGTCGGCATCGCGAACTTCGTCACCTTCCTCGAGAACACGGGCGACTGGCGCCGCGAACACCGCGAAGCCGAGTACGGCAGCCTCGACGAGGACCGCGAGTTCCTCGAGTCCATCAGCCCGACGAACAACGCCGACCAGATCCGGTCGCCGCTGCTCGTGCTGCACGGGGCCAACGACCCCCGGGTGCCGGTTGGCGAGGCCGAACGCATCGTCGAGCAGGCCAGCGAACACGTCCCCGTCGAACAGCTCGTCTTCGAGGACGAGGGCCACGGCTTCTCGAAGCTGGAGAACCAGGTCACGGCGTACTCGAAGGTCGTCGAGTTCCTCGACGACCACGTGTAGCTTAGTGGCACGACGCCCTAGGTACGGGTGATGCACGCGGCCGCTCTCGGCACCCTCCCAGCCGTCGCGTACGCCGCGAGCCGGCTGACCGCGAGGCTCGCCACCCGCGCGTCCGACCGGACGACCGCAGCGACGCGGCTGCGGCGCGCGAACCGCGTCCTGCAGGTCGCCGTGGCGGTGGCGGGCGTCGCGCTCGCCACGGACTCCATCCTCGACGACGCCGTCGTCGCCGCCGTCCCCGGGCCGACAGCCGTCGGCGTGCTCGCCGGACTGGCGGGCACTGTGGCCGTCGGCGGCGTCGCGCCCGCGCTCGCCGTCCACCTGGGCTCCCGGCCGGCGTGGGCCGCCGTCACGCGCGCACCCCCGGACTACCGCCGAATCGTGGCGCGCTACCTGCGGTTCGCGGCGCTGCTCACCGCGCCGGCGTTCGCGGTGGTCGCCGTCTGGCTGGCCGCCCCCTCTGGGCTGCCCGGCCTGGGCGCCGTCGCCGCCGCGGCGTTCGCGCTCGCCGCCGGCCTCCCCGCAGTCGCTGCCCGCCACGGCGCCGTCCGCGACCTCACCGAGCGCGAGCGCGCCTGCGTCCCCGAGTGCGCCCGCAACCTCCGCGTTCGCGTCGTCGAGACGCCGCGGTCGCCCGTCGCGAACGCGCTCGCTGCCGGCGCGCTCCCCGGCTACCGGTACGTCTTCGTCACGGAGGCGCTGTTCGAGACGCTGGACGACGGCGCGGTCGCGGCGGTCGTCGCCCACGAGGCCGGCCACCACCGCCGCGCCCACGTCGCGGTCCGCTTCGTCGCCGTCGGCGCCGCGCTCGCACCGCTGTTCCTCGCAGCCAGCGGCGTCCTCGCCGGGCTCGCCGTCCCGGCTGTGGCCTCGGTCGGCTTGCTCCTCGCCGCCGGGCCGGTCGTCCGCTGGACGGAGTTCGACGCCGACGCGTACGCCGCCCGACACACCACCTCGTCGGCGATGGACCGCGCGCTCGCGACGCTCGCGGCCCGCGGGCTGCTGGCGACCGAGCGCGGCCGGCTCGCCGGCGCGTTCGCGCTGCACCCGTCGGTCGGCGCGCGCCGCGGCCGCCTCGGCGACCACAACGCTCATTGACCGGACCCGCGACCCGTCCGTGTGGACGTCCTCCGTCGCCACCACAGCCCGCGCCTCCGCCGAGCAGTCGTGCGGTTCGGCGTCGCCGCCGCGGTCGTGGCCGCGCTCGTCTACGGCGTCGGCTGGGAGCGCGTCACCGAGCACCTCGCAGCAACGGATGCCTCCCTGTTCCTGCCGGCAGTCGCGGCGTCGCTGGTCGGCATGGTCGTCGGCGCCGAAGGGCTCCGGGTCGCCATCGGCGTCTCCCGGGGGTCGCCGGACGTCTGGCTCGCGCGCTACGCCGCCCTCGCCGGAACGTTCCTCCGGTCCGTGCTACCCGCGGGCGGCGTCGGGAAGGGCGCGTTCGTGGCGTACACGGTCGGCCGCGGCGGGACGACGAGCGCCAGTCGGGCCGTCGCGGGCGTCGCGAGCTGGGAAGCGCTGAACGTGCTCGCGTCTGCGACGGTCGCAGCTGCCGGACTGGTCGGGGTGCTCGCGGCCGGCAGGGACGCCGGGACTGCACCGGTGGTCGTCGGAGCGTTCGGGGGCGTGCTTGTGGCGGCCGTCGTCGCCGGCGGCCTCGTCGCTCGACACAGGACCGTCGTCGTCGACCTCGTGCTGTGGGCGGCGCGCGTCGACCGGCTGCTTCCCGGCGTCGACTCCTCGCTGGACCGCGAGCGCGTCCGCGCCGCGCTCGACGCCTTTCTCGGGAACGTTGGCGCGCTCGCGCGAGACCAGCGGCGGCTCGCTGTCGCGGTGGCCGCCGCCCACGCCAGCTGGCTGCTCGCCGTTCTGGCGCTGTACCTCTGCCTGCACGCGGTCGACCTCCCGGTCGCCCCCTCGGTCGCGCTGGTGGCGCTGCCGCTGGCCGGGTTCGCACGAGCCGTCCCCGTTCCGGGCGGCCTCGGGCCGATGGACGCCGCCCTCGGCGGCATCGTCGCCGTGCTCACCGGACACTCCCTGGGCGCGCTGGCGTCGGCGCTGGTGCTGTTCCGGGTGGCGACCTACGGCACGCGCGTGGTCGTCGGCGGCGCGGCGCTCTGGCGGCTGGACGTCGCGCTCAGATGACGCCTGTGCGCGTGGCGGCCTCGCGGGCGGCCGCCTCGCTGATGCCGGAGCCGAGAATCGTGTAGCGGTCCCGAATCTCGTGGGCCGAGGTGAGCGCCTCCAGCACTTCCTCGTCCGAGATGCCGAGCCCCTCGGCCGTCGTCGGCGCGTCGAGGCTCGCCAGCGCGTCCCGGACCGCCATCCACTGGCCCTCCTGGCCGGAGTGGAGGTACTCCGCGAGGATGGAACCGACGCCGACCTGGTGGCCGTGCAGCGCCTTCCCGGGCGCGATGCGGTCGAGCTGGTGGCTGAACAGGTGCTCGCTGCCCGACGCGGGCCGCGACGACCCCGCGATGGACATCGCGACGCCCGAGGAGACCAGCGCCTTCACGACGACCCACGCGGACTCCTCCAGTTCGGGCTTGATGTTCGCGGCGTTGTCCACGAGCATCTCCGCGGTCATCTGGGAGAGCGAGCCGGCGTACTCGCTGTACGGGACGTTCTGGAGGCGGTTCGCCAGCCGCCAGTCCTTCACGGCGGTGTAGTTGGAGATGATGTCCGCGCAGCCCGCCGTCGTCAGCTCCCACGGCGCGTCCGCGATGACGCCCGTGTCGGCGATGACCGCCAGCGGCGGCGCCGCCGACACCGAGTGGCGGGTGTCGCCCTCCGGGACAGACCCACGGCCGGAGACGATGCCGTCGTGGCTCGCCGCCGTCGGCACGCTCACGAACCCGACGCCGAGGTGGTCGCTTGCCATCTTCGCGATGTCGATGGCCTTCCCGCCGCCGACCCCGACGAGGTAGCCGGGGTCGACGGCCTCGGCCTCGCCGAGCACGCGCTCGACGGAGTCGAAGGTCGCCTCCTCGACGACCACGACCGCCGGGTCGTCGCCGACGGCCTCGAACTGCGCGACGATGTCGTCGGCGGCCACCGTCTTCGGCGTCGGGCTCGTCACCACGAGCGGCCGCCCCGTCAGGTGGGTGTCGCGGACGACCTCCACGGTGTCGTCGAGCACGTCGTGGCCCACGACGACGTTCCGCGGGAGCCGGATCCACGTCGACTTCTCGAACATACCGGGACTCCCTCGGGGACGAGTAAAAACCTACTCGTCGCCGGCCAGCCTGCCGGGCGCCGCTCGCCTCACTCCTCGCCGACCCGGCCCCGGTAGGAGACGTACTTGCGTTCGAAGCGTTCGTCGTACATCTCGACGGCGGCGTCGTTGTCGACGTGCGCGGACACGCCGACGTGCTCGCAACCGCGGTCGGCGGCCCAGTCCTCGATTCGGTCGAACAGCCGGGATGCCAGCCCCTCCCGCCTGTACTCCGGTTTCACGTAGAGGCCGTCGACGCTCGCGTACGCGCCCCGGGCGTAGATGGGGACGCTGTCGTGGCGGCACCCGGAGATGTGCGCTGCCAGTTCCCCGTCGTCTGTTTCGGCGACGAAGAGGACGCGAGTCTCGTCGTCCAGCCACCGGTCGATTTCGGCGTCGGCGACCCCGTCCTCGTCGAGTTCGTTGAACGCGGGGTCGAGAGCTGCACTCTCGCGGAATCCGGGAACGAGGAGGTCCTGTTTGACTGCCTGTGCGTCGTCTGGTGTGGCTTCACGAATTCGCATCTGTGGGCGTGTGTCGGCGGTCGAGCGCGGTGCAAGCGGAGCGACGAAACCCCTCGAGGGGCGCCGTCACGTGACGAGAAGCCAGGTCATCGGTCACTCGGATTCGGGTTCGACGACCCAGTGCAAAAGCGTTCGGTCTGCGTGGGTTGCGGTTTCAGACCGTGTCCAGCACGTCCAGCAGCCGCTCCTCTACCTCCCTGTCCGGGCCGTTGTCCCGACCCGTCAGGCCGTGCTCGCGGTGGGCGTCGACTGTGCGCTGCATCGCCTCGGCAAGCGGCGTCGACTCGTAGCCGAGTTCGGCGACCTTCGACGTGTCCAGCACGTGGGGGTAGTCGCGGTACAGCGGGAAGTCGCCGAGCTCGAGGTCGACGATGGAGAGCTCCCGGGGGCTGGTGTACGAGCGCTCGACGCTGGTGTCGAGGGCGTCGGCAATCAGGTCGAGCAGGCGGTCGAGCGTGACGGCGTTGCGGTCGCCGACGTTGTACGCCTCGCCCGGCGTACCCTCCTCGGCGACGAGGCGGAGGCCCTGCGCGACGTCCTCGACGTAGACGCGCTGCCAGAGGTTCGTGCCGTCCCCGGGCACGACGACCTCGTCGTGCTCGGCGACGCGGTCGACCCAGTACGCGAGGCGCTCGGTGTAGTCGTGGGGGCCGTAAACGACCGGCGGGCGCACCGCCATCGCCGGCACCCCGCGGTCGGCGGCCTCGAAGACGATACGGTCGCCGGCGGCCTTCCGCGCGCCGTAGGTCTCCGGCGAGTCGTCGGTCGCTTCCTCGGCGGAGCACGACTCCAGTTCGGTCTCGTCCTCGCGTTTGGGCACGTCCTCGTCGGCGTACGCCGCGCCGCTGGAGACGTAGACGTACGCCTCGACGTCGCTGAAGATCTCGGTGGCTGACTCGACGTCCCGGGGCTTGTACGCCACGCAGTCGAAGACGGCGTCCGGCTCGACCGCTCGCCTGGCCTGCAAGAGGTCCCGTCGGTCGGTGCGGTCGCCCTCCACGCGGGAGACGCGGTCGTCGTCCGCGAACGGGTCGTCGTGGTTCCCGCGGTTGAACGTCGTCACGTCGTAGTCGTGGGCGAGCAGTTCCGCGACGAGGTGGCGGCCGATGAACCGCGTGCCGCCGACGACGAGTGCCGTGTCCATGCCCGGACGGTCGGCCCCCGACCCAAAAGCCGTGGCTATTCGACACTGAACGGCGCGACGAACACCACGCGGTCCTCGTCGACGTCGACGGACACCGAGAACGCGTACCGCTGGCCCGACTCGAGCGCGAGCGTTCCGCCGTAGACGTCCTCGGGGCCGGTGTCGGTGTCGGCGGTCTCGCCAACGCCGACCCGCCAGCGCACGCGCTCGCCGGCCTCGAGGACGACCCACGGCTCGATGACGGCGCCGCGGTCGACGGGCTCCCAGCCGTCCTCGGTCTCGCGGTGGACGCGCCAGTCGTAGGGGTTCAGCCCGACCTCGTCGGCCGAGTCGTTGGCGAGGGTGACCTCCAGCGTCTCGCCGACCGCAACCCGGTCTGCGCTCTGGCCGAACGACGCCGGCTGGTTCTCCGCTGTGCCCGAACACACCGTCGCGTCGGTGCCGTCGGAGACGTCCGGACAGTCGTCGTCGACGCTCGTCGGTGTCGAGTCGTCGCCCCCCGTGCCGGCGCGGCCGAGGCAGCCGGCCGTGGCGAGCACCGCACCGGTCGCGAGGAACGCTCGGCGTTTCATGGATGTACGGATTTCGGCCACGGAAGAAACCTTTGTGGGCAGTGAAACACCGATTTCACTCCACGACGGCGAACTCGAGGACCGACTCGACAGGGGTGCCGTCGCGGCGGCCCCGCGCGACGAACGCGTGGTCACCGGGCTCGAGCGCCACCGGGCCGACGTACCGCGTCTGCGTGGAGAACGCTCCGATGCCGCCGCCACCGCCGTCCTCGTCGCTTCCCCCGCCGTCACCGGCCAGCAGGAGCACCCACGCAGTCTCCTCGCCCGGTGCGAGCGTGACGCTGCCGCCACCCGGTCCAGCAGCCACCCGCTCCCAGCCGTTCGACCGCCTGAAGACCGCCCACGCACCCGCCGCCACGTCGACCGCACCGCCGCCGTCACCGCCGCCATCACCGCTGTCGGCGCCGCTGTGCTGGGCGTCGTTGGCGGCGACGAACTTCGGGTTCGGGCCGCCGGTAGCGACCTCTCCGGGACCGGACAGCGCGAGGGCGTCGCCGCAGGTCGCGTCCCCCCGGCCGGTCACCGTCGCACAGCGCGAGCGCCGCGAGGACGCGCCAGTGAACGCCGCCAGCCCCACGCCGAGGACGCCGATGGCTCCCCGGCGAGTAACCTTCCGAGACACGACAGCGGCTACGCAGTACCGGACAAAAGACGTGTCGCGGACTCAAATCGGCGTTTGAGTGAGCGACCCGGCGGTCAGTCAGTGGATTCGGCGGCCGGTCGAACCGACTGAGCGGGTCAGTCGGCGCTACCGGGGACCGAGCGGTCGTCGCGGACGCTCGCCGGGAGCGACCGGCGCGCGTCGGCCTCCGGGCGCTCGTCGATGGCCTCGCGGTAGGCATCGGGCATCACGACGGCGAACTCGGAGACGGCGGCGGGCCAGTCGGCCAGCAGGTCGGCCGCACGCCGGCTGTCCGTGCGGGCGGCGTGGTTCTCGACGAGGCGCCGGAGTGCCGCCTCGTCGCGCTCGGAGAGCTCCCGGGAGACCCGCACCATCTCGGTGTTGCAGCGGTCGGCGAAGTCGCCGTCGGGGTCGTGGACGTACGCCACGCCGCCGCTCATCCCCGCCGCGAAGTTCCGGCCGACGTCGCCGAGCACGACGACGATGCCGCCGGTCATGTACTCGCAGCCGTGGTCGCCGACGCCCTCCACGACGGCGTGGGCGCCGGAGTTCCGGACGGCGAACCGCTCGCCGGCGACGCCGTTCACGTAGCACTCGCCGTCGGTCGCGCCGTACAGCGCGACGTTCCCGACGACCGTGTTCTCGGCCGGGTCGAAGCCCGCGTCCGGGGGCGTCTGGACGGCGACCGTGCCGCCCGAGAGGCCCTTGCCGACGTAGTCGTTGGCGGCGCCGGTGAGACTGAGCGTGACGCCGGACGCGAGGAACGCGCCGAACGACTGACCCGCAGCGCCGTCCAGGGAGACGTGGACGCTGTCCTCGGGGAGTCCGACGGTGCCGTGCTCGCTGGTGACGGCGTGAGACAGGCGGGCACCGACGGAGCGGTCGCTCGTGTCGACGTCCCGCGCGAGCGAGACGCTGCCGTCGCCCGCCAGCGCCGGCTCGGCGGCCGCAATCAGGGCCTCGTCGAGGGACACGTCCGGGGCGTCCTGCCCGCGCGTCCGAATGCGGTCGTCGTCGCCCGACGGCTCGGCGAGCACCCGGGAGAGATCGAGGCGACTCGCCCGCCCCTCGTCGACGTCGGTCTGGGAGAGGTGTTCGACGCGCCCGACGAGGTCGTCGACCGACTCGTAGCCGAGGGCGGCCGTGATCTCGCGCAGCCCCCGGGCGACGAACCGGAGGTAGTTCGCGACGCGCTCGGGCGTCCCCCGGTAGCGCTGGCGGAGTTCCGGGTCCTGGGTGGCGACCCCGGTCGGACAGTTGTTCGTGTGGCAGATGCGCGCCATCACGCAACCGGCCGACACGAGCGACGCCGTGCCGAACGCGAACTCCTCGGCACCCAGCAGGGCGGCGACGGCGACGTCGCGACCGGTCTTCAGCCCGCCGTCGACGCGCAGGGTCACCCGCGACCGCAGCCCGGTCTCGCGCAGCAGCTGGTTGGCTTCGGCGAGCCCGAGCTCCCACGGGAGGCCGGCGTGCTTGATGCTCGTCTTCGGGCTCGCTCCCGTGCCGCCGGAGTGCCCGGAGATGTGGATGCAGTCGGCGCCGGCCTTCGCGCAGCCCGCCGCGACGGTGCCGATGCCCGCCTCGGCGACGAGCTTCACGTGGACGCGGGCGTCCGGGTTCGCCGACCGGAGGTCGGCAATCAGCTGCTTGAGGTCCTCGATGCTGTAGATGTCGTGCTGGGGCGGCGGGCTGATGAGCCCGACGCCGGGCGTCGAGCAGCGCACGTCGGCGATCATCTCGTTGACCTTCGACCCCGGGAGGTGGCCGCCCTCGCCGGGCTTCGAGCCCTGTGCCATCTTGATCTGGAGGTCGTCGGCCGCCCCGAGGTACGTCGACGTGACGCCGAAGCGACCCGACGCCACCTGCTTGATGGCGCACTCGCGGTCGGTGTCGAAGCGCTCAGGCGGCTCGCCGCCCTCGCCGGTGTTGGACTTCGCGCCGAGCCGGTTGGTCGCCTCGGCGTTCGTCTCGTGGGCCTCCGGGCTGATGGAGCCGAGGCTCATCGCCGCCGTCGAGAACCGCTCGACGATGTCCGCGACCGGCTCGACATCGTCGACGGGAACCGACTCCCGGTCGGCGGTGTCGACGTCTAGCAGCCCCCGGAGCGCTCCCGTTTGCTCCGTCTGGTCGTTCACGTAGCCGGCGTACTCGCCGAACGCCCCGTAGTCGCCGGCCTCGACCGCCTCCTGGAGGCTGTGGACGGTGTCCGGGTTCCACTGGTGGAACCGGCCGCTCGTCCGGTTCTCGAACTCGCCGACGCGCTCGACGCCCGCCGCGCCAGCACCGTCCTCGGTCTCGCCGAAGCCCGCCCGATGGCGGGCGCGCACGTCGGCTTCGAGGTCCGCGAGCGTCGCGCCCCCGGTGCGGTTCGGCGTCCCCTCGAAAAAGCGGTCGACGACCGACTCGTCGAGGCCGACCGCCTCGAAGATCTGGGCGCCCCGGTAGGACTCCACCGTCGAGATGCCCATCTTCGACTGCACCTTCAGCAGACCGTCCTCGAGCGCCTCGACGTACGACGCCACCGCCGCGTCGGCGTCCGGGCCGTCGGGGCCGGCGACGAGGTCGCGGACGGACTGCACCGCGAGGTAGGGGTTCACGGCGCCGGCGCCGTACCCGACCGTCGTGGCGAGCTGGTGGACCGTCCGGACGTCGCCCGCCTCGACGGCGATGCCGACGCGCGCCCGCAGGCCCTCGCGAACGAGGTGGTGGTGGACGGCGCCCGTCGCCAGCAGGGAGGGGACCGGGAGCGCGTCCTCGCCCGCCGACCGCTGGGAGAGCACGAGCAGTTCGGCGCCGTCCTCCACTGCTTCGGCGGCCGCCGCCTGCACGCGCTCGACGGCGGCTTCGAGGTCCTCGCCGGGGTCGAACGCGAGGTCGATGGTCTCGGTCGGCCGGCCGGCGTGCCGGACGGCGTCGAGGTCCGCGTCCGTCAGGACTGGGCTGTCGAGGACGACCTGCCGGGCGTGCTCGGGGGACTCTCCGAGGAGGTTGCGCTGGCGGCCGAGCCGGGTCTCCAGGCTCGTCACGAGGTCCTCTCGGAGGTAGTCTATCGGGGGGTTGGTGACCTGCGCGAACAGCTGCCGGAAGTACGAGGCCAGCGGCAGGTCGAACGTCGAGACCCCGGCCAGCGGCGCGTCGTCGCCCATCGACCCGACGGGGTCCTTGCCGTCCTCGGCCATCGGCGCCACCAGCTCCTCGAGCTCGTCCTCGGTGTAGCCGAACATCGCCTGCTCGGCGCGCAGGTCCGCCGCGGGGTCGCTGGGCAGCAGGTCGCCGCCGCCCGTCTCGAGGCGGACCTGTTCGTCGGCGACCCACTCGCCGTACCGGTCGTCCGTGAGGTCGGCGAAGACGTCCTCGTCGTCGACGACGCCCCGGCCGGGCTCGGCGAGGAACAGCTCGCCCGGCTGGAGACGGCCGCGCTCGCTCACCTCGCTGGCGTCGGCGTCCAGCGCGCCCTGCTCGGACGCCATCACGAGCGTGCCGTCGTCGCGTACCTCGTAGCGGCAGGGCCGCAGCCCGTTCCGGTCGAGAACGGCGCCGACCCGGTCGCCGTCCGTGCCGACGACCAGCGCCGGGCCGTCCCACGGTTCGACGAGGCTGGCGTGGTAGTCGTAGAAGTCCCGGCGTGGCTCGGACAGCTCGTCGTCGCCCTGCCACGCCTCCGGAACGAGCATCCGGAGCGCGTGCGGGAGCGACCGCCCCGACTGCATGAGCAACTCGAGGGCGTTGTCGACGCTCGCCGTGTCGGACTGCTCGGGGTCGTCGATGACCGGGAGCACCGTCTCCAGTTGCTCGTCGGTGAACCCCTCGGTCGCGATGTCGGCCTCCCGGGCGCGCATCCAGTTGACGTTCCCCTGGATGGTGTTGAACTCGCCGTTGTGGACGATGGTCCGGTAGGGGTGGGCGAGGTGCCACGCGCCGAGCGTGTTCGTGGAGAACCGCGCGTGCACCAGCGCGAACCCCGTCTCGACGCGGTCGTCGGTGAGGTCCGGGTAGTAGTCGGCGAGCTGTTCGCCCTTCAGCAGGCCCTTGTAGACGACGGTGTCCGGGTCGAGCGAGCAGACGTAGAAGCGGTCGTGGTCGACGGCGGCCTCGACTGCCTGCCGGCCGACGTACAGCGCCCGCTGGAAGTCGTCGCAGCCCGCGGGCTCGACGAGCACCTGCGTGACGTGTGGCTCTGACCCCAGTGCAGTCTCCCCGAGGTCGGCGTTGTCTGTCGGGACCGTCCGCCAGCCCTCGACGGCGAGCCCGTGGTCGGCCAGCGTCGCCTCGACCGTCTCGACCACCGACTCGCGCTCGACCGGACTCTGGGGGAGGAACAGCGACCCGACGGCGTACTCGTCGGGGAGGCCGTCGAAGACGTCCGCGAAGAAGCCCTCGGGCGTCTGTATCAGTGCGCCCGCGCCGTCGCCCGTGTTCGGTTCTGCGCCCGTCGTCCCGCGGTGTTCGAGGTTCGCGAGGACGTCCAGTGCGTCCGCGAGGACGCGATGCGACTGGCCGCCGTCGAGGTCGACGACGACCCCGACCCCGCAGTTCGAGCGCGCGTCCCCCGGGTCCGCGAGGAGCTGGTTGTCGTCGTCACCGGCGTCGATACCGTCCATATGGCATGGAGTAGCACACGCAAACAAGACGCTACCCCTGAATGACTAGATACGGCAGAGGAGAAACTAAGGACGTATAAGGAAGTCAGTAGGACTTCGCGAAGTACGCCGTCTCCTCGGCGGCCTCGCCGCAGACCGCGCAGTCCTCGCCCTCGTGGTCGGGCTCGGGCACCCGCTCGCCCTCGAACTCGGAGGCCGCGCGCGCTGCGGAGTCCTCGCCCAGCGGCACCATCACGATCTCGGCGGCGATCTGGTCTTTGATCTCGGCCTCGCAGTCCTCGTCGCCACACCACGGCGCCTTCACGTAGCCGCCGTGCTGGCCGATGGTGCCCAGGATCTCCGCGCGGTCGCTGGCCTCGCGGACGTTCTCGTCGAGGCGCTCGGCGGCCGCGTCGTAGAGCTTCTCGTAGACCTCATCGAGGTGGTCGTGGACGCGAGCAGTGATGTCCGCACGGTCCTCGACTGTGCTCTCGCCGTCGGGCCGGTGGACGACCGTGACCTCCTCGTCCTCGACCTCGTTGGGCCCGACCTCGAACCGGACGGGGACGCCCTTGAGCTCCCACTCGTTGTACTTGAAGCCGGGATTCCGGCCGTCGCGGTCGTCGAAGTGCACGCGCACGCCCTGCGCCTCCAGCTCGGCGGCGATTTCGGCGCTGTACTGCTCGACTTCCTCTTTCGTGTCTTCCTGCCAGATCGGGACGATGACGACCTGTTTGGGCGCGACGGTCGGCGGCAGCACCAGCCCCTGGTCGTCGCTGTGGCTCATCACGAGCGCGCCGATGGCACGCCACGACAGCCCCCACGACGTCGTGTACGCCGTCTTCTCGGCTTCGTCCTCGTCGCTGAACGTGATGTCGAACGCGTCGGCGAACGACTGCCCGAGGTGGTGGCTCGTGCCGCCCTGCACGGACTTCCCATCGGGCATCAGCGCCTCGACCGTGGTGGTGGTGTCCGCGCCCGGGAACTTGTCGTGGTCGGGCTTCTGCCCGCGCAGCACCGGGATGCCGAGCACGTCCTCGTAGAGTCGCTGGTACTGGTCGAGCCGCAGCGTCGTCTCCGCCCACGCGCCCTCGTCGCTGGCGTGGGCCGTGTGGCCCTCCTGCCAGAGGAACTCCTTCGTGCGGAAGAACGGCTTCGTCTCCGTCGCCTCCCAGCGCACCACGGAGTTCCACTGGTTCACGCGCAGCGGCAGGTCGCGGTGGGACCGCACCCACTGGGACATGTACGGCGCGATGATGGACTCCGAGGTCGGCCGGACGGCGAGGCGCTCCTCGAGCTCGTCGTGGCCGCCGTGGGTCACCCACGCGACCTCGGGGTCGAAGCCCTCCACGATGTCCTTCTCCCGTTCGAGGTAACTCTCGGGGATGAACATCGGGAAGTAGGCGTTGTCCACGCCCGTCTCCTTGAACCAGCCGTCGAGGTTGTCCTGGATGGCCTCCCAGAGCGCGTAGCCGCGCGGCCGGGTGACGATGAATCCACCCATCGGCGCGTAGTCGGCGAGGCCGGCCTTCTGGACGACCTCGGCGTACCAGTCGCCGGGGCTGTGCTCCTTGGACTCGGTGATGCCGAGTTCCTGGTCGTCGTCGCTCATTGCTGGAACACTCGCCTGACGCGCTCTTAAATCCCGTGAAGCGACCGCGAGTCGCCCGCAGGGTTATCCGGCCGGACAGTGTACGTGTTATCATGGGTGACACGAGAAAGGGCCGCGAGGACCAGGCACAGGAGGAACTCGAACGACAGCAACAGCGCGCCGTCCAGGAGGAGCTGGACCGCTGGCACGAGACCGAGCCGCCCCGGGAGCTCGAGGACGCACTCGAGTCACTGTCGTACCCCGTGACTGCCGACGAGGTCGCCGAGACGGTCGGCGACTACGAGGTCGCGGTCAGCGACGACGAGGCGATTCCGGTCGCCGAGATCGTGGAGCGCTCGACTGTCGAGGCCTTCGACTCCCCGGACGAGGCCCGCGAGCGCATCCAGAAGCCGTCGGTCGCCGCGTCGCTGCGGCGGCTGCGGGCGGCCAGCGACGACGGCGGCCTCGGGTCGGAGTACCGCGCGAAAGCGGAGACCTTCGAGAAGACGCTGCGCGCGCTGGAGAACATCGACGCGGACGACGACGACGAGGGCGTCGCCGCCGTGACGGCGTGGGTCGTCGAGCACCTCGAGGAGACGGGGTCGCTACCGAAGTCCCGGCGCGTCCGGAACTTCGCGGCGGAGTTCTGCCGGGAGCACGGCTACGAGGTTCGGGACGACGACTGGCTGGGCGCCTGAGCCGGCGGTGTGAGAGAGAACCACTACCGCCGGGAAGATTAAGTGGTGTGGAGGCATTTCACAGGGTATGGGTGACACGAAGCGTGGCCGCGAGCGCAACGGCAAGAAGAAGCGCGAACAACTCCGCGAGCGCGAGGTAGAGCGCACCCTCGAGGCCACGAACGAGCCGGCGGAGCCGCCCGAGTTCCCCGACGACGAAGCGGTCGACCTCGACGAGGTCGACCTCGACCACATCAGCCTCGACGAGAACGTCTCCAGCTGAGGCGCAGCACCCCACCGTTTCTTTCGACGACCGCGACACCGACCAGCCGCGCGTCCGTCGCGTTCCCCGTCGTCGGCCGGCGCGGACCGGGCGACGCCTTCAGAACATCTCGGTACCACACTCCCGACACACTAGCTGCATCACGCCGTCCTCGTCGGGCGGCCGGACGTCGTGGCTGGTCTCCTCGCCGCACTCGCCGCAGGGCGCCAGCGACTCGATGTCCGACCAGTTGTGGCGTGCGCCCGGCGCGCCAACCGCAAGCGCGCGGACCGGCTCGTCGGAGTGGTTGTGGCCGTTCTGGAACTCGCCCGGCGGGAACCGGATGACCTGCCCGGCCTCGACGGTGACGTGCTCGCGGTCCTCGCCCACCTCGAAGGTCGCCGTGCCCTCCTGGACGTAGAAGATCTCCTCCTGGTCGTGGTGGGTGTGGAGGCCGCCGGAGAACTCCTCGCCGGGCTCGAGTTCGTACTCGACGAGCGCGACGTGCTCGGCGCCGAGTGCGCGCGAGACCGGCCTGCGGGTGCTGTGGACGCCCATCGGGTTCGGTCGGTTCGACACGTCTTCGACGGTGACTTTCTCCATGCGGGCACGGCGGCCGCTGGCTGCATAAGTGTGGGCGGCCGCCGACAGCCCCACGACGGGACCGGCGAGCGTGTCGGCTGACACACAGGCTTTGCGAAGGCTTTTATAACCGGCCCTGTTTAGCTGGTTGTAAGCGGGTTCTCACGCACCGTTCCCGCGGCCCGGCCGTCGGCCGGCCGGGAACAGCATCTCCCTACTGCCATGACGAAGCTGTGGTCGTCACCACGTTCTCCGGGCTCCACTCGTCCCGGCTCGCGCCGGCGCAGAGCCACCCCCGTCGGTGACGCCACGACCCAGGGACCCCGCACTCACCGACTACTATGAGTACTGTAGACCGACAACTCGAGGAGTTACAGGACGAAATTGTCAGCGAAATTCCGCCGGACATCTCGGTCACCGATGTCAAGTACGAGGGCCCCGAGCTCGTCGTCTACACCCGCGACCCCAAGCAGTTCGCGCAGGACGGCGACCTCGTGCGCCGGCTCGCGTCGAAGCTCCGGAAGCGCATCACCGTCCGTCCGGACCCCGACGTGCTCTCGAAGCCCGACCGGGCCCGCGAGAAGGTCATGGACGTCGTGCCCGACGACGCCGGCGTCACCAACCTCGACTTCCACGAGGACACCGGCGAGGTCGTCATCGAGGCCGAGAAGCCCGGGATGGTCATCGGCCGCCACGGTTCCACGCTCCGCGAGATCACCCAGGAGGCGGGCTGGACGCCAGAGGTCGTTCGCACGCCGCCCATCGAGTCTTCCACGGTGTCGAACGTCCGGAACTTCCTCAAACAGGAGCGCGACGAGCGCCGCGACATCCTCGAGAAGGTCGGCCGCCAGATCCACCGCGAGGAGATGCAGGACGACGAGTACGTCCGCGTCACCACGCTGGGCTGCTGCCGGGAGGTCGGCCGTGCGAGCTTCATCCTCTCGACGCCCGAGACGCGCATCCTCGTGGACTGCGGCGACAAGCCCGGCAGCGAGGACGAGGTGCCCTACCTCCAGGTTCAAGAGGCGCTTGCGGGCGGCGCCAACACCATCGACGCCGTGGTGCTGACGCACGCGCACCTCGACCACTCGGCGTTCATCCCGCTGCTGTTCAAGTACGGCTACGACGGCCCCATCTACTGCACTGAACCGACCCGCGACCTGATGGGCCTGCTGACGCTGGACTACCTCGACGTCGCGGCGAAGGAAGGCCGCACGCCGCCGTACGACTCCGAGATGGTGCGGGAGGCCATCAAGCACTGCATCCCGCTGGAGTACGGCGACGTCACGGACATCGCACCCGACGTCAAGCTCACGCTCCACAACGCCGGCCACATCCTCGGTTCGGCCGTCTCGCACTTCCACATCGGCGACGGCCTCTACAACGTCGCGTTCTCCGGCGACATCCACTACGAGGACACGCGGCTGTTCAACGGCGCCGTCAACGACTTCCCGCGCGTGGAGACACTCATCCTCGAGTCGACGTACGGCGGTCGGAACGACTACCAGACCGACCAGGAGGACTCCGAGCGCAAGCTCACGGAAGTCATCAACGAGACCTACGAGGACGGCGGAAAAGTCCTCATCCCGGCGTTCGCCGTCGGCCGCTCTCAGGAGATGATGCTCGTCCTCGAGGAGGCGATGCGGGAGGGCGACATCCCCGAGATGCCCATCCACCTCGACGGCATGATCTGGGAGGCCACCGCCATCCACACCACGTACCCCGAGTACCTCCGTGACGACCTCCGCGACCGCATCTTCCACGGCGACTCCAACCCCTTCCTGGCGCCCCAGTTCAACCACATCGACGGCGGCGAGGAGGAACGCCAGGAAGTCGCCGACGGCGACCAGTGCATCATCCTCTCGACGTCCGGCATGGTCTCCGGCGGCCCCATCATGTCGTGGCTCGAGCACATCGCGCCCGACCCGGACTCGACGCTGACGTTCGTCGGCTACCAGGCGCAGGGCACGCTCGGCCGCCGCATCCAGTCCGGCCGCGACGAGATTCCGATGCCGGACGCCCGCGACGGCGGCCGCACCGAGCACCTGACGATGAACATGGACGTCGAGACCGTCGACGGCTTCTCCGGGCACGCCGACCGCCAGGGCCTCGAGGACTTCGTGCGCACGATGAACCCCCGGCCCGAGAAGGTGCTGTGCGTGCACGGCGACGAGTCGTCCGCCCAGGACCTCTCCTCGGCGCTCTACCACGAGTTCAACATGCGGACGTTCGCGCCGAAGAACCTCGAGACCTTCCGCTTCATCTGAGGCTACCGGACCACTCCACTGCCCGAGACCTGCCAGCCCCTGCCGCCACCGGGTACTGGCCAGTTCCACCCCTGTCGTCGACCACTCGCCGACAGACCTATTGTCGCGGTTTCGCTACTGGCGAACGTGTCCCGTCCGTCGCTTCGCGCCGCCGCAGTCGCCCTCGTCGTGCTCGTCGCGTTGGTCGGCGGCGCCGCCGCCCAGACGGCGCCGAACGGGCCGAACGTCGACCGCGACGGCGGCCACCGCTTCGACGTCGGCGGCGACAGCCCCCACATCACGTTCTGGCTGCACCTCGACCTCCTCACGAACCTCGGCGCCGCCGGCGACCTCGGGTTCAGCGCGGTCGGCACAGCGATGGACACCCGGGTCGTCGCAATCGACGTCCAGCTGAACTTCGACGGTGTCGGGCCGCTCGGGGACTTCCTCGTGAACCCGTTCTCGCGGTTCTCGGTGACCGCCGAGTGGGAGCTCAACCTCCCGTTCCTGTCGGCCGGCCCGGCCGCCGACGAGGACTTCACGTACCGCGACAACGAGACCATCGGCGGCGGCGACGGGAACGGCTCCATCGGGAACGAGACCGCCGGGAACGGGTCGGCCTGACGGCCAGCAGTGTTATCCGGCGCGAGTGGCTTCGCTTCCACGAGATGGTCGACGTCCCGAACGGATTCACGGCCGCCCTGCGGGCGGAAACCGGTGACGCACTGCGGGCCGTCGCCACCTACGACATCGACGGCTACGAGACCGTGTACTGCCGGGACGACGTGGCCGGCCGGATGGCCGAGCGCGCACCGGACATCCACGACGACCTCGTCCTCCAGGGCGTCGGCCGCGAGCACCTCGAGTCGCTGTTCGACGCCGGTCGCCTGCACTGCTCCGTGCACCGCTTCGAGGACCTGACCGCGTTCCACTTCCTCGCCGACGAGTACACCGGTCTGTTCGTCTCCATCGACGCCGACGCGGACGTCCGGCTGGCGTCGTTCGCCGACACCTGCCGCGAGTACCTCGAGCCGTCGGAGTGAGCGTCAGTCGGCGTCCGCCGGGTCCACGACCGTCTCCGTGACCTCGTCGACGCCGGCCCTGTCGCAGTAGTCGTACAGCGGACAGGCCTCCGGGCCGTCGAGACACGCCGGTTTCCGGGCCGTGCAGTAGTCGCGCCCGAACTGGATCATCGCCGTGTGCCCGAAGCCGCAGGCGTCGGCCGGCACCGACGCCTCCAGTGCTGCCCGGACGCCCTCGTGGTCGGCGTCTGGCGGCGCCAGCCCCATCCGCCGGGCGATGCGGTGGACGTGCGTGTCCACGGGGAAAACGCCGGGTTTGCCGCCCGCGAACAGCAACACGCAGTCGGCCGTCTTCGGGCCGACGCCTTTCATGTCCAGCAGCGCGTCCCGGACGGCGTCGGGGTCGGCGTCGCGGACGAACTCGTCGAAGCCGTCTTCGCCGTCGTACTCCTCGCAGATTCGGCCTGCGAGTCGGACGATGGTCTCGGACTTCTGGTTGTAGAGGCCGGCCGAGGAGATGGTCTCGGCGAGTTCGTCGCGGTGGGCGTCTGCGAGCGCTTCGGCGAGGTCACCGTCTCCGCGGCTGCCGGCGCCACTCTCGCGGTCGCCGTCCGACGCGGGGCGGTCCTCGGGGTCTGCTGGGTCGTATCGGTCCAACAAGGCGTCGTGAGCCGGCTGACTCGCCACGTCGCTCGTGTTCTGGCTGAGCACGGTCCGGACGAGGCACTCGAAGGCGTCCCGCCCGCCGTACGTCTTCTCCCAGTACACGTCCCCCAGGTCGGCGACGATGGCGGCGGCCCGCGTGTCGGCGTCCGCGTCGACATCCGCGAACTCCCCGCCGCCGGCGTCGCCGCCGGAGATGTTCACCGAGGGCTCGTCGTCCATGTCCGCCGGTGGGGGCGCCGCGAGGAAAAGCGTGGCTCCGAACGGCTACTCGACGCGCAGGGTCGCGGTGAGGTCGGCGCCGTCGGCGAGCGCGGCGACGAGGTCGCGGTCCACGTCGGCGGCTGCCGTGTCGGCGTCGACGAGAATCGTGCGGTCGTCGACGTACGTGCTGGTGCGAGCGACCATGCTGCGGTCGTTCTCGAAGGCGAGGTCCGGGTGGCCGGAGCCGGTGACCGTCTCGCGGTGGCCGTCGGCCTCGAGGACGAGCGTGATGGTGGCGTCGGCGTCCCGGCAGGCGTCGGCGAAGTCGTCGGCGAAGTCGGTGGGCGCGCGGTCGGCCTCGATGCCGAGGATGCAGTCGCCCGCGGGCGTGAGGTAGTCGTCGGTGGTGAGCTCGAGCGTGCTCTCGTGGGCGGCGGTGACGTGTTCGTGGCCGTGCGCGCGAACAGTCTCGTTCATGGCAACGGGGAGCCGCCGGACGCACTTGTGGGCCTCGCTCGACGCCCTCGTTTTAAGTTACACACGGAGTGGTCTGTGAGGCGTTCCCACGGTCGTGAGCGGCCCTCTGGACTGATTGCGGCGGTGTGACACACGCAAATTTTAAGTGGCGGGCCGGAGTACTACCTGCCACCTGAACGCTGCGAGCGTTCGTGCACAGCCCGAGAGAATGACAGGACGTTCTCCCCACGACCGGAACGGACTACCTCTCGAGCGACGGCTGTACCGGGCGCGCCAGCGGAATGGCATCGAGGTTTGAACAATGGCTGAGGAAGAAACAACAATCGAGGTATCGACCGCCGACGAACTCATTACTGACGACGAACTCCAGAACAAGTCCAAGGGCCAGCTCATCAAGAACGCCGGCCAGTTCCGCGACCGGCGTAA
Organism: Halobacterium rubrum; assembly: GCF_021729015.1. GTDB lineage: Archaea > Halobacteriota > Halobacteria > Halobacteriales > Halobacteriaceae > Halobacterium > Halobacterium rubrum. The sequence continues at coordinate 108,297 of NZ_JAJQQZ010000002.1, forward strand.
CGAGCTGAACCAGCTCGCGAGCTCCCGCGCGTCCGAGCGAGACGACCTGAACGCCAAGACCCGAGAGAAGGTCGACGAGGCACAGGAGCACCGCGAGAAGCGAGACGAGCTCAACGAGCGCGTCCAGGAACACAAGGAAGTCCGCAACGAGCTGAACGCGGACGCCAACGAGCTGTTCGACGAGGTCGAACAGCGCAAACAGGACCTCGAGCTCGACGAGGGCAAAGACCTCGAACAGCTCAAAGAGGAGATCGAGGAGCTCGAGTTCAAGCAGCAGACCGAAGTCCTGTCTACCGAGGACGAGCGCGAACTCATCGAGAAGATCGAGAACAAGCGCGAGGAGTACCAGGACCGCAAGGAGAAGCTCGACCAGTCCGGGAACCTCGAGGAGCTCGTCGAGGAGGCCGAGTCCGTTCGCGCGGAAGCCTCCAAGCACCACGAGAAGGTCACCGAGCTCGCCGACGAGGCCCAGGAACACCACAACCAGATGATCGAGGCCTACCGGGAGGCCGACGACATCCGCGACGAGGCCGACGAGATGCACGAGGCCTTCGTCGAGGCCCAGGAAGCCGCCGACGCCCACCACGAGGCGTTCGTTCTGGTCCAGAAGCGCCTGCGCGAACTGGACAAGCAGGAAGAGGAAGAGGAGAAAGACCAGCGGCAGGCCGAGCAGGAAGAGGCCCGCGAGGAGGCCGAGGAGATCTACGAGCGCTTCAAGGAGGGCGAGACCCTCGACACCGAGGACCTCCGGAAGCTCCAGAAGTCCGGCCACCTGTAAGCCGGCACGCGACGACTGCGACCCCCGACGACGCCGGCCACCGTCACACGGGCCGGCAGTATCTCCGGAAGCGCCGGGCTCCCCGTCTGGCGCTCCGTTCTCCCGTTCTTCACGTCGCCCGACAGCGGCGGCCGCGTCCCCGCGAAGCTTTTGTGGTGGCGGCGTGACCGTCGAGGTGATAGATGCGTACGCTGGTGGTGTGCGTCGACCGGACGGGCGACGTCTCCCGGAAGACCGGGCTGCGGACGCCAGTCGCCGGCTGGGAGGCGGTGCAGTCGCTGGTCACCGACATGGGCGTCGCAGACCCGGAGGACTCCGGCGTGAACTGCCTGCTGGAGGCACTGCGGGTGACACGAGACCTCCGGGACGGCGAGGACGACGCGGTCGTCGCGGCCGTCTCCGCGGAGGGCGACGGTGTGAACGCCGACCGCTCCATCGCGAGCCAGTTCGACGACCTCGTGGATCGCTACGAGCCCGACTCCTGCGTGCTCGTCGTCGACAGCGCCGAGGACGAGCGCGTCGTCCCCATCGTGGAGAGCCGCGTCCAGGTCGACGCCGTCGACCGCGTGGTCGTCCGGCAGGCCCGGGACCTGGAGTCGACGTACTACCTCCTGAAGCAGTTCCTCGGCGACGAGGAGATGCGCCAGACGATTCTGGTCCCCATCGGCATCGTCCTGCTGGTGTTCCCGGCGCTGATGATGCTGACCGGGAGTCTCGCGGTCGCCGCCGCCAGCATCACGACCGTCATCGGGCTGTTCCTCCTGTACAAGGGGATGGGCGTCGACGACTACGTCGCTTCGCTCCCCGGGCAGGCCCGGGACGCGCTGTACTCGGGTCGCGTCTCCATCGTCACCTACGTGGTCGCCGTCGGCCTCGCGCTCGTCGGCGTGTTCGCGGGCGCGCTCGGGCTCTCCGACCAGCCGGCGAACACCCCGGAGCTGTTGCTCGTGATGACGTTCACGTACTACAGCATCCCGTGGGTGGCGCTGGGCGCGCTCGCCGCGAGCGCCGGCCGGCTGTTCGACGAGCTCATCCGCCGCGACGAGGTGCGGACGTCGTTCCTGAATCTGCCGTTCGGCGTGCTCGCGGTGGCGCTGGTCGTCCGCGGGTTCTCGGCGTACTTCGTCGAGCGTGCCGGCCGCGTCGGCCCCCTCGAGGTGCCGGCGGCCGAGATCGGTGCGCTCTCCATCGAGGGGTTCGCGCTGTCGCCCGAGCAGCGCCTGGCCGCGTTCGTCGTGCTCGGCGTGTTCGTGAGCGTCGTCGGCATCCGGGTGGCGACGCACTTCACCGGCGTCGACCTGGAGGACGTCGAGGACCCGGTCGAGCAGTCGTAAGCGCGAGGCCTATGGCGCTGGCGTGCCACGCCCGGGTATGACCACGGACGACGGCCAGTGGGTGAGTCTGTTCTCCGGCGGGAAGGACTCCTCGTGGGCGCTGTACCGCGCGCTCGAGGCGGGTCTGGACGTCGCCCGCCTCCTGACGGTGCACCCGGAGGGTGACTCGTACATGTACCACGTGCCGGCGACCCGGCTCGCCGAGCTCGCCGCCGAGAGCACCGGCATCCCGCTCGTCGAGGTGGAGCCCGACGACTTCGAGGCGGCCACGGCGACGGACGCGAGCGCCCAGGGAGACAGCGAACTCGAGCCGATGGAGGCCGCGCTCGCAGACCTCGCCGACGACCTCGACGGCGGGCTGGCCGGTGTGACCGCCGGCGCCGTCGAGAGCGAGTTCCAGACGAACCGCATCCGGGGGATGTGCGACCGCCTCGGCTGCGAGCTGTTCGCGCCGCTCTGGCAGGAAGACCCCCGCGAGCTCGCGGACGCGATGCTGGACGCCGGCTTCGAGATCCAGATCATCCAGGTCGCCGCCTACGGGCTCGACGAGTCCTGGCTCGGACGCACCCTGGACCGGGACGCCCTCGACGAACTGGAAGCCCTGCACGACGAGTACGGCGTCCACGTGCTCGGGGAGGGCGGCGAGTTCGAGACGCTGGTCACCGACGCCCCGCACATGAGCCGCCCCATCGAACTGGCGTACGAGACGGTCTGGGAAGGCGACCGCGGCCACCTCGAGGTTACTGACGCGCGGCTCGGCGAGTCGTAGCTACGACCCGTTCTCGATGGTGGTGTGGGCGCCGACGAGCGCGCCCGAGAAGTCGATGGACTCGAGGACGGTGTCCTCGTCGATGATGGAGTTGCGGACGTCGCAGTCCCGCAGCGTCGCGTTCGGGAAGATGACCGAGTTGTCGACGGTGGAGTTCACCAGCTCGGCGCCCGGGAGGACGTGGACGTTGTCGCCGATGGTCGTGTTCTCCACGACGGCGTCGTCAGCGACGATGCTGTCGCCGTCGAGCATCCACGCGACGGCGTCGAGGTACGACTCCGGCGTGCCGATGTCGAACCACGCGCCCTCGAACGTGTAGGCGCGGACGGACTGGCGCTCCTGGAGCCACTGCACGAACCAGCCGGGCTCGTCGGGGTTGCCGTCCTCGGCGAGGTAGGTGTCGATGTCGCCGACGACCTCCCGGGGGTAGGCGTAGCAGGCGATGGAGACGAGCGTGCTGTTCGGGTCCTCGGGTTTCTCCTGGAAGTCGATGACTTCGTCGCCCTCGAGTTCGACGAGCCCGTAGGACTTCGCTCGCTCGTAGCTGCCGACGTCGTAGGCGGCGATGGCGGGGTCGTCGCTCTCCGCGAAGAAGTCCACGAACTCGGAGACGTCGAAGGAGATGAGGTTGTCGCCGGCGACGACGACGAGGTCGTCGTCGACGTCCTCGCGGTCGACGAGCTGGGCGAGCGCGCCCATCACGCCGAACTTCTCGTCTTCGCCGGTCGTGTCCTCGACGGAGAGCGTGGGCTTGTCGAACGGCGAGTCGGCGAGGTGCTCGCGGAAGTCGTCGGCGAACCGCTCGTTGGTGGAGACGTACACCTCCTCGATGCGGTCGTCGTCCTCGAGGTCCGCGAAGATGCGGTCGATGACGGTGGTGTCGCCGACGGGGAGGAACATCTTCGGCCGGTCCTTCGTGATGGGCCAGAGCCGGGTGGCGTATCCGCCGGCGAGCACGACGGCTTTCATGACTCTGAGGTCCACGTCGTCCGGTAAGTCCTTTTTCATCCGCGAACACGGGACGCGTATGGACGATCAGACGACCCGGGAACGCGTCCTAGACGCCCTCCGCGAGAAGCCGCGCACGCCGAGCGCCGTCGCCGAGGAGTTCGAGGTGGCGCGTGGCACCGCACTGACGCACGTCCGGCACATCTCGGAGAGCCTCGACGGCACCGACGAGGAACTGCTCGTGCGGCCGCCCGAGTGCCGGAACTGCGGGTTCGACGGCTTCGACGACCCCGTGAACGTGCCGTCGCGGTGCCCGGAGTGCAAGAGCGAGGCCATCGAGGAGCCGGCGTTCGTCGTGGAGTCGCCCTAGAAGCCGACCCTCGACCCGGGCGACGTGGAGAGGTCGACCGGGTCGGTGTCGACGCCTTGCTGGACGAACTCGTAGCCGGGGTCGACGAGGTAGACGGCGCCGTCCCGCACCTCGACACGAATCGGGTCGAGTTCGGCGCCCTCGCAGGGGCCGTGCGTGCACACCCCTGAGTCGGGTTCGAACGTGGCAGCGTGTTTGCGGCAGACGAGCTCGCCGTTCCGTACGGCGCCGTCGCCGGAATCGAGCGTGACGTCCGTCCAGTGCATGCAGTAGTTCAGCCACCCCGCAATCGAGCCGTCCGACAGCTCGACCAGAATCGCCTCCTTCTCGTCGCCACCGTCGGTCTCTCGGACTGTGAACAGGAAGCTGTCGTCGGCCGGCACCTCGTCCACGCCCGCGATACGCGCTCCCTCGCCGTCGCCCTCGTCGTGTCCCATCGCCGCCCGCTACCGACTCATGGCGCTTGAACGCACCGAAAGCCGCAGCCAGTGAGTGAAACCGACCGGGCTAGCATCCGCGGGCGAGCGGCGGGCGGTTCGGACCGAAGCGAGAACCGCCGAATATGCGAACGGGCGCGTAGCGCCCGTGAGCAGAGAGCGAGCGAAGCGAGCGACCGCAGCAAAAGCTACGAGCAAGAGGTCGCCTAGTAGTGCCGGCGTTCGACTTCGCGGGCGTATTCGCGGGCGAGTGCGGCGCCGACTTTGCAGGTGTCGTAGGCCGCGCCGTCGACGCGGACGATGGGCCGGACTTCCCACGTAGTGTTGGTGAGGAAGGCTTCGTCGGCGGCGTAGAGGTCCTCGAGAGTGTAGTGGCCGGTCTCGACAGGGATGCCGAGGTCGGCGGCGAGTTCGGAGACGGCCCAGCGGGTGACGCCGGGGAGGAGGTCGAGGTCGCCGCTGGGGGTGTAGAGGACGCCGTCGTCGACGAAGAAGAGGTTGCTGGTGGCGCCCTCGGTGAGGTGGCCGTCGTCGTCGACGAAGAGGGCTTCGTCGGTGTCCTCGGAGACGTCGAGGCGGGCGAGGATGCCGGGGAGGTAGTTGTGGGTCTTGGCCGTGCTGGGGACGGTGGCGTCGGCTGGCGGGCGGACGTCCGTGGATTCGACGACTGCGGGGGCGTTCCAGACGCGTTCGCCGTCGACGCCGCCCCGTGGGAGCGGTTCGACGACGACGACGACAGTCGGGTCGAGGTCGCCGCTGGGGGTGAGCCGACCGCTCTGGACGCCGCGAGAGATGGAGAGGCGGACGTAGGCGTCCGTGAGGTCGTTGGCGGCGAGTGTCTCGTGGACGCGGCTGCGGAGGTCGGCGGCGTCGAGGCCGTGGTCGATGCCGAGCGCGTCAGACGTGGCGCCGAGGCGCCGGTAGTGGGCGGCCCAGGCGAACGTCTGACCGCCGTACGCGCGGAGGGTCTCGAAGACGGCGTCCCCGTACTGGAACCCGCGGTCTCGGACGTTGACTGTCGCGTCGTCGTCGGCGACGAGGTCGCCGTCTACGTGGTAGCGCATGTGTCGAGGAAGTTCGTGACGAGCTGGTTGCCTGCAGGTGTGAGGATGCTCTCGGGGTGGAACTGGACGCCGACGTGGGGACGGTCGCGGTGGCGGACGGCCATGAGGACGCCCTCGGCCGTCCATGCGGCGGGTTCGAGGCTGTCGGGCAGCGAGTCTTCGGGGACGGACAGCGAGTGGTAGCGGCCGGTCTCGAAGCGCTCGGGGAGCCCGGCGAAGACTCCGGTGTCGTCGTGGCGCACCGTCGAGGGTTTGCCGTGGACGACGCTGGGGGCGTGTTCGACCGTGGCGCCGTTGGCGGCGCACAGCGCCTGGTGGCCGAGACAGACACCGAGCGTCGGGTAGTCGAGGTCGCGGAACACCGGAACGGAGACGCCGGCCTCCCCGGGTGTGCCGGGGCCGGGGGAGACGACGATTGCGTCCGGGTCGAGGTCACGGACGTCGGTGAGGGTGACGGCGTCGTTCCGGCGGACAACCACGTCGTCGGCGAGCGCGCCGACGTACTGGACGAGGTTGTACGCGAACGAGTCGTAGTTGTCGACGACGAGGACGCGGGTCACGAGTCGTCACCGTCCGGCCGGTCCGTGGGTGCTGCGTCGGCATCGACGGCGAGGTCGCCGTCCGCGTCCGCGGCGAGCGCGTCGTCGATTGCAGTGACGAGCGCGCGGGCCTTGTCCAGCGTCTCCTCGTACTCGCTGCCGGGGTCGGAGTCGTGGACGACGCCGGCGCCGACCCGGAGGTGATACTCGTCGGCGTGCCGGACGAGCGTCCGGATGACGATGTTCAGGGTGGCGTCGCCGTCGAAGCCGACCGCTGCGAGGCTGCCAGTGTAGGGGCCGCGGCGGGTGGCTTCGGCGTCGTCGACGAGCGCCATGGTGCGTGGCTTGGGAGCCCCAGTGATAGTTCCACCGGGGAACACCGCGGCTATCGCGTCGGATAGCGAACAGGATTGCCGGAGGCGTCCCCGGACTTCGCTGACGAGGTGCATCACCTCGCTGTACCGGTCGACGCGCCGGTAGTCCGGGACTTCCACGGAGCCGTACTCGCTGACCTTCCCGAGGTCGTTGCGTTCGAGGTCGACGAGCATCGCGTGCTCGGCGCGCTCCTTCTCGTCGGCGAGCAGTTCGGCCGCCAGCGCCTCGTCCTCGTCGGCCGTGTCGCCGCGCGGTCGCGTCCCCGCTATCGGTTCGGTGACGAGGTCGCGGCCGCGGCGCTCCAGCAGGAGCTCGGGGCTGGCCGACACGAGGTCGACGCCCGGGAACTCCACGAGCCCGGAGTACGGCGCCGGGTTGGCGTTGCGCAGTGCGGCGAACGCTCGCACGGGGTGGACGCTCGCGGGCGCCTCGAGCCGGTGGCTGACGTTCGCCTGGAACGTCTCGCCCTCGCGGATGGCGTCCTGAATCCGCCGGACGCGGTCCTCGAAGTCGTCGCGGCCCGTCGCGCTCTCGAACGGCGCCGGGTCGTCGGCGGGCGCTGGACCCACGCCCGGGTCGCCGTCCCGGATGCGGTCGGCGAGCCCGAGGACGTGCGCTCGGCCGGTCTCGAAGGCGGCGTCGGGGTCTCGACCGTCGACCGGCACTGCGGCGACCAGTTTGAGGTCGTCGCCGGGCTCGAAGGGCTCGCGCCACGCCGCGACCGTCGGGTAGACGCCGAACTGGAGCCGGGGGAGCCCCCGGTCGTCGGTGGTCGAGTCGGGGATGTCCTCCAGTTCGCGGGCGACGTCGTAGGACAGCCAGCCGAACAGGCCACCGGGGTGGGGGACCTCGCAGCCCGCCCGAGCCAGCGGCGTCCCGACCTCGCGCTGAAGCGCGTCCAGTGCGCCGTCTTCGCCGGCCGCCACCCGGAGCATCGACTCTGGAGCGACGCCGAAGTACCCCCAGCCGTCGCTGCCGCCGGTCGTCTCGTAGTGGAACGACGGGTCGCTGCCGCGCGCCCGGCGGTAGGCGTCGAACGGGTCTTCGACCGACAGGCGGGCTTCGACGACTGCCCGCGCGTCGGCCGGCGCGTCCGCTACGGCGTCCCGGAACGACGCGCGGTCGGTCCCCACCGTCGGCTCAGGCATCCGTCGGCCGCACGCTCAGTGGTCTCCGGCGCGGTCGATCCAGCGACCGACGCGCTTCGGGGAGAGGTCGGTGGCCGCAGCGAGTTCGTCCGCGTCGGCGTCGGCGAGCGCCTCGAAGGTCGTGACGCCGGCGCCCTCGAGCCGTTCGGCGTAGGCCGGGCCGACACCCTTGATCTCCGTGAGGTCGTCCGGTTCGGCGGCCGTATCGTCACCGCCGGCCTCGTCGGATTCGGTCGTCGCCGCCGCTGCGCTGTCCGCAGTGTCGTCGTCGGTGACCGGCGCCGCTTCGTCCCCTTCCTCCCCAGCGGCGGTTCCGGCTGCTTCGGCGGGTTCGGCGGCCCGGTCGGAGTCGCCGCTGGCGTCCTCGTCGACGAGTGACTCCGTGGACGCCGCGGCGTCCGTGCCGGCGGCGATCGGCTCCTCCTCTTTCTCCGCTTCGTCGCCGTCGCTGGTCGGCGCTGCGTCGCCGTCTTCGTCCTCGACGGACTCCTTGACCGCGCGCTCGCTGTCGGCGTCGGGTTCGTGTTCGACGGTCACGTCGACGCCGCTGCCCGGCGCGCGCTCCGTCTCCTCCAGCCCGAGCATCGATTTGAGTTTCGAGAGCAGTCCCATCACCCGGGTATATACCGTTCCCCTACTTAAAGCCGTGCCCGGAGCGCGGCGTTCATCGCCTCGACCGGCGCGTCCCGGCCCGTCCAGCGCTCGAACGCCGCGACACCCTGGAACAGGAGCATCCACGCTCCGTCCACGGTGGTCGCTCCGACGGCGCCGGCGTCCCGCAGTAATCGCGTCTCCAGGGGCGTGTAGACAGCGTCTAACACCGCGAGGTCGCCGTGGAGCGCGTCCGCCGGGACCGGCGACTGGTCGGGGGCGTCCATCCCGACCGTCGTCGCGTTCACGAGCACGTCGGCGTCGCCGACCAGCGCCGGCAGTTCGTCGAGCGCGTGCGCCGTCGCCCCGACGTCCGCAGCGAGCGACTCGGCCGTCTCGACGGTCCTGTTGGCGACGTGGACCCTCGCATCGGCGTCGGCGAGCGCGAACGCGACCGCTCGGCCAGCGCCCCCCGCGCCGACCACGACCGCCCTCTCGCCCGCGAGCGGCACGTCGTGGTGGGCGAACGCGCGCCGCACACCCTCGACGTCCGTGTTGTGCCCGGTCGGCTCGCTCCCGGAGAAGTCGACGGTGTTCACGGCGCCGACGCGCGCCGCGAGGTCGTCGACCGCTACGAGGTCCCGGACGGCCTCCTTGAACGGCACCGTGACGTTCAGGCCCGCCACGCCCAGGGCTCGCGCCCCATCGATGGCTGCCTCGAGGTCGGTCGCCGCCGGTTCGAACGTGACGTACCGCGCGTCGATGCCGAGGTGGTCGTAGGCCGCCTCGTGCATCGGCGGCGACAGCGAGTGCCCGACCGGATTTCCGACGAGTCCGTAGACGTCCATACCGGCCGTCGTGGCTGCGCGCCCATAACTGGCACCCACACCGAACCGCTTTTTACTCGCAGGCCGATTCCGGTCGGTATGGCCGAATCGCTGCTCGTCGACGGCGTCGTCCTCGTCGCCGGCATCCTCCTCCTGTACGTCGGCGCGGAGCTGCTGGTCTCCGCCGCCTCCGCGCTCGCGCTCTCCCACGGCATCAAAGCTGCCACCGTCGGTGTCACCGTGGTCGCGTTCGCCACCACCGCACCCGAACTGTTCGTCAGCACAGTCGGCGGCATCACCGCCGACGACAGCATCGCCCTCGGGAACATCGTCGGGTCGAACATCGCCAACATCGGTCTCGTGCTCGGCACCGCCGCCGTGCTCCGGCCGATGGAGGTCGACAAAACCCTCCTCTACCAGCACGGCCCGTTCATGCTCGCTGCCGCGCTCGCCCTCGTCGGGCTCTCGCTTGACGGCGAACTCGCGGCAGTCGACGGAACGATTCTCCTCCTGATGCTCGCCGGGTTCACCGGCTACCTCTACTACCAGTCTCAGCAGGAGGGCGACGTGAAACTCCCCGAAGACGTCGAGATGGACGACGACGACACGACGACCGGCCTCCGGGAGTACGCGGTGCTCGTCGGCGCCATCGTCCTGTTGCTCGCGGGCTCCCGGAGCCTCATCTCCGGCGGCCGCGGCGTGCTCTCGGCGTTCGGCTTCAGCGACCTCTTCATCGGGCTCACCATCATCGCGTTCGGCACCTCCGTCCCCGAGCTCGCTACCTCGGTCGTGAGCGCCCTCCGGGACGAGGCCGACTTCTCCATCGGGAACGTCGTCGGGTCGAACATCTACAACGTCCTCGCAGTCATCGGGTTCGTCGCCATCCTCGTTCCCATCACCGTCCAGCCCGGCACCATCGGGTTCGAGCTCCCGGTGATGCTGGGATTCACGTTCGTCGCGCTCGGTCTGATGGCGCTCGGCGACAGCATCACTCGAATCGAGGGCGTCGGTCTGATCGGCGGCTACGTCGGCTTCGTCTACTTCCTGCTCCCCTGAGCGCGGACGCCACGCCGCCCGCCGGGCGCCCCCCAACCACAAGCGTTAGGGAGTGGTTGACAGACTAGGCCGGTATGTTGAGAGAGCGAGTGAAGCACCCGCTGGCAGCGCTCGTGGTGGCGGTCCTCGTCACGGCGCCGTGGGTCGGTGTCGAACTCGCAGGCGGCCCGGATACACTCGGGCTCTCGGAGCCCGTGACCGTCGCCGTCAGTGGCGTCGCCGTGCTCGGCGCGTCCTTCCTCCTCGCGTGGGGCGCCGAGACCGCGGAGAAGGACGTGCCGCGGGCGTTCGCCATCGCCGTCCTCGCCGTGCTCGCGGTCGCCCCCGAGTACGCCGTCGACGCGCTCTACGCGTGGACCGCGGGCACGAACGCCGGCACGGCCCGCGGCATCGAAGCCGGGAACCTCGCGGTGGCGAACATGACCGGCGCGAACCGCATCCTCATCGGCCTCGGGTGGTCCGGCATCGCGATGTTCACCGTCTACCGGTCTCGCACCACCGCCGACGCCGCCGTCGAACACCGCTCCGGGTTCCTCACGAGCGCCGTCCAGCTCGACCGCAACATCAGCACCGAGATCGCGTTCCTGCTGGCGGCCACCGCCTACGCCTTCTTCGTCCCGCTGGGCGAGGGCATCGGCATCCTCGACACGGTCGTGCTGGTCGGGCTGTACGTCGCCTACATCGGCATCGTCATCCGCGGCGACGTCGAGGCGCCGGACCACCAGGTGGGCGTCCCGAAGTACCTCCAGGGACTCAGGCAACTGGTCCGGGTCGCCGCCGTGCTGGTGTTGTTCGCGTACTCCGGGGCGATGATCTTCACCGCCGTCCACCCGTTCGCTCACGGGCTCGAAGCCATCGGCGAACAGGCCGGCGTACCACCGTTCTTCATGATCCAGTGGATTGCGCCACTGGCCTCCGAGAGCCCCGAACTCATCGTCGTCGCCTACCTCGTGAACAAGGCGCGGTCGACGGCCGGGTTCAACGCGCTCATCTCCTCGAAGCTGAACCAGTGGACGCTGCTCATCGGTACGCTCGCTGTCGTCTACAGCATCGGCCTCGGGGAGGTCGGTTCGCTGCCGTTCGACGAGAAGCAGACCGCCGAGATCTGGATCACGGCCGCCCAGAGCGCGTTCGCGCTGGCCATCCTCGCGAACTTCTCGATCAGCCTGCGGGAGGCAACGGCACTGCTGGTGCTGTTCGTCAGTCAGGTCGTCGTCGAGTTCGCCATCATCCAGACGGTCGCCGACGCCGCCGTCGAGACCGAACTGAGCATCTTCGTCCTCCACGCCTACACGGTTGTCTACCTCGTGCTGGCCGCCGGCCTGTTCTGGCGGCGGCGGGAGTCGCTGGTCCGCCTGCTCCAGCGAACCAATCGGAGCATCCAGTCAGCCTACGGCTCGGGCCGGCCGGAGCCCGAGGCGGGCGACTAACGGCAGTCGTTTCACGCCCGACCACGTACCCCGGGGCGTGATTGGCATCGTCGTGAGTCGCGCTGACGAGGCGTCCGAACACATCGGCGAACACCTCCTCGACGTCGGGGACTTCGAGCGGGTCGCCGACGACGCCTACCGGGCCGACGGCTTCGTCCTCCGGGCGGTCGAGGACCTCCACATCTACGCCGACGACGCCGCCGACGCGTTCGACGAGGACCCCGACCTCGTGGTGTTCGTCTCCCGGCACAGTGGCGAGACCGGGCCGCTGCTGTCCGCGCACTACACCGGGAATTTCGGCGCGGCGGAGTTCGGCGGCGACGACCGGTCGCTGGCCCCGGCGTGCCCGAACGCCCACCACGCCGTCCTCGACTCGCTGCGAGAGTACGCGCCCGAGGAGTACGAGGTCGCCATGGAGTGCACGCACCACGGCCCGACGAGCGTCGGCTCGCCGTCGATGTTCGTGGAACTGGGCAGCGCGGAAGCCGAGTGGCGGGACCCCGATGGCGCCCGAGCAGTGGCACGAGCGGTGCTCGACCTCGAAGGGACTTGGCCGCACGGGGACCGGGCTCTGGTGGCGTTCGGCGGCGGCCACTACGCGCCCCGCCCCACGCGGATTCTCGCGGAGACGGACTGGCCCGTCGGGCACGTCGCCGCAGACTGGAGCCTCGACGACCTCGGCGACCCCCTCGAGAACCGGGACGTCCTCGACGCGATGTTCGAGGCCAGTGGGGCCGAGCACGCCGTGGTCGACGGCGAGAAGCCGCGCGTCAGGGAGGCCGTCGCTGACCTCGGGTACGACGTCGTCTCGGAGACGTGGGTCCGGGAGACCGACGGCGTCCCGCTGGACCTCGCGACCGACCTCGAAGCCGACCTCGTCGGCGTCGACGACGGCCTCCGGTTCGGCGCGCCGGCCAGCGACCACGACGGCGACTACCTCGTCGTCGACCTCCCACCGGCGCTGCTGGACGCCGCCCACGCTGTCGACCCCGGGGCGACGGTTGCTGCGGGCCGCCAGCGTGCACTCGCCGTCGTCACCGAGGAGAACGGGAATCGGCTCGCCGGCGCCGCCGCGTTCGCCAGCGGCAACGACTACGACGCCCTGGTCGACGACCTCGTCGACGTGCTCGCCACCGACTACGACGACGTCACCCGGGAGCAGGCGGAACTCACCGCCGTCCGGGAGACGTTCGACCCGGCAGCCGCAGCAGACCTCGGCGTCCCGGAAGGTCCGGCCTACGGGAAGCTCACGAACGGGCAGGCTGTCGAGTACGACGGGGTTACTGTCACCCCCGACGAGGTGGCCCGCGAGGAGTCGGTGACGGTTTCGGTTGCCCTCCGCGAGCGGGCGCGAGAGCGCGTGCGACGCCCGTCCGACGCGGAGGGGAAAGGTAATTAAGCCTCACACGCTACCCGTTAGGCAACAATGGACTCGATCGTACAGGACGCCATCGACGAGGCAGAGGAGTCCGGAGAGGACTCCCCTGCCTCGGACGCGGGTGACGTCGCGGACGGCGGGGGCGGTGAGGCAGTCCCTACCGGCACGATGACCGACGACGAACTCGAGGACGTCCTCCAGGAACTCAAGACGAACATCACGGTAGTCGGGTGCGGTGGCGCCGGCTCGAACACGGTCAACCGGATGGCCGAAGAGGGCATCCACGGCGCCGACCTGGTCGCGGCCAACACGGACGTCCAGCACCTCGTCGACGTCGACGCGGACACGAAGATTCTGATGGGCCAGCAGAAGACCCAAGGCCGGGGCGCCGGCTCGCTCCCGCAGGTCGGCGAGGAGGCAGCTATCGAATCTCAGGACGAAATCCGGGAGGCCATCGCCGGCTCCGACATGGTGTTCGTCACGGCCGGACTCGGCGGCGGCACGGGCACGGGCTCCGCCCCCGTCGTCGCGAAGGCCGCCCGCGAACAGGGTGCGCTCACCATCGCCATCGTCACCACACCGTTCACGGCCGAGGGCGAGGTCCGACGCACGAACGCCGAAGCCGGCCTCGAGCGCCTCCGCGACGTCGCCGACACCGTCATCGTCGTGCCGAACGACCGCCTCCTCGATTCGGTCGGCAAGCTCCCCGTCCGCGAGGCGTTCAAGGTCTCCGACGAAGTCCTGATGCGCTCCGTGAAGGGCATCACGGAGCTCATCACGAAGCCCGGTCTCGTCAACCTCGACTTCGCCGACGTCCGCACGGTGATGGAGAAGGGTGGCGTCGCCATGATCGGCCTCGGCGAAGCCGACTCCGACGCCAAAGCAGCCGACTCCGTCCAGTCCGCGCTGCGCTCCCCGCTGCTCGACGTCGACATCTCCTCGGCGAACTCCGCGCTCATCAACGTGACTGGTGGACCGGACATGAGCATCGAGGAGGCCGAGGGCGTCGTCGAACAGCTCTACGACCGCATCGACCCCGACGCCCGCATCATCTGGGGCACCAGCGTCGACGAGGACATCGAAGAGGAGATGCGCACCATGGTCGTCGTCACCGGCGTCGACTCCCCCCAGATCTACGGCCGCAACGAAGCCCCCGAGGCCGAACCAGAGCCGGAACCCGAACCCCAGCAGCCCACCAGCGAGATCGAGGACATCGACTACGTCGAATAGGTCCCTTTTTGCTTCGAAGGGTCGCCGCAGACGACCCCGCCCGCAACGAGCGACGCTAAAAATGTCCCGCTCAGTCGCTTCGCTCGCGCAGGGAAACGCGCGGCGACGCCGCGCGTATGCTCTGTGAGCCGGCGGCCAGCATCAATAGATAGAAAAGCCAGCGTCGTGTGCACTCCGGTATGGACGTTCCCCTAGAGCTTTCCGCGTACACCCGGGTGCTCCGGCTGGCGAGCACGCCGTCCTGGGAGGAGTTCTCCCAGATTGCGAAGATCGCCGGCGCAGGCATCCTGCTCATCGGCCTCATCGGGTTCGTGATCTTCCTCATCATGGGCGGCGTCGTCTCGGTGATCTGAGATGAGTGTGTTCGCCGTGAAGACGACCGCGAGCCAGGAACAGACCGTCGCGAGCATGATCGCGAACCGCGAGGAGGACACCATCCACGCGGTGCTCGCGCCCGACGCGCTCACCAGCTACGTGATGGTCGAAGCCGAGGGCACGGCCGCCATCGAGCGCGTCATGGAAGAGATTCCCCACGCGCGCAGCCTCGTGCCCGGCGAGTCCGGCATCTCGGAGGTCGAGCACTTCCTCTCCCCGAAGCCGGACGTCGAGGGTATCGCGGAGAACGACATCGTCGAGCTCATCGCCGGCCCGTTCAAGGGCGAGAAGGCGCAGGTGCAGCGCATCGACGAAGGCAAAGACCAGGTCACAGTCGAACTCTACGAGGCGACGGTCCCGATTCCGGTGACGGTCCGCGGCGACCAGATTCGCGTTCTCGACTCCGAAGAACGCCAGTAGCGCGTTCTTCGACGTCTCGTTCGCTATCGCTCGCGAGACCAGCGAAGCGCGCTAAGCGCGGCGTACGGCTCGGTTCTCACAGTTCGTCCGTCGTCCGGGAGCTCGCGACACGACCCAGTCAGTCAAGAATATGACGGTACTGGGCACGTTCCCGAGCGGCGTTCCGCCGGCAGCCGGAGAGCATCCGGCGCGCAGTCGAACCTACGGTGCGTAGAGAGTTTTCCCGCTGGTCGCCGAAACCCGCCACATGGGCGACTCGAAGGAGAACCGTATCGTCCGGCGCGAGCTGGACCCGGACGGACCGGCCCCCGGTGAGCAGGTCGGCGAAATCGTCGCGTCACTGGCCGAGGGGGACGTCGAGAACGCTCCGGTCGCCGACCACCAGATCGACGACGTCCTCTCGCCCGTCTTCTCGGACCCGCCGGCGCCCGACGCGCAGGTCGAGATCTCGTTCACGTACGGCCCGTACAGGGTGACCGTCGAACAGAACGGACGAGCGCGTTTCGTGGAAGTGTAGGCAGGAGAGAATCGAAGGTCGCTCCGTGTGGGTGGGGCGGGTCCGGTGGCCCGTCAGCTCGTGGTGACGGGGGTCGGGTCGGTGGTGTCGAGGGCGTCGGCGCGCTCGTCGCTGAGGAGGTCTTCGAGGACGCCGGGGTCGAGGGCGTCGCCGACCGCTTCGAGAACCCCTTCGCGCTCGCGGATTGCGGCCGCGTCGCCGTCGTAGAACCGGACGTACTCGGCGCGCGTGTGTTCCTCGAGGCCGTGTTTGATGGCGAAGTAGCCCTCGGGGACGGGCTCGCCGCACACCTCGCACTCGTGGTCGGTGTGGTCGGTCACCTGGTGTGCCAGCAGCGCTTCCACTGTCTCGAACGTCGACCCACAGCCGACGATTGCGCACTCCCACCCGGGCATACCCCGTGGTAGCCCGAGCGCGCGCATAAACTTTGTGTCGCCGGCTAGAGAACTGAACCCCACGAGTCTGCCGAATGTCGGCCACCTGTCAGACGCAGTCTCGCACGTGATAACGAGTCTGTTCAGTGTTAACAACCCATTTGCAGTGCTCTCGCCCGACGGTAGACGCGACCTCCCCACTGTTCTCGGTTCGCGACGGCTTCAGGGTCAGCTAGCAGCCCAGTCGTGTTCGGTGCGCTCCCGAGACCCATCGAGTCTCCTCGAATGCCTCCCTACTCCTCGCCGGACTGCCGGGAACCGAAGAGTTCCCAACGTCCGTCTCCCTACTCCTCGCCGGACTGCCGGTAGACGAGGTTGCGCTGGATCTCGTTGGCGCCCTCGTAGATGACCGGGATGCGGACGTCGCGGTAGACGCGGGCGATGCGGCGGTCGGTGAGGTTCGAGCGGCCGCCGTGGAACTGCATCCCCTGCTCGGCGTTCGCGGTCGCGACCTCCGTCGCCTTCGTCTTCGCCATCGCCGCCCACAGGCCCGGGTTCTCGTAGGCCTCGACCTTCTCGGCGGCGCGGTACGCGAGCGCCCGCGCCGACTCGAACTCGATACGCATGTCGGCGAGCCCGTGCTGGACCGCCTGGAAGTCCGAGATGTTCCGGCCGAACTCCTCACGACCGTGCGTGAACTCCCAGGCCTCCTCGAAGGCGGCCGCGGCCAGTCCGAGGCCGTGGCCGGAGACGACGACGCGGCCGTGGTTGAAGAAGTCCGCGAGCATCATGAACCCGGCTCCCTCGCTCCCGATGAGGTTGGCCTCGGGAATCCGGCAGTCGTCGAAGACGATGTGGGCCTGCTTCGACGCGCGCATCCCCATCTTCTCGGGGATGTGTTCGGCCTCGTAGCCATCGGTGTCGGTCGGCACGGCGAACAGCGAGTAGTTCATGTAGCGGTCGTCGGTGTCGGCGGTCTTCGCGTAGACGGTGACCCAGTCCGCCTCGACGCCGTTGCCGATCCAGTACTTCTCGCCGTTCAGGACGTACTCGTCGCCCGCGTCCCCACCGGGACGTTCGACTCTCTCGGCGGTCGTCTGCATGCCGGCGAGGTCGGAGCCGACCTCCGGCTCGGAGACCGCCAGCCCCGTGAGCTGCTCGTTCTCCGCGACCGGACGGAGGAACCGCTCTTTCTGTTCCTCGCTGCCGTACTCCTGCATCAGCTCGGCGCCGAAGCTCGCCAGCTGGAGCGTCAGCGCGATGCCGGCGTCAGCCCGGAAGAACTCTTCGGCGATGGCCAGCACCTGCGTCAGGTCGAGGCCGCGGCCGCCGTACTCCTCGCTGATGTCCTGGGCGACCAGCCCGGCGTCCATCCCGGCTTCGAGTATCTCCCAGGGGTACTCGCCCGTCCGGTAGTACTCCTCGGCGTTCGGCGCGACGTGCTCGGCGGCGAACTCGCGGGCGTCGCGTTTCACGTCGCGGGCGTGCTCGGGGACCACGTCCTCGGAGAGCAACTCGAAGCTCATACCCTCTCTTGGGACGCCACTCCCATAAGCCCGCTCGAACGGCGAACGGCGGGCGAAGCGTTCACCGAGACCGAAAGCGGCTAACTGCCGCCACGCGAACCCCGGGGCGTGCCGACGACTCGTGTCGACCTCCACGTGAAGGTACTCGACGAAACCGTCGTTCGTCGCGCGAAGGCCGCCGGCGTCGACGTGCTCGTGTACGCGCCGCACTTCACGCGGCTTCCCGACATCCGGGAGCGGGCGGCCGCGTTCAGCGACGAGGACCTCCTCGTGGTGCCCGGGCGGGAGCTCTTCACGGGGTCGTACCGGGACCGCAAGCACGTGCTCGCAGTCGGCCTCAACGAGGGCGTCCCGGACTTCGTGACCCTCGACGGCGCGCTCACGGAACTCGAGCGGCAGGGCGCCGCCGTTCTCGCCCCTCATCCGGACTTCCTCACCGTGAGTCTCACGCCCGCGGACGTGGAGGCGTACCGGGACCGGCTGGACGGCGTGGAGACGTACAACCCGAAACACCTCCCCCACCACGACCAGCGGGCTCGCCGGGTGGCCGACGCCCACGACCTCCCCCAGTTCGGGTCGTCGTACGCCCACCTGCCGGGAAGCGTCGGGCAGGTCTGGACGGAGTTCGACGCCGACATCGACTCGGCGACCGCACTCGTGGACGCGCTACAGTCGGGCGTGAGCCGGAGCGTCCACCACGAGGACGGCACCGGCCACTACCGCCACCGGCTCGCGGAGAAACTCCACCTCGTCTACGAGAACACGTGGGAGAAGGTCGACCGACTGCTGCTCTCGGGGATGGAACCAACCCACCCCCGCCACATCGCGTACGACGGCCGGTTCGACGACGTCGCGGTCTACTAGAGGACGTTCCCGACCGCGTCCATCGGCAGGACCTGTGGCGCCAGGTAGAGCACGGCGGCGATGGCGGCGAGTTCGAGGACGGTGACGACGACAGTGGCGAGCGTCGCCCACTTCGAGGACGTCGTGACGCCGACCGGCAGCCCGAACTCCTCGTCCCACAGCGGGTAGAACAGGGCGATGCCGCGCCTGCTGCCGACAGCGTCGAGGACGTAGTGGCTGGCGATGCCGACCCAGACCCACTGGAGGTTCCCGAAGTAGAACGGGAAGGCGTACAGCAACGCGAGCACGGGGAGGTTGTGGAGGGTCTTGCGGTGTTTCCCGAAGTCGGTGTCGACGTCGGGGAACAGGGTGCCGAGCACGACCGGGACGAGGGTCGCGGCGATGGTCTCGAACGTCTGGATGCCGCCGTCCGGGTGCAGGACGTACCCGAGCCCCACTGCCAGCAGGATGCCGTTCAGCACGTGGTCGCCTTTGTTCACGTTACCGTTCAGACGAGGGGGTCACGTGATGTTTTCGAGTTCGGTCTCGAGTCGTGTCAACGCAGCACGTGCAATCTGTTCTTTGACCGCCAGTCGGTCGCCGTCGAACTCGCGATGGACCACCGTGGCGTACGAGTCCTGACTGCCCCAGTCGCCGGCGTGCGCGAGCCCGACGTAGACGGTGCCGACTGGCTTCTCGTCGGTGCCGCCGTCGGGCCCGGCGATGCCGGTCGTCGCGACACCCCACGTCGCTCCCGCCCGGTCGCGGACGCCCCGCGCCATCTGACGGGCGACGGGTTCGCTGACGGCGCCGTGCTCGTCGAGGGCTTCCCGTGTGACGCCGTGGTCGAGTTTCGCGTCGTACGTGTACGTGACGTAGCTCCGGTCGAAGTAGTCGCTGGAGCCCGGGACGTCGGTGAGCAGCGAGCCGATCAGCCCGCCCGTGCAGGACTCGGCGGTGGCGACGGTGTGGCCGGCGTCCCGGAGCGCGTCCCCGACTGTCTCCTCGACCGGCGGGTCGGCGGCGTACTCGCGCATGAACGGAGGTTCTGCTGGCGTCTGCAAGAAGGTGGCGGGCAGCCAGTTAGCTTCGGGACGGCCTCGTTCAGACCGTGTCGCGGTCGGTGTACGTGTGCCGCTCGGCGATCGTGCCGTCCGCGACGAAGTGGAAGTCGGCGAACCCGAACGAGACCGGCTCGCCGGCCTGCTCGCCGGTGAACGTCCCGCGGACGGCCACCCGGTCGCCGTCGACGACGACGTCGTGAATCTCGTGTTCGCCCTCGAGTGCGCGCTCCTCGCGGTAGAACGTCGCGAGCGCGTCCTTGCCGTCGATGCTTGTCTGACCCGGGCGCTCGTAGGTGACGTCGTCGGCGAACAGCGCCAGCAGGTCGTCGACGCGGTCGTCGTCGACGGCGTCGTAGTACTCGTGGACGAGGTCTCGGTGGCCCATGTGTAGAGTGACGGCGGGAAGGCGGGTCAACGACAGCCTCCCGGCGACGTTTGCCGGGCGAAAGACACAGGTACCGACGCACCGAGGCTCCGATATGGAGTACGAGGAGCCGCTGTTCTTCCGCGTGATGAAGTACGCGGCCGCCGCCGACCGCGACGTGGTGGACATGGTCTCGGGGAACCCCGACTGGGGGTCGCCGCCAGCCGTCAGCGAGGGGCTGCACGCGTACGCCGACACGGGCGGCGACGACTTCCAGTACCCGCCCAGCGAGGGCCTGCGGGAGCTCCGCGAGGAGATCGCGGCGCGCCGGGGCGTCGACGTCGAGCAGGTCGTCGTGACGAACGGCGGCGGCGGCGCGAACTACCTCGCGATGGGGCGCGCGCTGGAACGGGGCGCCGGCGACGAGGTCGTGATGACGGACCCGGTGTACCCCTACTACCCGGGGAAGACGACGATGCTCGGCGGCAGCAAGCGGTTCGTGCCGGTCGCCGACGACGGCAGCCTCGACCCCGCCGACGTCCGGGCGGCGGCCAGCGAGGACACGGCCTGCATCGTCGTGAACACGCCGAACAACCCCACGGGCGCTGTGTACGGCGAGGACACGATGCGCGAACTCGTCGCTATCGCGGAGGGACACGACGCCATCCTCGTCAGCGACGAGGTGTACGACCACTTCGACTACTCGGGGCGGTTCACGAGCGCCCTGTCGTTCGACTCCCCGAACCGCATCGTGACGAACTCGTTCTCGAAGTCGCTGGCCATCACGGGGTTCCGGGTCGGGTACGCCATCGCCGACGAGCGCCACGCCGAGCCGATGAAGTCCCGGCACATGCTCACGAGCGTGGCCGGCAGCCGGCCGTCGCAGGCCGCCGTGTTGCACGCGCTGCGCGAGACGGACCCAGAGTACTACGAGGACACTCGGGCGCTGCTCCGCGAGCGCATCGACGCCTTCACCGACGCGCTGGACGCTGCCGGCGCCGAGTACACGACGCCCGACGGGTCGTTCTACGTGATGGCGCGGTTCCCCGGCTTCCCGGGGACGCTTGAGAACGTCTACGAGCTCGTCGACGAGGCCGGCGTCGCGGGGATGCCGGGCGCCGGCTTCGGCGAGTCCCGCGAGGACTGGCTGCGGTTCGCGCTCGTCACGCCCCGGGCCGAGGAGGCGGCCGACCGGCTCGCCGACTACTTCGACTGACAGCCGGGCGCGACCAACGGATTGACCCCGGTGGGCGCCCGACGCAGGGGTATGGACGAAATCGAGGTCGAGGCAGTCGATTCTCTCGACCCGGGCGTCGAGGTCGACACCGCCGAGTACGTGCTGTACGGCGGCAAAGGCGGCGTCGGGAAGACGACCATGGCTGCTGCGACGGCGCTCGCGAGCGCGAGCGACGGCACGAACACGCTCGTCGTCTCCACGGACCCCGCGCACTCGCTGTCCGACACGCTGGAGGCGGAGATTCCGAGCCGGCCCCACCGCATCCGGGAGGACGTGCCGCTGTGGGCGGTCGAAATCGACCCGGACGACGCGCTCGACCAGGCCGGCATGTTCGGGCAGGACGGCGCGCTCTCCAGCGGCCTCGACACGCTGCTCGGCGGGGGCGGCGGCGGGATGCCTGGGATGGGCGGTGGCGGCGCGGACGCTGGCCCCGGAGCGGCGGGCGCGGGCGGAGCACCCGGCGACGATGACGGTAACAGCGCGGCGATGATGCCGGGCGCCGACGAGGCCGCGGCGATGCAGCTCCTGCTGGAGTACCTCGACGACGACCGCTTCGACCGCGTCGTCGTCGACACGGCGCCGACCGGGCACACGCTCCGGCTGCTGGAACTCCCCGAGGTGATGGACTCGATGGTCGGCCGCCTGATGCAGCTGCGCGAACGCTTCGGCGGCATGATGGAGGGGCTCACGGGCATGTTCGGCGGCGGCGACGACGACGCGGCCGACGCCGAGCAGGCGATGGGCGACCTCGACGCGGTCAAAGAGCGCGTCGAACGCCTCCGCGCCGTGCTCACCGACCCGCAGCGCACCGACTTCCGGGTCGTGCTCGTCCCCGAGGAGCTCTCGGTCGCGGAGTCCGACCGGCTGGTCGCGCGGCTCGACGAGTACGGCGTTCCCGTCAATACGGTGGTCGTGAACCGCGTGATGGAGCCGCTGGCGGACGTCACCGACGTCCCCGCGGACGCGTTCGTCGCGCCGAACCACGAGGACTGCGAGTTCTGCGCGCGCCGCTGGGACGTCCAGCAGCAGGCGCTGGCGGACGCCCAGGACCTCTTCCGCGGCCACGAGGTCAAGCGCGTCCCGCTGCTCGCCGAGGAAGTCCGGGGCGAGCGGCCGCTGCGCGTCGTGGCGTCCTGTCTGGAGTAGAGGCGGTTTCCTGCCCGGGCGCTACGTCATGAACTTCAGCAGCGCGCGGTAGCCGGCGTCGAGTAGCGTGTCCGGGAGGAAGCGCGCGAGCACGCCGACGCGGCCGGCCTGCGCGACCGGGTAGCGGGCCGCCGGGTTCGGACTGACGGCCGCCTCCACGATGACCTCGGCGACGCGCTCCGGTGGCACGGCACCGATGCCGTTGACGGCGCTCGCGTCCTCGAACCACGAGTAGACGCGCTCGTAGGCGCCGCTGTGGTCGAGGTCGTCGAGTTCGGCCTCGGCGCGGTCCTGGAAGCCGGTGTCGACCGGGCCGGGTTCGACCACCGCGACGTCGACACCGTACTCCGCGACCTCGTTGCGGAGCGCGTCGCTGATCCCCTCCAGCGCGAACTTCGAGCCGTTGTAGGCGCCCATCCCCGGCGTCGCCACGCGGCCGGAGACGCTGGAGACGTTCACGATGGTGCCGTCCTCGCGCTCCCGCATGTGGGGGAGGGCGGCCCGAATCAGGCGGTGGGGGCCGTAGACGTTCACGTCGAACTGCCGGTGGAGCTTCCGCGGCTGGACGTCCTCCAGCGGCCCGAGCTGCGCGAACCCGGCGTTGTTCACCAGACAGTCCAGCCGGCCGTGCTCGTCGGCGACGTCGTCGACGACGTTCCGGCACTGAGCGGGCTTCGTCACGTCCAGCTCGGCGGTCTCGCAGTCGGTCTCGTCTGCGAGGTCTGCGAGGTCGTCCGTGTCTCGCGCCGTCGCGACGACCGTCCACTCCTCGTCGGCGAGCGACCGAACCGTCGCCGCGCCGACGCCCGACGAACACCCGGTCACGAGTGCGACCTTCTCCATGCTGGCACCGTCGGGGGCCGGGTAATTAATGCTTGAGTAGTCGACCGCCCAGCCACCCGTGAGGAGCGAGGGCGCTGCTGCTGGCGTGCCGGCGAGCGGTCACTTCAGGTCGTCGGCGTGCTGGTCGGCGAGCCGCGTGGGCGCGGGGAGCTTGTAGCCGGTGCAGGTGGCTTCGACGAGGTCGGCGGCCGCCTCGGCGCTCACGCGGTGGCCGGGGCTGACGTAGAGAGGGTTGACGTGGCGCGTCTCGGGGTTCGGGTACTGGCGGGACTGGAGAGCGTACCCGACGACGGTGCCGTCGGGGGCGTCCATCGAGTCGTCGGCCTCGATGGCGACCCGGGCGCCCTCGGGCAGCGGGTCGGCGAGCGATTCCGCTGGGGTGCCACAGAGGAGGTTCTTCGCGACGCCGACCGCCGGCGCGTCGAAGAGCACGCCGACGTGCGCCGCGAGGCCGGCCTGCCGGAAGTGGATGCGGCCGCTGCCGTCCAGCACGAGCAGGTCCGGGTCGACGGTCAGCGACTCGAGGGCGTCGACGATGGCGCCGCCCTCGCGAAACGCGAGCAGCCCCGGCACGTAGGGGATGTCCAGTGGCGCGCGGCCGGCCGCGCGCTCGACGACGGCGCCGTCTCGAATCGCGACGGCGGCGCTCACGGATTCCTCGTCGCCACGGAACGCCTGGTCGACGCCAACGACCACCGGGGCGTCCCCGTCGCTGGCGGTGGACTCGCCGAGGGTCGTCTGCTCGCTCGGCGTCTCCTCGAGCGCGACGCTCGCGGGCGTCAGGCCGTGGTCGTCGGAGAAGTCGGCCGCAGCCGCGATGTCGCGCTGGAGGGACTCCATGTCGCCGGTGTCCAGCGAGGGGTCCGGGAGGAACTCGGGGCGGACGACGTCCATGCTGTCAGCGCCGCCGGCCGGGGCCGCCCGGGCCGCCACCGGGGCCGCCCGGACCGCCGCCGCCGCCGCCGAACTGGAGCTGCTGGGGCGCGCGCTTGCCGTCGCGCTTGAGCTTCCAGCCGTACGCCAGCCCGATGCCGAGCCCGGCGAGGTGCGCGAGCTGTGCCACGCCGCCGGCACCGATGCCGCCGGCGCCCGAGACGAGGATGGAGTACGCCGCGAACAGCCCGGTCGCGAGCCACAGCGGCATCGGAATCACGAAGTAGAGGTAGATGCGCAGGCCCGGATTCAGCACCGTCAGCACGCCGAGCAGTCCCGCGATGGCACCGCTGGCGCCGAGCACAGCGGACTGACTCGGCAGCCCGAGCAGCGGCACGCCGAGCACTTCGGGGTTCATCGCGATGGTCGCGCCGACCTGCGCGAGCCCGGCGAGCACGCCCGCCGAGAGGAACAGCGCAGCGAACTTCTTCGAGCCGATGCGGTCCTCGACGACCGGCCCGAAGAAGTACAGCACGATGCTGTTGAACACGATGTGCGTGAACCCGCCGTGGGAGAACACGGACACGAGCCACGTCCAGACGTACTCCGGGTGCGCGGTGTTCACGGTGAAGATGTTGTACCACGTCGGGGAGCCGGCGGCCACGCCGAGCAGCGGCGCGACGGCGTACTGGACGACGAACGTCGCCCACATCACCGCGAGGAAGAAGAACGCGAGGTTCCCCCGGAAGTACGCCACCCAGCCGCCCGGTCCCGTGTCTACTGGGACAGCGTCGGCGATGCCGCCACCGCCGCCGCCCCTCGACCGGCTCGACGACTGGTCGTTGACGCTGTCGTCGAACCCGCTGTCGAAGACACCGTCCGGGTCGCCCCAGTTGTCCAGCCCGGGACACTCGTGGTTCTCCGGCAGGCGGTGGTCCGAACAGTAGGTGCCGCCACAGAGCCGACACTGGTATGGCATCGCTTCCTGCTTGCCACACCTGTCACACGTCGCCATCGGCCGAGGGTTAGTGTGGGCTCTGGTTAGGGCTTTGGGTCGGAGCGGCGAATGGGCCACCCGACCCCGGCCACCCCGGACAGCCGGGGGGCTTTTGCTGGCGGCCCGACAACTCACGGTATGCGCGAGTTCGAGCGGAAGCAGCTCCTGGAGCGCGTCGACCGGGAGACGGCGACGGTGGGAGCGTCGATTCCCGACGAGGTCGACGTGCAGGGCGAGACCCTGGAGCTGGCGTCGTTCGTCTTCGAGGTGAAGCGCCACGACACGGTGCCGGCGGACCTCCAGGCGGAGGTCAAGCAGGCCAAGCGGCTGTTGCGCAGAGAGCGCATGGAGCGCGTCGAGCGCATCGAGGACGGCGACATCACGCGGGAGGAGGGCGAGCGAGAGGCGGAGGTCGTCATCGGGCTAGACCGGGCGCTGCACGCCCTGGAGTCGCTGGGGCCGACGGACCTGGAGGCCGAACAGGAGGCCCAGGACCGGATGGACAAGAAGCGGTGGTTCTCCTTCCTGCAGGACGCCCTCGGGAAGGACGACAACACGGGTGTGTCGCGGTGAGCCGGAACGCCGAGGTCGCCGACCGGCTCGAGGAGTACGCCGACCTGCTGGAGGCGCAGGGCGTGGAGTACAAGCCGAACACGTACCGGCGGGCGGCGGAGAACGTCCGCGAACACGCCGCAGCGGTCGAGGGGCTGGCCGACGACGGCGAGGACGCCGTCGCCGAAATCGACGGCGTCGGGGACGCCATCGCGTCGAAGATCGTCGAGTACCTCGAGACGGGGTCCATCGCGGAGCTCGAGGAGGAGCGAGCGAAGCTCCCCGTCGAGATGGACGAGCTGACGGCCGTGGAGGGCGTCGGCCCGAAGACCGTCGGCAGCCTCTACGAGGCGCTGGGCGTGCAGACGCTCGACGATCTGGAGGCCGCCGCCGAGGCGAACGAGATCCGGGCGGTCTCGGGGTTCGGCGCGACCACCGAGCAGAACATCCTCGACGGCATCGCGTTCGCCCGGCAGGCCCAGGAGCGCGAACTGCTCGGGGACGCCCGGCCGGCAGCAGAGGACGTCCTGGAGTTCCTCGCAGACGTCGACGCCGTCGAGCGCGTAGACGTCGCCGGGTCGCTGCGGCGCTGGAAGCCCACCATCGGCGACGTGGACGTGCTCGCCGCCAGCAGCGACGGCGCGGCGGTCGGGGACGCGCTCGCGGACTGGGAGCGCGTCGACGACGTGCTCGACCACGGCGACACGAAGACGAGCGTGCGCGTCGACGGCCTCCGCGTCGACCTCCGTGTGGTCGTCGACGGGGAGTTCGGCGCCGCGCTCCAGTACTTCACCGGCAGCAAGGACCACAACGTCGCGCTGCGCAGCGAGGCCATCGAGCAGGGGAAGAAGATCAACGAGTACGGCGTCTTCGACGTCTCCGACGTGGAAGCGGAGCCGGGCGCCGAAACGGGCGACGGGGACGGCCAGCGCGTCGGCCAGCGGCTGGCCGGCGAGAGCGAGGCGGCGGTGTACGACGCCGTCGGCTTCCCGTGGATTCCGCCGGAGCTGCGGGAGGACCGCGGCGAACTGGCAGCCGCCCGTGACGGCGACCTCCCGGACCTCCTCGCGGGCGGAGACGTGCGCGGCGACCTCCACACGCACACCGAGTGGTCCGACGGCGTGCTCACCGTCGCGGACCTCGTCACCGGCGCGGCCGAGTTCGGCCACGACTACCTCTGTGTCACCGACCACGCCGAGGGCCCGGGGGTCGTCGCCGACGCCGGGCTCTCGGACGCCGACCTCCGCGAGCAGGCCGCGGAAGTCCGGCGCGTCCGCGAGGACACCGACATCACTGTCTTCCACGGCGTCGAGGCGAACGTGGACGCCGACGGGAACGTCGGGGCGGTCAGCGACGACGTGCTGGCCGACCTCGACCTCGTGGTCGCCAGCCCGCACAGCGGCCTCGGCGACGGCGGCGGCGACCAGACGGACCGGCTGATTCGCGCGGTCGAACACCCGCACGTCGACGTGCTCGGTCACCCCTCGGGACGGCTCATCAATCAGCGGCCAGCGATGGAGTTCGACCCCCGCGAGGTGGCGGCGGCCGCCGCCGACGCCGGTACCGCGCTCGAGGTCAACAGCAACCCCCACCGGCTGGACCTCTGGGGGAGCGCCGTGCAGGCCGCAGTCGAGGCGGGCGCGACCGTCGCCGTGAACACGGACGCACACTCGATTCCGGAGCTGGCGAACGTCGAGTTCGGCGTCCACACCGCTCGCCGGGGCTGGGCCGAAGCCGGCGACGTCCTGAACGTGCGGGACGCCGACGGCGTCCGCGAGTTCCTCCACGACTCGTGAAGCTGCTGGCGGACGCGATGCTCGGCAGCCTCGCGCGCATCTGCCGGATGTGCGGCCACGACACCGCCTACTGTCTCGACCGGGGCGTGGAGGCCGACGACGACGTGCTCGCGCTCGCAAAGCGGGAGGAGCGGACGCTGCTCACGCGCGACCGACAGCTCGCCGCTCGCGCGCCCGACAGCCTGCTTCTCGAGTCGAAGACCGTCGACGACCAGCTCGCCGAGCTCGCGGCCGCGGGTGTCGACCTGTTGCTGTCGGGCGGCGAGCGCTGTGGCGCCTGTAACGGCGAGCTACGCGAACTCCGGGACGGAGAAGCGGCGGCCGAGTACGTCCCCGACGACGCCGGGCCGGTGTGGGCGTGCCGGGACTGCGGCCAGCAGTTCTACCGCGGCAGCCACTGGGACGACGTCGAGGACAGGCTGCCCTAGCTGTTCTGCTCCCACCACTCGCAGGCCTCCATGTCGTCCATCTGCTCCTCGTAGAGGCCGCAGTACGGCTGCATGCCGTCGTCGGTGTCGACGTAGTCGAAGTGCGTGCAGTTCCCGCAGTACTCGTCGGGCCCCGGGCCGCCGCGGTCGCCAGCGCCGGCGTCCGCGTCGTCGAGCGGCGACGAGATGTCCTGACTTGCAGCGCCGCCGTCAGAGACCGACGCTGCCGGCCCGGGCGACGGGTCCGGCGTCGAGCGCCCAGACCGCGTGGTGCTGCCACTGCTACTGGTGGTGGTGGTGCCGGTCGCGGGCTCGGGTTCCGGCTCGGAGGCGTTCGCGCGCGTCCGCTGCTCGGGCTCCTCGACGTCGCCGAACACGCCGACGCCGCCGAACCCCTCGTCGGTCAGCTTCTCGCGCGCGCTCTCGAGGTCCGTCGTCGGCACCTCGACGGTGTGCGTCTCGCCGTTCTTCTCGACTGTCAGGGTCACCGTCCCGCCCGGGTCGTTGCGGGTCTTGAACGTCGCGACCGCCGTGAACAGACACCAGAACGTCGTGATGATGCCGGCGGCGTACACGACGATGAATCCGAGGGTCTCCGTCGACGGGACACCGGACCCGGCCGCGTACCACTGGTAGGGGTACGCGACCCGGAACAGCATCACGCCGAGCACCGCCAGTCCCGAGCCGACGGCGGCCGCCGCGCGCTGCAGGCGGTTCGCCGGCAGCACCGTGAAGATACCGACGAACACGGCGGGGATACCCAGTCCCGCCAGCACGCCCGCGATTTCGCGGCTCTCGTAGATGCCGAAGCCGTTCGACACGAGGGCTCCGGTCGCGCCCGCGAGGATGCCCCCGACCACGAGCAGCGCGCCCGCGGCGAACAACCCGGTGCCGAGGTAGACCCGGCGGGTGCTCGCCTCCCCGCCGCGGCTGTCGTATGCCTCCCCGAGGCTGGTCATGAGGTGGCCTTGTGGTTGCA
The DNA here is from genome assembly GCF_021729015.1 of Halobacterium rubrum. GTDB lineage: Archaea > Halobacteriota > Halobacteria > Halobacteriales > Halobacteriaceae > Halobacterium > Halobacterium rubrum. The sequence goes on from NZ_JAJQQZ010000002.1 coordinate 136,905, forward strand.
GGGTAAAAACACTACGTCAGACGCGACCCGGTTCGAAAGCTTGAATCCACGGCCCCCCGAACCCGCTGGCATGAGCGAGGACGACAACGAGGACGCCGAAGCAGAGGAGGCACCCGCCGTCGAGCTCGGCGACGGCGAGTCCGTCGAGGGCGCACCCATCGCGCGAGTGGCGTCCCGATTGACGTGGGCGCTCCAGAAGAGTGAGGTCGACCGCAAGGAGGGCGACACCCTGATTCGGACGCCCGACGGCCCCCGGGAGCTCTCGGCGGTCCTCGAGGACGTCGACAACCCCTACTTCGAGACGCGCCGCGAGTTCGAGGCGGACGTTCGGGCGGCAGTCGGCACCGGCCCGGTCCAGACCGAGTAGGACGCTCCTACCACAGAATCACGTGACTACGTCGGCGTAAGCCGCCCTTGAACAGGTTCCCACCGGCCGGGAACGACGGGACAACCATTTTGTCGCCGGGTAAAGAGGTACACCCATGAGCTTGCGGAGCACCTACGAGTCCCTGCTGTGGTCGTCGATGGGCGCGGTGGGGGCGACGGGGAGCGTCGAGCGGAAGATGCTGACAGCCGTCGGCTTGCAGTTCCTCGCCGCCGCGGCGATGGCGGCACTCGCCGTGTTCACGTCCGGGACCGCACAGGTCGTCGGCGTCGGGGCGACGCTGGTGCTATCGGTCGTGGCGTTCTTCAACACGTACCTCATCGCCGAGCGGGACTTCGTGGACCCCCTGGTCGACCTCGAGACGGCGGCCGACGACATCGCGGCCGGCGAGTTCGAGCGCGCGGACATCCCGTCCTCGGAGCGCGACGACGAGATCGCGAGCCTCGTCGCGTCGTTCCGCGGGATGCAGTCGAACCTCGAGACGGCCTCCCGGCAGGCTGACGCGCTCGCCCGCCAGGAGTTCGACGACCCCGCGCTCGCCGAGGAGGTGCCCGGACAGTTCGGCGAGAGTATCACGACGATGGCCGAGAGCCTCGAGTCGTACACCGAAGAGCTCGAGGCCAAGACCGAGGAGCTCGAGAGCCAGCAGGCCGAGCTGCAGCGACAGTCCGAGCAGCTCGAGAACCTCGTGGTCGCGCTGTCGGAGGCGACGGAGGCCGCGCGCTCCGGGGACCTGACGGCGACAGTCGACCCGGACGCGCTGGACGTGGCCGACGAACACCGCCAGGCCGTCGAGGACTTCAACGACCTCCTCGAGACGCTGGCCGACACCATCGCCGACATCCAGTCGTTCTCCGACGCCGTCCTCGACGTCTCCGAGGCCACCGACGACCGCGTCGACGAGGTGGCGGCGAAGAGCGCCGAGGTGAGTTCGAGCGTCGACGAGATCGCCGACGGTGCGAACGAGCAGACGACGGAACTGAACAACATCGCCGCGGAGATGGACACGGTGTCCGCGACCGTCGAGGAGATCGCCGCCAGCGCCGACGACGTGGCGAAGACAGCGCAGGCGGCCACGGACCGCGGCGAGGAAGGCCGCGGCGAGGTCGAGGAGACCATCGAGGAGCTGCGTGCGCTCCGCAAGCAGAGTCAGGCAGTCGCCGACACCGTCGAGTCGCTGGCCGAGGAGGTCGAGCGCATCGACGGCATCACCGCACTCATCGAGGACATCGCCGAGGAGACGAACATGCTGGCGCTGAACGCCTCCATCGAGGCCGCCCGGACGGACGGCGACGGCGACGGCTTCGCCGTGGTCGCCGACGAGGTCAAGAGCCTCGCGGAGGAGACCCGCGAGCAGGCGTCGGACATCTCCGAGATCGTCGACGCCGTGACGATGAAAGCCGAGGACGCGTCGACGGCCATCGGCGAGGTGGACGCCGAGGTCGAGCGCAAGATCACGAAGACGGAGGGCGTGCTGCGTGACTTCGAGGCCATCGTGGACGAGGTCGCGAACGTGAACCACGCCGTCCAGGAGATCTCGGACGCGACCGACCAGGGCGCGCAGTCCGTGACGGACGTCGTCGGGATGGTCGACGAGGTGGCGTCGGTCAGCGAGGAGACCGCCGCCGAGGCGGACACGGTGGCCGACAACGCCGCCGAACAGACGGAGGCGACCGACGAGGTCGCCGGCCAGATGGAGGAGCTCGCCGACCGCACGGCGGCGCTGGCGGCGATGCTCGACGACTTCGACGTGCCGGCGGACGCGGGCGACGACTCCGACGGCGGCGTCGGCGTGTCACCGCGGTCGACGGGGAGCAGTGGCGGCGACGGGGAGTCTCGTGCCGTCAGCGACGGCGGCCGGTCGGACGCGATGACCGACGGCGGCGAGACCGCCTTCGACTGGGTCGAGGACGCCTGAGTCGTCGCCGGTCAGACCGGGAAGAACGCGACGAGCTCCTGTGCGGGCTCGACCTGCGTCTGGAGGTACGTGACGCCGAACAGGGTGGCGTTGTAGAGCCCGTGCGTGAACGCGGGCACGACGATGTTGTTCGTCTTCTCGTAGAGGTAGCCGAAGACGATACTCGGCAGGAACAGGATACCGATGGTGACGGCCATGGCTGACACGCCGCCCGACAGCGCCGTGATGTGGATGGGCGCGAACATCAGCGACGCCAGCAGGATGGCGGGCCACGCGCCGAAGTGCTCGCGCAGCGACCCCTGGATGACGCCGCGGAACAGCAGCTCCTCGCCCGGGCCGACGAGGAGGAACTGGAGGACGGCGAGGTAGGGGATGATGCCGGGGTTCTGGAGCGCCGTCTCGCCGGCCGTGTTCGACGCCGCCTCCACGGAGAACACGGTCAGCAGGACGGAGATGACGACGAGCCCGCCGAACGAGGCGACGTAGCCGCCGACGACGTACTTGACGTCGCCCAGCGACGGCAGCGACGCGGGGACGAACGACCAGCCCTCGCCCCGCCGCGTCACGTACGCCCACGCGACCAGCGGGAACGCGAGGCCCTGGAGGCTGACCAGCGAGATGCCGAGCAGTGCGACGCCGCTGATCTCGTCGACGGGCGTGCTCGTCAGCGACGAGTACGCCAGCGCCACGGGGATGGTGGCGACGACGCCGACGGCGATACCGAGGAGGGCGAGTCCGGCCGCGACGAGGACCGCGCGCGCCTGACTACCGCCATCGTTCGAGGTGGCCGACTCCATGCGGCGGGATTGGGGACGCCCCTCGAAAAAGCCCGGTGCTACGACTCGTCGCGCTCCTGGAGTTCCTCCCGCAGCGCCGCGACCTGTCCCTCGAGGTTCTCGACCCGCGCTTCGAGGTCGCTGTCGGTGCGGTTCGAGAGCGAGCGCACGACGCTGACGATGGCGTACACGATTGCCGCGAGCAGAATCAGGTTCAGGACGATGATAGCGATCTCCATGCCGCCGGGCGTGCCGCCGACGAACGCGGGGAGGGACATGGCTGTACTGACGGCCGGCCCGGTCAAAAAGCTACGCGAACTCCGAGAGGTCGCTCTGGACGCCGGCGACCATGTCGGACTTGCGGCGGAGCGCGGCCAGCGAGACGGGGAGGTGGTCGCTGATTTCCGCCACTGCGCCGTGGAAGGTCTCCGCCTCGCCGGGCGAGCCGTCGAAGGCGTTCCGCACGCTCTCTCGGACCTGCCAGACGCCGACGGGCGCCCAGTAGTCGTCGCTGACCTCCCGGAGCACGAGCGCCTTCGCCTGCCGCCCGACGTCCGAGAGGTGTTCGAGGACGCCGAGGCGGGCGGCGTAGTACGCCCCCGCCGTCTCGTCGACGTACCCCGACCGGCCCGCGTAGCCCTCGCTGGCGGACGCCATCCAGAGGTCGCCGCCCGGGTCGGGGTTCCAGATGCTGCCCGGGGCCTTCATCTCCACGAGTTCGTACTCCCAGCGCCCGGGCGCCAGCACCACCCAGTAGCGGTTCCCCATGTACTCGTTGACGTGGACGGAGACCTCGTCGACGCTCGGCGCGTCGCGAATCGTCCCCCGGAGGTACTGGCCGACGGTGTCGTCGACGGCCGTGATCGACCACCGGGTGGGGACCAACCGGCGGTGCTGGGCCTGCCCGAGCGCGCCCACGGAGAGCACGCGATTGATGTCGTAGACGTCCAGCCCGCGCCGGTAGAGGTACGTCATCGCGCCCTCCGCCGCCCAGTCGTCGTCCTCCAGGGTCTTCTCGACGTACCGCGGGACGTGGGGGTTCTCGCCGAGGTCCGCCGACTCCGCCCGCGCGTTCGGCCCCGAGGGCGCGTTCGCCGCCGGGTTCGTGTACTCGTCGCGATCGAACTCCGGCGTGTCGGAGAGCCCGATTTCGATGTCCACTGGCCGGTCCGCCATCGCGACCTCCCGTTGCGTCCCGACGAAGCCGTCCCAGACGTCGTGGACGTTCACGTTCGCCGCCCGGCGGGAGTTCAACAGCCCCGTCCGGTACTGGAGGACGTTGTCGATGTCGAGGCCCTGCTGGTACCACTCGCCGCTCGTCGCGAACTCCTCGGGGTCGGCGTCGCCGGCGACCGGCGAGAGGATGCCCGCCGACACGTCCGGATACGACGACCGCCCGACGAACACCGACGGCGCCGTCGCCCCGACGAGGCTGTCGCCCTGCACCGCCTCCGCGACGCCCTGCTCGACGTCCTCGACGAAGTCCAGAATCTCGTAGGACTTCTCCTCGGCGAGCTGCTGGCGGCGCCGCTGCTCGCCGTCCGGCTGGAGGTCGTCGATGTACTCGTCGAGGTGCACGCTCGCTCGTAGTGTGCGCACTCACTTGACCGCGGCGCTACTCGCGGCCCGTTCCGCCGGAACCCAAACACGTCCCTTCCGAGAGTTCCTACGTGGATTCGCGGCACTCGGGGGTGCCGCTGGTCACACGCTCGGGTCCGCGAGCGCACGCTCGCTGGCCCACGCTCTCTTGCTGGTGCGGGCTGTCCGCTCGCCCGCGCTCTTCCTGTGTACGCTATCCGCTCGCCTGTTCGATGAACGACCCGGTCGGTCGCCGGCCGACGGAGAACGGCCAGAAGAACCGTCGGTTCCGTGGCGTGACCGTCGGTCTCGTCAGTCCGCCTGCGCCTGCCAGTCCCGGATCTTGTCGGCGCTGACGCCCGAGACCTCGTCGGCGACGCCCTCCGGGTCGGCGTCGGCGAGGTCGCCGACGTCCTCGACGCCCGCGTCCTCGAGCTTCTCGGCGGTCTTCGGGCCGACGCCGTCCAGCGCTTCGAGGCCCTGCTGGCGCTGGCGCTCCTGGTACTCTTGGTAGTTACAGATGGGACAGCCGAGTTCCCAGGGGTCGTCGTCGTCCTCGCCGTCGTAGACGACGAGCTCGGGGAGGTCGTGGTCGTCGCAGTACGTCTCGGTGACCTCGATGTCGCCCCGGCGGGGCAGCGGCAGCGAGTACTCGCAGTCCGGGTAGCGGTTGCAGCCGACGAGCCGGCTGCCGGACTGGAGCTGCTTGATGGCGAGTTCGCCGCCGTGCTCCTCGCCACAATCGGGACACGGACCGATGATGCGGTCCTCGGACTCGTCGGCCGCCTCGGCCGCGCACAGCGGGCAGCCGTGGACGAACGTGTTCCGGCCGGCGAGCATCTTCACCTCGTGGAGGTCGTGTTCGTCGCAGACCTCGTCGAGGACCAGCGGCTCGCCCGACGAGGGCAGCGGGAGCGTGAACCGGCACTCGGGGTAGCCGTCGCAGCCCACGAAGTACGAGCCGGTGCGGGACTGCCGGACGAGCAGCGTGTCCCCACACTCGGGACAGGGGCCGAGGGTCTTGTCGGCCTTCAGCGACGTCCGGAGGTGTTCGCCGATGTCCTCCCGGGAGGCGGTGAGTTCGTCGAACACGCGGTCGAGCATCTCGCGGGACTCCTCGGTCACGTCGTCGAGGGTCTTCTCGCCGTCGGCGATGGCGGTCATGTCCGCCTCCAGCTCGCTGGTCATCTGCTCGCTGACCACGAGGTCGGCGTAGTCTTCGGCGGCCTCCACGACCGCCTTCGCGAGCGTCGTCGGCCGCGGCGGGTCGCCCTCGATGTAGCCGCGGTCGTAGAGCTTCTCGATGGTGTTGTGGCGGGTGGACTTCGTCCCGATGCCCATCGACTCCATCGTCTCGATGAGCCGGCTCTGGCCGTACCGGCGGGGCGGCTGGGTCTGCTTGGCGTCCAGCCGGGCGTCCGCGATGGCCAGCGCGTCCCCCTCCTCGACGGCGGGCACGTAGTTTTCGGAGCTGTCGAAGTACGGGTAGACGTCGTGGTAGCCGGGCTCGACGAGGCGCTTCCCGTTGGCCTTCATGGACTCGCCGCCGGCCGCGGCGACCACGCGAAGGTGCGCCCACTCCGCCGGGTCCGCGACCGTCGCGAAGAACCGCCGGACGACGAGTTCGTACACTTCCCACTCGTCCTCGGAGAGCTGGTTCCGGTCCGGGAAGTCCGTCGTCGGGTGAATCGGCGGGTGGTCGGTGGTCTCCTCGTCGCCGCTGGTCGGCGAGAGGCGGTCCTGCTCGAGCAGCGACTCGGCGTCGTCGCCGAACACCGTCTGCTCGAACGCCTCCAGCAGTTCGCGCTCGTCGAGGTCGTCCGGGTAGACGGTGTTGTCCGTACGGGGGTACGTGATGTAGCCCGCGGTGTAGAGGTCCTCGGCGATGCTCATCGCGCGGCCCGCGGAGTACCCCAGCGAGCCCGCCGCGCGGATGAACTGCGTGGTGTTGAACGGCGCCGGCGGGTCGTCCGTGCGGGTGCGCCGGGAGACGGACTGGACGACGGCCTCGCCGGCCTCGCGCAGCGTCTCGAAGGCGGCCTCGGCGTCGTCCTCGTCCCAGACGCGCTCGGCCTCCGTGCCGTCTTCGGGGTCCTCGTAGAAGTACTGGGCCTCGAAGGTGGTGTCGTCCTTGGCGAGGTCCGCGAACAGCTCCCAGTAGTCGTCGGGTTCGAAGGCCTCGATCTCGCGTTCCTTGTCCACGATGAGCTTCAGGGTCGGCGACTGCACCCGGCCGACCGAGATGAAGTCCTCGCCCATCTGGCCCGCCGACAGCGACAGGAACCGGGTCAGCGCCGCCCCCCACATCAGGTCGACGATCTGGCGGGCCTCACCGGCCGCCGCGAGGTCGAAGTCGATGTCGTCGGGGTCGGCGAACGCCGACCGGACCTCGTTGTCCGTGATCGAGGAGAACCGGACGCGTTTGACCGGCACCTGCTCGTTCACCTCGCGGACGAGCTCGTAGGCCTCCTTCCCGATGAGTTCGCCCTCGCGGTCGTAGTCGGTCGCGATGACGACGTCGTCGGCCTCCCGCGCGAGCCGCTGGAGCGCGTTCACGATGTCCTCCTGCGTGGGTTCTTTCACCACGTCGGCGTGGACCAGTTCCGCGGGTTCGACGTCCCGCCAGTCGCTGTACTCCGGGGGGAAGTCGACCCCGACGACGTGGCCGGACAGCCCGATGCAGCGCCGGCCACCCCACTCGTAGACGTTCACGCCCGCGGTCTGCGTCGTCGACGCCCCTCCCTCCGAGAGGATGTCGGCGATGCGCCGCGCGGCGTTGTTCTTCTCTGTGACGATGAGTTCCACGGTGTACTACCTCCACCCCTGCGGGTGTCGTTGCCGGCGATAGGCCGGGACCCCGGGTAAAGATTTCGCACGCCAGAACCGCCAGCAGGCGCCGCCCCAGACGCGCTCGCGGCCGGTCGACCGAGCGCGGCCGTGCGAGCAGTCGCCTGCGTCACGGGCGGGGACTCGCGAGCGCCGCAGGCGGGCGGCCGCGTCGCGCTCGCAGCGCCTGCGAGCGCACGCAAGAACTACCCCCGTGGCCCGGGTCGACTCGCTCGTGAATCGCTACGAGTACTCGCGACTCCTCGGAATCGCCCTCCTCGTCCTCGGCGCCGGTGCGCTCGCACTCGTCTACCCGCCCTCCCCTGCTCTCGGCGCACAGGCCGTCCTGCTCGTCGTCGCCGGCGGCTTCCACATCCTCTCCGGGACGCCGAGCGCGCTCCGCGAGCGCGTCGGCCCCCACCGGCTGCTCGGCGCCGGCAACGTCCTCCTCGGCGCGTCGCTGGCCGTCTCGGGCCTCGGCGACGTCGCTGGCGGCACCGACGGCGACGTGGTTTACGCCGCCGCCGTGCTGCTGGGCGGCCTCAGCCTCGTCGGCGTCGGGCTGGCGTACATCGTCCGGCCGTCCGCGTTCGGTCTCGGGCCCGACGGCTTCCCCGAGCAGTGACTCACTCCACCCGGTAGAACATCCCCTTCGAGGCGGGCCGGGTCTCCTCGAACCCCCACTGCCGTCAGAACGCGCGTTCTGACGTTCTCGAAAATCGCGAGGCGATTTTCGAATGTTCGTAGAAGCCGTCGACGTCCACCGTGAGGTTCACGTACGCGTTCGGCGGCGCGTGCTCGTCGAGGTACGCCATCACGGCGTCCATCAGTTGCGTGCCGAGCCCCTGGAGCTGGTGGTCGGGGTGGACGACCATGTCACAGACGTGGTAGACCGAGCCGCCGTCCCCGACGATTCTGGCCATACCAACCGTGTCGGACCCCTCCTCGACGACGGTGACGCCGTAGACGGAGTTCGGGAGGCCGCGTTCGACGCCCTCCCGCGAGCGCGCAGACATCCCGGCTGCGGCCCGCAGTTCCTGGAAGCGCTCGACCGTCGGGAGCGCCTCGCGGAGTTCGTAGCTCTTACCCTGGCGTGGCTGGACTCGGCGCAAAGTCGTGTCGGTTCGGCCCACCGGGCCAGACGAGTGCCGGCGTTCAGCGGCGCGAATCCGAGACAAGTAGACGGGCTCGCCTACGCCAGTTCCTCGCGGAGCAGTTCGTTGACCTGCCCGGGGTCGGCGCTGCCGCCCGTCTTCCCCATCACCTGGCCGACGAGGAAGTTCAGCGCGTCGTCCTCGCCGTCGTGGTAGTCTTCGACGGCGTCGGGGTTCTCCTCGATGGCTTCCGTGACGGCCTGTGCGACCTCGTCGCCCGAGGTCTTCCCGAGGCCCTCGGCCTCGACGACGTCGTCCGGGCCGCGGCCCTCGTCGAGCATCGTCCGCAACACGACCTCCTCGGCGTTCTTCGACGTGATCTCGTCCTCGGCGACCAGTTCGACCAGGCGCTCGAACTCGTCGTAGCGGTCCGCCACGTCGTCGAGCGAGAGGTCGCGGTAGTTGAGTTCGCCGAGGACGTTGTCCGCCACCCAGGTCGCCGCGAGGCCGGCGTCGTACTCGTCGGCGAGCTCCTCGAAGAGGTCCGCGACAGCCTTCCGCGACGTGAGCTTCGACGCGGTCTCGTCACCGACGCCGTACTCCGCCTGGAAGCGCTCGCGGCGCGCGTCCGGCAGCTCCGGGATCGGGATCTCCTCTTTCCAGTCCGAGACCTCGAGTGGCGGGATGTCGGCCTCCCGGAAGTAGCGGTAGTCTTTCTCCTCCTCCTTCGACCGCATCGAGACCGTGACGCCCCGGGCCTCGTCCCAGTGGCGGGTCTCCTGCTCGACCGCCATCCCGCGCTCGAGCTGGTTGCGCTGCCGGGTGATCTCGTAGGCCAGCGCCTTCTGGGCGGCGCGGTGACTGGAGATGTTCTTCACCTCTGTGCGGTTCGCGGACTCGAGGACCTCGTGGCTCGGGCCACCGTCCAGGTCCTCGCTGTCCACCATCGAGATGTTGGCGTCGACGCGCAGGCTGCCGTCGCGCTCGGCGTCGAAGATGCCGAGGTACTCCAGGACCTCGGTGAGCTTCGCGAGGAACGACCGGACCTCGTCGGCCGCCCGGAAGTCCGGCCTGGTGACGATCTCCATCAGCGGCGTGCCGGCGCGGTTGTAGTCCACGAGCGTGTAGTCGGCGTCCTCGATGCTACCGCCGACGTGCTGGAGGCTCCCCGGGTCCTCCTCGAGGTGCGCTCGCTCGATGCCGATGACGCGCCGGTCGTCGCCGGTGCCGACCTCGAGTTCGCCGTCCTGGCAGATCGGGGCGTCGTACTGCGTGATCTGGAACCCCTTCGGGAGGTCGGGGTAGAAGTAGTTCTTCCGGTGGAAGCGCGTCCGCTCGGGGATGTTGGCGTCGATAGCCTTCCCGAGTTTGACGGCGGCCTCGACGGCGCCCTCGTTCAGCACGGGCAGCGCCCCCGGGAGCCCGAGACAGACGGGACACGTGTGTGTGTTCGGGTCGGCGTCGGCGGTGTCCGTCGAACACCCACAGAAGATCTTGGTGTCCGTCTCCAGTTGCACGTGGACCTCCAGCCCGATGACGGCCGCGAGGTCCCTGTCCTGGACTTGCTGGCTCATTGCGTCCCGCTACGGGGACCGGTGCCGAAAGCATTACGTCTGGGCGCTGGCGGCCGGTCACTCGCTCGCGCGGCGTTCTGCAGACCGCGGACCGCGGGGAGCGCTTTTTGTGCCGTGCCCTGAACAGCAGGTGTGAGCGACGCGCCGCCGCCCGACGACTTCCTCGCGCTCCTCGGGGACGAGTACGCCCGCGCGGTCCTCATCGCCGCCACGGACAGACCCATGACAGCAACCAGCATCGCGGCCGAAATCGACGCCGCGGAATCCACCGTCTACGAGCGCATCGACGACCTGCGAGCCGCCGGCTTCCTCGCAGAAACCACCCGCCGGGACGCCGACGGGAACCACTACGCGGAGTACCACGCCCGCCTCGAACGGCTCGTGGTTCGCGTGACCGGCGACGGCTTCGAGCTCGACGCCGACTACACGGACCACGACGAGACTGCCGAGCGGCTCCGGGCGCTCTGGAGGGACGTCCGATGAGCACCAGCGAAGTGCTCGTCTGGGTGAACTCGGGGCTCGGACTGCTGGCACTTGCCGCGACACTGTTCCTCGCCGGAAAGGCGTTCGTCGCGTACCGGCGCCACGACGACCGGTCCATGCTGTTGTTCGGTGTCGGCTTGCTGCTGGTCATGGTCGCGCCCACCGCCGTCGCCCTGTCGTGGGGAACAGTCGTGCGGCCAGCGCTCGGAGACCCAGTACAGGTGGTTCCCCGGCTGCTCGTGGAGATCGCCGAACAGCTGCTCCGGCTCGCCGGCATCGGTGCGCTCGTCGCGTCCCTGTACGTTCGCGAGTGAACGCGTCGGCCAGTTTGTTGTGCGACGCGTGTCTGACGCACGTCCGATACACCCTTTTACGTATCGAGACCGGTTCACACGGTATGAGCGACGACGACGACCGCGTGGACGAGCTGGAGGACCGGGTCGCCGAACTGGAGGCGACGGTGCGGGGCCTGACCGAGGAGCTCGTCGACGCCAGCGAGCGCATCCGGACACTCGAAGCCGAACTGGACCGGACGCCCTCGACGGCCGAGCTCCGGGAGGCCCGCGAGGAGGCGCCCGTCGAGCCCGACGACGAGACGGCCGACCACGATGACGAAGCGCCTAAGAGCACGGGCGACGACGCCGACGACAACGAGGAGTCGGGCCTGGACGACATCATCGTCGCCTGAGGGCGGCTCCGCCTCTCCCCCATGTACATAGAGGAAATCGTCCTCGAGAACTTCAAGAGCTTCGCGGGTACCACCCGGATTCCCTTCTACGAGGACTTCACCACCATCAGCGGTCCGAACGGTTCCGGGAAGTCGAACATCATCGACGCCGTGCTGTTCGCGCTGGGGCTGGCGCGCACGTCGGGGATGCGCGCGGAGAAACTCACCGACCTCATCTACAACCCCGCCCACGAGGACGCCGAGGGCACCGCCGGCCCGGCGGAGGCCAGCGTCGAGGTCGTCCTGAACAACGAGGAGGGCGCGCTGTCCCGGTCGCAGGTGACCACCGCCGCCGGCTCGGACAACGTCGGCGACGTGGACACAATCACCGTGAAGCGGCGCGTGAAGCGCACGGACGACAACTACTACTCGTACTACTACCTGAACGGCCGGTCGGTGAACCTCTCGGACATCCAGGACCTGCTCGCGCAGGCGGGCGTCGCGCCGGAGGGGTACAACGTCGTGATGCAGGGCGACGTCACCGGCATCATCAACATGACCGCGGGCGAGCGCCGCGAGATCGTCGACGAGATCGCGGGCGTCGCGGAGTTCGACGCCAAGAAGGCCGACGCCTTCGAGGAGCTGGAGGTCGTCGAGGACCGCATCGGCGAGGCCGACCTCAAAATCGAGGAGAAGCGCGACCGCCTCGAGCAGCTCGCCGACGAGCGGGAGACCGCACTCGAGTACCGGGGTCTCCAGGACGAGAAGCAGGAGTACGAGAGCTACGCGAAGGCCGCCGAGCTCGAGGAGAAGCGCTCGGACGTGGCGGCCACCAGGGCGGACATCGCCGAGCGGGAGGCCGAACTGGACGAACTCGAGGCGGAACTGGACGAGCGCCGCGGCACCGTGCTCCGCCTGGAGGAGGACCTCGAGGACCTGAACGCCGAAATCGAGCGGAAAGGCGAGGACGAGCAGCTCGCCATCAAGCGCGAGATGGAGGAGATCAAAGGCGACATCTCGCGGCTGGAAGACAAGACCGAGGCCTGCGAGGACCGGATTCAGAACGCGGAGGCCGAGCGCCGGGAGGCGTTCGTCGAGATCGACCGCAAGCAGGAGCAGATCGACGAGCTGGAGGACGACATCAAGGACGTGAAAGTCGAGAAGGCGTCGGTGACGGCGGACATCCAGGAGCGCCGCAGCGAACTCGCCGACGTCGAGGCCGAGATCGAGTCCGTGGACACCGAGTTCGACGAGCTGAAAGCCGACCTCGGCGAGAAGAAGGAGGCCCTCGAGGACGCGAAAAGCGAACGCAACGACCTCCAGCGCGAGCAGGACCGGCTGCTTGACGAGGCGAAACGCCGCAGCGAACAGCTCGAGGACGCCGAGGCCGACCTGGAGGACGCGCGCGCCGAGATTCCGGAGCTGGACGCCACGCTGGACGAGCTCGCGGACGAACTGGAGAAGGCGAAACGGAATCGCGAGCAGATCGTCGACGTGGTCGAGGACCTCAAGCAGGAGAAGAGCGAGCGCCAGGACGACCTCGCGGAGGTCGAAGACGACCTCTCCGCCGCCCAGGAGGAGTACGCGCGCCTGGAGGCGCAGGCCGACCAGTCCGGAGACTCGTCGTACGGGAAGGCCGTGACGACGATTCTGCAAAGCGAGAAAGACGGCGTGCACGGCACCGTCGGGCAGCTCGGCGGCGTGGGCGAGCAGTACGCGACTGCCTGCGAGACGGCCGCAGGCGGCCGGCTTGCGAACGTGGTGGTGGACGACGACGGCGTCGGCCAGCGCTGCATCGAGTACCTCAAGCAGCGCAACGCCGGCCGCGCCACGTTCCTCCCTATCACGAAGATGCAACACCGGTCGCTGTCGAGCACGCCCAGTATGCCGGGCGTGGTGGACTTCGCGTACAACCTCGTGGACTTCGACGAGCAGTACGCACCCATCTTCTCGTACGTGCTCGGGAGCACGCTCGTCGTCGAGGACATGGAGACCGCCCGGGACCTGATGGGCGACTACCGGCTCGTGACGCTGGCTGGCGAGCTCGTCGAGAAGTCCGGCGCGATGACGGGCGGCAGCCGGTCGGGCTCCCGGTACTCGTTCTCGAAGTCGGGCAAGGGCCAGCTCGAGCGGGTGGCCGAGCGCATCCAGCGCCTGGAGGACGAGCGCGAGGACATCCGGCAGGACGTCCGCGAAATCGACCAGCGGCTGGACGACGCGCGGGACCGCCGGCAGGACGCCACCGACCAGGTGCGGTCTATCCAGACCGACATCGAGGCCGCCGAGGAGGACCGCGACGCCGCCGAGGAGCGCGTCGGCGAACTCGAGCAGCGCATCGAGGAGCTGCGGGGCGAACGCGAGGACGTCGACGAGGAGATGCAGGCCATCGAGGCCGACATCGCCGACAAGCAGGGCGACATCGCCGACCTCGAGGCCGAAATCGACGAGCTGGAGGCGGAGCTGGCGGACTCGAAGATTCCCGAGCTCACCGCCGAGAAGGAGGACATCGAGGCGACCATCGCAGACCTGGAGGACCGCGTGGACGACCTCGACGGCGAGCTGAACAGCCTCGAGCTGGAGAAGGAGTACGCCGAGGACGCCGTCGAGGACCTCCACGACGACATCGAGGCCGCCCAGAACCGCAAAGCCGACCAGCAGGAGCGCATCGAGGAGCTGGAGGGCGACATCGAGGCCAAACAGGCCGAACTCGCGGAGAAGGAGGAGGCAGTCGCCGAACTCGAGGAGGAGCTCGCAGACCTGAAAAGCGACCGCGAGGACCTCAAAGGCGACCTCCGCGACGCGAAAGACGCCCGCGACGAGCAGGCCAGCGAGGTCGAGAAAGTCCGGAACCGTCTGGAGAGCCTGCGGAAGGCGGAGGAGAAGCTCAGCGAGGAAATCGACGAACTGGAGGACGCCGTCGGCGACTACGACCCCGAGGAGATTCCGGACCTCGACGAGGTCGAGGAGAACGTCGCGCGGCTGGAGCGTCGCATGGAGGCCCTCGAGCCCGTGAACATGCTCGCAATCGAGGAGTACGACGACGTGGAGGCCGACCTCGACGACCTCGAGGCGAAGCGCGAGACGCTCGTGGAGGAGGCCGACGGCATCCGGGAGCGCATCGAGCGCTACGACGAGCAGAAGAAGTCGACGTTCATGGAGGCGTTCGAGGCCATCGGTGAGCACTTCCAGCGCATCTTCTCCCGACTGTCCGCGGGCACCGGCGAACTCGAACTCGAGGACCCCGAGGACCCCTTCGAGGGCGGGCTGACGATGAAGGCCCAGCCGGCGGACAAGCCCGTCCAGCGGCTGGACGCGATGAGCGGCGGGGAGAAGTCGCTGACGGCGCTGGCGTTCATCTTCGCCATCCAGCGGCACAACCCCGCGCCGTTCTACGCGCTGGACGAGGTGGACGCGTTCCTCGACGCCGTGAACGCCGACCGCGTCGGCGAACTCGTCGACGAGCTCGCCGGCGACGCGCAGTTCGTCGTCGTCAGCCACCGGTCGGCGATGCTGGATCGGTCGGAGCGCGCCATCGGCGTGACGATGCAGGAGAACAACCAGAGCGTCGTCACCGGCATCGACCTCTCGGCGCAGGGGGCAGTCGCGAATGACTAGCGAGGGCAGCGCGGACGAACGCAGTGAGTCCGCGATAGAGCGAGCGGGGAGCGACGCGACCCGCGAGCAAGAAGAGCCGGAGGCGACGGAGCCCTCGGAACAAGCGACCGGGGAGCGCAGCGACCCGGGAGCAGCGGGCGATGGTGTCCCGCTGGACATCACGGGCCACGAAGAGCGCAAGCAAGAGCGAGAGAGCAGCGACGACGGTGCGGCCGGCGTGTTCGATGACGACTCGGGAGGCGTCGAGAACGAGGGCGAGGGCGGCAGCGACGACGGCGACGGGGACGGCGTGGACGCCGAGTCGCTGCTGGCGGACGCGCCGGCCGACCCCGAACCGAACCCCGAGGACGACGAGGTCGAGCCCGTGGAGCTGCTCGTGCAGCTCGCGAAGCGCGGCGACATCGAACCGTGGGACATCGACATCGTCGCGGTGACGGACAAGTTCCTCGAGGCGCTGGACGAGGCCGACCTGCGGACGTCGGGCCGCGCGCTGTTCTACGCGAGCGTCCTCCTGCGGATGAAGAGTGACGCGATGCTGGAGGACGACGACGACGAAGATGAGGACGCCGAGGCCGAGGAACCCGAGCGCGCGCCCTGGGAGCCACCGCCGCCCGGGGAGGACGGCGAGCAGCCCGCCTACGACCCCGTGTCGGCGCTGGAAGCCGAGATGGACCGGCGGCTGGAGCGCAAGCACGCCCGCGGCAGCCCGCAGACGCTGGACGAACTCGTGCGCGAGCTCCGGGAGGCCGAGCGCGGGTCGTGGTGGAAGGAGTCCCGCGAGTACGACACCTCCGACAGCCCGCAGGGGTTCCGGCGCGGCGTCCAGGAGCTGGACTACCACAGCGGCGACGAGTTCCGGATGGACGACGAGCCGACCGCCGAGGAGGCGCTCGGGAACGCCCACGAGGAGGACATCGAGGCGACCATCGCGGACGTCGAGGAGGTGCTCGACGACCAGTACGACTCCGGACGGACGGAAGTGCTGTACGCGGAGATCGCGGAGGCCGGCCCCTCCAGAGTGGAGACGTTCCTCGCGTTACTGTTCCTCGCGCACCGCGGCGCGGTCACGCTCGAACAGGACGACCTGTTCGGCGACCTCTGGGTGTGTAACCCCGACGCGGTCGAAGAACGGGAGGCGACGCCGACCGCCTAGAGCTGGAACCAGCCGGTCTCGCGGCCGGAGTCGTGGAGCCGCCAGCGCTGGCGGGTGCCGCCCGTGGCAGTGGTCTCGATCTCGACAGTCGCGTCGAACAGCGGCTCGAACGTCCCGAGGACGTCGGCGCCGACCGTCTCGGAGACGTGGACGTGGCCCATGCCGTCGACGTCGCGGACGGCGCCGCCGAGCACGTGCAGGAACCGGAACAGCTCCTCCTCGGTCGTCTCGCCGGCTTCGACCGCGTCGAGCAGCGGGTCGAGGCCGTCGAGGCAGAGCCGGACTTCGCCCGGTGCGTCGGCGCCCGCGGCGACCCGGTCGAGGGCGTCCCGCGTGGCCGCGTACAGCTCGTCGAAGTCCGTGCGGTTGGGGCCGCGCACGTACCAGTCGTCGGTCGGCGTCAGGCCGGTCGGCGCGGCGCTCGTGGCGGCGGCCGTGCTGCGCGTGTCCGGCGTGGCGTCGACGACGGCGAACGACCCGGGGTCGGTGCGTCGTGGTTTGTGGCGGTCGAGCACCGTGGAGACGTCCGTCGACGTCGAGAGGAAGACGTGGCTGCGGTCGAGTTCGGGCGCGCCGAGCAGCCGCTCGCAGGCGGTGTCGCGGCCGGGCGCGTCGCTGGCGACGAGGACAGTGCAGCCGCCTCGCTTCAGCTCGGCGAGCTCCGTCGAGAACGCCTGCGCGTCCACGTCCCCCTGCATAGTTACCCTAACCAACGGGAGACCAGTATTTACATTTTGTGTCTACTCGCGCGAATCTTAGTGCGTTCGCCGCGCTACAGGTACCCGCCCAGGATGGGGTCGACGCGCTCTCGCGTGTCCGCCGGGATGGCCTCCGTCGGCGTGTTCACGGTGCCCTCGAGGCTGTGCCCGCAGTCGCAGTCGCGCTCCTCGGGCAGCGTCTCGATGGCGTGCTCGACGGTCGCCTTGATGGCGTCCTCGTTGGCGGCGGCGTTCTCCAGAACCTCTTCGAGCGTGACCTCGCTGTCCGCCTTCCAGACGTCGTAGTCGGTGACGCCCGCGACGGTCGCGTAACACATCTCGGCTTCCCGCGCGAGCTTCGCCTCCGGGATGGCCGTCATGCCGACGAGGTCCCAGCCCTGGGACTTGTAGAACTCCGACTCCGCGCGCGTCGAGTACTGCGGGCCCTCGATGCAGACGTACGTCCCGCCCTTCTGGGTGTTCGCGTCGGTCGCGTCCTCGGCGGCGTCGTGGAGGTGGTCGACCATGTGCGGGCAGTAGGGGTCCGCGAACGGCTGGTGGACGACCACGCCGTCGCCGAAGAACGTCGAGTCGCGGTGCTTCGTCCGGTCGAAGATCTGGTCGGGGACGACCAGCGTCTGGGGCGACAGCTCCTCTTTGAGGCTGCCGACGGCGTTCGACGCGAGGATGCGCTCGACGCCGAGCTGCTTGAGCGCGTAGATGTTCGCCCGGTACGGGAGGTTCGTCGGCGACCGCTGGTGGTCGGGGCCGTGTCGCGGCAGGAACGCCACCTCGGTGCCGGTGTCGCCGAACTCGCCGACCGTCACCGGCGCGCTCGGGTCGCCGTACGGCGTCGACACGTCCTCCTCGCGAACGTCGTTCAGCGGCAGCGCCTCGTAGATGCCGGACCCTCCGATGAAGCCGATCATGTCCCGGAGTGGTGCCGGCAGCGTCCTAAAAGAATCGGAGTGCGCACGACCGGGAGCCAGTCGGCCTCGGGAGCCGATTCGCGCGTCAGGCGTCGGCGGTCAGCGCCCACTCGCCGTCGCCGGTCTCGACGAGCACGTCGCGGCGCACCATCTCGGTGAGCACCTCGTCGAGGCGGTCGGGCTGGGCGATCTCCATCTGGATGCGTTCGACGTCGTGGTAGTCCGCGAGCAGCTTCCGGATCTCCTCGGCGGTGTAAGGGCCGTCGCCGTCGGTTTCCATCACGCCGGAGATGACGTCGACCATGTCCTCGATGAAGTTCCACGGGTAGACGATCCACGCCCACTCGTCGAGGCGTTCGCCGACGTAGTCGGGCTCGAACTCGCTGGTCTGGAGGAGCTGGAGGGTGGCAGTGCGGACGGAGTCCGGACCGCGGTCCTCGACGTACTCCTGGGCGTGCTCGATGGAGCCGCCGGTGTCCGCGATGTCGTCGATGATGAGCACGTCCTTGCCCTCGACGGAGCCCTCCGGCATCGGGTAGCGGACCTCGGGCTCCCCGGTTTTCTGTGCGGTGCCGACGTAGTGTTCCATCTTCAGGCTCGTGAGGTCGTCGAGGCCGAGGAAGTCACAGAGACACCGGCCCGCGAACCAGCCGCCGCGCGCGAGCGCGACGACCACGTCGGGCTCGAACTCGGAGTCTTTGACCTGTTCGCTGACGCTCCGGCAGAGTCCGTAGATGTACTCCCAGTTGGTGATAGTGCACTTGAAATCGTCCGGGAGGTCACTCATTGCGTGTAGGGGCTCGCGCGTGTCGCTACTTAACCGTTTACAGGCCGGCCGAGGGGGCGTGTGCCCGTGCCGAGCTGTCTCCGCGTGCTGGAAACGTAGAAGTGCAGCGCGGCCGACGAGTCGAGTATGGCGACGCCACGAGAGGCAGAGCGGGCGGCGACCCCCGCGAGGGCCCGGCGGCGCGTCCTCCAGTCGGTCGGCGCCGTCGCGCTCGCGGCGCTCGCGGGCTGCGCCGGCGGGAGCGACGGAGCCGGGGCCGACACGCCGACAGACACCGAGACGACGGCCGGAGACGCGACGACCACGCGAGACGGAGAGACGACGACGACGACGACGACGACCGCCGGGGCGTCACCCGGCGAACAGCGCGAGACGGCGGTGCGGCTCGCTCGGCTGCTCGGCGAGGGCGACTTCGAGGCCGCCCACGGTGTGCTCGCACCGGGCGTGCGCGACCAGATTTCGCCGAGCAGTCTGGCGTCGGCGTGGGACAGCGAGGCCGGTGACGTCGGCGCGTTCCGCGGCACTGCAGGCGTCGAGCGCTCCACCGACCGGGGGTACGACGTCCTCGTGGTGCGCGCGCAGTTCGAGGCCGGCGTCGTGAACGTCAGGGTGGTGTTCGACGGAGCGGCCGTCGCCGGCCTCCAGTTCGCGTCCGCGAGCGGCGAGTACTCGCCGCCGTCGTACGCCGACGAGTCGGCGTTCTCGGAGCGCGAGCTCGTACTGGACTCGCCGGCCTGCGGGCTGGGCGCGACACTCACTACGCCCGGGGGCGGCGGCGAGACTGGCGTCGTGCTCGTGCACGGCTCCGGGCCGAACGACCGGGACGAGAGCATCGGCCCGAACAGGCCCCTGAAGGACCTCGCGTGGGGGCTGGCGAGTGAGGGCGTCGCTGTCCTCCGGTACGACAAGCGCACGTACGCCTGTGACGTCGAGACCGACGAACTCGGGTTCGGGCCGCTCGTCGTCGACGACGCGCTGACCGCGCTCGACCGCCTCCGGGCCGAGACCGACATCGAGGAGTCGGCCGTCGTCGGCCACAGCCTCGGCGCGTACGCCGCGCCACGAATCGCCCGGGAGGACGGCGACGCGGCGGCGTTCCTGCTGGCTGCGCCCTCGCGCCCGCTGTACGAGCTTGTCCCCGACCAGGTGCGGTACCTCGCGAACCGCGACGGCGAGGTGACCGACGGCGAGCGCGAACAGCTCGAGGCCGCCGAGGCGACCGCCGACCGGCTCGCAGACGGCGACTACGAGACCGGTGGGTTCGCCTGGGGACCGGCGTTCTGGCGGGACGTCGCCGACTACGACCCAGTGGCGGTAGCCGAGGGGCTAGACCAGACAGTGTATGCGCTGCAGGGCGGCCGGGACTACCAGGTCAGCCCCACCGAGGACTTCCCCGCGTGGCGGGACGCGCTCGGCGACGCCCGGACGAGACTGTACGACGACCTCAACCACCTGTTCGTCGCGGGAGCGGGCGACCCCGGTCCGGCGGAGTACGTCCAGCCGGGAAACGTCGCCGAAGCGGTCGTGAACGACCTCGCCGGCTGGCTGACCGGGACGTAGCCCCACCGACCCGAACGTTTTGTAGTACTGTCACGTCTGTACAGGTATGTTCGACCGGATACTGTTCCCGACGGACGGCAGCGACGGCGCGACGGCGGCACTCGACCGCGTGCTCGACGTCGCGGCGGCCCACGACGCGACGGTCCACCTCCTGAGCGTCGCGAACACGACGCACAGCCCCGTGGAGCAAGCGGAGGAGATAGAGGGGACCCTGAAAGA
Organism: Halobacterium rubrum; assembly: GCF_021729015.1. Classification (GTDB taxonomy): domain Archaea; phylum Halobacteriota; class Halobacteria; order Halobacteriales; family Halobacteriaceae; genus Halobacterium; species Halobacterium rubrum. Next base: position 157,167 of record NZ_JAJQQZ010000002.1, read on the forward strand.
CCGCGCTCGGGAGGCCGTCGAGAGCGCCGCCGAGCGCGCCGCCGAACGGGGCGTCACCACCACCACCGAAGTGCTGGAGGGCAGCCCGCATCGGCGCATCTGCGACTACGCGGCGGACGTGGAGGTCGACGTCGTGGCGATGCCGACGCGGGGCCGGCGCGGACTGGCGCGGTACCTTCTCGGTAGCACCACCGAGCGCGTCGTCCGGCGCTGTGAGGTGCCTGTGCTCACCTTCCACCCGGACGACGAGGACCGCGACGCCGCGTTCGACTACCCCTTCGAGACCGTGCTGCTGGCGACCGACGGCAGCGACTGCGCGCGCGCCGCCCTCGAGCGGGCAATCGACGTGGTCGACCGGACGGGCGCGACGCTCAACGTGCTCTCTATCGTGGACACGACGAGCCTCGGTGCGGACGTCCGCACGGGCGTCTACCGGGAGGCCCTCGAGGAGAGCGCCCGGGAAGTCGTCGACGACGCGTCGGCGTTCGCGACCGAGGCGGGCGTCACTCCGGCGGCGTCGGTCGTCGAGTTCGCGCCGTCGGTCAGCCGCGGCATCCGGTCGTACGTCGAAGACCACGACGTCGACCTGCTCGTCGTCGGGACCCACGGCCGGACGGGCTTCGACCGGTTCGTACTCGGGAGCGCCGCGGAGTTCCTCGTGCGCACGTCGCCGGTGCCGGTGCTCACGGTGCGGTCCCCGGCGGAGGACGACTGAACGGGAGCGACACTGGGAGGAAAACACGCAAACCGGAGGCCCGCGAACCGGCGCCCATGACCGAGAGGCGAGCGCTGCTCGTGGACGCGTTCACCGACGACCCGTGCGCGGGCAACGCCGCGGGCGTGGTGCCCGAGGCCGACGGACTGACCGACGACCAGATGCAGGCGATAGCGGCCGAACTCGGCGCCAGCGAGACGGCGTTCCTGCGGCCGAGCGACGACGCCGACCGTCGAATCAGGTACTTCACGCCGACCACCGAGGTCGACCTCTGCGGGCACGCGACCATCGCGAGCCACGCGCACCTGTTCGCGGACGGCGCCGTCGACGCCGGCGAGCACACGCTGGAGACGAACGTCGGCGTGCTGGACATCGAGGTGACCGAAGACGGGACGGTGTGGATGACGCAGAACGCCCCCGAAATCCGCGAGGTCGACGTGCCCTACGAGCGGGTCGCCGAGGCCACGGGGACCGACGCGGCGGCGCTGCGCGGCGCCAGCGACGACCTCCCGCTGGCGGTCGCCGACACTGGCCTGCCGTTCCTCGTGGTGCCCATCACGTACCTCTCAGATTTGGGGGACGCCGACCCGGACTTCGGCGCCGTCGAGGCGCTGGCCGACGACGTCGGGGCGGCCGGCGTCTACATGTTCTCCTTCGACGCGCTGGACCGTGATTCGACGCTGCACGGCCGGGCGTGGGTGCCGGGCGCGGGTGTGGACGAGGACCCGGTAACGGGGACAGCCAGCGGCGCTGCGGGCGCGTACCTCGACCACTTCGGCGCGTTCGACGACGACACGCCCGAAGAGATGGTGTTCGAGCAGGGGCACTTCGTCGACAGACCCGGCCGGGTCCGGGTGCGGGTCGGCGGCGACGGCGGCGCGCCGACCGTCGGCGGGACGGCCGTCGAGACGCTGGACGGCGACCTCTCGGTGCCCGACCCCGAGACGGACGACATCCTCGAGGCCTAGTCGCTGAAGTCGAAGGCGTCGTCCTCTTTCAGTTTGCGGAGTTCGCGGTTGACAGACTGGAGGTCGTTCTGCATGTCCGCGAGGCGGTCGTCGAGCACGCTGACGATGTCGGCTTTCACGCGCTCGGTGTCGAACGTGGTCGACAGCGCCTCCTCGTGGGCCGCCGTCAGCGTCGTGTACAGCGCCCACGACTCCCCGAACCGGTAGATTGCGACGCCGGCGACGGCGAGCACGAGCCCGGGCAGTGCTTCGCTCACGCGCTCGCCCGTCGACAGCCCGGACTCGAGTGCCGATTCGGCCAGCACGGCGCCGTAACCGACGAGCGCGAGCGCGACCACGCCCAGCAGCGTCGTGAGCAGGAAGTACTTCCCGGCGTGTACGGCAGAGCGTTTCGCGTCCATGCGCGCTTCGATGGAAGCCGCCGGCTAAAAGCCATCGTCCGAAACGACAACTCGGAACCGAGTTGTACCTGTCAGTTCGGCCGAGGCGTTCGGAATCTTCTTAGGGGCTTTCTGTGACTGTACAGACGCCACATGGCTGTACGCTGGCTGGAAGACGTACGGGCCGACGACATCGACAGCGTCGGCGGAAAAGGGGCGTCGCTCGGCGAGCTCACGGACGCCGGGCTCCCCGTCCCACCGGGCTTCGTCGTGACCGCCGGCACCTACCGGACGTTCATCGAGGAAGCGGGTATCGACCAGGAACTGTTCGAGGCGGTGGACGTCGACGCGGAGGACTCCGCCGCACTCGCGGACGCCGAGGCGCGAGCGAAAGACCTCATCCTGAACACCGAGTTCCCCGAGTCGCTTCGCGAGGACATCCTCTCGTCGTACGACGCGCTCGACGACGGGCAGGCGTTCGTCGCCGTCCGCTCCTCGGCGACCGCCGAGGACCTCCCGGACGCGAGCTTCGCCGGCCAGCAGGAGACGTTCCTCAACATCACTCGAGAGGACCTGCTGGACCGCGTGAAACGCTGCTGGGCGAGTCTCTTCACGCAGCGCGCCATCTACTACCGACAGGAACAGGGCTTCGACCACGACCTCGTGAACATCGCCGTCGTCGTCCAGCGCATGGTCGACGCCGAGAAGTCCGGCGTGATGTTCACCAGCCACCCGTCGACGGGCGCCCACGAGGCCATCATCGAGGCCGCGTGGGGGCTCGGCGAGGCAGTCGTCTCCGGGTCCGTCTCGCCGGACAACTACGTCGTCGACCGCGACGACGGCGCCGTCCAGGAGGTGACGGTCGCGGACAAGAAGGTGATGCACGTCAAGGACACCGACACCGGGGAGACCGTCGAGCGCGCCGTCCCCGACGAGAAGCGCACCGAACGCGTGCTCGACGACGACGAGATCGGGGACCTCGTCGCCATCGGCGAGCGCGTCGAGGACCACTACGACAGCCCACAGGACGTCGAGTGGGCGATGGTCGACGGCGACGTCTACATGCTCCAGTCCCGGCCGATCACCACCATCGACGACACCGACGAGGAAGACATGACTGACACCGACGGCAGCGGCGACGGCGAAACGCTCGTGAACGGCCTCGGCGCCAGCCCGGGCGTCGCGTCCGGTCCGGTGCGGGTCGTCACGAAACTCGACCAGCTCGACAAGGTCGGCGACGGCGACATCATCGTCACCGAGATGACCACGCCGGACATGGTCCCGGCGATGAAGCGCGCGGCCGGCATCGTCACCGACGAGGGCGGCATGACGAGCCACGCCGCCATCGTCTCCCGCGAACTCGGCTGTCCGGCGGTCGTCGGCGCGACCGACGCCACCACCAGCCTCCACGACGACCAGATCGTCACCCTCGACGGCGACCGCGGCGTCGTCCGCGAGGGCCGCGAGGAGACCGAAGCGGAACACGACCCCATCGAGGAAGCCCGCCCGACGACGCCGGTGAAGCCGATGACCGCCACCGAGGTCAAGGTCAACGTCTCCATCCCGGAGGCCGCCGAGCGAGCCGCCGCCACCGGCGCCGACGGCGTCGGCCTGCTCCGCATGGAGCACATGATCCTCTCCACGAACAAGACCCCCGAGCGGTACATCGAGGACCACGGCGAGGACGCCTACGTCCAGGAGCTCGTCGACGGCGTCCGGGGCGTCGCCGAGGAGTTCTACCCGCGGCCGGTCCGCGTCCGGACGCTGGACGCGCCGACCGACGAGTTCCGGCAGCTCGAGGGCGGCAACGACGAACCCCACGAGCACAACCCGATGCTCGGCTACCGGGGCATCCGCCGCAGCCTCGACCGCCCGGACGTCTTCAAGCACGAGCTGGAGGCGTTCCGCGAGCTCTACGAGATGGGCTACGACAACGTCGAGGTGATGTTCCCGCTCGTGAACGACGCCGAGGACGTCGCTCGCGCCCGGACCCTCATGGAGGACGCGGGCATCGACGTCGAGAAGCGGTCGTGGGGCGTCATGATCGAGACCCCGGCGTCCGCGCTGGCGATGGACGAGATCGCCGAGGAGGGCGTGGACTTCGCGAGCTTCGGGACGAACGACCTCACGCAGTACACGCTCGCCGTCGACCGCAACAACGGCAACGTCGCCGACCGGTTCGACGAGCTCCACCCGTCCGTGCTGCAGCTCATCGAGCACACCATCGAGGCGTGTCGCGAGCACGACGTCGCCACCAGCATCTGCGGGCAGGCCGGCTCGAAGCCCGACATGGTGGACTTCCTCGTGGAGACCGGCGTCTCCTCGATCTCCGCGAACATCGACGCCGTCCGCGACGTCCAGCACGAGGTCAAGCGCGTCGAACAGCGCATGCTGCTGGAGTCCGTCCGGGAGTAAGCCCGCCCGCCGTCGCCGCCTCCCTCGCCCGAATTACTTAGGGGTGAAGGCGGCTACTGGTGGACATGCTCGTCTACCACGCCGTCTTCCTCGCGCTCGTCGCCGGAACGACGCTGTTCTTCGCGTCTCTCGCGGCCCTGAACGTCCAGTACGCCGAGCGCGCAGTCCGCGAGCGCACCGAGTGGCTGGCCGACCGCATCGGCGTCGACGACCCCGAGGAGCTGCTCGCGTACCACCGGCTCGGCACGGCCGCCAGCCAGCTGGAGTCCGTGGTCGTTGTCGGCGTCGTTCTCCTCGCGCTGTACGCCGGCGTGTTCGGCGGGGCCGTCGAGTGGGTGTACGGCGCCGTCGGCAACGACCTGCTCGCCGGCGTCGCGCTGTTCGTCGGTTCGACAGTCGCGTTGCAAGTCGTGAGTCTGCCGTTCGACGTCTTCGACACGTTCGCCGTCGAGACGGCGTTCGGGTTCAACGAGCAGTCCCCGGCGCTGTTCGCCCGCGACAAGCTCGTCGGCACCGCCGTCGGCGCCGTGTTCGTCGCAATCCTCGGTGCGGCCGTCCTGTTCACCGTGCAGGCGTTCCCCGAGTGGTGGTGGGTCGCCGCGACCGGCGTCGTCGTCGCGTTCCTGCTCGCCACGCAGGTCCTCGTCCCCCGGGTCGTGATGCCGCTGTTCTACGACTTCGACCCCGTCGAGGACGGCAGCCTCCGGGACGCCGTCGAGGACGTCTTCGACCGCGCCGGCTTCACCTGCGACCAGGTGTACGTCATGAACGCCTCCTCGCGCTCCGGGCACTCCAACGCCTTCTTCACCGGGTTCGGCGCCACGAAGCGCGTCGTCCTCTTCGACACGCTCGTCGACCAGATGGACGACGAGGAAGTCCAGAGCGTGCTCGCCCACGAGCTCGCGCACTGGAAGAAGGGCCACATCTGGCAGAACGTCGCCGCGAGCGCGCTGCAGGCGGCCGTCCTGCTGTTCGTCGCGTCGTTCCTGCTGGACGCCGGCTGGCTGTACGGGATGTTCGGCGTGCCCGAGCAGCCGGCCGCCGGCCTGCTGCTGGCGGGGCTGTGGCTGCAGCCGCTGAACCAGCTCACCGCACCGCTCCAGAACAAACTCTGGCTCGCCAACGAGCGCGAGGCCGACGCGTTCGCTGTCGACGTGATGGGCGGCGGCGAGTCGCTGGCGGACGCGCTCGCGGACCTCACAAGCGAGAACCTCGGCAACCCCTTCCCGCACCCCTACTACGAGGCGTTCCACTACCAGCACCCGCCGGTCCCGGAACGCATCCGCTACCTCACCGAAGGCGACGAGTCCTGACTCGTCGTCGGGTGCGGCCGTCGACTGGAACGCACTTCGTTTCTCTCAAAGTTTGGTAAATTTTTTATTCGGTAGCGAGCCCAGAATGTGTCGTGAAGCGACTGACTGCAGGACTGCTCGTCGCCGTCGCACTGCTCACCGTCTCCGGCTGCACCGCCCTCCCCGGAGTGGGCGGAGACGTAGACCCGCCCGGCGTCGAGGACGGCGAGCTCGCCAACGAGACCGCACTGGTCGAGGCACACCTCGACGAGCGCGGCGACAGCTACGAGGTCCAGACCACCCACGAGGAGACCGCCGGGAACACCACCTCGAGCGACGAGATGCGCGTCGTCGTCGCCGACGGCGACACGTTCGTCCACCGAGAGACGACGACGAAAGACGACGCGACGAGCGTCTACGAGTCGCTGTCGACCGACTCGTTCACGGCCTCGAAGCTCCCAGACGGGACGTTCAGTATCGGGTCCCGGTACAGCGCCGGCAGCGCGCACGGCATCCCCAGCCAGTTCGACCTGCTGCGGCTGGCAGACTTCCAGACCGCCGGCACGACGACCCACGACGGTGACCGGGTCGCCCGCCTGCGCGCCAGCAGCCTCACCGATGACGCCGACGTCAGCTTCGAGCTACAGCGCGCGACCCTGCTCGTCGGCGACGAGGGCCTCGTCCACGAACTCGACTACCGGCTGACCGACTACGCTGCCACCGACGACTTCCAGTACACCGTCACGCTCGCGTCGACCTCCGTCGACAGCCTGCCGGCGCCGGACTGGACCAGTGACGCCCGCGAGGAGCTGCCGGACGCCGACATCGACGTCTCCACCAACAGCGAGGGCTACGTCGTCATCGAACACGCGGGCGGCGACGCCTTCGACGCCCGCCTCCGGGTCGACCGCCAGCTCCTCACCCACGAGGACTTCCAGCCCGGCGAGAAACTGTACGTCGGCGAGAAGAGGGGTTCGTACGACGTGGCGACGATGTGGACCGGCGACCCGGTCGACGGCGAGGTCACAGTCACCGTCACGGGCGTTGTGTCGCCGGAACGGGCCACCGTGAACGCGGACGGCTGATACGATAGCGGAACCGCTAAACCGCTGCTGGCTCTCCCCGTGGGTATGACGCGTGCGGAAGCGAGGCGAGCGCCACAGGACTTCGACCGGGTGCTGTCCTCGATGTGCACGGACCCACACCCCGCCGCCCGCGAGGCAGCACAGCGCTTCCTCGCGACGAACCCCGGCGACCCGGAGACCTACCCTACAGTCACCGAACTCGAACGGGAAGCCGTCGGGATGCTCGGCGACGTCGTCGAGCTCGACGACCCCCACGGGTACGTCGCCGCCGGCGGCACCGAAGCAAACCTCCAGGCAGTCCGCGCCGCCCGCAACCTCGCGGACGGCGACGACGTCAACGTCGTCGCGCCGGAGAGCGCGCACTTCAGCTTCCAGAAGGCCGCCGACGTCCTCGACGTCGAGTTGCGGCTCGCGCCGACGGACGACGACCACCGGGCTGACGTCGACGCCGCCGCCGACCTCGCGGACGACGACACGGCCGTCGTCGTCGGCGTCGCCGGCACCACCGAGTACGGCCGCGTCGACCCGATTCCCGCGCTCGCCGACGTCGCCGCCGACGTCGACGCCAGCCTCCACGTCGACGCCGCCTGGGGCGGGTTCGTGCTGCCGTTCACCGACCACGACTGGAACTTCGCGGACGCCCCCGTGGACACGATGACCATCGATCCGCACAAGGTCGGGCAGGCGCCCGTCCCCGCCGGCGGGTTCCTCGCCCGTGACCCGGAGACGCTCGACGCGCTCGCCATCGCGACTCCGTACCTCGAATCCGACACACAGCCGACGCTGGGTGGTACGCGCTCCGGCGCGGGTGTCGCCGGCGCACACGCCGCACTCGAGGCACTATGGCCGGCCGGCTACCGGGAGACCTACGAGCGCTCGCAGGCGAACGCCGACTACCTCGCCGCCGAGCTGTCGGCTCGCGGCTACGACGTCGTCGAGCCCGAGCTCCCGCTTGTCGCCGCCGACCTCCCCGACGGCGAGTTCCGGGCGCTCCGCGACCGCGGCTGGCGCATCTCCCGCACGGCGTCGAACGCGCTCCGCGTGGTCTGCATGCCCCACGTCACCCGCGAGATGCTCGACGCCTTCCTCGCCGACATCGACGCCGTCGCCTGACCAGTCGGCCGACTGCGGCCAGTCCGTGGGACTCCAGTAGGGTTTTGACCCATGGGTTCCTTCGGGCAGGTAGTGTCTGTCACGGTTCCCCTCCTGCTGGGCTTCGACTTCGGCGGCGTGGAAGGCGCTGTCCGCGCCGCAACCGGCTGGACTGGGCTCACGCTCATCTTCGTCTACTCGTTTCTCATCACGTTCGTCCTCCCGCTGCCCGGCGAGGTCGTGCTCTGTCCGGCCGGCTACGTCTGCAGCGAGGCCGCCCATCTCGGCCTCGGACTCTCCGGCGCCCCGCTCGTCCTGCTCGTCATCGTCGTGAGTGCCACCGGGAAAGCCCTCGGCAGTGTCGTTGCACTCCACCTCGGGTACAACGCCAGCCACTCCGGTGTCGTCGTCCGCACCCTCCGTCGGTTCGGCTACCAGCCCATGGAGTGGTCGCGCTCGACGCTCGTCGACCTCGTCAAACAGTACGGCTACTACGGGATGGCGATGGCGCTCTCCGTCCCCTTCTTCCCCGACACCATCTCCGTGTACGCGTTCTCCGTCATCGACAAGGACTACCGGCGGTTCGCCGCCGCCGCGTTCGCCGGCGGCGTCGGCCGGCTGGTCGTCACCATCGCGCTCTTCGAAGGCGTCGTCATCCTCGCGTGAACCAGCGGTACTGTTAACACAACCGGCGTGGTCGCCGCACGTATGGCTCGCCTCCGCTCCGGCCGGCTCACCACCGGCGGACTCATCGTCCTCGTCGGACTGCTGTTGTTGCTGTCGACGACCGACCTCGTCGCCACCGAGAACCTCTGGGACTACCTGCCGCTCGTCTTCGTCGCGCTCGGCGTCTGGGCGGTCGTCCGCAGCGGCTTCCGGAACCTCACCGGCCCCGTGATGGTCGTCGCCGTCGCCGGCACCTTCCAGGCGCGGAACCTCGGCTACCTCACCAACCAGCAGATCGGCGAGTGGTGGCCGCTGTTCGTCGTCCTGTTCGGCGTCCTCTACGTCGTCGGCCGGTCCCGGCGCACCCGGGGCGTCTCCGTCGACGCCAGCGACGCCGGCGACGTCTCGCTGGTCAGCGTGTTCAGCGGCACACAGCGCCGCGTCACCGGGAGCGGCTTCCGGGGCGGCGACGTCTTCGCGGCGTTCGGCGGCGCGGAGCTCGACCTCAGGGACGCCGACGTCGCCGACCCGCCCGCGACCGTCGAGTGCCTCGTCGCGTTCGGCGGCGCCGAAATCCACGTCCCCGAGGACTGGACGGTCGAACTGGACGTGCTCAGCGTCTTCGGCGGCAGCGAGGACGCCAGACCACCCGCCGCCGACAGCCGTGGCGACCGCGACACCGACCTCGTCGTCACCGGCCTCGCCCTGTTCGGCGGCGTCTCGGTCGAACGCTAGACTTTTTGTCGACCCACCCCGACGGGTGTCCGTGACTCGCGCGGTCGACCACCGGCGGCCGATGCGCATGCGAGCGTAGCGCTGCCAGCGGGTGGACCGCCGCCAACGAGCCCTCGTGCGGCTGTCGGACGGCAGCGAACCACGCATTCTCCGCCAGTACAGTTCGAGCCCGACAACCAGCACGCCACGACACAACCAGCGGGCTTTAGGCCCGCGCCACGGCAACACGAACACATGACAGACGAGGACTACCCCACGGACGACCCGGCGGTGGTCACGGCGGGACTGCCGTACGCCAACGGCGACCTCCACGTCGGCCACCTGCGCAGCTACGTGAACGCCGACGCGCTCACGCGCGGCCTCCGGAAACTCGGCCAGCACGCCATCTACGTCTCCGGCAGCGACATGCACGGCACCCCCATCGCCGTCAACGCCGCCGAGGAGGGCGTCGACCCCGAGGAGTTCGCGCTCCGCCACCACGAACAGTACGAGGCGACGTTCCCGAAGTTCAACGTCGACTTCGACCAGTACGGCCACACCCACGAAGAGACGAACACCGAACTCACGAAGGAGTTCGTGCGCGCCTGGGAGGCTAACGACCACGTCCACGAGAAGGAGATCGACGTCGCCTACGACCCGGACGCCGACCAGTGGCTGCCCGACCGATACGTCGAGGGGACGTGTCCGTACTGCGGCGAACACGCCCGCGGCGACGAGTGCGACGAGGGCTGCCAGCGCCACCTCGAACCCGGCGAGATCGAGGACCCCGTGTCGACGCTCACCGGGAACCCCGCCGAGTACCGGCGCCGCGAGCACAAGTTCCTCCGGCTCTCGGACTTCCAGGACCACCTCAAGGGGTTCATCGAGCGACTGGAGGGCACGAGCAACGCCCAGAACCAGCCCCGGGAGTGGATCGAGGGCGAACTGCAGGACCTCTGCATCACGCGGGACATGGACTGGGGCATCGACTACCCCGGGGAGAGCGGCGAAGCCGCGAACGGGAGCGAGGACCTCGTGCTGTACGTCTGGGTGGACGCCCCCATCGAATACGTCTCCACGACCAAACAGTACAGCGAGCGCACCGGTGACCTCGACTGGGAGTCCGTCTGGAAGGACGGCGACGGCGAGATCATCCACGTCATCGGCCGCGACATCATCCAGCACCACACGGTGTACTGGCCGTCGATGCTGGAGGGCGCCGACTACACCGAGCCCCGGGCCGTGTGCGCGACCGGGTTCGTGAACATCGACGGCAAGGGCCTGTCGACCTCGAAGAACCGCGCCATCTGGGCGGAGGAGTACCTCGACGAGGGGTTCCACCCCGACCTGCTGCGGTACTACCTCGCGACGGCCAGCGGGTTCGAGCGCGACGTGAACTTCTCGTGGGACCAGTTCGCGCAGCGTGTGAACACGGAGCTTGCGGACGCCGTCGGGAACTTCGCGTACCGCGCGCTGCTGTTCGCGAACCGGAACTTCGGCGGGACGCCCCAGGACGCCGAGCTCTCGGACGAGGTCGAGACCGAGATCGCGCAGGCGATGGACGACTACGAGGACGCGCTGAACGACTACGACCTCCGGACCGCCGGCGAGCGAGCCGTCGCGCTCGCCCGCTTCGGGAACGAGTACATTCAGCGCAACGAGCCCTGGAAGCTCGACGACGAGGCGGCGGCGCCGGTCATCCGCGACTGCGTGCAGCTCGTGAAGGCCGTCGCGGTGCTCCTGCAGCCGTTCCTGCCGGAGAAGACCGACGACCTCTGGAGTCAGATCGGTGAGGACGGCAACGCCGCGGACGCCACCGTGGCGGACTGCCTGCAGGCGCCGGCCGCCGAGTTCGGCGAGCCCGAGGAGCTCTTCGAGAAGGTCGAGGACGAGCGCGTGGCGGAACTCGACGAGAAGCTCGAGGCGAAAATCGAAGCAGCCAGTAGCGAGGCGGACGACGACGGAGACGTGACCGACGACGAAGACGACGCTTCGACCGAACTGGAACCACTGGCCGACGACCGCATCAGCTTCGAGGACTTCCAGGACCTCGACCTGCGCGTGGGCGAAGTCGTGTCCGCCGAGGGCATCGAGGGCGCCGACGACCTCGCGCGCCTCGAAGTCGACATCGGCCACGAGGTCCGCCAGGTCGTGGCCGGCATCAAGCAGCTCCACGACCTCGACGCCCTCCCGGGCACGAAGGTCGTCGTGGTGGCGAACATGGAGCAGTCCGAGCTGTTCGGCGTGGAGTCCAACGGGATGGTGCTGGCGGCCGGCGACGACGCCGACCTCCTCACCACGCACGAGGACAGCGAACCGGGCACGAAGGTCCTGTAGGAGGCGTGCAGGCGACGGGACGGCGCCGGTGCGTGGTGTCGCCGTTCCGCGTCCGCACGCACCGGCCGGCTGTTACGTCACGCGCCGGAGTGGTCCCGGACTCGTACTTGAATCTACGGAGCCGGTGGCAACGTCTGTCCGGGACGCCGTCGGCGGCGCCGTCGCTACGTCCCGTCTTCTGCGAGCTTGCCGAGTTCGTCGACGTGCATGGCTTCCATCGTCTGGAGTTCGATGCCGTAGCGTTCGGCGGCGATGGAGGCTTCGAGTGCTGCCTGTCGGTCGGCGGCGTCGAAGAGGAGGAGAACGTCGCGTTCGCCGAGGAGGACGTAAGCGTCGCGCAGCGAGCACTCCCGGGTCTCGAGGTCCTGGCGGAGGTCGCCCCAGATGGAACCGAGTTCCTGGACGTTCTGGAATTGGCCGGTCTTGACGTTCGCGAAGGCAGCGTAGGTCGGCATATGTTGCCATACCGCAGAGTGAGTAAAAACCCCTGTGGCTGAGTGAGTACTCGGTTTCGAGTTAATAGCGTGGATTTTTGCCGGGTGGTGGCGTACGCCCGGGCAATGAGAAACGCGAAGATCGTCTGCACGCTCGGGCCGGCGACCGACGACGAGGCGTCGGTGCGAGCGCTCGCGGACGCGGGGATGACGGTGGCGCGCATCAACGCGAGCCACGGTGACGCCGAGGCCCGCCGAGAGCTCGTGGAGACGGCGCGAGCGGTGGACGAACAGACCGAGAAGCCGGTGGCAGTGATGCTGGACACCCAGGGGCCGGAGGTCCGGACCGCAGCAACCGACGGCGAGGTCGAGATTCGGGAAGGCACGGAGGTGGCGTTCGCCGAAGAGGAGACGACGACGCCCGAGCGGGTCGGGCTCTCGACGAGCATCGCGGCGGCGGCGCCCGGTGACACCGTGTTGCTCGACGACGGCCGTATCGAAGCCGTCGTCGACCGCGTGGAAGGTGAGACGGTGTACGCCGACGTGCTGTCCGGCGGCGCCCTCGGCAGCCGGAAGGGCGTGAACGTCCCGGGCGTGGAACTCGGACTGGACGTCGTCACCGAGAAAGACCGCCGGGACCTCGAACTGGCGGCGGAACTGGACGTCGACTACGTCGCGGCCAGCTTCGTGCGGGACGCCGAGGACGTGCTGGCCGTGAGCCGGGTCCTGGAGTCGTTCGGCGCCGACGACATCCCCATCGTCGCGAAGATCGAGCGGGCGGGCGCCGTGGAGAACCTCGACGGCATCGTGGAGGCCGCACAGGGCGTGATGGTCGCCCGCGGCGACCTCGGCGTCGAGTGCCCGATGGAGGACGTACCGATGATCCAGAAGCGCATCATCCGGCAGTGCCGGGACGCGGGCGTCCCCGTCATCACGGCGACGGAGATGCTGGACTCGATGGTGAGCGCGCGCCGGCCGACCCGGGCGGAGGCCAGCGACGTCGCCAACGCCGTCCTCGACGGCACGGACGCCGTGATGCTGTCGGCAGAGACGGCCGTCGGTGAGGACCCGACGCGCGTGGTGGAGACCATGGACCGCATCGTGCGGGAGGTCGAGGAGAGCGACGAGTACGCCGAACTCCAGGAGCAGCGCGTGCCGACGGCGACCGGGACGGCGAAGACGGACGCGCTGGCGCGGTCGGCGCGCTACCTCGCGCGAGACATCGACGCGAGCGCGGTCGTGGTCGCCTCCGAGTCCGGGTACACGGCGCGGAAGGCGGCGAAGTTCCGGCCGAGCGTGCCGGTCGTCTGTGCGACGCCCTCGCACGGCGTCAGGCGGCAGCTCGCACTGAACTGGGGCGTGCACGCGAACTACGCGGAGGTCGCCGAGGGCGACGCGACGACCGTCGTCGAGCGCGCGGTGCAGGCAGCCGTCGACTCCGGCGAGGTCGCGAGCGGCGACACCGTGGTCGTGCTCGTCGGAATGATGACCGAACTGGAGGGCGCCTCGACGACGAACACCCTGAAGGTCCACGTCGCCGCCGATACCCTCGTCGCGGGCCGGTCGGTCGTCGACGGCCGGACGACGGTCCGGGCGTTCCGCACCACCGACGGCGACCTCTCGGACGCGCCGGAGAACGCCGTCGTCCTCCTGGAGCCGGGCTTCGACGGCGAGTTCGACGGCGACCTCTCGAAGCTTTCGGCGGTCGTGAGCGCCGACACCGGACTCACCGGCTACCCCGCCGTCATCGCCCGCGAACTCGACGTACCGATGGTCGGGGACGCCGACGTGGACGCGGTTCCGGACGGCGACCTCGTCACCGTCGACGGCGAGCGCGGCGTCGTCTACGAGGCCGACCAGTGACCCGGGGGCTTTTGCCCGTCGGCGGCCAAGCACGGGTATGAGTGAGACGGACGACGGCAGCGGCGGCGAGAACGCCGAGGGCGAGTGGCGGTTCGGCCTCGACGAGGTCGGCGAGGAGGCCGACCTCGGCCCGGACCCCATCGAACCGGGGTCGCCGTCCGTCGAGAACGTCGCGTTCTTCCTGCTGGGCGTCGCGACGATGGCGGGCGCCATCGCCTTGCTGTTGTTCGGGTAACGGTTTTCACCCCACCCTCCCAAGTCGGTGGCATGGACGGTGTGTTCGGGCAGTCGCTGTCGTTCGTGCTCGTCGTGGCGGGGGCAGTGTTGTGTATCGCCGAGGCGCTGGCGCCCGGTGCACACCTCATCGTGCTCGGCGTCGCGTTGCTCACCGCCGGACTCGTGGGGATGTTCCTGCTGTCGAACGCGACGCCGTTCGTGCTGGCCGGGCTGGTGCTGGTCGTCGGCCTCGTCGCGCTGTACTTCTACCGGTACTACGAGATCTACGAGGGCACCGGGAGCGGGCAGACGTTCGCCTCCAGTGACCTCCGGGGGCAGACGGGCTACGTCGTCGAGGAGGTCACGCCGCGGTCGGGGCGAGTGGACCTCGAAGGCGGCGGATTCGACTCCTCGTACGCGGCGCGGACGACGACCGGCACCATCCCGGCCGACACCGAGATCGTCGTGGTCGACCCGGGTGGGGGTAACGTCGTGACCGTCGAACGCCTCGAGGACCCGGCTGCGGGGGACGATGCGACCCTCGTGCAGGAGCAGGACGACGGCGACGGCGAGAACGACGGCAACAGCAGCGGCGGCGACGGCGGCACCGACACCGACGACGAGACCGACGACACGGTGGCGGGCGCCTGACTGCTGCGGCCGGTGCTGACTCGGGGGTTGCGCCGAGCAGGCGGGCGATTGCAGCGACCGCGAGCGACGCCAACACTTATTGTCCGTTCGCCGAACGTTCAGGACGATGCTCAGTCCATTACAGGGAGGCGGCACCCTCTGGGCGGCCGCCACCAGCACTCCCGCGACCATCGTCGGTAACTCGCTGACGACGGTCGTCGGGTTGCTGTTGCTCGTGTTGCTTGCGGTCGTCGTCTACGAGACGGTCCAGATCGTCGACGCCTACGAGAAGCAGGCGCTGACGGTGTTCGGCGAGTACCGGGGGCTGCTCGAGCCCGGTATCAACATCATCCCGCCGTTCGTCTCCCGGACGTACACCTTCGACATGCGGACACAGACAATCGACGTGCCCCGTCAGGAGGCCATCACGCGGGACAACTCTCCGGTGACGGCCGACGCCGTGGTGTACATCCGCGTGCGAGACGCCAAGCGGGCGTTCCTCGAGGTCGACGACTACAAGACCGCCGTGTCGAACCTCGCGCAGACGACACTGCGCGCCGTGCTCGGCGACATGGAACTCGACGACACGCTGAACAAGCGACAGGAGATCAACGCCCGCATCCGGACGGAGCTGGACGAGCCCACCGACGAGTGGGGTATCCGGGTGGAGAGCGTGGAGGTCCGCGAGGTCAACCCGAGCCAGGAGGTCCAGAAGGCGATGGAGCAACAGACCAGCGCCGAGCGTCGCCGCCGCGCGATGATTCTGGAGGCGCAGGGTGAACGGCAGTCCGCCATCGAGAACGCGCAGGGTGACAAGCAGTCGAACATCATCCGCGCGCAGGGTGAGAAGCAGTCCCAGATTCTCGAGGCGCAGGGTGACGCCATCTCGACCGTGCTCCGCGCGAAGTCCGCGGAGTCGATGGGCGAGCGCGCCATCATCGAGAAGGGCATGGAGACCCTGGAGGGCATCGGCGACGGCGAGTCGAACACGTTCGTGCTCCCGCAGGAGGTCACGAGCCTCGTCGGCCGCTACGGCAAGCACCTCGCCGGCAGCGACGTCGGCGACGGCGGTAGCGACCTCGAGAGCATGGAGTTCGACGACGAGACCCGCGAGCTCATCGGGCTCGACGACATCGACGACATCCTGAACCAGATCAGCCAGGAGGCGGACGTCGACCCCGCCGAACTGGAGGAGAAAGCAGAGGCGGTCCAGCGCGGCGAGGACGCCGGCCTGCAGGACGCCGACGAGGTCATCGAGGAGATGGACGCGGAACTCGAGACCGACAACGGCGACGACTCGTCCTAGTGGCTGCCTAGCCCGGCCACCGGGTCGCACCGAACGTTTTTCTCTGCCCGTCGCGTACGGTGACGCGAATGGGCATCGACGAGGACAAGCGCGCGACCCTCCGCCGGTTCGCCGCGGTGGGCGCAGCCAGTCCGCTGACGCGGCTGGCGGGCGAGGACGGCGTCGAGGGGAGCAGCGACGTCCGGGACGCCATCACCGGCTACCTGGCGACGACGCCGGGCGCGCACTTCTCGAAGCTCCGCGACGACCTCCAGCTGGGGACGGGCGAGACCCAGCACCACCTGCAGCGGTTGCTGGACGACGGCGCCGTCGAGAGCGTGCGCGACGGCGACTACAAGCGCTTCTATCCGGCCGGCCAGTTCTCGACGTTCGAGCAGCGCGCGCTCGGCTACCTCCGTCGGGAGACCCCGCGGGGGATGGTGGTCGAACTGCTCCGGGACCCGGACGCGACCGGCGGCGACCTCGCGGCCGCGCTGGACGTGTCGCCCGCGACAGTGAGCAAGTACGCTGCCGAACTGGAGGACGCCGGGATGCTGTCGCGCGTGGACGGGTACGCCGTCCAGCAGCCCGAGACCCTCGTCACGCTGCTCGTACGGTACGCCGACTCCTTCGACGCCAACGCCGTCGACTTCGCCGGCGAGGCGGCCGACCTCCTCTCCTACGACCCGTCGTAGCTGTCGCTGACGGTCTGGAGCACGCAGCCCGGGTTGGCTGCGAAGACAGATACTGACAGTGGTAGCGGTGTCGCCGTCGACGGTCGGCGACTGACCGGGTGGGGTGTCGCCGTCGACGGTCGGCGACTGACCGGGTGGGGTGTCGCCGTCGACGGTCGGCGACTGACCGGGTGGGGTGTCGCCGTCGACGGTCGGCGACTGACCGGGTGGGGTGTCGCCGTCGACGGTCGGCGACTGACCGGGTGGGGTGTCGCCGTCGACGGTCGGCGACTGACCGGGTGGGGTGTCGCCGTCGACGGTCGGCGACTGACCGAAAACGCAGGTGGATGACAGCGAGACCGGCGAGTGGACGACAGCGGTGTCGCGGCGGGAGCGTGTCGCTCGCCGGTCAGGCGACGACTTTCCAGGTGGTCGACGACGAGTAGCCCCAGCGTTCGACCTCCAGGTCGTGGTCGTCGGCGTCCTCGATGGCGGGCATGTTGGCGCCGACCTCCTTCGCGGAGAGCTCGAGTTCGTCGCCGATGAGCCGCGATTTGAAGTACGTGCGGTCGTCGGCGTGGTCGCGGAGGTACTCGAGAATCCGGTGCTGTTTCGGGGTGAGTGACTGGCTCGTCGCGGCGGTCGCGCTCATGTCTGTATGGAGGGCGTACCAGCCCAAGAGGGATTTGGTACGGCCAGTAAAAATCCGCGCCTTCTTGCGGTTTTTCGGCTGTCGGGCGGTCCCGCGGGGCCGGTACGGCCCCCGCCTGGTAGGACTGGTTAACTGGAGGAATCCCCGCGAGACGAGCGTGCCGAGCGGTGGGGCGGACGCCAGCAGCAGTGTCCGTCAGTCGAGCGGGCCCGCCGCCCGCGTGCGGAGTCAGAAGGTACTTACTGCGAGCTAGACGACTGTGCAGCCAATGAGCGACTCGGCCGTCGAGGTGAGTGTCGTCCTCCCGGCGTACAACGAGGCCGACACCATCGAGGCGACGGTTCGGACCACGCTGGAGACCCTCGACGGCTTCCTGCCGGCGGGCAGCTTCGAGGTCGTCGTGGCCGAAGACGGCTGCGAGGACGAGACGCCCGAGATTGCGGCCCGGCTGGCGGCCGACGACGACCGCGTCCGGCACTTCCACAGCGACGAGCGGCTGGGCCGCGGCGGCGCGCTGAACGCCGCGTTCCGGGACGCACTGGGTGACACGCTCGTCTACTTCGACACGGATCTGGCGACGGACATGCGCCACCTCGAGGAGCTCGTGGAGAGCGTCCGCAGCGAGGGCTACGACCTCGCGACGGGCTCGCGGTGGATGCCGGGCGAGGCGGCCGACCGGCCGGCGAAGCGCGGCGTCCCCTCGAAGGGGTTCAACGTCGCCGTGCAGGCGCTGCTCGGGTCGGAGCTCCGGGACCACCAGTGTGGGTTCAAGGCGTTCAGCCGGAACGCCTTCGAGACGCTGGTCGACGACGTGGCAGACGAGCACTGGTTCTGGGACACCGAGATGCTCGTCCGGGCGCAGCGACAGGGCCTCGACGTCAAGGAGTTCGCCGTCGAGTGGACGTCGAAAGGCGACTCGAAAGTCGACCTCGTGCGGGACGTCTTCGGGATGGGCAGCCAGATTCTCCGGTGTTTCTGGGAGTTCTCCGTGAGCCCGTACGCGAACCGCCGCACGGGGATGGTGGTCGGCAGCCTGCTGTCGGTGGCGGCGTTCGCGCTGATGTTCGTCTACATCGACGTCGACGCGTTCGTCGACGCCGTCTCGAACGCCGACCCCGCGCTGGTCGCGGCTGGCGCCGTCGTCTACCTGACGTCGTGGCCGCTGCGCGGCCAGCGCTACCGCGACATCCTCGAGGAACTCGGGTACCGCGAGGACGTGTGGTTCCTGACGGGCGCGGTGTTCATCAGCCAGACCGGGAACCTCGTCATCCCCGCGAGGGCGGGTGACGCCATCCGCGCGTACGTCGTCAAGGCGCGCCGCGGCGTCCCCTACACCACCGGGTTCGCGTCGCTGGCGGTCGAGCGCGTCTTCGACCTCCTGACCATCACCGTGCTCGCCGGCGGCGTGCTCGTGGCGCTGTCGGCGTTCTCGCCGTCGACGCTCGCGGAGCTGGCGTCGACGGCTGCCGGCGAGGGGCTCAGCGGACAGGAGTCCGCCGCGGTCCAGCAGGCGACGGTGGTGTCGACGGTCGTCGGCGCGCTCGCCATCACCACCGTCGTCGCTATCGTGTGGTCGGCGCGAACCGACTCGAACTACGTCCGCGGGGTCGTGGAGTGGGCCAGCGACGACTCCTACGTCGAGTTCGTCGCCGACATCTTCGAGCGGTTCGTCGGCGACGTGCAGAAGGTCGCCGTCGACGGCCGCGCGTTCGCTGGCATCGGCGCCTCCAGCGTCGTCATCTGGACCATCGACGTGGCGACGGCGCTGCTCGTGTTTCTGGCGTTCGGACTCGAGCTGTCGCCGACGAGCCTGCTCGCCGTCGGGTTCTTCGCGGTGAGCGTCGGCAACCTCTCGAAGGTCATCCCGGGACCGCCCGGCGGCATCGGCATCTACGAGGCCGCGTTCGCCGCCATCGTCTCGACGCTGCTCCCGGTGGCGTTCGGCACGGCACTCGGCATCGCCATCGTCGACCACATCGTGAAGAACGTCGTCACCGTCGTCGGCGGCGCCGTCTCGATGACGACGCTGAACGTCTCGCTGACCGAGGCCGTCGACGGTCGGGAGGCGGACGTGGCGGCCGAGAGTGACGCGGCCCCCGTCGACGAGTAGGCGGCCCGCAGTCAGTAGTGCTCGGTGACGAACGGGCCGACTGCGCCGGCGACTGCCGTCCGGAGCGCCTCCGTTCGGTCGGTCATCCCGGCGGTCAGCACGCCCGCAGCGCCCTGATTCTCGGCGACGCCGGAGGTGTCCAGCAGGTCGTCCATCACCGGTCCGAGTTCCGCGCCGTCGTGGAGACGGTCGGCCACATCGTCGGGCAGGCGGAGGCGCGGTCCCGCCCCGATTTCGATGCGGTCGCCGTCGGTGGCGGCGGCCCACATTATCAGGTAGAGGTCGCCGGCCCGCTCGGCGACGCCACCCTCCAGACCGACGCCGAGGTCGTGGTCGTCATCCTCAGAACGCGAAGCGTTCTGACGGGCTGCGGAAGACGACGTCGTCGTCTTCCGAACGTCGAGCGCGCGCTGGGCGCGGTTGCGGGCGCCTGCAACGGTCTCGTCGTCGCCCCACGGCTGTTCGCTGACGCCGCTCTCGACGGCGACGCGCTCCACTGTCGCGTCCGGGAGCGCGCGCCGGACGGCGTCGCGCTTCACGGGATTCCCAGAGCCGACTGCTACGTGCACGACCGAAGACGCGAGGCGGTGGGCCTTAGTCGTCCCGGAGCCGGCGAGCCAGGGCCTCGATGCCGTCGACGAGCCGGGGGCTGGGCTGGTTCAGGAGGCTGTCGTCGACGACGTGCACCTCGGCGTCGAGCCCCCAGCGCGCGGCCGGGTCGGCGTCCGTCTGCTCGCCAGTCCCGCAGATGTGGACGACGGCGTGGCCGGGGTCGGTGTCGCGGACGGCCGCAGGGTCGACCTCGCGGGAGCGCTCGCCCGCGTCGACGAACGGGTACCGGCCCCCAGCGGCCTCGACAGCGTCGGGCACCCAGTTTCCGGCGGCCATCGGCGGGTCCGCCCACTCCTCGCAGTAGACCACGGGGCGGTCGTCGGGAGCGCCGGCTCGGACTACGTCGACGCGTTCGCGGCAGTCGGCTTCGAGTCGCTCGCCGCGCTCCGGGAGCCCGACGGCTGCGCCGATAGCGGCGAACGACGCGAGGACGTTGTCGAGCGTCGCCGGCTCGGTGTGGTGGACGTCGAACCCGCGGTCGCGGAGGTCGTCTCGGATGTCCGCCTGGAGGTCGTCGCTGGTCAGAACGACGTCCGGGTCGCAGTCGGCGACCGCCTCGTAGTCGGGGTTCAGCCAGCCGCCGACGGCGGGCGCGTCCGCGCTGCAGTGTGTCGTCGCCCCGACGAGGCGGTCGGCGGCGTCGAGGGCGGCGACGACGTTCGTGGCGCTCGGCGCGAGCGAGACGACGCGCATACCCCCTCGTTCGGTGACCGGGAGGAAAACGCTCGCGGTACCAGCAGTCGACTGTTCTGACCAGAGTTCATCAGTAATAATCATTGTTGAAGCCGGCTTTTTTCCTGTTTTCGTGCTACGGATTAATTCGAGGTTACCACACCAGCCATACTCCGGGATTTCGCCAGCGTGCGGACGCGTCACACCGACACACGGGCCGACCAGAATACACAACTGTTAAGGGGGAACTGAGTAAATGAATGGGCTACGACTCATCCGGGTTTTTCCGGGGGGCTGTACGCTAGTATGACAGACGCACGAATGCGTTCCCGCGAGCAGGAGCGCACGGACGAGACGGAATCGGAATCGACGGACGGCTGCCCAGAGTGCGGCGGCCTCGTCGTCAACGACGAGGAGCACGGCGAGTCGGTCTGCGCCGACTGCGGGCTCGTCGTCGAGGAGGAGGGCATCGACCGCGGGCCCGAGTGGCGCGCGTTCGACTCCAAGGAGAAAGACGAGAAGTCCCGGGTCGGCGCCCCGACCACGAACACGATGCACGACAAGGGGCTGTCGACGAACATCGACTGGCGGGACAAGGACGCCTACGGCAACTCGCTGTCCAGCAACCAGCGCCAGAAGATGCAGCGCCTGCGCAAGTGGAACGAGCGCTTCCGCACCCGAGACGCGAAAGAGCGCAACCTCAAGCAGGCGCTCGGCGAGATCGACCGCATGGCCTCGGCTCAGGGCCTGCCGGACAACGTCCGGGAGACGGCGTCGGTCATCTACCGCCGCGCGCTCGAGGACGACCTGCTGCCCGGTCGGTCCATCGAGGGCGTCGCGACGTCCTGCGTGTACGCCGCCGCCCGGCAGGCCGGCGTCCCGCGCAGCCTCGACGAGATCGCCGACGTCTCCCGCGTCGAGAAGGCCGAGATCGCGCGCACCTACCGTTACGTCGTGCGCGAGCTCGGTCTGGAAGTAGCGCCCGCCGACCCCGAGAGCTACGTGCCGCGGTTCGCCAGCGACCTCGGCCTCAGCGACGAGGCTTCTCATCGCGCCCGCGAGCTCCTGAAGACGGCGAAGGACAAGGGCGTCCACTCCGGGAAGTCCCCGGTCGGCCTCGCGGCCGCCGCCGTCTACGCCGCCGCCCTCCTGACGAACGAGAAGACGACGCAGGCGAAGGTCTCGGAAGTCGCAGACATCTCCGAGGTCACCATCCGCAACCGCTACCACGAGCTGCTGGAAGCCGAAGACACAATCCCGGTGTAGCCGTCCGGCTCCGTTCGGGAGCGTGTAGCACCCTTTTTGCCGCTGGCCGCGCGTACGGCGGGTATGGACTTCCAGGACTTCCTGCTGGCGGCCTCGACCGGCGACCTCTCCACGGAGCCGGCGGCCCGCGAGCACGCCGACCTCGTCGAGTTCCGGATGGACCTCGCCGAGGACCCACTCGCCGACCTCGACGACTACGGGGGCGAGCTCCCGGTGCTGGCGACGAACCGCCCCGAGTGGGAGGGCGGCGAGGCCGACGACGAGGGCCGCATCGACGCCCTCGCCGAGGCCGCGCGCACCGACTGCGTCGCCGCCATCGACGTCGAACTCGACTCGCTGGTCGACGAGGACGGCGACGGTGCCGAGGCGCTGGCGGCGGCCCGGTCGACGGACACCGCTACCGTCGTCTCCGCCCACGACTTCGAGGGCGCGCCCGCCCTCTCCGGGATGGCCGACCGCCTCGGGGAGGCGTGCTCGCTGGGGGACGTCGGGAAGCTCGCCGTGACCCCCACCGACCGCGGCGACGCGCTGAATCTCCTGCGGGTCACCCACGAGTACAGCGCGGCCGGCATGACCGTCGCGACGATGGGGATGGGCGAACTCGGCCGCCACACGCGCGCCGTGGCGCCGCTGTACGGCTCGATTCTGGGCTACGCGCCCGTCGACCCCGAGGACGCGACGGCGCCCGGCCAGTACAGCGCGGCGGCGCTTCGCGGCCTGCTCGCAGACCTCCGGTAGCGCCACGTCCGCCGGCGGCCGTCCGGCGAGGCGCCGCTGTCACCCGGGCCCGGCGTCGTCGCCTGTCGGTGGGTTTAGGGGTGCCGGGGAGAGACCACCGGTGTGGTCAACAGACGTGGACTCGTCGCGGGCGTGCTCGCCTTCCTCTACCCCGGTCTGGGACACGCGTACCTGCGGGCGTGGCTCCGGGCAGTCGGGTGGTTCGGGCTGGCAGTGCTGACGGCGGCGCTGGTCGTCCCCGAGTCGGCGTATCAGGCGTTCGAGTCCGGCGGCTTCCAGGGCCTCGTCGACGCCAGCGAATCCTTCGGGATGGAGGTCACGCTGAGCCTGCTGGCGGTGCGCGTGTTCAGCGTCCTCGACGCCTACGTGCTCGCGGTCAGGCAGTCGGCGCCGTCGGTGGCGGACGACCCCGACGCGAACGTGTGTCCGTCGTGCGGGAAAGAACTCGACGACGACATCGACTTCTGTCCGTGGTGTACGCAGCGCCTCGACGCGCCCGTGGACACCGAGTGACAACTGCTTGCGGCCGCCCGCTCGGTGCCGCGACTACTGTTCGATGATGCGTTCGTCGATGGCTTCGCCGAAGTGCCGGCCGCCCTCCTCGAGGTAGACGCGAATGTCGTCGCCGGCCTCGAGGTCCGTCACGGCCCTGCGACCGTCGGGGGTGGCGACTTTGATGGTCTCGGCGTTCTGCAGCAGCGTCTCGATGCGGTCGCCGGCCTCCGTCTCCGCCTCGACGCGGAACATCGGCCGCTTCTCGATTTTCGCGCGGCCGACGACGGCAGTGCGGGTGCGACCCTCGCCGTCGACGACCTGCACTTCGTCGCCGCTCGTGAGCTCCGCGAGGTACTTCGTGCCGCCGTCGGGCGTGCGGACGTAGGCGTGCACGGCACCCGCGTTCACGCGGAACGGCCGCGCGGCGACGTACGGCGACTCGGCGGTCTCGGCGTGCACGAAGAACAGCCCGCGGCTCATCGAGCCGACGAGCATCCCCTCGTCGTCGTCCATCAGGTTCCCGGTGTCGACGCAGACGCGGTCGGCGCTGCCGGCCTCCTCGACCGCAGTGACGGTCGCCCACGAGAGGTCGAGGCGCTCGCGGTCGGCGGCGTCCCGCGCGCTCACGGTGCGCCGGATCTCGTCGGGGTCGTCGCTGTCCAGCAGGACGGCGTCGGCGCCGATGTCCAGCGTCTCGAAGGCGGTCTCTGCCTCCTCGGCGGAGTCGACGCCCGCGACCAGCGTCGTCTCCTCGCCGATGCGCGCGATGAGGTTCTCCAGCGGGATGATGGTCCAGTCCTCGCCGACGACGATGGTGTAGTCGGCGTCGCCGGCGGCCTCCTGGGCGAACGACTCGTACTCCTCGCCGAGGATGCGGACGTACGCGCTGTTGGCGTGGCCTCGCCGGAGCGCCGACAGGTCCGCGCTCCCCGAGAAGTCCGAGGGGAGGTCGACGGTACCGTCGCCCTCGCCGCCCTTGCCGGCGACGAACGCGTCCGGTTCGGCGTCGTCGCCCTCGACGTCCTCGATGACGTCGGCGTCGTCGGTGGAGAACGCGGCGACGTTCACCGAGCCGAGTTCCCGCACCTTGGCGACGTCCTCGCGGTCGACGAGCACCCAGTCGACGCCGGCCTCGAGGCCGGCCGTGATGCGTCGCTTCCGGGTCTCCCAGTCGCCGACCTCGTCGTCGGCCTTCAGCCAGACGGACCGTGTCATTGGGGGAAGGTGGCGTGGTGCGGCCTAAAGCGTACCGGAGGACTCGGAGACAGTCGCGCCGGAAGGACACGATTTATGCGGCGCGGTCGCCGTGCGTGTGGCATGCCGACCCGTGAAGCGGAGAGCTTCCTCGCCCAGCGCGTGCCGCTCCCCATCGACGCCGCACAGTCGCTGAGCTGGGACCTCGGCAGCGAGCTCGCCGAGCGAAAACCCGAGCGCGCTCACCTCGAGCACGCGACCCGGAGCTGTTCGCTGACGGTGTTCGAGGCGACACCGAACACGGTCATCGCGCGGTTCCGGACAGCGGTCGGCCGGGAGTCTTTCTTCGGGCTGGCGACGACCGACGTCGAGGACGCGCTCGCGCACCTGCCCGGGGAGTGGCAGGTGACCGAGTCCGAGTTCTAGGCTTCGACCGGGAGGCCGGCGAGCCGCAGTGCCTCCTCCGGCTCTGCGTCGTCGTGGACGACCGCCGAGATGGCTGCCGTCATCGCGCCGGGGTCGTCGTGCTGGAAGACGGTGCGACCAGTGGAGACGCCGGCGGCGCCGGCGTCCATCGCGTCGCGGACGCCCTGGAGCGTCTCGCGGTCGCCGGCGGGGTCGCCGCCGGCGATGATGACCGGTTTTGCGGTGGATTCGACGACGCGCTCGAAGCTCTCGCGGCTGCCCGAGTAGGCGGTCTTGACGACGTCCGCGCCGACCTCTTCGGCGAGGCGGACGGCGTGGCCCAGACTCTCGGCGTCGTGTTCGTCGACGCCGGGGCCGCGGGCGTACGCCATCGCGAGCACGGGGATGCCGAGGCGCTCGGCGTCGGCGGCGACGTCCGCGAGCTCGGTAATCTGGTCGGGTTCGTGGTCGCTGCCGACGTTGATGTGGAACGAGACGGCGTCGGCGCCGGCGCGCACGGCCTCCTCGACGGTGCCCGTGCGGCGCTTGTCGTTCGTGTCCGGGCCTATCGTTGTGGAGGCGTTGAGGTGGACGATGTAGCCGGCGTCGTTCTTGTTCGGGTGGACGCGGGGCGCGATGCCCTTCTGGGTGAGGACGGCGTCCGCGCCGTTGCTCGTGACCTCGTGGATGGTGGACTCGATGTCGACGAGGCCGTCGACGGCTCCGAGCGTGATGCCGTGGTCCATCGGAATCGTTACCAGTCGGTCGGCTGTGCTGATGCGGTCGAGTCGTGCGGTCTTCCCGGCGTCAGTCATTGTCAACGAGTAGCAAGGGTTCGGCTATTTGTGTTCCGGTTCCGGCACGCCGGCGACGGCGCCCGTCTTCAGTTCGTCCGCGAGGGCACGCAGACGGTCGGCGACCTCGCTGGTTGGGTCGCCCGCTTCGGCGCCCTCGGCGACGATGTCGACGTACGCGCTCCCGACGATGACGCCGTCGGCACCGCTGGCGACGACCTCGCGGGCCTGCTCGCCCGACGAGATGCCGAAGCCGACCGCCTTCGGCGCGTCGGTGTCCCGGAGGCGGGCGAGCGCGTCCGGCGTGTCGTCACTGACCTCGTCGCGGGCGCCCGTCGTCCCGAGCCGCCCCTGCACGTAGACAAAGCCAGTCGTGCGGTCGAGCATCCGCTCGAGGCGCTCCTCCGTGGTCGTCGGCGCGACGATGAACACGAGGTCGAGGCCGTGCTCGCGGCACGCCTCGGCCAGCGGCCCGGACTCGTCGACGGGCAGGTCCGGCACCACGAACCCCGAGATGCCCGCCTCGGCGGCGGCGGCGACGAACTCCTCGGGCCCGGGCTCCTCACCAAACTGGTAGATGAGGTTGTAGTACGTCATGCAGACGATGGGGACGTCCACGTCCAGTCGGTCGACGAGGTCGAGGTAGACGTCCGGCGTCATCCCGGCGTCCAGCGCGCGCTTGATGGCGTTCTGGATGGTGGTCCCCTCCGCGACCGGCTCGCTGAACGGCAGCCCCAGTTCGACCACGTCCGTGCCGCCCTCGACGAGCGCCTCGACGTAGCGCTCCGTCGCGGCGGGCGACGGGTCGCCGGCGGCGACGTACGAGACCAGCGCCGGCTCGTCGTCGAACGCCGCCGCGAGGTCGCTGCGACCCCGGGTGGCATCGCTGGCGTCGCTCACTCCTCGAACACCTCCATGGTGGGTGCGCCGTCGATGTCTTTCGCCGCGGACTCCTCGATGACGGTGTCGAGGTCCTTGTCGCCGCGGCCCGAGACGTTCACGACCACCGGGCCGTCGCCCTCGTAGTGCTCGAGGTAGGCGACGGCGTGGCTGGTCTCCAGTGCGGGGATAATGCCCTCCTCCCGGGAGAGCCGGTGGAAGGCTTCGAGTGCGGCGTCGTCGTCGACGTTCACGGGCTGGACGCGGCCCTCGTCGACGAGGTGGGCGAGCTCCGGCCCGACGCCGGCGTAGTCGAGGCCGGCCGAGACGGAGTGTGACTCCACAATCTGGCCGTCGTCGGTCTGGAGGAGCTTCGTGCGGGCGCCGTGCAGCACGCCCTCCGTGCCCGTCGAGAGGCTCGCGGAGTTCGGCGCGTACCCCTCGTCCTCGTCCACGCCCAGGCTCGACCCGCCGGCCTCGACGGCGAGCAGGTCCACCTCGGGCGCCGGCTCGTGTGTGCCCTCGGGGTGTCCGGGGAGACTCGCGCTCCCGACGAACGCGCCGAACGCCCCCATCGTGTTCGACCCGCCGCCCGCGCAGGCGACGACGGCCTCCGGCAGCCGGCCGATCTGGTCGCGGGCCTGCTCGCGCAGTTCCTCGCTGATGATGGCCTGGAAGTCCCGGACCATCGACGGGAACGGATGCGGGCCGACGATGGAGCCGATGACGTAGTGCGTGTCCTCGACGTTCGTCGCCCAGTCACGCATCGTCTCGTTGATGGCCTCCTTCAGCGTGCCCGAGCCGACCGTCACCGGGTTCACGTCGGCGTCGTGCAGGCGCATCCGGAAGACGTTGGGCCGCTGGCGGTTCACGTCGGTGCGCCCCATGTAGATCTCGCAGGGCATGTCGAGGTAGGCGCACGCCATCGCCGTCGCCGTGCCGTGCTGGCCGGCGCCGGTCTCCGCGACGATGCGCTCTTTGCCCATGTACTTCGCCAGCAGAACCTGCCCGAGCGCGTTGTTCAGCTTGTGGGCGCCGCCGTGCAGCAGGTCCTCGCGTTTGAGGTAGACATCGGTGCCGTACTGCGCCGAGAGGTTCTCGGCGTGGCTCAGCGGCGTCGGTCGCCCGCCGAACTCGCGGATTCGCGCCCGGAAGTCGTCCACGAAGCCGTCCTCGTTGCCGAGGACGTAGCGCTCGTAGGCGTCGGTCAGCTCCTCGACCGCCGGCATCAGTACCTCGGGGACGTACTGGCCGCCGTAGTCCCCGAACGTTCCGTCCCGCTGTGTGCCGTCTGTCGCCTCGTCCTGTGTGCTCATGCAGTTACCAGCCTCCGGGTGTTCTCCCGCACGTCGCTGTTGCCGTCGCCGCTCTCGTCGCCGTCCGCCGGCTCACTTCCCGTCGCGTCCATGATTGCGCTCCCGACGAGCAGGCCGTCCGCGCCCGCCGCCCGCATCCGGCGGACGTCGGCCGGCGTGGAGATGCCGGACTCGGCGACGAGTGTCACGTCGTCCGGGGCGTGGGGTGCCACCGACTCGAAGGTGTCGAGGTCGACCTCGAGGGCCGCGAGGTCGCGGTTGTTCACGCCGATTACGTCCGCGCCGGCGTCGACGGCCCGCCGCAGCTCCTCGCGGTCGTGGACCTCCACGAGCGCCTGGAAGCCACGCTCGCGGGCCGCCGCGAGCATCGACTCGAGCTCGCCGTCGCCGTCGAGGAACCGCGCGATGAGGAGCACGGCGTCGGCCTCGACGGCGTCCAGTTGCGCCGCCTCCAGCAGGAAGTCCTTCCGGAGGACCGGCACGTCGACGGCGTCTCTGACCGCCCGCAGCGCGTCCGTACTGCCGTCGAAGTGCTCGGGCTCGGTGAGCACGGAGAGCGCGGCCGCGCCGCCGGCGACCATCTCGCGGGCGAGTTCGACCGGGTCGTCGTCGCGCTCGCCGTCCGTCGTCGGGCTCGTCGGCTTGACCTCGGCGATCACGGGCACGCGACCGTCCGCGGCCGCGTCGTCGAGTGCTGCCGGCAGCGACCGGGGCGTCACCGAGAGCCGCGTCGCTGGCGGGTCTCGCTCGCGGGCCGCGGTGAGAATCGACTGCACCGCCGGCGCCAGCGCCGAACTATCGTCCATCATTGTACATCGATGCACTACTCTGTACATAAGGCTTGCGTCGGTCGGGAGGCTCAAGACCCGCAGGCACCACGCTGTCCCCATGAGCGCCGCCGGCATCTACGCCCGCGAGTTCGACTCCCTGGACTGCTTCGTACAGCTCGGCGTCGCGGGCGACCGCGTCATCAGCGTCTCCTTCCCCCGCGAGCGTCCGATAGACGCCGGCACCGACCACGAACTACTGGACCGCGTCGGCGACTACCTCGCCGGCGCCGAAGACGACTTCGCGGACGTCCCCGTCGGGCTGACGCTCCCGACCGACCAGCGCCGCGTCCTCGAGGCCATCCGGAACGTCCCCTACGGCGAGCGCATCGACGTCGAACTCGCCGCCCGAATGACCCCCGACCTCGACCACGACAGCGAGGACGGCCGGCGAACCGTCCGGGACGCCCTCACCGCCAACCCCGTCCCGCCGTTCGTCCCCGACCACCGCGTCGACGGCGCACCCAGCGGCGCCCCCGACCGCGTCGCACGGGCCTTCAGAGAGCTCGAAGCCTAGTCGCCCGCGCGCTCGGTCGGCTGCCGCCGGTGTCCCTCCAGATTCGCCGCCTCCACCGCCGATAGCGTGAACGACGACAGCTGGTCGTCGAGAGTCGTCGTCCGGTCCGCGAGCGTCTCGACCCGGTCTGTAACCGTCTCCACGACCTCGCGCTGGCGTCCACCGGCCGACACGGCCGCCGCCGCGACGTCGGTCGTCTCCTCGCTCTCGGCCCGCACCTCGCTGGTGACGGCCGCCACCTGCTCGGCGGTCTGCGCCTGGTCGTCGGCCGCCGACGCGATGGACTGCACGCCCTGCTCGGCGTCCGACACGGCGTCGACGGCGTCCCCGACCGCGTCCACGGTCTCCTCGACGGCGTCCACGCCCGCGTCGACGCGCTCGTCGGTCGCCTCGATGGCGTCCGCGACGGCCTCCGCCTCCGCCTCGACCTCGTCGATGGTCGCCGCGATGTCCTCGACGGCCTCACCGGTCTCCCCCGCGAGGTCCTTGACCTCGTCGGCGACCACGGCGAACCCGTCGCCGTCCTCGTCGGCACGGGCGGCCTCGATGTTCGCGTTCAGCGCCAGCATGTTCGTCTGCTCGGCGACGTCCTCGATGAGTTCGACCATCTCCCGGATGCGGTCCATCTCGCCGACCAGCCGGTCGACCGCCTCCCGCGACGTCGACATCTCCGCCTGAATGGCTTCCATCGCGTCGATGGCCGCCGTCGCCGACTCACCACCCTCACGGCCGAGCTCGGCCGCCCGCGACGCGTCGGCCGCGACCTCGTCGGACTGCGCCGCCACCTCCTCGACGGTCGCGGACAGCGACTGCACCTCCGACTCCACCTCACCGAGGCGCTCGCGCTGGGCCACGACCGCGTCGTCGATGGCTTCCACCGCCTCCACTGCGCGCTCGTTCGCGTCCTCGGCGTCGGTCGTGTCCTCGGCGAGCGCTGTCGCCGTCTCGTCGACTGCCGAACCGAACCGCCGCACGTCGCCGAGGGTCGCGTCGAGGTCGGCCAGCATCTCGTTGCCCGCCTCGGCGATGCGCGCCATCGGCCCGCTGTCGGTGTCCTCGTCAAGCCGCACCGTGAGGTCGCCGTCCGCCGCCACCGACAGCGTCTCCGCGTACGCGTCGGCCTGCGCCTCCAGCGACTCCAGGAGGGCGCGCGTCTCCTCGCGTGCCGCCTCGGCCTCCTCCCGGGCCGATTCGGCGGCCTCCGTCGCGTCCTCCGCCTCGGCCTGTGCGCGTTCCGCTTCCTCGATGCGCGACTCGAGGTTGTCTCGCACGTCGGTCAAGGCTGCGGCGAGGTCACCGAGTTCGTCCCGCCGGTCGTCGTCGAACGTCGCCGAGAAGTCGCCGTCGGCGAGCCGCTTCGCGTTCGCCGTCATCTCGTTGGACGCCCCGATGAGTTCGAAACTGACGACGAGCACCATCGAGACCATCGTCACGAACGCAATCAACCACCCGCCCAGCGCGGGCACGAGTGCCCCGGGGAACACGGCGGCGATGACCACCAGTGCCACCAGCGAAGCCACGCCGTAGCTCGCCAGCACCTCGTACAGCATCCGCTCCTGGACACGAGCCGGGAACAGTTCGACAGGATCCACGTTCATGGGCTGCCACTCACCACTAGATAGGCATAATGTTGTGCAATACGTATCATGTATTGACATTTACTGCGCGTGGACGCCGAACTCGACGGCGTTCACGACGTAGTGCGCGACCACAGCCGCGAGCAGGCTGTCGGTTACGATGAACACGCCCGCCAGCACCAGCCCCAGTAGCGCCGTGACGGTCACCCCAGCGACACCCTGCGCGGTGTGGGAGGCGCCGAAAAGGACGCTTGCGGCCACCGCGAGCAGCCACGGCGACACCCCGAGCCCGGTCGCGAGCGCCCCGACGAGCACGCCACGGAAGAGCAGTTCCTCGAACCCCGCGACCACCGGCAAGGCGACGAAGAAGAGGAACACCCACCCCCGGGGCGTCTCGGGCGTCAGCGCCGCCCGGAGTGACTCGTCGTAGCCGGCGCCCGCCGCGTCGAACACTCGTGCGAGCGCGTCGTTTCCGGCGGCGAGCGCGACGCCAGCGCCGGCGCCGACGGCCGCCGCTTCGACGGACAGTCCCGGCCGGACGGCCGACAGCGGCACCGACGCCAGCCACCCAGCGGCCGCCACGACGACGCCGAGCACGACCTGCGTGCCCGCCGTGTTCGCCAGCAGCGCGACCGGCGGCAGGTCGACGCGGTCGAGCAGGCGGGCGGACCGCCGCGTCATCGCCACCACGGCGACCGACAGCACCACCGCGAACGCCCCGAAGGCGACCCAGTCGGTCATCGACAGCACTGACGGCCCGCCCCCTCAGAAGCGTGACGGTCCCTGGTGCCGAGTGGAAGGACACGCACGCTGTCAGTCTGCCGCAGTCGGCGCCAGACTGTCGTCCTCGTCGCCGTCCTCGCTGCCGTCGCCCGCGCCCGTGGCCCGGACCGGGTCGACGGCTAGCCAGAGCACGCCGCCGACGCCGGCGAGCGCGACGCCCGTCGCCGCGAAGAACCACAGCGGCCCGAGGGCGTCGACGAATCTACCGCTGACGAGGGTCGCCGTGCCGGACGCCAGCGACAGCGCCATCGACGCGCCCGAGAGCACCGTCGCGCGGCCGACGTCGGCGATGCGGTCGTTGAGGTACTGGTCGCGCAGCGGCCGCACCACGGTCTGGACGCTGCGGTTCAGGAAGAACACGGGCACGACGAGCGCGGGAACGAACGCCACGCTCGCGTACGCCAGCCCGTACACCGGCACGAGCAGCGCGAACACGCGTCGCGTCCCGAGCGCGTCCCGGACCCAGCCGGCGGTGCTGGCGGCGCCGGCCGAGACGAGTTTGAACGCCGCGAACATGCCACCGAGCGCGGCGACCGGGACGCCGACCTGCTCGGCGACCGGGGACTCGTAGGGACGCGTCACCGCGAACAGGACGTGGAAGACGGCGACGTACGCGACCACCCAGCGGACTTCGGGGCGGGCGGCCTGCACGCGGAGCATCTCGACGGCCTCGCGCACGGTGAAGGCGTCGTCCCCCGGCCGGTCGTCGTCGTCGCCGGCCGCGTCGTCGACGCTCTCGGGGTCCGCGCCGACGGCGGCGGCGGGCAGCGACAGCACGAGCGGGACGCCGACCGCCGACAGCGCGGCGTTCGCGAGCAGCGGCACCGCCCAGCCGAAGCCGACCAGCCAGCCGGCCGCGACGGCCGTGGCGGCCGACGTCAGGAGGACGACGGTGCTGCCCCGGCCGCTGAGCCGGGTGTACTCGTCGTCGTCGCCGTCGGCGGCGAGGAACTCGTAGAGCCACGCCTGCTCGGTGCCCGAGCGGAACGCCCAGCCGAACGCCCAGACGGCGTACAGGACGACGTACTGGGTGGGCGTCTGGAGGAAGACGAAGACGCCGAGCGCGCCGGCGCTGATGGCGTTGCCGGCGGCGAGGCTGGCCCGTCGGCCGATCCGGTCCCCGAGGTAGCCGGTGGGAATCTCGGCGGCGAGCAGCGCGAACGCGAACACGCCCTGCGTCAGGCCGACGACGCCCCACCCGAACTCCCGCTGGAGGTAGAGCAGGCCGACGGGGAGGTAGAAGCCGTACGCGGTGGTAGCGAGGTAGGCGTAGTACCGCCAGAGCGTCCGTCGGTCGGCGTCCATCGAACGGAGACACGGGAGTCACCGCAAAAGTCGTTCCCGAGAGCCAGTTTTAGTAGAAAATTCGACAAGAAGGTGTGCGCAGCCTGATTCCACAGCCGGCAGACTATAGCAACCTCGAAACCCGGTGGGCTACGGCAATCTCCACACCCGTGGCTGTCCGAGAATACCCACCGCGAGCGAACGGAGTGAGCGAGCGGGGAGTTTTTGGCGTCCTGCTGAGCGTAGCGAAGCAGGGCTCGGGAGATCTGTGCTCTCCCGGCGTAGCTTTTTGCGAGAGAGGTCGCCGGAGGCCGCCTCTCGAAGTAAAAAGGTACTACTTCTACTGCGGACTCGGGCTGCCGCCAGTCGTCCCGGATTCGGCGCCGCCCTCGAGGGCCTTGCCGGTGATGGACTTGAGGCGGTCGACGAGCGAGTCCTTCTCGGGTTCGCCGACGAGCGCGACGTCGAGCACTTCCGAGATGTGGGAGACGGGGATGATCTCGATCTGTTCCTCGTACTCGTCCTCGATCATCACGTCGTTCTCGTTGGCCTTCGGGATGATGACGCGGCTGCAGCCGGCCTTGGCGGCGGCCTCGATCTTGTGGGTGACGCCGCCGACCGGGAGCACGTCGCCGCGGACCGAGAGGCTGCCGGTCATCGCGAGGTCCTGTGCGACGGGAATCTCCTCCAGCGCGCTGATGACGGCCGTGGCGACCGTGATGGAGGCGGAGTCGCCGTCGACGCCGCCCTCGCCGGCCTGCACGAACTGGATGTGGGTGTCCTTCTCGGACATGTTCTCGTCGCTGAACTTCTTGATGATGGCGGAGACGTTCTCGACTGCCTCCTCGGCCATCTCCTGGAGCTGGCCGGTCGCGTAGATGCGGCCCTCCTCCTGGCTCTGTGCGGGCGTGATCTCGGCCATCACGGGCAACATGATGCCGGAGTCGCCGCCCATGACGGCGAGGCCGTTGACGCGGCCGACCGCGTCGCCGTCCGAGACCTTGAGCTCGTAGTCCTTGCGGCGCTCGATGTAGTTGTCCACGAACTGCTGTTCGATGGACCGCGAGCGCTTCTTCGCCTCGAGGACGTCGTCGCGGCGCGTGAGCTCGTGGCCCTCGGAGCGCGCGATGTCGCCGGCGACCCGGACGAGGCCACC
Source organism: Halobacterium rubrum (assembly GCF_021729015.1). Classification (GTDB taxonomy): domain Archaea; phylum Halobacteriota; class Halobacteria; order Halobacteriales; family Halobacteriaceae; genus Halobacterium; species Halobacterium rubrum. The sequence goes on from NZ_JAJQQZ010000002.1 coordinate 191,210, forward strand.
GAGGTCACGCAGCTTCAGCGTGAGGTGGTCCTTCCGGCCCGCACGGCGCTTCGCCTCCAGGATGAGCTCCCGGACAGCCTCCGGGTGGAAGTGCGGGAGGTTCCCGTCCTTGTCGACCTCCTGGGCGATGAACCGCGCGTACTTCCGGCGCATCTCCGGGGTGTCCTCGATGGTGTCCTCCATGTACACCTCGTAGCCGTACCCCTTGATGCGGGAGCGCAGCGCCGGGTGCATGTTCTCCATGGCGTCCATGTTCCCGGCGGCGACCATGATGAAGTCACACGGCACCGGCTCGGTCTGCACCATCGCACCCGAGGAGCGCTCGCTCTGGCCAGTGATGCCGAACTCGCCCTCCTGGATGGCGGTCATCAGCTTCTGCTGGGACCGCACGTCGAGCGTGTTGATCTCGTCGATGAACAACACGCCCTTGTTGGCTTTCTGGATGGCGCCGGCCTCGACCCGGTCGTGGCTCGGCGTCTCCATGCCGCCGGACTGGAACGGGTCGTGGCGGACGTCACCGAGCATCGCGCCGGCGTGGGCGCCCGTGGCGTCCTCGAACGGCGCGACCTGGCGGTCGGCGTTGTTGATGAGGAGCTTCGGCACCATCGCGTCGCTGCCCCGGTTCGAGTACCGGAACGCGAGGTAGATGACGCCGGCCGCCAGAATGCCCAGAAGGGGCTGGCGGGCCATCAGCAGCGCGTACCCGACAACCAGCAGGATGATGATCCACATGAGGAACGACCGCATCTGGTTGCGTTTGCGGGCTTCCTCCTGGTGTGCCTCGACGATCTGTTCGCCCTTCCCCGCCGGGACGGTGCGGACCTTCGGCTCGTTGGAGTCCTCGGGGTTGTGGTAGACGAGGACGTCCTGCAGGCTCTCCTTCGGGAGGAGGTGGCTCATCGCCTTCGCCAGCAGGGACTTCCCCGTGCCCGGGGACCCGATCATCATCACGTGGCGGTGCTGTTTCGCCGCGCGCATGACGATCTCGCGGGCCGCCTCCTGCCCGATGACCTGGTCGACGAGTCGGTCGGGGACCTTGATGTCCGACGTGTCGTCGATTTTCAGGCCGCCGAGCAGGTCGTCCTCGGCGTTTTCTTCGTCAATGGACACGTCGCCTTCGACGCCGACGTCACTCCCGAGGTCCTCCAGGTCCTCGACGTCCTCACGGACGTCGGGCTCGGGACCGCCCTCTCTGGGGCCGTCGTCCTGACCGTCGGGGGGGTCGTCGCGAAGGGGCGCGTCCTTCGTCGATTCGTTGCTCATAGAAGTTGGTTCGACACCAGAAACCACGGGTGGGCGACTGATATACTTTCTCCCTCGAAACGTCACCTAATCGGCCGTTTTCGCCGCCTTCGGGCCTCCTACTCCACGTTCGGAGTTTGGGGTGTCGGGCCGGACTCGCCATTCTTATGGTCGCCGGTCGGGTTCGTCTACGCGAGAGATGACTCGCGGGTTCTACATCGGCCGGTTCCAGCCGTATCACGCCGGCCACCACCGCGTCGTCGAACAGATCGCCACAGAGGTCGACGAGCTGGTGGTCGGCATCGGGAGCGCCGGCGACTCCCACTCGGCCCGGAACCCGTTCACGGCCGGTGAGCGGATCGAGATGATCACGAAGGCGCTCGTGGACTTCGACCTGGTGACGTACGCCGTCCCCATCGAGGACCTCGACCGGAACGCCGTCTGGGTGAGTCACGTGCAGTCGATGAGCCCGAAGTTCGACGTGGCGTACTCGAACAACCCGCTCGTGATTCGGCTGTTCGACGAGGCCGACGTGGAGGTCCGGCAGTCCCCGATGTACGACCGGGACGTCCTGGAGGGCGCCGAAATCCGCGACCGGATGGTCGAGGGCGGCGACTGGGAGAGCCTGGTGCCGGACGCCGTCGAGGAGGTCGTGGCGGAGATCGACGGCGTCGAGCGCATCCAGCACGTGACCGACACGGACGCGAACGGCGAGGACCCGAACAGCGACGACCCGAACCCCGAGTAGCGCGCGGAGGGCGGGGGCTTTTCGGTCGGCGCGTTCCAACGCCAGCACATGATAACGCTGAGTTCCGACTTCGGGTCGCCGTATCCGGCGGCGATGAAGGGCGTCGCGCTCCAGTCGACGGACGCCCGGCTGGTGGACGTCGCCCACGACTTCCCCCGGCAGGACGTGCGCGCGGCGGCGTTCTGGCTGCGGGAGGTGCTGCCGTACTTCCCGCCGGCCGTCCACCTGGTGGTGGTCGACCCGGATGTCGGCACGGATCGTGCGGCCGTCGTGGTGCGGGCGGGCAAGCACGCGTTCGTCGCGCCGGACAACGGCGTGGCGGTTCCCGCCGCCCGCCGCATCGCCGAGGACGTCGAGGTGTTCGAGCTCGACGTCGACGACCCGGCGAGTTCGACCTTCCACGGCCGGGACGTGTTCGCACCGGCGGCAGCTGACGTTCACGAGCGTGGCGTCGACACGTTCCACCAGTACCCCGGGTACGAGCGTACCGACGACTACGAGGCCGTCTCGTTCCCGGAGCCCGAGCTGGCCAGCGACGAGATCGTCGGCGAGGTGCTGGTCGTCGACGGCTTCGGGAACGCCGTCACGAACGTCCCCGGGCGCGTGCTCGACGGCCGGTTCGGCGACGAGGTACGGGTAGACGGTGAGCCGGCGCCGGTCGCGCGGTCGTACGCGCACGTCGGCGCCGGCCAGCGGCTCGTCACGGTCGGCAGCCACGGGAACGTCGAACTCGCCGTGAATCGCGGGCGCGGCGACGACGCGTTCGACGTCGCCGTCGGCGACGAGGTGGCGGTGTCGTGGTGACGCCGTTCGACGTGATGAACGCAGTCGGGCTGGTCGCGTTCGCCACCGTCGGCTCCCTGAAGGCCGTCGACGCCGAGTTCGACGTGCTCGGCGTCGCGGTGCTGGGCGTGCTGACGGCGCTGGGCGGCGGCGCCACCCGGGACGTGCTCGTCGGCCGGATGCCGGCGATGCTGCAGTCCACCACCGACGTCGGGTTCGCGCTCGGGGGCGTGCTGCTGGCCGTCGTGCTGGCGCGGCGCCTCGGCACCGGCCTGCTCGACCACCCCGCCGTCGTCGTGCCGGACGCCGTCGGGCTGGCAGCGTTCGCCGCGACGGGTGCGCTCGTCGGCGTCGAAGCCGGCGCGTCACCGTTCGGCGTCGTCGTCCTCGGGACGATTACGGGCGTGGGCGGCGGCCTCGTCTCGGACGTCCTGCTGCAGCGCGTGCCGTTCGTGCTCGCCGAGGACTTCTACGCCACCTGCGCCGTCACCGGGAGCGCCGCTCTCTGGGCCGTCACGGCGGCCGGCGGCTCCCCGACCGCCGGCACCGCCGCCTGTGCGGGGCTGACGTTCGCGCTGCGCCTGCTCGCCATCAGGTTCGACTGGCGGCTGCCGACGGTGCGGCTCAGCGCAGCGACGTAACCGCGCTCTCCGCCTCGGCCAACTCCTCGGAGAGCGCTTCACGTTCGAAGTACAGCAGTTCGACCGCGACGGCGCCGACCCCGAGCACGAGCACCATCCAGAACGTCTCCGGCTCGCGCGTGTAGAGATTCCACAGCATCAGCGGCGCGAAGCCGAGCGCGCCGACGGCGCCGACCGCGGGCGGCAGGGGGTGGGCATCGGCGCTCTCCCGCTCGTGGAACGCGAGCGCACTCACGGCACCGAACACGACGACGAACGCCAGCGACGCGAACGACGTGACGGCGCCGAGGCTCCCCCAGGCGGCGAACGCGGCGGTGAGCGTGCCGAGCACGACGACTGTGCGCTCGGGGACGCCATCGGCGTCGGCGTCCCCGAGCCTGTCGGAGAGCAAGTCGCCGCCGAGGAGCCGCTTCGCGAAGTGCGCCGCCGAGAACAGGGTGGCGTTGATGGCGCTGCCGGTGGAGAACAGCGCGGACGCGGAGATGACGGCGAACCCGGCGGAGCCGAGGCCGACCTCCGAAAGCATCGTCGAGGCGGCCTGCCCGAGCGCGACGTGAGGGTTGTTCCGCAGCGCCTCGGGCGCGAGCGAGACGGTGACCACCGCGACGAGGACGTAGACGGCCACGGCGACAGGAATCGAGACGGAGACTGCTCGCCGGATGGTTTCGACGGCGTCGGCGATGGACTCCTGGTCGTAGAAGAGGAGCTGCCAGCCCTGGAACGCGACGAAGGAGATGGCGGCCGCGACCACCGGGTCCGTGGACCCCAGCCGGCCGGCGCCGAGCGTCAGTCCGGACTCCGGGACACCGAACGCGTACGCGAGACCGCCGACGCCGAACGCCACGAGGACGCCGACCTTTACCGCGACGAGTCCCTCCTCGACGGAGCCGGTGGTCCGGGTGCCGGCGAGGTTCAGGGCGACGAACAGGGCGACCGCACCCACTGCGACGGCGGGGCGCAGCGGGACGCCCGCGATGCTCTCCGGGACGCCCCGGAACGTCAGGGCGAACTCCGCGAACGCCGAGGCGTACATCGCCATCGAGCCGACGTATCCGAACAGCAGCGTCCAGCCGACGACGCCCGCCAGCGTGTCGTTGCCGAGGGACCGCTGGACGAACGAGACGGAGCCACCCCCGCTGTCGCCACGGGCGTTCAGGACGTGGTAGGAGTAGGCCGCACAGGCCGCGACGACGCCCGCGAGCACGAACCCGACCCACGTCGCTCCACGAGCGATGCCTGCGACGACGCCGAGGACAGCGTAGATGCCGCCACCGATCATGCCGCCGAGCGCGATGGCAACGCACCCGGCGAGGCCGAGCTGGTCGCTCATCGTGTCGGCTCCCAGAGCGGTGTCGCGGCTAAAGGTTGTGGCCGGCTGGCCGCGCGTCGGCTGCGGTGTACCTGCACCGTCAGACCGATATGGCCGGCCGGCGAGCACTTCCGCATGCTGGAACTGGAGCACGGGTTCCGGGTCGTGGACTGCCACGCGCGACTCCACGCCGGCCCGGGCCGACCCGTGCGCGGCCGGACCATCGGCGGCGAGGACCTCGAGCGCGAGATGCACCAGGCCGGCATCGTGCGCGCCGTCGTCTTCCCCGGCCCGCAGAAGGGCGAGCAGGGCTACCTCCGGGCGAACAACGCCGTCGCCCGGCAGGCAGTCGAGCGGCCGTTCATCGCGTTCGCGCGCATCGACGGCCCCCGCGACCCAGGGGACGGCGCGACGTCGACGCTCCGGAACTTCACCTCGTCCCGCGACGAGTGGCAGACCAGCCCGGAGGACATCGAGCAGTACGCGTACGACGACCGCTTCCACGGCTTCAAGCTGGACCCGACCCAGGACGGGCTGCCGGACGGCGACGTGCTCGACGTGCTCGACGACGTCGGGCTACCGGTGCTCGTGCACGGCGGCCGGGAATTCCCGCCGGGCGCCCTCGAGGACGCCCTGCTCGACCGAGAGTTCCCCGTGGTGCTGGCGCACTTCGGCGGCCACCCGCTGGACCGCGAGCTGATGCGGGAGGCCATCGAGTTGCTCGACCGCCACGACGACCTCTACCTCGACACGGCCGCCGTCCGGTACCGGGAGCTGCTGGAGCGCGCCATCGTCGAGCACCCCGACCGCGTGCTGTTCGGGTCGGGCGCGCCCGCCACCCACCCGAACGTCGCGCTGATGGAGCTGCTGACACTCGACGTGACGGAGGACGCGATGACGAAAGCGTTCGGCCGGAACCCCAGCCGCGTGATTCCCGGCCTCGACAGCGAGTAGCCGGCGGTTTTCCGCCTGCCAGCCGGACGAGTTACTGGCCGTCGTGGCGGGCGTGCACGCGATCCATTCGGGCGGAGACGCCGTTCGGGTTCCTGCGGGGCGTCCGGTCGGCGACGCGCGCCGAGAGTCCGTCCTGTCCGCCGCGCCAGAGGTTCGGGAGGACGGCGGCGCCCGCCGCCGCCCACTCGGAGAGCTCGGCGTCGCCGCGAGCGACGTCCGCACCGACGGAGACGGCGTCGCCGGACGCGTGCCGGAAGACGCGCGCGGCGATGCGGGGCGTCGCGCCGTAGTTCTTCGCGAGCCGGTAGGCGAGCGCCCGGTACTTCAGCCCCCACGGCGACTCCTCGGTGTCCTCGGGGAGCCGGTGCTGGATGTCGTCGCGCTCGTCGCGCAGCACGCAGACGTTCGGCGCCCACGCTACCTCGCGGCCCATCCCCGCGAGCCGGTGGGCGGCGTCCCGGGCGGCGCCCGTCTGGAGGTACTCGTCGAAGCCGTCCAGTTCCTCGAGCGCGTCCCGGGTGAGCGCGACGTTTCCGCCGTCGAAGAACGTCACGTCGCGGCCCGAGATTGTGCGTCGCTCGACGGCTTCCGTCGTCACGCCGCCCTCGACGTCCCGGTGGACGGGGCCGGTGACGGCGTCGGCGCCGCCCGCGACGGCGTCCGCGACGGCGCCCGTCCACGCCTCCCGGACCTGTGTGTCCTGGCCGACGAACGCCACGACGTTCCCGCTGCTCGCCGCGATGCCGGCGTTCCGGGCGGCGTTGAGGTTCCGCTCGGAGAGTTCCAGGAGCACGTCGACGGCGTCGTGACTCCGGACTGTCCCGGACGTGCCGTCGACTGACGGCCCGTTCGCGACGACGACCTCGGCGGCTGGCGCGTGGGCCGCGAGCGCGTCGAGCGCCTCGACGAGCGCGTCCCGCGCGTTCAGCGTCGGTACAACCACCGAGAGGTCCATACCCCGTCCGTTCGGAGCCGCCGGTAAAAACGTCCCGGCTCGGAGCCCTAGACGCGTGCGTCCCAGTACGACACCGACGCGAGGGCCTCGCCGAACGGCGTCGCGCCGACAGCGGTGTCCGCGCGCCGGAACGGCCGGGCCACCCAGTCCGGGACCTCCCGGTAGAAGCCGTACGGCGCGACGAAGTCGTGTTCGTCGTTGACGAGCGTCAGCCCGGCCTCACCGACGAGGTCGTGGACCTCCCGGGAGCCGTAGAGCCGCGACCCCATCGGGAGCAGCCAGTTGTACAGCGACCGCGTGCTGAACCGCTTGAACGTGTCGAAGAACACCTGGTTCTTCGAGACGCGCGCCATCTCCGCGAGGTACTTCGCCGGCGTGTCCGCGAGGTGGAAGAATCGCATCGCGAACACTGTGTCGAAGTGGTCGTCCGGGAACGGCAGCCGGCCGGCGTCCCCGCGCATGAACTCGATTGTGTCGGCAACGCCCGCCTTCTGGGCCTTCCGACGGCCCTCCTGGAGCATCGGCCCGGAGATGTCCAGACCCGTGATGTCCGCGCCGCGCTCGGCCAGCATGGTGGTGAACCGGCCGGTACCGCAGGCGATTTCGAGGACGCGGTCGCCCTCTACGCGCCCGAGCGCGTCGAGTACTGCCTGCTTCTCCCGGCGGTCGATGTACCGGCCGCCGCGAGAGAACCGCTTCTCGTCGTACTCTTCGGCGACCTCGGTGGCCTGGTACCACTCCTGTCCCTTCACGCTTCTATCGCCACGTGGTGGGCGGGCCGTTAAAACCGTACTGGAACGCCACGCCGCCGGCCCCTATCCGAACACGCGCGTCGGTTCGATGCGGACGAGCACGCGGTCGCCGTCCTCGTCGCCGTGGTGCGGGTACTCGTCTTCGCCCATGTAGCGCTGCGCGAGTTCGTCGATGTGTTCGACGGCGCCTTCGGTGGTGTGTTCGACGACGTCGCCCTGGAAGCCGACGTACCGGTAGGGGTCGTCGGGGTCGAGGATGCAGCCGCCGACGCGGTCGTCGCCGCGGACGTTCTTCTCCTTCCGTCGGCCCTCGGCCGTGTTGAACAGGACGTGGTCGGCGTCGTGGTCGTAGTCCACCCAGACCGGCGTGACGTGGGGGACGCCGTCCGGGGTGAGTGTGCCGAGACTCAGAAACGAGCGGCGCTCGAAGAGGTCGTGGTACTCCTCGGGTATGGCAACCATGTCGGGAGGTCACTTCCCACGCTGGTAAATCGACCGGGTGAGCCCGCCTAATACAATATAAGGAATTAAGTTACACGGGTAGACAACCTTTACCTTCCTCAGTGTGGCAAATGCTGCCATGAGCCTGTCCGCGACGGAGGCCGAGTCGGCGCCTGCAGACGACGAGGAATTCCGCGACCGCCTGAGCGAACTCCCGCCGAGCGCGAAGCTCGTCGCGAAGGTCCTGGAGATCGACTCCCCGCTCTCGCAGGGAGAGCTCGCCGAGGAGTCGCTGCTGCCCGACCGCACGGTCCGCTACGCGCTGAACCGCCTCGGCGAGGAAAGCCTCGTCGAGTCCCGGTACAGCTTCGAGGACGCCCGCAAGCAGGTGTACTACCTCGCCGACTGACCGGGCTTTTTCTCCCCGCAGGCCCTGCGTAGCGGCGTGTTCGAACGCCGGCCGGCCCCCGTCGACACCCGCGCCCCCCACGGCTCGACGAACGCGTACCTGCTGAGCGACGGCGGCAGCGAGCGCGTGCTCGTCGACCCTGCCGCGCGAACCGACGCGCTCGACGAGGCCACCGAGTCCGGCGGCGTCGACCACCTCGCAGTCACGCACGCCCACCCGGACCACGTCGGCGCAGCCGCCCACTATGCTGGAAGCACTGGCGCGACGGTGTGGGCCCACGCCGGGTTCGCCGACCGCTTCGAGCGCGAGACGGGCGTCGTGCCGGACCGGCTGTTCCGCCCCGGCGACGAGCTCGGCGCCTCCGGCGTCGTCGTCCTCGACACGCCGGGCCACGCGCCCGACCACGTCGCTTTCCTCGCAGACGGCGAGGCCGCCACCGGGGACCTCGTGTTCGCCGACGGCAGCGTCTTCGTCGGCGCCGTCGACGGCGACATGCGCGCCTACCTGAGTTCCCTGCGACGTCTCGCCACCCGCGACCTCGACCGTCTCCACCCCGGTCACGGCCGTCTCCACCCCGGTCACGGCCCGCCGGTCGAGAACCCACGCGAGCGTCTCCACGCGCTCTACGCGCACCGCCGCGACCGCGAGCGCCGCGTGCTCGCCGCCGTCGCCGACGGCTGCAGCACCGTCGACGCCATTCTGGACCACGCCTACGACAAGGACCTATCGGGCGTCCGCGACCTCGCCGGGCAGACCGTGCGAGCGCACCTCGACAAACTGCTGGTCGACGGCCGCGTCGACTGGGACGGCGCGCACGCCTATCCGGTCGAGGACTGAGCGTCGCCAGCCGGAGGGCGTTCAGGGGTCGTCGCTGTCGCCGTCGTCGCCAGCAGTGCGCTCCCCGAGCCCGTAGCTCCCGCCGGCGAGCCCGGCAAGGGCACCGAGGACGCCGAACCCCGGACTGGTCGCGCCGGTCCCCGAATCCGCCTCCGCTCCCTCGTCGGCGTCGCCGTCGCGCCCATCGTCTCCCCCGTCGTCCGTCCCGCCCGAGTCTGTCGTCGGCTCTGGCACCTCGGTGGTCGCCGACTCGGTGTCCGTCGTCGTCTCGGTCTCGACGTCCTCCGGAATCGACCCGTCCTCGTTCGCGACGACCACCGTCTCCGTCAGTTCGCTCTCGGTGCCCCGGTCCGAGACGGCCGTCAGGGTGACCGACTGCTCGCCGGCCGAATCGAACGTGTACGTCACCGTCTCGCCGACGGCCGTGTCGCCGTTCCTGAAGTCCCAGAGGAAGTACTCGAGGTCGCGGGTCCCGCCGTCGGACCCCGATGCGTCGAGTTCGGCCGGCTCGCCGGCCGTCGGCGGCTCCGGAGACGCGTCCACCCGCAGCACCGTCTGGATGGTCTCGCCGAACTCGCTGACGTCCTCGCCGGCGATGGTGCGCTCGTGGAACGCCACCATGTCCCCGATGGCGGGCGCCGGATTGTGGCCGGTGTCCTCGTAGACCCGGAACTGTGCGTCCACGCCCGCCGCCTCGTAGGCCGCCTGCGAGCGCGGGAAGCGCTCCTCGATCATGTGGTCCCCGTAGACGTCCAGCGCTGTCTGCCGGAGGCCGTCGTCAGTCCACGCGTCGTCGTAGGGGATGGTGTCGTTGGCGTCCTCCGCGCCCATGAACAGGAACTGGTTGACGTCGTCGAGCGCGTCGAGGTCGACCGGCTCGCCCGTGAGTGCCTCGACGTCGGCGATGCCGACGTGGTACGGCAGCCGGTGGCCGTCGGCCTCCTCGAGGGGGAGAATCGGCATCCCGTTCAGGCCGCCGGCGGTCACCGACAGTACCTCGTCGGGGTGGAGCACCGTGAACCGGTCGACGAAGTTCCCAGACGCCGAGAACCCCGCGAGCAGCAGGCCGTCCGCCGTCTGGTAGTCCCGGTCGGCGAGCCGGCTCCGGGCGTCTTCGACCATGCGCAACACCTGCAGGTCTACTCGCTCCAGCGGCCCGTCCTCGATAGCCAGGGTCGTGTCGTCCAGGGCGTGGACGTAGTGCATGGCGTCGACCGGCTCGGTGCGCGGCCGCGGCAGCACCGGGACGACGTACGCCGCGCCGACTCCGTCGGCGACGGTGCGGCCCAGTCCGCCCTCGAGCGTGCGCTCGCCGGCTCGCCGCTGTACCGAGAAGTCGTCGGTCGCCTGCCCGGAGTTCGTCGGCTCCAGCACCACCGGCTTCGGGTCCTCGCTCTCGGCGGTGGCCGGCGCGTACAGGTAGTAGGGGTACTCGAACCCCGCGTCCGGGTCGGCCTCGACGAACGTCTTCGGGACGCCGTCGGTGCGGTCGCCCGAACCGTCGACTGTCACCTCGGCGAGCACTCGGGCGATGTTTTCGCCGCTCGACCGGTCGTAGAGGTTCGCCGAGACCTCCTGTGACTGCTCGGGCACGGGCGAGAGGCCGACCTCGTAGTCCGAGACCGACTCGCCGGCGTCGAACTGGACCGGGGCCGCGACCTCCTCGCTCCCCTCGCCAGTCGTCCGGAGCACGAACCGGGCGTCGACGTCCGTGCTGATCTCGGCGACGACGACCGTCCCGTCTGTCGCCGTCTGGTCTTCGAACGTGATCGAGGCCTCGGCGGACTGGCCTCGAGTCCGCCGGGGGCCCGTCCCGAGCGCCACGCCGGCAGAGAGGGCGGCGCCGGTCGTCTTCAGCAGTGTGCGTCGGTCCGTCGTCGTGTCTTCTGTGTGGTCCATAGCGTATCGAGAAAGCGACTGGAGGCAGTACGGGCGGGCCTCTCTCGGCCAGTTCAATCACTGTTTGGGTCGCCGCAGTTCGACGGCGTCTGTCGGTTCCCTGCGGCCCTCGGCAGCCCGACGGCCAGCGCGTGGCTTTTGCGTGTCCAGCGCCTGCCCTCTCGCGTGCAGGAACTCGAATCCGAACTCGAGGACGCCCGCGCCCTCGACGTGGCGGAGCTGGCGGACGCCATCGAGACCATCGGCTTCGAGTGCACGCGCTGCGGGGCGTGCTGCAAGAGCGAGTCGGAACCACGTTCCGACGAACCTGCGACCGGGGAGCGAAGCGACCCGGGAGCAGAGGAGGACGACCCGCACACGGCGACCGTCTTCCCCGACGAAGTGCGGGAGGTACAGGCCGCCGAGAGTGACGACCGGACGGAAGAGCGAGACCGCCGAAGCGGCGATGCCGCTTCGAGGTCTCGTTCACAGCGTTCACGAGACTGGCGCGACGTCGCGCGTCCGATGCCGTACGGCCTCGACGAGGACGGCGCGGGCGAGACCTTCGAGTGGGCGCTGCAGACCGACTCGTGTGGCGACTGCACGTTCTACGAGGAAGACGAGAATGGAACGGGGTCGTGTTCCGTGCACGGCAGCCGGCCGCTCATCTGCCAGACGTACCCGTTCAGCGTGGCGCTCGGCGGGACGACCCAGCCGATGGGCGAAGCCGTCGACAGCGTTGGCCTGGAAGGGCAACGAGAAGCCGGTGAAACCGGCGACGAGGAGGGGATGGTGCGTGCCCACGAGTGCGAGGGGCTCGGCCGCGACATCTCCCGGGAGGACGCCGAGTCGCTGGCGAGCGCGCTGAAAGAGCGGGCAGTCAGGGAACTTGAGGAAGCCATCGACGTCCGCGACAACTACGAGCCGGCGAATCCCGAACCCGGGGAGACGGTCGTCCACGACTCCGAAGGCGCCAAGCGCCCCGACGGGTCGACGTACGGCGAGTGACCCACAGCGAATCCGCGACTCGCCGCCTCCGGTGTGACAACGACTAAGTTCCGAGGGGGTGACATTCCGGTGGAGGTATTCGACATTGGAGATATCTGACGAACTGCTCTGTCTGTTCAACGCGGAAGTAACGGTCAAAGACGACGAGTACGTGGTCGAAGTCCCGAAGAGCGAGATCGAGACCGGCTCGGTCGACCCCGGCGACGTCTACCGGGTGGCGCTCATCGAGCGACACGGCGACGCGGGCGGCAGCGACGGCACGTCGTCCTCGACGTCCTCGACGTCGTCGTCCTCGGCGTCCACTGGAGCGTCCTCGGAACCCCAGCCCCCCGTCGAGGAGGGCGAGATTCGCTACGTCGAGATCGAGGACATCGGCAAGCAGGGCGACGGCATCGCCCGCGTCGAGCGCGGCTACGTCATCATCGTGCCCGACGCCGAGATCGGCGAGCGCGTCAAAGTCGAAGTCACCGAAGTGAAGTCGAACTTCGCGGTCGGCGAGATTATCGACGAAGAGTACTGACGACGGCGGCGGCGCCACGGCGATCACTGGCGTCGACCTCGACGGCCCGCTCGGGCCGGCGACTCGTTCTCAGGGACGCGTGAACTTCCCGAGGTCCACGTCTTCGACGCTCGGCGAGGAGTCGTGGGGCCGGTCGACGAGGATGTCGCCGGCCGTACTGGACCCGATGCCGGGAATCGCGGTGAGTTCGTCCATCGTGGCGTCGTTGACGTCCAGCGGGTGGGGGATGCCGGTGACCGACCGGTAGCCGTGGTCGGTGATGGCGACGTCGATAGTCTGGCCGAGTTCGCGCTCGCCCGGGATGCCGACGAGCAGCGAGTACGTGCCGAGCTGGCGGCCGAACGTCTTGCCGTCCTGGTGGTACTCGAGGGTGACGTCTTTCAGGACCGTGCCCGGCGGGACGACGCGCTGGAGCATCGCGTTGTCGATGGTCTCCCGGACCTCGGTCTTGTACTGCTTGAACAGTTGCTTGTGGTTCTCGGCGAGGTCGACGCCGGTCTCGGCCATCTCGGTGCCCTCGAAGGCCATGACCTGCCGGATGTTGATGCGGCGCACCATCAGCCCCTCGTCGAGGAGGCTCTGGAGGAACTGCTTGTTGTGCTCGAAGGTCTCCGCGCGCTCGCCGGTGAGGCCGTGCACGAGGTTGATGCCCGGCAGGAGTTTCGGCAGCCGGTCGGGGGAACCGTCGCCCCACGACGGCGCGTCCTCGGGGGACTCGCCGGGCCGCCAGCCGCCGACCTCGTTCACGACGCGGACGGCTTCGAGGCACTCTTCGGCGCTCACGAGGAGGTTGTTCTCCTCCTGGACGAGCGGGTCCGCCGACTCGAGGCCGAACGCCGCCGTGTCACCGGGCGTGTTGTGTTCGGCGATGATGCGGATGGCTTCCCGGGACTGCTCGGGGTAGTCCACGATGGTCACCGGGTTCATGTTGTCGAGGTGCAGCGTCCCGAGGTCGGGCGCGACCTCCCGGATGCCGGCGTACAGGCGCTCGATGGCGTCCGGGTTCGGCGCCTCGCCGTCGCCGCCGAACGCGAGGATGTCGGCCTGCCGGCCCAGCCGGAAGTGCCGGGCACCGTGGTCGTACAGTTCGCCGACCTCCCTGACGACGGAGTCGGCCGACCGGAACGAGGGGTCGCCGTACATCGGCTCCGTGCAGAACGAACACCGGTACGCGCAGCCCCGCGAGGTCTCCATCTCGCAGATGAGGTACTCGGGGTAGTTCGGGTGCTGCTCGACGACGAACGCGCCCTTCGCCGCCCACCGGTCGATCTCCTCGTTGTCCCGGTAACGGTCCTCGAAGCCCTCCAGCCCGCTGTTCACGAGGTCGTAGGCGGCCGCTTCGATGTCCGCCATCGCGAGGAAGTCGAAGTCGAGGTCGGAGCGCTCCATCTCCTGGGCGCCGGCGTTCTCCTCGCCGACGCCGAACCGCACGGGCCCGCCCATCACGCTCGTGCCGTCGGCCAGCCACGCCAGTTCCCGGACCTCGTCTGGTTCGGCGGGCGTGCCGCCGACGTACTTCCCGGGGACCGTCATCCCGCCGACGTACACGAACAGGTCGGCGTCCGCCACGTCGTTGAACTTCGACTTGTCCTCACGGAGTTCGTCGATGGTGTGGTAGGTGACGTTCTCGGGGTCGACGCCCGCGTCCACCAGCGCGCCGGCGGTGTACCGGGGGTACGTCGAGATGTACGGCGGCACCCCGAAGTGCGCGGGCTCGTCGACGTAGCCGTCCACGAGCGTCACGTCCAGCTCCTCGGGGGCAATCATACACTGGCGTTGGGTGTCGACGCGTAAGAACGTGACTACACGTAGATGCGGGCCTCCAGCGAGTCCGGCTCGTGGCCCCAGTCACCGTGGTTCCGGAACACTGCGACCGCCGCGAGCAGGCTGTCGAGGGCGTCCCCGTCGGTGTCGTCGAGGTAGCGCTGGCGAAGCCCCCCGGGAATCGACACGTCCGCGAGCGCCGCGAGGCCGTCGAGGTTCCGGGCGCGACGAGTCTGGTGGGACTCACCCGTCCCCTTGTAGCCCTCACGGCAGAGTCCGAGCGCGTCCAGCACGCCGGCGGGGTACGTCTCGGCGACGGCCGGCCCGCCGGCCGCAGGCGGGTCGAAGGGCACGACTTGCGCGTCGTCCGCGACTTCGGCGAGCACGTCGGCGACGCCGTGGTAGGTCTGGTGCTGGACGAAGAAGTGGTACGGCGAGAACGCGCCGTGCTCGCGGTCCGTATCCCGCTTCAGGTACGTGGTGCCGTCGGCGTTCGCGTTCGTCCACTCTACACAGACCTCGGCGAAGGCGTCGGCGTCTCTGCAGTCCGCGACGGCGTCGACGACGTCGCGCCACGTCGCTGCGTCGAACGCGCCCTCGGCGACGGCTCGCGGGACGGCGAACGGGAAGTCGAAGCCGAAGGCGGTCGCGTCGGGCTGGCTCCGGACGAACGCCGCGAGCGCGGCGAGTGTCGGCCCCCTGTCGGTCTTGGGTTCGCCGTCGTAGTAGTCGGCGAGAACGTCGGGGGCGCGCCCGCAGTCTCGGACGCGAAACGCGCCGTCCTCGACGCTCGCCTCAGTCAGCCAGACGCTCTCGCCGGCGCACTTCGCGCCGCTGAAGTCGACGCCGTATATCGTGTCGACGGCCACACGCGAGTGTCTCAGTACTCGGCCGTAGCTCTTGTCCCCACACGGCGGTGTTGCTGGAGCGCGCAGGCGGCCAGCGTGAGGGCGGCGCCGACGGTCGCCGTCCGGACGTACGTGAAGGCGGTTTCGGCGGCGGCGAGCAGTGCGTCGCCGACGGCCGCGGGGACGGCGGGGGCCTCGGCGACGAGTGCGACGTCTGCCACCGAGAGGGGGACGACGGTGAGCAGCGCGCCGGCGAGGAACAGCCGCCTCGCCGTGCCGGCTTCGAGCGCGAACAGTAGCCCGACGAGCGTCGGGTAGGAGAGCACGGCGTAGAACGGCTCCAGCGGGAACGCCACCAGCATCGCGGTGAGCACGGCGTGGAGGCCGACGAGGCGGTCCGTAACGGTCGCAGTGACCCGGTTCGCGGCGGCGACGACTGGCGCGAGGACGGTGAGGCTCGCGGCGAGCAGCTGGCTGCCGGAGAGTCCGGGCGCCACGGCGGCGAACTGCCGCCGGAGGGTGGCGTACGGCTCCGAGGGGTCGGGGCCGTCGGGGAACGTGGCGACGTTCGTCTCGCCGGTGAGGACAGTGGTGGCGAACGTCTCGTAGGCGTCGACGCCGAACAGCGGGAGGCCGGCGAGCAGGACGCCCGTGCCGACAGCCGTCGCTGCGGCGACGGCGCGCCACGCGCGCTGGCGGAGCAGCCACGCGCCCGCCAGCGCCGGGAACAGTTTGACGAGCGCAGCCCCGGCGAACAGCGCGCCGCTGGCCCACTCGCGGTCGGCTTCGAGCGCGAGCGCGCCGGCGCCGAGTGCGGCGGCGAGGGCGGGGTTGACCTGGCCGTTCACGAGGTTCACGACCGACGGCGGGCTGGCGAGGACGGCAGCGCCGACGAGCCAGCGGTCGGTGCGGTCGAGGCTGGCGCCCGCACGCTCGGCGAGGCGGACCCCCGTCACGGCGACGGCGGCGAGCGCCAGCACGCCGACGAGCAACTGGTAGGCGTACGCGAGCGTGGCGTCCCCCAGCAGGGCGTTCGGGAGGAACGCGACGGCGACCGGCGGCGGGTAGAGGAACCCCACGTCGTAGAGGGGCTGGCCGGCGAGGACAGCGCGGCCGGCGGCGTAGTAGGCGTCGCTGGCGAGCGCGACCTGCCCGGGGTTCGCCGTCGGGAAGGCTGCTGCCGTCGGAATCCCGGCGAGGACTGCGGCAGCCAGCACCAGCCGAGATGCGTGCGCGGCGACGAACCGGCGGCCGCGAGCGGGGAGCGAGCGGAGGCGGCGAGTCGCTTGCACGGGAGAGCGAGCCACCGCCGGCCACTTGCCTGTTCCGGCGAGGGGGTCGTTCTCGCCCCGGCCACCCCCTTTTTGGCCGCGGCGCTCCAACAGAAGCGTATGCCAGCTACGCTTGAGGTTCGCTGCGACAACGGGGACTGCGAGATGGACATGTTCGAACTCCACTACACCTACGACATGCCCGACGACGTCGGCGTCGCCGACTTCTCGTGTCCGTACTGCGGGACCACTGACGACCTCGCGGAGATCGAGCTATGAAGGGCAAAGACTTCGCGGAGTCCGTCGGCAGCGAGGTCCTGAAGCGCGCGGGGCGTGCGGCCTCCCGGTTCCAGGAGGAGTCGCCGCTGCCCGTCGACATGCTGGAGGGCGACGACGAGTACCTGCTCGTGTTCGACGCGCCGGGCGCCGACGCCAGCGACGTCCAGGTGAGCTACGAGGGCAGCGAGGTCCACGTGCGGGTCGACCGCTTCCGGGGGTTCCGTGAGGGCTTCGAGATGGTGTTCCCGGGTCGCGGGCTCACACTGGAGGGGAGCGCGACGCTGCCCGAGGACGCCGTCGTGGACGCCGAGTCGGCGCGCGCAGAGCTGAAAGACGACGGCACGCTGTACGTGTTCCTGCCGAAGCGCGGCGACGACGCGACCACCATCGACGTCACCGCGTCCGCCCCCGAGGAGCACGGAGACGAGCCAGCGCACGGTGACGACCACGAGAGCGACGACGACCACCACGACGAGGAAAGCGAGGACGCGTCCGGCGACGGCGACGAGGCGTAGCGCCGCCTACTCGACGGCCATCCCTTCGACGACGTCGAACGACTTGGTGCCGTCGAATCGCGCCGGGTCGAACGCCGGAATCCCCTCGCCGTCGAGGACCTGTTCTGCGATCACTTCGCCGGTGGCGGGAGCGCGCATGAAGCCGTGGCCCTGCCAGCCGGCGGCGACGTAGAGGCCGTCGCGGAGTTCGCCGAGCAGCGGGTCGCGGTCGGGCGTAGCGGTACAGAGGCCGGCCCACGCGCGCTCGACGTCGGGGTGGTAGCCCGGGAACCGGTCGCGGAGCCGGTCGTCCATCGCGTCGACGAACCAGTCGTCGCCGTCCCGGTCGTAGCCGTCGGGGCTGGCCTCGACGGGCTCGGTGCCGTCGCCGGCGAGCAGGCCCTCTGGATGCGGCCGAGCGTAGTAGCCGGCCGTGGCGTCGTACACGGTCGGCAGCCCCTCACCGGGTGCGTCTGCCGTGAGTGCCTGCACCCGGTAGGGTTTCAGCGGCACCGGGACGCCTGCGTCTGCGAGCACCTGTTTCGTGTGCGCGCCGGCGGCGACCACCACGTCGTCGTAGCCGGTGCCGTTGACTGCGACCGGGTCGACCGCAACGGTCGCCGGTTCGTGCTCGCGAATCTCGACGCCCTCGTCGCGCGCGAGGTCGGCGAGGAGGTCGGCGTACGCGCTCGTGTCGACGACGGCGGCGTCCCGGGCGATTGCGGCCTCGACGACGTCGTCCGCGCGGAGCGCCGGGAACTCGACGGCGAGGTCGTCGCCGTCGACGCGCTCGACGGCACGGCCGTGGCGCTGCATCGCGGCCACCTGCTTGCGGATAGCGTCGGCTTTCGCGCCCGGTTCGGTGACGAACCAGACGTACGGCGTCACGGTGAACTCGAAGTCCCCGCGGCCGGAGAATTCGCGGAAGCGCTCGACGGCGCGGGCAGCGACCCGCGCGTCGACGTCCTCGGCGAACGCGTCGTAGCAGATGCCGGCCGCGCGCCCCGTGCTCGCGGCGGCCACGGTCTCCCGTTCGTACACCGTCACGTCAGCGCCACGGGCGGCGAGGTCGTGGGCGGCCGTCAGGCCGACCGCGCCGGCGCCGACCACGGCGACCCGGCGCGCTGGCCCTGCGTCAGCGTCGTCGTCGTCCATGCAGGCTGGTGGGCGCGCGACCCCGATAACTCCCGTGGACGCGCCGAACCGGCGCCCTCGGTCAGTTTCACTTTCACTCCGGACGGGTGGCCTTCAAGCCCGTTCCGGGTGCACGAAGAGGTATGCCTGTTCAGACGCGCCGCTCGGAGCGACCGTCCACGAGCGACCGCCACCGCGTCGAGGTGTCGGAGATGACCGCCGCCGGCGTCGCCGCCTACGCGGACACCCACGACGACGCCTACATCGAGCGCCGCGGCGGCCGGACGTTCGTCGTCACGCGCGAGTGAAGGCGTCGAGGCCGCGAGCGGGGTACGCGACCACGTGGTCGGCGCCTGCCTCCCGGAGCGCCGTCACGCGTTCCCGGACCGTCTCCCGGTCGCCCACGAGCGCGTAGTCCCGCACGGCCTTCGACAGCACCTCGCGGGCGCGGCCGTCGGCGGCCGCGCCCGTCTCGGCGTCGTCGGGGAGCGCGCGCCGCACGGGCCCCCGGCGGGCGGTGTAGTCCCCGACCGCGTCCAGAATCTCGTTCTCGTCGTCGGTGAGCACGGTGGGCGCGTAGACGGCGACGTCGCCGTCGAAGCCCGCCGCGCGCAGCCCGTGGAGGTCGCGCTCGGTGCCTCGCGAGAGCAGTTCGAACTGGGTAGCGCCAGTGGCGAGTGCGGCGCGCTCCACGCCCTCTGTGCCCACCCAGGCGTCGCCGGTCGCCGCCTCGACGGCGGCGCCGAGCCTGGGGGCGACCGCGCGGCTGGACTCCTCGTCGGTGAGGTAGGCGCCGTGGCCCGCGACCAGCACGCGCCCGAGACTTTCGGGGAGGTCGGCGGCCAGCGAGTCGTCCCCGAGGGGGTCGAAGCCGTCCGCTCGTACGGGCGTCGTCAGTCGAATCTCGCGGCTGTCTCCCGCGAGAGCGGCGAGCCCGTCGAGGTCGGGGAGGTGCTCGCGGCCCTCGTAGTCGACCGTCACGGTGCCGACGGAGTCGGCCAGATGCTCGATGCGCCGCCAGTCGTGTTCGGCGGGTTTCACTGCGACCGCGTCGATGCCCGCGACCGCGGCGTGGGCGTCGCTACTGGGACTCAGCACGACGAACCACCCCGGGTCGCGAGACTGGTTGTAGTACTAGAACAGTGCCGGAACTCGATCCATCGTCTCTGCGACCATACCCGGGGTACCGTGTCCGAGGGGAAAAGCGTGTCGTCAGGGGCGGAGTCTGCGCGAGAGCTGCCACGCGTCGTGGCCGACCTCGCCGGGGTGTGGCAGCCCGAGCCTGAACCGCAGGCGGTCCTGTCGCTTCAGCGGCTCGAACGCACGGGGCTCCTCCAGCCCCCAGACCTCGACGCGGGGCGCGGCGGCGCCGGTGGCGTCGAGGACCGCGTTTGCGGCGCGCCGCCCGGCCTCGCTTGCGGCCTCCATCGTCGCGAGGTCGGTGTCGACGCGCGCGTAGTCGCCCGCGACAGCGAGGTTCGGCGCCTCGGTGTCCGGGTCCGGGCGGTTCCGGAGGCTGTCGACGGTGTTGATGACCAGCGGGGAGTCGTTCCGGAGCCCCTCAGGGGTCTCCGAGAGCTCGGGGTCGAGGAAGTGCGAGACGCGCGCGTCGTCGGGCAGCGTGTCCTCGCCGAGGTGGGCCTGCACCTGCGCCCAGATCTCCTCGACGGCCTCCTCGCGGGTGCACTCCCGCCCGGGCTTGTCGTACAGGACGCCCGGGGTGTCCCAGTCGGAGGCGATGACCGACAGCACGCCCTCGACGTCGCCGTCCGACCGCGCTTCGAGGTCGTGGTCGGCCCAGAACTGACGCTGGCTCACCGACGTGATGGCCCACGGCGAGTCGACGTAGACGGCGTGCCCGCCGACGACCTCGATGTCGCGGTCGAGGTAGAACTGGACGCCGTTCATCCACGCCGTCTCGACGCGCTCGACGCCACTCAGCGAGCGCGCCGCGCGCCGCAGCTCGGGCGTCAGCAGCTCCGGGAGGACGTCGACGGGGAGCGCGGCGACGTACTGGTCGGCCGTCACGGTCTCGCCGTCGACCTCGACGCCCGTGACTCGGTGGCCGTCGCTGTGGATGGCGGTCACGGGGCTCTCCAGCCGGACGTCGACGCCCTGCGCGTCGAGGTACTCGTGCCACGGGTCGAGCCACACCTCGCTGGTCGGGCCGTCCAGCACGCGCTCGGCGGGCGCGTTCGGGTCGAGTTGGCCGAGCAGCAACTGGAGGTAGATGGTGCCGACGGTGCGCGCGCTGCCCTTCTCCGGGCGGAGCGCGACCAGCGACTGCGTGGACTGCGCGAGGTGTTTGCGGTACGCCGGCGACATCTCGTCGGCGTCGATGAACTCCCACCACGACTGCTGCTCGAACTCCTGTTCGCGGCGCTCGTCGCAGCTGGTCAGCAGGACCGCCAGTCGGCTGACGAAGTGCGCCAGCTCCCGGCGCGGGACCTCGCCGCCGGCAATCTGGGGCTGGAGGGCGTCCAGCCACTCCCGGGGCGTCGACGGGCGTTCCGTGGACGCCACCGCGCCCTCACCGTCCGTGTTCGCGATGAGCGTCTCCGTGGTGGGCACGAGGTGGTCGGCGACCGACCGCCCGTCGCCGTCCGGGATGCGCTCCATCGTCTCCACGACGTTCGTGTAGTACGCCGGGAAGAAGCGGAAGCCGTGCTCGCCGAGCAAACCGTCGTCGCCGGCGTCGTCGTCGACGGGCATCGAGCGCGCCTTCCCGCCGACGCGGTCGTTGGCCTCGTAGACGGTCACGTCGTACCCGCGTTCGGCGAGCTCCATGGCCGCCGTCAGCCCGGCGATTCCTCCCCCCAGTACGGCCACGCGGCGCGACTCTGGCATGGCCGTCTAGTGGGGCCGACCGGACTTCAGGCTACCCCCCACCGGCGGGCGTCGCCGGGTCTCCGGCGCGCTCGTCTCTCACTCCGGGTAGTCCGGGTCCAGTTCCACGACCTCCGGGTCGCGGTCCGGCGGCGTCCAGCCGGCAGCGAGGTCGAGGAACTGCACGAGGATGCGGGCCGTCGCCCCCCAGACTGTGTAGCCGTCCACGTGGAAGAAGTGCACCAGAGCCTCGCCGTACTCGGGGTGCGTGCGCTTCTCGAGTTCGTAGTTCGACGAGTCCGTCAACCCCGAAATCGGGAGCACGGCGACCTCCTCGACCTCGCGCTCGTCGGGGTCGTACTCGCGGCCCGGCACCCGGGCGACGAACGGCGTCACCGAGTAGTCGGTGATGGTGGCGATGTCGTCGAGCTGGCCGACGAACCGGACCTCCGACCGCCGCAGCCCGATCTCCTCCTCGGCTTCCCGGGCGGCCGTGTCCCGGAGGTCGACGTCGCTGGGCTCCCGGCCGCCGCCGGGGAAGCTCATCTGGCCGGGATGCTCGCCGAGGTGGTCGGCGCGTTTCGTGAACACGAGCGCTGGCTCGCCGTACGCGCTGCCGTCACCGTCGGCCCCGCCGCTCGTCGGGCCGCTCCAGCCGCCGTCCCGCTCGCTGTCCTCGTCGACGACCGGCACGAGCACGGCGGCGTCCCGGTCCTGGTCGGTGACGCGGACCGGCCGGTGGGCGGCTACCCCGGAGAGGTCCATGTCGGAGGCGACGGGGGCGACGGCCTTAATTCACGCGTCTACCGCAGTCCCTGCTCAGTCGCCGTCCGCGAGCGCCGCGCGGACGTCCGCGAGGTCGACCGGCGCCCACGCCTCGGCGTCGTACGTGACGTCCACGAGGTAGCGCGCGCGGTCGCTGCCCGCCTCGGCGTGGTCGGCGTCCGTCGTCAGCCGGTTCCGCACCGCCGCTGCGAGTTCCTCGCGGGAGATGTCTCGGCGGTCCACGTTGCCGAGAATGTGCGGGAGGTCCTCGGCGCCGTCCGGCGGCTCCGGAAACGCGACGGGGCCGGGCGCGAACACCTCGGTCGCCTCGTTGTCGTCGCTCGCTGCGCTCTCGACGCCGACGAGGTAGTAGTCCCGGACCGCCTCGTCGACGTCGGCGTCGATGTCCTCGTCCCGCCGGAACGACAGCTCGTCGAGGGCGCGGTCGAACTCCTCGCGCGTCAGTCCGCCGAAGAGGTCCGCGATGCCCGCCAGGTGGTCGCCGTCCATGCCTCCGGGTGGCCGCCGCCCCCGCTTCAATCTGGTGCGTCGTCGGCGTCCTCGCTGGCGGCGGCGGCGACCGCCCCGGGGTCCAGCGGGGCGTCGTCCCACGCCGGCAGCCGGGTGTCCTCGCCCGGCGGCTGGACGGCCTCGGCGTACGTCCCAGTCTGGTCGCGCTCGCCCTCGGCGTCGTACTCGAAGCCGTTGAACGCGGCGTCGGCGCCGTACGCGCGGACGAACCGGCCGGCGTGCTCGCGGTAGCGCTCGCGGACTGCGTCGTACTCGACGTCGACGCCGGCGTCCTCGACGGCGCGGAACAGCGCGGCGCCGACGCCCTCGCTCATCTCCGAGAGCCCCGTCGGCCCGGAGACGGCGCGGTGGTCGTGCTCGTAGCGCCCGAGGTCGACCTGTGCGGCGCCGTCGAGGCCCGCGAGCCGGTAGGCCTCCCCGAGTGTCCCGACCTCGAGGCCCCACTCGCGCTGCACGCGCAGGCCGCGAGCGGTCTCGCTGGTCAGCCCGCACTCGCCGGCGAGCGCGTACCGGAACGACCCCAGGAAGTCCAGCACGTCGTGGTCGTGGGTGTCCTCGAGGGCAGCGACGAGGGGCTCGTAGAACAGCCGGAACAGCCGGCCGTACAGCCGGTCGTTCTCCACGCGAGCGTAGTACCCCTTCGAGAACTCGAAACCGTCCGCCAGCGGGAACAGCAGCTTGCGGACGTCCCGGGCCTCGTAGGTGTCCGTGTCGGCGTCGTGCAGTACGACGAAGTCCTGGCGGGCGGCGACGCCGAGCGCCAGCCAGACGTCTCGGCCCTTCCCGCGAGCGCCGTCGAGGTCGGCGTCGGCGAGCAGTTCCCCCACTCGGGGGCCGTCACACCACAGCAGGGTGAGGTCGAGGTCGAAGCCGGCGAGCCACTCACGGAAGTCCGGGACGCGCTCGGCGGGCGCTCGCAGCGGCACGACGACCTCCGCGGGGTCGACGCGCTCCAGCTCCGAGAACACGCGCTCGGTCGCGAGGCTGGCGTACTCGCGGTCGGTCATCGGAACGACGACCGCAGCGCGACCCGCTGGCGCCGGCGGGTCGGCGTCGCCGTAGTCGTGGAGCGTCGCCACGCGCTCCTGCGTGTAGTCCATACGCTACGGGCAGGGGCGCCGGGGGAATTAGCTTGCGCCCTGCGGCAAGCGCCCCGCCCGCTGGAGTACCACGAGGCCGACGACGAGCACGCCGAGGCCGGCGGCGGCCGTGCGGAAGATGGCGTCGTAGGCGAACCCGGTACCGAGCAGCGTACCGACGACCACGCTGCCGAACGCCTGCACGATCATCATCGTCGCGCTGTAGCCGGCGTACGCCGACCCGCGGTCGCTGTCCGGCAGGCTGTCCAGCAGGAAGGTGTCGATGGCGGGGAAGAGGCTGTGGATGACGTACCCCAGGAAGAGGGAGACGACGGCGACGCCCAGCGTGCCCTCGACGACCGTCATCGCGAGCAGCGTGACGACGAACGACCCGAGGACGGCGAGCATCAGGGGCACGTGCCGGAAGCGGTCGGCGAGCCGGCCCGTGTACCAGAACGCCGGAACGCCCGCCGCGAACACGACCGTCAGCAGGACGTTCGCGGTGCGCTCGGGGACGCCTTTCGTCTCGACGAGGTACTTCGGGTAGAAGTTGAAGAAGCCGTTCCAGACGAGCCCGGTGACGCCGACGATGACGACGCCGAGCGCGACGACGCGGTACTGGCGGCGGATGCCGCCGAGCAGGTCGCGGTCGGCGCCGGCCGCGTCGGGCAGGTCGGCGCGCTTCGCGGTGACGTACAGCACGAGCGTGACGACGGCGGCGGCCGCCGACAGGAGGTAGAACGGCGCGCGCCACGTGTAGTGGACGAGCAGCACGCGACCGACCAGCAGCGGTGCGAGCGCGGCGGCGAGCTGCGAGGCCGTGCCGTGGACGCCGATGACGCGCCCGACACGGTCGGGGAACAGCTCGCTCACGAGGGGGTTGGCGGCGACGAAGTAGACGCCCGACGCCAGCCCGACGAGCAGCGCACCGACCATCACCAGCTCGATGGTGGGCGCGAGCGTCATCAGCGCCGACGCCACCGTGAGCAGGGCGCCCGTGCCGAGCACGACCCGGTGGCGGGCGACGCGCGTGAGGAGGTAGCCGGTGGGGAGCCGGGGGAGCGCGCTACCCAGCCACGCCAGCGTCGCCACCAGCCCGACGGCGGCGTCGCTCGCGGCGAAGAACTCCTGGAGCGGCGCCACCAGTGGCGCGAACACGACCCGGCCGAAGTTCACGAGGAAGACGAGCGCGCACAGCGACCCGAAGAGGGGGAGCCGGCGCGCGTCGCCGTCGCTGGTCGGAGCCACACGGCGGCTTCTCGGCGGGCGGGCACAACGCTTCCGGTTCCGGCCACCGACGCGGGTCAGTGGTTAACACGTAACTACCGAAGGACCCCGGTGTGGTACGCCGGACGTATGAGCTCCATTAACAAGGCGCTTCGGTCCGGCGCGGTACGCAAAGACACGTACGAGCGGCTCGTCTGCGTGGACTGCGATACGCGCCTCGTCACGCAGGACCGCGGCGGCGTCGGGTGGCGGCGCGCGTGTCCGAGCTGCGGCCGCGAGTGGAAGCAGATACGGTAACGGCTACTCGAAGACGGCGTCGAAGGCGTCCGCGCCGAGCGGTTCGAACTCGCCGGCGCGGGCGTTCTCCCTGGCGTGCTCGGGGCTGGTCGTCCCCGCGAGCGAGCTCGTCACGCCGGGCGCGCTCCGCGCGAAGTTCAGGCTGCGCTGGGCGGGCGTGTCCCCGGAGAGCTTCGCGTCGACGTCCTCGGGGACGCCGGACAGCACCTCGCCCTGCGCCAGACTCGCCGACGTGAACACGCTCAGCCCGGCCTCGTGGGCGTACCAGAGTACGCTCTGGGGGCCGTCGGGGCCTTCCTGTGACTCGACGGTGAACGCGTCCGCCATGTAGACGTTGAACGGCACCTGGATGGCGCGCAGGTGCGTCGCCGTGTTCCCGACCGTCTTCGCCGCGCTCCGCGCCCGCGAGATGACTTCCCCGAGGTCGAGGAAGCGCTCGTGGTCCCGCGCCACCCGGAACGCGTCCCACGTCGCCACGCCGTAGTGAACGATGTCTCCAGCAGCCACGCGCTCCTCCAGCCGCTCGAACGTCGCCTCGAGCTGGTCGTACACCTCGCCTGCGGGCCGTTCGTCGAGCTGGGTCTCGGGGTTGTGGACGTAGTAGAGGTCGATGGTGTCCAGTCCGAGATTCTCCAGCGACCGGTCGACCATCGCGTCCACGAACCCCGGCGCGATGCTGTGGCTGCCGGCCGCGAGGTCGTCGGCGTCGACCAGACCGCGGTCGACGAACTCGCGCTGGACGTACTGTGCGGGGTTCTCGGGTCGCTCGCCGTCGAACGGAACGAACCCGCCCTTCGTCGCGACGAAGGCGGCGTCCCGGTCGACGTCGCTGTCCCGGACCGCGCGCCCGACGACCCGCTCGCTGCGCTGGTGACGGTAGTTCACGGCGGTGTCGAGGACGTTCACGCCCGACTCGAGGGCAGCCTGCACGGTCTCGTAGAGCGCGTCGTCGACCGCGTCGGTCGGGTCGCCGAGGTAGGTGCCGAGGCCGACGCTGGAGACGGCTCGGTCGCCCACGCGCCGGAAGTACGTGCGCGCCGTCTCCTCGCCGAACCGCTCCTTGTAGTCGAAGGTCCCGTCGGCTGTAGCCATACCCGTGGTTCGGCCGGCCGCTACTTGTACTCGCCGCGTTCGAACGTCTCGACGGCAGCTCGGTACCCCTCCCTGAACGTCGGGTACGCGAACTCGTAGCCGAGCTCGCGGAGCCGGTCGTTCGAGCAGCGCTTCCTCGTGCGGAGCCGTCGCTCGGCGGGCGTCGAGAGGTCGCCGGCCTCGATGCGTTCCTCGACGGTCTGCTTCTCGGGGTGGTCGACGCCGGCCTCGTCGGCGAGCCAGTCGGCGAACGTCCACTTGTCGACCGGCTCGTCGTCCACCGCCAGCAACACGTCCTCGTCGACGGCCGCGAGCGCGAACCGAACGACGCCGGCGGCGTCGTCACGGTGCACCATGTTCAGGTACCCCTCGGTGACGGGGCCCTCGAGGTACCGGAGCAGCCTGTAGCGGTCCGGGCCGTAGAGCCCCGCGAATCGCACCACGGTCGGGTCCATCCCGTACACGGGGGCCTCGTCGAGCGCCACGCGCTCCGCGTCGACGAGCACCTCGGTCTTCTCTGTCGTCGGGTCCAGCGGCGTCGCCTCCTCGACCCAGCCGCCGTCGTGGTCGCCGTACACGCCCGTGCTCGACGTGTAGACGAACTGGTCGGGGGTGTCCGCACGGGTGCCGAAGTGCTCGACGGCCGTCCGCAGCCCGTCGACGTACACCTCGCGGGCCGCCTCGGCGCCCCGGCCGCCCGAGGACGCTGCAAACACGACGGCGTCCACGTCCGGCACCGCCGCCAGCGAGTCGGCGTCGGTCACGTCGGCCTGCACGGCCTCGGCGCCCGTCTCGCGGACCGCCGTCAGGCCGTCCTCGGAGCGCCGGACGCCGACGGCGTCGTGGCCGCCGGCCTCGAGCTGGCGCGCGAGTTCGAGCCCGACGTACCCACACCCGAGGATGGCGACGTCCATCAGTAGGGGTTCTCCGACGCGATGTACCGGTGGATGCGCGCGTACTCGGCGAGCGTCATCGGCTGCCGGCCCTCCAGCTTCTGCTGGAGCTCCTTCGCGTCGTAGTCGTCGTCCAGCCCGCTGGCGAGCGCGTCCACGTCCATCACGGCCGAGCTCATCTGGAGCATCAGGTGGTCCTGTACCTCCGCGAGCAGCGCGTCCGCCGGCGGGTAGTCGTCGCTCGCGGCGAGCACGCCGGCCGCCTCCTCGACGGTGAGCTCGGGCGACTCGCCGTTCGCGAGCGCCTCGAGCACGCCTTCCGCCACGCCGGACGCGGCCGTCACGTCGTCCACGCCCGCTTCCTCGACGACGCCCGACAGCGTCGCTTCGTAGTCCGCGCGGACCGCCTCGGCGGTCGTCTCCTCGGGGTCCCGAAGTTCGTCGGTAAACACGCGACACTGTACGCACCCGGGCTTCAAGGGGACTGCGCTTGCCAGCCGGGCGACGTCTCCGTTGCACCCCCGGACGTGTCGCCGACACCCCGTGGACCCGGCGGGACGACGACGCCGACAGTCGCGTTCACGCTGAACGCCACGCGTTCGTTCGCGCCGACCGGGTCCAGCCGCCCGTCGCCGTTCACGTCGAACGCGACCGACTCGTCCGTCCGGACGTAGGCGGTGCCGTTCCCGCCTCCGACTGGCGACCCGCCCTCGGCTCGCACCGTGAACGTCTCCCACGAGCCCTGGACGTCGACCGACCACGCGTTCGCCGTCGCGTACCACGACCCGGGCACGGGAGCGAGCGGCAGTCCGGCCGGCAGGGCGCCCATGTCCGGCACGCCCGCTCGCCGTGCGGCTTCCTCGGCGAGCGCTCCGCTGGTCGCGTCGACGGCCTCCACGGCTGCCGACTCGACGACTGCGTGCGCCGCCCGCGACGTCTCCCGGACGAGTGTCGAGTCCACGCGCACCCGTCCCTTCGTGGCCACGCTGTCGGCGTTCGCGCGCAGTCTGGCGTCCAGCCGGTCCCGCTCGCGGGCGTCGGCGTCCGCGACGGCCGCGGCCTCGGCGGCGACCGCGCGAGCGGCAGAGCCGTTCGCCACGGCGATAGCGCGCCCCGAAACAGTCGGCCACTGGGCGAGCGCTCGCCGGGTTGCCGCCCGGCGCTCCCGGCTCGAGAGCGAGACTGGCGATTCTGCGAGCACACCGCCGTAGGCGACGCGGGCGTCCGCGACGCCGTCTCGGACGGCCTCGCGGAGGTCGTCACGCTGGCGAGCGAGCGTCCCGTTCGCTTCAGCGTCGAGCGCCCGGTTCGTGCCCGCGAGCGTTTGCCCGGCCCGACTGAGGCCGACGCTATCGGGCGGATCGGGCAGCACCGCCGACACGACCGCTTCGGCGATTGCGCCGTGTGGCGCCGTGAACCAGTTCTCGTTCCGCGCCGCGAGCGGGTGGTAGGCCGTCGACACGGCTGCCGTCTCCGGCGTCACCTCGCCGAGCGTGAGGTAGGGTGGCGTCCCATCGACGGCGGTCACCGGGCCGTCGGCCGCGTCTCCGGCGGTGCTGGCTGGCGGCTGCTGGACCCCGCGGTCGGCCAGTTCGCCGCCGAGCGATGCCACACCGCCGCCGCGGTCGCGCTCGCGGAGGTCGGCGACGACCAGTGCGAGGTACGTCTCTCGCGCCGCAGCCGCTGCGCGAGCCTCGACTGTTTCGTACCCGGAGCCGACGTCGTGCAACTGCCAGACGCGGTCGACGAGCTCGCCTGTCGGGTTGGTGCTGTCCGCCAGGTCACCAGTGGAGAGGTCGACGGTAACGTTCCGGGCGTCGTCACGCAGGCGAGCGACCCCCCGAGCGGCGCGCTCCCTGACAGACGACGGGACGTCTGGTCGGACGAGCGCGCGCTCCTCGACGTTCGCGTCGCCGGCGACAGCGCGGCGCGCGACGGCGTCGACACCGCCGGCGTCCCGAAGGAGCCGCCGGGTGGCACAGCGCGCGTACCGCTCGTGGAGCGGCGAGCGAACCGTCCGCGCGTCGGCGTCGAGGACGGTGTCACTCTCAGTCGAGACAAGTTCGCGGACCGGCGGGTCGACGCTGTACGCGACGCCGACGGTCACTCTGTCCGTCGTCCGCGTGGTCTCGGTGACAGTCCGGGTCTCGCTGCCGTTGCTGTACCGGCTCGTTCTGGTCTCGGTCGTGACGACGCGCCGCCCGACTGCGTCGACCTGTCGACCAGCGACATCGACACTCCCCGGTGGTGCCGACTCCACGGCCACGTCGGTCGTCTGGCTGGTCCCGACGAGGCGCCAGCCGTCGGGGACCGACCCGCTGGTCGTCCGGCGCTCGCGCTCGCGAGTCACCGCCACGGACCGGTCGGCGAGGCCGACGAACGCCGCGTCGAGCGTCGCAGCGAGCGACCGTTCAGCCGTCCCGTCGACGTACCCCACGAAGGCTCTGTCGGCCGTCGCGTTCACCGAGACCGGGATTGTCTGTTCGCTCACGTCGGCGGCCGCCTTCGCCGCCGCGAACCCGACGTCGACGGCCGTCGCGCTACCGCCGTGGTCGTCGAGGACGCTCGCCGCCCGGGACTTCGCCGACCGCTTCCCGGCAGCGAGCACGTCCCGGAGTCCCGTCTCGGCGAACGCGCGAGCGTACGCCTCGCCGCCGGCGTCGTCCTGCCGGCCGAAGGCGGCCGCCTGCTGGTCGAGCAGCGCGCGGTTCGCAGCCAGCGCCACGTGGCGGTTCGCCAGCACGTTCCCGACCGGCGCGCCGGCGTACTGCAGCGGGCCACGCAGCCAGACGACACGGTGGAGGAGATCTGTGAGCCGGCGGTCGAGTCCTGGTCCCTCGAAGGCGCCGGTGTCGAGCCGTCGCTCGAACTCCTGGGTCCGGTCGTGGAGCGCGAGCGCGGCGCTCTGCACGCGAACGGTCGCGGCCCGCTCGCGGCGGTCGAGCGTCCGTCCACCGCGGCGAACAGCCGTCTCGATGCCCGCAACTCGGACTTCGACGGTCGACTCGTCGACCACTTCCACGGTCGTCCGGTCGATTGCGCGCTCGGCGTCCCGGGTCGTCTGGACGCGGGGCAGTGACGGCGACGCGGTCACGCCGCCAGCTGTCGCGTCGAGCGTTCGGAGCGCGCGCTCGACGCGAGCGTAGACTCTGAGCGCCAGCGCGTCGCGGAACGCCGTCTCGTCGCCGAGCGCGTCGCCGTACCGGCTATCGGCGGGCGAGACGACCGGATTTCTGGCGGCGTTCCGCAGCGCGGTCCGGGCGGCGCTCGCGAGCGCGGCGTCGACGCCGGTCTGCGCCCGGTCGAGTGCGCGGTCGCCGCGAGTCCGGTCGGGCGCGGTCTCCCGCCCGGCGAGCACGGTTGCGGCAGTCGCGCTCGCCACGAGGAGGACGACACCGACGAGTGCGAACGGGACGCGGCCGCGGTCGTCGTCGGCGAGCCTCACGGCGACCACGTCCGGACGGTGACCGAGGCGGTCGTTCCGTTCGCGTCGACGTCGTAGGTCGTCGCAGTCACGGCGGCAGCGTCCGGCGGCGGACGGGTGCCGACGCGGAGCGTCGCTGCTCCCGCGGTTGCGACCACTTCGACGCGCCCGCCAGCGTCCCGAACGACGCCGTCGACTGCTCGCTCGACCGCAGCGACGAAGCCGGGAGTGGTGTCGCGCTCGGCGGCGACGGCGGCGTGCGCGAGCAGTGTCGACACTCTCCCAGACGTCGTCTCGGACGCAGTCTGACCGTAGTCGACCGTGACCGTGCTCGCGAGCACGGTTCGCGCAGTGGCGTCCGGGTCGGGTGGCTCGGGCTCGCTGCTCGGAATCGTGACGAGTGCCACTGCCGCAGCGCTCACAAGCAGTATCGCCAGCGAGACGTCGACGACTGTGCTGATTGCGCGGGTCACTGCCACACCACCACGGTGAGCCGGCCCGGCCGAACGGCACTCGACTCGACTCGCACCGGGACGGGACGCGACGCAGTCGACGCCTCGGCCGCCGGCTGAGTGGCGCCAGCGGTCCAGCTCCGGTCGCCCGCCTCGAGCCTGACGGTCGCCTCGTAGCCGGCCGGAACGGGGCCGACCGACAGCCGGTCCGGCTCCACGACCAGACTCCCGTTCGGGGTCGCCGCGTCGTCGACGTCGTCGAGGACCTGTGCCGCTGGCGCCGCACCCTCGTCGGCTGGTGGCAGCACGCCCGCCCGGACCGACCCGTAGGCGGCAATCGCGAGGCAAAGCGCGAGCACGGCGACCGCGGCCGGCACCGGTTCGACCTGCGCCCTACGCGCCGACGAGCGTGACATCGACGCCCCTCCAGGCGACGCGGCGGACGGTCAGGCGCGACGCGCCGTGGCGCCAGCAGTGCTCCCGGTCGGCCGCGTGCCGGGTCACGGCCCGGAGCGCGGTCGGGCTGTCGAAGACGGCATCGGGCGGCGTCCCGTGAAGCACGCGCCAGAGCTGGGTGTCCTCGGTGACGGGGACCACGGGTCCGTAGGTGAACTGCGCGTGGGCGGTGCCGCCGGCGCTGCGGACGCCGACCTCGTGGGGCGTGAGCCGGACAGCTTCGGCGTCCACCCGCTGGGCCTCGGTGCCGGCGGTGTCGGCGGCAGCAACAGCGTCGACGGTGCCGGCCAGCGGTGCGGCGCTCGGCGCCGGCGGCGGGGTCGCCGCGAACGCGACGCCGGCGAGGGCGGTACTCACAAGTGACAGCGCGACCAGCAGCGGCGGTGCGTCGGCGGGCGTGTCGAACACACCACGGGGTGGTCCCGGTCTCCGATTTAAATCTACAGGAGGATGCCGGCGGCGACGGCCGTCACTGGGTAGACGGCGGTCGCACAGAGGACGGCGAGGCCGGCGTGGCGGCCGACGAGCGCGGGGTCCAGGCCGCGGTCGAGGGCGACAGCGAGCCCGGGCAGCAGGACGGCGAGCCAGACGACGTAGCCGCCGACCGCCAGCGCCAGCGCCGACTGGGGGAGCGCGCTGGCGCCGTCCAGTCCGCGCACCCGGCCCGCGAGCGCGACGGTGACGCCGGCGACCAGCGGCGCGTACAGGAGCGCGGTGTGGCGGAGGGTTCGGGTGGTCGCGGCGAACTCCCGGCGGATCTCCCGGTCGAGGTCTGCGAGGTCGTCGAAGAGGCCGGCGACGTCGACGAGCACGCGACCGCCCGCCGGCCCCCGCTCTGCGGCGCGCACGGCGAGCGCGACGGCGCCCCGGGCTCGCTGGCTGGGCGTCCGCGAGAGCGGGCCGTGTTCGCCGAGGAACGCCGCTTCGACGTCGACGCGCAGCTGACGCATCCGGCGGGCGGCGTCGGCGAACGCCTCGCCAGTCGGGCCGTCGAGCGTGTCGCCGACGTCCGCGACGGCGGCCTCGACGGCCTGGCGTTCGCCGAGCCGGTGGCCGAGCAGCGAGAGCGCGTCCGCGAACCCGGCTTCGAGGTCGCGGGCGCGCTCCCGGAGGTCGCAGGCGGGCCGGAACCAGACGGCCAGCGCCGCGCCCGTCGGCCAGCCGGCGACCAGCAGCGGCGTCGCCCAGCCCGGCAGCAACGCGGTGGCGGCGGTCGCGGCGAGCAGGGCGGCGCCGGCAGCCAGTGCGGCGTCGCGCCGGCGGCCGTCGAGCGCCGGGTGGTCGCCGGGAACGGGCGCCGGCGGGAACGCGACCGGGCGCCGCGCGAGCAGCCACGCGGCGACCGCGAGCACCGACAGCGGGAGCACGAGGTCGTAGCCGAGGACGAACGTGCCGACAGTCAGCGGGACGCCGGCGCTGGCGGCGGCCGGCACGACGCCGACGAGCGCGAGCGGGAGCACCACGCCGAACGCGTAGACGGCCGTCGTGGGGCCACGGACAGCGTCGGCGTACTCGCTGGTGCGCTCGCGGGTACCGGCGACGACGGCCGCGAGCGCCCGGTCGAGGAGTCGTTCGCGGTCGCCCGCTGGCGCGTCGACGCTAGCGGCCACGAGTGCGGCTGCTCGCTGGAGGGAGGGCAGCGAGTCCCGCCACTCGTCGGCGAACGCCGCGAACCCGGCGGTCGGTTCGCCACGGGCGGCCCGGACGTGCGCTGCGAGGCTGTCGGCGAGCCGGCCGGTGCCGGCGTCGGCGGCGAACGCGCTCGCGGACTCGATGGCGGGTGAGGACCGGAGCCCGAGCACGACGAGCGCGACGAGGTCCGGGGCGGCGCCGAGGCTGCGCGAGCGGCGCGCGACCTCGTGGAGCTGTGGCGCGTACAGCGCGCCGGCAGCGGTAGCAGCGGCGAGCACGCCGACGGCAGCGCCAGTGTAGGGTGCGAACCGCGAGAGGACCGCAGCGAGCAGCCCGCCGGCCGCTGCTGCAGTGAGGGCGACGCGCTCGCTGTGGTCGAGGTCGGTCATCGGAACTGGCTCGCCCGGGCGTCGACAGCCGACCGGACGTCGCCGTACGTCTCGCCGGGCCGAGCGAGCGCGTCGACGGCGTGGCTGTTCCCCCGTGCGATTCGACCCGTCGGTGCTGCGCCGTCGCCGTCCTCGTCGGCGAAGATGGCGGCGTCGCCGTCGGCGGTGACCTCCTCGATTCGCGTGACGCGCCGGCCCGCTTCGGTCTCGGCGGCGGTGACGACGAGGTCCGTCGCGGCGAACGACGAGCGGTCGACGCCGAGGTCGGCGACGACGCGCTCGCGGACGCCGGCGGCACCCTCACCGTGGATGGTGCCGAGGACGGTGGCGTCGCTGGCGCCGACACGCATCGCCTCGTAGAGCACGCTTGCCTCCTCGCCGCGCACCTCGCCGACGGCGACGGCGCCGTCGCCGAGGCGGAGCGCGGTCCGGAGCGCGTCCGCCATCGAGACGTCGGCACCGGCGGTGTCCTCGCCGGCGTACAGCGCCTGGACGTCGCGGTCGTCGGCGCGGAGCGCGCGAACGGGAAGCTCGGGCGTGTCCTCGATGGTGACGAGTCGCGTCTCGCGGGCGAGCGCCCACAGCGTCGCGCCGAGCAGGGTCGTCTTCCCGGCGCCCCTCGCGCCGGCGAACAGGACTGCCGCGCCCCGCGAGACGGCTTCCGCGAGGAACCCGGCGGCGTCGGGGCGGAGTGTGCCGCTGGCGACGAGGTCCGGGAGCTGGAACGGGTCGGCGTCGTGGGCGCGGAACGCGAACCCGGTCCCGTCGCTCACCGGGTCGGTCACGCCGGCCACGCGCACCCGCCCGGTCCCGCCGAGGCCGTCGACTGTCGCGTCGAGGGTCGGCGACGCGCGGGAGAACGGCCGGCCGGTCTCGGCGCGCAGCCGCGACGCCAGCCTGCTCGCGCCCCGCTCGGTGAACCGGACGTTCGTCCGCACCGACTCGCCGTCGACGGTCGCCCGCAGCGGGCCGTCCGCGACCGGCGCGGACGCGAACACGTCGCTGACGCGCGGGTCGGCGAACAGGTCCTCGAGGACGCCGAACCCCCTCGTGTGCTTCCGGAGCGCGTCGGCCAGCACCTCGCGGTGCTCGCCGGCGACCTGCCGGACTGCCCGGCCGGGGGCGTCCTCCCCGTCCGGGACGGAGCCGTCGGCGAGCCGCCTGCGGGCGGCGGCCAGCAGCCGCCACTCGTCGCGGGACAGGTCGTAGGCAGGTGGGAGGACGTGGTAGACCGGGACGCCGTCTGGGACGTCGTACTCGCGGACGGTCGCGCCCGTCTCGAGGTCGCGGGTGTCGCGGAGTCGGCCGTCCCGCGGCGGCGTCGGGTCGACGCGCGCGTCGGCGAGCGACGGCCCGAGGTGTGCCAGCAGCGCGTCGTATTCCGGGATGCCGGCCCCGACGGCGCCGAGTCCGGTCTCCGCGGCGAGGTCGGCGACTGGGCCCGCTCGCCCCGTCGCCTCCCGGGCGGCCGCCAGCGGGTCGCGGCGGGCTCGCTGGGCGAGCCGGTCGTCGCGGTCCCCGGCACGGGCGGCGAACCGGCCCGCGGCGGTGAACAGCGCGGCCGCCTGCTCGCCGAACGCGCGCTCGAAGCCGCCGGCGTCGACGACGATTCGGGCCGGCTCGTGGCGGCGGGAAGCGGCAGCCAGCGTCTCGCGGCAGGCCGGCTCGGCCGTGAGTGCACCGCCGCCGGGACAGTCGGCGGCGGCCACCCGGAGGGCGCCGGCGTCCAGCGTCGCCTCACACCGGCAGTCCGAGTCGGGCGACGCCCGAACGCGGTCCAGGAGTGCACGCATGGGCCGGTTTGCTCCCGTCCTCGCCGATAAACCCTCGTAGCGCGACGACGACCGGGCTCCCGCGTGTCTCGACGTACACGAGTGTGACGGCGCCGCGCAGCGACTCACGGTCCCCGCAGACCCGGACGGGCACCGGGAGGCGGCGAGTGGTCGCTGCGCCGTTCGCCGTGGTCGCGACGAGCCTCGGGGGCCGAGGTTCGACAGTCAGTGTCGCGTCCGGCGGGATGTCGAGACGAATGGTCCGGCGCGGGGCGGTGGCGACCCGGTCGCCGGGGTCGCCGCGCCGGGTGAGCGCGTCGACGGCGTCGGCAGTGTGGTCGACCGCAGCGTCGACGCTGGCGGCGTCCCGCTGGTCGGTCGCGTGCTCGACGGCCGGCAGGCTGACAGCAGTGAGCGCGAGCGCCGCAAGCACGGCCGCGACCACCCGGACGGTCACAGCGACGACCGCAGCCGGTCGAGCATGGAGCCCGCTTCGTCCGTCGTGGCGGTGTCGTCGGCCGGGTCCTCCGCGTCGCCGGCTGCGTCGTCGTGGCTCCCCCGCTCCGCGGGCCGCGTGGACCGAGCGGGCGGGCGTGCGGTCGGCTGGTCGTCCAGTCGCTCGACGGCAGCACGGGCGGCGTCGGCGCGCCGCTCCACGCGCTCGTTCACGTGCTCGATCTCGCCGACGTAGCCGTGCAGCGACTGCACGGTCGCCTCCAGCGCGTCGACGCGCTCGGTCAGTATCTCGAGGTCGGCGGCGACGTCGTCGAGCTGTCGCTGTACGGCCGCCGCCTCCGAGAGGTCGAGTGCCTCGCCGTCAGTCACCGCGCGCTCGACAGCCGCCAGCCGCGCCGCCAGTGAGTCGTCTTCGTCGTCGTTGTCGGTCACGCCACGCGGTGGCCCCGCGTTCGTACTTGAACCTCCGGGTGGCACAACGTTGATACGGGCTGCGTGATAGTCGTGACACATGAAAGCCGCCCTCATCGGCGTCGGCCAGGCCGGTGGCAAGGTCACCGAAGCTCTCCTCGCAGAGGACCGCCGCGCTGGCTACGACGCAGTTCGCGGAACGCTGGCAGTCAACACCGCCAAGACCGACCTCGACGGCCTCGACATCGACACGATGCTCGTCGGTCAGGAGCGCGTGAAAGGCCACGGCGTCGGCGCGGACAACGAACTCGGCGCCGAGGTCATGAACAGCGACGTGCGCGAGGTCATGGGCGCCCTCGACGGCGTCGTCGACCCCCACACCGAGGCCATCTTCGTCGTCGCCGGGCTCGGCGGCGGCACCGGCTCCGGCGGCGCACCGGTGCTCGTGAAGGAACTCCAGCGCGTCTACGAGATTCCGGTGTACGCGCTCGGCATCCTCCCCGGCCGCGACGAGGGCGGCATCTACCAGGCGAACGCCGGCCGTTCGCTGAAGACGCTCGTCCGCGAGGCCGACTCGACGCTGCTCGTCGACAACGACGCGTGGCGGAAGACCGGCGAGAGCGTCACCGAGGCCTTCGACGCCATCAACGAACGCATCGCGCGCCGGGTCGGCATTCTGCTCGCCGCCGGCGAGAACATCGAGGGCGTCGGCGAGAGCGTCGTCGACTCCAGCGAGGTCATCAACACGCTCCAGTCCGGGGACATGTCCGCCATCGGGTTCGCGTCCGCCGAGGCCGCGCCCGACGCCGGCGAGAACATCAACGTCGTCACCTCCACCACGCGGAAAGCGCTCCTGTCGGGGATGAGCGTCCCCGAGACCACCGAAGCCGGCGCTGCGCTCGTCGTCGCCGCCGGCGAGAACGACCGCATCCCCCGCAAGGGCGTCGAGAAAGCCCGGTCGTGGGTCGAAGAGGAGACCCGCAGCATGCAGGTCCGGGGCGGCGACTTCCCCCTGGAGTCGGACAACATCGCCGTCCTCATTCTGCTCGCCGGTGTCGCGCGCAGCCAGCGCCTCCAGGACTTCATGGACCGCGCCAAAGAGGCCAGCAAGGAAGTCGAAGCCGAGCAGGAGACCCAGAACTTCCAGACGGACGAGCTCGACGACCTGATGTAACGTACCGCTTCCTGCGTCGTCAGTCCCCCACTCGCGGTCACCACTGCGCTCGCGGAGTTCGCGAGCGCACGCTGAAAAATCGAGTTGCGTCGGTCAGTCGTCGGCGGTGACGAGGCTGTCGCCGTCGAACTCGCGGTCGTCGTACTGGACGTCCATGAGGTCCAGCAGCGTCGGCGCGATGTCGTAGAGGTTCGTCGTCGCGGGAATCTCCACGTCGGAGTCGTCGACGACCAGCGTGGCGTTCCCGAAGGAGTGCATGCCGTTGCGGGGGCCGTGGCGGAACACGTCACCGGGCTCCGAGAAGCCGGCCTTGAGGTCGAAGCCGTGGTTCGGGATGGCGACGAGGTCGGGCGCGATGGCGTCGTGGTCGCCGTCGAACACCTGGTCGCCGTCGACGACGCGGTCGACGACCGGACGGCCGTCCGGGCTCTCGAGGTCGAGGAGCTTCTCGCGGACGTCCGCGAGCACGTCCTCGGCTTCGTCGTCGCCGACGCTGCCGCGGGGTTCGCGGCCCTCCCGGTTCAGGTAGAACCGGCCCGGGATGAACGAGTACACCTGGGTGTCGTCGCTGATGTCGTCGAGGTTCTCGGGGTCGTCGCCGTCGAACGACAGGAACCCCTCGTCGGCGAGCCACGAGTTCAGGTGGACCTCGTAGTCCTCGCTCGTGAAGCCGTGGTCCGAGGCGACGACGAGCGTGACGTCGTCGGCCAGCGCGTCGCGGAGCTCGCCGATGTAGCGGTCGACCTTCTCGTAGAACTCGAAGAACTCCTCGCTGTACTCGCCGTCCTCCTCGTAATCCTTGAAGAGGAAGTGGTTGACGCGGTCCGTGGACATGAACACGCCGAAGAAGAGGTCCCAGTCGTCGGCCTCGGCGTAGTTCAGGAACGCCTCCTGTCGGGCGTCGATGGTCTCGTGGGCGTTCTCCACGAAGTCACGCTTGTCCTCCTTGTGGCCGAGTTTCGCGTTCGCGTCGATGCGGTAGTCGACGGACTCGAGGTAGTCGGCGACGTCCGCCGGGTGTGCGGCCTTCTCGATCTCCGGGGAGAGGAACCCGGAGACCATCCGCTGGACGTTCCGCTGGGGCGGGAACGTCACGGGGACGTTCAGGACGGTGGCGTCCCGGCCGGCGTCGGTGACGCGGTCCCAGACCCGGGTCGCCTGCACGTCCCGGCCCATCGGCACGTACGTGTCGTAGCTCCCGACCTCCCGGTCCTGGAAGCCGTAGACGCCGGTCTCGCCGGGGTTGACGCCGGTGGTGAGCGACGGCCAGCACGCGCTGGACTCGGGTGGCACGATGCTCTCGATGGCGCCGCCCGTCCCCGACTCCATCACGTCGTGGAGGTTCGGGAACGTCTCGGGGTTGTCGCGGACGAGGCTGAACGGCACGCCGTCGATGCCGACGAACGCGACGCGGCCAGCGTCGCTCCCGCGAAGTCGGTCGAACAGACCCATACCACCCCCGTCGCCGCTCCAGCACTAAAGCGTTGGTTTACGCGGCCAGACGAGAACTCAGGCCTGTTCGAAGGCGGCGAACAGGGTCTTCCGGGTGCTGGCGTCGATGAGTTCGTCGAGCGTCGCCTTGCGTTCGGCGCTCACGCGACTGAACAGGCCCAGCGGGACGCGCGCGGTGGCGGCGTCGGCGTCGCCGCCGAGCGCTTCCGTCTGGTCGAACGCGGACGCGAGAACGTCCATCGCACTCGTGCGCACGTCGTCCGCCCGGCAGGCCGTGACGACGGTGTCCTCGTGGACGCCGAAGGCGGCCGCCGAGGAGACGCCGTCGAGCCGGAGCAGCGTGTCCGCCGCCTCCTCGAGGGCGCTGACGGAGGGGACGCTGCCGACGTTCGTGACGGCGAAGCTGGCGCGGCGCTCGCGGTTCGCGATGGCTTCCCCGATGACGTCGAACGTCTCGCTGCTCATGCCGGGCGCGCGCAGCGCGTCGATGGTGCCCTGGTCGGCGAACTCTTGGAGGAAGCTCGCCGCCCGGAAGTCCTCTCTCGACCGCACGCGGCGGAACTCCCGGGTGCCGGCGCGGATGCCGTACTGGAGCGCGGTCGCGACGTCCTGTTCGGGCGTGTAGCCGGCGCGCTCGAAGAACCGCGCGACGATGGTGGAGGTGGCGCCGGCTTCGCTGCCCGCGACCACCAGCGGGTGGTCGACGGCGGCGGGCCGGTGGCGGACGACCGCGACCACCGGCGGCCGGTTCGCGAACGACGGGACGGTGCCGCCGCCGCCGATGGCGACCGCACCGTCGTAGTCGTCGAGGGGGTCGTCGGCGACGTCGAGACTCAGATTGAAGAGGTTACAGAAGGCCTTGGCGTCGTCGCTGGTGACGTCGCCCTCCGCGAACACGCGGCCCGTCACGCCCCACTCCTCGCAGAGCTCGCGGAGGCCGATTGCGGCGGCGAGCGCGTCGACGCTGGGGTTCTCCGGGACGACGAGCGCGACCGACTCGAGGCCGGCGATGGTGTCCCGGAGCTGTACGTAGTCCTCGCTCTCGTCGACCGTTCGTCTGCGGCGGAGTACCGAACTCACTGCGTACGCGCCCGCGCCGCCGGCGACGACGGCGGTGCCCGCGAGCGCCGCGAGAACGGGGGTCGAGACTGGACCCACCTCTGGGAGCATTGGGCCGAGAGTGACCGCGAACCGTTAAGTAGCTTGTCCCGGGATCAGCGGGTCCGGTCGCGGCGACGGTCGTCGTCTGTGTCGCCGTCGCTGTCCTCGGGCTGGAAGTTCGACGGGACGACCGTCGGGTGGTCGACGCCGACTGCGGGGCGGTCGGTGCTCATCACGGTCGAACGTACGGCTGTCCGCCCCAAGTAATTACCCATACGCATAACACATCGGCAGCCAGCGGCGGATGCCTTCCAGTAATCGGCAGGTGAAAACGGCGTCTACAGGAGCGCTACGCGAATTTCTCGTCGTAGAGGTCCTGGGCGTGCTCGATGGCGTCTTTCGCCGTCTGGGCGTCCTCCCAGCCGAGCACTTCCGTCTCCTTGCCCTCCTCGAGGTTCTTGTACGTCTCGAAGAACTCCGAAATCTCGGCCTTCTGCTGGTCGCTGAGGTCGTCGACGTCCTCGACGTCGTCGTAGCGGGGGTCCTCGTCCGGCACCGCGATGACCTTGTCGTCTTTCTCGCCGTCGTCGTCCATCTCCATCAGGGCGACGGGGCGCGCCTCGACGACGCAGCCCGGGAACGTCTGGTCCTCGACGAGCACGAGCACGTCGAAGGGGTCGCCGTCGTCGTAGTACGACTGCGGGATGAAGCCGTAGTCCGACGGGTAGTGGACGTTCGAGTGCAGCACGCGGTCCAGCACCACCCCGGGCACGTCCTTGTCGTACTCGTACTTGTTCCGCTCGCCTTTGAGACACTCCACGACGGCGTAGATGACGTCGGGCGCGTCGGGGCCGGTCTCGAGGTCTTCCCAGAGGTTCGTCATGCCTCTGGTGCTGCGACGCCGGCGGAAAAAGGGTTTTCGTATCTGTCCCCGACGTTCCCGAAACTCCGGACTGTTGAGAAGTGTTTAAATGTACGCGGCTACTTCCCCCGCCTATGTCAGAGGCACAACCCGAAACCCGGAGTGACGCCCGGGACCTGACCGCGTTCCAGAAGAACATCCTGACTGTCCTCGGCGAAGAAGCGCGATACGGTCTCGCCATCAAGCGCGAGCTCGAGGATTACTACGGGCA
Organism: Halobacterium rubrum; assembly: GCF_021729015.1. Taxonomy (GTDB): domain Archaea; phylum Halobacteriota; class Halobacteria; order Halobacteriales; family Halobacteriaceae; genus Halobacterium; species Halobacterium rubrum. Next base: position 232,039 of record NZ_JAJQQZ010000002.1, read on the forward strand.
GGAAGTCAACCACGGCCGCCTGTACCCGAACCTCGACGACCTCGTCAACAAGGGTCTCGTCGAGAAGTCGGAACTCGACAAGCGCACCAACGAGTACGCGCTCACCGACGACGGCTTCGACGCCGTCCTCGACGACCTCGAGTGGACGCTCTCGAAGTTCGTCACCGACGGCGAGCGCCGCGAGCAGGTCGAAGCGATCGTCGCCGACGAGTAAGGACTGGGCATCCTCGTTTTCTCGACACTACACCACACAGCGGCCGCGCTGTCGCACTCCGAGCAGTCGGCTCTCACGCGGGAGCTGTCGGGCGCGAGCAGCCGGCGGGGGCGCCGGCGCAGTCAGTTGTCGCCGCGCGCGACCTCGTCGACGGCGTCCAGCGAGTCCTCGAGGACCGCGCGCTGCTCCTCGGTCGGCCACGCGTTCCGCGGGAAGAAGTCCTCGCGGAACTCCTCGCGCTCGCGGTCGGTCGCCGTGTCCATCGGCCGGGCGTAGTGGTTGTTCATGAACGCTGCGAACGCCGCGGCGTTCTCGGCGTGCACGCTCTCGTCGCCGTACTCGGCGGCGACGCGGTCGACCAGTTCGGCGTTGCGTTCGGCCGCCGCCTCGTAGTCGCCCTGTTCGCCGCCCCCCGCCAGCGACACCTCCACCGCGCGGTCCGGGTCCTCAACGTCCGTCGGGTGGACGGTGCCGTCGTCGTCGGCCCAGTCGGCGGGGTAACAGACGAGTGTCGCGTCGGCGTCCCGCACGCGGGCGACGCGGTCGTGGTCGGCGAGCAGGTCGTCCAGCCGGTCGCGGTACGCGTCGGCCGCGGCGTCCTCACTGGCGTCGCGGGCGAGCCGCGCGAGCCGCCGCGCCTCCGAGACGACGTCGTCGGGTAGTTCAGGCATCGTCGAGCGCCTCGTTGGCCAGTTCGTCGGCGCGGTCGTTTACCTCCCGCGGTACGTGAGTGATCGACCAGTCCTCGAAGCGCTCCAGCAACTCCCGGACCCGCACGCGCTTCTCGCGGAGTTCGGGGTCGTTGGTGTCCCACGCGCCCTTGACCTGCTTCTCGACGAGCTGGGAGTCGCCCCGAATCTCGATCTCGTCGAACCCGAAGTCGCCGGCGGCCTCGAGGACCGCCAGCAGGGCCTCGTACTCGGCCTGGTTGTTGGTGGCGCGGCCGATTGTCTCGCCGTTCTCGGCGACGATGCCGCCGTCGCCCGAGACGAGCACCCAGCCGACCGAGGCGGGGCCGGGGTTGCCGCGGCTCGCACCGTCGAAGTACGCGTGGACGCGGCCGCCGCGGTCCGGTTCGACCACGGCGGTGATGTCGGTCGGCGAGGCGCCCTGCACGACGAGTTTGTCCTCGTAGGCGACGGCGTGGGCGTCCCCGAGGTCGGCGTGCCACAGTTCGTACTCGGAGTTGCCGTCGCTGAACGAGGCGCCGGCGTCGGCCAGTTCCTCCCGGGCCGCCTCGACGTCGCACTCGACGACTGGCATTGAAGTCAGGTCACCTCGCTTCCCGTTTATGGGTTACTGTTCGTCCCGGCGGCGTTCCCGGCGGAATCGTCGCGTCCTGCGGTGGTTCTCGGCGAATCAGCCCCGGGATTGTGTCGGCTCTCCGAGGCGCCAAAACCGGCAACGGGTTTAAACGTGTGCGTGACACTAATATAAAAATGCGATGACACGGTCCACTCGCCAGCGGGAGCGAGAAACGGCGGCAGAGCAGGAGGAGGACTCCGAGGAGGGAGTACGGGAGTGCCCGGAGTGCAGCTCGGACAACCTCGTGAAGAGCTCGGACCGCGCGGAACTGGTCTGTAACGACTGCGGCCTCGTCGTCGAGGAAGAACAGATCGACCCCGGTCCGGAGTGGCGGGCGTTCAACCACCAGGAACGACAGGAGAAGTCCCGCGTCGGCGCGCCGACGACCCAGACGATGCACGACAAGGGACTGACGACCACCATCGACTGGAAGGACAAGGACGCCTACGGCCGCTCTATCTCCTCGAAGAAACGCTCACAGATGCATCGACTGCGGAAGTGGCAGGAACGAATCCGAACCAAGGACGCCGGCGAGCGCAACCTCCAGTTCGCGCTCTCCGAGATCGACCGGATGGCGTCCGCCCTCGGCGTCCCACGGTCGGTACGCGAGGTCGCCTCGGTCATCTACCGGCGCGCGCTCAAGGAGGACCTCATCCGCGGCCGGTCCATCGAGGGCGTCGCCACCAGTGCGCTGTACGCGGCGTGCCGGAAGGAAGGTATCCCACGCAGTCTCGAAGAGATTTCGGAGGTCTCCCGGGTCGAGCGCAAGGAGATCGGCCGCACCTATCGGTACATCTCCCAGGAGCTCGGCCTCGAGATGAAGCCGGTCGACCCGAAGAAGTACGTCCCCCGGTTCTGCTCCGAACTCGAACTCTCCGAGGAAGTACAGTCGAAAGCCAACGAGATCATCGAGACGACCGCCGAGGAGGGGCTGCTCTCCGGGAAGTCCCCCACCGGCTACGCGGCCGCGGCCATCTACGCCGCGAGCCTCCTCTGCAACGAGAAGAAGACCCAGCGCGAGGTCGCCGACGTCGCGCAGGTGACGGAAGTCACCATCCGGAACCGCTACCAGGAGCAGATCGAAGCGATGGGCATCCACGGCTAGGTCGGCTCTCGCTCGCTGCTCTGCCGTCGGAGAGTGCCCACAGGGGCGTTCTGCCGGCCGTTCTTCTGCCGTATCTCGAGCCGCCGATCAGCGGCAGCACCAGCCGGACTGCCGGTTCACAGCGCCGACAGCGTGCATCGAAGGGGTTTTGCGGGCGCCAGCGAAATCCGCCAGGTATGACTGCGCCGTGGGCGGACTGGGACCACGTCCTCAAGATCGACCCCGACAAGTCGCTCGTGGACGGCGAGACGTTCGACGACGTCGCACAGACGGGCACAGACGCCATCGAGATCGGGGGGACACTGGACGTGACCACCGAGAAGATGCAGCGGGTCATCGACGCGTGCCGGAAACACGACGTGCCGCTGTACCAGGAGCCGTCGAACCCCGCCGTCGTCGTCGAGGACGACGCGCTCGACGGCTACCTCGTGCCGGTCGTGTTGAACGCCGGCGACCCGTTCTGGATCACGGGCGCGCACAAGGAGTGGGTGCGCATCTCGAATCTCGACTGGGAGCGCACCACGACGGAGGCGTACATCGTGATGAACCCGGAGGCGAGCGTCGCGGACTACACCGACGCCGACTGCGGGCTGGACGCCGACGAGGTGGGCGCGTACGCGACCGTCGCCGAGCGCTTGCTCGGCCAGGACATCGTCTACGTGGAGTACTCGGGGACACTCGGCGACCCCGAGGTCGTCGCCGCGGCGGCCGACGGCGTCGACGACGCGACGCTGTTCTACGGCGGCGGTGTCGGCGGCTACGACGCCGCTTACCAGATGGGGCAGTACGCCGACACGGTGGTCGTCGGCGACCTGCTGCACGACGCGGGCGTCGACGCCGTCCGGGAGACCGTGCAGGGCGTACAGGACGCCCACGCCGAGTGACCGCGGGCTGACCGCTCAGTCGTCTGTTCTGGGGTCGAGGTAGGCGTAGAGGAGGTCCTGGAGGAGGCTCCCGCCGACGCCGACGACCCCGAAGACGAACGTCGTGCCGACGACCAGCTGGTAGTCACGCGTGAACACGCCGACCATCGTGTACGCCGCCAGTCCGGGGATGCGGAAGACCGACTCGACGACGAACGTACCGAGCGCGAGGACGGACAGCAGTTCCGCGAGCGACACCGACAGCAGCGGGAGCGCGGCGTTCCGGACGGCGTGCCGTGCGCTGGCGACCGGCGACGCGCCCTTCGCGGTGAGGGTCTTCGCGGCGTCCGACTGGCAGTAGCTCAGGGCGGCGCTGCGGGTGTGGCGGAGCAGGCCGGCGACGAGGCCGACGGCGAGCACCGCGGCCGGCCAGACGTACTTCGGGGAGACGGCACGCCACGGCTCGGTACCGAAGAACGACGCGCCGCCCAGGCGGCTCACGAACGGCGCGTTCTCCCAGATGGGGCCGGCGGCGGCGCCGCCGACGTCGACCGGACCGTAGGTGACGAGCGCGATGCCGACGACGACGCTGGTGACGCCGAGGCCGGCGTAGGCGGCGATGCGGACGCCCCAGTCGACGTTGCGTCCGGCGTACGCGCTCGCCAGGCCGCCAGCGACGCCGACAGCGTACGCGACGACGACGGCGGGGACGGTGTACGCGAGCGTCCGCGGGACGGCTTCGGCGAGCACGTCGCCGACGGGGCGGCCCAGTTCCGCCGAGAGCCCGAAGTCGAGGGTGAGCGCGCCGGCGACAAAGCGAAGGTACTGGTCGGCGAGCGACCCGGTGAGGCCGCGCTGGGCGCGGTACTGGTCGACGGCGGCCTCGATCTCCGCCTCGGTGGCGCCGTTGCGCTGGAGCGTCGCGACCAGCGCGTTCAGGTCGGTGTTGGGTGCGGCCTTCACCACGAGGAACGTCAAGGTCACGACGGCGACCAGGGAGAGGGCGGCGAACGCGAGTCGTCGGGCGGCGTACGTCAGCCAGGTCACAGTCCTCCCTCAGGGGCGGCTGGCTGTCCGTGGGTAGTCGGCTGGCGGGTCGAGGACCTGGGCGAAGTGGCTGACATGGGCGGCGTTCGTCTCGGGGATGCGAGGACCGCGACGTAAAGCTTCTGTCAGTCCTGGGCGATGGTCGGGTCGAGGTAGCCGTACAGGACGTCCTGCAGGAAGTTCCCGCCGATGCCGACGAACACCAGTACCATCGTCGTGCCGACGATGAGCGGCGTGTCCTGGTTCTCGATGGCGTAGAGGCTGATCATCCCGAGGCCGGGGATGTTGAACACGGCCTCGAGGATGTAGACGTTCAGCATCAGAACGCCGAGAATTTCGACGAACGACAGCGTGAGGATGGGGATGGCGGCGTTCCGGAGGACGTGGCGGGCGACCCGCAGCCGGCTGGAGCCCTTGGCCTCCAGGAGTTTCACGAACGGCTTGCCCTCGTACTCGAGGGACTCCGCCCGCGAGTGCTGGAGCAGGCCGGCGACCAGCCCCAGCGACAGCACGAACGCCGGGACGGCGTACCGAAGCGGGTGCGCGAACGACCAGACTTCGCTGACGCGCGGCGTGGCGCTGATGGCCGCGCGCGTCGGCCGCAGCCACGGCATCGTGGACGGGAACTCGGTGCTGAGGTAGTGGACGAGCCAGAACGACGGCAGCCCCATCGCGAGGTAGGCGCCGAGGCGGGGAATCCCGTCGAAGACCGAGTTCCGGCGGAACGCGCCGAGCACGCCGAGGAGCGCGCCGGCGAGGAACGCCGTGACGACGCCGGGGACGACGTACGCGAGCGTGTACGGCAGGCGGTCGGCGACGACGTCCGTCACCGGCCGTTCGAGCGCGTACGACTCGCCCCAGTCGAGGGCGACGAACCCGGTCACGAAGTTCACGTAGCGGTCGACGTGGCTGCTACCGCCGCGTTCGGCCCAGAACTCGTCGCGGAGCTCCTGGATGTCGGCCGGGCTGGCGCCCGCCCGCTGTGCGGCAGAGATCTGGCCGCCGAGGTTGTTCTGCTGGACGAGCGCCGACGCGACGAACGTCAGCGAGACGACGAGGTACGCCGCGAGCACCGCGAACGCGGCGCGCCGTGCGACGAACGACGCGTAGCTCACGGAGAACCACCGCTGCTGGAGGGCTGGCGGAGGGACATCAGACGGGAGTGACGTGCGTCAACACAAGGTATAAGCGTTTCGTGTCTCACAGCAACGACGATGCCCTCCAGCAGACTCGACGGAGCCGACTTCACCAGTGTCGACTGGGCCTCAGTCGACGACCGCCGCCGGGTGCGACTCCGGACGGTCGGCCTCGTCCTCGCCGTCGCAGCGCTCGCGGCTGCGTTCGTGTACGACAACTGGCTGCACAGCGGCCCACTGTGGGGGAGGTACTACCCCCAGCGCATCGACTGGCTGTTCTGGTTCGGCGCAATCGTGTTCGCGAGGTTCGTCCTCGTGCCTGCGGCCGTCGACCGGGAGCGAACTGCCCGGTACTGGCGGCGCGTGCGCGGCGACCCGCTGGCAGTCGGGTCAGTCGCCTACCTCGTGGTGTTCGTCCTGCTGGCGCTGTTCGCGCCAGAGTTCAGGGGAATCGGGAGAGCCAGTTTGAGCCAGCAGCTGCAGCCGCCGTGGCTGTTCGGGGTGCCGGCCGACGCCATCTCGGAGTGCGTCGGGCCGGTCGTCGGCGGGCAGTGCCGGGGCACCCTCGCACACCCGTTCGGGACGAGCGGGCTCGGCATCGACGTGTTCTCGTGGGTCGTCTACGGGATGCGCGAGATCCTGATGGTGGCGCTGTCGGCAGCGGCCCTGATGGGCATCATCGCCACCGCCGTCGGTGCGGTCGCGGGCTACTACGGCGGCTGGGTCGACGACGTCCTGATGCGGTACGTCGACGTCCAGCAGACCGTGCCGACCGTCGTCGTCTACGTGCTGGTCGCGACGCTCGTGCTGCGGGACAAGGGGCTGGTCGTGCTCGCGCTGTTCTTCGGCCTCCTCGACTGGGGCGGCATCGCCCGCCTCGTGCGCAGCAACGTCATCAAGCAGCGCAGCGAGGGATACGTGCGGGCCGCGCGGACCGCGGGCGCCAGCGACCGGCACGTGCTCCGGAAGCACCTCGTGCCGAACGCGTCGCCCGCCATCGCGACCAGCCTCTCTCGCCGCGTGCCGATGCTGGTTCTGACGCAGGTCGGGCTGGCGTTCCTGCTGTTGAGCGAGTCGAACATGCGTTCTATCGGCGAGCTGCTGCGGCGGGGGCTGGCCGCCCGGTACATCTCGGGCGGCTGGATGGCGAAGTGGTGGGTGACCGTCTCGGCCGTGGTGGTCGTCGCGCTGACCGTCGCGTCCCTGAACGTCGCCGGGGACGCCGCCCGAGACGCCCTCGACCCCCGGGACTAGGTCTCGGGGTCGAGGTAGCCGTAGAGGAGGTCCTGGACGAGCCCGAGGCCGACGCCGACGAGCGCGAGAACGACGGTCGTCCCGACGAGCAGCGGGAGGTCGCGGAGCCGCACCGCGATCTGGGCGTACGCCGCGACGCCGGGGATGTGGAACAGCGCCTCGACGACGAACGCCCACAGCGCGATGACGGACACGAGTTCCGCGAACGACACCTCCAGCAGCGGGAGCGCGGCGTTCCGGACGGCGTGGCGGGCTTCCTGGAGCCGGCCGCCGCCGGTCGCTCGCAGCATCTTCGCGGCCATCGAGTAGCTGTACGTGAGCGCCTGATTGCGGACGTGGCGGAACAGGCCGGTGGCGAGGCCGACCGAGAGCACGGCCGCCGGCAGCAGATATCGGAGGCTCAGCGACCGCCAGGGGGCGGTGTTCGGCCAGCCGTACTGGCCGTCCGGCCCCCAGGCGACCGGCTGCAGGAAGGGGAAGCCGCGGCGCACGAACGGCGGCCAGCACGACGGGCGCCCGGGTCCGGGAGTGTTCGTGCACCACAGCGGGTGAGAGAGCCACTGGAACGTATCGGTGAGCTGGAAGATGACCATGGACCCGAGCACCATCACGGGGACGCCGAGCAGCACGTACGCGAACACGCGCATCGAGAGGTCTCTCCCCGGCGTCGCGTACGCCGCAGTGAGCCCGCCTGCGATGGCGAGGGCGTACGTGAACACGATGGCGGGCAGCACGTACGCGAGCGTCCGCGGGATGGCGGCGAGGAGCACGTCGCCGACGGGACGACCGAGCGACTCCGAGTACCCCCACTCGAAGACGAGCACGTCGCCGACGTACGTGACGTACTGGTCGAGCAGCGGCGGCGTCGACGGGTCGTAGAGGTTCGCCGCGACGACGAGGAACGTCAGCGACACGACGAGGAACGCGGCGACGGCGGCGAGCGCGGTCCGGCGGACGACGTACGCCGGCCAGCTCATCCGCGTCCCCCGGTGCTCGGACGGCGCCACCCGGAGGCCGGCTGGCGAGCACCCCGGGAGTGGGCGGTTGGCGAACTGCACGGATAGCTGACCACGGTGGAGGGCGTGGGCGGCATGCGTTCCCGCGACACTTGTCCACAAAGTTTTATAATTGTTGCCCGGGCTTCCCACGTACGTCACGATGCCCTCCACCGAGCTCGAATCAGCGCGGTTCACCAGTATCGACTGGGCCACGGAGTCCGGGGGGTGGCGGTCGGTCCGCCTCCGGACCGCCGGCCTCGTCGCCGCCCTGCTGGTGGTCGCCGCGCTGTTCACCTACGACTACGTGGTGGCACCCCGGGAGCTGTTCGAGTTCCTGGACTGGGACGTCACCCGCATCGACTGGCTGTTCCTGGTCTCGACGGTGCTGTTCGTCAGGTACGCCGTCGTCCCGCTGGCCGCGAACCGCGACCGCGCGGCGTCGTACGCCGCCGAGTTCGCGCGGCGGCCGGCGGGCGTGCTCAGCCTCGGCTACATCCTCGCGTTCGGCGTGCTCGGCGTCGTCGGCCCGGAGTGGTTCGGGCTGGCGCGCGTCGACTTCGGGACGAAACTCCAGCCGCCGGTGTTCGCGACCTTCGACGCAGCCGACGTCTGGCCCTACACCTGCGTCGGGAACTCCGTCGGGGACGTCTGCCACGGCACCTGGCAGTACCCGCTGGGGACCACGCGCGTCGGCGAAGACATGGTGAAGCTCATCGTCTACGCCATCCGGATCGGCCTCCAGCTCGCGCTGTCGGCGGCGATGATCATGGTCGTCGTCGCCACCGCCGTGGGCACCGCAGCCGGCTACTTCGGCGGCTGGGTCGACGACGTGCTGATGCGGTACGTCGACGTCCAGCAGACGATTCCCGCCGTCGTCGTCTACATCGTTCTCGCGACCATGTACCTCGGACAGGGACTGTTCGCGCTCGCACTCATCTTCGGCCTCCTCGACTGGGGCGGCATCGCCCGCCTCGTCCGGTCGGAGGCGATGCAGCGTCGCACCGACGGTTTCGTCCGCGCCGCCCGCAGCGCCGGCGCCAGCGACTTCCACGTCGTCCGCAAACACGTGATTCCGAACTCCACTGCTACCATCGTCACGGCCCTGACTCGCCAGATTCCCCTGCTCATTCTCGCGCAGGTGGCACTCGCCTACCTCAAGCTGAACAACGTCGCCTACCGCTCGCTGGGCGAGGTGCTGCTGCGGGGGCTGTCCGGGAACCCCGTGCCGTGGCACCAGAAGTGGTGGATTGCGGGGTTCATCACGCTGTTCCTCGTGCTCACGGTCGTGTCCTTCAACGTCTTCGGGGACGTGGTCCGGGACGTGCTCGACCCGCAATCGGAGGTGGCCTAGATGACTGAACCGCTGCTGTCCGTGCGCGACCTCCACACGCAGTTCGACACCGACGACGGGACCGTGCGGGCCGTCGACGGCGTGAGCTTCGACGTCGAGGCCGGCGAGACCGTCTGTCTCGTCGGCGAGTCCGGCTCCGGGAAGACCGTCGCCTGCGAGTCCATCACGAAGCTCGTGCCACAGCCGCCCGGGAAGATCACCGGCGGCGAGGTGGTCTTCGACGGCGAAGACCTCACCGGGCTCTCCGGGAAGGCGCTGCGGGAGTACCGGGGCGGCCGCATCGGGCACGTCTTCCAGAACCCGCAGGGCGCGCTCGACCCCGTCTACACGGTCGGCGACCAGCTCGTGGAGGCCATCCGGCTGCACCGCGACGTGCCGAAGTCGCGGGCCCGCGAGCGCGCCGTCGAGTTGCTCGACCGGGTCGGCATCGGGGACGTCGAGGAGCGCATCGACGACTACCCCCACCAGTTCTCCGGCGGCATGAAACAGCGCGTCGTGGTCGCGATGGCGCTGGCCTGCGACCCCGACCTGCTCATCGCCGACGAGCCGACGACGGCGCTGGACGTCACCATCCAGGCGCAGGTGCTGCGGCTGCTCGACGAACTGCAGGACGAGCGTGGGATGGCGATGCTGTTCGTCACCCACGACCTCGGCGTCGTCGCCGAGATCGCGGACCGCGTCGTCGTGATGTACGCGGGCAAGGTGATGGAGACCGGCGACGTCTACCAGATATTCGAGGACCCATCGCACCCGTACACGCGCGCGCTGCTGGAGTGTCTGCCCGGCAGGGGCCGCGCGCTGGAGACCATCGGCGGGTCGCTGCCCGACCCGACGGACCCGCCGGACGGCTGCCGGTTCCACCCGCGGTGTCCCCACGCAGTCCCGAAGTGCGAGACCGGCAGCCAGCCGGACTTCGAGGACGTCGGCGGCGACCACGAGGTGTCCTGCGTGCTGCACGGCGACGAGCACAGACTGCCGGACGCGATGCTGGAGGTGGCCGACGATGACTGACGAGTCCGAGGCGGACGCCATCCTCTCGGTGCGGAACCTGGAGAAACACTACCCCGTCCGGTCGGGGCTGCTGCGCCGGGTGACGGGCCACGTGAAGGCCGTCGACGGCGTGAGCTTCGACGTCCACGAGGGCGAGACCGTCGGGCTCGTCGGCGAGTCCGGCTGCGGGAAGTCCACGACGGCGACCAGCCTGCTCCGGCTGGAAGAACCGACCGGCGGCGAGGTGTACTTCGAGGGCGAGGACATCACCGAGTACGGCAGCGACGACGAGCAGGCGTTCCGGCGGCGCGCCCAGATGGTGTTTCAGGACCCGAACTCGGCGTTCGACCCCCGGATGACCGTCGGGGAGTCCGTCGCCGAGCCGCTGGGCATCCACGGGCTGCGCGACGGGGACCGTCAGCGCCGCATCGTCGAGGACCTCCTCGAGCGCGTCGGGCTGTCGGCGGACGACGCCGACCAGTACCCCCACGAGTTCTCCGGCGGGCAGAAGCAACGCATCGCGCTCGCTCGCGCGCTCATCCTGAACCCCGACCTGCTCGTGGCCGACGAGCCGGTGAGCGCACTGGACGTCTCCGTGCAGGCGGAGATTCTCTCCCTGCTCGACGACCTCCAGTCCGAGCTCGGGCTGTCGATGCTGCTCATCAGCCACGACCTCGGCGTCGTCCGGCAGGTCTGTGACCGCGTCGGCGTGATGTACCTCGGCGAGCTCGTGGAGATGGCGCCCACCGAGGAGCTGTTCGCGAACCCCCAGCACCCGTACACCGAGGCGCTGCTGGCGTCCATCCCGGACCCCGACCCCCGGAACCGCGGCGACGCCGTGGAGCTCACGGGCGACGTCCCGGACCCCTCGGACCCGCCGAGTGGCTGCTCGTTCCACCCGCGCTGTCCCCGCGTCGTCCCGCCGGCGGACTACGACTTCCCCGAGGACTCGTTCCGCGAGGTGCTGGACTTCCGGCTGTCCGTCGAGAACGGCGACGTGGACGGCGACGAGTTCGCGTCACCAGCGGACGTCCGCGACGAGTTCGACCTGCCGCCGGAGCTCCCCGACGGGGACGCCGACGCCGTCATCTCGGCGGCCATCGAGGACGTGCTCGCCGGGGACACCGGAGCTGCCGCCGACCGGCTCGGCGACGCCTTCGAGACGGTCTGCGAGCGGGAGGCGCCGGAGCTCGTGGAGACCGACGCCGGCCACCCCGCCGCGTGCCACCTCCACGGCGCCGCCAGCGAACACGCACCGCCAGAGCTCTCGGCCAGCGACGACGACTGACCGGCGGCGACTCGCCACCAGGCGGGGGCGGCAGTGGGCCGGTGAGAGCCGCGCGCCGAGACTGCAACGCTTACGGTCGCCCGCCGTCGAAGGCGATGCAATGACCAGCGACGGCGAGGCGGTGACCGCGTTCGCGCCGGGGCACGTGACCGGCTTCTTCAGCGTGAGCGCGTCGGACGCCGAGGAGTCGGCGCGGACCGGCTCCCGGGGAGCGGGTGTGACGCTCTCGGAGGGCGTGACGGTCGCGGTGGCGCCCGGCGGCGGCGGCCGCGATGTCGTGCTGAACGGCGACCCGACGGACGTGGAAAGCGCGTTCGGCGTGCTCGACGCGCTCGGCGTGGACGCGAGGGTGTACGCCGAGACCGAACTGCCGCTGGGCGCGGGGTTCGGCGTGTCCGGCGCGACGGCGCTGGCGACGGCGCTGGCGGCCAACGAGGCCTTCGACTGTGGGCGGTCGGAGAACGACCTCGTGCGGGTCGCGCACGCCGCCGAGGTCGAGGCCGGCACCGGGCTCGGGGACGTGGTCGCACAGGCGCGCGGCGGCGTCCCGGTCCGACTGGAGGCGGGCGCACCGCCGTACGGCAGCCTCGACGGCGTGCCGGCGAGCGGGCACGTCGAGTACGTCTCCTTCGGCGGGCTGTCCACCAGCGAAGTCATCGGCGGCGACACGAGCGAGCTGTCGGCGGCCGGCGAGGACGCACTGGACGGCCTCCGGGCGGACCCAACGCTCCCCGAGTTCTTCGCGGCCTCGCGGCGGTTCGCGCGCGCCGCCGGCCTGCTCGACGGCGAGGTCGAGGACGCCATCGCGGCCGTCCGGGCCGAGGGCGGGGAGGCGGCGATGGCGATGCTCGGCCGGACGGTGTTCGCGCTCGGCACGGGGCTCAGCGACGCCGGCTACGACGCCGAGCGCTGCGAGATTCACCGGGCGGGCGCGTCGCTGCGGTAGCCGGCCGCTGCGCCGAGAGCGGGCGATTTTTGCACGAGAGGAGCGACCCTGTGGTATGACCGAGATTCCCGAGGACCACCCGCGCCACGACTCGCTGGTGACCCGCCACCGCATCGAGGACGGCGTCGACCGGGGCGTGACGAGCCGGCAGGGACTCATCGCGCAGGGCCGCGGGGAGGCCTACGACTACCTGCTGGGCGAGCAGACGATTCCGAGCGCCGACGACGCCGAGCGGGCGGCGGCCGCCCACCTGCTGCTCGCCGACCACCCCGTGCTGTCGGTGAACGGGAACGTCGCCGCGCTCGTCCCGGGCGAGCTCGTCGAGCTGGCCGAGGTGACTGGCGCCGATCTCGAAGTGAACCTCTTCAACAGGACCGAACAGCGCGTCGAGCGCATCGCCGAGTACCTCCGCGAGCACGGCGCCGACGAGGTGAAGGGGACGAAGGCGGACGCCCGGATTCCGGGGCTGGACCACGAGCGCGCGAAGGTCGACAGCGACGGCATCTTCGACGCCGACGTGGTGCTGGTGCCGCTGGAGGACGGTGACCGAGCGGAGGCGCTCGCCGACATGGGGAAGACGGAGCTCGTCGTGGACCTGAACCCGCTCTCGCGGTCGGCCCAGACTGCTTCGGTGCCCATCGTGGACAACGCGGTGCGCGCCATCCCGAACATCACGGCCCACGCTCGCGACCTGCGGGGCGCGAGCCGGGCGGAGCTGGAAGCGGTCGTCGAAGAGTTCGACGCCGGGGCGGCGCTGGCCGCCGCGGAGGAGAGGATTCGGACGGGAGCGAGCGAGGAGGAGTGAGTGGCAGAGCACGATGCGGGAACACCCCGTCACTGGCAGGAACCGAACGCCTTTTGATTGTTTAGGTTGGCCTAAATTACGTGACCCAGATCGAGTGTCGCGCGCCCCCGGCTCGTGGGCGCAGCGAGCAAGCGTCGTGCAGCGGCCACAGCGGAACGCTCGCCGGCTACTGTCGGCGCGCGGACGACGAGAACGCCTGAGATGGTCGGCACCGACCTCGCGACCATCCGCGGCCGCCTTGAGGCGCTGGCCGACCCCGACGGCGGGTTCGTCGTCGCGTGCGGCCGCACCGGCGAGCGACCGTTCCCAGTGGCCGGCCTGCGCTTCCCGGACCGGGAGACGGCTGCCGACGCGCTCTCGCTTGCGACCGCGTACCGGGAGACGCTCGCGCGCTACGACCCCTGGACGCCACGGTACGACCTCGTGGTCCACGGCACGCCCGTGCCGCCGGCGGCGGCCGAGGCGCCGGACTGCTCGGACGTCTGCCACGACGTCGTCGGCGCCGTCTTCGAGGCGCTGTCGGCCAGCGGCAACGAGGCCGCCGAGCGCGCCGTGCTCGACGACTACCTCGCCGCCGCCGAGGCGACCACTGACGTCGACGACCTCTCGGTTGTGTTGCTGGCGTCGACGGCCGACGCCCTCGACAGCCACCTCGCGCCCGGGGAGCGGGCGTCGGTGCTCCGGGACGCCGCCGGCCGCGTCGACGTCGTCGGCGCCGACGCGACGCCGGGCGGTGCGCTGGGTACCGTCGCCGCTGCGGGCCTCGCCGACACGGTCACGCGGACGACCGACGGCTGGCGATTCGCGGCTGCAGCGACCGGCGCGCGTGGGCCGGTGACCCTTCCGGTGGCGGTGGCGCTGCTGGCGACGGAGTCAGTGCAGGCGCCGGCGTTCACACCGGTGGCCGACCGCGTCGAAGTCAGGCCGACGGGCGGCCCCCGCGGGCTGGCGACCGCCGGCTCAGAGTAGCTCGCGAGCCATCCGCACGGCTTCGGGGGCGTCCTCGGCGAGCAGGTAGACGATGGGTTCGACGCCGTAGCCGCCCGTCTGGTAGAGAACGTCGACGGCCTCGGCGTCGGCGACCGCGTCCCGGACGTAGCTGTCGTCGCCGCTGGACTCACCCTCGGGGTCGAACTCCACGACGTCGTAGCCGGCGTCGGCCAGCGCCTCGACGGTGTCCTCGCTGTACGTCACGTTCAGCGCTGCCTGCGCGTCGGCGCCGGCGTCCCGGGCGGCCAGCAGGACGGTGGCGACGTACGCGCTCACGCCGAACTCCGGCTCGGCGGGAATCTCCGTACGTCCCATCACGTCCAGAATCCGGCCGGGGACCCCGGCCACGTCCTCGACGGCCTCGGCGTCCGGCGTGCACTCCACGAGGTTCGCGCCGACCGCCGGAATCAGCGTCGCGAACCCACTGGTGTGTTCGAGCATCCGGACGCCGCGCCGCACCGAGGACAGCACCCGCTCGCGGACCCGCACCTCGCTGTCGGTGTCGTGGACCGTGAAGTCGCCGTCGTACTCCGAAAGCGCCGGGTTCGCGTCCTCGTGGCGCTCCGCCAGCAGGTCGCCGCTGGCCGAGAGCCGCCGGATGAGGACCTCGGCCTCGACGAGCGCCTGCACCTGTGAGACGTCGCCGCTGGCCAGCCCCTCGCCGACGCGCTCGACCGTCTCGCGCACCCGGTCGTCGCTCTCGATGTCGGCGTCGGTCGCGACGTCGCCGTGGGCGTACTTCGAAACCGCCGACTGGCTGACGCCCAGCAGCTCGGCGACCTCGTGCTGGGTGAGCCCGCGCTCCCGCAGGTCGGCTGCCAGCAGCGACCGGAACGTCGGCAGGAACTCCTCGACGACGACCTCCTCGATGAACTTCATTGCTCGCCCCCGAACTCGCGGTCGCCCCGGATGCGAGAAGCCTGCGGGCCGTCCTGGTCCTGGTACTTCGAGCCGCGCTCCTCGCCGTACGGCCGGTCGGCGCGCGAGGACAGCTCCGTGAACACGAGCTGGCTGATACGCATCTCCGGCGTCAGCGCCACCGGGACCTTCCCCAGATTCGACAGTTCGAGCGTGACCCGCCCCTCGAACCCGGGGTCGATGAAGCCCGCTGTGGCATGCACTACCACGGCCAGCCGGCCGAGCGAGGAGCGGCCCTCGACC
The DNA here is from genome assembly GCF_021729015.1 of Halobacterium rubrum. GTDB lineage: Archaea > Halobacteriota > Halobacteria > Halobacteriales > Halobacteriaceae > Halobacterium > Halobacterium rubrum. The sequence goes on from NZ_JAJQQZ010000002.1 coordinate 247,492, forward strand.
TGCGCGACGAGGTCCGGCGGCACCTCGACGCGTTCTTTCGTCGTGCCGAGCACGAAGTCCCCGGGGTGGAGGATGAACTCGTCGCCGTCGTCGACGACGGTCTCGGTGACGTAGTCCTCGACTTCCGCCTCGCGGTTCGGGTGGATGCAGGGGACGTTCGCGCGCTCGAACTCCAGGAAGCGCCGGCCCAGTCGGACGTCGACGCTCGCCGGCTGCACCTGGAGGTCGACGTCCTCCAGGGGCTCGATGGCGAGGTCGCCGTCCGCCAGGCGCGCGAGGATGTCCCGGTCGGAGAGTATCATACACCAACAGTTGAGCGGGGTCGCCTAAAGGTTTCAGAAGAGGGTCAGCAGCCAGCCGCCGTACGCCACCAGCCCGCCGACGAGGAACGGCCCCGAGGAGCGCGCGTCGAACGCCACCGAGAGGCCGTGGCCGTAGAGGTACGTCTCCCAGCCGGCGACGACGAAGCCGACGGCGTGGGTGAGCACCGACGAGCGCCGGACGTTCGCCTGGAACTGGTCGGCGAACATCCGGGGCGTCGTCGTCGACGCGTCGCCGAGCGCGACGGCGAGCACCCCGAACGCCACGAACGACGTGAGGACGGTCGGCAGCGTCCCCCAGCCCGCGACGACGAGTGTCTCGCCGAAGTCGCCGTCGTGGCCGACCACGGCGCGCGCGAGCAGGTGAAGGACGCCGGCGACGACGACCCACCCGATGGCGATCGCGAGCACGACACCGACGAGGTAGCCCGCGAGCGCACTCCAGACGGCGCCGCTCACGTCGCCACCGCCGCCGGCTGTCTCGAAGCGGCGGACGACGAGGACGCCGAAGCCGACGAGGGCGACGACCAGCGAGAGCGCGGCGAGCGTGACGGCGGTGGCGGCAGGCCGCAGTTCGAAGCCGTTGCGTTCGAAGTACTCGTGGGGGGCGACGACTGGCGTGCGGGGAGCCATGCGGCGTGCTGCGTCCGGCTCCGGCTTCCCGTTTTCGGCCGCGAGTAGCCAACGCTATGCCGGACCCACTCGTTGCCCCGGGCATGAAACAGGTCATCGCCGCCCGCACCGACATCGGGATGGGGAAAGGGAAACTCGCCGCGCAGGTCGCCCACGCCGCCCTGAACGCCTACGAGTTCGCCGACGACCGCGCGGTCCGGCAGTGGAAAGACGAGGGCCAGACGAAGGTCGTCGTGAAGGTCGGCAGCGAGCGCGAGCTCTACGAGCTCTCCGAGGAAGCCAAGCGCAAGGGGCTGCCTACCGGTCTCATCTCGGACGCCGGCCGCACCCAGCTGGAGCCGGGGACGCCGACGGCGCTCGCCATCGGTCCCGCTCCCGACGCCGACGTCGACCAGATTACGGGCGACCTCTCGCTGTTCTGAGCGCGGCGTCCGGGTAGAACTGGCCGTGGAAGTCGAACGGGAGCACGTGGGGGAGCCACGCCCTCGCACGCTCTGCGAACGTCTCGCCGTCAAGCACGAGCAGGAACGACTGCTCCCGCTCGGGGTCGAGGACCACCGACAGCACCACGCCGTCGCCCTCGCCGCCGCCCGGGCGGGGGACGAACACGGGCTCGCCGCAGAACGTCCCCGGCTCTCGCCAGACGGCGGTCTCTCGCCGCCAGCAGTCCACGCGAGCGGGATGGTTCGGCGCAGCCTCGGCGTCTCCCGTCCGCGTCGCGTAGACGTACCGTGAGGGGCGGCCGCGCCGCCGCTCGTCGAACCGGGGCAGCGAGAGTCCGCCGGTGGCGAGCGTCTGGAACGTCGCCCGGCCCGGACTCGCGGTGTCGCCGTCCAGAGGAACCCGGTACCGCCGGAGGTCGCCAGCGAGCGTCGTCACGGAGCCCGCGCGGAGCGCCGACAGCGAGAGGTCGCCGAGGACGCTCGCGTCCTCGAACGCGACGAGGTCGACGACGAGGCTGTCGCCGCGCCGGAACGCGTTGGCGTGGTGGAACGTGAAGAACGCGGGCGCCGTCGGCGCCGCCACGACCTCGCCGGTGTCCCGGGAGACCACGACGAATCGCGCCGGGCGGTCGGGCCGCCAGTCGAGCGCGTCGAGGAAGGAACTCGGGCCGCCCGGGCGAAGCAGCCCCCAGACGTCGACGTAGAGGGGGCAGGCCGCGACGACGACGTGCTCGGGCGTCAGCGCGAAACTGTGGACGTAGACGGCGTCCGAGAACCGGACGCGAGCGACGACCTCGCGGGCGGTCTCGCCGGCGGCGCGCTTCGTGACGACGTACGTCGGCCGCCGCCCGAAGCGCACGTGGAGATTGAACGTCGCGCCCGAGTCCGGGTCGACGACCGGGTGCGCGCAGGCGAGGTGGCCCGAGCGCTCGTCGTCGAACGCCCAGCTCCCCTGGGTCTCCAGCGTCTCCGGGTCGAAAGCGACTCGCTCGGGCGCCTCGGTCAGCGCGAGAAAGGAGTCGCCCGCCAGCGTGACGTTCACGTTCGTGTTGTCGGTCGCCTCCGGGAGCAGTGTCGCCCGGAGCCGCTCCAGCAGGGAGCCGGCCGCACCCGTGCCGAACTGGCCGGCATCCAGTCCACCGTCGTCGACAACGGCCCGGTACTCCTCGGTCCGCAGGAACCGGTTCGAGTACCGGACCGTGCCGTCGCCCGGGAACGCGAACCGCCGCAGCATCGCCAGCCCGTCGAACCAGTGCTCGAAGGAAGCGTCGTCTGTATCCGCCGGCCTCTCGTGAGACTCGGAGTCGCCCGCCTCGAACTTTCCCGGGCCGTTCCGCAGCAGCGCCCCGGACAGCCACCCCGGCAGGCTCCCCTCGACCGGGAGTTCGACGTCGTCGTGTTCGGTCTCGCAGGACGTGAAGCCGACTCGGTAGTCCGGCATCCGGTCCGTCCTTCGAGCGCCGGTAGCATAGCCGTGGCGGGGAACCGCCCGGGTTAAGCCACCGGCCCACCGAGTACTCGAGGAATGCGCGAGGCACACCCGGTCGAGCGAGCCGTCGAGATGGAGTACTACGCCAGCGACAGCGACGGCACGGGCGGCCGGCTCCGCGAGTCCCCCGAGGACTTCCGCGTGCGCGAGCTCGAGGCGTTCGACACCCAGCCCGTCGACGCGCCGACCGGCGACTACCCGTGGCTCGTCGTGCGCGCGACGCTGCGCCGCTGGGACACCAACGACTTCGCCCGCGAGCTCGCCAACAGCGTCGGAATGAGCCGCGAGCGCGTGACGTGGGCGGGGACGAAAGACCGCCACGCCGTCACCACCCAGCTGTTCGCCGTCCGCGACCTCGACGCCGACCAGCTGCCCGAGATCCGGGACGCCGACATCGAAGTCGTCGGGCGGGCGGGTCGCGGCCTCGAGTTCGGCGACCTCGCCGGCAACGCCTTCGAGATCGTCGTGCGGGAGCCCGACGCTCCCGAGCAGGCCGAGGCTGTCGCCGACGACCTCGCCGGATTCGCCGGCGGTGAGGTGGCCGGCTCGCGGGCTTCGCCCGCTCCCTCGTCCCGAGACGCGTCGCGTCTCGCGGTCGGCGTGCCGAACTACTTCGGTCAGCAGCGCTTCGGCAGCAAACGCCCCGTCACCCACGAGGTCGGGCTCGCCATCCTGCGGGACGACTGGGAGGGCGCCGCGATGGCGTACCTCGGCGACCCCACCGAGCACGAGCCCGAGGACTCCCGGGCTGCACGCGAGTACGTCGAGAACACCCGCGACTGGGAGGGCGCCTTAGAGGAGTTCCCGCAGCGCCTGCGCTACGAGCGCACGATGCTCCACGAGCTCGTGGACGGCGGCAGCTTCCGTGACGCCGTCGAGACGTTCCCGTCGAACCTCCAGCGGCTGTTCGTCAACGCCGCCCAGTCGTACGTCTTCAACCGGATACTCTCCGAGCGCATGGAGCGCGGGCTGCCGTTCCACGAGCCGGTCGCCGGCGACGTCGTGTGGTTCGCCGACAGTGACGCCGCCGCCGAGGTCGCCCAGCCCGACTCCTCGCGCGAACAGCGCGTCACCGAGTCCCGCGTGGACGTGATGGCCCGGCACTGCGAGCGCGGCCGCGCGTTCGTCACCGCACCCCTCGTCGGCACCGACACCGAGTTCGCCGACGGCGAGCCCGGCGACATCGCCCGCGGCGTCCTCGACGACCTCGACCTCGCGCCCGCCGACTTCGACCTCCCCGGGAACTTCGACTCCCAGGGCACCCGCCGCGCGATTCTCCTCCAGCCGGACCTCGCCATCGACCACGACCCGCTGACCTTCGAGTTCGCGCTGCCCTCCGGCAGCTACGCCACGGTCGTCCTCCGCGAGTTCCTCAAGACCAGTCCGCTGGAGCTCTGAGGTCCGCCGGCCTCGTCGGAGCTTTCGAGTGTCGCCGACCACAGCGGAAGACGAACAGCGGAACCAGTTTCCTCCCGAGAAACACCGTCCTTTTGCGCGGCGAACCGCTTCTCTCGGCGTATGGAGTGTTCGCGGTGTGGCACGCCCCTGGAGAAGCCGGCCGACTACTGTCTGGTGTGCCGGACCGGGAACTGCGACGCGGTGGTGGCGGACTGCAGTCGGGAGCGCGCGACGCTGACGTTCCTCGACGACGAGGACGTCGTGGGCCGGACCGACGTGACGACGGTGCCGGAGGACGGCGCGGAGACGGGCGTCGTTGAACTCCGGAACTTCGCGGGCCGAGTGGCCGACGAGATCCGCAGAAAACGCCCGGAGGACGTCTTCGTCGCGGGCGACCACGAGGTCATCCGGGCGGTGCGCGCGGACCTCCACCACGACGTCTACCGCGTCGAGCCCGACGACCCCGTGCAGTCGGTGCTCGACCGGCGCGGCGACCGCGTGCTCGAGGTCGTCGAGAAGCCCGCGCGAGAGAAGATCGGTGGCCGGCACTCGACGCTCATCGGCGACCGCGACGGCCAGCAGGCCATCCGCACGGTCGCCGCGCACCCCAACGTGAAGAAGGTCATCCCGGGCCCAATCGACGCCGGCGGCTCCGGCTCCCGCACCGGCGTCCGCGCGAAGGTGACGAGAGCCGACAACAACGGCAACCTCCGGCTGCTCGTGCGAGACGGCTCCAGCGTCCAGGAGAACCGCGTCGTCACGACGGCGATGAGCCGCGAGACCGGCGAGCGCGTCCGCGAAGACCTCAACGGCGCGCTCTCCGAGGAAGCCCTCCGGGAGTAGCGCTCGCAGTCCTGTGCCCTCCCTTCGGTCGGGCACACAGCTCACGGGTCGCTACGCTCTCACGACTCGGTAGCCTCGCCGTTCGACCAGTCCGTGCTCTCCCGCCGGTCGAGCACGCGCTCCCCGCTCGTTCAGTCCGTCCCCTGGTTACACTCGGGGACGCGACTCGTAGCGTTTATGTACGCGACGGCGGTAGACGCTGCCACTATGGCTAACCAGAGCTCCACCGGGAGCGCCGGCCGGTTCGGTGCGCGCTACGGGCGCGTCTCGCGCCGCCGCGTCTCCGACATCGAGGGCACGATGAACGAGAACCACGCCTGCCCGGACTGCGGCTCCGAGTCCGTCTCCCGACAGGGGACGGGCATCTGGCAGTGCGGCAAGTGCGACTACAAGTACACGGGCGGCGCGTACCAGCCCCAGACGCCGGGTGGCAAGACGGTCACGCGCTCGATCCGCACGGCACTCGGCGAGAACGCCGACGGCAGCAGCGACGACGACAGCGAGTAACTACGATGTCGTACAAGTGCTCGCGCTGCAAGCGGGACGTCGAACTCGACGAATACGGCGGCGTGCGCTGTCCGTACTGCGGCCACCGCGTGCTCCTGAAGGAGCGCAGCCGCGACGTGAAGGAAGTCAGCGTCGAGTAGCAGGGACGTGCCGTCGCACTCGACGGAGCTCGTTTTCCGGTACGACTCGCCGGCCGTCGCGTCCGTCGTCGCAGCGAGCGTCACGGTCGAGGCGGGTGACATCGAGGGCGACCGCAGCCGGGCCGCCGTCGACCGCGACGGCGACACCGTGACGGTGACCGTGAACGCCACTGACCTGACGGCGCTGCGCGCAGGCCAGAACACGTGGCTGACGCTCGTCGAAGTGGCCGAGCGCGTCGCGGACGCCGCAGCCGGCCCGCCCAGCGAGTAGCCGCGCGGTCGCAGCGTCGAAGACGCCGCTGTTGGGGTGGAGACGCCGCGACGGGCAGCGTCCAGGTGCGCGACTACAAAGCGGGGGTTTTTCCGTCGGGCGCGCCACCGAAGAGGTATGCAGGGTAACCTACCGCCGGAAGCGCAGGAGAAACTCGAGAAGCTTCAGGACCTTCAGGAGAAGGCCCAGAACGTCACCGCGCAGAAGCAGCAGGCCGAACAGCAGCTCTCCGAGGCCGAGACGGCGCTCGACGCGCTCGGTGACATCGACGAGGACACGACGATGTACCGCGAGGTCGGCGAGCTCCTCGTGGAGACCGGCTACGACGACGCCCACGACGACCTCGACGAGAAGGTCAACGACCTCGAAATTCGCGTCGAGACCCTCCAGAAGCAGGAGGACCGCGTGCAGGAGCAGTTCGAGAGCCTCCAGGAGGAGCTCCAGGACATGCTCGGCGGCGCCGGCGGCGCAATGGGCGGCCCGAGCGCGTAACGGATGCCGACCGACGAGGCGGTCGTCGAGACGGCCGCCGAGGCCGCCGAAGGCCTCGTGCTCGACCGGCTCAAGACCAGTGACGTGGACGACCTCGACATCACGGTGACGTTCGAGGACGGCGTGCTGGACGTGGACGTCTACGTCCGGGCGCCGGACGCCGACGCCGACGTGGAGCAGGCCGCCGACGACGCCGCGCTCGCCGCGCAGGCGGCCGTCGACGACCTGTTCGACGAGGACGAGTAGGCGACGGGAACGCCACCGACGACGGCGACGAGGGCAGTAGTTTCTCGCCGTTCGCTGCACTCGCCAGCCGTGTCTGTGGTCGTGGTGGCGGTTGTCGGAGCCAGTCCGGAGCCAGCGTTTGGGGTGCCGGCTGGCCGGCTCGCTACGTCAGGAAGAAGACGAGGACGCTGATGGTGACCGTGGCGAGAACCGCCAGCCCCGCGACGGCGCCGCCCATCGCGATGACGGCGTTGGCGTGGCTGGCCAGCGTCTCCGTGCGGTCGTTGCCGAAGACGGTGACTTCCGCGCGCTCGCTGGCCATGCCGGCCTCGACGGGTTCGAGATCGTCGACGGCTTCCTCGGTGAGGTCGAGGACGACGTCGGTGAGGTCGTCCCAGTCGATGGCGCCACCGACCTGGTTGCTGGACTCCACGGTGTTCACGATGTGGGTGTCCGTCGTCATGATCTCGCCGTGGCCGACGCCAGCAGCGGCGACGGCGTCCAGCAGTTCCTCGCGCAGCCCGGGCTCCATGTTGTTCCCGTCGACGAGCACGTACGCGGTGCGGTCGCCGCCGGTCTCGACGACGGAGACGCGGACGCCGAGGGGGCCGATGCCGTCGCTGGGGCGCCACGGCGTGCGGTCCCACGCGACGCCCATACGGAGCACGTGTTCGTCGGCGTCCTCGAGCTCGCGAGCGGCGGCGCCAGCGGCCTGAATCATCTGGAAGGACCGCTCGCTGCCCGGGTAGACGTGACCGAGGTCGTCGCCATCGAGACCGTTGTTACAGTTGTGGGCGTCCGCGAGCAACACGTCGTCCATGCCCTCCACGCGGGCTTCGGCGGCCGCGGACAGGCCGACGGCGTACTCGACGTCGTCGGCGAACCCGGGCGCGTACGTCGACACGAGCAGGGCCTTGTCGTCGAACGCCTGCCCGAGCAGTTTCGCTTCGCCCTCCTCGACGCGCACCGGCCCGGTTGCGGTCTCGGTGTACTCGATTCGGTCGTAGGCGTCGGCGGCGGCGTCGACGAGCGTGTCCACCTCGCGCTCGGTGACGAGGTTGAAGTCGTGGCCGGCGGTCGCGTGCGGCGGGAACGCCAGCCCGGTGGCGGATTCAGCGACGCGCTGCGGGAGGTTCCCGCCGCCGATCTCGCCCATCGGCCCCGGGTGGATCATCGGGAGGACGAAGCGGGCTTTCTCGGTCTCGTCGCTCGTCCGCCGGAACGACAGGACAGTCACGGGGACGACGGCCTCCTCGCCGATCTGCTCGAAGAAGTCCTCGAGCTCCCGGGTGCCCTCGGCGATGTGGCCGATGAAGCCGCCGACGAAGTCCAGCACGCTGACGCCGAGGCTGCGCTTCCACGGCCGGTCGATGACGACGACGAGGCCGTAGGCGACGCCGCCGTACAGCGCCGTCATCGCGGCGAGCAACAGGAAGTCGCGTGGCGCGAACGCGTACTGGATCTCCGGGGGTGCGTGCGAGGGCCGCGCGAGGAACGCGCCGAGCAGCGACCCGCCGACGGCCAGATAGTTCAGCGTGCCGCCGTAGACGAACAGCAGTATCCCCGCGGTCGCGGTCTGGATGCTCGCCGGCACCGCGGACACGGGCAGCGAGTTCCGGGACACCGCCAGAATCACGAGGAACCGGATGGCGAACACGAGCGCGAGCGCGGCGATGAGCGCGTCGAAGACGAAGTTCTGGCCGAGCCGCGGGACGAGGATGGCGACGACGCCGGCGAGCACGAGCACGACGACAACGACGACCTCGCAGGCGACCGCGAGCAGCGACGACCGGTTGTACGTGAGCTGGCCGCCGAAGTAGCGGTCGACCGGCGTCGTGGCGAGGCCAGCGACGGCGGTCGGGACGCCGATGAAGAACACGCCCTGCCAGGCGTCCTCCATGACGTACTGGCTGTCGAAGGCCGCGATGCCCGCCAGCGCCGCGACGACCAGCGAGAGCGCGACGCTCGTGTACCAGCGGGGCGCGCGGAAGATGTACTTCGAGAGGCTCGCCAGTTCGCCCTGGGTCTCGGTCATGGCGGAGCGCTACGCGCAGACGTCGACGAAGTTCTCGAAGACCTCCTCGCCTTCCTCGGTGTGTGCGACCTCGGGGTGCCACTGGACGCCGTAGATGTCGCGGTCGGCGTCGCCCATCGCTTCGACGCCGCAGATGTCGCTCTCGGCGGTGCGCGTGAAGCCGTCGGGGACGGTGACGACTTCGTCGGCGTGGCTCGCCCACACCCGGGTCTCGGGCGCGAGCGACCCGACGACGGGGTCGTCTTCGTCGGTGATGCGGACGTCGACGTCGGCGTAGCCGCCGTAGTCGCCGGACTCGACGCTGCCGCCGAGTTCGTCCGCGACGAGCTGGAGCCCGAGACAGATACCGAGGACGGGGACGTCGAGGTCGAGGTACTCCCGGCAGTGGCCGACGTCGTCCATGTCGGGGCCGCCGGAGAGGACGAGGCCGTCCGCGTCGATGTCCTCGGGTGGGGTCGTGTTGTCCACGAGGTCCACGTCCACCCCGTCCATGTCCCGGAGCAGCCGGTGCTCCAGGTGGGTGAACTGCCCGTGGTTGTCGACGACGAGGATTCGCGTCATTGGCGCCGGGTAGGCAACAGCGGCGTAAAAACCCACTCGTTCGCTGACAGGGCGTGCCGGCGGCGGGATTTAGGTGCGTGGCCCGCGAGGAGCCGTGCATGGATTCGCGCGAGCGCCCGGGGGAGGTCGCGTGACTGCGAACGGCTGGAGAGACGACGGTGCCGGCAGTGACGGCAGCAGCGACGCCGCCGACGACGCCGGTGGTGACGGCGGCAGCGACGACGACGGCAGCGGCAGCGACCGTGTGCGCGTGGGGGTCGACGTCGGCGGGACGTTCACCGACGTGGTGTCCGTCCGGGAGGGCGCTGTCCACGTGGAGAAGACGCCATCGACGCCGGAGAATCCGGCCGAGGGCGCAGTGACCGGGCTGGCGGCCGCCAGCGACGCGGCGGGGTTCGCGCCGGGCGCCGTCTCGTTTCTGAGCCACGGGACGACCGTCGCGACGAACGCCGTACTCGAGGGCGAGTGGGCGGACGCCGCGCTCGTGACGAACGAGGGGTTCCGGGACGTGCTGGAGATCGGCCGGCAGGCCCGGCCGGACATCTACGACTTCGACGCCGAGAAACCCGAGCCGGTCGTCCCCCGCAACCGGCGGGTCGAGGTGCCGGGTCGACTCGACGAGCGCGGCGCCGTGCTGGACCCACTGGACGAGGACGCGGTTCGCGCGGTCGGCCGCGAGCTCGCAGCCGATGAAGGGGTGGACAGCGTCGCCGTCTCGCTTTTGTACAGCTTCGAGGACGACAGCCACGAGCGCCGGGTCGCCGACCTGCTCCGTGCGGCCGGCGTCGACGCCCCCGTCTCGCTGTCCAGCGACGTGCTGCCCGAGATACGGGAGTACGAGCGCACGCTCGCCACGGCGCTGAACGCCGCCCTCGTCCCCGTGATGGCCGACTACCTCGCCGGGCTCGAGGCCCGGGTGCGGGAGTTCGGCGTCGACTCGGGGCTGCGGCTGATGGGGTCGGGCGGCGGCCTGCTGGCCGCCGACACCGCCCGCGAGCGCCCGGTCGAGACGCTGCTATCCGGGCCGGCCGCGGGCGTCCGGGGCGCGTCGTTCGTCGCCGAACAGTGCGGGCTCGCCGACGCGCTCACGATGGACATGGGCGGCACGTCGTGTGACGTCTCGCTCGTCCGCGGCGGCGAGCCGGTGGTCGCGACGGACGTCGCCGTCGGCGACTACGCCGTCGGCGTCCCGACGGTCGACGTGCACGCCGTCGGCTCGGGCGGCGGCTCCGTGGCGTGGGTGGACGACGGCGGCGCGCTCCACGTCGGCCCGAAGTCCGCCGGCGCCGACCCGGGCCCGGTCTGCTACGGCCGGGGCGGCGGCCGGCCGACGACGACGGACGCCCACTACCTGCTGGGCCGCATCGACCCCGACCGCTTCCTCGCCGACGACCTCGGCGCCGACGAGGCCGCCGTCCGGGAGGCGTTCGCGCCCGTCTGCGACCACCTCGGCGCCACGCCCGAGGACGCCGCCCGGGGCGTGCTGGACGTGGCGAACGCGAACCTCCGGCGCGCGCTCCGCGAAGTCTCGGTGGAGCGCGGCCACGACCCGCGGTCGTTCGCGCTCGTCGCGTTCGGCGGCGCCGGCCCGCTGCACGCCTGCCGACTCGCCGCCGACCTCGGGATGCCCCGGGTAGTCGTGCCGCGCGCGGCGGGGGTGCTGTCGGCGCTCGGTCTGCTCGTCAGCGACGTACTCCACGACCACGGCGTCTCCCGTGTGAGGCGTGTGGAGGACATCTCCCCCGATGTCGTGACCGGAGCATTCGCCGGCCTCCGGGAGGACGCCGTCGACCGGCTGGCCGACGAGGGCGTCCCGCCGGCCCGGCGGCGGTTCGAGCGCCGCGCCGACCTCCGGTACGCCGGCCAGTCGTTCGACCTCTCGGTGCCCGTGCCGGACGGCGACCTCGACGAGTCGGCGGTCGGGTCGCTAGTCGAGCGATTCCACGACCGCCACGCCGAGCGCTACGGGCACGCCGACCGCGGCGAGCCGGTGGAGCTGGTGACGCTTCGGCTGCGGGCGCGCGGCGTCGTCGACCCGCCGGCATTCGACCCGCCAGCCGCCGGGACGACCGCCGCCGACGCAATCCGAGCGGAGCGCCCGGTCGCCTTCGACGGCACGGTCGCCGAGACGCCGATTTACGACCGGAGCCGGCTGCCCGCCGGCGCGAGCGTCGACGGCCCGGCGGTCGTGGAGGACGACGCGACCACCGTCGTGGTCCACCCGGGTCAGACCGCGGACGTGGACGACCACGGCCACCTCGTCGTCGACACTGACGGGGGTGAGGCGTGATGGTCGACGCCGTCACGCTGGAGGTCGTGCGCAACGCCTGCGAGTCCATCGCCGAGGAGATGAACGCCGACCTCGTGCGGACGGGCTACTCGCCGAACATCAAGGAGCGCCGGGACTGCTCGACGGCGCTGTTCGACGCCGACGGCGACCTCGTCGCGCAGGCGGAGACGATGCCCGTCCACCTCGGCGCGATGCCGTTCTCCGTCGCGGCGGCCGTCGACGCCTTCGACGGCGACCTCGCGCCGGGCGACGCCGTCCTCCTCAACGACCCGTTCCGTGGCGGCGCCCACCTCCCCGACCTCACGCTCGTCTCTCCCGTGTACGCCGAGCCCGAGTCCGGCGGCAGCGACCCGGAGCTCGTGGCGTACGCCGCGAACCGCGCGCACCACGCCGACGTCGGCGGGTCGACGGCCGGCTCGGTCGCCGCCGACTCCACGGAGATCTACCAGGAGGGCCTGCGGATTCCACCAGTCAAGCTCGTCGAGGGCGGCGAGGTCGACGAGGACGTGCTGGCCCTGCTGCTGGCGAACACCCGGACGCCCGACGAGCGCCGGGGCGACGTGCGCGCCCAGCGAGCCGCCAACGAGACGGCCCGCGAGCGCGTCCACGACCTCCTCGACGAGCACGGCGCCGGCGGGCTCGCGGCGGCCTTCGACGAGATTCAGGACTACTCCGAGCGCCGGATGCGCGCCGAACTCCGCGAGCTACCCGACGGCGCGTTCTCGTTCGCGGACGTCCTCGACAGCGACGGCCGCGGCGCCACCGACCTGCCGGTCGAAGCCGCCGTCACCGTCGACGGCGACGAGGTGTCCGTGGACTTCGCCGGCTCCGCGCCGCAGACCGAGGGGCCGGTGAACGCCGTCTTCGCCGTGACCGCCTCCGCGACCTACTACGCTGTTCGATGCGTCACCGACCCGGGGATTCCGCCGAACGCCGGCTGCTACCGGCCCGTCGCCATCGACGCGCCCGAGCGCAGCATCGTGAACCCCGAGCCGCCGGCGGCGGTCGTCGGCGGGAACCTCGAGACGAGCCAGCGCGTCACCGACGTCGTGCTCGGCGCGTTCGCCGAAGCCGTCCCCGACCGCGTGCCGGCGGCCGGACAGGGCACGATGAACAACGTCACCTTCGGCGGCACCGACCCACGAAACGGAGAGCCGTACGCGTTCTACGAGACCGAGGGCGGCGGGTTCGGCGGTCGGCCAGAGGGCGACGGGCTGGACGCCGTCCACGTCCACATGAGCAACACGATGAACACGCCCGTCGAGGTGCTGGAGACGGCGTACCCGCTGCGGGTCCGGGCGTACGCGCTCCGGCCGGACTCGGGGGGCGCGGGCGCCAGCCGCGGCGGTCTCGGCCTTCGGCGGGACGTCGAGGTCCGCGACCACGAGGCCCGGTTCAGCCTGCTCGCCGACCGCCACCGCAACGCGCCCTACGGGCTGGCTGGCGGCGAACCCGGCACGCGCGGCGAGGTGCTGGCGTTCGAGGACGGCGAGTACGGCGCCGACGGCCACGACGGCGAGGACGATGAGGACGAGCACGGGGAGCGCCTCCCGGAGAAGTGCGTGCGCGTCCTCTCACCGGGGACCGTCGTGAGCATCCGAACGCCGGGCGGCGGCGGGCACGGCGACCCCGGGGAGCGCGACGCGGACGCCGTCTGCCGGGACCTCGCCCTCGGGAAGCTCACCCGGGAGTACGTCCGAGAACACCACCCGGGAGTGCTGGACGACGACGCCGGCGGACGGCACAACACCGACGGCGAGGCAGACGAGTAGCCCGGACGGCTCGTTCAGGTGTCGCTGTCGCCGTCACCGCCGGGACCGTCGTCGAAGCGTTCTGCGGCGGACTCGAACCCGAGTTCGGCCTGCTCGTCGCTCCGGCGGCGCTCGGCAGCGGCGATGGCTTCCGGGTCGGGGTTCACGTCGTCGTCGACGCGCGCCCACGAGTCGTGGACCTTCGCGTGACACCACCGGCAGAGGTAGACGGTTATCTCGTGGCCGACGTCCTCGTCGCTGTCGTACGCGAGGTGGTGCTCCTCGAGCAGCGGCCGGTCGTCGTCGCTGTGGGCGCGCCGGCGCTCCGCGAGCCCGCAGCGCACGCACTCGCGGTCGCGCTGCCGACACCGGTAGTGCGGACAGTCCGCCCACGCCCAGTCGCCGTCGGCGACCGGACACCGGAAGTCGTCGTCGCGGCGTTCGGCGGCGAACTCGCGGTCCTGCTCCGGGAACTCGAAGGCGTACCGGCACTTGCCGTCGTCGGTGGCGTGGTCGCAGACGCCGGCGTGCTCGTAGGGGTCCTCGACCCCGACGGCGGTCCCGGTCGGCGTCTTCTTCATCGTCGACGTGTCGTGGCTGCGCGGGGTAACGCTTTTCGCCGCCCGCGTGCGACTGCGACCGTGCACGTCCGCCACGACCCCGGCGACGGCGAGGACGTCCGGACGCTCGCCGGCTCCGTCGACACGGCCGACTCGTTCCTCTCGCAGGCCCGCGGGCTGATGTTCCGCTCGTCGATTCCCGACGACTACGCGCTCGTGTTCCCGTTCGGCGAGCCGTCGGTGCGGGACGCCCACATGGTGTTCGTGCCGTTCGACATCGACGCCGTCTGGGTCGAAAACGAGGAAGTCCAGCACGTCGAGACGATGTCGGCGTGGACCGGACGCGCGGAAGCGCGCTGCGACACGCTCGTCGAACTGCCGGCGGGCGCCGCAGACGGCGTCAGCGTCGGCGACCGCGTCTGGGTCGACGACTAGTTCTCCGAGCGAACGCCGAGTTCGACGTCCACCGTCCGGCGCTCGCCGTCCCGCAGGAACTCGACGGTGACCGTGTCCCCGGGACTGGTCTGGAGTGCAAGCAGGCTGAGCAGCTGCTCGAAGGTGTCGACGTCGGTGCCGTCCACGGACAGCACCACGTCGCCGCCGACGCGGACGCGCTCGCCGTCCACGAACGCGGTGTCGTCGCTGCCCTCCAGCAGGTCCGCCGACGGCCCGGTCGAGTCGACCGACACCACCAGCAGCCCCCGAGGTTCGTCGAGGCCGTTGGCTTCCGCGACGGCCGGCGTCACCGCCGTGAACGCCAGCCCGACGTAGGAGTGCTCGTACTCGCCGTCCGCCACGAGACTCGGAATCACTCGCTCGGTGAGCGCCGCCGAGATGCCGAACCCGATGTTGTCCCCGCCGCCGGAGTTGATTACTGCCACCACCTCGCTGTCCAGCGACATCAGCGGCCCGCCGCTGTTGCCCGGGTTCACGGCAGCGTCGGTCTGGACGGCGTCGGGAATCCGGTAGCCCGTCGGCGCCGGAATCGCGCGGTCCGTCCCACTCACAACGCCGGTCGTCACCGACCCGCTGAGCGCGAACGGGTTCCCGATGGCGACGACCTCCTGGCCGACCACCGGCTCGCTCGACTGCAGCGGGAGTGGTGACGCCGCAGCCGGCGGGTCCGGGACCTCGACGGCGGCCAGGTCGCTGTTGGGGTCCGCGCCCAGCACCGACCCCGTCCGCCACTCGCCGTCGTTGAACCGCAGGTCGACCTCGCTGGCCGCACCGACCACGTGCTCGTTGGTCACCATCACCGAGTCGTCGTACACCCACCCCGTCCCCTGCCCGGTGTCGGCCTGCACCAGCACCACGGAGTCGACGCTCTCCCGGTACACCTCGGTGTAGACGCTCTCCGCGCCGGACTGCGTACTCGTTGCCGGGTCACTCGTCGTCGCTTCATCCGTCGTCGCGTCCTGACTCGTCGGCGCCCCGCTGCAGCCAGCTACTCCGGCAACCAGCGCGCCCGCCCCCAGCCGGAGAACGTCGCGTCGGCTCGGCATGGAGTCTGTCACTACCCGTCTGTACGGGCGAATACCGGGAATAGCTTCGGGACGCCGCACGCAGTGCTGGTGGCCGGACAGTGCGGGACAGGGCGAGAGAGCCACGGCTCGACGTCGCGAGTTCCGGAGAACGCCGAGGAGGAGATTTGAACCAGAGCGAGACGGTCGCTCCCTCCGGTCGCCGTCATCAGAAATCGAGGATTTCTGATTGCCTCGAAAATCGCGTAGCGATTTTCGAACGCTGCGTCTCGCAGGGCTCAAATCTCCCTCGTCGACACGCTACCGCACGACCAGCGACATAGCCGTCGTTGGCCGGTGCAGGTTCCAGAGAAGCGCCGAGGAGGAGATTTGAACTCCTGAGTCCGTGTGGACAGTTGCTCTCGAAGCAACCGCCTTGGCCAGGCTAGGCTACCTCGGCTCGTTCGATGCGAGGCCGTCCGCGAGTTTAGTGGTTTCGGTTCGGCAAACGCGCGTCGTGCTAACCGGTAACGATAAACCGGCAGCGGGGAACGTCGTGGTATGGACGCCAGCAGTGTGCGTGACGAGTGCGACGCCGTCCTGAGCGAAGTGGAGTCGGCGGTCA
Source organism: Halobacterium rubrum (assembly GCF_021729015.1). Lineage (GTDB taxonomy): Archaea > Halobacteriota > Halobacteria > Halobacteriales > Halobacteriaceae > Halobacterium > Halobacterium rubrum. The sequence continues at coordinate 263,535 of NZ_JAJQQZ010000002.1, forward strand.
TCACCGACCGCGAGTTCCTCGAAACGGTCCTCGTCGGCTTCCTCGCCGACGGCCACGTCCTCCTCGAGGACGTTCCCGGCACCGGGAAGACGCTGACCGCGCGGAGCGTCGCGACGGCGCTCGGCCTCGAGTTCAGCCGCGTGCAGTTCACCCCGGACCTCCTGCCGACGGACGTGCTCGGCACGCACGTGTTCAACGAGAAGACCCGCGAGTTCGAGTTCCAGCCCGGCCCCGTGTTCGCGAACGTGGTGCTGGCCGACGAGATCAACCGCGCGCCGCCGAAGACGCAGGCCGCGCTCCTCGAAGCGATGGAGGAGGGGCAGGCGACCATCGACGGCGAGACCATGGAGCTGCCAGACCCCTTCTTCGTCATCGCGACCCAGAACCCCGTCGACCAGGAGGGGACGTTCCCGCTGCCGGAGGCGCAGATGGACCGGTTCGTCGCGAAGGCCGGCATCGGCTACCCGGACGAGGCGGGCGAGCTCGACCTGCTGCGGCGGCGGGCCGGCCGGGACACCCGGAGCCCGACTGTCGAGCCCGTGCTGGACGACGAACGCGTGCAGACCGTCAAGCAGGCCCCCGAGGACGTTCGCGTCGAGGGCGACCTCCTCCAGTACATGGTCTCCATCGCACGCGCGACGCGCGAGGAGCGCCGCGTCGAAGTCGGCGTCAGTCCGCGCGGCACCCAGCGGCTGTTCGAGGCTGCGAGGGCGCGCGCGGCGGTGAAGGGCCGCGAGTACGTGGTGCCAGAGGACGTGAAGCGGCTGGCGCCGAACGTGCTCGCTCACCGCATCGTGCTGACGCCCGACGCAGCCGTCGAGAACGTCGCGAAAGAGGAGATCGTGGACAGCGTCCTCAGTGAGGTTTCGGTGCCGACCGTCGAGGCCGCCTAGTCGCGGAGGACGTACGCCAGTAGCGTCCCTCCGAACAGCAGCGTGAGCAGCGCGGTCAGCGGGAGGCTGCTCGGTCCGAGTGTGTAGACCACCAGTGCGACCGCCGCGACGACCAGCGACAGCGCCGCCGTCGAGAACACGTGGACGACGACGGACTGCGTGACGCGGCCGTCTCGGCCGACGTCGACGCCGAGGCCGACGGCGTGTTCGGCGGCGTCGTACGCGACCACGGCGCCGACGCCGCCGACGAGCGCGTACCCCGGGTCGATGCCGGTCGCCGCGCCGAGGATGACGCCGACGGCCAGCGCCGCGGCGCCGACGGAGACGAACCGGCGGTTGCCCTGGAGGCCGCCGCCGACGACGAGGAGCGCGCCGGCAGCGCCCGCGGCGAGGCCGGTGCTGGAGCCCAGCGTCGGCACCAGTGCGACGACCGCCGCGACGGCCGCGGGGAGGACGGCGCGCGTCGGCGGGCGGGCGTCGAACTCGCTCACGCCGACCACCCCCGTTCGGCGTCGGCGACCGCCAGCGCCAGCGAGTCGTCGGCGCCCCAGTCGATGACGCGGACGCCCGCGGCGCGCAGCGACCGGATGCGGACGGCGCGCTCCATGCGCGCGAACTGCTGGCCGAGCGTCTCCGAGCCGGTGACGTCCGGCGACACCACCGTCACCGGGTGGCCGCTGGCCTCCAGACGGCGGACGTACTCGGCGGCGTCGTCGTCGACGAGCGGCGAACAGAACACCACCTGTGCGTCGTCGGGGAGGTGTTTGCGGAGCCGGCGGAACACGAGCGCGCCGAGGAACCGGCGGTCGGGCGCCGACACCGAGAAGCCGCGGTCGCGCGCCAGGAGTTCTTCGAGGCGCGCGCTGTGTTCGCGGCCGAGACCTGGTGCGAGCCACGCCCAGTGCGGGCCCAGCGACGCCACGCCGACCTGGTCACCGGAGTCGAGGAGCGCCGACGCGACACCGCCCGCGGCTTCGACGCCGTACTCGACCGCGTTCGTACCGTCGGCGTCACCGACGTGGGCGGCGCGCCGGGTGTCGACGACCGCGACGACGGTGGCGGCTCGCTCCTCACGGAACTGGATGGTGGCGAGTTCGCCGTCGCGGGCGAGGCGCTTCCAGTCCACTCTGCTCAGGGGGTCGCCCGAGCGGTACTCGCGGGTCGCGTGGAACTCCACGCCCGAGCCGCCCGTCGACGTCGGGACGCGACCGACGCGCTGGACGGTCTGCTCGCGCAGCGGGAACGACTCCAGCGCGGGGAGGTCCGGCACGCACGCCAGCGCCGTGTCGGCCGGGACCGAGGTCCGCGTCTCGTGGCTGCCCGTGACGTCGCGGGCGACCATGTCGACGGTGCCGAACTGGTGGTCGCCCCGGGCGGCTTCTACGGTGTAGGTGACCGTCGCCGACTTGCCCGCTCGGAGCGCGGTGGCGAGCCGGGGCGTGCCGTCGACGACAGCCAGCGTGTCTGGGACGCCGTCGATCAGCCGGAGGTCCGGGAGGAACGACCCCTCGTTGGTCACCGTCAGCGTCACCTGGACCTCGTCGCCGCGCTCGGGATCGTCGTCGGACACCGACCGTTCGACGGTCAGCGACGGCGTCGGTGGCGTGAACAGCTTCGCGTAGCCGGCGACGGCGGCGCCGAACACGCCGAGCACGAGGACGCCGGGGACGCGCGTCGTGGCGCCGATGGCGATCGCGACGAGGGACAGCGCGACCGCGCCCCGCCAGCGGTGGGTCTGCTCGGACACCATCACTGCTCACCTCCCTCGATGCCGGTGATGCGCTGGAGCTCGCGGACGACGTGCTGGGCCTGCCGCTCGTAGACCGGGTCTGCGCTGACGATCGACGTGACGACGTCGGTCGCGGGCGAGTCCACGTCCTCCGCGAAGAACGCAGCGGCCGTCGTGTCGTCGGTCCACGTGCCCTCGTCGAGCTGGCGCTCTGCCTCCTCGGGAGCGAGCCCGCGGGCGTCAGCGAGCGCGCGCACGGTCACGGCCCGGAGGCGGTCACTGAACTGCGCGCTGCCGGCGCCGGCGTTCCGGATGCCGGCGCCCTCCCGGAGGCGGGCGTCGATGTCTTCGCCCGGCCGCGGCGCCTCGACGCGCGGTTCGAGGGTCTCGTTGCGGTCCTCGTCGTCTGTCTCGTCCCGGAAGTCGGTGTGGCGGCGAGCGGTCCCCTCCGCGAGCGCGAACGCGGCTGCCAGCCCGGCAACGATAATCGTCGGGAGCGGCGGGAACCCGATGACTGCGGCCAGTCCTGGTTCGGCCGCGATGGCGAACCCGACGGCGGCGAACAGCAGTCCGAACAGCAACAGGAAGCGCCGGAGCATCACTGGTCACCTCCGGCGTAGCGGTCCTCGATGGCACGCAGCGCGTCGACGGCGCGCTGCTCGCGGTCGGCAGTCGGGTCGGCGCCGCCGTACCGGACCTCGCGGAACAGGTCCGTGAGGTCGTCGACGTGGACGGCGTCAATGCCGGCGTCCCGGGCGGCCGTCGCGAACTCGCGGGGCGTGCTCGTCTCGGGGTCGGGGACGTCGACGTGGTCGGTCATGTCCCGCCACGCGCGGTACACTTCGTTCTCCACGTCGGCCTCGTTCTCGATGCGGTCGGCGGCCTCACCGGCTGCGGCACCGACGGCCGACAGCGCGTCTCGGTCCGCCGGCTCTGGCGTCTCGGCGACGTCGACCGGCTCCGCCTCCGCCTCGTCGTCGCCGCTCGCGCGGTACGCCAGCAGCGCGAACAGGACAGCGACGACGACGAGCACGGCAAAGAGAACGGTCGGCGAGAGCAACTGGTTGGCGGCCTGCCCGCCGACCTCACCGCCGAGGTCGCCCGAACCGGAACTGTTGGCCATCTCGGGGAGGAGAGCTGCGTCCTGCGAGGGCTCTTCGGGGCCGGTGCCGCAGTCGGTGAGCACGAAGTACAGCGGCGCGAGGAACAGCGTCAGCGGTCCGACGACCGCAACCGCGTACAGCAGGCCGTCGCGGCGCTTCAGGCCCCAGGTCAGGCCGCCGAGCACGACGGCAGCGGCGCCGAGGAACGTCGGCGACAACAGGAACGGGACGCAGGCGCCAGAGATACTGATTGGTTCACCGGTCATGGGGACTGACGGAGCGCTGGACTCGGCGTCGCTCTCGTCGTCGCCGGACTGGTCGTCTGTACCCGATTGGATTGCGCTGCCGGCGCCCGAGCCCGCGCCGGCGTCTGCCTGGGGGTTGGCGAGCGTCGCTGCCGCGACAGAGACGGCGAGGACACAGAGGAGGGCAATCATCAGGGCGCGTACGTTACGGTCCACTGTCCCGCGGTTATCCACTCGAAAGTATATTTCTTGCGAAGGTTTCACCCGGCACGCGGTCACACCCGCAGACGGCAGTAGTATTCTCTGTTCTAATTACTAAATTTTATATCTGTGAGAGAGGCAATCGGGCGTAATGGCTCAGCAGGTCGACGCCGTTCCCGCGCCCGAGCCCCCGGACAGCCCGGACGCGTGGTACGCGCCCGACGTCCGCTCGCAGTACGAGGTCCACCCCGGTGTCGTCGTCACCGTCAGCGAGACGCGCGACGGCAACTTCGCGTACGACGCCCGGTGTCCCGTCCTCGGCGCGAGCGACGACCGCGCACTGGACAGCGTCCGAGAGTACTTCGCGGACGCCCAGCTCTCCCGGCCGAGGACGCGGGAAGGCACTCGCGAGCGCGTCGCCGACGGGCTCGCCGAGAAACACCGCCAGGTCGTCGCGCGGCTCACCGACTGCTCGCGCGCCGCCCGGCGCCGCGTGGAGTTCCACGCGCTCTGTGAACTGCGGGGGCTCGACGAACTGACTCCACTCGCACTGGACGACGACGTCGAGGTCGCAGACGCGAAACGCGACAGCCTCGCCGTCCACACGAGCGAGTACGCGCCCGCAGAGACCGACCTCCCCGCCGACCCGCCGCACCTCGACCGCTTCCTCTCCGAGCGGTTCGCCCGCTACACCGTCCCGTTCCGCGACTTCCAGATTCCGGTCGTCGTCTACCGCGAGCACGTGCTCGGCCGGGACGCCTTCGACACGAAGTACGCCGTCCGCGAGCCCGACCGCCTCCCGGGCGACGACGAACTGGTCGCCGAGTGCAAGGAACGCATCTGGGAAGCCAGCGTCTCCGACGTCCTCGGGGACGACCGGGACCGCACCCAGTTTGTCGCCGAACGCGCACGCACCCTGCTCTCCCGGCGGCTCACCGTCCGGAACACGCGAGCGTGGCTCGACGCCACTCGCCACCGCGTTCGGGCCGCGCTCGCCGAGTACGACCTCGCCGTCCCGCCGGTCGGCCGGCGGTTCAGCGACGACCGACTGGACGACCTCACCTACTACGTCCTCCGGGACTTCGTCGGCGACGGCGAACTCACCGTCCCAATCCGCGACCCGCACCTCGAGGACGTCGAAGCGAACCGCCTGGGGGAGCGCGTCAAAGTCGTCCCGCGCGGTGGCCTGCGCGCACACGGCGACCGCCTCCCGACCAACCTCGTGCTCGACGACGAACAGCGGTTCGTCAACCTCGTCACGCAGCTCGCCGCGCGGGACGGCGTCGAGCTCAACGCCTCCAATCCGTCGGCGAAGGTGAACCTCGAACCGGCCGAAGTGACCGACGACGTCACGATTCGGTGTGCGGTCGCGCTCCCCGCCATCAGCGAGGACGGCCCGCACGTCTCCATCCGGAAGCAGGCCGCCGACGCGCTCACGCCGGTCGACCTCCTCGAGCGCGACAGTCTCACCCCCGAGGTCGTCGCGCTGCTCTGGATGGGCTACGAACACCACGGCGTCGTCCTCTACTCCGGCCCCACTGGCGTCGGGAAGACGACGCTCATGAACGCCCACATGCCGTTCGTGCCCTTCGACGACCGGCCCATCAGCATCGACGAGGGCAGCCGGGAGGTCCGGCTCCCACACGAGACCGGCGTCTCCCTGACCACCCGCGACCACGAGCGCGAGTTCAAGCGCGTCTCGATGGCCGACCTGATGACCGAGACCAATTATCTCAATCCCGACGTGGAGGTCATCGCCGAGATCAACACCCGGGAGAGCTTCGAGAGCTTCGCGCAGGTCCTCAACACCGGCCACGGCGTCGTGGGCACCACCCACGCCGAGGACGTCGAGACACTCGTGAATCGGGCGGTCGAGCAGGGCGTCCCCGCCTACCTCCTGCGGGAGGTCGACCTGGTCGTCTTCCCCCGGCACGTCGACGGCGACCGCTACGTCGGCGAAGTCGTGGAGTTCGTCGACGACCCCGACGACGCCACCGAAACCATCCAGAAGGACGGCGGCGCGGTCCACTTCCGGCGCGTCGCCGAACGAGACGCTGACGCTGGTGGAGCAGGCGATGGCGACGACAGCAACTACTCGTTCCGGGGCGTCGAGGACGTGCGGTTCTTCGACCACCTCGCCGCCCGCACCGACCGCTCCGTCGACGCCGTCCGCGAGGAGTTCGAGCGGAAACGCCGGTACGTCGAGTACCTCCACCGGGAGAACGTCAGCGACTTCGAGGAGCTGTTCGGGCTGCTGTCGGACCTCCGAACCGACGAGACCGCGACCGTCGAACGCCTCCAGCGGAGGGTCGACGAGTGACCAGCGGCGACACCCTCGGCGTCGTCGACCGCGTGCTGTACGCGCTGTTCGCGCGGCAGGCCGACCGCGACCGCCACGACCCCGACCGCAAGCGCTACCGCGCCACCCGCCTCGACCCCGGGTTCGACGTCTTCCTCGCGCGGGTGTACGGCGCGTCCTGGCTCGCGTTCGCGGCGGTCGCCGCGACCGCCGCGGCCGCCGGGGTCGCGCTCGGCGTCGGCCCACTCGCGCCTGTCGCCGAGGCCCTGCCGGCGAGTCAGCCGACGGCCGTCTGGCTGGCTGTCGGTGTCCCGCTCGGGCTGGTCGTCAAACGCGCTACCGTGTGGGCGGGCGGTCACTACCTCGGCTGGCGAGCGCGCACGAGACGGTCGGACATTCAGGCGACACTGCCGGGCGCCGTCCGCTACCTCTCCGTGCTCGCCTCCGGCACGACCGAGGAGCGTGCCCTCCTGGCGCGCGTCGCCGACCGCCCCGCCGCCTACGGCGAGACCGCCGCGGCGTTCCGGAGCGTGCTCAACACTGCCGAGCTCACCGGGAGCGTCGACCGCGGCCTCCGGGTGGTCGCCCGCGACACCCCGAGCCGGGACGTGCTCGCGCCGTTCCTCCTGAAGCTCCGCGAGCACGCCGCCCAGGGGCCGGACGCTGTCGCGCAGTACCTCGAACTCGAGTCGCGGATGCTGGCGAACAACCGCGAACGCAGCCGCGAACGGGCGGCAGGGTTCCTCGAGCTGGTCGCCGAACTGTTCATCGTCTTGCTCGTGTTGCCCGCGCTGCTGGTCATCGTCGCCACGGTATTGAGCGTGCTCGCGCCCGGCCTCGGCGCGCCGGTCGCCACGCCAGCCGGGACGACGACCGTTCGCGCGCTCCTCGTCTACGGGAGCGCGGTGTTCGTCCTCGTCGTGGGCGCGCTCGCCGCGTGGCTCGTCGGCGAGATGCGACCCCGGGGGTTCGCGTGGCACGGCCACAGCCGGTCGACGGGACTCGGGGTCGCCGTCAACGCCGCCCGGAATCCCGCAGACGCAGCCATCGTGGCCGTCCTGCCGGCCGCAGCCGTCGGCGTCTGGCTGGCCGACTGGCACCTGCACTCCGCGAACGTCGCGCTCCTGTCGTACGTGGCGTTCGCCGTGCCCGTCGGCGCCGTCGCGGCCCGCCGCGCCCGCATCGACGACGCGAAAGACCGCGAGATACAGGACTTCGTCCACGCCGTCTCCGGCCACGTCAGCCTCGGCCGGCCGTTCGGCGACGCCGTCTCGCGCGTCGCCGACGACGTCGACCTCGGGCCGCTGAATCCGGACGTCGACGACCTCGCGTTCAACCTCGCGGTCACCACCCACGAGGAAGACGTCCGGGCGGCTGCCCTCCAGCGGTTCGTCGAGCGCGTCGACACCCAGCTCGCCGCCCAGACCGTGGGGCTGGTCTCGGGCGCGCTCGACGCCGGCAGCGACGCCGACGCCGCCTTCGAGGCCCTGCAGGCCGAAGTGGGGCGGCTGTACCACGAGAAGCGCGCGCTGCGCTCCCGGCTGCTGGTCTACGTCGCCGTCGGCTGGACGACCGCCCTGCTGGTCGTCGGCATCACGGTCGCCGTGAACCTCGCCGTCCTCGACAGCTTCGCACAGCTCTCGGCGGTCTCGAACGCCGCCAACGCCGGCGGACTCGCTATCGACCCGGGCGCCGTGGACCTCGACCGCGACCGGTTCCGGTTCTACGTCGTCACGCAGGCGACGATGCTGTCCTGTGGCTGGTTCGCTGGCGCCGCGAACCGCGGCCGCTACGACGGCCTGCTGCACTCGGGGCTGCTGGTCGCCGTCGCCTACGTCGTCTTCGCCGGGGTGGGGATGCTGTGACGGGCGACGGCCGCGCGCAGTCGAACGTCGTCGGCGTCGCCATCCTGCTCGGCGTGACCGTGGTCGCGCTCGGCGCGCTGACGGCGAGCGTCGGCACGGTCGTCGACCAGCACGCCGCCGCCAGCGACACCCGGCGGGTCGCCAGCGACCTCGACGACGCCCTCGAACCCGTCGAGACCACGGGCGTCCACCGCGGCGACGTGGCGTTCACCGACGGCGAACTCGACGTCGTCGACCGGGAAGTCCGCGTGCTGAACACGAGCGGCGTCGTCGCCACCGTGGACGCGAACGCCGTCCGCTTCTCCGCGGGCAGCCGCGGCGTCACGTACCTCGCCGGCAGCCTGCTCGTGTCCGGCGACGGCTGGGCGACGACCCGCAATCCGGTCGCGGTCGCGGCCGACCCCGACGTGCTCGTCGTGAGCGTGCCAGCACTCCGCGGCGACGTCTCGCTGGCCGCCAGCGGCGGCGGGCACGGCGTCACGCGCACGGTCCGGTCGAACGTCACCCACCACCGGCGGCCCCTCGGCGACGGCGGCTACCGGGTCGCCGTCGAGACCGAACACGTCGACGCCGTCGCCGGCCAGTTCGAAGCGAAGGGCGCGACGACTACGACCCGGGACTTCGACGGCGACGGCGTCCCGAGCGTCGTCGCCAGCTTCGACGGCGTGCGCACGGGCTACCTCGTCGTCCACGAGACGGAGGTGTCGGTGCAGTGACGGGGCGCGCTCGGGCGGTCACGCCGGCAGTCGGGAAGGCCCTCGAAGCCGGCATCGTCGTGCTGTTCGTCGCTGCCGTCTCCACCACGCTGTACGGCGGCGTGGTGCCGGACGCCCGGGACGCCGCAGGCGGCGAAGTGGGGGACCGGGCGCTGGAGCACGCGGCCGCCGAGGTCGAAGCGAGCGTGCCCCCAGCCGGCGAGACGGCGACCGTCGAGCGGCGCGTCTCGCTGCCCGAGAGCATCCGCGACCGCGGTTACCGGGTCGCTCCCGGGGCAGACGGCGACGCCCTCGTCCTGACCCACGAGCACCCGAGCGTCGGCGGGTCGACGCCGCTCGTGCTCCCGGACCGCGTGCGGGACGTCCGCGGCGAGTGGACTGCAGGCGGCGGTGGCGTGGTGCGCGTCGAACCCCATCCCGACGGCGGACTCGTCGTCGTGCTGTCGAACGATGCGAAGGCCGGGGGTGACGGGTCGTGACCGGGGGTCGCGCGCAAGCGAACCTGCCCGCGCTCGCGGTAGCGCTGTTGCTCGTCGGCGCGAGCGTCGGCGTCGCGGTCGCACTCGCCGGTGGCGCGTTCGCGACGGCAGACACCGACCCCGAGAACGCCCGCGTCGCAGCGTCGCTCGCGGACCGGCTCGTCGCGCCTGACGGCCCACTCTCGGTGCGGGCGAACGTGCTCGCCGCGGACGCCGTCGAGAACGCGACGGGCGACGACGTCTGCCCAGGCGACGTGGACTGTCGCGTCCGACTGGACGGCGACCCAGTTGCTTCCCGGGGAGACCCCGGAGGCGGCGAGACGGTACGGCGCATCGTTCTCGTCGCCGACGCCGAGCGCAGAACACTCGACCCGGGACTCCCCGCCGAGGACGCGGTGACGCTCCCGCGGCGCACCGCGAACGCGACGCTCACCGTCGACCCGCCGACCGGCACGCGAGTCACGACAGTCCGGGCGAACGACCGCGTCGTCCTCCACGACCCCGACGGGCTCGACGGCCGCTACGACCTCTCGCTGTCCCGGTACGACACCGTGACCCTCGCGTTCGACGCGAGCCGCGACCTCGGCGCCAGCGCCGTCGAAGTCGAGTACCGGGTCGAGAGCACGAGGAAGGCCGTCGTGGCGGTGACCGTCGATGCCTGACGGCCCGACCCGCTGCCGGAGATGGAGACGAGCCGACCGCGGGCAGGTCTCGCTCCCGGCCGTCGAGGCGGCCGTCGGCGTGCTGTTCGTCGTCGCCGTCGCGGCGGCCTTCGCGTTCGGGACGCCCGCTGGCGGTGTCTCTCAGGAGGCACAGCTGGACGCGTACGCGAGGGACGCAGCCACCGTCCTCGCGAACGAGCCGCCGCGGCACGCCGACAGCACGCGGCTCGCGGAAGTGGCGGCTTCCGAGGCGGCCTTCGACAGGGAAGCGGACGCGCTCGAACGACGGGTCGACCGCATCCTCCCCGACAACCTCCTGTTCCGGGTGGCGACCCCGCATGGCGACGTCGGGCACGCCCGCCCGACGACAGTCCCGGCCGGTACTGCGACCGTCCCGACGGGCAGCGGCACGGTCACAATCTGGGTGTGGTACGCGTGAAACAGCGCGGCCAGCTCGTACTCGTCGCCGCGGCGGTGGCCGCGCTCGCGCTCGTCCCCGTCGCCGCCGCCTACCTCCAGTTCGGGTACGCACCGGCGGTCGCCGAGCCGGACCCCGACCACGGCGAGCGGGTCGCCGGCGCGCTGGACCGGCTGGTGGACGAGGCGGCCGAGCGAGCGACTGGGGCGCCGTGGGCCGAGCGCACTGCCGCAATCGGGGAGTTCCGCGCGACGCTCGGGCCACAGGTGGCGACGCTGGAGCGCAGCCGGCTCGGGGACGCGGTCGCAGTTCGCGTGACAGAGAACGGGACGGCGGCAGCAGCCGTCGCCTGTCCGGGCGGCCCGGGGCGGGCGTTCGGTGCCTGCGAGCGCGACGGCGGGGTCGTCGTCCAGGAGCGCGCGAACGAGACTGTCGTGGTCGCGGCAGCCTACGACGTCCGAGTGACGACGTCTGACGGAACGACTGCGTTCACGCGAGTAATCCGACCGAACTGACAGTTCGTCCAGCCTAGACGACGGCGGCCGTCGGCTTGCGACGCAGCGTCGGCTGCTGGCCGCCGTTACTCCGGGACGGCGACGGGTTCGGGAGTCCGACTGTGTGACGCTCGCGTCGGCCACAGGTCGCAGTGGCTGAACTCCCGTTCGTCCGGCAGCGACAGTAAGACCGCGTTTCGGTCGCCAGCACGTGGAGCCGCGAGTCGTAATCGAAGCGTGTCGCGTCTGGGTCCGAGCTTACTCGCGAATCGGGGTTATATAACAAAGCCAACAGATGTTGACGGCGATTCTATGGGCACGCCACCAGACGAACGGCGAAGCGCATCGTCACAGACGAGCAGACTACTCACAGTACTGGTCGTCGGCCTACTCGTCGTCGCCCCAATGAGCCTCGGGGTCGTCGGAACGACGACCGGCGCCACGGGCGCCGACGTGACCGGCGACGCCAACGACACGTCGGCCGCCAGTCCGGTACAGCAGACGCCGCTCGTCTCCGGGACGAACTCACTCACCGACGCGAACACGACGTTCGCGGGAGCGGACGCGAACGACACGTTCGGGTCCGCGCTCGCACACGGCGACCTGAACGGCGACGGCGTCGAGGACGTCGTCGTCGGCGCACCGGAGAACGATTCGGCCGCCGGTAACAACTCCGGCGCGGTCTACGTGTTCTACGGCCCCGTCGAGGAGGGCGACATCGACGCGGAGTCCGCGAACGTCACGCTCCACGGCGTCGAAGCCGGCGACCGCGCCGGCTACGCCGTGGCCGCGGGCGACGTCGACGACGACGGCACGGACGACCTCGTCGTCGGCGCACCCCTCGAAGACACCAACGGACAGTCCGCCGGCACGACGTACGTCGTCGACGGCGGGTCCGGCCTCCCCGAGAACGCTTCGCTCTCGACCGCGGACCACGTGCTCCGCGGCGAAGCCGAGGGCGACCGCGCCGGCTGGTCCGTCGCCGCCGTGAACCGGCCCGGCGGCGACGACGTGCTCGTCGGCGCACCCGGCAGCAACGCCTCCGCATCCAACGCGGGCGCCGCGTACGTCGTCTCCGACGCGGACCCCGGCGTCGACTCGCTGGCGAACGCGACCGCGATTCTCACCGGGGAAGGTGAGGGCGACTCGGCCGGCTGGGTCGTCGCCGAAGCCGGCGACTTCGACGGGGACGGCAGCCAGGACGTCCTCGTGAGTGCACCCCGGAACAACTCCACCGCCCCCGACGCCGGTGCCACCTATCTCCTCACGGAGAACGTCACCGGCACGGTCTCGCTCGCCGACGCGCACCTGAAGCTCCGCGGCGAGGCCGCCCGCGGCCGCGCCGGCTGGGACGCCGCTGAAGCCGGCGACGTGAACAACGACAGCTACGACGACCTCGTCGTCGGCGCGCCGTTCGCCGAAACCGAGGACAGCGAAACGAACGCCGGGATCGCGTACGTCGTCTACGGCGGCGAGGACGACGCCGGCACGGTGAACCTCTCCGACGCCGGCGCGACACTCGTCGGCAGCGGCGAGGACGACTACGCCGGCTACTCGGTCTCGTCGGCCGGCTCCGGCGACGTGACGTGTGACAACTACGCGGACGTACTCGTGGGCGCACCCGGCAACAACTCCAGCGCCGTCGACGCCGGCGCCGTCTACGTCGTCGCCGGCAGCGAGTTCCCCGCGACCGAACGCAACCTCTCCACCGCCGACGCGACGCTCGTCGGCGAAGGCGAGGGCGACCGCGCCGGCACCGCCGTCTCCGACGCGATGGACGTGACTGGCGACGGCGACAAGGACGTCCTCGTCGGCGCGCCGCTCAACAACTCCAGCGCCGTCGACGCCGGCGCCGCCTACCTCATCGCCGGCGACTGTCCGGAGCCCGAACCCGAGCCCGAACCCGAGGACGTCATCGTCACCAAGGAGTGTGTCGACGAGCAGGGCGAAGTCACCGTCACCAACCCCAACGACGAGCGCGTCACCTTCACCATCGAGGGAACGGAATACGAGCTGGCCGCCAACGGCAACAGCGGTGACTCTATCACCATCGACGACCTCGACGACGGCGACTACGACTGGAGCGCCACCACTGAGGACGGCGAACACGTCGGTGGCGGTGTCCTCACCGTCGACTGCGACGAACCCGAACCCGAGAACGTCATCGTCACCAAGGACTGCGACAACGAGCAGGGCGAAGTCACCGTCACTAACCCCAACGACGAGCGCGTCACCTTCACCATCGAAGGCGACAGCTACACGCTAGCCGCCGACGGTAACAGCGGTGACTCTATCACCATCGACGACCTCGACGACGGCGACTACGACTGGAGCGCCACCACTGAGGACGGCGAACACGTCGGTGGCGGTGTCCTCACCGTCGACTGCGACGAACCCGAACCCGAGGACCTCATCATCACCAAGGAGTGTGTCGACGAGCAGGGCGAAGTCACCATCACCAACCCCAACGACGAGCGCGTCACCTTCACCATCGAAGGAACGGAATACGAGCTGGCCGCCAACGGCAACAGCGGTGACTCGGTTACGCTCGACGACCTCGACGACGGCGACTACGACTGGAGCGCCACCACTGAGGACGGTGAACACGTCGGCGGCGGCGTCCTCACCGTCGACTGCGACGAACCCGAGCCCGAGGACGTCATCGTTACCCTCGACTGCGACGACGAGCAGGGTGAGCTGACGGTGGTGAACCCCAACGACGAGCACGTCACCTTCACCATCGAGGGAGACAGCTACACGCTGGCCGCCAACGGCAACAGCGGTGACACCCTCGTCCTCGACAACCTCAACGACGGCAACTACGACTGGAGCGCCACCACTGAGGACGGCGAACACGTCGGCGGCGGTACCCTCACCGTCGACTGCGACGAACCCGACGACGTCATCGTCGACAAGGACTGCGACGACGAACAGGGCGAAGTCACCATCACCAACCCCAACGACCAGAAGGTCACCTTCACCATCGAAGGAACGGAATACGAGCTGGCCGCCAACGGCAACGACGGCGACTCCATCACCCTCGACGATCTCAACGACGGCAACTACGACTGGGACGCCGAAACCGAGGACGGTGAACACGTCGGCGGCGGCGTCCTCACCGTCGACTGCGACGAACCCGAGCCTGAGGACCTCATCATCAAAAAGGACTGCGACGACGAACAGGGCGGACTCATCGTCACCAACCCCAACGACGAGCGCGTCAACTTCACCATCGACGGCAAGACCTACACGCTGGCCGCCGACGGCAACAGCGGTGACGTCGTCACCATCTCGGACCTCGACGACGACGACTACCAGTGGAACGCCACTACGGTTGAGGACAACGAACACATCGACGACGGCCTCATCACCGTCGACTGCGACGAGGAAGAAGAACCGGACCCGGTCACCATCGAGACGAAGTGCAGCGGCGAGTTCGACGGCCAGCTCATCGTCGTCAACCCCAACGACGAGCCCGTCACATTCACCGTCGGTAGCAACTCGTACACCCTCGAGGCCAACGGCTCCACTGACGATTCGGAGATCATCAGCTTCCTCGATGACGGCGACTACACCGTCGAGACAATCGCCGATGGCGAGGTCATCGACTCCCAGACTGTCGAAATCGACTGCGAAGAGCCCAGAGGGCCAACCGACACCCCGGTCGTCTCTGAAGACTGCGAACAGCTCACCCTCACCAACCCCAGTGACAGCCCGGAAGCCGTCGACTTCCGCATCCGCAACGACTCCGGCAGCTCCACCGTCGACAACGTCGCACCCGGCGAGAGCGTCACCATCGACGTCTCCGCCGACGACTACACCGTCGACGCCCGCTACGTCACTCAGGATTCGTTCGGCTCCGACAACGTCACCGTCAACGGCCAGGCCCAGACCGACCTCACCGTCGAGGACTGCCGAGAACCAATCGACACTCCGGTCGTCTCTGAAGACTGCGAACAGCTCACCCTCACCAACCCCAGTGACAGCCCGGAAGCCGTCGACTTCCGCATCCGCAACGACTCCGGCAGCTCCACCGTCGACAACGTCGCACCCGGCGAGAGCGTCACCATCGACGTCTCCGCCGACGACTACACCGTCGACGCCCGCTACGTCACTCAGGATTCGTTCGGCTCCGACAACGTCACCGTCAACGGCCAGGCCCAGACCGACCTCACCGTCGAGGACTGCCGAGAACCAATCGACACTCCGGTCGTCTCTGAAGACTGCGAACAGCTCACCCTCACCAACCCCAGTGACAGCCCGGAAGCCGTCGACTTCCGCATCCGCAACGACTCCGGCAGCTCCACCGTCGACAACGTCGCACCCGGCGAGAGCGTCACCATCGACGTCTCCGCCGACGACTACACCGTCGACGCCCGCTACGTCACCGACGACCAGTTCGGCTCAGACAACGTCACCGTCGACGGCCAGACCCAGGCGGAGCTCACCGTCGTAGCCTGCGAAGAAGAGCTCGAGCAGATTGGCGTCGATGCAGACTGCGAGGACGGCGACGGCGCCGTACACCTCTCGAACCCCAACGACGTCAAAGTCACCGTCACCATCGGCGACGGCGAGGAAACAATTACCCTCGGACCCGAAGGCTCCGGCAACGCCGACAAAACTGTCTCCGGCCTCGACGACGGCACCTACGACCTGAGCGCCACAACCACCAATGGAGACCAGTCCGTCGACATCCGGGACTCCGTCGAAATCAACTGCGACATCTCCGGCGCCATCGGCGTCGACAAGGAGTGCGAGGACGGTGACGGCACCCTCTACCTCTCGAACCCCAACGACGCCAAAGTCACCGTCACCATCGGCGACGGCGAGGAAACAATTACCCTCGGACCCGAAGGCTCCGGCAACGCCGACAAAACTGTCTCCGGCCTCGACGACGGCACCTACGACCTGAGCGCCACAACCACCAATGGAGACCAGTCCGTCGACATCCGGGACTCCGTCGAAATCAACTGCGACATCACCGGCGATATCGGCGTCGACAAGGAGTGCGAGAACGGTGACGGCACCCTCTACCTCTCGAACCCCAACGACGCCAAAGTCACCGTCACCATCGGCGACGGCGAAGAAACGATCACCCTCGGCCCCAAAGACTCCAATAGCGCCAACAAAACCGTCTCCGGCCTCGATAATGGCAACTACGACCTGAGCGCCACAACCACCAATGGAGACCAGGCCGTCGGCATCCGGGACTCCGTCGAAATCAACTGCGACATCACCGGCGATATCGGCGTCGACAAGGAGTGCGAGAACGGTGACGGCACCCTCTACCTCTCGAACCCCAACGACGCCAAAGTCACCGTCACCATCGGCGACGGCGAAGAAACGATCACCCTCGGCCCCAAAGACTCCAATAGCGCCAACAAAACCGTCTCCGGCCTCGATAATGGCAACTACGACCTGAGCGCCACAACCACCAATGGAGACCAGGCCGTCGACATCCGGGACTCCGTCGAAATCAACTGTGGTTTGCAGGCAGAAGATCTCTCGCTCAACGTCCAATTCGACGGATGTGGTAATGCTCAAATTACGCCATTAGATTCTGAGGATAATCCCATCTCTGAATTTGATGGCGCAATTGAACTGAATGTCCGTTACAATAATAGCAGCGGCGACACGAAAACAACGACCGTGGAGTTCACCGCGGCTGACCTGAATGGAGCGGGGAAGTTCATCCTAAATAAAAACGACCTCGATGAAACAGGGAATATCATATTATTGGACATAAATGATGAATATGTAAATGAAAATAGCTGTGTCTGATAGTTGAAATAGTAACTATTCTTTTTAATTGAATTTAGTTGACGCGTTTTCTGAAGCCATACTATCTAAGCCATGCTACTGCTAGTTATTATTCCCACCAAAGATACTTCTATTTGCTATTTAATATTTTGAAACTGGCTTTGTTGGATGTTTTCGATTCGAGCGGCCATGCCATTGACACGTGCTCCCACCAGCCGATGGCCAAGTTCGTAGAGGACGCGGGCGGAAAGGGAATGGAAGACGCCGCCAGCAAGTTCGACAGCGAGGTGGAGATCCGGGACTACAAGACGATAATCGAAGGGCTTCGTCAGGCGAACGTCGGACGCTCCATTCTCCTCGGGTAAGAGGCCGAGACGAGTACCGGCAACCGGCCATGCCGAACGACTTACCGAACGCAGCGTAGGATCCACCCTTGCCCGTCTGACCTAGATTATTCCTCCCCGAACTCCTCGAACCCCCACTCCTCGGCGCGCTCGGTCGCTTCCTCCCTCGCGCGCTCCCGGATGGCGTCGATTTTCTCGTCGTCCTCGAGGAACGCTTCGACGGCGTCCATCGACTCGCCGCTGGCGGCGCGGTCGCTGGGAGCGGCGGCACGGGTGCGGTCGGCGAGGGCGGCGTCGCCCGCGAGTCGCTCCGCCGGCGTGCCGGGCGAGACGGCGAACTGGTCGGTCTCGGGGACGGGCGGGTCGCCGCCGGCGAAGCACTCGACGCGCAGCGGGCCGGGGACCGCGAGGTCCGCGAGCGCGGCGTCGCCACCGCGGCCGGTCCCGGCGTGCTTGACGTGCGTGGGGACGCCGTCCGCGAACGCGAGGACGCCGGCGCCGCCGTCGTCGAGCAGCAGCGCGTCCTGTGGCGTGAACTCGGCGTAGCCCGTGAGCTCGCGGTCGAGAACGAGCTCGAGGGCTTCGGCGGCGTCCGCGGCGACGCGGGAGAACGTCACCGGTGTCTCCGTCGTCATGGCTGGTCGGGGACGACCGCGCTCCGGAACCGGTCGGCGACCGCGTCGGCGTCGCTGGCGTGGACGTCGAGCGCGTCGGCGGCCTCCCGGTACGCGGCGGCGGCGTCGCTGTCGGGGGCGTGCGCGAGCAGCGGTTCGCCCGCCCGCCGGGCGGCGCGCGCGGCGTCGTCCTCGGGGACGGCGGCGAGCGTCGGCCCCTCGAAGTACTGGTCGGCTTTCGCGGCGACGCGGTCGACGGCATCGCCGTCGGTCACGCGATTGAACAGGACGCCGGCGACGTCGGTGCCGTAGGAGGCGGCGTACTCCTGGACTTTCAGCGCGTCGGAGATGGCGGGGATGGTCGGCTCCACGACGAGCACGGTGCGGTCGGCCAGCACCACCGGGAGGACGGCGTCGCGGCTCGCGAGCGTGGCGGGGGAGTCAAGCAGGAGGACGTCGGTGTCGGCGGCGAGCTCGGCGACGACGTCCCGCAGCCGGTCGGGGTTCGCGGCGCGGAAGTCGCTCAGGCTGGTCCCGCAGGGCACCACGCGCATTCCGTGGCGGTCGTAGACGGCGTCCGCGACCGCCGCGTCGGTGTCCGCCAGGAGCAGGTCGTGCAGCGTCACGTCGACGTCGGCCAGTCCCGCGTGGAACAGGAGGTTCGCCATCCCGGTGTCGGCGTCCACGACGGTGACGTCGTAGTCCTCGGCGAGCGCGAGACCGAGCGCGAGCGTGCTCGTCGTCTTCCCGGTGCCGCCCTTCCCGGACGCCACGGCGAACGCCTCAACCATCGTCGCTCCCCTCCGCCGGGTCCGGCTCCGGGTCGTCGGCGCCGTTGTCGGCACCACTGTCCTCGGCGTCGACGCCGTCGTGGCCGTCGACGGTACCGTTGTCCTCGTCGCCTGCGTCGGGTCGGAGGGCGGCCGCGACGGCCCACCGGTCGTCCGGCAGGTCGGCGAGACGGCTGTCGGCGTCAGCTCGCGACTCCCGCAGCGCCTCGTCCGGCCGGCCGAGTTCCCGGTTCTTGCACTGCTCGTAGAGGTCGGAGACAGAGCGCCGGTACTCTGCGACCCGGCGGGCGCGGTCGACGGCTGCGCGGAGTGCGTCCGCGTCCCTCGACGGACACGTCACGTCCGCGTCTGTCTCCACAGCCCCCACGGAGACGACAGGGACGCCGCCGCCACCAGACCGAATCGCGGCCACGACGCCACCCGGGTCCGCGACCGCGTCCGTGTCTACGACGGCCACGTCCGGGTCGTGGCGCGCGAGGGCGTCACTGACCGCGTCGGCGTCGACGAGCACCGCTCCCGAGCCGAGGGCGTCCCGGAGTGTCCGCCCGTCGTCGTCGTCCGCGACCAGTAGTGTCACGTGCAGCGGATTCGCCGTGCCGGACGAAATATTTTCGCATTCGGGAAACGGAATCATGCTCGTGGGGAACGCTGCCGGCAGGCGCCCCGAACGCCGGCGACGGCACACCCGGGAGACCAACGGGCGCCGACGCCGTCGACGTGATTTCGACATCCGACTCCGGCGGGCGAGAGTCCTCCAGGCCACGGGTCGTCCGGGAAGCGTGAGCCCACCCGCTGTGGGCCGAGCGAGCGATTGTAACGGATTTATGAGCGTGGTGAGACAACGGCTGCTGTGAACCGACTCCGACGGACCCTCGGAGTGCTCCGGGACAACTGGCGGGACCCGTCGTTCTGGCTCGAGGGGCCGGACTTCGTCTGGCGGCACGTCCTCACCGCGCCGCTGCGGCGAGCCGGGTGGGCGTACCAGCGCCGCACCGGCGACGCCGAAGCCACCACGATCGGCGACGCGGACTGGGACAACTGCATCGTCCTCGACGCCTGCCGGTACGACACCTTCGAGTCCGTCGCCGACCCCTCCTGGGACCTGCGACCGCGGCTCGCGGCCGGCTCGGACACCGGCCAGTACCTCGCGGCGAACTACCCGCCGTCGGTGACTGAATCCGACCTCGTGTACGTGAACTCGAACCCCCGGGTGGCGAACGAGCCGACCGGCGACTTCCACGAGATTCGCCACGTCTGGCAGGACGAGTGGAACGACGAGTACGACACCGTCATGCCCGAGGACGTCTGTGCGGCCGCCCGCGAGGCCGCCACTGACCACCCCGACAAGCGGCTGCTCGTCCACCTCGTCCAGCCACACATCCCCTACATCGGGCCGACCGCCGACGACCTCCCGAGCGGCGCCGCCATCCAGTCGATGCGGTCGGGCGACGCGGAGATGGACGACTCGAAGCCGTACGCCGCCGTGAAGGCCGGGCTCGTCGAGCCCGAGACCGTTCGGGCGGCGTACCGGGAGTCCCTCGAACTCGCGATGGAGCACGTCGAGGCGCTCGTCGACGACCTCGAGGGGAAGACCGTCGTCACGGCCGACCACGGCGACCTCCTCGGCGAGCGCGACGGCCGCTGGGTCGGCGAGTTCTCCCAGTGGGGCCACCCCGCGAACACGCCCGCGACGCCGCTGGTCAGAGTCCCGCTGGCGGTCCCGCCGTTCGACGAGCGGAAGACCGTCCGCGACGGCACCGCCACAGACACCAACCAGACGGACCCCAACAGTGAACAGCTCGAAGCACTCGGCTACCGGTAACGACCCTCGCACTGCCACGACGCACCGGCGTCGGACACGGCACGCCCAGACTCGACAATGAACCGGTCACAGGTCTGGTCGACGCTGGTCGGGTTCGGCGCCGCGGCGGCCGTGTTCGCGGTGATGTTCTGGATCATCGGCACGGGCGACATCCTCGACGCGCTCGGCCGCGCCAGCCTCCCGCTCGTCGGCGTCGCCGGCGGGCTGATGCTGGGCTGGGTCGTCGTACAGGGGGCCTCGCTCTGGGTCGTCTGGCGGATTCTGGACATCTCGGTGCCGGTGCGGTCGGCGGTGCTCGTGTTCGCGGGCGCGGCGTTCGCGAACAACCTCACGCCGTTCGGACAGGCTGGCGGCGAGCCGGTCGCTGCTCTCCTTACGACGGACGTCTCGGACGCCGACTACGAGACCGCGCTGGCGGCTATCGCCGGCGCCGACGCGCTCAACTTCGTCCCCTCCACCGGTCTCGGGCTGGTCGGCAGCGCCACGTACGCCGTGTTCAGCACCGTTGGTCCGCGGCTCCAGTCGGTCGTCTGGGTCGTCGGCCTGTTCGGGCTGACTGTCGGCGCGCTCGCGCTCGCCATCTGGTACGTCCGGGACGCGCTGAAAGCCACCGTGGTGCGAGTCCTCACACCGCCGCTGCGCCTGCTCGCACGCGTCGTGCCCCGGGTCTCTGTCCCGACGCCCGAACGCGTCGAGGACGGCGTCCGGGAGTTCTTCGCCTCCCTGGAGCGCCTCGCTGCCGACCCGAGACGGCTCGCGAGAGCGCTCGCGCTGTCCACGCTGGGGATGGTGTGTCAGGCGACCGCGATGTGGGTCATCTTCGCCGCGCTCGGCACCCCCATCCCGCTCTACGTCCCGTTCTTCGTCATCCCCGTCGGCACCATGGCGGGCATCGGCCCGACCCCCGGCGGCCTCGGCAGCATCGAGTCCGTCCACGTCGTCCTCCTCACGGCGATGACCGGCGCCACCGCCCCGCTGGTCGCCGCCGCCGTCGTCATCCACCGCATCGGCGGCTTCTGGCTGACGATGACCGTCGGCGGCGGGTCCCTCGCCGTGCTCCGGGCGCGGGCACGAGACGCCTGACGCCCCGCGACGACAGGCCAGCGACCAGTAGTGCCCACGCTCGCCGTCGATTCCCGAAGTTCGGGCACGCGAACCGGCTTTATTCGTCGGCGGCCCCGACTCCCCACCGACCGGATGGCGTCCACTCGCCACCCGCTCCCGGACTGGCTCGGGCCCGCAGCCGCGGTCGCGCGCTGGACTGTCCACAGCAACCTCCTCGTCTCGCTGGCCGCCACCGGCGCCGCCACCACGACCAGCGTGCTCGTCGACGCCCCACTCGACCCGCTCGCGCTGTTCGTAGTGTTCGCCGCCACCCTGTTCGTCTACGGCGCCGACCGCGTCACGGACGCCGACGCCGACGCCGCAAACCTCCCCGCTCGCGCCTCGTTCGCCCGCCGCCACGGCCGCCGCCTCCTCGCCGCCGGCGTGGTCCTCTACGCCGCCGCCGTCGCGCTCGCCGCCACCCGCGACGTCCCCCACGTCGAGTTCGTCGCGCTCCCCGTCGTCGCTGTCGCCGTCTACTCCGGGCTGCGAGCCAAGCGCGTATTCCTCGTGAAGAACCTCCTCGTCGGCGCCGCCTGGGCAGCCGTCCCGCTCGGCGTCGGCGCGTACGCCCACCAGCTCGGCGACCCCCACGTCTGGCTGCTCGCGGGCTGGACGGGCGCCGTCATCACCGTCGCTGCCGTCGTCTTCGACGTGAAAGACGTCGACGGCGACGCAGCCGCCGGCATCCGCACCGTCCCCGTCGTCTACGACCCCGCCACCGCCCGTCGCGCCGCGGCCGCCGCCAACGTAGTTCTCGCCGCCGCCGTCGCCGTTCTGGTCGCAGCCAGCGTGCTCCCCGCTCGCTTCCTCGTCCTGCTCGCCCTCCACGCCTACGTCGCGGCCTACGTCCCCTTCGCGACGCCCGACCGCAGCGCGCTCTTCTACGGTCTCGTGGTCGACGGCGAACACGTCGCGCTCGCAGTGCTGGCAGTCGCCCTAGACGCCGGCGGATTCCTGTAGCCGCGGCCGTTCTCGACGTCGTTTACGCGGCTCTCAGAAAGTCGCGCTCCCAGACGTACGAGTGCGGACGGCGTTCGCAGGAGACGTCCGCCTGCCCAGAGTTGAACCGAGCCCGGACGGTGCCGCTCACTCGGCTCGCGAGCCTGCGGCTGCCGTCTTCAAATCTACTCGGTTGGATTCGCGAAGGAAGTCCGCCCTCCCCGATTTGAACGCCGTGAGACGTGCTCGCTTCGCTGCGCGCGACTCACGAGCTCAATTCGGTTCGGGCGGACGTACGTCGCGCTCACGGGCTCACTGAGTTCGCGCGTTCGCGCAGAAGCAGTCCGCCCTCCCCGATTTGAACGGGGGACAAGTCGATCTACAGTCGACTGCTCTACCGGTCTGAGCTAAGGGCGGATGCACCCAAACGTAGGCCGTGGTCGAAATTTAAGGGTTGTCATTCGGGCCGGGAGACAGCCGTCGGACACGCCCAGGGATTTAATAACCCGGGGGCTGGTACTGTATGACAATCGCCATGTCGAAAGTCACGTTCCGCGCGGACGACGACCTCGTCGCCGCCGTCGAGGACCTCGACGCCTCGAAGAGCGAGGTCATGCGGGAGGCGCTCCGCACGTACCTCGCCCAGCACGGCGAGCCCGCGGTCGGGAACGGTGGCGGCGGCGGCGACGCCGGGTCGCTGGACGCGGTGGTAGCGGACCGCGTGGACGAGCTCGTCGAGGACGCGCTCGGCGACCGCCGCGCCGGGGGAGACACCCACGCTTCGGCGGGTCGTGGGCGGGACGTGAACGTGAATATCACGGTCGAGTCGCCGGCCGCCACGAGCGTGGAGGCCGAGCGGACGGCAGCCACCGAGAGCGATCCCGTAGCTGCGGGCGGCGACCGTCACCCGGACCGCCAGCAGAACAGTCCGGCCGCTGACGGGTCGTGCAACCAGTGCGGGTCGACGCTGTCTGGCGACCATGTGTACTGTCCGAACTGCGGGGAGAAGGCGACACATCGCGTGTTCTGCGAGTGCGGCGACGAGGTGCGGGCTGACTGGTCGTTCTGTCCACACTGCGGTCGGCGAACGGCGTCGGCGGACGCTCTCGACCGGCAGGGGTAAGACACCTGTTTACACCGCCGTTAATTATTTATCCCAAGGCAGTGTGGGTTGTCGTACGTAAGACGGTCGTCTTACACGGGACCGCCGGACGGCGTGGCCCCTTCGCGCCGGGCCGGCGGTGTAAGACACGAGAGCGGGAGACCGGGTCCGTCTTACCAACACGGGGATACCAAATATGGAGCGTGTGACACTCCGGATTCCGGAACAACAGATCGACGAGGTGGAACAGATGGTCGAACGGGGGAAGTTCCCCAACCGCAGCGAGGCGATTCGCTCGGCCGTTCGCGAGATGATCGACGAACAGACGGACCAGACCGGTCCGAAGAACTGGGCGAAGGTGTAGACAGATGCAGGACATCGTCCAGGACGCCCTCGACAACGCCGAAGCGGAACAGCGCGAGATGGACGCCGACGGCGACGGCGACGAGTTCGGTGACCCCCGAATCGTCATCGTCGGCGCTGGCGGCGCCGGCAACAACACGGTCAACCGGCTGTACAACATCGGCGTCGAGGGCGCCGACACCGTCGCCATCAACACGGACAAACAGCACCTGAAGATGATCGAGGCCGACACGAAGATCCTCGTCGGGAAGTCCCTGACGAACGGCCTCGG
The DNA here is from genome assembly GCF_021729015.1 of Halobacterium rubrum. Classification (GTDB taxonomy): domain Archaea; phylum Halobacteriota; class Halobacteria; order Halobacteriales; family Halobacteriaceae; genus Halobacterium; species Halobacterium rubrum. Next base: position 287,752 of record NZ_JAJQQZ010000002.1, read on the forward strand.
CGCGGGCGGCGACCCCTCGATGGGCGAGCGCGCCACCGAGATGGCGCAGGGTACCATCAAGGAGGTACTCGGCGACGCCGACCTCGTGTTCGTGACCGCCGGCATGGGTGGCGGCACGGGCACCGGCGCGGCGCCGGTGATCTCGAAGATCGCCAAAGAACAGGGCGCCATCGTCGTCGGCATGGTGTCGACCCCGTTCAACGTCGAGCGCGCCCGCACCGTCAAAGCCGAGGAGGGTCTGGAGAAGCTCCGCGAAGAAGCGGACTCCATCATCGTCCTCGACAACAACCGGCTGCTGGACTACGTCCCGAACCTGCCCATCGGCAAGGCGTTCTCCGTGATGGACCAGATCATCGCGGAGACCGTCAAGGGCATCTCGGAGACGATCACCCAGCCCAGCCTCATCAACCTCGACTACGCCGACATGACCGCCATCATGAACCAGGGTGGCGTCGCCGTAATGCTGGTCGGGGAGACCCAGGACAAGAACAAGACCAACGAGGTCGTGAAGGACGCGATGAACCACCCGCTTTTGGACGTCGACTACCGCGGCGCGAGCGGCGGTCTCGTCCACATTACCGGTGGTCCGGACCTCACGCTGAAAGAGGCCGAGGGCATCGCAGACAACATCACGGAACGGCTGGACGCGAGCGCGAACGTCATCTGGGGCGCCCGCATCCAGGAGAACTACAAGGGCAAGGTGCGCGTCATGGCCATCATGACGGGCGTGCAGTCCGCGCAGGTGCTCGGCCCGAGCACGCAGAAGCAGGCCGACAAGTCCCGGGAAGAGCTCCAGGACGTCGACGCGTCGACCGAGCGCGCGACCGAGGACACCACCGCGGGCGGCTTCGGCGGCGCGCACTCCGACGGCGGCCAGGACGAGGTCGAGCAGGAGAACGGCCTCGACGTCATCCGGTAAGCCGCCACGCGCGGTCCCTTTTCACTGTCCGTCTCGCTGCCCGGCCAGTGTCGGCGCTCCCGCAGTCTCCGGTTTTCCGTTCTCCAGGTGCTTCGCTTCGACGCTGTGCGTCGCACTCACAGTTCCCCCCTGGGAGAGCGACAGAAAAAGACGATATCGGCTCGTCTTACACCGACTCGACGGCGTCGAGCAGCCCGCACTTCCGGCAGCGGTCCTGCGTCGTGGGGGCGCCACACGCCTCGCACTCGCCGACCGCCTCGCTGTCTTCGTCGCCGCCGTACTCGTCGGCGGCGAGGCTCGCCAGCTCCTCGTAGCCCGCCATGATTGAGTGGCGGGTCCCCGGGTGGTTCTCTTCGAGCTCGAGCAGGAGGTCCTGAATCTCGCCGCGGAACGCCTCGCTGGCGTGCGGGCACTCCTCCATGTGGACCGGGAGGTCCCGGAGCTGGGCGTACAGCGCGACCTCCTTCTCGGGGACGTCCCGCAGCGGTTTCGCGCGCGGAATCATCCCGTCTTTCTCGTTGCGCTCCCCGAACGGCCCGAGGCTCGCGTCGAAGTGTTTGGCGACCTGTTCGACGTTCCCCTCGAAGACGTTCATCAGGGCGGTCTCGGCCTCGTCGTCGAGGTTGTGACCGGTGAGGAGTTTGTCCGCGTCGTACTCGTCGGCGTACCGCGCGAGCACGTCCCGCCGGAACACCCCGCAGTACGCACAGGGCGCCATGTCCAGGGGATCCTCCTCGGCGACGTCGTCCATCTCGACGTCGAACTCCTCGCGGTAGGTCGCGACCTCGTGGCGGATGCCGTGCTCGGCGACGAGTTCCTCGCAGGCGTCGAGGCTCTCGTCGCGGTAGCCCTCGATGCCCTCGTGAATCGTGAGCGCGACCAGTTCGACCCGCGGGTCCTCCTCGAAGGTGTCGTGGAGGATGTCCGTGAGGACGACGCTGTCTTTCCCGCCGGACAGTCCGACGACCCACGTATCCGGGTCCTCGGGGGTGGCGTCGGCGGGCAGCATGTCGTCCTCGCGGACGCGCCGCCGCACGCGGCGCTCCACGCTCTCGAGGAAGTGCGGCTCGCAGAGGTGGGCGCCGGAGTAGGCGGCGTGCATCACCGCGTCGCGGTCGCACTTCGTGCAGTCCATCGGCCTCACGTAGCAGCGTCGGTTGTTTCACCGTTTCGGGACGCGCGCGAGCAGCGACTCGTAAATCACATACCGGGATAGCAAATCGCGGTGCGGCGGGCGGACCCGGGACACAGATTCGCTCGCAGGGAAGCACGGCCGCTGGCCGACGTGGTGGAGCGCGGGCAGAGGAAACAGCGCTGTCAGGCCGTCTCGTCGTGGAACCAGGCGGTGAGCGTGCGCGTGGCCTGCTTCTCGACGCCGTAGGGGACGAAGACGAACGGGATCGGCGAGTCGAAGGCGCGGTCGCCGTACAGCCCCCAGTCGCCGACCGAGCGCGTGGTGCCGCCGTACGCGATGGGGATGTCTTCGAGGGCCTGGGGCTCGTACTCGGGGACGTAGGACTGCTCGATCCAGACCTCGTGGACGGGGACGCCGAGTTCCTCGGCGAGGCTGGCTTCGAGGCGGTCGGCGTGCTCGGAGAGCCAGTCGCCGAAGTCGTCGATGTCGGCGTCGACGCGGTCGGCGTACGCGATGCGGTGCTTCCAGCACGTCTCCGGGAACTCGCGGCCGCGGAAGCGGTCGTAGAGGTCGGCGAGCGTCGAGTCGGGGTGGTCGCGCGCGGCGACCCGGAGGCGTTCGAGGATGGTGTTGTCGTCGATGCCGCCCTCGAGGACGGCGTCGATGGTCACTGGGGGGTCGTCGCTGAGCGCGTCGAGTTCGTCCAGCATGTCCCGGAGGAGCGCGTGGGCGTACACCGACTTGTGGTGCTGGGTCACCCACATGTACAGCGCGATGCGGCCCTCGAGGTAGTTCCCGATGGTGGAGAGAGCCTTGTCCGAGAGCGCCAGCCCCTCGTCGGGGTGGGCGGTGTAAGACGCGACCATGCGGGCGGTGTCGAAGCTGAGGACGTCGGCGCCGGTCATCTGGTTGTCCCGCGTGATGTAGTCCAGGCGGTCGACGTCGATTGGGGAGTGGAGTATCTGGGCGGCGACGCCGTGCTGCCAGCGGCCGCCGCGCTCGTACGCGAGGCTGTAGCCGAGGACGTGGGCGCACACCTCGTGAGGGGCGACGTCCATCGATTCGAGGGCGTCGGCGAACTCTCGGCAGACGAGCAGGCAGCCGAACAGCTCGTGCGGGCTGGCCTCCCGGAGCGGCGCGTCGCCGACGCCGGCGTCCGCGAACGTCTCTTGGAGGGCGTAGTCGGCGAGTCTGTCGAGCAGCTCCTGCCGGTCGAGGTAGCGCTCGCCGAGGTGGGAGAACGGTGGGTGGCCGACGTCGTGCAGGAGCGCCGCGCACTCCAGCGTGCGCTGGATGTCGTCGAGCTCGGCGGTGGTGGCGTCCTGGTAGAAGTACCGCTGCTCGCGGAGGTTCTCGAAGACGGTCTTCGCGAGGTGGTAGACGCCGATGGAGTGCTCGAAGCGCGTGTGATTCGCGCCCGGGTAGACGAGGTTCGTCGCCGACAGCTGGCGGACGTGCCGGAGCCGCTGGAACGGCTTCCGGTCGACGATGCCGTCGAGGAGCGCCGCGTCGAGTTCGACGTAGCCGTGGACTGGGTCCTTGAGTTGCGTGGTTGGCATGGCTGGGGGTGAACGATGGTCCGGCGAGCGGACCGCTCGGAGATTGTCGGACGGACGGCGGGCAGCGGCCTCCGTCTTTCGGTCTTCAGGCGTAGGCCTCGAACTCCCGACCGAACGCGGCGAAGTACGCGACGCCGGCGAGCCCGACGACGGTCGCGAGCGTGAACGACAGTTCGGGTCCGGCAGTCAGGGTGGCGTCGACGACCGGAACCGGGGCCGTCCAGTCGCCCTGATAGAGGACGCCGCCCAGCGCGGCGCTCGGGATGACGACGGTGTTCCGGACGAGGTAGTACGTGCCCGTGACGCGGCCGCCGGCGTCCTGCTCGGCGGGCCCGACGATGAGCGCCTTGTGCGCGGGCAGTCCCGCGAACCGTAGCCCGGAGTACGCGAACAGCGCGACGAGCGCCCACTGGTCGGCGGGCGCGTTGACGAGCAACACCGGAAACGTCGCGTAGACGAGGAAGCCGAGGCCGACCACGGGCTTGAGGCCCGTGCGTTCGGCGAGCTTCGACACGGGGACCTTCGTGAGGATGGCGACCGCCATCTCGACGGACAACAGCACGCCGAAGAACGCCGCCGGGGGCAGCGAGACGCCGAACCCCGTGAAGCCGACGTCGAGGTATCGCGTCACGACGACGACGAAGAACACGTACACCATCCCGTTCGCGAACCGGATGAGGGTGTCCGCGAGCAACAGCGGGCGCAGCGTCTCGGGCATCGCTGCGAGGTCACGCCTGATGGCGTCCAGTCCCTCGAAAGAGTCGCCGATGGTGTCTTCGGATGCGTCGTAGAGGGAGTGCTGGGCGACAGTCGCGACGGCCGCGAACCCGGTCGCGAGCAGGAGCACGTACTGGAACCCCAGCTGGAACTCGTAGACGGCGAGCACGCCGGCCGCGATGGCGGGCCCGAGCAGGAAGCCGACGCGGCGGAAGATCTCGGTGCTCGCGAACCCCATCGCGAGCCGGCCCGGGTCCACGGACTGCTTCACGATGGCGAACGTCGCGCCGAGCCCGAACGACTTCCACGCCTGCGTCAGGAACAGCCCGACGAACACCCACACCCACGCGCCGACCGCCCAGCCACCGAGGTCCAGCGGCCCCAGTGCGACCTCGGGGACGACGAACCCGGGCAGCATCGGGGCGGCCGCCCACACGAGGAACCCCACCGTCGTCACGACTGCGAACGCCGTCAGCGCCACCCGGGAGCCGACCCGGTCGGAGAGCGCGCCGCCCGGGTAGGGGTAGACCGCCGAGATGAGGTTGCCGAGACTGCCGTACAGGCCGACGACGGCGCCGCCGGCGCCGAGCGTGAAGATGTACTCGGGGACGTACCGCGTGGTCATCTGGAAGGCGAGGCTGAACACGAGCATCGCCACCGACAGCACGAGCACGTCCGGCTCCAGGGCGAAGAACTGCCGGTAGGAGTCGAACGCGTCGACCTCCCCGGGCTCCTCGGCGGCGCCGTCTGCCATACCAGGGACCACGCAGGGCGCCCACGTTACTCCTCGGGTTCGGGAGCCACCGGCGTTGCACAACGGTTTTCGGCACACGCCCGCTAACGGGGTGTATGGACCGCGACGCCGCCGTCGACCGCGTCGAGGCGCTGCTCGACACGGTCGTCGACGACGAGATGCCGGTGCCCGTCCGCGAGGTCTGGGTGTACGGCGACGTGGCGCTCGGCCTCGACCCCGTCGACCGCCTCGACGTCTACCTCACGAAGGACGTCCTGCTGCGGGGCGACGACGCCGACCGCGCCGACGAGTTCGAACGCGAGTACGGCGTCGCCGGCGTCGGGAAGACGGTGCGAGCGTCCTGGGCCGACGCCCACCCCGAGCACTTGCGGGCGAACGAGAACGGCCACGTCGCGCCCGAGCGCTGCCTCGCCGCGCACCTCGTGGACGACGACGAACCCATCCACCTCGAAGTCTGCAACGCCGGCTTCGAGGACAACGTCACGCAGCGCCTGGAGGGCGCGCTCGCCACCGAGACCTACGAGCACGTCCTCGACCCGCGCGGCGTCTGCCTCTACGCTGACGGCCAGCGCGGCGAGGACGCCCTCCAGAAGCTCCGGGACGGCGAACTCGTCTTCCCGACGTTCCCCGAGGCGCTGGAGATGCTGGGCGCCGAGGAGGACGAAGCCGAACTGGCCGCCGACGCGGTGAAAGAGCGCCGCGAGCGCGCGACAGGCGCGACGGTACGCGGCGACGTAGTTTGAAGTACGATAGCGGGACCACCCCCGGTGTGTACTGACTCGACGCCGGCCGGGGGCGGCGGGAGCGCGGCAGTCCCGGTCGGAGCGACCGCCGCCTGTTCGCCACTGTCGGGCGCTACTGTTCGGTGTCGAAGCCGTCTTCGAACCGGAAGGTGCCGTTGCGCTGGACGACTTCCCCGTCGACCTCGATGAACGAGTCCTCGCTCATGTCGACGATCATGTCCATGTGGACGGCGGAGTCGTTGAACTCGCGGTCCTCGGGCACGCACTCGTCGATGGCGGCGCCGACGGCGAGGTGGACGGTGTCGCCCATCTTCTCGTCGAACAGCATGTTGTACGTGAACCGGTCGATGTCCCGGTTCATCCCGATGCCCAGCTCGCCCAGCCGTCGGGCGCCGTCGTCGGTGTCGAGGATGCTCTCGAGGACGTCCTCGTTCTGGTCGGCGGCGAAGTCCACGACCTCGCCGTCCTCGAACGTCAGCGAGACGCCGTCGATCTCGTTGCCCTGCCGCATCAGCGGCTTGTCGAAGTACACCTCGCCCTCGACCGAGTCCGGGACCGGCGACGTGAACACTTCGCCGGCCGGCATGTTCCGGTCGCCGTCGTCGTTCAGCGCCTGCATCCCGTCGACGCGCATCGTGAGGTCGGTCGACTCGCCGGAGACGATGCGCACCGATTCGGCGGGGTCGAGCAGCTCGACCATCTGGGCCTGGAACTCGCTCTGCTCGGCCCAATCCTTGTTCACGGCGTCGTAGACGAACTGTTCGTACGCGCCAGTGCTCATCTCGGCCTGCTGTGCGCCGGCGGCCGTCGGGTGCGTCGTGATGACCCACCGGGTGCCCAGCCGCTCTTCGAGAATCGGCTGGTGGGCGCGGCTGCCCGCCTGCGACTTCGCCGGCGGCACGTCGCTCGTCTCGAAGGCGTTGGGCCCGCCGCCGACGAGGAACACCACGTCGGTCTCTTCGATCGCGGCGAGGTCGTGGGCTTTCGTCGTGTAGTCGTCCTCGTCCATCGCTCGCGCGTACGCCCGGGACGCCTTCGGGAGGCTCCACGTCAGCGACGGCCGGGCGCCCCGCTCACCGAGGGCCTCGTACAGTGCGACGACGAGGTCTTCGGCCTGCTTGCTCGCCGTGATCTGGACCATGTCGCCTCGCTGCACGTCGGCGCAGTGGTCCACGAGAATCTCCGCGTGCTGGCGCACTCGCTCGTCCATGCCCGGACCGAGACAGCGACCGCCGAAAAGGGTTTCCTGAACGACTCCTCGGTCTACTCGCTGTCACGTGGCACCGCGCCGACCGTCACGTAGAACGGCACGGTCTCGCGGCGCACGTACTCGCCGGCCTGCATCTGCGCGACGACTTCCCGCCCCATCTCGCGCCACGCCGCCCGCAGGTCGTCGTAGGCGTCGTCGGCGAGCCCGCCGGCGGCGAGTTCGGGGCGCTGGTCGGCGAGCCGGTCGGCCGTCGCCTTCCGCGCGGCGGCCTCTAGTGCGGCGTCGTCGTAGGGCGGCTCGGTAACTCTGGTGTGGTCGTAGCGCGTCGTCGAGACGTCCACGAGCCCTGCGTCCTCGAGGAGGTCGGCGGCGTCGGCGCCGAGCGCGACGTCCGTCTGCACACCGTCGACGTAGAACTGGCGGGCGCGCGCCGACAGCGTCGTCTCCGAGTCGACGGTCGAGTCGACCGTGACGGCGCCGTTGTCGGGTTCGACGGCGGCCACGAGGTCCGTGGAGACGCGAGCGAACTCGCGGACGGCGGCCGCCGGGTCGGGCAGATTGATGAGCAGTGCCTGACAGGCGACGAGGTCGCAGGCGTCGTCCCGTACGGGCAGTCGGGTGGCGTCGCCCGCGAGCCGGTGGTCCGCGTCGGCCGCGTGCCCGAGCAGGCCCGGGTCCGCGTCCAGCGCCACGACCTCGGCGTCGGACTCCTCGGCGAACACGGCCGCCAGCTCGCCGGTGCCGGCGCCGACGTCCAGAATCCGCGAGCGACCGGCGAGGTCCAGCGACGCGAGCGCGTCGCGGTCGCTCCACATGCCGCGGCGCGTCTCCGTGAGGTAGTCGGCGCTGAACTCGCGCACGGACACAGCGAAGGGGGGAAGGGGCGAAAAACTGACGGGTCGGGGCGGCCGTCCGCCGCGCGCTCCCGGGGCGCCATGGCAGGCGGGAGCGTGGGATGGCAGGCGGGCGGACGCACTCGAACCGTGGGACGGCTCGGACTTAGTTCCGGCCCAGACTGAAACGCGTCTTTGACCGTGGGGTCACTCGCGGAGGTCGCGGACGCGGTCGATGTTCCACGCGAATCCCTTGCCGTCCTCGTTCGGCGTCTCCAGCACGAGCGGGACGTCGTGGTCGGTGATGCCGTCGTGGTTCACGAACGCACGCATCCCGTCCTCGCCGATGAGCCCCTCGCCGATGTGGGCGTGTTCGTCCTTGTTGGTGCCACACTCGTGTTTGGAGTCGTTGAGGTGGACGCAGGCGAGGTCGTCGAGGCCGACGACGTCGTCGAACTCGGCGAGCGTGTCGTCGACGGCCGCGGGCGTCGAGAGATCGTAGCCGGCAGCGAACATGTGAGCGGTGTCCAGACAGACTTCGAGGTCCTGCTCGGACTCCGCGAGGACGTACGCGAGGTGTTCGAAGTCACCGCCGAGTTTCGTGCCGGAGCCGGCGTCGCTCTCGACGAGGACGGTGACGTCGTCGGGAACGTCGAGTTCGTCGAGCGCGCTCACGGCGTTGTCCAGACCCTGGTCGACGCCGGCGCCCGTATGCGCGCCCAGGTGGACGTTCACGTACGGGATGTCGAGTTTGTCGGCGGCGTCGACCTCTTTCTGCATGCTGTCGACGGACTTCTCCCGGAGACCGTCCTTGGGCGTGCAGAGGTTCACGAGGTACGACGAGTGGATGACCCAGGGACCGTCGAGGTCGCCTGCCGTCCCTTCGCGGAACGCGGCCGCCTCGTCGTCGCCGACGTTCGGGTCCTGCCAGACCTGCGGCGAGTGCGTGAATATCTGGCCGCAGTTCCCGCCGACGTCGAGTTCGTTCTCGACGGCGTTGTCGACACCGCCAGCGATGGAGACGTGTGCACCGACGCGCATACCCTACCCTGCGACCGGGCCGACTTAGCGGCTTCGGAGACGGACGCAACGCCTATGCGTCGCTGGGAGTGTAGGAGGCGGTATGGCTTCCGACGACGCGCTCTCGGTGGGGGACGAGGTCCCCGACGTGGCCGCAGAACTCGTGCGTGCAGACGGCAGCACTGAGACCACGCGGCTGTCGGAGCTGTACGCGGACGGCCCGGTGCTGGTCGTGTTCTACACGAACGACTTCAGTCCGGACTGCGTGGACGAGTGGTGTTCCTTCCGCGACTACGGCTGGTTCACGTCCACCAGCGACGTCTCCGTCGTCGGGTCGAGCAAGTCCCGCGTGGCGACCCACCGGAAGTTCATCGACTACCTCGACATCGACTTCCCGCTGTTCTCCGACCGCGACCTCGCCGTGTCGGACGCGTTCGGCGTGAGCTACCGGACCTTCAAGGTGTTCCCGCGCTCGAAGCGCTCGGTGTTCCTCGTCGACGAGGACGGCGTCGTCCGGTACCGCTGGGTGGGCGACCACCCGCTGGATCCGACGCGGGACCAGCCGCCACTGGACGAGATCAGGGAAGCCGTCGAGGAGCTCTCGCCACAGGAGCCGGAGACGTTCGGGTTCGACTGAGCGGCCCGAGGTCAGGCGTCGGTCGGGTCTGTTCGCTCGCGGGTCCAGTCGTCGGTCGCGTACTTCGCTGCCGCGAGCTCCCGGGCCGCCGCGAGCTCGTCGTCGGTCCACTCGCCGACGGTCGCGCCACACCACGACTGGAGTGCGTCCGCCAGCGTCTCGACCGCCTCATCGCGGCCGATGCCGGCCTGCTCGCGGATGCTCGTCACGCGCTCTCGGAATCTCGCCTCGTCGACCCCCGGGTCGGCGAACACGCCGAGGTGGTCGTCGACGGCGAGGTCGTAGGACAGCGAGCCGTGCTGGATGACGGCGTCCCGGGTGCGGTACTGGGCGTTCCCGGCGATCTTCTTGCCGCCGGCGACCATGTCGTGGGCGGGGTGGAGCGCGCGCAGGTAGCACGCCGGCTCGTGGAGCGCCGGGTACTCCTCGTCGACGAACGCGGCGTCGACGCCCATCTCGTGGAAGGCGTCGAGAATCGGCTCGCAGAGCAGGTCGTAGCACTCCATGAGGTCGCCCGGGAGCTCGTCGGCGGGACCGACGACTGTGTAGGAGATGTCGGCGTGCTCGTCGTGGTAGATGCCGCCGCCGCCAGTCTGTCGGCGCGTCACGTCGACGCCGGCCTCGTCGGCGTCCGTCCAGTCGACGGAGTCGGCAGCCTGCCGGTACCCCATCGAGAGCGTCGACGGCGACCACGTGTACGCCCGAACCGTGCGGGGCCCGCCGTCGGCCGCCGTCTGCGCGGCGACCTCCTCCAGCGCCATCTGCATGGGCCCGCTGCGAGCCTCCTCGCGAATCAGTCGCCACTCCCGGTCGGCAAGAGCCATACCACACGTTTCGCTGCGAGTGGCAAAAGCGGTTCGTCACCCCGCGGCAGCCAGTCGCCGCGGGCAGGTCCGGACGTTCGACCGGGAAACTGCCCTGATTTGGTCCGGGTTATATGTGGGTGTGCCAAGTCATGTCATTCGTATGTCTGGATCAGGCGTGGAGTTCGCGGCGCAGGCATCGCTACTGACCGCACAGTCAGACGTCGTCTCCGCGATACGGGACGACGCCCTGCTGAACTCGTCGCTGTGGGTGAACGTCGCGCTCGCCGGCGTCGCCGTCCTGCTGTTCGTGTACATGGGCCGGAACGTCAGGGGCGGCCGCGCGCGGCTCATCTGGGGGGCGACGCTGATGATTCCCCTCGTGTCGATATCGAGCTACCTCGGCCTGCTGTCGGGGCTCACTGTCGGCTTCCTCCAGATGCCGGCCGGACACCCTCTCGCCGGCGAGGAAGTGCTCAGCCAGTGGGGCCGGTACCTCACGTGGGCGCTGTCGACACCGATGATACTGCTCGCACTCGGCCTGCTCGCCGACGTGGACCGTGGGAGCCTGTTCACCGTCATCGCGGCGGACATCGGAATGTGCGTGACCGGGCTGGCGGCAGCGATGACGACGTCCTCGCTGCTGTTCCGGTGGGCGTTCTACCTCGTCAGCTGTGCGTTCTTCGTGGTCGTCCTGTACGCCCTCCTGACGGAGTGGACGGCAGCCGCCGAAGACGCGGGGACTGCCGAGATTTTCCAGACACTGCGCGTGCTCACCGTCGTGCTCTGGCTCGGCTACCCCATCATCTGGGCCGTCGGCGTCGAGGGGCTGGCGCTCGTCGAGTCCGTCGGCCTGACGTCGTGGGCGTACTCGCTGCTGGACATCTTCGCGAAGTACGTGTTCGCGTTCCTGCTGTTGCAGTGGGTCGCGGACAACGAGCGGACGGTGGCGTCGGCAGGCAGCACACTCGGCGCCGCACCCGGCGACGACTAGCGGGTGGAGGGTGCCCCGCACTCGGGCCGGTCGGTCGAGCGCTAGACCGACTGGCCGACGGCTCATCTCGCGCGAGAACAGCCGGCCAGCAGCGCGACGAGCATGTTGGATGCCGCGACCACCCGGTAGCTGACTGACGGCTGCTGTGACGACGCCCCTAGTGGAAACAGCTGGCAATCACTTCCTCGACAGTTCGCTCGCGGGAGACGCCGACGGGCCAGTGACACCTGCGCCTGCGACGAGCACCGGCCAGCAGGCCGGCCAGTTCGCGGCCGCGGCGGTGAATCCCGTATTTGCGCCGGCTCGGCGCGGCTTCCTCCCCGTCTACCCGCGGCGTGGGTTGGGGCATCCCCAGTTTCTATATCGCGCATTAGGATTTATCAGGGATTCGCAGTGGTCACAGAATCGGCGCTGCAATCGCCAGACCGGTGGAATGCGGCCGAACCCACGTTTCTTTAAGTCGGGGTGGTTGTCTCGGCTGGGGCGGGTGAGTGCCCCTCCACGGGGCTTATACCCGACGGCCGACTACGCTCGGGCGAATGGTGCGGAACGTCGCCGACGAAATCGCGGACCTCGACCCGGAGGACTTCCACCTGCTGTCGGGCGTCGAGCACGGGATGCGGTTCTCGGAGTGGGTGAGCCGGGAGAAACTCCCGGAGTTCGCGCGACTCACGCCAGAGGAGGTGGACTACCGACTCGAGCGGATGCTCGACAGGGAGTTCCTCGAGCGCAAGACCATCCAGTACGAGGGCGTCCAGCTCACGTTCGCGGGCTACGACGTACTCGCGCTGCACGCGTTCGCCGAACGGGACACCGTCGAAGGGTTCGGTTCGCCGCTCGGCGTCGGCAAGGAGAGCGACGTCTACGAGGTGCAGTCGTTCCGGCCGATGGCGCTAAAGTTCCACCGCGAGGGCTACACGCAGTTCCGGGAAGTCCACCGGGGCCGGGACTACACGAGCGAGAAGGAACACACGTCCTGGCAGTACACCGCGCGCAAGGCCGCCGAACGCGAGTACGACGCACTGGAGACACTGTACCCCACGGTGAACGTGCCGCGGCCGGTCGACCACAACCGCCACGCCATCGTTATGGAGAAAGTCGACGGCACTGAGCTCTCGAAGGCGAAACTGGAGCCGGCGCAGGCCAGCGGCGTCCTCGATCTGATTCTGCGGGAGGTGGCTACCGCCTACCGCGAGGGGTACGTGCACGCGGACGTCAGCGAGTACAACGTCTTCGTGAACGAGGACGGCGTGGTGCTGTTCGACTGGCCGCAGGCGACGCCGGCCGACCACGAGAACGCGCGCGAGCTGCTGGACCGCGACGTCGAGAACATCGTGCGGTACTTCCAGCAGAAGTACCCAAGCGACGTCCCGGACGTCGACCTCACCGCCGTCGCCGACGCGGTCGCGAGCGGCGAGTTCGGCAGCGTCGACGACTACTGACCTCGTCCTGTGGGCTCGGTGACGGCGTAGCGACTGCTCCGCGTCGCTTCGATATACCGTATGTCGCGATAGTAAACAAGTCGGTGTGAGGGTTTTCCGGCTGGAGTGCGACGCTGTCGTATGAGCGACGCGGAGCGCTGTGACGACGACAGCGACGAGAGCGCCAGCGGAGACGACGGGTGCGCTCGGGTCGTCGTCGAGCACGGCGAGGACACCACGGAGATCGCTGCGACGGCGGGCGAACCGCTCAGGGACGCACTGCTCGCGGCCGGGCTGTCGCCGTACTCGACGGTGACGGCGCGCGCGAACTGCGGCGGCCGCGGGCTGTGTGCCACCTGCGGCGTGCGACTGCGCGACAGCCGCGAGCCCGAGCACTGGCACGACCGGCTGGCTGCCCGGTTCGGGTACCCGCGGCTGTCCTGCCAGCTGTCGGTCGAGGACGGCATGGTCGTCGAGTTGCTCCCCGAGAAGCGCGTGTGGGGCGGCCGCGAGTGAGGGCCGCGACACAGCTACCCACGCGCATTTATATCGTGGGCCCGGTAACGTCGGGCTAACTCGGGGGACTTCACGCATGGAACGCACTGCTGCGGCGACCGTCGCCCTCCTGCTCGTCGTCGCCGGCGTCGCCGCGACACCGCTGGCTGCCGCCGACCCGAACGACGAGTCGGCGTCGTTCGGTAACGACGGCTACGTGACGGTCGTGCGCGGGGACGACGTCGACATCTCGGTGAGCCACTCGACGAACGCCAACCTGACCATCGGGAGTCAGTCCGACGGCTTCGAGGTGCGCGTGCCACTCGGCGGGTCGGGGACAGACACGGTGACCCTGCAGACGTACAACACGACGTCTGCGGACCCCACCGACTTCCTCTCGGTCGGGAGCGCCGAGCTCGTGAGTTCCCCGATCGACCAGTCGCTCGAACCCGGGAAGTACCGGCTGTCGGTGACCATCGACGGCGTCGAGCAGGCCGCCGGGACGCTGGAAGTCCTGCCGCGCGGTGAGACCACGGGGACGGCTGGCATCGCGCCCGACGACCTCGACTTCGAGGAGCAGGACGTCGGGGGCGTCCTCGGCAGCGTCAGCGACCGGGACACCGTCGCGCGCGACGACTACGCCGCCGTCGTGGTGAACGAGAGCGGGCTGGGGTGGGCTCTGCCGGAGTCCAGCACCGACGCCCGGCTGGACAGCGCGATCGAGGCGGAAGTCGTCGAGATCGACCCCGAGCCGAACACCGTCGCGGAGACGTACTCTGGCGGCGAGGTCCACGTCGTCTCTGACGTTGGCGAGTCCGACGAGTTCGCCGTGTTCTGGGACGCCGACGTGGCGCCACACCGGAACTCGAACAACACCTACGAGTTCCGGGTGACGCTGACTTCGTCGAGCAATCTGGTCGAGGAAGACGAGGTTCTCGTGCGCGAGCGCGTGACAGTTGTCAGGCCGGACGTCGAGCTGTCGGCGAGCCCGTCGTTCGCGCTGGCGCCGTGGGACGACCGGCAGTTGCGCGTGGAGGGGCAGACAAACCTCGCGCCGCAGACGACACTGGACGTTCGGGCGCTCCAGGAGACTCCACAGGCGAAGCTCTGGCGCAACGTCGTCGAGGTCGGGGCGGACGGGTCGTTCACCACGGACTTCTCGTTCTCGACGGCGGCGGTGCCCAGCGAGTTCCCGCTGTGGGTGCTGAACTACCGGGGCGAAAGCGAGGAGACCGTCGAGCTCACGGAGGCGGAGGGGTCGCTGTCGTTCGCCGACCAGCAGGTCGACCAGGGGGCGGTGACTGTGGAGAACGTCTCGCTGTCCCACGGCGGGTTCGTGGAAGTGGTCCGGTCGAACAACAGCAGCACGCTCGGGGTGTCCAGACAGCTCGGCGTCGGTGACCACGGGAACGTGAGCGTGCCGCTCGTGGACCGCCTCGGCAACGAGACGGTGCTGACGGCGAGGGCCGTGGCGGACGCGAACCGCAACGGGACACTCGACGACAGCGACGCGGCGTACCGGGTCGACGGAGCAGTCGTCGAGGCGAACGCGACCGTGAGTCCGGAGCCCGAACCCGCGAACGACACCACGACGGTGACGAACGAGACGACCACGGAGCCGGGCAACGAGACGGCGGCGCCGACGACCACGCAGCGGAGCCTCGACACGGAGGAGTCGGTGCCGCTGACGCCGAATCAGGCCGGTGGGGGAGGGTCCGCTGGTGGAACGATGCCGCTATCGCCGGTGCTGGTCGCGGTGGCGCTGGCGGCGGCCGCGGTGCTCGCGGGGCGACAGTGACCCCGGCAGTTTATGTACAGCGGGTGTGCTCCTTGCAGGTGAACGACCGCTGCATGACCGGACTGGTGCGACACACGGGGGCGGGTCGGTGATGTTCGAGGAGATGCCCGAGTCGTCGTTCCCCGAGTTCCTCGCGGACTTCTGGGGCGAGAAGGGCTGGGACACGTCGGTGACCGCCAACGACGACGGCACGTACCTGGTCGCCGGGGACAAGGACAGCGGCACGCGCGGCCTCATCGGCGTGCGCCCCGACGCCGACACGGAGGTAGACGCCTCCGAGGTCGAGGACTTCGCGGCGTTCTGCGACCGGAAGGGCGTTGACGTGCGCGTGATGGCGACCCGCGGGCGGTTCACGACCGGCGCGCGGAGCGCGGCGGATTCGGCGGACGTCCACCTGCTTGACCCGAACGAGCTGGCGACGTCCGTCCGCGACGAGGGCGCGGAGCACCTCGTCGGCGAGCACGACGGCGGTGGCGACGGCGACGGTGGCGGCGGCCTGCTCGGCCAGTTGCCGGCGCTGCCGGTGTCGGTGCCGGCGGGGGTTCCGGTCGTCCCGATTCTGGTGGCGGCGATGGTGGTGGCGGCCGCCGTGTTCGTCGGGCCGACACTGCTCGGGTCGGTGCCGTTCGTCGGCGGTGGCGGCGGCGACGGTGGCGGCGGTGCGGACGGGCCCACAGTGACGGCGCTGTCGCTGTCCGACGCCAACGAGACGGCGGCGACCGTGCAGTGGGATGCGCGGACGCAGACCGAGCTGGGGAACTACTCGGCGCCCGACGGCCAGACGTTCGTCGTCGTGCAGTTCGAGGCGTCGGCGGCCGGCAACGAGACGGTGGCGCTGCGTGACAGTCACTTCGCGCTGGCGGTCAACGACTCGTTCCGGTCGGTGCAGTCGTTCGAGAACGCCAGCGACTCCTTCCGGTCGACCCAGCTCCCGAAGCCGGTGCCGGGGAACGGGTCGGCGCGCGGCGTCGTCGTGTTCCTGGCGCCCGCCGACTTCGACGGCGCGACGGTCGTCGAGACTTACGAGGGGCCGGGGCTGCGCTTCGAGCGCAGCCACGACCTCGCGTTCGACGTGGAGTAGTTCCGAAGTTCTTAACCCCCGGCGTGGAGTAGCAGTGGATAACTCGCTGGCGGCGGGCTCCAGTGGGCTCCTGAGCACTCAGGACGGGATGTGATTCTCGGGCGACCGAGAATTGAACCACGCAACGCCCGCGGACAAACTATGGCACGAAGCTTCTACTCCCACATCAAGGAAGCCTGGCGGGACCCGGACGACGGGAAGCTCGCCGAGCTGCAGTGGCAGCGCAAGCAGGACTGGCGGAAACAGGGCGCCATCGAGCGCGTCGACCACCCGACTCGGCTGGACAAGGCCCGCGAGCTGGGCTACAAGGCCAAGCAGGGCGTCGTCGTCGTGCGCGTCAGTGTCCGGAAGGGTACCGCCCGGAAGTCCCGTTTCAAGGCGGGCCGCCGGACGAAGCGCCAGGGCGTCAACCGCATCGGTCGCGCGAAGAACCTCCAGCGCATCGCCGAGGAGCGCGCGAGCCGGAAGTACGTGAACCTCCGCACCCTGAACTCCTACTGGGTGGGTGAGGACGGCTCGCAGAAGTGGTTCGAAGTGATTCTGCTGGACCCCGAGCACGGCGCAATCGAGAACGACGACGACCTGAACTGGATCTGCGACGACAGCCACAAGAACCGCGCGTTCCGCGGGAAGACGAGCGCGGGTCGCCGCGGCCGTGGCCTGCAGAACCGCGGGAAGGGCACGGAGAAGGACCGTCCGTCCCAGTCCAGCGGCAAGCGGAAGAAGTAGCATCACGTTCTCCCCGTTTTTGCGCGTCGAGTAGCGGTCGCGCTGGCGTCGGGTGACCGGTCAGGAGTGCCGGCGCCGGCTTCTGGTTGCCGCTAGTATATAATTAACGACCCGCACAGTTTTGTGGGCGGGCGAGAACCGTGTTGGTAGCTGACAATGGCCATAGATTCCAGCTTCGAGGAGAACCGGGAGCGAGTGGACACACACCAGGGCCACGACGTCTGGGGGCCGGTAGAGGAGCCCGAGAAGCTGGGCATCCACGGCACCCACGTCGCGGTCGACTTCGACATCTGCATCGGCGACGGCGCCTGCGTGGAGGACTGTCCCGTCGACGTCTTCGAGTGGGTCGACACCCCCGACCACCCGGAGTCCGAACTGAAAGCCGACCCGGCCAACGAGAGCCAGTGCATCGACTGCATGCTCTGCGTGGACGTCTGTCCGGTCGACGCCATCGACGTTGACGCCGGCCGGGCGGGGAGGGCGTGACGATGCGGACCGTCACCCTCACCAAGGGCGTCCCGGACTTCCGGGAGGGACAGGTGTCCTTCGACGAGGACGGCCACCTCGAGCGCGGGGACACGCCGACCGTGATGAACCCGAACGACGAGCCGGCGCTGCGCGCGTCTCTCCAGGCGAAAGTACGGAACGGCGGCACGGCGAGCGTGATGAGCATGGGGCCGCCGGGGTACGGCGACGTGCTCCGGGAGGCGATGGAGTCGGTGTACGCCGACGACCTCTACCTGCTGTCGGACCGCGAGATGGCGGCCGCGGACACGTGGGCGACCGCCATCACCGTCGCGACGGGCATCCAGAACATGGACGAGGAGCCGGACCTCGTGTTCGCGGGGTTCAAGACCGCCGACGGGGAGACCGGCCACACCGGCCCGCAGACAGCGTGGTGTCTGGACTGGCCGCTGGTCACGCACGTCGTCGCGCTCGACGTCGACACCGAGGCGGGGACGCTGCGCGCCAAGCGCCTCGTCGAAGGCGACGCCGACGAGATCGAGACCGTGGAGGCGCCGCTGCCGGCGTTCGTCGTCACCGACCCCGAGTTCGAGCCGTCGTACCGGCGCGCCGAACACCGCCTGACACACAAGGACCTCCGGGAGGAGACCCGGCAGCGCGCCGGGGAGCACGAGGACCACATGACCGTCTGGGACCACAGCGACCTGAACCTCGACCCCGACTTCATCGGGCTGGACGGCTCGCCGACCATCGTCTCGGGCGTCGACCCGATTCCGAAGGCGCCAGCCGAGCGCGACGCCACGATGGTCGACCCGTCGGACCCGGAGGAGATGGCGGGGGTCGTCGACGAGATGTCGCGGTTCGCGGGGGGTGACTAGCGATGGCGCTTGACCCAGGCGAGTACGACATCTCGGAGCTCGGCCCCGCGATTCAGGACGTCGAGGACGTCGACGAACTCGAGGACATCCTCGAGGCGGAGAAGGCCGGCGAGAACCGGGTCGGTGCGAAACAGCTCGTCGAGTCCCGCATCGAGAAGTTCCGCGAGGACGGCGAGGACGGCGGCGACGGCGACTTCGACCCGACGGAGATGAGCCCCGCCGACATCGCGAACGCGCTCCAGGACGTCGACAGCGTCGACCGTCTCAAAGAGATTCGCGACATGGAGGAGGCGGCCGGGAGTCGGGACAACGTCCTCCGCCTCATCGACAAGCGCGTCGACTCAATCCAGGGCAGCGACGAGGAGACGGTCGTCGACCGGGCGCCGCCCGAGGAGCGCCACCCCGACCTCGACCACCCGACCGCCGACAAGCAGTACGTCGAGGACCTTGAGGACGGCACGTACCGCGACATGTGGGTGTACTGCGAGACGACCGACGGCGAACTGCTGGACGTCTCCCGTGAGATGCTCGGGAAGGCCCGCCGGCTGATGGACGGCTACAACGACGAGTACGGACGGGACGAGCGCGTCGTCGCCGTGCTGCTCGGGGACGGCGTCGCGGACCTCACCGACGAGGTGGTCGAGCTGGGCGCCGACGTCGTCGTCTACCAGGACGACCCCGAACTCGCGCGGTTCCGGCACAAGCCGTACACGGAGCTGTTCGCGGGGATGGCCCGGGCGGGCGGTGCGCTCGGGCGGCAAAGCCGCCCGAGAAACGACGAGGCCGGTGAGACCGGCCTCGCTCTGGACGAGGAGCCCGACGCCGGGGATTCGTCGTGGCGGGACTACGACGAGCCCCGGTACGTGTTGTTCCCGGCGACGGACGACGGCCGGGACCTCTCGGCGCTCGTGCAGGGCGAACTCGACTCCGGGCTGGCGTCGGACTGCTCGGGGCTGTACATCGAGGACACCGTCATCTCGAACCCAGCGAAGACCGGCCGGGAGGGCGACAAACGCGAGTTCGAGGCCGTCCTCCACATGAAGCGCCCGGACTTCTCGGGGTTCGAGTACTCGACCATCCTCTGTCTGGACAACCCCACGCGGGAGTTCCACCCGCAGGGCGCGTCGGTCATCCCGGGGAGCTTCGAGGCGCCGGACCCCGACCCCGCCCGGGAGGGCGAGGCCTACGAGTACGACTTCGCGCTGCCCGAGGACTGGTTTCGGGTCGACGTCACGGAGCACGACGAACTCGACTCTGGCGTGGACCTCACCGGCCACGACGTCGTGGTCGGGCTCGGGCGCGGCATCGGCGACGACCCGACAGCGGGGATGGAGCTCGGCCTCGAACTGGCGGACGCCTTCGAGGACGCCGCGCTCGGCATCACCCGGGGCATCGTCACGTCCTCGTACGACTTCGAGGGGCACGTCGAACAGTACGCCCGCGAGGAGCGCCAGATCGGCGAGACCGGGCAGGTCGTGGAGCCGAAGCTGTACGTCGCGGCGGGCATCAGCGGCGCCATCCAGCACAAGGTCGGCGTCGACGAGGCCGACACCATCGTCGCCGTGAACACGGACCCCGACGCCGACATCCGGGACTTCTCGGACTACTACGTCGAGGGCGACCTCTTCGAGGTGTTGCCGGCGCTGGTCGACGCGCTGGAGTCCGGGGAGCTGGACGAGGCGGCGCTGGCCACCGGAGGTGGTGACGATGACTGAGCACGAGCACTACGAGGCGGTCGTCGTCGGCGCGGGCCCGGGCGGTGCGGCGGCGGCGGCGACGCTGGCGGCCAACGACGTGGAGACGCTCGTCCTCGAGCGCGGCGTCGACGCCGGGTCGAAGAACGTCAGCGGCGGCCTGCTGTTCGCCGAGGAGGACGCGCCCTACACCATCGGCGACCTCTTCCCCGAGTTCCGGGACGCTGCGTCCGAGCGGCCGGTCACGGAGTCGTACATCCACAACGTCGCCGGCGACAAGGTTCACACCATCGACCTCGACCGCGTCCACCACGAGGGGACGGCGTGGTGTGACTCGGTGTTGCGCCGGCGGATGGACTCGTGGCTCGCCGAGCGCGTCCACGAGCTGACCCGGGAGACCGGCGGCGGCCTCCTCACCGAGGTGCGCGCGAACGGCCTCCTCAGAGAGAACGGGGAGATTGTCGGGGTCACGTGTGACGAGCTCGACCCCATCCGTGCGGACGTCGTCGTCGCGGCCGACGGCGTGAACTCGGAGCTGGCGCGGGACGCCGGCCTGATGGACTACGCGGAGCCCGACGAGTACTTCCAGGGCGTGAAGGCCGTCGTCGACCTCCCCGACGGCGCAATCGAGGAGCGCTTCGACGTCCCCGAGGGGAAAGGAGCGTCGCACCTGTTCGCCGGCGACCTCTTCGACGGCGTGCGCGGCGGCGGCTTCCTCTACACGAACGAGGACACGCTCTCCATCGGCACGGTGTTCCATCTGGACTCGCTGGCCGAGGAGCGCGCCGAGCCCCACGAGCTGCTGGACAGCCTGCTGACGCACCCGCTGCTGGCGCAGTGGGTCGACGGCGACGACGACGAGGTGGAGTACTCGGCGAAGCTCGTGCCGGACTCGAAGCGCGCCGCCCACCCGTCGCCCCACGAGGACCGGCTGTTGCTGGTGGGGGACGCCGCCGGCCAGATGCAGGCGCAGGGCCCCATCATCAAGGGCATGAACCACGCCGTGTCCGCCGGCGGGCTGGCCGCCGAGGCGTTCGTGGAGTCCCGCACGCGCGGGAACGTGACCGCCGGGGAGCTCTACGAGCAGAAGCTCCACAGAGAGGGCGTGATGGACGACCTCCGGCCGACGCGCTACCGGGCGTCCAGCGCCGTCACCGAGCACGACGCCGTCGAGCGGCTGACCGACGCCGTCGTGGACTCGCCGCTCGGCCGGGTCGGGCTGCGCGCGCTGGAGGGGACCGTCCAGCGGCTGTTCAACTCGCCGTTCGTACTCGGGACGATTCCCGACACGAAAACCTCCTACGTGACGATTCCGCGAGTCCTCGCCGAAGAGCTCGGCGAGCGGATCGAGGGCGAGTCGGACGTGGAGCCGCCGAGTCTGGCCGACCGCATCGGCGACCTGACCTACGACACGGACATCGGCAACCCCCACATCGAGGTGGTCGACGAGTCGTACGAGGCCAGCGGCACGGCGGTGACGGCGTGTCCGGTGAGCGCCGAGGGCTTCGGCGGCGGCTGCTACCGCTCGGAGACCGTCCAGTCTAACGGCGACGAGGAGCGCGTCGTGAGCCTCGACACGCAGCCCTGCGTGGAGTGTGGAACGTGTGCGGTCGTCGCGGAGACCGACTGGGAGCACCCCCGAGGCGGGAAGGGCGTGGAGTTCAGGGAGGGCTGATGACCGCAGACCCGGAGCGCAGCGGCGAGCCGGCCGGGAAGACGGACCCGGAGTCGGCCGACCGGTCGGCGCACTGGGAGCGCGTGCGGCGGCTGGCGTCGCGCGCGCGGCGCGACCGGGAGTGTTTCGACCCGCCGGCGGACCCGCCTGACGAGGAGCGCGCGATGACGTACCTCCGGGAGGGCGTCGGCCCCGCCATCTCCGTCTACGTGGAGGGACGGACTGGCGGGAGTCTGGCGGCGTTCAGCGAGGTGGAGGTGTCGCTGCTGGAGGACGCCGTCTGCACGTGGCTGGCGCTGTACGCGCGCTGCTACGGGGTCGAGCGCGACGTCGACGTCTCGATCCGGCAGGCCGCGGAGCTGCTGGTGGACACGCGGAACGTCGCCGACGTCGCGGCGGTGCTGACGCGCGTCCCGGACGACGACAGCGGGGCACGGTAACACGTGACAAAAGACTAAATACTCGGATTCTGTACGGTCGATTATGAAGAATCAGGAGCGTCGGCTGGACTTCGGGCACGAGGACCGGGAACGACTGTACAACTACGTGGAGCGCCACGGCGAGTGCTCGTTCGACGACCTCGAGTCCGGCCTCCGCCTGGACCCGCGGGGCATCCGCCACCACGTCGCCATCCTCCGGCGCGACGGCTACCTCACCGTCGAGGACGGCACAATCGCCATCGCGTTCGACGACACCGCGGCGGAGGAACACCGCGCGAACGACGTGGAGTTCGTCGTGCGGCCGGCCCGGCAGGCCGACCTCGCCGGACTGGTCGGCGCCATCCGGCAGGTCGCCGACGAGGGCAGTTACATCGAGGCCGAATCCGTCGCGGACGTCGTCGACCACGAGGACGTCCTGCTGCGACACAACGAGGTCGAGGAACGCATGTTCTTCGTCGCCACCGTCGGCGACGACGTGGTCGGCTGGGTGCACCTCGCGGGCTCCGAACTGGAGAAACTCTCACACACCGCGAAGCTCACCGTCGGCGTCATCGAGACGTACCGCGGGCACGGCATCGGCAGCCACCTCCTCGAGCGCGGCCTCGAGTGGGCGGCGAGCCGGGGCTACGAGAAGCTGTACAACAGCGCGCCGTCGACCAACGACGCGGCCATCGAGTTCCTCGAGGACCGCGGCTGGGAGATCGAGGCGCGGCGCGCGGACCACTACCGCCTCGGCGACGACTACGTCGACGAGGTGATGATGGCCCGCCGGCTCTGAGCGGATGCAGTGCGCGGAGGACGGCTGCGACCGGCCGGCGGCCGTCCGCGTCCACGACCCCCGGGGGCGGGACCGCGACGTCTGCCTGCCGCACGGCCGCAGCCTCGCCCAGCAGCCGGGCGTGGTCGCGGCGCCCATCGAGGACGCGGACGCCGAGTGGCCGTAGGGCGCTGGATTTCGGCTGGAGACGCGCCAGTTGAGGCTCCGGGCCAGCTGTCACTCGTCGTCGAGCAGTTCCCGCTCGATGCCGGGGTCGCCGCCGGTCGCGTCGGAGACACCGCGCGTGAGCACGTCGAAGACGACGACCAGCGGCCACAGCACCAGGCCGACGTACCGCATCGGCTTCGCGACGCGGAGCGCCCACGAGTCGGCGTTCGCCAGCCCCCAGGACTTCGGGAGAATCTCGCCGCCGACGAGCACGAGCGTCGTCGCCGCCAGCGTCGTCCCGGCGACAGCGAGCTCCGGCGGCAGGTACGCCACCAGCAGCACCGTGAGGATGCTCGATATCGCGATGTTCACGACGTTGTTCCCGACCAGAATCGTCACGAGCAGCCGGTGTGGGTCCTCCCGGAGGTCCACGAGGTCCTCACCCCGGACGTCGTCGGCCGCGAGTTCGGCGATGCGGTCGTCGGACAGCGAGAACAGCGCGATCTCCGTGCTGGAGAAGAACGCCGACACCGCCAGCAGGGCGGCGACGACGACGAGCGACGTGATGACGGCCGTTTCGACCATGTGAGCGGCGACGGCGGGCAGTCACAAAAGCCGTGGGTCGGCGCGGCGCCGGCACGAACACTTTTGCCGCGGACGACGCGTCCTGTCCGCATGGAGACCGTCGAGGGGGTCGCGCTCTGGGTGCACGTCGCGGCCGGCGCACTCGCGCTCGTCGCGGGCGGCCTCGCGCTCGCCACGGAGAAGGGCGGACAGCGCCACGTTCGGGCGGGGCGCGTCTACGTCGGGTCGATGGCCGTCGTCGTGGCGACGGTGGTCCCGCTGTTCGCCGTCGACCCGACGACCTTCCGGACGTTCCTGTTGCTCGTGGCGGTGTTCAGCGGGTACTTCGTGCTGTCCGGGTACCGCGCGCTCGCCCGGAAGCGCCCCGGAGACGCCCCGGAGGCGGTCGACTGGGGCGGGGCCGTCGTCGCCGTCGCGGCGTCGCTGGCGCTCGGCGGCTGGGGCGCCGGGCTGCTCGCCGGCGGCGACCCGTTCGGCGTCGTGATGGCGGTGTTCGGAACCATCGGCGCGCTCGTCGGCGCGGCCGACCTCCGGGCGTTCCGGGCGGGCGCCGACCGTCTGTGGCTGGTCGACCACCTCTCCCGGATGGTCGCCGGCTACGTCGCGACGGTGACCGCCGTCGCCGTCGTGAACGCCGGTCCGGTGCCGTCGGTGGTGGCGTGGCTGGCGCCGACGGCGGTCGGCGTCCCGCTCATCTGGTACTGGCAGGCGGCGTACGGGGACGCTGGACCGCTCGCCGGCCGGGTCTGAGCAGGTCTCAGAGGAACGCGTATGCAGCGACGCCGCCGAGCATCGCGAGCACGCCGCCGGCCCGGGTGAGAGTCACCCGCCACTCGGCGGGTTCGACGTCGCTCCAGTTCTGCGTGCTGCCGATGCTGTCCCAGCGTTCCTGCCAGAGGGAGAGCTGCCGGGGCCAGACTGCGGCTGCTGCGCCGACGAGGAGGAGGGGTATCGCTGCGGGGCTCGGCATGCCCGGAGCGTCGGTCAGCGCGCGGAAAAGCGTTTTCGCCAACCACGACTGGGCCGGCCCGGGTCAGTCCCAGTAGTCGACGGTGTCGTCGCGGTCGAAGTAGCCGTGGACGGTGCGCTCGCCGCGGCCGCCGGGCGGCGACCCCGCGAACACGCCGACCTTGTCCATCTCGGGGTAGACGGTGACGTCCGGGTCGTTCATCGTGGAGACGGCGAGGTATCGCAGCGGCTCGTCGCCGTCGTTGACGACGCGGTGGCCGCCGGACTCGTCGGGCGGGAAGACGGCGAAGTGGCCGGCCTCGACGGCGTGCTCGTCGCCGTCGAGGACCAGCAGGCCCTCGCCGGCGAGCACGTGGATGGCTTCCTCGTTGCCGGTGTGGTAGTGGTACGGCCAGGACTGCTCGCCGGCCGGGAGCTCGTAGAGGCTGGCGCCGAGGGCGTCGCCGCCGGCGGCCTCGCCGAGTTGCTTGCGGCGGAAGCGGGCGTCGCCCTCGTCGGTCTCGGCCCAGTCCAACTCAGTTTCGTGAACGAGTGGCACGACCGGGGAGACACCGGCCGGCGGGGAAAGCGTTACTCCGACCACTCGGCGTCGGCGAGCGTGCGCTGGACGGCCTCCTCGCCGACGGCGGCCGCGAGGGTGCGGAAGCCGGCTCGCTCCGCCCGGTCGTCGGCGTCCGCGACGAGCCGGGAGACGATGAACTCAGGCGTGGACTTCCCGACCGTGTCGAAGCGCGGCTGGTAGTCGACGAGCAGGTCGAGGTCGCTGTCCAGGCCCTCGGCGAAGATGCCGTCGGTGCGGGCGGCCTCGGGCAGCGGTTCGAGGTCGTCGGCGAGGTGCGTGACGAACACGCCGAGGGCGTCCTCGTCGACGGTGAGCGTGACGAGACCGTGGAGGAGGTCGGCAGCGCTGCCCGGTTCGGTGATGGCCTCGAACTCGTCGACGAGCATCAGGGTGCGCTCGCCGGTGGACAGCGGCGGCACGACGGAGTTCAGCGTGGCTTCCAGCACGCCGGCGTTGAACGAGGCGTGGCGACGGTGGAACACCACCGAGTCGATGACGCCGACCGCGGCGCGCTCGGCGGGCACCGGCAGCCCCATGCGGGCGAGCAGCGCGACCTGACACAGCGTCTCCAGCAGCGTCGTCTTCCCGCCGGAGTTCGCGCCCGTGAGGACCGTCACCCGGTCGCCCGAGGGCGCTCCCGGGAGTTCGTGGTCGCCCACGGCGTACGTGACCGGCTGGACGTCTTCGCCGTCGGCCGCCAGCGCGACGTTCCGGGCGTCCTCGACAGCGAGCGCGTCCCCGTCGACGAACGCGGGGCGGGTGAGGTCGTGGGCCTCGGCGAACCGGGCCAGCGAGAGGTGGAAGGCGAGGTCGCTGACGGTGTCGACGGCGGCCTCGACCTCGTCGCGGGCGGCCGAGAGTTCGCCGCGGAGGTCGGCGACCACGTCGCGCTCGCGGTCCTCGGCGCGCTCCCGGACGTCGCCGGCGAGGTCCCGGAGCGTCGTGCTCACGAAGTCGGCGGCGTCGGCGGCCTCGGGCGCCATCGCGTCGCGGACGAGTCGGGGCTCCACGTCGGCCTCGCTGGCGACGTACTGCACGAACGCCTCCCGGAACGCCTCGGTGCCCTCGACGCCCTCCGACCGCACGGCTTCGAGCACGTCGAACGTGTCGCGTTCGAGCGCCGACAGCGTCGCCGCGCGCTCCCGCAGCCGGTCGAGTTTCGCGTCCGCGCCCTCGCGGACACCACCACCGTCGTCGTCGAGGTACTGGAGCGCGTCGGCGGCCGCGTCGAGGGCGTCCCTGTCGAGGGCCGCGAGTTCGGCGAACACGCCGTCGGTGGCGCCCTCGTCCAGCAGCGCGAGCGCGGTCCGGACTGCCGCCCGGCGGCTGTCGCCGGCGTGCTCGTCGAACACCGAGAGCACCGCCGTCCGGGTGTCGGCGTTGAGGCCGCGCCACGTCTCCCGGGCGGCCTCGACGTCGTCGAGTCGCGCCCGCATCTCGTCGCGGTCGGTGAGCGGCGTGAGCACCCGGATGCGGTCGCCGGCGTGTGGCGTGACCGCGTGCTCGGCCGCGAGCGCGACGAGGTCCTTGTACACCTCGCGGGCGTCGTCGGTCGCCAGCGCGTCCAGCCCCGCGCCGCCGTTCGCGCGCCGCAGGATGCGCGTCGCCCGGCCGCGGGACAGCCCCGCGTCGACGAGCGCGCGAACGTCGGCCGACTCGATGGCGTCGACGGCGTCGGCGGTCCCCAGCTCGGTCTCCAGACGCTCGGCCGTCTTCGGGCCGACCCCCCAGTACGCTTCGAGTCGCATACGGCGGGCTGCGTCGCCCCGGGACTAAGCGTTAGTGGTCTCCGCGAGCCGCCGGACCGCCGCCTCGCCGGGCAGTGCACCGAAGCCACCGCGCTGGGTGGTCGCGAGCGCGCCCGCCGCCGAGGCGAACGCGAGCACGTCCCGGAGGCGGCCGGCCGACAGCCCGGGGGCGAACTCGGCGAGCACGCCCGCACAGAAGGCGTCCCCGGCACCGGTCGCGTCCACCGCGTCGACGTCGAAGGCTGGCAGCGAGTGCGTGACGCGCTCGTCCGCCCCGGTGGCGTCGCTGGCGACGGTCGCGCCGCCGGCGCCCCGGGTGAGGAAGACCGTATCCGGGCCGGCGTCCACGCTGCCGGGACCGGCGTCGAGGAACGCGCTGGCTGCGGCCTCGGGGTCGTCCCGGGCGAGCGATTCGAGGCCGAACGGCGCGAGGTCGGCGGCCGAACAGCACAGCAGGTCGGCGTGCGAGCAGAGCCGGCCGAGCGCGTCACCCGCGTCGTCGGGCCGTCGCCAGAGCTCGGGCCGGTAGTTCGGGTCGACGGACACCAGACAGCCGGCGTCGCTGGCGCGCTCGGCGAGCGCGAGCATCGCCCGTCGGCCCTCGGGATGGGCGAGAGGGACGCCGCTGACGTGGACGCACTCGAAGCGGGCGGGGTCCGGGACCCGCTCGGGGTCGAAGGCGAGGGTCGTAGTGCCCCGCTCGTAGAACGAGAACCGGGGGCCGTCGTCCTCGGTCGGCGCGACGACCGCGAGCGCGGTCGGCGCGTCGCCCCGCTCCACGAACTCGCCGTCCAGTCCGTGGTCGGCCAGTGCCGACTGGAGGAAGTCGCCGAACGGGTCGTCGCCGAGGCGCGTCCAGAGCGCCGGCGGCGAGTGGCCGACTGCGGGGAGTCCGGACGCGAGGTTCGCGGGGGCGCCGCCGGGCCGGTGCGCGAACCCGGAGACGGTGGCGAGGCTCCCCGACCCCGCCGGCACGAGGTCGACCAGCGTCTCGCCGGCGACCAGCACTTCTGGCGTGTGCACGCCGCTGTCGACGGCCCGCGGGCACTTAGTAGTCTCCGGCGGGCGAGCCGGAGCAGCGTACGAGGGGGCGCGGGAAGCGTGCGGACCGTCGGGCCCGCCGCACATCGACGCGTTATTTCGGGTCGTCTCCGAAGTGGGGGCCGATGAGCTTCGACATCACTGCCGCTCGCGTCGTCCACGCGGTGTTCGGCGCGGCGTGGACCGGGAGCACGCTCGCCGTCGCGCTGTTCGTCGTGCCCGCAGCCCGCCGCGGGGTCCTCGACGCCGCGCCCGTCGAGTGGATCGCCGACCGCTTCACGAAACTCAGCGTCGCGAGCGTCGTCGTCATGCTGCTGTCCGGCGGCCACCTCGCCGGGACCCTCTACACGTTCGAGGTGCTGGCGGAGTCCTCGCGGGGCCACCTCGTGCTCGGGATGACCGGCCTCTGGCTGGTGCTGGCGGGACTCGCGCACGTTGCGACGAGCCGGCTCACCGCCGACGGCGTCGACGTGGCCGCGGCCGCCGACGACGCGACGCCGTGGTTCGGCGCCGCCAGCGTCGTGAGCGTGGCGCTGCTCGTGCTCGCGGGCCTGCTCTGAGACCGGCGGCTGGCACCGCAGTGAGTCGGCGCCGTCCCGCCAATCGGTGGGCATAACAGCGTCGGCGTCCTGCGTCTCGGGCATGGACGCGGCGCTCGGCCCCCCGGACGCGATGGCCGACAGCGAGGGCGACCTGACGCCGATGATGAGCCAGTACTTCGAGCTCACGCGGCGCTACGACGACGCCCTCGTGCTCTTCCAGGTGGGAGACTTCTACGAACTGTTCTGCGAGGCCGCCGAGGCGGCGGCCCGCATCTGCGAGGTGACGCTGACCGCCCGCGAGGACTCGACGGGCCGCTACCCGATGGCAGGCGTCCCCATCGACAACGCCGAGCCGTACATCGAGGACCTGCTGGACGCCGGCTACCGGGTGGCCGTCGCCGACCAGGTCGAGGACCCCGACGAGGTCAGCGGCGTGGTCGACCGGGCGGTGACGCGCGTCGTCACCCCGGGCACCATCACGGAGGACGAACTGCTCGCGGGCGCGGACAACAACTTCGTGGCGGCGCTCGCCAGTGACCAGGTGGAGCGACGCTCCACCGGACGAACGAGCGGTGATAGCCGCGAGTACACCGGCGGCGGCTTCGGGCTGGCGCTGCTGGACGTCTCGACGGGCGACTGCTACGCGACGAGCCTCGACGACGAGACCCGGGTGCGGGACGAACTCGGCCGGTTCGCGCCCGCCGAACTCGTCGTCGGGCCCGGGGTCGCACCCGACCGCTTCGAGGACGAGGCGTTCGTCGCCGAGTACGACGACACCGCCTTCGAGCACGCCAGCGCCCGGGAGCGGGTCGCCTCCTACTTCGGGAGCGTGGACGCGCTGGCCGCCGACGCCGAGGTGCGGGCCTGCGGCGCGCTGCTGTCGTACGCCGAGTACACGCGAGGCGGAGAAGGCCACCAGCGCCTGGAGTACCTGAACCACGTCACGCGCTACGACCCCCGCGAGTACCTCCAGATGGACGCCGTCGCGCTGCGCAGCCTCGAGCTGTTCGAGCAGCGCAGCGTCCACGGCGCGAACGGCACCGCGCTCGTGGACGTAGTCGACGAGACGGCGTGTGCGCTGGGTCGCCGCGAGCTCACGGACTGGCTGCGCCGGCCGCTCGTCGACCCGGAGGCCATCGAGGCGCGCCACGACGCCGTCGGAGAACTCGTCGGCGACCCGCTCACGCGGGAGGAGCTCCACGAGCACCTCCGGGACGTCTACGACATCGAGCGGCTGGTCTCCCGGGTGTCTCGCGGCCGAGCGAACGCCCGCGACCTGCGGTCGCTGAAGGACACCCTCGACGTCGTACCCGAAGTCCGTGGCCTGCTAGCGGACGCCGACTGCGAGAAGCTGCGGGACCTCCGGGCGGAACTGGACGACCTGCCGGAGATCCGGGACCTGCTGGACCGCGCCATCGTCCCCGACCCGCCGCAGGAACTCACCGATGGCGGCGTCATCCGGGACGGCTACGACGACGACCTCGACGACCTGCGGGCGACCGAGCGCGCGGGCAAGCAGTGGGTCGACGACCTCGAGGCCAGCGAGCGCGAGCGAACGGGCGTCGACTCGCTGAAGGTCGGCCAGAACGCCGTCCACGGCTACTACATCGAGGTGACGAAGGCGAACGTCGACGCCGTCCCCGACGACTACCAGCGCCGGCAGACCCTGAAGAACGCCGAGCGCTACGTCACGCCCGAACTGAAAGACCGCGAGGAGGAGATCGTGCGCGCCGAGCAGCGCGCCCAGGACCTCGAGTACGACCTGTTCGTCGAGGTCCGGGACCGGGTGGCGGCCGAGGCCGAGCGGATGCAGGCCGTCGCGTCGGCGCTCGCCGCGCTGGACGCGCTCGCGTCGTTCGCCACGGTCGCGGCCGCCCACGACTACGCTCGCCCCGAGATGGGCGCCGACGGCATCCACGTCGAGGGCGGACGGCACCCGGTCGTGGAGCGCACCGAACCCGGGTTCGTGCCGAACGAGACCGACCTCGACGACGACCGGCGCGTCGCCGTCGTCACCGGCCCGAACATGAGCGGGAAGTCGACGTACATGCGGCAGGTCGCGCTGGTCGTCGTGCTCGCGCAGGCCGGCTGCTTCGTTCCCGCTGCAGGCGCCCGCCTCCGGGTCGTCGACAGGGTGTTCACGCGCGTCGGTGCGAGCGACGACATCGCCGGCGGCCGGTCGACGTTCATGGTGGAGATGACCGAACTCGCGTCGATTCTGCGCGCGGCGACCGAGGACTCCCTGGTCTTGCTGGACGAGGTCGGCCGGGGGACGTCGACCACCGACGGGCTCGCCATCGCGCGCGCCGTCACCGAGTACGTCCACGACGAGGTCGGGGCGACGACGCTGTTCGCCACCCACCACCACGAGCTCACGGCGGACGCCGACCGGCTGCCGGACGCCGTGAACCTCCACTTCGCCGCGACCCGGACACCGGAGGGCGTCACTTTCGAGCACGAAGTTCAGGAGGGCGCCGCGACCGCCTCCTACGGCGTGGAGGTCGCGCGGACCGCCGGCGTTCCGGACGACGTCGTGGACCGCGCCCGCGAGTTCCTCGACGCCCCGGAGTCGGCCGTCGATGACGAAAGCGAGGCGGCCACTGACGGAGCGTCCGCAGAGGAGGCCGACAGCCAGCGCAGAGAATCCGTCGATGACGGCGCCCTCGCCGAAGAACTGCGCGACGTGAGCGTCGCGGAGCTGACGCCAATCGAGGCGCTGAACGTCCTCAACGACCTGCAGCGTCGGCTGGACTGACCTGCGAGAACGCCAGCCCGCTCTCGGCGAGCAGCCGCCGCGTCTTCTCGGTGACCGCCGGCGCGACCAGAATCCCGCGCACCTCGGCGTCGGCGTGGAGGTCGCGGCGGAGCGCGGTGACGTACCGCTCGAGCTGTGAGGCGGCCGACGGACTCGCGCGGACGTTCTTCAGTTCGACGGCGACGACGGTGCCGTCGGCGTCCCGGCCGTAGACGTCGACGCGGCCGGCGGGCGTCTCGCGCTCGGTGGCGAGCGGCCGGAATCCGGGCTCGATCAGGTCGGGGTCAGCGAGCACTCGCTCCTTCAGGTCGGCTTCGGTGCCCGAGACCGTGGTGGCGTCGGCGTCGACCGGGTCGAAGGCGGTCGCGGCGTGCACGGCGTCGAAGCGGACGCGGAGCGCGTCGGCAGCGCTCCCGCCGTCGCAGGCGACGACGAGGCCGTCGTTCGCGTCGACGGTGACCGTCCCGCCGGACGCCCACGCGTCGGGGTCGCGGCCACCGGCGCCGTGCACGAGCAGCGTGTCGTCGGGCTTCCAGAGGAGCTGGCGGACGCCGGCGGCGAGGTCGCGGTGCGCTCGCCCGCTGAACGTGGCCTCGCAGGGACCGACCAGCGACACCGCGAGGCCGTCGGCGTTCGCGTCGCTGGCGAAGGCCTCGGCGTCGGCGAGCGTCGGGTCGGCGAGCGAGTGCGTCACGGCAGTCCGTTGGCTCGCGGGTCGCAAAAGCGACCGGGTGTGGACTCGCGGCGCACGGCCACGACGGGACTGGTGGCTGCCGCGAGTATCACTCGTGGCCGGTGGCGGTCCGGCGGCGGGGGAGATAGCGGAGTGCAGGCCCCGGCACCAGGCCGTCGGAGAGAGTCCGCCGCCGAACGCCCGCGGGACGAGTGGCACGAGTCGTGCCCGTGGGCGACGCCACCGGCCACGCAGCAGAGAGTTCCGCCGGAGCACCCCTATCCGTTGCGCCGAACGTGTGACCCGATCCCCGTTTAAGTGACTCTGGCGACAAGGGATAGATACGAGCGGCGACCTGCGGTCTTCTGCGGAACTCCCGACGCCGAGCAGCGGCGGCCGCGCTGCCGGCACACACCCCCGGAGGCGGCGTGCTCTTTTGTCGGGCTCCCGTACAGGACTGCGTGACGGAATCCATCACCATCTACTCGGACTACGTCTGTCCGTTCTGTTACCTCGGGCGGCAGTCCCTCGAGACCTACCGGGAGACGCGCGACGACGAGGCAGCCGACCTCGAGATCGACTGGCAGCCGTTCGACCTGCGCAGCCGGCAGCGACGCCCGGACGGCACGCTCGACGAGAGCGTCGACTCCGGGAAAGACGAGGAGTACTACGAGGAGGCGCGGGAGAACGTCGATCGGCTGCGTGAGGAGTACGGCGCCGACGAGATGAGCACCGACCTGGTCGGCGACGTCGACGGCTTCCAGGCGCAGGTCGCCTCCCTGTACGTCAAGGAGACGTACCCCGAGCAGTGGCTCGAGTTCGACGAGGCCGTCTTCGCGGCGCTCTGGGAGGACGAGTGCGACGTCGGCGACGCCGACGTGCTCGCCGACATCGCCGACGACGTCGGGCTGGACGCCGACGAGATCCGGGACGTCGTCGCCGACGAGGCGTGGCGCGACCGGCTGCGCGACGAGTTTGCGGACGCCCGGGAGTTCGGCATCACTGGCGTCCCGACGTTCGTCTACGACGGCCACGGCGCGCGCGGCGCGGTGCCGCCGAACCAGCTCGAGCGGCTGGTCGAGGGCGTCTGAGGCGACGAGCGGCGACCGCAGTTACGTCTCTTCGAGGAATGCCCGGGCGCCGGCCCGGAGGTGGCCGACGTCGGTGCCGGCGACGACGAAGTCCATCCCCCAGTCGTCGCGCCGGACGGTGATTTCTTCTGGAGTGGTGGCGAGCGTGCCGACGGGGACGCCCTCGTCGTCGGCGGCAGCGACGACGGCTTCGACCGCTTCTCGGAAGTCGGGCGCGTCGAAGTCGCCGAACGCGCCGAGGCGCGCGGAGAGGTCCGCCGGACCGACGAACAGGGCGTCGAGGCCGTCGATGGCCGCGATATCGTCGGCGTCGGCGACGGCGCCCGGGGTCTCTATCTGGAGAATCGTCGCGACGTCGTCGTTCGCGCTCTCGACGTACTCGCCGAGGTCGCTGCCGTAGCCCGAGGCCCGGCCACCAGCGACGCCGCGGCGGCCCTCTGGCGGGTAGCGGGTGGCGGCGACCGCCTCGCGGGCCTCGGCCGCAGACTCGACCTGTGGTACGACGACGCCGGCGACGCCGAGGTCGAGCACGCGCCGAATCTCGGCGGCGTCGGCGCCGCTGACCCGGACCACGGGGTCGGCGTTCCCGTCGGACGCGGCGACCGCGCGCACGCCGTCGGCGAGGTCGCCGATGGTGTTCTCGGAGTGTTCGCCGTCCAGCACCACGAAGTCGAAGGCCTCGGCGGCCAGCAGTTCCGCGACGGCGGGGTGGCCGACTGTCGACCACGCCCCGACCGGGGCGTCGCCGTCCCGAAGCGCCGCTGCGAGCGAGCCAGTGTGCATGCTCGGTGCGTTCGCGCCCGGAGGCAAAGCCGTTCGGCATCCGGCAGCACCGCCGGCGGCGACGGCGGATGTACCCACCCACCCCCGCAGTTCTTTAAGTGATTCTGGCGACAAGGGATAGATATGAGCGACGTGACGCGGCGTTCTGCTGACTGCTCGCCTCGTAGCCCCGGCCTCGTCTCCCGTAGCCCGCTCGTGTCGGCCTACCGACTGCTCGTTTAAGTGATTCTGGCGACAAGGGATAGATACGAGCGGCGTCGTGCGGTGTTCTGGTGATTCTTACGTCCCCCAGCAACTGGTCTGTACCCCGAGCAGTTCCGTTCGCGCGCTGCTCGATGTCCCTCCTGCCCGGGTAGCCATCAGCCCGCCGACATTTCTTTAAGTGGTTCTGGCGACAAGGATAAGATACGAGCGGAGATTCTCACGGTAGCGACGCCCACCAGCGGCGTCGCCGGGCCGAGGGTTTATTCGGTGGAAGCACGGAGCACCGGGTATGCCAGCAGACGCCGGCACCAGCCTCCAGTGGGAGGACCCCGACGACGCCGAGCGCGTCGTCGACACGCGGACCGGCTCCGGGTCACTGTCCCGCGCGGAAGCGCGCCGCGACTCGACGGTCCGCCAGTGGGGCGTCGTCTCCCCCAGCGCCACCGTCATCGGGCGAGCGGACTCCCCCGACGCCGACCTCTCCGACAGCGTGCGGCGGCTGCACGACGAGCGCCACCACGCCACCGAAGGCACCAGCGAGCGCGCGCACCGCCTCGACCGCCTCCGGACCACGCAGGCGCTCTGTAACGCCATCGGCGTGACGCCCTGGCAGCGCGACGTCGCGCTCGGCGTGATGGACGAGATCGACCTGACGGCGTTCGGCAGCCAGCGCGCCATCGAGAAGGTCGCGCTCGTCGTCGTCCGCCACGTCGTCGACGTCGACCGCCGCCAGTACTTCGGTCTCGACGACCTCGACGGCGCCGAGCTCACGCAGGGCCGCATGGAGGCGCTGTTCGAACGCTACAAGCGCCACGACGTCACCGACGAGCCGACGTTCCAGCGGCTCGCGGACCGCTACGAGCTCGACCAGACGAGCCTGAACCGGCTGCGGCGCGTGCTTACCGACCAGCTCGAGAATGGCCTGCCAGCGTACGGCCGCAACCCCCACCGCGACCCCCACCTGCCGTCGCTGTCCGAGGAGACGGACGGACGCAGCGGCGACGACGACGCCGGCGACCTGTAGCCGGGTTACGTGTTCTCGTCGAGGAACTGTTCGATTGCGCTCCCGCCCTGGAAGCCGTCTGCGAGCCGCGCGACCTCCTCGCCGTCCTCGACGAGCACGAGCGTCGGCGCGCTCCGGATCTGCCAGTCCTCGACGAGCGAGACGTCGTCGCCGGGGTTGGCCATCGCCACGGTGATACCGGTCTCGCGGGCGACGTTGCCCAGCACGGGCTCGATGGCCTGACAGAGCGTGCAGCCCTTCGTGTAGAACTCCACGAGGACGCGGTCGTGGGCCGCCAGCACGTCGTCCAGTTCGTCGCCGTCCGCGACGCGGACGGGCTTCTGTCGCTGTTCGGTCATACGGGTCGATAGGCTGCGGAGACGCAAAAGGACTGGTTCGAGGGTGGTCGCCGCCGCGACTCGGCGCCGACGGGAGGCGTTACTCCTCGGTCTCTTCGTCGGCGGCCTCGTCGCCCGCGCCCTCGATCTCGTCGATGTAG
Organism: Halobacterium rubrum; assembly: GCF_021729015.1. GTDB lineage: Archaea > Halobacteriota > Halobacteria > Halobacteriales > Halobacteriaceae > Halobacterium > Halobacterium rubrum. The sequence goes on from NZ_JAJQQZ010000002.1 coordinate 323,132, forward strand.
GACTGGGACTCCTCGGCGTCGAGCTCGCGGTAGACGCCGGTGTCGGCGTCGACGACGGCGACGCCCACGCCGTCGCCCTGGAGGGCGCCGTCGCGGCCCTCGTTCAGCGCGCGCAGCGCGAGGTCGATGCCGCCGTCGACGGAGAGGTCGGACTCGTACTCGGCCTCGAGGAAGTCCTGGATGTCGCCGCGGTTCGACCCGATGGCGACGGCCTTCCACTCGTTGGAGGTGCCGGAGGGGTCCGTCTCGAAGAGCCGGGGTTCGCCGTCCTCGACGCCCGCGATGAGGAGCGCGACGCCGAACGGTCGCGCGCCGCCGACCTGCGTGTACTGCTGGATGTGGTCGGTGACTTCCTTCGTGAGCGTGCGGACGCCGATGGGCTCGTCGTAGCGCACGCGCTCGACCTGGGACTGCTGGCGCGCGAAGTCCACGAGCTGGCGGGCGTCGGCGACGTGGCCGGCGCTGGCGGCGCCGACGTGGTCGTCGACCTTGTGGAGCTTCTCGACGCTGGAGCCCTCGAGGAGCGGCGACCGCGTCTGCTTGTCGACGACGAGGACGACACCCTCGGGGGTGCGGACGCCGATGCTCGCCGTCCCTCGCTTCACTGCTTCCCGCGCGTACTCCACCTGATAGAGGCGGCCGTCCGGGGAGAAGATGGTGATTCCCCGGTCGTAGGCCTGCTGCTGGTTCTGACCCTGCATGATTTCCTTGCGTGCCTATTCGACCCCCCGACGTAAAGGGCTTTGACTTTCGGCAGGGGTGGGGGTGGGCGCCGGCCAGTGCGCCCCGTTCCGTTCGAGAACCCGATACGTAGCCCGCGAAACCCACCGAAGGAGGGGCAAGTAGTATATGCGATGCAATCCGATGTAGAAGTGATACCATGACAAACGACAACAATGGACTGCGTCGGCGGGATGTACTGAAGGGGACCGGCGCGGCCGGCATCCTCGCGACGGCAGGCTGTGTCGACCTCGGCGGCGGTGGCGGCGACAGCGGCCCCTACGAGATCGGGATGGTGGACTCCCAGACCGGGTCGCTGTCGGCGTTCGGACAGCGCAACGAACGCGGCCGCGAACTGGCGCTGGACGACGTCAACGACGTCACCATCGGCGGCCGCGAGCTCTCCATCAGCGTCCAGGACTCCCAGAGCCAGCAACAGGCGGGCGTCAGCGCCGCCCAGCAGCTCGTCAACCAGGAGGGCGTCCCGTTCCTCATCGGCGCGGTCGGGTCCGGCGTCTCTATCGCCATCTACCAGAGCGTCGTCGAGGGGACTGACGTCGTCCAGCTCTCCCAGAACTCCACCAGCCCCGCGCTCAGCACCTACCCCGGGTTGCTGCGGATGTCGCCGACCGGCCGCACCCAGTCGACCGCACTCGCCGACATCATCAGCGAGGACGGCAACGACTCGGTCGCCATCACGTGGGTGAACAACGACTACGGCTCCGGCATCACGGACGCGTTCGTCGACGCCTACGACGGTGAAGTCGTCTACAACTCCTCGCACGACCAGGGGCAATCCTCGTACAGCAACGTCGTCAGTCAGATGGCGAACACCGACGCGGGCGCGTGGCTGTTCGTCACCTACCAGCCGGAGTTCACGACGATGGCCCAGGAGGCGTTCAGCAGCGGCGTCGAAGCACAGGCGGACTGGTACGGCGCCGACTCGGTGCAGGGGTCGGACGTGCTCGTGAACACGCCCGAGGGGAGTCTCGACGGCATGAAGGTGGTGTTGCCGTCGGCGGCCGTCGACCAGGACAACTACCAGTCGTTCGCCACCGACTTCGAGGACGAGTACGGCTCGTCGCCGACGGCGTGGTCGGCGTACTCCTACGACTGCGTGGTGACGGCCGCCCTCACCATCCAGGCCGCCGACGAGTTCACGGGCGCCGCGCTCGGCGACGTCATCCGGGACGTCACCCGGCCGGAGGGCGAGGAGGTGTTCTCCTTCGAGGCGGCCAGCGAGATTCTGGCGGACGGCGGCGGACCCAGCGACGTCGACTACCAGGGCGTCAGCGGCCCCATCGACTTCGACGAGAACGGGGACCCCGTGGCGTACCTCCAGGTGTACACGGTCGAGGACCACGAGTACGTCTCGTCGGGCTTCGTCACGGGCGAGTAGCCCCCTGCCTATGCTCGCTACTCTCGTCGCGCAACCGAGCGGCGGTGTCGTCGCCGGTGCAGCGCTCGCACCGGGGCTCGCAGTCGGCGGGCTCGACTACGTCCCGCAGCTGCTGAACTACTTCGTGAACGGGCTGGTGTTCTCGGCCATCATCGTGCTGGGCGGCATCGGGCTGTCGCTCGTCTACTCCATCGCCGACTTCGCGAACTTCGCGCACGGCGACACGATGACCGTCGGCGCGTACGCCGGACTCGTCACGCTGGGCGCCGTCGGCACCGCCGGCCCCCAACTGCTCGCGCTCCCGCTGGGGTTCTACGCGGCGCTGCTGGCCGGCATCGCGGCGGCCGCCGTCGTCGCCGTCGCCACGCACTACTTCATCTACCGGCCGCTGGACACGGACTCCATCGGTCTGCTCATCACGAGCATCGGCGTGGCGTTCGTCTACCGGGCGGTCGTCCAGCTCCAGTTCGGCACGGACTTCACCGAGTACGACGTCGCCGTGCTCCGACCGGTTCCGTGGATCGAGGCCGCTACCGGCATCACCATCACCGAACACGAGCTGGCCATCGTGCTCGTCGCGGCCGTGCTCGTCGCGGCGCTGCACGTCGTCCTCCAGTACACGACGCTCGGCCGGACGATGCGCGCGACCGCGGACAACGAGGACCTCGCGAAGGTCTCGGGCATCCGCACGGAGCGCGTCATCACGTCGATGTGGGTCATCGGCGCCGGGCTCGCGGGCGCCGGCGGCGTGTTCCTCGGGCTGTACAACCAGCTCGGCCCCCGGATGGGGTTCGACCTCCTGCTGGTCATCTTCGCCGCCGTCATCCTCGGTGGCATCGGCAGCGTCTACGGCGCGATGCTCGGCGGCGTCGTCATCGGGATGGTGAACCGCCTGACGCCCGTGCTCTCGGACGTCGGGCTCCCCATCGAGCCGGCGTACGCCAACGCCATCGCGTTCGTCATCATGGTGTTCGTGTTGCTCGTGCGGCCGACCGGCATCGCCGGGGAGGGGGTGTCGTAGATGGCCGACGACAGCCACGAGCCCGAGGACGACATCGAGCCCGAGGGCGCCGACGACGGCAGCAGCGCTGAAGCCGGCGGGAACGGACCCGGGGGCAGCAGGTCTGCGTTCGAAGGCGGCGTGGACACCAGCCAGCGCCGCGTCGAACGCCTCACCAACTACGGCATCGCCGCCGCCGCGGTCGCACTGCTCGCTGGCGTGCTCGTCGGGCTGGTGTCGCCGACGTACCTCCTGTTCCTGGTGTCGCTGGCGGGCATGTACGCGCTGCTGTCGCTGGGCCTGAACGTCCAGTGGGGGTACGCCGGCCTCATCAACTTCAGCGTCGCGGCGTTCTTCGGTCTCGGCGCGTACGTCCCCGCGTTGCTGTCCGCGAGCGGGTCGCCGCTCCCGTGGGACGTCTCACCCATCGCCGGCCTGTTCGTCGCCGTCGCGGCGACCGTCGTGCTCGCGCTCGCCATCGGCATCCCGACGCTGAGTCTGCGCGAGGACTACCTCGCCATCGCCAGCCTCGGGCTCGCCGAAGTGCTGCGGCTCGTCGTCCGCAACCAGCAGTCGTGGACGAACGGCACGAACGGCATCGGCGGCATCCCCCTGTTCTTCGAGGGGGTGCCGGTCCTCGGGACGTTCGCCAGCGACGTCGGGACCGTCGACCTCGGCATCTACACGCTCGGCTACCAGTTCTGGAACGGGCTCCTGAACTTCGCCATCGTCGCCGGGTTCGTCGTCGTGTCCTACGTCGTGTTGCGACGCGTCCACCGGTCGCCGTGGGGCCGCGTGCTGCGGACCATCCGCAGCGACGAGGACCTGGCGGAGGCGCTTGGGAAGAACACGTACGCGTTCCGGATGCAGGCGTTCGTGCTCGGAAGCGTCGTCGCGATGCTGGCGGGCGTCTACTACTCGTACTCGAACTACTTCATCACGCCCGGCATCTTCGACCCCATCTTCACGTTCTACGCGTGGATCGCCGTGATTCTGGGCGGCAGCGGCTCGAACCGCGGCGCGCTGTTCGGCGGTGTCGTCATCGTCGCCATCGTCGAGGGGTCCCGCGGGCTCGGCGTCGGGGCGTCCTGGCGGCTGTTCGCCGTCGGCGCGCTCATCATCGCCGTGATGCGGTTCCGGCCGCAGGGCGTGTTGCCGCCCCGCAAAGAGCTCATCTGGCCGGGCGCGCACCGCGGGGGTGAGACGGATGAGTGAACCAGCAGCGGCGCGCAGCGAAGAGCCGGAGGAAGCCGGGGACGCGGTCCTGCGCACCGAGAACCTCCGGAAGACGTTCGGCGGCCTGACAGCCACCGACGACGTGACGATGGAAGTCGAGCGCGGCACCATCACGGGCATGATCGGGCCGAACGGCGCCGGGAAGTCGACGTTCTTCAACCTCGTGTCGGGGTTCTACGAGCCGGACGGCGGCTCCGTGGTCGTCAACGGCGAGGAGACGACCGGCATGGACCCCCACGAGGTGACCGAGCACGGGCTCGTCCGCACCTTCCAGACGCCCCGGAAGCTGGAGGGGATGACCGTCCGCGAGGCGATGCTCGTCGGCCCGCAGCGCCAGCTCGGCGAGTCCGTGATTCCGCTGTTCACGCAGCCGGACGCGGTGGCGGCCGAGGAGCGACAGAACCTCCAGCGGGCCGAGGAGCTGCTGGAGCGCTTCGAGATCACCCACCTCGCCGACCAGCCCGCGACCGACATCTCCGGCGGCCAGCTCAAGCTCGTCGAGCTCGCGCGGGCGATGCTCGCCGAGCCCGACCTGCTGTTGCTGGACGAGCCGGTGGCGGGCGTGAACCCGACGCTCGCGAACAAGCTCAAGGCCATCATCCGGGAGCTCCACGAGGACGGCATCACGTTCCTCATCATCGAGCACGACATGGGGTTCATCATGGACCTCGCCGACCCCATCGTCGTGCTGAATCAGGGCGCCGTGCTGATGGAGGGCAGTCCCGACGAGGTCAAAAACGACGACCGGGTGGTCGAGGCGTACCTCGGGGGTGGTGGCGGTGACTGACACCGTCCTCGACGTCGACAGCGTCGACTCCGGGTACGGCGACGTGCAGGTGCTCGACGACCTCTCCATGCGCCTCGAGTCCGAGGAGATCGTCTGCCTCATCGGGCCGAACGGCGCCGGGAAGTCGACGGTGCTGAAGACCGTCTTCGGGCTGCTGACGCCCTGGAAGGGGTCGGTGACCTTCCGCGGCGAGGACATCACCGGCGCCGAGCCGGCGGACCTCGTGCGCTCGGGGATGGGCTACGTCCCCCAGATCGAGAACGTCTTCGGGTCGATGACCGTCGACGAGAACCTCCGGATGGGCGGCGTCTCCCGGGAGTCCGGGCTGGCGGAGACCATCGACCGGCTGTACGACCGCTTCGACATCCTCGACGACAAGCGCTCGGCGAAGGCGAGCACGCTGTCGGGCGGCCAGCGGCAGGTGCTGGCGTTCGCTCGCGCGCTGATGACCGAGCCGGACGTCCTGCTCATCGACGAGCCGTCGGCCGGACTGGCGCCGAGCATCGTCGACGACGTCTTCGACAACGTCCAGACGGTCAACGACCTCGGGACGGCCATCATGATGGTCGAGCAGAACGCCGTCGAGGGACTGAGCATCGCCGACCGCGGCTACGTCCTCGACCAGGGGACGGTGCGCTTCGAGGACGACGCCGACGCGCTGCTGGACAACCCCGAGGTCGGCCAGCTCTACCTCGGCGGCTGACGGCTCAGTCCGCCGGTTCTCTCGCCGTTACGCCGTCAGCACGCGACCGAAGAGGGACGGCGCCACCAGCAGCGTGACCGGCACGAGAATCCAGACCTGTCCAGCGAACACGTCGTACTGGCCGAGCGTCACCGAGACCGGTGTCCCCTCGGCGTAGCCGACGAGGAACTCGAAGCCGACGGTGAGCAGGGTCCACCCGGCGCCGACGGCGACCAGTTCGAGGTCCGTGTACGTCGTCCCGGTGCTCCAGAAGTACGCCGCCGAGACGGCGAGGATGGCGCCGACCAGCAGCAGGGTGCTGAGGACGTGGCCGGGGTACTCGCCGACCCGGGGAATCACCACGAGTTCCCGAACCACCCCGTTGGCGACGGCGAGGACGGCCATCGCGAGCCAGACGCCGAGGGGCGCGAGCAGGACGGCTGGTCGAACGAGCCAGGAATCGCCGGCGACAGATGTGGCTTCGGGGCCCATGCCGTACGCTACGCGGACGGAGACGATATGCGTTTGTGGGGTTCTCTGCGGGCGGGACCGGGCCGTAGGGCGTGCTCGCGGGTCGTTCCTCCCCGCTCGCCATTCTGAGGGGCTTCGCTTCGCTCGGACCTGCGCTACTGCTCACGGGTCGCTACGCTCCCCGTTCGCCTTTCCGAGGGGCTTCGCTTCGCTCAGCCCCTCGCTATTCCTCGAACCGGAACGTCCCGTCGCGCTGCACGATCTCCCCGTCGACCTCGATGTACGAGTCCTCGCTCATGTCCACGATCATGTCGAGGTGGGTGACCGACTCGTTTTGCGGCTGGCCCTCGGGGACCGTCTGTTCGATAGCACGGCCGAGCGCGAAGTGGACGGTGTCGCCCATCTTCTCGTCGAACAGCATGTTGCTCGTGAACCGGTCGATGCCGCGGTTCATCCCGATGCCGAGCTCGCCCAGCCGGCGGGCGCCCTCGTCGGTGTTCAGTACACCCTCCAGAGTCGCCTCGTTCTGGTCGGCGGCGAAGTCGACGACCTCGCCGTCCTCGAACGTCAGGGTGGCGTCGAGAATCTCGTTGCCCTGCCAGACGACCGGCTTGTCGAAGTGGACAGTCCCCTCGACGCTATCTGGGACCGGTGCGGTGAACACCTCCCCGCCCGGGAGGTTCGTCTTCCCGTCGTCGTTGACGGTGACCATTCCGTCGACGCTCATCGTCACGTCGGTGGTGTCACCGGAGACGACGCGGACCTCCTCGGCGGGGTCGAGAATCTCGACCATCTGCGCCTGGAACGCGCGCTGGGCGTCCCAGTCTCTGTTCACGGCGTCGTAGACGAACGCCTCGTAGGCTGCGGTGGACATCTCGGCCTGCTGGGCGTTGCCGGCCGTGGGGTGCTGGGTGATGCACATGTCCTCGGGGTCGAAGGCGTCCTGGAGTGCCTCCTGTGACCGGCCGCGAGCGGCGAGCTTCTCAGGAGGGACGTCGCTGATTTCGCTGGCGTTCGTGTTCGCTCGCACCTGCACGATTCCGTCGGCGGCTTCGGCGACCGCCTTCAGGTGTTCCGCGAGCGCGAACTGGTCGGGGTCGGCCGCGAGCAACTGCGCGCGAGACGCGCGGCTGCTGCGAGCGACCCACATCGGGTTGGCGTCCCGCTCGCCGCAGGCCTCGTGGAGGGCGACGACGAAGTCCTCCGCGGCGGGCGGTGCCATGACGACAATCTGGTCGCCCTGCTGGACGTCCAGTGAGTGGTCGACGACAACGTCAGCGTGATTGCGAACGCGGGGGTCCATACTCGGAAGTCCCGTCGATGCACAAAAAGGGTTTCCAGAAGGAGAGTTCTGGAAGCAGTCTGAGACGAGCCGCATCGGCTTCTTGTGTCCCGGTACACAAGCCGGGGTATGGACGACGGGAAGGCCAGCGGAGCGTTCTTCGACGAGTACATCGCAGGCCGCACGGGCGCCGACCGGGACGACGTGGTGCTGGGGCCGACCTACGGCGCGGACTTCGGGGCAATCGGCGTCGGCGACCGGGTGGTCGCGCTGGCCACCGACCCGGTGTTCGTGCTGCGGGCGCTGGGGCTGGAGCGCGCGGCGTGGTTCGCGTTCCACATCTGCGTCAGCGACGTGGCGCTCTCGGGGCTGCCGCCGGCACACCTCGCGGTGGACCTGAATCTCCCGCCGGGAACGAGCGCGGCGACGTTCGACGCGATCTGGGACGTCTTCGACCGGGAGGCCCGGAGCCTCGGGGCGAGCCTGACGACCGGGCACACCGGCACCTACGAGGGGTGTTCGTTCCCGACCGTGGGCGGCGCGACGGCGCTCGCGGTCGGTGAACGCGACGACCTCGTGCTCCCGACGGGCGCCCGGCCGGGGGACCACGTGGTCGTGACGAAGGGGCCGGCCGTCGAGACCACGGGCCTGCTGGGCGTGCTGTTCGGCGACGACCTCCCCATCGGCGAGGCGGCGGCTGCGGCGGCCCGGGCGCGATTCGACGACGCCAGCCCCGTCCGGGACGCCCTGACGATGGCGGCCGCCGGCGACGTGACAGCGATGCACGACGCGACCGAGCGCGGACTCGCCAACGGCCTCCACGAGCTCGCCGCCGCGAGCAATGTCAGGCTGGCAGTCGAGCGCGACGCCGTCCCCGTGCTGCCGGGCGTCGACGCTGTCTGCGAGCACTTCGGGATGGACCCGTGGACGGCGTCCAGCGAGGGCACCGTGGTTGCGGCCGTCGACCCCGGGAGCGTCGACGCCGTGCTCGCGGCGCTCGACGACGAGGGGATTCCGGCGGCCGAGGTCGGGACGGTCGAGGCCGGCGCTGGCGTCACCGTCGACGGCGAGCCGCTGGCGGAACCGGACGCCGACCCGCTGTGGCCGGCATATCAGGCGACGAGAGAACAGTACGGCGAGTAGGTCGCCTCAAGCGGCTATCGTCACGTTCCCGGACGCCTCGGCCGTCTCCACGAACTGCTCGGTGCCGGCGAACACGACGACGGTGTCCTCGTCCACGCGCTCGGTCCGGTACGCGACCTCGCTGGGCTGGTCGTCGAGCGTGCGCGCGGCGGCCGCGAACTCGTCGGCGTCCTCGGTGGTGTCCCAGCGGGTCACCCACGCGACCGACGACCCGTTCGGGGTGTCGAAAGCGACCACGTCGTCGTTCCCCCAGCCGGCGGCCGCCTCGCGGGCGGTCGAGCGACGAGTGGTCTGGCGCAACACGACCCGGGTGAGGAACTCGCCCGCGCGGCTGGTCTGGGACTGCAGGCGGTCGAACGACTCGGCGTCGACGGTGACGTTCAGCGCGACCGGTGCGTCCTCGCTGCCGGGGTGTAGCACCTGCTCGGACGTCTTCGGCGGGTCCTCGTAGAGGTCGGGGAGCTCGGCGGGGTCCTGGAGCGTGGCGTCGACGTACTGGAACCCGAAGTGGTACTGGCCGAAGAGGAACCGGCCGGCTGCGCCCGCGTCGGCGTACGCCGCCGCCAGTTCGGCGGACTGGAGTCCGGTGCCGGGCTGGTGGGCTCGCGTGTACGCGTCGGTCACGTAGACGGCGGCGCCCTCGACGAGTGCGCGCCGGACGAACTGCTCGTCGACGCTGGCGGGCGCGGGCGCCAGTCCGCCGAACCACGGCACCATGTCCTCGCGGACCTGCGCGACGTGCACGAACTCGTGGGCGAGCACCTGTTCGACGCGCGCCGAGTCGGCCGCCGCCGGCGACACGTACACCATCGCGTCCAGCGTCGTCAGCCCGGCGGGGCCGGCGCCGGCGTCTTCGGGGTCGGTCACGCCGAAGGCCGAGAAGAACGGCACGCCGTCGAAGGAGGCGGTCCGGCGGCCCGAAAGGTCCTCGACCACCACTCTGGTGGGCGCGTAGTCGGCGTCCAGTAACGCCGCGACGCGGTCGAACGTCTGGTTCGCGTCCACGGAGAGGTCGCCGTCCACGACGACGTGCTCGGGGGCGTCGCCCGGCGTGGACTCCGCGGTCGTGGTCGTCGCCGGCGAGTCGGTCGCGGCGTCGTCGGCCACCGGCGACGGTCCGGGCGCGTTCGCGGTCGGCGCCACGCAGCCGGCGACGAGGAGGACGAGGCAGAGCGCGAGAGCGCGTCGGGCGGCAGTCACGTCTCACAGTCGGGCCAGCAGCCACTAACAGATTGCGGTGAGTCACACCGCGTGCAGCGCCGCGGGGCCGCGAGCGGCGGACACCGCAAGCCTTCTTGCTCGCGGCCGCGACCGACCCACCGTGATGCGAACGGAGGCGGGAGCGCGGTGGGGATAGTCGAGGAGTTCCTCGACCTGAAGGAGGGGACCGACGCCGACCTGCTGGCGATGCAGGTCGGGGACTTCTACGAGTTCTTCGCGGAGGACGCGCGGACCGTCGCGGAGACGCTGGACCTCAAAGTCTCCGAGAAGGCCAGCCACGGCTCCTCGTACCCGATGGCGGGCGTTCCCGTCGACGACCTGACGCCGTACCTCGCGGCGCTCGTGGAGCGCGGCTACCGGGTGGCCGTCGCCGAGCAGTCCGAGGACGACGCCGGCGACATCGAGCGAAGCGTCGAGCGCGTGGTGACGCCGGGCACCCTCCTCGAGTCGACGGACAGCGACGCCCGGTACCTCGCGGCGGTCGTGCGCGAGGCAGCCGGCCGGGGCAGCGACGACGGCGGCGGCGACTGGGGGCTGGCGTTCGTCGACGTGACGACCGGCCAGTTCCGCGTGGCGGGCGCCGACAGCCGGGCGGGGGCGGTCACCGAGCTCTACCGGTTCGCGCCCGCCGAGGTGCTGCCCGGCCCCGAACTCCGGGGCGACGACGACTTCCTCGGCGTGCTCCGGGAGCGGACGGACGCGACGCTGACGCTGCACGACGCCGGCGCGTTCGACGCGGGACGGGCCGCCCACGCCGTCCGCGAGCAGTTCGGCGGCGGCGCCATCGAGAGCCTCAACGTCGACGCCGACGGCCCGACGGTTCGGGCGGCGGGCGCGGCCGTCGGCTACGTCGGCGACACGGACGCCGGCGTGCTGGCGTCGCTGACGCGCATCCAGCCGTTCGGCGCCGACGACCACGTCGAACTCGACGCGACCACGCAGCGCAACCTCGAACTGACGGAGACGATGACGGGCGGCAGCGACGGCTCGCTGCTGGCGACTGTCGACCACACCGCGTCGGCGGCCGGCGGGCGCCGGCTGGAGGCGTGGCTCACCCGGCCGACCCGCGACCGCGCCGAACTGCAGCGCCGGCAGACCGCCGTCGGCGCGCTGGCGGACGCGGCGCTCGCCCGGGACGCGCTGCGGGACGTGCTCGGTGACGCCTACGACCTCGAGCGGCTGGCGAGCCGGGCGGCCAGCGGCCGCGCCGACGCCACCGACCTGCTGCGGATTCGGGACACGCTCGCGTTGCTCCCCGACGTCGCGGACGCGCTCTCGACCACGCCCGAGCTCGCGGACTCGCCCGCCCGGGGCGTGCTGGCGCGCGTCGACCGCGAGGCGGCGGCAGGGGTCCGCGAAGAGCTGGCTGGCGCGCTCGCCGAGGACCCCCCGAAGACGCTCTCGGAGGGCGGGCTGCTGTGTGAGGGCTACGACGACGAGCTGGACGAGCTGCTGGCCGAGTACCGCGAGCACCGGGAGTGGCTAGACGGCCTCGCCAGCCGCGAGAAAGACCGGCTGGGCGTCACGCACCTGCAGGTCGACCGGAACAAGACCGACGGCCACTACGTGCAGGTCGGGAACAGCGAGACCGACGCCGTCCCCGACGGCGAGGACGGCGAGTACCGCGAGGTGAAACAACTGAAGAACTCCACGCGGTACACCACCGAGGAGCTGGAGAGTCGGGAACGCGAGATTCTGCGCGTGGAGGCCGAGCGCGCCGACCTCGAACGCGAGCTGTTCGCGGAGCTCCGGGACTGGGTCGGGGAGCGCGCCGCACTGCTGCAGGACGCCGGCCGCGCGCTCGCCGAGCTGGACGCGCTGGCGAGTCTCGCCGAGCACGCCGCCGCGAACCGCTGGGTCCGTCCCGAGCTGGTCGAGGGCGACGACCTCGCCGTCGAGGCGGGCCGCCACCCGGTCGTCGAGCAGACCACCGAGTTCGTTCCGAACGACGCCACCTTCGGCGACGGCCGGCGCTTCCAGGTGGTGACGGGGCCGAACATGAGTGGGAAGTCGACGTACATGCGGCAGGTCGCGCTGGTCGTCCTGCTCGCCCAGGTCGGGAGCTTCGTCCCGGCGGACGCGGCCCGAATCGGGCTCGTGGACGGCATCTACACCCGGGTGGGCGCGCTGGACGAGCTCGCCGGCGGCCGGTCGACGTTCATGGTGGAGATGCAGGAGCTGTCCCGCATCCTCCACGCCGCCAGCGAGGACTCGCTCGTGATTCTGGACGAGGTCGGGCGGGGGACGGCGACCTACGACGGCATCTCCATCGCGTGGGCGGCAACGGAGTACCTCCACAACGAGGTCCGCGCGAAGAGCCTGTTCGCCACGCACTACCACGAACTCACCGCGCTCGCCGACCACCTCGCCGACGTGGCGAACGTCCACGTGGCGGCAGAGGAACGGGACGGTGACGTCACCTTCCTCCGGACGGTGCGGGAGGGCGCGACCGACCGGTCGTACGGCGTCCACGTCGCCGACCTCGCGGGCGTCCCGGACCCCGTCGTGGAGCGCTCGCGGGACGTCCTCGACCGGCTGCGGGACGAACAGGCCGTCGAAGCGAAGGGGTCGGCCGGCGGGTCCGTGCAGGCCGTCTTCGACGTCGGGAGCGGCGAGTTCGTCGGCGCCGACGGCCGAGGGACGGGCGGCGCTGGCGGCGGCAGCGCCGACGGCGACGAGGCGGACGGTGAGAGCGACGGGCTCGACCCCGAGACCGAGGCGGTGCTCGCGGAGCTCTCGGACGTGGACGTGGCTGAGACGACGCCGGTGGAGTTGCTCTCGCGAGTGCAGGAGTGGCAGTCGAAACTGGAAGACTGAGCCACCAGACACTTGTGACGGCGCGCTGACGGTTCGGGCAGCGATGGAGGCGACTCGGCGACGGCGGGTGCTCGCGGCGGTCGGAACTGCGGGTGCGAGCGTGGTGGCGGGCTGCGCGAGGTCCCTCGGGGTCGGTATGGACATGCCGAACGGGACGGAACTCTGCGCGCGCCCCGTGAGCGAGAGCGCGTACGACCCGCGGCCCGAGAACGTGGTCGAAGCGGACGAACTCCCACCCGGAGAGCACGAGGTCGCGATGGCGGTCGTGACAGACAGCGAGTGGAAGGTCTGCCGCGAGTTCTCCGGTGACGACGAGGCGGACGCGAGGGCCTTCGCCGACCGGCTCACGAACCACGCGAACGAGGCGATGCACGTCTTCTTCCGGTTCGAGAGCAGGCTGTGGGCGTTCTCGGTCAGCGTCGAAGACACGACCGGCGCCACCTTACCCCCCGTCGAGAAGTGACGCCACGAGCCCGACCACGACTGCGGGCTACCCCTGCCCGACCATCGACTCCTCGTCCTCGAACTCCTGCTCGCGGAGCTCGTACTTCTGGACTTTGCCGGTGGCCGTCGTCGGCAGCGAGTCGACGAACTCGACGCGGCGGACGGCCTTGTAGGAGGCGAGATTCTCACGGGTGAACTCGACGAGGTCCGTCTTCGCCACGCCCGGGTCCTCGGGGTCGCCGGAGGCGGGGACGACGAACGCCTTCGGCGTCTCTCCCCAGTCCTCGTGCGGGGAGGGGACGACCGCGACCTCGCCGACGGCGTCGTGCTCGAAGAGGGCGTCCTCCAGTTCGATGGAGGAGATGTTCTCGCCGCCGGAGATGATGATGTCCTTCTTGCGGTCCTGGATGGAGACGAAGCCGTGCTCGTCGACGACGGCGAAGTCGCCCATGTGGTAGTAGCCCTCCGCGCGTTCGTTGAACGCCTCCTCGGTGGCTTTGGGCTTGTTCCAGTAGCCGTCCATCACCTGGTTGCCGGAGACGACGATCTCGCCGATGGTCTCGTCGTCCCAGGGGACGTCCTCGCCGTCCTCGTCGACGACCCGAACCTCGGTGCCGAGGAAGCCGATGCCCTGGCGTTTCTTCAGCGAGTACCGGTGTTCGTCGTCGAGCAGGCGGCCGGCCTCCGAGGTCGTGATGAGGGGGCCGGTCTCGGTGGCGCCGTAGACGTGTACGAGGTCCCAGCCGAACTCGTCCTCGACGGTCCGGATGGTGGCTTCGGGCGGCGCGCTGCCCGCCGTCGCCGCCCGGACGTCGGCGTCGCCCGTCGTCGGGACGTCGTGGTCGTCGTAGTAGTTCTGGAGCATGTTCAGCACCGTCGGCGCCGCACAGAGGTAGGAGACGTCCTCCTCGCGGACCGTCTCGAAGATGGACTCGGCGTCGACCCCGCGAGTGCAGACGTGGGTGCCGCCGGCCCCGGTGACGGCGTAGATGTGGCCCCAGCCGTTGACGTGGAACATCGGCAGCGTCCAGAGGTAGGTGTCGGTGTCCCGGACGTTCTGGTGGTAGGAGACGAGGAAGGCGTGCAGCGTCTCGTTGCGGTGCGTGCGGCAGACGCCCTTCGGGTCGCCGGTGGTGCCGGACGTGTAGTTGATGGTGACGACGTCGCTCTCGTCCATCTCGGGGCGGTCGTAGCCGTCGGGGTCGACGTCCGCGAGCAGGTCGTCGAAGCTCTGCCAGTCGCCGTCGACGGCGTCGGCGTCGTTCGTGACGAACGTCTCCGTCGGCACCGACTCGCGGACGGCTTCGACCTTCTCGGCGTACTCGTGGTCGGCGTAGATGGCCGACACGCCCGCGTCGTTGAGGATGTACTCGAAGTCCTCGGGCGTCAGCCGGTAGTTCAGCGGCGTGTGGATGCCGCCGGCCTGCATCGTGCCGTAGGCGGCTTCGAGGTGGTAGTGCGTGTTCGGGTCGAGAACGGCGACCCGGTCACCGGGGTCGACGCCCGCCGACTGCAGGACCGCCGAGAAGCGGTCCGCGCGGTCGCCGAGCTCGCTGTACGTGTACTGCTGGCCCGTGGTCGCGACGACGGCAGTCTCGTCGCCGTAGTACTTGCGCGCGCGGTCGAGAAAGTCCGTGACGAGGAGTGGACGCTGCATCTCGTCTCGACGTTCACCGACGTTCGTGATATTTGTTCGGGTCGGCTCAACTACTGCCCGCGCCGCCGTCCGGGCGCGCGTCGGGGGATTGATACGCCAGCCGCGCCTGCCTGCGGGTATGAGCGACGACGGTGGAGCCGGCGGGGCTGGGGAGGAAGCCGCCGGCCGGATTGCGGCACTCGACGACGCGACGGTCGCCCAGATTGCCGCGGGCGAGGTGGTCGAGCGACCGGCCAGCGTCGTCAAGGAGCTCGTGGAGAACAGCCTCGACGCGGGCGCCTCCAGCGTGGACGTGAGCGTCGACGCCGGCGGCACAGACCGGGTCGTGGTCGCGGACGACGGCCGGGGGATGACCGGCGACGACCTCCGGGTGGCGGTCCGACAGCACACGACTAGCAAGCTCGAGGACGCCGACGGGCTGGACGGCGTTGCGACGCTGGGGTTCCGGGGCGAAGCGCTGTACACAATCGGCTCCGTCTCGCAGATGACGGTGACCACCCGGCCGCGGGACGCCGGGGACTCGGGCGCCCGAATCACCGTCGACCACGGCGACGTCGGCGACGTGGAGCCGGCGGGGCGGCCGGCCGGGACCACCGTCGAGGTCGACGACCTGTTCGGGGAGACCCCGGCTCGCCGGAAGTACCTCAAGCGCGCCGCGACCGAGTTCGGGCACGTCAATCGAGCGGTGACCCGGTACGCGCTGGCGAACCCGGACGTGGCGGTCTCGCTGACCCACGACGGCCGCGAGGTGTTCGCGACCACGGGGACCGGGGACGTCCGGGACGCCGCGCTCGCCGTCTACGGCCGCGAGGTCGCCCAGTCGCTGCGCGAGGTCGACGCCGAACCCGAGGGCGGGAGTGTCCGGCGCGTCCACGGCTACGTCTCGGACCCCGAGGTCACGCGCTCGACCCGGGAGTACCTCGCGACGTTCGTGAACGGCCGCGCGGTCACCGACACCGTGCTCCGGGAGGCCGTCCTCGACGGCTACGGCGGCCAGCTCGCCCCCGACCGCTACCCGTTCGCGGTGCTGTTCGTCGACTGCGACGGCGTCGACGCCAACGTCCACCCCCGGAAGCTCGAAGTCCGCTTCGAGGACGAGGCCGGCGTGCGCGCCGCCGTCGAGTCGGCCGTTCGGGACGCCCTGCTGGACGCGGGGCTCGTGCGATCGGGCGCGCCCCGGGGCGCGTCGAAGCCCGGCGACACCGAGATTTCGCCCGAGCGCACGACAGCCGACGCAGACGCCGGAGTGTCCGAGCCCGAGGACGCTGCGAGTCGGGGCGACGAGGACGGACAGGGAGCAGGGGCGTCCGGCACGCCCGGCGAGTCGTCGGCGCCTGAATTCGAGGCCAGCGGGAGCGCCGGGTCGACGAGCGGCGGTAGCGGCGACCGGTCGACCGCCGACTCCGGGCCGGCCGACGCCACGCGCGAGCACCGGGGTTCCGGGAGTGAGACCCGGGAGAGTAGCTTCGACGCGCCCGCCGAGAACGCCCGGCTGCCGACGGAGACGAGTGGCGAGGGGCCGGACGAGACCGGTCCGGCACCGGAGCGCGAGAGCCTCCCGGACCTGCGCGTGCTCGGACAGCTCCACGGCACGTACGTCGTCGCGGAGGCCGACGACGGCCTCGTCCTCGTCGACCAGCACGCCGCCGACGAGCGCGTGCACTACGAGCGGCTGCGGGCGCGACTCGACGGCACGTCGCAGGCGCTCGTGGCGCCGGTCGAACTCGAACTGACGGCGGGCGAGGCGGCGGTCTTCGAGTCGGCGCTCGGCGGTCTCCGCGAGCTCGGCTTCGACGCCGAACTCGCCGGGCGGACGGCCCGCGTGACCGCGGTCCCCGCAGTCCTCTCGGACGCGCTCGACCCCGAGCTCGCGCGGGACGTGCTCTCGGCGTTCCTCGCAGACGCCGGCGGGACGCCGGTCGCTGACGCCGCGGACGCGCTGCTCGCGGACCTCGCGTGCTCGCCGGCCGTCAAGGGAAACACGTCGCTGACCGAGGGGTCGGTCGTGGACCTGCTGGACGAACTCGACGCCTGCGAGAACCCCTACGCGTGCCCGCACGGCCGGCCGACGGTCGTCGAGGTCGACGGCGACGAACTCGCCGAGCGCTTCGAACGGGACTACCCCGGGCACGCCGGCCGGCGCCGCGAGGACGCGGGGAACTAAGCCCCGGCGGGCGTACGGGCGGGCATGGACCTGGTGACGTTCGGGGAGACGATGCTGCGGCTGTCGCCGCCCGGCCACGAGCGCATCGAGCAGGCCGGCGAACTCGACCTCCGCGCGGCGGGCGCGGAGAGCAACGTCGCGGTGAACGCCGACCGCCTCGGCGCGGAGACGGCGTGGCTGTCGAAGCTGCCGGACTCGCCGCTCGGCCGGAAGGTCGCGGCCGCGCTCCGGGCGCAGGGCACCAGCCCCGAGGTCGTGTGGAGCGACGACGACGACCTCCGGCAGGGCGTCTACTTCCTCGAGCAGGCGGGCGAACCGCGGGGGACGGGTGTCGTCTACGACCGGCAGGACGCCGCCGTGACGACCGCGACCGCCGACGAGCTGGCGACCGAGTTCGTCGAGCGCGCGGGCTACCTGCACACGTCGGGCATCACGCCCGCGCTCTCGGAGACGCTCGCGGAGACGACCGCCGACCTCCTGGGCCTCGCCCAGGAGACCGGCACGACGGCGACCTTCGACGTGAACTACCGGAGCAAGCTGTGGAGCCCCGAGGAGGCCCGTGCGACCCTCGAGTCGCTGTTCCCGGACGTGGACGTGCTGTTCGTCGCCGAGCGCGACGCCCGGAACGTCCTCGCCCGCGAGGGCGACGCCGAGGCCATCGCTCGCGGGCTCGCCGACGAGTTCGCGTTCGGCACCGTCGTCGTCACGCGCGGCGACGAGGGCGCGCTCGCGGTGCGCAACGGCGACGGCTTCGAGCAGCCGACCTTCGAGACGGAGACCCACGACCCGGTCGGGACCGGGGACGCGTTCGTCGGCGGCTACCTCGCCTCCCGGGTGGACGGCGGGGACGTCGAAGACGCGCTGGCGTGGGGCGCCGCGACGGCCGCGCTGAAGCGCACGATCCCCGGCGACGTGGCGCTGGTCACGCGCGACGAAGTGGAGTCGGTGCTGTCGGAGAGCGGGTCGGGTATCGACCGGTAGGGGTAGAATCGCGTACGCTGTGCCGCTGTTCTCCGTCTAGAACCCCTGCGCGTTGCCGTCTTTCCGGGGTTCGGTGGCGGCCGAGAGCGTGCCGTTGTCGTTGCGCACGATCTGGGCGCCGCCGAACAGCTCCGGCGTGAGCGTGCGGACGTCGTGTTCCTTCCGGACGAGCTTGGCGGCGACGTTCGAGTCGAAGTGCGGTTCGAGCGCGAGCTCGCCGTCCTCGCGGTACCGCCAGCGCGGGCGGTCGAGGGCGGCCTGCAGCGGGAGGTCGTAGTCGACGATGTTCGAGACGACCTGGGCGTGGCCCTGGGGCTGCATGAAGCCGCCCATCACGCCGAACGCCGCCCAGTCGTCCTCGTCGAAGCGCGCGAGCGCCGGAATCAGGGTGTGGAACGGCCGCTTGCCGGGTTCGAGGCGGTTCGGGTCCTCGCGGTCCAGCGAGAACGACGACCCGCGGTTCTGGAGCGCGATACCGGTGTCGCCCGCCACGAGACCGGAGCCGAAGCCGGCGAACCGAGAGTTGATGAAGGAGACGAGGTTGCCCTCGTCGTCGGCGACGGTGAGCAGGACGGTGTCGGCGTCCTCGGCGTCGCCGGCGTTCGGCACGCCGAAGGAGACGTCGTCGTTGTTCGTCTCGCCGACGTGCTCGGCGCGCTTAGCGGCCCAGTCTTCAGAGGCGAGCGGCGGGTGGTCCTCGAACTCGGGGTCGGTGATGTAGTGGTGGCCGTCCTCGAACGCGAGCTTCATCGCCTCCGCGAAGTAGTGGACGCGCTCCGGGGAGTCGATGGGGTGGTCGCCGGCGCCGAGCTCCTCGGCGATATTCAGCGCCTCCAGAGCGATGAGGCCCTGATTGTTCGGCGGGAGTTCGAACACTTCGGCGCCGTTGTACGTCGTGGAGACGGGGTCGGGCCACTCGACCTCGAAGTCCGCGAGGTCGTCGACGGTGAGGAAGCCGCCGCGGGACTGGACCTCGTCGGCGATCTCCTCGGCGATGTCGCCCTCGTAGACGACGTCTGCGCCCTCCTCTGCGATGCGGCGCAGCGACTCGCCGAGCTTCGGGAGCGTCACCGTCTGGCCGACGTCCGGGCTCTCGCCGTCGAACAGGAAGGCGTCGACGGCGTTGTCGTGCTCGAACAGTTCCTCGCCGTAGTCCCACGCGGACGCGATGCCCTCCGAGACCGGGTAGCCCTCGGTGGCGTACCGGATGGCGGGCTGGAGGGCCTCGCCGAGGTCCTTCTCGCCGAAGCGCTCGACGGTCGCCTCCCAGCCCCGGGCGGTGCCGGGGACGGTGACGGTGTGCGGGCCGGTCATCGGCATCTCGGCGTCCGCGGGGTCGTCGACGTCCTGCTCGTCGGCGAGCGCCTCGCGGACGTTCTCGATGGTGGCCTCGGCGGGCGCGTGCCCGCAGGACCGCATCGCGCCGACGTCGCCGTCGGCGGTGCGGTAGAGCGCGAACACGTCGCCGCCGAGACCGGTCGAGGTCGGTTCGACGACGTTCAGGGCGGCGGCCGTGGCGACCGCGGCGTCGAAGGCGTTCCCGCCGTCTTCCATGACGGAGACGCCTGTCTGTGCGGCGAGCGGCTGACTGGTGGCGACCACGCCTCGCTGCCCGTAGACGGTCGAGCGTCGGGACGAGAACCGGTCGAGATCCGGTGTCTGCATGCCACGACAGTGGTGGGAACCCGTGGAAAACACTCTGCCGGATATATCCGGCGTTCGTGAGGGTGCGGCGCGAGTCCACAGTCAGGCGTCGCCCGACGAGCTCGGTGCCGGGTCCGCGTCAGACGAGGACGCCGCGTCACCGGCAGTCGCCGGCGGACCCGAGTCGTCGGCCGCCGCCGGGGGCTCCGGTGCTTCGAGGAGGAGCGCGGCGACGCCGGCGACGACGGCGAGGACGCCGCCGAGCAGGAAGGTGTTGTTCCAGCCCAGCGAGACGACGAACGCACCCGTGACGGTGCCGCCGAAGACGCCGCCCCACATCTTCCCGGAGTACAGCAGGGCGTAGTTCGCGCTGGAGTGCTGTTCGCCGTAGTAGTCGCCGACGACGCTCGGGAACAGCGTGTACTGGGGGCTCCAGAAGAACGTCGCGACGACGACGGCGGCGACGAACGCCGCGCCCTCGCCCCGGATGCCGAAGAACACGACGGCGAACAGGCCGAGCCCCAGAATCGTGAACGTCGCCGCCATCGCGTTCGTGCGGTCGAGGCGGTCGCTGACGCCCCCGAGGACGAGCCTGCCGACGCCGCCCGCCAGCGGCAGCAGGGTGGCGGCGGCGGTCGCGATGAGGCCGGCGAGCCCGAGGTGGTCGGCGTAGGCGACGATCTTCTCGGTGAGCATCAGGCCGGCGCCGGAGACGGCAACGAACATGACGTACATCAGCCAGAACTGCCACGTGCGCAGCATCTCCCGCCACGAGAACTGGGGACCGGCGTAGTCGACGCTGTCGCCGTCCGACCGCCAGCCCTCGGGCGGGTCGCGGAGCACGAGCGCGCCGGCGAGCACGACCGCGAAGATGAGCAGGCCGACGTTCTGGAGGACGCCGACGTAGGCTTCGGCGGGGAGGTTCGGGCCGGTGTTGGCGCGGACGTACGGGACCAGCGCCGCGCTGCCGCCGGCGAACGCCATCGTGCCCACGCCGGAGGTGAGACCGCGGCGGTCCGGGAACCACTTGAGCGCGGTGTTGACGGCGACGGTGTAGACGATGCCGACGCCGAGCGCGCCCAGCGAGTACGCGAGGTAGATCTGCCAGACAGTCCCGGCGACCGACAGCCCGAGGTAGCCGCCGCCGGCGAGGAACGCGGCGACGACGGCGACCCCGCGGGGGCCGTGGCGGTCGCGCCACCAGCCGACCGGGAACTGGCTGCCGGCCTGCACGACGACGAACAGCGTGAACACCGTCGAGAGCGCGGCGGCCTCGATGCCGAGCTGGCGCGCGACCGGCCCGCGGAGGCTGCTCCAGACGTACTGGTAGGGGCCGACGACCGCCATCATGCCGGCAGCCGCGAGCACGAGCCACCACCGCGAGAAGCCGAGGTGGTCGCGAGCGCGTGCCGCGTGGTCGACGCTCTCCTCCTCCTCCTCCTCCCCGTCTGTGCCGGTCATCCCCAATCACCGGCTGCGTACGTCTCGGTCATCGTCTACTGGAGGTCACTCCAGTGGGAATAGCGGTGACCCGGTTATATTTGGCGTGGACCCCAGGCCGTGCGAGACACCACCAAACAACTGCAGTCCGGGAGAACGACTGCCAGCCACTCAGTGGCCACGAGCGGAGAGATACTCGCCGACCTCGGCCATCACCTTCTCCTCGGCGCGCGACAGGTGCTCCCAGGTGGTCGTCCCAGCGAGCCCGACCTCGTCGGCGATGTCCTCGACGCGCACGTCCGAACCCTCGTCGTAGTACCCCATCCCGGTCGCGATGGCGAGAACCTCCCGCTGGCGGTCGGTCAGGTCCTCCAGCATCCGGGAGAGCGCCAGGTGCTCCTCGCCGTCGAGTTCGTTCAGGGAGACGTCCCGCACCAGTTCCGTGTCGTTGCCAGCCGCCTCCAGCGAGTCGACGACCGCGCCGAGGTCGTCGTCCTCGCCGAGGTACAGCGTCCAGTGCTCCCAGCCCGCCCGAATGGTGGTCCCCACCCGGTAGTGGACGCCGTGGTCGGCGAGCCGCTGGGCGATGGAGTCCCACTGGTAGCTGTCGTAGGTGACGGCGACGAACACGCGGTCGTTGTCCAGCGGCGAGAGGCGTTCGACGTCCAGAACCGGGTCGGCGTCGGCGAACGCCCCGAGGAACCCCTCGACGTCGTCGGCGGGGCCACGCAGCTGGACGATTCGTTTGCGTTCGGCAGCGCTCCCGGACAGCGAGGAGACCGACCGGAGTGTCACGCTGGGGTAGTCAGCGCTCACGTCGCTCTCCGGTTCGCCGTGGTGACGCACCCGCAGGGTCACTTCCCGCATCGGCCACACGTAGGCGTCCCACGGTCTTACGCTTGGTGTAGCGGGAAGTACTGGCCGTGCTCGCGGCAGTACGGTCGCCGGGAGGCGGCGAGCGCCGCGCTGTGCCGAAACCATTTCACCACGGGTAGTCGAGGTAGGGGTATGACCCGACCACACGTCGCCATCGTCGGTGCGTACGGGAGCGCCGGCGTGGCGGCCGCCGAGGAGCTCGTCGACGAAGACGTGGAGCTGACGCTCGTAGACGACGGCGAGCCCGGCGGCGGGCTCTGCATCCTCCGGGGCTGTATGCCGTCGAAGGAAGTGCTGTCGGCGGGCGCCCACCGCTATCAGGCGCGCCACGACCACCGGCTCGTCGGCGACGCGCCGGACGTCGACCTCGAAGCCGTCGTGGAGACGAAAGACGACCACGTGCTCGGGTTCGCCGAACACCGGCGGGCGGCCGTCGAGGAGATGGCCGAGCGCGAGAACGTCACCTTCCACCACGACACCGCCCAGTTCGTCGACGACCGCACGCTCAGGGTCGGCGGCGAGACGGTCGAGGCCGACTACGTCGTCGTGGCGACCGGCTCGGACCTGAACGTCCCCGACCTGCCCGGCGTCGACGACGTCGACTGGATGGGCAGCCGGGACGTGCTGGACGCCACCGAGTTCCCGGACTCCGGCGTCGTGATGGGGTTCGGGTACGTCGGCGTCGAGCTCGTGCCGTACCTCTCCGAGGCCGCCGACATGGACCTCACGGTCATCGAGCACGACGACCGGCCGCTGGACGAGTACCACCCGGCGTTCGGCGAGGAGCTCCTCGACCAGTACCGCGAGGAGTTCGGCGTCGACATCCGGACCGAGGTCTACGAGGAGGAGGTCGAGGCGACCGAAGACGGCGGCGTGCGCGTCCACCTCGACGACGGGTCGACGGCCGAGGGCGACCAGCTGTTCCTGTTCACTGGCCGGACGCCGGCGTACCCGGCCGGCGTCGACCGGACCAGCCTCGAACCCGGGCCGGACTGGGTGGACGCCGCGACGATGCAGTCCCGTGACGACGACCGCGTGTTCGTCGTCGGCGACGCGATGGGCGACCGGATGTTGCTGCACAACGCCAAAGAGGAGGGGTACGCCGCGGGCCGGAACATCCTCGCCGCCGAACACGGCGGGACGCTGGAGACGTACGACCCGCTCCCCCACAAGGTGATGTTCTCGGGGCTCGGCGTCTTCCCGTTCGCGTCGCTCGGCCTGACCGCAGCGGAAGCCCGTGAGGCCGGCCACGACGTGGTGACCAGCCAGCGCGACGCGTCCAGCGACGGCGTGTTCAAGACGAAAGACGCCGCCCGCGGCGCGGCCCGGCTGGTCGTCGACGCCGACGACGGCACGGTTCTGGGCTACCACGGCCTCCACTACCACGCCGACGTGATGGCGAAGACGATGCAGGTGGTGCTGGAGGCGGAGATGGACGTCCGCGAGATTCCCGACCGCGCGTACCACCCGACGACGCCCGAGATTCTCGACGGCCTGTTCGGCGACGCCGCCGACGAGCTCTGGCAGTAGCCCCCAGCGTCACCGGAGGGCGACGACGAGGAGGAAGATAGCGGCGGCCGAACCGGCGAGCGCGGCCGGTATCGTCGTCGGGTCGACGAACGAGATGGTGGTGGCGTATCGCCGCACACCGAGCGCGGCGCCCGTGGCGAGGACGCCGACCGCGAGGGTGCCCGCGAGGTGGACCGCTTCGACGTTCCGGGTGGGCGTCTGGCGGCCGACCTCCCGGCCGAGCTGCCACGCGAAGTGCCCGCTGTCCCAGGCGACGAAGCTGCCGACGATTCCGGCGAAGAACAGCCACGCCGGGAGCGACCCGGTGACGCCGGCGAACGTGGTCGCGACGAACAGTCCGGCTCCCGCGAGCGCGGGACCGGTGGTCTTCGAGGGCAAGAGGCGGAGCCACATCCCGACCCAGATGGCGGTGACGACGGCGACCGTGCTCCCGACGACGAGCGACAGTCCGACGGTCGTCACCGCGTGCGGGCCGTAGAACCCGAGGACGCCCTCCGAGAGTTGCTGGTACCGCGGCGTCAGTGCCGGCGGGAGCGCGGCGACGACGGCGGCCTGGACTCGCTGCACCAGCGGGCCGGTGACCGCGAACGTCGCGGCCGTGATGGTCGCGCCGCCGAGCAGCGGCCCGTACCCCTCGAGGGAGGCTCTCGACGTGGTCCGGGCGACCCGTTTGAGAGCGTAGCTGACCGCGAGCAAGCCGAGACAGCCGACGGTTACGGCCGCCAGCGCGTCCCGGAGTGGTTCGACCTGCGTCCCGGCGACGAGGTACTGGTAGACCGACTGGTCGAGTTGCCCGCGGAACTGCGGGTCCCGGAGGAGGAGGTCGACGAAGACCCCGACGAGGATTGCCAGTGTGAGAACCCAGCTGACGGTCCGCAGGGCGCCCCGAAACTCGGACACCGCGTCTATCTGGTCGTCGTCCAGTCCCAGTTCCAGCGGGAGCGACCCGAGGGTTCGGCTGAGCGTGGTGGCGGCGGCGAACGCGAGAAGCAGCAGCGAGGAGAGGTTCGGTTTCCCCGCTGGCGGCGAGCGGAAGAACGACGTCGCGGTGTCGACCGCGTTCGCGGCCGCCGTCCCGACAGTCCGACCGCCACTCGTGAGGGCGGTGTCGCCGACGACGGCGGCTGCTGTGAGGACGGTCGCGGCCAGCAGCGGGGCGAAGAGGGTGGGAAGGGTGACCCGCCAGAGCGACCGGAGGCCTCGCCGGGTGACGAGGCCCCCGATGGTGCTGGCGGCGCCGACGACGGCCGTCAGCAGGCCGGCGGCGACGACGACCTGTGCGACGACCGCGAGCGCCGCACTCGCGGTCCCGGCGGGGGTCGACGGCGGGAACTGCGCGCTCCCCACGACGACCGCGGTGTACGCGAGTCCACCGACCGCGGCGACCCCGAGCGGCGCCACGAGGAGGCTGGCGAGATAGCGAGCGGGGACGCGTCGGGTCGGTCGTGTGGCGAGCCACAGTCCGGCCGTCAGCGAGAGGGCTGCGGTCCATCCCGCAGCGAGCGGGACCACCTGGTCGAGCGCGAGCGCGACGAGCGCGGTCAGCGCTGTCGTGACGCAGACCGTGATACCGGTCCCGTATCTCGTGGGACGCCACGTGGACTCGTCGACGGTCGTCGGCTGGGATGAGGGAGACATGTCAGCTGTGTAGCGTGGCGAGGGAGCGTTCGAGCGTGGTGTCGACGGGCGTATCGGGGTGCCAGTCGACCACCGAGTGGCCGGCGTCGGCCAGCAGTTTGCGCCGGAGGCTGCGGTGCAGTGAGAGGACCGACCCCGCGCTCGTCGTGCTGTGCGTGACGTCCGGACTCACGACTGTCACGGGGTACCCGTACGGCTGGAGGCCGCCGACGAGTTCCAGCGCCCAGTCGTCGAGCAGGGGGGAGACGACGACGACTTCCGCGCGCGGTGGCAGCCGGCGACGGAGCGCGTCGCCGGCCGCCGGCATCGAGATGTCGAACACGTCCTCCTCCGGCGGCTGGGGGTCCGTGGACGTGACAGCCCGGTTCTGTGTGGCGACCGCTTCGGCGGCGTCGAGGACGTCTGCGGCGTCTGCAGGCGTATCCGTCGCCGCCCACGGGAGGGCGTCCGGCGTGGGAGTCGACACGGCGCCGTCCGGCAGCCCGACTGCCGTGAGAATCGTCTCGACGTCCATCGCCGTCAGTGCGCTGTGGAGGCGGGCGCCGACGTAGGCGTCGAGTTCTGTCGCGGTCGGGTGGCCGGGCGAGGGGCTGACCCGAGTCGGCGTGCGCGCATCGACGACGAGCACGGTCCGTGTGGCGTGTTCCTCGCGGAACTCGACGGTCGCGAGCTCGCCCGTCTTGGCGTACTGGCGCCAGTTGAGGCGGTCCAGCGGGTCGCCGTGCTGGTACTCGCGTGTGCGGTAGAACTCGAGGCCGGGGCCGCCCTGGTCGGTCGGCTGTGTGCCGGCGCGGTGGATGGGTGTGTGCGTGGGCGGGGAGTCGATCGCGCGCAGTCCCTCGAGGCTCGCGTCGCCGTCGGGGTCGAGGGTCACCGTGGCGCGGTCGCTGCCGGCGAACGACCGGCCGCTCGCGACCGGCGTGTCGAACTCGTGGGCGCCCCGTTTCGCGACGACGTCGTAGGTGGTCGTCGCCGTGGCGCCCGCGCGCAGCGGCGTCGCGAGCCGCGGCGTGCCGTCGACGACGGCGAGTTCGCCGGGAACGCCGTCGACGACCCGCAGATCCGGGACGGTTGCGTCGCCCGTGTTGGTCACCGAGAGGGTGACCGTCACGTGGTCGCCCGGGCTGGCGGCCGGCGGGTCGATGTCCCGGGTGGCCCGGAGCTCCGCCCCCGCGGGAACCGACGAGAGGGCGTCGTAGGCCGCGAACGCGACCGGAACGACAGCACCGGCGACCACGAGCGGCGCCGCGAACAGGAAGCCGACCGCGACCAGGAGGAGCGCGGCGACGCTGGTCGTCTGCCAGCGTGGCGTCCGGGTGACCGCGGCGGTCATCGGGCATCACCCTCCGAGACGGTGTCGCCGAGCGCCTCGACCTCGCGCGCCGCGGCGCGGACGCGCCGCGCCCGCTCCCGGCGCGGGTCCAGCCAGAACCGGAGGCGGCTCCAGACGGTGTGGTCGACGTCGTCGGTGCCCGAGAGGAACGCCGCGGCTCGCTGGTCGTCCGTCCACGAGCCGGTGGCCAGCGCGCGCTCCGGGTCGTCGGTCGTCACCGCGAGGGTCGCGTGGGCCGTCTCGTAGAGGAGGGCGCGTGCGTCTGCCGCCCCGTACTCGCTGACCTCGCTGGCGTTCAGGTCGGCGTCGACCGTGTCGCCGACCGGCGTCCGGCCGTCGTCGACGACGCGCTCGGGCGGCTGTTCCCGGACGCTCACGTACCGGGACTCCGCGCCTGACGTCGGTGAGGTTCGCCCGCCACCGAGCCAGCTCGCGCCGACCGCGTACAGCGAGAGGACGGCGCCGAGCCCGGTGAGGAGCTGCCCCGGACTGACCGCCCGGAGTGCGTCCCGGGCGGGCACCAGCCCGGGAATCCGTAGCGCGGTCTCCGGCGCGAACGTGAACGTGAGCCCGAGGGCGAGGGCGAGGACGCCGACGCCGCCCGCGGTCAGGGTCCGGAACCGCACTACTCGTCACCCCCGTCTCCGCCGGTGGTCTCGTCGGTCTGGTCGGCGTCCGCGGTAGCCGCCGTCTCGATGGCGCGACTCGCTGTCTCGACGTGTTCCAGGCGGGCCGACGGTTCGCGGCGGCCGTATTCGACGGCGCGGAACTCGTCGCGGAGCGTCCGGACGGCGTCCGCCGGCAGGTCGTCGCGAGTGACAGCGTGGGTCGCGAGTTCCCCCGGCGTGTACTGACTGGGCCGGCGGACGGTGACGTGGGTGAGGAACGCGTTCCACGCGTTCCGGAACGTCCGGTAGTCCGAGTCCGGCTGTGACTCCTCGCTGCCCTGGATGGCTCGAGCGACGTTCGAGACGCTGTCGGTGGCAGCTGCCGTCCGGGTGACCGCGCGCTCGCGGGACCGCCGCAGCCACGCGACGAGTGCCGCGGCGAGCGCCCGCGGTGAGAGCTTCCCGCGCAGCGTCGCGAGCACGGCGAGGGTCACGTCCCGGACCGCGCGGACGCCACGGGCGAGCCACGAGGCGACGCCGATTGCGGCGCCGACAGCGAGGGTGATGGTCCCCCGGACGAGGGCCACCGCGACGCCGAGGAGGCGAGCGAGCGCAGAGCGGACGCTCACGCCGTAGCGGCGCTTCGCGAACGCGAGCGCGCCCGCCAGCAGTCCGATTGCGACGCCAGCGGCCGCGGTGTTCCGGTACAGTCCCTCGATGGTCGCGGTCGTCGTCTGTTCGTACCGGGTCACGCGGACTGTCGCCGTGTCGGCCAGTGGCAGGCGCGTCGTGAGGGTGCCGTCCTCGTTCGTGGTGCCGACCCGTCGGCCGTCGAGCGTGACCGGCGCGCCGGGGACGGCCGAGCCGTTGAGCGTCACCGAGACGTCGACCGCCGTGAACGGGAGCGCGAGCGGCGCGCTCGGGGTCGCTTCCACGTCCAGCGCCTCGAGCGTGAGTGTCGTGTTGCCGGCGACCTCGCCGCGTTCGACCCGGACCGTCGCGGGACCGGGCGTCTCGGGGAGCGTGAGTGTCGCGACGCCGGACCGGTTCGTCGCAGCGACCCGCGAGCCGTCGACATAGACAGTGGCGTTCCGGAGCGGGACGTCGCCGACAGCGCCGACGACGCGGACGTCACTCCCGGTGACCCGCTGCCCGAGCACGGACACCGACGCGTCCGTGTCGAGGCGGTACTGCTGGGTGGTGTTGTTCCCGGCTTCCTGCCGGTCCGCGTACCCCCGGACCTGCGCTGTACGGGTGCTCGTGTTTCTGGTCGTCTCCGTACCGGTCCGGAGGTCGCGAGGCCGGTAGCTCGTCTCGGTCTGGGCCGGGTCGGGAGGCCGGGTCGCGGCGCGCTCCGCGTCGGGCGGCCCCGGAGGCGGGGTGACTGAGACGTTCAGCTCTGCAGTGTACGGGACGGTCCCCGTGACGGCGCCGCTGGCGTTCGTGGCGCCGACGTGGTCACCGTTGAACGCGACGTCTGCGCCCTCGACTGCCGTGTCGTTACGGGTAACCGTAACGGTGACTGTCGCTCCGGGGACCGGCTCGGGGTCGAGGGAGACCTTCAGTGGCGGCAGCCGCTCGTCGTCGGTGTCGTCGCCGCCGTCGTCGTCGTCGGCGTCCGGTGACTCGGTGTCGTTCTGCGGCGCGTCGGAGTCGTCGTCCGAGTCTGACGGACTGTTCTCGCCGGTCGTCGTGCCGTCGTCCGTCGTCCCCCCGGTGTCGCCACCGTCCGTCGTCCCGGATTGCCCCTGCTCGCTGTCGCCGCCCGACTCCGAGGAGCCCCCGCCGGACTGGTCCGTCCCGCTCCCCGACTGGGTCCCGCTCTCACCGCCGCCCCCGCCAGACTGGGTCCCGCCCTCACCGCTGCCACCACTACCGCCACCGTTACCGCTCATCGACGACTCGCCGTCGCCCGCAGTCGGCGCACTCTCGCCCGGCGACCCGGCCACGGCCCCCGTACTGGCGTTCCCGTCGCCGCCTGCGCCGCCGCCGGTGCCGACCGCGCGAGACTGCTCGTCGAGCCGCTCGCTGGCGGGCGTCGGGTCGAAGCGGACCCAGCCGACGCCGTCGAAGTAGACCTCGACCCAGGCGTGCGCGTGCATCGCGCGGACCGTGTACTCGTTCGGGCCGGTCTGTTGACCGGGCGAGTAGCCGACGACGTAGCGCGCGGGTATGTCCTCGGCACGCAGCAGCGCCGTCATGCCGGTTGCGAAGTACTCGCAGTAGCCGGCGTCCATCTCGGTGACGAACTGGCTGGCGACGCCGTCGTTCGACGGCTCCGGGACAGACAGCGAGTAGTTCTTCGTCGTCTCGAGCCACGTTTCGACCTGCGTTGCGGCCTCGTACCGCGAGGACGCGCCCGCCGTGATGTCGCTGGCGGCCGGGTCGAGCGCGTCGCGTTCCGCTGCCGGCAACTGCGTGTACTGCTCGTGGAGCGCAGGCGGGTCGTCGCCGCCGGTCGCACGCAGCACCGACGGGTCACGCGGCGGCCGGTAGCTGATTGCCGTGTACTCCGTTCCCGCCGGCAGCGCGTCTGGAGCCTGCACTGCGCGTGCTGGCGTCACTTCGAGCGGCGCGGGACTGTCGACGCGGCGCGGCTGCCACGCTGTCGGGAGCGCCGTTGCCGCCTGTTCGAGTCGGACCTGCTGGACGACGCGGGTGTCCGTGCGGGCAGTGTCGAGGGGCGTGTCGTACGCCGTCGCACCCCCGGACTGCTGCCAGCCGCCCCCCGTGTACCGGTCGTACGCGTTCGTCCGCCAGTACGCCGGTCGGCTCGCCCGCACGACGAAGTGGACCTCGTCGTTCAGGGACTGGAACGCCGAGTCGTTCCCCGGGGAGAGACTGCCGCCGACCCCGGTCTGCTCGCCGGGTGTCAGTGCGCCAAGTTGCGACCCGGCACTGCCCCCAGCACCCGGGGCGCCGCCGTTCGTCCCGCCCGACGACCCGGCCGAACCGCTCGCTCCCTCACCTGTGCCGCCACTACCGGCCGAACCGCTCGCTCCCTCACTCGTGCCGCCGCCGCCGTCAGTCCCGTTCCCCATCGGGCCGCCTCCGGCGGCGTCCGAGCCGGGCCCGAGCGGTCCTTCCTGCGCGCTGTCCGACTGTCCAGACCCGGGCAGGACGGCGCTGACTGGTGTTCCGCCGGTGAGTGACCCGAGCACGGGTGTCAGGCCAGTCGCGAGCACGATGGCGACCACGACGAGCACCGTGAGGGTCGCCCGCCCCCAGTCTCGAGACTCGCCGGGTTCGGTGAGCCTGGTGCCGGAGCTGTCACTCATCGTCGCCGGGCGCCTCCGTCCACGCTGTGGTCACGCCGGTCGACTCGCGGCACTCGTATCCGGGCTGGCCGGCGGTCCGGAGCCCGCTCTCAGGCATGTTCCCCGTCGGTGACTGCTGGCACGTCGAGCTGGTCGAGGGTGTCCTCGACGATCGCCGTGTTCTCGGCGCCGCTCGCGCTCGCCTCCGGCGTGAGCACGAGCCGGTGTTGAAGCACTGGGACGGCCATCTCCTTGATGTCGTCCGGGACGACGAACTCGCGGCCCGCGAGCGTGGCACGGGCCCGAACCGCCTCGAAGAGCTTCTGGATGCCCCGGGGACTCACACCCACGTCGACGCGGCTGTCCTCGCGCGTCTCGCGGCCGAGCCGGACGAGGTACTCGCGTAACCGCTGTTCGACCTCGACGGTCTCCGGGACGTGCTGGAGCTGTGAGACCGTGTCGACGCCGTCGAGGACCGGCGTCACGCTCGGGACGTGCTCGAACCGGTTCGCGCGACGGTCGACCAGCTCCAGTTCGCCGTCGAGGTCCGGGTACCCCATGCTCGTCTTCACCATGAACCGGTCGCGCTGGGCTTCGGGGAGCCCGAACGTCCCCTCCTGCTCGACGGGGTTCTGGGTCGCGATGACGAAAAACGGGCTCGGTAGCTCGTGGGTCGTGCCGTTCACGCTCACCTGTCCCTCGCCCATCGCCTCGAGGAGCGCGGCCTGCGTCTTCGGTGGGGCGCGATTGATTTCGTCGGCGAGCACGACGTTCGCGAAGATCGGGCCGGGCTGGAACTCGAAGGTCCCCTCGGCCTCGTTGTAGATGTTCGACCCCGTGATGTCCGCCGGGAGCAGGTCCGGCGTGAACTGGATGCGGCTGAACTCCAGGCCGAGCGCCGTCGCGACGCTCTGGGCGGTGAGCGTCTTCCCAGTTCCGGGAACGTCTTCCATCAGCACGTGGCCGTCGGCGAGCAACGCGGTGATCACCGTCTCGAGGAAGCGGTCCTCGGCGATTACGGCGGCTCGTACGGTGTCGAGGACGTCGTCCGCTCGGTCGCGTGCCGTCGACGGATTCATTGGATAACAAGCATCACCGTTATTTCAAATACTTACTGTTCTCTGCGAGCCCACGGTCGGGTATCGCCACGGTCCTGCCATGTGGGGTATCGCCCGTACTAATTGCCCGACTGCCTCGGGTGAGAACGTGACCCACCGCTACGTGGTCTCACTGCCGCTGGCGTGGGCGGCGAGCACGCTACGGACCGCCGACGCGAGTTCGTCGAAGTGGTCGATGGGGAGTTCGTCGGTGGTGACGAACGCGCCGTGGCCGTCCTCGATGACGCGCGTGAGGTAGCCGCGGTCGAACGCCCGCATCGTGTACTGGTACTCCCCGAGTTCGGAGCCGCCGTACACCGTCTGCGAGCGGAACCCCTGGCGTTCCTGGTCGGCGAACCCGACGATGTCGGCGTCGGGTTCGAGGTCGTCGCGGAGGTATATCTGTTCCTCGCCGCTGGCGTCGAAGTACGCGACGCTCCGCAGCTGGTCGCCGACGGTGGTGCGGCAGGCACTGACCAGTTCGCTCGCGAGCGCGTCCGGCGCGTAACTCGGCTCGCTGCTCATGGCACTCGGTTCGGCGGCGACCCACAAGAACTGTGTGGGTAATTATCACGGTGTGGGTGGGGGTGGGCGGCAAGAAGACCTTTCCACTCAGCGGGTCAACGAGCACACATGTCCGACGAAGACGAGGCGACCGACGACGGCGGCGACGACGGCGAGGAACGCAGCGCTGCTGAAGAGATGGAGTTCGGCGACCAGCCGTCCGCGCTCGGCGTGAAAGTCGGGAGCACGCGAACCGTGGTCGCGGCCGGCGACGCCAGTGACCCTGACGTCACGCAGACGCTGACCTGCCTGGCGACCTACGACGACGCGCTCACCGGCGAGGAACACGTCATCTACGGCGAGGAGGCGGCGACCGAGTACCCGGACCGCGTCCGGTACATGCTGCGCTCGGGGCTGCCCGAGGACGAGGAGACGACCGGGCTCGCCAAGCGGTTCTTCGAGGAGTTCGCGGCCGCCAACGGTCTCAGCGCGGACTCCGTGGTCGTGTACGCCATCCCGACCATCGACAACGAAGCGGGGCTAGCACGCCTCGCCGAGATCATCGAGGACGGCCCCGTCGGCGAACGCCGCGTGGCGTCCTACCCGGAGAGCCTCTGTGGCGCGGTTCCCGCCCTCGGCGACGGTCTCGACGCCATCGAGGACACGTTCGTCGCCGTCAACATGGGGTCGACGAACCTCGAAGCGTGCGCCTACCGCCGCGGCGAACAGCTCGCGCCGTTCTCGACGGGCGCCGTCACGGGCAGCGAGGTCGACCGGCGCATCGCGAACTACGTCGAGGAGGAGACACAGGGCCGCGTGAACATCGACCTCACGACCGCCCGCGAGTACAAGGAGGACCACGCCGACTTCGAGGACTACGAGCCGTTCAGCGACATCATCCAGCAGCCCGGCGGCGGCACCTACGAGTTCACCATCGAGGACGCCGTGATGGACGCCGTCGACGAGTTCGTCGACGACGCGGTCAACGAGGTCGCGAACATCTTCATGCCGGAGTTCGCCAACGACTACATGAAGGTCTACCAGCAGGCGCTGGACAACCCCGTGGTGTTGACCGGCGGGATGGCCTGCATCCCCGGCATCGTCGGCGAGTTCGAGGACCGGCTGAGCGAGGAGGTCGGCCGCGAGGTCGAGGCGACGACCGCCGACCGGCCGGAGACGGCGGCCGCCCGGGGTGCGCACCGCATCGCCGAGCGGCTCGTCGACCTCGGCGAGTACTAGGCGCCAGACGCCGCTACGAGCGACCAGAGCTACCCGGTCCGCTGCGCCGGGAGAGCCGGCGCCGTCTCGGGGCTCGTGAGCGAGTAAGCACCGAGTACCAAACCTTAAGCCGCGCCATCGACATGCACACTCGATGGCGACTGGCCAGGTGCAGACAGTCGAGGGGACGGAGACTGTCACCCTCGGCGACGGCCGGACGCTCGCGTACGCCCAGTACGGCGACCCCGACGGCACCCCGGTCGTGTTCTGTCACGGGCTCCCGGGGTCACGCGTGCAGGGGAGCCTCCTGGGAGACGCCGCCAGCGAGCACGGCGTCCGCGTGCTCGCACCGGACCGCCCCGGAATCGGCCGGTCCGCCGACGCCGGCGTCCGCCCGCTGGCCGACTGGGCCGACGACGTCGCCGCACTGGCGGACACCGCCGGCCTCGACGACTACGCCGTCGCCGGGTTCTCCGCGGGCGGGCCGCACGCGCTCGCCTGCGCCGCCTGCACGCCGGAGCGCGTAACGCGCTGCGTCGTCGCGAGTGGCTCGCCGCCGCCGGCGCTGGCGAGCGAACTCGACGGGTTCGTGCGCGCCGCGACCGGCGTCGGCCGGTTCTCGGCGCACCTCGTGCGGCCGCTGGCGTGGCTGTTCTGTCGGCAGGTCGCGGACGCCACGCGGTTCACCGACGTCGTCGGCGACCCCCGGGACGGCGACCTCGCGGACCCGCGGCTGGGGGAGACCGGTCGCGTCCTGCTGTCGGACGCCCGGGAGTGCGTCCGGAACGGCCCCCGTGGCGTGGCGACGGAGTTCGCCGCGCTCGGCCGCGACTGGGGGTTCGACCTCGGACACGTGCCCGTGCCGACCCGGGTCGTGCACGGTGCGTTCGACCAGACGGTGCCCGTGTCTGTCGCACAGCAGGTGGCCGACACGGTCCCGGGTGCCGAGCTCACCGTCCACGAGAACGCCGGCCACTACCTCGTGCTCACCGACCACGCCGACGACCTCGTGTCCTGGCTGGCCGACGGGTAGGGGCGAGGACAGCGCTACCGCTGGCTCCCCGACCCCCGGAAAGAACTCGGGTACCCCTACCCGGCGGCTTCCCCTGCGTACCCGGACGGTAAATGTCTTGTCAGACCGGCGGGACCGCCCGCTGCGGATTCCCGCAGCGTGAGAATCGCAACAGGATGTAGGGTCGCCCCGGGATTCCGGGCGGACGTGGACGGCAGTGCGATTGCCGCTCCGTGTCGGACGGGCGCCAGCCGCCGGTGCGTCCTGCGGGCCGGTGGCGGCGCGTTCGTTCCGGGGTTCGGCGACGAAACACCGAGCGCCGGGGACACCGCGACCGAGTCGACCATCCGGTGCGGGCGGCGAGCAGCCACGAGGACACGACAATGCGCCGACGAACCTACCTGTCGCTCGCCGGGAGCGCCGCGGTGGCCGGGACGGCCGGCTGCCTCGGCGCGCTCGGGGGCGGCGACGACACGCCGACGGTGTTGAGCGAGCCAGACAGACGGTACGACAGCGAGGACCTCCCCTACCCGGCGTGGGGCGAGCGCGTCCCCGACGTGACACTCCCGGCGCCGCTCCTTGGCGGTGAGGTCTCCACGCGGGACGTGACACAGCCGGCGCTGTACACGTTCTTCTACAGCCACTGCAACACGGTCTGCCCGGTGCTGATCTCGACGATGCGGAACGTCCAGACGCACGCTGCCAACGAGGGGTACGCCGGCGAGGTGTCGCTGCTACCGGTGACCTTCGACCCCGAGCGAGACACCGTCGACCGCCTCCGGGCGTACGCCGGCGAGATGAACGTCGACGTCGACGCCGACAGCTGGACGTTCCTCCGGCCGGAGAGCCCGGAGCGCGCCGAGACGGTGGTCTCGGAGGCGTTCGGCGTGACGTTCGAGCGCACGCACCCGGAGGACATGGAGATGTACATGTTCACGCACTCGGCGCTGACGTTCCTCGTGAACGGCGACGGCTACGTGGAGCGGGCCTACCGGTCGAAGGCGCCGAACGAGGACCAGATACTGGACGACCTCGCGGCGGTGAGGCAGGCGTGAAGCGACGCCGGGTGCTCGGGGCGCTGGCGGGCGCGGGGCTGACCGGCACCAGCCTCTGGGTCGCCCGGAACGGGGTGCCTCGCCCCGGCGAGGGCGACGGCGGCCCGGCCGGACTACCTCTGGAGGTCGAGACCCTCGACGCGCCCGGGTCGACGGCTGGCACCGCGACCGTCCCGCAGCCGGGGACGCCGACCGTCGTCGACCTGTTCGCGACGTGGTGTGCGCCCTGCGACGAACAGCTCGCCGAGCTCCGGGCGGTCCGCGAGGACTACCTCGATGTGGCGTTCGTCTCGGTAACCAACGAGCGCGTCGGCGACACGCTGACCCGCGAGGACATCGCGGACTGGTGGCGCGAGCACGGCGGGGCGTGGTCCGTCGGCATCGACCCCGGGAGCGAGCTGCTGGCGGCGTTCGGCGCGAGCGCGCTGCCGTTCGTCGCCGTCGCCGACGCCGACGGCCGAATCGTCGCCGAGTACAGCGGCGTCGCCGCGGCGAGCGACCTCCGGGACGACCTCGACGACCTCGACGCATGACCGCCAGCGCCTCGGTCGTGGGCGCCGCCGCGTTCGCTGCGGGGACCGGCGTCGCGACGTTCTTCGCGCCGTGTGCGTTCCCGCTGCTGCCGGGGTACGTCGGCTTCTACGTCGCGGAGAGCGACAGCGACACGGCCGTAGTGGCGGCCGCTGTCGCCGCCGCAGTCGGCGCCGTCACCGCGATAGCGGCCGTCGCCGGGCTCGTGCTGGCGGTCGGCCAGCCGGCCAGAGACGCCCTCCCGGTGCTCGAGCCGGTCATCGGGCTCGGGCTGGTCGCCTTCGGCGCACTCGTCCTGACCGGGCGCAGCCCCGAGGTGCGGGTCCCGTTGCCCGAGCGCCCCACGTCCGTGCTCGGGTTCGGAGCGTTCGGCGCCGTCTACGCCGTCGCGGCGGCGGGCTGCGTCGTCCCGCTGTTCGTCGGCGTCGTCGCGCAGGTGCTCGCACTCCCGGCGGCCGGCGCCACCGCAGTGCTCGGCGCCTACGCCGGCGGGGTGGCGGCGCCGCTGGTCGGCGTCACGCTGCTGGCCGGCGCCGGCGTCGACGCGTGGCGGGACCTCGGCGCGCACGCCGGCAGCGTCCAGCGACTGGCCGGCGTCGTGATGGTGCTGGCCGGCCTCGGCCAGTTCTACCTCGCCGTCTTCGAGCTGAACGTCCTCGGAATCGCGTGAGTCCGCCGGTCAGGGTTCGACCCGGGAGAGCCGCATGGCGTTCCCGGTGACGCCGACAGTCATGCCGGCGTCGCCGGCGAGCACGGCCAGCCAGATGGGGACGAGGCCGAACGGCACCGCGAGCGCGAGCGCGGCCTTCACGCCGAGGCTCGCCCAGACGTTCTGCCGGATGACGCCGCTGGCGTCGCCGGCGAGCTCGTAGAGGTAGGGAAGTTTCGCGATGTCGTCGCCCATCAGCGCGACGTCCGCCGTCTCGAGGGCGGTGTCGGTGCCGGCGGCGCCCATCGCGACGCCGACGGTGGCGGTGGCGAGCGCGGGCGCGTCGTTGATGCCGTCGCCGACCATCGCGACGTCGCCGTACTCGGCGACCAGCTCCTCGACGGCGGCGACCTTCTCGTCGGGGAGGAGTTCGGCCCGCACCTCGTCGACGCCGACCTCGTCGCCCACCGCTCGGGCGGTGCGCTCGTTGTCGCCGGTGAGCATGACGGTGCGCTCGACGCCGAGCTCGCGGAGGCGTGCGACGGCTTCCGTCGCGCCCGGCCGGACCTCGTCGGCGACGGCGACGACGCCCTCCAGTTCGTCGTCGCTCCCGACGAGCACGACCGTCTTCCCCTCGGCCTGGAGGCCCGGGACGGTCTCGTCGAGGAGGTCGACGCAGTCGTTGCGCTCGCAGCGCTCGCGGGCTGCCTGCGTGACGACGCCGCCGTCCGTGGTGGCGTGGACGTGCGAGAGGTCGAAGCCGAGCTCCTCGAACAGTCCGGGCTTCCCCGCGACGTGGGGTTCGCCGTCGAGGTCCGCGCGCACGCCCTTGCCGGTGACGCTCTCGAAGCCGTCGACCGCGGGCGCCTCGACGCCGGCGTCGTCCGCCTCGTCGACGATGGCGTCGGCGATGGGGTGTTCGCTGCGGGATTCGAGGCCGCGAGCGCACGCCAGCACGTCCGCCTCGCTGTTGCCGTTCAGGGGGACGACGTCGGTCACGGCGAGGTCGCCGGTGGTGAGCGTGCCCGTCTTGTCGAACGCGACGGCGTCGACGCTCCCCATAGCCTCGAGGTGGTTGCCACCCTTCACGAGGACGCCGTGTTTCGCGGCGCTCGTGATGCCGGAGACCACAGAGACGGGCGTAGAGATGACGAACGCACAGGGGCAGGCGAGCACGAGCAGCGTCAGCCCGTAGACGACGGCGGTCGGCCACGAGACGCCGAAGACGAACGGCGTCCCGAGCGTGGTGAGAACCGCGAACCCGACGACTGCGGGCGTGTACTTCGCGGCGAAGCGCTCGACGAACTGCTCGCGTTCGGTCTGGTTGGACTGGGCGTCCTCGACCAGTTCGACGATGCGGGAGAGCGTGTCGTCGCCGGCCGCCGACGTGACCTCGACCTCGAGGTAGCCGGTCTCGTTGACGGTGCCGGCGTAGACGTCGTCGCCGTCGACCTTCTCGACGGGGACGGACTCGCCCGTGACCGGGGACTGGTCGACGGCGCTCTCGCCGTCGACGACGATGCCGTCGGTCGGAATCTTCTCTCCGGGCCGTATCACGACCCGGTCCCCGACCGAGACGGCCTCGACCGGCACCGTCTCCTCGGAGCCGTCCTCGCGTTTGACAGTCGCCTCGTCCGGCGACAGCTCCATCAGCTCCCGCAGGGACTGCCGGGCGCGGTCCATCGCGTACCCCTCGAGGAGTTCGGCGATACTGAACAGCACCGCGAGCGTCGCGGCCTCGAAGTACAGGGACTCGCCGAACGCGAGGCTGGCGACGAGCGCGCCGAGGATGGCCACCGACATCAGGAAGTCGATGTCCATGCGGAGCGCGCGCGTCGACCGCACGCCGCCGCGGATGATCTCCTGGCCGCCGAGCGCGACCGCCGCGAGGAACAGCGCGTCGGCGACGTGCAGTTCGCTGCCGGCCAGCGTCGCGAGGAGCGCGTTGGCGTCCCCGAGCACGAACTCGAAGAGGAGGCCGACGGCGACGAAGACGCCGCCCGCCCACGTCTTCAGCGCGCGGGGGCTCGTCCAGACGTCGGCGCGGTCGGTGTCCCGGTCGCTGCCGGTGCCGGTGACCTCGTAGCCGGCGGCCTCGACGGCCGCGACGACGTCGGCCTCGCTGGTCGTCGACTCGTCGTAGGTCACGACCGTCGACCCCGTCGTCGGCTGTTCCTCGTGGCCGGTGACGCCGTCGACGCCGTCGAGTGCGTCCTCGACTTTCCCCGCGCAGGACGCGCAGTCCATGTCGGGGACGTCGAGTCGCAACTCGACTGCGCCGTCGCCGGCGCCGGTCGGCTGTTCGCTGGAAGTCATTGTCCGGGGCTAGGGACCGCTCCGTTATGAAGTCCGCTGCTACGAACCGGGTGATAGTTGTTCGTTCTTAACAACTGAGACCGATTGTATTACTAACTCGGGGCTCGGTTCCCACCGACCGGTCGGCGGCAGTGGCTTTACGCCCTGCCGCCGGCAACCCCCCGCCATGGAGGAGTTCGTCGCCGAGAACCTGCAACGGTACGCCGACACGCAGGGCGTACTCCCCGAGCGCCTCGACGAGTTCGGGGCGGCCTACCGCGAGCAGGGCTACCTGACGCGCAGCCAGCTGTACGACGTCGCTTACGAGTCCTCGACGCGCAGCGCGTACCACGTCGAGAAGAATCCCGAGGACCGCTGCCGTGAGGTCACGAGCAACGTCCTCGACGTCGAGGGCGACTTCTCGAAGATACAGCTGCTGACCGGGCTGTCGGGGTTCAAGGCGCCGACGGCGTCCTGCGTGCTGGCGGCCGTCGACCCGGAACGCCACGCCGTCGTGGACACTCGGGTGTGGGCGTCCCTCGAGCGGAAGGGGTACCTCGACGGCCGGAAGGAGAGTTTCGACAGCGCCGACTACGTGGCGATGATTCGGCCCATCCGGGAGATCGCAGCGGAGTCGGGGTACTCGGCCGCCGAGGTCGGGTACGCGCTGTTCGCGCACGACGACCACGTCCGCGAGGGGACGCTCCACTAGTAACTACCCCGCCCAGACGGCGGGTATGATAGCATATTTTAACAACTCGCGGCGCCCGTGTTGTTACATGAGCGTCGTCAGCGTCTCTATGCCGGAAGAACTGCTCGAACGACTCGACGACTTCGCCGAGGACCACGGCTACACGGGCCGCAGCGAGGTCGTCCGGGAGGCCAGCCGGAACCTCCTGGGCGAGTTCGAGGACAAGAAACTGGAGGGCCGCGAGCTGATGGGCGTGGTCACCGTCGTCTTCGACTACGAGACGACGAACGTCGAAGAGAAGATGATGCACCTGCGCCACGAGCACGAGGACCTCGTGGCGTCGAACTTCCACAGCCACGTCGGCAGCCACCACTGCATGGAGCTGTTCGTCCTGGAGGGCGGCCTCGAGGAGATTTCGGCGTTCGTCGGGAAGATCCGCGCGACCCAGGACACGCTGACCATCGACTACTCGGTGCTGCCGGTCGACGACTTCGGGCCGCTGTCGGACGTGAACTGACGCGGAGAACGGGCGGGACGCCGGTCAGGCCTGCTGGGCGACCCAGCGACCGTCGTCGTGCTCGGCGACGAGCTCGTTCTCGCGGAGGTCGGGGAGCACGCGCAGCAGCGTGAGCAGCGGCAGTTCGAGGTCGGCTTTGAGTTCTTCGAGGGTGGCGCCGCCCTGCACGGCGAGGTAGAGGTAGACGAGTTTGCGGCGGTCCGACTCGATGTTCCGCACGGACGACAGGACGCCTGCGGGGGCGTCCAGTTGCGTAGCGCTCATACCCTGGCCCAGTTGTTCGACGATAATAAAACTAGGTTACTACGTTTGTCGAAACCGGGTGGGAGTGCCGCCGCAGTCGGCGCCGAGAGCGCTACTCCTCGACGCGCGTGCTGATCTCCTCGGCGACCCGGCCCCCGGGGTACCGGAGCCGGCCCGACTCGACCTCGTAGACGTAGCCGTTGACCTCTGCGTCCACCAGCGGGTGTTCCTCGAGGTACCGGACCTGAGCGGCACAGGCCTCGTCGATGTCGTCGGTCATCCGCACCCAGTCGGCGACCGAGGCGTCGCCGAGGGAGAGTTCGGGCAGCGCCGGGTCGAGGTCCACGCCGTCGAGGTCGCCGCCCGCTGCGGCTTCCAGTCCCTCGACGACGGCGTCGTCGGGCGCGCTCATCATCCCGCAGTCGGTGTGGTTGACGACGATGATCTCCTCGGTGTCGAAGAACTGCGT
Organism: Halobacterium rubrum; assembly: GCF_021729015.1. Lineage (GTDB taxonomy): Archaea > Halobacteriota > Halobacteria > Halobacteriales > Halobacteriaceae > Halobacterium > Halobacterium rubrum. Next base: position 363,743 of record NZ_JAJQQZ010000002.1, read on the forward strand.
GGTGAGCGCCGCCGACCGCACCACGTCGTCGGTCACCTTCCCGCCGGCGTTGCGGTAGATCTGGGCGTCCCCGAGCTCGATGCCGAGCGCGTCCTCGACGGGGATGCGTTCGTCCATGCAGGCGACGACGAGCAGGCGCTCGTCGGTCGGGATGCCCTCTCGTCGCCGGCGCGCCCAGTCGTCGTGGGCGTCGACGCTCTCGTCGACGTGTTCGTGGAAGTGGCCGTGCTCGTGGTCGTGAGAGTTAGTCTCGGACATGCGCGTGTGGTCCTGTGAGCGGCTGCTCCCTGGGTGTTGGCGAGTCGGCAGGAATGGAGAACGAACCGAACACGCGGCCAAGTTCGCCGCGACAGCGGCGCCGGCCGGTCGGCGGGTCAGTCGCCGGCGGGAGCGGCGGCCTCGAGGACGAACGTCTCGGGGCGGACCGCCTCGCGGCCGACGTCGAAGCCGTGGTCGCGGAGCGCGTCGGCCGCCGTCGCGGCGTCGAAGCGCTCGTCGACCGGCGGTCCGGCCTCACCGCTCCCGGAGGCCGCCCAGTCGACGACGACCAGCCGGCCGCCGGGCGCGAGCACGCGAGCAATCTCGGCGAGGGCGTCGTCGCCGGCGAACTCGTGGTACGTCATCGTCGAGAACGCGGCGTCCAGCGCACCGTCCGCGAACGGCAGGTCGCCGACGCCGCTCGTGACGAGGTCGACGTTCTCGGGGACGCCTTTCTCCCGGTAGTAGTCGTGCATCGCTTCCTGCACGTCGACGGCGTGAACGCGGCCGGCGTGCGGGGCGACGTCGTCGGTGAAGAAGCCCGTGCCGCTCCCGAGGTCGGCGACGGCGTCCTCGGAGTCGAGCGCGAGCGCGCCGACCAGTTCCTCGGCGGAGAGGAACCGGTAGCGGCGCTCCGGCCGCTCGAGTTTGTCCGCGCGCGAGGCGTCGAAGGTGTGGAATCCCATCAGAGGTTCTCGAACGCTTCGTCGACAATCTCGCCGGTGGTGGCGACGATGTCCGCCATCTCGTCGTCGTCGGGCGCGAGGCCGACGAGTCGCGCGATGCGCATGATGGAGACGTGGTAGACGCGCTGACGGCCGGGCTCCTCCTCCCAGACGACGACGTTGCACGGCATCAGGGCGCCGAGGCGGTTGTCCGTCGCGTCGAGCGCGCGGTCGGCGACCTCGGGGTTGCAGGCGCCGAGCACGTAGTAGGGGTCGCGGTCCGCGTCGACCTTCTCGTTGAGCATCTCCGAGGGCGAGAACTCCACGGGGACGCCGAAGCCGGCCTCCGTGAAGACGTCGCGGACGTACTCGATGGCTTCCTCGTGGTCCATCTCGAGGGTGGTCTGCTGTTCACCGACGTCGTCCGGGTCGATCTCTGCAGGGTCGATAGGGAGCACCATTCTGGTTAGTATTGGGCGAGACGAGCAAATACTCTTGGGGTACGAGTACCCGCTGGCCGTCTCGCGCCAGCGCACTCGAACCGCCACGTGCGACCGACCGAACGTGAGAAACGGGGTGAGCCGGGCGCTACGAGCCAGTCCGCCCGCGACTCAGTATTGTGTATTATGTGCACAACGAATAAGGCGGCGGCCGCCCTACTGCCGACCAATGACAGACGACGCCGAACTCGCGGAGATTCGCGAACAGAAGCTCGCGGAGCTGCAGGAGCGAGCGGCCGACGGCCGGTTCGACGAGGGAGACGACGAGACGGACACCGGCGCCGGCACGCCGGACGTGCCGCAGTCCGTCGACGGCGCTGCCGGCCTCGACTCGCTGCTGGAGGCCCACGACGTGGTGCTGGCCGACTTCTACGCGGACTGGTGTGGGCCCTGCCAGATGCTCGAGCCGGTCGTCGAGACCGTCGCCGCCGAGACCGACGCCGCCGTCGCCAAGGTCGACGTCGACGCCAACCAGCCGCTGGCCGCCGAGTACGGCGTCCGCGGCGTCCCCACCCTCGTCCTGTTCGCGGACGGGCAGCCCGTCGAGCGGCTGGTCGGCGCGCAGGACGAGTCCCGGCTCCGGACGACCGTCGAGGCCTACACCTGACCACCGTGAGCGACCAGAGCGCGGGCGACCTCGGCGACGGCGACCGGGCCAGTGACGTGACGGCGTACGTCCGCGAGCACCGCGAGGACCTGGTCGCGCTCGCGCTCGACCTGCTCGCCGTCGACACCCAGAATCCGCCCGGCGACACCCGGGAGCTCGCCGGCTTCGTCGCCGACTACGTCGCCGACCTGCCCGTCGACGTCGAACGGGTCGCCGTCGACCCGGCGAAGCCGAACCTCGTCGTGACGCTGCCCGGCGCCGGCGACCGGACGCTGCTGTACGACGGCCACCTCGACACGGTGCCGTTCGACGCCGAGGACTGGACGCACGACCCGCTCGGCGAGCGCGACGGCGACCGGGTCTACGGCCGGGGCGCGACCGACATGAAAGGGTCGCTGGCGGCGATGCTGCTGGCGCTGCGCGCGCACGCCGAGAGCGACGGCGAGCCGCCCGCGGACCTCGTGTTCGCGTTCGTCAGCGACGAGGAGGTCGGGGGCGACGCCGGCCTGCCGGCGCTGCTCGCGGGCGACCACCTGGACGCCGACGCCTGTGTCATCGGGGAGCCGACCTGCGAGGACGGCCGGCACTCGGTGACAGTCGCGGACCGCGGCAGCATCTGGCTGACCCTCGACGCCGACGGCGAGGGCGCACACGGCTCTCGGCCGGTGCTCGGCGACAACGCCATCGACCGGCTGTACGCCGCCGTCGAGGAGCTCAGGGAGCGCTTCGGCGGCCGCGAGCTGTCCCTCGACCCGGCCGTCGAGGCGGTCCTCGCGGAGTCCGTCGAGTACTACGCGCCGGCGATGGGCGAGGCGACTGCGCGCAGGCTGTTCACCACGCCCAGCATCAACCTCGGGACGCTGCACGGCGGCGACGCCGTCAACAGCGTCCCGGAGTCCGCGTGGGCGGAAATCGACGTCAGGCTGACCGCCGGCGTGGACACCGCCGAGGTGCTGGGCGACATCCGGGAGTGCGTCGCCGGCTGCGAGGGCGTCTCCGTGGCGGACGTCTCGTGGAGCGTCGGCACCGTCGAGCCGGTGGACAGCCCGCTGGTGGAGGCGGTGGCGTCGACCGCCGAGGCCGCAATCGGCGAGCGCGTGTTCCGCCGGAGCGCCACGGGCGGCGGCGACGCCAAGCAGTTGCGGAACGCCGGCATTCCGACCGTGGAGTTCGCGCTCGGCACCGACACGGTCCACGCCGTCGACGAGTACACCACCGTGGACGCGCTCGCCGGGAACGCGCTGACGTACGCCGCGCTGCCTGGTCGGTGGGTCGCCGAGCACGACTGACCGCCGGCGACCTCGGACGGCACAGTGAGTTGGACGGCCGGGCGCACGAGACAGAATTAAACCCCCGTACCGGATAGGATTGCGTATGAAAGACAATACAGCTACCAGTACTGTCGGCTGTCCGCCGGTAACTGGGCGACCCCGGGGCGGCGCGCGAGGGGGTCGGTGACCGTGGAGTCCTTCGAGCACACCGGCCAGCCGGACTGGGACTGGTGGGGGCGGCTGTGGCCGGCGCCGGGCGAGACGCTGCGCGACCTCGGCGTCGAGGCGGGCGACTCGGTGGCCGAGGTCGGCTGCGGGAACGGCTACTTCGCGCTGCCCGCCGCCAGAATCGCGGCGCCGGCGCCAGTGTACGCCGTCGACGTCGACGAGTCGCTGCTCGCCGAACTCGAGACGCTGGCCGACCGACAGGGCGTGGAGACGCTGCACCCCGTTCGGGGGGACGCCCGGTCGCTCGGTGACGTGCTCCCCGAGCCGGTTGACCGAGTGATACTCGCGAACGCGTTCCACGGCGTCGACGACCGCGGGCGGGTCGTTCGGGCGGCAGCCGAAGCGCTGGCGCCGGGCGGCCAGTTCGTCGTCGTGAACTGGGCCGCGCGGCCGCGAGCGGAGACGACGGTGCTCGGCGAGCCACGAGGGCCGCCGACGGACTGCCGGCTCTCGCCGGACGAGACCCGGGCGGCTGTTGAGGGCGTCGCCGGGTTCACCGAGCGGGCGCACGTCTCGCTGCCGCCGTACCACTACGCGCTCCGGTTCGAGCGGTAGCAGGCGGGGCGAGGGGCAGACGCGGTGTGACCGGACACGCACTGCGTCCCGCGACCCCGGTTTTCCATTGTATTGGAACCTACGCACAATATTAATACGGGGCCGGCCGTAGCCCCAGACAGACCATGACTGCACCCGACATCAAGCCCGACGAGACCGTCGACGCCCGCGGCGCCGCCTGCCCCGGGCCACTGATGGACCTCATCGGGAAGATACGGAGCGTCGACTCCGGGGCCGTCGTCGCGCTGTACAGCGACAACGACCAGTCCCATACGGACGTCCCGGAGTGGGCCGAGGAGGCCGGCAACGACCTGCTCGCCGTCGAAGAGCGCGACGACCACAGCGTGTTCTACGTGGAGAAAGCATGACCGACCACATCGTCGTCCTCGGCGGCGGCACCGGCGGCACCGTGCTCGCGAACGACCTCGCGGACCACCTCGGTCCGGAGATCGACGACGGGAGCGTCGAGGTGACGCTCCTCAACGACGACCCCGACCACGTCTACAAGCCCGTCTGGCTGTACGTCCCGTTCGGTCAGCGCGAGCCGGCCGACGGCCGCCGGCCGCTCGACGAACTCGTCGACGACCGCGTCGACGTCCGCATCGACCGGGTCACCGACGTCGACACCGACGCGAAACGGCTGAGTGCCCGGGAGGCCGTCGACCCCATCGAGTACGACTACCTCGTGCTCGCGACCGGGTCGACGCTCGAACCGGACCGGGTCCCCGGGCTCGCCGAGGGCGCACACGACTACTACAGCGAGGCCGGCGCAGAGACGCTTCGCGAGGAGCTGCTGTCGTTCACCGAGGGACACCTCGTGTTGAGCGTCGTCGGCACCCCCCACATGTGTCCGGCCGCTCCGCTGGAGTTCGTGTTCATGGCCGACGACTGGTTCCGAGAGCGCGGCCTGCGTGAGGACGTCGACATCACGTACACGTACCCCATCCAGCGCGTGCACGGCAACCCGCACATCGCCGAGTGGGCCCAGCCTATCATGGAGGAGCGGGACATCGAGGTCGAGACGTTCTTCAACGCCGAGTCAGTCGACCCGGAGGCAGAGACCATCACGTCGATGGAGGGCACCGAACTTGACTACGACCTGCTGGTGGGCATCCCGCCCCACAGCGGCGTCGACCTCGTCGCCGACGCGGGGCTGGGCGACGACGGCTGGGTGGACGTCGACAGACACACGCTGGAAGCCGAGGCAGCCGAGGACGTCTACGCGATCGGCGACACCGCCGACACGGGCGTGCCGAACGCCGGCAGCGTCGCGCACTACCAGGCGGGCGTCGTCGGGCAGCGCCTCGCCAGCGAGGTCAGGGGCCGGCCGGCCACGGCGACGTACGACGGGAAGACGCTGTGTTTCGTCGAAACGGGGATGGACGCCGCCTCGTTCGTGGAGTTCGACTACGAGACGCCGCCGTCGCCGGCGCCGCCCTCGGAGAAGCTGCACTGGTCGAAGCTGGCGTACAACGAGTCCTACTGGCTGACGGCACGGGGGCTGCTCTGACGATGACGGGGGAAGCCACCGAGACGGCCGCCGTCGAGTCCGAGTCGGCGGCCGACCTGGAGGCCGTCGTTGCCGAGAACCCGGAGGCTGTGGCGGCGTTCGTCGAGCGGCTGGACGCCGTGAACGAGCTGCTGGACGTGCTCGCGCTCGGCGAGGGCGCGCTCACAGACGAGATGGTGCGGGAGGTCGCAGACACGTCGTCGACGCTGGCGGAGTCCGCCGACGGCCTCGCGACCGACGAGACGGCGGCGCTGGCGGAGACGGTCGGCCAGAACGGCGCGGAACTCGAGGACGCGCTCGAGTCCCTGCTGGCGCTGCAGCGGACCGGCGCGCTGGACGAACTGGTCGAACTCGCGGGTGTCGCGTCGCTGCTGACGTCGGCGCTCGACGACGAGATGGTGCGGTCGCTGGCGGGCACGGGCTCGTCGCTCGGCGAGGTCGCCGAGACCGCCGCAGACGACGACACCCGGGATGGCCTCGAGACGGTGCTGTCGGGGCTCGGTGACGCCGAGGGCGAACCGCCGGAGCGCGTCGGGACCGTCGGGCTGCTGAAGGCCTCGCGGGACCCGGACGTCCAGCGCGGACTGGGCTACCTGGTCGCCGTCGCGCGAGCCATCGGCGCCGCCGAGGCTGGCGACTCGCCGGACTGACCGCGGGGTTCCGCGCGCTCGTCCGCCCGCCAGCCCAGTATTGTATTTTCTACCCAAGATTATTCACCGTCGGCCGTGTAGTCCCCGGCATGACACCGACTGGCCGCGACTGCCGGCACGACGCCGCTGTCGACGACTCACGAATCGAGGACGCCGCAGCGCCGGAGGTGGCGACGCAGTGAACCCCACCGAGCTCCGCGCCGACGTGCCCGCCCTCCAGTCGACGGACTACTTCAACTTCGGCGCGCACGGCCCGAGCCCACAGTACGTCGTCGAGGCCGCCGACGAGTTCGTCCGCAGCCACGAGTACGACGTGCCCGCCGAGGGCGACCCCTACGAGTCGGCGTTCGCCGCCTACGACGAGACCCGCGAACGGGTCGCCGACTTCGTCGGCGCGAGCGACGCCGACGAGATCGCGCTCACGGAGAGCACGACCGCCGGCATCAACGCCGTCGCGACCGCCATCGACTGGTCGCCCGGCGACGTCGTCGTGCGCACGGACCTCGAACACCCCGCCGGCGTCCTCCCCTGGCAGCGCCTCGAACGGGAGGGCGTCGAGGTCCGCGTCGTCGAGACCGAGGACGGCCGCCTCGACCCGGAGGACTTCGCCGACGCCGTCGACGGCGCGACGCTCGCGTGCTTCAGCGCGGTCACGTGGACCCACGGCACCGTCCTCCCCGTGCAGGAGCTGGTCGACATCGCGCACGACGCCGGCGCGCTCGCGCTCGTGGACGCCGTCCAGGTGCCCGGGCAGCGCCCGCTGGACGTCACCGAGTGGGGCGCGGACGCCGTCGCCGCCGCCGGCCACAAGTGGCTGCTCGGCGTCTGGGGCGGCGGCTTCCTCCACGTCGACCGCGAGGTCGCCGAGACGCTGGCTCCCCGGACCGTCGGCTGGCGGAGCGTCGAGACGCCGACCGCCGACGACTTCGCGTTCGCGGCGGGCGCGCGCCGCTTCGAAGTCGGGTCCGCGAACCCCGCGCCGCACGTCGCGCTCCGCGAGGCCGTCGACGTCGTCGACGAGGTCGGCGTCGACAGCATCCAAGACCGGGTCCAGGAGCTCGCCGGCCGGTTCGCCGAGTCGGTGCCAGACGACCGGCTGCTGAGTCCGGCGTCGCCGGAGACCGGGCTCGTCACCGTCGACGTCGACGACCCCGAAGCGACGGTCCAGCGGCTCCGCGAAGACGACGTCGTCGTGCGCGCGCTCCCGGAGCCGGCGGCCGTTCGGGCGTCGATTCACGCCGTCAACACGGCGGCGGAAGTCGACCGGCTGGTCGACGCGCTCGCTGCCGAGTGGGAGTAGGGCCGCTGCTCGGGCCGAGAGACCGGGAGAAGTGGGGTAGGGTGGGGCGTCGGGTGTGGGAGCGAGGGGTCAGACCAACAGCTGGATGTCGGCTTCGGCCATGTCCTGGAGGGCGGTGGCGGCGCCGACGCCCGTCGTGACGCCGTCGTAGAAGTCGTCCTCGTCGTAGTCCATCAGTTCGATGGTCATCTGGCAGGCCTGGAACTCCACGCCCATCTCGAGGCTGGTCTCGAGGAGTTCCTCGATGGTCGCGGTGTCGTTGTCCTCGATTTTCTGTTCCATCATCGCGGTGGTGACGCGGTCCATGCCCGGGAGCGCACCGACGACGTTCGGCACCGGCATGTTGGGGTTGCCGACGGAGCTCAGCTTGAGGTCGTCGGTCTTCTCCTCGTGGAGGATGTCCAGCCCCCAGAAGGTGTGGAAGACGGTGACGTCGTAGCCGAAGGCGGCCGCGGTGCTCGCGAGGATGAGCGGCGGGTAGGCCATGTCGAGGGTGCCCTTCGTCGCGATGATGGACATCTTCTTCTGGCCGTCGTCGCCCTCGGTAGCGGCGTCGAGCTGGGCTTCGAGTTCGTCGACGCGCGCCGCGAGCTCGGCTCGCGTGGGCGCGTCCTCCTCGCTGGCGTCGGGTGTGTCAGCGCTCATCTCAGGCCGTCTTCTCGACGTAGTGTCTGTAGACGTCGCCGTCCTCGACCTGGTCGAGGAGCTGGACGTCCTCGGTGCCGGTCGCCCAGCCGTCGATGTCGCTCATGCTGCCCGAGTCGGTCGCGACGACCTCCAGGACCTCGTCGGCGCCGAGGTCGTCGATTGCGGCCTTGGTCTTGACGACCGGCATGGGGCACGATTCGCCTTTCACGTCGAGCGTCTCCGAGATGTCGAATGCGTCAGTCATGGGTAATCTGCTCCGTTGGTCTGTATTGGAGCTAACGCACAATATTATTGCGGCAGGTAAAAGAATGTCGTTTCTTGTGCACTCGTCGAACATCCGAGGCAGCGTGAGGTGGGCCAAAATGCGTACAAAGCACCCTATTCGAGACATCCACAGTCGTTCTGCGTTTCTACCGCTCCAATTGTATTGTGCGCTTTGTGGATTTCTATGCAAACTCTTTTGTGCGTCCATCCGGTAGCCGGGAGTGCACGACATGAACCCGGAAGACTTCCCGACCCCCGACGTCGAGGTCGACTCGCTCGCGCCGGAGACGCTCAAAGACAGCATCGACGCCGGCGACGACGTGACGCTGCTGGACGCTCGCATGGAAAGCGAGTACGAGGAGTGGCACATCGACGGCCCCACCGTCGAGTCCATCAACGTCCCCTACTACGAGTTCCTCGACGAGGAAATCGACGACGACGTCCTCGAACAGATTCCCGACGACCGCGAGGTCACCGTGCTCTGCGCGAAGGGCGGCGCCAGCGAATACGTCGCGGGCACGCTCGCGGAGCGCGGCTACGACGTCGACCACCTCGACGAGGGCATGAACGGCTGGGCGGGCATCTACGAGGCCGTCGAAGTCGACCGCTACGACGGCCCCGGCACGCTGCTGCAGTACCAGCGCCCGTCCTCGGGCTGTCTGGGCTACCTGCTCTACGACGACGGCGAGGCCGCCATCGTCGACCCCCTGCGCGCGTTCACCGACCGGTACCTCGACGACGCCGACGACCTCGGCGTCGACCTCCAGTACGCGCTGGACACCCACATCCACGCCGACCACATCTCGGGCGTGCGCGACCTCGACGACGAAGGCGTCGAAGGCGTCATCCCCGAGGCAGCCGTCGAACGCGGCGTCACGTACGCCAACGACCTCACGACCGCCGCAGACGGCGACACGTTCACGGTCGGCGACGCCACCGTCGAGACCGTCGCCACGCCCGGCCACACGTCCGGGATGACCTCCTACCTGCTCGGCGACAGCCTGCTCGCGACCGGCGACGGCCTGTTCGTCGAGAGCGTCGCCCGCCCCGACCTCGAGGAGGGCGACGACGGCGCGCCGGACGCCGCCCGCCAGCTCTACGAGTCCCTTCAGGAGCGCGTCCTCACGCTGCCCGACGACACGCTCGTCGGTGGCGCACACTTCAGCGACGCCGCCGAGGCGGCCGACGACGACACCTACACCGCCCCCATCGGCGAGCTCGTCGAGGACATGGACGCACTCACGATGGACGAGGACGACTTCGTCGACCTCGTCCTCTCCGACATGCCGCCGCGGCCGGCGAACTACGAGGACATCATCGCGACGAACCTCGGCCAGCACTCGGTCGACGACGAGGAAGCGTTCACGCTCGAACTCGGCCCGAACAACTGCGCCGCGAGCCAGGACTCGCTCGCGGGTGACTGACCACGCCGATGGTCGCTGACCCAGTCCCGCTGCTGTCAGCCGCCGAGCTGTTCCCCAACGGCATCAGCCGGTACGCCGTCGGCGGCCTGCTGGTCGGCCTCGGCGCGCTCGTCATCTACGTCGGCACCGGTATCCCCGCCGGCGCGAGCACGTTCCTCGAGTCGACGCTGTCGTACGTCTCCGACCAGTCGCGGTTCCAGCAGTACGTCGGCTCCCGGGACTGGCGCGTGCTGTTCACGCTCGGCATCGTCCTCGGCGGGACGCTGTTCGCCGCCACGGTGCAGTCCGGCGTCGTCACCACGTCGCTGTACGAGACCGGTAGCACGGGCGAGCTGTACGAGGTCGCGGGCGTGACGCTCTGGTCGACGACCGTCCAGCCGTGGCGGCTGTTCCTCGGCGGCATCCTCGTCGGCGTCGGCACCCGCGTCGGCAAGGGCTGTACGTCCGGCCACGGCGTCTGCGGCGTCGGCTCGGCGTCGAAGACGTCGCTGGTCGGCGTCGCGACGTTCCTCGCCGTCGCCATCGGGACCGCTCAGGTCGTCGCCGCTCTGGGGGTGAGCCCGTAATGCGCGAGACGCGAGCACAGCGAGGCGCGAACGGGGTGAGCCCCTCGGAGAGCGAACGGCGAACGGACGTGAGCCGTGAGCAGCGAGCGTCTCGAACCGCGCGAGCGGGAGCGACAGGAGGGAGCGACACGTGAGCGACGACCGACATCCGCTGTTCAAGCCGCTGATATTCCTCGGCGGCATCGTGTTCGGGTTCGGACTCGGATTCAGTCAGATGGCACGTCCGGAAGTCGTCCTGGACTTCCTCCAGTTCGAGGACTTCGGGCTGCTGTTCGTGATGTTCGGCGCGGCGGTGGTCTCGGGAATCGCCTTCGCGGTGATGCCCCGGATTCGCGACCGGGCGCCCCTGACGGGCGACCGGTACGAGCGCCGCCTGAAGCCGTTCGACCGGAACGTCCTCGTCGGTGGCGCCATCTTCGGCGTCGGCTGGGGGCTCTCGGGCATCTGTCCGGGCGCCGCCTACGCGAGCCTCGGCGTCGGCAACGTCACCATCCTCTGGGCGCTCGCCGGGATGTTCCTCGGCGCGTACGCCCAGGGAGTCTACCGGAGTCGCGCGACTGCCTCCGACGCCGCGCCAGCGGGCGCAGACTGATACCGCGCTACCCCGCCGCAATCACCCACTTCCCCACCTACTGATGGAGCCCTCCACACTCGCTCTGTTCGTCGTCGCCGGTCTCGCTAGCCTGTTCATGGCGTGGGTCATCGGCGCCGGGTCCAGCGGCGCGACGCCGTTCGCGCCCGCCGTCGGTGCCAACGCCGTCTCGACGATGCGGGCGGCGTTCGTCGTCGGCGTCTTCGGCTTCGCCGGCGCCGTCGTGCAGGGCGCAAACGTCTCGGAAGCCGTCGGCAGCGGCCTCGTCGGCGGCGTCAGCCTCCCCGCGACCGGCGTGATTCTCGTGCTGTTCGTCGGCGCCGGGCTGATGGCCGTCGGCATCGTGACCGGCTACCCGATAGCGACGGCGTTCACCGTCACGGGGTCGGTCGTCGGCGTCGGCCTCGCGCTCGGCGGGACGCCGGTCTGGGGGAAGTACCAGCAGATCGCCGCCGTCTGGGTGGCGACACCGTTCGTCGGCGGCGGCATCGCGTACGCCATCGCGAGCGTGCTCCCCCGGACGGACGTCCCGGAGCGGTACAGCGTCGCGCTGCTCGCGGGACTGGTCGGCGCCGTCCTCGCCAACGTCGAGTTCGCGTACCTCGGCCCCGGCAGCACGCCGGACTCGGTCGCCGGAGTGGCGACACGAGCGCTCCCGGTCGACGGCCTGCTCGCGGCAGTCCTCGTCTCGGTGGCCGTGGCGGGCACCGTCGCCGCCGTCGTCTCCTGGGACGTCGGCCGCGACTTGCGGGGCGGACTGCGGCGGGTGCTACTGACGATGGGGTCGCTGGTGGCGTTCTCCGCTGGCGGCAGTCAGGTCGGGCTGGCTGTCGGACCGCTGTTGCCCATCCTCGACGACGTCGGCGGCGTGGCGTCCCTGACGGCGGTGCTGGTCGGCGGCGGGTTCGGGATGCTGGTCGGCTCGTGGACCGGTGCGCCGCGGATGATCAAGTCGCTGGCCCAGGACTACTCCTCGCTGGGGCCGCGGCGCTCGATCGCCGCGCTCGTGCCGTCGTTTCTCGTCGCGCAGGTCGCCGTCCTGCTGGGCGTGCCCGTCTCGTTCAACGAAATCGTGGTGAGCGCCATCATCGGCGCCGGCGCCGCCGTCGGCGGCGGCGATGCCGTGAGCGCTCGCAAGGTCGGGCTCACCGTCGGCGCGTGGGCGGGGTCGTTCGTACTCGCGTTCGTGCTCGGGTACGGCGTCGCGGCGCTCGCGCTGTAACTCTGTCTGGTTCTCACACAGCTACCGACTTCCGTTCGCGTTCGGACGGGCCCGGTCCCGTGCGCGCGCTGGCACCGCAGACCGCCCCTGAGCGGTGGCGCTGTCCGTCGCTTTCGTGCGGTCGTGTCCGCACCGTGGGCCGTGTACGTTGCTCGTAACGTATGGAGTACTGCACCAGATAGTATTGTACTACAATCCCAAAACCATTAAATAGCGTAGCCAGTTAGCCGGAGTCGAGTAGAAATTCATGACTCACGCAATACCGCAGGAGGTGACAGTCAGTGCTCGAACTCGGTAACGCGACCGGCGTGACCGGCGCCGCGACCGTCGTTGGACTCGTCCTGCTCGAAGCAATCGTACTGTACGTCGTCTACGGCGGGCTCGAGCGGTTCCTCGGCCCCGCGCTCGTCGACGCGGTGAGCGGCCGATGACCGCGGAGCTGTTCGGCGTCGCCGCCACCACCCTCGCCCTGTTCACGGGGTTCGGACTGCTCGTCGGCCTCCTCTTTGGCTTCTTCGGGATGGGCGGGTCGTTCCTCGTCACGCCCGCGCTGATGGTGATGGGCTACGAGACCGACGTCGCCGTGGCCTCAGGGCTCGCATTCGTGTTCGCCACGTCCGTCATCGCGACCCTGAAACACCGCGACCTCGGGCAGGTCGACTACAAACTCGGCGTGCTGATGATCGCCGGCACCACGGCCGGCATCGAAGTCGGGAAGATCGGCCTGCACTACCTCCAGTCCATCGGGCTGGCCGACACCGTCGTCAGCGTCATCTACGTCGGCCTGCTCGGCGGTATCGGGGCGTTCATCACCTACCAGGCGACGAAGGGCGACGGCGGCGGCGGCCTCGAACACGACGCCGACGGCGAGGTCGACGCCGACGACGTCCCCGACATCGCGAAGACTATCCAGTCCTACCGCGTGCCACCGATGATTAGCCTGCAGGGCGGCATCACCGTCTCGCTGTGGATGATTCTGGCGGTGGCGTTCGCCACGGGCCTGCTGTCGGGGTTCCTCGGCGTCGGCGGCGGTTTCATCCGCATGCCCGCGCTGTTCTACCTCATCGGCGTCCCGGTCCCCATCGCCGTCGGCACCGACCTGTTCGAGATCGTGTTCTCGGGCGGCATCGGGAGCTTCCTGTACGCCATGGACGGCGCCGTCGACCTCTCCATCGTGGCACCGCTGCTCGCCGGTAGCGCGCTCGGCGCGCGGGTCGGCGCCGCCGCCACCAGCATCGTCGACGAGGACGAGATCAAGGTGTACTTCGGCGTGATGTTGCTGCTCGGCGCGCTCGCCGTCGCCGTCCGGAAGATCGGGAACTTCGCGGATATCCCGGTGCTCCGGCAGGTGTCGCTGGTCATCATCCTCGGCGCGGCGGCGCTGGTCGCCGGCGCCGTGGTCGTGAGTTCGATTCGCGCGCTCCGCGAGGAGGAGTCGTCGCCGACGCCCAGCACCGCGGACTGACGGGCCGCCACCGGCCAACCGAATTCGGTGGTCGGTCGTCCCACGCCCGTGGAATTGTACGGAATCTACACAAGTCTTTTACCGGCGAGGTGCGTACGCACACCCGATAACGATGCCAGATTCGATGTCCGAACAGCTCCGGCGGGACATGGAGTGCGAGGGGCTCCTCGAGTGCTTCCACGGGCTCAAACAGCTCGACCGCGAGGTCTTCCAGACACTCGTCGGCACCGGAGAGCCGCTGACGGTCGACGAGATCGCCGACCACGTCGACCGCGAGCGCTCGACCGCCTACCGCGCGGTCCAGCGACTCCTCACGGCCGGCTTCATCCAGAAAGAGCAGGTCAACTACGACCAGGGCGGCTACTACCACGTCTACAAGCCGACCGACCCCGCCGAAATCGCCGACAACATGCAGCGACTCCTCAACGACTGGTACGCAAAGATGGGGCAGCTCATCCAGGAGTTCGAAACGAAGTACGAGGGCGAGCAGGACGCCAGCGCCCCTCCGGTCGGGGACTGAGCCGGCCGGCCGCGGCGTCGTTCCGTGCTCCGGCGCTCTCGCGCTCGAGTTCGCACTCCCGCCCGCCGTCTCTCCTGCGGTCTCTCTCTGGTACCCATTTCCTCACGCGAGTGTCGAGGGGTCACGTTCCCCAGACCAGCCGTTGCCGTGGTCGCCATGAGCACTCGACGCCCGCCTAGTAGTATTGTGTAGTTTTCCCAAAACCCTTAATTACCGCTGGTGCCTACGTCGAGTCGATGTCAACTGACACCGCAGCCGACGCGACCGCACCGACCCCCACCGAACCCGTCCACGTCGACGGCACCGCTGCCCTCGACGCCGCCGTCGACGACCACGACGTCGTGCTCGTCGACTTCTACGCGGACTGGTGTGGTCCCTGCCAGATGCTCGAACCGGTCGTCGAGACCATCGCCGCCGAGACCGACGCCGCCGTCGCCAAAGTCGACGTCGACGCCAACCAGCCGCTGGCCGCCGAGTACGGCGTCCGCGGCGTCCCCACCCTCGTCCTGTTCAGCGACGGCGAACAGGTCGAGGAGATCGTCGGCGTCCAGCGCGAGGACCAGTTGCGGTCGCTCGTCGGCCAGTACACGGAGTAGATGTCCGGCGAGACAGTCCGAGACCTCGTGGTCGCCGGGTCGGGCGTCGCCGGCCTCTCCGCGGCCGTCTACGCCGCGCGCGCCGACCTCGACCCGCTCGTCCTCGAGGGCGACGAACCCGGCGGCCAGCTCACCCTGACCACCGACGTCGAGAACTTCCTCGGGTTCCCCGAGGGCGTCGGCGGCATGGAGCTCGTCCAGCGCGGCAAAGACCAGGCCCGCGAGTTCGGCGCCGAGTTCCGCCACGGCCGCATCGTGGCCGCCGACCTCGACGGCGGGCAGCCGTTCGCTCTCGAGCTCGCCGACGGTGAGACGCTCCGGACGCGCGCGCTCGTCGTCGCCACCGGCGCCAGCGCGCGCTGGGTCGGCGCCGAGAACGAGGACGAACTGATGGGCCACGGCCTCTCGACGTGCGCGACCTGCGACGGCGCGTTCCACCGCGGCGACGACGTGCTGGTCGTCGGCGGCGGCGACAGCGCGATGGAGGAGGCGCTGTTCCTCGCGAAGTTCGCCGACAGCGTCACCGTCGTCCACCGGCGCGAGGAGCTGCGTGCGTCCGAGATCATGGCCGACCGCGCCCGCGACCACGACGCCGTCGACTTCCGGTGGAACACCGAGCTGGACGCCATCCACGGCTCCCAGGAGACGGGCGTGACGGACGCGACGCTCGTCTGTCACCCCGACGGCCACCCCCGCGAGAAGGCCGCGAACGGAGTCGACGTCGAGACGGAGACCGTCGACGTCGGCGGCGTCTTCTACGCCGTCGGCCACACGCCCAACACGGGCTTCCTCGACGGCACCGGCGTGGAGCGCGACGACGACGGCTACCTCCACACCGAACGCGACGAGAACGGCCGGCCGACCGCCCGGACGGCCGTCGACGGCGTGTTCGCCGCGGGCGACGTCGCCGACCCCCGGTACCGGCAGGCCATCACGTCGGCCGGCACCGGCAGCATGGCCGCTCTCGACGCCGAAACCTACCTCGAATCCCTCGACCGCGAGGGCAGCGAACAGCAGGCGACCGAAGCCCCGATGGCCTGACCCCCACGGGCCCTACATCCCGCTCTCACTCGTTCTCGACCCCGCGCTCCGCGTCATGACGACGCCGCTGACGAGCATGAGCGCAGCTAGCGCGACCATTCCGGCGTCCCACCCCATGCCGGCGGTCGCCGTGCTGCCGCCCATGCCGCCCCCGGACCCCATACCGCCGGTCATTCCCGAACCGTCGGACATCCCCGACCCGCTGCCGTCGGCCAGCAGCCCGGCCCCCAGCAGCGCCTGATTCAGCAGCATCACGGCGGCGTACGCGACCATCAGGGGGCCGCTGGCGCTTCCGAGCCGGTCGGCGTACCCGGTCAGGAGGACGGCGCCGTGGGCGACGACGACGACGCCGAGCACGCTCATCAGCCAGCCACTGGCGGCCATCCGGGACGCGGTCGTCGCGCTCCACAGCGAGTACAGGCCGGACGCGAACGCGATGGCAGCGCCGTACAGGCGCGTGTTCGAGACCATATCGACGCCTGTCCGCCGACACACCAAATACTCCGGGGTGGTAGCTGGTCGAACCGACACGGCAGCGAGTGGTATTAAGTCCGGAAGCCGGTATCGTGACGCGTGCACGTTCGACAGGTCATTCCCCGGGACGCGATTCCGAGCGTCGACGACCCGACGTTCGGCCAGCAGTACGACGGCGGCGCCGCGGACACGGTCGTGGTCGTCGAGGCTGCGTCCGGGGCCCGCGCGTACCCGACGCGGTACCTGAACTACCACGAGATCGTCAACGACGACATCGGCGTCGCGCCGGGCGAGTCCGGCGGCGAGAGCGGCGCCGCGGACCCGGTGGCCGTGACGTGGTGTCCGCTCTGCGGGAGCGCCGTCGTCTACGACCGCGAGGTCGACGACGACAGCGAGGACCGCGTGCTGGAGTTCGGGGTGTCGGGGAAGCTCGCCGACGACGATCTCGTCATGTACGACCGGGAGACGGGCAGCGAGTGGAAGCAGTCCAGCGGCGAGTGCATCGCCGGCGACCTCGAGGGGGCGTCGCTGTCGGTCCGGCCGGCGTCGATGGTCTCCTACCGGGAGTTCCGGAACGCTCACCCGGAGGGCGTCGTGCTCCAGCCGCCGGGCGGCCAGAGCGAGGCCGCGGGCGACGGCGACGACCCGGAGCCGATCGACTACGACGACGCCCCCTACAACGACTACGTCACCGGGGAGGGGTTCGGGCTGGCCGTCCACCGGGGGAGCGGCAGCGGCGAGCGAGACTGGGACCGCAGCGACGACCTCGACCCGAAGAGCGTCGTTCTCGGCGTCGAACTCGGCGACGACGCCGTCGGCTTCCCGATGGCACGCGTCCGGGACGCCGGCGGCGTCGTCCGCGCGACCGTCGGCGGCGAGGACGTCGTCGTGTTCGCCACCGAGTCCGCTGGCGTCCACGCCTACGCCGACCCCGGAATCGCGTTCGCGTCGAGCGACGGCGACGGGGGCGGACGTGAGAGCGAGGAGGGCGACGACGACGACGCGGCCGGGTTCGACGGCGACGGTGCCGTCTGGAACCCGGCGACCGGGCGAGCGAGCGACGGCCGGCGCCTCGACCGCGTGCCGTCCCGGCGGCTGTTCGCGTTCGCGTGGCAGGACGACCACGGCCCAGACAGCTTCTACGACCCGACGTAACACCGCAGGCGGCCCCGAACCTACAGCAGTTCGGGGTCGACCTCGCGGCCGACGAGCAGCAGCGACCCGACGAGCATCGCGACGGCGACGGGGACGAGATACTGGAAGCCGGTGATGACGGTGGCGCTGGCCTGCACGCCGACGACGAGCAGAATCGTCGGTCCACAGCAGGCCGCGCCGGAGAGCAGCGCCGGAATCCCGGCGAGGACGCCGGTGGAGCTCTCCAGCCCGCAGGCCCGCGGCTGGACGAGTCCGAGGTACGTCAGCGCGAAGTTCGCGCCGACGAGCACCGAGAGGACGGCGGCGAGCGCGGCGTTCAGCGGCGAGAACAGGTAGGTGACCGGGCCGGCGGCGACGACGGCGACGGCGCCGAACCGGAAGAACCCGAGGCTCGCCACCGCCCGGGAGAGGTCGTCGGCGACCCGGACCGACAGCGGACCGCTGCTGCTGCCGGTGGCGACCGAGAGGTCGCCGACGGTGGCGAGGTAGACGAGGAAGTAGCCGACGGCCGCCAGGGCGAACACCGCCCGGGCGTCCCACCGGCGACCGAGGACGCCGAGCGCGGCGCGCGTCCGGGCGAGCACGCCCGGCCCGTCGCGGGTCGCCGTCGGCGTCGCAGCGCTACTGGACATAGCGTTCGGTGTCCGGGTAGAAACCGATCCACGCGAACCACATCGCGTCGAACGCCAGCACGCGGTCAAGCGGGAGCGAATCCGGGTCGTGGACCTCGCCTTCCGGGCCCTCGACCGTTCCGTCGTCGGCGTCGTACTCGAAGTCGCGCTCGTCGGGGTTCCGGTACACGTAGCCGGTGTCCAGGGCGTCGTCGTAGACGGCCAGCACGGGCGTTCCGGCGAGGTCACCGGCGACGAGGCGGTCGTCCCGCAGTCGGTCCTTCCCGAACGCGACCGCGCCCTCCGGCGTCCGGGCGCCCAGCACGACGGCCTTCGGCGGCAGGGTGTCGTCGTCGGACAGCGACGCGAACATCGGCGACGACTCGGGCGCGTAGTACCCCCGACGGGGGTTGTACGAGCCGTACGGGTCGCGGTCGTAGTTCTTCGCGAATCCGGTGTCCCGGGAGAGCACGGTCGTGTCCGGGTGTGTCGACGACCAGCGCTCCCACGTCGTCCAGACGACCCGGAACTCCGCCAGCGACCGGGTTTCGGGCTCCTCGTTCCACGGGCCGGGGACGGCGGTGGCAAGCACCTGCGGCCACCACGTCTCCGTGGCCCGGTCGTACATGATGAGGTTGTTGTTGACGAGCCGGCCGGAGACGCCGAACGTCGTGTCGCCGCGCTCGAAGCCCATCGCGGTGCCGGTCAGCGGACAGTACGTGACGCTCACGGGCTCCCCCGCGACGACGTCGTTGCAGATCTCGTGGGAGACGAGAATCGACTGGGGGTACGCCCGCGCCTCGCCGCCCCTCGTGAGACCGAACACCGGGTCGCCGGGGTCGAATCGGCCCGCGGCCTCGTCGGCACTCTCGAAGGCAGGGTCGTCGATGGAGGGAATGCCGTCTTTCGGTGGACCGCCCGACACCGCCTGCTCCCGAATCGACGCGGGTGACGACGGCAGTGGGAGCGCGGCGTCGCTGGTCGGCGGCCCAGCCCGACCGGTCGACGTCGTCGGTGTCGACTCCGTCGAAGTCGACCCGGAGCCGCCGGCCGCCGGCCCGCGCCCGAGGCAGCCGGCGGCTCCAGCGACGCCGGCGCCGAATCCCGCGAGAACCGCCCGCCGGGTTGTGCGCCGTCTCATGTGGTAACGTATGTCTCGGACGGGCAAAAGCACTCGATAACCGCGAGGTAACTCCCGGGTCGCCCCTCAGCCGCCGGTCACGACGGGTCTCGCACCCACTCCTCGAGCGTGAACCGGTCGAACGCCTCGCTGTCGGCGAGTCGCCAGCTGTCGCGGTCCCAGTCGGGGAAGTACGTGTCGCCGTCGTACTCGCCGTGGACCCTGCTGAGCACCATCCGGTCCACGTGCGGCTGGAAGAGCTCGTAGACGCCGGCGCCGCCGATGACGAACGCGCGGTCCGCGCCCAGCGACCCGACCACGTCGACTGCGTCCTCCACGCCCGACGCGTGGTGGGCCGTCTCCACGTCGAACTCTCGCTGTGACCGGCTGAGCACGACCTGCGCGCTGCCCGGGAGGTCGTCCAGCATCGACTCGAAGGTCACCCGGCCCAGAATCACCGGGTCGTCGGCGATTCGCTCGCGGTACTGCCGCTTGTCCGCCTCGATGCTCCGCCACGGCAGCTCGCCGTCCCGCCCGATGACGCGGTTCTCGGCGAGCGCGGCGACGGACGTCAGTTCCATGGCCGCCAGTTGGACGCGGAGGCTGATAACGGTTCGAGTGCCACGCCGGCGCGCGCTCCACCCCGACCCCCGGAGCGCTGACAGCAGTGGGTCTACTCGGCGAGACCTGACGCCGGGCTGGCAGCAAGTGATAAGCCCACAGCGTCCCTCTACTGCGGTATGAAACTCCGGTCCGTCGTCGGTTCAGTGCTCGCAGGGACTGGCGTCCTCGCCGCCGCGAACAGGCTGCTCGCGTGGCGAGCGGGCGACCTCGAAGCGCCGCTGGACGGTCGCGAGGCGACGTACCGCTGGCGCGGGTTCGACGTCGCGTACACCGAGGCCGGCGACCCAGTAGACCCCGACCTCGTGTTGCTGCACGGGCTGAACGCCGCCGGGTCCAGCTTCGAGTTCCGGCACGTCTCCGACGCGCTCGCGGACGACTACCACGTCGTCGCACCCGACCTGCCGGGGTTCGGTCGCTCCGACCGGCCGCCCATCCAGTACACGGCCGACCACTACACGACGTTCGTCGGCGACTTCCTCCGGGACGTTGCCGACGACCCGACCGTCGTCGCGTCGTCGCACTCGGGCGCCTACGCGGCCGAATCCGTCGCGGACGGCGCGCCGGCCGCCGAACTCGTCCTGATCTCCCCCACCGCGACCAGCTTCCCCGGCAAACGGCCGCTCGTCCGGTCGCTCGTCCGGACGCCGCTGCTCGGAACCGCGCTGTTCAATCTCGCGACGAGCAAGCGCGCCATCCGGTACTTCAACGCGGACCACGGCTACGACGACACCGACGTCGTCACCGACGATGTCGTCGACTACCACTGGCAGACCACCCACCAGCCCGGCGCCCGGTTCGCCGCCGCCTCGTTCTTCGGCGGCTTCCTCGACGTCGACACGGACCTCGGCGCGACGCTGGCCGACCTCGACGTCCCAGTGACGCTGGCGTGGGGCCGGGAAGCCACCATCTCGCCGCTCGAAGACGGCCGGGAACTCGCCGAAGCGGCGGACGCACAGCTAGAGGTCTTCGACGACTCGGACGTCCAGCCCCACGTCGAGCGTCCCGACGCATTCCTCGAACGAGCGATGCACTCGACGGGAGCGGCGGAACAGACCGACGGCGAAGACGGCCCCGAGCGCGTCGACGAAGAGCCGGGCTCATAGCGACGACGCGAAACGGCGACACCGCCCCTCGTCGACCAGAACGACCGCCTGACCGCGCCCACCGAATCCGGCGGCCCTGACGCCACCTGCTCCGGGTCTGTTTCTCCCTCTGCCTCGTCCTCTCGGGCGTGGTCGAGATTACGCTTCTCGGCTGGCTGGTCGAAACACCGCCCGGTAACGGATTTCGATAACCCGGGAGTCGATTCGTCGACGGGTGGCGGTGCTTCTACCCGTTTTTCGATGTGAGGAAGAACCGTCGAGGGAGTGGATGGGCCCTGGCGGCGCCAATCCAGAAAGTCCCATCCCGCTAGCAAGCGATTCTAATGCCGCTTAGGAGCTGTACTGCGTGATTTGAATTCCAGTCTGTCGCTTATATGATGTATCTCGATAGCGACCGACCCCAACCCAGCGACCAGACCGAGATGTATCACTGCGAATAAACATCGGGAACGCACGTTCCAATGGCTCTGATCAGTCGTCGTCTGCTGTATATGCGCCCCCACGACGCTTGATTCGGGCAATGACGAGCCGCGTTTCGCTCTGTCGGAATGTCACGGCGAGTCGAAATCCGCCAACTCGGATTTTTTTGTGGGGACTGTTTTGCAGTGGCTCGCCGTAGTCCGGCGGGTCGCGCCACGGGGAGGTGACGATTTCATCAAGTTTGTCGAGGATCCGTTCCTGCTCCTCGGGGGAGAATGCGTCAAGGTCGGTCCGCGCGGTCGAGGAGAGTTCCCATGTCCACTCCTCGTCACTCATCGCTTGTTCCGAACGTCTCACGCGCTTGTTCGGCATCCATCGTCTTGCCCTTGCGGCTGTCTTCCTCGGCGGCGAGCAGTGCGATGAGCTCATCACGGTCGAACGTCGGGTTCTCGACTGCATCTCGGAGCGTGTACCGAATGAACTCGCTCCGACTGTTGAAACCGCGACCTTGCCAGGCCTCGTCGATCTCGGTGAGGAATGACTGCGTGGTTTTGAAATTCACCGTGACAATCTCGTCTTCCTCCTCGCCCCCCGTAGAAGCTTCAGACATACGGACGTAATACGTGAGTGATACTGTTAACCGTTTCGCCGACTTCGACGCCCGAACCTCCTGATGCGCTCGCGGCGCTTCGTTCCGGCCGATTCAGAATCAGAGCCGTCGCATTATCCAGCAAACCGTGAGTACGAGCATCCGCGTCAGCGACGAAACCAAGCGCAAGCTCACGTGGCTCAAACGCGACGGCGAGACGAGGGACGAGTTCCTCAGCCGGCTCGCCGACGACGCAGAGCCGATTAACGTCGGCGCGTGGGCCGAGAACGACGCTGACCGCGCTCGCGACGCCGTCGAGCGCTCCCGGGAGCGCTTCAGATCGCAACGTTCCTCGACTCTCCATCACGCAGGTAGAGCGATTCTGCGGAACGACGGTTCTCCGTACTGGCACAAGACTGAAGCATCTCGTTAACAGACGTTAACAACATGGGGACGAGACACATCCGAGTCGACGACGACCTCTACGAGCGACTGGAGGCCCACAAGCGGGAGGGCGAGTCGTTCTCGGACGTCATCGACCGACTGACCAGCGACTACACGCTCTTGGACTTCGCAGAAGACGCTCCCGACGACTACGACGCCGACGAGCACCGCGCGCTCGTCGAGGCCAGCGACGAGGAGGACGAGCACGACGTGCAGAATCTCCTGGAGCAGTAGCTGGATGATTCTCGACACCAGTTTCTGCATCTCGCTGCGGGCCGGCGACCAGAACGCTCTCGAAGCAGCAGCGGCGCTGGAGGCGGACCAAGTCCCGGCACGCATCCCGACCGTCGTCGTGCAGGAACTCTACCTGAGCGTCGGCTACGGCGACAACAGCCACCAGAACAGCCGCGACTACGAGCGACTCCTCGCGAACAAGCCGGTCGTCCCGCTCGACGAGAACATCGCGCGCCGCGCTGGCGTCCTCCAGGGCGAACATAGAGCGGCCGACGACAAGCCGAACCTCGGCTCCCACGACGCCGCCATCGCCGCCACCGGTCTCACCTACAACGAAGCGGTGTTGACTGCAGACGAGGACTTCCACTCGGTCGAGAGACTCACCGTCGAGACCTTCGAAGAGTAGCGCGTCGACATAGCCCCGACCGAAACGGGCGGGGTCAGGGGATCCGCCTCAGAAGGTGATGATCTCGTACTCGTCGTCGACGAGCGACCTGACGCTCGGGTGGCCGTCGTGGTCGTCGAGGACGTCGACACCTGAGTCGGCGACGGCGTCCTCGACGCCAAAGGCACCCGAACAGAAGTCACAGGCCGACGTGTCGTCCTTGACGGCTTGGTAGAGTTCGTGGTAGTCGCTGTCCTCGTCTTCGAGTTCCGGAATCCACTGGGTGCCGGCGCCGTCGAAGATCAGCTCGACGTCGTCCTCGGGGTTCTCCGCGAACTCCTTGGCTGCTTCCAGCCCGTTTGCGAGGCGGCCGAGGTTCTCGTGTCCGTCCGTGCCTGCCAGGATGATGACTGCTGCCTTCGCCATTGTACTCCACACAACGCGAGGTTACCTTAAGTAACCAATCGTCGTGGCCGTTCTCGCTCCTTTCGCCGAGACGGCCAGTACTGTTCCAAAGCCGGCACCAATGCATCGGCTTTTGAGCCGCCCGAACCGGTGTTCGAACCTCAGCCGGGGACGGGTCACGACTCCCATTCGGCGGAGAGCGCCACAGTATCACCGACACCACCCACGAACGGGGACTGGTACTCGACGCCGACTCGTTCGAAGACTGTCGCCGGGATGCCGATGTCGAGCAGCAAGACGTCTGCTCCCGGCGATTCGTGAAGCCACGACGACGCGAGCCCGGTTTTCGGGAGAGCGAGCGTCACTACGACGTCCGGGTCGACAGCGACGCCCAGTTGTTCCCCAGTCGTCGCGTCGATACCAGATGGCACGTCGAGAGACACCACCGAGGCGTCGATATCGTTGACCCGGTCCACGATAGCGGCCGCCGGCTCACGGAGCGCACCGTCGAGCCCGTACCCGACGAGCGAATCGACGACGAGCGTAGACCTGTCCACGTCACCGAGGACACTCCCGGAGCGTTCGGCTGACGCGACAGCCACGGGAACGCCCATCTCGTCGAGGATCCGGTGCTGGACCGCTGCGGCGCCCGACAGCGAGGCGGGCTCCCTATCGAGGACCACGCGCACCTCCACGCCGTGGTTCGCGAGGTGGCGGGCACTAGCCATCCCGCCACCGCCGTTCCCACCGTTTCCGGCCACCACGACGGCACCACTCGGAGACTGCCGGTGGACGACGGCCGCCAGCCCGCGCCCGGCGTTCTCCATCATCTGGAGCAACTGGAGCCCGAGATCTTCGACCGCGACCCGGTCGACGGCACGCATCTCGGTCGCGGTGACGACTGGGACTCGGGTGCCTGATTCCGTGTAGAACCGGGGTGTGCCGTCCGGGCAGCGGCTGTTCTCTGTCATCGTGCCGAGTACTGCCACCGGGGCGACCAAAGCGTTGGTGCGACAGCCGAGCGCTGGCCCGGCGCCGAGTCGAGAGTCGTGCCGTCGGCATCCGTCCGGAGCTGTGTAGTGGCTGTCCGGAGATAGACAGAACGCATCACCGGTAGCTCGTGGCCCCGTGAGTCAGTCCCCAGTCGACGGCGGCTTCAACCACTGGCTGGAGCGCAGCTCCGGATTCAGTGAGGGTGTATTCAACACTGAGCGGCTTGTCCGAGACGACGCGACGGTCCACGACGTCGTCTGCTTCGAGGCGAGACAGACTCTCCGAGAGGACTTTCGACGAGACGGCGTCGATGCGGTCGTTCAGCGAACTGAACCGGAGTGGCTCCGCGTCGAGGAGGTGGGAGACGATGCGGAGGTGCCACTTGTGCCCGAGCACGTCGCGGACGGCGTCGAACGCCTCGTCGGGGATTTCGCCGTCCGGCCGCGGGTCGTCGATACGTGAGACGTCTCGACGCATAGGACGACTGTCGGAGCTCATTTCCGGAGGACGGAAACGGGAGCTATTCAACCTGAAGCGGTCGGTGAGCGCAGCTACAGTCCCGCGAAAGAATTAATTAGCTCTCCGAGAGGGAGCGTGGCGCCAGGGGTACACCCCCGAGCGCTGTCGGGGCGAGGGGTCGACAGGCGCCACCGGGACACGCCTCTGACACTCGCAGGCACGGGGTAGTGTGCCCACTGTCACCCAAGCGCCCCAGTATCATAACGCTGAGACAACCGTGTAGTAAGAACGTGAGCGGGAGGTAAGCGCCACGCTGCTGGCGGCCAGGGCGAACTGCCACCTGCGTGCGTCACGCGAGCAGTTCGACGCCGAGCACGAGCGCGCCCACGAGACCGAACACGACGCCGAGACCAGTCTCCATCAGGTCGCTGGGCAGGTACTTGCCGACGCGAGTGCCGATCTGGCCGCCGACGAGGACGCCCGGAATCGACCACGCGACCACCCACCAGACCGGCGTCGCAGACAGCGCGTGGACCGTGGCGCCGACCGAGGCCGTGATGGCGAGCACGAAGACGCTCGTGCCGATGGCGACCCGGGGCGGGACGCGGCACCGGACGACGAGCTGGGTCGTCACGATTTCGGGGAGCCCGGCGCTGATGAGGCCCGTGACGAACGCGCCGACGCCCGCCAGCCCGACGCCCGGCGGCCGCCAGCAGGTGTCGTACTCGAAGCGCTCGCCGTCGGCGGCCTCGACGACCGTCGTGCCCCGGCCGTCGTTCTTCCGACGGAGGTACGACCCCTCGCACTCGCCGGGCTCGCAGTCCTCAGTCGGCTCGTAGTAGACCAGGAAGCCGCCGAGCGCGAGTAACCCGACCCCGAACAGGACCTTCAGGAGTGTCGTCGGGACGTAGTGGGCGGCGAGTGCGCCAACGACGACCGCCGGCAGCGCGGCCGCCAGGAGATATTTCGCGGTCGAGAAGTCGACGACGCCCTGGCCAACGTACGACCGGAGGCCGTTGCCCATCCCGAACACCTCGGTGAGGAGGCCGGCGCCGATGGCCTGTGCGGGTGCCAGCCCGACCCCCAGCATGAAGAACGGACTGAAGAACAGCGCCCCGGAGACCCCCGACGCGAGCGCGACTGTCGAGAACACCACCGAGACGGGGAAGATCCACCAGTGCGTGAGGAACGTCTCGACGGGGAACCCCGAGAGTGCGAGCGGGGCCGCTACCGACTGGAGCATACGCGACAGTTCCCGGCAACCGGCTTAATCCTCAGCCAACCCCGCCGTTACGTGCTTACCGTCCGGTGAGTCCCGATTCAGAAGTCGCCCCCGAGCGTCGCGAGCGTCTCCCGAACGGGCCCCCAGTCCGGCTGTTCGCTGGGGTCGTCAGTCGCCCAGGCGTAGCGGACGGTCCGATCGGTGTCGATGACGAACACGGAGCGCTTCGAGACGCGCTTGTGGTCCCGGAACTCGTCGTAGAGAACGTCGTAGGTCTCGGCGACCGTTCCGTCGCTGTCGGAGAGCAACGTGAACGCCAGCCCCTCGCGTTCGGCGAACGCACCGTGGCTGAACGACTTGTCCGTGGAGACGCCGAAGACGGTGACGTCCTCCTCCAGGTCGACCCAGGCGAGATCGTGCAGCGAACACATGTGGTCCGTACACGCGGGGTGGAAGTCGAAGAGGTAGAAGCTCAGGACGACCGGGCCGTCCTCGAGCGCGTCGACGAGGCGGTGCCGGCGGACCGCGTCGTCGGTCGGGTCCGTGGTGGTTCCTGGGAGCTGGAAATCCGGTGCCTCACTGCCTTCAGAAAGCACCGCCTCCACCTCCGGGGCTACGGTCCGCGGTCTGGTATTGTAATGGCGGGTGCTGTGCCGGAATCGGCGACCGGTCGGTCGTCCGAGGGGCCATACGAGAACGAGCGCAAGTTCCCAGCTTTACTGTTCGCGAACCGTCCGGTTACGGACTTACCTCGACGAAACCGGGGTTCGGTCGCGAACCGGGTGCCGGGTGCTCACGCGAGGACGCCGGCACCGACCCAGGCGCCGAGCACGGCGCCGTAGACGAGGTGGAAGAACAGGAACTGGGCGACGTCCGCGGGTTCCGGGTCCATGTCGAGGACGATGTTCATCCAGAAGACGGCGGCGCCGACGAACAGCACGAAGCCGTAGGCGAGCCCGTTGAGGACGCCGTTCGTGAGGTCGACCGGGGTCAACAGGAAAAGCCCGGCGACGCCGATTGCGGCGAATGCGACGCCCGCGCCGATGCCGTACATCATGTGGAGGAACATGCCCTGTGGCATGTAGTCGTCCGGGCTGCCGTTCCCGACGTACTTCGCGTAGAATGCCGCCGTCGGCGGTGGTGAGTCGTCTCCGAGCGTCATCATGAACGCCGTCATTATGATTGTCGCAACGATGCCGCCTGCCAGGCCGTCGATGAGTGTGACCATTGGTGTGTACTCCGGGCACCCGGTCGGCGGTTCTCGGTTCCGCACCGGAGAACCGCTTGGGTTACCTCTAGTTACCTTCGTGGCCACCCACTGGCATAAGTGTGCGTTGAGCGACTGGTTACGGAGTAACCAACTGGTAGCCGATGGCAACGCGGGCCGGCGCGTTCCCACAGCAACGGCTGGGCAATCGGCAGCGAGCCGCCCCCACCCGGCAGGGGAGCGCCGGATGATGAGGATGGCGGCGAGGATGGTGGGACCGTCAGTCGTCGGGCTGCTCGTCAGTCCGAGAAGTTCTCCTCGTACGCTTCGGGGTGGTTCTCCTTGGCGTGCTGTTTCAGCTCGTCGAGGGTGTCGAACGTCGCGCCACAGTCACAGGCGTGTTGGTCGTCGCTCATGCACGTCGACCGTCGGGTCAGTTCGACATAAAATCAGCAGTGAGCCGCAGGTAAGCCGTGTAGCGTCCCGTAACCCGGTGAGAGTTCGGTTAGTACGGACTTATTGTCGCGTGCGCCAGAATCCCGACAACAATGGCAAGCCACTCCGTCGGCGACGAGGGCGTCGACACCGGAGACGACCCACACCACGACGAACTGGCGGAACTACGTGCGTTCAAACGAGCAGTCGAGGACGAACTCGACACCGTCGCCGAGACGGCGCCCGGGGCCCACGACCGTCTCTCGACACTCGTCGACACCGTCGACGACCACTCCGCGTCGCTGACGGTGACGTCTGGAACGCTCGGTGAGCTCGGCGAGGACATCGACTCAGTGTCGCGGAGCGCCGCCGACATCAATCAGGTGAGCGACGAGACCGAGTCGGTCGTCCGCGACGCTGAGGAGACCGCGGGCAAGGCACTCACGCAGATCGAGCAGTCCGAGGGGGCGATTGCCGAACTGGCTGACGACGTCGACGCGCTCCAGGATTCGTTCGCCGAAGTCGCCGAGCTCCTCGACGTCATCCACACGATTGCCGAGCAGACGAACATGCTCGCGATCAACGCCTCCATCGAGGCATCCCGCGTCGGCGAAGACGGCGACGGATTCGCCGTCGTGGCCGACGAGGTCAAGGAGCTCGCAGAGCGCTCGGAGGCCCAGGCCCACGAGATCGAGGACATCGTCGACGACGTGCAGGGCGAACTCGACGAGACGGTCGACAGCCTCGGGACCGTGAACAGCGCGACCAGCGAAGCGGCCGACGACGTGCAGGCTGTCATCGAGGACCTGGGCCGCATCGAGGAGTTCGTCGATAGAACCTCTGAAGGCGTCGACGACATCGCGGCGGCCACGCAGTCCCAGGCCGACCGCGCCAGCGAGGTCGCGAACTCGATGATGGACGCGATGCGGACGGTCGACGGCCTCCAGACTGACCTCGAAGCGGCCCGCGGGGACGCGCGTCGGCTCGCCGACGCGGCCGACAGCCTGGAATCACAGCGCTAGTTTTCGAGCGCCGCCCGGAGCGCCGCCGCCTCGTGGACGCCACTCATTCGTTCAGCGGCCATACCGTCCTCGTAGACGACGAACGTGGGGATCGACCGGACGCTGTGGTCGACGGCGACCGTTGGGAGCGCTTCCACGTCGACGGTGAGGATTGGTGTTTCGACTGTCGCAGCTACTGTCTCTACGATGGGTGCGGCGATGGTGCACGGGCCACACCAGTCCGCGTAGAAGTACGCGAGTACGCGGTCGTCGGTCGCGAGGGCGGTTTCGAACTCGTCGACGGTCTCGATTGCCACTGGGCCGCTGGTGGTCTCGTTGGGCTGACTCGCCATACCGCTAGCTTCACGTCGGGGCGTGTTACCACTTAGCGAACGTCTGCGTGAGTAAGTTACGTCCCGTTCACTCCCTATTCGGCTTCGCCCGAATCTGTCCGCGACTCGATTATCTGTTGCGTTCGCTCGTCGACTTTGACGAAGTGACAGAGCGGGTTCCCGGGGTAGACGACGGGGTTCTCCAGCACGCCGACGAGCACGCCCGTGAACGGCGCCCTCACCTCGGTGACGTCGGTCTTGAACGGATTCGTGATGCGACAGATAACCGCGTCCTCCCGGACGAGATCGCCGTGGTCGTATCGCATCTCCACGATGCCGCCGTCGTCCGCGCGCAGCCACGTCTTCTCGTCCCAGCCCGAGATAACGGTGCGCCAGCCCGGCCAGCGCACCGTCTCCTGGGGGTAGACGCCATACTCGGCGAGGACGCTCCGGACGCCCGCGAGCGCGTCGTCGATGAACGACCGTTCGAACCGGTGGGCTTCCCCCATCTCGATGGTAATGGTGGGGATGCCGGCCTTCGTCGCCTCGGTGCGCAACATCCCCTCGGAGCCCTCGCCGTCCATGATGACACTCGACCCGAACGCCTGCGCGAGCCGCGCGACCTCGTCGTCGCCCATGTCGGCGCGGACGTGGAACAAGTTGGTGCGGCCACGCGTGGAGGTGTGGAAGTCGAGGCCGTAGTCGCAGGGCTCGATGAAGTTCTCGAAGATCGTGGCGGCGACCCGCCGCGTGCTCGTGGACCCCTCCTTCCCCGGGAACGCCCGGTTGAGGTCCCTGTCGTAGACGGGGAAGTACCGCTGCTGGGTGACGAACCCCTGGACGTTCAACACGGGCAGGCAGACCAGGGTGCCGTGGATGTGCTCGTGCTCCCACTCGTGAGCGACCTCGCGGACCACTTCGATACCGTTCAGTTCGTCGCCGTGGATGGCCGCCGAGAGGAACACCGTCGGTCCGCCGTGGCTGCCGTTGATGACGGTGACGGGGATGCGGACCGGGTCGCCGAGGTACGTCTCGCTGACGGGATACCGGAACTGTTCGGTCTCGCCCGGCTGCACCGCGCCGCCCTCGTAGGTGAAGGGTGTCGCAGGTTCGGTGGTCATGGTGTGTCGAACGCAGTCGGCAGCCACATTGAAACCAGCACCGAGGGTGCAACCGTGTTACACACTCGCACTGTGGATAAGGCGGCGCGTCGCGACTGTCGACAGGAGGCGTCCCCATGGCTGGCACACCAACCGACACGACAGCGAGACAGCGCGCGGCCGACGCACAGGTGACCGACCGAGCGGAGGCCACAGCTGACGGCCACGGCGTCCGGGTCGGCGTTCTCAGCACCCACAACAGCAAGGAGACGAAGGCGATCCTGAACGCCGTCCGAGCGCTCGGCCACGACCCCGTCTGGCTCCGCGACGAGAACGTGGCGTCCCGTATCGAGGACGGGACGGTCCACCGTACGCCCGCCGTCGACGTCCTCGTCAACCGCCTGCTGCTCACGAAGAGCGACAGCCTCCTCGAGGACCTCGAACTCGCGGCGCTGTACGAAGACGGGACGCCGACGCTGAACGCGACGGCAGCGGTCACGGACGCGCTCCACAAGTTCCGCGCCGGCGCGAAGCTCGCCGCGGCGGGGCTCCCGATTCCCGACGCGTACTTCGGCCGGTCACCACAGACGTTCGACGCGTGGACAGACCACCTCGAGGACGCCGCGCACAAGCAGACAGTCGGGACGAACGGCCGACAGATGGCCATCGTCTCCCCGGACGAGGCTGTCGGTCCGACTATCGGCGGCGAGCAGTCGTTCGTGCAGGCGCTCCTCGACGAGAGCCGCGACCGGCCGTCGGACCTCCGCGTCTACGTCGTCGACGGCGAGGTGGTGGCGGCGATGCGGCGGTACGCACCCGACGGGGACTGGCGGACGAACGTGGCGCTCGGCGGCGACGTCGAGGACGCGACCGACGATCTCGGCGCCGAGCCGCGGCGATTGGCCGTCGAGGCCGCGGACGTCCTCGACCTCGACGTGGCCGGCGTGGACCTGATGCTGGACGGCGGGGAGTGGTACGTCCTGGAGGTGAACGTCACTGCGGGGTTCAAGGGCCTGTTCGAGGCGACCGGCGTGTCCGTGGCACCGTACATCGCGCAGTTGGCAATCGAACAGGGTGGCGGTCGCGTCGACCCTGACGCCGTCGCCGACCTGGCGTCGACGCTCGACGACTCGGTGCCGGACTGCAAGCCTACAGCCGATGAGAGCAACGGCGGCGGGGACGACGTACTCGGGTACACGACACGAGTCGCAGTCAGCGGCTGCGACGGTGCGGCGGAGGCAGTCGCGAAGTCCGACTCGGGAGCCCGGCGAACGAGCGTCGACGCCGAGCTGGCGGGCCGCGTCGGGGCGGGACCGCTGGTCGGCACGACGTCGGTGCGGTCGGGGTCCGCACGTGGGACGGAGACTCGACCGCTGGTGGACCTCGACGTGCGCGTGAGCGGCGAGTGGCGGACGGTCACGGCGAGCGTCGCGGACCGCACAGACATGACCTATCCCGTGTTGCTCGGCCGGGATCTCTTGGAATCGTATAAGCTGGACATCAGCCGGACGGTCGAGGAGTGATGGCCGTGATTCCGGACCAGTGGACGGACAGCGATACCGAGGGAGCGAGTGACCGATGGCGCTGAGTCGGGCGGCGGTACTCGACGCGCTCGCAACGCAGAGCGAGGATAGACCACCTCGAACGACGACGGTGGCCGACCTCGCAACGGCGCTGGACGCAGACTGTCACGCAGTCCGTAGGCAGGTCAGTAACCTCGTGGACTGTGGGCTCGCTAGTCGCGACGGCGAGGGGGAGGTTCGCGTCACCCGGGCCGGTGCGGCAGTTGCAGCGATGGACGTCGAGGGCGTCGTCGTGGTAGACCTGGATGGAACGGAATGAACCGGTGACGAGTCGGCAGAGCGGCGCCCGACCCCGTGGCCGATGTGGATTGTGTTCCGTAACTAAGTTTCTTAGGGTAACTACTAAGTCGTCGGCGACCGAAGAGATAGGTATGACAGACGACACCGGCGACTCGGCGGGCGAACTCGCCGTCTGGTGTGCCGGCGAGGAGTGGTGTCCGGTCACGACGACATCCTCGCTCATCGGGAAGAAGTGGCATCCAGTCATCGTCCACCGTCTGCTGTCGAACGGTGAATCGGGATTCAACGAGCTGAAAGCCGACGTCGACGGCATCTCCAGCAAAGTGCTCTCGGACAGCCTCGACGACCTAGAGGAGAAGGGGTTGGTCGACCGCGAGGTTCTCAGCGAAAAACCGGTCCGCGTCCAGTACTCCCTGACCGAGCACGGGCAGTCGCTCGAACCGGTCATCACAGCGATGCGCGACTGGGGACTCGAACACCTCACCGAACCAGACCCCGAGAACACCGACGCCTCGGCCATCTAAGGCCTCCAACCATCCCGGAGCCGCCGTACCGCACTGCGGCGTAGTTCTGCTTCCAGACGGTACCGGGTTCGTCTCTCAGACGAGAGGCTGCCGAACGACTTCTTCGACGCGACAGCCACATCGTTCGCACTGGAATGGACTGCGTTCTCTGCCGAACCACGAGTCGGTAACCGGTTGCTCACCCCGTGAGCCAGTGGTTCGCTGAAGGTAATGAGTGTCTCTAGCAAACACTCGAACATGGGAATTGACGACCTCAACAGACGAACTCTCCTCGGCGCGAGCGGCGCCACGCTCTTCGGGCTACTCGCGGGCTGCAACAGCCCAGCGGGCGATACTGATGCGAACGACGCAGGTGACGGGGCGACCACAGGCGAACCCACCACCGCGGACACGACGACGACTACCACCGGCGGAGACGCGCCCCCCGGCGCCGACCAGCTCGGCAGCCCCGACGACCTCCAGGCGTCGGCCACCGTCGACGCGACGGTCCTCGACGCCGACCAGGGCGCAGGCCAGAACGTCTTCACGCCGGCCGTCGCCTGGGTCGAACAGGGTGCGACCGTGACGTGGAACGTCGCTGAAGGGAGCCACTCCGCGACCGCCTACCACCCCGACAACGACAAGACGCTGCGCATCCCCGACGAGGCGTCGGGGTTCGACTCCGGCACGCTGTCGGCCGGCGGCACGTTCGAGCACACGTTCGAGACGCCGGGCGCCTACAACTACTACTGTCGTCCACACGAGGGGCTCGGCATGGTGGGCCTGGTGGTGGTCGAAGCACCGCAGGGCGGCCCGGGCACCGCCGCCCCCGGCGAGGTCGAACAGTCCGCGGCTGCCGACAGCCTCGCACGGCTCTTCGAGGTAGCGGGCATCACCGAGGGCGACGGCGGCGACACAGGCGCCGCATACGCGTGGTCGGACGCCACCTGGGACTCGTACTGGTACTCGCTGTACAACATGAGCACGAACATCGCGATGAGCGGGAACGGCGTCCTGTTCCCGCACAACGACCAGCAGCGCGAGCAGTTCAATCAGCGCCTCCCCGCGATGCTCGAGCAGGCCGACACCGACAAGCCGCCCATCCGGAACCCGAACCTGAACATGGCGGCGTTCACGGAGGGCGACCCGCACTTCACTGAGCAACCCGTCTTCGACGCGGGCGACGGCCGCCCGGACGCCGCCACGCTCACGTGGGACATGGCCGAGTCCTCGAAGGTCGTGAGCCCCTCCTCGCTGGCGTGGACGCACCTCAAGGGCGTGACGTGGGCGAAGAACTTCCAGGAGCACTTCGAGACACTCCCGCCGGAGATTGCGGCGAAGTTCCGCGCCCAGCTGCTGTCGACGCTCGCCCAGATCGGCGTGAACGCGACGCTCATCGCGGGCGGCCCGGAGGGCAACGGCGCGCTCACGAAAGGCGAGTCGATGGAGCTCGTCTCGGAGTTCCGGCCGGGCGACGGCACCGTGGTCGACGACACCTCTCGCCCGAACCACCACTCGGCGATGCTGTGGTTCCTCTCGGGACTGAACAGCCTCGCACAGAACGGCTGGTTCGGCTACGTGAATCCCGAGCCACTGATTCCCGCACCCAAGATCCAGCAGCTGACTGACGGCATGGCACAGGCGACGATGGGTCTGTTCGAGCCCGCGAACGTCGTCGAGATGGGGTCTGCGCGGGACCTCGGCCAGATGCTGTCCGCCGTGGGCTGGTACGGCACGCAGGCCGGCAGCGACGACCTGCGGTCGCAGGCTGCCGAGTACGCGAACGCGCTGGCGAGCGAAGTCGAGGCACACGTCGAGGACGGCGGCCGCGTCACGGGCGGCGCCGAGAACCAGGCGGCGACCCAGGGCGCAATCACGCAGGGACTCCTCTGGGCGTCACAGCTCGACGGCATCGACCACGCCGGGCTCGCGGAGGACACCCTGACGTTCATGCTCGAGGAGCTCTGGAACGAGGACGCCGGCACGTTCGCGTCCGGCGTCGACGACGCGACGTACCGCATCACCTCGCGAGACGCCGGCGACGTGACCGGCGGCATCAACGCCGCGGACGTCCTCCTCGACCGCGACGTCCAGTCGACGTACGCCCGGTACTTCAACCAAACGTTCAATCGCGGGCGCCTGCAGCGCGCCGAGCGGCCGCAGAGCCGCGACGAATCGGCCGAGTACACCCTCCCGCTGCCGCCGGCAGCGGGCGGCGAGTACGGGCAGGCAGCGGTGTACAACGACGCCGTCGAGTACGACGCCGAGAGCGACGAGTGGTCGATCGTCGAGGACCGGTTCACAACCGCCTGGGCGCTGTACACGGCGAACCAGGACATCTGGATCGGAGCGTGGGCCGGCGACTTCTACCGCGGACGCGGCGTCCCCGGGGAGACCGACGAGCCGCCACAGTAGTTCTCGCGGCGGTCTCTTTTTCCACCTTCGGGGTGTCTGCCCGCGTTCGTGTGCTCGGTTTGGACCCTATTTGGGAACTCACTGTCCGGTAACGTGGTATCGAAGCAGTTGTCCCAGGTTTACGTGAGTCGGGCCCCATAGAATAAATGTAGGTAACTAGGGGGAGGAGAAACTACAATGTCAGATAAAATCGACACCGCATCCGACGCGCCACTCGACTTCGCGCCAGCGAAACAGTGGGCAATCCACAGCGCCGTCCTCGATTACGTCGAAGACGCTCTCGAAGACGACGACAGCCCCGGACCAGTCGTCGAACTCGTCATTCTGGAGAAAATCGAAGCCGGCGACTACCGATTCACCGCCTTCGAGTACGACCGGCTCCGTGACATCCTCGCTGACTATGCAGATAGCGAGGAGACGCCGGATGTCGACCGTAACCCCGCCAACGCAGTCGTCGACCGGATCGACCACCAGTGCCCCGGCAAAGTCCATCGCTGACCGGTTCACCCCCTCCGTTCGCGAAACGAATCAGAGCGAGAAGTTCCGTGATGTCGTCGTCCCGCAGCCACAGGCGCTCGCGCGTTTCGATGCCACTGAAAGGTATCATAGAACGATTCACGAGGAAATCATTCCACTGTAGACCGAATCGAATGCCCTGGTAAGTAGGACCGCTTCTTTAGCATCAGGTGGTTCCTGCAATCGGCAGAAGAAGGAACGCTACGTAGGAAAGTGCGGTAGCGATCGAGGGCCCGATAATCCAGAACGCAACGAATCGAACGACTGAGGAGGGGTCGAACAACTGCTGGGCGTCTTGCACACCCCCGGGCTCTTCTTCGCCAACCCGAGAGACTTCGTCACCCGTCTCGTGGGTAATTGCATCCACCGAAATATCGGTTTCAATATTTCCTTTCACGAGGTCACCAGCTCCCGTTGGCCGGGTTGCTCGCCCCCACCCCAGACCGACGATGCACATGACCGTCGAGAGAGCGAGGCTCATCGGGATGCCGAGGGCCGAGGCCACAGTCGTGATACTCGCAGCGACGACCATCACGATAGTCGCAGCCAGTAATGGCAGCTCAGTGAGGTCGTTCCCGACTGACTCCATCGTCCGTCGTGCGATGGTGAATGCACCAATCCCGATTGCGACAGTCCCGAGGATGACGGCATTATTGACACCGATCAAGTCACCACCGACGAGTGGTGCAACCGCGTTCGCGACGTTGCTCGCCCCAGCACTGAACGACATGTAACAGGCGATGCCGATTACCACGACCGTGCTGACTGCTTCACGCGGGGTGGTTCCAGGCCCCAGTTTCGGTGTCGGTAGGACTCCCGACCGGTTGAGCGTGAGAAGCGGGCCGCTGGATTGTTCGAGGGCGACCTTCTGGTCGAGATAGTCGTAGAGATACCGACCGAAGATGACACCGAACCAGAACCCGAGGACTGGTGCGATGGCCCACCAGACCATGATCGAGCCGAGGACGCCATAATCGAGTTCGCCAGTTGCGAGTCCGAGGCCGGCAATCGCCCCGACCGCCGTCATCGAGGTCGAAACGGGAACACCGTAGAGGTTGGCGAACAGCATGCCGAGTCCGATGAACGCCAGGACGACGATGCTCGCTGCGGGAGAGAATATTGTCTGTGGGACGAGGTCACCGCCGAGTGTATCGATGACGTTTCGCCCGACCGTCCAGCCACCGAGGAAGACGAACCCCGTCATCAGGGCGGCTGCTCCGGTCTTGCTCATGATGTTCGCCCCGACGGGCGGCCCCCACGCGACGCCCGTCGATGACCCACCAATATTGAATCCGACAAAGACCGCAGCAACGAGTGCAACAAGTAATAGCAGCGAAACCATGTGATACCATTCTGGTGACGTTCGCGTATCTGTTACGATTCCACTGAGCGGTTCATCTGAGACTGTCTAACCAGTGGTTTATGCTGTTGGCTGCTGTAGTTCACGTATGATTTCCCGGGTTCTCGTTCCGATGGACGAGTCGGAGATGGCTGAACACGCGCTTGAATACGCGCTTGAGGCCCATCCAAATGCGGAGATCACGGTCTTACATATTGTGGGTGAACCCTCGCCGATGATGGGGAAAGCGATGGGACTTGCAATTGAGGATAATCTTGAGGAAGCAGCGGAAGAGCATGCATCAGCAGTCCTTGACCGAGCGCGTGAGATTGCGCAAGAACAGGACAAAGAGATCGAGACGGACGTGATGTGGGGGAGTCCAGCGAAAGCAATCGTCAACCGAGCGGCTGACTTCGATACCGTCGTGATCGGGAGTCACAGTGGATCGCTTGCCGACCGATTGTTCGTGGGGAACGTCGCGCAGAAAGTGTTCCGTCGCTCACCGGCTCCGGTAACTGTTGTTCGATAGCTCCACTTTACTTACGACTCCAACCAAGTGCGGTAACTGCTCGGAAAACGGCCGTCGACGCACCTCACGCGTCGTGGTGGTAAAACGCGTCTTCGCCGTGGTCGTCCTGCCACGCGAACGCGAACAACCGACGTGACGGGACGCGTTCGAGTCGTCGACCATCCGCGCTGCGTCCTGTCGCTACGTTCCACGACGTGCCGTCACCGACGATGTCGCCCTCCTCCAGATCGAACTCGTAGCCGGGGTCTTCGTACGCGTGGATGCCATCGGCAGTCGCAAACACGACGATCGACCGGTCGC
This sequence comes from Halobacterium rubrum, assembly GCF_021729015.1. Taxonomy (GTDB): domain Archaea; phylum Halobacteriota; class Halobacteria; order Halobacteriales; family Halobacteriaceae; genus Halobacterium; species Halobacterium rubrum. The sequence goes on from NZ_JAJQQZ010000002.1 coordinate 401,363, forward strand.
CGACGTGGTCGGTCACGACGCCTCCGGCATCTCGCACGTCGGGAAGTGGATAGCCGACTGCGTCGGCGCCCTGTTCGACCCCGAGTACGACTGTCTTCGGGGCCAGGTCGTCTCGGTTCCACTCGCGGCTGTCGCTGGTGCCGCGGTGTGCAGCGAGTCCGAACCCCTCGCCGTCGACGTACTCGTCGTACGGCGACTCGTCGTAGTCGATCGACGCAGGTTCATCGCCGTCGCTCGCGGCTTCGCTTTCGCCACCCGGTGCCTGTAGCACGACGCCGTCTGGGTACGTCTCGCGGAATTCCTGCCAGGAACCCAGTGACGCTGGCCGCACCGTGAGCGATGTGTCCTGGAGTTCGCCGCGGATACATTCGCCGAGCGACTGCTTCCACTCGCTCTCGGTCTGGCGGTCGTACATGACAAGATCGTCGTCAGCGAGCTTTCCGGAGACGCCGAACTCGAGCGTTTGCCCGTTCACACGTCTGTCGTAGACGACAGCGCTACCACACAGCGGACACCACGTCACTGCGACCGGGTCGCCGTCCACTACGTCGTTGACGATCTCGTGGTAGTTCAGGTACCGCACGGGGTACGCCCGTGCCGGGTCGCACGTATCGAGGACGACCACGTCGTCCTCGCCGTCGCCGTCGTAAGTCGCGCCGAACTCGGGGGCGTCGACGCTCGGAATCGCGTCCCGAGGGATGACTTGCCGGACGTTCACGGCCCCGGCTACTCGCCACCCTTGCATAGAACTACTGCCAACGCTCGAGACATCCGGCTCTCCCCGCTGCTTGTGCGAGGTTGATTACGTGCGACCAAGTAACAGGGGCCATGGAACCGGTCGACTCCTCGGTCGTCGAAGTCCCTCTGGGACCGGCGCGTAGAGCCGTCTCCGGGGTGCGGTGAGCGTGCCGGACTGCCGGTACTGCGAAGCGGAGTTCGACGACGAAGACGCGTACCTCGACCACCTGGTTGCCGACCACGCCGACGACCTCGGGACCATCGACCAGCGGCGCGTGGCCGGCCGCACGGACGACAACAGTGGTCTCGACGTCCCGACGGGGCCACTGGTTATCGGCCTCGTCGTCCTCGGTGGCGTCGCCGTCATCGTTGCCGCCTGGGTCACGACCACGGGTGGTGGCGGCTCGACAGGGAGCGTGGACGCGGCAGTCCAGCCGACCGATCTCCGGACCGTCCACTACCACGGTACCATAGAGGTCGTCATCGCTGGCGACCAGGTCGACTTCAGCCGGGACCGGTACCAGCTGCAGAGCGAGGCGTTCCACTTCGAGGGCGGCGGCGGGACGCGCTGGCACGTCCACGCCCGCCAGGTCACCCTCGAGTACGCGATGGCGACCCTCGACATCGACGTGACGACCGACACCGTCACCTACGACGGCACGACGTACCGGGACGCCGACTCGGGGACGGACGTGACGGTGGCAGTGAACGGCGAGTCGGTCCAGCCCAGCGAGTACGTCCTCCAGGAGGGAGACCGGATTACCGTCCGTATCGAACAGTAACGGGGCACCAGCCCGAGCATCGCACTTAACTGTTTGCTGGCTGCGTACCGCGACTGAACACCCGCAGCGTCGTTTACGTCGGTCGACCACGATTGACTCGTCATGAGTACAGACGACGTCTCGGAACCGACGACCTGGCACAAGGCCCTCGACCACGACGACCTCCCCGAGGGCCGCGTCGAGGCGGTCAACTGCGGGGACACCACCGTCGCCGTCACCCACTATGACGGCGAGTACGCCGCTCTCGACAACAACTGCCCCCACCAGGGCGGCCCGCTCGGCGAGGGGTCGATCGAGACCGGGCTGCTGCGGTGTCCCTGGCACGGGTGGGATTTCGACCCGCTGACCGGTGAAACGCCCGGCCCCCACGACGACTGCGTGCAGACGTACCCCGTCGAGGAGCGTGAAGACGGGATCTACGTCGGCTTTCCCGAGGCAGACGACCACGAACGCACGGTCTCCGACGTGGTTGCCGAGACCCTCGTCAACTGGGGTGTCCGCCAGGTCTGGGGCATCGTCGGCCACTCCAATCTCGGTCTGGCGGACGCACTCCGCCGTGAAGCCGAGAACGGAAACATGGACTACTACGGCGTCCGCCACGAGGGTGCCGCAGCGTTCGCTGCCTCTGCGTACGGCAAACTGACGGGTCGGCCGGCAGCGTGCTTCTCTATCGCTGGACCGGGCGCCACGAACATGCTCACCGGGCTCTGGGACGCGCACGTCGACGGCGCCCCCACGATCGCGCTCACCGGCCAGGTCGAGTCACAGGTCTTGGGAACCGGGAACTTCCAGGAACTCGACCTGGAGGCCGCCTACGGCGACGTCGCCGAGTTCGAAGCGACGATGCTGGCGGACAGCCAGCACGCGGAGCTCGCGACCCGGGCCGCCAAGACCGCCATCCTCGAGGACGGCGTCTCCCACCTCGTCTTCCCGGACGAGATCCAGACCCAGTCCGCCGAAGGCGCCGACCCCGGCGACCCGGCGGGCCGCATCACCGACCGCGACATCGCGCCGCCCGAGGACGCCCTCGAGGATGCGGTCGGCCTGCTCGAAACGGCCGAGCGACCCGTCGTCGTGGTCGGGCACGGGGCGCGCTTCGATATGGACGGCGTCGTCGAGCTCGCCGAGCGCCTGGACTGCCCGGTCGTCACGACGTTCAAGGCGAAAGGTCAGATACCGGACTCCCACCCGCTGGCGGGCGGGGTGCTCGGCCGGTCGGGGACGCCCATCGCGAGCCACTTCATGAACGAGGCGGACTTGCTGGCGGTGTTCGGTGCGAGCTTCTCGAACCACACGGGGATTGCCGAGTACAAGCCCACCATCCACGTCGACTACGACGCGATGACACTGGGGAAGTTCCACAGCGTCGACGTCCCCGTCTGGGGCGAGATCGGCGTGACCGTCGACGAGCTCCACGAGCGCCTGGGCGAGGACCTCGCCGCCGAGAGCCAGCGCGACGAGCTCGTCGACCGCTGGGCGATCTGGCGCGAGGAGAAGGCGACGCGGCGCGCCCAGCCCCCCGAGCGCGGCATCAACTACGCCACGGTGTTCGACGCGATGAGTCGACTCGTGCCGGACGACGCCATCGTGCCGGTCGACGTCGGCAACAACACGTACGCGTTCGGTCGGTACTTCGAGCCGGAGGACCAGTCCGTCCTGATGTCCGGCTACCTCGGCTCCATCGGGTTCGCGTTCCCCGCCGCACTCGGCGCGTGGGCGGCCACCCAGGAGCCCTGCTCGCAGTTCGCGGGCCGTGACGTGGTCTCGGTGTCCAGCGACGGCGGCTTCGGCCAGTACATGAGCGAGTTCACGACCGCCGTGAAGTACGACATGGACCTCACGCACGTCCTCCTGAACGACGACGAGCTCGGGAAGATCAGCAAGGAGCAACGCACGGGCGGCTGGGACGTCTGGCAGACCGACCTCGTCAACCCCGGGTTCGCCGAGTTCGCGGACAACTGCGGCGGCCACGGCGTCTACGTCGAGGACGCCGACGACCTCGACGACGCACTTCGAGAAGCAATCGCCCACGACGGCCCGTCGCTGGTCGAGATCCCGACCGACTCCGACCCGGTGTGACCGGCACCCAGTCGGCCGCGTTCGGGGCGCCCGAACGCACCACGCCCCAGTCCAGCGGGCAGCCACTATGAGCGGGCTCGCGGCCACGCTCGTGAGCGTCCTCGCCGTGTTCGCGGTGGCGTTCGCCGTCCGCCTGCTCGTCGCGGGCCGCGACCGGGTCGCGTTCGCGAGCGTGCTCGTGTCCGTCGGCGTCGCCGTGTCGGCGCTCGGCCTGTCGTTCGGCCTCGAGCTCACGCCGGACCTGATACTGATGGTGTTCCTGCCGGCCGTCATCTTCCACGGCACGACGACGCTGGACGTCCGGCGGCTGTGGGCGAACGCCGGCCTCGTCGCGGTACTGACCGTCGTCGGCCTGCCGCTAGCGGTCGGCATCCTGGGCGCCGCCGGAACCGTCGCGTTCGGGTTCCCCCTGCTCGTGTCGCTGCTGTTCGCGACCATCGTCCTGCCCACGGACCCCGCGGCCGTGCTGTCGATCTTCGAGGAGCTGGACGTCTCCGAGCGCCTCGCGGTCACCATCGAGGGCGAGAGCCTGTTCAACGACGGCGTCGCGGTCGTGCTGTTCACCACGCTGGTCGCCGCCTTCGAGTCCTCCGGCTCCGTCGCCGGCCTCGCGACGCCCGCGGGGCTCATCGGCGTCCTCGTCGAGGTCGCCGTCGTCGGCGGCGGCGGGTTCCTGCTCGGTGCCGCCGTCGGCTACGCCGCCCACGCCGTGATGCGGCGCCTCGAGGACGAGATGAGCGTCCTCCTGTTGACGGTGCTGGTCGCCTACGGCAGCTTCCTGCTCGCCGAGCACGCCCTCGGCGTCAGCGGCATCCTCGCAGTGGTCGGCGCCGGCCTGCTGGCAGGCGCCCACGAGGAGACCCACCACAAGATGAGCACCAGCGAGTATCACGTCCAGCAGGTGTGGACGACCGCCTCCTTCATGGCGACCACCGTCCTCTACGTCCTCATCGGCGCCGAGGTCGGGTTCGACAGCCTCGTCGCGCACGCCGACGTCGTCGCCCTGGCGGCCGTGCTGGTCGTCGCGACGCGCGCGGCGACCATCTACCCGCTGGTGACGGCGACGAACCTCGCTGGCAGCCGGCCCGTCCCCGGCTACTGCCAGCACGTCATGGTCTGGGGCGGCCTCCACACCGTGGTGCCGGTCGCGCTGGTGCTGTCGCTGCCCGAGGGCGTGCCGTTCCTGGGGCAGTTGCGCGCGATGGTGTTCGGCGTCGCCGCGCTCAGCATCGTCGTCCAGGGCCTGCTGATGCCGGTCGTGCTGTCCAAGCTCGGGATGGGAGAGACGACAGGCGAGGACGACTGACGGCGCCGACGCTACCGCGTCACGCGGCGCCCCAGCGAGAACACGAAAATGGCGGTCAGCAGCGCGCCGGCCAGCCCCTCCGACGCGGCGACGAACCGGCCGAGCGACCCGACCGGGTGGACGTCGCCGAGCCCCAGCGTCGCGAACGTCACGACGCTGAAGTAGAGGCCGTCAACGACTGCCGAGGGCCCGTGAGTCGCGTACCGCACGACGTCGCTGCCGGCTGCGAGCCCGGCCGTCGCGGGGTACACCAGGGCGCTGGCCAAGATGACGGCGGCCGATAGTGCGACGGTGCGCTGCGGGCGCTCGCCGAACCCGGCGACGGCGTCCAGGAAAACGTTGGTCAGCCAGCGCACCACGGCGTCCCCACGATGCCACGTCGAGTGCGACGGGTCGAGTGCGTGGGCGGCGTATCGCCGCCGCTGGTAGCGTAGCTCCTCGACGAAGAACAGCGACGCCGTCTCGCCGTCGCCGATGCCGGACGCGCCCTGTTTGGCCTCCAGGTACGTCCGCTCGAGGCTCTCGACGTCCGTCTCGGTGGCCGGGTCGCCGGCGTACTCGTGGATACGCCACCGGTTCGCCCGGAGGACGCCGCGGTAGGACGCGAACGGGAAGCCGTCGAAGCGCGTCCGGTAGAACCGGTAGCGGTCGAACGTCTCCGGGTCGCAGTCCAGGTCCACGTCGCCGACCGTCGCGTCCGTGAGGTCGTAGAAGGCGGCCGTGTCCTCGGGCTGCCCGAGCCACCCGGCCGCGACGTCGGCGTCCGCCAGCAGGCAGTCGGTCGAGTCGTCGGGGAGGACCCGCAGCCGCGAGATCGACGCCGCCGAGAGGTCCAGTGTCGCGCCCTCCGGGACCGTGACGCCGTCGAAGGTGGCGGTCTCGCAGTCGGCCCCCGCGAACTCGGCGCCCGCTGCGAAGGTCGTCGCGGCGAACTGCGCGGTGTCGACGACGACCCGCGGGAAGTGCGCGCGGCCCGCGACGGTAACGCCGTCGACGTTCAGCCAGCCGTCGACGCTGGCCGCCGCGAACTCGGCGCTCCCCTCGAGCCGGGTGGCGTGCAGGCGCAGGCTGCGCTCGAAGGACGCGCGTTTCGCGCGGACGCACGTCGACAGGTCGGTGGCGGCGCCGAGCGTCGACTCGTCGACCGTGACGTCCATCTCGAAGGTCGCGTCCGAGGCGTCGAGGTGACCGACCCGGGAGTCCTCGACGACCAGCGGATGGGCGAGCACGGCCCCGGAGAGGTCGAGGGTTCCCTCGACGGTGACGTCGCGGAACGCGACGGGGCCGACGTCGTGGCCGTCGACGACGAGCGCGGACAGGTCGAGGTCCCGGACGTGCACGCCGACGTACTCGCGTCGCGCCGGGTCGTCGGCGTCGACGTCCGCCAGGAACGCCTCGCGGAGCGTCGGGGCGTCGGGCCCGTCGGCCTCGCGTTCGGCGGGCGAGAGGTGGAACACGCACCGGTCGTGGCCGTCCGCCGACGGACGGGGACACGTCCGCTCGGTCCCGTCGGCGGCGTACTGGTACGTGCAGTCGGTCACCGTCGTCGGCCCTCCGCGGACGCCGAAGCGGCGGGTCGCGGCCGTGACATCGTGTTGGCTACCACTCCGCAACCAGCCCTACATAACTTCGGGTCGACTGTGGTACTGGGTTGCACGGTCGCGCGACGGATTTACGTCCGGGGTCGCGTGTCTCACGTGGCTGGGGCCACCCCGGCACCCCCCGTGTGCCGGAACTCGGTCCCCCGCGCCCCAGCCGCCCCGTTCACTACTCATGACTCGCGATATCGACGCCCACGTCCGGCACCGACAGCATGCGAATCGAGGCGCGCCAGTTGCGGCGCGGAGGCAGCGATGAGGCCTTCGGACGCCGGCGACCCCGAGCGGGTCGCGACCTGGAGTGACCTCCCGGACCGCGAGCCGGCCCACGCGAAGGCAGCGGGCGTCGACCTCGTCGTGGTGCGGTACGACGACGATGTATCGGTGCTGTACGGCCGGTGTCTCCACCGGGGCGTGCTGCTCGGCGACGGCCACGTGGAGGGACAGAACCTCATCTGCGGCGTCCACGGCTGGGACTACCGGTACGACACGGGCATTAGCGAGTACGACAACTCCGAACAGCTCGAGACGTTCACGGCGTGGGTCGACGAAGGGGACGACGCCGTCTACGTCGACGCCGCGGAGGTCGCCGACTGGGCCGCGGACAACCCCCAGCCGTACGACGACCTGGACCCCGAGGAGGCGGACAGCGCGACCAACCCCGAGTTCTACGGCGACCCCGACCCCGAGAAGGAACCCCACACCCACTACATCCAGGAACTCGCCCAGCTGGGCGCGGAGGGCATCGGCGAGCACGGCGACGTGTCTGCGATGGGCGTCCCCCGGGACGAGCTGCCGTCCTGGGACGACCTCCAGCTGTTGACGGCGCAGCTCGCGCGCACGCCGCTGGACGACGAGGCGCCCGTCGACACCAGTCTGGTGGTCGGCCCGAACGCCGAGAACCCACTCGAACTGGAGATCCCCGTCTTCGTCAGCGACATGAGCTTCGGTGCGCTCAGCGAGGAGGCGAAAGTCGCCATCTCGACGGGCGCCGAGCGCGCCGGCACCGGCGTCTGCTCGGGCGAGGGCGGGATGCTGCCCGAGGAACGGGACGCGAACTCGCGGTACGTCTACGAGTACGCCTCCGGGAAGTTCGGCTGGGACATCGAGAAGGTCGCGGACGTCCAGGCGTTCCACTTCAAGGCCGGCCAGGGCGCGAAGACCGGGACCGGGGGTCACCTGCCGGGCGAGAAGGTCCAGGGGCGGATCGCGGAGGTCCGCGACCTCGAACCGGGCACCGACGCGGTCAGCCCGGCCCGGTTCCCGGACCTGCGGATGCCCGAGGACTTCGCCGAAATGGCGGACCGCGTGCGCGACGTCGGCGGCGGCATCCCGGTCGGGTTCAAGCTCTCGGCCCAGCACGTCGAGGACGACCTCGACTTCGCGCTCGAGGCGGGCGCCGACTACGTCATCCTCGACGGCCGCGGCGGCGGCACGGGGGCGGCGCCGGACGTCTTCAAGGACAACATCTCCGTGCCGACGATGCCCGCCATCGCGCGCGCTCGCCGCCACCTCGACGACCGGGGCGCGTCGGACGTCACCCTGATCGCGACCGGCGGCCTGCGCACGGAGTCGGACTTCGTGAAGGCGATGGCGCTGGGCGCGGACGGCGTCGCCGTCGCCAACGCGGCGATGCAGGCGATCGGCTGTCTCGGGATGCGGGCCTGTGACTCGAACAACTGCCCGGTCGGCATCGCCACACAGAAGGAGGGACTCCGGGACCGCCTGGTCGTGGAGTCGGCTGCCGACGGGCTGCGGAACTACTTCGAGGCGACTGTCTCTCTGATGAAGGTCCTGGCGCGTGCCTGTGGCCACGACAGCCTCGCCGGCTTCGACCGCCGCGACCTGACGACCTGGAAGAAGGACGTCGCCGAACTGACCGGTGTCGAGTACGCCGGCGTCGGGGACTACTGATGTGGCATAAAGCTATCGCAGGTGTGTGCGAGGACGTCCCACGTGCGACGACGACAAACCCACCCGAGCAGTACGTGGTCGCATGAGCAGTGACGCGACCACCCCGGACGACACCCCGAACCAGACCGACGTCATTCCGGACAGTTACGGGATTCACGTGATGGACGAGCAGATCCACGTGTGGCAGTATCGCATCGACGTCGCCGAGCCGGCAGGCCAGTGGCGCTTCGTCGAGACGCTGGACCGCACCGACGATCCGAAACTGTCTCTGGAGTACGCGTCGCCGATGGCGCCAGCTACGGACGGCTACTGGATCTACAGCCGGTCCTACGACTGCGAACTGGACTGCGCGTGACGACCGACAACAGCATACAATGGAACTGATATCAGTCGCAGCGGTGGCAGAGAACGGCGTCATCGGCCGAGACGGCGAGATACCCTGGCAGAGCATCCCGGCAGACAAACGCCAGTACCGGAACCGGATCGCGGACTGGCCCGTGATTCTCGGCCGGCGGACGTTCGACTCGATGCGGGCCGACCTCCCCGGGACGGCGCAAATCGTGTTGAGCCGGTCGCAATCCGAGTACGACGTCGATTCGGCCCACCACGCGTCGGGGGTAGACGACGCGGTCGCGGTCGTCGAGTCGCTCGGATTCGACCGCGCCTACGTCATCGGCGGGGCCGGCATCTACGACCTGTTCCAGTCCGCCGTCGACCGGATGGTGCTCAGTCGGGTCCCGGGTGAGTACGACGGCGACGCCTACTTCCCGGAGTGGGACCGGGACGACTGGGCGGTCGTCGATCGCACCGACTACGACGACTTCACGCTCGAGGAGTGGGTCCGGGAGGAGCGCTAACCAGCCCCCACAACGATGAATTCGTCCGACCTCCCGACGGCCGTCGCCGAGTACCTCTCCGCCAATCGCAGTGAGCTCTTCGCGCTCACCGAGACACTGGTCGGTCACGACACGCAGAATCCACCCGGAGGAACGGTCGAGATCGTCGAGTGGCTGAAGCGTGCGCTCGACGAACCGTCGTTGGCCGTCGAACGGTTCGAGGTCGACCCCGAGAAGCCGAATCTGCTCGCGACGCTCCCCGGCCGGACCGACCGAACGCTGTGTTTCAACGGCCACCTGGACACCGTCCCGTTCGACGAGAGCGACTGGACGTACGACCCGCTCGGCGAGAGAGACGGGGATCGCATCTACGGGCGCGGCACGACCGACATGAAAGGCGCCGTCGCTGCGATGCTACAGGTCGCACTCGCGTACGCTCGAACCGGGACGAAGCCGCCAGTGACACTCCAGTTCGCGTTCGTGAGCGACGAGGAGACGGGCGGCGACGCCGGCCTCACGACGCTCCTGGACACCAGCGACTTCGCCCCCGACGCCTGCGTCGTCGGCGAGACGACCGCTCGCAACGGTCGGTACTCCGTCTCGGTCGCCGACCGCGGCAACATCTGGCTCACCCTCGAGGCGTCCGGGACGGCCGCCCACGGCTCGCGGCCGATGATCGGGGAGAACGCGATCGACCGACTGACAGCGGCCATCGACCAGTTGCGGGGCGACTTCGGACAGCAGGAGCAGCCGGTCGACGCGTCGATGGACGACATCATCGAAGAGTCGGTCGGCTTCTACGAACCCGAGGCCGGGGCCGACGCCACCCGCCGGCTGTACAGGTACCCGACCATCAACCTCGGCGTCATCGAGGGCGGCACGGCAATCAACACGGTACCGGCGTCGGCGTCCGCGAGCGTCGATATCCGATTGACTGCCGGTGTCGACACGAGAGCGGCACTCGGCGGCATACGGAACTGTTTGACCGGGATGGACGGCATCGAGATCACGGACATCTCGTGGACCCGTGGTTCCTACGAACCGCTCGGGAGCCCCATCGTCGAAGCGAGCGCGAACGCGGCCGAGCACGTCGTCGACGAGCAGGTCTACCGACGCAGCGCGACCGGCGGCGGCGACGCCAAGGCCCTCCGACACAGCGGGATTCCGACGGTCGAGTTCGGGTTCGGCACGCAGACGGCCCACGGGACCGACGAGTACACGACGACCGAGGCGCTCGTCCGGAACGCCGTCAGCTACGGGACGCTCCCCGTCCTCTACGAGCGATTCGCGAGCGCCGACGGATGATTTCGGCTCTCGGGTGGCCGACCCTCGCGCTGCTGACGCTCGTCATCGTGATCGCCGGGGCGACGAACGGGCTCGCCGGCTTCGGGTTCGCCCTCGTCGGGACGATGGCGCTCGCGACGACGATCGACCCGGCGACGGCGGTCGTGTTCATGATCGTCCCGATTCTCGCGGTCAACCTTTCGCTGGTCGGGGACCTCTCCGGGGACGAACTCCGGACCTGTAGCCGGCGGTTCGCGCCACTCGTCGGTGCGGCGCTGGTCGGCACGGTCGTCGGCATGATAGCCCTCAATAGCATCCCGAGTAGCCCCCTGCGTGTCGGTCTCGGGGTTCTGACACTCGGATTCGTCGCGACCACGCAACAGCGGATTCCGCTGCCCCAGTGGTCCTCAGGGAACGCGGGGGCAGTCAGCCGGACGCGGCTCGGGATGGTCGGCGTCGGCAGTGTTTCGGGGCTCCTGTTCGGCGGGACGAACGTCGGCGTCCAGCTCATCGCGTACCTCCGGAGCTTCGACCTCTCACACGGGCTGTTCGTCGGCGTTGTCGCCCTCGTGTTCCTGGGACTCAACGGGATTCGAGTCGTGGTCGCTGGCGTGCTCGGGCTCTATCCGAGTAGTGCCGTTCTGGGAGCGTCCATCGCTGCGGCGCTCCCGGCAGTCGTCGGCGTCGCTGTCGGGAAACGTCTCCGGACCATCGCGAGCGAACGCTCACGCAGACTCGTCGTGCTCGGACTGCTCACAGTGGTTGGTGTTCGACTGGTCGGTGGCGGCCTCGGACTACTCTGACGGGAGTGCGTGCCCCCCTGGAGCAGTGTGGCGTACGGAGCGGACACGGGTCACTCTCTGTCTGGTCGCGTCTCGGGAAGCAGCGTCGAGTCACCCAGGCAAGCCGAGCGGAGCGCAGCATCATCCGCGACCGCCAGCCAGTGCGGCCGCCTCGGGGAGTCGTCGGAGCCACAGCATTGCGACAGTCCCGACGAGCGGCCCGACGACCAGTGGCGCGAACGCCCACTGCCAGCCGACGGCATCGGCAATAATCGGCGTGACCTGGATCGACCCCACCGTGAGCAGGAATCCGACGGCAGTCTGCAGCGTCAGGGCCGACCCGACGTAACTGTCCTCGGCGAGTTCCGAGACGGCCGCCGAGAACTGCGCGGAGTCGGCGACGATGACGAACCCCCAGACCAACAGGAACGGCACGAGAACGAGCAAGGGCCCACCGAACACGAAGCCGGCGCCGACACAGGCACTGCCGCTGACGATCATACTGCCACTCGTGACACTCGTCCGCCCGATCCGGTCCGCGAACACACCGGCGACCAGGGCACCGATACCGCCTATCGCAATCGTCGCGAATGCGAGCAGGGCAGCGAGTGTCGGCGCCGGGTCACCGCTGGCAGCGAAACTCGCAGTGATGTACACTGGAATCCACGCCCAGACGGCGTACAACTCCCACATGTGACCGAAGTACCCGAGGTTTGCGAGCATCGTCCCGCGGTCACCGAGCATCCGACGAACGGCGCCGGGGTCGAATGGCGCTGCCGGCGCTTGGTGGGGACCGGGGCGGACGAAGAGCACGAGCACACTACTGACGACTGCGAGGGCACTCGCCCCCAGGAGGACGAGGCGTGGACGGTCGACGCCACCAACTGCTCGAAGCAGATGCGGCAGTGCCGAACCGATTGTGAGCGCGCCGACGAGCGTGCCGATAGCCAACCCGCGCCCCTCCCGGAACCAGCCGGCCATGATCTTCATTCCGGTCGGATACACGCCGGCGAGAGCGGCACCGGTCAAGAATCGCAGGAGAACCGCCGGAAGGAACGACGACACGGCGAGCGCAATGAGCGCAGTCGCGCCTGCGCCGACGACGGCCGAGACGGCAAAGAGGTACCGCGGCGGAATCGTATCCGAGAGCGTGAGCGTCGCCGAAAGCACGGCACCGACGACGAACCCGAGTTGCACGGCGTTGGTCAACCATGCAGTTTCAGCGCTCGAGAGGCTCCAGAGCGACGCGAGTTCCGGACCGACTGCTGACGCGCTGAACCAGAGCGTCATCGCCAGCAGTTCGGCAACAGCGAGAACGAGCAGGACACGGTATCGACTCCTCTGTGCGTGGCCGTGCTTCGCCTCCGACCCAGATCTGTCAGTTTTCCCCACGGACCCCATCTCTACCACGCTGGGTTGTGCATCTACGTAATAAAAACATGCGCGTAGGTTCGAGCCTACTGCACACCCGAGAAGACGGACAGGATACAGACGAGAGTCGGACACAGCGGAGCCGGCCGGTCTCGACCGAGACAGTTCGTGTCCGGCGGAAGAGTAACCCACTGGTTACCGGTCTTTGATGACGTCAGCGAGCGTACCGGGGGCCATGCAGGAATTTGACTTCCTCGTAATCGGGACCGGCTCGGGCCTGGACGTGGCGAACGTCGCGGCGAATCAGGGCCAGTCGGTCGCGATCGTCGAGAAAGGACGCATCGGGGGGACGTGTTTGAACCGGGGGTGCATCCCCTCGAAGCAGCTCCTCTATCACGCCGACGTGCTGGAGACTATCGACCGCGCCGGCGAGTTCGGCATCGAGGCGTCCGTCGAGGACGTCGCGTTCGCCGACATCGTCCGCGAAGTGACCGAAGACGTCCACGGCGACTCGGACTCGATCCGGCGCGGGCTGGAGTCCTCTGACGCCCACGAGCTGTTCGACGGCGAAGCCCGATTCGTCGACGACCACACCGTCGAGGTCCACGGTGGTGAGGACGACGGTGCCACGCTGCGGGCCGACACGATACTCGTCGCGGCAGGAACGCGCCCCGCGATTCCGCCCATCGATGGCATCGAGGGCGTCGATTACCTCACGAGTACCGAAGCGCTCACACTGACGGAGCGCCCGGACAGTCTCGTCGTCGTCGGCGGGGGGTACATCGCGGCGGAGCTCGGGCACTTCTTCGGAACGTTCGGGACCGACGTGACCATCGTGGGTCGGCGTCCGAATCTCCTCCCGTCGGCCGACCAGGAGGTCGCCGAGGCGTTCACCGAGCGCTACGCCGACCGCTTCGACGTCCATACCGGCCACGAAGTCACCAGTGTATCGGAGGGGGACGGCGAGATCACCGTCGAGGCTCGCGAGTACGAGTACGGCGACAACGGGGGGATCGTGGCGGAGGCAGAGCCGGTGCGCGTGACGGGCGACGAGCTGCTCGTCGCGGCCGGCCGCAGGCCGAACACCGACACCCTCGCCCTCGAGAACACGAGCATCGAGACGGACGAGGCGGGGTTCGTCGAGACAGACGAGTACCTCCGGACGGACGCCGACGGCGTCTGGGCGCTCGGCGACATCGTCGGCGAGTACCTGCTGAAGCACAACGCCAACCACGAGGCGAGGACTGTCACGCTGAACATATTCGACGACGAGCTGACGCCGGTCGACTACTCGGCGATGCCGTTCGCCGTGTTCGGGTCGCCAGAAGTGGCCGGTGTGGGTGCGACGGAGTCAGAGCTCCAGCAAGCGGGCCGAGAGTACGCCACGAACACTCACGCGTTCGAGGATACGGGCCGCGGTGACGCGATGCACGCCGAGGGCTTCGTGAAAGTCCTCATCGACCTCGACGGCGAGATTCTCGGCTGCCACATCGTCGGCCCGGACGCCTCGACGCTCATCCAGGAGGTCGTCGTCGCGATGAAAGCCGGCTCCGGCACCGTCCAGGACATCCGGGAGTCGATTCACGTCCACCCCGCGCTCCCGGAGGTCGTCCAGCGCGCGTTCTCCGGCCAGTTCACTCGAGGCAGCCACTCGCACTGACCTGGCTCAACAGCGCCACGGACGAGTGAGGGCCACTGTCGCCCTGATTACCAGCATACACTGAGCAGCTATTCGCTTGTGTTCGTGCCAATATTGAGGTCAGAAAGCAGGTGGCTCGAGCCGGGGAGCAGACACCCGGCCGAACCTGCAGGAAGGCAAGTCCACGGATGGCGGCCGTGGATGACTTCGTTCACCGAAACGCGGACGGCGAAGTCCTCGGCCAAATTGGCGTCATCGGACACCATAATTACCCAGTCTCGCAACTAGGGAGTGTGTCTCAGTCCAACCTTCGCGATTCTCGTCCTTAGGCGTTGCGATATTGGAACTCAGCCTCCTGATTGTCGATGTGCGTCCAGATTATACGAAATCTATTTAAAAACGGGCTGCCAAAGCAGTAATGATTCGGGGTCGTCCCGGCCTTTCTTCGCCCCTATCGGTCCGCCACGCCGCGGGATTCACCACCGCTGGTCGTCTCCCCATTGCGGCGACTTCGCTCCGGCTCGTCCGAGGGTGCTACGACGGGACTCGACCGAACCGCTCTCACCCATGAACAAAATAGACCTTCCCTGCTCGGACTGTGGTAGCACACTCACCGAACGAACGATCCCCTCTACGGAGCTACCGCATTTGACAACGTCAGCCGACACCATCGAAATTACAAGCTGCCTGACCTATGGAGCGCGCTACTACTCGGAACGGACATTGGCGAAGCTCGCCCAACCGACGAACGATGAACAACTACGCGGGGGTCGGTGAGCACGATGGAGGGCGGCTTCACTACCTCTCATGACGGGCAGGCCAAGCGGTTTCCCGACGTATTCGAAACCGGTGTAACGGTTCTCGTCCTTACTGATGGGGCACCGACTGAGTACTGCGTGACCTTAGACGCGCTCGCCACCTTCGGAACAGGCTCGGATACTGCGGTCATCATCACAACAGCCACCTCCCCAACACGGGCAGTCAAATCCTTTGCTGGTCGGGCAGCCGTTAGTGAGCGGCCCGCTCTCAAACTGATAGATACGACAGGTGACCGTCCCGCGTATGGAGCACCGTACGACGAAGTTCCCGTTCGTTCGACCACCGGACCGCGTGACCTAGAACGGCTTCTCGTCGCGCTCGCTGATCACACTGACACCGCACCATCGTCCCCAGGCCGCCGCCACCTCATCGTCCGGTCACTCTCCCCACTTCTAGATGCGAATCCGCCGACACGTCTCTCGGCGGTTCTCGACGATTTCCGGGCGCATCGGTCATCGGACGGTCTCTGTCTGTTCGGACTCGACTACACGAACCACGACACGGACACGATTGCTACGCTCTCCGAACACGTCGATGGCGTCCTCCGCGTTCAGGAGTCAGGGGCCGACAAGCCGGTATTCGACTACCAGTCAACGACCACATTCCAGTCATGAGAGATTCCGAGTTCGACCTCCCCCCAGACTGGCGCGTCGCCGAACACGCTGAACAGTCGGATGGGGCCATCAAATTCCGCTTCCGGACAGCTACCGGAACGATGTTTACGGTCGAAGTCGTCTCGGATCCGGAAGTCAGCAACGCCCACCAACTTCGTCTCTCGACGGACACGCCGACGAACGTCCGCCACAATTACCTGATTGACTCGTACGAATCGAAGGAATCGACCGTTTCAGCGGCTGAATCTTTCGCCAAGCATCTGATGCGAAGGGTTCGGCAGAACAAACTCTCTGCCTCCGACCCGAGTGTCAACGCAGTTCAAGAGACCATCAAGGAGTTTGGCGAGGATTCCCTTCTCGTCTCGCTTCGACGGAATATCACTCAACTCTGGTAGGAGACGACGAGGTCGCTCAATCCCATATCGGAGCGGTTGTTTATCTAACCTCTCCACCACTCGATTCTGTGTTCTTGGTAGGAGAGGAGGTATTCACTAGTAAAATTCGGCTTTCCCCAGCCCAGGAGAACTCAAAATCCACATCTCTCAACTTTTGCGGAGAGCCACGAATGCAGGCGTATGGGTTTTGGTAGCTACGACGAGTCTGAGCAAAAAGACCAGAGCGTAGATACAGACGAGGACAAGGGAGTCAATGTCCACGAAAACGACCACGATGGTGACGTCCACTTCGAGACGAAAGCCTCCACGGACGACCTCGTCAACCAGCTAAAAGACATCAAAAACGACTAACACGTCCCCATCTCGTCCCTATTTCGACTGCCTGACCTCACGAGTTCTGTCCCCGAGTCCTGAACTGACCGTCTACAGCCGACTTAGCCCTGATACGATTCCAGATTATCAATCACGCCCCGGAATCGTACAAGACGGCACAGTTTCGAGAGAAAATCCGAACCAGAACGGGTGAGCAGGAGGCTCCCACACCCGCAGAGCTTTTATGAGCGTTCCCAGGTCAAGATAGTCAGAGCCTGGTCAGAGATGTCCGAAGATCCCGACCCGTACTGTGACCGGGAGAATTCCGCCCGCCCACCCGTCGACGAACTCTACCGGAAGGTGTTCGAGCACAGCAACGACGCCGTGATGGTCGTCGACTTCGACACCGAACGGTTCGTCGACGTCAACCCCGCCGCCTGCGAGCTACTGGGGTACACGCGCGAGGAGTTGCTCGACCTGGACCCGGAAGACATCCATCCCGAGGACTTCGAGGAGGTCAGAGACGAGTTCCTCAGGGACGTCCTCAGGGACGGCTCCGGGTGGACGGACGATCTGGCCTGCGTCACGAAGGCCGGCGAGACGGTCCCGACCGAAATCTCGGGAGCGTCTCTGGACGTCAGTAGTGGTGGTGGGGGCGAATCGACGTGGATGGTGGCGATGCTCAGAGACGTCTCCGAGCGCGTCGCATACGAGCGCGAGCTCGAGGCGGAGGTCGAGCGCCTCGACCAGTTCGCGAGCGTGCTCTCACACGACCTCCGGAACCCCCTGAACGTCGTCTCCGGACGCGTGGACCTCGCCGAAGAGACCGGCGACCCGGAGCACTTCGAGGCGATCCGGAACGCGGCCGAGCGCATGAACGCCCTCGTAGATGATGTGCTCGTCGTCGCCCGCCAGGGCGAGACGGTAGAAACGATCGAGGCGGTCGACCTGGCGTCGCAGTCCCGGGAAGCCTGGCGGCTAGCCAACGCACCTACGGCTTCGCTATCCGTCGAAACCGGCCAGGCCATCGCGGCAGACCCGTCCCGCGTGAAACAGTTACTCGCGAACCTCTTCCGAAACGCCGTCGAACACGGCGGTGAAGACGTGACGGTCACCGTCGGTGACATGCCGGACGGCTTCTTCGTCGCCGACGACGGGACTGGGCTGCCGTCCGAGGGACGGGATGCCCTCTTCGACCGCGGTGTCACCGAGGACGACACGGGGACCGGCCTCGGCCTCGCAATCGTCGCCAGCATCGCCGACGACCACGGGTGGGACGTCGTGGCGACCGACAGCGCGGATGGCGGTGCGCGCTTCGAGGTTAGTGGCGTCGGTGGTCGCGCCAACGGCGAGTGACGCTGAGCGTGACAGCCGGCTCGTGGTCGCAGCGAGGGAGAACGGACGGCCCGGCGGGTTCCTGGGTGACGGGGTCCGAGGCGGGTATTTATTCCCGGTGAGTCCGTTCTCCCGCACGAATGGAGGCTTCGAGAAGCGATGGCTAACCCCCGCGGCGACGACGGCACCGACGACCCGTCCGCACAGATTCCCGAAGAGGTGGAGTACGACCCGGCGTCGAGCCGCTACGACATCTACGAGTGCCGCGACTGCGACAACGTGGTGCTCACCATCGGCAGCGACGACCCGCCGATGTCCTGTCACGACACGCCGATGGAGCGCGTGACCGACGTCTCGATGCGGGTCGAGCCGCCGGACGTCAAGCAGGTGTTGCTGGAGGCGTTCGGCCTGCCGAAGGCGGGCCTCGACATCTGCCTGTGCGTCATCGGCGAGGGGCCGCTGTCGGCCACCGAGGTCGCCGACCAGCTCGGCTACGAGCGCAGCACGGTGACCCGGTACCTGAACACGCTCGTCGACCTGGGCCTCCTCAAGCAGTCCGAGCTCAACCGCGAGGGCGGCGGCGTCGTCAACGTCTATCATTCGGTAGACCTCGACCGGATGCGCCGGGAGACGCTCGTCGGGTTCTACGTGTGGGCCGGCGAGGCCGCGGAGCTCATCGAGGACGCGAACCTCACCAAGCGGGACTACCTCGCCGAGAACCCCGACAGCGACCTCCCCGACGTCTTCTGGGAGGACTCCGCCGAAGACTGACACGGTAGCACAGCAGGCTGTCCGCGGGGGCTGTGGTGTAGGAATCGCGTGTGTGCAACCGGCTTACACTTACGCTGAGAGGTTTTGCCTGTCGGCCCCGTCCGGGACGACATGACATCAGACTTCGACGTGCTCGTGGTCGGCGGCGGGACCGGGAACAACGTCGCCGCCGCGGCCGCGGACGCCGGCCTCGACACCGCACTCGTGGAGCCGGGGCCGCTCGGTGGGACGTGCCTCAACCGGGGCTGCAACCCCTCGAAGATGCTCATCCAGGCTGCGGACGCCATCAGCGACGTCCGGGCAGCGGGGAAGTTTCACGTGGACGCGTCCGTGCACGGCGTCGACCACGCGGCCGTCGTCGACGAGATGGACGACCTTCTCGGCGGCATCGCAGACGGGATGGAGGAGCGCTACCGAGAGAAACCGAACCTCACGCTGTTCGACGAGTACACCCGGTTCGTCGACGAGCGCACCGTGGAGCTCGGTGGTGACGAGGTAAGTGCCGAGAAGGTTGTGGTCGCCGCCGGCAGTCGTCCGATGGTTCCGCCCATCGACGGTCTCGACGACATCGACTACATGACCAGTAAGGACGCGCTTTACCGCCGAGACGTTCCGGAGAGCATGGTTGTCCTCGGCGGCGGCTACATCGCCGTCGAACTCGGGTACGCCTTCGACGCGTTCGGCACCGACGTGACCGTCCTGGAGATGGAGGACTCGCTGCTGCCCCGCGAGGACGACGCCGTGGGCGAAGCGTTCACTGATATTGCAGCCGACCGGCACGATGTCTACACGGGCCACCGGGTGACGGCCGTCGAGGAGGCCGCTGAGGGTTACGCCGTCCACGCGGAAACCGCGGACGGCGACACCCGAACTGTCGAGGGCGACGAAGTGCTGGTGGCGCTCGGCCGCCGGCCGAACAGCGACACCCTGAACCTCGAGGCGGCCGGCGTCGACGTCGACGACCGGGGGTTCGTCGAGACCGACGACTACCTGGAGACGTCCGCCCGGGGCGTCTGGGCGCAGGGCGACATCGCCGACAACGGCATGTTCAAACACTCGGGCGACTACGAGACTCGGCACACCGTCGCGAACGTCGTCCACGGTGAACGACGCGCGCTGGACCTCTCGGCGATGCCCCACACGGTGTTCACCGACCCGCAGGTCGCGGGTGTCGGCGCGACGGAGGCCGACCTCGCGGCCGCGGACGCGCCGTACGTCGTCGGGCGCGCCGACCACGCCGACTCGGCGATGGGGCGCGCGAAGAAACTCGACGCCGGCTTCGTGAAGGTGCTCGCCGACCCCGGGAGCGGCGAGATCCTCGGCGCCCACGCACTCGGTCGCGACGCGTCTGCCCTGCTCCACGAGGCCGTCGTCGCGATGCGGCACGGCCTCACCGTCGACGACGTCGCCGACACGATTCACTCCCACCCGACGCTGAGCAAAGTCGTCGAGTCGGCGTTCGAGGACGCCGCGAACTGATTCGGCGTGGCTGGGACAAACGGGCGACCGGACCCGTCAGGGCCGCGGCGAACGTCGGCTCCGTCCAGCGATGACTGAGCTGCGAGCCCCACCGGCGTCCGGAATCCGGTCGGCCATCGGGACGGCGAGGAACGTTGCGGCCGCGTTCCGCGACCTCCTCGACCAGGAGTTCTCGTACTCGGCGGGCTACCTCGCGGCCATCCTGAACGGCTGCCTGTTCGCGCCGTCCGTGCTCACGTTCTGGTTCGTGAACGGCGTCGTGGACTTCTCGACGGCGATCGCCATCGGCGCCGCGGGGACGGCGGCCGGCCTCCAGGTCCGGCTGGCGGCCTACGTGTTGCTCGTGCCGACGTTCCTCCTGACGCGGGTCGTCGCCCACCTGCTCCACCCGGGACACCGCGCCGAAGTCCTCGCGGGGTCGTGTCCGAGCAGCCGGCTGTTGAGCCTCGACTGGTTCAGCGTCGGCATCCTCGCCACGGGGCTGCCACTGGCGATGCAGGACTTCGGCCCGTGGGCTGGCATGAACGCCGTGTTCCTGCTCGGCGTGTTCGTCCTGCCGCGCGCACTACCCACCGTCCACCGCGGGCGCGTCAGGCTCGCCGCCCTCGTCGGCGGCAGCACACTGTTCCTGTACGCGAACTACGGCGGCGCTGTCGCAGTGCTCCCGGCCCCCGCGTCCGTCGTCGGGCCCGTCGCCACCGTCGAGTTGAGCGACGCCGCGACCAGCCAGTTCGTCACTGCCGTCAACAGCGTTGTCGCTGGTCCCGTGCTGGTGGCCGGCTTCGGCACGGTGATGAATCGTGTCGTCACCCGGCCCGAGCTCGCCGACATCCCGGTCGTGGGGCACGCGATGCCGCGGCGCGACCCCGACCTGGTCGTGGTCGCGAGCGCGGCGCTCGGCACCGCGTTCTACCTCGGCGTGCGCGCCGCGGCCACGGGCGAGTTCGTCGTGCTGCCGTGGTGACGGCGGCGGGACGGCTGCCGGCTGGTGGCGTTTTATTCGACTGGCCCGCGGACGCCCCGTATGGAGCGAGTCACCATCGCGGACGTCGAGAACAGCGTGCAGCCGGCGGCGGTGATGCGCCAGCTCACCGACGCGCTGGGCGCGACCGACGTCGCGGTCAACTACTACGAGCTGGAGCCCGGCGACAGCTTCGCGTTCGCCTATCACAACCACGAGATCCAAGAGGAGCTGTTCTACGTGCAGTCGGGCACCGCGACGTTCGACACCGAGGACGGCCCGGTAACTGTCGACGCGGGAGAGATCGTGCGGTTCGGTCCGGGGGAGTTCCAGCGCGGCTGGAACCGGGGCAGCGAGCGCGTCCGGGCGTTGACGCTGGGCGCGCCGCTCGAATACGGCGAGCAGCGGAAGCTCCGGCACTGTGCCGAGTGCGATGCGGAGACGGAGTCCGAGTTGGAGGAGGCGGGTGACGGGGCGGCGGTCGCGGCGCGCTGTCAGGAGTGCGGCGCCGAGACCGGCCGCTGGTACGAGGGGTCGATGCCCGGCGAGGTCCCGTAGGGACGCGCTGGCGCCGCAGTGGCGGACAGTCGACTCCGGTCGTCAGTCCGCGCGTGGAGCCGTTCCGGACGTCAGGCCGAGCCGTCGGCGGCCGCTTCGAGGCGGTCGACGACATCGCCGGTGGTCGCGGTCTCGTGGGCGATGAACTCGTAGTTGGTGAGCGCGGCCTCGAGGGCGTCCTCGCCGGCGGCCGCTGTGGCGTCCGTGACCGTCAGCACCTCGAAGCCGTTCTCGACGGCGTCCCGGAGGTGGGACTCCACGCAGAGGTTCGCGCTCATGCCCGCGAGGACGATCGTGTCGATCCCGCGCTGGCGGAGCTGGATCTGCGCGTCGTTGCTCCAGAACCCCGAGAGCTGCTTGTGGGGGGAGAGGACGAATGTGTTGTCGTCGGGTTCGAGCTCAGGGACGAAGTCCGCGCCGTCACCGGCCACGTCGAACATCCGGGTGTCGAACATGATCTCGTCGATGGTGTTGAGGTGCTGCCACTCGTCGTACTCGGCGTCCTCGTACTCGTGGGGCGAGTAGACGACGGGGACGTCGCCCGCGCGAGCGGCGTCTCGGAGCCGCCGCAGCTTCTCGACGACGGCGTTCTCCTCGACCGTCTCGCCGACCTTCTCCCAGACGACGCTCTCCGGCTTGAGGAAGTCGATCTGTGGGTCCGTGATCAGTACTGCCGTGCGTTCGGTGTCGATTTCGACGCCTGTCATAGTTACTTACAGTAACTCAGTAGTGTTTGGTAACATAAAAGGCCGCGCGAACCAGCCGGTAACCACGTAACGGAACCGTAGCGGAGACGTGCCTCGCCAACGGACGCGGCCCGCTACCCCGACCGAACAGCCGGGACCGCGGCGGCCCGGTCGAATCGACGAGCCCACGCTGGGACAGTAAGGTTCAGGGGGCGATGGGCGCGTCCTCGGAGTGATGCACCTCGAGTACGTCACTGCGGCCGACGCCGACGAGGAGACGGCCGAACTGCTCGCGGCGGACGCCGACCAGTACGGCGAGCCGTCGCTGTTCGCGCGGGCCGTCGCCACCAACTCCGACGTCCTCGCGGCCCGCCAGCGGTACCACGACGCCGTCGTCGACGCGGCGGGCGTGGACCGACGGCTCGCGGAACTCGTCTACCTGGCCGTCTCGGTCGCGAACGACTGCGAGTACTGCGTCGCCAGCCATCGCGAGGCGCTCGTCGAACAGGTGGGCGTCCCGGACGCCGACGTCGACGCTGTCGCGCGCGGCGACACCGACGCCTTCGACGACCGGGAGCGCGCGGCCATCGGGTTCGCCGAACAGGTGGCCGCCGACCCGTCCGCCGTCTCGGCTGGCGACGTGGACGCGCTCCGCGACGCGGGGTTCGACGACCCGGCCATCGTCGGCCTCCTCGCCGTCGCCGCCACTGCGGTGTCCGCGAACACCGTCGCAGACGCGCTGAACATCCGTCCCGGCGACCGGCCGAACGCCCCAGAACAGTGACCGCCCCGTCCCCCGCAGTTACCTGCCGTTCACTCCGTAACCCGGCCGTTGTCTCAGCTTTTTGTCCGAGCGACGCGTCTGTGGGCGTGGCGTCTGCTCCCCGAGGGCGCCAGTCTGCGGCCTGACCCGGGGACCCCTTCCCCCAGTTCTCGTTGGCTGCCGGGCGGCCGGCCCGTAGTCCCGGTGTCCGGCCGCCCCGCCGCCGCGTCCTCGCGGCTCCCGAGCTCGACCGATTCGACTCCCCGGGAGCGCGCCAGTAACGGCCCAACCCGCGGGTTCCCGAACGGCTATCCTCGCAGGCCGAGTACGCGCCAATATGCACGTCGAGTCGGTGCTGCCCCGGGACGCGATTCCGAGCGTCGACGCCCCCGAGTTCGGCCCGAGTTACTTCGGCGACCCCGGCGACCAGGTCGTCGTGGTCGACGCCGACCCGCCGCGCGCGTACCCGATTCGGCTGTTGAGCTACCACGAGGTCGTCAACGACGTCCTCGACGCTGACGGCGACCGAACGCCGATCGCCGTGACGTGGTGTCCGATCTGCTGGAGCGCCGTCGTCTACGACCGCACAGTCGCCCGCCAGACGCTGGAGTTCGGGGTCTCCGGGAAGCTCGCCGACGACGCGCTCGTCCTGTACGACCGCCAGACCGACAGCGAGTGGAAGCAGACGACGGGCGAGGCGTTCGCGGGCGACCTCGAGGGCGCGAAACTCGACGTGCTGCCCGCGTCGCTCGTCCCCTACGAAGCGTTCCGGGACGCCAACCCGAACGGCGTCGTCCTCCAGCCGACCCATGGCCGCGATGGAACCCAGTCGCCGCGAACGCACTACGACATGGAACCCTACGAGCGGTACGCGGAGAGCGAACCGTTCGGGCTGTACGGCATGCGCGGCGAGGGCCGCCAGCGGTCCTGGAACCGGGCGGACCTCGACCCGAAAGACGTCGTTCTGGGTGTCGAAGCCGACGGCGAGGCAGTCGGGTACCCCGCCCGGCGCGTCGAGGCGGCCGGCGGCGTCGTCGCGGACACCGTCGGTGGCCTGGCGGTCGTCGTGATAGCCGCTGACGGCGGCATCTCCGCCTTCGAAGACCCGGGATTCGCGTTCGAGCGCCGCGACGACGACCTGGCCGCAGACGGCGCGACGTGGGACCCAGCGACCGGACGAGCGAGCGACGGTCGTCGCCTCGACCCCGTTCCCTCTCGCCGTCTGTTCGCGTTCGCCTGGCAGGACGCTCACGGGGAGGACGCGTTCTACGCCTGAACCGAGAGCACCTCGGAGTTCTCAGCGAGCAGCTACGTCCCGCCGCCGTGTTGCAACGGGAATGCACGGCGGAACTACCCTTTTCTCGCTGCCCCGTGATTAGGACGACATGACAGACGACCTGTCCGTCGAGGAGTACGAGATAGTCGTCGTCGGCGGCGGCCCCGCCGGCCAGACCGCGGCGCTGTACAGCACGCGACTCGGCCACCGGACCGCGCTCGTCGACCGCGGCGGCGGCCGGGCGGCGATGATGCAGGAGGTCCACAACGTCCTGGGCGTCCGAGAGGAGACCAGCGGGAACGAGTACCTCGGCGTCGGGAAAGAGCAACTCGAGGAGTACGGCTGTGACATCGTCCGGGACGTGCTGTCGTCGTGTTCGCGGACCGACGACGGCCGATTCGAGCTGTCCGGCGGCGACACGGCCTACCGGGCGGAGTACGTCGTGCTGGCGACCGGCATGAACGACGTGCGCCCGGAGCCCCCGCTGCCCCGGACGGGACGGGGCCTCCACTACTGCCTGCACTGTGACGCCCACATGTTCGTCGACGAGTCCGTCTACGTGATGGGGCACGCTGAGAGCACCGCCCACGTCGCCGGCATCATGCTGAACTTCACCGACGAGGTGGACGTGCTCACCCGCGGCGAGGATCCGGAGTGGAGCGACGAGACCGCGGCGATGCTCGACGGCCACCCCATCGACGTGATCCACGAGGACGTCACCGGCGTGCAGAACGGCGAGGACGGCTGGCTGAAGGCCCTCGAGTTCGAAGACGGCACCGTCCGCGAGTACAAGGGCGGGTTCGCGATGTACGGCGCCGAGTACAACAACGGGCTGGCGCGCGAACTCGGCGTCGACATCAACGACGACGGCACCGTGGAGGTCGGCGACCACGGTCAAACCTCCGTCGACGGCGTGTACGCCGTCGGCGACCTGACGCCCGGCCACAACCAGGTCCCCATCGCGCTCGCGGACGGTGCGAAAGCCGGCATCGACGTCCACTTTTCGCTCCGGGACTTCCCACGGGAACCGGACGCCATCGAGGAGGCAGGGCCGGTCCGTTGCGAGGAGGTACCAGGGATTCCCGACGAACTCCTCGAACAGGCGGTCTCCTTCCACACCTACGACGACTGACGTAGCGAGCGACGGCGAACCCGGCGGCGTCGACTACCCGTCGTAGATGTCAGCGCGGATATCAGTCACAAAGTCTGCGAGGTCGCTCGCCGCGCTCACGTCGAGGACGACCACCGTTCCCGACTCGTCGTCCCGCGGCAGATTGAGAACAACACGATAGTCGAAGACCCGGACGGTCGCCCGCAGGCTGCCCTCGTACGCTTTCGCGGCCTCGCTCTCGCGGCGTCGCTTATCCGATCGGATGTCCGCCAGCACCTCGGCGTCCAGTTCTGACCCGTGGAGTTCCACGACGTCCTCGCGGCGGTAGAGGTCTCGGTGGTCGTCGCCAAGATAGACGACGACCGCCTGGAGCGCGTCGCCCGCGTGGTCCTGGAGGTGGTCGACGAGTCCGGAGAACTCCTCGTTCATAGTGACAGGGTACAGAGCCACGGGGCTTCGGTGTTCGGGTCGGTCGTGTGCGTGTCGACAGTGCGAAACGGTGGGGAGAGGTGGAACGGTGAGGACGGGGCGTGTGACGACAGTGAATCGCGGCACACACTGGCGGAACGCTCGGACACCCGCAGTGGGCGTCCACCTGTACGCACCACCGGGACCGATATAAGCCTCAGCCAACACTCGCGTAAGCCAGTGAGACAGCGGTAACCCGGACCACTGCGACGCCGAACCGGTCAGTCTGGTCCTCGCTCGTCAGCCGAGGGGTCGAGGTGAGCCGGTGAGGGAGCCGTGCGTGACGACGACGCCGTTTCGGCAGGGGTCTGAGAGCGGTGATTCGCTCCGTTTCGGGTTACCGAGCGGTTATGGAGCGCTTTTGGCCGTACACGTTGTACGGTACCACATGAACAGGGAATCGTCCCGACGGGCGTTCCTCGCGAGCGTAGGGGTGGGGACGGCGGCGCTCGCCGGCTGTCTCGGCGGGCGGAATGGCACTGGTGACGCCAGCGGCGCCTCGACCTCCAGCGAGGAGACGACGGCGGCAGGTGGCACCCAGACGGGACCACCGTCGCGCCCGGACGCGCTCCCGCTGCCGTGGCCGGCAGGCGACGTCGCGGGCCGGGCAGTCTCCGGCGGCCCGCCGAAGGACGGCATCCCCTCCATCGACGACCCGAGCTTCGAATCCGCCGATGACGCCGACGACCACCTCGACCCCGGCGACCCGGTGTTCGGGCTCGCGGTCGACGGCGACGTCCGCGCGTATCCCCAATCGATTCTGGTCGCCCACGAGATCTGCAACGACGTCGTCGCCGGCCGGCCGGTGAGCGTGACGTACTGCCCGCTGACCGGCACCGCGATGGGGTTCGAGCGCGGCGAAACCACCTTCGGCGTCTCCGGCCGCCTCGTGAACAACAACCTCGTCATGTACGACCGGGCGACCGAGACTTGGTGGCCCCAGGTGCTCGCGACCGGCGTCCCCGGGCCGTGGAACTCCCCGGAGGAGACGCGGTCGCTCCGGGAGTTCCGGCTCGTGTGGACGACCTGGGGGCGCTGGCGTGACCAGCACCCCGACACCGAGGTGCTCTCCCGGGACACGGGGTTCGCGAAGAACTACGACCGCGACCCCTACGGCTCGTACAACCCCCGGCGGGGCTACTACGAACCCGAGTCCGCGCCGATGTTCAGCTCGCCGGCCGACGACGACCGCCTCGCGACGAAGACCGTCGTGCTCGGCGCCCGAACGCCGGAGGGCGCGGTCGCCTTCGAGAAACACCGCCTCCGTAACGAACACCTCGTCACGGGCGACCTCGCGGGAACCCCGGTACTGGCTGTCTACGACGACGCCCTCGACACCGGCTACGTCTACCGGAACCCCGAGGACCGCGCGTTCGAATTCCGTGACGACGGCACCGTCGAGAGTGCGGACGGCGAGACGCACGACCCCACGTCGCTCCCGCTCGACCGAGTGCTCGCGTTCGACGCGATGTGGTTCGCGTGGAACGGCTTCTACCCCGACACCAGCCTCTATGCCTGAGTTGCGCCAGTCACCCACCCCAGCCGGCCCGAGCGTCCTCGCCCGAACGCGCGCCGCGCTCGGCGTCGTCGCCAGACGCCGGGACGCCCGCCTCGTCTTCGTCGCCGCAACCGTCGGCTATCTCCTCGTCTACCTCGCCACGGTCGGCGACCTCACGTTCGCGTCGGGCGGCCGCGGCCCCCTCTCCATCCGGGTCGCCGACGACCTCTCGCGAGCGTTCGCCAGCCTCGGTTTCTTCCGGTACGGCGCGGTCGCCGTCGTGTCCGCCGGCCCACTCACGTACCTGTTCTCGCCGCTGAACGCCGCGCTCGCGGTCGGCCTCTCCGTGCTGGTCGGCGCGAACCTCGCGCTCACCTACCTCGGACTCGTCCAGCCCCGAGCCTGCGGACTGGAGAGCTCGACTGGCGTCCTCGCCGGCGTCCCCGCACTGCTCTCCGGCGCGGCCTGCTGCGGACCGACGATACTGCTCGTCGTCGGCGTCCAGGCAAGCGCCACCGTCATCACGGGGTTCCAGTACCTCGTCCCCCTCGCCGTCGCGATGCTCGTCGCCTCGCTGCTGTTGATCGGCCGGCGCGTCGACCCCGCGCTCCTCTGACCGTCTACAGTCGCATCCGGCAGCCGTCACATCCCGGACTCGCGGCGCGTCATGATGACGCCGCTGGCCAGCATCAACGCCGCAATCGCCACCATCCCGGCGTCGGCGCCCATCGCTGACGCCGCGTCCATCCCGCTCTGCATGCCGTCGTTCATCGACCCGCCGTCCATCATCCCGCCGTCGTTCATCCCGCCACCGGCCATTCCGTCTCCGAACGTGCTCGCCAGCCACGCCTGGTTCACCAGCATCAGGACCGAATAGGCGATCATCAACGGGCCGCTCGCCCGCCCGAGCGCCGACGTCGCCGGCGTCACCAGGACGACGCCGTGGACGAGGACGACTGCGCCGAGCGCCGCCATGAACCACGCACTTCCCGACATCCCGGCCCCCGTCGTCGCCTGAAACAACGAGTACACCCCCGAAACGACGCCGATGCTCGCGCCGTACAGCCGGGCCGTCGAGACGCCCTCTGCAGCACTCATCTGGTCGTTCATTTCATGAAGCTAGGAATCGTGGCCACTTCAAATCGAGCCAGTGCACAGAGCAATTCTCGAACCGCTGCGAGATGCACTACAGATGTGGGAAGGCAGTGACTGGTTGTATCGTGTCCCGCTCTCCGCCCGGTCGGGGAAGCGCGTCGAGGACTGCACGAATCCAGGATGACTGACCGTACAGCCCGAGACCTATCAGTCACCCAGATTGAGCCGTCGACCTCGTATGAGCGAACTCGCTAAAGACGCCCCGCCCCAGAAGAAGGCCACTCCTAGCGGTGCTCGCGCTCGTCTTCCCGTGCCAGTGGCAATAATCCGGTGTGTCGTGAGTGTCGGTTCGCTACGGGAGACGCGAGTAGCGATTCAGCGCTCGCGCCTTAGTGAGAACCTGCATACATTTTTCGCTCGCCTCGTTCCGGAGGAGGGAGCGGGCGCTGCGACAATGCGGGGGTACCGCACAATCGCGATTTATAACAAACACCGGATACGTCGTGGTCTTAGTCAGCCCGGTGGGGACCGGCCCCACCGAAGCACACCACTCTCATGTCACAAGAGACAGCACGGAACGACAACGGTGAGCGCGAAGAATCGAAACTACCGAGCGTACTCGAAGGAGTCCTGTCCCGCCGCGAGGTCCTGCGACGAGGCGCCATCGCGTCGACGGTTGCAGGAGTGGGGCTCTCAGCGGCCGGCGGCAACGCCGCGGCCACCAGTTCGCGTGGTAGTTCCGACGAACACGAAGGTGGGCAAGACGGAGAAGGCGGCTACAGCGGCGAACTGACGCTAGCGAGCCCCGACCTCGCCGGGTTCGACAAGACGCTGATGTACATCGCGGAAGGTGTCACCACGGGCGACTGGGACCGGATCGAACGCGGGGACTTCTTCCAGACGGAGATCATGGGCCGCAGCGAAGAGGAGGCCCAGGAACTCGACAGAGAAGCCGCTGCGTTCTTCGAGGAGACGTTCGGCCTCCCGTTCGAGGGCGAGGACCTCGGCGACGGAAACGTCGAAACCATCGACGACGACGTCGGCGGTGGCGCGCAGTTCTTCCGGTTCATGCAGGACCTCGACACCGAGTACCGGGCCTACATGATATCGGGAGAGGGAGTCTCCGAAGAGGGAGCGCTCGTGCGCGACGGCGGCCACTTCGTGTCGATACAGGAGGAGATGACCCTCCACGGCGAGTGGGGCGGCGAAGAAGGGAAGTCGGTCCCGGCCGGTTCGTTCCTGGTCTTCGGCGACTACAACATCGACCCGGAGAACATCCGCGGCCGGAGCGACCCGATCGAGATTCACTACGAATCCGGGAGTCCGATCATCCCCGGAATGGACCCGTTCACGTTCAGTTGCGTCATCACCCACCCCGAATGGGGCGAGGGGAAGGCTAACGGAACGGTCATTCCAGGCGAAGAGGTCGAGGGCGGCACGACGAACCACATCCGGAACGTCCTCACGTTCCCCGCCGTCCTGAACTAGCCCGCGCTCCGAACGATTCCACTTTTTTGACCGGGCCCGGGAACTTTGACTCTCCACGCCGATGTAGCTACTGTCATGCCCGAGGACGGCGGTGACGGGGTAACCGTGTACGCCTGTCCCCACTGTGAGGGCGTCGCGCTCGACGACCGACACCGAGAGTGCTGTGGCGAGCCTATGGAACCGGTGACCGTCGACGCCGCCAAAGAGCCCGACCTGGCGACGCTCGTGACCCAGGTGTTTGGCGTCTCGGAGACAGGGGTAGACATCTGCGTGCTCCTCATGGAACGCGACGAGGTGACCATCGAAGACATCGCTGCTGCGCTCGACGTCAACCGCACCACTGCCTCTCGGCAACTCACCCAGCTTCGGTCGCTCGGCGTCATCGAGCGCCGCGAGGAGTCACTGGACGACGGCGGGCAGCGCTACGTCTACACTGCACGCCATCGAAGAGGTGCGACGGCGGCACCGCGACGCACTCCTCGGCTGGGTTGCCGACGCGATGGCACTCCTCGACGAGTTGGACGAGCAGAAGCTCGCAGCCGTCGCCGAGCAGGAGCCGGGAAAGTAGTGCCACAGGCGGGCGACGAGTGTGAGTGCTGGGAGACTCGGCAATACGGGGAGTTCGTCGCCAGGGAGCTGCGTAATTGCGTACTGGCCGTATTCGGTGCGGTGACGAATGCGGCGACCGTTTGTCGACCGGAATTAGAGACACCGTCAGTACGGCTTTGCGGGTCCGGCTCGTATGGTCGGGTATGACTCGCACGGCAGTCATCGCTGGTGTCGGTCCCGGACTCGGTGAATCGCTCGCCCGGAAATTAGCAACGGAAGGCTGCCGGGTCGCACTCTTCGCCCGGTCGCGGGACTACATCGCGGACCTGGCCGACGACCTCCCGGACCCCGGCGAAGGGCTCGCGGTCCAGACCGACCTCACCGACGTCGAGCAGATCCGGGACGGCTTCGAGGCGGTTCGCGAAGAATTCGGCCCGGTCGACGTCCTGGTGAACCACGCCAGCGCCGCCGCCTGGAATGGACTCATGGATGCCAGCGTCGAGGAGTTCGAGCGGGCGTGGGCGGTCAACGGCCGCGGCGCGTTCGTCTGCTCGCAGGAAGCCGTCGGCGACATGCTCGAGACGGGCGGCGGCACAGTCGTGTTCACCGGCGCGACCTCCGCGGTGCGGAGTCTCGGTGGGACAATCGGGTTCACGGCCGCGAAGTTCGCCGCCCGCGGCATGGCGATGGACATCGCACAGGAGTTCGGCCCCGAGGGCGTCCACGTCGCACACGTCGTCATCGACGGCCAGATCGACTCGCCCCGGGTCCGCGAGCAATCCCCCGACCGCGACGGAGAGACGTTCCTCGACCCGGACGAGATGGCCGAGACCTACTGGCATCTCGTCGAACAGGACGACGTCAGCACCCAGCCCTTCGAGGTCCACATCACGAACGGTCCGCAGAACTCCGAGTTCATTTAGGGCCGGCGGGTCATCGGTTCCGTCGCGCAGAACGCGGTGTCTCGAGTGGACGGAATCTGAGCGAACCAGCGAGGCTAACGGACCGTGAGTGCGAACAGCGTGAGGTTGTGGACGGCAGGGACGAGGCCTGCGGCAGCCGCGACGACGAGGAACGTGACGGTGTCACGACCGGCGCGGTCGGGGTCAGTATCGAGGACCGTCAGGACGAACGAGGCGACCATCACTTTCACTAACAGGAAGAGAACGACGCCGGACGGGCCGATGCCGTCGCCGAGCTGGATGATGGTCGCGGAGACCGGGTTGCGTTCGGTCGCCCCGAGACGCTCGAGGCCGACTCCAGTCGTCGTCGCATCGAGGACGTGTGCGAAGAGGACGCCAGTTCCGAGCCAGCCGTGCGTAGACCAGCGTGTGTCTGGCACCGTCTGCAGGACGAGTCCGGTGACGGCAACCGCCAAGACGACCGCGACGACGTTCCACGCGAGGACGTGCATCTGGATGGCTTCTGCCGCGAGCAATGTCCCGCTCGCGGCACCGATAGCTACGAGGACGCCGCTGTGGACCGTCCATCTCGAGGTGTCGTCGACGCCGGCGGTATCGAGTACGAGCCACAGGCCCGTGACGAGCGACCCCACCGCGAGGTAGACCGTCGGACTCTTGAGGAACCCAGCAGACAGGCTCGACGACGGTGCCGTGCGGCCGACGGCGACCGCGACGCCGACGATGCCGAACCACGGGAGCGTGGCTGCAATCTCGTCCGCGGCCACCACGACGCGTCGACGATGAAGGATCCACGCCAGGAGGGCGCCCACGACGGCAGTGAGTGCGAACGCGATGCTGAACGCACTCATGCCGGCAGCTCCGGTCGAGCCGTTTCGGGGTCGTTTCGCACTGGACAGGCGTCCGGAGCCACGTCAGGCGTACGTGTTCTCGAGGTGGGCGACGATATCGTCGCTCTCCGCCAGTCCATCGATCCCGTGTTCGGGATCGACGAGTACTGGCACACCGGACTGCCCGCTCACCGATTTCACCTCGAACCGGAGGAAGCGGAACGGGAGCACGTTGTGCGCCTTGTAGTCGAGGTCGAGCGCGTCGAGCTTGCGCTCGACTTTTGCACAGTACGGGCAGCCGGGGAGTCGATAGAGTTCCAGCATCGAAGCTGGCACCCAGTAGGTCCGGTCGGGGTAAAACCCCACCGCGGGTCGGCAACGCGGTTGCACGGCCGCCGTCACTATCCGCGTCTCCGAGCGAGGGCTGGACCCCCGGAGAATCCTGATTCGTGGCTCCTCACTCGACACAGCAGCTCATCGTCGAGGTGTCCCGCCGGAACGCCTGGCAGGCCTGCTTGAATGCCTCGCTGAACGTTGGGAACGGATGAACCGTGTCGATGATGTCGTCAATCGTGAGGCCGAACTTCACCGCCAGCGTCGCTTCCATAATCATGTCGGCGGCACGCGGCCCGACCATGTGGACGCCCACGATCTCGTCGGTCTCGTGGTGCTTGACGACTTGGACGAGGCCATCCGTGTTCTCGACTGCTTTCGCCCGCGGGACGTCCGCCATCTGGACGGTCCGACACGAACAGGTGCCGTACTCGTCCATGTACTCCAGTTCGGTCGTGCCAACGGCTGCGACCTCGGGACTGGTGAATACGACTGCGGGGACCGCATCGTAGTCGATGCTGAGGTCCTCGTCGCCGAAGGCGTTCTTGACGGCGTGGTTGCCCTCCTTGGCGGCGACCGTCTCCAGTTCGGGTGCGCCGATTACATCGCCGGCAGCGTACACGTCCGGGTTCGTCGTCTGAAAGTGGTCGTCGAC
Source organism: Halobacterium rubrum (assembly GCF_021729015.1). Taxonomy (GTDB): domain Archaea; phylum Halobacteriota; class Halobacteria; order Halobacteriales; family Halobacteriaceae; genus Halobacterium; species Halobacterium rubrum. The sequence continues at coordinate 434,608 of NZ_JAJQQZ010000002.1, forward strand.
CCGGACTGTTCCGTCGCCGTTCATCTCGACGCCGACCGACTCGAGGCCGATGCCCTCGCTGTTGGGCTGGACGCCGGTCGCGACGAACAGCGCATCGCCCGTGACTGTCCGCGTGGTGCCGTCGACGACCGTCTCGACCGCGACGCCCGACTGCATCGTTTCAGTTCCTCCGTCGCCTGCTGGCGTGCGGACTCGTTGGAACTCGTTGCCAGTCACCACCTCGATGCCTTCCGCCTCGAACACGCGTTGTATCTCTCGCCCTAGCTGGCCTTCCATCCCCGACAGCACTCGGTCAGAGCGCTGGAGAATCGTCACGTCGACGCCAACCCGGTGGAGGATCTGTCCCCACTCGAGCGCGATGTACCCGCCACCAAGCATCACGATGCTCTCGGGGAGGTCGCGCTCCTCGAGGATGGTCTCGCTCGTGTAGTACTCGATGTCGTCGAGCCCGTCGATGGGTGGCGCCCACGGCGAACTCCCAGTCGCGACGAGCACTTTCTCGCCGGTTATTCGTGCGCCCTCGTCGGCGCCGTCGACGACCCTGATGGTTGTGTCGTCGACCAGCTGGCCGTAGCCTTCGTAGATGTCGGTCTCGAAATGCTCAGCGACATCGACGTAGTTCGACTGCCGGAACTCCTCCACGAGCTCGTCGGTTCCGTCGAGGGCGGCCGCCCAGTCGACCGCCGGTTCGCCGTCGCTGTACTGGACGGCGTCGAACGGGTTCTCCGCTGGTGTCACGGCGTTTTCGCCGACCGCCAGCAGGTGTTTGCTCGGCACGCAACCGACGTTCACGCAGGTGCCACCCAGCGGCAGCCCTGTGTTCACCATCGCCGTGGAGAACCCTCGGTTGCTAGCTTCAGTGATTGCAGCAAATGCCGCCGCACCGCCACCGAGAACGACGAGGTCGTAGGAGTGCGCTGAAACCATCTCGTCGTTACTCTAGAGCGCGAAGTAATTATACTGTAGAGTCCGAAGCTATGGAGTAGGTTGGAGGCTCCGAAGCTATGGCAGATACAACCCCATCCGCGCCCAGCTGTGACGTCGACGGGACGTGTTACTGTCCACTGACTGGCGTCATCGACACGCTGAGTCGGAAGTACGCGATGCAACTGATCAGCGTCATCGGCGCCCACGACTCGCTCCGGTTCGCCGAAATCGAAGCCCACGTCCCGACCGCCAGCTCGTCGACGATCTCGAAACGCCTCGACGAGTTCGTCGAGGCGGGGCTCGTGACGCGAACGCAGTACGACGAAATCCCGCCCCGAGTCGAGTACGCGGTGACCGACGACGGCGAGGAAGTCCGGAGACGTCTGGAGCCACTGCTCGAGTGGGCAACAGAGAACAGTTGAGTGATTCTCGACAGGGATGTTGTGATTTGGAAGTCGAAGAGAAGTGCCGATCCAAAGCTTCTCGACGCGGGATTCTAGCGAACAGAATCCTTCGTGTCCGGGAGCGCGGCCGTCATCACTCGTCCCCGAACTCGCCGTTGGCCTCGACAGCGTTCGTCTCGCCAGCGTAAACGGGCTCGAAGTCGTCGAAGACGCCCTCGCGTTGGTGGACTACCTCGATTAAGACTCATTCCGGCGGCAAATGGTGTGAACAGCGCGATCACAGCATTGTCGCGTTTTCGACGGGGAGACACCACAATCGGCGATAGATTACCTCACGGTCGCCCGTCGGTCATCAGCGAAGGCACGACAGCACCGACCCGCAACCACAGCATGATTGGACTCTCTACCCCTAATATTCTACCACACAAAATAGAAAATTGTCTCTAAATGCCCTCAAAGCCATGAATTATCCAACTATGGGCCCTGGCGGCGCCAATCCAGAAACTCCCATCCCGCAAGCAAGCGATTCTAGAGTGGTTCAGTCTCTGTACTGCGTGGTCTGAATTTCGTTGTCTGTCGCCTTCACCATATAGACCCATGACGACCGACCTCGAACCCCTCGACCCAGCGACCGGACGCGAGATGTATCTCGACGAGCGCAGCCACGAACTCGCCGACGCAACGATTCAATCGCATCGCTACCGACTCAAGCAGTTCGTCCAGTGGTGCGACCAGGAAGGCATCGAGAACCTCAACGACCTCTCCGGACGAGACGTCCACAGGTTCCGGGTGAAGCGACGGAACGAGGACGATTTGGCGACGGCCACGATGAAAGGCCAACTGGCTACGCTCAGGATGTTCCTGCGATTCTGTGCGACCATCGACGCCGTGGAGCCAGGACTCGACGAGAAGATCATCTTGCCAACGACTACGGCGGAGGACGCTCGCGAAGAGATGCTTAGTGCGGAGAGAGTCGAGAAGGTACTCGAACACCTCGAGAAGTATCGGTACGCTCGATTGGAGCACACTCTGTTCGAGGTGCTCTGGCACACAGGCCTCCGAGTCGGGGCAGCCGTCGGGACCGATGTGGAAGACTACAATGCCGACGAACAGTTTCTCGAACTCGTCCATCGGCCGGAGCAAGGGACATCGCTAAAGAACGGGAAAGCAAGCGAGCGGTTCGTCGCTCTGAACGACAGAGTCTGTAGTGTGCTGGACGATTGGCTGGAAGTCAATCATCCAGGCACCGTCGACGACTACGGACGTGAGCCGCTGTTTGCCACACAGAGATCTCGCCTCAGCAAGAATCGGGCTCGGACTATCGCGTACCAGTATACGCGGCCCTGCATCTATGATGAACAGTGCCCCCACGACCGCGAAATCGAGGACTGTGAGGCTCAGCCGACAGCATACGCACACGCCTGTCCTTCGTCGCTGAGTCCCCATCCGATTCGGAGAGGTGCCATTACCTACTCACTTCAATCCGGTATACCAGAAAAAGTCGTGAGTGATCGCATGGATGTCGGTCCTAGCGTACTGGACAGACACTATGACCAGCGAAGCAAAAAAGAGAAACTAGACCAACGTCGACAGTATCTCCCCGGAAACGGCATCTCTAGTAGCTCGAATCAGAGAGACAAATAGTGTCATGGCTTTCCCTCAGACTTCTCGGAGTGGCCAAACCGCCCACATAAATGTGTTAACCCAACCTGGCGTTCACGACGATAACTTCGTCCACAGACCTGAATTCGGTCAAATGAGGCTGTTGCTCGCCCGCTAATTGCGTCTGGGTGGCTATCCGGGACAAAACTGATTTGGCATCCCAGTTAATTTACTGGATGCATGAGTCTCTGGAGATCGAAACGGCGATACGATACTGGTCGCCGTTTCAGCGAGCAAGCTGATGATGCGCTCTACGCGCTCGCCCTTCTCCAGAGCGACGGCACCGTAACGAAGACTCGAACGAGTGAACTTCGGGAAGATCTGGAGGAAGGAGAAGCTGTGTTCAGGGCGTTGCGTGACGCTCTTCAGCATCCAGAGAAAGCAGACAGCTACACCTACGCCTTGGCTCGGCAACTACGAGAGCATTACGGCGAGATCGATAAATACGCAATTGAGCGTCTCAACCGACACTTGGAACTCTTGGACAAGGCCGGAGCCGACCTAACATATTATTCCGGCCTTGAAGACGTCATTGAGGCGTTAGAACTCATAGAGGAGTTAGCTGAACAGACGACGGAACAAGACGCGGAACAGTTGCGAGATTACGTTGCCACGTCGGATTATTGATCACCGGGAGCGTGATCTCACGGCCCGGTTCGATCATCTTCAGGACGAAATAACTCGCTTCTCTGATCTCTCGGTCAGTGATTCGTTCGATTCGCGCTTCACGAAGATAGACGAAATCTTCGACGATATCGATCGCCGACGTTCTGACGTCGAAGCGAATCCGGATGTAGATCCCCTCTATCAGCGGTACCTCTCGAAAGTGTTGTCCGCCGAAGCCAACATCGCGGAACTTGAATTAGTTCTCACACACTTGGAACTGTATTCCAATCACCGCGACCACTCTCGAGATCGTATTTGTCATGTCCGGAATATTTGTGACGAACTTACGGATTCCTTTGGACTGACGGCGACGTGCCTCCCAGTAATTCGGGAGAATTATTCGCTCCTCCCTCTCCTCGATAACGAGTACTACGTCATCTACATTCCGAGGGGGCAGGACATTATTCCCACAACGCCGATTCTCGCCCACGAGGTCGCACACGCGATTCTTGACCAACGGTCAGCCCGCTCTGACCAACAATCGGCACGCTCTGACGACTTCACCGAGCGCTTCGGCGAGCTTCGACGCCAGATGAGTACTGCCCGTGCAGAGCGGGATTTCTACGAGAACTGGGATTACTGGTACGATGAGCTCTTCTGTGACGTCGCAGGGTTCTTCGCCTTTGGCCCTAGCTACGTTTGCGCGCAACTCCACCACCTCCTCACGCGTCGACCCTACAATATCATTCGGAACGTCAGAGTCGAAGACGAATACCTCCATCCTCCTGAGGCACTCAGGGCAGAGGTCGTTACGACACTCGCGGATGAGTATCTCCCTGACGAACTCCTTGAGTCACTGGAACACGTCCGCGATGAATACACCGAACATTTAGAGAGAACCATCAACTCAAAGCCGTCATTCTATGATCAATGGGTCGATGACCAGTTGGTGGACGCTGTCGTTTCTGACGCCGAATCCGTGAACGACGACCTAGATAACCTCTGCCAGCACTTACTCAATGGGACTGATTATGACGAAGCACCGGACTTCGAGTATCGCCTCAAAGCCAATCAATACTGGCTCGATGAGTATTAACTCGGGAGGAACCGAAGCTGAGGGCAGTTTTCGAATAGAGTGTGCATTCGACTCGGGTAGCGAATAGTAATCGGGTCACTGATTTTGGAACCGGGCGACCACCAGACCAAGAAGGACAGATCGAACACGTCTTTCCCGACGTCAACGATATCAAAGTCACCCGTCCCTGCTTTCCTCCGGATTTGGAACGTTCGCGGGGTTCCTTGGTACGTGTATTCGCCGCCCGACGGAGACAGTAGAATCGTAGACTCGTCGATACGAGCGTACGCCCCCGTCCGGCAGGCTCTATCCCCATCCTCAGAATAGAGCCGATACGACGTACTATCCCGGAGTTCAACTGCACTCCAGCTGAAGTCCGAATCGATATATCCGTCTTCCTTCAGGCCCTCAATTGCGGACTCGATACCCGCGAGTTCTTCGTTGCCGTACGTACCGTTTCTATGGATTACGAGCGAGTTGATGGGACTATCACTCTGCTCAGTTGCGGCGACTATCCCATCGCCGATCAACTTCTCGGCGAGATCGTGATCTGTCACCTGATCGTTTCCGCGGCCGTGTGGGCGATCAGTCCAATCGATTACATCACCCGTCTCGCCGGAGATTGTGACGGAGCACGCGGTCGTCTGCTGGTCCCCGGTTACGCTCAACCCGATTGCGACGTCAGCGTTGAGGCCCTCCTCTAAGAGGAAGGGGCGGATCCCCAACTTCGACGCGAGATCCGTTGCGGTGTTTCGGAGCGAATAACTCTGGTCACGATTGCGCTCCTTTTGATAGTTCTCGTGTCGGAGATGCTGGACGGGTTTGCCGTTAACAGCGTTGATAACGTCATAGTAGGGTCCGTCATCTGTCATGTACGCGAAGGCACCGGTAACCTTGTCAGCGAAGTCGTTTCTCCATTCGTCAAATTCGCCTCTGCTTTCGAAGCTCGCGCCACCTGGATGTGCCTTCAGCTTGACGCCGGTATACGTTTCGAGGTAGTCACTAATTGTCTCGAAGGCCTCGAAGGCTGTCTCCCGAGTGGAGTCTGTATGGAGTACTGCCACCCACGGTTCGTCCATCGGTTTCCGCTTCGGGCCGAACTCCTTGAGATAGTCGAGAACGCGGTATTCCCAGTTGGACCGTGTGATTTCCCCGGAACTGGTTAAATCGGAAGCCCCAATCTCGAGTACGACATCTTCTCCGAAACCAAGAGTGGGGAAATCGAAGGTGTCTATATTGTTACTGATGGGGGCATCTCCTACGTCCGCGTCGTGGTTACCGAGCTGAATGTAGTGGATCGGCCGCTTCCACTCTTTGACTTCTCGCCACCGCTCGTCAGCATCGAGTGTCGAGGCCTGTGTGGTTGCCTCTTCTTGATTCGGAATTAAACGAAGCAAGGAGGGCGCGGCGTCGTACGTGCGGCCGTCAGGACTGTACTTGACTTTGGCGATTAGCTCGCTTGGATCAATTTTCCCGGCGTATTCGCTTCCGTACTCCTCTTCGACGAAGGAGAGTACCGATGTCGGTTCACCGTCGATAGTCATCGTCTCGTCAGAGACGGTCGCATCGGAAATCGTATGCAAACGAACAGGCTGTGGCTCGGGGCGATCAAAGAAGAAGTACCGTTTCCCACCACCAAATCGATTGATTATCTCTGACTCGCCTTGGTCAGCAAGTCGATCGGCGAGGGTTCGTTCGTCGAGGAATTTTCGAGTTGGATCCGCACTGAGCATGAATCCCGATCCTTCACGATAGTCAATATTCGTGCGAACCCCACGGTACATCTCATATGTTGCATCATCTCCCCTGACTGTTCGATGTGGTTCATCGTCGTAGAAGTTCGCGTACTCGTTGTACTCCCAGTAGTTTAGTACGGAGGTCAGGAATGATCCGAACGATTCCCTGAGGGCTTGAGCAAGCGCCTTTCGATGGCGTGGATTCTCTGCATCGAGAGTTACGTCTCCTTCTAGCTGTAGCTTGATTCCATCGACGTCTAATTCCTCGGGTTCGTGGTCGTGACCGAAGACTGCAAGATGCCAGTCGCCATCCGTTCCTCGGAGGCGATGGGCGTTTCCCCAGGTTCGACTAGCGAGAACGTTCTCGTAGTGATCGAGTTCCGAGTACGGGTCGTCGGGGAGTTCCGCAGAGATACTGTAGACTTTCGCGGGGACCTCCGGGACAGTGACGGGAAACGAGCTGAGGAACTGGCTCATTCTCTGTGACTAATAGAACAAGAACCAATTAGAAGTTTCGGGGGACTTAGATTCGAGGAGTGGTTGTATCGTTCTCTGATAAGTGGTTAGCGGGAGATATCTGCTGATTGGGTCGCCGACGATAGAGATTCCATCTGGGTGTGTACGAGGTCGTACTCGTTGACCATCGTTTCGCTGACTTCCTGTTTCGCAGTGAGATAGAGAATTTGCCAGCCGTCATCGGCGAGTTGCTGAAGGGTCTCGAACCCCTGTCGGAGTCGTTCTGGATCGGCCGCGAGGAATGGATCGTCGAGCAAGAGGAACCCGGATTCGTTGCCGAGGAGTTGCTGGGCAAGTGAAACACGGGTTGCAAAGTACAATTGGTCTTTCGTGCCCTGGCTCAGCACCTCTGGCGTTAGTATTCGACCGTCACGGCGCTCAACGACGATCTCGTGCTCCTCGGCATCGTACGCGACCTCGGTGTAACGCCCACCAGTCACCTGCTCGAACGTTTGGGAGGCCGGCCCATCGGGGTCGAACAAGTTCGCCAATTTCTGTTCCTCTTGCACTTCGATCCGATTGAACACGTCCAGTGCTTTACGCGACAGTTCAGCATCCTCCTCAATTTCGTCGACGACAGTATCCAGGTCAGATGCGAGCATTTCGAGCCCGTCCTTGGACCGAGAATCCAGCCCGAGACTCCGGCCGATAAACGGCTGAGTATTGAGCTCTCGGGCACGCCGGTCGAAGCCATCCATCTTGTCGTCGTGCTCCGTAAGTTGTGCCTGAAGGTCGTCGAGTTCCTCACCCAGACGCTCAACCTTTTCTTCGAGTTCCTGGAGTCTGCTTTCGTCATAGGTGTCCGCATCCACGTCGTCAACTTCTACGTCAGCCACGAGTTCGGCCAGATCTTGCTCCCACGCCGTTGCTTTTGCGTCTGGGTCATCGGCATCGGGAGTGCCGAATCGATCAACGAGACTTTGCTTGGCAGTTTGTCGATCCGAGTCTAATTCCTCCCGGGCGTCGACTTGTTCTTCGTACTCATCAATCGATTCGACATCTGCCGCCTCCAATAGATCCTCAAACCTGCCTTCCTGGTCGGTAATCTGTGATTCTAGGTCCGACTTTTCGCTACGAAGATCACTTAGCTCCCCTTCGGCGTCTTGGAGTTGTTGATCTTTCCTCGTGACGCGATCACGGACTTGTGACAGCTGGCCGTCGAAGGATTCGATAGCCGGGGCAACTTCTTCAACGCTCTCGACGTCGAAGCCGGCATCCCGAGCTGTCCGAAGGACTGCCTCACGTGAAGTTTCGAACGCCGTGAGGCGCTGGCTCGACTGGTAGTAGATGACGCCACTCGCAATCGCTGTGAGCAGAAGTACAGCCCCAAATCCAAGTGCTGGAAGCGACCCAGTGATCGCACCCGCAACTCCTGTTCCACCTGTCGCGAGCAGGCCCGCAACGGTCACATACTTGGTCAGTGTGAGTCGCCGTTCTGCACCAGTCGCCTCGTTCTGATGGTTGCGGTACGTCTCTAAGGCGGTGCGTGCGTCATCTACCGCTGATTCCCGTCTTTCGAGTCCGGTCTCGTTGGTTTCGAGATCTTCCAGCGTCGCCTCAATTTCTTCGACCTCATCCTCTTTCGACTCAATTTGGGATTCGAGATCCTCGAGGTCTGCGCGATCACGGTTCAGGTCGTTCCGGAGTTCTCGGAGTTCAGACAAGGTGTCACGGTCGAACGATTCGAGGTCGGTGAGTCGGTCACTCGTCGACTGATACGTCTCGAGTTGACCCGAGAGACGTTCGTACTCGGCTGCTGTTTTTGCTTGCTTTTGCGTCTCGAGTTGGTCACGACTCTCCCGTAGCTGTCGTTTGAGACGGAGGCGACGTGCCTCCAGTTCGTCCAACGATTCTTCCTCGATTCGGGCTGTGTACTCACGGATATCCTCAGCGAGTGCTTCAGCATCATCGTGGACGTTCCCAGCGTGGTTGTAGGACTGGTCGCTAGAAATGTTGAGACGTGCATCGGTGAGCCGTCCACGATCCTTCAGCTCCGACTGGATGGCGTTAATCTCGGTCGTGTGGATGTCCCCAAGCTTCTCGATAAGGGACGTGTAGTACTCCTGGTCGCTGGGTAGGGCCAAGTCGTTGTCTTGAACGACAAATACGCTCTGGAGGTGTCGCGGCTCGATAGCGGAGATATCGCACAACGACGTGTCACCGTCACATTCGTACTGGTCGCCGCCGTTCTCGACGATAATCCGTCCAGTCGGTGCTTCGCTTACCCGGGGAGCGGGATCCATAACCTTCGAGGCCTCGGGTTCGAGGAGTTGAAGCAGGGCTTCGAGATACAGTGTCTTTCCCGCCTCATTCGGGCCTGAGAGGACTGCCACCCCATCTTCACAGGGTGGCCGACAGTCGTACAGCGGACCGTACCGATCAATCTCGGCCGTCATGAGACGCATATTAGATCTTACCTCGCGCTGATAGCTGACTGAATACTTCGAGCGTCCGGTCGGTGACCTTTTCGTTCGTTTTCTCCTCCCAGTCCATCTCCTGGAGTTCCTCTTGGAACGACCTGAACAACGGGTGTGAAAGCACGTGTTCGACGCTCCGGGTCTCATTCGTCACTGCTGCCGGAGCCGCCGCCGCAGTCAGTTCCTCGTGGAACTCATCCTCATCCACCTCAATGAACCCATCCACGTGGATCGAAGCCTCCGCGGAGTCGCTTGCGTGTTGGTCCGCCCACCCGGCGACGTCGCCAAGCAACCGCTCTTCATTGCCAGGTGTAACTGTGAATTCTCGTGCGGCGTAGTGATGGGTCTCCAGCGTCTCGAAGTCGATTCCATGGGCGAGATCAAGGATGCTCACACGCCGTTGCCCAGTTTCCGAGGTGCTCGTCGATGCTGGCGTTCCAGGGTAGGTGAACTCGGCCCCGGTTGAAAATGAGACCTTGTGTGGGCTATGGTAGTGGCCCGCCAGATAGTAGTCGAATCCGAGTTCCGAAAGCAGGTCCTCCGTGACTGGGAAGTAGCGTCTTGTGTCTTCGTCTCCCGTCTCGTAATCATCGAACGGGGCGTCTAGACTACAGTGAAGGAGAAGAACCTCTGTGCCGTCGAACGGCTCCCTGTCCTGGAGCGACAGCAGGAGTTCGTCGTTCGGACGCTCTCTGTAGGGGAGTCCGGTGATTCGAAGGTCTTCGTCCGCTGCAGTCCAGTGGCTAAACGGATCCTCGGTGATGACAGTACAGGCATCGCCGAAGAAAACGTCACCACGATATGCATCAATGTCGTGATTGCCCGGAATGAGGACGATATCGAACGGCCGATCAGAGAATAGGTCGTTTCGCAAATCGGTCCGGAGCTGTTCCATACTCTCCGGCTGATCGAAGAGGTCTCCACCGATGGTAACGACGTCAATGTCCGCCTCTTCAGCCCTCCGGAGGAGGGTTCTGAGCGCCACTTCTCGTTCCGGGTCGTCCGGAGTAAGGTGGACGTCAGCAGTGTGGAGAACCCGCGTCATTACAAACCAGATACATAACAGGTCGCAATAAATCTGTGGTAAGAGATAACGTTCACACTTTTCAGTCAGCTGGATTTCATATCTGCATCGGGTAATCGCCTTTGGAAATAGCCGTGAGCAAATATGAGAAGTTCTTCTTCCAACTCTGAGTCGTATGAATCTGACCTGAAATGGAATATCTTGTTTCGGATGTCGCCGACTTCCGAGAGGAGTCGCCGGATGAAGTCGCCATTCTCCTCAAAATATACATCGAACTGACTCCAGTTTTGACACATGAACTGCGGATAATGGCCGAAGCTACAATCGGTGATATCGGCAGGTGTTCTGATGTCCTTTTCGTCGAAGAATTCCTGTAGCGTCTCATCTAAGTTCTCAGGAAATGCATGCCGAATAAGGTCACGCACGGACCGCTCAACATCCTCAATTAGAAGAAAAGGTTCAATCGAATTCTGCAGGTACTGGAGTAAATCATAGTTGGTTAAAATATCCAATTGAGACTCTTCATTTTGAACGATAACATAGGGGCTCTCGCTCAGTAAATCGAAAAGAACGATTAGATCTTCATCCGGTTCAACGACTGGACTGATTTCTTCGATGGCGATTCCAACTTGCCGTCCAGGAAGGTTCTTATCTGCACCCATCTTCCTCAAGATCGAAAGGACGCGGGAGATCGATCGATAGGAGACCATTCCAACGATTTCATCGCCTCGTTCGATACCCAGTTGTGTGTAATCGTTCTCGAACATCGTCTCGATAGCCGAAATAAGAGTTGCCTCAGCAGGTACTGTTACCAGTTTATTACAGGGGACATCTCCAACAGTGTGCGACATGGACGCCAATAGTCAGGCATCTGTGTTAGAACTTCTCACTACCAGAGAACACCACTTTGGATGTGTCGGCACTGTCTAGTTGAGGTAATTTGAGAAGCGAGTAGGCCGTTGAGTTTCTTGTCCAAAGATCATCGAGACAAATCTGATTCTCTACGTCGCGTTGTTTGGGTAGCATGGCACCAATCCGACGGCTGCGTTCCTCGCTGGACTCCGCGAGAAACACGATCTCTCTGTGACTGCGTTCCTCGTCGATAAGTTCGGCTATCGGACTGCCCCATTTCGATTAGCGTTGAGCGGCCGGGTCAACTATACCGACGAAAACCTCATCGAGAAGTGGTTTCACACGCTCAAAATGCGGATCGACTGCTTCTACAACTCGTGGGTGGGCAGTCGGGCGATCGCACGCGAATGGCTTGAACAGTTTATGCACTACTACAACCACCAGCGACCGAATCAAGCTCTCGATGGAAAAACGCCGACCGAGGAAGTGCAGAAATAGACAGTGCCCTTCACACGAAATGTGTCGAGGCGGTGGTTTCGTGCCACGTGCCGACATATGCGCCTAAAGCGTCGCTATTGCACTTCTTTCGTTTAACAGCTATCCTGAGAGGGGGAGAGAAGCGACCCAGGTACTTTTGTAATTGTCAACCATTGGCCGCAGCGTGCCATTTCAGCGCGCGAAACCAATCGACCAACTCTACGCAGATGTCGCCGACTACGAGCTGGTCGTCGTTCCTGACGCGCCACTCGCTAGCGCCCTGAACCGCCGCCTCGACCGCCCCCACCTTGGAACGTTCGCCACCACGCCACGTCGGCTGGCTGCCGGTCGCCGCGAAGAAGCTGAAGACCGGCTCGCCTTCCTCGAACTCGTCCAAGAGACGTCCCTCGACTGGAAGCGCGCCGCCTACGCGATCGGGAATATCCTCCAGTGCTGGGAACACCAGGGGCAACTCAACACCGTCCTCGAGTACGACACCTACGCCGACGACGCCACGAGACAGGCCCTAGAGCACATCAGTGGCCTCGACACGACGTCGTCCCGCCTCACAGAGTACCAGATTTCCGGCGACCCTGACGTCGCAGTAGTCGGAAGGTCCCAGCTCACTACCCTCGAAGAGTCCATCCTCCCGGACGAGTACGACGCCTACGACGCGTTCACCGACGAATCGTTCGACTACCCGTCGTTCCACATCTTCGACTCCGCGACGGAGATTGTGGACACCGTCGTCGACGCCGTTACCGAAGAGAACGCCGAAGACGTGGCAATCGTCCTAGACAGCTCCAGCGAGTACTCCTCCCTCGTCGAATCTGGCCTCGAAGCCGCCGACCTCCCCTTCTACGGTGGTCCTGGATTTGCCGACCACCCAGACCATCGCGCCTTCCTCCGCTTGCTCCGCACTGCTCACGCGGGAACCGACACCTGCATTGAAGAGATTCGACCAGTCCTCACCCGGCTCGATGCCGCACCCGGTATCGAGCACGACGAGAAACGCCTCCACGAACTCGACCACGACGCGGTGTCGTGGGTGGTCGAATTCTGTACCAGTATCGCCGACTACACGTTCGCAGAGGCGCTGGCTGCCTTCGAGTCGCGAGCGAGCTGTGAGCTAGCTTCCTTCAGAGACGAACTGGACGAGCTAGGTATCGCTGACCAGCCAGTCACCGAGGCTGCCGTCGACCGCCTAGAGTTCTACCTGCAGACCTACGAGGTGCCGGTCGACCGCGAAAACGAGGGCGTGCTCCTGGCGGACGCGAAATCCGCCGCGTACGTCGACCGACCACTCGTCTTCCACCTGGGTCTCGACGAGAGCTGGACCCACAGCGCACCAAAGCGCCCCTGGGTCGACGAAGACGCCCAATACACACGAAACATCCAGCAATTCCAGCTACTCCTGCAGAGCGGCGCCACACAGTACTACCTCGTCCAGGACGTCGAGGGCGGATCGCCGGTCACACCGTGTCTATACTTCGAAGAGCTCCTCGAGGAGGACTTCGACCAGTTCAGCGACCTCGACGCCATCCACCACACAACACGACGGGACGAGGACGTACAAGGTTTCGAGAGAGAACCACGGAACGTCGAGGCTACGGCCGTCCAGACGGTCAGTCAGTCCACCCTGAGCACGTACGTCAACAGTCCGCGCGACCACTTCTTCTCCCGGCTCGTGGACTCGCCCGACAAGGAGTACTTCCGGCAGGGGAATCTCTTCCACGATTTCGCCGAGTACTACGTCAACCACCCCGACGCCGTCGACGACGACACAATCGAAGCGGCGGTCGACCTCATCGTCGAGGAGACGCGACCGTTCACGCGGTCCGTCGACGAGCCGACACGCCGGACGAGGTACCGATTCGGCCTCGAAACCATCACCGAGTATCTCGACGAGACGCTCCCCGAGGACGACTCGTTCCTGACGGCGACCAGCGGCTGGGGAACGAACACCTTTGCCGAGCATTTCGACCGTCCGGTGGACTCACCCATCACCGAGCGGTGGTTCGAGAACTACGACCTCGGCCTGAAGGGCAAAATCGACCTCGTAGCTGGCCCTACCTCACTCGTCGACCACAAGAGCGGCAGCCGCAAGCGTGCGTCTCAGGTGGTCAATGCGACGGCTATCGATCCGCCGAGCGACCGTCCGAATTTCCAGGCGCTGGCGTACCTCGCACACTGGCGCTCCACCAACCCCGGCGAGCAACTGGATTTCACCTTCTTCCACTTCCTCGACCCATTGGACGACGCCGTCACCAGTGAAGCCGCCATCGAGGACGCCCTGACGACCGTCACCTACTATCCCACGTCTTTCGCGGCATACGCGCAGTCCCGGGACACGTACGACCGGCTGGTCGAGGACGGCGCGAACAACTGCCAGAAGACCTTCTCGAAGGCCACTTACGACGACTACCGCGCGGTCTTCGAATCAGTGCCATTCCCGGAGACGCGAGACAAGAGCGCACTGCTTGACTCGAAGTTTGCCGACCGCCTGGTCGACGAGATGCAGTCGGTCGTTGGCGAGTACAAGTACGTCACGTCGGGGTGCGAGCAAGCACTCCGGGAACTCGCACGGACTGGTGGACGGAACTTCTTCAAGGACGACGTCGACGCGTTCGAGGAGTTCGTCGACGAGCGTATCTCGGAGCTGAACCGGCGCCGCGCTGGCGAGGAGCGGTTCCCCGTCGACGGCCTCGCTGGCGAGCCGAACTATCGCTACGTGGACAACCGCGACCTCCTCCTGGAGGGCCGTCATGACTGATCTCGAACCGAACCCGCGACAGCAGGAGCTCATCGACAGCACCGATGGCATCTACCGCGTCGACGCCGGCGCCGGCACCGGGAAGACGTTCACCGTCACACGCCGCTACGCCAACATCGTCGAGCAGGACGACGTCACGCCCGAGGACGTGTTGCTTGTGACGTTCACCAACAACGCGGCCGCGGAGATGCGCGAGCGCATCGTCGAGCACTGTCATTACGGGATGCGCGAACTCGGTGACGCCCCTATTCAGACGTTCCACTCGCTGTGCCACGACCTCCTCGAAGAGCACGGTCATGCTGCGCCGACCCACCTCGGTATCGACGACCGCATCACAGGGTCGACACGGTTGGTCGAGGACGAGCTCGTCGAGGAAGCATTGTTCCAGCAGTTCATCAACCGATTCAGCGACGACCATCCGGAGTACGACAACGTCTTCCGGGCCGTCTCAGACTCGGTCGAGCTACTGGACCTCGTGAAGCAGTTAGCGGCCAAGGGCGTCTTCCCCGATTCTGAGGGGTGGTACCGAGACGGCGAGTGCCACCTGGACGGCGACTTCGAAGCGTTCCAGACGCTGTTCGAGGACGTGAACGAACCACGAAACGGCGGCAGCAAGCAATCTAAACTTCGGTCGAAACTCGGGCGGTATGGTCGAAACGCGTGCTATCTCCCCGAGGCACCCGACAAACACGAGGTGCGTGGAAGCGGCAAACAGGTACCTGAGGACCTCGCCGACGAGGTGTTCCACGCCAACCGCGAACACCTCAAAGCATTCGTTCACGACGTCTACCACGAATACCTCGAGTTCGCGCTGCAGCGTAACTATCTGAACTTCGGCTTCCTTCAGCTGTTCGCGTACGTCCTGCTCTGTGAGAACCACCGTCTCAGGAACGAGGTTGCCTTCGAGTACGTGATGATCGACGAGTTCCAGGACTCCAGCGAGATCCAGTTCAAGCTCGCGCTCCTGCTCGCCGACACCGACAACATCTGCGTCGTCGGTGACTGGAAGCAGAGCATCTACAGCTTCCAGTACGCCGACGTGGACAACATCGTCCACTTCGAGGACCGCCTCGAACGCTTCGTCCAAGAGCTCAATACGGACCAGGAGCGCGTCGGGTTCTCGACCGACTCGGTCACCCCCATCGAGTTGGCCGAGAACTACCGGTCCACGCAGGAGATCCTCGACTTCTCCGAACACGCACTCCTCACGCCTGCAGCGAGCAGTGACACTGTTGACGAAGCAGAAGTCCAGGACCGCATCGTCTCTCTGGATTCGAACGCGGCCTACGAGAATACGACTATCGAGGCGCTCCAGAGCGAAGACGAGCATGAGGCAGTTCTCGCGAAAATAGAGAACATCGTCGGCAACGACGACTACCAGATCGAGGCGGGAGCGGACGATGACGACGCCGAGAATGGAGAGCTCCGGACACCCCGGTACGAGGACATCGCAGTCGTCACCAGGACGCGTGACTTCGGCCGTGACCTCCTCCAGACCGCCGAGGAGTACGGCCTCCCGATGGCGTACGAGGGCGGTATCGAGTTGTTCCGCACCGACCAGGCGAAGCTCCTCCTGGCGTGGCTCCGCATCCTCGAAGACGACGCTGACCGCGGCTGGGCGGTCGTCCTCGAAGACGCGGGCTACACGTTCGACGAGGTTGAGGACATCCTCGAGACCGGCGACTACCCCGAGAGCATGCGTGCGTTCCGCGAGCGCCTCCGAGAGATGGAGACGCTCGGCGGCGTCGCTCGCCGCGTCTTCCAGCGGTACGGTTACGACGGCGCGACCGCCGACGTCGTCCTCCACACCATCCAGTCCATACACGACACGACTACGCTGACACGGGGCGACCTCATTCGATTCATCGAACGCAGCATCGAGGCCGGCAGCACTCACGAAGTCCACACCGGGACGGGTACGGACTCGGTGACCGTCCAGACCATCCACGCCACGAAGGGACTGGAGTATCCCATCGTGATTCTCGCGAACATGAACAGTGGCCGCTTCCCGCCGTCCAGCGGTGGCTCGAATACCATCACGTACGACGACCCGGTCGGACTACGACAACACGAGGTATACTCTAAGGACGCCCACGGTCACCCCCACATCTACGATAATTGGCGCACTGACGTTCTCCAGGCGTGTCTCCCCCGGAACTACGACGAGGAGCGCCGCCTACTGTATGTCGCCATCACGCGCGCCGAGAGCCACGTCGTCTTCACCGCCGGCGAAGACCCGAACACATTCCTGGAGGGACTTCCGGTCGATATCGACCCAGTCACGTCCGACCTCGGCGAAATTACGGCGACGGAGACAGAGCAGACGACTCTCGATATTAGTGTCCCGACGCCCGACGGTCCAGTAGGTCACACGCCTCACACGCTAATGCGCGACGACGTCTTCGAGGACGTCGACAATGGCCGTGGAACCGAGTTCGGCAATCAAGTCCACGACTTCGCTGAATTGTACGCTCTCGGCCAGGAGGTAACGCCGTCGAACGACGACGAACGACATGTCGCGACCTTCCTGGATAGTCTGGATGGGAAACTATTGGTCGAGGAGGACGCCTCGCTCCCGCTAACTGTTGACCGGGGGCAAGTGACGGTCTCGGGCATCGTGGATCTCATTCACGTCACACCGGATGCCGTGGAGATTGTCGACTACAAGACCGACCGCGGCCGTCATGGAGAACCCGAGTACCGCAAGCAACTCAGTGTCTACTACCACGTCGTCAAAGCGGTGTATCCGGACCGCAACGTTTCAGCGAGTATTCTCTACACGGAGAAGGGAAAACGACAGCAGATCGAACCGCTGTCGGTAGAGACACTCGAGGACGCAGTTCAAACAGAGGGGGTGTAATCACAGTCTGCGATTCCGTTGCCGGCAATTCGACATGCCTCCTACCGGTCAATGGGCCCCAATGTCGGACGCGCAGCTGGAACATTGAACGGCGCCATCAATCGACCCGAGTGATCTGTCTTCAGTGAGCTCTTCGTTACAAGAGGAGCAACGGACGTCCTCAGTTATTCCAACACCACTGCCATATCCAACCGTGATAGAGCAGTCGCCGTCTTCGTACTGAAGCATCAACGTGACCTCTCCCCGTTCGTATTCTACTTGTGTGAGAGTGAGAGGAGAAATCCGAACATCCAGAGCGTGACGTTCTCGAATTTCACGTTGTCTTTCAGGAAATCCTTGCTCCCGGCGCTTGCGTAACTCAGCAAGGTCAGTTTCAATTTCTTCGAACTCCGACTTCAGTTCGTTCCGTTCCTCAAGCACTTGGACCCGATCCGCCTGTTCGCTATCATTAATCCTCTCACTGAGATCATCAATCTTCGAGGAAAGGTTTGAGCGCGTCTCTTCCAGTTCCTGAATGCGTTGCTGCTGCATTTGGCGGAATTCTTCGACCTCCGCATCAGCAGCTCTGGACGCCTCTTGATGAACCTCGTCAATCCTCTCTTCAATGACCGCCTCAAGGTGACTACGAGCAGATTTGATGGTCGAGCGAACATCCGCAACACCCATCTTCGCGGGGTCGCTCTCTGCCGCTTTCTCATCCAGAGAAGTCAACCGAAGAAACGTCTCTTCCAAGTTTGGAAGCCGTTCGTCCGATCTGGCGTCTACCGCAATTGCGCGGAGAAGTTCAGTCTGGTATTCGCTGACTGTCTCGATACTTACTCGAAAGAGCACCACAATCGCAGTCCGGTCGTAGTACGGAGTGAATTGCGTATCCCGCACCGTTACATCGCTTTCTCGAAGCCAACCAGGAATCTCGATCGGCGTATTCTCTGTCGCTATCGAGATTTTACCCGTTGAGTGCTGGCTGCTCGCCTCGGACAGAAGCTGTTGGCAGAGTTGGCTCTCGGGATGAAGCGGTTCGCCAGTGGTTTCCTCGTCCGAGGTGCTCCCACAGATGATCCGGAGGTTTCTCCCAGATAGCTCGGTGTCCGCCGTATCAGGGATAGTAACGTCCCAACTGTCCCCCTGCTTTTCGATTGTACATCCGAGTGACTGAAGATACTGGTCTGTAAATCGTTCCACAGCCGACTGCGTCACAGGAAGTGCCGCGTCAGTCATCGCTTGCACCCAAATCAAAGCCCTCGAACACACCGCTGTTGAACTCTTCCAGTTTATCCGCGAGGTCGCGCTGCTCCTGAAGGTCGACAGCCATGTCGTCGAAGTCGTTCTCGAGGTCGACTTCGGAACCCGCGTTCACAAGTCGCTCGAAGATCTCGTCTTCGAAGCTCGTGCCAGATTCCTCAAGCCGGCTGAGAATGGAGCTCAGTTCGCCCACGCTTTGTTGGAACAGATCGATCTTGTGGTAGAGACGCTCCAGAACGTATTCCTCCACAGTATCGTTCAACGCCATATTGAAGATGTACACGCTTCGCTTCTGACCAATCCGGTGTATGCGGCCGATGCGTTGTTCGACACGCATCGGGTTCCAGGGGAGGTCGTAGTTCACCATGATATTGCAGAACTGGAGATTCCGCCCTTCACTCATAGCGTCTGTAGAGACGAGCACTCCACCTTCCGCCTCGAAGTTCTCGACGATGTCTTCTTTCTCCTGGCTGCTGTGGCCACCGTGGAAGGAGTGTACTGTATAGCCTTCGGCCGCGAGCCTGTCTAGCACCTGTCGTTGAGTCGCCCTGAACTGCGTGAATGCGATAACCCTCCCTTTCTCGACGTTTTCTCGTGCTTCCTCGACGATATCGAGAAGGCGCTCTTGTTTCGTGATAGTATCAATGTCATCGATCAGGTCCATGATCGATTCTAACTCGTCTGCGTGGGTGAGCTCCGATTGCTCGTCGAGACGTTTCCCAATGGTTACTTCGAGGGCTGCAGGACTGCTGACGACCTCCTTCTGGAGAAGCATCAACACCAGCTTCTGGCCCTGATCCTGGCTGTAGGCGCCTTTAACGTAGTCGGATACTGCGTCGTACAGTTCACGTTCCTTCGGTGACGGATCGAACTTCCGGGTGTCGATAATGCGCTCGGTGAAATCAATATCTGTGTCGGCCCGCCGGTTCCGGATCATCACCTTGTTCAGGCGGTCCTGAAGCTCATCCCGGTTAACGAGCGTCTCCTGATTGCTGTTCACGAAGTACTGATGGAAGACGTCACGAGTTCCGAAGAGACCGGGACGGAGTAATGAGACGACGTTGTAGAGGTCAGTGAGCTCGTTTTGAATCGGAGTTGCGGTGAGGAAGAACGCGTAGTTGTAGGAGAGTCGGTCAATCAAATCGTACCGGTCTGTTTCCTCGTTTTTGACGTAGTGAGCTTCGTCCAGAACAAGAACATCCCAGTCACGATTGAGCACCGTCGCACGATGCCGGTCGCTTTTCGCTGTGTCGATGCTCGCGATGATGTAGTCGTGGGAGTCGAAGCCCTCGAACTCGTCATCGTAGTTGCAGACGAAATTGAGGCCGAACTTCTCCAGCAGTTCAGCCTGCCACTGCTTGGCAAGCTGTGCAGGTGTGAGGATAAGAACCGAGTCGTCAGTCTCACGGAAGTGCATCTCCTTGAGAATCATACCGACCTCGATCGTCTTCCCCAGGCCGACCTCGTCGGCAAGCAGGGCTTTCCCATCCATCTCGAAGAGCGCGCGATACGCTGTATCGACCTGATGCTCGAGCATCTTCACCGACTCTTCGTCAAGCTGCTTCAGCGACCTGAGTTCAGAGTCTGGCTGTCCGGCCTGAAGACGAACTGCTTGTACCGTCTGTATATGATCTTCCCCACCATCGGAATCCCCTAACGAGTCGAGAAGCTCGTCATTGTCCTCGTGAGTGACCTCGACGTCAACGAGGTCGTAATCGCTCATGTATCTGCAAAGTTAGCAGGTGGTCATATACGTTGGGTGCCGGATGGATTTTGATCAGGTCACAGGAATAGCGGGTCAGAACCAGTTCAATCCAGGGAAGCGACATACTTTTTCGACGCTGGATTGAAGGAGTTCACCTATAGTCTTTCATCGCTATTCTCAGGAATGCTATAGCTGATTCGATGTTTCCCGTTGCCAGCGATGGGAATCGTCTCTCCGGGGCGTAGAGTAGCGAGAGAAAGCTCAAATCCACAACTCCCAAAGAATAATCTGAGAACGTGGCAGAGCCTTGGGTATGACAGATGGTTCATCCGATAACCAACTCTTTCCTGAAATCGGGGCCGAAGCGCATCTCTACCTGAACCACAATCAGACACGGAAAACCGAACAGGCAAATCACGCTCTCAAATTACTACAAATTGACCTCCTCATAGCCAGTATCTTGGTCGCCGCCCCCATCCTCTTTCAACTCCGAGGACTCAATCAATTCGAGATTTTCGTAGTGAACCTCTATACGCTCGGTGGCGCGGTCTTCTGGCTACTATCTGTAGGAGCCGCGACGAGCGCATTCATTAGTTCTCGGGCGTCGCTGAATCCTGAGCTGACCGTTTTCGAGAACTACCTCAGAGGGGAGTTCGATGATGAAGAGTTTCGAGAGTATCTTGGAGCCATCAGTACCGAGTCGAAGCGCACGAGTGGGGAGTGTTTTTGGCTGTTGACGATTTCAGCAGCTTTCGCAGTAGTGACCGTCTTGTTCTTCGGGCTGAGCGTTGTCGATTCTGTGACGGCAGGCTCAATTGCATATCTGCAGGGTCTATGGCCTTTACTTATCCTTGGTCTGTTGGCGTTCCTACCCTCTACAGTACTGGGGATAATTGGACGGTTCCGCCCGAATTCCATCTATCTGAACTTCAACTCTAAGGACTTAGACCGCCATCTCGATGAGAGAGGACATTCTGTGGAAACAGGAGAAGACCCTGATTAGATTCCGTTTATGTAGTTTCGTCTTGCTCGACCTTAGGCAATCAAAGGCTGGTCCCGAGTTAGATATCGTGCTCTGCAATCACCACAGTGTTTAATGGCTCCTGCGAATCTCTGGGTACGTAACAGATTATGGCAGAAACTGATGCCTTGTCCCAGACGCTCACAGACACGGTCACCCTGAGCCGTGAACTTCGAGAGGAGGGACAGATAGACGGGCAAGTAAAACTCTACAACGTCGACGACGACGAGGAGTTCGAGTCTGACGCCGACCTCTTCTTCGACCGGACGCTGATGACCCAGGGGCTGCGGGAAGCACTGTCGATTCTGCGGGATTCGCTAACCGGCGACGACCCACGTGGGACACACATTCTCTACGGACCGTACGGCAGTGGAAAGTCCCACCAGATGGTGGCGCTGTACCACTGCTTCGACGACCCGGCCGCGGCCGGTACCTGGGCAAGTGACTCTATTGAGGGCTTCGAGAGTTCACTGCCTAGCGACGCGACTCCAATCACTGTCGCGATGCAGAACGAGCAGTACGAGTATCTCTGGGAGCCATTCTTCGAAGCTCTGAACTTCGACCCGGGGACGTACGAGTCGGGAGGTTATCCCGACATGCAGACGATTCAGGACGCCGTAGGCGACGAAACGGTCGCATTCTTCGTCGACGAACTCGAGGACTGGTTCGACACCCTCCAGGGTGACCGAAAGAGCGCGAACAAGGCGTTCCTCCAGTCATTGCTCGAATCGACGGCCCTCTCGGATCTCGAACTCTACACTATCGTTTCTGTGCTCCGAGAAGGGTCCGAGGTTCACGACATTCTCAATCGGGAGCAGGCAATCGAGGTCAACATGAACAATCAGGTGGACAAACGCGAGGTTCTCCGACACCGCCTGATTGACTCAGTGAACGAGAATGCTGCCCGCGAGATTGTCAACGGGTACTTCGACGCCTACGATCAGTCTGACCACGTCTCTCTCCCCGACAATCTGCTATCAGATATGCACGACCTCTACCCGTTCCATCCTGTGCTGCTTGACGCCCTCGAAACCCGATACTATGCCGACGAGGACAACCAGAACACGCGCGGGATGATCTACCTGTTCTCGAAGGTCCTGCTGCAGATGCAAGACGAGACGGACCTCATCACCCATGGGGACATCGACGCCATCGAGTTCGAGGACGAACTTGCGAAGATCAACTACGAGCGGCTGAACGCGGCGACGGGTGACATCAAGAGCCGTATCGACACAGACGAGGTCCCGCACGGCCGACGCATCCTGAATACGATTCTCCTCTACTCGCTGAAGCCCAGTGAGGGCGAGGGTGCAGACGTCTCCGAGATTATCATGGGGGCCTACCAGACGGGCGAGCTCGTCTCCGACGTCGTGCTCAACCTCGAACGGCTCCACGGCGTCGCGTGGCACCTGCACAAGCTCAACGGGAAGTACGCCATCCGCGACCGGCAGAACCCGAACGCACTTATCCGAAACGCAGCAGTCGACGTCTCCGAAACCTCAGCGAAGGCCGAGATAGCGGACTTCATCACCGACATCTTCGGTTCGAACGCGTACCCGGTGGGGTTCCGCACGAACGATATGCGGGACATTCCCGACGACCGGGAAGTCAAAGTCATCGTCAAAGACGATCAGTGGACGCAGAAGGAAGTCAAGAAGGTCATCACGAACGATGGACGTGGACGCGAGTGGCGTAACACCCTCGTCTTCGTCCAGCCGTCCGGTGACAAGGCCATCGAGTCCGGCACGCGGTACATCGACAAAGCGCGGTACATCGAGGGGGCACGGCAGGTGCTCGCCGACGAGTCTCTCGACGAGGAGATCCGCGACTCGATCCAGGGGATGAAAAATCAGGAGAAAAGCGAGCTCCAGGAGGAGCTCCAACTCCTCTACGGGGAGGTGCTCGATGGCGAGGACCTGCTCAACGAGTGGGAGGACATGACCCCGATGGACCTGGACGTCTATGTTGTGGACGACGCGGAGCTGAACGCATCAAACATCGCTGGCTCCGCTGCGGCCGACCCATTCGACCTCCAGTCGCACGTCTGGGATATTGCCGAGGACCTGCTCGACCGTCGGGGTGAAATCTCCGTCGAAGACCTCTATGAGGCGTTCTTGCGGGATCCGGATCTGCCTATCCCCGGCAGCTCCAACGACGTGCTGAACGCGACTGTGAAGGCACTGAGCGACAAACCAGTGCTCGCTCGCGACTCCGGTGGGTTCCGTGACGACCTCGCCGGCAGTTCCCTGGATACAGTACTTGTCCTGCAGGATGACGTGGACCTCTGGGGTGTCGACGACGTCGAACAGGAGATTCGCAAGCGCTTCGGTAGCGGCACGACGGCTCTCGACATCGGGGACTTCGAACTGGGGCTAGTTCAGGACGGTGAGGTATGGATTGACGGTGACAGTCACGACGTCGTAATGCGCGCTATCGGTCGGTTGAGTAGCGAGGACCAGTACGTCATCGTCCGCGGCAACGAGATTCTCGAGAAGCCGCAATCCGACGCTGCATTGCGGGACGTGGGCGGTGCGACAGTCATCGGTGCATCCGACCTGGTAGACCGCATCGAGGGGCAAATTGGCGAGGAAGGATACGCGAACCTCGACACCATCATCGGCGACGTACGCGCAGACGAAGCCGTGTTCCTGCCGCCGGATGAAACCGAATCCGTCGCCCGGGAAGCCGTCAACGAGTTCCTCGTGGACGATTACGTGCTCGAAGCCGGCGGTCGATACCTGGGTTCCCTCGGCGACCGAGAGCCGACGACTGTAAAGATCGTGCCGACGGTGCCGGATCGGATCGGTGACCAGATTCTGGAGTACATCGAGGACCTTGAGGCCGGCGACCAGTTCACCGTGAACAAGGTCTCCGAGCGGTTCGACAGCAGCGTCGGCGAGTACATGGTGCGGACGTTCCTCCTCGAGAACATCGGGAAGGACGAGGAACCCGAGTACGTCGTCAACACGACCGGGTCGGACAAGGCCTCCGACTGGGTCCCCGGGTATCCGTTCCGAAAGGCCGACACTGACGCCGAGACGTGGCGCTTCGAGTACAACGGCGACGACGTTGCGGCGATGCGCAAGAAGTGGCGGTCGAACCACCAGACAGGAAGCGTCGAGTACGGCGACGTCACGTTCATGCTACCCGACAAGGAAGGCGTCCCGGGCGCGCTACAGGGAACTGCCGACGTCGAACGTACCCAGGTCAGCGTGACGTTGCGCTCCGAGCAGGACTACACGAAAGTGCAAGACCTGTTCGAGCGGATGCCCGAGGAAGCGTCGAGTCTGAAGGTCGAGATCAGCTTCCAGAAGTAACAGTCACCGATACTGGAGTTCCTCGACCGGCTTCTGGATAATCTCGAAGACTTCTCTCGCACGGAACACTCGGTTCCGACGCTGGCCGGTGATCTCCTCTAAGACATCATCCTCCTGGAGGCGACTTACCGCATTGTTCGCTGTTCTATACGTCATTCCGAGCAGTTCCTGTGCTTCATTGACAGTGAGATACGGTTTCGTGAAGATTTCCATGGAAAGTTGTGAGACCGAGTTCGCTTCGTCCTGGTATCGGTCCCGGTATTCGTCCCGTAGGTCGAGCAGCTCTGACGCCCTTCCGAACGCTTCTTTGGCCTGCTGAGAGATCCCCCTCAGGAAGAACGTCAACCATTCTTCCCAGGCATTGTCTCGGCTGACGGCCAATAACCGATCAGTGTACTCGTCGCGATTTCGGTTAAAGTAGGAGCTCGGATAGAGATACGACTCTGGCAGAAGCTCGTCATCGCACATCATCAACATGATGAGTAAGCGACCCATCCGACCGTTTCCATCCCGGAAGGGGTGAATCGTCTCAAACTGATAATGGACCAGTCCGATATCAATCAGCGGCTGGTAACTTCCCCCGGTTCGGATGTACGTCTCCAAGTTCTGCATCGCGTACGGAACTGTCGAAGACGGCGGTGGAACGAAGCGAGCACCATCACCGCGACCACCAATGTACACTTGCGTATCCCGGAATTCACCTGGGCGTTTTTCCCCGCCTCGAACGCCGGTCATCAGCGTGTCGTGTAGTCGGCGGACGAGGTCGTTATCGATTCCCCCCTCCAGTTCATCGATACCCTGGAAAACCGCTCGCACGTAGTTGTGGACTTCCTTCAGTTCATTCCGGGACGCCCCCGATGCTCCGGATTTCCGGCCGGCTTCGTACTCATACACGTCCGAGAGCGTAACCCGGGTTCCCTCGATCTCCGAGGATACAACCGCTTCCTTGTAGATGAACGGGCTGATGAGCATCCCGGGGTTCTCGACTCGTCGTCCGACACCGCTGAGCTGACCGACGTTCGTCGTTGCTTCCGCAAAGACGTCAAGGAGTTCCCCGGACAAGCTAACGTCTGGCGGAAGTGGAGCCGGATCGAACGCGAGATCACCGTCCGAATTCACCAGTTCTCCGGCCATCCCCCCGGACTCGAACCGTTCTACGTCCATTTGGGGGCGATAGCCGTTGCCGCATATTGAATCTATCCCCGGTTTCGGTATAATATAGGCCGGTTCCAGAGACACATATAGTACTTTCTGTATGGAAGAGGCCCCGGATCAAACCCCGATATCATAGCCATATCACACGCCTATTAGACAGAGAGAGCATCGTCTATTGGTATAATAAACCCATCTCTCGGAAGACATAGTGAATCAGATCGCGGACTAGTACAATACGCGCCCCGGAAAGAAGGATGTTGAGTACGGTGGCGCACGTTCCGCTGCCAGACAAGGAGAAGTCCGTAGCGCTCTTCAGGGAACCACAGACGTCAAACGAACCTGGCGAGCGTGACGCTGCGGTCTGGCCAGGATTACACGAAAGTCTAGGACTGGTTCGAGCGGGTGTCTGAGAGGGTATTGAGTCTGAAGTTGAGATAAGCTTCCAGAAGTAGTCTCCGAGAGAAATTGCAGCCACAACTACTCGTCGCTTTTTTCGGGCTCCCCGCCATCGATATCGTCTAAACTCGCCTGTCCGTCGCCATTACCTCCGTCTGTCCCATCATCGACCTCGTCCTCATGATCATCGTCGAAATCCCCTGCATAATGTTCTGCTAAGTACTTTCCTACGGTAGAAAGCGCAAATTGACCGTTACCAGCTCGGTAATAGGGAACAAGTTCGTCCCAATCGTAGATTGGACTCTCCAGCCAATTCTTCGCATTCTTCCGATTGGCGTCGTCGTCCAGTTCCGGAAGGACATCTTCTGGTGATGCGCTCCCTTCCCGAGCGACCACCAGAAACGGGGTGTACTTTTTCGAATCTACCAGGCGTTCCCAGCGTTTCTTGACCCTGTCAGTCCGGTCAAGCCGATCCTCACTGAGAGTCAACAGTGTATGTTCCATATCCAACTGTTCTATATCACCTATATCGTTTAGGTCGTCTGTATTTTCAATGCGGTTCTGGTCGAGAATCAACGAGTCCTCTTCCTTCCCGTACAAGGCGTGTGTAAGTCCATTCAGAACCGTCGGTGAAAGCCACGTACTATCGAATTCGAAGTCTTCGGCAGCAGCTTTCAGTAAGTCTTCCCGAAGTTCATCGACCTGTTGAGCTGACTGTTTGAGTGCATCGAGCTCGTCCTCCACATCGAGGATTTTCCGGTCCACTCGTTGAACGATTCCGCTGTCCTCCCCATGTTGTTCCACGAACTTCTCACGGCGCTGCCGTAGTTCCGACAAGCGGTCCTCCAGTACGGCTCGACGCTCTTCGTCAATTTCGTGGTTCAATGCGTCTAGGTATTTCTTTGCGAGTGGCTCGGGGCCAGATTTAGTTTCATTCACTGCCATCACCCGTTTTTTCTTCGCTTATGTCATCAAAGCTGAATTGCTTGTCTTCCTCGACCTCTTCTTCAGGGTCTTCAGTTTCTGGTTCCGCTTCGACCGTCTCTAGACCAAATTCTCTCGACGTATACTCACCGAGAAGCGAGAAGGTCCACTCTCCGTCCTCCCGATAATAGGGATGATACTCGGAGCTCGTAATCACGTAACGCAGGTTTGCTCCGGGATCATCTGGACCATCCTCGCCAAGTTTTTCGCTGATGCCCCCCGCACTAAGCGGCGAATCGGAACGGGCGATCGTTCGGGTGATCGGGAGAACCTTGTCCGTGCTCATCTTCTCCCAGACCTCGTCAATCGTTTCGTTCGAATCTACGGCGTGTTCGGCGACCACGTGGACGTTCTTTGCGATTGTCACCATGTCCTTCTTGGACAGACTGTCCGTATCCTCCGGAATTGCGTGGTCGCCGATGAGAATACGGTCCCGTCGCTCACTGAGGAGTGCATGTGTCAAGGCCGAGATGACTGTTTCATCAATCCAGTCACCTTGTGGTGCGAACTCCTTACTGGTGCGGGTGAGTAACTCAGTACGTAATTCTGATCGGCGTTCCCCTTGTTCCGAGATTTTCTCCAACCGTTCTTGGAATTCATCCCGCTCCTCAACCGCCATCTCGTGCATCGGGGTTCCCTCCTCGAACTCATCGGCTTGTTCCTGCCAGTATTCGAGCTCCTCCTGAACCTCGTCTGTGCGGGAAGCCGCGTCACCGTTACATGCGTCGAGATACTCTTCCGCCAACTCAACGACGTCCTCCGGGAATTCCTCACTCATCAGTATCACTCCCCTGTCCTGCGGCCGTCTGGTTCAGTGTCCGCTGGCTCTCGGTCCTTTCTTCAGAGGCTCCGACTGGTCCTTTCGCATCGTCTGCTTCTACCTCCGCGTATTCTTTTGCGAGGTATTTTCCCGTGGTAGATAGCCGGTAGGTTCCGCTTTCGCGGTGGTACGGATTGATATCCAACGTAGTCGCATTTTTTAACCGGTTACGCACAGTCTCCCGTTTGAGATCATCGTCATCAACACGCCCTAGCACATCATCTGGTGTTGCTTCCCCAAGTTTGGCGACGGTCCTGAATGGATGTTCCTTCGTGGTTCCGGCAATGGAGCCCCAGACATCGGCCACGTCTTCAGAACCCCCCAACTTATCCATAGCTAACTTGCGAACGACATCGATGATGTCGAAGCGAACGAGGTCATCTAGATTCTCAGCTTCATCAGGGCCGGTTATCTCGGTCTCTTCCACCACTAGCACTGAATCCCGTTCTCCGATAAGCGCTTGATTCAGAGCCTCGATCACTTCGGGTTTGAGCCATTCCTCGGATAGCGTGAATCCGGTAGCTGCTTCCAGAACCTGCTCTCTGAGTTCTTCGGGGACTCTCTGTGCCTCCTCAAGCTGCTTGACCCGCTCTTCGGCCTCCTGTAGACGCTCGCCCAACTCCTGAGTCGCGGGGTCGGACTCGCCGTAGTCGGACTTAAACCGCTCGTACCGTTCTCGAACCTCCGATAAGCGCTCTTTCGCCCCCTCTAGTTCCTCCTCATTGACCTCACTCTCCAGCGCCGAGAGGTAGTCCTCGGCAAGCTGTCCGATTGGCCGTTCGTCCTCCGTCATGCTTCCACCTCCTCAGGGAGGTCAGGAGCCCCGTAGTGCTCGCAATAGGCCTCAATAACTCGTTCGCCCATGTCGGTCAACGAGAACTGGGAGTCGGACTTCTGAAGATACGGATCGTTATCAAGGACGTAGTAGAGGCTGCCGCGAAGCTCGCCACTCTCGACGCCAATCTGATTCTCAAGTTCGCCTTTGGTGAGCGATTCACCAGACTGTTGAAGCACATATAGCGTCCTGATAATCTTCTCGTCCCGATCGTGGAGGTCTTCCACGTACTGCTCGACATCAACCATCATGTTGGCTTTTGACCGCAGTCCTTCGATCCGGTCCATCGCCAGATCCATCGCCTCATCAACATCTGCCGTTTCGACCCGAACCGCGTCGGTGTCGATACTTACAGGGTCTCCACTCAGATCTTCCTCCAACGCCATTTCGATCGCCTCAATGACCTCCTGAGGAATCTCGTCGGAGTACGGGAACTCAACCCCATTCTCTGTAGCGTCAATCGTCTCGTTTAATGGGAATTTGACGTCAACTAACGACTTCTGTAGCTCCTCTCGCGTCGTTTCCAGTTCGTCCTCTGATTCAGACAGACTCGACCGCAGCTCGTCAATTTTCTGAGTCTTACCAGAGTTATCCTGGTCGTCTGCGACGCTAGAGAAGAATTCGCGCGCTTTCTTTTCCGTTTCTTCAGACCCGTTGCCGAACATCTCTGACTGAAGATTCTGCAGGCGCTCCCGTTTTTTATGAACGTCCTCCTGCAGATCGATCAGTCTCTTTGCCCGCTCAATTATTTCAGCTTCCATACCCACACTACACATGCGGAAGTACAAATAATTATGCTCTGCATCCATTCCCATGCTGTTCCATGCTCTATACGAAGAGAATATGCGGGGGGGCGGTGGGAGTGAGTAATGGACAGTTACTTTCTACGAAACTGACGCCACGTCGCTCAACGAATCTTCAGTTGTAGCATCAGTCCAAGAATCGGTTGATGCGCATCAATGAGAGCGCACACTTATGAGGCTCCCTCGTAATCCCTGCTACATACTGAATAATGTCTGAGCAATCTGACCCTCCACAGGGACGGCAGGAGCGAACAGAACTCCCCATCGAACGCGGGTTCCCAATTGAATTGGTGAACGATATCGGTGAAAAGGAAGGACGAGCTAAGCAGTGGTATCGCCCCATTTATACTATGCACAAGTGGTGGGCTCGCCGTCTTGGTTGTGTGTTCCGGGCGGTTTCTCTATATTCGCTTTTGGATAATGAATCAGAAGTCCAAGTTTCCGATCCTTCACAGGAAAATGAAAAGCTAGATAGTTTCTCCTCTTCAGCCGAGACGATCCATTCGCTTGTTGAATCTGTTTCTTTGGATGACCCGGTGGATCTGTGGGAACTCTACCCGAAGGACGTGAATGTAGAGGGAAAACGTGTTTTAGATCCATTTATGGGAGGGGGGACCTCCCTAGTAGAGGCTTCTAGATTTGGTGCCGAAGTTGTCGGGAATGACCTCAATCCTGTTGCTTGGTTTATTACTAAAAAGGAGTTGGAGGCAGGTCAAGCTAATGTTGAAAAGCTAGAGCAAGAGTTTGGGAAAATCCAGGACCGAGTAGCTAGTAAGATAACACAATATTACGAGACTACCTGCCCGAATGGCGGTCACCGTGCGGATGTTATGTACTACTTATGGGCAAAAGAGTTGGATTGTACGTCCTGTGGGGAGATGGTCCCTCTGTTTAACGACTTCAGGGTAGGGAAGGGCCGATACGATAATAAGGACAAATACCACGTCTACTGTCCCGAATGTGAATCTGTGATTTTGGTTGATGACTGGCGAGAGGAATGCACTTGTGACTGTGGATATACTTTTGTACCGGAAGAAGGGACGGTATCTGATGGAAAATATTCTTGCCGGTCCTGTGGTCAGCGATATGGAATTATTGACAGAATTGGCGAAAGAGGTGGGTTTGACAAACGTCTGTATGCCATCGAATATTACTGCCCCACCTGCGACAATGAAGGAAGAGACAAAGAGGAAATAAAGTCCTACAAACCAGCGACCGATGATGACCGGGAGCTATACCAAGCTGCTAAAACAGAGTGGGAAAACAGCGAAGACCTTACCAGATACGTCCCAGATGGACAGATTCCGGTGGGGATTAAAACCGACAGTTCTGCTTTTGATGGAGGAATTGGTGGCGGATTTAACGTCCTGAAGAAGGGTTATGAGAAGTGGGAGGATATGTTTAACAGCCGTCAGCTACTCTGCTTAAGCTCCCTCCTGAAGGAAATAGATCAAGTTGAAGACAAGTCGGCGCGTGAGTACCTCCTTCTGGCATTCACCGAGTCCCTCAATTATAACAGTATGATGATTGGATATAACGCAGGTCGAAACCATTCTGTTAATATGTTTAATACTAATTCGTTTGATCCGCCTCACAAGCCTGCGGAAGGTAACGTATGGGGTACTGAGTACGGTATCGGAACATTCCAATCCACTTGGAAGATGATTATTCGGGGGTGTGAATATGGTCGGTCCCCAACAGAGCGCTATATGAAATATCCTAAAGAGGATGGAAAGCCTGAGTTCATTACAGACCCGTCCTTGTCTGAACCAGATACCGTGGAGACAGGCGAATTCAAGACGTCAATTGGTCGCGATTTCACGCTCCATTGCGGGGATATGCGTGATTTAGAAACTGAAGAGCTGTTTGATGCAGTGATAACTGACCCACCCTATTATGATAATGTCATATATTCAGAACTATCTAACTATTTTTATGTCTGGCAACGCCTCATACTTCAAGACGAGTATGGTGAATTCGAATCGGAGCTGACCAATAGCGAGTCCAGTATTGTAGCAAACCCTGCTGAGGGGAAGGGGGCTGAAGAATTTGAGTCGGAGATCAAGCAAGGATTCGCCAATATCAAAAGATTGTTGAAAGATGATGGTGTGCTATCCTTCACATATCACCATAGTGACTCCGAGTCATGGGGTGAATTGCTGGAAGCATTGTGCGATGTTGGATTTGAGGTGACTGCTACGTATCCCATTAGCGCAGATCAAGTGAAATTTGGGAACAACGTAATTGGAAAAGCGGTTTCGTTTGATATCTTAGTCGTTGCTCGCCCTACGGAGGAGACGACTGCGATGAGCTGGGACTCCCTCCGCCGCGAAATATATCGGACTGCCAGACGGACTCGTAGGAGACTTGAAGAAGATCGAAATCTCTCACAAGGCGATATTGGCGTGATGGAAATGGGTGACTGTTTCCGAGAATATTCCAAGCACCACGGGAAAGTTCAGCGGGATGGTGAAATAATGAGTGCGAAGGATGTCGTCCAAGAAATCTACGGCATCATCCAGGATGCTAGTGACATTGGTGTTGAAGATGTGTATGTTGATCTGTTGGATACGGACAATCCTTCGTACGACGACGTCAATAAGCTTTGTCGCGGAACTAACGCCACGCCCGAGGAGCTGAAGGAGATGCGTCTATACAATCAGGACGACGGCTTCGAACTCGGCACCTGGGACAACGAGAAGCGCCAGGCGTACATCCAGGAGCGCGTCAACGGCGACGACGGCGAACACCTCTCGAACCTCGACAAGCTCCAGTTCCTACGCTACCGCTACGAGAAGGGCCAATCCGTTCAGAACTACGTCGAGAAGTGGGACGTCAACGATGACCTGCGTGAGCTCGCCGGCCGACTCGCCGACGTGACCGGCGACGAAACGTACACGCGAGTGCTCGGAGACCGCGACATCACGAGCTACTGACGGAGAACTCCACCATCGGCGTCGGGCCACCGATCCCGATTCGACCGTCTCTGGCAACCACATTTTACGTTCTCCTCCGTCGTTGAGCAGTCTATGTCGCGTTCTGAGACGACCGTTGTCGGTGCCGACGCGTGCCCCGTCGGATGGTTCGCGACGGTGATCGACGGCAGTGAAATTAGAACAGAGACCCACGAGGAGTTCACCGACCTCTCCGAGAAGTACTCCGATGCGGACCGAATTCTCGTTGACATCCCAATCGGGCTTCCGGAGACCAGCCGCCGTCGCTGCGACGAAGAAGCCAGTGATCTGCTTGGTAGTCGAGGGATCTCAGTCTTCTACCCACCATGTCAAACTGCAGCCGAAATCACGGACTACCAGGAGGCGAGCGACGAACACCGCGACCAAATCGGCCACGGACTCTCGCAGCAAGCACACAACATCGGAGAGAAGATCCTGCAGGTCGCTGACGTCGTCGGAAAGCGATACGACGGGGTAGTACGCGAGAGTCATCCCGAACTCTGCTTCGCCGCACTGAACGGACAGCCGATAGCCTACTCGAAGTCGTCAGCCCCCGGCCGTGGCCTTCGGATGGAGTTACTCGATAACGAACTCGACGACGCCAAAGCCCTCTATCGGGATGCGTGCGATGACTACCTGCGCAAGGAGGTCCGCAGAGACGACATCCTCGACGCCATGGTACTGGCAATCGCCGCAAAAGAGGAAGACCTGACCACGGTCCCAGAGAGTCCCTCGCAGGATGAACCCCGAATCTATTACCCGGACTTCGACGTCCCGGTACTGGACGGCAATTGAAGCCCAGAACTACGCTTCCGATCCTGCGCTGGACAGCATCGACAGCAGGTGCCGTTTGATCCGTTTTCGCCGCTCTGTCACGAACTGGCCGAAGTTTTCTAATTTGTGGTACTCCGGATCCTCAGGGATGAAGTGGCGCTGATAGAATCCTTCGTTCTGGTTCCGAACCCAGTCTTGGAATGACTCGTCCTGCTTCGTTTCGTTCTCGTTCTCTGTGAGTAGCTGGAGGTTCGCCAGTTTATCGCGCTCCTCCGTGAACTCGGCAATCTTGCTTTCAGGGAGACCCCGATCTCGAAGGTTCTCTTCTTCCAGTTTCGATGTAGGGAAGATGTGGTCCTGGTGGTACTGGACACTCCCCCAATCGTTCTCCGGGTAGAGCAGGGTGAGAGCGAGGAAAGTACGCTTACCTCCCTTCTCATTTTCCAAGACGTTTTCGGCGATTTCCTCGTTAAAGCCGACGACCTTGTTGAGCCCCTCAACCGCTTCGTTGATTTCCTGAAGCGGGAACTGTTCTCCGTCTGCCTTGCTCAGTTCGTCCCGAATAGTCCTAAGAACCGTGTCAGAATTCCCACTGAGTGTTCCGTTCAGAAGCGTTGTGAGCAGCCACTTCTTCATCGCCTGTTTGGTCTGATGATACTCTTCCGCGTTCTGCTGCAGGTGGTCTACTGTCAGCCCGGAATTCTTGAAGTAATACGCAAGTGGGATGACAGCGTTGCGACTTGTGAGCGTATTCTCGTCAATCCCGAACTGGTTGACTAGTGTTGCAGCAGCCTTGATTGCCGTCCGAATTGACTCCCACTCGTTCTCTATTTTGGAGACGTTTTCTCGGTTGAATTGTCCAACCCGGTACCGAACTGGGAGGTCGCTGAGCACGAGACAGGACTTGAGGAGGAAATCCTTGTCATAGTTGTTAGTCGAGGGTAGCTGCGTGTTCAGATAGTCGACGAAGGACGTCAGCTCCTCCCTCGCATCGTATTTCTCCCAGTTCGCTGTTGCAATCGACAGGAGTAAATCGGACTTCTGGAGCTGGGTTCCGCCATCATTTGTCCGGATGAAGATATCGAGGACCCTGTCGATGTTCTGTTCCTTTTCCTCGAAATACGTGATGTAGGCTTTGTCGTGAATCGCCCGCCAGAGTGCCCGGAGATTTCGACCGACGTTTCGTTCACGCTCTCGGTCCAGGTGGTCGGCGTACTGGTCTTTCACCTCGAACACGAGGTCCTCCTGGTCCTCGTTCTTCGGGTAGTTCAGAATCGCTCCTGCTCGGAACCACAAATCGTCCCCCCGTGTAACTACTCGTTCGTCGTACTGGTCCATCGGCAAGAACGCGAAATCGTATCGAGATTGTCGGTCTCCATCTTCAGAGAGCTCCTCTTCCGGATTCGAGGTGATGTTGAGATACAGCCGGGATTTGTTCCAGGCGTCCTCGTTCCGGTACCACTTGTAATCCTGTTTGTAGGTGTACGTCCCCTTCAATCCAATGTAGAACGAGGAGAGCCGTTGTTGACCGTCGAGAATCAGCTTGAGGTCTCCAGCACCATCGGGAACCACCTCGGAGTTCCGGGACTGAGCGTTCGTGTTGATGTACTTCGTCGTGGTGATGTAGTCCTTGATGAAGCCGTACATCTTGTACTCGTCCCGGTTCTCGTCGCGAATATCCCAGTAGAGAAACGTACCAATTGGGTAGCCCTGAAGGACCGAATCAAAGAGATCAGTAATTTGATCGCGTTCCCAGACGATTTCTCGTTGGATAGCCGGTAGAAGATAATCTTCGTTCTGAATATGGTGAACTGCCTCCGAGATCGTCACGCGCTGATCATACATGGCTGATAATGTCTCCGGGGACTCACTAATAGCTTCTTAGCAACCTATAGAGAGAATGCCGCTACAAGCGCTTCATTGGCGAAGTGGTAAACTGAGTTTGAAACTAATTCAGAGAGGTGGCTTCTAGAGAATGGCGTTACGCAGGAGAGACACCTAGCAGCACATGTTACTTAATGCAGCAGTGGGAAAGATTTGCTAAGAGATGGCAGGACCAGGCCAAATCCCCGGACGGTACAATATTATTCTCGAAGGGAAGTATGAAGGATTTGATCATCAAATGCCTGTAGAAGAGTTCATTCAACGCCTGAAGGAAGACAATGTGCCAAACAAGGTTAGCGTGGTCGGACTGGGGCAGGCGTTCACTGATGGGGACCTGATAGACGAGCTCGCCCACGAGATGGATCGCCGAGCAAACGATTTGGAATACCAAACGCCGACCGTCCAGTTCGTCGTCGAGGGGTCGTTCCATCGGAGCGGGAAAACGTACGATCTGAGACACGACAATAATCTATACCCCTTGCAAGATGTATTCGGTCCACAGCTCGAGCGGAAAGAGGACGGTGACTGGCTCGTCGCGCCGTTCTGAGTTTAGAAGAGGCCTGGTTCGGTTTTCTACAGATATTTCCTTATACCGGTTCGGAGACTCCCAGCCGCGTATAGGTTTATTTAATGATGCGCAATACGCTCTTTACACGCAAATGGCAGACATTCACTACGAAACTATTGACAGCGGCGGAGTGTACCTCATCGATGAGATATCACAGCGTTTTCTCGTATACCTGCATCTTCATGGCGGTTCACCCCCTGACGAAGCGATGAACCCTGTCGGAGTCTCGCAAAAGTCGGAGATACACACGCGTGTGAACGAGAATCTCGGTTCTGAGGCGGCTGGGCTGGTTGAAGAACATGAGTTCGTCAGAAATACATTAACTGGTGAACAAGACGTCTTCCACTATCGACTAACGGATGATGGAGAATCGTTTGTGTATAATCATAAGGCATCGCTCTCGTTGCCCGCCGATCTTACGGAGTTAGCAGAGAAAGTAGCAGGGCTTCGTGTTGATCTAGATGATCTCCGGGATATTGGGGATCGAGTTAGAGACCTTGAAGCGCGGCTTACAGAGTTAGAAGAACAACAGTAGCACGCCTCAAAACACGCACTTATAACAGCTTTAACGGCCCTTCTTTCTCTACCTCACCTGACCCGTCTATGAAGTAGAGGTCGATCCATTCCTTTCCACGATCTCGGCAGAATACGGGAATGCAAGTCGTTGTATGCTCGTATCGACGGTCGCAGCGAGTTTCAATTTGCTCTCGAGTCCAACCACCGTCCTGCTCCAGATCATACCGGTTCCGGACATTCCAGGAGTGCTCGTCGGCCGCAGCCTTGAGGACACGAAGGGAGAAATCTTGAGTGTCCTTGAAGGTGAACGGCCCGCTCATTTCCTTCGCCTCGCTGAGATCCGTCTCCTCGACGCCATCAAGGCAAAGCTGATTCTCTGCAACGGCACGGAAAGCATCTAATTCTGGATTCTTCTCGGCGAAAATGTCATGCAGGTACGTGTGGAGAACATCGTCGTAGGCTGAGAGGGAGAATTCCCCTTTGGGTGAGACGATTTCCAGTTCAGCTCCGGTCTGTGTGACCTGCCGGCGCTTCGGCTCAAGCAATGGACAGAGAAACGCAAGCCGATCAGAGTGGAGAAGGTACGCATAGCTGAACAGCCGTGAACGTGATGGCGACTCCTTCACTGGATCGTGGCCTTCTGCATAATACTTCGAGTCGAGCACGGCCAGCGTTTCATCGCCTTCCTCTACTGCGTGATCGGGTTGATGATAGACCTCATTTTCTCCTTCGAACGGGTTGACAGACGGCGACCTGACAGGAGTGACGTCGTCCAGCGTTTCCAGATGGTCGTAGGATTTCACGTTCTCGAGCTGGTTCTCTATCACCACCTGGGAGTACTGCTCAAACAGTGACTCCATGTTGAGCACGTAATCCACGACGAGGTCGCGGTCCCCCTCTGTCGTGGGAGTGCCGAGTGATGAGGCCACTAGGGCCTTTGAGACTTCGATAGCTTGCTGGTAGTAATGGCGCTGCTTCGGAAGGTCTTGTAGTGAGAAACGCCGATAATCGGGGATCCGGCGTCGACCACTACTTACCTCGAGTTGCTCGAGGTGACGCACTTCTTGGTGGATTTGTGAGAAGATGTGGTAGTACGCCTGGTGGTCGTACTTCTCCTCATACTGCTGAAAGAGCCGAAGGAGGTGCGTACCCGCGTAGTGGAGGAGAGAGTTCGCCGGATTGTCGTAATTGACCTCTTTCAGTAGGCAATGCTGCGTAGGTCGACCCTCTGCCTGATTGACGAGTGATTGACCGATGTCGATGACGCCACGCGGCTGCTCCAGATCAGCCCGTCGCGTCTCGAGGCGGCGTACGAAACCATTGCGATGGATATCTTCGAGACCATTGAGATAGTTGATCGCGAGAATCAGGAAGACGTCCTCAAGATCGACGTCATCGGTACGGAATTCGTCGAGAGGAATGCCGTGGTACTCGACAGACCGTTTTCGTCCGTGAACCGCCAGCAGCATGTCGAAGATGTTGTCCCAATCGATTTTTGGCTCGATACGAAGGTTCGCTCGCGGGGTCAGGCTAACGATGCCAACGTTGTCCCGCGCAGTTACATGCATCACTGGGCCGTCAAGGCGCACGCGAACTACCCGGTATTCCTTGTCACTATCGTCAAGAGAGGCCTGGGTCTTTACGAAGATGTTGTCGGCTTCCTGATCGAACGATGCACGGCGAAGCTGGTCGTCGATAGAAGGAGGACAGCCCTCGATGCGAATCTCACCCCGTTCTGGAACGCTGAACGTCCCAGGTTCGTAGGTGTACGATGCGTCGATTTCCGAGATGCTCATTGCTCGTACGAACCCATCTGACGGCGCTCAGCTTCGAGCTCTCGACTCGCGAGTTCTGCCGCAGGCCCGAGGTCAAACTTCTCGAAGGCCTTGTCTAGGGCCCGATAGTGCTCTTCGATCTGCTCGATTTGTGGGAAGGCTGCAGAGTTCAGTAGCCTTGGGACGATGAATGTGCGGAACGCCTGTCCGACAGCTTCCTCGGGGGCATCCATGTACAGCTCTTCGTCTTGGAGTGCTTCACGCAGGAAAACGGTCACGTCGCGATAGTGCATCGGGCCGAATCGCATGATTGGGCCACGTGACGCCTGTTCAGAACCGTTATTGATGCCGTCGTAATCTGCTTCGAAGAGTTCCAGCAACTCGTCGTTGTCGATGAGTGGAATCTCGCCAAGGTTCGACTCGATCCAGTCCGTGAACAGTGTCTTCCGGTCTTCATCCTCGTACTCGTCGAGTTCCACCATCGCAAAGCGGCGAGTGATCGCGTTATCTAGTTCGTTGACGGTCCGGTCAGACATATTCATCGTGCAGATGATGCTCAGGTCCTCGTCGAGCTCTATCGCCTCACCGTCGTCAGTCTCAATCAGCGTCTGATTACGATTTTCAATAGCTGTGTAGAGAGGTCCGAAAATCTGGGAGATATCCGCGCGGGTAATTTCGTCCAGAATGACGGCGTAGGGGATTTCGAAATCACGAGTTCGCTTGACGCCCGATGTCACTGCGCCCAATTCGGTGTGGTAAGTAATTGAGCTCATCCGGGAACCAGAGAGATTCGGCCCGATGCCGCCGACGATGTCCTTTGCCGTCCAGGATGGTGTCGCAGTGTGAAGCGAATAGCCCACACAGTGACGGAGGGCAAGCTGCTTTGCAAACGTCGTCTTGCCCGTCCCAGTCGGCCCGTAGAGAACGACCGGTTTACCCGTTTTTAACGCAGTCCGTGCGTTCCGCTCGACATCCTCTGGAACGAGAATTGACTCCGGTGTATCGTCTCCCCGAGTTATCACCGTTCTCTTGAGATCCCGAGACGCCTTAGGAGACTTCAAAACTGCCCGTCGGATAGGACCTACACCCTGCCCTCCTTCGTGGTGGATGTCCAGTTGTTGCTCCAGGATGAGATACTCTAGGACATCCTCACTGTCAGCAGACTCAATCGCCTCGACTACTTGGTCGTCAACAGTCCGGAGGACGTTGAGGTTCTCCTTTGCATCATCGAGGGAGTAACCATCGCCCGAAGACGTGTTCATTACCCCCAGGTACTGTTGCGTGATTTAAAAGTGTGCGTGGTGAGGTTAGATTGGTTTGACATCTGCAACAACGCGGGGTCAAGCATAAATCTCACAGAGATCATCAACAATACCAAGGGACTGTTCCGCATCTAGTTAGAGGTAGAAACGTCCCTAATAGAGTACGGCATGCCGAAATCGTGTTCCTATTTAGCCTAGGAGTGGCACTTGGTAGATTCTCTCAGTGTAGAAATGGTGCGGATTCCCGTCTCCGCCCCCGTTTCCCCATGGAACCTATCCGTCGACGGAATCGTGGTCAGCGTTCAGTCCACGGCTTACCGTTGCTGGCAGGGGCGGTGCGGCGGGCTTCCAACGCCAGCACCGGTGACGCTCGTATCCGAACCTAGCTTTGCCAGTGAGTTAGCTGTTACTCCCACACCGAGGAATCACCAGGCGTCGCGAACTGACTCGGCACGGTCTTCCCGACGACGACGTTTCGAGCGTGGGTCGTAGTGCTTTTCGAGAGTTTGAATCGAGACGTCGAATCGCTGGCTGGCGAGATCGGGACGGAGGCCACCACTCAGGTGATGGACAATGGCTCCTCGTCGAATCGCGTGGGGATAGTACGAGTACGGACACACGGCTACGTCCGGGTCACAATCCCCCTCACAGTCTGTCGAATCCGAGTCACTAGGGTGCCATCGGCAGCTCGTTGCCTCGTAGATGGTTCTCCGGAGCGTCGACTGAGATGCTCGCCCCTGACTGGTCGTGAACAGTGGGTCGCGGCCATAGATATCTGTGACGTCTTCGCGCTCGTACTGAGTGTAGAGGACGAGCGCTTGGGTGGCAGCATCGTCGAGGAGGATGTTGCGTTCGCCGTCGCCGCCACGTCCGTGATTCTGGCTGCCATTCTTCAGACGCGTCCCCTTCTCGGGGCGATGACGCACACGGAGCTCGTTGTTTGCGGGGTCGAAGTCCTGGAGGTCGAGTGAGTGAAGCCCACCGATTCGGAGAGCAGAATTCCAGAGCAATTCGAGCACGGCGTGTTTGAGAGAGCCGCGGCGTTGCTGGCGGAGTCGTTCGAGAATCATGTCGGCCACGGTGGTGGGGAGGGCCTCGTCGCGAGCGCTCGGTTCGAGCCCGAGTTCGTCCTTGTCGAGGATGCGGTAGACTCGCTCTGGACAGTGGCCGCGTTTGTTGAGCCAACGCAGCCACCCCCGGACGTTCTTCGTGTGCGTGAGAATCGTCGCGTCAGAGTCGTGGGTCGCCTGGAGGGCGTCGACGTACTGGTCGAGGAGGTCGGGTGAGATTCTTGCTGGAGTGGTGACGTCGTGGCCTGTAGCGAAGTCAATGAAGGGTGGGATGGTGCGTTTGTACTGAGCACGCGTTGCCGGGCTTCGGTCCTGGCGACGAGACAAGAACTGCTCGTAGAACTCCGATAGCGAACGAGTGGGACTCGAGGATGGGTCCTCATGCTCTGTATTGGTGGCGAGTTCGAGTAGTTCCTTGATGGCCTGGGGGTCGTCGGTTTCGGCAAGGAGCTCGGCTAGGTGCTCC
The DNA here is from genome assembly GCF_021729015.1 of Halobacterium rubrum. GTDB lineage: Archaea > Halobacteriota > Halobacteria > Halobacteriales > Halobacteriaceae > Halobacterium > Halobacterium rubrum. The sequence continues at coordinate 475,484 of NZ_JAJQQZ010000002.1, forward strand.
GTCATTGGTTTTCCACGACCTCGTTGAGGGCGACTCGCCAGACGTCACTCGGGACGACCGTAGGGGGTTTGTCTGGAGAATCGAGATCCTGTCTTTGCGAGTCGTCTCGAATGGCTGCATAGCCGTGGGCGGCCTCACTCGCCTGTTTGACTGACCGGCGGAGGGTGGATGTACTGGCCCGTCCGTGACTGGTCGTGAGTAGTGGCTGGCAGTCGCTGGTTCGAGGATTCTTGTGTTCGTGCTGGAGGTAGGTCTCGAGCACCTCGACGACGTCTGGTGGAAGTTGAGTGGTGCGTGTCTGCTGAAGTCCTGTTCTAGCGACGATGTACGTGTCCGAGATATTGAGGTGAGCTGCCCTTGATTGAGTGAGGTCTGATTTGTCGAGTTGTCTGACTTGCTCTGGTCTAGCCGTCGCCGCGAGAATGAGTTCGACGTAGACGTGGGTTCGAGTGCCGTATTCGCGCTCCTGGAGATAGAGGACTAGGTCTTGCACTGAGCGACGAACTGCCGGACTAGGGTTTACACTGAACTCGTCGACGAGCGTCCGTCGCGTTGCCTCGCCGCAGGAGACATTTTGGAGGATTGGAACGAGAGACATTCGGAGGATGTCGGGGCATTCACCGGTGTGATACGCGCCGTAGTTTAGAATCGTATAAATATGGCCGACGACCGAGTCTAGAGTTAGATTTGCCTCGTAGAAGAGATGTTCAGTGAAACCTCCTACGAGGTTCGCGAGAGGGATGTTGTTCCCTTCGTCGCAGTGCCATGAGACGAACTTCTGCAGCGTATTCTGGTGAGAGTAGAATGTCGGTTCTGCGACCTCCTGCCGGAGAGTCCCGAGGTATGTATCGACCGAATCAGTAATAAGAGATGAGGGGGACTGCTCCCCTGCCGAATTGCGGGAGCGAGTCAACGCTGACCACCCTTATTTTGGGTGGAGCAGCGCTGAGGAGGGAAATACGCGACCCAGTACCCACTGAATGCCCATCCCGCGTCGAATATGCGGAGTTATTGGAAGCGTAGTGGGTACTCAGTGACCACTGGTGAAGGAATACGGTCATTGGAAGCCCGGAGAAATCTAGAAAACGGAATCAGTCTATGAAGTCAGGAAGGCCTGAGAATTTTTCCTCTATCTCATTCCAATGTCGCTCTCGTGCCTCATCATAATGCTCCTTTGTAACCTCAGTTGTGGAATGGTCAAGTGCGAAACTTCTAGCCTCTCTACTCACACCTGACTTTGCTAAGAGTTCGTTGAACGTATGTCGAAGTGTGTGAACGTCAACCCTGTAGACACTCCGATAGTCCTTGTCAGTACCCCAGATCTCTTTCTGTCGTTCAGAAAGCGGGATTTTATCGATCTCCCGCTGTATCCCAGCCCGGTCCGCAGCCTTGTGAACGATTCTGCCTATTTGGTTCACTCCAAGGCGCCCTCCCTTCTGACTGGGAAAGAGATACTCGTTGCTATCTTCAACCCCTAACGAAGGTCGTTCAATCTCAATCCAGCGACGCAGAAGCATCGTCAGCTCAGAGGGAATATAGCCGCTATAATTTCCACCAGATTTAGTGTTGGTGATATTTACTCTTTGATTTTCCAGATCTACATCGTCAATTTTCAATTTGGCTATATCCCGGTTCCGAGGGCCAACCTCCACCGCGATACGAATTATAAGCAAATTTCTGCGAGATGTAACGGCGTTAAGAAACTTCTTAAGTTGTTTAGCTGTGAGTGCTCTGCGCTCAAATCCTTCTTCAGTCTCATAGTCTGAAGGGTCAATCGCATCAATGATGAGGGCCCTGCTCGTTTCTGCCTCTTCCTCGCGGTATAATTCGATGTGGTGAAATAAGTTGCAGATATTTTTTCTATAAGTTAAAAAGGTACTGTCAGTAATGTCAATCCAGCAGAGTTCGACAAAGAACCTATCAACGTCAGCCAATTCCGCACTGGAAACGCATTTATCGCGATTATAGAGAAATTCTACGAATCTTGCCATGTATCCGGATTGATCTTTCGCAGTTTCAATCGATATCTTGGAGTCTGCGTTCCGAACTAGATAATCAATAGCATGACCACAACGCGGCTCATGGTTGAGATACGAATCGCGAATCCGTTTCCAATCAGATCGAGATCGCTCGTCAGCAAATGTATTACAATTTGAGTTAGTTAATTCAACCTCGACAGTAGTTTCTTCATTCTCCTGACCTCGAAGTGATTCACACCCGAAGTAGGGTTCCACTCTGTACCAATCCGGTATGCGGTTGTGCTCTTTGGTCATTAGTTTATTGAGTATCAGCGGGGGGAGATGGGCGGTACAATGCACCGTATTCCCCTGCCTCAATGGACACCAATCCTTGCTCGATCAGTTCCTCAACGCTCTCTTGGACACGCGACATCTGAATACCGGAGTTCTCCACGATCTCACCCAGAGAAAGTGGAGGGTCATCTGAGATAGCGTCGTAGACGCGCTTATTAATCTCAGAATCTGCGGGGGAATAGTCCCCGTTTTTACCAGAAGCTGTCTCGCCGTCCCAACCTTTTCCCTGATGGGTAGGAGGACAAACTACGGAGTGAATCTGCGAAACTTTCTGTTCCAGTTCATCAACTGAGGACCCCATGTCCTCAACCTCATCCTCGAGATCCTGCAGTTTCTGTTCGTCATCAGTCGTTACCGACTGATGGAGGTCCCCAATGGCTACTCGAACCGCGTGACTACGATTCGGGTATCGATACGAGACTATCTCATCTAGTAATTCGTTGTGGTATTCTGTGATGGTGAAGGTGTACCTATCAAATCCCACGTCCTCTGACGAGTCTGAGGTCTCCATCTACAATTCACCTCTGGACCAAAATCAGGAAACCCGACCTAGCTACCATGGCATCCATCGTCTTCTGTCGAGTGTTCGTTTCTAAGTCGCGGGGGTTAACCACGCGACCATTGGGCACCCATACCAACACACCGGATACTGTGTGATATCCGATACGAATTCTCATGGTCGTAATTCCCGTTTTGGTCCGCAGTTATTCACGGACGCAAACTTCTTCAGTGTACCGACCACTTGGATTGTCTCGATAGAAGTTTCAATATTGGTGAATGGCAGGTACACCAATAACTTCTCAGGAGGAGATGACCACTCAGTAACGGCGACAAAACCCGGTGTCCGCCTCCTTAGTTCGCTAAGGGTATTATTCTATTTTGATTGAGGATATTATATTTATCCACATATACCTCCGGTTATTCCGCATACTGAGAAGAGTAAAGATCGATATGTTTTGCGGGTCGGGACTCACCGATATTTACCGAGGCGGATCGAATCGGGACCGAATCGTCTCGAATGCCCCCTCTCGACCGTGGGTATAACCCTGAGTTGTTTCGGGGCTCCGGTGATTCGCCACTAATTGCCTATACGGCAATCCCACTCCAGACTCACTCAACAGCGTGATGTACGAATGTCGTAGGGTGTGCGGAGTGACCCGAGACCACTCACGGTACTCTTCTCCTGTTCCAGCCTCGGATTGCTGCTCAGGCGGAAGTCGCGACCTTTCAATGGTCTCTTGAATCCCAGCACGCTCGGCAGCCCGCTTGATGATTCGACCGAAGCTCCCGTTGGATTCGAGTTTCGCTCCGTGCTGACTTGGGAAGACGTACTCACCCAGCCCAGCTCCCTTGAAGGCACCACGATGTTGGCGAAGCCATAGATCCAACTCGAACGCAAGATCGGCACTTATCGGAACGTCGTACGGTACTGCTCCCTTGGGATCTGCGACATGAATCTCCAACTCGTCCAGGTCAAGATCGGGAATCCGTAGATTCCGGAGGTCTGAATTTCGCAGCCCCGTTTCGACTACCACGACCGCCATCAAGCGGTTGCGATAGCTATCGAACGCGTCAAATAAGAGCCGGATTTCTCCGCGTGCGAGGGCGTCTCTCTCGATTGGCTCTGGCGTCTTGTACCGCGAGACGTCAATATCTCGAAGCCGAAGTGGGTCGAGTTGCAGTTTGTCCTGAGCGTCGGTGCGAAGATGGATGTACCGGTACATCTCCCGCAGGGTGGATAGCTTCCCTTCAATCGTTGACTGCCGGTTTCGGCGTCGAAGGCAGGATTCCAGAAAGTCGAGTACGTCAGTGAATTCCGCGCTTAAGACTGCCAACTCATTGTCGTGGAGAAACACGACGTAGGCGGTCAGATGAGAATCGTAGGTAGTAACACTGTTATTGGCTAACCGAACGTCCTCACACCAACTCAGATACTTCCTCGCATAAGGATCCATGACTCGGAACTCCGAATCACCAGCAGAGGAGGTCAACGCAGACCCCCTCCACCAGAGCGACGCTGGGAACCGGCTAGACAGTATCTGCTCGGCGTATCGCCAGTAGCCGTGACGATGCCAAGGTCTACCAGTCTCGTCAGACCCGCATGCAATTCTTCCAGCTCCACATCGAGTTTCTCGACGAGATCATCAATTCGCAGCGCTCCCGATTGGGCCGCAAGCACAGTGTATATCTCTGCTATCTCTCCAGACAGTTCGACGCCTGCTGCAGATATCGTGCCTCCATAGTCGACACCGGAATCATCGGTAGCGAAATCCTCGAGTTGCGACGTGAGGCGGGCTTGGCGGTCGTCGATTGCGTCGAGGCGTCGAACTACCTGCTGGGCAGCTAACTGTCCTTCACCACGCAACATCGCCTGATGGCTCTCGATTGCCGCGCGAAGACATAGGCTGACGTTGCCCTGGTAGTGGCTCGCCGCCATCTCCTGGAGCACAGCATCGAGTGTCTCCGTGATGGTGAATTTGCGCCAAACGAACTCTGGCGGCTCACCAGCCATTTCGACCCCTCCACGAGAAGCTACTGAGAGTGAGACCGGGCCTCCATCTGAATCGCCTTTCATTCGTCATAGCGCCTCCCCCTGAAGATCGGCTGCGGGGACCAGTGGAAAGACACGAGTCCACAGGTCCCAGAATCGTTCGACAGTTCCTGCACTCACCACTGCCTCCGTATCTCCTTCAGTCACTCGAGGCGAGACGTAAGAACCTGCATCCAATCGATGCTCAGCGAGACTCTGTCCGAAGGCTGAGCGGAGAGAGGCCTCCAGTTCGATGTAGCTGAGTCCGCGTAGTGTCGCCCCTTGCAGCGGAGTATCACCGAAGGAACGGCGAAGGGTCTGAAGTGTGGCTCGGTCTGGAATGATGAGGACTGTCCCCTGGTATCGGTGTGGTCGGAGTTCGACAAGCAAAGACTCCAGAAGGTCGGACTCGGAGCTAATACCCCCGACCCCCACCTTCTCAGCTTCAGCTCTGACGAGCGTATTTGGATTCCCAACGCCGAGCTCCCAGTACTCGAGGCCCTCCCTGGAAACCGTCGTAGATGCCTCACTGGTCTCTTCAGGGTGCTCTCCGAGCACCAGAAACAGCCAGGTCGTGCGCTGGTCGTCGAGTTGGAGCCAGCTATGCCGTCTCACATTCATCACCTCCCTGAAGCTGATCACCAGCTGCTGGCCCTCGAAGCACTGCGATAGCACCCTCTTTGGGGCAGTCCGGACACCGTGGTGGCTGGGTGACATTCCCGTCCCATTCAACGCTGTTCCAAGAGCGAGAGGCATCGCACTCTGAGCACTCCCAGTCGTAGACGCCGTGGTCGTCGACGAGGTCCGGGTGTGCGAAAGCGAGGGAAGGCGTCAATCGAGCATCGGGGTACGCTCGGAAGTACGCAACCAGTTTCTCCCGAGGATACCCAGTGTACCCCGGCAGCAATCCCGTGGTGGTGGCATCAGAGTAGTTCCGGTCGCCCTCGCCACAGCGTTCGCGATACGAGCAGTACTCACACTCCCACTCGTCTTCCGGAGTTGCCGGTGGAAGCTCTTCCTCAAGACGATGCTGGGTATGGGTGGCGGCCCACTCCAGGAGGACGTCCTCCCAGAACGCTTCGTCGAAGTCGACACGGAACGTCTGAATGTCGAGTGACTCGCGGCTGACGTAGACAATCAAGCCAGTCCGGAGTTCGATTCCGTATTCCTCAGAGAGCCCTACGAGGTAGGCATGGAGCTGTGCTCGATGGGTGCGGTTCGGAGACGTGAGGTTGTCGAGTGTTGCTCTAGTCTTGATTTCCGTTGGGAGAATCGGGGTTGCCTCTGCATCGACGATGACCGGGTCGGTACTTCCCTTGAACTGTAGCGGGCCCGCGTGAGTGTCGATAGAGTAGTCGACCCAGATCGAGTTCTGGACGTAGGCGCCCAGATCCGCTGCAGTGTCTTTCAGGAACGGAAGGAGAAGTTCTTCCTCGAGTTTGGAGCCAGTCCAGAAGATGCCGCTGGGGTCCGGTTCTTCCTCGGGTGCGTTGTGATCACTGTAGAGCTGTCGTCGGTGGCAGCGGAGGAGCTTGCTGGGGCTATGTCGCTCTGAATCCGGTTGATAGCCGGCTTCGTTGAAGTACGGGGTTCCGTTCTCGATGTTCTTAGCGTACTCTCGCTCGTCGTGCCATTCGTCGAACCGATCTGGCGTGGTCCGATTCAGCAGACAATCTGCGAGAGGAACTTCCGAGTCTGGACTGTCAGGGATTTCGCCCCCAATTCTTGGAGGGTTCGGGTTATCCATGCCCAGACAGAGGACGGGAGAGACGATGCTCTATGAGTCGTTGTCAGTGGTTTCAGAATCCCGCGCTGAATCGTCTCGGATGGAGGCTGAGAACAGTTCGACAGTTGGTGTATTGATGTCGATGAGGAGGGCAGCGATGTCGAAATTCGGACCCCGAGTAACGGTTTGGCGCTGTGGGTCGTAGATGATGATTCCCGCAGCCGCTAGCGTAGGAAGATGAGTCTGGGAGAGTGCGTTGTACACATTCCTGTAGGGTTCTCCAGTAGCATGCTTTCTCGGAATTTCCTCTTCGTCGGCAGCAATAGAACGGGCGAGGTTTCGAACCGATACGATAGAGTCGGTAGTCTCCTCGAGGAGTTTGATCACCTGGCGGCGGCGCTCGGTCCGGAGGCAGTGGTAGAGTTCAGAGAGCCTGCCGTTGGTGTCGTAGGGCATTCGGTTTGTTGGAATTCCAGAGGTTCCGGTGTGTGGAGTATCGATATCAGGCACATTAGTTCCTTCGTGGGAGCAAATACATAACAGATGTGACAGGGGCAGTTCAACCTGATGGAAAATGGCCCAGGGCGGCCGCCCGAAGTCTCAGACAAAGAGATTCTCCACGTGTTCCAGCAGGCAGGAGATCCGGTCCTGACAGCGTCCGAGATTGCGGGGGAACTCGATATCGGTCGCCGGGGCCTACTGAGTAGATTGGAGCAACTCGAAACGGAGGGGTTCCTGAAATCGAAGAAAGTCGGTGGGAGGAGCACGGTCTGGTGGTATCCAGGTAACACCGCCACCAAACCGGTCGAACCAGACCAATGAGCGTGGTAGCGGCTGGGTTAGTTCATACGAACACCAGCATATAATCGGACAACAGGCGAGCAAGCGAGTGGTAACCACTAATCTCCGCACAGAGTTGGTGACCCACAGGTTGATGATGACGTTGTCTCTATCGCCAGTATGGCATCAGCGGCCGGCGGGCTCGCAGAACCGCAGGTCCTCGCGCACGCCAAGCAGCGGCTCTTCCCAGTGGCGGACGAGGCAGAGACGTACGCCGTCGTAGATACGCAGTTCTCGACTGAAGAGTGGCTACCGGGCGAACGCATCGAACCAGCAATCCACGAGCAGCTCGCTCCATTCAACCACGTCAACGTCGGCAGTGGCTATCCCGACCTCGTCGGCGTCCGAAGCCTCGAGTCCGAATTACTGGCTGTTGAACGATTCGGCGACGGCCCGCCACTGATTGCGGTCGAAGCAAAGGGACATACCGAAGGTGGAGTCGTCGACACGGAACGCGGTATCCTCCAGGCGTACGACCGCCTTCACGAAGCGAACGCAGCCTATCTCGCAGCCCCGGAGGCGGCCGTTACACAGACTGATCGGTCCTTGGCCCGGGAGCTGAACGTCGGGGTGCTGGGCGTCCAGGATGACGGTGATGTCACGCCCCTGGAGGTCCCGCGAGTCGTCGGCAACCGAACCACGGACGAGGTTACGGCGATTCGATTCCAGGCGAGCGCTCAGGGAGTGGCGGACAAGTCCTTCGGTCTGAACCACCCGAAGAACTACCTCGGGTATCCGCTCGCGCACTACGCAGATGGAGATACGGACCAGCTGCTACGGGAGTACAAAGTCGTCGGCGCTGTCGAGGACGCACGCCGCGGGGCTGCCTTCCTCGACCTCATCGAAGAGCAACCAAACCGAGTAGAGTTGACGCCGCTCGGACGAGAAGTAGTTCGGTTCGCGAGAACCCGTCATGGTTCGGTTGAGGCTGGACTCGCAGAGTTCGAGAACTGGTATCGGTCGTCTCAACGGTTCTACGACCTCGCGCCCGAATGGGGTCAGCTCGCTCGGCGAATCGTCTTCGCGTATCCGGCGACCCAGTTACTCGTCGAGGAGTTACAGGCGATGCACGATGACTGGATACGAGACCCGTCGTTGGTCGACCTCGTCGAGTGGCTCCACGCCCACCACCCATCGTTCACCGTCGAGTTGTTCATCCGAGGCGACTCAGACGTTCGTAGCCGCGTTCTGACGTCGGATGGTGAACTACGAGAGCAGGCGTTACACGACGGGAACGTCTATCACTCGCCGACCGTCTTCCAGTTGAAGGCGATGCTGTACCACACTGGGATTCTAACTGAACGTGGTGCAGAGCCGAATAATCTGGAGCCGGCCGCTGATACGTGGATGCTGCGAGAATACGTCTGAGCGGCTCGAGTTAATATTTCAAAAGTCGTACTGCTTTCGACCGCCAGTGGCCCCGGATCTGCTCACGGCGCATCCGCACAAGTCGCCGTCGCTTCTGCCCGAAGAGTTCGTTCCCCTTCGCGTCGGTGCCGCGACCGATCTCCGTCAACAGGCCTCGGTCGTGGCGAGCCGCAGTGAGTGGGGCACCCGTTCTCTCGCGCTCCTCGCCGTCGTGCGCCCGCCACTCCGGCCCGTGATCGATGCGCTGTTCGTCGATGACCAGGCCACACTCCTCGCAGACCGTTTCGACTGCGTTCGTCGTGATCCGGCCGTCGCACTCGGGGCATCGGTTTGCGCTTGACTCAGCTCGGACGTCTTCGTCGAATCCAGTTTCGTAGATGTCTCTGGTTGCCATCGTTGTCACCGTGTTTCGGGAACCCGCCAGTTCGGCTCGCCCCTGACCCATTGAAGGGGGAAATAAACACTAGACACTGTCAGATTCCCGTTTACGGGGGTTCTAGGAAGCTGGATTCGCTGGTCCCCCTATTATTTCATCTTTGACTAGCAATTCAGCGGCATCCATGGCAAGCGAGTTATCGAAAGCACAGCTCCAGAGAATCTCTGGGGCAGTTGCACCGTATCGTCACACGGAAGTGAAGCAGCTGATCGAGTGGTTCGAACTTGAGGAGATGGCTGAGACGGAGATGGAGCTAGATGGGAGTACATCGGACAAGGTCTACGAGATCTTGAAGACCGTTGATGTCGAGCGGCGACGTGAAATCATCCAATATCTCATCAACGAGGAAGCGCCGCTTCGAGTCGACGTCTTGGAACCACTTGAGGATGCCCTACAGGGTTCAGATCTAGAACTTACAGACGGTGTTGACGGATATGAACTGATCAAGGCCGTCTCTGGCCCTGCACAGCAAGTCAAAACCCAACAGCGATCGTATATCGAGGAGTATGCTCCTTTTCGGGCGGTCGCATTCCTGGAGCGCGCTCGTAAGGAGCAGGCGCAGGGCCGCAATGCGAATGCGTTGTGGCACGGGCGGAACGCACTGGAAAAGATGACGACTGGAAACTGGCATTACAAAGAGGGACTGGCCGAATTAGCAAAGCAAAACATCGGCTTGATTGACCGCGAGCAGCATCACAATGACGGGCGGACGTACGATTACGAACTGCTGGCTGCACCATACAACTATTGTTCAACGATCGGTGCCCATCCCCAAAACGTCGGATCGGCCAGTGCATTGCAGGCAATGACGGGACTCGTACAGGTCGAACAGGCGATCCACTTCGTGCTCAAAACGGGTGAGGAAGCGAACGATCGTGGAATCACGCTCACCCGCTGGAATTTCAGTAGATTACCCTGACGCGCAGTCACTCTAATTCGGCTTTTGTCTCCGCTGCCGCATCATTCAGCACCGTGTCCACGAGCGTTCCGTCCTCGACCCGGTGGCACGGACTTCATAATTCAGGCGGTCCCGCTGTCACCCCCTATCAGCCCGAATTGCTGGATGCTTGGGAAGGAAGGCTCCCAGAGGGCCTGGACAGTTCCTTCGACCGTCACCTTACCAACCGGGACGTCCGGCACGTCCGCGGTGGACATGATCGCCCCCGGAACCGCCTTCAGTTCCTCGAGGGTTTCCAGCACCGCCTTCGTGATGTCCCGCCCGCGCTGTACCTTCTCGGCCAACTGCTTCGCGACGACCGCTCTCCACCAGCCGCCCTGCACTTCGTCGCTGATCCGCACGCCTGCTCGGCCGCTTGCTTGAATGCATCGATGGGTTCGGTCAGGGGCTTACACGAGACGGTCTGTCAGTTGGCGTTCCAAACCGAGAAACTACTAGTAGAGATAGAAGTGCGAATCTCGGAAAGAGAATTACGATAGCAAGCTCTCCCTGATAACCCGGGAGGCTACTTGCCCCTAAGTTTCACGTCAGCGATGTATCCGAGACTGCTGAATACTGCAAATAAGCCAGCAAAAGCCCCGCCTTTGCTCTGCGGATTTTGGGGGATTTCGCTGATGAGATCAGCGATTGTGTCCCAGCCAAGATTTACGTTATAGACCATAGCGATTACGAAAATTGCCCCTATCAATGCCGCTACGAGTATACCCCCAATCTTCGATTTACTACCGTCTGACGACATAAGCAGAGCAATTCATGCAGGGAATATGAAACCATCGCGACAGGTAAATCGCTCTTAGGTCATGGCGGTCCAAAGTTGAGGCCCCCAAGAATGGCTAATCCCCGGAAAATGAGTTTAATCAAACAATGCGCTCTGCTCGCTGAGAAAATCCAAACTGGATTCTCCCTTCACCGATGCTGTGGTCTAATCTCCTGATTGTTGTCCGGAGGACCGCTCATAGATCGCAGTCGGCAGACCCCGCTCCAATCCGATTTGTAGACGCTTCTGGAGTTCTTGCTTCTTCTCCTCTGTCCCACGTTCTGATTCAATAATATCCTCAATTTCACTGTAATGGTCTGCAATGAGATCGTCTACCGATTTTTCGAGTTCTTCCGGCAAGCTGTCCACCATCTCTTGTGTTTCTCCTAATTGTTTGCGCACTTCATCAACTCTATCGGGTTCGGGAGTCAATCGGTCAAGATTGTGTAGGTCGAAGGGAAGCCAACTTGAGTTATCATGAACAGTTATTCCAAACTGTCCGTGTCGAGGCTTGGAATCCGGACCGATATCAGGAATATGCTGATACTCAAACTCTTGAATTAGGCTTTCAACGGCTTCTGGCTTCCAATCACCAGATAGGATTACTGTCGCGTGGATATACTCCTCAGAGTGATATTCAACGATGAGTCGGCCGATGAGATTAGATGTAGTATTGAAAATTTGCTCCTCTTTAGCAACTTCCGAGTAGACACTATACCGCTCAGACCCCTCAGTTCTCGAACCTCTCCGAATAGTCGGCTCTAACCGTTCGTATTCTTCTTCTGTTATCGACATAATTGAATGTATCCTACATCTCCATGTTCATCAAACATGCCAGTTCGAAGCTAAGGTGGCCCGTATATTTTGATTTCTGCCCTCTGCGATATCCCAATTCAAGTAGCTTCAAGAAATGGCTCCGGAATTGGCCGATTCCCGGAAGCTACGGTTAATTCTGATAACCGTTGAGAATTTCAGCAGAACCGATTTAGGCAGCCATACTACTAAACGCAGCAATTCTAATACGCTAGATGATATAATCTCAGAGTATACATTCTAGATTCTATTCTGCATCTGCTACTAGTTCTCCTCAACTTTCCATGCATACAGTTCCCGTAGATTCATGCTTCTCTCCGTCCAGCTGTTGTCTATAGATGCAGCAGGCCGAATTGGATGCTAAGGCCCCTGGCGACCTCGTCCCGTACGGCCGTGAGTCGTACTACAAGCCAGATCCCCTCCCGCCCTCCCAAGACCTCGCTCTCAACGAGGACTTCTACGAAACGCTAGCCGCCGCGACGTTCTGGCTTGGGAAGCTCAGCGGCGTCAGCCACGAACTCGACTTCCCAGCAGTCCTCGAAACCTCGCTACTCCGCAAGGAAGCAATCGAATCTGTGGAGATCGAGGGCGCCGACGTCGACTACGATGCGCTGTACAGTGTCGAAATACGCACGTTCGACGAAGGCCGGGACGAACCAAGCGAGACCACTGAAGCTGGCGAAACCAAGGACACCCTTGAGGTCCTCAACTACGAAGCTGCGGTCCAAGATGGCATCGACGCTCTCGATCACGGCAAAGAGTTGAACGTCAAGTTGCTCCACGACCTTCACGATACCCTGCTCACTGGCGTTCCAGACGACCGCGTCGACACAGACACGATCGGTGCGTACAAGACGAAACCTAACTACCTGGGTGACTTCCTCCCGCCTGCGCCAGACGCTGTCGAGGACCTGATGGACGGTTTGTTCACCTACTATCTGACTGGCGGCAGCTACCACCCACTCGTGGACATCGCGCTGTTCCACTACCAATTCGAAACCATCCACCCGTATGGCGACGGCAATGGTCGGCTCGGACGCCTCCTGATCACACTCCAGTTGTACGATGCAGACCTCCTCGAACGTCCGAACCTCTACCTCAGTGAGTACTTCAACCGCAACAAGGACACGTACGTCGAGCGCATGGAGGCCATCCGGTTCCACGGTGAGTGGGAAGCCTGGCTCTCGTTCTTCATCGAAGGGGTTGCGCGCCAAGCCCGCGAATCCGTGGAGAGAACACTTGCGCTCGTCGACCTTCGCCGCGAATACGAGGACGAGTATGGTGGAAAATCGTACACCAAGAACCAGCTCGCAGTGACACTCTTCGAGCAGCCCTACGTAACGAGCAAGACCGTCCAACGGCTATTCGAGGTCAAGCAACCGACTGCCTCGCGGGCAATCAATGAGCTCGTCGACGAGGGTGTCCTCGAGGAAGTACCCCGACACGGCCGGAACAAGGAGTATCGTGCCCGGGAAATCTTCGAGATCCTTGAGCAACCGCCACAGACGTACTGACCGACCAGAGGAGAGCGGAGAATTTCGATTGCACTGGGTATTTGATTCGTCTGGCCATGCATCTGCGTTGGCAAATACTCAATCAGCCGTTGTCGGTGCTCTCAGGAGTATCTGCGAACGTGTCTGAGTCTGTAGCTGAGAAGAGCTCGACGGTGGGTGTATTGATATCTAGGAGGAGCGCAGCGATGTCGAAATTCAGCCCCCGAGCAACGGTTTGGCGCTGTGGGTCGTAGATGAGAATTCCTGCGTCCGCTAGAGTGGGCAGATGAGTCTGGGAGAGTGCGTTGTACGCGTTTCGATAGGGCTCCCCGGTAGCGACACCGTTTGCCAGTCCTTGCTCCTCTGTTGCAATCTCTTTCGCGAGGGCTCGAGTAGACAACCGAGGTGCTGGCCCTTCGTTCAAGATTTGGATGACTCGTCGCCGTCTCGCTGCCCGGAGTGCGTGGTAGAGTACCGAGAGTTGTTCGTCTCGAATCATCGAATTGGTCGCGGTAGGTCAGTTGAGGCGCTTGATCTCCGGAGATGGATAGATGGGACAGAGGACCACAACTCTGTAGACATAGAATTTTGTGGTTATAGAGTATTTTTCTATGCTTATAGGTAGGTTTGCGACGCCTGTTAGGGTCGAATTGTCCGTATTAATGGGTAGATGCGTCCCCGTATAGAGTGGATGACCCAGGGAGACGAGCGAATCCTCGAGTTCCTGGATGCGAAAGATATCGTTGCGTCTCCGTCCGTCATCGCTGCCAACATCGATTACACGGGGGAGTACGTATCCCGGCGGTGTAGAAAGCTGGCAGACGCGAAGCTTCTCCAGCGGGTCGACGCGTCGAATTACACCATCACTGACCTCGGGTCAGCGTTCCTAAGCGGGGACGTCGACGCCGATTCGATCAAGCTTGATGACGAGGAGTAGGAGAGAACATCATGTCCGCCTGTGGGGCTCACACGCTATGGTTACATCCGAGCCTCGAAGTCCCAAATTTCCCGCCGTCTTCGCCTTCTCGCGGAGTACGGGATGCTTCAGCATCTCGGCAACGGCGTCTACGTCATCATCCAACGCGGCGAGGACTACCTCGCCGGCGACCTCGACGCCGACAACATCGACGACCCGTATCTAGCCAGCGGCCCGGACTATTACGAGACTCCCAACGTGCATGGATTCCTCTGCATAGACAAGCAGGCATCGCGTTACTTCGAAACGCGATTGAGCGAGCTAGCGAAAACGACGAAGCGACTGTCACGACCGACATCGTCGACGAGGTGGAGAACAAGGCGTACGCCGACATGCACGCGCATCGCGTTCAGGAGCTGGATACGGACAAGCGACTGCTCTACGAGATTATTCAGGAGGCTGGTGAGATCGACGCCGGGACGCTGCACTCTCGGTACGAAAACCAAGCGCAGGACCCAGTCGCACGGTCGGCTCGGCGGAAGTATCTCGGCCGACTTGGCGACTACGACCTCATCGACACCACGGGGAACGGGAAGGGGAAACGGTATCTCGGCAGTTGACTTCCGGTCACGGTTTTCCACATTTTGGCACTATTGAAACTATCAGGTACTGGTAGAACCGTCGGTCGGGAGTTTAGAGGGTGTATCTCGCAGCCCAAGTCAGTATACGAACTTCCTCACCGTGACCACAATCAACTATCGCCTTGCTCGACGAGTTCCATGTAGCGGCGTTCGAAATCCAATAAATCGGTTTCGACCATCTCGGGTAGATACCGGCCCAGTGTCCACTGGGCAGCAGTGACAGCTGTCCCCGTGACGAATGCCGTGTCACTACTCAAGAGGTAGGAACCGAGGATATTCATTCCAATGCTCGGAGCCATTGAAAACGGATTATCGAGAGCCCGGTCTGCCCAAGCCTCCCGCCTTCGCTCCTCAAGATATTCTGCTTCAAGAGCCGTTTCAAACTCTCGTTGGGCCTTTTGAAGGCTATCGAGATCAGTCAGCTCAACGTTATCTCGATGGATATTATCTGCTATGAGCATGAGTTCCTCTCGCAGGTTCTGTGTGGCGGATTCCTCGCGAAGATCAAGAATGATAGAAGCGTCAAGCTCGCCGATATCCTGGCGGATTCCCCCAGTAATGTCCGAGAACATCCGCACGGCAAGCGCATCGTTGACGTGCGGTACCTTCGGACCCACGAGGGGTGTAGATGAGTTGCCAACGTCGCCCTGCATAGATCTCGACATCGATGCTACCAATTCGTCGTCAGCGTGGACTGTTACCAACTCATCGAAGATTCCCTCGAGGCTGGCGATTTCTAGTGGATGCAACGTAGTCGCGGCGTGGTGATAGGTTGACCCGGTGAGGTGGTAATTGACGTCGGCGTGTTTTTTTAGAGTTCGGTACACTTCATTCGGGAGGTTACTCCCTTGTTTGTGGATGAACCGACGAGAGGAGTGACTGATCTCTTCTATACGCTCTTTTAATGAAGTCGGATCTTCACCTCGCGTACGCAACCGTTGATACAGCGGAGAATCCTCGTCAGCCAATTCGGTGGTCAAACCATTACTGAACCCGGTCCGCATGTCAGAAATATCTCGCGTCATTACGAGGTCCGCGTGTTCTTCAAGGAAGCGTGCTCGTTGCTCAAGTCGATGGCTCTGACGTTGGATTTCGGGGTTCTTCGATGTCCACAGCGGGTTGTGTCGTTCCGGTTTAGAGAGTTTGTTGTGGAGCGCCTCCTCGAACGAATTGTGTGAACGCCCCATGGTGAATACTATCGGCCCGTCGGTGATCAGTAATGGATTCCGTTTCAGGGCGGTATACGTTTCGGGAGACTTGAGTACGTGGGTTGCTCCGATCGCAACGACATCATTGAGGAGACACAACGCCTTCAGCTTCCGCTCAATGTCAGCCGGGCCGATATCGAGGCCGGCTTGACTCTGGATATCCGGATCGCACTCGACGAACTGAACCCTGGCCGGGCCGAATCGACTGTCGGTCGCCGGTCGAATCCGGTAACTCATTTTTCCAGTTCATCAGACACTTTCGGGGGCGCGAACAAAAATCCTTCTCGGACTCCCACCTTCTCGTCTCACTCCACCAAGTGTCCTCTTCCCACTCGCTAACCGCAAGAGTTGTTTTCTTTCTAACTCACATGATACGATGATGGGTCAATTAGAGTTCCTCCTACAGGCGATTGATCTGAAGGACTTGGCTCGGAAGGGGTGGGAACTTCGCGGAGTCGAAGCCCCAGAGAAAGTAGCTAGCCATTCGTGGGGAGTGACACTGCTGACGATGCGTTTCGTAGCGGAGACAGAGTTGGACGAGCTCCGCGCGATGAAGATGGCCGTCATCCACGACCTTGCCGAGGCCGAAGCGGGTGACAGGGCAATCGGTGAGGTATATCAGGAAGTCTCGCAGGAACAGAAGGTTACAGAGGAAGTGGAGGCTTGGGACAACTTCGAAGAGATTGGCGACATCGGTAATTGGCGTGAACTCTGGGAGGAGTTTGAGAATGAAACCTCAACAGAAGCTGAGTTCGTCGCCGATATGGACCTTCTCGATATGTGTCTGACTGCCCTCAAATACGAACGGCAACAACGGTACGACTCCTCGAAGAACACTGATGATTACGACCACTTGGATGGGTTCTTCGCCACGGCCGATAAGAAAATCCGGACCGAAATCGGTCGCGAAATCTACGAGTCGATCCGCACAGAATACCAAGAGGCCAAACGTCAGAATTCAAGCGACACGTAGTTAGTTTCTACTCGTGGAATCCCCGTCTCCTGCCTCAGCTTTCGCTTCTTTCCAGCTGCCCAGTCGTCTGGCGATTGTGTTCGCGGATGGACTACGACCGCTACGCTTGTACTGGTACATCGACGGCTCCTCACCGAACTCTTCGGCAGCGGCCTGCAGCGCCTCGATACAGTCCTCTTTCGTGTACTGGATACCTGGCTTCTCGTCGGCGTCGACGTGGTCCAGGGCGGTCGACCACTTCCCGTAGCGGGCGATGATGGTGTTGTACGACGGCGAGATGTCGAGGGCTTTGTACTCCTCGACGGTCGGCTTGTGGCCGAGTTCGTCGGCGGCCTCCTGGAGAGCTTCGAGACACGTCTCTCTCGAAATCGACATTCAAATTCCAAGGTGGTTGCGGAGACAATAATAGTATTGCTCGGTGGTTTGATTTCTATCAGGCAGTACCTTTGGTCACTCCGAGTTCGCTTCTTCTAGTCGCGTTTTGAAACTGATAACCGACATTCCTTGAGTAGATCCGCCTCAGAACATGGTTGAAAGACAACCTATATTACGCCACGGGGGAAGCCGAAGACAATGTATCTCTATAGCCCTGATGAGATTGACCGGGAGCGAGCCCACCATCAGGCCGTTATCCAAGGCGCCGACGACGTCGACGTGAAACGCATCGGGAACCTCGGCGAGCTGGCGTTCGAGCAGTTCTGTCGCGAGTATCTCCCCGTCGAGATGTGGAACTGGAAGAACGAAGAAGCCATCCGTCGATGCAACCCCGAGAGCTTCTCAGGCCACGATTTCGAGGTCTTCGATTACACCGTCGACGTCAAAACGTCCCGTGACGTCTCCGCCTTCCAACCCGAGACGCTTCTGGACAACGACCCCGACGACGACATCCTCGTGATGGTGTGGCACCGTGATAACGAGGATGCGCTCATCATGCTCGGTTGGGAGCGTACCGAGACGCTAAAATCGAAGGTCCGAACACAGGACGAGTATTCCGGCGAGGAGCCGGAGAAGCTCGCGCATCTCGCGACGCGCCCGATGAACGAGTTACACGATCTCGGGCCGAACACCGCCCACCTCAACCAGAAACCCGAGAACCCCTTCCAACCCGGCGACCGCGTCGTCAAATCTGGAGACGAGGATGGCTCGGTCGGAGTGGTTGTCGAGGTACTGCCACCCGAGGAGAACGCGACGCTGTTCGGTCAAGAAGTCGAGGGTGAGGTCGTTCGCGTCGCATTTCCCGAAACGCTCGACGAGGGGCCCGGTGATTGGCGGGAGATCCATCCGGCGAAGCTGGCGTCGTACTGCGTCGATCAGGACATCCAGCTCTACGACTACAAGCACACCAGCCTCGAGTTCGCCGACCAGCCGTTCACGATGGGTGACTACGTCATCAAGCCCGATTACGACGACCCCGACCTCGCCATCGTCACTAGCGTCGACGGCGATGAGATGACGGTCGTGTTTGAGCACCTCATCCAGAAGGACTACCTCCACCCGCAGCGCCTCGAAGACGTCTGCGAGAAACACGACATCAGCCAATACTCGTTCAAAAGCGAGGAGATGGCGTTCGAACCCCAGTACTGAATCGGCACTACTCTTCTCTGAGAGCCGGGAATCGGCTGAAAACGTTTCCCACCAATAAATTTACCCCACTGACATCTCTGTAAGGGATATGGCTCAGGCCGCTAATCAGGAACTCGTCGACCTCTTCGAGGACTTCTATCGACGATATTACAGCCAGGAGGTATCGAAACTCGCACGCGAGTATCCTCGCGAGTCGAAGTCCCTCCTAATTGATTGGAGAGATCTCTACCAGATGGATCCTGATCTGGCTGACGATTACATCAATCATCCCGACCAGATTCAGGAGGCCGCCGAGGAGGCCCTCCGGCTGTACGACCTCCCCGTCGACGTCAGCCTCGGACAGGCCCACGTACGAGTGTGCAACATGTCTAGAACGGCGAAGATAGGTGAGATAGACTCTGAGAAGATCAACAAGCTAGTTTCGATAACAGGGACGGTTGACGTCGCGTACCCGACCGAGAGCAGCGTGGAACGAGCGGTCTTCGTCTGTCAGCGGTGTGGCGCTGCAACCGAGATTCCACAGGCTAACGATAAAGATTCGGACATACAGAAGCCGTACCAGTGCGAGTCCTGCGAACGGCAAGGCCCCTTCAAACTCGATAAGGACCGATCGGAATGGGTAGACGAGCAGAAGTTCAAGATTCGTGAATCTCCTACCGGAGACAAGGACGGAAAGGATATCGAGAGTATCGTCGCATTCGCTGAGGACGACATAGCAGGAACTGTCGACCCCGGGAACCAGGTCACGATAGTCGGAGTAGTCCGGAAGAAGGAGCCCGGTGAGCACACTTCGGCGTCGATTTCGGACAAGTACATCGAGGTGAGCAGCATCGAGCCCGCTGACCCCCTCGAAGAAATCGAGATTTCCTCGGAGGAGGAACAGCAGATTACGGGGCTGGCTGACAGTAAGGACATCTATGAAAAGCTGGTCTCTTCCCTCGCCCCGTCGGTACAGGGGTACAGAGAGCAGAAACTCGCCCTGCTCCTGCAGCTTTTCGGTGGCGTCGACAAGGAGCTACCTGACGGTGCAACAATCCGGGGTGACATCCACGTCTTCCTCATTGGAGACCCGGGGTCGGCGAAAACTCGACTGCTCCAAGCCACGACGAAAATCGCGCCTAAGGCCCTCCGAACGAATGGAACCCGGACTACGAGCGCGGGCCTAACCGCAGCGGCGACTCGGACCAGTAGCGGCACGAGCGCGTGGGAACTCGAAGCCGGACCAGCTGTTCTCGCGGACGAGGGACACCTCGCTGTCGACGACCTCGACCACATGCCCGAAGATGTACAGGCGAACCTCCACGAGCCGATGGAGGAACAGACGGTCTCTGTCTCGAAGGGCGACGCGAACGAAGTCCTCTCGGCACGGACGTCCATCACGGCAGCTGCCAATCCCAAGTACGGTCGGTTCGACCAGTACGAACCGATTGGAGAGCAGATCGAGCTGGCGCCCGCGCTGATGTCCAGGTTCGATCTCATCTTCACCCACACCGACGAGGTCGATGCAGAGTCTGATTCGAAGGTCGCATCGCACATCCTCGACGTGAACCACGTCGGCGAACTCAGGTCACGGAATACGACCGAGGCCAGCGAGGAGTCAGACGAGCTTCTGGAAACCGCCGAGCCTGAGATTGAAATTCCCCTCCTTAGGAAGTACATCGCGCATGCTCGTCGGAACTGCTTCCCCGAGTTGACACCAGACGCGAAGGAGGCCATCGAAGCGTTCTACGTCGACCTACGGTCAAATGGTGCCGACGAAGACGCTCCAGTTCCGGTCTCGGCACGGAAGGTCGAGGCGGTAGTCCGTCTGGCGGAAGCCTCTGCGCGTATGCGTCTCTCGAACACTGTCGATCAAGAAGACGCCGACCGCGTCATCGGACTCGTTCGGAGTGCGCTTCAAGACATTGGGGTAGACCCTGAGACGGGTGATTTCAATGCCGATACGATTGAGAGAGGAGTCTCGACGGAGAAGCGTGAGGAGGTCCTGAATTTGAAAGACCTGATCAAACGGATTGAAGACGAGAACTCAGACGGAGCGCCAATTGACGAAGTCGTCCGGCGAGCGAAGGCAAATGGTATCTCTGAGGAGACAGCGAGAGCGGATATTGAGAAGTTGAGAAACAAAGGAGAACTCTACGAACCGAGAGAGGACGTGTTCCGGTCAATCTGACCCGTATAAGTAATCAACTTTGTTGGAGACGTTTCCAGTAGGATTCAAAATCGGCTCTCGGTCATCTTGAGATAATCGAGAAAAGGGAAATAGTATCTCAGGATGAAGCAGTAATTGAAACCAGCAAGCTCGACTTGACTTGCGAAAGGAATACCCGGTGCCGTTCCCGACGAGTTTCGTGACTGGTTCAGATAATTCTCCTACGTGAGGGCTTGTGGATGGAATACAGACACCACAGTTAAGGAGGATTCAATGCCAGTGTCATTTGACAGAATGTCCCCTTCATCGGTACTGATGAATGCGATCTCCTCGATACCATCTGTATCTGCGAGACGATAGGAGTCTAATAGAATGTCTCGATCTGCCTTGTTTTCTATTAGATTATCCAAATCCCGGTACTCGGGCTCATATTGCTGACTATACGAAGATGGCCGATCACGAAATACATTCAGGTCAATCGGCCGTTGGGACTCGTCTCGGAGCGCTCTGACGAAGTCCGTTGGATCCTCAAAACATTCGTCGATATCGCCAACATTCGCGGATAGAGCACGTGTATTGTCTGATTGCGAGAGGCCGATGTAGAGATTAGGGATGTGGCTTACTAATCTCAACACTCCGCGAATAGAGTCATCATCAAACTCGCTCCGGATGAAGTCAATAATATCCTGCTCTGCATTCACACCACCATCTGTGTCACAGTCCTCAAACACTTTGCGAGCGGCTTGTTTCGCAAGTCGGCGCTGTTTATTGACTACGTCCTCCGCTTCATCAAGGACAGCTTCGCTTGTGTGAATTGCAGCTTCAGCGTATGGATTGGCAGAGGTGTATTCGCTAACAGGGTCCCTCTGGTTATCCCATTCAACAGTGTAGCCAATTAGAATATTCGTGTCTATGAAGTGGTCTTCCGGATATCTGCCGGACATCAGTTGTCCTGCTGAAGGCCTTCAACCACTTTGCCCCATCCCGACTCTTGTGGAGACTGGAAATCCGTTGGTCCGTCCGAATTTCCTTCAAGTTCTTGTGCGACGAATTCACGGAACTGCTTGATTTCTGCTTCGAAGGATTCCTTTTTCATCATGTAGTCTGACTCCCACCCTTCCAGATCGTCTTCGTACTCCGGGTCATGTTCAACCATCCTGAGCCGATAGCAGAAGAGTTGCCAGAACGATTTGGCTAATTCGTTAAACGTTCCAGACCCGTGGCGGTCGTCATCGACGACCTCCAGGTACCGTTTGGCGACCGTATAGAAGCGCGAGTAAAGCTTGTTGACTTCGTTGAATTGGTCGCCCACAGGAAGGTATGCCTCCGCAGTCCCGATTAGGTTCGAGATTTCTTCGGTACTGTAGTGCCAAGGAACACCCTGATCGTATTCTTCGACTGCATCCATCACTTCGAATTTGAAAAAGCGCTGGAATTCGTACGGAGCGTCTTCGTAGACTTCCCCCAGCTTTTGCTCTAGGTCCGCATAGATATCGTAGTCCTCTTCCAACACTCGCTCAAGAGCGGCAGCAGCAGCGGTATAGCTATCACCCGTAAACTCCAAATCTGGACCTTCTGGTGCTTGCTTGAATTTCAGCCCCCCATCGACACTTTTCTCGGTTTCCACAGCACCAAGATCTCGTGCTCGGTTCACAGTGCTCTGGACTTCATCTGATACTGGTCCATCAAGATACCAGTAATAGGGAAGCTGTTGAGCTATGTCGTTATCATCGTCAAGACGCTTCTTGAGATAGTAGAATACCTTCTGGACGTCCAAGTAGTATAGATAGGTCTCCTCATCCAACTCGTCTAGAGCGTGAGAGAGCAAGCCGACTAGCTTATCAGTATCTGTATGTGGACGGCTCATCTCTAGTCTTACTAGCGTGTCTGTGCGTATCTGGATAAGTATTTCCCAACTAAGCGGGACACGCTCACACAGCCAGAATATGGCCCATACTTCCTCTAATCCCTTTTCGTCCCATATCTGGCCGGCCTTTACGAGGATTGGTAGTAATGAATTGCCATCCCGGTGAAGAACCCGGCGCCGTGCCCGACGAGGTTCGTGAATCCGCCCTGGTTCTGGACGCTAGCGGGGAAGCTGCCGACGACGAGGTACAGCGCGGCGAGCGTCCCGAACGCGAGAATCACTGCGAGGCGGTCGTTGGCTCGAGCCCACTCGCCGAGGCCGGTCACCGCGACGGTGCCGTTCCAGCTGGCGTAGGCGACGACCGCGAGCAGCACGGCGAGCAGCGCCAGCATCAGGTAGCGAATCGGCCCGGCGAACGTGATGGCCCACGTCGCGAACAGGACGATGCCGAACATGCTGGCGGCGTACATCGCGTTCTCCTCGGGTAGCTCGTTGTCATAGGCGTCGAGGATCCGCATGAGGAGAAGGCCGGCGAAAGCGGCGACGATGCCGGAGAGCCCGCGGCCGTAGCCGATCGAGGCGTCAACAACAATTCCCCACGTGAGGTAGCTGGCGGCGTTCGCTATCATTGGTACCGCGAGCACGATGAACGCGAACGCCTGGAAGAATTCTCGGCGGCGGTTCTGGTAGACGTAGAGCGCGTACAGTGTTGGGACAGAGAGCAGGTAGCCGACAACGTTCCCGAGTAGGTGACTGGTATTCGCGTGAACAAACGCGGCCGTATAGAACTGATAGACCGTTGGGTTTTGATAGTTGAGAGCCAGTTGGGCGAATACGACACCGTCAAAGTGCAAGGCAAGTGCCAAAAGAATCGGAACGGCGATGAAAATGCTGTTCATGATGTTGATTCCGCCAGGTCCTCTCGTACTTGAACGAGCCAACTCTCTGAATTGGTTGGACATCTACATCAGTCAGGACGGACGGGATACATAAGAAGGGAATAGACGTTTTAGAGCTTCTAACACCCATTCACAAGTGTTTCGGGGGTGCATCATCGGCATGAACCCCCGTTCAGGGGTTATTTGAGACTGCGTTTAGTGACAGTAGAACGATGAGCCTCCCCGAAGAATTTCGAGAGGAGTTCGATTCAAAGGGAGAAACCTTCTTCCAAATCGCCGAAACTCTCTATGAGAACCACGGCGACCAATTTACACTCTCAGATTTAGCTGATGAGGTGGGACTATCGAAGAGCCGAGTGAGTACCCATCTCGAGGAGCCACAGGAAGGGGACTGGGTGAGTAAAAACTCCGGGGACACCACCTACGTCTGGAACACCGAGAAGTACAATCCCATCGAGATTGAGACGACTGACGCCGTGTTTGGACTCTATACGGATTTGTGGGAGGTCTTAAAACGACACTCTCGGGCGACAACTGGCACGCCAGCTATTGCTGGGTTAGTACTCTTTATCACTGCAGGAATGATGTGGTTCCTCTATTTCGGATTCTCAGTAGGACTCTTCCAAGAGTCAGTCATACCGATTACGGGCTATTTCGGTGTTGGACTCGTGCTATTCATAACAGGGGTGGCTGTGACGCTATTGTCTCCGACTATGGCTATCGCAAACAGGGCAATTCTCAAGATTTACCAAGTGCTGAAGAATAGCTAATTCCGGCCGAGGTCCGATTGATGGAGGTTTTTTCCGGTGTATTCAGTTCGACTTCTAAAGCAATTCAACTATTGATGGTTTTGCTGGCTTGACTCCACAATCGGCGATAGATTACCTCACCGTCGCCCGTCAGTCATCAGCGAAGGCACGACAGCGGCGACCCGCAACCAGAGTATGATTGAACCCCAGACTGCCCGAAATTTACGTTCGCCTCGGTCAAAGTGTAACTATGCGTTTCAGGCAGTAACGCGACCGAACCCGTTGGCTCAGAATCGGCCACCGTATGGATGGGCCCTGGCGGATTTGAACCACCGCTCACCCGGTGTCCCACAGCGCCGCCGGGGTGCGACGGCACTGGTATGAGCCGGGGGCTTTGAACCAGACTAAGCTAAGGGCCCTGTGGCAGGAGTTTCTCTGGAACGGCCTTTAGCGTGTCGGGTTCGGGACCCGACGCCGCCGGTCGATGCTCGCAGCAGAGGCAGGCAGACAGGTGGGAAGCCGAGGGGTCAGGTGTCGGCGCCTGCGTCGTCGTCGTCGTCGCTAGGCGCTTCGCCGCTGCCGTCGGGGGCGGCGGGGCTTGGTGGCTGGACGACGAGGCGGTCGATGCGGGCGTCGGTGACGGCGTCGACGCGGAGGACGAAGCCGTCGTGTTCGAGTTCGTCGCCGACTTCGGGGGCGCGGCCGAGGCGGCTGAACACGAGGCCGCCGACAGTCTCGACGTCGTTGGTCTCGAATCCGGTGTCGAGGCGGTCGTTGACGGTCTGGACGGGGACGCCGCCGTCGACGAGGTAGGTGCCGTCGCCGCGAGTCTCGATGGCCGGCTGCTGGCTGTCGGTGTCGAACTCGTCCTGGATGTCGCCGACGATCTCCTCGAGGATGTCCTCGATGGTGAGGATGCCCTCGAAGACGCCCCACTCGTCGATGACGACCGCGAGCTGGCTGCCCTCGCGGGCCTGAAAGTCCGCGAGGATGGCGTCGATGCGGCGGGTCTCGGGGACGACGATCGCCTCGCGCGCGAGGTCGCGGGCGGTGAGGGCGTCGCCGCGGTCGGGTTCGGTCTCGGTCGCGCGGAGGATGTCCTTGGCGTGCACGAAGCCAACGGGCTGCTCGCCGTCGTCGTCGAGGACGAGGTAGCGAGTGTAGGTGCCGTCGGCGGCGACGGCCCGGAGATCCGAGAGCGGCATCGAGGCGGGGACGGTAGCGACGTCGGGCCGCGGAATCATGACCTCGCGAGCGACGGTATCCCCGAGTTCGAAGACGCTCTCGATCATCTCCACCTCGTCGACGTCGATTTCGCCGGTCTCCTCCGAGCGAGTGAGAATCATCCGGATCTCCTCCTCGGTGTGTGTCTCCTCGCTCTCCGACGCGGGGGAGACGCCGGCGAGCTGCGTGAAGTAGTTCGCCGTGCCGTTGAACACGACCAGTCCGGGCCGGAACACGAAGTGGAAGACCTTCATCAGTGGCGCGACGACGAGCGCGATCTTCACGGCGTCCTGAATGGCGAACGTCTTCGGGGCGAGCTCGCCGAAGACGACGTGGAGGAACGTGATGGTCCCGAACCCGATGGCGAACGCGACGATGTGGACCAGGCTCGCCGGCAGCAGCTGGCCGAGCACGGGGTCGATGAGCGCGGCGAGCGCGGGCTCGCCGACCCACCCGAGGCCGAGCGAGGACAGCGTGATACCGAGCTGGCTCACCGCGAGGTAGCTGTCGAGGTTCTCGACGGCCTCCTTGACGGCTTTCGCCCCGGGTTTCCCGCGCTCGACGAGGCCGTTCACTTGCGTCGGCCGCACTTTCACGAACGCGAACTCCGCGGCGACGAACACGCCGTTCATCACCACGAGGAACAGCGCGAGCAGCACGCCGCCGACGTCGACGAGGTCTACCATGCCCGTCCTTGACGGGTGAGGTCCTTGTATGAGAGGGTCGGCGAACTGCCACTGGGGAAGTCCCGGAGCCGACGCTCCGCGAGTGAGTGTGCGAGAAGCGCCGTCGGGAGACTACCGTCTCCCGGGCCGTGAATTTCGGAGAAATTCACGCCGCCACCAGGGCTCGAACCTGGGACAACGTGGGTAACAACCACGTGCTCTACCATCTGAGCTATGGCGGCTCGCACTCTCCGGTAACCGGGGCGTTTTGAAATGGCTTTCGTTTCGCAAGCAGGCGGGGCGGGCATCGACACGGCTTAGGCGCGGAGTCGTGAACGCGGAGGCATGAGCGACTTCGAGGCGGTCGTCGGGCGCGTCAGCGAGCGCGTGGACCCGACGGCCGAGGAGCGGCGGGCCCTCGCGGCCGCAGCCGGCCGGCTGGCCGACCGGGCGCGGGACGCCATCGCCAACCTCCCCGTCGACGCCGAGGTGGTGCAGGTCGGGAGCACCGCTCGCGGGACGTGGGTGGCTGGCGACCGGGACATCGACCTGTTCGTGCAGTTCCCCAGCGACCTCCCGCGGGAGGACCTGGAGGCGTATGGGCTGGAGGTCGGCAAAGCCGTGCTTCCGGACGGCCACGAGGAGTACGCCGAACACCCCTACGTGAAAGGCGAGTTCGAGGGGTACGACGTCGACCTCGTGCCGTGCTACGGCGTGGAGAACGCCACGGCCATCCAGTCGGCCGTCGACCGGACGCCGTTCCACAACGAGTACCTCCTCGAGCGACTGGACGACGACCTCGCCGGCGACGTCCGGCTGTTCAAGCAGTTCCTCAAGGGCGTCGGCGTCTACGGCAGCGACCTCCGCACGCAGGGGTTCTCGGGCTACCTCGCGGAGCTGCTCGTCGTCGAGTACGGGGGGTTCCGGGCGACACTGGCGGCCGCCCAGGACTGGCGGCCGCCGGTCGTTCTCGACCCCGAGGACCACCAGGCGGCGGAGTTCGACGACCCCCTCGTCGTCGTCGACCCCACTGACCCGGAGCGCAACGTCGCCGCCGTGGTCTCCGAGACGAACGTCGCGACACTCCAGCACCACGCCCGCACGTTCCTCGAAGACCCCGACGAGGACGCCTTCGAGCCGGCCGACCGCGAGCCACTGGACGAGGAAGCGCTGCGCGCCCACCTCGAGCGGCGCGCGACGACGCCGCTGGCGGTCGTCTTCGACGCGCCCGACCTCGTCGAGGACCAGCTCTACCCCCAGCTGTACCGGTCCCGTGATGGCCTCGTCCGGGGGCTGCGGGAGTACGGCTTCCAGGTGTTGCGGTCGGCGACGTGGGCCGACGGCCGCGCCGTCCTGTTCGTTGAGCTGTCGGTCGCCGAACTCCCCGCGGTCGAACGCCACGTCGGCCCCCCCGTGCACGTCGAGGACCACGCCCGCGGCTTCTACGAGAAGTACGCCGCGGACGACGACGCCTACGGGCCGTTCGTCGACGACGGTCGGTACGTCGTCGAGCGCGACCGCGAGGTGCGGACGGCCCACGAGTTCGCCCGCGACCGCCTCGACGAGGTGGCGCTGGGCGCGCACGTCGCGTCGCTGGTCGCCGAGGCGGACTACGAAGTGCTGGTCGGCGGGGAGGTCGCGTCGCTGGTCTCGGAGTTCGGCAAGGGGTTCGCGGCCTACTTCGAGCCGAACGCCTGATGCGTGTCGCGGAGCTCGTCGAGGACTGACCGGACGCTCGTACTGACATCGTCCTCGTCGTCGTCGAGCTCGACGGGCTCCCGGCCGTCGAACGTCTCGTGGACGACGCCGACGCCCTCGGCGAGCGTGTCGAGGCTGTAGCCGCCCTCGAGGACGAACGCCAGCGGCGCGTCGGTCGCGTCACTGACGGC
This sequence comes from Halobacterium rubrum, assembly GCF_021729015.1. GTDB lineage: Archaea > Halobacteriota > Halobacteria > Halobacteriales > Halobacteriaceae > Halobacterium > Halobacterium rubrum. Next base: position 503,481 of record NZ_JAJQQZ010000002.1, read on the forward strand.
GCGGACGCGGTCGGCGAGCATCGCGTACCCCTCCGTCGAGACGTGGAACCGCGAGATGGGGTCGTGGCGGTGCGCGTCGAACCCCGCGCTCACCAGGAACAGCTCGGGGTCGAAGGCCTCGATGGCCGGCGCGACTAGTTCGTCGACGGCCGCGGTGTAGTCGGCGTCGCCCGCGCCCGCCGGGAGCGGGAGGTTCAGCGTCGTCCCCTCGCCGTCGCCCTCGCCGGTCTCCTCGACGGCGCCCGTCCCCGGATAGAGGCTCTCCTCGTGGATTGACGCGTAGAACACGTCGCCGCGGTCGTAGAAGATGTCCTGCGTGCCGTTGCCGTGGTGGACGTCCCAGTCGAAGATGGCGACCCGGTCGAGGCCGTGCTCGTCAAGGGCGTGCTGGGCGGCGACGGCGGCGTTGTTCACGAAACAGAACCCCATCGCGTCGTCCGCGACGGCGTGGTGGCCGGGCGGCCGGCCCAGCGAGAACGGCGTGTCCCGGCCGTCCGCACCGTTCAGCGCGGCTCGCACGGCGTCCATCGCGAGCCCGGCGCTCGCGAGCGCGGCCGGCCACGTCGCTTCGGAGGCGGCCGTGTCCGGGTCCCAGTTCCCGCCGCCGCGCTCACAGAACTCCCGAATCTCCTCGACGTAGCCGTCGTCGTGGACGGCCGTCACGTCCGCCTCCTCGGCGGGCGCCGCGCCCTCGTAGGTGACGCCGTGGCGCTTCTGGAGGCCGCGTTTGACCGCGCGAAGCCGGTCGGGGCTCTCCGGGTGGCGCGAGCCGGGATCGTGGTCGAGACACGTCTCGCTGAACCCGAATCTCATTCCACGAGCTCGAAGTACGTCTGGACGTCCTCGGCCTGCACGGTGCGACGGCCGGCGTGCTCGGCGAGCAGCGCCGCGCCCGCCGCGGCCTCCGAGGCGTACGCCTCGAGGACGTCCGCGAGTGCGACGCGGGCGTCCTTCGACACCCGGAACCGGTCGTCGACGTCCATGCGAGCGATGCGGTCGACGGGCGCCACCGGCAACTGGAGGTCCGTGTCGTCCGGCACCGACTCCACCTCGAAGTCCTCGGCCATCAGGGTCTTTCGGCCGTCCTCGCTGGCGACGGCCGCCGCGTCCACGGCCAGACTCGCCCCGTGGCGCTGGATGCGGCGCGCGAGTTCCTCTGCCGCGCCAGCGCTCACCCGCAGGTCACCCGCGTGCCGCCGGATGATGCCGTCCACCGGCGCGAACGGGAGTTCGACGCTCATGCGTCAATGCGTGGCGCTCGCACGCTTAACTGTTTCCGTTACTCCGAGAAACTGGCGGGGCGGACGGCGCGGTCAGTGGAGTTCTTCGGCCTGCAGGCGGCCGTCGTGCAGCGACCCCCGGACGGTGACTTCCTGGCCGAGCGTCACGTCGGCGTCCGTCTCGACGCTCATCGTCTCCTCGCCGTCGTCGAGGATTACTGGGTCCCGAGCCTGTACGACCACGCCCGTGAACTCGACGTCCTCGGCCGTCTCGGCGGCGCTCGGGGACGCCCCGTTCGACCCACCGGTAGCGCTCGCCGTCGGGTCGTCGCCGTCGGCGCTCGCGTCCGCTTCGTTGTCGTCGGTGTCGTCGCCGTCGCCGGCGAACGCGCCGAGGCCCTGCCCGCTGTTCCCGGCGTCGTCGCCCGCGCCGCCCTGTCCGGTGGTGCCCTCGGAGAGCTGGATGACCGAGGCCTGCCAGCCCGCCGACGCCTCGAGGTCGTCCTGCCAGCCGTCCTGAATCTCCACGTCGACGAACGCCACCTCGTCGCCGGGGCCGACGTCCATGTCCGCCTTGTCGCCCCACATCGCCACCCGGATGTCGCCCGTGTCGTCCTGCACGCGGACGTTCCGGACCTGCCCCTCGCTGCCGTCGTCCCGGTCGAAGGTGCGTTTCGGGTCCGCGGACCGGATTACGCCGGCGATGTCCGCGACGTCGTCCAGTTCGAGGCTGTCGATGGGCGACGCGTCCGGCTCGAACGCCACGTCGGCGTCCACGGGGTCGACCGCGCCCCGGTCGCCGACGTGGAGCTCGAGGCTGCCGTCGCGCTCCCGGACGTAGCCGTCCACGACCTCCACGACCTCGCCGGGGTCGAGGTCGAGAGCGGTCTCCGCCTGGTCGTCCCAGAGCGTCACCCGCACCCGGCCGGTCTCGTCGCCCAGCACCAGGTTCGAGACCTGCCCCTCGCTGCCGTCGTCCCGGTCGAAGGTTCGGACGTCCTCCGTCGAGAGCACCTCCCCGACGAGGTTCACGTCCGAAATGCCCAGCGAGAGGTCGCCGACGTCGTACTCGTCCTGGACCTGCACGTCGATGTCCTCGTCGTTGTCGATTTCGACCTCGTCGACGCTGACCTCCACGCCGTTGTAGCCGTCTTTCGGCCGGCCCTTGATTCGGAGGACGTCACCCACGGAGAGCTCGTCGGTGGCGGCCTCGGCCTGCTCGTCCCACAGCGAGATGCGGACGCTGTCCGTCTCGTCCGCCACCTCGACGTTCACCACGCGGCCCTCGGGCTGGTCGTCGTCGTCGCGCTCGAAGGTCCGGACCTCGCCGACGCTCGTGACCTTCGCGAGGAACTTCACCTCGTCCATCTCCGGCTCGATGTCCGCGACCCCGTTGACCTCCCCGTCGTCGACCTCGTGGGCGATGAGCATGGCTGCCGTCTCCTCGTCGGCGAGCCCGCCCATCTGTTCGACCTTCGACTCGACGGCCTCCCGGAACTCCTCGATGGAGACGTCGTCGGTGTCGAGGTCCTCGTAGATGTCCTCGATGTCGCCCATTGTCGGTTCAGGTCAAAGAGACGGCCGGCATAAGCGTTTTCGGTGTCGGCACGCCCCCGCGCTGTCCGCCCGGTCGGTCGCTGTCGCTGCCGTCCATACCGGGCGTGCTTCGCCCTCCCGTTTGAACGTTCGCCTCAGTCACTGGACGTGGTCGAGCACCTCGTCGCGGACGTACTCCAGGAAGGCCTCGGCGTCGTAGCTCGCCGGCTGGTAGACCTCGACGTAGCCGCTGCGCGAGGCCGTCATCTTCACCTCCTCGTCGTCGTCGTAGCCGTACGCGAGCCCGAGTTGCGTGAGCGTCGCGCCGTCCAGCAGCGCCGGCAGGTCGCGGCTCGCGCGCAAGTCCGCGCCGTGGAACGTCCCGTTCACGCCGCCGTCGCCGTCGCCGGAGACGCCGACGCGCCACGGCGTCGCGGCGTCGTGGTCGCCGAGCACGCCCTCGAGGTCGATTGTGGCGCGCTCGATGCTGGTGTTCGTCTCGGCGCCGACGAGGTCGAACGCGAACGCCCCCGCGCCGCTGCCGACCGCGACGAACTCGCCGGGGACGCCGACGAACTCCGTGAACTCCGTCGTGACGTCCGTGCCCTCCGTGACCGTGATGCCGTCGTCCTCGATGGCCGCGTCCCGCGAACTGGTCAGTCGCTCCGCGGCCGCCCGCCCCTGGAACGCCATCCCCCCGGACGGCAGCGAGAACACGCGGTCGATCTCCAGACGGCGGTCGAGCTCGCGGCCGCCCTCGGTGACCGTCTCCGCGTACGAGTCCACCATCTCGAACGACCCATCGACGACGCCGAGTACGCCTGCCCTCATGTCGGTTCGACCGAGAGCACCCCGGGTCATAACGGTTGGTGGTCGTGTCAGAAGAAACTCACCACCGGCGAGGCTCAGAGCGCCACACCCGCCACGTCGCGGCGCTCGCCACGGGAGTCGTGGACGACGACGGCGCCGTCTGGCGGTCCGCCCACGACCGTGACTGACGCCTCGTAGGTGACCTCGGTGAGGCACTGCACGCAGGAGTCGACGCCCTCGCGTGCGACGCTCGCCACCACCACCCGGAGCTCACCGTCCTCCACGCTCGCACGCTCCAGGCGCGCGGTCCGGCAGCCGTCCCGCACGGTCGTCGTCCCGGAAACCGACACCGTCTGTCCGCTCACGCTCACCGACGCCGCCTCCCGGACCGCCCCACAGCCGGCGTCGGCCACCGAGAAGGCGGTGTCCGAGACACCGGGCCGTGCCGTCGTCCCGTCGCCGCTGCCCGCCGGCAGCCCCACACAGCCCGCTGTGGCCGCTGCCGACACCGCCGCAGCGAGCACGGTACGACGACGCATACCACAGTGTTCGCCGGACGGCGTGAAATGACTTGCCACCGGGACCGCCAATCGTAACCGCTTTACGTAAACCCGGGCTACGAAAGAGTGAGTCCGGATAGGGTAGTGGACTATCCTCTTGGCTTGCGGAGCCAGGGACCGGCGTTCAAATCGCCGTCCGGACGTAATTTCTCGCGCTGCTACGACGACGAGCGACCGCCGTGTCGCTCGTCTCGTACAGCGAGTGGTTTCGTCAGGCGATTTGAGCTTGACAGACAAGCGCAGCGAGTCTGTCGGCGTTCAAATCGCCGTCCGGACGTAATTTCTCGCGCTGCTACGACGACGAGCGACCGCCGTGTCGCTCGTCTCGTACAGCGAGTGGTTTCGTCAGGCGATTTGAGCTTGACAGACAAGCGCAGCGAGTCTGTCGGCGTTCAAATCGCCGTCCGGACGTTCCTCTGTAGACTACACCCGAGAGCGACGTCTATGTCGCTCTCGGCGTACTGGTGTGTTAGCGTCGAGGCGATTTGAGGTTGACAGACGAGCGGAGTGAGCCGACCGTCTCGGGACGTTCAAATCGCCGTCGGACCGGCGGTCCGACGAGGCGCCGACCACGGGTCGGCGCCGCCGTCCGGACGTTCCTCACTGCGTTCGTCACGACCGGACGAGCCCGTGCTCACGCGGTTCGTACGGACGCCGTCCGGACGGTACTTATCCTGCTGCCACGACCGCGAGAGCCCTCTGTGACTCTCGCCTCGTGCAGGGAGTCGTCACGCTCTCGTACCCGCCCACCGGCGAGTGAGCGAGGGGACTCCGGCTGGCCGGGCAGCGACGCGGGCCGACTGGTTTTTGCCCTCGGCGACCCGAAGACGCCCATGGACGCGGCGCTGCGTGCGGGAGTCGCAGTGTACAACGCCGGCTACTACCACGCCGCCCACGACGCCTGGGAGGACGAGTGGCTGGCGCTCGAGGACGGAACCGCCGACGAGCGGTTGCTCCACGGACTCGTGCAGTTCACGGCCGCCGTGCACCACGCCCGCGGGCGGAACTGGGCGGGCGCGGTCGGGCTCTGCGAGAGCGCGCGCGAGTACCTCGCGGCAGTACCGGGCGACTATCGCGGCGTGAACGTCGCCGACGCCGGAGACTACCTCGGCGCGCTCGGCGATGACCCCGAGCGCGTCGAGCGCGAGCCGCCGCTGGCGCTGACCGTCGACGGGGGCGCGCTCGAGCTCGACGACCTCGAACCACCGGCTGCCGTCGAGGCGGCCGTGGTGCTGGCCGAGGCGCTGGGCTACGACGAGGCAGAGTTCTCGGCCGCTGCCGAGTACGCCCGCGACACGCTCTCCGACGGCGGGTACGGCGAGTTCGCGGGGCTGCTCTGTGACTTCGTGACCGAGCGCGAGCAGCGGGCGCTGGTCGCGACCCGGCTCGGTCAGCACGTCCGGCGCAAACAGCGCCGGGAGGACGACGTGGCCGGCCTGTTCGACTGATCGACCGGCTGTCTGACTCGCTGTGCCGGCGGGCTACGCCGCTGCCGCGAACAGTTCCGTGTACGCGATGTAGCCCGCGACGACGAGGCAGGCGAGGCCGGCCGCGCGGACGAACCACGGCGCCCACGCGCCGAACGGGTCGTCGCCGTCGCTGCCGTACTCGCCGCCCTGGCGGCGCCGGCGGGTCGGCCCGACGAACACCGACAGCAACAGCATCGCTCTCGGCTTCGCGAGCAACGCGACGCCCAGCAGGGCGCCGAGTCCGACCGCGAGCAGCTCGCGGACGCCGACCATCTACGAGCGGAGTCGCTGGATGCGCTTCTCCATCGGCGGGTGCGTGGAGACGAGCTTCGACAGGAGGCTCGTGCTCTCCCCGAAGATGCAGAGCGCGGAGACGTTCTCGTCGACCCGGGACTCCTGGCTGCGCTCGTTGCCCTTCGAGATCTTCTCGAGGGCGCGGGCGAGCGGTTCGCCGGTGCCGATGGCTTCCCGGGCGTCGGCGTCGGCGACGTACTCCCGGTAGCGGCTGATGGCGAGCACGAACAGCATCACGAACATCTGGACGAGGTTGCCGACCACGATGGCGAGGAAGAAGTCCGCGATGTCGTTGTCGCCCGTGAACAACACGATGTACTGGGCGACGATGCCCACGACGGACGCGATGCCCTGCCCGATCACCATCGTCACGACGTCGCGGTTGGCGATATGCGAGAGCTCGTGGGCGAGCACGCCGTCGAGCTCCTGGTTGTCCAGAATCTGGATGAGCTCCTCGGAGACGACGACGGTGCCGTTGCCCTTGCGGCCGACGGCGAACGCGTTCGGGACGCCCATGCGGGCGACCTTGAGCGTGGGCTTCTCGATGCCCATGTCCCGCGAGAGCGCTTCGACGCGCTGGTGGATGCGCGAGTAGCGCTGTTCGTCCATGTCTTCGGCGCCGACGCTCCGGAGCGCGGCCCACTTGCCGATCTTGTACTGGACGCCGACGAGCAGGACGCTGCCGACGATGGCGATGGCGAGGATTGTCTGGCTCTGCCCGAAGAAGAACCACGCGGCAGCTACCGCTACCGAGTAGAACGCGAAGAGGATGGTCCCGACGATGGCCATCCGTATCTTGAGGCCGGTGTGTCTCATACCGAGAGATAGTTACGCGTCCTCGCTTATAAATCCGTCCGCAGTCGCGGGAGGAATTCGCACGGCGACGAGGGGAGTCGCTGTATCGACCCGTCAGGCGACGTGGTCGTCGCCGTCCCACTCGGCGGAGTTGTCCACGGGGTCGTACCCGAGCGCTTCCCTCGCGCGGTCGATGGAGTAGTACTTCCGGTCGTTGTCGGAGACGCCGACAGGCTCGCTTCGCTCGCCTGTCGAGCCCTCGTTCGCTCCGCTCACGGGGATGCCGTAGACGACCTCGTAGCCGGTCTAGAGGCGCGGACGGTTTACTCCGCGTCGACGACCTTCTCGTCGCCGTCCCACTCGGCGGAGTTGTCCTGGGGGTCGTAGCCGAGGGCCTCCTTCGCGCGCTCGATGGAGTAGTACTTCCGGTCGTTGTCGGAGATGCCGTAGACGACCTCGTAGCCGTAGTCGGCCGCGAGACAGCAGTCGAAGAGGTGCGCGCAGTCCCGGTGGGACAGCCACATCGCCTGCCCGCGCTCGTAGTCGATGGGCGGGTGGCCCTCGGTGAGGTTGCCGATGCGGACGGCGGCGAACGTGAGGTCGTGTTCGTCGTGGTAGTAGCGGCCGAGGGTCTCGCCGGCGGCCTTCGAGACGCCGTAGAGGTTCCCGGGCCGGGGCAGTTCGGTGCCGTCCAGCCGGAAGTCGTCCTCGCTGCGGTAGAGGTCGGGCTTGCGGTCGGTCTCGTAGTGGCCGACGGCGTGGTTCGAGGACGCGAACACGAACCGGTCGACGCCAGCGTCGACGGCGGCGTCGAGGATGGTCTGGGTGCCGTCGATGTTGTTCCGGAGGACGCTGTCCCAGGGCGCCTGCGGACGGGGGTCGCCGGCGAGGTGGATCACGGCGCCGACGCCCTCGACGGCCTCGCGGACGGCAGCCTCGTCGGTGACGTCGGCGACGACGAACTCGTGGTCGGGGTCACCCGTCGGCGGCTCGCGGTCCAGCAGCCGCCAGTCGTAGGCGTCGCCGATGCCGCCGAGGATGGCCTGTCCGACGCGCCCCGAGGCGCCCGTGAGGAGGACCGGCTCGTCCATTCGAGTAGTTCTGTGCCCGACTGGGCTATCAATGGTGCGGTTCGTCGCGTTTAATTAGGCAGCGTGCCAGCACGCAGGTGATGGACGCAGTGAGGTACGGGACCGGCGGCTCGGTGGTCGCCGGCGTGGGGCTGACTGGTGTTTCGGGGTACGCACTGTTCGGGCAGCCGGTGGGTTCGCCGGTCGTCGCGGCGGTGCTGTCCCTGACGGTGCTCGCGGGCGTCGTCGTGGCGGGCGGCGGCCTGCTGGCGGCGACTGACCGGCTGCCGGCCCGGACAGTGGTGGCGGCAGCGGTGGCGCCGGCTGGCCTCGGTGGGGCGACCGTCGGCGTCGTCGAGGGGAGTGCCGTCGCCCGCTGGATAGCGGTGGTCATGGGCACGGCCCTGGCGTGTGCCGTCCTCGGGTTCGTGCTCGTGGCGGCGACGGCCGGCGACGGCGACAGGGCTTAGTTCGGGCCGACCCCAGCCGACGTATGGCGAGTGACGCCCAGCAGGCGTGTTTCGAGGCGGGCATCAAGTTCGGCGCGCTCTACCACCAGTTCGCAGGAACGCCCGTGAGCCCGGCGAGCGCGCCGAGTCTGGAGACGGCAATCGAGGAGTCCATCGAGAACCAGCCGTTCTGCGAGGCCGTGACTGTCGACATCCTCACCGACGAACTGGACGTGGAGCACGACTACACCGAGCTGACGGGCGAGTACATGGAGGTCGAGCTGCACGTCGACTACGAGGGCACCGAAGTCGTCGCGGAGATGGCGATGCAGGACGGCTACCCGCTGATGGAGCTGGCGAGCGTCGAGTGAGGTGTGTTCACGTCCACTCCGGGGCGTGCTTTTAAATCGACTCCGGTCGAATCGGGGGACATGAGTCAGTCATCGCTCGACGACGACGAACTGTTCGGGGAGGCCGCCGAGGAGATGCGCGCCGACGTCGAGGAGCACCTCGACGCCGCCCGAGCGGAGCTCCCGGAAGCGGACGCCGTCTGGGACGTGGAGGACGCGGAGAACACGCTCGGCGTCCTGAACGCGCTGCGGTCCGCGCTGGACGTCGACGACGTCCAGTCCCACCTGCGGGACGCGAAGAAAGCGTTCGTGGTCGGGGAGCGCGCCGACGCCTTCGACGACGCCGACGACCTCGAAGCCGACCTCGAGGCCGTCGAGGACGTGCTCGGCGACCTCGAGACCGCCCGCGAGCAGGTCGGCGAACTGGCGTCGACAGTGCCCGAACTCCGGTCGGCGCTCGACGACGCGGCCGGCGAGGCAGACGACGAGTAGACGGCCATCCCGGCGAGCGGTGACCGCTTCGACGGTCGCCGCTATCGGTGCGGCGGGCGGTCGGTGTCGCGGTCGGCGACAGCCGCGAGGAGGTCGCACAGCGACTCCGTGGCGAGGTCGAGGAGCTCCGCGCCGCGCTCGCCGTCGCCCTCCCGCGGGTCGCCGACCACGCCGTTCTCGGTGAACTCGGCGACGTCCACGGCGAGGTTCGCGTGGGAGGTCCACTCCCCCCAGCCATCGCTGGCGCCGTCGGCCGCCGCGTCGACCCGGTCCTCGCGAATCAACTCGGGGTCCGTGTGGCGGAGGAACGCCGTCTCCAGCGGGCCGGCGTGGCCCATGTCGGCGCTGTGGTCCCCGACGGCGTCGAACCACGTGAACGGCACGGCGTAGGCGTCGTCGTGGCGCGAAATCGTGGCACACACCTCGCCGAGCGCCGGGACGTTCCCGCCGTGGCCGTTCACGACGACGACCCGGTCCCAGCCGTGGCTCGCGAGGCTCCCGACGACGTCCCGCACGGTCGCTCTGAACGTCTCCGGGGACACCCACAGCGTCCCCGTGAACTGGCGGTGCTCCTCGGAGACGCCGACCGTCACGGGCGGCGCGACCACGACCTCGCCGTCGTCGTAGGCGTCGGCGCCCGCCTCGGCGACGGCCTGTGCCGTGAAGTGGTCCGTGCCGAGCGGGGCGTGTGGCCCGTGCTGTTCCGTGCTGCCGACCGGCACCACCGCGAGGTCCGTGTCGGCGGCGTCCGCGTCCGTCCACGTCGCGTCAGCGAGCCGCATGTCCGTGGCGACGCAGGCCCGGGGCTTGTAGGCTGTCATCCGACAACGACAGCACAGAGAGAGCAGGAGGAGGGAGGAAGGGGAGGAGAAGGAGGCGCTTAGTCGTCGTCTTCGCTGTCGGCGTCGACGGTCGCCTGCCGTCTCGCGGCGCGCTCGACGAACTCGTCGGGGAGCTCGTCGATTTCGCCCGCCTGCACGCCCCAGAGGTTCGCGTACAGGCCCTCCTCGCCGATGAGGTCGTCGTGGGTGCCGCGCTCGACGATCTCGCCGTCCTCGAGGACGACGATCTGGTCGGCGTCCTTGATGGTCGACAGCCGGTGTGCGATGGAGAACGTCGTGCGGTCCTCCGTCAGCCGGTCGAGGCTGCGCTGGATGAGCATCTCCGTCTCCGTGTCGACGTCGCTGGTCGCCTCGTCGAGCACGAGAATCTCGGGGTCCTTGAGGATGGCTCGCGCGATGTCGATGCGCTGGCGCTGGCCGCCCGAGAGTTTGACGCCGCGTTCCCCGACCTCGGTGTCGTAGCCGTCCGGGAGGTTCTGGATGAACTCGTGGGCCTCCGCCGCCTTGGCGGCGTCCACGACTTCGTCGCGGTCTGCGTCGAAGGTGCCGTACGTGATGTTCTCCTCGACGGTGCCGTAGAACAGGAACGTGTCCTGGCTGACGTAGCCGATGTGCTGGCGCAGACTCGGCAGCGTCGTCTGAGAGATGTCCTGGCCGTCGATGCGGACCTCGCCCTCGTCGACGTCGTACATCCGGAGCAGGAGCTTCAGCACCGTCGACTTCCCGGCGCCGGTCGGCCCGACGAGCGCGAGCGTGTCGCCGCCGTCGACCCGGAAGTCGATGTCCTCGACGATGGTCTCCTCGTCGCCGTACCCGAAGGAGACGTCGTCGTAGACGACCTCGCCGTCGTCGACGACGAGCTCGTCGGCCTCGGGGTTCTCCTCGATGCGCGACGGCTCGTTCATCAACCCGAAGATGCGCTCGCTGGACGCACGCGCCCGCTGGTACATGTTGATGATCTGGCCGAACTGCGCCATCGGCCAGATGAACTGCTGGCTCAGCAGGATGAACGTCACGAACTCGCCCTCGCGGAGCGTCCCGGAGAAGAACGCCGGCGCGCCGCCGATGACCCAGAGCCCACCGAACACGAACGTCAGCACGAAGCCGACCCCGGAGATGATACGCAGCGCGGGGAAGAACTTGATGCGGATGGTAATCGCGCCCCAGTTCGCGTCGAAGTAGCCCTGTGAGACGTCGTCGACGCGCTCGGACTCGTAGCTCTCGGTGTTCGACGTCTTGATGACCTGGATGCCGCCGAGGTTGTTCTCCAGCCGCGAGTTCAGGTGACCGACCGACGACCGGACGTCGGCGTACTTCGGCTGGATGGCCTTCACGAACCGGTAGGTGAACAGCGCGATGATGGGCACCGGCAGCATCGTGAGGATGGCGAGTTGCCAGTTCACGTAGAACAGGTAGACGCCGATGGCGACCACCATTACCGACAGCCGGAACGCCGAGTTCAGGCCGTCGTTCAGGAACCGCTCGAGGCGGTTGACGTCGTTGCTGAGGATGGACATCATCTCACCGGTCTGCTTCGTGGCGAAGAAGTCCATGTTCAGCCGCTGCATCTTGTCGTACGTGTCGGTGCGGACCTGGTGCTGGATGTTCTGGCTGAACGAGTTCCAGCCCCAGTTGCGGATCCAGTGGAACCCCGCCCCCAGCAGGAACGATCCCGCGATGAGGCCGCCCATCAGGAGGAGTTTCCCCTCGTCGTCCGGCGGCACCCACGATCGGGGGAGCCAGGGCAGGAACGGCTTGTTCTGCTGGATGACAGAGTCGATGGCGAGCCCCAGGAGGACCGGCGGCGCGAGGTCGAGCACGCGAGCGAACACCGACGCCACGATGGCGACGACGGCCTGAAAGTCGTAGTTCCGGCCGTACTCGTCGAACAGCTGTACCATCGCGTTGTCGACCTCCTCCCGCTGTTCCTCGAAGGGGTCGTCGTCCTCGTCCGATGCCGTACTCATGTCCCTGACTCAAAGTGGCCACCCGGCAAAAGCGTTTCCTACGAATCGAAACACTGCCGCGAAGTGGTCACGCGTACTCGTCGGGGACCTCCAGCCGGTCGCCCTCCTCGACGCCGTGCTCGTCGGTCCACTCGTACGGCACCTCGAGCACCCACTTCCCGCGGCCGCTGTACCGCGTCAGGTTCTCGTTGTCCGACTCAGTCTGCGCGTGGTGAATCCTCGTGATGGTGCCGTCCGCGCCCACGAACACGATGTCGATGGGGAAGTCCATCGACCGCATCACGTAGTCGTACTCGCCCTCGCTCCCGTACACGAACAGCATCCCCTCGTCCTCACCCAGCGACTCGTGCTCGCTGAGGCCCGTGTACCGCTCGCTCTGCGTGTCCGCGATCTCGACGGCGACCGTCCCGAGCGTCTCGTCGGTGTCCGCGTCCACCACGGAGACCGTCGGCAGGTCCGTCGTCGTCGTCGTCGTCGTCGTCGCCGGTGGCGACGACTCCCCGCCAGCCGGCGCCGACCCGCTACCTGGAAGCCCAGCACACCCAGCCGTAGCGAGCAGTGCGACGGTAGCGACTACGACAGCCAGCGAACGCCTGTCCATACTCGTGGTACGGCATCCCGGGGTTTGGCCGTTCCGGCGAAGGGAAACCGTTTTTGCCGCCCGACGGCTCCACTCGATTACGGGTTCGTGGTCTAGTTGGTCATGACGCGGCCTTTACAAGGCCGAGGTCGGTGGTTCGAATCCGCCCGAACCCACTTACTGAGACTGCGCCGAGCAGCAACGCGTGTGTCGCTGCGAGCGACGACCGGTAGTTGGGTCGCGGATTCGAACCCTGGAAGACGAGCGTCAGCGAGTCTTCCTTCGGTGAGAAACCGCTCGAACCCCCCACTTCTCGTGGCGCTCCCAAAGAGCGTCGTCAGTCCTCTGTTTGGCTCGTCGGAGCGTCGGCCGACTCGGGCCGCTGGTACGGCGAGTGTGAGACCACGTAGCCGTTGTCGACGTGCACGACGTCGTCGACGGTGTAGAACCGCATGGGTACCTCCTGTTTCGTCGTCACGGGGAAGTCGTAGTGCTCGGCGTCGTACTTGAACGTCTCGCCGTCACCGTGGCGCCGACCGACGAACGCCTCGTGGCGAGCGAGTCGCTTCTCGACGGTCGCCTGTGCGAGCTCCGGGACGCTCTCGACGTCGTCGTCGAACACGTCCACGAACGCCTCGTTCAGCTCGTACCCCACCGAGTTCCGGCCCGCGACCATCGCCGCCAGACTCGTCGTTCCCGTCCCCCAGAACGGGTCCAGCACCGTGTCGCCGTACGTGCTGTACATGTTGACGAGACGGTAGGGAATCTCCAGCGGGTACGCCGCCGAGCGGTCCCGGAGTCCGTCGTCGCCCTCGGCGGTTGCGGCATCGTCCGCCAGCTCCTGGAACGTCCCCGTCACGTCCTCCCAGACGTCGGAGAACCACTCGTTGCGCTCCTCCCAGAAGTACGCCGACTCGTAGCGGACGTCCGTCGAATCGAAGTCCCGGCTGTCGCTCCCGTTCCGGAACACCAGCAGGTACTCGTGTTCGAGCGTCGCGTACGCGTTCGGCGGCAACATCCCACTGCCCATGAACTTCGCCGCCGAGTTCGCGGGCTTCCGCCAGAGGATGTCGGGCAGCGGCTCGAACCCGAGCTCGTCGAAGTACTCCGTGACCCGGGCGTGGTTCTGGTAGACCCGGAAGCTGTCGTCGACCGTCCGGGTCGCGTCCCCGACGTTGATACAGGCGATGCCGCCGTCGACGAGGACCCGGCGCACCTCGTCCCACGTCTCCTGGAGCACCTCGTGCATCAACGAGAACGCCGCCTCGCCGTCGCCAGCGTCCAGCGCGGCCTCGATGTCGGGGTTCAGCGACGCGAACACGTCGTCCCACATCTCGATCATCGGGTACGGCGGCGACGTCACCACCAGCTCGACGGCGTCGTCCTCGATCCGGGAGAGGTCGTTGGAGTTCCCGACGAACACCCGGTGCTCGGTCTCCATACGGGACGCTAACGGCGGAGAACCTAGAAGGTACTGGTGGAGCCGATACACCGCGATAATTAGTGTCGTATAGCTGTAACGTAGACTGCCTGGTGACCGCTCGTCTCAGTGTCTACGATAATCGAGAAATTGGAATGGCGGTCCGAGGGGACCGGCCAGCGAGCGCTGCTACTTAGATGTCAGTGCGGACGACCGTGGAAGAGTTATCCTCGGTCACCGCAACGACGTTCCCACCATCGCAGTTGTCGATGGTGACACCAACGGTAGCAAGGTTACTAGAGCTGTTGTACTCGTCCGTAGTGTTAGTACAGTAGGCACCGGCAGTACTACTACCGAGCGACGTGACAGTCACGTTTCCGCTGTCTACCGTCACGCCGGCCTGCGCGTTGTTCTGTACGTTGCTGCCGAAGCCGAGCACGGCACTGGCGATGACCGCGGCGAGGATGACTGTGATTGCGACCATCAGGATGACGCCGATGACCGGCGACACCCCGCGGTCCTCCATTTCCATGTCGTCGAAGAGGCTGATTTTCGTCATTGTTGTTACCCAGCCACGCCGACCGTACAGCAACCCTACCCGGGTTCGCCCTTCCGCGCCGGTCCACGTTCGTGGCTGGACCGGTCTATATGCCGAGCATACTTAAGCCCTCCCCCGGCTTAGCACCTGCTTAACAAACGACAAGAACACCCTGAGCAACGCTCTACTAGTTAATTTCTTCACGTACAGGCAGTTATTGAAGGTGGTCGTGGTGCCGTCGTGATGCGGTCGTGACGGTCCTCGTTCGGAGTGACTCGTGGCCGCCAGCTGTAGAAAGCAGCGCAGAATCGACCGGAGGACAAAGAGGATGTCCCCTCGTGGCACCTCGGCTGTCTGGATTCGAAACCCTTTTTTCTGCAACCGTCGTCCTCACGAGTGCGAGCCGCCTTAGCTCAGATTGGGAGAGCACTCGACTGAAGATCGAGCTGTCCCCCGTTCAAATCGGGGAGGCGGCATATTCTGAACTCGTGAGCGGAGCGAGCGAGTGAAGAAACGACGCCGAGCCGATTTGAGCCTGGAAGTCACAGCCCGCGCAGCGGAGCGAGCAGGAATGTCTTCCAACGTTCAAATCGGGGAGGCGGCATATTCTGTGGCTGTTCACGTTGTTCGCAGCCACAGCAAGGACGCCGACGCGAGTTGAGCTCGCGAGTCGCGCGCAGCCTAGCGAGCACGTCTCACGGCGTTCAAATCGGGGAGGCGGCACGTTCTAAGACGCCGAGCGATTGCGCTGTCCCGAGGCGCCAGAGCGCTTATTCGTCGTCTGCGAATTCGTTCGCATGCGCGTGGGGCCGGTGGTGGACCGGGACGTGTTCGCGCCGGCGTCCAGACACAACTACTACGTGACGAGTCCGGCAGACCTGCAGGACGTGGCGGGGTGGTCACGAGGGGAGCTGTACACTGCGGTGGAGGCGGCCGACGACGGTGAGGACGGCTGTGTGGTCGTGGATTACGGGCGGGACGCGCTCTATCTGGCGGCGGGCCGGCGGCTGTCGTACCGGCCACCACGGCTGTTCGGCGTGAGTGGTGAGCCAGCGCTGGTGGTACCGGAGGCGCGGCGGTACGACCCTGAGACTGGCGAGGGAGAGTCTCTGGGCGAGGTCGTCGTGACGCCGACGTTCGACGTGCTCGTGCCGGCGTTCGACTGGAGTGTCCTCGACGAGGACGACCTGCCGCCGGCAGTGCCGCGGGGGTCGCAGTCGCCGTCTGGTGCGGGAACGCCGTCCTCGTGAGTGGCGTTACCCGGGGACGCCGGCGGCAGGACGGCGTAGGCGACGTAGAGCATCGACCCGGTCCAGAGCGCGGCCGAGGCGACGTGGACGACGGACGACGACGCCAGCAGCGCCGACTGCATCGCGAGTGGAGTGAACGCCGGTGGCAAAGCTATGCTTCGCAAGGGGGGCTTGCCCCGTAGTGGTGGTACCAAATTCTCAGGGTGCGGGCAGCGGCTGAAAGCACTCGGTCGCACAGCGCGAAGCGTGGGTGTGTTCCGAGTGCTCGTGAGCGACGGGATGGGGATGCTGGACGGGCTCGCGGCCGCCATCGAGGAGGAAGCGGGCGGAGACGTCGCCGTAGACTGGCAGGTCGCCCAGACCGAGGACGAACTCGTGGCAGCCGTGGCGGCGGCCGGCGCGGACGCCGTCGTCACCGGCGCGGGGACGCCGGTGACGCGGGCAGTGTTGCGCGACACGGACGTCGAGGTGGTCGTGCGCGCTGGCGTCGGCGTGGACAACGTCGACCTCGACGCCGCGAAGGAGTACGGGGTCGCGGTGGCGAACGCGCCCGACTACTGCACGCGGGAGGTCGGCGAGCACGCGGTGGCGTTGCTGCTGGCGGCCGCCCGACGGCTCCACGTGTACGACCGACAGACACGGCGGGGCAACTGGGCGTGGGACGAGCCGCCGGCACCGGGGCGGCTCGGGGCAGCGACGCTGGGCTTCGTCGGCTTCGGAAGTATCGCGCAGTCGGTGGCGGACGCGGCCGTCGCGCTCGCCGGGGACGCCGTCGCCTACGACCCGTACGTCGACGAGGCGACCGCTGCCGACTACGGCGTCGCGCTGGCGGACTTCGAGGCGGTCTGCGAGCGCTCGGACCTCCTCGTCGTGTTCGCGCCCCTGACAGCGGAGACCAGAGGACTCGTGGACGAGGCGGCGCTGGACCGGCTGCCCGATGGTGCCGTCGTCGTGAACGTCGGCCGGGGGGCCGTGGTGGACGACGGCGCGCTGGCAGCGGCCCTCGACGACGGCTCGGTATCGGCCGCAGCACTGGACGTGCTGCCGACCGAGCCGCCCGAGGACTCGCCTCTCGTGGGGCGTGAAGACGTGCTGGTGACGCCACACGCCGGCTGGTACTCGGCAGAGGCGCGCCGGGAGCTCGTCGATTCCGTGGCGGCGTCGGTCGCAGCCGTCGTCGACGGCGAGGCGGTCCCGGGCTGGACCCGAGTGGTATAAGCCGGTCGCGGGCCGACGCGTTCGTATGCCAGCTGCGTCGCTGCGAGAGCTCCTGGAACGGAACGACCGCCACGTCGCGTCGCTCGCCGACGACCACTTCGCGGCCGTGCAGGACGGCCAGTCGCCGTCCGCCGTGTCGGTGTGTTGCTCTGACTCCCGCGTGCCGCAGGCGGACATGTTCGACGTCGAGGAGCCAGGGTGGCTGTTCTCACCGAGCACCATCGGCAACCAGGTCTGGGACCGCGTGGACGGCGAGCGCGTCGTCGACGGGAGCGTCCTGTATCCGGTCGAGTACGCGGGAACGGATACCGCCGTCGTCGTCGGCCACACCGGCTGCGGCGCGGTGACGGCCGCGCTGGAGGCCGTCCAGCAGCGAGACAGCGACGGCGAAGCCGAGAGCGGGGACGCTCACCCCGCGGGCGTCGCGAAGTGGGTCGCCGAACTGGTGCCGGTCGTCGAGGCCGGACTGGCCGACGACCGGGTGCGCGAGGCCCGCGACGCGAGCCTCGTGGACCAGCTCGTGGAGTTCAACGTCGACCGGCAGGTGGCGTTCCTCCGGGAGAGCGAGGACGTCCCGGCGGACGTCGACGTCTACGGGTTCGTCTACGACTTCCATGGCGTGTACGGCGACGACCACGGTCGCGCGTACCTCGTGAACGCGAACGGCGAGACGGACGTCGGCGCGCTCCGGGAGCAGGCGCCCGACGAGTTCGGCGAGTCGGTACAGCGGCTCCTGTGACCAGCGGTCGCAGCGGGTAGCCGGACCACCGAACCAAGTTCCCGTCCGTTTTAAGCCGACAGAATACGTAGGTCGGAGTATGTTGCTCCGAGCACTCGCAGTCGTCGCCGGAACGTTCACCGCCGTGTTCCCCGAGCGCGTCGTCGAGAGCGCGCGAGACGCCGCGCTCGGCGCGTGCTACGAGAACCCGGGCGACCTCCAGCCGAAGGAGTGGTACGTGGACGCCACCCGACTGCAGGGCGCTATCCTCGCCGTCGCCGGCGTCCTCGCCGTCGCGTTCGACGCGCTCGTCGAGGACCGAGACGCGGCCGACGCGGGCGAAGACTGACGCGGCCGGCTGTGCGGTCGCGCGGGCGCGAGCCGCCGGAGCAGTTCGATGAAACGCTTATCAGTGCGCCCGCTCTATAGCCGCTATGACCTACGACACCGTCGTGTTCGACAACGACGGGGTCCTCGTTGGCCGCACCCGGTACGACGTACTGGAGCGGGCCACCGAGGAGACGTTCAAGCGATTCGACGTGGACGACCCCGACCCGGAAGACGTTGAGGCGATGACCATCGGCGCGACCCCCAAGACGGTGGGGGACGTCTGCAGCCGGTACGGCATCTCCCCGAAGGACTTCTGGCCGGAGCGCGACAAGGCGCTCACGGAAGCCCAGCGCGACGAGGTCCGGGAGGGCCGGAAGACACTGTACGACGACCTCGACACCCTCCACGACCTCGACGTGAACATGGGCATCGTGTCCTCGAACCAGCAGGCGACCGTGGACTTCGTCCTCGACCACTTCGGCGTCCGCGACCTGTTCGGCACGGCGTACGGCCGCGAGCCGACGATCCAGAGCCTCGAACGCCGGAAGCCGAACAGCCACTACATCGACCGCGCGCTCGCGGACCTCGACGCCGACACCGCGCTGTTCGTCGGCGACAACGAGAGCGACATCCGCGCGGCGGAGAACGCCGGCATCGACTCGGCGTTCATCCGGCGCCCCCACCGCGAGAGCTGGGAGCTGAACGTCTGGCCCACCTGGGACATCGACGACCTCAGCGACCTGCACGATATCTGCGAGTAATCTCTCGGCCGGTCTCAGCGGCCGTGTGGCTCCGAGGGACGCTCTCGGCGTGCCTCCGGCCGCCGCTGCGAGCCCACAAGGATTATCAATGACAAGCGTCTCTACGTAGTTGCAATGGCGACAGGCACCGTTGACTTCTTCAACGACACTGGCGGTTACGGTTTCATCGAGACTGAGGACGCGGACGAGGACGTTTTCTTCCACATGGAGGACGTCGGCGGTCCGGACCTCGAAGAGGGGCAGGAGGTCGAGTTCGACATCGAGCAGGCCGACAAGGGCCCGCGCGCGACGAACCTCACCCGTCTGTAATCGGTAATCCGTTCAGAGGTATCGTTTTCAGACAGTTACGCTCCCAGCCGGGAGTGTAGCGAACGGGTGCGGCCGCGAGGCCCACTCTGCGGTTTCTATCGAGACGAACAACTGGGCAGCGACGCGTCCTCGCGCGTTCTTCAGTCGAGTCGCGCGCGGTCGTCGCTCGTCAGCGACAGCTGGGTCGCGGCGACGTTCTCCTCGAGGTGGTCGACGCTCGAGGTGCCCGGGATGGGTAGCGTGACCGGTGAGTGGTCGAGCAGCCACGCGAGCGCGACCTGCCGGACGGTCGCACCGTGGTCGTCGGCGACCGTCTCCAGCGGCGCGCGTTTCTCGCCGAGGTCGCCGCCGCCGATGGGGAAGTAGGGGATGAAGCCGACGTCGTAGTCCTCGCAGGCGGACAGGACGGCCTCGTGCTCGCGGTTCGCGACGTTGTACTCGTTCTGGACGGTGGCCACGTCGACGATGTCGCGGGCGGTCTCGAGCTGGTCGACGGAGACGTTGCTGAGGCCGACGTGGTCGACGAGCCCGTCGTCTTGCAGCTCGGCGAGCCGGTGGACGGATTCCTCGAAGGGCGTGTCGGGGTCCGGGGAGTGCAACTGGAGGAGGTCGATGGAGTCGACGCCGAGGCGGTCCAGCGAGCACAGCGCCTGGTTCTCGAGGAAGTCGGGGTCGCCGTGGGGCAGCCAGTCGCCGTCGTGTGTCCGCAGCAGCCCAGCCTTCGTCGCGACGAACGTCTCGTCGTCGGCGTCGTCCTCGTCGAGGGCCTCCCGGATGAGGCGCTCGCTGACGCCCGGCCCGTAGGAGTCCGCGGTGTCCACGAAGTCCACGCCCAACTCGACGGCGCGCCGGACCACGGCCCGGGCGGCGTCCTCGTCGTCGGGCCTCCCGATGATGTCCGGGCCGGTGATGCGCATCGCGCCGAAGCCCATCCGGTGGACGGTCGCCTCGCCGCCGACGTCGAACGTGTCGCTGTCGTTGGCTGGTGCCATACCGACTCGACGAGGGCCGACAGAATAGGCGTGGGGGTGGCGGAACCGCCTACGGCTGCCACTGGTCCCGGAGCTCCGTCCGGGGCCTCGACGGGTCGTCCTCCGCGACGAGCTTCCGGAGGTGGCGGACGTGGAACGCGTACTCGCGGTCCTGCCGCAACACGAGGTCCCGGCCCTTCAGTTCGCTCAGTAGCGTGTGGACCGACTCGACGTCGACGTCCGTCGCCTCGGCGAGGTCGTGGGCGGTCGCGCCCGGGTTCGTCGCGAGTTCGGTCACCACCGACCACGCCACGTCGTCGTTGCAGTTCGACTGCCGGCGAGCAGCGTTCACGCGCGTCACGACCGGCGGCGCCTGCAGGAGGTCCACGACCGTCTCCGGCTCCGGCGCGTCGTCGTCGCCAGTTCCGTCGGCCAACGCGCCCTCGCTGTCGCCGCCCTCCTGCACCTGGAGGCGCTCGCCGCGCCGCCGCAGCCGGTCCTGGACGACGTCCACGAGCGCGTCCCGGCCGCCGGCGTCGCCCTCACCGAACGAGAACGTCGACGCGTCCGGCGCCACGTCGTCACTGCCGCCGTCGTCTGTCCCGTCGCCCGAGTCGTCGTCCGGCTCCGACTCTGGCGCCGGCTGCCCGGGCGCCTCTGTCTGCTCCTCCTCCTCCCCGGCACCGTCTGCCGGGTCGCTCGCATCCGACGGCGGGGCTGACGCCTCGCCCGAAACGTGTGCCTCGAGTTCGTCGATGCGCTCCTCGAGGCGCTCGATCTGCTCGTTTTTCGTCTGCAGGGTCGCCTGGTAGGAGTCCGGCGGCCCGCCGTCGCCGTGCACGAGCGCGTTCGCCATCTTCCGCGCGGCCGCCGACACGTCGCGGGCGGTCTCCAGTTCGGACTCCAGCTCCGCGATGCGCTCCTCGCGGGTCTCCACCTTCGACTCCAGCTCCGCGATGCGGTCCTGTTCCTGCTCTTTGCGGCTCGTGATGTCGTCCAGGTCCTCCATCAGGGAGCCCGAGACGGACTTCAGGTCGGGGCGCTCGAAGTCGTCCAGACCCGGCGTCGCGCCGGCGTCGAACGTGCGCTTTCGCTTGAACTGGACGCGCTCGACGTTCTGGTCGCTCCAGTCCATCTGCACGAACGCCTCCCCGTCGTTCAGGTCGACGACCTCGTCGGCGTACTCGCTGCCGACGATGCGGCTCACCACGTTCGTGTCGTTGTCCCACGTGAGCCGGTGCCAGACCAGCCAGTTCGCCTGCGTGATGAAGTCCTTCTTCACGTCCGCCGGCCGCTGGCTGATGCCGACGATGCCCAGCCCGTGCTTGCGGCCGCGCTTCCCGACCTTGATGAGGAGGTTCCCGGTCTCGTCCATCCCACCGCCCTCGGGGATGTACTCGTGGCACTCCTCGACCACCAGCAGGAACGGCTTCTTCAGTTTCTTCTCTTTCGCGAAGATCTGGCGGACCGTCTCCCGCAGCAGCTCGTCGGCCTCGTCGCCGTCGAGGTAGCCCGAGACGTCGAGGATGATGGGGACGTTCTCCTCCAAGGCGAGGTGCGCGAGCTTCTCGGCGTGCTCGGTCCCCACCTGGATGTCGCACTCCTCGTCGGCGCCCGCGTGCAGGAGCTCGTACTCCTCTTTGAGGCCGTAGTACTCGCCGTCCGTGTCGACGATGAGGACGGGGTAGCCGGCCTCCAGCAGCTCCTCGACGACGACGCTCGTGGTGTTGGATTTCCCCGACCCGGACTTCCCGGTGACGAACGCGCGGCCGGTCAGCACTTCGACGATGGGGAACTCCAGTGGGCTGCCGTCCGCGAGCTCCCCGACGCGAATCCGCTGCTCGTCGGCCTCGTCCGCGGCTTCGGTCATCGAGCGGAGCCACGCAATCCGGTGGGAAAACCGTTGCCCCACCGGCCCGGTCCGGCCGCGCTGGACAGGACCGTCCTACTGGCTGCCGGGGTGGCCGTCGGGGAGGCCGCGACGCCCGAACGTCGACTCGCGGAGCGTCTCGCCGTCGGGGTCCGCGAGCAGGCCGCGCTCGCGGAGCTCCGGTACGACGAGGTCGACGAAGTCCCGGAGGCTGTCGGGGCGCGCGACCTCCTTGACGTTGAAGCCGTCGACGCCGACGTCGTGGAACCAGTGCTCGAAGACGTCTGCGACCTGCTCGGGCGTCCCGACGACGACCGGCGAGGTGGTTCCGAGGCCGGCGAACTCGGCGACCTCCCGGACCGTCCAGTCGCGGTCGTCGTTCGACGTGAACGCGTTCACGACGCCCTGGATGGCCTCCGTCTCGATGTGTTCGAGCTCCTGGTCGGGGTCGAGTTCGGAGAGGTCCATATCCACGAACCCGGACATGAGCGCGAGCACGCCCTCGGTGTCGATGGCGTCCCGGTAGGCGTCGTGTTTCGCCTCGGCGATGTCCTCGGTCTCGCCGACGATGGGGACGATGCCGGGGAAGAACGCGAGGCTGTCGGGGTCGCGGCCGTGGGCCGCCGCGCGCTCCCGGAGGTCCTCGATGTAGTCGACGACGGCGCCCTCGGAGGGCTGGCTGACGAAGACGGCTTCGGCGTGCTCGGCGGCGAACTCGCGCCCGCGGTCCGAGGAGCCCGCCTGGTAGAGCACGGGCGTGCGCTGGGGCGACGGTTCGGCGCCGTGCGGGCCGGGCACGTCGAAGTGGTCGCCCTCGTGGTCGATGGCGTGGACCTTCTCGGGGTCGCTGAACGTCGCAGCCGCCTTGTCCTGGACGACGGCGTCGTCCTCCCAGGAGTCCTCCCACAGCGAGTAGAGGACGTCCATGAACTCGTCGGCGCGGTCGTAGCGCTCGTCGTGGTCCATGCGGTCGTCGTAGCCGAGGTTCTCGGCGGCGGACTCGAGGTAGGAGGTGACGACGTTGAACGCGACGCGGCCGTCCGTGAGGTGGTCGAGCGTGGAGAACTCGCGGGCGAGCTGGTAGGGGTGGTTGTAGGACGTGGACTTCGTCACTGCGAACCCGAGGTCGTCGGTGACCTCGGCCATCGCGGGAATCAGGTACGCCGGGTCGTTCGACGGCGTCTGGACGGCCTTCTCGACGGCCGTCTCGCGGTCGCCGCCGTAGACGTCGTAGATGCCGCGGACGTCCGCGAAGAACACGGCGTCGAAGCCGCCGCGCTCGGCCGTGCGCGCGACGTCCGTCCAGTACTCGCGGTCGCTGTAGCGGTGGCTCTGGTCGCCGGGGAGCCGCCAGGAGCCGACGGAGACGTGCTCCACGGCGTTCATCGTGAAGAGGTTGAGGCGCAGCCGGTTGCTGCCGGCTTCGGCGTCGTCGGTCATTACCCGGGGTTCGCGGCGACGGGGTTTACCGGAGCCGGCACCGGCGACCGCGTGGCGTTGTCACGGACACCGGCAAGAACCGCTGGCTGTGGCCGTGGCTGTGCTGGCCGAGTCGTCAGGGGCGTGCAGGCGGCGGGGCGGGCCGGTGCGCGGTGCCGCCGTTTCGAGTCCGCGCGCACCGGGCGGCGGTCAAGTGGTCACGAGCCGGAGTGGTCCCGGCCTCGCACTTGAAGTTCAGCAGGAGCAGTAGTAGTCGCGGTCGTCGAACTCGACGTCGAGCCGGTGGGCGATGGGCGCGGGGTCGCTGGGCCGGTAGACGGCGGTTGTGAGGTCGCCGGCGTCCTCGAAGGCCCCCGAGACGAGCGCCTGCCAGTCCTCGCTGGCGAGCACGTCGCCGGTCTCGCCGCCGGCGACGAGCGGGAGGTAGTCCTCGAGGGAGATCCAGCGCGCGTCCTGCAGGGGGTCGGCCTCGTAGTCGACGCCGGTGGCGTCGCTGTAGGCGGCCATCGGGAGGTTCGCGCCGGCCTGCACGGGCATGCTGATCCACTTCCAGGGCCGGGTGTTGACGTCGAGGAGGACGTACTCGCCGCGGTCGCGGTCGAAGACGAACTCCGCCTCGCTGATGCCGTGGTAGCCGGCGTCCTCGATGACCGACAGGGCGCGCTCGCGGAGTTCGGGGTTCTCGACAGTCTCGACGACGCAGGACGTGCCGTAGCCCAGCGGTGCGCGGACGCGAGCGTTCCCAACGACGGCGAGTGGGTCGCCGTCTTCGGGGACGTAGGAGGCCAGCGACTGGTCCTCGCCGCGCGCGACGGGGACCTTCTCCTGGGCCATGACCTCGATGCCGGTCTCCCGGGCCATCTCGACGACATCGCGGTACTCCTCGCGGTCCGCCACCTCGATGACGTTCGTGCCGACGGCCTCCTCGAACTCGCGCTTGCGCGCGGGTTTGAGCACGAGCGGGAAGCCGAGTGCGTCGGCGGCGTCTTCGGGGTCGGTCCGGGACAGGTGGTGGGTCTCCGGGTACGGGACGCCAAGTTCCTCGCAGCGGTCGTAGAGACTGGTCTTGTCGAGGACGGCGTCCAGCGTCTCGCTGTCCGCGAACGGCAGGCGGACGCCCTCGGGTTCGGTCTCGGCGAACGCGAGCGCCCACTCGTCCATGCAGCCGAACGCCACCGGCTCGTGGTCGAGTGCGGCAGCCAGCGCCTCGACGTCCTCGCGGAAGCCCGCCTCGTCGTCCAGCGGGTACGTGACGCGGCCGGCGTAGTCGACGGCGTCGGAGGGGGGTGCGGCGCCGTCGCCGGACCGGTCCAGCGCGACCACGGGGACGCCGTGGGCGTCGAGCGCGCGAGCGACGGAGAGGCCGGTGACGTGGGCGTTCGCGACGAACGCCGGCGGTCGGTCGAAGTCCGCGTCGGCGAGCGCGTCGCGGAGGTCTGGGAGCTCTCGGAAGGTCACGGGCGGTTTTCCAGGCGGGGCGGCTAAAGCGACCCGGTACCCCGAACGGTCGCCGGTAGTCGGGCGCCGGTCGGGGCTGCGGGCCAGCGACGGCGGATTCGCGGCGACGGTTCGAAGCCTTTATTCGCGCGCTGACCCTGAGCAACGGGTAGTAACTATGTCCGAGAAGCCGGCTTCCATGTACCGGAAGATCGACAAGCCGTCGTACACGCGGCGGGACTACGTCACCGGCATCCCCGGTTCGAAGATCGCCCAGCACCAGATGGGCGACCTGCAGGCCGACGCCGACGAGTACCCCGTCCAGATCAGCCTCGTGCCCGAGGAGCAGTGCCAGCTCCGCCACGGCTCGCTGGAGGCTGCGCGGCTGTCCGCGAACCGCCACCTCATCAAGGAGCTCGGTGAGGGCAACTACAAGATGCAGCTGCGCAAGTTCCCCCACCAGATCATCCGGGAGAACAAGCAGGCGACCGGCGCGGGTGCGGACCGTGTCTCCGACGGGATGCGGCAGGCGTTCGGCGTCCCGGTCGGGACCGCCGCCCGCATCTACCCTGGCGAGCAGCTGTTCACGGCGTACTGCGACGTCGAGCAGGCGGAAGCCGTCAAGGAGGCGTTCCGCCGCGCGTACAACAAGATCACGCCGCCGTGCAAGATCAACGTCGAGCGCGGCGAAGAGCTGCTCGTCCGGTAACGGAGCGGCAGTCCGAGACGCCGGCTTCTCCCGGTTCCTCGGTCCTTTTCACCGGTTTCCGTGTTCGCCAGTAGCGGCGGCTTTTTCCTCCGGGCGTCCCGAGTAAGTGGTATGCTGGGGCTGGCGGTCGCCAACGACGCGGAGACGTTCGAGCGGATGCGCGGGCCGCTGGCCGACCGCGGGATTCGCGCCGAGCACGTCTCCGTGGAGAGCGAGGTGACGCACCTCGGGGACCCGCCCGTGGACGCGTCGCGGTTCGACGCCGGGTTCGTCTACCCGGGCCGCCTGATGGAGGGCGGAGTAGTCGACGCGTTCCTCGACGTGCCGTGGGTGAACGACCGCGCGGCAGTGCTGCGGTCGCGGAACAAGGCGGGGGCGCTGGCGGCGCTGGACGCGGCCGGGGTGCCGGTGCCGGAGACCGTCTACGTCTCGAACCCGGCTGACGCCGGCGAGATCAGGGACGTGTTCGCAAAACTGGAGCCGCCCGTGGTCGTGAAGCCGAACTCGACGACCCGGGGGGTGGGCGTGACGAAAGTCCACGACCCGGACTCGCTGGACGGCGTCACGGACTACCTCGAGCTGGTCCACGACTACCGGGCGACCGGCGACAAGTCCTACCTCGTCCAAGAGTTCCTGGCGGACGCCGTCGACTACCGCGTGATGGTGCTGGACGGCGAGGTCGTCGGCGCGGTCCGGCGGGACTCCCCGGGCTGGAAGCACAACGTCCACGGCGGCGCGACCGCGACGGGCGTCGACCTCCCGGAGCGGCTGCGCGCGCTCGCCGTCGACGCCGCCGACGCGCTCGACATCGACTTCCTCGGCGTGGATATCCTCGCGACCGACGAGTACGCGGTCGTCTCCGAGACGAACGCGCGCCCGACCATCGACGACGAGGCGAAGTACGAGGACGGCTTCTACGACAGGCTGGCGGCGCTGATTCGGCGGACGGCAGAACAGGAAGACGCGGCGTAGCGGCGGGCCGCGGGCTTACTTGACGTCGATGTTCGTCGACGTGTCCGTGCGGTCGAACGCGACCTCGAGGACGCCGTTGTTGTACGTGGCTTCCCCGGAGCGCGCGTCGACGCGGCCCGGCAACTCGATGCGTTCGTCGTACTCGCGGTGGCCGGAGTGCGCGCTGACGGTGACGGAGTCGCCGTCGCACTGGATGGAGATGTCCTCCTTCTCGACGCCCGGCAGGTCCGCGATGACGCGGACGTCGTCGTCGGTCTCGTGGACGTCGACGTGCGTGCTGGACGCGAAGCCGCTCTGGTCGCCGCGCTCGAGGCCCTGCCCTTCGCCCATCATCTCTTCCATCATCCGCTCGATCTCCCGGAAGATGTCGTCGAACGGGTCGTCCCGGTCGTCGCGTCTCATGGCCCGGGCTAGGAGTGGACTGTGGAAAAGGGTTCGGGCTGTGTGAGCCTCCGTCTGGCGCGACGATGACGAGCGTCAGATGCCGAGGGCGTCGTTCGTCGTAGCGACGGACTCCTCGGCGTCAAGCTCGCCGGTGATAGCGCGGACGGCGTCGACGTTCTCGGGGACGACGTCAGACTCCTGGTGGATGGCCTGGAAGCAGTAGAAGTCCGGGCCCTCCATCGTGACGGACTCGCCCCAGAGGCAGTTCTCCCAGAGGTCGCCGCGGGGCCGGCCCATGTCGTTGGCGTACTCCTTGAGGGGGCCGGTGCCCTCGATGCCGAGGTCCGCGTCGAGGACCATGATGCGGGACTGGCCGGCGAGCACGTCGCGGACCTCGTCGGCGTCGGGTTCGCTCTCGAGGGTGACGTTGACGCTGTGCATGTGCATCAGCGTCGCTGGCACCTTCATGCCGAGCGTGTCGATGTCGAGGTCGGGGAAGATGGTCTCGACGTCGGGGCCGTGGTGGCTCGGAATCGTGATGGGGTCCGGGAGGATGTCGTTGATGGGGCCGCGGTCGGTCTGGGCGGGGTCGCCACCGCGGCGCACGAGCGTCGTCCGCACCTTCTCGACGCCGTACTCCTCGCGGAGCGGGGCGAGCAGGCGGGAAAGCCCCGTCGTGTTGCAGGAGACGACGCGGACGTGGTCGGCGCCCTCGGCCGCGGCGAAGTTCGAGCGGGCGTTGAACGAGACGTCCGCGACGTCGGCGTCCTCGCCGCCCTGGTAGATGGCGGGCGTGTCGTGTTTCTCGTAGAGGCTGCGGTTCTGCGCGCCGATGCCCGAGGGCGTGGCGTCGACGACGACGTCGCTGTCGGCGACGAGTTCGTCGACGAGCCCGGCGGTCTCGATGCCGGCCTCGGGGAACTGCTCCGCGCGGTCCTCGACGGCGGCGTAGAGGTCGAACCCGCGCTCGCGGGCCTGTCTGGCCTCGTAGTTCGGGCGGGTCTTGGCGACGCCCGCCACCGTCATGTCGGGCTGGGCGTCGACGGCGTCCGCGACGCGCTTCCCGATGGTGCCGTAGCCGTTGATGCCGACGCGAATCATGTACTGGAGTCTGCCACGGGACGCCGGATAACCGTTTCGAGGTCGCTGTGCGTCGATTTACCGAGGTTCGAGTAAACTGAGTCCGTGTGGTGTGGTGGCGAAGCACTTTCGACCCGCGAGCACGTAGTTGCGGCTGCAGTATGTCCGAGCGCGAGACCGAGCGCGAGGACTGGCAGCTCCCGGAGAACGCGGAGGTGCAGCTAGACCTGTTCGAGGACGTCGAGGAGCCGTCGGACGTGTGACGCCCACCCACCCCACATTTCTCGAAAACGCTATCCGGGCCGCGGACGCACGTCTGGACATGAGTGACTTGCGTGCGGCCGCGGAGACGGCAGTCGAACAGTGCCTCGGCCTCGCGGCCGACGAGACCTGCGTGGTCGTCACCGACGACGACCGCGAGCGCATCGGCGACGCGCTGTACGAGGTCGCCAGCGAGGTCAGCGACGACACCGCCGTCCTCCAGTATCCGACCGGCGACCAGCACGGCGAGGAGCCGCCGGCGCCGGTCGCCGCAGCGATGAAGGACGCCGACGTGTTCCTCGCGCCGACCACGAAGAGCCTGAGTCACACGCGCGCCCGAGGCGCCGCCAACGACGCCGGCGCCCGGGGCGCCACCCTCCCCGGCATCACCGAGGACGTGTTCACGACGGGGCTGGACGCCGACTACGAGACCATCGAAGCCCACTGCGAGGACGTGCTCGCGCAGGTCGCGGACGCCGACGAGGTCCGGGTCACGACGCCCGCCGGCACCGACATCACGTTCGAGGCCGGCGACCGCGAGTGGCGCGACGACACCGGCATCGTCCACGACGACGGCGACTTCTCGAACCTCCCCGCCGGCGAGGTGTTCGTGTCGCCCGAGGACGCCAACGGCACGTACGTCGTCGACGGTACGATGATGCCCCACGGCAAGCTCGACGACGACGAGGCGCTGCGCTTCGAGGTCGCTGACGGCTTCGTCACCGACATCTCGGACGACCAGGTCCGCGAGCAGGTCGAGGCCGCCAGCAACGAAGTCGGCGAGGACGCCTACAACCTCGCGGAGCTCGGCATCGGCACGAACGTCGCCGTCACCGACCTGGTGGGGAGCGTCCTGCTCGACGAGAAGGCCGCCGGCACCGTCCACATCGCCATCGGCGACGACGCCGGCATCGGCGGCGACACCGACGCGCCCCTCCACCTCGACGGCATCATCCGGGAGCCCACGGTTTTCGCCGACGGGGAGGTCGTAGACCTCCCAGCAGTCGAGCGGTAACGCCGCGAGACGGGGAAGAAGTCGAACTGCCGAGCCCGTAATAACGGACTGGGCAGCCGACAGAATCGGCCTACCGGCCATCCGGTATCGGGAGGACTGAAAGGGGCGGCGGGCTCGCCAGCCGAGACGAAGTAAGCACGCGAGCACAGCGAGCGCGCGTGGTTCGAGGGACGCACAGCGTCTCTCGTCACTGAGCGAATCGAAGATTCGCGAGGGCTGCGAACGCTACGCGTTCGCCCGCTCTCGAAAGAGCGCTTCACGCTCTTTCGGCGACAGCGAGACGCAGGCGGCGAGCCCGTCGGGGCTTTCTACACCAGATCATCAGAGTGAGGACTCCGAAAACCAGAATTACAGGATTCCCCTGCTAGACTCCGCGCGTTTTTACGTCCGGACGGACAATTCGTCTGTATGAACGACGTAGTTGACGCTGGGGAGCAGGTCGGACTGTCGTGTCCGTCCTGTTCTCCGGACCTGGAGACGGTCCACGAGGTCTTGACGACCGGCGGGGGCCACGCGACAGTCGAGTGCGGGGAGTGCGGGCACGTCCACAAGGAGAGCCTGGAGAGCGAGGACACCGAGGCCGTCGACGTGGTGGTGTCGCAGGACGGCGAGTCGTTCACGGGCCGGACCGAGTTCGACCCGGAGGAGACGGTGTACGAGGGCGACGAGTTCATCGTGGAGACCGAGGAGACCATCGCGCAGGTCCGTGTCACGAGCATCGAGGTCGGCCCCGAGGACCGGACGACGCGCGCGGACGTCGAGGACGTCGAGACCGTCTGGACGCGCGCCGTGGACAACGTCTCCGTGGACGTGACCGTCCACCCGAAGGAGGGCAGCGACGAGGGCAGTCGGAGTCTGGAAGTCCACGTGCCAGGCGACTTCGAGTTCGTCGTCGGGGAGACCGCCGAGTTCGGCGACGAGGAGTTCGAGGTGGAGGGCATCCACGTCCGAGAGTCCGCCGAGGGCGACTACAAGTTCCCGAAGCTCGGGGAGGCCGGTGACACGGTGTTCGCGAAGGACGTGAAACGCGTCTACGGCGCGGACGAGTCCAGCGCCGCCTGGTCCGCCTGGTAACGAGGAGAGGTATCCAGAGATGTCGGACAGAGCCAGCGAGCGGGCGGCGCTCGCCGACGCGCTCGCCCGCCGGCCGAACGTCAGCGACCGGGCCGCAGATGCCATCCGAACCGTGCCCCGCCACGAGTTCGTGCCAGCGGGCAAGCGGTCGTCGGCGTACGACGACCGGCCGCTGCCCATCGGCGAGGGCGCGACCATCAGCGCGCCGCACATGGTCGCCATCGTCGCGACCCACCTCGACCTCCGCGAAGGCGATACGGTCCTCGAAATCGGGACGGGCTGTGGTTACCACGCCGCGGTGACGGCCGAGCTGGCCGGCGCCGAGAACGTCTACTCGGTGGAGTACGTCGACGAGCTCGCCGAGCGCGCGAGGCAGACGCTCGCCGACACCGGCTACGGCGACGTCTCGGTTCGGGTGGGGGACGGCCACGACGGCTGGCCCGAGCACGCGCCGTACGACGCTGCCTACCTGACGTGCGCGGCGGCCGAGTTCCCCGGCGCGGTCGTCGACCAAGTAGAGACGGACGGGCGAGTGGTCGCACCCATCGGGACGGGCCGCCAGCGGCTCGTCGTCGGCGAGAAGCGCGCAGACGGCGGCCTCGACACGACCGACGAGGGCGCGGTGCGGTTCGTGCAGATGCAGGGCGGCGACGGCGAGGACGACTGAGCGGAGCGTGCCACTCGCGGCAGCCGCCGCTGGCTATCGGGTCAGCCGCCGTGCTACCTGCCGGGTCGGCCGCCGGGCTACCTGCCGGGGCCGCCCCACTTTTTCCGCGCGGACGCCGTGCGCCCGGTATGGACGACTACCGCGAACTGCTGTTGCTGCGGGCGGCCCGCGAGACCGGGGTGCTGGACGCGCTGGTTTCCACTGCCGACACGCCCGGTGAGGTCGCCGAGCAGGCGGGCGTGACCGAGCGCGCCGCCGAGCAGACCGTCGGCGCGCTCGTCGACCTCGGCTTTCTGGAGTGGGTCGGCGGCGCCGTCCAGCCGACCAACCGCATGCTCGGGTTCGTCACGAAGACCGACGTGCGCTCCGTCGGCTCGCTCCCCCGAGCGCTGGACGTGGCGGGCGCGCTCGTGGACCTCCCCGACGCGATGCAGTCGGGTGACCCGGCGGCGTTCGGCGTCGACGACGAGACGGCGCGCCGGAATCGGCTCGGCGCTGCTGCTGCCCGGGACACCGCCGACGTGCGAGCGGCGGTGACGGCGGCGGTCCGCGAGCACCCCGAGGCCGACTCGGTGCTCGTCGTCGGCGACGACGCCGGCCAGCACGCCGTCGAGTTCGCGCGCCGCGGCTTCGACGCGGCGCTGCGCCACGAGACCGACGTCGTCGACGCGCTCCGTCCGCTGCTGGCGCCCGAACCGGTCGAACTCGTCGCGGGTCCCGTCCCGGAGCCCGTCGACGCGGATGCCGACCTCGTCGTGCTACCACACGCCCTCGCGGAGCGAAGCGACGAGGAGGCAAGCGAGGTGCTCGCTGCCGCCCGGGAGTCCGCGAGCGAGGACGGCGGCGTCGTGGTCGCCATCGATACGTTTGGCAGCGACCCCGGACTGACCGCCGAGCTGCTCGCGACGACGACTGGCGGCGCCGTCCGCGAGCCGGAGACGGTCGCGGCGTGGTTCGAGGACGCCGAGCTCGCAGACACGGGCACCGCGGACGTGCCGGGAACGGGCTACGGCGTGGTGGCCGGTCGCAGGCGCGCAGTTCAATAGGCTGCGGGCGGAACTTCCGCCATGGAGTTCGCGGCGCTGCGCGAGGAGATGGTCGACAGCCTCCTCCACGAGGGGACGGCCTTGCCGGACGCACGGCCGGCGGACGCGGCGATGCGCGCGGTGCCCCGCCACGAGTTCGTCGACGCCGACCACCGCGCGTACACCGACCAGTCGTTCGAACATCAGGGAACGCGGGTGCTCCCGCCGTCGACGGTCGCCCGGCTGGTCGCCGCACTCGAACCACGCGAGGGCGACGACGTGCTCGTCGTCGGCGCCGGTGTCGGGTACACGGTCGCGGTGCTCGCCGAGATTGTCGGCCCCGAGCACGTCCACGCCGTCGACATCGACCGCCAGCTCGTCTACGACGCCCGCGGGAACCTCGCGGACGCCGGCTACGGCGACGTGCTCGTGGACTGCCGGGACGGCGCCGAAGGCCTCCCGGAGTACGCGCCGTTCGACCGTGTGCTGGTGGAGGCGGCGGCGGTCGGCGCGCCGCCAGCGCTGCTCGAACAGCTCGCCGACGACGACGGCCGGCTGGTGTTCCCCGAGGGGACGGGCGACCAGCGGCTGGTGTCCGTCGACGCGAGCGGGGAGACTGTCGGCGTCCACGGCCCGGTGGCGTTCGCGCCGCTGCTGGTGGACGGCGAACAGGCCAGCGCCGTTGAGCGCAACCGCACCGTCCGGGAGGACCGCGAGCGCGCGGCGAAGGCCGCCGAGTCGCGGCGAGGCTGGGAGCGCGACTGGATCGACTGGGACGACTACTGACGGACCACCAGGAGGTTCGTGTTCTCGCGGCGGTCGACGTACTGGTCGCCGGCCGGCGGCTTCAGCGAGATGCGTAGCGTGCCGTCGGCCTGGTTCGGGCCGAGTTCGGGCGCGATGTCGAGGCTGGCGGTGCCGTCGTCCCCCGTCGTCGCGGTGGCGACGCCGTCGAGGTCGGCGGTCCCGCTCTTCACGACGACGGTCGCGCCGGAGACGGGGTCGCCGTCTGCGTCTACGGCCGTCACGTTGACGGTCTGCTCGCCGGGTTCGACGACGTCCGGGCTGGGTTTCGCGTCGAGTTCGCTGACGGCGAGCGTGTTCACGCCGTTGACCATGCTGAGCATCACGCTGAGCGCGGCGACGCCGACGACGAACGCGACGACGAGCCGGACTGGCAGCCCCTCGATGCCGCGGTCGTCGTCGGCGAACTGGCCGAGCGCGAGCCGGCGCCGGAGCCGGTCTGGGAACGAGTCGAACACGGCCCGGAGTGGTCCCGCTCTCGCTGATAAAGGCTCGTGCGAGGGTTCTTCCGTGGAGACGGGACCACTCCGGGACATGGACGTGCTCGGTGGCGACGGCGCGGTCTGTGGACGGCTCGGGCGCTACCTCGCCCGGGACGGCAGCACGGGAGCGCGGGTGGCGCTGGACTTCGACCGGCCGCACGCGGGCGTGGTCGTGGGGAAGCGCGGCAGCGGGAAGTCCCACACGCTCGGCGTGCTGGCCGAGGGGCTGGCGGAGGCACCCGGCGTCGCGCCGGTCGTCGTCGACCCGATGGGAGCGTTCGGAGGACTGCGAGCGGGTGGGCTGGACGCGGTGACGCCCAGGGTGCGGGCGGACGCGCTCGACCCGCGGGCGTGGTGCGTGCTGCTCGACCTCGACCCCGCCAGCCACGCGGGGACGCTCGTCTGGCGGGCGGCGGCCGCCGAGTCGACGCTCGACGGGATGCGGTCGTGGGTCGCCGAGTCGAGCGCGTCGGCGGCGGCGAAGCGCGGCGCCGGCAACCACCTCGCGCTCGCTGCGTCCTGGGGATGTTTCCGACCGGACGCGCCGAGCGCTGGCGCGCTGGTCGACGGCGGCGGCGCGGTACTCGACTGCACGCAGTATCGGGGGGCGGCGCTGCAGGCGGTCGTGGCGGCGGTCGCGTCGGGGCTGTACGACCTCGCGGCGACCGGCGACCGGCGGACCCCGCTCCCGTGGCTGCTCGTGGACGAGGCGCACGCCGCGGCAGCCGGCGCCGCGCGCGAGGCGGTCGACACGCTGTACACGCGAGGCCGGGCGCCGGGTGCGAGCGTCGTGCTGGCGACCCAGCGCCCGAGCGCGCTCCCCGAGACCGCCGTCTCGCAGTCCGACCTCGTGGTCGCTCACAGACTGACCAGCGAGCGCGACGTGGACGCGCTCGCGTCCGTGCAGCCGACCTACCTCGCCGGGTCGCTCGCCGACCGCCTCCCTCGGGGGACCGGCGACGCGCTCGTCGTCGACGACGCCACGGAGACGGTCTGCACCGTCCGGGTGCGCGAGCGCCGCACCGAGCACGGCGGTGAGAGCGCGCGGGCGACGAGCGTCGCAACCGGGCTGGAGGCAGGCGGTCGTGCCGAGTAGCCCGGGCAGTCGGCGACGGCGGCGGCACTGGGGTGAACCCTTTTGGCCGCCCCCGGCTCTAGTGCGACGCGATGACGGAGCGCAGCCCCCGACGCCTCCTCCGGGTCGACCTCGGCGAAGAGACGGTCGAGAGCGAGCCGGTGCCGGAGGCGTGGCTGCGGCGCTACCTCGGCGGGAAGGGGCTGGGCGCCCGGTACCTCTACGACGAACTCGACGCCGGCGTCGACCCGCTCGGCCCGGAGAACGCCCTGCTGTTCCTGCTGGGGCCGCTTTCCGGGCTGCTCCCCGGGGAGTCGCGGTACGCCGCCGTCACGAAGTCCCCGCTCACCGGTGGGTTCCTCGACTCGTACGCGGGCGGGCAGTTCCCGGGGGCGCTGGCGGGCGCACTCCCCGAGCACGTCGGCGTCCTCGTGACCGGCGTCGCCGAGGAGCCGGTCCGGCTCGTCGTCCGCGACGACGACGCGACTCTCGAGCCGGCCGGAACGTGGGGCTCGGACACCGCCGAGACGGCGGCCGCGTTCCCGGACGCCGAGGTGGCGTGCATCGGTCCCGCCGGCGAGAACCGGGTGGCGTACGCCACCATCGCGTCGGACGGCGGCGAGCACCACGCCGGCCGCGGCGGCGCGGGCGCGGTGATGGGCAGCAAGCGCCTGAAGGCCGTCGTGGCGCACGGCGACCCGCCGTCGGGGCTGGCGGCGCTCCGGGAGTCGTACGCCGAGCGGTTCCGCGAGGACGCGACCGGGCGGTGGCTCGACGCCAGCGGCACCGTCGAGACGGTGGACTTCGCCGACGAGGTCGGCGCGCTCGCTACCCGGGGCTGGCGGGACTCCGAGTTCGAGGGCAGCGAGGACGTGGGCGTGGCGGCGGTCCGGGAGCGCGCGGTCGGCCGGGAACGCGACGAGGACACCGGGCAACGGGGGTTCCACGTCGACACCGACGCCGGCGAGTCGGTCCCCCGGGGTGCGACGGCGATGTCGCTAGGCGCGGGACTCGGCATCGACGACTTCGACGCGGTCGCCGCGCTCGGCGAGACCTGCAACCGGCTGGGCGTCGACCTCGTGAGCGCCGGGAGTGCAATCGCGTGGGCGGTCCGCGCCAGCGTCGAGGGGTACGTCGGCCGGCCGCTGGCCTTCGGGGACGCCGACGACGCCCGCGAGGTGCTCGGGGAGATTGCGCGCCGGGAGACCGACCTCGGAGCCGCGCTGGCCGACGGCGTCGACGCCGCGGCGCAGCGGTATGGCGGCGAGGCGTTCGCGCCGACGGTCAAGGCGATGGAGCTGCCGGCGTACGACCCCCGGGGTGCGGCGAGCATGGCGCTCGCGTACGCGACCAGCGACCGGGGCGCCTGCCACCGGCGCGCGCTCCCCGTGGAGCGCGAGGTGTTCGACGGCGAGTGGTCGCCGGAGCGCGCGGCTCGCGGCGTCGTCGCCGAGCAGGACCGCCGGTCGGTGCTGTGGAGCCTCGTGGTCGACGACTTCGTCGGCGACGTCTTCGACGACCTCGGGGCGGAGTGGCTGGACGCCGCCGGCGTCGACTACGCGGGCGACCTGGAGACGCTGGGCGAGCGCGTCTGGACGCTCACCCGGCTGTTCAACGTCAGGGAGGGCGTCTCCCGGGCGGACGACAGCCTCCCGGCGGTGCTCCGGGGGCCGCCGGAGGCCGGCGGTGATGCCGACAGTGGTGACGCCGGCGGCGTGGACCCCGAGCGCTTCGAGGCGATGCTTGACGCCTACTACGAGCGCCGGGGGTGGAGCCGGGCCGACGGCCGACCGACCCGGGAGACCGTCGAACGGCTCGGACTCGGTGGTGTGGTGGACGACGCGACGCCGCTGGGAGCGCCCGGGGACTAACCGCTGGGAACCGCGCGGTGGCTTTATTGCCAGACGCGCCGACAGTTCGACGCATGGTGCCACGTACCGTGGGTGGTGTGGATGTCCGGTGAGCCCGACGAACCGGTGAAGACCATCTGTCCGTACTGCGGCGTCGGCTGCGGCATCTCCGTCCAGTCGGGCGACGAGCCCGGCGACATGCGGTTCCTGCCGTGGGGCGACGCCCCGGTCAACGAGGGGCGGGTCTGCATCAAGGGCGGCGCGGCGACAGAGGTCGTCGACCACGAGGACCGCCTGACCGAGCCGCTCGTCAGGGAGGACGGCGAGTTCCGCGAGGCGTCGTGGGCGGAAGCGTACGACCGCGTGGAGTCCGAGCTCCGGCGCATCCGCGACGAGCACGGGCCGGACGCGATGGGGTTTTTCGCGTCCTCGAAGACGACCAACGAGGAGAACTACCTCCTCCAGAAGCTCGCGCGGCGCTACGGCACGAACAACGTCGACAACTGCACGCGGATGTGCCACGCGTCGACGGTGTGGGCGCTGCGCACGTCGCTGGGCGCCGGCGCGATGACCAACAGCATGGCGGACCTCCGGGCGGAGACCGACGTGTTCTGGATCCAGGGCGCGAACCCCGGCGAGCAACACCCCATCGCCAACAGCCAGTACTTCCGGCAGGCGGTGCTGGACGGCGCGACCGTGATTCAGGTGGACCCACACGCGAACAAGACGACGCGGTCGTTCGAGATCGAGGACACCGACCGCCACCAGCACCTCCAGCTCGAGCCCGGCACCGACATCCCGCTGCTGAACGTCGTGCTGAAGACGATTCTGGAGCGCCACGAGGCCGACCCCGACGCCGGCTGGATAGACGAAGCGTTCGTCGAGGAGCGTACGAAGGGCTTCGAGGACCTGCAGGAGACGCTGGCGGACTTCGACAAGGAGGCGGCCGCCGAGGAGTGTGGCGTCCCGCTGGAGGCCATCGAGGCGGCGGCCGAGAAGTACGCGATGGCCGACAATGCCGCCATCTTCACCGGGATGGGGATGAGCCAGCACGCCTGCGGCGTCGACAACGTCCAGAACGAGATCAACCTCGCGCTCGTCACGGGGAACCTCGGGAAGCCGGGGTCGGGCGTGAACCCCCTCCGCGGCCAGAACAACGTCCAGGGGACCTGCGACGTGGGCGCGATGCCGAACGTCCTCCCCGGCTACCAGCTCGTCGACGACGACGAGGCCCGGCAGTCCGTCGAGGACGTCTGGGGCTTCGAGGTGCCCGACGAGCCCGGGCTGACGAACGTCGAGATCTCCCACGAGGCCGGCGAGTCGGTTCACGGCCTCTACGTGATGGGCGAGAACCCCGTGATGAGCGAGCCGGACGGCAACCGCGTCGAGGAGCGCCTCGAGCAACTCGAGTTCATGGTCGTGCAGGACATCTTCATGACGGAGACGGCCGAGCACGCCGACGTGGTGCTGCCGGCGACGTCGTGGGCGGAGCGCGGCGGCACCGTCACGAACACCGACCGGCGCGTCCAGCGCATGCGCGCCGTCGAGAAGGTCCACGAGTCGACCGAGCACGACCTCGAGATGCTGATGGAGGTCGGCAGCCGGCTGTTCGGCCCCGAGGACTTCCGGTTCGACGACGCCGAGGCGGTCTTCGAGGAGCTCCGGCAGGTGTGTCCGAGCTACCACGGGATGACCTACGACCGACTCGGGACGGAGGGCATCCAGTGGCCCTGCGAGGAGCCCGGCGACGAGGGCGACCAGTTCCTCTACGAGGACAGCTTCGACACCGAGGACGGCCTCGGCCGCATCGTGGGCGTCACCCACCAGCCGCCGGCGGAGACGCCCGACGACGAGTACCCGCTCGTGCTCACGACCGCCCGCCTCGAGGAGCACTACAACACGGGCACGATGAGCCGGCGGTCGCCGACGCTGAACCGCCAGACGCCCGAGAACTTCGTGGACGTCCACCCGGCGGACGCCGAGCGCTTCGGCATCGAGGACGGCGACACGGTGGCGCTGCGCTCGCGCCGCGGCGAGATCGAGGTCGAAGCCCACGTCACCGAGGACATCAAGGAGGGCGTGGTGTGGACCACGCCGCACTTCGCGGCGGCGTCCGCGAACCGGCTGACGAACGACGTGCTCGACGAGCGCGCGAAGATTCCCGAGTACAAGGCCGCCGCCGCCGACGTGTCGGTGGCGATCGAGGCCACCGACGACGACAGCACCGGGGCGGCCGGCGACGACTGACCGAGACACCGCGGCGCTGCCGGGCCATCACTCGACTTCTGGGCCGTACTTGTCTTTCCAGCGCCGCCAGAGCACCGTGTAGAGGTCCCACTGCGTGAGGCCGTCGTGGCGTGCGGCGAGGTCGCGGGCGGCGTCGAGGAACCGGCCGTAGTCGTCGACGTCGAGGGAGTCGGGGGACTCCGAGTCGAGGTCGGTGAGGTCGGCGACGACCCGCCACTCGCGCTCGCCGACGACCTGATAGCGGTCGGGGTCGACGAACAGCAGGAACGCCGACCCGACACCGACGTCCACGCCGGAGAGGTCCAGCAGGGCCGACAGCGCCGCCTCGTAGTCGGGGGCGTCGCAGGCCGCAGCGATGGCGGCCCGGACGTCGGCGGGGTCGGCGGCTTCGAACTCGCCCTCGATGCGGCGGCGTTGTGCGCCCGGGTAGGCGCCGAGGAACCGCCGGAAGTACCACTGGACGACCCACTCGGCGTCCCGGGGGCCGTAGTCGCCCTCGCGGAAGGCGTCGGGCAGCGTCTCGACGGCCTCCCGCTCGACCGCGTACAGCGGCTCCTCGTCCCGGTACGTTGACCGGTAGCGTTCCACGGTTTCGTCGTCCACAGCCGCCAGTCCGGCGGCCGGACGCATAACGGTTGGCCGGCGAAAGCGAGTCGGCACACTGTGGCGGGCGGCGACCAAGACTCTTGGCGGTGCGCGGCCAACCACCGGTCGTGCGAAGTGGCGTCATCATCGCGGGCGGCCGGTCGACGCGGTTCGAGGGCGGCGACAAGGCGGTCGCCGACCTCGCCGGCGAGCCGATGGTCCGCCGGGTCGCCGACCGGGTCGCGGCGGTCGTCGACAAACTCGTCCTGAACTGCCGGACTGACCAGGAGCCGGCGCTCAGGGAAGCGGTCGAGGGCGTGGGCGTGCCGGTGTCGGTGGCGGTCGACCCGGAGCCCGACCGGGGGCCGACGGCGGGGCTGGCGGCCGGGCTCGGCGCGGCCGACGCCGAGTACGCCGCCGTCGTCGCCTGCGACATGCCGTTCGTCGACCCCGCGTTCCTCGCGTGGCTGTTCGAGCGAGCCGACGACCACGACGCCGCCGTGCCGCGGCCGGACGACTGGTACCAGACGACGCAGGCGGTCTACCGGACCGGGTCGGTCGCGGCCGCCTGCGAGCGCGTGCTCGCGGACGACGACGCCGACAGCCGCATCCTGACGGCGCTGTCGGACCTCGACGTGGCCGCCGTCGACCGGGAGGCCGTCGAGGCGCACGGCTCGATGGAGACCTTCGAGAACGTCAACACGCACGAGGACCTCCAGGCTGCGAGCGAACAGTTCTGAACGGCGGGCCGTCGGCAGTCAGCGCTCGACGACGCCCACGAGCGGGTCGTCGGCCCGCAGTTCGGCGAGCACGACCCGCGGGACGTCCTCGGCGAGCGCGAGGAGGGCTTCGGCGATCTCGCGGGCCGTTCCCTCGAGGTGGTCGTCGTCGACCTTGTTCACGAGCGGGACGGCGGTCGCGCCGACGGGGACGCCTCTCAGGCCGCCGTCCGGACTCGCCAGCACCTTCGCGACGTCGCCGGGACCGATGGTTTCGCCGGGGTCGCGGCCGGTGAGCGCGGCGACGCGGTCGACGCGGTGGACCGTCTCGCCGTCCAGCGGCCGCCCGACGGCGTGCGCGCTGACCACGGGGACGACCGTGTCGGCAGTCCGGGGGAGTTGTGGCTCGCTGTCGTCGGGGGCCTTGAACTCTCGCATCCGGGCGCCGTCGGCCTTCACGACCACGGGGTGGTCGGTGGCCGCGAGGTCGGCGACGACTGCCGTGTCGTAGCCCCGGTAGCGGTCCTCGCGCTCGCGCTCCGGAACGACGCCCAGTGGGAAGTCGCCGGAGTCGGCGGCCGCGACGGCGGCCACTGGGTCGTCGGTGACGGCGACGCGCGCGACCCAGTCGTCGAAGATGGGGATGCGGACGGTGGCCGTGACCACGGGCTCGTCGAGGCGGGCGGCCAGCGTCGCCATCGCCGTCTTCTTCCCGCCCGCGCCGACCACGCATGTCGTGCCGTCGCGCGCCTCGAGCGCGTCGACGATGTCCATGTCGATGGAAGGGACGGCGCCCGGTTAACGGTTATCCGTGCAGTGGCGGCTAGGGCTGCGACGACGCCAGCAGCGTCGGTGGCGGGGCAGGGCTGGCTGCCAAACCTATTTGGGCCCGCCGTTCGGTCGTTGTATCTATGCCGATACAACGACGGAAGTTCCTCGCCACTGCCGGCACTGCGGCGGCCGCCGGGCTGGCGGGCTGTTCGAGCGTGCTCGGGAGCGACAGCGGCGACACCGGCGTCGCCGGCGAGACGCTGACGCTCACCACGACCACGAGCACGTACGACACCGGCCTGCTGGACGCCCTGAATCGGCCGTTCCAGAAGCGCTACGGCGTCACGGTCGACGCCGTCGCGCAGGGCACCGGGGCAGCTCTGGAGACGGCGCGGAACGGCGACTCGGACGTCGTCATGGTGCACGCCCGGTCGCTCGAAGACGAGTTCATGCGGCAGGGGTACGGCGTGAACCGCCGGGACCTGATGTTCAACGACTTCGTCGTCGTCGGCCCCGAGAGCGATCCCGCCGGCGTCGCGGGCAGCGACTCGGCGACGGGGGCGTTCGCGGCCATCGCCGAGTCCGGGTCGACGTTCGTCTCCCGGGGCGACAACTCCGGGACGCACACGAAAGAGAAGGTGGTCTGGGAGGAGGCCGGCGTCGAGCCCGGCGGGAACTGGTACCGGGAGGCCGGCGCGGGGATGGGCGACGTGCTCAATCAGGCCAGCGAGAGCCGCGCGTACACCCTCGCAGACCGCGGGACGTTCCTCTCGATGCAGACGAGAATCGACCTCTCGATTCTCGTGCAGGGCCCCATCGAGGGCGGCCCCGAGTTGCTCTCGAACCCATACGGCATCATCGCCGTCAACCCCGCCGTCCACGAGAACGTCAACTACGACCTCGCGATGGCGTACATCGGCTACGTCACCAGCCCCGAGGGCCAGGAAGTCATCGACGACTACACCGCGAACGGCCAGCAGCTGTTCTTCCCGCGCGCCCTCTCGGAGGACCCGGACTTCCAGCAGTACGTCCCCGAGGGCTGGCGCAGCGAGGCGGACGACTCATGACGTCCCCCGAGGTGACCTGAGCCGTGTTACCGACTGGCGTACTGGGCGTGTTCGCGGACGCGGCCGCCGTGCCGTTCGTGGCGTTCCCCTTCGAGCCCCGGTACGTCCTCAGCATCGTCTTCGTCTCGCTGTACGTCAGCGTCACCGCGGTCGTGCTCAGCACGCTCGCGAGCGTGCCACTGGCCATCGCGGTCGGCTTCGCCGACTTCCGGGGGAAGCGGCTGGTGACGTCGATAATCAACACGGGAATGGGGTTCCCGAGCGTCGTCGTCGGCCTGCTCGTGCTCGTGACGCTGTCGAACTCGGGACCGCTCGGGCACCTCGAGTTGGTGTTCACGAAGAAGGCGATGATCATCTCGCAGTTCGTGCTGGCGACGCCCCCCATCACTGGCATCACGCTCGCGGCCGTGACCGGCGTCCGGGAGGACGTCCGGGACGCCGCGTTCGCGCTCGGCGGGACGCGGACCGACGTGGCTCTGACCGTCGTCAAACAGGCCCGCTACGGCATCGCGACGGCCGTGCTCGCCGGGTTCGGGCGCGCCATCAGCGAGGTCGGGTCCGTGCTCATCGTCGGCGGGAACATCGCCGGCGCGGGCGGCGTCTCCAAGACGCGGACGCTGACGACCGCAATCCGACTCGAAGCGCGGCAGGGCCGCTACGAGCTCGCGCTCGTGCTCGGCGCGGTGCTGGTCGCCGTCGTGCTCGCCGTCAACGCCGTGGTCGTCCGGCTCGGCGACAGCAAGACCTGGACGGGAGGTGGGCTGCGGTGAGCCTCGACGCCCGCGGCGTCACCCACGCCTACGACGACGAAGACGGCGGCGGCGGAACGGGCGACGCACGGCGCAGTGACGGCGGGACGAGCGTCGCCGGCAGCGGGACGGACGGCTCGCCGGTCGTCCGCGACGTCTCGCTGTCCGTCGACCCGGGCGAGGTGGTCGCCGTCATCGGGCCGTCGGGCGTCGGGAAGACCACGCTGCTGCGGCTGCTCGGGCTGTTCGCGCGGCCCGACGAGGGCGCGATAGCGGTCGACGGGACCGAGGCGTGGGCGGCCGGCGAGCGCGACCGGCTGGCGCTGCGGCGCGACATCGGCGTGGTCTTCCAGGAGGCTAGCCTGTTCGACGCCACCGTCGCGCGCAACGTCGAGTACGGCCTCCGGGTGCGGCGGTCGTGGCGCGAGCGCCTCCGGGACGAACTCCGGGGGTTGGTCGGCGACCACGAGCCCCCCGACGCCGTCCGGGACGCGCTCGAAGTGGTCGGACTCGCGGACTACGTCGACCACGACGCCGGCTCGCTGTCCGGCGGCGAGGCCCAGCGGGTGGCGTTCGCTCGCGCGCTCGCCTACGACCCGAACTACCTGCTGCTGGACGAACCGACGTCCGACCTCGACCCGCGGAACACGGCGGTCATCGAGGACGCCGTCGCGGACGCCAGCGACCGGGGCATCGGTACGGTCGTCGCCACCCACGACATGAATCAGGCGCGCCGGGTCGCCGACCGGGCCGCGGTCCTGCTCGGCGACGGCGTCGTCGAGGCCGGGCCGACCGAGCGCGTGTTCGAGGACCCGCGGGACGACCGAACGCGGCAGTTCATCGCGGGGGAGCTGGTGTACTGATGGACGACGACTTCGCCGCGCGGCTGGCCGTCGGCGACGACGTCACCGTCGACGAGCGCGACGTGGAGATGCTGGCGGCCATCGACCGCGAGGGGTCGATGCACGCCGCCGCCCAGCACCTCGGCCGGTCGTACCCCCACATGCAGCGGCGCCTCGACGAGCTGGAGGCTGCGGCCGGCGACCTGACGGAGCGGGCGCGCGGCGGCGCGGGCGGCGGCGGCACCACGCTCACGGACGACGGACGGGCCGTCGTCCGGCGGTTCTCGCGACTGCGAGCGGAGCTGTCCGGGGCGGCGTCCGTCACCGAGTCCGTGTTCCCGGGGACGGTCGTGGACCGGGACGGCGAGATCGCGTCCGTGGAGACAGACGCCGGCACCGTCGCCGCCGTGACGCCGCCAGACGCCTCGACAGTCGACGTGACCGTGCGGTCGGACGCCGTGGCGCTCGGTCGGCCGGGCGGCGTCGACCCGGACGACACGAGCCTGCGCAACGAACTCGCGGGCACCGTCAGCGAGGTCGACGCCGGCGACGCCGTCGTGGCGGTGACCGTCGAACTCGACGGCGGCCCGGCGCTGCACGCGCTCGTCACCGAGGCGAGCCGCGACCGGCTCGACCTCGCCGCGGGCCGCCGGGTGGTCGCGCGCTTCAAGGCCACCGCGACCCGGGCGGTTCCCGTAGACCCGAGTCGGCAGTAGGAGAGCGGGGCGGGTATCGGTTCGGCCCTCCGGAGAGTCGTGGGTTTTTGGCCGTCGCAGCCCTCCGGTCCGGTATGACACACGACCGCAAGACCGCCGGGTTCAAGGAGCGAACCCGGGTCGACGCGGCGCGCGAGCGGCTGCTCTCGGCCGTCGAGGGGCTCTCGCGCACCGAGACGGTGTCCCTCGGGGAGGCCGACGGGCGCGTGCTCGCCGCGGACGCGGTGGCGCCGCGGCCCGTCCCGCACTACGCGCGGGCGGCGATGGACGGCTTCGCAGTCAGGGCCGAGGACACGTTCGGCGCCGGCGACCGGTCGCCGGCCGTCCTCGACGTGGCCGACGACGAGGCGGTCGGGCCGAACCGGGCAGTCCGCGTGCACACTGGCAGCGACCTGCCCGAGGGCGCGGATGCCGTGGTGATGATCGAGGACGTCGAGCGGCGCGGCGACCGCATCGAGGTGTTCGACGCGGCCGCGGGCGGCGAGAACGTCGCGCCGGTCGG
Organism: Halobacterium rubrum; assembly: GCF_021729015.1. GTDB lineage: Archaea > Halobacteriota > Halobacteria > Halobacteriales > Halobacteriaceae > Halobacterium > Halobacterium rubrum. The sequence goes on from NZ_JAJQQZ010000002.1 coordinate 547,773, forward strand.
CGAGGACGTCGGGGAGGGCCAACACCTCTACGACGCCGGCCACCGGCTACGGCCGTCGGACCTCGGGCTCCTGAAGTCGGTCGGCGAGGACGCCGTCGAGGTGTACGAGCGCCCGTCCGTGAGCGTGATTCCGACCGGCGAGGAACTCGTGCAGGCCGACCCCGGCCCCGGTGAGGTCGTCGAGACGAACGGCCAGACCGTCGCCCAGTACGTCTCGCGGTGGGGCGGTGACCCGACCTACCGGGACGTCGTCACCGACGACGAGGCCGCGCTCCGGGCGGCGGTTCGCGGCGACGTCTCGGACCACGACGTCGTGGTGACCACGGGCGGCTCCTCCGTGGGCGAGCGCGACCTGCTGCCGGAGGTGCTCTCGGAGCTGGGCGAGATACTGGTGCACGGCGTCGCACTGAAGCCCGGCCACCCGGTCGCGTTCGGCGTCGTCGAGGACACGCCCGTGGTTGCACTTCCGGGGTACCCCGTCGCCGCCATCGTGAACGCCGTCCAGTTCCTCCGCCCGGCGCTCAAGACGGTGGGTCGCCTCCCCATCCAGGACCACCCGGCGACCGAGGCCGAGCTCGCACGGAAAATCGCCAGCGAGCCCGGAACGCGGTCGTTCGTCCGCGTCGAGCTGGACGAGACCGAGGGGGGCGGCGACAGTGGCAGCGAGGACGGTGCCGACGGCGACGGTGGCCGCCCGACTGCGACGCCGACGCGCGCGAGCGGGTCCGGAGTGCTGTCCAGCGTCGCGCTGGCGGACGGCTGGGTGGTCGTGCCGGAGGGCCGCGAGGGGTACGACGCGGGGACGACGGTCGCAGTCCAGAACTGGGAGTGGTCGGCGTGAGCGAGGACGGCGACCGCCGCGAGTTCCGGGACCTCGCGTCGCCGGAGCGCGCCCGCGAGGTGCTCGCCTCGCTTGACCTCGACCCGGAGCCGGAGAACGTCCCGCTGGCCGACGCCCGTGGGCGGGTGCTGGCCGAGCGCGTCGACGCCGCGCTCGACGTGCCGGGGTTCGACCGCGCGAGCATGGACGGGTACGCCGTCGTCGCCGAGGACACGTTCGACGCCGACGAGGTCGACCCCGTCAGGCTCGACGTCGTCGGGGCGGTCCACGCCGGGGAGGAGCCCAGTGTCGCCGTCGAACCGGGGTCCGCCGTCGAGGTGTCGACGGGCGCCGTCGTGCCGCCCGGTGCCGACGCGGTCGTGAAAGTCGAGGAGACGACGGAGGCCGACGGCGGCGACGCGGTCGAGGTGCGGACGAGCGTCGCACCCGGCGACGCCGTGATGCTGGCGGGTGCCGACATCGCCGCCGGGTCGCGGGCGCTCGGCCCCGGGACGGAGCTGACCGCGCGGGAGATCGGGTTGCTGTCGGCGCTCGGCGTCGACGAGGTGCCGGTCCGCGGCACGCCGACGGTCGGCATCGTGTCGACCGGCGACGAGCTCGTGCGGCCGGGTGAATCCCTCGACAGCGCCGCCGGCCAGATTCACGACGTGAACAGCTACGCCATCGCGGCGGCCGTCGAGGAGGCCGGCGGCGACCCGGTGCTGTACCCGCACGCCGGCGACGACTACGACGAGATGGAGCGACTGCTCGTCGAGGGCGCCGAGGAGTGCGACCTCGTGCTGTCCTCGGGGTCGACGTCCGCGAGCGCCGTCGACGTCATCTACCGGGTGGTCGAGGAGCGCGGCGACCTGCTGTTGCACGGCGTCGCCGTCAAGCCCGGGAAGCCGATGCTCGTCGGCGAGATCGGCGGGGCGGCGTACGTCGGCCTGCCGGGCTACCCAGTGTCGGCGCTGACCATCTTCCGGGCGTTCGTCGCGCCGCTCGTCCGCGAGGCGGCCGGACTGGACGAACCCCGGACGGCCGTCGTGAGCGGCGAGATGGCCGTCCAGGAACGCTACGGCGAGGGGCGCCAGCGCCTGCTGCCCGCCGGCCTCGTCGCCGACGGCGACGGCGACCTGCTCGTCTACCCCGTCGACAAGGGCAGCGGCGCGACCACGAGTCTCGTGGACGCCGACGGCACCGTCACGGTGCCCGCCGACACCGCCTACCTCGCCGCGGGCGAGTCCGTGGACGTGACGCTGTTCTCGCCGGACGTCCGGCCGCCGCGGGTGCTGGCCGTCGGCGAGGACGACCCGCTGTTCTCGCGGGTGCTGGACGACGTCGCCCGGCCGCGGTTCCTCCCGGTCGGCACCCGCGAGGGGCTGCGGCGGCTCCGCGAGGGCGTGCCGGACGTCGCCGTCGTCGCCGGCCCCGAGACGCCCGACGGCGACACCGTCGACCTCGGCGGCTGGACCCGGGACTGGGGGCTGGTCGTCCCCGACGGGAACCCGGACGGCGTCGACGGCCTCGGCGACCTCGTGGACCGCGACCTCCGACTGGTGAACCGGGACGCGGGCTCGGGGCTCCGCCGGAGCTTCGACGACGCCGTCGAGGCGCTGGCCGACGAGCGCGCGACGAGTCGCCGGGAACTCACCGACGCCATCGACGGCTACGGGCTGACGACGAAAGCCCACGAGAGCCCGGCTCGCAAAGTCGCGGCGGGCGAGGCGGACGCCGGGCTCGGGCTGCGAGCGACGGCGGCGAGCCTCGGGCTCGGGTTCGTCCCGCTCGGCACACAGCCGGTGGACGTCGTGGCGGCGCCCGAGCGAGCCGAGAAGCCCGGCGTCCGGGACCTCGCGGACGCGCTCGCGGACTGCGGCCGGCTGGCCGCGTCGCTGGACGGTATCGAACCGCAGTGAGAAGTGCGCGCTACGCGGCGGGTTCGTCGGCGGTCCCGTCGTCGCCGCTGTCGCTGTCGCCGTCGTCGTCGGCGTACTCGTAGGGGTCGCGGTCGCCCTCGACGTCGAGGTAGTCGTCGTTGACCTCCCACTCGCCGTCGTCGGTTTTGACCATGTACTCGCCGTAGTACGGGACTCTGTTGTCGACGGTCTCGCGGAACGCCGCCCGCATCGACTCCTTCGTCTCGCCGATGCCCCGGAGGTCGTCGTTGCGGTTCAGACAGCCCTTGAGGTAGCCGTCGTGGGTGAGCCGGACGCGGTGGCAGTTCGCGCAGAACTGGGGGTTCTCGACGGGGTCGACGATCTCGACCATCCCCCGGCCGGCCATCGCGCCGTCGGCGGCGTCGTCGTCCGCGATACTCGCGCCACCGTCGGCGGCGGCAGCGGCGCCTTCGGCGGCCGCCGCCTCGGCGCCGTCGGCGGCCTCACTGCTCTCCACCCAGTACCGGCGCCGGTCGTGCATCTCTCGGGTCTCGACGTGGTCGGCCCGGTCTTCCAGCCAGCCGTGGACGCGGTCGATGTCGATGGCCCACTCGGGGTGGCCGGCGAGCTCCGGCATGTACTCGATGAGCTGGAGCTGGAGGCCGTCCCGCTCGGCGACGTGGTCGACCATCTCCGGGACGTAGCCGGCGGTCGGCTCGAAGACGACCATGTTCAGCTTCACGGGCGCCAGCCCGGCGTCGAGCGCTGCCTCCACGCCCTCGAGGACCTTCTCGTAGGCGCCGCTCTGCGTGAGCTCGGCGAACGCCTCCTCGTCCATCGCGTCCTGGGAGATGTTGACGCGTTCGAGGCCGGCGTCGACGAGGGCCTCTGCGCGCCCCGGGAGGAAGGTGCCGTTGGTCGTCATCGAGACCTCCATGCCGTCCGGGGTGCGCCGCACGATCTCCTCCAGGTCCGAGCGCAGCATCGGCTCGCCGCCCGTGAACTTCACGGCGTCGACGCCGAACTCGTGTGCGACCTCGAGGAAGGCGACGACGCGGTCGGTGGAGAGCTCGTCCTCGCGGGGGTCCATCGGGCCGCGGGTGTCCCCGAGGCCCTCGTTGTGGCAGTAGACGCAGTCGAAGTTACAGCGGTCTGTGAGAGAGACGCGGACGCCGGACACGTCCCGTCCGAAGTCGTCCTCGAGCATCCTAGTGCCAATCTTTCACACTCGACCTATTTAAAGCGTTGCCACGCGGCGACATCGGGACCCCGGGACGCCACAGCGGTGGCCAGACGCAGCACCGTCGACCGCCGGAGGCAGCGCCGGCAACGGCCAGCAACCACCCTGAAGATTAAGTAGACTCCACCGAAAGTTCATAGAAGATATGACTGATCTGGGTGGCTTTCACGACCACGTCGCGCGAGTCGACCTCGGCGACGGACAGGTGAACTACGAGAGCGTCCCCGACGAGGACGCGAAGAAGTACATCGGCGCCCGGGGCCTCGGCGTCAAGTACGTCTTCGACAACGGCGTCGACGTCGACCCGCTCGGCCCGGACAACCTGCTGGCGTTCATGAACGGCCCGCTGACGGGCACGCAGACGACGATGAGTGGCCGCATCGCCATCGTCACGAAGTCCCCCATCCGGGGGCAGGTGACCGACTCCCACCACGGCGGCTGGAGCGGCGCCCGCCTCAAGTGGGCGGGCTTCGACGGCCTCCTGTTCGAGGGGCAGGCCGACGACCCCGTCTACGCCGTCGTCGAGGACGGCGAGGTGGAACTGCGTGACGCCAGCCACCTCTGGGGGCAGGGCGTCCACGACACGATGGGCGACATCGAGGACGAGGTCGACGGCGAGTACGGCAAGAACCTCTCCACGATGGCCATCGGGCCGGGCGGCGAGAACGAGGTCCGGTACGGCTGCATCATCAACGAGGACGACCGCGCGTCCGGCCGCGGCGGCACGGGCGCCGTCATGGGGTCGAAGAACCTCAAGGCGGTCGTCGTCAAGTCCACGACGGAGATGCAGAAGCCCGCGGACCCGGAGACGTTCCGGGAGGGCCACAAGCAGGCGATGCAGCTCATCCAGGAGTCCGACGTGACGGCGCCCAACGAGGGCGGCCTCTCGCGGTTCGGGACGAACGTCCTGATGAACCCCACCGAGGAGATGGACGGCCTCCCGACGAAGAACGGCCACTACTCGTCGACGCGCTCGATGCGCGAGTCCGAGGACAGCGACATCGACTCCGAGCAGGTGTCCGGCGAGACCGTCCGGGAGAACATCCTCGTCGACGAGCCGACGTGTCACTCCTGCCCGGTCGCCTGCAAGAAGGAGGTCGAGGTCCAGACGATGCACAAAGGCGAGGACCTCAACGTCCGCATGGAGTCCCTTGAGTACGAGTCGGCGTGGGCGCTCGGGCCGAACTCCGCGCACACGAACCTCGAGGACGTCACCGTGATGATCGACCGGTGTAACGACCTCGGCATCGACACCATCGACGCCGGCAACACGATGGCGATGGCGATGGAGATGACCGAAGAGGGCAAGTTCGACGGGCTCGGCGACGGCCTGGAGTGGGGCGACTCCGAGGAGATGATCGACCTCCTGACGCGCATCGCGCGCCGCGAGGACGACCTCGGCGACGCCCTCGCGGGCGGCCCGAGCCACCTCGAGGACGAGTTCGACGGCGAGGAGAACTCCCTCGCGGTGAAGGGCCAGACGATGGCGGCCTACGACCCGCGCTGCATGAAGGGGATGGCCATCGGGTACGCGACCTCGAACCGGGGGGCCTGCCACCTCCGCGGGTACACGCCCGCCGCGGAGATTCTGGGCATCCCGGAGGAGGTCGACCCCCACGAGCCGGAGGGGAAAGGCGAGCTGTGCGCGACCTTCCAGGACCTCCACGCCATCAGCGACTCCTTCGACATCTGCAAGTTCAACGCGTTCGCGGAGGGCATCGAGGAGTACGTCCTCCAGTACAACGGGATGACCGGCCGCGACGTCACCGAGGACGAGCTCATCGAGGCCGGCCAGCGCATCTACACGCTGGAGCGGTACTACAACAACCTCGCCGGGTTCGACGGCGAGGACGACAGCCTGCCCGGGCGGTTCGTCGAGGGCCACGAGGACGCCGTGCCCGCGCAGGGCGGCTCCGAGGGGCAGCTCGCCGAGCTCGACCAGATGAAAGACGAGTACTACGAGGTCCGCGGCTGGGTCGACGGCGTCGTGCCGGACGACCGCCTCGAAGAACTCGACATCGAGGTCGGCCCCGGCACGGGCGTCTCCAGCGGCGACTCGGCCGCGCCCGCCGACGACTGACGACGACGACGAGGACCGCCCGCCGGACACACGACTTCTCAATTCTTCAATGGACGACGACCACGACGCAGCAGACGACGACGACGATTTCGAGTTCCGGGTAGAGGCGCGACTGACCAGCCACGGCGTCTACGTCGAGAACGTGACAGAGACCGACGACGGCTACGAGCTGTCCTACGAGTCGGTCTCGACCGGCAAGGAGGGCGCGATTCCCCACCGGGAGGTCGGCCGGGTCATCAACGTCTTCCGGGACCTCCACGCCGACGACTGGGCGGGCGCCCCCATCGAAGCCGACGTCTTCGACCTCGACGGCAACTACCAGGGGCGCTGGCACGTCGAGGCGGCGTGGCTGGACGAGCTACACAACGGCGACCTGACGGAGGTGGAGTTCTCGCGGCGGGTCGTCGACACCATCGAACACGACGGCGGCGACAGCGACGAGACGTAGGACCGAGTCGGCGGCCGGGCGGCGAGACGCAAGACGAGGGTACGGACTGCACGGCGGGCTGGCGGCCGGCTGGCCGAGGCGTCGTCACGCGAGGACGACCGGCTGGCGGATGTCGAGGGCGGTCTCGAACTCGGCCTCGCGGTCGAGCCGACGGCCGTCCCGGAGGAACTGCTTCTCGTGTGCGCGCCTGACGGCATCCACTTCGTTCTCCGCGAGGTCCAGCGCGTCACCGACCGCCGGCCAGTGGTCGCTGTCGGCGAGGTAGTAGACGGTGCCGTCGGCGTCCACGCGCTCGTACTGGCGCTCGTAGACCCGTTGCTGGTCGGCGAGGTGCCGCTGGACGCGGTCGAGCAGCGGTGACAGCCGCTGGAGCGGGACGCTCGCGCGAGCGCCGGCGAGCAGGACGACCTGCCCCTCGATGGGGTGGGACTGGTCGGACATCCTCGCCCGGGGTCAGCCCCCCGCGCGGATCGCCTTCTGGGAGAACGCCTCCACGACTGGGTCGAGGACGTCGTCGCTGTCGGCCTCGAACGCCACGGTCACCTCGGTGAGCTGGATGGAGGGCCCGATGGAGACTTTCTCCGCCGAGACCGAGGCCCGCCAGCCGTCGCCGGCGACGGTGTCCTCGCCGGTCTGTTCGCCGCCGACGCTCTCGAGGTACCCGAGTGCCGCCCGGGTGGAGATGCCCCGGTAGCTCCGAACGCGTTCGACCATCGTTGTCCGATAGGGGCGAACGGGGGCTAAAGCTGTCGGGGGCGGTAGCCGCGGCCGGGACCGCCGGCTAGCCGGGTCGGATGCCGTCGTCGAAGATGCGCTCGTGGCGGGTTCGGTTGATGCGGTCGGCGAGGTCCTCGTGGTCGTAGATCTGGCGGACGACCGAGGCGACGAGGTCCCGCCACGCCATCGCGTAGATGGGGGACTGGCCCCACGCGCGGAGCTCGACGACGTAGTCGTCGTACTCTTCCCAGCGGTCCTCGAAGTGCTCGACGGCGTCGACGACGCCCTCGATGGCGTCGTCCTCGTCGTCGGCGGCGAGCGCGGCGTTGAGGTCTCGCTCCCAGCCCTCGACGGCCTTCTGCATGTCCATCTTCGTCTCGTCGCTGTCCTCGGGGAGGGAGTCGACGATGCCTTTCGGAATCGCCAGGTCGAGTTCGTCCATACCTACGTTCGGCGCGCCATCGGTGTTAAAGATGCGTGGGCCGTCGACGGGCCGGCGACGCGGGAGGACGGCCGACAGTTACGGTCCGAACATGTTCCGAGGAACGGCTTTCGCCGCCGAGCCCCTAGTTCCGGGCATGAACAGCGGAGAGTGCCCCGAGGGAGGGAACCGCAGCGTGCGGGGAGACGGCGGCGAGCCGAGGGGCGACGGCGGTGGCGGCGAGCTCGCCTCCGGCCGGTCCCCAGCGGGCGGTTCGGACGCCGAGCCGGCGACCGAGGCCGGCCCCGACGCGACGACCACGGTCGACGTGAAGTGCACGGGCCACGTCCAGGAGGAGGTCGGCGAGATGTCCTTCGAGTACACCTTCGAGGGCGACACGCTGCGGGCGTTCCTCGAGGCGTTCTTCGACGAGCACGACGTCGAGGACATGCTCATCGCGGAGACCGAGGCCGAAGCGACGACGAAGGGGTGGGCGCCCGACGACGTCGACCTCCCCGGCGAGAACTGGGCGAAGAACCCCGAGGGCGAACAGACCCGGGCGTTCGCCCGCGTGACGGTCAACGGCCAGTTCAACGAACACCTCGAGGGCCTCGACACGCCCCTGACGGACGGCGACCGGGTCGCGCTCATCTACCCGTTCATGTTCTGCCTGTGAGGCCGGCGGCGCTCCCGGCTACCCGCCCGCGACCGGCGGGAAGACGCTGAGCACCTCGCCGCCCTCGAGGGTCGTCTCCAGGCCGTCGACGTGCGTGACGGCTCGGCCGTCCCGCATGATGGTGACGTAGTCCCGCAGCGACCCGTCCTCGTCGAACAGCTCGAGGTCCTCGTACTCGTCGTCGAGGCGGTCGAGGACGTCGCCGACGGTGGTGACGCCCTCGTACTCCCGGACGACCGTCTTCTGGCCGACGGCGTCCCGGTAGTTCGCGAAAAAGCGCATCGTGAACTCCTGCATGCCCGCACCCACGGGCTCGGTGACATAAAATGCACAGGGCAGCCGGGGGTCCCCAGCCGTCGGACGCGGCGGCCGGCGGCTGCCGGCCCCGGTGGGCTTTTGCCGGGCTCCGTCCAACAGGGAGCCATGAGCGGTCTGGACCTCGACCCCACGCAGCTCGACCGGTACTCCCGGCACATCATCATGGACGACGTGGGTCCGGCGGGCCAGCAGGCCCTCCTGGACGCGTCGATACTCGTGGTGGGCGCCGGCGGCCTCGGGTCGCCCGTCCTCCAGTACCTCGCGGCGGCGGGCGTCGGGACGCTCGGCGTCGCCGACGACGACGTCGTCGAGCTGTCGAACCTCCAGCGCCAGACCATCCACGGGAACGACGACGTCGGCCGGAAGAAAGCCCGGAGCGCGGCCGAGTTCGTCGAGAGTCGGAACCCGGACGTCGACGTCCGGACCCACGACCTCCGGGTGTCGCCGGAGAACGTCGAGGCGCTCATCGCGGACTACGACTTCGTCGTGGACGCCTCGGACAACTTCCAGACGCGGTTTCTTGTGAACGACGCGTGCACGCTCGCGGGCGTCCCATTCTCCCACGGCGCCATCTTCCGGTTCGAGGGACAGGTGACGACGTTCCCGGGCGGCGAGGACGCGCCCTGCTACCGGTGTCTGTTCCCCGAAGCGCCGCCGGAGGGGACGGTGCCGGACTGCTCGACCGCCGGCGTGCTCGGGGTGCTGCCGGGGACGGTCGGGTCGATTCAGGCGACGGAGGCCGTGAAGTGGGTGCTCGACGAGGGCGAGCTGCTGGACGGCCGGATGCTGTTCTACGACGCCGCCAACATGGAGTTCGACACCTTCGAGGTGGCGAAGCGGCCGGACTGCCCGGTGTGTGGCGACGACCCCGCCGTCGAGTCCGTCCACGACGTCGAGTACGTCGACTCCTGTGCCATTGGCGGCGGCGGCGACGACGACGGGGAGAACGCAGGGGCTGTCGGGACTGGGGACGGGGACGACGACGCTGAAGTCACGCAGGACTGAGCCGGTTACTGGGGCTGGTCGTGGCGCCAGAACGCCTCGTCGACGGTGACCTCCTTCTTGAACAGCGGGACCTCGTCCTTGAGGCGGTCAATGCCGTCGGAGACGGTGTCGAAGGCCTCCTCGCGGTGGCCGGCGAGCACCACCACGTAGACGACGTCCGCGCCCGCGGGCACGACGCCCGTGCGGTGGTGCATGCGGACGTCGAAGACGCCGTCGCGGGCGCAGAGCTCCTCGCGGATGGTGGCCAGGCGCTGCTCGGCGACGGCGTCGTAGCGCTCGAACTCGAGGTGTTCGGTCGGCGTGTCGTCGGGGCCGTCCCGGCGGCGGACGCGCCCGGTGAACGTCGCGACGGCGCCGGCGAACTCGCTGTCGGCGTGGGTCAGCGCTCGCGCGACCAGCGAGTCCAGCGTCTCGCGGGGGTCGGTGGCCTCGACGGCGTCGACGACGGCGTCGACGTCCAGCGCGTCGGCGTCCGGCGCGGTCACGTCGGGGTCGGCGGCGGCGTGGTCGCCGACTGCGACGGTCGGGAGGTCGGCGTCCGGGAACCCCTCGGCGACGACGTAGTCGAACTCGGGCGCGAGGTCGTCGAGCACCTCGTCGAGCGTGCGGTCCTCGCCGCTCGCAGTCCACCACGAGCCGTCCGCGGCGAGCGTGACGGAGCGCGTGGCCTCGGTGTCCGGCGCCCGGTCGGTGGGCGCGCTGGGAGCGCCTGCGTGGTCGTCGTCGTCGGCGTTGCCGTCGTAGTCGGCCGGGCGCTGGCTGCGCTGCACCGTCGCGACGCTGCCGCGCTCGGCGAGCGCCCCGACCACGGCAGCGACGGCCGACTGGCGCGCTGCCCGCCCGGAGCCGACGACCGCGAGTGCCTTCATGGGCGTCCGTTGGCCCGCGGGCGTGTTAAGGTTCGCCCAGTCGGCGCCGAGCGTGTGGCCGGCGGCTCGACGGCGGGTCCGGTTCGTCGTTGGACCCGCCCGGGCGCGTCGCTTCGATGCGGCCCTCGCGGCGTCCAGAATCCCCGCCGAGGCACCGAAACATTACTTAAACGTTTGGTGTGGCACCATTTCACAGCCAGTTCGGATTCCCGTCGTAGCGACGCTGTCGCCCCCACGAGCGTGTGAGACAGTCCCACGCTTTCGTGACCCGGAGAAGTGAAAATAACACAAAGTATTTACCACCGACGGTACACCACTCGAACACCCCTACCCACTGGTGCCAGCGTCCAGTACCGCCCTCCGTGGGCGAGACCGATGCAGGTGCCGAAACCGCGAAACTCAACCAAACATGACAAGCAAAACAGACAAACTCCGCGCGGTCTTCCTGACGGCGCTGATGATCGGTAGCGTCTTCGCTGCCGGCGTCGCGTTCACAGGTGGAGCCGCTGCGGCGGCGAGTTCAAACTCGCTGGACCTTGGCGACGGTGACGACAATGCCGTCGCGATTGCGCCCAGCGACAATCTGACTGACGTACAGGTCGACACGGATGGTAACGCTCTGGCTGGAAACAGCACGTTCGTCTTCGTAGACACCGACGACGACGGTGAATACGATTCCGGCGAACCGATGGCAACCAACTCCTCGACTTACGATCAGACAACGCAAACGACTGATCTTGCCATCGACACGGTCGATACATCGGGCCTCTCGGACGGCGACTACACGGTTTACGCCTACGAGAACGAGTCCCTGAACGCCGGTGACTCCAGCTTCGATGACAGCGAATCGCTGACCATCGACTCGGACACGCCGAGCATCCGGAAGGCGACTCACTACCTGAATGGAACTGACGACTCCATCCTCGAAATCGCATTCGACGGGGACGTCAGCTCCACGACTAACTCCGAGGTCACTCTCCTTGACGCGGACGGAGATACCATCGGGAGCACGGTCACTCAGGGCAACCTCAACGACGATGATGGCGACGCTCGAGTCACCATTGACGCGGGCACCTCCATCGACAACGATGTCGCCGAGGTTGAAGTGAACAACTTCACCAACCTCGCCGGTGAGGATATCTCCGACGACACGGTTGGTGTGACAATCGCGCCGCAGACGATCAACACGACTGCCCCGGAAGACGTTGAGGCCTACGCGGGCACCAACGTCGCCCTCAAGGGCAACCTCTCGGACAGCTTCGACATCTCGGGCCCCGATGTCGGCACCACGCGTGGTGCCGGCACGGGTAGCCAGGTCTACGTCTTCAACACGGACGACCTGGAGACCGGCGACTACAACATCACCACTAACACCCAGAGCGATATCTCCACGCTGACGCTGGAGAGCCTCGGTCTGGAAGCTAGTGCCGATGCAGACTCCTTCGACACTAACACGGACGTTACGGTCACTGCGACCGCTGACGACATCAACCGTGACGTCGAAGCAGTCCTGCTCGACTCCAACGGTGACGCCACTGACTACACCGCAGAGGGCACGATTAGCTCTGACGGTGACGTGACCCTCAACTTCGGTGCGGTTGTCGCCGAGGACGTTGGCAACTACACCGCTCAGGTCACCGACGTTGACTCCGGTGTTACTGCCGAGACCGACGTATTCTCGGCCGTTGAGGCTGCCGATACCAACACCGAGTTCGTCAACATCGAGCCTGCCGCCCGTGGTGACGTCGCCTCGATCAACGTCTCCCTGACGGAGACCACCGAGGCCAACATCACCATCGGCGAGTACTCGAGCTCCAACTACCAGGCCAACCTCACCGTCGAAGACGGTAACGGGGACGGCTACGTGGAGTTCAACGTCAACACCTACACGATGGGTAACCAGACCGAGGACGTCCAGAGCGCCTTCTACGTCCCCGGTGACTCCGACGACTCCGTGACTTCCATCGAGCTCACGGACGGTTCCTCGCTCTCGAGCCCGATCGCTGACGGTACGTACCGTACGTCCGTGAAGGCGTCCGGTACCGAGAACGCTGACGACGTCAGCCGTCTCAGCATCACCGAAACGGACGGCTTCACTAGCCAGAACATCTGGACGGCACCCCGCAGCGACTCGCTCAGTGACTTCCCGACCGACGCCACCCTGACTCAGGACGACTCGATCACCCAGGGCGACTGGGTGGTCCACGAGATCAGCGGTGACGGTGTCTTCGGCGTTCTCGCGAACGCTAGCAACAATGGCGATGTCAGCGACACGCAGGCGCTGCTGAACGCGGCCAACTACTCGGAGCTCAGCCTCACGGTCGAGCAGACCGAGGCCTCCGTTGGCCCGAACGCTGACCCCAAGACGCTGAACTACACGGAAGCGCTCCAGAACGGCAACGCTGGTGTCGTTGCTGACGCAGAGAACGGCACCATCTACGTCGCTGCCGCGCTTGACCAGGTCAACACCGGCGAGGACGACCCCGCGCTCAGCTTCGGTGACGACGCCTTCAACGCGTCTGTCACGCTGAACGCGACGACGACGGACCTCGCTGACGACGACTCCTCGGTGTCCGCCGAGTACTCGACCGCCGAACTCGAGGAAAGCCTCACCCAGGACGTCTACAACGTGACCAACGCCGAAAACCAGACCATCACGGCCGAGTCGAACGCCGCTGATGGGACTCAGTACAACGTGCTGGTCGAGTCGACCGATACCGAAGGCGACGGCTTCATCGAGCCGGAGAATCTCGCCACCGTCGAGGACGGCGAGCTGACCTTCGAGGTCGACTTCACTGACGCAGCCGTTGGCGACGAGTTCTCCGTGACCCTCGAGGGTCTCGAAGAGGACGACTCCGCCACGGGTAACGTCGTCGAGTCCGCCGACGACGGCGAGACGACCACGGAAGCCCCGGACACGACCGAGGCTCCTGACACGACGGAAGCCCCGGACACGACCGAGGCTCCTGACACGACGGAAGCCCCGGACACGACCGAGGCTCCCCAGACGACCGAAGCTCCGGACACCACGGAAGCCGCTGACACCACGGAAGGTGACGACGGTTCCTCCGGTGGCTCGATCCCCGGCTTCGGTGTCGGCATCGCGCTGGTCGCGATCCTCGGCGCCGCGCTGCTCGCCCTGCGCGAGTAACGCGACTCCGACGGATTCGCTCTCAGAGCGATTCCACAACCGCAATCCCTGACTTCCCGATTTTCTTTCGCGCGCCAAACTCGACAGCGACAGCGCTAGCGTCGGCGGCGTCGTCGACGTCGCTGCCGGCCGCGAGCACCCACACCAACACGCATATACTCGGGCCGCGCCTGGCTTCGACCAGTAACGATGACGACAGCCGTGACTGACGCGCTCGCGTGGGTCGTGATAGCGGCGTTCGGCACGAGCGCCGTCTTCGACACGACCGGGGGCCGCGAGGCGCTGCGACGGTACACCGCGACAGCTGCGTGGGCGGTGTTCGCGCTGTTCTGGGGGCTGCTCGTCGAGCACTTCCTGTTCGTCCAGCAGTCGCCCATCGAGGGCGTGCTGGCGGCGGCGGCGGTGCCGGCGTGTCTCTACACGGGCTATCTCGTCGGGAGCGGCCGGAAGGAGCTCGCGACGCTGACGCGCGCGGTCGCCATCATGGGCCTCATCTACATCCCGTTCCAGACCATCGAGGCGCTCCGTCAGTGGGCGATTCTGACGACGACTGACCACGCGGCGTGGCTGATGGGGCAGTTCGGCTACCACCCGCCCATCGAGGCGGCGCCGGAGTACCACGGGTACGAGGCGCAGTTCGTCTTCTCCGGTCAGCACGCCGTCACGGGCGAGGACTGGGGGTTCCCGACGACCGTGCTGCTGGCGTGCACGGGCATCGGGAGCATGAGCATCGTCGGCGGGCTGGTGCTGGCCGTCGAGGCGCCGACGCGCCGCCGGATGCAGGCGCTCGGGCTCGCGCTCCCGCTCATCTACGGGATGAACCTCGTGCGCGTGGTGTTCATCGCGATCGCGCACGGCGAACAGTGGTTCCGGCATCCGACGATACAGGACGTCGTGTACGCGCTGTTCCCGAGCGAGAACCCGAACATGGTGTCGTACCTGTTCGCGGACCGCGTGCTCGCGCAGTCCGCCTCGGTGGTGGTGCTGGTGGTGCTGACGCTGGCGTTGCTGCGCATCGTCCCGGAGCTCGGCGGCGTCATCGAGGACGTCGCGTACGTCGCCACCGGCAACGAGTACGACATCACCGAGCGGTTCGCGCAGCGGAGCTGAGGCGGCGCGCAGCAGACTCGTTCTCCCGGTCGTTTCGACACCGAAACGGCGGCAGTCCTCGAGCGGTGCTGACCAGCCGAAGAGTAGCGGCTATCGGCCACCCGACAGGGTGGGAATCCGAAAGGGGCCGGCCGGTCGCGCCGCGTGCCGACGTAAGGACCGCAGCGAGCACCGCGAGCGAGGACCACAGCGAGGCAGGCGGCGCGAGCGGACGGGGGCTTTCGAAGCAGTCGCTACGGGGAGTGGAACCGAACGCAGAGAACAGCAACAGAGCTACTCGAACGAGGCGTCGAAGAGAAAGCGCCCGGAGCGGGATTTGAACCCGCGTCACAACCGTGACAGGGTTGTATGATGGGCCACTACACCATCCGGGCTGGCTGCACTCATTCGTAACCGGCTTGCATTCTTAAGGCTTTCCAATCGGTGGGTTGTGTGGGCCACGGTGCCGTGGCACCGGACCAGACCCGTTACAGTTGGCAAGACTTAAGCGCTGCGGGCGTCAACTGGCCTGTAGTATCTCGTGAGAGTCAGTTCTCCCCCCATGCAGGTGCACCCATGGTAGACGTAAGCCAACACGAACTCGTGCCCGAGCACACGGTTCTCGACGAGGACACCCTCGAAGAGGTGCTCGAGGACTACGAAATCGACCGTACGGAGCTCCCGAAGATCAAGCGCAAGGACCCGGCGCTGCCCGACGACGCCGAGGTCGGGGACGTCGTGAAGATCGTCCGGGACTCGCGAACTACAGACGAAGCCATCGTGTACCGACTGGTGATCGAATAGATGCAACAGGAAGACAAACGCGAACTGTCCGAATCGTACTTCTCGAAGGAACGCCTCGCCGAACACCACTTCCGCTCGTACAACTCCTTCCTCGAGCGCGGCATGCAGGATGTCGTCACCGAGAAGGAGAAGATCGAGACGGACATCGGCGACAAGGAAGACGAAGAGCCGGTGTGGGTCGAACTCGGCGACGTCCGCACCGTCACGCCCCGCGTCCGGGAGGCCGACGGCAGTGAGGAGCTGCTGTACCCCCAGGAGGCGCGGCTGCGGAACATCACGTACTCGGCGCCCGTGTTCATGGAGATGAGCATCGTCAAGGGCGGCGAGGAGGAGGAGGAGCGCGTCCTCGACACGACCGAGACGAAGGTCGGCCGGATGCCCATCATGGTGGGCTCCGAGAAGTGCAACATCGCGGGCTTCAGCGACGACGAGCTCGTGGAGATCGGCGAGGACCCAGCGGACCCCGGGGGGTACTTCATCATCAACGGCAGCGAGCGCGTGCTGATGACCAGCGAGGACCTCGCGCCGAACAAGATTCTCGCCGAGTACGACTCGAAGTACGGCGACGAGATCCAGGTGGCGAAGACGTTCAGTCAGCGCCGCGGCTACCGCGCGCTGGTGCTCGTCGAACGCAACCGCGAGGGCCTGCTCGAGGTGTCGTTCCCCTCGGTCTCGGGCTCGATCAGCTTCGTCACGCTCGTGCGCGCACTCGGACTCGAGTCCGACGAGGAGATCGTCCACCGGGTCAGCGAGGACCCGGAGATCGTGAAGTTCATGCTGGAGAACCTGGAGGAGGCCGACGTCCAGACCCAGGAGGAGGCCATCGAGGAGCTCGGGCAGCGCGTCGCCTCCGGCCAGGGGAAGAACTACCAGCTGAAGCGCGCGAACTACGTCATCGACCGCTACCTCCTGCCGCACCTCCACGAGGACGGCGTCGAGGACGAGGAGACCCGCATCAACAAGTCGTACTACCTCTGCCGGATGGCCGAGGCGTGCTTCGAGCTCGCACTCGACCGCCGCGAGGCCGACGACAAGGACCACTACGCCAACAAGCGCCTGAAGGTGTCCGGCGACCTCATGAAGGACCTGTTCCGGACGGCGCTGAACAAGCTCGCGCGCGACGTGAAGTACCAGCTGGAGCGCGCGAACATGCGGAACCGCGAGCTCACCGTGAACACGGTGGTTCGCTCCGACGTGCTGACCGAGCGGCTCGAACACCCGATCGCGACCGGGAACTGGGTCGGCGGGCGCTCCGGCGTGAGCCAGCTCGTCGACCGCACCGACTTCATGGGCGTCCTCAGTCACCTGCGTCGCCTGCGGAGTCCGCTGTCGCGCAGCCAGCCCCACTTCGAGGCGCGTGACCTGCACGCGACCCAGTGGGGCCGCATCTGTCCCTCCGAGACGCCGGAGGGCCCGAACTGTGGGCTGGTGAAGAACTTCGCGCAGGCGATGGAGCTCTCACAGAACGTCGACGACGAGCGGGAACTCAAACGAGAGCTGTCCTCGATGGGCGTCGAGGGCATTCCGGGCATCAGCACGGAAGCGACACAGACGTCCGCGGACGACTAACATGAGCACGGAACGCGAAGCCAAAGTCTACGTCAACGGAAGTCTCGTGGGGACCCACGAGAATCCCGAACAGCTCGCCGAACAGATCCGGGAGGCGCGTCGCCGCGGAGAGGTCTCCGAGATGGTGAACGTCTCCGTGAAAGACCGCACGGGCGAGGTCATCGTGAACGCGGACGCGGGCCGGGCGCGCCGGCCGCTGCTCGTCGTGGAGAACGGCGAGCCCGCCGTCACCCAGGAGGAGGTCGAGGCCGTGGAGAACGGCGACATCGACTTCGAGGACCTCGTCGAGGCCGGGAAGGTCGAGTTCATCGACGCCGAAGAGGAAGAAGACATCCTCGTCGGCGTCGACGAGGAGGAGCTCACCGAGAACCACACCCACCTCGAGATCGACCCGCAGCTCATCTTCGGCATCGGCGCCGGGATGATTCCGTACCCCGAGCACAACGCCAGCCCCCGCATTACGATGGGGGCGGGGATGATGAAGCAGAGTCTGGGCCTGCCGGCGGCGAACTACCGCATCCGGCCGGACACCCGCCAGCACCTCCTGCACTACCCGCAGAAGGCGATGGTGAACACCCAGACGACCAAACAGATCGGCTACGACGACCGGCCGGCCGGCCAGAACTTCGTCGTCGCCGTGATGTCCTACGAGGGCTTCAACATCGAGGACGCCCTCGTCATGAACAAGGGCTCCGTGGAGCGCGCGCTCTCCCGCTCGCACTTCTTCCGCACGTACGAGGGCGAGGAGCGCCGCTACCCCGGCGGTCAGGAGGACCGCTTCGAGATTCCGGGCGACGACGTGCGGGGCGCTCGCGGCGAGGACGCCTACACGCACCTCGACGACGACGGTCTCGTGAACCCCGAGACGAAAGTCGACGACTCTACCGTCCTGCTGGGGAAGACGAGCCCGCCGCGGTTCCTCGAGGAGCCCGAGGACATGGGTGGCCTCAGCCCGCAGAAGCGCCGCGAGACCTCGGTGACGATGCGCTCGGGCGAGGACGGCATCGTCGACACGGTCACGCTGATGGAGGGCGAGGACGGCTCGAAGCTCGCGAAAGTCTCCGTCCGGGACGAACGCATCCCGGAGCTCGGTGACAAGTTCGCGAGCCGGCACGGCCAGAAGGGCGTCGTCGGCCACCTCGCGCCCCAGGAGGACATGCCGTTCACGCAGGAGGGCGTGGTGCCGGACCTCGTCCTGAACCCGCACGCGCTGCCGTCCCGGATGACGGTCGGTCACGTGCTGGAGATGCTCGGCGGGAAGGCGGGCTCCCTCGACGGGCGGTCCGTCGACGGTACGCCGTTCACCGGCGAGAACGAGGACGAGATCCGGGGCACGCTGGAGGACCGCGGCTTCAAATCCTCCGGGAAGGAGGTCATGTACTCCGGCGTCTCCGGGGAGAAGATCGAGGCCGAGATCTTCGTCGGCACCATCTTCTACCACAAGCTCTACCACATGGTGTCGAACAAGCTCCACGCCCGCTCGAAGGGGCCGGTGCAGGTGCTCACGCGCCAGCCGACCGAGGGCCGCGCCCGCGAGGGTGGGCTGCGAGTCGGCGAGATGGAGCGCGACACCGTCATCGGACACGGCGCCGCGATGGTGCTCAAAGAGCGCCTGCTGGACTCCTCGGACCGCGAGGACGTCCACGTCTGTGGGAACTGCGGCATGACGGCCGTGGAGAACTACGAGCAACGGCGCGTGTACTGTCCGAACTGCGAGGAGGAGACAGACGTACACAACATCGAGATGAGCTACGCGTTCAAGCTCCTGCTCGACGAGATGAAGGCGCTGGGCATCGCGCCGCGCCTCGAACTGGAGGACGCAGTCTGACATGAGTGCAGGACAAGCCCCCAAGGAGATCGGCGAAATCAGCTTCGGGCTGATGGACCCAGAGGAGTACCGCGACATGTCCGCCACGAAGGTCATCACGGCGGACACGTACGACGACGACGGCTTCCCCATCGACATGGGCCTGATGGACCCCCGGCTGGGCGTCATCGACCCCGGTCTGGAGTGCAAGACCTGTGGCCAGCGCTCGGGGAGCTGTAACGGCCACTTCGGCCACATCGAGCTGGCGGCGCCCGTCATCCACGTCGGGTTCTCGAAGCTCATCCGCCGCCTCCTGCGCGGGACGTGCCGGGAGTGCGCGAACCTCCTGCTCACCGAGGAGGAGAAAGACGAGTACCGCGACGACCTCGAACGCACCAAGAGTCTGCGCCAGGACGTCTCCGACGTGATGACGGCGGCCATCCGGGAGGCCCGGAAGAAGGACCACTGCCCGCACTGCGGGGAGGTCCAGTACGACGTCAAACACGAGAAGCCGACGACGTACTACGAGGTCCAGCAGGTGCTGGCCTCGGACTACAGCGAGCGCATCGCAGCGTCGATGCAGCCCGACGAGGACGAGGACGACGCGGGCATCAGCCCCCAGGAGCTCGCCGAGCAGACCGACATCGACATCAGCCGGATCAACGAAATCCTCTCCGGCGAGTTCCGACCGCGGCGCGAGGACCGCGAGGCCATCGAGGCGGCCATCGGCGCGGACCTCACGACCGAGGACATGAACAAGCTGATGCCGTCGGACATCCGGGACTGGTTCGAGGACATCCCCGGCGAGGACCTCGAAGCGCTCGGCGTCGACGCCGAACGCAGCCGACCCGAGTGGATGATTCTGACCGTCCTCCCGGTCCCGCCGGTGACGGCGCGACCCTCCATCACACTGGACAACGGCCAGCGCAGCGAGGACGACCTCACACACAAGCTCGTGGACATCATCCGCATCAACCAGCGGTTCATGGAGAACCGCGAGGCGGGTGCGCCACAGCTCATCATCGAAGACCTCTGGGAGCTGCTGCAGTACCACGTCACGACGTTCATGGACAACGAGATCAGCGGGACGCCGCCGGCGCGACACCGCTCCGGACGTCCGCTGAAGACGCTCTCCCAGCGCCTCAAGGGCAAGGAGGGGCGGTTCCGTGGCAGCCTCTCCGGGAAGCGCGTGAACTTCTCCGCGCGGACCGTCATCTCCCCGGACCCCACCCTCTCGCTGAACGAGGTCGGGGTGCCGGACCGTGTGGCGACCGAGATGACCCAGACGATGGTCGTCAACGAGAAGAACCTCGAGCGGGCGCGACGCTACGTCCGCAACGGCCCCGAGGGTCACCCGGGCGCCAACTACGTCACGCGACCGGACGGCCGGCGCGTGCGCGTCACCGAGAAGGTCTGTGAGGAGCTCGCCGAGCGCGTCGAGCCCGGCTGGGAGGTCCAGCGCCACCTCATCGACGGCGACATCATCATCTTCAACCGGCAGCCGTCGCTGCACCGGATGTCCATCATGGCCCACGAGGTCGTGGTGATGCCGTACAAGACCTTCCGCCTGAACACCGTCGTCTGTCCGCCGTACAACGCCGACTTCGACGGCGACGAGATGAACATGCACGCCCTCCAGAACGAGGAGGCGCGGGCCGAGGCGCGCGTGCTGATGCGCGTCCAGGAGCAGATCCTCTCGCCGCGGTTCGGCGAGAACATCATCGGCGCGATTCAGGACCACATCTCGGGGACGTACCTGCTCACGCACGACAACCCGCAGTTCAACGAGACGCAGGCCTCCGACCTGCTGCGCCAGACCCGCATCGACGAACTCCCCGACCCAGCCGGCATCAGCGAGGACACCGGCGAACCCTACTGGGAGGGGCGCCAGCTGTTCAGCGAGCTGCTTCCCGACGACCTCAACCTCGAGTTCACCGGGACCACCGGCGAGCCGGTCGTCATCGAGGACGGCCAGCTCGTCGAGGGCACCATCGCCGAGGACGAGGTCGGCGGCTTCGGCGGCGAGATCGTGGACACCATCACGAAGGTCCACGGGAACACGCGCGCCCGCATCTTCATCAACGAGGTCGCGGCGCTCGCGATGCGCTCGATCATGCACTTCGGGTTCTCCATCGGTATCGACGACGAGACCGTCTCGGTGGAGGCCCGCGAGCGCATCGACGAGGCCATCCAGTCCGCGTACGACCGCGTCCAGGAGCTCATCGAGACCTACGAGAACGGCGACCTCGAGAGCCTCCCGGGCCGCACGGTCGACGAGACGCTCGAGATGAAGATCATGCAGACGCTCGGCAAGGCCCGCGACTCCGCGGGTGACGTCGCCGAGGAGAACTTCGCCGAGGACAACCCCGCGGTCGTCATGGCGAACTCCGGTGCGCGTGGGTCGATGCTGAACCTCACGCAGATGGCCGGCTGTGTCGGCCAGCAGGCAGTGCGTGGCGAGCGCATCAACCGCGGCTACGAGGACCGAACCCTCTCGCACTTCGAGCCGAACGACCTCTCCAGTGAGGCGCACGGCTTCGTGGAGAACTCCTACACGAGCGGCCTGACGCCCAAGGAGTTCTTCTTCCACGCGATGGGTGGCCGCGAGGGCCTCGTGGACACGGCAGTCCGGACCTCGAAGTCCGGCTACCTGCAGCGCCGGCTCATCAACGCGCTCTCCGAGCTGGAGACCCAGTACGACGGCACCGTTCGGGACACCAGCGACACCATCGTCCAGTTCGAGTTCGGCGAGGACGGCACCAGCCCCGTGCAGGTGTCCTCCGACGACGAGGTCGACATCGACGTCGACCACGTCGCCGACCGCATCCTGAACTCCGAGTTCGACAGCGACGACGAGAAAGCCGAGTTCCTCGGCGTGCAGGAGCCGCCGACGAATCTCTCCGAGCACGGCGCCGCCTGGGAGGTGGAGTCCGATGACTAACTTCGACGTCACGGACGGCGTCCTCGAGGTCATCGAGGACACCGAGCTCCCGCGCCGCCTGAAAGACGAAGTGCTCGCGACCGCCGAGGAGCGCGACGTGACGAAGGGCCAGGCCCGGGAAATCGCGACCGCCGTCGAGGCGCAGTACCTCGACACGCGCGTCGACCCCCTCGACCCGGTCGGGACCGTGAGCGCCCAGTCCATCGGGGAGCCGGGGACGCAGATGACGATGAACACGTTCCACTACGCGGGCGTCGCGGAGATGGACGTCACCCAGGGGCTGCCGCGGCTCATCGAGCTCGTGGACGCCCGGAAGACCCCGGACACGCCGATCATGACCGTATTCCTCGAGGACGAGTTCGGCGAGGAACGCGAGAAAGCCCACGAGGTCGTCTGGGATATCGAGGCGACGAAGATCCTCGCCCTCGGGGACATCTCCACGAACGTCGCGGACATGGTCGTCCGCGTCGACCTCAACGAGGACACGCTCCAGGAGCGGTGGCCGCGCGTCGACTCCACGAACGAGATCGCCGGCGAGGTCGCCGAAACCATCGAGGGCAGTCTCGGCGTGACTGTCACGCAGGACGGCACCGTCCTCGAGTTCGGTCCGAGCGAGCCCTCCTACCGCGAGCTCCTGCAGCTCGTCGAGCAGCTCCGCGACATCGTCTTCAAGGGCATCGAGGACGTCACCCGCGTCGTCATCCGCCGCGAGGAGACCGACGAGGGCGAGGAGTTCGTCCTCTACACCGAAGGGTCGGCGTTCAAGAAGGCCCTCAAGATCGAGGGCGTCGACGCCACCCGGACCTCGTGTAACAACATCCACGAGGTCCACAAGACCCTCGGCATCGAGGCCGCCCGCGAAGCCATCATCGAGGAGACGATGACCACGCTCGAAGAGCAGGGGCTGGACGACGTGAACATCCGCCACCTGATGCTGGTCGCGGACATCATGACCAACGACGGCACCATCCAGTCCATCGGCCGGCACGGTATCTCCGGCAACAAGGACTCCGTGCTCGCGCGTGCCGCGTTCGAGGTCACCGTCAACCACCTGCTCGACGCCGCCGTCCACGGCGAGAGCGACGACCTCGACGGCGTCATCGAGAACGTCATCGTCGGGAAGCCCGTGCGCCTCGGCACCGGCGACGTCGACCTCCGGATGGGCGTCACCGAGTCCGACTAGCGATGACAGTCCGGCTCTCCGACGAGGCGCGCCGCCTCATCGCCGCCTTCGAGGACGAGACCGACGCGACCGCCGTCGACTGCCTCGTCGACGACGACCACGACCGCGTCGTCTACGTCGTCTCCGCGGGCGAGATGGGGTCGGCAATCGGCGAGGGCGGCAGCCGCGTCGAAGAGCTCGAAGCCACGCTCGGCCGCAGCGTCGTCCTCGTCGAGGACGCGCCCACCCCCGAGGGCTTCGTCGCGAACGCCCTCTCCCCGGCTGCGGTGTACAACGTCACCATCAGCGAGAACGACACCACGGTCGCGTACGCCGAGGTCGCCCACGACGACAAGGGCGTCGCCATCGGCACCGGCGGCAAGAACATCGAGACCGCCAAAGAGCTGGCCGACCGCCACTACGGCATCGACGACATCCAGCTTACCTAGTACCGTTCACCTCGTACCTTTTGCGCTGCGCTCGGTCGCTACACTCCCTCGCTCGGCAAAAGCTACGCTAAAAGCTTCCTCGCTCCCGTTGGTCGCTCGTCAGCCCGCGCTCCCTGGCTCACGGCTTCGCCGTTCGCGCAGACCGAGGCGCTTCGCACCTCGCGCCGGTCGCGCGGTGAACGGCTTCGCTCGGGTTCTGTCGAACCGCTCGCTCGCCGATGCTCAGCAGCCGGTTGGTCGATCCGTGTGGCAAGCATCCGGCGACCGAGTGGTCCGAAGGACCCGGACGGTCGCCGGTTCACCGCGCCACAGGCGCGGGCGACGAGAACCCCTGAAGCGAGGTTCGACGGCGCTTTTGACCGAGCTTTTGCCGAGCGGGCGGCGTCAGCCGCTCGCGAAGTGCAAAAGGTCGGGCTTAAGTGCCTCCGTGGGATATTCGGCTGTATGACGAACGGCAAGTACGCCGCTCGCAAACTCAAGAAGGACCGCCAGAAGCGCCGGTGGTCCGATTCGGAGTACGCGCGGCGAGAGCGGGGGCTGGGCAAGAAGTCCGACCCCCTCGAGGGAGCCCCGCAGGGGCGTGGCATCGTACTAGAGAAGGTCGGCATCGAAGCGAAGCAGCCGAACTCCGCGATCCGGAAGTGCGTTCGGGTGCAGCTCATCAAGAACGGGAAGCAGGTCACCGCGTTCTGTCCCGGTGACGGCGCCATCTCGTTCATCGACGAGCACGACGAGGTCACCATCGCCGGTATCGGTGGGGCGAAGGGTCGTGCGATGGGCGACCTCTCCGGTGTGAACTACAAGGTCGAGAAGGTCAACGGCGTGAGCCTCATCGAACTGGTTCGCGGGAACGCTGAGAAGCCGGTGCGATAACACATGAGTGAGGACGAAGCCCCCGAGCCGGACGCCCCGGCCGGGACCGACGACAAGGAGATGGCCGCGAACGCGAAGCTGTTCGGCAAGTGGGACGTCACCGACATCCACTACGAGGACCCGAGCACGCGACGCTACCTCGCCGTGACGCCCGTCGCACACACGATGGGTCGCCACGCCCAGAAGCAGTTCAAGAAGAGCGAGCTGTCCATCGTGGAGCGGCTCGCGAACCGTCTGATGAAGACGGGCGCGAACGCAGGGAAGAAACAGCAGGCCCTGAACATCGTTCAGGACGCGTTCGACATCGTGCACGAGCGCACGGACGAGAACCCGATTCAGGTGCTCGTGAGCGCGGTGGAGAACGCCGCGCCCCGGGAGGAGACCGTCCGCCTGAAGTACGGTGGCATCTCCGTCCCGCAGGCCGTCGACACGGCGCCCCAGCGCCGCATCGACCAGGCCCTGAAGTTCCTCGCGGACGGCGCACACTCGTCGTCGTTCAAGACGCCGACGGACGCTGCCGAGGCGCTGGCGAACCAGCTCGTCGGCGCGGCCGACTACAACGTCCAGACGTACGCAATCGGGCAGAAAGAAGAGAAGGAACGCGTCGCTGCCGCGGCACGCTGACGCAGGCAGTTCTCGTTTCTCGCCGAGCCGGGTTCGCCTTCGCGTGATTCCGCTTGGCGCGCTCTCGACCGACCAGCACTGCGTCCGCGAGTAGGCGTCGAGGTGGCGCCAGCGGTGGTCCAGTAGTGGTGCCGGTGGCGACGACGCTATCGTACCTGAAAACAGTTAACGGTGGCCTGACGTACTGGTCGTGTATGCGCAGTGACCGCCGTTCGTTCCTCGCGTCCGTTGGGCTGGCCGGGCTGGCAGGCGTCGCCGGCTGCCTGTCTCAGGGGGACTCCGACGAGGCGACGCCCTCCGAGACGGAGCCGCCGCAGACGCCAGTGGAGCCAGTCGACGACGAACAGTACGACCTCTCGGTCACGCACGACGTCGAGAACTGGGCGGCCTACGACCCCGACTGGTCGCATCCCGTGGACGCACCGAACCGCGACGTCGAGGTGGAGACTGTGGTGGACGGGCTCGCCGTGCCCTGGGATCTGGCGTTCGCACCGAACGGCGACCTGTTCATCAGTGAGCGACCCGGCCAGATACTCCGGTACGAGTCGGGGACCGTCGAGGCCGTGGCGTCGCCCGACGACATCGTCGAGAAGAGCGCCATCGACGACGACGAGGACGGCGACTGGTGGTCGACTGGTGGCGAGGGCGGTCTGATGGGCATCGCCGTCCACCCGGATTATCCGGACGTGCCGCTGGTGTACGCGTTCTACACGTACACGGACCCGTCAGACAGCGACAACCGACTGAACAAGCTCGTCTACTACGACGTGAGCACCGGGGAGCCATCGCCGACGACGCTCGTCGACGAGATTCCCGGCCGGAAGTGGCACAACGGCTCTCGCATCGCGTTCGGGCCGGCGAACCACCTCTGGGTGACGACCGGTGACGCCGGGAAGCCGGGGCTGGCACAGGACCCGTCGTCGCTGGCGGGGAAGATTCTGCGACTGAACCCGGACGGGACCGCGCCCGACGACAACCCCGACCTCGGCGGGGACCCGCGAGTGTACACGTACGGCCACCGGAACCCGCAGGGAATCACGTTCACGCCGGACGCGACGCCAGTGGAGAACGAGCACGGCCCGAGCAGGCACGACGAGGTGAACGTCCTGACGGCGGGCGGGAACTACGGCTGGGACGTCGAGGGCGAGCGGGCGCGCACGGCGGACACGTACGCGGGCACGGACTTCGTGCGCCCGGTCGTGAACACGACCGACGAGACGTGGGCGCCGTCAGGGTCGGTGTTCTACACGGGCGACGCGGTGCCGTCGTGGCAGAACCGCCTGATCGTGAGCGGGCTCATCTCCCAGCGCATCAACGTCGTCACGCTCTACCCGGCGGACGGCGAGGTGCCGTCGACGGCGAACGGCGGCCAGCGCTTCGACGCGGACTGGCTGCACGACGAGTACAGCGCCGTCCACCACACCGTCCTCGAGGACGAACTGGGACGCATCCGGCACGTCGAGCAGGGGCCCGACGGCGCGCTGTACGCGCTGACGTCGAACCGGGACGGGCGCTCCGACGAGTTCCCCGTCGACGGCGACGACCGGCTGGTGCGCATCACGCCGGCCTGAGCGCCGCGACCGGCGGACCAGCCGTCAGTCGGCAGCGGGGCCCGTGGTGGTGTCGTGGGTGTCGACGTACTCGCGGATGACGTCGACGAGCCCGCGGCGGCACTCGCTCTCGTCGGGGTCGCTGCCGAGGCCGACGAACCGCTGACGGAACGCCTCGACGTCGACGCCGGGGGCGTCCTGACCGGCGGCGTGCGCGAGGTCGTACAGCCGGTGGTCGGCCGGGAGGGCGTCGTGGCGTTCGAGCAACGCGATGGCGAACGCGGCGTTGACGGCGGTCATCGACGGGTCGGCGCCGGCCGTGAGGCGCTGGCCGGCCTGCTGTCGGCCGACCGGCTGGTCGGCGACGGCGGCCGCGAGCTCGGACTCGAGGAACGACCGGAGTTTGTCCGTCGGCCCGACCGAGAGCGTGATGTCGTCGGCGTAGATGTCCTTGACGTGGTTGGCGATCTGGTAGCAGTGCGTGAGGACGCGGCGTTCGACCTCGCGGCCCGTGAGCGCGAGGAACAGCACTTCGTCCATCGAGAGCGTGTGGCTGGGGTGGTCGCGCTCGTGGCGGTGCATGTGGGCGAACTCGTGGAGCGCGAGTTCGCGCGCCATCGCGGACGTGGCGGCCTGCCGGGAGATGTTGAGAACGTGGTGGTCGTCGTGGTGGCCGGCCCACGTGCGCTCGTCCGGGTTCTCGCGGACGCGGACCTCGACGGGGCGGTCGAGGTCGTGGCTCGTCTCGAAGACGTCGCGGGCGCCGAGAAAGGGGGCAGCCGGGCCGGCGCCGGTCACGCGCAACTCCATGATACTTCTTGACAGGGGAGTGGCGGCAAAGACTCTTGCGACCGCAGCAGCCCCCGCTGTAGCCGCGCGAGCCGAGCAGCGAAAACAACAGTTCCAGCGTTGATAGCTGGTTACTAACCTATATCCGAGAGGAGCCGACAACCGCGGAGCAATGGTCGGGGACACACTGGGGGACTGGGTCGGGCGGAAGTACAGCCGCCGAATCGGGGCGGCGCTGGCGGCGACGCTCGGTGCGACGCTGGCGTTCGCTGGCGTGTTCGGCGCGAACGCAGCGTGGGGGGAGGGGACCGGGCTGACAGCGCTGTCGGCGACCACCTTCGTGGTCACGCTCCACCTCGGGCTGCTGGGCATCGTGCTCGCGGGGAACGCCAGCGTCGAACTCCGCCGGCTCACCGAGGCGGCGGACGCGATCGAGTCGGGAGACTTCGACGCCAGCCCGGCGGTCGCCCGGAACGACGAGTTCGGGCGGCTGGCCGACGGCTTCGACGCGATGCGGGTGTCGCTCCGGGAGGCGTTCGCCGACGCCGAGCAGGCACAGGCAGAGGCGGAGGACGCCCGCGAACGGGCCGAACAGGCCCGCGAGGACGCCGAGTCCGCGCGAGCGGACGCAGAACGCCGCAACGAGGTGTTGCTGGAGAGCGCCGACGAGATCGGTGCGGCGATGACGGCGGCCGCCGACGGCGACTTCACGCACCGACTGGACGGCGACCGCGACGTCGACGCCATCGAGCGCATCGCGGCGGCCTACGAGGAGATGGCCGTCGGGCTGTCCGGCACCGTCGAGGAGGTGCTTGACTTCGCTTCGGCCGTCGAGTCGGCCAGCGAGGCCGTCGCCGAGGACGCTGCCGACGTCGAACGACAGCACGCGTCGCTGGCAGCCGACATCCGCGAGCTCGCCGACGACATCGAGTCGCAGGCCGACCAGCTCGACCGGGTCGTGTCGGAGGCGGACAGCCTCGCGGCGACCATCGAGGAGGTAGCGGCGACGACCGACGAGGTGGCCGAGCGCGCCAGCGAGGCGTCGGCGGCGGGCGACACGGGCGCACAGCGGGCGACCGACGCCGTCGACGCAATCGAGGAGATCGAGGACGTCGTCGGCGAACTCGCCGTGCTCGTCGGCACCCTCGACGAGCGGATGGACGACGTCGCGGCGACGACGGACATCATCGACGACATCGCCGAGCAGACGAACATGCTCGCGCTGAACGCGAACATCGAAGCGGCGCGCGCCGACCAGGACGGCGACGGCTTCGCCGTCGTCGCCGACGAGGTGCGGGCGCTCGCGGCGGAGACCCAGGACGCCATCGACGAGATCTCGGGGACCGTCGCGGACGCTCGCAGCGACGTCGACGAGGTCACGGAGAAGATGGAGACCGCCAGCGGACAGATATACACGAGCGTGTCGACGGTGAACGAGACCGGCGACACCATCCA
Organism: Halobacterium rubrum; assembly: GCF_021729015.1. Classification (GTDB taxonomy): domain Archaea; phylum Halobacteriota; class Halobacteria; order Halobacteriales; family Halobacteriaceae; genus Halobacterium; species Halobacterium rubrum. Next base: position 576,510 of record NZ_JAJQQZ010000002.1, read on the forward strand.
GAACCTCACCGACACTGTCGACGAGGTCGACACTGCGATGGGGGACATCGCCGACGCCGCCGACGACGGCGCGGCGGCCACCGAGGAGGTCGCGGCGTCGGTCTCGGACGTCAGCGAGCGCGCCGTCGAGGTGGCAGAGCAGGCCGACCGGCTCGCGGCGACGGCCGACGACACCGCCGACACGATGGCCGACGTCCGCGAACGGGCGGACGGGCTCGTCGGCCGGACGGCCGAACTGCAGGCGGCGCTGTCGTCGTTCGAGACGCGAGACGTGGCCGACGACACCGGCACCGAGGGGATGGACATGGCGAGCAGAACGGCCGTCGACGCACCCGTGGGTGACGACGATGATTAGTGAGACCGTCGTCCACGCGGCGACAGCAGCAGTGTACGTCGTCGCTACCGTGGGCTGTCTCCGGTACCTCCGGCGGGCGGACGAAGCACACCAGCAGTACCTCCGGCTCGCAACGTTGCCGATCGTCGTCGGTGCCGTCTCGAGCGCCCTCCTGGCGCTCGGAGTGGGGTTCGCCGTCGTCAACGGCTACGAGCTCACGCTTCCGGCGATCCTCAGTGACTCCGTAGCGTACCCGGTGCTGTGGGTCGTCACCGCGATGCTGGCCGACGTCGACGACCGGCTGCTCGCGTTCGCCGCCGTGGTTCCGTTCGTGCAAGTGCTGGCGTTCTGGGCATCACCGGTCTACGGTGGGCTGGTGGCGCTCGCCAGTGTCGCGGTGGTCGTCGGTAGCCACGTTCTGCTGGCCGTGGTGTTCCGCGGCCGCATCTGGGCGGCGAGCAGCAGCGTCGCCGAGGAACGCCGGCTGCTCCACTGGAAGGCTCGGAACCTCCTGCTGTTCCTCATCGGGATGCTCATCGCGTTCGCGTTCCTCTCGGTCGCAGGTGCGTTCGACGACTTCGGGACACTCGTCATAGACCAGTACATCTCGGTGCTGATTCGCATCGGATTCGTCGGATTCCTGTTCGCGAACGTCGACGCGCTGGGCACTGTCACCGATGCCGCCACGACGGCGGCTGTCGGTCGGGACACCACCGCGGCCGACGACGACTGACCCGGTCACACCACACGCCGGGACGCACCGAACCGGCCCACGCCCCGAACCGGTCGTGTTCCGGAGTGACACTGCGTGTCTCGGGGTGCCGTAGTACCGGCAAAGCACTATCCTTTTGAACCCGCTGGCAGTATGAATGTCCAATGGGCCGACGAAAGAAGATTGTCGAACAGTGCGAACGGCTGATGGACAACCCGGAACAGATCCGGAACATCGCTATCGCCGCGCACGTCGACCACGGCAAGACCACCCTGACGGACAACCTGCTCGCTGGGGCAGGGATGATCTCGGAGGACACCGCCGGCGAACAGCTGGCGATGGACACCGAGGAGGACGAACAGGAGCGCGGCATCACCATCGACGCCGCGAACGTCTCCATGACCCACGAGTACGAGGGCAAAGACCACCTCATCAACCTCATCGACACGCCGGGCCACGTCGACTTCGGCGGTGACGTGACCCGTGCGATGCGCGCCGTCGACGGCGCTCTCGTCGTCGTGGACGCCGTCGAGGGCGCGATGCCCCAGACGGAGACGGTCGTCCGGCAGGCGCTCCGCGAGGGCGTCAAGCCGACGCTGTTCATCAACAAGGTCGACCGCCTCATCTCGGAGCTCCAGGAGGGCCCCGAGGAGATGCAGGAGCGCCTGCTCTCGGTCATCGGCGACGTCAACGAGCTCATCCGCGGGATGACCGAGGAGAAAGACGACATCGAGGACTGGACGGTCTCCGTCGAGGAGGGCACCGTCGCGTTCGGTTCCGCGCTCTACAAGTGGGGCGTCTCGATGCCGTCGATGCAGCGCACCGGCATGGACTTCGGCGAAATCATCGACCTCGAGCGCGCCGACAAGCGCCAGGAGCTCCACGAGAAGACGCCGCTGTCGGACGTCGTGCTCGACATGGTCGCCGAGCACTTCCCGAACCCCATCGACGCGCAGCCCCGCCGTATCCCCACCGTCTGGCGTGGCGACGCCGACTCCGAGATCGCGGAGTCGATGCGCCTGGTCGACGAGGACGGCGAAGTCGTCCTGATGGTCACCGACATCGGTGTGGACCCGCACGCCGGCGAGATCGCCGCTGGGCGCGTGTTCTCCGGGACCCTCGAGAAGGGCCAGGAGCTGTACGTCTCCGGCACCGCCGGGAAGAACCGCGTGCAGAGCGTGGGCATCTACATGGGTGGCGAGCGCGAGGAGGTCGACGAAGTCCCCGCCGGGAACATCGCCGCCGTCACCGGCCTCAAGGACGCCATCGCCGGCTCCACCGTCTCCAGCGTGGAGATGACGCCGTTCGAGTCCATCGACCACATCTCCGAGCCGGTCATCACGAAGTCCATCGAGGCACAGAACATGGACGACCTGCCGAAGCTCATCGAGACGCTGCGACAGGTCTCCAAGGAGGACCCCACGATCTCCATCGAGATCAACGAGGACACTGGCGAGCACCTGATCTCGGGGCAGGGCGAACTCCACCTGGAAGTCCAGACCCAGCGCATCGAGCGCAACCAGGGCATCCCGGTCACGACCGGTGAGCCGATCGTCGTCTACCGCGAGACGCCGACCAGCGACTCCCAGGAGGTCGAGGGTGTCTCCCCGAACCGCCACAACAAGTTCTACATCACCATCGAGCAGCTCGGCGACGAGGTGCTCGAGCAGCTCCGCCTCGGCGAGGTGTCGATGGACATGCCCGAGCAGGAGCGCCGCGAGGTCCTGCAGGAGGCCGGCATGGACAAGGAGACCTCCCAGGACGTCGAGAACATCATCGGCCGCAACATCTTCATCGACGACACGAAAGGTATCCAGCACCTGAACGAGACGATGGAGCTGGTCGTCGACGGCCTCACCGACTCGCTCGAGGACGGCCCGCTTGCCGCCGAGCCGGTCGAGGGTGCGCTCATCCGCCTGCACGACGCGCGCCTCCACGAGGACGCCATCCACCGCGGTCCGGCACAGGTCATCCCGGCGACTCGAGACGCGGTCCACCGAGCGCTCATCGACGCCGACATCCGCCTGCTCGAGCCGATTCAGGACGTCCGCATCGACGTCCCGTCCGAGCACATGGGCGCCGCGTCCGGCGAGATTCAGGGTCGCCGTGGCCGCGTCGACGACATGTACCAGGAGGGCGACCTCATGGTCGTGGAGGGCATCGCGCCCGTCGACGAGATGATCGGCTTCTCCAGTGACATCCGCTCGGCCACCGAGGGTCGGGCGTCCTGGAACACGGAGAACGCCGGCTTCCGCGTCATGGCCGACAACCTCCAGCGCGAGATCATCACGGAGATCCGCGAGCGCAAGGGCATGAAGACGGAACTGCCCGGGAGCATCGACCACTTCTAGACCGTTCCCGTCTCCACGGTTCTCTGCGGCGCTCTCCGTTCGCTGCATCGTTTTCGTACTGGCCAGCTACTTGCTCTGTGAACGCCGGCAGGAGTTGACCCGGCCGAAGGCTTATACCGGACGGCCGCCGGAGAGAGGGGTATGCTCGCAGGCAGGCGCGCCACGAGTCGCGGAGTCGGCACGGAGCGACCGCAGTCTCGCTCGCGGCCGACAACAATTATTGTCGGAGCGCGCGCGCCCGCCTCGGGGGTGGCGTCGCGGTGAGCGAGCCCGCGAACCGCACGCACACGCTCCGGCTGGAGCTCGTCGACGAGCCCGGGGAGCTGTTGCGCGCGCTCGCCCCCATCGCCGAGAACGGCGGGAACCTCCTGTCGATATTCCACGAGCGCGGGTCGCTGACGCCGCGCGGCCGCATCCCCGTGGAGGTCGACCTGGAGTGTCCGCCGAAACAGTTCGAGGACGTGGTCGGGGCGCTCCGGGACGCCGGCGTCACCGTCATCGCGGCGGACGCCGAACACTACGGGGAGGCGGTGACCGTGTTGCTGGTCGGTGACCTCGTCGCGTCGGACCTCTCCGGCGTGCTGGCGTCCGTCGAGGAGTGCGGGGCGGCGTCGGTCGTGGACTTCACGCTGACCGACGAGCCCGGCGTGGACGACGAAGCCAGCGCCCGGCTTCGGCTCGCCGTCGAGGCTGGCGGCGCCGGCGACGCGCTGGCGACCGTCCGCGACGTGGCGGCCGAGAAAGACCTGCACGTGGTCGAGCCGCTCGTGGGGGACGCATGAAGCTCGCAGTGCTGGGCGCCGGTGCGGTCGGCCGCGCGGTCGTCGACCTCGCCGCCGAGTACGGCCACACCGTGACGGCGGTGGCGGACTCCGGGAGCGCAGTCGTCGATGGCGACGGCGTCGACTCCGAAGCGGTGCTCGCACGCAAGCGCGACGAGGGCGTGGTCGGGGACGGCGACCCGGCGCACGCGCTGTCGGCCGACTACGACGTGCTCGTCGAGGCGACACCGACCACGCTCGGGGACGCCGAACCCGGCTTCGGGCACGTCCGTGGCGCACTCGAGACCGACCGACACGTCGTCCTCGCGAACAAGGGGCCGGTGGCGGAGCGCTACGACGACGTGCGCGCGCTCGCAGACGAGAGCGCGGGCAGCCTGCGGTTCGAGGCGACGGTCGGCGGCGCGATTCCCGTGCTGGCGACCGTCGAGGGCGTCGGCCCGAGCCGCGTGAACGCCGCCCGCGGCGTCCTGAACGGTACGGCGAACTTCGTGCTCTCGCGGATGGCCGCCGAGGGCCTCGAGTACGAGCACGTGCTCGCGGAAGCCCAGGACCTCGGGGTGGCGGAGGCCGACCCGACGTTCGACGTCGACGGGACCGACGCCGCACTGAAGTGTGCGATTCTCGCGAACGTGCTCCACGACGGCGGGTACAGCCTCGCGGACGTCGACGTGGACGGCATCACGTCGATTCCGCCGTCGGCGCTCGACCTCGCCGCCGAGGAGGGCCGGACAGTCCGGCTGGTCGGCGAAGTCACCGCTGACGGCGTCCGGGTCGGGCCACGGCTCGTCCCCGAACACGGCACGCTGGCGGTGACCGGGACGACGAACATCGTCCAGCTGGAGACCGAGCACGCCGGCCGCCTGAACCTCTCCGGGCAGGGCGCCGGCGGTGCAGCGACGGCGTCGGCGGTGCTGGCCGACGTCGACCGGCTGCCGTGACAGCCGGTGGTAGTCACGTACTAACCGGATGACGACCCCCACCCCCGATTCGTGCTAGGTGTTCTCACTAACCCCCAGACGGCGGCGAGGAACTGCTGAGCACGTACCGAAATGGTTTTAGTGCGAACTGCCGAATGATTCCCACAGAGCGCGCCTTTCGCGCGATACTAGACAATGAGCGACGAACGACACCAGAACCTGGCCGTCATCGGCCACGTCGACCACGGCAAGAGCACGATGGTCGGGCGCCTCCTCTACGAAACGGGGAGCGTACCCGAGCACGTCATCGAACAGCACAAAGAAGAAGCGGAGGAGAAGGGCAAGGGTGGCTTCGAGTTCGCCTACGTCATGGACAACCTCGCCGAAGAGCGTGAGCGAGGCGTCACCATCGACATCGCCCACCAGGAGTTCAGCACCGACGAGTACGAGTTCACTATCGTCGACTGTCCTGGCCACCGCGACTTCGTGAAGAACATGATTACCGGTGCGTCCCAGGCCGACAACGCCGTCCTCGTCGTCGCAGCCGACGACGGCGTCGCGCCCCAGACACGAGAGCACGTCTTCCTCTCGCGGACGCTCGGTATCGACGAACTCATCGTCGCCGTCAACAAGATGGACATCGTCGACTACGACGAGTCCAAGTACAACGAAGTTGTGTCCGGCGTCAAGGATCTCTTCGGTCAGGTCGGCTTCAACCCCGACGACGCGAAGTTCATCGCGACCTCCGCGTTCGAGGGCGACAACGTCTCCGACCACTCCGACAACACTCCCTGGTACGACGGCCCGACCCTGCTCGAGGCCCTCAACGACCTGCCGGAGCCGCAGCCGCCGACGGACGCGCCGCTGCGCCTCCCGATCCAGGACGTCTACACCATCTCCGGCATCGGTACCGTCCCCGTCGGACGGCTCGAGACCGGTGTCATGAACATCGGCGACAACGTCAGCTTCCAGCCGAGCGACGTCGGTGGCGAGGTCAAGACCATCGAGATGCACCACGAGGAAGTGCCGAAGGCCGAGCCCGGTGACAACGTCGGGTTCAACGTCCGCGGCATCGGCAAGGACGACATCCGCCGTGGCGACGTCTGTGGCCCGGCCGACGACCCGCCGTCGGTCGCCGAGACGTTCCAGGCGCAGGTCGTCGTCATGCAGCACCCGTCAGTCATCACGGCTGGCTACACGCCGGTCTTCCACGCGCACACCGCGCAGGTCGCGTGTACGATCGAGTCCATCGACAAGAAGATGGACCCGTCCTCCGGCGAGACTCAGGAGGAGAACCCCGACTTCATCCAGTCCGGCGACGCTGCGGTCGTCACCGTGCGCCCGCAGAAGCCGCTCAGCCTCGAGCCGTCCTCCGAGATTCCGGAACTCGGCTCCTTCGCCGTGCGCGACATGGGTCAGACCATCGCCGCCGGCAAGGTCCTGAGCGTCGACGAAGCCTAATCCATGCAGCAGGCACGCGTTCGTCTCGCCGGCGTCGATCCCGACGACCTCGACGACATCTGTGGCGAAGTCCAGGAGATCGCGGACAAGACCGGCGTGAAGGTGTCCGGTCCGGTTCCGCTCCCGACGAAGACCCTCGAAGTGCCGTCCCGGAAGTCCCCCGACGGTGAGGGGACCGCAACCTGGGAGCACTGGGAGATGCGCGTCCACAAGCGTCTCATCGACATCGACGCGGACGAGCGCGCGCTCCGCCAGCTGATGCGGATTCAGGTTCCCAACGACGTCAACATCGAGATCGTCCTCGAAGACTGAGCTGTCGCCCCCGGTAGCGGCGACGGCCAGGCGGCGCGGTTTCCGCTCGGAACCACACACCCGGCGGGCCGCCGTCCGCCTCCTCAGGACGTGTGGTCTTCGACAATCGACCTCGCTGTTTACACCACTCGCCCGCTCTCGTTCGGGCTCGTAGATCAGGGGTAGATCGCTTCCTTCGCAAGGAAGAGGCCCTGGGTTCAAATCCCAGCGAGTCCATACTTCTCGAGAACCGACGCGACGAGCGACCAGCGTGTCGCTCGTCCGTCGTTGCGAGTGCGGCGCGGCGAGTCGGGATTTGAAGCCCTGGAAGTCGCAACCGCGAGCGAAGCGAGCGGTCCGTCTTCCTTCGGGTTCAAATCCCGCCAGACCGGAGGTCTGGCGACCCTCGCGAACGCACAGCGTTCGCTCAGTCCCAGCGAGTCCATTCTTTCGCCCACTTCGTTCGCTCAGTCATTCCCTCGCAGGCTCCCCGTTCGCTGTGCTCACGGCTGTGCCGTTCGCACATTTCGAGGCGCGAAGCGCCTCGCAGCGCTCACGGGGATCCCAGCGAGTCTATGCTTCTCGAGAGCCGACGCGACGAGCGACCAGCGTGTCGCTCGTCCGTCGTTGCGAGTACGGTTCGACCAGTCGGGATTGGCCGCCTCGTCAGGCCGGGGTGGTGAAGACGAAGTAGTCGCGGTGGCCGCTGGCGTCGACGACGACCCGGGTCTCTGTGTCCGGGGCGAGCGTGACGTTCGTCCGGACGCGGAGGACGGTGCCGGGGCGCCAGCGGTCGTCGTCGAGGGCGGTGGTCTGGGTGTCGGTCTGGTAGGCGCCGTCGACGAGGAGGGTGACGTCGTCGGGCTGGCTGGGGATGGTGGTGTCGCCGGTGTTCTTGACGAGGACGGTGAGCGTCTCGGTGTCGGCGTCGTAGACGGCGCTCGGAGCGTCGTCGTCGCTGACGATCTGGAAGGCGGTGGCGGTCCGGGTGGCATCGGCGTCGGCGGCGTCCTCGATGCTCGCGCCGAGGCTGTTCGCGCTCTCGGTGAGGGTGCCGGCGAGGGCGGCGGAGAACAGGATGGCCGCGATGAACAACACGAGGTGGGCAGAGGAGACGGACGCCATCAGGAACGCACCTCGGTGGCCGCTGCTCGTGCCATCGTTGGTGTACTGCCACGCGACTGGCTTGAATGTTCGTCTGTCGGGCGTGCCGATTGGTGTGGGTCTGCCTGGGGTAGTATTTGACAAGATTTATCTTGGATGGTTAAGAAGTCCGAGATAGAGACCAGCATGGGGGGAGTAGACACGCCGGGGGGAGCCAGTGCCGTCCTCGTGACGTCGCCGGACGTCACTGCGGCGGACGGCGACCCTCGGGACCCGTCGACCGTCGTGGGGGTGACGTACTCGTTCGACGCGGAGACGTGGCTCGAACGGTGGGGGATAGACCGGGAGTGCGCCGTCGCCGTGAGCGCCGGCGAGAAGACGCGCAGCGCCGCGGTAGCGACGAGGACCGAGTCGACACCCGGCGACGCGGGCGACAGCCACGCTGGAGTACCGACGCAGGTGGACACAGCGGTCGTCGAGACGGTGGCTTCGGAGCGTGACGTCGGCGAAGTCGGTGCGATCGTCCACGAGTACCTCCACGAGTGGACGGGCCGCGAGCCGACAGTGTACGTCGACGGCCTCGAGAGTATCGTGGACGCGACAGACGCAGAGGTGGCGTTCCGGTTCCTGCACGTACTCGTGGCGCGCGCCGACGAGGCCGGCGGGCGAGTCGTCGTCTCACTGGACACCGACGCCGTGCCACAGCACGTCACCGAGACGTTCTCGCCGCTGTTCGACGAACGCGCCTGACGCCTGCCGGCGCCCGCCCCCGTGAGTGACGCTGGCGGTGGCTGACCGGTCGGTGTCGCCGGGGCTGCGACAGCGAGTCGCGTTTAATAGCGTGGCGGGCCGCCGTCACAGGTATGGTCCCCCCTCAGACACACACCCCAGCCACTGTCGCCGGCGACAGGCGGCGAGGTGGTCGGCGATGAGTCGGTTCCTCGAGCGTGCGTTCGGCGTCGTCACCGAGCACAGCGTCGCCGTCGTGGTCGCGATGCTGGTGTTGACGGCGGGCATCGGTGCGGGCGCGACGCAGTTGAACCTCGACAGAAGTGCCAGCGGGTCGAGCATCGGCGAGGACACAGAAGTCGTCCAGAAGCAGGGCTACATCCAGTCCGCGTACGTCAACGAGACCAGCGACCGCAGCGACGGGCCGAGCCCCGCGTCGGCGTACGTGCGCGTCGACGGTGGCGACGACGGGAACGCCCTGTCGAAGGAGGCACTCGTGGCGTCCCTCGAGTACCAGCGTGCGGCGCTGGACAACGAGTCGCTGGCCGCGGCGCTCGGCGACCGGCCGGTGCAGGGCGTGGCGAACCTCGTCGCGAAGCGCGCGGCCGGCGACCAGTCGGCGTCGCTGGCCGACCAGCAGGCCGCACTGGCCGCGGCGTCCGAGCGCGAGGTCGAGTCGCTCGTCGAGTCCGTCCTCTCGCCTGATTCGCCGGCGCTGGCGTTGCTCCCGGCTGACTACGAGCCGGGCACGGCGAGCGCCGAGAGCCACCGGGTGGTGTTCCAGCTCGCCGCCGACGGCGACGCAGAGCGGTCCGCGGCCACCGCGGCGCTCTACGACGCCACCGGCGAGTACGGCAGCGCCGAGGTGTTCACCGTGGGCGAGCAGGCGTCGGCGAACGCCGTGAGTCTGCTGCCCGAACTCGTCGAGTTCGTCGTCCCCATCTCGCTGCTCGTCATCCTCGTGGTGCTGGCGTTCGCGTACCGTGACCTCGTCGACGTCCTCGTCGGGTTCACGGGCGTCGTGGTGTCGGTCGTCTGGATGTTCGGCATCCTCGGCTGGCTGGACATTCCTGCCAGCCTCACCATCGTCGTCGGGCCGGTGCTCATCGTCGGGCTGAGCGTCGACTACGGGCTGCACGTGTTCATGCGGCATCGCGAGGAACGCGGCAGCGACGAAGCGATCCGGCCGCCGATGGCGCGCGGGCTGTCGTCGGTCGCCGTCGCGCTGACGCTAGTGACGCTGACTGCCGCCGTCGGCTTCATGGCCAACGCCACGAGCGATCTCGGCACGGTCAAGGACCTCGCGTACGGCGTGACGCTCGGCGTACTGTCGACGTTCGTCGTGTCGGTCACGCTCGTCCCCGCGCTGAAGGTGACGCTGGACTCGCTGCTGGAGCGGTTCGGGTTCGACCGCCGGAAGCGAGCGCTCGGGAAGACGCCGCGGCTCGAACCCCTGCTGGCGGGCGGTGCGGCGCTCGCGCGCCGCGCTGCACCGGTCGTGCTCGTCGTCGCCGTCGTGTCGGGTGCCGCTGCCGGCGCTGCCTGGGGCGACCTCGAACGGAAGTCCTTCCAGGAGCCCGACGTCGAGGTCGCCGAGTGGAAGCAAAACCTCCCGGACCCGGTCGGCTGGGAGGTCTCCGCGTACAGCGAGAACCGCCACTACGTCGACGACACGTACCGGGCGGCCGACGAGGCCGACCGTACGCGGTCGACGATACTGATAGAACATCCCGACGGGGCTGCCGACCCCGCTGTGCTGGCGACCGTCGACCGCGTGACCAACGCGGCCGGCGACTACGACCCCGTGCTCGAGCGCGGCGGCAGCGTCCCGGTCGTCTCCCCGCTGACGGTGCTGTCGTCGGTCGCGGCCGAGGACGAGGCGGTCGCCGAGACGCTCGCCGACGCCGACACTGACGGCGACGGCGTCCCGGACCGGAACGTGGCCGGGGTCTACGACGCGCTCTACGAGGCGGCGCCCGACCGCGCCAGCCGCGTCGTCGACCGGACGCCCGACGGTGGCTACCAGTCCGTGCGCGTCGTCGTGCCGATTCGGCCGGACGCCAGCACCGTCGAACAGGGCAACGCCGTACTCGCGCTCTCGGACGCCGTCGAACGCGGCGACGTCTCCGTGGTCGGCGTCGGCGGCGGCACGCTGAGCGTCGTCGTCGGCGACATCCTCTCGGCGAACATCCTCGAGACGATGCTGCTGGCGCTCGCCGGCGTCACCGTCCTGCTGACCGCCGTCTACCGGCTGCTGGTCGGGAGCGCGACGCTCGGGCTGGTGACCAGTATCCCCATCGGGATGGTCACGGCGCTCGTCGTCGCCGGCATGTGGGTCCTGAACGTCCCGCTGACGGTGAACACGGCGCTGCTGTTGAGCCTCATCATCGGGCTCGGCATCGACTACAACATCCACGTCAGCGACCGGTTCGCCGAGGAGTACGCGGCCGGGCTGTCGGTCGACGAGGCGCTCGTCGAGGCCACCACGGGCACCGGCGGCGCACTCCTCGGGAGCACGCTCACGTCTGTCGGCGCGTTCCTGGCGCTGCTGTTGACGCCCATCCCGCTACTCCAGGACTTCGGCGTGCTCGTGACGCTCGCGCTCACGTCGTCGCTGGTCGTCTCCGTCTACCTGCTCCCGAGCCTGCTCGCGCTCTGGGCGGCGCACGCGCCGGACGCCGCGACCGCCGCCGTCGGCGGCGCTGCCCCCGCGCCCGCCGACGACTGACCCGACAGCACGGGCGACAGTTCGCGCCCGCTGTCGCCACCCCCGGCCTGTCGCTCAGAGCCAGCTCTCGCGGCGAAAGTACACCAGCAGAATCCCCGCCGTCGCCGCCATGCCCACCATCACGGCGGGGTAGCCGTACGCCCACCCCAGTTCCGGCATGCTCAGGGGACTGCCCGAGAAGTTCATCCCGTAGACGCCGGCGACGAACGTCAGCGGGAGGATGATGGTCGCGACCACGGTCAGCGTCTTCATCACGTCGTTGGTGGACATCGAGAGCGCGTTCAGGTAGATGTCGCGCGCGCCGCTGGCGAGGTCGCGGTAGGTCTCCGTGAGGTCGACGAGCTGGACGAGGTGGTCGTAGACGTCCCGGTAGTACTTCTCGGTCGACGGCTGGACGTGCGCCGGGTCGCCGCGCGCGAGCACGCCCACGGCGTCCCGCGTCGGCCAGAGGAGCCGGCGGACCGACAGCAGGTCCCGGCGCAGGTCGTTGATGCGTTCGAGCAGGTTCTCGTCGCCGGCGGCCGCCGTGACCTCGTTCTCGACGGCCTCGATGTCGTCCTCGATGTCGTCGAGGATGCCGTAGTAGTCGTCGACGATGCGGTCGATGCCGCGGTAGGCGGTGAAGTCCGGGCCGTTGGCGAGCAGCCGGGGGTCCTCTCGGGTCACGCGCGCCCGGACGGCGTCGATGGCGTCGACGCGCTCGGGTTCGACGGTGAGCAGCCAGTCGTCGCCGAAGAAGAACCCGACCGTGAGCGCGCGGAGTTCGTCGGCGAACGCGACGTCGCCGTGCCGCAGCGAGGCGGCTTTCACGAGCGCGAACGTGTGGTCGTCGAACTCCTCGACCTTCGGGCGGACGTCCCCGCGAACGTCCTCGACTTCGAGTGCGTGGAGGTCGTAGCCGGCTGCGAGTTCGTCGAGTTCGTCCTCGTCCGGGTCGACGACCCGCACCCAGGTGGTGCCGGGGTCGTCGCGGGCGTCCACCGGGTCGTCGCGCGAATCGTGGCCGTCGGTGTCGAAGACGACGGTGTCGACGGTCACGACCCCGCCACCCCCCGGCCGCCGCCGTCCGCTTCCTCCTCGTCGTCCTGTCGTCCGGTCGTCTGCTCGCGGTCGCCCTCGTCGCGGCCGTCGCCGCCGATGCTGGCGAGTGTGATGCCCACGATGACGGCCGTGACGGTGAACGCCCGGCCCGGATAGGGCGTCGCGACGCCGGCGAGGTAGCCGGCGACGCCCGCGGCGGTGAGCGCGACGCCGGCACTGCGCGTCCGGTTCATGGTTGCGGCTCGCTCCCGACCGGCAAAAAGCCCGGTCCCTACTCGCCGGGGGTCCGCTCGCCCTGGTAGCTGCCGTCGTAGGTGGCGGCGTGGTCGGCGTCGGCGAGCACGAGCTGGGCGACGCGCGCGCCGCGCTCGAGTTCGACCTCGTGGTGGACCTCGAGGAGTCCCTCGCCCTTGCCGGTGTAGCCGGCGTCCCAGACGGCGGAGTTCAGCATACAGGAGTTCCGCATCAGCGACGACCGGGGGTAGACGAAGCCGACGTGGGCTTCGGGGATGGAGATGGTCTCTGCGTACTGGAGGACGTAGCCGCCCGGCTGGAGGACGAAGACGTCGCCGTCTTCGCCGGCGTCTGGTTCGACCGGGTCGCGTGCCCCGATGGTCTTGCCGTCCGTCCCGATGCGGCCGGCTTCGACCTGTTCGAGCACCGCCTCGACGGTGAGGTCGACGCCGTTGGGCTGGACCTGTTCGGCCGCGACGGGGTCGACGTGGTCGGCGACGAACGCACCGCTCTCGTACATGGCTGTGGGTTCGCTGGGGACCGGGTAGCGCTTTCGGTTCCAACCCCAACCCGGTTTATTACAGTTCTCAAAGAACTAATTTACGAAAAACACTAAAAAATAATAAGTGGGTGTGCGGGGGTCTGTCGTGTGGGATGGCAGACGATACCAACTTCACGAGGCGCAGCTTCCTGACAGCAGCCGGTGCGGCCGCCGGGTCCGTCGCCTTCGTCGGCGCCGGTGCCGGCAAGTCGGGCGACGGGAAGGGCTCCGACCGCCGCGAGTACATCGTCGGCGTCTCCGGCGTCGAGGACGACCCCGAGGGGTACGTCAAGCAGCACCTCACGGGCGAGGAAGAAGCCCTCGGCACGAACGAGACGCTGAACACGACCGTCGTCGGCCTGCCGGAGAACGCCGCCGAGCCCGCCCACGAGAACTTCGTCGAACGGCTCGAGTCCGCCGACTCCGTCAAGTACGTCGAGGAGAACGTCGAGTTCCGGGCGCAGCTCATGCCCAACGACCCGCGCTACGACGACCAGTACGCCGACCAGCAGGTCAACGCCCCCGAGGCGTGGGACACGACGTTCGGCGACTCCAACGTCACTGTCGCCGTCGTCGACCAGGGCGTCAAGTACGACCACCCGGACCTCGACGGCAACATGGACGGGTCCGTGTCCAACTACGGGCGGGACTTCGTCGACGACGACAGCGACCCGTATCCGGACGTACTCAGCGACGAGTACCACGGCACGCACGTCGCCGGCATCGCCGCCGCCGAGATCGACAACGGCGAGGGCGTCACCGGCATCGGTAACTCCAGCCTGCTGTCCGGCCGCGCGCTCTCCGAGGAGGGCTCGGGTTCCACGTCGGACATCGCCGACGCCGTCACGTGGGCGGCCGACCAGGGCGCCGAGGTCATCAACCTCTCGCTCGGTGGGGGCGGCTACACGGACACGATGAAGAATGCCGTCTCGTACGCGACGGACAACGGCTCGCTGGTCGTCGCGGCGGCCGGCAACGACGGCCAGGGCTCTGTCTCCTACCCGGCGGCGTACAGCGAGTGTCTCGCCGTGAGCGCGCTCGACCCCGACGAGACGCTGGCGTCGTACTCGAACTACGGCAGCGACATCGAGCTGGCCGCGCCGGGGACGAACGTCCTCTCGACGTGGACGGCCGACGACTACGACTCTATCTCGGGGACGTCGATGGCGACTCCGGTGGTCGCGGGCGTCGCGGGGCTCGCGCTCGCACAGTGGGACCTCACGAACACCGAGCTCCGATCCCACCTGAAGAACACGGCTGTCGACGTCGGCCTGTCCAGTGACGAGCAGGGGTCCGGTCGTGTCGATGCCGGGAACGCAATCACCACCGAGCCCGGCTCGGGTGGCGGTGGCGGCGACGACGGTGGCGACGGTTCCACGTCGACGACCGTCTCCGACTCGCTGTCGGGTTACTGGGACGACGACTGCTGGTCGTACGCCTACGAGTACACCAGCCCGAGCCAGCTCGTCCTCGAGCTGGACGGGCCGTCGGACGCCGACTTCGACCTGTACGCGAACACGGGCGTCGACGCCTGCCCGACCACGTCGGACTACGACTACCGGTCGTGGACGACCGACTCCCAGGAGTCCATCACCATCGACAGCCCGGACACGTCCGCGGACCTGCACGCGCTCGTGGACTCCTACAGCGGCAGCGGCGACTACACGCTGACAATCACGGAGTACCAGTAACGCACCCCCAGCAGCGACGCAGCACGCGCCGGAACAGCAGTTGACGGGGCCGGCGGCGGCCCCGTTCTGCCGCCACTTCTTGCGGTTCGTCCACACGCGTCAAATAAGGGAATACGGGCTGTATAAGGGACAGCCGGGGCTCCTGAAACACGCGGGATTTATAATTGTAGAAGCTCCATCTCGGGACGCTATGGGACAGACGCTCACGGAAAAAATTCTCGATGACCACCTCGTCGAGGGCGACCTGACGCCCGGCGAAGAGATCGGCATCGAGATCGACCAGACACTCTCTCAGGACACCACTGGGACCATGGTCTGGCTGCAGTTCGAGGCACTCGAGATGGACGAAGTCCAGACCGAGCTCGCCGCGCAGTACTGCGACCACCAGACCTACCAGTTCGACTTCAAGAACACCGACGACCACCGCTTCCTGCGGTCGGCCGCCGGCACCTACGGCGCGTACTTCTCCCGCCCGGGCAACGGCATCTGCCACAACGTCCACAAGGAGAACTTCGCCGCGCCCGGCAAGACCCTCCTCGGGTCCGACAGCCACACGCCGACCCCCGGCGGTCTCGGCCAGCTCGCCATCGGCGCGGGCGGCATCGACATCGCCGTCGCGATGGGCGGTGGCGCCTACTACGTCGAGATGCCCGAGGTCGTCAACGTCCGACTCGAGGGCGAGCTCCCCGAGTGGGCCACCGCGAAAGACGTCATCCTCGAGCTCCTGCGACGCCTCTCCGTGAAAGGCGGCGTCGGCAAGGTGCTGGAGTACACGGGCCCCGGCGTGGAGTCGCTCTCCGTCCCCGAGCGGACGACCATCACGAACATGGGCACCGAGCTCGGTGCGACGTCTTCTATCTTCCCGACCGACGAGCGCACGAAAGACTGGATGGCCCGGTTCGACCGCGAGGACGAGTTCGTCGACCTCAGTCCCGACGAGGACGCCGAGTACGCCGACGAGATCGTCGTCGACCTCTCCGACCTCGAGCCGCTCATCGCCGAACCGTCGATGCCGGACAACGTCGTCCCGGTCCGCGAGGTCGCGGGCCAGGACGTCGAGCAGGTCATCGTCGGCTCCTGTACGAACGGCGCCTACGAGGACATCCTCCCGGCAGCGAAGATGCTGGAGGACCGCGAGATAGCCAAGCACACCGAGATGATCGTCGCGCCCGGCTCCAAGCAGGCCTCCGAGATGCTCGCCCGCGAGGGCTGGACGGCCGAGATGATGGCCGCCGGCGTGAACTTCAGTGAGGCGACGTGTGGTGCCTGCATCGGCATCGGCCACGTGCCCGCCTCCGACTCCGTCTCCCTGCGGACGTTCAACCGGAACTTCGAGGGCCGCTCCGGCATCGAGGACGACTCCGTGTTCCTCTGCTCGCCGGAGGTCGCGGCCGCCTCCGCCATCAAGGGCGAAATCGTCGACCCCCGAGACCTCGCCGACGAGCTCGGCGACCTCGAGGACCCCGGCTTCCAGATGGGCGAGACGTACACCAGCGGCTACGGTGAGGGCGACGCCGACATCATCACGCCCGAGGAGTCCATCGACGACGACCTCATCAAGGGTCCGAACATCTCCAGCGTGCCCGTCAAGGACCCGCTGGACGCGGACGTGAGCGGTGAGACCCTCCTGAAGATGGAGGACAACATCACGACCGACCACATCATCCCGGCGACCTCGGACATCCTGAAGTTCCGCTCGAACATCGAGCGGCTCTCCGAGTTCACGCTCTCGCGCATCGACGACACGTTCGCCGAGCGCGCGAAGGCCGCCGACAGCGGCGTGCTCGTCGCGGGCGAGAACTACGGTCAGGGTTCCTCCCGCGAGCACGCGGCGATGTGCCCGATGTTCCTCGGCGTGGAGGCCGTCCTCGCACAGAGCTTCGCCCGCATCCACAAGGCGAACCTCTTCAACTTCGGCATCCTGCCGCTGAACATCGACGACGACACGTACGCCCGCATCGAGCAGGGCGACGACGTGGAGGTCGTCGACGAGGTCGCGGACGCCGTCGCGTCCGGCCAGGAGGAGTTCACCATCCGGGTGAACGACGACTGGGAGGCGACCGCCACCCTCGACGCCTCGGAGCGCGAGCGCCGCACGCTCGCCGCCGGTGGCAAGCTGTCGCTGACGAAGCAGCGCCACAGCGAGGAGGACTCCGACTCGGGCGCCACGCCCGCCGACGACTAGCTGGATTCTCCGTTCTTTCTTTCGACGCAGCGGCAGACAGCGACAGCCACCGCGCCACCACCGGACGGCAGCGGTCCCGGGTCGCTGTGTGGAGTGAGCGCCTCGGGCCGGTTCGGGTTCGACGGCCGTAGCGACTAAATCGGCGTCACCCCAAGCGGGCAGTGTGACGGCCGTTCAGCCCGTCGACGCCGAGGACGTCCGGGTGCGGCAGGCGACCCGGGCGGACCTCTTAGACGTGTTCCGCATCGAGGAGTCGGTGTTCCCGCAGCCGTGGCCGTACTCGGCGTTCGAACGCCAGCTCGGCACGCCGGGGTTCCTGGTGGCGGCCGAGGGCGACGGCCCCGGCGGCATCGCGGGGTACGTGGTCGCTGACGAGATCCCCGGGCACGGCCGGCCGCTCGGGCACGTGAAGAACCTCGCCGTGCGGCCCGAGCGCCGCGGCGAGGGCGTCGCGAAGGCGCTGCTGTCCCGGGGGCTGGCGACGCTGGCGGGCCAGGGCGCGCGAAGCGTCAAACTCGAGGTCAGGGAGGGCAACGAGGCGGCTCGCGGGCTCTACGACGCCTTCGGCTTCGAGTACTTGCAGACGCTGCCGCAGTACTACGCGGACGGCGAGGACGCCTACGTGCTGGTTGCGAGCCTCGAGGACCGTGACGGGTTTTAGCGGGTAGCCCCAGGGGGGACGTATGGGCTACGAGTGTCCGGTCTGTGGCGTCGAGGAGGCCGACGGCGAGCACCTCGCGAACCACGTGGCGTTCACGGCGCTGGTGCGGGGCGGCGACCACGAGGCGTGGCTCGACGAGCACGTGCCGGACTGGGCCGAGCGCGACCCGGACTCGCTGGCGCCCGAGGTCACCGAGCACGCGACGGAGACGGACAGCGAGCCGGCGACCGAGCCACACGACCACGACGTGCCGTCGTTCGAGCGCGCGGGCGGGAGTGCCGGCGGCGCCGACCTCTCCGGGGCGGCCGGCGACGTCCTCGAAGAGGCCCGCGAGCTCACCGAGGCGATGTACGACGACGCCCAGCGCGACGACGGCGATGATAGTGACGGGGCGTCTGGCGCCGACTCCGAAAACGAGTAGGGGGTGGCCGCCGGGGTGGTGGGTATGAGCGAGACGCGTGGCGTGTTCGCGCCCGAGACGACCGCGGAGGCCCGCGAGTGCTTCGAGTCGGTGGGGCCGGCCGCCCAGACTGTCACGAAGGAGCTGGCCCGCGAGATGGCGTTCTCGAAGGAGGAGTACGACGAGCGCGTCACCAGCGACGTGGTCGAGACCGCGCGGGACGCCCTGTTCGCGTCGCTGCTGGCGGTCGAGGTCGGCGACTACACGGAGTTCGCGGCCGCCCGCACCGACCACCCCGACGCCGAGGTCGTCCAGCACGGCAGCCAGGACGTCGACGGCGCCGTCTGGCACTACGTGCCGTTCGCGGACGCGCTGGTCGCGGCGACGTTCCAGGACGAGCCCGAGGCCGCCGTCGCGACGCTGCGTCGCATCGCGTTCGGCGAGTACTACCGGGAGGCGTTCGAGGAGTAGACCGTACACTCGGGGAATCGGACGTCGGGCGCCCGGCACTCCCCCGAACACGGGTGGTCGACGTGCTCGCGGAGCGCCGCGGCGGCGTCCTCGGAGAGCACACGGCCGATGCCGTCCACGTCGGCTTCGGCGAGTTCGAGTTCGCCGGCGGTGAAGTTCTCGGCGAGACACCGCCGCCACGCAAGCTGGCGCGCCACGCGTTCGCCGTCCTCGGTGAGTTCGGCGCCGTGGTAGCGCTCGTAGTCGATCAGCTCCCGGGCGGCGAGGTCGCGGAGGCGCTCGGTGACGGTTCCGGGGCTGACGTCGAGCTCGGTCGCGAGCTCGCCGGTCTCCGCGGGGCGGTCGTCGACTGCACCGACGGCGAACACCGCCACGAGGTAGCGGCCGTCGGCGGGGGAGACCTCTGTCGCCATACCTAGGTGTCCTCCGTTGAGCGTGAAAAGCGTGACCCCGGTGAGCTTCGGGTGGTGCTTAGTGGGTGGCGTCGAACCCCCACGTATGAGCCACGACTGGCGGGTCGTCGAGTCCCGCACCGAGTACGAGACGACGTGGTACGACGGCGGCTACGACCGCGTCGAGCAGCCGGACGGCAGCGAGAAGGACTACTACTGGGCGGACCTGCCGCCGGCCGTGGTCGTCGTCGCGGTCGACGACGGCGACGTCGTGTTCGTCGACCAGTACCGGCCGACCATCCGCGAGCAGTGCATGGAGCTCGTGGCGGGCATCGTCGAAGAGCGCGAGGACGACCAGCGGGCGTCCTCGGACGGAGCGAGTAGCGAGGGACGGAGTCCCTCGGGCCATTCGAGCGGGCGAAGCCCGCGAGAAGTCGGCGGAGCCGTGAGCCGCGGCGATGCCGTGCGACCCCACCCGGACCGCGAGTCGTACGTCGCCGCGGGCCGCCGCGAGCTCCGCGAGGAGACGGGCTTCGAGGCCGGCTCGGTGCACTTCCTCGAGGAGTTCTGGACGGCGACGGGGGTCCTCCGGCACAAGCGCGGCATCGTGTTCGCCGAGGACCTCACGGCGACCGACCGGGAGCTGGACGACAACGAGTTCCTCTCCGTCGAGCGCGTGCCCGTCGAGGACGCGCTGGGCGTGGCCCGGGCGCCGCCCGCCAACGACGCCACCATCGAGGGCCTGCTGCTCGCAGAGACCGACGGCTTCCTCTGAACGTCGTTCGACGAACTGCCGAGTCGACTTCGGATTCCGAACTCGACGGGCGCTGTCGGCCCGGGAACGCGAGGGGAAACCACGAAAAGTGAGGGGGCCGTAGACAGAGATATGCCATCGATCGACGTCGAGGGGATGTCCTGCGGGCACTGCGAGGAGACCGTCGAGGACGCGCTGGCCGACGTGGACGGCGTGACCAGTGCGACCGCCGACAACGAGTCCGGCGAGGTCAGCTACGAGGGCGACGCCGACCGCGACGCCGTCGCGGCGGCCGTCGAGGACGCGGGCTACACGCCCCAGGTCTGAGCGCTCCCGAGCCACCAGTTCTTTCCTGCGAGCCGTCCCTCCCGCAGCCACGCGGCCGCCGACTCACCGCCGGGAAATGGGAGCCCTCCCTGCAGCGACCGGAAGCCATACCTCCGCGCAGCGACCACCCTGCGGGCATGGACGGCGAGCTCTCCGCGGACGAACTCGAAGCACTCCTCGGCGACGACGGCCTCCGAATCGTCGACATCCGGAACCCGTCGGCGTTCGACCGCGGGCACATCCCGGGCAGCGAGAACATCCCCTTCCAGCAGCTCCCCCAGAAGGTCGAGGTCCTCGACGGCGCCGACCGCGTCGTCACCGTCTGCCCGCACGGTCAGGCCAGCCAGCAGGCCGCCCGGCTCGTGCAGTCCTACGAGGGCATCGACGAGGACGCGCGCGTCGAGAGCCTCGCCTGCGGCATCGAGGGGTGGCCGGGCGACCTCGAACAGTCACCCGACGACGACGACGGCCGCGACGAAGGTCCCGAGACGGACGCGCCCTTCTGAGGAAACGACTGCCGACGGCCGGACGGCCCGGTCGCTGTCGTGGTGTTCACAGCGACGGGAGAAACAGGGTGTTGGTCCTCGACGTGGGGTCTCAGGCGACGTTGAAGCCCTTGTCGCGGAGGAACTCCTCCACGCGGCCAGAGTGGTTGCCCTGGAGTTCGATCTCGCCGTCCTCGACGGTGCCTCCACACGCGAACTTCGATTTGAGGTCCGAGGAGAGGCTGTCGAGGTCGACGTCCTTCGGATCGAATCCTTCGATGACGGTAACCTCTTTCCCGTAGCGGCGCTCGTCGATGCGGATTTCGATTTGCTGGGACTCTTTGGCGACGTCCTCGCAGACGCAGAGTTCCTCGGGCAACCCGCACGTCGAGCAGACTTCCGACATTACACGAATGCGTACGAAATCCGCGTATTAAACACTATCGCCGAAGCGACGGCAGGCGGCTGTATTCGCCTGCCAGCGACCGCGCGAGGCGTTTGGCTTCGCTGGCTTCCGCCTCGGAGGCCGTGCCTGCGTACCTCGCGCGCTCTCTGAGGCTGGCGACGCGTTCGGCGGCGTCGCCCGGGCTGACGTCCGCGACGTACTCCCGGACGGTCTCGCCGCTGTGCCGGCTGCGGTAGCGCTGCCCGAGCACGTACTCGACGCGCTCGTAGGCCGCCTCGACCTCCTCCCGGGGGTCGTCTGCGTCCGGCAGCCACCGCAGCCAGAGCGCGCGGTACGCGCGGTCCGCGATGCCGGTGTACCGGAGCGCGGCGGCCGCGCCGGCGACGAGCACGCCCCAGACGGCGAGCGTCGACAGCGGCGGCAGGTCGGGCCCGTCGCCGCCGGCCGCGCCGGCGTCGCCGCCGGCGCCCTCGAGGTTCGACGGGACGGTGACGTTCGCCGGTGAGTCGCCTCCCTGTGGCGTCCCGAGGTAGTCCTCGCGGTCCTGTGGCGCCGTCCGGTTCGGGTTCACGGTGCCGTTCACGCCGTCCTCGTCGCCGCCGTCGCTGGTCGACGTGGTGTTCGTCGGCGGCGTCCACGTGCCGTCCTCGCTGCCGGCCGCGTCGACGCCGTCGACGCCCTCGCTGCGGGCTTCCTCGACGCGGCTCTGCTCGGCGCTCGTGCGCTCGCCGCTGGGCGTCGGGTCGAACGTCACCCAGCCGCGGTCCGGGATGTACACTTCCACCCACGCGTGGGAGTCGACGCCGCGGACGACGTACTCGTCCTCGCTGACGCGCTGCCCTTCGGTGAAGCCGACGACGAACCGCGCGGGCACGCCCTGCGAGCGCAGCATCACGGCCATCGCCGACGCGTAGTACGTGCAGTAGCCGACCTGTCCGCGCAGCACGAACTCGTTGACGAGGTCGCCGTCGGTGTTCGGCGCGTTCAGCGAGTACTCCTTGTTCGCCTCCAGCCACGTCTCGATGGCTTCGGCCTGCCGGTACGGCGAGTCGGCGTCCCGCGTGATCTCGTCGGCCAGCGCGACGACGTCCTCGCTGGTGCTCTCGGGCGTCTGGAGGTACCGGTCGCGGATCTCTGCGGGGACGTCGCCGGTCTCGCCCGCGAGGGTCTCGGGGTCGTCGGGCGGCGCGCGGCTGACGACCTCGTAGCTGTCGCCGGGGTACAGCGTCGGCGTCTGCCGGAGCAGCCCGCCCTCGGTGAGTTCGGCGTCGAGCCCGCTGATGGTCTGCGGGACGGGCGCTGCGGGCGCGAGGCCGAGGCGGCGCTCGACGGTGATGGTCTGCCGGATGCGGTCGCCCGTCGGGGGTGGCGTCCCCTGCTCGGTGCCGACGTCGGCGGTCTGCGTCCAGCCGTTGCCCGTGAACCGGTCGTAGACCGCGCCCCGGTAGTACGTCGGCTGCTCGGACTCCGCGACGAAGTGCACCTGGGGGTCCAGCCGGAGTTCGCCGCCGACGCCGACGTAGCTGTCGGCGTTCACGAGGCTGCTGGCAGTCGTCGTCGCCTCGGCCGGGACGAGCGGCGACCGGCCGCCCGGCACCGCAGTGACCGTCGCCGACGCCACCACCATCACCGCGAGCACGGCGGCGACCACCTGTACCTGCCGGCTGCCGGCGTCGTGGACGGCCAGCGTCCCGAACGCCACGGCACCGGCGGCCGCGAGCACGCCGACCAGCGTCACCGTCGTCGACGCGTCGCCGGTGAGCACGAAGAACGCCAGCGTCGCGCCCGCCAGCCCGGCGGCCCGCGCGTACTCACGCCGGGCGGTGAAGTACGCCGCGAGGAACGTCGGCGCCGGCGCGACCGCCACCGCCCACGTGCCGGCCGCCGGCATCCGCAGCACCGAGTAGCCCGTGAGCAGCGCCACGGTGTCTTTGAGGACGCGCCCCGGCGACAGCGCGGCGTAGTACGCCCGGGGCACCGACAGCAGGTACGCCACCAGCCCGCCGGCCAGCAGCGCGACGGCGAGCCCGAAGGCGTACTTCGACGGGAGCGCGCGCAGCACGGCAGCGAGCGCGAGCGCTCCCGTGACCACGCCGACGAGCGTCGCGCTCTCCCCGACGACGCTCGTCACGTCGTACAGCACGGAGAGGTACGCCGCGACCACCACGGCGACGCACGCCGTGGCGACGGCGTCCCGCGGAGAGTCCGTCCACGCGCCAGCGAGTCGCGCTCTCAGGGTCGCAGCGCTCACGCCGCCACCTCCTCCGTGCGGCCTCCGGCACCGGTCCTGCCGCCGACGAACTCCTCGTAGCGGTGGTCCTCGCCGTCGACGGTCACCGAGACGTGCTCGCCGCTCTCGGGAGCGTGCACGTAGATGTCGGCCTCGTCGCGGTAGCGCCGCCGGAGGTGGCCCTGCTCGAAGCCGGCCAGCAGCCCGAGGATGCGCCGGCGGTGGGGGTCGCCGTGCGCCGGGTCGAGGCGGCCGTCCGCTGTCGCCATCCCGACGGCGATGCCGGCGTCGAGGAGGTGTGTGGCGACGCTCGCGGCCGCCTCGGCGACGGAGTCGGCGCGCGGGCCGCGGGCCTCGGCGGCGATGGTGACGCGGTTGGAGGCGCCCTCGCCGACGAACTCGGTGACGGCGAGGTCGCCGCTCGGCCGCTTCGCGGACGCCTTCCAGTTGACGTCCCGGACCGGATCGCCGCGCTCGTACTCGCGGACGCCCGCGAACTGCTCGCGCTCGTCGGTGATGCCGACGTACCCCCGGAGGAGCGCCGCAGTGTCACCCAGCGAGTGCACGCGCGGGAACACCCGGACCGACTTCGGGTCCGCGACGAGGAACGACGCCGTCCACAGCCCGAACGGGTCGGTCGCCGTGGCGCGACACGGCCCGATGGCGTGCACGCCACGGTGTGCCAGTTCGACGTCGTAGGACACCGTGCGGCCGTCCGTCTCGACGTGGTGGACGGTGTCGCCGCGCAGCCCGTCGCCGAGCTGCTCGCGCAGCGTCACCGGGTACGACCGGTCGGCGTCCACCACCAGTTCGACGGTGCGATGTTCGCCCTGGTGGCCCTCCCGGGGCGTGATGCGTTCGACGTACGGCTCCGGGGCGTACGCGACGTACAGCCGGGTCGCCGCGAACAGCACCGCCGCCGGCACCACGACGGCGTTCAGGCTGCGGCCGCCGAACCCGTACCCGAGCAGCACGCCGAGGACGGCGACGCCCGCGACCACGCGCCCGCGGCGGGTGAGGCTGGCCGGCATCGACTCACTCCGGGTTCACGGTGTTCAGCGCGCGCCCGACGAGCGTGCGAGCGGCCTCGCCGCCGAGTGTCCCGCCCGCATCCGGCCGGATGCGGTGGGCGAGCACGGCCGGCGCCTCCACCTGCACGTCGTCCGGCACGACGTAGTCGCGGCCGTCGAGGACCGCGCGGCCCTGCGCGGCCTGCAGCAGGGAGATGGAGCCACGCGGGCTGACGCCGAGCGCGGCGTGGTCCCGGGTGTACCGCGCGAGCTCGGTGACGTACGCCTTCACGGGGCGGGCGACCTCGACGGCCGCGGTCGCTGAGCGCGCCCGCCGCAGGTCCTCGACGCTCGCCACCGCGGCGATGTCGTCGATGGGGTGGCCGCCGACGACGCGGTCCAGCACGTCGACCTCCTCCTCGCGGCCCGGATACCCCAGCTGGAGCTTCTTCATGAAGCGGTCGAGCTCCGCGACCGGCAGCTCGTAGGTCCGGTCGCGCTCCACGGAGTTCTGGGTCGCGATGACGAGGAAGGGGTCCGGGAGCTGGCGGGTCTCGCCGTCCGCCGTCACCTGGTCTTCCTCCATCGCCTCCAGCAGCGCGGACTGGGTCTTCGGCGGCGCGCGGTTGATCTCGTCGGCGAGCAGGACGTTCGCGAACACCGGCCCCGCCTGGAACTCGAACTCGCGGGCCTTCTCGTTGAAGACGTTCACGCCCGTCACGTCGGTCGGCAGCAGGTCGGGCGTGAACTGGACGCGGCGGAAGTCGCCGTCGAACGACCGCGCGACCGACCGCGCGAGCATCGTCTTCCCGACGCCCGGCACGTCCTCCAGCAGGACGTGGCCGCCGCCGAGCACGGCCGTCAGGACGTGCTCGATGGCGTCGTGTTTGTCCACGATGACGGTCTCGATGTTCTCGACGACGTCGGCAGCCAGCTCGCTGGCCTCCGAGACGGGCATCGGCGCCGGCGCGTCGGTGTGGGTTCGTGGGTCCGCCACGGCGTGTGTATCGGGTGCGTCTGTCATGGGTAGTGGTAGCGGGGCGGGTGGATACGGTCCTGTAGGGTTTGAGACGCTTGTATGTCTACTGGTCCGCTGCACGCCCGCCGGTAGTCGTCCAGACGGTACAGTTCGAACACACGCGCCCGCCGTCGCCGTCGGCCCACAGCCGGGTCGACGACGCGCCACAGGACGCACACTCGCCGTCGGGCTGATACGCGCTCGTCACCGCAAGCGCGCTTCTCGCACCGGTCTCCGCTGCCTCCGCGACGTCTGCACGGTCGCCGCCCGTGCCGCTGTCGTCGCTCGCACCCTCCCCGCTCTTCTCGTCGTCGCCGTCGCCCGCGAACGCCTCGAGCGTGGGTTCGTCTGACACACCCCGTGGTTGGGCCGCCCCCGGCATAACGCTCCCGGAGCACTCAAGACGCCGGCCCACCCACGCTCGGGTATGGTCTGGGTCATCGACGACGTCGTCACGATGGTCGAACACTTCACGACGGCCGCCACAACCGACCCGCTGTCGGCGCTCGGCGTGCTCTTCGGCGCGCTGTTCGTCGGCGCGGCGTCGGCCGCGTTCGGCGGCATGGCTGTCGGCGGCCTCGTCAAGCCGCTGCTCCCCGACAGCGCCGTCACCCGAGAACGCCGCCAGCGCCCCTAGACGTCGGCGTCCGCGAACGCGTCGGCGAGCAGGTCGACGGCCGCCGCCCGGTCGGGACCCAGCGGCGACCCCGCGACCACGCTGTCGACGTGCCCGCCGACCGCCGACAGCTGGTCGGCGACCTGCCCGGGCGTGCCCGCCAGACAGAACGCCTCCAGCATCGCGTCGCTCACCAGTCCGAACGCCGCCTCGAAGTCGCCGGCCTCGATGGCCTCCCCGATGTCGCTCGCTCGTTCCTCGTCGAGTCCGTGCCGCTCCAGCACCGGCGGCGCCGCCCCCGCAGCGATGAACGCAACCGGCGGCCGCGCCGCCGAGAGCGCCGCTGCTTCGTCCTCGGCCACAGACACTGACGCGTACGCCCCCACGTCGACGTCACCGTCCACGACTCGGTCCTCCGCGCCCTCCGCGATTCGGTCCGCCGACCACGACAGGTCCCGGGGGTGGCTCGCGTTCACCAGCACGCCGTCGGCGTGCTTCCCCGCCATCCGCAGCATGTGTGGGCCCTGCGCGCCGACGTAGACGGGAACATCCGCCCCCGACGGCGGCTCGTAGTTCAGGCCGGCGTCCTGCGCGACGAACGTCCCGTCGTGGTCGACGCGCTCGCCGCCCCAGAGGTCCTGGGCGACCTTGAACGTCTCCAGCACCCGGCGCAGCGGCCGGTCGCGGTCCGCACCGAGGTTCGCGACCGTCGACGCGTCCCCCGGCCCGACGCCGAACACCGCCCGGCCGTCGCTGACCTCGTCCAGCGTCGCAACCTGCGACGCCAGCTTCACCGGATGCGTGTCGTAGGGGTTCGCGACGCCCGGCCCGACGAGCACGTCCTCGGTCGCCGCCGCGATGCGGTCCAGCGCCTGGAACGGGTCGCGGTTGTTGTAGTGACACGACGCGAACACCGCGTCGAAGCCCGCCGCCTCCGCCCGCTCGCCGAGCGCCGCGACCTCGCGGACGGGGAGCTCCGGCGTCAGCTCAACGCCCCGCATCGAACTCCCACCCCCGTAGCGACTGCCGCACGAAGTCCCCCGAGACGTCCCGGAAGAGGGCCTCGCTGCCGTCGTGGTCACCGAACTCGAACTCCCGGACGACCACCACCGGGGTCCCGCCGTCGCCCTCCCCGGAGACGAGGTTCGCCGCCGCCGCCAGCTCGTCCACGACGGCCTCCACGGTCACCTCGAGCTCGTGGCCGTCGCGGTCGGTCTCCCCCCGCCAGTCACGGGACGCCGGCAGCCCCGCCCAGCCCAGCGCCACGCCGCGCTGCCCGTGCCGGAACGGCCGCCCGGACGTGTCCGTCACCACGACCCCGACGTCGGCGTCCAGCCGTGACCGGATTCGCTCGGCACTCTCGCTGGGGTGCTCCGGCAGCAACAGGAGGTCCGCGCCGCCCGTGTTCGACCGGTCGATGCCGGCGTTGACGCCGACGTGCCCACAGGTCGCCTCCGTCAACAGGAACGGCGCCTCCATCACGACCTCGGTGGACTCCTCGAGGACCGCCTGCGCGAACCGGGGGTCCTTCTCGTCGCCGGTCGCGTCCTCGAGCCGACTGGCGATCTCTCGCGCGCGAGGACCAGCGGGGAAGTCCTCGAGGGACGCCGTTCGACCCTCGGCCTTCGAGACGACTGTGCTCGCCACGCAGACCACGTCGCCGTCGACGAGGTCCGCGCGCTCCGAGACGAGGGCGGCGAGGTCGGCGCCGGGCTCGACCTCCGGCAGCCCACCGACCGCGAACGCGTGCATACCACTCGTTCGGGGTCGCCGGACAAAAGCCCCGGCGGTACCGGCGACGCCAGCCACCCCGGTCGCTCCCGCCGGGGAACCGTTCAAGCAACCGCGCGCCGACGGTTCCACCATGGCAACGAACGTCGTGACCGTGTTCCTCCGACACGGCCCGGATGTCCTGCTGCTGGAACGCAGCGCCGATGTCGGCTCCTACCCCGGCCAGTGGGGCGCCGTCGCCGGCCACGCCGAAGGCGACCCGGCGGCTGCGGCACGCCGCGAACTCTGCGAGGAAGCCGGCGTCGACGACGCTGCGCTCGTCCGCCGCGGCGACCCCTTCGAGGTCGACGACCCCGAACACGACACGTGGCGCGTCCACCCGTTCCTCTTCGACGCCGCCGACCGCGACGTCGCGACGAACTGGGAGACCGCCAGCCACGAGTGGGTGGTACCGACCGAGATCCGGCGCCGCGACACCGTCCCCGAGCTCTGGCAGTCCTACGACGCCGTCCGGCCGACGGTCGAAACGGTCGCTGCCGACGACGAGCACGGGTCGGCGTACGTCTCGCTGCGCGCACTCGACGTGCTCCGCGACGAGGCCGCGCTGGCGGACGAGTATACGGCCGTCGCAGCAGTCGCCCGCGAGCTGTGCGACGCGAAGCCGGGGATGGCGGTGGTCCGGAACCGCGTGAACCGGGCGATGCACGAAGCCGACCGGACGCCGGCCGCCGTCGAAGCCAGCGCTCACGCCGTCGCCCGGGATGCGGTCGACGCCGACGAGCACGCTGCGGAACGAGCCGCCGACGAGCTGGCCGGCGCGTCGGCGGTGTTCACGCTCTCCCGGTCGGGGACCGTCGACGCAGCGCTGCGCACGGTTGACCCGGACCGGGTGGTCGTCGCGGCGTCACGCCCCGGCGGCGAGGGTGTCGCCGTCGCCGAGTCGTTCGCGACGACCGGCATCGACGTGACGCTGACGAGCGACGCGAACGTCCCGGCCGTCGTCGCCGACTGCGACGCCGTCCTCGTCGGTGCTGACGCGGTGCTCCCGGACGGCACCGTCGTCAACAAGGTCGGGACGCGGGCAGCGGCGCTGGCCGGGCGAGACGCCGGCGTTCCGGTGTTTGTGGCGTGTGCCGCCGACAAGATCGCGTCCGAGGAACGGGCGGTCGAGGCGGACGGCGACCCGCTGGCACTCTACGACGGTGACGCCGACCTCGCAGTCGAGAACCCGATTTTCGAGGCCGTGCCCGGCCGCCTCCTCGATGCCGTCGTCACCGAGGACGGCCCGCTTTCTGGGGACGACGTGGCGACGGCTGCCGACGAGCGACGGACGTGGGCCGACTGGGAGTGAAAGGGTCTTGTCCGGGGCTGCCGAAGGTGGCCGTGGGCGACGGTGACGAGGAGTTACCCCCTCCGAGCCCCTTGTGACGAGGCCTCTCTCCCGAGTCGCCCGCTCTCGGAACTCGCGAGCGGCGGCTGCGGCGAGCCGGAGCTGTGGCCGTGCGTGAGGCCCCGCCGTCGACCGTAGCGAACAGGCGGCTCGGCTTCGTCGTCGACGGAGTGGTCGCCGCGCTCCCGCCCAGGCACCCCGCCGCGGGACTCAGTGCACGCCACGGGCTGGTCCCGCTCTCGTACTTGAACCGTCGTGTCGTGTGGACGGCGGGAACGCCGGCTAGCTGAAGAACTGCTTGAGGTCGTCGCGCTTCGCGGTCTCGAAGTGGCTGTTGACCGCGTCCTCCAGCGCGGTGATCTTCCCCTTCTTGGCCGTGATGGGCGCGATGACGTCCTGCCACTGCTCCCACGGCGGGTACAGGCCCAGGCGGTCCGCGATGTCGTTCAGGCGCTCGTCGCGGTCGTCGACCTTGTCCATCTTGTTGACGGCGACCACCGGCTGGATGCCGAGGTCCTCGAGGAGGTAGTACAGCTCCACGACGTGCGGAATCTCGTCCTCGCCACTGTGGCGGTCGATGATGTCGACGGCGGCCTTCCCGTCGAGGACGAGGATGCCGACCATGACGTTGTCGGCGTACTCTTCGACGTACTGGACGACCTCCGTCTTGATCGCCTCCTCGTGGCCGTCCTCGACGCCCTGCATGTACCCGAACCCGGGCAGGTCGGTGAGCATGAAGTCCTCGCTCGCCCAGTCGAAGTGGTTCGGCTGCCGGGTGACGCCGGGCTTCTGGCCGGTCGGCACCTGGTGGCCGGTGAGCTCCCGCATCAGCGTCGACTTCCCGACGTTCGACCGGCCGACGAGCACCACCTCGTCGGTCCGGTCGGGCCGATTCTCGAACATACCCACGGTAGCCCGCGAACCCGGTTAAGTCGTGCGTCCCGGGACGACGGTCAAACCGCCGTTTGAGCCCGAGGGAGCTTCAAGCCCCATCGTGTCGTAGACCAGCACGCAATGGAATCCAAGACTGCCCTGAGTGCGGTCCTCGTGGCCGGGCTGCTCGTCGCTGCCGGCGTCGCCGGCGCGGTGACGCTCGGCGCGGGGCCGGCCTCCGCGAACCAGCCAGCCGACTCGTCGAAGTCCATCACCGTCTCCGCGTCCGGCGACGTCGAGGCCACGCCCGACCAGGCGGTCGTCCGCGTGGCCGTGACGGCGACGGGCAACGACTCCACCACGGTCCGCGAGGAGCTCGCCACGGACGTCCAGTCGGTCCGTGACGCTCTCGAGGAGTACGGCGTCCCCAGCGACGGGATTCGCACCGCGTACTTCGACATCCGCCAGGAGCGCGAACGCACCCGCAGCGGCACCGAGTACGGCGACTACCGCGGCGTCCACGCGCTCGAAATCACCACCGACGACACCGAAGCGGCCGGCGAACTGATCGACCTCGCGGTCGACAACGGCGCCGACCAGATCGACGGCGTGTCGTTCACGCTCTCCGAGGAGAAGCGCGAACAGCTCCACAACGATGCGCTCGAGGCCGCAATGGGCAACGCCGAGACGCGCGCCGACACGCTCGCGTCCTCGGGGGACCTCGCGGTGACCGGAGTCCACTCCATCCACTCTGCCGACACCGGCTACCGGCCGTACCGCATGGAGACAGCCTACGTCTCCGCTGCCGGTGACGCCGCCGGCGGTACCGCCGTCCAGTCTGGGCCCGTGACGGTCACGGCCGACGTACGCGTCACCTACAACGCCACCTCGGCGTAATCGGGTCACGCCTGCGGCCGCCGCGACCTCGTCCTCCCACCGCCGAACGCTTTTCTTCGCCCCTCTGCAAGCGGGAGTCGTGCGACTCGTCCAGGTGACCGTCCCCGCCGGAAAACGCGACGCGGTGCTCGCCGCGCTCGAGGACGAGGGCATCGACTACGTCGTGACCGACGAGACCGGCAGCCGCGAGTACACCGCCGTCGTGCACTTCCCGCTGCCGACGGAGGCGGTCGGTGACGTCCTCGACTCCCTGCGGTCGGTCGGCCTCTCAGAGGACGCCTACACGGTCGTCCTGAACGCCGAAACGGTCGTCTCCCGGCAGTTCGACGAACTCGAAGAGCGGTACGCACGCGACGAGGACTCCGACGGCGACCGCATCGCCCGCGAGGAGCTGGTGGCGCGCGCCGAAGACCTCGCGCCGAGCCGCGGGACGTACGCCGTCCTGACGGTCGTCAGCACGGTCATCGCGACCGCCGGCCTCCTGCTGGACTCGCCGGCGACCGTCGTCGGGTCGATGGTCATCGCGCCCCTGCTGGGGCCGGCGATGTCGGCGAGCGTCGGCACCGTCGTCGACGACGACGACCTATTTCTGCGCGGTGTCCAGCTCCAGTTCGTCGGCATCGCCCTCGCCGTCGTCGGCGCCGCCGCGTTCGCGTTCCTCGTCAAGTACACACACGTCGTCCCGCCCGGCCTCGACGTGCTGTCGCTGTCGGAAGTCCGCGAGCGCCTCCGTCCGGACTTCCTCTCGCTGGTCGTCGCGCTCGGTGCGGGCGTCGCCGGCGTCTACAGCCTGATGACCGGCGTCTCGTCGGCGCTCGTCGGCGTCGCCATCGCCGTGGCGCTCATCCCGCCGGCCGCCACCGTCGGCATCGGACTCGCGTGGGGCGTGCCGACGCTCGCGGTCGGGTCCGGGATTCTCGTCGCCGTGAACGTCCTCTCCATCAACCTCGCCGCACTCGTCGTGCTCTGGTACTCCGGCTACCGCCCGCAGAAGTTCTTCGACGTCGGCGAGGCCCGCGCCGCGCTCGTCAAGCGCGTCGCCACGCTCGCCGTCGCCATCGCCGTCCTCTCGGCGTTCCTCGGCGGCGTCACCTTCGCCTCCTTCGAGGCCGCCGAAACCGAACAGGCCGTCGACCGCGCCATCGACGACGTGACCGCGCAAGCCGAGTACGCCAGAGTCTCGCTCATCGACGTCCAGTTCCAGTACGAGCGCGGCCTCGTCTCCCGCCAGCCACAGTCCGTCGTCGTCACGCTCGGCGTCCCACCCGGCGACGAGTACCCCGACCTCGCCGGGAAACTCGCCACCCGAATCGAAGTCCGCACCGGTCAGGACCTCACCGTCGAA
Organism: Halobacterium rubrum; assembly: GCF_021729015.1. Classification (GTDB taxonomy): domain Archaea; phylum Halobacteriota; class Halobacteria; order Halobacteriales; family Halobacteriaceae; genus Halobacterium; species Halobacterium rubrum. Next base: position 608,617 of record NZ_JAJQQZ010000002.1, read on the forward strand.
GTCCGGTACGTGCAGGTCGAACGAGCCGCGTAGCCACACCGGACGGCAGCGCCGCAGCGCCGTCTCCGCCCGCCGCTCGTCGAAACGACCCAGTTCGGACTCGGTGACGTCGACGCTCGCGCAATCCGGCACGACGCCACCCGCTGCGAATTCCCCTCTCAGACGGTCCAGTGGCGGCGTTCTCCGACACCTCCGACTTGGCGGCGTCCCGTCCCAACGGGTAAGTGGCGAGAACGAGTACCGCGACCCATGAGCACGGACGCCAGCGACTCTCGGGAACCGACGGCCGCGGCGCTCCGGAGCCGAGTCGCGGCCACACTCGACAGCGAGTTCCCCGACCTCGGCGGCGGGAAGCGAGTGGTTCGACGCGTGAACGCGGACACCGGCGTCGTCACGTTGTCGTTCAGCTGCGGGTGCTCGGACGGCGTCTCGGCGGACACCGAGCGCGCAATCGAGAACACGCTCGTCACGGAACTCGACGTCGTCACCGGCATCACGACCGAATCGGGCTGTGGCTGTGGGTCCACGGACCATAGCACGGACGAAACCGGCCCCAAAGCACCGTTCTAGCGCGCTCGCCGTTCACACACTGCGGTTCTCACTCCCTGCGGTCGTTCCGAACCGCGCACTCCCTGCGGTCGTTCCGAACCGCGCACTCCCTGCGGTCGTTCCGAACCGCGCACTCCCTGCGGTCGTTCCGAACCGCGCACTCCCTGCGGTCGTTCCGAACCGCGCACTCCCTGCGGTCGTTCCGAACCGCGCACTCCCTGCGGTCGTTCCGAACCGCGCACTCCCTGCGGTCGTTCCGAACCGCGCACTCCCTCCGACCCACGCTACTACTGCTCGCGCATCGCTACGCTCCGCGCTCGCGTTTCGAGGTTCTCACTCCCTGCGGTCGTTCCGAACCTCGCTACTCCTCGAACGGCAGTTCCGGCTCGTGGCCGGCAGCCTCGACGGCGGCCGCGAGCGTCTCCTCGACGCCCTCGTCGTCCTCGACGCTCATGTAACAGTCCGCCTCCACGTCCGTCGAGAGGTCGGACTTGCTGCAGACCGTGACCAGCGGCGCGTCGTCGAACCGGTCGGCGACCTCCGCGCGGAGCGCGCGCTGGTCGTCGAGGGGGTAGCCGCAGGTGGCGCTGGCGTCGACGAAGAACAGGATGACGTCTCCGACGTGGGAGAGCGCCGACACCGCCTGGTCCTCGATCTCGTTGCGTTCGTCCGCGGGCCGGTCGAGCAGCCCCGGCGTGTCGACGAGCTGCCAGGTGACGCGCTCGTGCTCGAAGTGCCCGATGTCGACGGACTTCGTCGTGAACGGGTACTCGGCGGTCTCGATGTTCGCGTTCGTCACGGCGTTCACGAACGACGACTTCCCGACGTTCGGGTAGCCCGCGACCACGACGGTCGGCACGTCCGGCCGGATGTCCGGGATGGTCTTGAGGGCGTCACGGGCCGCGCCGACGGCCGCGAGGTCGTCTTCGACCTGGTTCATCACCGACCCCATGCGCGCGAACCCCTGCTTGCGGAGCTTGCGGGCTTCCTCGGCGTCGTTCGGGAGCCGGCCGATGTACTCGCGGCCGAGGTCGTGGGTCTTCGAGGACGCCCACGACAGCTCCGAGAGGTGCTGGCGGAGCTCGTCGACGCCGTCCTCGCTGGCGAACTCCTCGCGGAGGATGGCGTCCGCGAGCTCGCCGTAGAACGGGTCCACGTGGTCGAAGTCCGGCCACTCCGTGACGACGTTGTGGAGGTTGTCGCCGAGGATGTTCGACGCCGTCTGGAGCATCGACTGCTGTGCTTCCACGCCCTGCTTCGCGCGCCCGGCCCGGGCCGCCCGCGAGAACGCCTTGTCGAGGAGTTCCTCCGACGTGGGCGTCGTCGGCAGGCTCTCGAAAATCATAGCACAGGATTCGCGACCGAGACGTAAAAGGCCACGTATCCCCGCGCGAGGCTTTTCAGCCGCCGCGACCTGAGGGACGTATGGTCAACTGGCGTGCGGTCCTCGTCGGGTTCGGCGTGGAACTGGTACTGGGACTGTTCGCGTTCGCGCTCCCCGGCATCGGGCACGCGGCGGCGGGGCTCGTCGGCGGGTTCGTCGCCGGCTGGATGGCCGCCGAGGGCGTCTGGAGCGGCGCCGTCCACGGCCTGCTCGCGGGCGCGCTCGGCGGCGTCGTCGTTGTATCGGTGCTCGTGCTGGCGAGCCTCGTGGCGGGGCTCGCGTTCGCGCCGGCCGGCGCGCTCGGGTTCGGCGTCGCGGCGCTCTCGCTGGTCGTGTTCTTCGCGCTCGCCGTCGACAGCGCCGTCGCCGGCGCCGTCGGCGGCCTGCTCGCGGACTGACCCGACGCCTACCGCCGGGCGTCGAGTTCGTCCAGCAGGTCGTCGACGTCCATGTCGTGCTGGGCGAGCACGACGAGCATGTGGTAGACGATGTCCGCGCCCTCGTGTGCGAGCTCGTCGGTGTCGCCGTCCTTCGCGGCGAGCAGGAACTCCGTGGCCTCCTCGCCGAGCTTCTCGAGCGCTTCGTTCTCCCCCTTCTCGTCGTCCTCGACCAGCAGCTGCGCCGTGTACGAGTCCTCGGGCATCCGTTCCTTGCGGTCCTCGATGACGTCGAACAGCTCCCGGAGGACGGCGTCGCTGCCATCGTTCATACGCCCATCACCTCGCGGACGTCCCGGAGGTCGTCGAACCCGCTCGGGGCACGAGCGCCCTCCTCGAAGACGTCCTCGTCGACTTCCACGGGGGCGTTCGTGCGCGCCGCGAGCGCCAGCGAGTCGCTCGGCCGGGCGTCGAGGACGGTGCTCCCGCGCGGCGTCTCGACGTGGAGGTCCGCGATGTACGTGCCCTCCTCGACGTCCGAGACGACGACGCGGTCGACGCGACCGCCCAGCTCCTCCATCACGTCCAGCGTGAGGTCGTGGGTGAGCGGCCGGCCGATGTCCGTCGCGTCCAGACCGCGCGCGATGCTCGCGGCCTCCTCGAACCCGACGAAGATGGGGAGGACGTTCTCGCGGTCGTCGGCGCCGAGGACGACCACCGCGACCGTGCCGTCGGGCGTGTCGGCCACCCGGACGGCGTCGATGTGCGCCTTCATACCACTACCTCCGGCTGCGCGGACAAAAGACTGCCTCCGTCTCCGGTCGCTGTCGTCACCGCAGCGCCTCCGGCGCGTCGAAGAACGCCAGGTCGTGGACGCGGAAGTCGTCGGTGAGCTCGGGGTGGAACGACGTGCCGACCACCGGGCCGTCCCGGACCGCAACGGGCCGGCCGTCCCACGACGCGAGCACGTCGACGTCGTCGCCCACCTCGTCGATGACTGGCGCCCGGATGAACACCGCCGGGAACGGCTCGTCGAACCCGCCGACGTCCAGCGGCGCCTCGAAGGAGTCGACCTGCCGGCCGAACGCGTTCCGGTCGACAGTCACGTCCAGCACGTCCAGCGTGTCGACGCGCTCGTCGTTGGCGTCCGTCGACGACACGATGAGGCCCGCACACGTCGCCAGAAGCGGCTCCCCGTCGGCGACGTGGCTGCGGATCTCGTCGTCGATGCCCTCGCGGGCCAGCAGCCGCGAGATGGCCGTCGACTCGCCGCCCGGCAACAGGAGGACGTCGCAGTCGGGGACGACGCCCGACGTCCGGATCTCTCGCACGTCGGCGGTCTCGCCGTGGGCCTCGGCCGCCCGGCGGACGGCGTCGGCGTGCTCGGAGACGTCGCCCTGGACGGCGACGACGCCGGCTGTCACTGTCATACCCCTCGGTAGGCGACTGCCGGGAAAAAGCCTCTCGCTACGCGAAGAACTGCGCCAGCAGGACGACGAGACCGAAGAACGCGCCGATGGCGACGACGGACCGCGGGTCGATCTGGAGCGCGTTGGAGTCCTCGGAGTCGAAGTAGCGGACGAGGCCCGCGCTGGACATCAGTCCGCCGGAGTTCTGACCACTGCTCATACCCGAGTACTGTCCACGCGGCCGCCTAAACCTTTCGAGTCGCCGTGACTCCGGCAATCGCCGTGCCGTGAGAAACTCTTAACCAGTGCGGTCGTCAACGCCGAGTATACAGATGACTGTCACCCTCAAAGACTTCTACGCGGACTGGTGTGGCCCGTGCAAGACGCAGGACCCGATTCTCGAGGAGCTCGAGGAGGACTACGGGGACGCCGTCACGTTCGAGAAGATCGATGTCGACGAGGCCGAGGACGTCGCCAACGAGTACCAGGTACGTTCGATTCCGACCATCGTCGTGGAGAACGACGACGGCGTCGTCGAGCGATTCGTCGGCGTGACGCAGCGAGAACAGCTCGAGGACGCCCTCGAGTCCGCGGGCGCCTAGCGACGACGGCTGCGAGGGAGCGTCGTTCTTCCGCAGGCTCTGTTCGGGTAGCGGCTGCTCCGTTCGGTGGCGCGTTCGGTAGTGAGCGGCCTGCGTCCCTTCCGGCAGGTTTTCGTTGGTCCCGTCTGTCCGTCGAGCCATGTCAGCGGTGTCGTCGGCTGCCGGATTCGCGCCCGCAGCGCTCGCCGCAGGCGTCTCCACGGACGTCCTCGTCGTCTTCGGGGTGGTGCTGGGCGCGCTCGTGTTGTTCGTGACGGAGTGGCTGCCCATCGACGTCACCGCCATCCTCATCATGGTGGTGCTGGTGGTGCTGGAGCCGTGGACGCAGGTGTCGACGGCCGAGAGCCTCTCGGGGTTCTCGAACAAGGCGACCATCGCCGTGCTCGCGATGCTCATTCTGTCGACGGGCGTCAGCCAGACCGGCCTCGTCCAGATTGTCGGTCGGAAGCTGTCGGCGTTCGCGGGGGAGAGCCAGTCCCGGCAGCTCGGGGCCACAATCGCCGCAGGCGGCCCGGTCTCGGGGTTCGTGAACAACACGCCCGTGGTCGCGATTCTCGTCCCGGTCATCTCGGATCTCGCGCACAAGGGCAAGACCAGTCCGTCGAAGCTGCTGATGCCGCTGTCGTTCGCGTCGATGCTCGGCGGCATGCTGACCCTCATCGGGACGTCGACGAACCTCCTGGCGAGCGAGACTGCCGCCCGGCTCGGCGACGAGCAGGGCGTCGAGAGCCTGCACGCGTTCTCGATGTTCGAGTTCACGCACCTCGGCGTCGTCGTGCTCGCCGTCGGGTCGCTGTACCTGTTCGTCGTGGCGCCCCGGCTGCTCTCCGACCGCGTGCCCGTCGATGACGGCTACCTCACGGAGTACGACCTCGGCGACTACCTCTCGGAGGTCGTCGTCCGCGAGTCCTCGCCCATCGTCGGGAAGACCGTCCAGGAGGCCATCGACTTCGACCGGTTCGACGCGGACGTGGTGGGGCTCGTCCGGGACGGCGAGCGGTTCATCGCGTCGCTCGACCAGAAAGTCGTGCAGGCAGGTGACACGCTCACTATCCGCACCGACCGGGGGACGCTGGCCGATATCGCGACCGTCGACGACCTCTCGCTGTCGGGGGCGCCCGACGACGACCAGGAGCTCGAGCCGACGACCCAGGACGAGCAGGCGCTCGTGGAGGTCGTCATCCACTCGGGGTCGTCGCTCGCCGGCCAGACGCTGGCGTCGTCGTCGTTCCGGGACCGCTACGACGCGAGCGTGCTGGCGTTCCGGTCCCGGGGGGAGACGGTCCAGGAGCGCATGGACCACCGGCGGCTCCGCGTCGGCGACACGCTGCTGGTGCAGGCGCCGCGGGCGGGCATCGACCGACTGTCGGCGAACTCGGATTTCATCGTCGCCCACGAGCCCGACGAGCCCGACTACCGAACGGAGAAGATTCCCCACGCGGTCGGCATCGTGCTCGGGGTCGTGCTGGCGGCGACGGTGACGCCGCTGCACATCGTCACGACCGCGCTCGGCGGCGTCGTGGCGATGGTGGGTACGGGCGTCCTCCACCCCTCGGAGGTGTACGAGTCCGTCGACTGGGACGTCATCTTCCTGCTGGCGGGCGTCATCCCGCTGGGCATCGCGCTCGAACAGACCGGGGCCGCCCAGCTGCTGGGCGAGGCGATGGCCGCCACGGCGACGGTGCTCCCGGCGCTGGGCGTGCTGTGGGTGTTCTACCTGTTCACGGGCGTCATCACGAGCGTCATCTCGAACAACGCAAGCGTCGTGTTGCTGATTCCGGTCGCCGTCGAGGCCGCCGTCGAGGTCGGCGCGAACCCGTTCGCGTTCGTGCTCGCGGTGACGTTCGCGGCGTCGACGGCGTTCATGACGCCGGTCGGCTACCAGACGAACCTCTTCGTGTACGGGCCGGGCGGCTACACGTTCGGGGACTTCTTCCGCGTCGGGCTGCCGCTGCAGTTACTGCTGTCGGTGGTGACGGTCGGCGGCATCGCCGTCTTCTGGGGCGTCTAGGGCGGGTACTTTTCGACGCGCCACTCGCCGTCACCGACGTCGAAGCTGAACGTCCGCGAGCCCTTGTCCGACTGCACGATGAGCTGGTCGTCCGCGACCTCGAAGCGCGTGAGCATCTTCAGCTCGAGCTCCTCGCGGACGGTCTCGAAGCGCAGCATGTGGCGGCCGTTGGCCTCGTAGACGCCGACGCCGGTCATCATCTGTTCGTCTCTCGCGCCGAACTCCGCCCGGAGGCGGCCGTCGCTGTCCTCGACGACCTCGCCGCCCGCCCCGGTGGCCCAGTCCTCGAACGCGGACGCGAACGCAGCCGAGATGCCGTCGTCGTCCCACACCGGTTCCATGCTCGGAGTGGCGGCCCGCCCGTGCTTAGCGTTTTGGGGTCGTTCCCGGAACCCAACGCTTAATTAGTCAGTTGTATCACCTAGTGGTATGTCGTTCGACTCGTTCGCCGACGCAAGCGAAGCCGAAGTAACGCGTGCAATCACCCGCCAGTGGACCGACGAGTTCCTCGACGACACCGAGACCGAGGTCATCATCGTCGGTGGCGGTCCCTCCGGGTTGATGGCCGCGAAGGAACTGGCCGACCGGGACGTGGACGTCACCATCATCGAGAAGAACAACTATCTCGGCGGCGGCTTCTGGCTCGGCGGCTTCCTCATGAACAAGCTCACCGTCCGCTCGCCCGCCGAAGACGTCCTCGACGACCTCGGCGTCCCCTACGAGTACGACGAAGAGAACGACGGCCTCGCCGTCGCCGACGCTCCCCACGCCTGCTCGTCGATGATCGCGGCCGCCTGCGACGCCGGCGCCCGCGTCCAGAACATGACCGAGTTCACCGACATCGTCGTGCGCGACGACCACGAGGTCGCCGGCGCCGTCGTCAACTGGACGCCCGTCCACTCGCTGCCCCGCGAACTCACCTGCGTCGACCCCATCGCCATCGAGGCCGACGTGGTCGTCGACGCCACCGGCCACGAGGCCGTCGTCGTCTCCAAGCTCCACGAGCGCGGCGTCCTCGAGGCCGACGGCATCGAGCACGTCGAAGAGCACGCCACCGGCATGGACCAGACCGCCGACGGCGAGTACGGCGCGCCCGGCCACGACTCCCCCGGCCACGACTCCATGTGGGTCGCCGACAGCGAGGACAAGGTCGTCGAACAGACCGGCAAAGTCCACGACGGCCTCGTGACCGCCGGCCTCTCCACGGCGACCGTCCACGGCCTCACCCGGATGGGGCCGACGTTCGGGGCGATGCTGCTCTCCGGGAAAGCCGCTGCCAACGCCGTCATGGACGAGCTCGGCGTCGACGAGCCGCGCGTCGACCTCCCCGGCCAGGCCGCGCCCGCCGCCGACGACGACTGATGCGTCCCGTCGCGCTCACGGTCGCGGGTTCGGACAGCGGTGGCGGCGCCGGCGTGCAGGCCGACCTCAAGACCTTCGAGGCCTGCGGTGCGTTCGGCACGTCGGCGGTCACGGCCGTCACCGCCCAGAACACGCGCGGCGTCACGGCCAGCGACGTCCTCGACCCGCAAACAGTGTGCGCGCAGGTCGACGCCGTCACCGGTGACTTCGACGTCGCCGCCGCCAAGACCGGGATGCTCGGCGACGCGGCCGTCGTCGACGCCGTCGCCGACGCCCTCGCCGACGCCGCCTTCCCGGTGGTCGTCGACCCCGTGGTCGTCGCGGAGTCCGGCGACCGCCTGCTCACGGCCGACGGCCTCGACGCCGTCCGCGACGACCTCCTCCCGGAGGCCACGCTCGCGACGCCGAACGTCCCCGAAGCCGAACTGCTCGCCGGCGTCGACGTCGAGACCGAGGCCGACCTCCGGACGGCCGCCGAAGCCGTCCGCGACCTCGGCCCCGACGCCGTCCTCCTCACCGGCGGCCACCTCGACGGCGACCCCGTGGACGTGTTCGCCGGCGAGACCACGGGCGCGTTCACCCACGAGCGCGTCGACACCGCCGACACGCACGGCTCCGGCTGCACGCTCTCGGCCGCTATCGCCGCCCGGCTCGCCCACGGTGACGACCTCGCGGCCGCCGTCGAGCGCGGGGTCGACGCGGTCGCCGCCGCCATCGACTCGGACCTCTCACTCGGTGCGGGTGCCGGCCCCGTCGACCACCGCCGGGTCGCCGGCGTCGCCCGGGGCCCCGACGCCACCTACGCCGACACCGGTGACGCCGTCGCCGCCGTCCGCGACGTCGTCGCCACCCTCGAGACCGAGTGGCCGCCCACGCTCGTCCCCGAGGTCGGCACGAACGTCGCCGTCGCCCCCGCTGACGCCACCGACCCCGCTGACGTCGTCGCCGTCGACGGCCGCCTGCACGCAACGACCCGGGGCGTGCGCGCCGCCGGCGGCGCCGAACCCGGCGCGTCCAGCCACGTCGCCCGGTTCCTCCTCGGCGTGCGCGCCCACGACCCCGCGGTCGCAGCCGCCGCTAACGTCCGCTGGGCCGAGGACCGAGCGGACGCCCTCGCCGACCGCTGGGACGCCGTGACCGTCGACCGAACGAACGAGCCCGCCGAAGCAGACGGCACGATGGACTGGACCGCAGCACGGGCGATGGCAGGCCGGGACAGCGCACCGGACGCCGTCCTCGACCCCGGTGCCGTCGGCAAAGAAGCGATGGTGCGCGTGCTCGCTGCCGACGCGGACGCGCTCACCGAGAAGCTCCGCACCGCGGCGTCACTCGAACGTGACGCCGACGTCGTGTAGGCCGTCGTTGTACCGCGCGAGGTTGATGAGCAGCGGCGTCAGCGACTCCACCTCCGCCGCGTTCCCGACCGGCCCGGCGTCCAGCGCGCGCAGCCCCTCGATGTCGCCGGCGAGGTCCGAGGCGAGCTCCCGGGCGTCCGGGTCGTCGCCGACCACGAGCGTGTCGAGGTCCAGGTCGACGTCGAGGTTCGCCAGCCGGTCGGCCGCGAGGTTGTGGAACGCCCCGACGACCCGCGCGTGGTCGGGCGCCGCGTCGGCGACGAGCTCGGTGACGCTGCCCGCCGACGGCGGATTGTAGTGCATGCCGTCCTCGTCGCTCGAGATGCCGACCGCCGGCGAGATGACGAGGGCGTTCTCGTCGAGCTTCTCGGCGACATCCGCGACGACGTCCGCGACGTGGTACGGCGGCACCGCCAGCACCACGACGTCTGCGCGGTCGGCCGCCATCTCGTTGGCGAACCCCGTGATCTTGCGGTCGACGCCGCGGCTGTCCAGTTCGGTCTCGTACTCTTCGGCCTTCGCCCGCGCCTTCTCGGGGTCCCGGGAGCCCAACACGAGTTCGTGGTTGCTGTCGTACGCCCACCGCAGCGCCAGCCCCGCGCCGATGTCGCCGGTCCCGCCGAGTAACGCGATTCGCATACGCCGACGGACGGCCGGCACCCGAATAAGAATTGCGTGGCCGCCAGCACTCGCCGCAGCCGCCGCCCGGCTCAGGGCACCGCCGTCCGCTGGCCGACGGCCCACTTCCGGGTCGCCGACGCCGCCGCGTAGACGCCGACGAGGAAGCCCACCGCCGGCACGAGCCCGCCCAGCGAGAGCGCGGTGGCGACCGACGCGCTGGTGAGGCCGAGCACCGCAGCGAGCACGAGGTAAACGAGGAACGGCCGAGAGCCGGCGGCCGCGGCGTGCCGGCTCGCGGGCAGCGCCAGCACCGCGAGCACTGGCAGCGACAGCACCAGCGCGAACACGTCCGGCGGTGCCGCTCCGCCGGCGCCGACGACCGCCAGAACGAGCGACCCGGCCACGACCGCGCTGCGACCGGCGGCCCGCTGCTCGCTCCGGGCCACGGTCAGCCCTCGAGGAGGGCGGGGAGGTCGTTCACCGAGTCCAGCACGTGGTCGGCGCCGGCCTCGTGGTACTTCTGGCGGCCGGCCTCGCCGGTCAGCCCGCCGGTCAGCACACCCACCGCGTGGTACTCCCGGTCGGAGTCGGCCTCGCGGGCGTTCAGCGCCGTCTCGACGTCGTCTAGCGTGTCACCGACGAACACCACCGAGTCGGCGCCGGTGCGCTCGGCGAGCGCGACCAGCGCCCGCGGGTTCGGCTTCCCCTCCGCCCAGTCGTCCATCGTGAACCGGCGCTCCCCGGGCACGTCGAGCCCGACGCGGTCCAGCGCCACGTCGGCCTCGTCGCTCGGCCGGCCCGTCAGCACGCACACCGGCCAGTCGGCGGTCAGCGCCTCGACCGTCTCGGGCGCAATCAGGCGGTCCTCGTCGTGGATGAACCCCTCGACGTCGAGCTCCGGCTCGCCGCCCTCGAAGCGCTCGTAGTACTCGGTGCCGAGGTACAGCTGCTGGAACACGTCCCGCAGCCGCTCTGGCTGCCAGTCCTCCCGCACCCGCTGGACGGCCTCTGGGTCGAGGCTCGCGTCCACGACCGCTTCGGCGCCCGCCAGCCCGCCGCCGTGCTCGGCGATCGCATCCGTGAACGCCGCGACGCTCCCGACCGTCCCGTTCTCCCGGGACGCCAGCACCCACAGTGCCGCGGCGTCCGTCAGCGTCCAGTCGTTGTTGAACCCGCCGGCGTCCTTGAACTGCTGGACGTCGGCCTTCACGATGGTGTTCCCGTACACGTGCTCGACGGCCTCCACGATGGCCCGCCGGTAGGAGTCGGCCACGTCCACGAGCACGCCGTCCACGTCCAGCACGACCGCGTCAACGTCCATACGTCGGCTGTCGGGCGCCCCCGAGAAGTGCGTTACGCGTCCCGCGCCACGAACAGCGTCCCCGACGCCACCGTCCGGCGCTCCGCCACCGGCACCGCCGTCGGGTCCCCTCCCAGTGTCGTGAAGAAACACGCTGCGTCGACCGCCTCGGCGACCTCCAGGAGGGGGCGCTGGAGCTCCGGCGGACACCGCAGTGCGTACACCGCGTCCGCGCCCTCGTACACCGACCGGTCGGGGTCGGTCACGTCGTCCACCACGAATTCGACTCCCCCGGGTACCTCGCGCTCCACGACGTCGGTCGCCGTCACGACGCAGCCCCGCTCGGCGAGCGCCGCCGCCACGTCCGTCCGGCGGCCCACGCCTACCTCCACCAGCCGCCGCCGGTGTTGCTCCTGCTGTTCGCCCGCCAACACCTCCACGACATCGGGCGGATTCACCACGGCGGGATGTTTATGCCGTCCCACGTTTAATGATGGTTCATGCGGGTAGACATCGTCCCCGTCGGTGACGTGCCCGCGCACGTCAAACGCGAGGCCTCCTCGAGCCTGCGGTCCGTCTACGACTGCGAGGTGGTCGTCGCCGCCGAACAGGACGTGCCGACGGAGGCGTACGACGACGCCCGGAGCCAGTACCGCGCCGCCGAGTTCATCGACACCGCCACCCGCGCCACCAGCGGCGACAAGACCATCGCCATCACTCCCCACGACCTCTTCTACCGCCGCCGCAACTACGTCTTCGGCCTCGCCTACCTCGACGGCCGCGGCTGCGTCGTCTCCACCTACCGACTCCAGACCTCAAGCGACGGCGGCTTCTCCGACCGCCCCGCAAGCGACGTCTTCGACGACAGAGTGCGGAAGGAAGTCGTCCACGAACTCGGGCACACCCTCGGCCTCGAACACTGCGACAACAACCGCTGTGCCATGAACTTCTCCCCCACTGTGCGGGAGGTCGACCGCAAAGAAGAGAATCTGTGTGGCAGCTGCCAGCGTAGCGTCTTCTGAGGTACCTTTTGCTGCGCTCGGTCGCTTCGCTCCTTCGTCTGCTCACGGGTGCATAGCGCCCGTTCGCACGGCCAGCGGGACCTCTGGTCCCGCTCGGCTGGCAAAAGCTACGCTAAAAGCACTCCTCGCTCCAGCGCGCCTTCGGCGCTTAGTCGCTTGTCGGCCTGCACTCGTTCGCGTCGCTCACTCGCGCAGTGAACCGCGTCGCTCGGGCTTTTCAAGCCGCTCGCTTGCGGATGCTCGTCGTCAGCTGGTCGGTCCCGGCGACGACTGAGGTCTGTTTGTCAGTCGCCGCCTAACTGGTCGGCTCGCCCCTCGGCTTTCGCAGCAACCTCCGGGCGTGCTTCGAAGTCGAACGCGATGCGCTCGCCGTAGCTCGGGTCGTGGACCGTGCCGTGGTCGTGGCACCACGACAGGAAGCCGTTGCCGTCGTCGGTGTTCGGCACCGACAGCGAGACGCGCTCGCGGTCCGGCAGCGCCTCGGTGAGTCGGTCCCGGAGGTCGTCGAGGCCGTCGTTCTCGGTCGCGCTCGTGACCACGGGCGAGTCCTCGGTGCGGTCTGCGAGCAGCCGACGCTTCGCGTCGAGGTCGTCGCCGGCGGCGTCCTGCTTGTTCAGCACGGGGACGAGCGTTCCCTCGGCGTCCGCTAGCTCGTCGAGGCTCGTCTCGACCTTCTCACGAATCTCGTCCTCGCTGTCCGTCGCGTCGACGACGAGGAGGACGGCGTCGGCCTCCCGGGCGGCCGCAAGCGTCGTCCGGAACGAGGACACGAGCCAGTCCGGGAGGTCGCTGACGAACCCCACGGTGTCGGTGAGGAGCACGCGGCGCTCGCCGACCGTCGCCCGGCGCGTCGTCGTGTTCAGCGTCTCGAACAGCCGGTCGCGGGACGCCGCAGTCTCGGTGCGGTCGCCGTGGCCCTCGTTCTCGTCGACGGCGAGGTCGTCTGCGAGCCGCCGCAGCAGCGTCGACTTCCCCGCGTTCGTGTAGCCCGCCAGCGCCACCAGGTCGAACCCGGACTCCCGGCGCGCCGCCCGGAGCCCGTCGTCGGCGTCGTCGAGGCCATCGAGTTCGGCTTCGAGGTCCTTGATTCGCTGGCGGTAGTCCGCCTTCAGCTGGGCGGCCGGCCGCTCGCCGCCGCTCCTGAACCCCTGCCGGCCCTGGCTCTCGCCGCGCTCGACGCGAGCCTGCGCCCGCGGGAGCTCGTACCGGAGTTCGGCGAGCTCGACTTCGAGGCGGGCGCGGCGGGTCTCCGCGCGCTCCCCGAAGATGTCCAGCACGAGGCGCGCGCGGTCGACCACCTCGGCGCCGACCGCCGCCTCGAGGTTGTACGCCCGCCCGGGGTCGAGGTGGTCGTCGACGACCACCAGGTCGGCGTCCCGGCGCTCGACCAGTTCCGCGACGTCCGCGACGGCGCCGTCACCGAGGTCGTACGTCGGGTCGCGAGGCCGGGCCTGCGTGCGCTCGCCGACCACCTCGACGCCCGCCGCCTCGCAGAGGCCGCGAATCTCGTCGGTCTCGATGGGTGTGTCTGTTTGCCGTTTCGCTACGACTGCTGTCGAACCGCGTCGTCCTGTCATGTTCGCGTGGGTGTCTCGCTGGGTCAGAAACCGGTGCCCGTCGTGACGCCCGCACGCGGCAGCCGCCGCCAGCCGGCAGTCGTTGGCGGCGGCGAACCGGGTCGGCGGACGCCCGGTTACAGGTCGAGAACGGTCATCGAGAACAACGGCGGCTGCGAACGACAAAACGCTACTGGTGGTGTGCTAGGAAGTGACTAGAAAGAACAGCGAGTCGAGCAGGCTGGTCGTCACGTTCGCGCCGGTCCCGTTCGGCGACCCCGGGGTTCCCGGCGTGTCGCTGGGCGGCCCTTCCGTCCCGTTCTGGGTCGGTCCGTCCGTGCCGTCCGCGGGCGGTCCCTGCGTAGTGTTTCCGGGCGGGCCCTGCGTGCTGTTCCCGGGCGGCCCCCGCGTCTCGTTCTGGGACGGTCCCTGTGTCCGGTTCGCCGGTGGGCCCTGCGTGTCGTTACCGGGCGGACCGATATTCGAGTTTCCCGGCGCGCCAGTGGTCCGGTTCCCCGGCGGCCCCACAGAGCGGTTCACCGGCGGTCCACCGATGTCGCGGGCGATCGCCGCCATCTCGGGGCCGGAGACGTTCCCGGCGGCCTCACGGAGCCGCTGGAGGTCGGTCGCGTTCACCCCGGCGTTCTGTAGCGCTGCCGCCGGCAGCTTCGTCGCCTCACTCGACGTCCGGTTCAGCAGCCGGTTCGCGGTCGACAGCTCGGCCGCGACCCGCGCCATCTCGGCGCGATACCGCCCCTCCGAGATGGTGCCGTTGGCCCGGGCGTCCCGCAGCGCCTGCTTGCGGTCCCGGAGCTCGGCGACGCGCTCGGAGAGGTCGCCGGTCTGGTTCGCCAGCACCGACGCCTTCGAGGCGTTGGACGTCGCCGCAGCGAGCTGGAGGCCGAACGACCGCTCGGCGACTTCGCCCTCGACCTCGGCGCCCTGCACGTTCACGACGCCGGCGAGCCGAGCGCCGGGTGCCGTGCCGTTCGCGGTCTCGTTCCCGTCGTCGTCGTCGGCCGTCTGGGCGACCTGCCCGGTGTCGTCGCTCCCGCCGACCGCGTCGGCAGGCGCCGCCGGCGACGCCACGACGGTCGGGGCGCCGGCGCCGACGACCACGAGGGCCGCGACCAGCAGTACGATGTGTCTCATCCTGTCTGGGCCTACCCACTCTGTTCACTTAAACCGGAACGACCGTGCGCGCGGATTCGCCCGGATTAACGCCGATTAAACGCGACCGGCGACCCGCGCCGTCCGGGAGTTCCTGTGGTACCGCGAGAACAGTCAGGTCGTGTAGTAGTACTCGCCGTCGCGCTTCTGCTGTTTGTCGAGCTGGCTGTCCGGCTTGTTGATGCGCGGCCGGCCGAGCCGCTCGTCGCGCCGGAACGTCACGTCGAGGTTCGCGAGGAACTCGTTCATCCCCGACCGCATCTCCTGGGGAGTCGACGCATGGCCGTGGTCGGCGGGCTCGCCGTCGAACACCATCAGGCGGTCGCTCACGAGGTCGATCATGTAGATGTCGTGGTCGATGACCATCACGGTGCTCTCGTTGTTCTCGGCGTACCGCCGGATGGCGCGGGTCGCGAGCACGCGCTGCTCGACGTCGAGGTGCGCGCTCGGCTCGTCCAGCAGGTAGAGGTCGGCGTCCCGCGACAGCGTCGCGGCGATGGCGACGCGCTGGCGCTCCCCGCCGGAGAGGTCGGGGAGGTTCTGCTCCATGATGGGGTCGAGCTGGAGCGGGTCCCCGATTTCGGTCTGCCAGTAGCTCGTGCCGACGTCGTCCGTGATGGAGGAGAGGAACGCGTCGACGCGCATGTGCTGGTCTGCCTCGACGTACTGGGGCTTGTACGCGATGTCGAGGCCGACGTCGAGGTCGGCGCCCGCCTCGCCGTCGACGCTCGTGGGCTCGAGGCCGCCGGCCAGCAGCTGCGCGAACGTCGACTTCCCGATGCCGTTCGGGCCGACGACGCCCAGCACTTCGTTGCGGTTGATGTCGCCCCCGTCGACGGTCAGCGAGAACTCGCCCTCGCCGTAGGACTTCGTCACGTCCGGGTAGGAGACCA
This sequence comes from Halobacterium rubrum, assembly GCF_021729015.1. Classification (GTDB taxonomy): domain Archaea; phylum Halobacteriota; class Halobacteria; order Halobacteriales; family Halobacteriaceae; genus Halobacterium; species Halobacterium rubrum. Next base: position 624,228 of record NZ_JAJQQZ010000002.1, read on the forward strand.
GCGTCTCCTCGCGGCTGGCGGGCCGGGGCGCGTGCTCCTCGAACTGGATGGCTTCGGGGCGCACGCGCATGTTCTCGTTCTCGAGGTACCCCCGGAGGTACTCGTTGATGCCGTTCCGGACGCTCTTGGGCGCCGTCACGACGCCGTACACCGACGGTTCACCGTACGCGACGTGGATGGAGTCCGCGAGCATGTCGAGGACCGCGAGGTCGTGCTCGACGACGAGGACGGCCTTGTCCTCCTCCTCGGCGAGTTCGCGGACGATGCGCGCTGCGGTGACGCGCTGGCCGATGTCGAGGTACGGCGTCAGCTCGTCCACGAAGTAGAAGTCCGCGTCCCGCGCGAGCGTCGCGGCGAGCGCGACTCGCTGGAGCTCGCCGCCGGACAGCGAGTCGATGTCCTGGTCCATCACCGGGCGGATCGAGAGCCGGTCGACGAGCTCGTCGAGCACGCCGCGCTCGTCGGTCGCCTCCAGCAGCTGGCGGGTCTTCCCGTCGAACTGCGCGGGAATCTCGTCGACGTACTGGGGCTTCTTCGCGACGTCGACGTCGCCGGCCTGCACGGCCTCGAGGTAGTCCTGGAGTTCGGTGCCGCGGTACTCCTCGACGACCTCGTCCCAGTCCGGCGGGTCGTCGTGCCGGCCGAGGTTCGGCGTCATCTCGCCCGCGAGCAGGTCGACGGCCGTCGACTTCCCGATGCCGTTGGGCCCCAGCAGGCCCGTGACCTTCCCGGACTCGGGGACCGGCAGGCCGTACAGCGAGAACGAGTTCTCGCCGTAGCGGTGGGTCGGCTCGTCGTCCAGCTCCTGCGGGAGGTTGATGATCTCGATGGCGTCGAAGGGGCACTTCTCGACGCAGATGCCACAGGTCTCCCCGAGGCAGATCTCCTCGCTGATGCGTACCTGATCGGGGTCGCCGTCCTCGGCGTCCTCACCGCGGAGCGTGATGCACTCCTTGCCGGTGCGGTTGGGTGGACAGTAGTTCGAACACTCGTAGTTGCACCGGTCGGGTTGGCACCGCTCGAGGTCGACGACTGCGATACTGTCGTCCGCCATCGTTACAGGCTGACGCCAGCGGTCAACAGCACGCCCCAGGTGACGAACCAGAGCGCGAAGGTCATGAACGCGACGTAGAAGTGGTCTTTCGCGGAGAAGTTCTCGACGTCGACGCCGAGCAGTCGCATCAGTCCGAGCTCGACTGCGACCAGCCCGAACATCACGAGCAGCCCCATGCGGCTCGCCGGGTCGGAGATCGTGGCCTCCGACGCGAACGCCGCCGCCACCCCGCCGAGGGTGGCGATGGTCGTGACCTTCAGGCTCCGCCTGTGGGCGGCCGTCGGGTCCAGATTCTCTGCCATACGGAGGTGTCCGGCGGCCGCGCTCAAAAGGCGTTCGCTTGTGTGACGTCGGGGGACGCGTCCGTTACCTGGTTCCCCGCGCGGGGTCTCACCGTGTGAGCCTCTCCCGCAGTTTTAAGCGCGTGGAGTGTTTCGATTCGTAATGATGGCTGCAGACGACAGTGTGCTGGAGGACCTCCCGCCGAGCGCCAAGCTCGTCTTCAAGGTACTCGAGTACGACGGCCCACTCACCCAGAAACGAATCGTCGAGGAGACCATGCTGTCGGCGCGCACCGTCCGGTACGCGCTCGAACGCCTCGAGGACCGCGGCGTCGTCGACGAGGACATCTACTTCGCCGACGCCCGCCAGAGTCTCTACAAGCTCACCTGTGAGCCCGAAGACGGCGGCAGCAACACCGAGGCCGACGCCGAAGCCGCCGACTGACCGCGAACGACCCGTCTCCGCCACAGCGTCCCGCCAGCGGCCCTATCCAGTCTGTTCTCTGCAGCGCTACTCCGCGCCGAGCTCGTAGCGCTGGAACTCGCTGGCGACCGCCTGTACGGTCTCGTCGAGGTCCGCGACCGTCTCCGTCTGGTCGGTCGTCGCCGCAGCGATGTCGCCGACGCGGTCGGCGACGGCCGTCGTCCGGTCGGCGACCTCCTCGACGTCGCTCTCCATCTCGCCGGCGCGGACGGCCTGCTCGGTGACCGCCTCGCGGACCGTCGTCACGTCCTCGGTCATCGCGCGGACGTCGCCGGCGATGGCGTCGTGGGCGGCCGCCAGCTCGCGGGCCTCGTCGACGGCGGCGTCCAGTTCGGCGCCGAGTTCGTCGACGTCCGCCACCGTCTCGTCGATGGTGTCCCGGGTGGCGGCGACCTCCTCGGCGACCTTCTCGGCCTCCGACCGGGAGCGCTCGGCGAGCTCCTTCACCTCGTCGGCGACCACCTCGAAGCCGTCGTCGCCGCCGCCGCTCGCGCGCGCCGCCTCGATGTTCGCGTTCAGCGCCAGCATGTTCGTCTGGGTCGCCACCTCCTCGATGGTCTCCGTGACCTGCGTGATGGCGGCGGCGCGCTCCTCCAGTTCCGCCGCGCGGGTCTCGACGTCGCCCGCAAGCCCAGCCGCCGATTCGACGGTGTCGACGACCGTTCCCACCGACTCTTCGGCGTCCCCGACGGCGGACTCGACGGCGTCGGCGTGCTCGTCGGCGTCCCGCGCCTGCTCGGCGGCGCGCTCGCTGCGCTCGCAGACGTCCCCGAACTCCTCGCGGAGCGCCGCCACCTCGGCGGCCTGCTCGTCGGCGGTCGCCTCGATGGCGGCGGCGTTGTCGGCGGTCTCCGACAGGGCCTCCCGGAGCGCCTCGGTCGCGGTCGCCACCTCGTCGGTGACGCGGTCCTGGAGCCGAGACAGCGCCCGGTTCTTCTCCACGACCTCGGTCACGTCAGTGTTCACCTGGAACGCACCTGCAACCCCGCCGTCCGGGCCGCGAAGTGGGAACGCCGCGCCCCGGACGTGCCAGGCGTCGCCGTCGGCAGACTCGCCGGACCGGATGTCGTCCTCGACGACCGACTCGCCCGTGCGGGCGACCTGCTCGGAGAGCACTTCGTCCTCGCCCTCGGTGCCGACGACGTCGTACGCCTGCTCGCCGACCGCCGCACCGGCGCCGACGCCCACGAGGTCGCCGAGCTCGCCGTTCCAGTGTGTCACCACGCCGCCGTCGTCGACGACGCCGACCGGGTGAGGGAACGACTCGACGACCGACTCGAACAGCGCCCGGTAGTAGTCGCGCTGGGCCCGCAGTGTCTCCCGGTCGTCGGTCGGTCCAGTCAGCTCCTCCGGGAGCAGGCGATCGGTCGCCGACGACTGCTCCGTGGCAGCGTCGCTCATACCCGGCGACTCTCCGCTCGCACCCTAAATATCTGCCTGCCGGAACGTCGGCGGTGAAAACTGCCGGTAGTGTTACTCGTTGGGGACGACGGTGACCATGCGCTCGGCGTCGATGGCGCGCTCCAGCTCCTCCGCGATGGCCGACCCGCGGGAGACCTTGATGTCGCCGCCGCGGCCGACCGTCGCGGTGAACAGGTACTCGCCGTCGGCCTGCACCTCGACGGTCTCGCCCGCGCGGTCGCCGTCCAGCGGCACGATGATGTGCCGGCTCGTGATCTCGGGCGTCACGATGTCGCCGGACGGGTCGCTGCCGTTCCCCTCGTCGCTCCCGGCGCTTCCGCCGGCTGTCTCGCTCGGGCGCTCGTCGAGCGTGCGCACGTCGATGTCGATGCCGAGGCGGTTCTCGATGTCCGCGATGCGGCCGCCGCCCTTCCCGATGACGTGGCTGATGTCGTCGTCGGAGACGTAAACGACGGCGTCGTTCGGTCCCCGGATGTCGACCTCCACCCGGTCCCGCGTCGCGGCCTGAATCTCCCGTTCGACCTCCTGTTTCGCGAGCTTGTCCACGCCAGACTCGCCGCCGCTGCCCTCGTCACCGTCAAGCGGGACGGTGACGACCTGGCGGTTGAAGGTGTAGATCTCGTAGGCGGGGACGCTCGTCTCGAAGTCCCGCACCTGAATGACGGGCCGCGCGAGGTCCTCCTCCATCAGGCCCTCGGGCACCTTCACCTCGGTCGTCACGTCGTAGACGGTCTCGACGTTGCCCTCCTCGATGTAGACGACGGTGTCCACGATCTGGGGAATCATGCCGAGTTCGACGCGGCCGACGAGCCGCTGGAGCGCGTCGATGGGGCGAGTGGCGTGCACCACGCCGACCATCCCGACGCCCGCCAGCCGCATGTCGGCGAACACCTCGAAGTCGTCGGTCTTCCGCACCTCGTCGTAGATGGTGTAGTCCGGCCGCACCATCAGCAGAGAGTCGGCGGTCTTCTCCATCGACCCGCCGAGCTCGGTGTACTGCGTGACGTCCTCGTCGAGCTGGAGGTCCCGGGGCTTCTCCATCGTCTTCACGACGTTGCCGGCGTCCGAGAGGAACTCGGCGACGGCCTGCGCGAACGTCGACTTCCCGGCGCCCGGCGCGCCGGCGATGAGCACGCCGCGGTCGCGCTCCAGCAGGCGCTCGCGGAGGTCGTCGGCCTGCGAGTAGTCGTCCATCGTCGTCTTCACGATGGGCCGCACGGCTGTGATCTCGACGCGCTCGCTGAACGGCGGCTCCGAGATGGCGATGCGGAGGTCCCGCACCTGCGCGATGGTCATGCCGTCCTCCGAGAGCTCCACGAACGCGTCGTCGGCGCGCTTCGCCGTCGAGATGATCTCGGTCGCGTACTCGCGGACGGTCTCCTCGTCGAGGAGCTCGTCGCCGATTGCCTGGTACTCGATCTCGCCGACGTCGCCGCGCTTGGCCTTCGGCACCATCCCCGCCTTCAGGTGGAGGCTCATCGTCCCCTCGTCGAGGTAGTCCTCGATGGCCAGCGCCTCGAAGTCCGGCTCCAGCGGTTCGAGGAACTCCACGTCGATGCCCTTCCCCTTCGCCACCTCGGCCTGCACGATGTCGCTGGTGACGAACGTCGCGTCGTGGGCGGCCGCCACGTCACGGATGATGGCGTCGATGGCGCCCGCCGACGCGCGCTTGATGTCGTCCTCGTCGGCGCGCTCGCCGACGTACTCGACGGTGATCTCTCCCTCGTCGGCGAGCTCGACGAGCCGCTGGAGCTCCTCGAGGGCGTCCCAGCCGGTCTGTCGGCCGCCGTTTGCCTGCGCCTCTACCTCGCCCACGACAGCCTCGGGCACGTAGACGGTCGCGCCCTCGTAGGTGCCGTCATCGACGCCCCGCGAGATGCGGCCGTCGACGACGACGCTCGTGTCCGGAACGACGTTCATTGTTGGCTGGACGTAGGCTCCGCCGGGTTGATAAGGCGTGTGTCCCCGGTTCGGCCCGACCAGCCGCCGGCGTGTGACTGCTTGCCGCGACCCGGCGGCTTATCGGTTCGACGCCCGAGCCACGAGTCGATGACTGAGTCGAATCACTCCGGCGTCGGGGGCGACGGCACGCTCGACGCCACGGCCGTCGGGTCGGTCGACGCCGGCAGCTGGCTGACCGACGAACAGTCCGCCGCTGGCGGCGACGACGGCGCGGCGGTCGGCGACCGGCTCGCGGCCAGCGAGGACGCCTTCCAGGCGCTCGCCAGCGACGTCCGGCTGGCGGTGCTCGTCCACCTCCTGCGGGCCGACCGCGAGGGCCGTCGACCGTCGTTCTCCGCCCTCCAGTCGGCCGCGGGCAGCGACAGCTCGGCGGGGTTCGCGTACCACCTCCGGCAGCTCGACGGCCGCTTCGTCCGGAAGACCGACTCCGGCTACGAGCTGACGCAGGCCGGCCGGCGGGCCGCGGAGGCGGTGCTCGCCGGAACGTTCACGAACACGGACAGCCGCCGGGCGAGCTGACCGCCCGGCTTGCGTCGAGCAGGGTGGGACGTGCCTCGCGCCAAAAAGTGGAAGGGAGCGAGTTCCACTGCGATGGGCTGCCACGCGACGGCTTCCAGGTGGGTGCCAGGGAGTACGTTGGTTCCCGGAAGCCATCATAGTGTACCACAGCCTACCTGAAAGCAGATTGGTATGGTGTACCAAGGCGTACTTTTCGGGGTAGCTATCGCGTTCAGCTCGCGCCGGCGCCGGCGGCCCGCAGCCGGTCCTCGCCGACCCGCTGTGTCCCGTCGGCAGTCACCAGTGTCGCGTCGATCGCGCCGACGGTCACCTCGTCGACGGCGGCCGAGAGCCCGTCGACCGCCAGCGCCAGCGCGTCGTCGGCGCCCAGCGCCGGCCCGTAGCCGGCCTCGAACGTCTCGACGGCGTCGCTCGCTCCCCGGCCGACGGCGTCTGCGCGCCACGACCGCGTCGCGCCCGACGGGTCGATTTCGACCAGCCCGGGGTCGTCGTCGTGGCCGGCGACGAGCAGCGCGGTCCCGTAGGGTCGTGCACCCCCAGTCTGGGTGTACTCCTGGAGGTGGTCGGCGACGACCGTCGCGAGCTCGTCGACCGGGGCGCGTTCGCCGTACCGGACGCGCTCCCGCTGGGCGCGGCGCCGCGCGAGGTCCACGAGCTGGCGGGTGTCGGCCGCGTGCCCGGCGCCCGCGACGGCGACGTGGTCGTCGACGGCCGAGACCTTCTCGGTGTCGCCGTCGGCCGCGAGCGGCGACCGCTCCGGTGCGTGCGCCGCCAGTACGACGCTGTCCTCGCCGCGCACGCCGACGACCGGCGCGCCCTGCCCGACGGCTTCGCGAGCGTACTCCACCTGGTAGAGCCGGCCGTCCGGCGAGAAGATGGTCGTCCCGCGGTCGTAGGCCTGCTGGTCCGAGGAACCCTGCATCGTCAGGCCACCTCCCCGGCGGCGTCGTACTCGGCGGTGTCGACGCCCTCTCGCGTGACGGTGGCGACGGTGACGCCGTTCCCGCTGGCGGTGTCGCGCTCGCTTGCGCTCTCGACGGCCCGGGCGGCGATCCGGCGCGCGTCGACCGGCGACAGCCCTGGCTCGTAGTCCTGTTCGAGGACGCCGTACGCGAGCTGCATCCCGCTGCCGCCGGCGGCGTAGTCGTCGACTAACACGCCACCACCGCCATCGAGCGTGAACACGGCCGGCCCCTGCTCGTCGTCCACGCCGCCGAGCAGCGGGGAGACGGCCAGCGGCGACGACCGCAGGATGCTGCCGGCGAGCGTGGACAGTGCGGTGAGACTCGGCGGATCGCCCCGTCTGTCCGCGTACAGCCGGCTCTCCGAGCGCAGCACGCGCACGAACTGCTGGAGGTGGCCGACGGTCCCCGAGAGTGCGGCGGCGGCCGTCGGGTGAATCTGTTCGACCTTGCGGGTGTCCTTGTTCGTGACGAACCGGCCGCCGCCGACGCTGGCGCGCTGGTCGGCGGCGAGCACGGCGGCGTCCTCGGTGGTGACGCCGACCACGGTCGTCCCGGTCTCCGCGGCGTTCCCGGCGTCCCCGGTGTCGTCGACGAGGTCGGGGTCGCGCTCGTGGAGCGGCCGGCGGCCGTGGCGGTCGGAGCCTGCTGTGCTCGCATCCGTCTGCTGTGTCGGGGTCACGACTGGAGCGAGGGCACCCGGACGGAAAAGCATAATCTAAATTATATTTTAGTCGGCGCTCGGACACGCCCCCGCCAACGGCTAAGGTCCGGCGGCCCGACACCACGCCCGTGTCCGAACTAGGCGACCTCACCGAACGCCTCGTCTCGATTCCGAGCCACGACGACGAGACCGCCGCCGGCGACGCCATCGAGGACTGGCTGCGCGACCACACCGACGCCGCCGTCCGGCGGGACGACGCCGGGAACGTCCGGGCGTGGCGCGCCCGCGACGAGTCCGGCGAGTCGCTGGCGTTCGTCGGCCACCACGACGTCGTCCCCCCGGACGAATCGCAGGTCGAGGAAGCCGGCCAGTTCGTCGTCGAACGGCGCGACGGCCGGCTCTACGGCCGCGGCGCCGCCGACATGAAGGGCGCCGTCGCGGCGATGCTGCTCGCGTTCCGGGACGCCGACCCCGGTCGCCCGCTCGGCTTCGCGTCGTTCGTCGGCGAGGAGACCGGCGGCCGGGGCGCCCGCCACGCCATCGAGGACGGCTTCGACCCCGACTGGGCGGTCGTCGGCGAGGGGTCGACGGGGTACTCCGCCGACGGCGTCCTCGACGTCGCCGTGGCGCACAAGGGCCGGCGCGCGAGTACGCTCACCGCCAGCGGCGCGAGCGCGCACGCCAGCGAACCCGACGCCGGCGAGAACGCCGTCTACCGCGCGGCCGACGCCGTGGACGTCGTCCGCGACCTCGACGCGCCGACCGCCGAGGTACGGGGCGAACGGCTCGCCGGGAGCGTCGCCGTCACCGAAATCGACGGCGGGACGGCGTGGAACGTGATTCCCGACGAGTGCACAATCACGGTCGACGAGCGCACCGTGCCCGGCGAGCGCGCCGACCTCGCCCGGGCCGCGGACGTGTCGCGCGTCTCGTGGACCGTCGACCAGGACCTCCCGCCGATGGCGTGCAGCAGCGACGCGCTCGCCGACCGCGCGCTGTCGGGCGTCCGGACGGTCCAGGACGGCGACGGCGAGCACGTCGTGAAACCGCACGCGACCGACGCCGGCTGGCTCGCGGACGCCGGCGTCGCCTGCGTCGTCTGCGGGCCCGCCGAACCCGGCGAAGCCCACACGGAGACGGAGAGCGTGTCCCTGTCGGTGCTGGCGCGCTGCCGGGACGTCTATCGCCGGCTCGCGGCGTGACCCGCGCCGAGACAACAACTCTCATAGTGCCCCGGCATCGAGTGACGCCCATGGCAGAGGCCAAACAGGCCCCCGACGCGTACGAGGCCCTCCTCGAGCACTACGAGACCATCTCCGGCCTCGGCGACGCTGCCGGCGTGCTCAACTGGGACCAGGAAGTGATGATGCCCGAAGGCGGCACGCCCGCCCGCTCGAAGCAGAAGTCGGCGGTGTCGACCGTCCGCCACGACCTCCTCACGGACGAGAAAGTCGCGGACTGGCTGGACGAACTCGACGACGCCGACCTCACGGACGAACAGGAGTCGGTCGTCCGCGAGATTCGACGCGAGCACGAGCGCGCCGCTCGCGTGCCCAGCGACCTCGTCGCCGAGATCTCGGAGAAGACCTCCGAGGCCCACCCGAAGTGGAAGCAGGCCCGCGAGGAGAACGACTTCTCAATCTTCGCGCCGGTCCTCGAGGACCTCATCGAGCTGAAGAAGGAGTACGCCGAGCACATCGACCCCGACGCCGACGCCTACGAGGTCCTGTTCGCGGACTACGAGCCCTACCTCGACCTCGACGTCGCCGAGCGCGTGCTCGAACGCCTCCGCGACGAACTCGTCCCGCTGGTCGAGGACATCCGCGACAGCGACGTCGAGCTCGCGGACCCCTTCGACGACGAGTTCGACGTCGACACCCAGGAGGACCTCGCCCGCGACGTCCTCGACACCCTCGGCTACGACTGGGAACACGGCCGCGTCGACACGGCCCCGCACCCGTTCTCGTCGGGCACCCAGTTCGACGCCCGCGTCACCACCCGCTTCGACCCCGAGAAGCCCGTGGACGCGTTCATGTCCACCATCCACGAGTTCGGGCACGCCCGCTACACCCTCGGCCTGCCCCGGGAAGAGTACGGCAACCCCCTCGGCGAGTCACGCGACCTGACGGTCCACGAGTCCCAGAGCCGGCTCTGGGAGAACCACGTCGGCCGCTCCCGCGCCTTCTGGGAGACGTTCCTCCCCGAGGTCAAAGAGCGCTTCCCGCAGGTCGAGGACGTCACCCCCGAGGAGGCCTTCGAGGCCGCCAACGAGATCTTCGAGGACAACCTCATCCGGGTCGAAGCGGACGAACTCACGTACCACATGCACATCGTGGTGCGCTTCGAGATCGAGCGCGAGCTCATCGAGGGCGACCTCGACGTCGAGGACGTCCCCGAGGCCTGGAACGACAAGTACGAGGAGTACCTCGGCATCCGCCCCGAGACCGACGCCGAGGGCTGTCTGCAGGACATCCACTGGAGCCACGGCTCCTTCGGCTACTTCCCGACGTACTCGCTGGGCAGCGTGCTCGCCGCCCAGATCCACGACGCGCTCGAGGACGACGTCGGCCCCGTCGACGAGAAGGTCCGCGAGGGCGACTTCGACGTCGTCGCCGACTGGCTCGAGTCGAACGTCCACCAGCACGGCGCCCGCTACACCACGCCCGAACTGGTGCGTGAAGCCACGGGCGAGGAGTTCACCGCCGACTACTTCCTCGACTACGCCCACGAGAAGTACGGCGAGCTGTACGACCTGTAGGGCCGCGAGCCCGCCGCCAGCCGTCTACCGCTGTGACCTCCGCAGGATGATGGGGCCGATGGCGAGCGTGCGCTTGGCGACGGTGGCGATGCGCAGGATGTACGCCACCACCAGCAGGAACGGCAGGAGGGAGACCGTGAACGCCGCACTGACCACCCAGAGGACGTTCTCCACGCCCAGTGTCGTTCCGGGAATCGGGCCGGTCCCGAAGAACGCGAGCATCCCGCCAGCGACCACGAGCGCCGGCAGCGCCGCGTAGAGGATGAGCTGCGAGAGGTCGATGAGCGCCCACTGGAAGTACAGCGTCTTGATGTGTTCGCGAGCCGGCCCGAACATGGTGAGCGTCGAACGGAGCTCGGAGAGCACCGCGTCGGTCTCGTCGTCGATGCTGTCGGCGTGCTCGTGGGCCAGCCGCTCCACCTGGAAGATCTTCCAGCCGTAGTTGAAGTTCAACGCCGCGAACACCACGTCGAACGTGCCGAACGTCGCGCCCGTTAGCTGGTCGCCGACCTCGTCGGCGTTCCCGGTGACGCTGTCCGTGAACTCGGCGACCTCCTCGCGGAGTTCGTCGTCGTCGTTGTCCGAGACGGCGTCCCTGAGTGCCTTCGCGCGGTCCTCGGTCTCGGTCACGAGTTTCCGCAGGAACGCCGACGGGTCGACGGGCGCCGGTTCGTCGTAGTGGTCGCCGACAAACGCCCGAAAGTCCATCGTGTTGGACATGCGCTCGTGCTGGTCGCCGAGTGGACCGTTCTCCTGCGAGATGACGAGCTGGCTGATGGTGACCACGAGCGTGGTACCAGTGACGATGGCGCCCAGTAGCGTCGCGAACATGCTCGTTTTCGTGTCTCCGGATTCGAGGGTCCCGGCGAAGTCCGGGACGATGAACGCGCCGAGCGCGACGAACGACCCGAAGACGGCGAGTGCGAGCACTCCGGTGACAACCAGACGGTTCGCGCGCAACACCACCCAGAGCTTGAGCCGGCTCTCGTCGGCTCGCTCTCGCATGGTGTTCGCGGTGCTGATGTCGGGGCCGTCGCCGGTCTCGATGTCGCTGTCGACGTCGGAGTCCACGTCCGCACCCGGTTCGGCGCTCATCTCGATTCCCCCGCAGTGGTCGTGTCGCTCGTCCCGTCGCGCTCGCCGCTCCCGTCGGCCCGTTCCCCGCTGTCGGTCCCCGTGTCGTCGCTCGGGGTGTCGTCACTCGTGTCGTTCCCGCGGTCGGCGGGCCGCTTCAGAACGAGGAACTTCGTGCCGCCCCCGGCGTACTCAACGGTGTCCACGAGCTCCCAGCCGTCCGCGCCGAGTTCGTTCAACCTGCCTTTCGGGTCGGACGCCTCCTTCTTGGCCACCCCTCTCGGCGGCTTCAGGGTCTCGTACTCCCACGCGGTCCGGTCCGGTGCCATACCGTGACCACGGCTGCAGCGCGTGAAAACCCGTTGCCTCACCGAAAACTTATGCCCGAGCCCACGACCAGACTCCTCCATGCCCGGTCCCGTCTTCCTCCCCGGCGACAGCCTCACTCTCCGACCGCCCGAACGCGAGGACCTCGACGCCATCCAGCGCTGGATGAACGACCCACAACTCTGGCGACCCGCACTCGACGCGTTCCCGATGAACGGCGACCTCGCCGAGGAGTTCTTCGAGACGACGCTCACCACCGAGGACGACGTGAAACTCGTTGTCTGTGTCGACGACGCCGACGAACCAATCGGGCTGGTGTCGCTGACGGCCAGCCAGTACGGGCCGACGGCGACCGACCGCGCGCGCAGCATGGAGCTCGCGTACCACCTCGACCCCGACTTTCACGGCGAGGGCTACGGCTCCGAGGCCGCCGAACTGGTCGTCGAGTACGGCTTCGCGGACCTGAACCTCAACCGCATCGAGGCGGAGGCCGGCGCCTTCAACGACGCCTCGCAGGGCTTGCTGGAATCGCTCGGCTTCCAGCGGGAGGGCGCGCGCCGCGACGCCGCCTACTACCGGGGCGACTACTACGACATGGTCACGTACGGGCTGCTGCGCGAGGAGTGGGACGGCCGATAGGCCGGCGAGTTCCGGCGACCAGCCGGGGGTGCCGGGTCGCTTATGCGGCTGCCCGCCGACGCCACGAGTATGCGCGCAGCCGTCTACCGGGGACCCGGCGAGATTGCCGTCGAGGACGTACCGAAGCCCGAAATCGAGTCGCCCGACGACGCCGTGATTCGCGTGACGCACACGGCGGTCTGTGGCTCCGACCTCTGGTTCTACCGCGGGGACAGCGACCGCGAGGAGGGGTCGCGGGTCGGCCACGAGCCGATGGGCATCGTCGAGGAGGTCGGCGACGACGTGACGTCGGTCGAGCCGGGTGACCGGGTCATCGCGCCGTTCGCCATCTCCTGTGGGGAGTGCGAGTTCTGCCGGAAGGGCCTGTACACGTCCTGCGTGGAGGACGAGTCCTGGGGCAGCGAGGCCAACGGCGGCGGGCAGGGCGAGTACGTCAAGTGCCCGTTCGCTGACGGCACGCTGGTCCGGGTGCCGGACCGTTACGCCGACGACGAGGAGACGCTCGAAGCGCTGCTGCCGCTGACCGACGTGATGGGGACCGGCCACCACGCCGCCGTGAGCGCGGGCGTCGGCGAGGGCGATACGGTCGTGGTCGTCGGCGACGGCGCCGTCGGGCTGTGTGGCGTGCTGGCCGCCCAGCGCCTCGGCGCCGAACGCATCGTCGCGATGGGTCACCACGAGGACCGCCTCGAACTCGCCGAGGAGTTCGGCGCCACCGAGACCATCTCCGCGCGGGGGGAGGAAGCAATCGAGCGAGCGCGAGAGCTCACGCACGGCGGCGCGAACCACGTCATGGAGTGCGTCGGCGCGGCGTCCGCGATGGACACCGCCATCGCCATCGCGCGGCCCGGCGGCACCGTCGGCTACGTCGGCGTGCCGTACGGCGTCGACGAGGAGGGGCTGGACGTGTTCACGATGTTCTCCGACAACATCACCGTCCGGGGCGGCGTCGCGCCCGTCCGGAAGTACGCCGAGGAGCTGATGGACGACGTCCTGCAGGGCACGCTGGACCCGTCGCCCATCTTCACGAAGACCGTCGACATGGAGGGGGTGCCGGAGGGCTACGCGGCCATGGACGACCGGGAGGCAATCAAGGTCATGGTGAAGGTCTGAGACGAGGGCCGAGACGGGGACGGCCGGCCGAGCTGTGCCGGCTGGGTCGACCGGACTGTGCCGGACTGCCGGCGGGCGAGCCTTGATGTGGGCTCGCTCGCACGTGAACGCATGGCGACAGAACCTCCCGAGACCGACGCAGTCGACGCCCTCGAAGACCGAGCCGAGCAGCTGGCGTACCTCAGTGACGCCAGCGGCACGCTCGCGTGGGACCAGCGAGTGATGATGCCGGAGGGCGGCGCGCCCGCCCGCGGCAAGCAGCTATCGGCGCTCTCCACGGTGACCCACGACCTGCTCACCGACGAGGAAGTGGGAACGTGGCTCGACGAGCTCGCGGACCGCGACCTCGAGGACGACCAGCAGGTGCTGTACCGCGAGCTCCGCCGGCAGTACGACCGCGCCGACCGCGTGCCCGCCGACCTCGTCGGGGAGCTCACCGAGACGCAGAGCGACGCCCAGCAGGTCTGGGAGAACGCGAAAGCCGACAGCGACTTCGACTCGTTCGCGCCCGTGCTCGACGACCTCCGGGACCTCCACCTGGAGCGCGCCGGCCACATCGACGACACCGCCGACCCCTACGAGGTGATGTTCGAGGACGGCGAACCCTACCTCCCGCTGGAGCGCGTCGAGGAGATCTTCGACACGCTGCGCGAGCACCTCGTGCCGCTCATCGCGGACCTCAAGGCCAGCGACACGGAGTTCACGTCGCCGTACGACGGCGAGTACGACGACGACACGCAGATGGCGCTCTGCCGTGAGGTCGTCGACCACCTCGGCTACGACTGGGACCGCGGGCGCCTCGACACCGCGCCCCACCCGTTCATGGTGGGGCCGCAGTTCGACGCCCGCATCACGACCCGCTTCGCGGCCGACGACCCGCTCGGCGCCGTGATGAGCACCGTCCACGAGTTCGGGCACGCCTCGTACCAGCACGGACTGCGGGACGACCAGTACGGCCACCCGCTCGGGCAGTCCCGGTCCTCTGGCGTCCACGAGTCACAGTCGCGGTTCTGGGAGAACCACGTCGGCCGCACGGAGGCGTTCTGGGAGTACGCGACCCCCATCGTGAACGAGCACCTCGACGGCGACGCCGACCCGCGGGAGGTGTACGAGGCGGTCAACCGCATCTACCCCGAGAACAAGATTCGCGTGGAGGCCGACGAGCTCACGTACCACATGCACATCATCCTCCGGTCGGACGTCGAGCAGGCGTTCGTCGGCGGCGACATCGACGTCGACGAGATTCCGGGGCGCTGGAACGACCTGATGGAGGAGTACCTGGGCGTGCGGCCGGAGAACGACGCCGAGGGCTGCCTGCAGGACATCCACTGGACGGGCGGCTTCGCGTCCTTCCAGAACTACACGGTGGGGAGCGTGCTCGCGGCGCAGCTGGACGCGACGATGCGCGACGACCTCGACGTCGACGGCCTCGTGCGCGAGGGCGAGTTCGGCCCCATCCGCGAGTGGCTCACGGAGCACGTGCACAGCCACGGCCAGCGCTACACGACCGACGAGCTGGTCGAGGAGGCGACCGGCGAGCCGCTGACGGCGGACTACTTCGTGGCGTACGCCGAGGAGAAGTTCGGCGAACTCTACGGGCTGTAAGCCGTCGGATTCGAGCGTTTTCGCGGTTCTCGACCGCTCCCGGCCGCTGGTGTGACAATCTTTGACAACCCCGGTAGTTTGAAGTAGTGGTGTGGTATACCATAACGTGTATGTCGAGCGCACAGACTCCGGACGACTCCCTGCTGGACGAGTTCCTCGAAGACCGCGGCCACGAGACCCAGACGTGGGAGGAGAGCTATAACAAGAAGCAGTGTCCGGAGTGCGGTGGGCTCCACGACGTAGACGCACGAACCTGCGAGGTCTGCGGCTGGGGACCGAACTGACGGCCCCGCCGCGTCACGGCGTACCGAACCACGACCACTCTTCTGTGGCGTCGCTGCGACCCGCCAGCCGACGCCACGCCACCGTCCACGCTGTCCCCCGCCTCCCCGGGTAGCCACTACCCGCCGCCACGGCCCCTGCGAGTACCGGATACCTGGGTGTGTGGCCAGCACGCCTAAGACGGTGTACGCCGTCCGTTGACACGATGCCGGAGTGCCAGAACTGCGGGTCGTTCGTGACCGAGGACTACGTCCGGGTGTTCACACCGAACGAACACAGCCAGCCCCGCGTCTGCCCGAACTGCGAGGACAAGATCCGGGACGGGGCGGACGTCCGCGAGGCCCGCTCGACCAGGGGGAACTGACGGTCCAACTGGAGTGGCAGAATTTCAAGCGGTTTATACACTATCGGCTCCTCTAGTTCTCCAATGACGGACTCGGAGCCGGAAGTCACGCGGCTGTTCGGTGGTCCGGGGAGCGGGAAGACGACCGCGCTCCTCGACCACGTCGAGGAAATCCTCGAAGAGGACGACGACGTCTCCGTTCGGGACATCCTCGTCGTGTCGTACACGCGCGCAGCAGCCGCCGAGGTCCGGGAACGGCTCGCCGAGCGGCTCGACATGAACCCCCGGTCGCTGCGGGGGAACGTCGCCACGATGCACGCGAAAGCCTACGAACTCCTCGGGCTCTCCCGCGGAGACGTCGTGGGCGAGGACGACAAGGAGGACTTCGCCGAGGAGTACGGGATTCCCTTCGAAGACGAGTACGCCTCCGGCTCGCGCCGGACGGCACGCTCGACGACGCTGGGGAACAAGGTCATCGCGACCAGCCAGTGGCTCCAGCGAACGCGACGCGACGTCGCCGACTGGTACGACGTGCCGTTCCGCTGGAACGACGAAGAGGTACGCCTGCCGCCGGAGATCGACGAGAACGCGCAGGTCGGGAACAAGTACACGCCGACGTGGCCGTCCAGCGACGAACGCTACGACATCCCGGAAGCCATCCGGGCGTGGCGGACGTACAAGGGCGAGAACGACCTCGTCGGCTTCGCGGACATGCTCGAGCGCGTCCAGCAGCGGTCGCTGCTCCCGAACGTCGACTACCTCGTCATCGACGAGTTCCAGGACATCACGAGTCTGCAGTACGACGTCTACGAGGAGTGGCGGCCGCACATGGAGCGCGTGCTCATCGCGGGCGACGACGACCAGGTCGTGTACGCTTGGCAGGGCGCCGACCCGCGGCTGCTGCTGGACACGAAGGTCACCGACGACCAGGTGCTGCCGAACTCCTACCGGCTGCCCTCCCAAGTGCTGGAGATCGTTCAACAGGAGATCAGCCACATCGACACCCGCCAGGAGAAAGACCTGAAGCCCCGCAAGGAGGGCGGTAGCGTCGAGGCAATCGACAGCCCGTCGATGCTGGACCTCGTGCGGAACGTCCGGCGGACCGTCGAGTCCACCGAGGACGACACGGTGATGATCCTGTTCCGGGCGCGCTACCAGCTGTTCGACTTCGTCGACGAGTTCATCGGCGAGGGCATCCCGTTCCGCGCGCTCACCGACCAGCGGATGTGGACGGACCGACTCCAGCAGTACATCAACGCCGTCGAGGCGCTGGAGAACGACGACGACGTGAACGGTCTCGAAGCCCGCCGGCTGATGGACATGCTCCAGGACTCGGCGTTCGGCACCCGCGAGCGCAACGACCTCCGGGAGGCCATCGACGAGGCGCAGGGCGAAGACACCGACCTCACCGAACTCACGTTCGCCGCGGACTTCATCCGCGACTACGTGCCGTTCGTGCCCGGGCCGTCGGCGGCCGCCGACATGCTGCGGAAGGTCACGCGCTACCAGCGCCGCAGTATCGACGCGTACTTCCAGGGCGACTACCGCGGCATGGACCCCGACCGGGTCCGCGTCGGCACCATCCACTCGGCGAAGGGCCGCGAGGCCGACCACGTGTTCCTCGCGACGGACCTCACCGAGAAGGTCGTCGAGCAGATGGCGGCGACCGCCGACCCCGAGGACGTCCCGGACGACATCGAGTTCACGAGCAAGACCAGTCCGGTCCCGATTCTGACGGACAACGAGCGCCGCGTGTTCTACGTCGGTATGAGTCGTGCCCGCGAGCGCCTGGTGATGCTCCAGAACCTCGTCGGCGGCGCGCCGACGCTACCCATCGACGTGTTGCTGTACGGCGAGCAGACCGGCCAGACGCTGGAGGACGCGCTGGACGCCGACACGCCGATCCAGCTCCCGTGAATGCGGCCGGGCGTCTTCGATAGCGCGCTCGCCGACGCGGGCGCCGACGCGTTCGTCCACGCCGGGCCGCCCGGCGACCCCGTGGTCTCCTACTTGACGGGCGCCCAGCTGCCGTGCCGGGCGGCCGTCGTCTACGGCGGCCGGGTCGCCGTCGTGCCTGGCCGCCCCCTCCCCGAGCACGTCGCCGTCCGCGAGGACGTGACCGTGCTCGACCCGCATCCGGTGCCCGCCGAGCGGCTTCCGGGCCTCGTCGCGGACGAGGTCGTCGCACCGAGAGCCATCCCTCACGACGCCGCGCTCTACCTCGAGGGGGACGGCGTCGACATCTCGTCGACGGCCGCCCACGAGCGCGCCCGCCGCCGGAAGACGGACGGCGAACTCGAGGCGCTGCGGGACGCCACCGAGGCCGCCGAAGTCGGACTCGAAGCGGCCGCCGGCCTGCTCGCCGACTCGGACGCCGACGCGAACCGGCTCGGTGCCGACGGCGAGGACGTGACCGCCGAGCGCGTGCGCCGCGCGGCGAACGGCGCGGTCGCAGAGGCGGGCGCGACGCCGGAGACGGCCGTCCAGCCGGCCGGCGTCGTCGACCCGGGGGAGCCGCTGCGCGTCACTGTCGCGGGGGCCGTCGACGGCTACCGCGCCCCCGTCTTCCGGACGTTCGTGCCGGACAGCGACGGCGGCTGGGACCGCCGCGCGACCCTCGGCTGCGAGTACGGCGTCGAGGCCGCGCTCGAAATCGTCGAGCCGGGCGAGACGACGGCGGAGCGCGCCGGCGAGGAGGCGACCGCCGAACTCGCCTCGCTCGGCTTCCCGCCGGAGACGACCGACGTGGACGTCCACGGTGTCGGGCTACAGCGACGGGAGGCGCCGACCGGTGAGGACGCGCTCGTGGCGGGCGCAGTCGTCTCCGTGACGGCGACGGCCAGGCCCGACGAGGCGAACGGCGGTGGCGAGGAGGCGGCCGACGACCCGGGGTCCGTAGGTGTCTCGGACGTCGCGGTCGTCGGCGAGAACGGCGCCGAGCGCGTCGGCTCCTTCCCGCGGTCGGTCGTGCCGAAGGCGGACTACTGAGTGCTCGAGTCGTCGTCACTGCGGCTCTCGTCGGGGTCTTCGACGACCGCGCCGACGGTCTTCTGCGCGAGCATCGCGGGCAGGTCGTCGGGCGTGACCACGTAGCGCTCGAAGGCGAGGATGCCGGCGGCGAACCCGAGGAACACCCAGCCGGTGCGGTCGCCGGCCAGCAGCGTCTCGACGCCGAGCAGCGCGGCTGGCGCCGCGAACGCCACCGCCACGCCGAGACTGATCGCGTCGAGGAGTTTCACGCCAGAGGGTGGGCGCTCGGGACGGAAAAGTCCCGCTACCAGGTCCGGGCCGGCAGGAGGTCGGCGGTCGTGACGACCCCGACTTCGTCGTTCGCGGTCCGGACGACGACGCGGACGTCGTCGCCGTAGTCCGCCAGCAGCTCCCGGCAGACGCCACAGGGCGGAATCACGGCGAACGAGTCGCCGTCCTCGCCGGGGTGTTCGACGGCGACGATTCGCTCGAAGTCGCTGGCGCCGTCGGCGACGGCGGCGCCGAGCGCGCCGGGTTCGGCGCAGGTGGAGGCGCGGCCGACGCTCGCGGGGAGGCTGGCGGCGGTGTAGACGTCGCCGTCGCTCGCCTCGACGGCAGCCGACACGATGTGGGCCGCGCCGTCGAATCTGCCCTCGCCGCCGGGCGAGAATGCGGCTTCGGCGGCGTCGACGGCCCGCTCGACGAGGCGTTCGTCGGCAGCGGTGAGAGGGGCGGGGTCCATACCGCCCGGTCTCGCTGGGGGAGCAAGTGCTTTCGGCCGCGAACCGGTACGTTTTCGTGACGCGTCCCGAATCTGGAAGCGTGTTCACCGGCATCATCGAGGAGACGGGCACCGTCGAGCGCGTCGTCGACGACGACGGCGGCCGCCGCCTCCGCATCGCAGTCGAGGACTTCGGCGAGTTCAGCCACGGCGAGAGCATCAGCGTCGGCGGCGTCTGTCTCACCGTCGAAGACTGGGGCGACCAGTGGTTCTCCGTGTTCACCGCCGAGGAGACGCTGGCGAAGACGACGCTGAGCGCCGTCTCCGAGGGCGACCTCGTGAACCTCGAGCGCGCGCTCCCGGCCGACGGCCGGCTGGACGGCCACGTCGTGCAGGGCCACGTCGACACCACCACCGAGGTCGTCGACGTCGAACGGGTCGGCGAGGACTGGACGTTCACGTTCGCGCTCCCTGCCGACCACGGCCAGTACGTCGCTCCGAAGGGCTCGATCGCCCTCGACGGCATCAGCCTCACCGTCGCCGAAGTCGACGACACTCCGGACGACGAGTCCGGAGGCAGTCGGGGCTCGTCTGACCAGCACGCCGGCACCTTCTCCGTCGCCGTCATCCCGACGACGTACGACCTGACGTCGCTGTCGGAGCGCCAGCCCGGCGACCGCGTCAACGTCGAGGTCGACGTGCTCGCGAAGTACGTCGAGCGGATGGCGACCTACGACTCCTCCGAGGTCTCCGTCGACGCGCTCGCCTCCGAGTCCGCCGAGTAGCCGGCGCGCTCCGGCTCGACGCGTCGGACCGCCGGCTCCAGACGTTCGGTGTCGTCGTGGCGGCCAGCGGTGTCGTCGTCGTCGTCGCCGTAGCGGCCGCCGTCGTCGTCGCCGTCGAACTCGCTGGCGCCGGAGGCGACGTACGCCTCCCGGTAGGCAGTCAGTTTCCGGTAGAGGACGTAGAGGAAGACGCCGTCGTAGACCACGACGAACGCGAGGAACACGACGCCCTGCGCGAGCCCGACGAATTCCGCGACCGGGCCGAGACTCGTCACCGCCGTGTTGTACGTCGCGTGGATGAGCGACGCGACCACCAGCCCCTTCACGACGATGGGGCCGGCGTCGTCGGGGTTGAACTTCGCGAGCCCGAGGTAGTACCCCGCGAACGCCGAGTAGATGACGTGGCCGGGACCGGCGAACGTCCGGACGGCGGCCACCTGGAACGCCACTTCGGCGGCCGGCTGGCCGCCCGCCGTCTGCGTGACCGACACGACCTCCCGGAGCACGTAGACGGCGTTCTCGATGGTGGCGAACCCGAGGCCGGCCATCGCGCCGTAGACGGCGCCGTCGACGACCGCGCCGAAGCGGTCGTCCCGGAAGGCGTACAGCCGCACCGCGAGCCACTTCACCGTCTCCTCGACGGGCCCGACGACGAGGAAGTAGAACAGCGCGGGCACGACGACGGCGACCCAGCCGGTGCTGGCCTCGGCGACGCCGAAGAACGCCCCGGAGAACACCGAGTTCAGGACGGCGGCGAACCCTGCGAACAGGAAGCCGAGCGCGAACGTCGCCACCAGCAACTCCAGTGGCTCCTGTGGCGAGGCGTCGGCCCGCCAGATGTAGCCCGCCACGGCGAGCGCGGGAACGACCGACAGCAGGACGTAAATCCCGACGACGGGGCGGTCGACGAGGACGAGTCCGGTCGCCGCCGCGAACTGGGCGACGACGATGAGCGTCGCGAGCGCGACGACGCCAGCCCGGGCACCGGTGCCGAGCGCGCCGTACAGCCACGCCGACGCGCGGTCGAGGCGGCTGCGTGGTTCCCAGGTGGCGACGTCGTAGAGGTCCCTGTCGTCGTCCCCTGTGGCCCGCTGCACTGGGTCCCTGTCGGCTGTCATGGTCGTCGGGTTCAGTCTGCACGTCCTTGACCGTTCCCGCCCGCTGCCCTCATATGCCATTAAGGGCCTAAAGGGGGGAACTTATCACTCGGTACCGGCGACGAGTGTGGTATGCCATACAGTGCCAGCCGAGGACTCATGTACAGTTCACTGAACGGGGACGGAGACCGAGGAGACGCCGACGCGGCGCCCGCCGACGACTGAAACGCTGATACCCCCACGGGGCCAAGCGGGGGTATGCGATTCGACCAGCGCGCCCGGCAGGCGCTCCGGGACGCCGGCGTCTCGCCGGACGCCATCCAGCGCGCCGAACAGGACCTGGCGGACGCCGCCAGCGATACCGCCGCCGACGTCGAGGCCTTCTTCGACGGTGTCGACACCGTCTTCTCGGACATGGACCAGACACACGCCAGCGCGGACTACCCCGAACACGACCTCGACTACGTCGACCTCTTCACGCACAGCGACGACGTCCGCGGGTTCGTGCGCTTCGACACCTGGGGGGCGTACGTCGAGGACGCCCGCGTCCTCTCCGACGAACTGGTCGAGCTCACCCTCGGGCCGACCGTGAACGACCGCGTGCGGTTCGCCCGGGAGCGGGCGCACCTCGAATGAGCGAGTCGACGACGAGCGTCCGCGTCCGCGGCATCTACGCCACGGCGCTCACGCGGGCGTTCCGGCAGGCCGGCCTCGACGTCGTCGCCGCGTCGCCGCCCATCCGGGAGCGCTTCACGGACGCCGACCTCGCCGCCGCCGAACCCGACGTCGACGTCTGGATGACCGAGGACCGACAGGGCGTCGGCGTCGCCGCCCGCGACGACAGCCACGCCGCGGCGGTCCGGGACGTGCTCGCCGGCCTCGGCCGCGACGCCTTCGTCTGGGACGACCCCGTGCCGCGGGGCGCCGTCTTCGACGCCGTCGTCGACCGGACCGTCGGCGGCGGCGCGGTTCTCGCCCTCGACGCCGACGGCCACGAGGCCTACCTCCCGTTCGGGAACGCCGACGAGCACGTCGAAGTTGGCGACCGCCTCCGGGTCGGCATCCGCGAGCCGGCGGCGCCGTGGAGCGACGACAGGGCCGTCGCCGCCGACGACGTGACCGTCTCGGGCGCGCTCGCCAGCCTCGACCGGGGCGTCGACGCGCTCGTGAAGGGGGCGGCCGCAGACCGCGAGGAGCTGGCGCGCACCACCGAACTGCTCGACCCGGACGTCCCCGACAACTGGGGCGTCTACTGGCAGTACGAAGCGACGGACGCGGACATGGACGCGCTGGGGGACGCCCTCGACGCGCTCGCCGACCGCGCCCACCGAGTCGAGGACGAGCTCGGGGAGGCCGACGGCGACGACGACGACCCCGGTCTGGTCGCGTCCCCCGAGTCGACGCTCTGGGCGTGGTTCGGCCGCGAGAGCCGGACTGCACTCGACGAGCACCGCCGGGACGTCACCGCGACGATGCCCGGCCACCACCGTACGAAGGCCGGCAGCGAGACCGCCAGCGGCGCGGTCGACTTCGCCGAGTCGCTGGGCGCCAGCGTCGACGAGTTCCCCTTCGAGGCCGTCACGGACCAGTTCGGCCCCACGGCGGGCGACTCCGTCGTCCTCCGCCACGGGAAGCCCGACGGCTCGCTCATCACGCTCGGCCGAGGCGAGGTCACTGACCGGAACGTCGAGAAGGGCCGGCTGAGCGTCGAGCGCGAGATGACCGGCGGCGGCACCTACGACGCCCTCGGCGTCGACCGCGAGGCCGGCGACACTGCCACCACCCGATTCACCGAGGGGAACTGGTGGTACCCGACCGTCTACCGCAGCGAGGACGGCGAGCGCAAGGGCACCTACCTGAACGTCTGCACGCCCGTCGAGGTGTTCCCCGACGCCGTCCGGTACGTCGACCTCCACGTCGACGTCATCAAACACGCGAACGGCACCGTCGACGTCGTCGACGAGGACGAACTGCAGGACTGCGTCGACGAGGGCCTGGTCTCAGAACCGCTCGCGGAGCAGGCGCTGTCGGTCGCCCACCGCGTGCAGTCCGCTGTCGAGAACTGACTTCTCCTCCGCGTCAGAAGTGCGCGTCCGAGTTCGGGCTGCCCTCCCCGCGGCCGCCACGGCCGCCCTCGTTTCGGTCGACGCCCATGAAGCTCTCCGCCTGGTCGCCGCCCCAGCCGCCGCCGTCGCCGTCCGTGAACCGCACGACGACGTCGTCGACCTCGTCGAACTCCGTTGCGAGGTCCGTCTTGATTCGCTGGGCGGTCCGGGGGCTGATGCCACACCCCGAGCACGCGCCGCCCAGTTCGACGACGACCTCGCCGTCGTCGGGGTCGGCCTTCCGGACGGCGCTCGTGCCGCCGTGGCTCCTGATGATGGGCATCTGGGCGACGAGCCACGTCTCGACGCGCTCGTGGAGGTCCCCCGCAGCCGCGGTCTCGCTCATACCCGAGGGGTACGCGTCCGAGCCGTGGTATACCTTCGGTTAGTCGCGGCCGCCGCCGTGGCGCCGCCACGCCGCGAGCGCCGCCGCCGACGCGCCCGAGAGCGCGGCGAGCACGCCGAACCCGGGGGCGCTGCCGCCCGAGGCGTCGCCATCGTCGTCGCCGGCAGTCGTGTCAGCCCCGTCCTCGGTCGTCGTCGCCGGTTCGTCGGTGGTCGTCGGGGCAGCGGTCGTGGCCTCAGTCGTCGTGGTCGTCGCAGTCGTCGCCGTCGTCGTCGCCGTCTCGTTCTCGTCGGGGACGATCGCCGGGGCGTCGACCTGCTCGCCGTGGCGGTCCGGGAAGGTGAACAGGCCCGGGCCGTACTCGTCGCCGCCCTGCATGCTGGAGGCGACGAACGCCTTCCCGTCGCCCAGCGACTGGGCCGTCCAGAACATCGTCGACTCGGGGTGGCGCCACCACGCCACCTCCTCCGGATTCTGTGGGTCGGAGACGTCGTGAATCTTCACGCCGCCCTGGTACCACGAGGTGTACAGCCGGTCGCCGCGGAAGTCGAAGTTGTGGCTGGTCGTCCACGTCCCGTCGTAGCCGGCATTCGGCGTCGCCGGCGCCTCGATGGTCGTCAGCTTCTCGGCGTTCTTCGGGTCGGAGACGTCCCAGAGCGCGACGCCGCCGGGGCCGCCCCGGCTGTCGTCGTCGGGGGTTACGTCCCACGCCTCCGCGCCGCACGCGAGCAGGGAGGCATCGTCGTTCACGGCGACGTAGTGGGCGTTCCCCGGGAGCTCGAAGCCGGCGCTCCGGTCGTCGAGCTCCCGGAGCTCCTCGAGGCTGTAGTGCCCGAAGTGGTTCACGTACTCGGGGTTCGCGGGGTCGGAGACGTCCAGCAGCCACGTGCCCGCGTCCCAGTGTGCGATGTAGAGCGTGTCGTCGTGGACGTAGAGGTCGTGGTTGGAGTTCCGGACGTCCGCCCACCCCTCGTCGTAGTCGACCCGCGACCAGCGGCCGATCTCCGTGGGCTCGTCACCGGCGAGGTCGACGACGACCACGGGGCTGTGCTCCACGCCGGTGGCGGTGAGATAGAGCGTGTCGCCGTCGAGGTAGGCGTTGTGGATGGGGTGGCCGGTCTCGTGGCTCCCCTCCAGCTGGGGGTCGCTCGGGTCGGAGACGTCGAAGACGGCGACGCCCTCGAAGACCTCGGTCTGCGTGGGGTTGGCCGGCCCGACGGCCACCAGCGTGTCGCCGTCGACTTTCACGTCGAAGATCTGCCCCATCGGCCCGGTCTCGGTGTCAGCGAGCAGGTCCGAACGCTCGGCGAGCACGGACGGGGCGGTCGTGTCGCTGACGTCGACGGCCGCGAAGCCGTCGGTCGTGGCGACGTAGGCGGTCTCGCCGCCGTCGCCGACGACCGCCTCCTTCGCGCCCTGCAGTTCGACGTTCCCCAGCGGCGCGTAGGGCTCGTGAGTGGCGGTGGTCGTCGCTGCGGCGACTCGACTCGAGAGTGGGAGGGCGACTGCGCCGGCGGCGGCGCCGCGCAGCACGTCACGTCGTCGCATGCGACGTACTCGGGAGTCACCGCGCAAAAGTGCTGCGTCCGACTACGGGCCGCGAGAACGGTCGCCGGTTCCACCCGTGAGTGCCGACGCGATGGCGCCTTTCAGGACCACGTCGTCTCCGAGTGTCGTCAGTCGCACCTGTGGGACGTTGTTGAACACGCCCTCCTCGAGGTGCTCGCGGATGGGTTCGAGGACCTGCTCGGGGTTGTTCAGCGCGACCGCGCCGCCGACGTACACGACCAGCGGCGCGTACGCCTGCACGAGGTTCGTCATCCCGACGGCGTTCCAGAAGCCGACCTGGTCGACGACGTAGGACGCGAACTCGTCGCCGTTCTCGGCGCACGCGAACACGTCCTTCGCGGTGAAATCGGCCTCGGACAGCGGCAGTGCGGTGTCGACGCCGGGGTCGTCGTCGGCGAGCATCCGGGCGTACTCGGGGATGTTGTTGCCCGAGCAGTACGCCTCCCAGTGGCCGTCGCGGCCGCAGCCACACGTCCGCCGGCCCTGCGGGTCGACGACCATGTGCCCGAGCTCGCCGGCGTTGCCGTCCCAGCCCTCCAGCACTTCGCCGTCGACGGCGACGCCCGCGCCGATGCCCGAGGAGATGGTGACGTACGCCATGTCGTCGGGCGTGCTGTCGGCGTGGAACCGCTCCCCGATGACGCCCGCGACGGTGTCGTTGTGGAGGTACACCGACTCGGAGTCCAGGAGGTTCGAGACGGGGCCGACGAGCGGAATCGTGTTGACGGAGTCCGGGAAGTTCGCCGGACCCTCGACAGTGCCGTCGGCGAGGTCGAGGGGGCCGATGCTGGCGATGCCGGCGGCCCGCACGTCGCCCGGGGCGACGCCGGCGTCGGCACAGGCCGCCCGGAGCGTCTCGAGGACGGCCTCGGTGACGTCGATGCCCGTCGGGCCGCGGGGGGTCTCTCGGCGGTCGATGCCGACGATAGTGCCGGATTCGTCGGCGACCGCGGCCCGCACGTTCGTCGCCCCGAGGTCGACGCCCGCGTAGTGCATTCACCCGTAGGGGGTGCCCCCGAGCACTTAACTACACAGTTTTCACTCGCAGCCGTGTTAGTCGCTTACTCGCGGCGCCGGGTGGACAGCCACACCGCGCCGGGGCCGTGGAACCGACCGACCGACGCCGCGTCCTCCATCGCCGAGACGCGCTCGACGGTGACGCCGACGCGGTCCTCGAACGCCACGACGTTCGCAGCTGCGACCACTCGGCTCTCGCCCTCGGCGAGAGCGACGCGTTCGACCCGGCCGCGCCCGGCGACGTAGGCCGCCCCACCGTCGCCGGTGAGCTGCGTCAGGAACAGCCCCATGCCGCGCGTCGGCGCGTTGCCGATGCTCCCGGCGCCAACGCGGACGCCGGCCGGCGCCGCGAGGAACGCGTCCCGGGCGACCGACACCGTTCCCTCGTCGAGCCCGCAGGCCGCGACCTCGCCGTGGTGCCGAGGCGCGAACCGGGCGGTCGCCGCCTCGGTCGCGGTCACCTTCACCGGCGTCACCTCGCGCTGCCGGGCGGCGTTCGCGACCGACCGCAGCGCCCCCTCGCGGGCCCGTTCGACGCGCACGCCGCCCGTGTGGTCGACGATCGCGCCAGACGCTGCCAGTACTGACTCCCCAGCGTCGAGCTCGACGGCGAGCACGCCGGCGAGCCCGTCCTCGACGGTCGCGTCCATGTCAGTGGTCGCTCCGGACGAACGTCACCGGGCAGGGCGCCGACAGCAACACCGTCTGTGCGGTGCTTCCGAAGACGGCCTTCCCGGTCGGCGAGCGCTGGCGGCCGCCGACGACGGCGAGGTCCGCGTCCACCTCGTCGGCCAGCGCGACGATACTCTCGCCGTGTTCGCCGACCCGTCCCGCCACCTCGTAGTCGACACCGGCGTCGTCGAGCGCGTCGCCGAGCGCGCGGATCGTCGCGTGCCGGCGCGCCACCGAGTCCGCCGTCACCTCGTCGCCGGGCTCGCCGCCGAGCCGGTCGCGCGCCGTCTCGTACTCGCCCTCGGTGAAGACGTGCGCCAGCGTCACCGACGCTCCCACCGCACCCGCGATGTCCGTCGTCGTCTCCGCCAGCGGCTCCACGCGGTCGTCGTCGGTCGGCCCGACGGCGACCAGCACCCGGTCGAGTGTCATGTCCTCGCCGTGGCTCGCGAACGGCATAAGCATGTGGCCGGCGGGACGAGCAGCTACGCCTCGCTCTCGCTCCACGGGCCGACGCCGAAGACGGTGCCAGCTACCCAGCCGGCGGCGAACGGCGCGACGACGGCCAGACAGCCGAGGCCGACCCAGCGCGCGGGCGGCGGCTGCGTGGCGAGGTAGCCGAGGTACGCCACGCCGACGACGGGCAGCGAGCGCGCGATCAGCGACGGTGACGGCTCCGGAGACACGTGTCGACTACCGCGCTCGGACGGAAGAATCTACGCCTCCGGCGCGCCCGCGTGGTTGCGCCGAGCGACACGCCTATCTCCCCCGGCCGTGTCACTGTGGCGCATGCACGAGCGAGCGGCGGAGTTCGCCCGGCGAGCCAGCGAGGAGTACGGCGTGGACGTGGACGTCCACGAGTTCGACGAGGGCACGAAGACCGCGCAGGACGCGGCCGACGCCATCGGCTGCGACGTCGCCCAGATCGCGTCCAGCATCGTCGTGGTGGTGGACGGCGACGACCCCGTGGTCGTGGTGACCAGCGGCGCGAACCGCGTGGACCTCGACGCGGTCGCGGTCTACCGGGACGGCGTCGACGCCCGGATGGCCGAGGCCGACGAGGTCACGGAGGCGACCGGGTGGAGCATCGGCGGCGTGCCGCCGTTCTGCCACACCACCGACGTCCCCGTGTTGATGGACGAGACCCTGCTCGACCACGACGAGGTGTGGGCGGCGGCCGGCACGCCGACGGCCGTCTGGCCCATCGACCCCGAGCGACTGCGCGAGATTTCGGGCGCGGAGCCGGCAGCCGTCGCGGAGTAGGCCGGCGAGCCGGCGGGCGGCTTTTTGCTGCCGGCGGCCCACGAGCCGCTATGGACGGCGACGGCGGAGGCGGCGACAATGCCGAACTGCACCCCGAAGCGGCGGCGGCGCTCCGGCAGCGCGAACACCTCGGACTGGACGGCTCGCTGGAGTCGATCGGCCGACGGCGGCTGCGGCTGCTGATGCGGGCGGTGGCGTGGTGGGAGACTCGCGACCCGCCGGCGGTCGGCGGCGTGACCGACGGGACGATTCCCGGGCCAGCGGGCCGCATCCCGGTGCGGGCGTACCGGCCCGATGCCGACGGCCCGTACCCGACGGTCGTCTTCTACCACGGGGGCGGGTTCGTCTTCGGCGGACTGGACAGCCACGACCTGTTCTGCCGGCACCTGGTCCGTGAGAGCGGGTGTGTCGTGTTCGCCGTGGACTACCGGCTGGCGCCCGAGCACCCGTTTCCGGCGGCCGTCGAGGACGCCGACGCGGCGCTCCGGTGGGCCGCCGACAACACGGAGACGCTGCGCGGTACCGGAGACCTCGCCGTCGTCGGCGACTCGGCGGGTGGCGCGCTCGCGGCCGTCGTCGCGCTGCTGGCGGCCGAATGCGACGGCCCCGACCTCGACTACCAGTACCTGCTGTACCCGGGCGTGGGCGTCGAGGAAGGTCAGGAGTCGGTCCGCGAGCACGCCGGGAACGTGCTCTCGGAGGCGGACCTCGAGTGGTTCCGGGAGTGCTACTACGAGAGCCCCATCGACGAACACAACCCCTGCGCGGACCCGACGAACGCCCGCGACCTCTCCGGGGTGGCGCCTGCGACCGTGCTCACGGCGGGGTTCGACCCGCTGCGGGACGGCGGCCGGCGGTACGCCGACCGGCTCGCCGCCGACGGCGTCGACGTCGAGTACGTCGAGTACGAGGACGTCATCCACGGGTTCGCGACGATGCTCGGGTCGCCCGAACTGGCGCGCGCCCACGACGCCGTCGCCGACGTCGCGTCCACCCTCGAGGCGGCGCTCAGCTGACCATCACTCGTTTTCCAGTGCGTCGATGACGCACGCGGCGGCGACGACGGCTTCTTTCGGGACGGTGCCCGCGTCGTCGATGCTGACCGTGTACGTGTCCTTCAGCGAGAACTGGCCCTCGATGCTGCCGACCTCGCGCCCGTCGGGGTCGTAGATGTCGTACTTGTTCGGGAAGAGGTTCGCGGCACTCACGAGGTGGCGGAGCGCCGACAGCACCTTGCTCCGAGACTCGATGGTGGCCAGCGCCTCGCCGGTCTCCGGGTCGCGGACGGTCCAGTTCTCCACGAACAGCGAGTAGTCCTCGTCGAGCACGACGACCTCTTCGCCGGTCACGTCGTCGACGAGCGCGTAGTTGCCGCCCACATCGAGGATGCCGCCGGCCTTCACGGTGAACGCCGGTTCGTCGTCGCCGGTGACGAACGGGAACTGCTCTTTCATCTTGAACAGCTTCTGCTTCGCGCGCAGGACCACCTCCCCGGTGGAGTCGCGGACGGCGTACTTGTTCCGGACGAGGGCTTGCTTGACCTCGTAGGTGTCGCCGTCGAGGTCGAGGGCAGCGAAGTCGTAGTCGGCCATGGTGGGACCTGTCTCGTCCTGTCTGAAAAGCCTTCTCTGCAGTTTCCGGGACCGATAGACCTTCACTGATTCGTCCCCTGCAACCGTCCAATGAGTGAGGAGTACATCGAGGTCCGCGGGGCGGAGGAGCACAACCTCAAGGACCTCGACGTGGAGCTTCCCCGCGAGTCGCTGAACGTCGTCACGGGGCTGTCGGGCTCCGGGAAGTCGTCGCTGGCCTTCGAGACCATCTACGCCGAGGGCCAGCGCCGCTACATCGAGAGCCTCTCGGCGTACGCGCGGAACTTCCTCGGGCAGATGGACAAACCCCAGGTGGAGTCCGTGGAGGGGCTGAGTCCGGCCATCAGCATCGACCAGAAGAACGCCGCCAACAACCCCCGGTCGACGGTCGGCACCGTCACCGAGCTCCACGACTACCTGCGGCTGCTGTACGCTCGCGTCGGCACGCCGCACTGTCCGGAGTGCGGCCGCGAGGTCGGCGAGCAGTCCGCCCAGCAGATGGTGCGACGCATCCTCGAACTGCCGGAGGGGACGAAGGCGAAGATTGCGGCGCCCGTGGTGCGCGACCAGAAGGGCGCGTTCGAGGAGCTGTTCGAAGACCTCGTCAGCGAGGGGTACTCGCGGGTGGAAGTCGACGGCGAGGCCTACGACCTCGCGTACGACGACCCGGACCTCGACGAGAACTACGACCACACCGTCGACGTCGTGGTCGACCGGGTGACCGTCACGGAGGACGCCCGCTCGCGAATCACCGACAGCGTCGAGACCGCCCTCGAGGAGGCCGACGGCGTGCTGAAGGTCGTCGTCCCTGACGCCGACGACGACCTCGAACTCGGCGGCGCGACGGCGCGCTCGACCGGCGACCTGGCTGAGGCGGACAGCGACGACCGCTTCGTCGTGGAGTTCAGCGAGGACCTCGCGTGCACGCACTGCGGCATCGACATCAGCGAGATCGAGACCCGGAGCTTCTCGTTCAACAGCCCGCACGGCGCCTGTCCCGAGTGCGAGGGCATCGGGAACACGAAGGAGGTCAGCGAGGACCTCGTCGTCGTCGACACCTCGAAGCCCATCAAGGACGTCTTCGAGGCCTGGAGCTACAACCGGTCGTACTACCGCACCCGGCTGGACGCCGTCGCCGCGCACTTCGGCGTGAGCGTCGACACGCCGTTCGACGACCTCGACGAGGACGTCCAGCAGGCGTTCCTCTACGGCACCAGCGGGGAGGTCGTCTTCGAGCGCTCCACGAAGAACGGCACCCGCCGGAAAGAGAAGCGCTTCGAGGGCGTCATCCCGAACCTCGAGCGCCGGTACGTCGAGACGGACTCCGAGAGCACCCGGGACCACATCGAGAAGTACATGTCCGTGACGACGTGCCCGGCCTGCGACGGCACGCGCCTGAAGCCGTCCTCGCGGGCCGTGCTCGTCGACGACACCCCCATCACCGAGGTCAACCGGATGAGTATCGGCGACGCCCTCGAGCACTTCGAGGGCATGGAGGCCGGGATGGACGCCCGCGACACCAAAATCGCCGAGGAGATTCTCAAGGAGATCCGCGCCCGGCTGGGCTTCATGGAGGAGGTGGGGCTGGAGTACCTCACGCTGGACCGCGAGGCGTCGACGCTCTCCGGCGGCGAGTCCCAGCGCATCCGCCTCGCCACCCAGATCGGCTCCGGGCTGGTGGGCGTGCTGTACGTCCTCGACGAGCCCTCCATCGGCCTCCACCAGCGCGACAACGACCGGCTGCTGAACACCCTCGAGGAGCTCCGGGACCTCGGGAACACGCTGGTCGTCGTCGAGCACGACGAGGAGACGATGCGCCGGGCCGACAACGTCGTCGACATGGGGCCGGGGCCGGGCCGCCACGGCGGCGAGGTCGTCGCCAACGGCAGCGTCGAAGACCTGATGGCTGCCGAGGACTCCGTTACCGGCGACTACCTCGCGGGCCGCGAGCAGATTCCCGTCCCCGAACAGCGACGAGACCACGACGAGACGCTCACCATCGAGGGCGCCCGCCAGCACAACCTCCGGGACGTCGACGTCGACCTCCCAATCGGCGCGTTCACGGCCATTACGGGTGTCTCGGGCTCGGGGAAGTCGACGCTGATGCACGACATCCTCTACAAGGGCCTCGCCCGCGAGATGAACGACAACACGAGCGTCGACCCCGGCGAACACGACGCCATCGAGGGCGTCGAACACGTCGAGACGGTGCGGCTCATCGACCAGAGCCCCATCGGCCGCACGCCCCGCAGTAATCCGGCGACGTACACGGGCATCTTCGACTACATCCGGGAGAAGTTCGCGCAGACGAAACTCTCCAAGCAGCGCGGCTACGAGAAGGGCCGGTTCTCGTTCAACGTCAAGGGCGGGCGGTGTGAGGCCTGCGGCGGGCAGGGCACCCAGAAGATCGAGATGAACTTCCTGTCGGACGTCCACGTCCCCTGCGAGGAGTGCGGCGGCGACCGCTACAACGACGAGACGCTGCAGGTCGAGTTCAAGGGCAAGACCATCGCGGACGTCCTCCAGATGAGCGTCGAGGAGGCCTACGACTTCTTCGAGGCGGACAGCCGGCTCGGCCGCCGCCTCCAGCTGCTGGAGGACGTCGGCCTCGACTACATGCGCCTCGGGCAGCCCTCCACCACGCTCAGCGGCGGCGAGGCCCAGCGCGTCAAACTCGCCGAGGAACTCGGGAAGAAGGACTCCGGCGACACCCTCTACCTGCTGGACGAGCCGACGACGGGCCTCCACAGCCACGACGAGCGCAAGCTCATCGAGGTGCTCCAGCGGCTCACCGACCGCGGCAACACCGTCGTCGTCATCGAGCACGAACTCGACCTCGTGAAGAACGCCGACCACATCGTCGACCTCGGGCCCGAGGGCGGCGAGGCCGGCGGCGACGTCGTCGCCACCGGCACCCCCGAGGCGGTCGCGCGCAACGACGACAGCCACACGGGTCGCTACCTCCGGGACAAGCTCCCCGCCGTCGACCTCGAAGGCCCACGCAGCGACCGCGAGAAGCCCGCCAGAGCGGAGGAGACGGCGGCGCCGACGGCCGACGACGACGACTGACGCCGCAGCCTACCGGCTGCCCCGCCACGCGTCGCCGAAGGTTTTAGATCGGGCGATTCGAAGCCGGCGACATGTCTCGCTGGCGTCGCGTCGTCCGCAGGGAGCTCGCCCGGTACCGCGAGGACACCGGGTGGCGGGTCGTCGAGTTACAGGAGCTGTACGACCAGCTGGGGCCGGTGCTCCGCGAGGAGTTCCCCGAGAACAACAACCGGGAGGCGAAGCTCCGCCAGATTCTCCAGCAGCTCGCGGAACGCGACGAACTCGCGTTCGTCGACGGCGACGGCACCTACCGCGTCGGTGAACTGGGCGAGACGGCCGGACCGCGCGGGGGCGGCGGGACCGCTGGGGACGACGACGGTGACTGGCAGTACGAGGCCAGCGAGTACGAGATGACAGTCGGCGCTCGCTCGCTCCCAGCGGCGTTCCGGGACGCAGTGCTGGCGCGCTACGACACCGAGTGCCCGGTCTCCGGCGTCGACCACCCCCGGCTGCTCGACGTCGCACACGTGCTGTCGTGGAGTGACCACGAGTCCCTCCGGACGGCCCCGGGGAACGTCGTCGCGCTGGACAGGACCCACCACGCCGCCTTCGACGCCGGGCTCTACACGCTCGACGCCGACTTCCGGCTCCACGTCTCCCCCGACTTCGAGACCGACAGCGACCTGCTCCGGCGGACGCTCGTCGAGCGGGCCGGCGAGCGCGTCGCCGTCCCGAACGGCGCCCTCGACCCCGCCTACCTCGACGAACGCAACCAGTCACTCGACTGGTGGTGACGCCGACACCCCGGAGTGGCCCGGGGTCAACCCGGTGACGCGGGGGTTACTCGTTCGGGCGCGACTCGCCGGTGAACACACGTTCTTTCCCGGGCAGCGACTGGACGGGAGTATGAGCCAGCAGACGAAGGCGGACTACGCAGACGACGTGGACGTAGACGACAACTGGGACGAGCACCCGAGCGACGAGGAACTCGAGGCGACCGTCGAGAGCCTCGAAGCGAGCGGGTTCGACGTCGAGGTCGTCGCGGACGCGGACGCCGCCCTGGAGTACGTCACCGACGCGATTCCCGCCGGGGCGTCCGTGATGAACGGTCACTCCACGACTCTCGAAGAGATCGGGTTCGCGGAGCACCTCGACGAGGGCGACCACGACTGGGAGAACCTCGCGGCCGACATCTGGAGCATCGACGACGACGAGGAGCGCGACGCTGCGCGCCGCGCGTCCCAGACGGCAGACTACTTCCTCGGGAGCGTGAACGGCATCGCCCGCGAGGAGGGGACGCTCGTCGCTGCGGACCTCTCGGGGAGCCGCGTCGGCGCGTACCCGTTCGCCGCAGGGAACCTCCTGCTCGTCGCCGGCGTGAACAAGGTCGTCGAGGACGTCGAGACGGCCCGCGAGCGCCTCCACGAGTACGCGTGGGCGTTCGAGAACGAGCGCGCACAGGAGGCCTACGGCGTCGAGAGCGCGGCGGCGAAGGAACTCATCTACCGCCAGGAGGGCACCGAGGGGCGCACGACGATCGTGCTCGTCGAGGAGACGTTCGGCTACTAGGCGAAGGCTCTTTCTTCCGCGCGTCGTAGGAGGCGTCGATGTACGACTTTGCGGTCGTCGGCGTGGGACCGGCCGGCGCGCGGTTCGCCCGCCGCGCCGCCGAGCAGGGCTACGACGTGGTCGCCTTCGAGTCCGGGGAGCTCGGGAAGCCACTTGCGTGCTCGGGGCACGTCAGCCTCGACGTCTGGGAGTTCGTCCCCGACGAGCACCGCGAGGCGCTGTTCCAGAACGAGATCCGCGGCGCGCGCTTCCACCTCGGCGGGGCGGACTCGCCGGCACACCCGTTCTACAAGCACGACGCCATCTCGAACGCCGTCGACCGCGTGCAACTGGACAGAGTGCTTGCCGACGCCGCCCGCGACGCCGGCGCCGACGTCCGCGAGCAACACACGGTCACCGAGGTCACCGAGCACCGGGACCGTGTGGACCTCACGGTCAGGGGGCCCGAGGAGACGTTCGACGTGTCGGCGAAGCTGGTCGCCGGCAGCGACGGCCCGCAGTCCCGGGTCCGGGAGGCACTGGGGCTGCCCGAACCCGACGAGTTCCTGCACGGCGCGCTCGCGTTCGACCCCGAGCCCGACCACGAGGACTTCGTCGACGTCCACCTCACCGTCCCCGAGTTCTTCGCGTGGCGCATCCCCCGCGGCGAGGGCGGCGTCGAGTACGGACTGGCGGCCGCGCCGGGCGAAGACGTTCCCGGCCGCTTCGACGACCTCGTCGCTGACTACGGCGTCGACGTCGAACACCGGTGCTCTGGCGTCATCCCCATCGGGCCACCGGACACCGTCACCAGCCACCGGGGGTTCCTGCTCGGCGACGCCGCCGGCCAGACGAAGCCGTTCACGGGGGGCGGCATCCGCTACGGGATGACCGCCGCCGACGCCGCCGCTCGCGAACTCGACCCCGACCGGCCCGGGACGCTGGCGGGCTACGAGCGCGCGTGGCGCGACGAACTCGGCCGCGACATCGCGCTGGGCCACCTCGTCCGCAAGGGCTACTCGATGCCCGAACCCGTCCAGAAGGCGGGGATGAAGCTGTTCTCCGGCGAAATCGCGGTCCACATGGACCAGCCGACGAGTCTGTTCTCGCTGGACCAGGTGCGGGCGCTGCTCCGGTAGCGACCCGACCGAGGAGCCGAATCAGTACTCGGGGATGCGCCGCGAGCGCTGCCCCGTGTCGACGAACGGCAGGTCGACCACGTCGGCAGCCACGCCGTCGCCGACGGTGACGCGCTCCGTGTCCGGTTCGACGCCCGAGACAGCGGCGAACGCCAGCGGCACGTCCCGGGTCGGGCTGACGGCAGCGCGCGTCACGGCGCCGACGTCTTCGCCGTCGACCGTGACGGCTGCACCCTGCTCCGGGAGTTCCTCGGGTTCGAGGCCGACGAGCCGTGCCCCCTCGCCGGCTGCCTGCGCGTCGCCGCCGTCCGCGAGGAGCCCGGAGAGGCCGGCGTCGGCGACCGTCCGCCCGCGGAGTTCGGCCTCGAACAGCGGCGTGCCGGCCTCCAGCGTGAGCGTCTCCCACGTCTCGCGGCCGAACGGCACGGCGTTCAGCCCGCGCACGAGCAGCGTCTGGAAGACCTCGTCGGCGTCCTCGGCGGCGCAGACGACGAGGTAGCCCTCATCGCCCGCGAGGTCGTCGTCGCGGACGACGGTGACACCGCCCTCCATCTCGCCGCGCACGAACCGCAGGCGCTCCTCGGGCGGGCTGGCGTGGTGGAGGACGCTGGCGATCTTCTCGGTGGCGTTCGGGCCGTGGACGCCGAACGTCCCGAAGTCGTCGGTCGCCACGGCGAACTCGGCGTCCCGGTCGCCGGCGGCCTCGCGCCACTCGCTGGCGACGGCGTCGCCCTCGCCGGCCGGCAGGAACACGAGGAGGCGGTCGCCGGTCGCGAACACGTAGCAGTCGGCGCGCACGGCACCGTCGCCGTCGAGGACGACGGCGTAGCTCGCCTCGCCGTCCTCGGTCGGCACGCTGCCGGTGGCGGCGTCGTCGACGAACCCGTGGCGGTCGCCGCCGGTCGCCACGACCACGTCGAAGGCGTGCTCGGTCACGCCGACGCCGTTCCGGACGGCGCCGTGCGTGCGCTCCGGTCGGCCGTACTCGGCGGGGAACGACCGATCCGCCACCTCGCGGAACGTCGCGCCGTGGGCCTCGTGGGCTTCCCTGACGACAGTCATGTCCGGACTGTCGCCGCCCGCGAGGCGTAAACCCACCGCATCGGCGGTCGCGGCGGGCGGGGTCGCCGCCGGGTCACAGGCCGATACGGCGCCGGATGGCGTCGAGCAGCGAGTCCTCGGGCACGTCGTCCTCGGGGCTGGGGACGACGCGTTCGTCGACGGTGAACTTCGTCCGGCCGTCTTCCTCCTCGGCGTGGACGAGGTCCGCCGTCGTCAGCGACTCGAGCGCGTCCTCGATGGCGTCGATGTCGGCGTCCACGCTCGCCCGCAGCTCGAAGACGGTCATGCCGCCGTTCGAGCGTTCGACGAGCGCGTCGAGGACCGCCACCTCGGTCCCGGGGCGGTCTCGAAACTCGCGCTTCGCTGGCATACGTGAACCGACGCGCGCCGGCGTCTTAGCCGTGTCCCTGAACGGTAGTCTTTTGCCCGTGGGCCGGATACGACCCTGCCAATGGCTATCAGGTGTTCCCTGCTCGGGCACGACTACGGCGAGTCGTTCGTCGAGCGGGACCGCGAAGAACGCGGGAACGAGGTGGTCGTGACCGAGCGCGAACTGCGGGAGTGTGACCGGTGTGGCGCCGAGCACGTCACCAGTGAGAACACCGAAGTCCGCCCGATCGAGCCCGAGCCCGAGCCCGAGCCCGAGCCGGACGTCGAGGCGAGCGTCGACGCCGACGCGGCCGACGCGCCGGCGGCCGACCAGGGAACGCCGTCGACGGACGACGGCAGTGACGCCAGCGGTGCGTTCACGTCCGCGACCGAGGTCATCGAGCAGGCCGAGACCGGTTCGACTGACGCCGCCGGTGCGAGTGACTCGGACGGCGCCGGAGCAGGCGCCGAACCGGACGCGGGCGGCGACGACGCGGTCATCATCGACGACGACGCGGACGACGAGACGCCCGGCAGCGACCAGTGGGACGAGCCGGCCGACCCCGAGGTCGACCCGGACGACCCGGGGACGCCGACGCCGGACCCCGACGAGGAGGACGTCGAGTTCGTCGAGTCCGGGCCGGACGCCGCCGACCCGACTGGGGGCGACCCGGTGGAGCCGGCTGCCGGCGACGCGTCGACCGAACCAGACGCCGGTAGCGGGGCGTTCGACGCCGAGCCGGACGACCGCGGTCGCGGCGAGTGGCCGGAGCCCGAGGGCGAAGACGAGGGCTTCGACGCCACGCCCGGCGGCGACGACCCCGCCGGCGACGCCGACGTCGCCGCGGCTGACGCCGCAAGCGGTGGTGCTGGCGCCGACGACGACACGGGCACCTTCGAGTTCGGGGAGTCCTCGGAGCCAGACCCCGCCGAAGAGACCGGGTTCACGAGTGCGGGTCCCGTCGACCAGGCCGGCTCCGACGACCTCGACTTCACCCTGTTCTGTCCCGAGTGCGGGTTCGAGCGGTACGCCGCCGGGTCGAGTCTGCGCGCCGGTGACATCTGTCCGGAGTGCAAGCGCGGCTACCTCGGCGAGGACCGCTGACGCCACACGAAGGGACTAAAACCCTCGCTGCCGTTCTCGCGGTCATGAAGGAGTACAAGATGCGGAGAGGGGAGTACCTCGAAGAGCGAGTGCCAGAGATGGCAGACACCGTCGAGGAATACTTCGGTGAGATCACGGGCACCGAGGAGTTCAAGGGGAGCGACCTGTTCGTCGTCGAAGACCCCAAGAACCCCGTCTTCGAGCGCATCGTCGCCGGCACCGTCTCGTACTCCGGGAAGAAGGACAAGCTCGGCGTCGAGTTCGAGGAGCGACCCGCCGAGGAGGTCATCGCCGAGGGGAACGCCGACGCGGCCGCCGACGCCGTCGACGCGAAAAACGACTTCCTGCTGGAGGCGACGGGCCGCGACGCGAAATCCCGCCGCGACTCCATGAAGCGCGCCGTCGAGGACGACGCCGACAAGCCCGACAACGTCTCGTAAGCACGCCACCGAGACCCAGTCTGTTCTGCAGCCGCTTTGCTGTCGCTGTTCGTCGCCTGCGATAGCCGACGCTGGATTGTCGGTGCTACCGGCGTCGTCGTCGTCGTCGTTGACCGCTTGCTCCTGCTCGGCCCGGCTTGCACCCAGAGTCAAGTGTGCTGGGACCGCAGGCCCGAGCGTGCCGCCTCGAGAACCCGACGGCAGGGAAGACGAAGACGATGTCCAGAAGAACGAGCGGCTCGACCGGCTGGTGAACTTCCTCGCGACCTACCTGCCCTGAGGTGGCCGGTCAGGGACGGTTGAGTTTCGACCGGCTGACGGCGATGCCGTTCGGCGTCACGATGAGCTGGTCGTCGCCCTTCTGGACGATGTCGCCGCCGACCTCGGTGGCGACCTGCCGGAGCTCGTCGATGACGTGTTCGACCGTGCTGTCCTCGGTGCGGAGCCGGGTGATGTCCGCGACGACGAGGTCGCCGTCGTAGACGGCGTCCTTGATGGCGATGACGTCTTCCTGTCCGTCGATTTCGGCGATGTGGACGTTGACGTTCGCCTCGCCGGCGTCCGTGTCGAAGTCCTCGACGTCCAGTTCCACGTAGTCCTCGGTGGAACTCCCGCTCCCGCCGAGGATCTTGTCCATGAAGCCCATACCCAAGACACCGGCCCGCCGCGTGCATAGTTCTTGCGTCAGACGCGGCGAGGCGGCCGGCTGCCCTACTCGGCCGACTCGTTCGCCACCGTCTCGTTCAGCGCCGTCTCGTACCAGTCCGGCTCCTCGACGGGGTTGACGACGTCGGTATCGAAGGTGATGGTGCGCTCGACGGTGGCGTCTCCTGACCGATACAGCAGGTCGATGGCCGTCGCACGGCCCTCGGCTGTCACGGTCATCGTGAACTCCACGTCACCGGTCCGGTCGAACAGCGTCGGTAGCTCGGAGGCAGTGCCAGAGAGTCCGACGGCGGCTGCTTTGTCGTCGACTGCCTCGACGCTGTCGGCGTTCGCCACCAGTGAGTAGACGAGGCTGTGGCCGTAGAACCGCTGGAAGTTGTTGTTCTCGAACACCTGATTCGGCGGGACCGGTTGTTCGTCGCCACGTATCGTGACCGAAATCACGCCGTAGGACGTGTTCCCGGCGGTGTCGTTCTCGCGCTGCCAGAGCACTCGCTCGCCGTCGGCGTACAGGTCGTAGCTGCCGTTCGTGACGCTGAAGGCGACCGGGACCCCCTCACCGCTCACTGTCGACCGCCACAGTGAGTCAGTCGTAAACTGCTGGGTCGTGTTCCGCGTCCTCGTCGTCGACTCGTTCGTCAGCCGGGTCCCGGCGCGTCGGACGAACGCGTCTCCTTCGAGTGCGTCGCGGTGCGCGTCGGCGAGCGCTCGCGGGTCCTCGACGCCGTCGGCTGTCACGCCGGGCGCGAGCTGTTCGGCCGTCTCGGTTGTCGTCGCCTCTGTCGTCTCGGCTGTCGTCTGCGTCGGTGCAGTCGTCGGCTGGTCGTCCGAGCCGCCGATTCCCGCGCAGCCGGCGGTCACCAGCAGGAGGGCGCAGGCCAGAGCGGCGACCCGTCGTGTCATACATCCGGATTCTCTCGCGGGAGCAAAAACCCACGGTCGCGTTCTCGCGGGCTGCCGGTTCGGCCACGCCTATGCCGCTCCGACCGCTCGCATCGAGCGTGACCTTCAGCATCTGCGTCCGCGAGTCCTACGAGGACGACGACGGCGACCAGCAGTACCGGTTTGGGGTAGCGGTGACGACCCGGCTGCCGGGCGTCGGCGTCCCCTGCCCGCACGTCAACGAACACGGCGCAGTGGCCACCCAGAGCCTGACGAACCCCCGGCTGGGGTCGAAGGGCGTCGAGTACCTCGCCGACGGGCTCGACGTCGAGGACGCCCTGCAGGCGCTTTTGAACGCCGACGACGGCAGCGAGGACCGACAGCTCCACGGCGTCGGCCGCGAGGGGTCGTTCGCCTTCTCCGGCGACGGCTGCAACGGCTGGTACGGCGAACGCGAGGGCGAGAACTACACCGTCGCCGGCAACCTCCTCACCGGCGAGGCCGTCGTCGACCGCACCGCCGAGAAGTACGAGGACCTGCGGGTCGACGGCGCCGGAACCGACGAGGACGCCGACCCGCTGGCGAAGCGCCTCGTCGACGCGCTCGGCGCCGGACAGGCCGCCGGCGGCGACAAGCGAGAGGAGCTCACCGTCCAGAGCGCGGCCGTCAAGGTCACCGATACCGGCGCCGAGGAGGCGCCGTACTGGAACGACCTCCGGGTCGACGCCAGCGAGGACCCGGTCGTCGACCTCCGGGAGACCTACCGGCTGGCGAAGGCGGGCTACGAGGACGCCCTCGACCTGTACGGCGACCCCGACGACGAGGACGCGGAAGCCGAGGCGGACAGCGAGGACGGTGACAGCGACGACGGAGAGCGCGAGCCTGAGCAGGGAGCGACCGACGGGACCGGGGACGCCTGACGCTCAGACCGAGAACTCGAACAGCTCGTCGCCGACGTGGTGCAGGGACTCCACGACCTTCCCGGAGTCGCCGGCCATGTCGTCGCCGTCGACGAGCGCGCGCCCGACGGCCAGCGCCTTCCCGTGTGCTTCTTCCTGAATCACGACGAGGTCGCCCTCGGAGATGCCCTCGGAGGCCTCGGTGATGCCCGGCCGCATCACGTCCGCGCCGTCGCTCACGAAGGAGACGGCGCCCGCGTCGACGGTGACGACGCCGGTCGAGGGGTCGGTGCGGTTCGCCCCGGCGACCGTGACGAACGGCTCGCCGCCCGGATACCACACCAGCGGGTCGCCGTCCACGAGCACGACCTCGAAGTCCTCGTCGGCGAACTCCACGAGCTCGTAGGAGTCGCCGTCCAGCTCGACGCCCAGCCCCTCACGGAGGGCGTCGGCGATCTCGTCGATTTCGTCGCTTCGCAGGTGGTGACGCGAGGAGACGTCCATACGTGTCTTCGGGACGGCTCCGGGCATAAAACGACCGCTGTCGGCCCAACCGCTAAGTGGCGGCGCGCAGAACTATCGAGTGATGTGGGGTGAGAACGACGGCCCCGTCTCCTGTATCGCCTGCGGCGAGGAGGTCCCCCGCAGCGACGCCCGCGAGTACGACAAACACGGCGACCGCTGGACGCGGGACGGCAAGGACTTCGAGTACCTCTGCAAGCCCTGCTTCCGGGACCTCACCAAGCACGCCCGGGACGGCCTCGAGGACGCCCTCGACGACGCCGGCGCGGGCCGCGTCGACGACGAGGAGTTCATCGGGCGGTTTCTCGATGCCACACGGGAAGAACCGGCCGAACGCGAGTAGGACGCCGACACCACTAACTACGCCACCCGGCTACTGGGTGGTATGACTGAAGCCGACGACGCCGAGCCGGCCCAGGGCTCCATCGAGGACCAGGGTCCCGTCGAGATTCCGCCGGAGCTCGCCCGCCAGCTCGAGAACAAACGCGACGACCTCTTCGAGAAGTTCGACCTCCACGACGAGTTCCCGCCGGAGGTCGTCGAGGAGGCCGAGGCGCGGACGGAGGACGTCCAGAAAGAGATCGCCGAGGAGGTCGACGACCGGGCGGACATGCGGCCGCTGCCGACGTGGACCGTCGACCCCGTCGACGCCCAGGACTTCGACGACGCCATCTCGGTGCTGGAACGCGACGACGAGTACGTCCTCTGGGTCCACATCGCCGACGTCACGCACTACGTCCACCCCGACTCGAAGATGTGGGAGGAGGCGATCCAGCGCGCGAACACCGTCTACCTCCCCGGGTACACGATGCACATGCTGCCGCCCGTGCTCGCGGAGACGGTGTGCTCGCTGGTGCCCGGCGAGGACCGGCTCGCACACACCGTCGAGATGCACCTCGACAAGGACGACCTCTCCTACCAGAACATCGAGATCTACAAGTCCGTCATCCACAGCGACGAACGCCTCACGTACAAGGAGGCCGAACAGCGGCTGGACGACGAGACGGCCGAACTCCACGACGAACTCTCGATGGTGTTCGAGCTCGCCGACCAGATGCACGAACAGCGCAAGGAGGAGGGCAGCCTCGTCCTCAACCCCCGCCGGGACCGCGCCCACACCATCATCGAGGAGTCGATGCTGAAGGCCAACAAGGCTGTCACGCACGAACTCATGTGGAGCCGGGGCGTCGAAGCCGTCTACCGCGTCCACCCGCAGCCGTCGCCCGAGGAGTGGGACGACGCCCTCCAGGAGATCCAGGAGCTCAACGGCGTCTCCATCCCCGGCGACGCCTGGGACGACCCCCGGAAGGCCGTCAACGCCACCCTCGAACAGGCGCCCGAGCGCCAGCTCGGGAAGATCCAGTGGGCTGTGATGAAGGTGATGCCGCGCGCCCGGTACATGAACGACCCCTTCGGCGGCCACCACGCGCTCAACTTCGAGATCTACGGCCACTTCACCAGCCCCATCCGGCGGATGAGCGACCTCGTCAACCACTGGATCGTCTACCAGAACGACGTCCCCGAGAACCTCGTCGCGCTCTGCGACCGCGCCAGCGACAAACAGCAGGCCGGCGAGACCGCCGAACGCGAGTACCGGAACTTCCTCGAGGAGGTCGGCCTCGACCCGGACGCCGTCAACAACCGCGGCGTCGAAATCGTCGAAGACGCCGAGGTCTGAACGGCCCGCTGTACATTCTTCTCGGGTGACTGCCGCCCGCTACCACTCCGTCGCAGGCGGGTGATCCCAGCCGTAGAACGGCGCCGGCACGCGGTCGGTCCACAGCGTCTGCCCGAGCCAGTAGCCCACGTGCCAGCCCGGCCGCTCGTGGGCGGCCTCCCCGAGGACCACGTGGGCGTCCGTGTAGTACTCCGGCGCCCCGTCGTCGTCGACGTCGGGGCCCTGCCAGTCGACGCAGGACGACGACGGCTCGCCGGTGTCGACACCCTCACAGGCCGCGTCCTTCCGGAACGACACCACCACGTCGGCGGCTGCGGCGTCCTCGGTGACCGTCACTGACGGCGGCCGCTGTATCGTGCCGTCGGCGCCGTCCGCCAGGAACGACACGGCGGCAGCCAGCCGGTCCCGCTGGCCGTCACGGAGCGCGGCGTCGCTGCTGGGTGCCACCGACAGCGTCTCCGACGCCCACGGGTACGTCCGGTTGCGCGCGTCCACGACGTCCGCCGGCGCTCGCGCCGACAGATTCGTCGACATCACCGCCGCCGGCTCGTCGCCGTGCCGGTACCCGAGCGTGTGCCCGAACTCGTGTTTCAGCACGGCCTCGGTCGTGTTCGGCGCGTGTCCACCCCGGATCTGCACCGTCACCGTCCCGTCAACGCGGGACTCCTCGGTCAGCACCGGCGCACACCCCAGCGCCACGTCGTCCTCGTGCACGCCACACCCCTCGACGGTGCGCACCACCGCCACCCGGAGGTCCGGCTCCTCGTGCTCGCTCACCACCCGGTAGTCGGGCTCGTAGGCCGCGTCGGCGTCGCTCTCGGTCTCGCTCTCCCAGTACTGCACCGTCCGCATCACCTCCGACACCACGTTCCGGTCGCCACCCCCTCGGTGGTCGACGGTCACCACGATCTCCTCGGTCCGCCACGGGTTGTCGTACACCTCCGACGGCGGCTCACCGACCGTCCGGTCGTCGTACGGCAAGTCCACGGAGGGGTTCTCCACGGGCTCCGGCGCCGCCGGCTGCGTCGTCAGACAGCCCGCTGTCACCACCAGCGCGAGCACTGCGAGCACCGCCGCAGCGCGTGCCATTGTGACACAGCTAGACAGTATTCCGTATCAACGTGTCGGCTGACCGCTCGAGCACCCCTGCCGAGTGACACACGCGTCGCTTCGCGGTCGAGTAGTAGAGTGGACTCGCTGGGATCACCGTGAGCGCTGCGAGGCGCCGCGCGCCTCGAAATGTGCGAACGGCGCAGCCGTGAGCACAGCGAACGGGGAGCCTGCGAGGGAATGACTGAGCGAACGCTGTGCGTTCGCGAGGGTCGCCAGACCTCCGGTCTGGCGGGATTTGAACCCGTTCCGAGACTCGCTGCGCTCGTCTCGCGGGGCTTCAAATCCCGACTCGCCACCACGAGAATCGACGCGAAGCGACACACGCGTCGCTTCGCGGTCGAGTAGTAGAGTGGACTCGCTGGGATTTGAACCCGGAGGAAGACGGACCGCTCGCTTCGCTTGCGGTTGCGACTTCCAGGGCTTCAAATCCCGACTCGCCGCGCCGCACTCGCAACGACGGACGAGCGACACGCTGGTCGCTCGTCGCGTCGGTTCTCGAGAAGTATGGACTCGCTGGGATTTGAACCCAGGGCCTCTTCCTTGCGAAGGAAGCGATCTACCCCTGATCTACGAGCCCGCACCCGAATGCAGTCGACGGCTGCACTTCAGGCTTCTGTTTCGGGCGGTGGAGGGCCGAACAGCGGG
This sequence comes from Halobacterium rubrum, assembly GCF_021729015.1. Classification (GTDB taxonomy): domain Archaea; phylum Halobacteriota; class Halobacteria; order Halobacteriales; family Halobacteriaceae; genus Halobacterium; species Halobacterium rubrum. The sequence goes on from NZ_JAJQQZ010000002.1 coordinate 668,970, forward strand.
GGCAGGTGCGTCAGTCGGCGAACTGGACGGCGACGTCGATGCTGCCGCCGTCGAGGCCGACGGAGAGGGACTGGGCGGCGGCCTCGTAGCGCTCGTGGTGGTTGCCGTCGTCGGCGATGACGAGTTCGGTGGCGACGAGCCCGGCGTCCTCGAGGTCGTTCAGCCGGCGGTAGACGGTGGCCCGGGAGATGCCGGTGACGTCGGCAATCTCGCGGCCGCCGCGGGGCGCCTCGGAGACGGCCTCGAACACGCGGCGGGTGTACTGGTCGCCGAACAGCTCGAGGAGCTCCTCGGGGCTGGGGTCGGGGTCGGCCGATTCGGCGTGGGGTGGGTAGTCGCGGACAGGGTCGGCGTGCGTCGACATACTACTGGAGAGTGGCTCCGCCGCCGTGGACCTTCCAGCTAGCTATGCAGACCCGCATCGCGACGCGGGTCTAGCTATGCAGACTGCCGGTTCGCGGCGAACGGTACCAGTTATGTGGGTCGACGCCCGAATTCTGGACTGTACGTGGACAGCATGGCTGCCGACGAATCGAGCACGGGCCTCAGGGTGCTCGTCGTCGACGACGAGAAGGAGGTGGCGGACGCGTACGCGCTCCGCCTCCGGGGGTTCTGTGAGACCGAGACAGCCTACGGTGGGGAGGCGGCGCTCGCGGCCGTCGAGGACGAGACGTTCGACGTCGTGTTGCTCGACCGCCACATGCCGGGACTCTCCGGCGACGAGGTGCTCCGGGAGCTCGACGACCGCGACTTCCCCGGGCGGGTCGTCATGGTGACGGCCGTCGACCCACAGTTCGACGTCATCGAGATGCCGTTCGACGACTACCTCTGCAAGCCCGTCGACCGCGAGGACGTCCGAGCGGCCGTCGACCAGCAGCGCCGGGTGCTCGCCTACGAGATGCTCGGCGAGTACTTCAGCGCCGAATCGAAGCGCGCCGTCCTCGAGTCCGGGACCGCCGAGTCAGCGCGGGCCAGCCACGACGGCTACGAGGCGCTCAGCGAGCGCGCCGCCACCCTCGAGGCGCGCGCGAAGCGTCTACTCGACGACCCGACCGTCGTCGACTCCTTCGACGACATCTGCCGCGAGGAACTCTAATCGGGCCGCACCCGGGCGGCGTCACTCGGCGTTCCCGGGGCGGACGTCGCCGTCGAAGAACGCGTCGAGGAGCTTCCGCTGGCTGGCGCGGAGGTGGTGCAGCAGCGTCGACCCCGTGATGTCCAGCGACGACGCGACTTCCTCTGCGGTGCTGTCGCGGGGCGATTCGAAGTAGCCGGCGAGGTAGGCGGTCCGCAGCACCGTCTGCTGGCGGTCGGTGAGTTCGTCGCCGAGTTCGTCCCGGAACTCGCGGCCCCGGGACGGCGAGCGCTCCCGGTCGCGTTTGGCCTGCACGTCGGCCGCGAACTCGCGGCAGACCGCTGCAACCATCCGCCGCACGTCGCCGTCCGGCGGGAGGTCGACGACGACCCGGCCGCTGCCGGACGCGAACTCGGCGCGCTGCACGGTCCCGCCGGCGTTCTCGGCGGCCAGCAGCGGGCTGTCGCTGCGGACTTCGAGTTCCAGCGTGCCGCCGGACTCGCCGGCGTGGACGACGCGAGCGGCGTCGACGCCCGGCACGTCGAGGGTGGCGCTGCTGCTCGCGTCGGTTTCACCACCGTCAGCAGTGGCGGCGGCGAGCCGGTCGACGTCGCCGTCGTCCACCGAGACGTAGCAGAGGAGGGCGTCGTCGCCCTGCGGGACGGTGCCCTCGAGGGCGACGCGGGCGTCCAGCGCGGCGCTGAGGTCGGCCAGTGCGGCGGGCCGGTCGACTTCGAACGTGACCTCGGTGACGGCGTCCGAGCGCAGGAGACTCCGGTTCCGCACCGCGGTGACCGCGAACCCGGCGACCTCGCCGAGCGTGCGGAAGCTGGCGCGCTCCCGTTCGCCGAACGCGTCGCTGCCGGCCGCGTACACGCCGACGACGCCGTGGACCGTCGACCCGTGGGCGAGCGGTATCGCGAGCAGCGACTGCACGCCGTCGGCGAACCCCGCACGGCGAACCGGTTCGGGCGCGGCGGGATCTTCGGCCAGCGGCGCCACCACCTGGAGGTCGCCCGTCTGCACGGCGCGTTCCTCGGCGGTCGGCCGGCTACTCTCTAGCGTCTCCCTGACGGCGTCGAAGGTCTCCCCGGTCCCGCCGGCGGCAGCCCGAACGGCGACGCCGTCGCCGTCGACGGCTCTCTCGCCGACCCACGCGAACTCGTAGAGCTCCGTCTCGCCGAGCCGCGAGCAGATGGTCTCGGCGATCTCGTCTCGGGAGTCGGCGCCGACGAGCTCGGCGAGCACGTCCGAGAGCAGTGCGTCGATGACGGCGGTGCGCGCGCGCTCGGTGCGGAAGCGCTCGACAGTCTGTTCGTACCGCCGTCGCTCCGTCACGTCCTCGAGGAACACGGTCGCGGCGGGCGGCGCTTCACACGATTCGGTACCGGGGTCTGTGTCGTCGCTGTCGGCGTCCCGGGTCGTTACCGTGACTGCGAGCCACTGGTCGAGGTCGGGGTAGTACTCCTCGAACGAGCCCGCGTCGACCGTCTCGCCGGCGAACGCGCTGGGCACCGAGTCCTCGACCGACCGCGGGAACACGTCGCCAACTGGCGCTCCGGCCGCGTCCGCGAGTCCGTCGACCAGGTCGGTTGCAGTGTCGTCGACGGCCGCGACCACGCCGTCCCGGGTCACCTCGAGCACGCCGAACGGGGCGTCCCGGAGGCGGTCGTCCATGTGGCGACCACGCAACGGCCAGCGACATTGCTCTGTCGGTCCCCTGTCACAGCAGCTACCGCCAGCACCGCCACGGCCGCCACTGCCGGCCGCCTACTGGAGGCGAATCTCGAATCTGGCGCCGCCGTCGTCGCTGTCGGTGAGCGCCAGCGACCAGTCGTGGGCGGACGCGACGCGCTGCACGATCGAGAGTCCGAGGCCGGTGCCGCCGCCCTCGACCGTGTAGCCGGGGTCGAAGACGGCGTCGCGCTCGCCCGGCGGGATGCCTGGGCCGTCGTCGGCGACGTAGAAGCCGTCGTCGCCGTCACCGAGCGCGCCGACGGTCACTGTGACTCCAGCGCCATCCGCGTCCGTCGAACCGTGTTCGACGGCGTCCTGACGAGCCTGCGAGTCAGGGCTCGTGGAGCCGTGTTCCACGGCGTCATCGGACTGCGGAGCAGTCCGATTGTCCGTCGAACCATGTTCGACAGCGTTCCGGAAGAGGTTCTCCAGCAGGCGGCGGAGGCGGTCGGGGTCGGCGGTCGTCGTGGGGAGGTCGTCGGCGACGCGGAGCTCGGCGTCGGCGGTCTCGACGGACTGCCAGGCGTCCTCGACGGCGGTCTGAATGGCGACGCCGTCGGTCGGGTCGACGACGGCCTCGCCGCGCGCGAGCGTGAGAACGTCCCGGATGATCTGATTCATGCGGTCGTGGGCGTCCGCGACCGCGGCGAAGTGCTCGTCGGCGCCGGTCTCCTCGGCGGCCCGGAGGTGGGCTTTCGCGACGTCCAGAGGGTTCCGGAGGTCGTGGCTGAGGACGCTGGCGACCTCGCCGACGCCGACGGTGTCGACCATCGCGAGCAGGCCGGTGACGTCGCCGAACACGAGGAAGCCACCCGCCGCTGTGCCGTCACCGCCGTCGGCGTCGACGATTCGGACGAAGTAGCTGCGCGCGCCGGCGCCGCCGTCGAGGTAGATGCCGGCGTCGCTGTCGATGCGCGCGACGTGGACCGCTGGCGGCTCGCAGCCCGTCGTCTCGACGGTGTCGAACGCGTCGAAGACCGCGCCGACCGGCCGGCCCTCGGCGTCGACGGCCACGGCGTCGTCGAACGCCGGGTTCGTGGCAGTGACGACTGGGTCGCCGTCCCGGACCTCGTACGCGAGGACGGGGTCCGGGTGGGCTGCGAGCGGAATCGCCGCGGTGGAGTCACCTGTCATCGACTTGCGCTGTGGTCTGAATCGTCGGTCTCGTCGCCTCTGTCGGCCGCTCGCGGCGCGGCCGGTCGCCCCGTGGGTCGGGCGTCACTCGTCGCTCCGTCCGGGGGTTGCAACTGGAGTGAAATAACTCTGGTCGCCGTCGACCGGTGGGCTCGCGGGCGTGCGTGCGGCGTCGGTCGCGCGACCATCAGGTGAGCCGTCGCCCCCCGCCACGTTTAGTGTTGCTCGTCGCTGCCGAGCGTGAAACAGCGCCCCGGGCCGGTGCGTGCAGCCGTGCTGACTCCCGAGCGTCACGTAGACTGGCGCGGGACGGTGATGCGGACGGTCGTGCCGTCGTGGTCGTCGCCGGTGTCGAACGAGAGGTCGCCGTTGAGCTGCTTGACCCCCCACTTCAGCTGCCAGAGGCCGAGGCCGACGCCGTGCGTCAGCGGCGTCTCGGTCTCCGCCTCGAGGGCCGCGAGGTCGACGTCGGGGATGCCGGGGCCGTCGTCGGCGACCCGGACCTCGTAGCTCGACGGCTGTTCGACGACCGTGACCACCACGGCGGACGCGGCGTGCTCGACGGCGTTCTCGATGGCGCTGCCGAGCGCGCTCCGGAGCGCCGCCCAGTCGGTGGACAGCGGCGCCGACTCCGGAGCGTCGACCGTCACGTCGACGCCGGCCGGGTCGCGCGGCACGAGTTCGCGGAGCGTCGCAGCGAGGTCGCCCTGCGAGGGCTGGGCGTCGCGCGCGAGCAACTGGTCGGTCGCCCGCGCCTTGGAGCTGAGCGCCGCGAGCTGGTCCGCGGACGCCTGAATCGGTTCGGCGCGCGAGCGGTCGGCGCCGTCCGCGAGCGCCGCGGCGTTGCTCTTGATGACGTCCACGCGGTTCCGGAGGTTGTGCCGGAGCACGCGGTTCAGGACTTCGAGGCGCTGCTTGCGGAGTTCGCGCTCGGTGACGTCCCGCAGGCTGAGCAGCGAGCCGAGCCGGCGGCCGTGCTGGTCCGTGAACGCGGTCACCTGCGGGTCGAACTGGCGGCGGCCCGCGACCGTCTCCAGGTCGACGGTGTCGGCGTCCGCGAGCTCTGCCACGTCGAAGTCGGTGAGCGCCGCGAACGGCCGGCCGAGCGGTGCGGTCGCGGACACGCCGAAGGTGTCGACGGCCGTCTCGTTGAGCTTGACGATGCGGTCGTCGCGGTCGACGACGAACACGAGGTCGTCGGTCTCTCTGGGGATGGCGCGCTCGCCGAGGGCGCCGCTGGCGGGCGGCGAGTCGAACAGCCGGTACCGGAAGACGGCCAGCGAGAAGCCGACAGCCGGCATCGAGAACGCGAGCGCGAAGATGCCGTGGACGACGACGTCGTCGACGGCGCCGCCGAGCGTGCTCAGGGAGTTCAGCGCGACCAGCGGGCCGACGGCGCCGACGGAGAGCGTGACGCCCTGTAACAGGGACAGGTGGCCGTAGTCGGCCGTCGTGCGCAGGACGAGGTAGCAGCCGACGATGACGAGCGCGAACAGGTACAGAATCGAGACGGTGCCGACGACCTGCGTCAGGGCGCTCCGGGTCAGCACGCCGCTGGCTCGCATCCAGATGATGGCGTAGACGCCGGCAAGCGGGGCGGCGAGCGCGACGACCGTCCACCGGCCGACGTCGATGCGGCGGCCCGTGTACTGGAGGGCAAACACGAACCACGGCACCATTGCGGCGCCCCACACGAGCAGCGCGAAGTCCGACCACGGCGGAATCGAGTCGGCGGGGACGGTGCCGCCCTGCACCGCCGCCAGGGCGCTCCCCGCGAGGGCTGCGGCGCCGAGGAGGATGGCGACCGCCGAGAACGCCGCGGTCCCCGGGACGCTCCAGTGGCGGTAGGCGTACGCGCCGAGCCCGCACAGCGCCACGCCGCAGGCGGCCCCGACCGCGAAGAACAGCTCGGAGAGCGGGAGGGCCATACTCGTGTTCGGGTTCGGGAGTGCTCCGTAAAATAGCTAGTACTCGGTCGCGGACGGCGAAACGGTGCTCGAGGCCGCGGGCGGCCTCACACACCACCCCGCACCGTTATCGGCGCCGGAACCGAACGGTCGGTATGGCGACTGTCGTGGAGTTCAGGACCCCGGCGGCCGAGTTCCCGCTGGGGACTGTCTTCGAGACGCTCCCCGACGTCACCGTCGAACTGGAGCGCCTCGTCCCCCAGGAGAACCGCGTCATCCCCTACTTCTGGGCGCGGGACGTGGACGTCGACGACGTCGAGGCGGCCTTCCAGTCCCACGCGGGCCTGACGGGCGTCCGGCTCGTCGACAGCGTCGACGACGAGTACCTGCTGCGCGCGGAGTGGGACCGCGAGTACGCCGGCGTCCTGAGCGCGCTCGCCGAGACGGGCCTCGTGGTGCTCTCCGGCGTCGGGACCAGCGACGGCTGGGCGTTCGAGGTGCGTGGCGACAGCCGCGAGGACGTCGGCGAGTTCCGCACGTACTGCCAGACGAACGACGTCCCCATCGAGATCACCGCCGTCCACGCGCTGCTGCCGGTACAGGACGAGAGTTACGAGCTCACGGAACCGCAGCGGGAGGCGCTGCTCGCGGCCTACGAGCACGGGTTCTTCGATTCGCCGCGCACCACGTCGCTCTCGGAAGTCGCCGACGAACTGGGCATCACACAGCAGTCGCTGTCCTCGCGGCTGCGGCGCGGCCACCGACAGCTGATTGCGGCGACACTCGTCCACGGGTAGCCGGCGCCAGCTACGGGACGGTACTTGAACCTCCTGTATAGTCAGTGCGCGCACTCAATCGCGCGAGGACACTACCCCAGGTACTGATGGTCTCCACCACAGCCGGGTACGAGGTCGAGGCGGCGGGCGTCGACCCCGACACCGGCACTCACCGTTTCGAGTACGATTCCGGCGATACGTCGCCGTGTATGGCGGTCGTGTCGTCGCTTGCGTCGGTGCTGGGCGTCGACGCCGTCGACCTGGAACCGATACACACGACTGTCGAGCCCGACGCGCTCAACGCGCTCGTCGGCAAGCAGGGCGACGAGAGTGTGCGAGTCACCTGGACGCACGAGGGGCACGTGGTCACCGTCGACGGCCCCGGCGTCGTGACAGTCGCTCCGGTAGACCCGCAGCCAGCCTCCAGCGAGCGCGCGATGCGAGACAGTGCGGAGACGGTGCAGCGACGGGCGCCCCAGAGCCCAGAGCAGTAATATACGAACGTTCTACCGATAGTTCTGCCAATAACCTTTAGAAAAATAGAAGGAACCGGGGGGCGTGGGTGAAGCTGTAATGTCGCACGGTACCTACTCCCAGACGCAGTCGACACAGCCCCAGTCCAGTCGCAACGTCGCCGGCAACGGTACGGTCATCACCGGACCGTAGTCCGGGTCACAGGTCAGTCAGCGTCGACCACGTGAGCGACTCGTCGAGGACGACCGGCATCCGGTAGTCCAGGTCGACGAACGACGCGGCTTCGTCCGCAGTCACGCGTTCTGTCACAGTGAATCCGCCGCCGAGTACGGACGGCACCGTCTCGATGTTCGGCGTGTAGACGACGCCGAGTCCGTCGTTGGCCGGCGGGAACGTCTCCAGTGCGAACTCGTAGGCGGCGTCGTCCGCGCCAGCCGGCAGCGACGCCAGGTGCGCGACGACCGGGACGCCGCTCTCGCTCTGCGCGACCTCGTGGCCGCCGTCCCCGAGCACGAGGTACTTGTCGTCGGCGCGGCCGTACTGCTGGACGACCTCCAGGGCCGACCGCGGCGAGAACCCCTGGTTGACGAGGCGGGCGACGCTCTGCCCGATGAGCATCGCCGAGTCGTTCCCGATGGGGCGCAGGGTGATGATGCCGGCCTGCGAGCCCGCCTCCACGAACGCCCGCCCGAGCTCGTAGGACGAACAGCCGTTCAGGAGGAACACCCGCGGCGGCGTCACCGTCGACGCCACCTCGTCGAACGCGAGTTCGCCGTCCGCACACACGAACCGCGTGCCGTCCCGGACGTGCCCGATGTAGTGGAAGAAGTCCGCCGACCCCGCGGACGCCAGCACGGCCGCCAGTTCCTCGCGGGTGGCGTTGCGCGTGACGGAGACGTCGAACTCGAGGGCGTCCCGGTTCCCGTAGAGGGGGAACTCGCTGTACTCCGCCCACATGTCGTCCTCGTTGCAGACCACCTGCACCGAGATGTCCTCGGCCGGCGACTGGTCGAACCGCGCCCCGTACGCCTCCCGGAGCAGTTTCGCGCCGCCGACCGGCACGCCACTGCCCGCGTACGACGTCTCGCCGGCGTCGGTCTCCGGAACGCCGACGAACTCGTCGACGGCCAGCCCGCCGCCGCGCTCGCGCTCGCGGTCGTCGGCGACGTCCCGGAGGAACTGGTCGACGGACTGCGAGAGCACGGGCGCCGGGTCCGGCTGGTCGTCCGGCAGCTCCCGAACCACGGCGAGGTCGTCCGCGAGGAACGACAGGTGCTCGATGGGCTGGGGGCTGTCCTCGACGAACACCTCGTGGCGCCACCGCGGCGCCGCGTCGAGCACGGGCTCCCGGGGGAGGTCGGCGTACGCGCGCAGCCGCTCGACCGGCGAGGCCTCGTAGAGCCGCCGCCAGTCCGCCGGCACCCGGTCGAGTGCCTCCCCGAGCCGCCGGCAGGCCGCCACCTCGACGTCGTAGAGCCCCGCCGACCGGACGACGCAGTCCAGCGTGAACGCGTGCCTGAGGAACTCGCCAGCCTCCCGACCGAGGTGCTCCCGGGAGAACGACGCGACCCGGCTGCCGCCCGCCGCGACGTGCGGCGTCGACGCCGGCTCGACGCGCGCGCCGAGGTAGAACGCCAGCGGTGCCACGGCGTAGACGGCGCCCAGCTCCCGGGGGACGCCGACCGTGACGTCCACGTCGGGGCGCGCCAGCCGGTCGGGAATCGACAGGTCGTCGCCGACCGTGAGCCGGGGCGGGTGGCCGCGGAGCGTCGGCCACGACCGCTCGGGCGACCGCGTCTGGAGCGCCGCGCCGAACGCTGCCACCGCCGCCATCACGTCCTCGGGGTCGGTCGTCGTCGTCACCTCCCCGATGGGCCGCGAGTGCTGGCTGCGGACGCCGACGGTGACCTCGCGGGGCCTGTCGTCGAACGAGATGGTGACGTCGCTGGGCGTCGCTTCGATGGACGTCGTCGTGTGAGCGGGAATCCGGAGGTACGTGCGCACGGACGTCTGCAACTCCAGCAGCCGGGGGTCCTCGTGCGTCACCGTGGTCTCGCCGGTGCCCGTCAGCGCCGTCTCGATGTCGCCGGACAGCGGGTCGCGGACGAACGCCGCCGCCAGCCCCGCGACCGTCAGCGCCGACGTCCGGACGCTGGCGGCCTCCTCCACGGGGAACAGGAACGGCGCGTCGTCGACGCGCTCCGGGGTCACGGGCCGGGGCGTGTGCACGACCACCCGGCGGTTGTGGATGTTGTCACGGAGCGCCAGCCCCGACCGGTCGCCGGACAGCCCGACGATCATCTCGAAGCGGCCGGTGGTCGCCACGGTCAGCCACCCCTCCAGTTGTCGGGGACGGCACCGGGCTGGCTCCGGTCGCGCGGCGACGTTCCCGCCATCGTCTTGGGTAATGTGCGCACGGTCCGAGGATAAATCTTGTCAACTGGTCACGTGGTACCTCGGTCGATGAAGCGTCTCCGCCACGAACTGAGGGGCGGCGGGGCCACGGCGCGACCGTCCCGGGTCGCGGCCGCTACCGGTAGAGGTCCAGTCGCCGGAAGGCAGCCCCGAGCAGCACCGCGACGGGGATGATCTCCAGGCGCCCGACCCACATGTTGACGATGAGCATCGCCTTCGCGGTGTCGGGCATCCCCGGGCCGGTGATGCCGGAGTCCAGCCCGACGTTGCTCTGCGCGCTCATCACGTCGAAGATGACGTACTCCAGCGGGTAGCCGGGCGAGAGAACGCGCAACAGCACTGCGACGCCGATGGCGAGAAACGCCACCCAGAGAACGAACACGACCGTCGCCTCGGTGTACTCGCGCTGGGCCTGCTCCTCGTCGAGCTTCCGCTCGCCGAGTTGCATGTACCGGATAGCCGTGTCCGGCCGGAAGACGTCCCGGATCTGCCAGACCGTCCCGCGGACGAGCGTGGCGACCCGGATCAGCTTCAGCCCGCTGGTCGTCGACCCGGCGGCGCCGCCGGTGAGCATCCCCAGACACGTCAGCAGGGTCGCGCCGGCGCTCCACACTTGCTCGGTGCCGCCGCCGATGGTCGCCGTCCCGAACCCCGTGTTCGAGGTCGCGGAGACGAACTGGAAGAGGCTCAGCCGGAACGTCTCCTCGAAGGTCGCGTACTGGCCGTTCGCGTACAGGATGCCCGTCAGCGCCAGCGAGCCGGCGCCGAACCAGATGAACACCCACCGCGTCTGGAGGTCGGCGTAGAAGTTCCGCAGCTCCCCCCGGAAGATGAGGTAGTGGACGGGGAACGCGATGCTGCCAGCGACCATGATGGGGACGGTGGCGTACTCGATGAGCGGGCTGTCGTAGTACCCGATGGACTCCGAATGCACGGAGAACCCGCCGGTCGCGATGCCCGTCATCGCGTGGTTGATGGCGTCCCACAGCGGCATCCCCGCAAGCAGGTAGAGGAGGATGGAGCCGACGGTGAGTCCGACGAAGATCTTCCAGATCTCCCGGACGGTCGTCACGATGCTCGGGTGGATCTTCTCCGAGCGCGCCTCGCTCTCGTAGAGCGTGTACGAGCCGCTGCTCCCGCCGCCCCGCCGGAGAATCGCGACCGTGAGCACGATGACGCCGACGCCGCCCACCCACTCGATGAGCGACCGCCACCAGTGCAGCGACCGCGGCAGTTGCTCCTCGACGGCGGCCATCGTCAGCCCGGTCCCCGTGAACCCGCTCATGCTCTCGAAGACTGCATCGAGGGGGTGGAGGAAGATCACCGTCGTCGAGTCCATCGGGGGCGTGTTCGCCCACACCGGAAACGGGTCGACCTGAATCGTCCACGCGATCAGCAGGAACGGCAGTCCGCCGAGCACGCCGACCAGCATCCACGCGGTCGCCGCCGTCACCATCGCGTCGCGTTTGGCCGGTGGGTCGGCGTCCCGGTACCGCCGCGCCAGCGCGGTGCCGACGCCCGCCACCACCGCCGCCGAGGCGAGGAACGCCGGGATAGCGTAGAACTCCCCGTTCGCAGCCGCCACGACGACGGAGACGGCCATCATCAGCGAGACGGCCTGCACGATGCGACCGACGTCGCGTCCGACAGTCCGTGTGTCTACTCGCATCATGCGTCGTCGTTCGAAAGCGGGGACGGAGCGTCCCGGGTGTTCGGGCTACCTGTCCGTGCTCGATGGCAACCGGCGGCGGTCACGGTGTCGGAGCGACCGGGGAGTGCGTGAGACATAGCGTAGTGAGAGTGGTGCGTCGTCGATTACGCGGAGCGGTCCTCGTAGTGACCGAAGATGTCCGTGAGTTCGGGGTCGGCGCCGTTCGCCGAGTAGACAGTCAGGAGGTCGCCGACCTGGATTCGCGTGTCGCCGCGTGGCGTCAGCGGCTTCTCCTCGCTGTCGCGCTCGATGGCGACGATCAGAACGTCGTCGGAGAGGATGTCCGCCTCGCCGGCTTCGGTGAGCGTCTTCCCGGCGATGGGTGCGCCCTCCGTGACGGTGATTTCGAACACCTCAGCCTCGTCGCCGATGCGCATGTAGTCGACGATGGCCGGCCGGGCGACCGCCCGGTAGAGGTAGCCAGCGATGAGCTGCTGGGGGTTCTCGATGGTGTTCACGCCGATCTGCCGGAAGAGGTTCATGTGCTCTGCGCTGTGGACGACCGACGTGATTGCCGGAATCTCGAACTCCTTGGCGAGCAGGCAGACCATCACGTTCGTCGCGTCCTGGTCGGTCGTCGAGATGATGGCGTCGGCGCGCTCGGCGCCGGCGTCCCGCAGCGTCTCCTTGGTCGTCGCGTCGGCGTTGAGCACCAGACAGTCGTGTTCGCTGGCGATCTCGTCGGCCTTCTGTGCGTCCCGCTCGACGACCACGACCTCGTTCCCGGATCTGGTCGCGATCTCGATCAGCGGCGTCCCGATGTCGCCCGCGCCGACAATGATGATGTACATGTGTCGTCTGGAGTGGTCGTTCGATGTGGTAGCGTCGCGTCGCAGTTCGGTGTCTACTGGGCTGTTCGGTCGAGATGGGGGCTCACGATTCCTCGCTCAGAGGAGGAGGCTCCGGAGGGCGGGGTCCACTCGGCCGTTCAGTCACCGCCACCGCCCTGGACCGTTCCGAGGTAGTGCCACCGGTACTTGCCCGCCGATTCGCCGGCCACGTCGGGCTCCCACTGCACCCGGTACGCGAACGGCCCGCGCTCGGCGCCGGTCTCGTCCGGGCGCTCGACGACCACGATGGTGTACCCGTCGTGGTCCTCGGTGCGGACGAGTTCCTCGCCCTCCCGCGCCTCGATGGCGTCCGTCAGGGACGGCTTCGCTTCGAGGCGGTGCCGGACGTACCCGACGACGGCCCGGAGCTCCCGGTCGCTGCAGTCCTCGAGCGCAGCACGGACCTGTGCGGGCACGTCGTCGGCTGGGTCGGTGTCGGGTCCTGTCATGGCTGGGTGGTCGCGGCGCCCCCTGCGCCAGCCGCCACCGGTCGCGTCGACCGGCGAGGCTGGGCGGCGACTGCCGTTCTCGTGAGCCGGCTGCTGGCTACGACGCTGCTATATTATCGCTGCAAAATAAATGTTGGCACCATATTTTCGCTGGCGAAGTAGAACCAGTCGTATTTTTGCGCCCCAGAATAACTGGCGGGTGTGACGAGACGTTCGACCACGCGACCGACCACCGGTTCGCCCACTCGCCAATCGGGGGGTAAATATGCGCCCTGACCGTACCGCCAGTATGGACCACCGGGTCGACGAGATCGACAAGCGCGTCCTCTACCACCTGGCGCGAGACGCCCGGAACACGACCGCCGCGGACGTCGCCGAGGAGATGGACGTGACGGCGGCGACGATCCGGAACCGCATCCACCAGCTCGAAGCCGAGGGCGTCCTGCGCGGCTACCTCGCGGACATCAACTACAAATCCATCGAGGGCCACGTCACCTACCAGTTCAGCTGCACCGCGCCGATCCCCGAACGGGACCGGCTCGCGCAGTCCGCCCTCGAGGTCTCGGGCGTCGTCTCCGTCCGCGAACTGATGACGGGCAAGACCAACCTGGCGGTGACGGCAGTCGGGTCGAACACGGACGACATCAGCCGCATCGCCGGTGAACTGTCCGACATCGGCCTCGACATCGAGGACGAGAGCGTCGTCGAGGACGAGTACCACCAGCCGTACAGCCCCTTCGGGCCGGAAGACGCCCCCGTCGGCCCGTCCCTCACCGACTTCATGAGTCTGGCCGGCGGCGCGGAAGTCGTCGAGTTCACCGTCTCCGAGGGGGCCGACGTTGCCGGGCTGACCATCGAGGACGCCGTCGAGGGCGGCCTGCTCGCCGACGAGATGCTCGTGGTCGGCATCGAGCGGGAGGGCGACGTGTTGACGCCGAAAGGCGAGACGCTCATCCAGACCGGCGACGTCGTCTCCCTGTTCTCGAAGTCCGGCCTCGAGAAGGACGCCCTCGACGTCTTCGGCTCCCAGTAGGCCTCGTCGAAAGCGAGCAGTCGACCCCCGTCAACCCGGAAGCGCGCACCGCTGAGCAGTCGCCCGAAATCCACGACGGGTCGAAATTAATACGTACCTCCGGCGGCCGCGTATCCCCACGGTACATGAAGTTCTGTGACGGGTGTGGTTCGACGATGCACACGGAGGGCGACACGTGGGTGTGTCGCTCCTGTGAGAACGAGGAACCACGGGACTCGCAGGCAGAAGCGGCGATGACGACCCAGGACGGACAGCAGGACGACGGGGCACCCGCCGTCGCCGACGCGACCCAGGACGCCACCGAGACGATGCAGGAGCCCTGTCCGGCCGAGGACTGCGACAGCGACCGGGCCGACTACGAGATGCTGCCGAAGCCGGGCGGCTCCTACGAGGTCCGGCTGTTCACCTGCGTCGAGTGCGGCCACAAGTGGCGCGACTCCTGACGGCGCATCCTCTGCCCCCCGGCGGGTACACTCCCACAGCCGCCCACCACCGGAGACGTCACTGTACAGCGACTGCCCGCAGCCGGAAGTCGCGAAGTGAGAAAGCGGGCGCGAAAGGCGTTCGTTCGAGCAGCGAGCGAATCGTTCTTTCGGGCGTGAGACGGCCGATGTCGGACAGTTCAGACCAGCATCTGAGAAGGGATGTACCGGTCAGTACGTCCTGGAGAGGAGACGGCGAGAAACGACGACCAGGTCCGCGGACTACTCGTCTTCGAGTGCGTCGTAGACATCGCGGTTCGCCTCCCGGTCGGCAGCGGCTACACGCCGTACCAGTTCGTGGCGGAGGTCTTCCATCACCGCGTCGAGCGGCGAGTCGGACTCGACTCCCTCTTCGGTCGCCATACCACCACTAGCAGACTGAATATCGTTAATCCTTCTGGTCGCCCGAGTCGCCCGTCAACTGCTCGATTCCGTACTGGAGGAGGTCCTCGCGCCACCGCTCGATTTCACCTGCCAAGTCCAGCTCCTCGGTGTGCGTACGGAGGTACTCGACAACGTCTGATTCATCGACTGCTCGTTCGTCGGTGCCGAACTGTTTCAGAATCGTCCGAATCTCTTCGTCGTACGCGAACCGGTAGCCGTTCAGGAAGTAGAATACGGCGACCGTGTTCAGTGCAGACCGTTTGTTCGCGTCCACGAACGGATGGTTGACGACGAGCAGCCGCAGCAAGTGATACGCCTTCTTGTGAATCGATTCCGGCGCGGCACCGAAGTGGCCCCCCTCGATGTACGCCAGTGCGAACTCTACGTCACCCCGGTCCCTGACGCCGGACGGCGTGTCGGGGTACTCCGCCACGATGTCCTCGTGGATGGCGAGGACGTCCTCGACCGACGGGTACCACAGCGAATCACCCATTCGCTCCGAGGTCGAAGGGCCACCGAGGTAGTCGTTTCGTTCAGGACGGCGGGAGCGTAGTGATGACCGAGGTACCCAGACGCCACAACCACGATACCGAACGAAAGGACGTACACTGCGTTTACTCCAACATCAACCCCGCCTCCGTAAGGCGATTAGACCACCAAAAATTGGCTACGGGCGCGAAGGGCGTTCATTCGACCATCGAACGAATCGTCCTTTCAGGCGTGAAATGGCGGATTTCAGGCGTCTCAGAATCGGGTTCAGAACCCGCCGCTGAGAGACACCACAGCAGACTCCGCCCACGCTCGGAGCCATACTTTCTTGACACCTGCGTGGTGACACGGTAGCCAATGGACGACGAGGTTCCACGCCGAACCTACCTCACCACCCTCTTGACGACGGGACTCACTGCGGGTGTCGCTGGCTGCAATACATCATCCGACAGTTCAAGCCCGGAAGCCACCTCTTCGAGCACGGAACGTACGACGACAACGAGGACGACAGAGACAACGGATACTGAGACAACCACGACAACCGAGTCCGGACCAGCGTGGGAACCACGCACCCCACCGGACACACTCCCGCCTGCTGACGTAGTTGGTGTTACCCACGTAAACGGGCAGTACCACTTCTCCGAGGACGACTATCTCAATGCGGGTGCGAAGCGTCTCAAAGAAGTCGGTACAGACGTCATCAAAATCTGGTTCAAGCGGATGGGCGCGAAGTATCCGTATAACAGCGACTGGCAATCCGAATACCAGTCGATGGTCGAGGTGGCGAAGACACCCTACGTCCGAGAGGTCTTCGAACGGGACTTCTCCACGTACGTCCTGCTCGCGCACTCCTACCACGATGGGCCATGGGTTTCGTTCCGAGACGGATTGACTGAGGCAGATCTGACGGAACTCGAAAACCGGTTCGAAGCCCTGACCCGCCACCTCTTAGAAACGTACGACGGCACCGAGAAGACGTTCGTCCTCCAGAACTGGGAAGGAGACAATCTCGTTCAAAAGGACCGAGACCAACCGCTTTCGTCCGACGCGGCGGACAGATTCCGGCGGTGGTTGACCGCACGCCAGACTGGCGTCGAGCGCGCGCGGAACCAGATCGACAGCGACGTGACCGTGTTACACGCGGCCGAGGTGAACTACGTCCTCGACGCGAAGAATTCCGGGACACCGCGGGTAATCAACGAGGTTGTGCCCGAGACCGACGTTGATTTGGTCTCTTACTCGGCGTGGGAGCTTGGTGATCAACTGGCCGGGCACGGTTGGGCTCCCGGCCACAACGGCGAGGAGCAGTTCGATGAAGCCGAGACGATCGTGACGGAGACGTTGGAGTACATCGATTCAAATGCCCCTGAAGCCGACGGATACGTTGCTGGTTCGCTCACCGAGCGGCAATCGAACGTCTACCTGGGCGAGTTCGGGTCTCCTTTCCAGCAAAGGGGAGACGAGCGGGCGATGCAAATCATTCGGCCCGTACTTGAGAACAGCCTCGATTGGGGAGTTCGGTGGGCGATTTTCTGGCAGCTCTACTGCAACGAGAAGACAGTCGAGGGAACCGTGGAGGAGAACAACGACGTACGAGGGTTCTATTTGATTCGGCCAGATGGAACTCGGGCACCCTCCTACGACTATCTCTCATCGGTATTGGAGCGAGACGAGCAGTACTGACACCGACCGGCCACGCACCGATAGCAAGGATCTAAGCGATTGCGGTGGCCTACTAAAAGGCGAAGGGAGAAAGGACAGCAACGCCACAGTGAATCGCTGCAGACGATTCCGCCGGGGCATCGGTAGTGCACTACGAACGAAAGGACGACACCCCATCGTTCGCCACTTTACCCCGGAGCTGTCTTGCGAAAATCCACCGCAGAGAGGACGGGCGCGAAGGGATTTGAACCCCTGACATCTTGGTCCGGAACCAAGTGCTCTGTCCGCTGAGCTACGCGCCCTCGCGTTCCTGTAGTGGGGTCGGGGGTATAACGGTTGTGAGTCGGCGTCAGGTCGGCTCGGGCTGGTCGTCCTCGTCCGGTGTGGCGCCGGTGTCGTCTTCCGCGTCGTCGGCGTCGACGATGGTCTCCTTCCAGGTGCCGCGGGTGAACCAGAGCGCGGCGGCGATGGCGCCGAGGATGTTCCCGAGCGCCATGCCGACCCAGATACCGGTGGCGCCCCAGCCGAGCGTGAACGCGAACAGGTAGACGGTGGGGACGCGGCCGATCCAGAGCGCGACCATCGACATCACCATCGCGGTCTTGGTGTTGCCGGCGCCGCGGAACGCACCGAGCATCACCTGGAGGATGCCGACGAAGATGAACTCGACGGAGCGGATACGGAGGTACGTCGTGCCGAAGTCGACGATTTCGGCGGCGTTCTCGCTGCCGGGTGCGAGGAACACCGAGACGATGGGCGCGGGGAAGACGGCGGCGACGACGGCGACGCCAAAGAGGACGGCGGCGGCGAACTTCGCGGCGAGCCAGACGGCGCGTTCGGCGCGGTCCTCGTTGGCGGCGCCGAGGTTCTGCCCGACCATCGTGTTCGTCGCGCGGCCGAGTCCCATCGCGGGCAGGAAGACCAGCGAGATGAGGCGGTTCCCGAGCCCGAACGCGCCGACGACGGCGGGCGGGAAGCTCGCGACCATCGCCGTGAGCGTGATCATCGCGAGCGCGGTGGTGGACTGTTCGGCGGCGCTCGGCGTGCCGACGCGGACGATACGGGAGACCATCGAGAGGTCGGGGTAGAACTGCGAGAGCTCGATGTCGGGGCCGGCGTTCGTGAAGAACAGCACGTAGACGCCGACGACGGCGGCGACGGCGCGCGCGAAGATGGTGGCGACGGCGGCGCCGGCGATGCCCATCTCGGGGAACAACCACCAGCCGAAGATGAGGAGGGGGTCGAGGACGACGTTGATGGCGACGCTGACGAACATCACGATCATCGGCGCGCGCGTGTTGCCGTAGCCCCGCATCAGCGAGGAGAAGACGAAGAACCCGAAGAGCGCGGGCATCCCGAGGAAGAAGACCTCCATGTACTCGGCGGCCATCGGCACGACGACCGCGGCCGTCTCGGCGTCGGCGGGGAGGAGCGCGAGCATGTCGCCGGTGACGAAGTGGCCGACGACACCCAGCACCGTCGAGAGGCTGACCACGAAGCCGAGCGTCTGGGCGGCGACTTTCCCCGCCGACCCCTCGCTGTCGGCGCCCGTGAACTGTGCGACGAGGATGGAGCCGGCGGTCGTGAAGCCGCCGCCGACGGAGATGAGGAAGAACACGAGCGGGAACGCCAGCGAGATGGCGGCGACGGCGTTCCCGGACAGCTGGCCGAGCCAGAAGGTGTCGGCGAGGTTGTACGCGACCTGCAGGAGCTGGATGACCACGATGGGCCAGGCCAGCTCGACCATCGGGCCGAGCAGGTCACCCTCGGTGATGGAGGACGGAGAGGAGGAAGCGGAGGACTCGGTCACTACAAACAGCCAGTACGCGGGGGTAGTTCAAAACTCCGGAACGGAGAAAACCGGCAATCCAAGCGCCCTACCGGGTCGCCACGGGCGTGCGTTCGGTCGACGCAGGCGGAGCGGCGGCGGCGTCGGCAATCAGGGCGTCTCGTTGGTCTCGAGGGAGAACGACGCCGTCGGGTGGGCCGTACACGTCAGCATGTAGCCCTCCTCGATTTCGGACTCGCCGAGCGATTCGTTGGCCGAGTGCCGGATGTACTCGGAGGCGTCCTCGCCGTCGGCGACGCGGCCGCCACAGGACACGCACTGGCCCTGCCGGCACGCGTAGGGAAGGTCCCAGCCCTCGTCCTCGCCGGCGTCCAGCAGCGTCTCGTTGTTCGCGACCTCGATGGTCTCGCCCTCGTTGACGAACTCGATCTCGTAGTACTCGACCTCGTCGTCGGCGATCGCGTCGGGGTCGAATCCCTCGTCTTCCTCCTCGGAGTCCTCGAGTTCGCCCTCCGCGCCGCCGGCCGCGACGGCGCCCGCGCCGCCACCGCCGCCGATGGAGCGGTTGTACGGCTCGGGGAAGTCGGTCTCCGGCACCGTGGAGGCGCGCTGCTCGAGGACGTCCTGCGCGATGTCCTCCGGCGTGGGCTTGGACGCGCCCTTCACGAAGTTGAGGACGACGAACGTCAGCGCCGCCCCCAGGCCGAGCGCGACACCCAGTGTGGTCACCATGCGAGCCGGTTCGGACGCGGCGTTTAACAGTATTGTGATTGCGCGACGGCGCCGCTCCGGGCGAATTTTCACGGTGCAGACCGAGGGTGAGGTATGGACGTCGCTGTGCTACTGTTCGAGGGGTTCGACGAACTGGACGCCGTCGCGCCCTACGAGGTGTTCCAGACGGCCGCGAGCATGGGCGGCGACCTCGACGTGTCGATGCGCACGCTCGTGCCGGACGAGGGCGTGACCGCCCGCCACGGCCTGACGGTCGAGCCCGACGACGTGCTGTTCGGCGTGCCCGACCTCGTCGTGGTGCCGGGCGGCGGCTGGAACGACCGCGAGTCCCCCGGCGTCTGGTCGGAGCTCGACGGCGGCACGCTCCCCGAGCGCCTCGCCACGCTCCACGACGGCGGCGCGACCGTCGCCTCGGTCTGCACGGGCGCGATGCTGCTGGCGGAAGCCGGACTCCTCGACGGCCGCCCCGCGACCACACACGAGTCCGCCAAGAGCGACCTCCGCGAGGACTACCCGGACATCGACGTCCGCGACGACCGCTACGTCGACGACGGCACCGTCCTCACGGCGGGCGGCGTCACGGCCGGCATCGACCTCGCGCTGCACGTCGTCGAACGCGAGTGCTCGCCCGGCCTCGCCGAACAGGTCGCCGACGAAATCGAGTACGACGCCCAGTACTGAGCGCGACACGTCTGGTCGGCGCCAGTTCTCGCGTCTTCGTCGCTCTCAGTCGTTCGCTTCGCGCTACTCACGGGTCGCATCGCTCCCCGTTTGCCCGTTCCGCGGTTCTCAGTCGCTCGCTTCGCTCGCTCCCTCCGAACCGCGCTGCTCCCTCCGAACCGCGCTACTCCTTCCGAGCGACCTCTCCTCGCGGCTCACTCCGTTCCGCGGTTCGCGGTGCTCACCGCTCCACCTCGTGCTCGCCCGCTGGGCGAGCACGCATTCACCGCTCGCGTCTTCGTCGCTCTCAGTCGTTCGCTCCGCTCACTCCTTCCGAGCGACCGTTGCTCGCGGGTCGCTGCGCTCCCCGCTCGCAGGTTCCGTGGCTCTCACTCGCTCCGCTCGTTCCGAGCCACCTCGTGTCGCCCGAACCCGTACCGCAGCCGGTTCGCCAGCCGCCGCGAGAACCGCCCCTCGCCGTCGCCCGACGCGCGGGAGCCGAACCGTTCCGAGAGCGCCTGATAGATGAGCGGCAGCGGGACCTCCTGTTCGAGGCTCTCCTGGACGGTCCAGGTGCCCGTGGAGCCGCCGGCGACGTGGTCGGCGACGTCGCCGAGGTCGCTGCCCTCCTCGCGGAACGCCTCCTCGCAGAGCTCCAGCAGCCACGACCGGATGACGGCGCCGTTGTTCCACGTGCGGGCGACGGCCTCCAGGTCGAGGTCGTAGCGCCCCTCGTGGAGGAGTTCGAAGCCCTCGCCGTACGCCTGCATGAGCGCGTACTCCACGCCGTTGTGCACCATCTTCACGTAGTGCCCGGAGCCGGCCGGCCCCATGCGGTCGTGACCGTCGGGTCCCGTCGCGACGGCGTCGAAGACGGGGGTCAGTTCCTCGTACGCCCACTCGGGGCCGCCAATCATGAGCGAGAAGCCGAGTTCGGCGCCGGCGGGGCCGCCCGAGGTGCCGCAGTCCAGGTAGGCGACGTCGTACTCGTCGGCGCGCCGGGTCGACGCCTCGAAGTGGCTGTTCCCGCCGTCCACGACGACCGCGTCGTCGTCGAGATGTGGATCGAGCTCGTCGAGCGCGGCGTCGACGGGGTCGCCGGCGGGCACCATCAGCCAGATTCTGGGAGCGTCGCCGAGTTCGGCGGCGAGGCCGGGCAGCGAGTCGGCGGCGGTCGCGCCGGCGTCGGTCGCGTCCGAGCGGGCGTCCGCGTCGATGTCGAACGCCACGACGTCGTGCCCGGCGTCCAGACACCGGTCGACGACGATGCGCCCCATGCGGCCGAGGCCGACAACTCCGAGTTCCATACCGGAGTCTTCCCGCGACGGAAGGTAGTAATTGCGATGCGGGCGCTACCCGTCCAGCGTCGAGGTCTGGACGCTCCAGAGGTCGGCGTACCGGCCCTCGCGCGCCAGCAGGGCGTCGTGGGTGCCGCGTTCGACGATGCGGCCGTCCTCGACGACGAGAATCTGGTCGGCGGTCCGGACCGTCGACAGCCGGTGGGCGATGACGACGGCGGTGCGGTCGTCGGCGAGGTCGTCGAGGCTCTCCTGGATGCGGCGCTCGGTCTCGGTGTCGACGTCGCTGGTCGCCTCGTCGAAGACCAGAATCTCGGGGTCGGCGAGGATGGCTCGCGCGATGGCGATGCGCTGGCGCTGGCCGCCCGAGAGTTTGACGCCGCGCTCGCCGACCTCGGTGTCGTAGCCGTCGGGGAGGGCGGCGACGAACTCGTGGGCGTCGGCGGCCTTCGCGGCCTCGATTACCGCCTCGCGGGTGGCGTCGAACTCCCCGTAGGCGACGTTCTCGGCGATGGTGCCGTCGAAGAGGTAGGTGTCCTGGCTGACGTAGCCGACGTGCTCGCGGAGGCTGTCCAGCGTGACGTCCCGGACGTCGTGGCCGTCGACGCGCACGGCGCCGTCGTTCACGTCGTCAGACTCCGTCTGACGGGCTGACGGGTGTGACCCGTCAACGTCGTAGAGACGGAGCAGGAGCTTGCAGAGCGTGGACTTCCCGGCGCCGGTGGGGCCGACGAGCGCGACGGTGTCGCCGGGGTTGGCCTCGAACGAGACGCCGTCGATGACCGTCTCCTCGTCGTCGTAGCTGAACGTGACGTCGTCGTACTCGACGCGCCCATCGACGCCGGTGAGTTCGGTGGCGCCGTCGGCGTCCTCGACACCGGCGGGGATGTCCATCAGGCCGAACACGCGGGCGGAAGAGGCCTTCGCGTTCTCGTACTGGTCGACGATGTTCGACACCTCCGCCAGCGGCGTGACGAAGCGCTGCGTGAGGAAGATGAACGTCACGAACGCACCCGGGGAGAGCGTCCCCGTGAGGAACAGCGGCGCGCCGTACAGCAGCCAGTAGCCGCCGACGGCGAACGTCACGGCAAAGGAGAGCCCGGCGAGCAGCTCCATCCCCGGCCGGTAGACGTAGCTCAGGCGGAGCACGTCCATCGTGTCCTGGAAGAAGCGGTAGGAAGCGTCCGTGACGCGACCCGTCTCGTGGTCCTCGGCGGCGCTGGACTTGACGAGCTCGACGCCCGCGAGGCTGTTCTCCAGGCGCGTGTTGAGGTTGCCGACGGCGGCGCGCTGGCGCTCGTAGCGGGGCGCTGCGCGCACCATGAACCACCGCGTGAGCAGGAACATCAGCGGAATTGCCGACAGCGTGACGACCGCGAGCTGCCAGTTCTCGGAGACCAGCACGACCGTGATGCCGGCGACCATCACGACCAGCCGGGCGGAGTTCTGGAGCGCGTCGTCGAGGAACACCTCCAGATTGGAGGCGTCGTTGTTCAGCACGGACATCACCTCGCCGGTCTGCTTGTCGTCGAAGAAGGACATGTCCAGTCCCTGCATCTTCGCGAAGGAGTCCGTGCGCACGTCGTGCATCACGCGGTGCGCGAAGAGGTTCGCGGCGACCCCGTAGAGGTACGTGAAGACGGCGGTGACGACGAACGACCCGGCGATGAGCGCGACGGAGAGTTCGAACTGCGCGACCTCGGTGTTCGGGAACAGCGACGCCGGCAGCAGCGGGAGGTCGAAGGGCGCGTCCCCGGTGAACACGCTGTCGATGGCGGCCCCCAGGACGACCGGCGGCAGCAGGCTGGCGACCCGGGCGACGACGTTCGCCACCATGCCGGCCGCGAAGTACGGCCACTCGGGGACGCCGTACACGCGGAACAGCCGCCGGATGGGGCGGTCGACCCGGTCGCGGTACCGGTCGAAGACGCTTTCCTCGGGCTCGGCCATTGCGAATCGAAACACCGGGCGGGCCGAAGTGGATTACGGTAGCGGTGAGTCCAGCGAGCGGGAACCAGAACACTTCAGACGCCTCGCGCGGAGCCATCGACCATGCGAACCCTCCCGACGGTCCTCGCCGTGGTACTGTTGAACGACGCCGCCCTCCTCGTGTTGCTGGACGCCACGCCGCCCGGGATGACGGTCGTCCTCGGTGGAACGCTCGTGTCGACGGCGGCGGTGGTCGCCGCCGTGTCGGTGACCGGCGACAGCGAAACGTCGCCGCCGTCGCGGCGGGAACTACAGGAGGACGTCGAGGCGCTGCGCGAGCGCGTCGACCGGCTGGAGGGCGAGGACGCCTAATCTAGCGGGCGCCGGGGAACGATTCGGGGCTCGTCGTCGTAGGTAACGGCGGCATCGACACCGAACACGTCAGCGAGCAGCGACTCGGTGACGACGTCCTCCGGTGGCCCCCAGTCGTAGACCTCGCCGTCGTCGAGCGCGACGAGGTAGTCGGCGAACCGGGCGGCCTGCTGGAGGTCGTGGAGGACCACACAGACGGTGACGTCGCGGTCCTCGTTGAGCGTGCGGACGACCTCCATCACGCGCAACTGGTGGTGGAGATCGAGGTACGTCGTCGGTTCGTCCAGCAGGAGGACGTCGGTGTCCTGGGCGAGCGCCATCGCGACGAACGCGAGTTGCTTCTGGCCGCCGGACAGCTCGGAGACGGGCGTGTCCCGGAGGTGGTCGACGCCCGCGAGGTCGATGGCGCGGTCGATGGCGGCGTGGTCCTCGGAACCCATCGGGTCGAGGAACCCCCGGTGGGGGTAGCGGCCGTGCGCGACGAGGTCGCCGACGGTGAGACCGCCGGGGGCGTCGTTCTCCTGGGCGAGCAGGCCGAGTTCGCGGGCGAGCTGTTTCGGCGCGCGGTCGTGGACCGCGCTGCCGTCGAGCAGGACGGTGCCGGCGTCCGGCTCCAGCTCCGCCGAGAACCCCTTGAGGAGCGTAGACTTCCCGGAACCGTTCGGGCCGACGAGCGCCGTCACCTCGCCCTCGGGGACGACGATGTCCTCGCAGTCGACGACGGTGGTGTCGCCGTAGCCGAGTTCGAGGTCGCTGCCGAGCAGCGCCGCCGACTCCACGGGGTCCTCGTCGGTGACGGCGTCCGCGCCGGTCGCGTCGGCGGGCGTCGATTCGTCGGCGTCGGTGTCTGGGTGGTGTGTCGGTGGCATGCTCAGAACTCGTTGAAGGACTCCGTGCGGCGCAGCAGGACGAGGAAGTACGGGCCGCCGACGAGGCCGGTGACGACGCCGACGGGCACCTGGACGCCGCCGAGGCCGAGCCGGGCGACGACGTCCGCGACCACCACGAGGGCGGGGCCGACGAACAGACAGCCGACGAGCAAGCGCCGGTAGTCGCTGCCGACGACGGTGCGGACGGCGTGCGGGACGACGAGCCCGACGAACCCGACGAGGCCGGCGACGGCGAC
Source organism: Halobacterium rubrum (assembly GCF_021729015.1). Classification (GTDB taxonomy): domain Archaea; phylum Halobacteriota; class Halobacteria; order Halobacteriales; family Halobacteriaceae; genus Halobacterium; species Halobacterium rubrum. The sequence continues at coordinate 693,434 of NZ_JAJQQZ010000002.1, forward strand.
AGCGGCGGCCGTCGCGAGGATGGCCAGCGCCGACAGCCCGAACCGGAACGTCTCGACGCGCATGCCGAGCGCGCGGGCGCGGCGTTCACCGAGCAGGAGCACGTCCAGCTGGCGGGCGGCGACGAGCGCCGCCGGCACCACGAGCAGCGTCGGGGCGACGACCAGCCGGACCTCGGTCCAGCCGACGCCGGTCAGGGAGCCGGCGAGCCACGAGATGGCGGTGCGCATCGCGCCGTTGGAGTCGATGAAGTAGAACACGCCCGTCTGGAGGCTGTTGAAGATGGTGCCGACGACGACGCCCGCGAGCACGAGTCGGACCGGCGTCGTGCCGCCGCGCCACGCGACGGCGTACACGAGCAGGAACGCGCCCGTGCCGCCGACGGCCGCCGCGAGCGGCAGGAGGTACGTGCCCAGGGAGAAGACGATGGTGAGGACGACCGCGAAGCCGGCGCCGGAGGAGACGCCGAGGACGTAGGGGCTGGCGAGTTCGTTGCGCGTGATCGCCTGGAAGATGGCGCCGGCGACGGCGAGGTTCGCGCCGACGAAGACGCCGACGGCGACCCGGGGGAGCCGCATCGTCCACACGACCGCGCTGGCGTCCGAGAGCACCGAGAGGTCGCGGTAGACGCCCAGAAATTTCGCGTGGCCCTCGCCGAGCAGGATGGTCGCGAGCACGTCGGGGTTCGTCCAGACGGCGCGGTCGAACAGCGCCCGCCAGACCGTCTCGACGGGCATCTGGTAGGCGCCGTACCGGATCTGGACGAGCGCGGCCAGCAGGACGGCGAGGGTGCTGGCGACGGCGATGCCGACGAGCTTCCCGTCGAGGTCGGGAACGAGGACGTCTCGTGTGCGGGACTGGCGGGACATGGTTGGGGGCTATCCGGTGACGATGGACGCGAGGTCGTCGCGGTCGAACAGTTCGCCGGAGACCGTCTCGGGGTAGAGCTGCGTGGCGAACCGCTCGGTGAGGAACAGGTGCTGGATGGGACCCATGAAGATGGGGCCGCCGCGGTAGACGTCGCCGTTCTCGACGGCCGTGATGCGGCTGGCCGTCTCGTGGTCCTGCATGAAGGAGACGACGGTGTTCTGGAACTGCTCGGGGGTCTTGTCCTCGTGGCCGCGCACGAACAGCACCTCGGGGTCGAGGTCGAGCAGCGTCTCGTAGTCGATCTTCGAGCGCTGGCTCTGCGAGAGCGCTTCGACGTCGGAGTTGGCGATCGCGTCGCGGACGTTCAGGTCGTGGAACGCCTTCTTGTTGGCGCCCTCGCCGCTGAGGTGGTACGGGGAGAACTCCTCCGGCTGGTTGCTGCCGCCCCAGACGAGCGCGGCGCGTGGGCCCTCGCTGGGCACGTCTTCGGCGAGGCGGTCGACGAAGTCGTCGTGGAACGACCGGAACGCCTCGAAGCGCTCGGTCTCTTTGAACGCCTCGGCGACCGTCTCGAAGGCGCCGTACAGCGTGTAGTAGTCGTAGTCGTGCCAGCCGTCCGTGCGGCGGAAGATGGTGTTGCCGAAGAACGGCGCCGAGCGCTCCTCGATGAACTGGATGTCCTCGGCGTTCATCTCGAAGACGTTCGTGAGCCAGTTCGGGTCTATCAGGTAGACGTCGGGTTCGAGCTGGAGCAGCGTCTCCCGGGTGACGCCGGCGTTCACGAGGTCGGTGATCTTCTCCTCCTCGATGCTGACGCCGTCGAGTTCGTCGTACTGACCGGTGTGGAAGCGAGAGAGCTGACCGACGGACGTGATGGCGTCGCCGTGGCCGAGCGCGACGAGCATGTCGGCGTAGCCGGGCATGTAGACGGCGGCTTCCTCCGGGACGCCGTCGAACTCGACCTCGCCGACAGGCGTCATCGAGACGGAGTACGACTCCGAGGATTCGGCTGTCGTCTCCTCGTTCGCGGCCTCGGTGGTGTCGGCCGCAGTGGTCGTCGCGTCGTCGCTCGTCGGCGTCTCGGTGCCGTCGCTGCCGCTCTCGCCGGGGCTGGCGCAGCCCGCGAGGAGGCCGGCGAGCGTGGCGGTACTACCCGCTCTGAGGAACGTGCGTCGTCGCATACTCGGTTTTGGTCCCCCTAAAGTAGAAAAGCCCGTCGGTTTTTCGGTGAGCCTAAACGAGAGTGTGTGTCAGAGACACACCGCCCAACGGCGCCACGGAACCTCGCCACGAGGACGGGAAGGTTTATCACCGCGCCACCGCACTTCGGACGTATGCGCGTCGGTTCCGCCGTAGTACGTGTGTGAATCCATTTCTCTGGCCGAGCCACGCGACCCGGCCGGTCAGCAGCGGGACCGACGACCGAGACACCACCCATGACAGAGCTCCCGGACAGCTACGACCCCGACAGCATCGAACCCAAGTGGCAAGACGAGTGGCAGGCGAGCGACGTCTACAGCTTCGACCCCGGCGAGTCGGACACCCAGTACGTCGTCGACACGCCGCCGCCGTACCCCTCCGGGAACCTCCACCTCGGGCACGCGCTCGGCTGGTCGTACATCGACTTCGTCGCGCGCTACCGACGCCTCAAGGGCGACGCCGTCCTCTTCCCGCAGGGCTGGGACTGTCACGGCCTCCCGACCGAGGTCAAAGTCGAGGAAGTCAACGACATCCACCGCACGGACGTCTCCAGCGACGAGTTCCGGGAGATGTGCATCGACTGGACGGACGACCGCATCGACGAGATGAAGGCCACGATGCAGGAACTCGGCTTCTCCCAGGACTGGGACGCCGAGTACCGCACGATGGACCCCGAGTACTGGGGGAAGACCCAGGAGTCGTTCTCCGCGATGGCCGAGGACGACATGATCCACCGCGACGAGCACCCCGTGAACTGGTGTCCGCGCTGCGAGACCGCCATCGCCGACGCGGAGGTCGAGAACGTCGACCGCGACGGCACGCTGTACTACGTCACGTTCGACGGCGTTGACGAGCAGAGCTCGTCAGGCCGTCAGGCGGAGTCTGACGACGTCGACAACGACGACAGGGAGGGACGAAGTCCCTCTGGCTCTGCGGCGGAGCCGCAGAACATCGAGATCGCGACCACGCGCCCCGAGCTGCTGGCGGCCTGCGTCGGGATGGCCGTCGACCCCGACGACGAGCGCTACGAGGACCGCATCGGCGACACGTTCGAGGTGCCGCTGTTCGGCCACGAGGTCGAACTGCTGGCCGACGACGAGGTCGACGCCGACTTCGGCTCCGGCGCGGTCATGATCTGTACGTTCGGCGACAAACAGGACGTCGACTGGTGGGCCGAGTACGACCTCGACCTGCGCGCGGTCTTCACCGAGGACGGCCACCTCGGCGAGCAGGCCGGTGACTTCGCCGGGCTCGCCATCGACGAGGCGAAAGCGGAGATCGCCGCCGCCCTCGACGACGAGGGCTACCTGAACGACACGGAGCCGACCGAGCAGAGCGTCGGCGCCTGCTGGCGCTGCGACACCCCCATCGAGATTCTCTCCAAGGAGCAGTGGTTCGTCGAGGTCGACCAGGACCTCATCCTCGAGAAGGGCGAAGAGGCCGACTGGATTCCGGACCACATGCACGACCGCCTCGTGGACTGGACGGAGGGCATGGACTGGGACTGGGTCGTCTCCCGCCAGCGCGTCTTCGCCACCCCCATCCCCGCCTGGGAGTGCAACGAGTGTGGGCACTGGCACATCGCCAGCCGCGAGGAAGCGCCCGTCGACCCCACCGAGGACGACCCCGCCGTCGGCGCCTGTCCCGACTGTGGTGCCGAGGACTGGACGGGCGAGACCGACGTGATGGACACGTGGATGGACTCCTCGATTACGCCCCTCCACCTCTCCGGGTGGCCCGAAGACATCGACCTGGCGGACTTCGAGCCGGTCGACCTCCGGCCGCAGGGCCACGACATCATCCGCACGTGGGCGTTCTACACGCTGCTGCGGACGGGCGCACTCACCGACGAGAAGCCCTGGGACGACGTGCTCGTCAACGGCATGGTGTTCGGCCCGGACGGCAACAAGATGTCCAAGAGCCGCGGGAACGTCGTCGAACCCGACGAGGCCATCGAAGAGCACTCCGCCGACGCCGTCCGGCAGGCGCTCGCGCTCGGCGGCCGCCCCGGCAGCGACGTCCAGTTCCAGTGGAAGGAGGTCAAGTCCGCCTCCCGCTTCCTGACGAAGCTCTGGAACATCGCGAAGTTCTCCGCCGGGCACTTCGACGAGGACACGCCCGACATCCAGGACCCCGCCTACCGGGACGCCGACCGCTGGCTGCTCTCGGAGCTGTCGACGGTCTGCGAGGAGGTCGACGAGGCGATGAGCGAGTACCGCTTCGACCGCGCGCTCCGCACGCTGCGGGAGTTCGCGTGGGAGGACCTCGCCGACGACTACGTCGAACTCGTCAAGGGCCGGCTGTACAACGGCCGCCCCGGCGAGCGAGCCGCCGCCGAACACACCCTCTACACGGCCGTCACCGCAGTCGCGCGGCTGCTCGGGCCGTTCAGCCCGCACGCCACCGAGGAGATCTGGCAGTCGCTGCCCGGCACCGAGGGCAGCGTCCACACCGCCGACTTCCCGAGCGTCGACTACCGCGACGAGGAGGCCGAACTGGCGGGCGAGCGCATCGCCGAGGTCGCCAGCGACGTCCGCGCGTGGAAGTCCGACCAGGGCATGCCGCTGAACGCCGACCTCGACCGCGTCGAGCTGTACTTCGACGGCAGCGACGGCGACAGCGCCCGGCTGGACACCTACGACCTCAGCGAGACCGTCAACGCCCCCATCAAGCTCGTCGACGGCCGGCCGGACGTCGAGCTCGTCCCCGTCGAGGTCGAGGGCGACGACTCCGAGATCGGGCCGGAGTTCCGCAGCGACGCCGGCACCGTCATGCAGGCCATCCAGGCGGCGGACCCGGCCGCCATCCAGGCGCAGATGCACTCCGGTGACACCGTCACCGTCGAAGCGGACGGCCAGTCCTTCGAGCTGGACGCCGACTGGCTCGAGGTCACCGAGGAGTACCGGGCCGCGTCCGGCGAGGAAGTGAACGTCATCGAGGCGTCGTTCGGCACCGTCCTCGTCTACGAGTAACCCCCGGCGCCGCCCGGAACCCGGCCGCTTTTTCGCGTGCCGCCCGGACTCAGGGTATGGACTCACGCGTCGCGGAACACGCCGAGGTGCTCGTCGACTGGAGCGCGCGAATCGAAGACGGCGACAACGTCGTGTTGAACGTCGGTCCGGACGCCCACGAGCTCGCCGTCGCCGTCGCCGAGACGGTCGGGGAGCGCGGCGCGAACCTCGTCACGACGTACTCGTCCGGCGAGCTCAGCCGTGCGTACAAACTCGGTCACGGCGAGGACTTCGACGACGACCCCGCCCACGAGCTCGCGCTCCTCGAGAACGCCGACGTGTACCTCTCTATCGGCGGCGGCCGGAACCCCAGCGAGGGGTCGGACGTCCCCGCCGACGTCCGCGAGGCCTACGGCAAGTCCCGGGAGGAGCTCCGGGAGGCCCGGATGGACACCGACTGGGTGAGTACGGTCCACCCGACGCGGTCGCTCGCCCAGCAGGCGAACATGTCCTTCGAGGCGTACCGGGACTTCGCGTACGACGCCATCCTCCGGGACTGGGAGGACCTCGCCGACCAGATGGCGAACATGAAGGACATCCTCGACGACGGCAGCGAGGTCCGACTCGTGAAAGGCGAGGACACCGACCTCACGATGTCTATCGAGGGGCGGACGGCCGTGAACTCCGCGGCCTCCGTCGCCTACGACTCCCACAACCTCCCGTCGGGCGAGGTGTTCACTGCCCCCGAGGCGACCGAGGGCGAGGTGGTCTTCGACGTCCCGATGACCATCCGCGGCGAGCGCGTCACGGACGTCCACCTCACGTTCGAGGACGGCGAGGTCGTCGACTACGCGGCCGGCCAGAACGAGGACGTCGTCGGCGAGATTCTGGAGACCGACGCGGGCGCGAAGCGCCTCGGCGAGCTCGGCATCGGTATGAACCGCGGCATCGACCAGTTCACGGACTCCATCCTCTTCGACGAGAAGATGGGCGACACCGTCCACCTGGCGCTGGGCCGCGCGTACAAGTCGAACTTCCCAGAGGGCAGCGAGGACGAGGCCAACGACTCCGCCGTCCACGTCGACATGATCACCGACGTGAGCGAGGACTCGTTCATGACGGTCGACGGCGAGGTCGTGCAGCGCAACGGGACGTTCCGATGGGAGGACGGCTTCGAAGGATAGCGTGGCCCGGGAGGAGAGCGAGAACCGCGGGAGCTGCGAGCGGGGAGCATCGCGACCCGCGAGCAGCGCGAGAGTCGGAGCGAGCGAACGAAGTGAGCGAGTGAGACTCTCGGAAACGACGAACGGAACGAGAACCGCGAGCCAGAGCGAGCGCCGAGACGGTACTACGGCAGCGGGAGCGCGACGAGTTCGTCGGTGTCGGCGTGGCGGGTGGCGTACAGCGTGCCGTCGCCGACGGCGAGGCCGGGCTGTGCGTCGGGGCTGCCGTCGACGTCGTCGTAGCGACAGCCGGTGGTCGCGTCGTAGAGGTCGACGCGGGATTTCCGACAGCCGACGCCGGTGGCGACGACGCCGCCGCCGGCGACGATGGAACCGCCACAGCCGTCCAGTTTCGACGTCCACCGGGCGTCCCCGGTGATGGCGTCGACGGCAGTGACCGTCGCGTACGTCTGCGGGCTGCCGCCGCTCGTGCCGTAGACGACGTCGTCGGCGGCGGCGACCTGCATGTCGAGGCGGTCGTCGGTCCAGGCGGTCTCGCCGGTCTCGACGTCGAGCGCGGTGACCTGCCGGCTCTGTGGCTGGACGAGCACGCCGCCGGCGCGAACCGCCTCGTAGTACCAGTCGTCGCCCTCCCGGCGCCACCGGACTGAGCCGTCGTGTGTCGCACCGAGGACGCCGCCGGTCTCTCTGGTCACGTAGACGCCGGTGTCGTCGGCGAGCACGGATAGCGGCTTGAGCCAGTCCACCGCCTCGTCCCCGTCGGGGGTGAGGTCGTCGACGCCGCGCTGGTCGCCGGACCGGAGCGCGAACCGGTACAGCCGCCCGTAGACGGTATCGGGGTCTGTGGACGCAGTCGGGGCCTGTGCCGCGGCGACGTACGCGGTGTCGTCGTGGACGGCGACGGCGGCCCACTTCGCGCGGGTTTCGCCCGGGAGTGTGAACGACCACAGGCGCTCGCCCGACGCGGCGTCGAACGCCGTCACACCGCCGTCACCGGCGAACAAGACGCCGCCGCTGACCGCGTAGACAGAGCCGTCGGGGACCGGCTGCCGCCACTGGACGGCGCCGTCACTGGACGCGAACGCGCGGAGTTCGTCGGCGACGACCGCGTGCACGCGACCGGAAGCGACGTGGGGGCCACCGACGGCCGGCCCCTCGACTGTCCACGACGGCTCCGGGCCCCACGAGGTCTCGCAGTCCACGACGTCGTCTGTCGCCGTCGTCTCCGTGGAAGTGGTCGTCGTGCTGGTAGCGGGAGGCGTCGAGGTCGTAGTAGCTGTCGGCGTGCTGGAGTCCGTGGTGGCTGTGTCGTCGGCGGCGTTACACCCGGCGAGGGCGGCGAGACCGGAGCCGAGGGCGGCGAGGACCGAGCGGCGAGAGCGCATGCGCCGGTGGTCGCGCGTCGAACGGAAAAAGCCACTGCGGCCGACAGCCGCGCCGAGCCGCCGCGAACCGCGGGAATACTGGCCAGTAGGTCGTGCGTACCGCGAACGGAACGACAGTAGGAAGGCCCTACTACAGCGGACACGACCCCCGCACGTTATGCGTCGGGCGGACCTCTCAGTGTTTAGAGGTAACTGACTCATGGGACTTCTCAGCTCGGTCGGCGAACTCGTCGGGAGCGTCATCGCAGTGGCGCTACTGCTCGTGCTGGCAGTAGTGAGCTTCTTCGTGACGATCTTCATCGTGGACGCAGGCGCGAGTCTGGCGGGGCTCAACCCCGGCGACGACTTCGTGACCCTCGCTGCGGCGTTGCTCACGGCGGGCGCCATCGTCGGCGGCGCGACGCCGCTGACCGCCATCGCCGGGGCGCAGTAACAGAGACTCTCGACTACTCGGTTGATTTCGAGGAGCGTGTCGCTCGACGAGCCGTCGGCTCGTCGGCGCCGAGTAGAGCTGAGGGGAGTAAGCCCCCTTCTGTTCGGCCCGGCATTCGGCTGAGCGTCCACGCGGCCCCTCTCGGGTGGTTCGAGCTACCTCGCACGCGTGGACTTGCACCGGCGGGGGTTGGCCGTTCCATCGCTCCCCTCCCACGGGCGACGCCGCAGACGCGGCGTCGCCGGGTGGCTAACAGCTTGCGCCGTTCGCCTATCCGTGACCGGGTGCCCCGGTCACGCTTCCCTCGGCGGGTTAGCTTCCTTCCCTTCCGGGTCGGGTCGCGCGCCTCATCGGTGTGAGAGGGACGTGTCGTCTCTGTTCCAGTGCCGGCGGTCTCCCGCCCCGGACTTGCGTCCGGCCGCCTGCCCGAACGGGTGGGGGGACTTTCCTCATGCCTCGCGGCACGGGAGCCGGGCTCCCTCTGCCCACTCGACGTAGGCGGGGCGCGTCGTTAAGGGGTTCGGTTCCCGGAGTACGCGGCGCGTCGAAGCACCGACCGACGAACCACGAATGTATTCGGCCGTACGTTTGCGAAACGAACCGCTAACGTGTAGCTAATCAAGTACTTACGGGCTAGCCGGTAGTTCCTGCCGTGGTTTCGAGTGGTCCGTTCACAGATAGGAATCCTTCACGGTTTTCGCGCACAAGGGAAGGCTTGAAGTCTGTCGCCGGCGTAATACGCTTCGTATGGGCCAGGGCCAGACAGTAGACCTTTCCTTCGAGGACGGCGCTCGCACGGTAGAGCTCGCTCGGGAGTCCGTGGAAGCGTTCGTCCAGAACGGCCAGCGGGAGCAGCCGGGGAGCATGCGGGATGCGTTCTACAACCGAACCAGCGCGTTCGTGCGCCTCGAGTCGACCCGGGGCCGCGGCCGACTGCGTGGGTGTGCCGGCGCCCACGAGTCCGTCCGCGAACTCGGGAACCGCGACCAGCAACTCGGGCACGCCATCGTCGAGGCCGCCATCGAGGCCGCCTCCGACGCGTCGTGTGGCTCGGAAGTCGAGCCAGCCGAACTCGAGAACATCGAGGTGTCGGTGTGCACGGTGTCGAATCTGGTGCTCACCGACGACCCCGTCGAGGACATCGAGCTCGGCGTCCACGGCGTCGCCATCGACGGCGACGGCCAGCACGGCTGGATGTACCCGACACTCCCCGTCGAGAACGACTGGAGCGTCTTCGAGTACCTCGACCGTACCTGCCGGAAGGCCGGCCTGCCGGACGGCGCCTGGGAGGACGACGACGTGATGGTGACGCTGTTCGAGGGCCAGGTGTTCCGGGAGACGGGCGACGAAGAGGAGCCAGTCGAAGAACTCACGGCGTAGCCGAAGCGGCGGCCGCGACCGCGATTCCTACTCGGTGTCCCGCCTGAACGACACAGCGTCGGCGTCGTCGAGTGCGCGCGCCGCGGCGTCGTCGACGTCGAACGTCCTGACGAGGTCGCCGTCCCGCAGCAGCGGCTCCAGCAGCGACGACGCCCCAGTCGGGCCGGGTCGGGTGGCGAGCCCGACGTGGTGGCCGCCGTCCCGGGTCCGGTAGACGTCTTTCTTCCCGGAGAGCTTGCCGCGCTTGGCCGCCGGTTCGCCCTCGACTTCGACGATGTCCAGCGCGAAGTCGACGGGGTCGGCGTTCGAGACGTGGCCGCCGACGCCGAAGCCGTCGGCGACGTCCCGCAGCTCCCGGAGGTCGGTCGGCCCGAGGCCCCCGGAGACGAAGACGTCGACGTCGCTGCGGCCGACGGCGTCCAGCTCCCACTGGATCTCGCGGACGATGTGCCGGAAGTCGCCGCGCCGCGAGGACGTGGTGTCCAGTCGGACGCTGTCGAGGTCGTCGCCGAGTTCGTCGACGGCCCGCAGCACCTCGTCTTTCTCGTCGCTGTACGTGTCACAGAGCGCGACCCGGGGGACGTCGTCGCCGACGCCCTCGTTGGACGCCCGCCAGGCGGCCTCCTGTTCGCCACGGCCGAAGCAGATGACCAGCGCGTGGGGCATCGTGCCGCCGGCCTCGCGGCCGATGACGTCGCCCGCGGCGACGTGCGAGAAGCCGTCGAGGCCGCCGACGAGCGCCGACCGCTCGACGACCGCCGCCAGCGACGGGTGGACGTGGCGCGCGCCGAAGCTCAACACCTGCGAGTCCGGGGCGGCCCGTCGGGCTTCGAGTGCGGCGGTCGCGATGCCCGAAGCGTGCGAGAGGAAGCCCAGCAGTGAGGTCTCGTAGCGCGCGAAGTCCCGGTAGCCCCCCTCGATGCGCATCACGGGACCGCCGTCGAACAGCGTCCCCTCGGGGAGCGCGTCCACGTCCACGGGGAGGCCCTCGAGGAGGTGGGCGGCGTCTTTCACGCCGGCGAGCAGTTCGAACTCGCTGGTCGGGAACTGGTCGGCGGTGACCTCCGCGACCACGTCGGGGTTCCGGCCGGCGTGGTCGAGGGCGGCCTCCGTGCGTTCGAAGTAGGCGTCCGTCGCGCGCCCGCTCTCGATGGCGTCGGCGTCGACGATGTCGAAGGTCACGACGCGACCCTCCGCGAAGTCAGCATACTCCCCGGTTCTCCCGCCCGAGCGAAAAACCCTCGGCTCCCGGGCTGGCGGCGCCAGCAGTCAGCGAGGCTCGTGGACGGCGTCGAGGTCGTCGACGGTCGGCGCATTCACGATGGTGACGCGGTCGTCGTCGACGGTCACGCGGAAGGCGTCCGCGAACTGGCTCTCGCCCTCCGGGATGCGCCAGACCTCGCCGCTGCCGTCCGCGTCTCGGACCCGTTCGCCGCCCCAGTACCGGAGGAGGTCGCGGTAGCTCGCGGCGAACTCCTCGGCGTCGCCGGGGGAGTCCCACGCGATGCGCCACGCGTACCCGAGGTCGCCGTCGGCCTCGTGCTCGTACACCCACAGGCGTTCGCCGTCCCAGCCCTCGACGGGCGTCGTCGTGTACTCGAAGGGGTCCTCGGCGTTCACCTCGCCGTCCTCGTAGTTCAGGAACTCCCGGGGGGACAGCACGACGCCGTCGCGGCTGTCGTCGTAGGCGGGGTACGCGAACATCGCCGTGAGCCCGCCGACCCCGACCTCGCCGTAGGGCGCGCGGCCGTCGACGGACACGCGCTGCCAGTCGGCCGTCGAGCGGTCCCGGAGCGTCGGGTCGCTGGGTTCGCCCTCGCCGTACTTCTCGGGCTGGGCGACCTGCTCGCTGGACGCCGGCGGCGCGTCGTAGAGGTCACCGACTGCCTCCCACCCACCGTCTTCGGCGTCGCCGTCGCCGTCGTAGACGTGCTCGACGAACCCGGGGCCGTCGCTGTACGGGAAGTACTTCATGACGTAGACGCCGAGGTGGAGGTCGCCGCCACCACCGCCGCCGCCCTCGTCGGTGACGCAGTCCCACGCGGCGCCACAGCGGTCGCCGTACTGCTGGTCGACGAACCGCGCGTCACCCTCGATCAGGCCGCTGTTGGCGTTCGCCCGGTCGCGGGTCGGGGTGTCGTAGCCGGCGCCGAGCTGCCGGAACTGCAGGGCGTGCACGAGCTCGTGGCCGAGCGTCGTCTCCCGGATCTGGGGCGTCTCCGTCGGAGAGACGACGACGATGCGGTCCGCGGCAGACGAGTAGAACCCGAGGACGTTCGACCCGCGGTTCGACCGCTGGACGTCGATGGCGTCGCTGTCCTCGCCGACGAGCAACAGCGCCTCGAACTTCGCGTCGTCGAACGTCCGCAGCGTCTCGCTGGTGTTCCCGGCGTTCGCGTACTCCTCGCGGTACGTCTCCCGGGACACAACGTCGACGTCGACCGGCGACTGGAACTCGACGCCGCGGAGGCGCTCCACCCGGGCCATCGAGCGGTTCACGACCATCTCTCGTTCGGTCCCGTTCAGGCCGTCACCGGTGGTGACGGGCAGGCTCTCGTTGTACCAGTAGCCGCCCTCCCAGCCGAGCACGTCCTCGTCGGGGTCGGCGAGGTCACTCGGCGCTGATTCGGGCTCGCCGACCGTCGGCTGCTGTCCCGGCTGGCTCTCGGCTGCCGGCAGAGCCGAACACCCCGCGAGCACGACGAGCGCGGCGACGGCGACGGCGGCGGCGGGCGTGAGCGCGCGCATACGTCGGCTACGGAGTCGGCGATGAAAGGGTTTGCTAGGTGTTCCCGAACGCAGCGGGAGTTGTTCTGCGAGCCGGGGCGGTCAGTTCGACGGGTCGTGGACGTCGTCGAGCTGGTCGACGGTCGGCGCGTTCACGATGATGACCCGGTCGCCCTCGGTCAGCACGCGGAACGCGTCGGCGTACGCGCTCTCGCCCTCGGGGATGCGGTAGCGGGCGGTCTGGGCGTCGACGCGCTCGGCGCCGTGGTACTCCAGCAGCTGGCGGTAGGCCTCGGCGAACTCCTCGGCGTCCTCGGTGGAGTCCCACGCCGACTTCCAGACGTAGGCCGTCTCGCTGGTCTCCATCGAGTCGTCGGTCACGTAGGGCACGAGCCGGTCGCCGTCCCAGCCGGCCGTGTACGGGTGACTGTAGTTGTAGAGATCCAGCGTCTCCTCGTTCTGGGCGGGCGACAGCAGGTGGTTGACCGGAATCACGACGCTGGCGGGCGCGCCGGTCGCCTGACTCTCGGCGTAGCTCGGGTACCACAGCATCGTGTACATGCCCGCCTCGCCGAACGAGGCGTAGTCGACGCTGCCGTTGCCCATGTCCGGAACCGTCCACTCGTCGCTGGAGGTGTCCGGCACCGAGACGTCGGTCGGTTCGTCCTCGCGGTACTTCTCGGTGTGAATCGTCTGCTCGGTGCTCGCCGGCGGGTGCTCGTAGGCGTCGTTGACGGCCGCCCAGCCGCCTTCGTCGCGGAGCTCCTGCACGAACACGGGGCCGTCGCTGTACGGCTGGAGCTTCGTCAGCGCGATGCCGATGTGGCGGTCGCCGCCACCGCCGCCACCCTGCGTCTGCGGGAGCAGGCAGTCCCAGTCGCTCTCACAGCGCTGCTGGTAGAGGTGGTCGACGTAGTTGCCGTCGCCCTCGATGATGCCGTCGCGGGCGTTGTGCAGTTCGCGCGTCGACTGGTTCATCTCGGAGATGTTGAAGTGCTGCTGCTGGAGCGCGTGGAACAGCTCCTGGGAGAGCGTGATCTCGTCCATCTCCGGGGACTCCGTGTTCTCGGAGACGATGACGATGCGGTCCTCGGCAGGCGAGTAGTAGCCGAGCACGGAGCCGGCGCGGTTGGACTCCAGCTGTTCGGTGGCGCTCTCGTTCTCGCCGAGCATGAACATCGCCTCCCACTTGACGTTCTGGTGGAGGCTGCCGTTCCGGGTGACGTTCTCGAAGGAGGCTGCCGTCTCGTTGGCGAACTCCTCGCGGGAGATGACCTCGACGGGGACGGATTCCTCGAACTCGAGGCCGCGGACGTGCTCGACGCGCGCCATCGAGCGGTTCACCACGGCGGCGAGTTCGGAGTCGTTCAGGCCATCGGAGCGGTCGACGTCGATGGACTCGTTGTACCAGTAGCCGCCCTCCCACCCGAGGCGGTCCTCTGCGGGGTCCGCGTAGTCGAAGGTGTCCGTCTCGGTGGGTTCGGCCGTCGTGGGTTCGGGTTCGGTCGTCGCGTCGCCGGTGATGCCGCCCTGGCAGCCGGCCAGGACAACGAGACACACCACTGCGACGGCGAGCAGTCGCCGTGCCATCACGCATCACTCGGGACGCCAGTTCAAAAGGTCCTGTGCACGCTCGCAGCCGCCGCGAACCCGGCGGCCCCGCGGGCCAACTGCTTTTGTCGGCCCGGAAGAACGTTCAGGTATGGAGTTCGAGCCAGCCAGCACCGCAGTCGTCGTCGTCGACATGCAGAACGGGTTCTGCCACCCGGAGGGGAGCCTGCACGCGCCGGCCAGCGAGGCCGCCCTCGAGCCCGTGACGGGTCTGGTGTCGCGGGCCCGGGAGGCGGGCGCGAGCGTCGTCTACACGCGGGACGTCCACCCGCCCGAGCAGTTCGACGGGAACCACTACTACGACGAGTTCGAGCGCTGGGGCGAACACGTCGTCGAGGGGTCGTGGGACGCCGAGTTGCACGACGCCCTCGACGTCCGCGAGGCGGACCACGTCGTCGAGAAACACACCTACGACGCGTTCTACCAGACGGACCTCGAGGGGTACCTGGAGAGCCACGGCGTCGACGACCTCCTGCTGTGCGGGACACTCGCGAACGTCTGCGTGCTGCACACCGCCGGGTCGGCCGGGCTCCGGGACTACCGCCCCGTGCTCGTCGAGGACGCACTCGGCTACATCGAGGAGGACCACAGGGAGTACACCGTCGAGCACGCCGACTGGCTGTTCGGCGAAGTGCTCGACCGCGAGGCCGTGACGTTCGTCTGAGGGCCGGGGTCAGAACGGGTCGGCGTCGCCCTCGCCGGACCGGAGCACGTACAGCGACCCGACGAGCGCAGCGACCAGCACGGCGAGTCCGACGGCCGTGAACAGCGCGGCATCCGGCGAGGCGTAGTCCGAGGGCTTGAACACGATGACGCGGCGAGCCACGGCGATGACGGCGGTGACGATGACGATGCGGAGCACGCTCTCCTCGCGGGTGTAGGCGACGACGGTCCGGTAGACTTCGACGAGGATGAACAGCAACAGCACGGTGTCGACGAGGTCGACGACCTCGGTCGTGTCGGTGATGGCGCCGGAGAGGATGAGCTCGCCGATGGTGAGCCCGAGGTCGAAGACGCCGACGGCGAACAGGAACACGAGGACGTACGCGGCGACGATCTCGACGCCACCCATGAGTCGCTCCGTGATCTCGACGTGGTCGACGGCGTCCATACACCTTCCCAACGGGGTGAGGCGGTATAAGCGTCGGACCCGGTGAGTTTGGGTGTGGTAGCACCGGCAGCAGAGATTTACACACGCCATCGGAATACCCCCCTCGTGGACACAGCAACTGTCACGCGGGCCGCACGCCGAGCGACGCTCATCGGGGTGTTCGCGCTCGTGGTGGGAAGCCTCGGCGTCCTTCTCGACGGGACGCTGATGTGTTCGGGAACCGGCTGTGACGGGGCAAGCGTCTGGGAGGCAGTGGCCGGCGCTGGACTGTTCACCGCGCTCGGTGGCGCTGCCGTGGCCGGTATCGGGGCGCTGGTCGGGTGGGTGACTCGGCCCCGGTAGCGGCGCTACCCGTGCCAGACTGCGACGGCGACCTCGTCACCGACGGCGAAGCCGTGGCCGGGCGCGACGACCTTGCAGCCGAGGGCGTCGCGGCCGAGCCACAGCGACAGCCCCTTCGCGGGCCGGCCGTCGACGGCGACGGTGACGTCGTCGCGCCACGTGACGGTGCGGTCGCCGGTGCGGTCGCCGACGACGGTGCCGAGCACGGAGACGGTGTCGCCGGTCCCGTCGGCGTACCCGGCTTCGTAGTGGGGGAGGCCGCCGTCCACGGTCGTGGCGTCGTCGCTGGCGAGGCCGGCGTAGGCGTCGCCGCTCGGCGCGGGGTGGGTCGGTTCGTCGAGGCGCAGCCACGTCTCGCCGGTCTCGACGACCGTCGCGGTGCCGTCCCACGCCACCGGTTCGACGGGGACGTCGAGGTCCAGGGGCAGCGACCCGGACGCGCGCACGGCGTTCTGGCCGTGCTCGCGGAAGCCGAGGTGGATGTGGTTGTCGACCCACGGCGCGAAGAACCCCGACCGGACCAGCCGACCGAGCGGGTCGCCGACCTCGACGACGTCGCCGGCGTCGACGCCGGGGTCGACGTGGAGGATGCGCGCGAGGTGTGTGCCGGTGTCGACCACGACGAGGTGGTCGTGGTCGGCGGCGTACGGGCGGTCCGGGCACTGCACGGTCCGGGTCTGGACGACTTCGCCGGCGACCGGACTCGGGGCGGCGACCGCCCAGCCGTTCGGGCCGTCGTCGCCGTCCGGGTAGAGGTCGACGGCACAGCCGGCGTCGTGCGCCGGGTACGGGGAGTTGTACCGCGACACCCGGGGGTAGTGGCGGGCGACGACGTCGCCGTCGAGCGTGACCATACCCGGGCTTGGAACCGGGAGGAATTACTCGGTTCGGTTCCAGGGGCGTAGTATGCGAGTCGTACGGGGCCGAGCCGACGACCGGGACGCCGACCGCGCCGTCATCCGCGACCTGCTGGACTGGGTCAGCGACCACGAAGAGCCGGCCGTCCGCGTCTGGGCGCCGGGCCGCGTGGTCGCGTTCGGCCGCCGGGACACGAACGAGGACGGCTACGACGACGCCGTCCGGGCGGCCCGCCACCACGGGTTCCCGACCGTCGAGCGCCGCGTCGGCGGCCGCGCGGTCGCGTACACGGACACGACGCTGGCGTTCGCGCGACTCACGCCCACCGAGGACATCCGGACGGGCCTCGAGGCGCGCTACGACGCGATGGTCGCGGACGTCGTCGACGCCCTCCGGGCCGTCGGCGTGGCGGACGCCCGCGAGGGCGAGCCCCCCGATTCGTTCTGTCCGGGCGACCACTCGGTGCGGGCGGACTGCGGGAAGCTCGCGGGTGTCGCCCAGCGCGTCACGAAGGGCGCAGCGCTCACCTCTGGCGTGCTCGTCGTCGACGACCGCGACGCGATAGCCGGCGTCCTCGACGACGTCTACCCCGAGCTCGGTGCGCCGTTCGACCCCGAGTCGGTGGGGAGCGTTGCAGCGGCGGGCGGCGACCCCAGCGCCGTCCGTGACGAACTGGAGGCCGCACTGGTCGGCGCCGCGGACGCCGACGTGGAGCAGGTCCACAGCACTTAGGCCGACCCACAGCGACTCGGTAGTATGCGAGTCATCCGGGACGCGACACTGGCCGACGGCCGCGTCAGGGACGTCCGGCTGGACGGCGAACGCATCGACGCAGTCGGCGACTCCCTCGACGGCGAGACGTTCGTGGACGCCGACGAGCGCCTACTGTTACCGGGGATGGTCGACGCACACGTGCACTTCCGGCAGCCGGGCTTCGAGCACAAGGAAACGTGGGCCAGCGGGTCGCGGAGCGCGGCGGCCGGCGGCGTGACGACCGTCGTCGACCAGCCCAACACCGACCCGCCGACGGTGACCGGCGACGCCGCCGACGAGAAAGCAGCGTACGCCGCCGCCGACAGCGTCGTGGACTGGGGCGTCAACGGCGGCGTGACCGCCGACTGGGACCCCGCGTCGCTGTTCGACCGGCCGCTGTTCGCGCTCGGCGAGGTGTTCCTCGCGGACTCCACGGGCGACATGGGCATCGACGCCGACCTGTTCCGGGACGCCTGCCGGCGGGCGGCCGACGAGAACGTCGTCGTCACCGTCCACGCCGAGGACGCCGACCTGTTCGATTCCGCGGCGAAGGACCGCGACGACGCCGACGCGTGGAGCGCGTACCGGACGGCCGAGGCCGAGGAGGCGGCCGTCGAACGCGCCGTCGACGTGGGGGGCGAGGCGGGCGCGAGCATCCACGTCGCCCACACCTCCACGCCGGAAGGCGTGGACGCGGCGCGGGCTGGTAACGCCACCTTCGAGGCGACCCCCCACCACCTCTTCCTCTCGCGCGAGGACCTCGACGACCTCGGGACGTTCGGTCGCATGAATCCGCCGCTGCGCAGCGAGGACCGCCGCGAAGCGCTGTTCGAGCGGCTGGCCGACGGCCACATCGACGTGGTCGCGACCGACCACGCGCCCCACACCCGCGAGGAGAAAGACGCCAGCATCTGGGACGCGCCCTCGGGTGTCCCGGGCGTCGAGACCGCGCTCCCGCTGTTGCTCGACGCGGCGCGCCGGGGCGACCTGAGCTACGAACGCGTGCGGGACGTCACGGCCGCGAACCCCGCCGACATCTTCGGGCTGCCGCAGAAGGGGCGCGTCGAGGCCGGCCGGGACGCCGACCTCGTGCTCGTCGACACCGAGAACGCTCGCGAGATTCGGGGTGCCGACCTGCACTCGAACTGCGAGTGGACGCCGTTCGAGGGGAGACAGGGGGTGTTCCCCGAGTGGACGATGGTCCGGGGGACGGTCGTCTGGGACGGCGACGCAATCACCGAGTTCGACGGCCAGAACGTCCGCCAGTAACGGTTCAGACGCCGTAGGGCGCGCCGGCGACTGCGGCACCGACCATGCCGCCGAGCCCGAACGCGATCAGCAGCGCCATCGCCTGCCGGCCGCTCTCCGCAGTCCACCCCTTCGAGAGGCCGATCTCCCCGGAGAAGTCCTCGACGGCGTCGCCGGAGAGGAGCACGCCCGACCACCCGAGCAGCCCCACCGAGAACGGGAGCGCGGCCAGCGGGAACGCCACCTCGCTGGCCGCCCTGGGCGGCGCGCCGAACCCCAGAAGGAGCACGTAGAACAGCGCGAACGCCGCTGCGGCGCCGAAACCGGCGGTCCGCGCCAAGAGCCCCCAGTCGCGGCCAGCCGCCTCGACGCCCGCCTGCGACATCTCAGTCGACCGTCTCCCGCATCCGCGGGTCGAGCGCGTCACGCATGCCGTCCCCGAGGAGGTTGAACCCGAGCACGAGCACGGCGAGGAACAGCCCCGGGAACAGGGACATCCACCACTTCCCCGTCAGGAGGCCGTTCGCCACGCCGTTGGACAGCATCAGGCCCCACGACGGCATCCCGGGCGCCGCACCGAACCCGAGGAACGACAGCGCCGCGAAGTCGATGATGGCCAGCCCGTAGTTCAGCGTCGACTGGACGGTCACGGGCGCCAGCGTGTTCGGGAAGACGTGCCTCGCGAGCACTCGGGGGTCTTTCGCACCCAGGGCTTCCGTCGCCTCGATGTACTCGTCCTCCAGCACTTTCAGCGCCGCCCCCCTGACGACGCGCGCGAACCGCGGCGTGTACACGAGCGTCAGTGCGATGACGACCTTCCAGAGGCCGGCGCCGAAGATGGCGACCAGCGCCAGCGCCAGCAGCAGCGACGGGAACGCCAGCAGGACGTCCATCGTCCGCATGATGACGTTGTCCGTCAGGTCGCTGTAGTACGCCGCGATGATGCCTAGCGCCACGCCGAGGAACGTCGACGCCGCGACGGTGACGGTGCCGTACTTGATGGCGATCCACGCGCCGTACAGCGTGCGCTTGTAGATGTCGCGACCCGACGCGTCCGTGCCGAAGATGTGCTGGTCGACGGCGCCGGTTCCCGTCCACCCGGGTGCCAGACGGTCCGAGACGGTCCCGAGCTGCGAGGAGCGGAGCGCGCCGAGGTCGTAGGAGAACCGGGCGAAGATCGCGATCAGCACCATCCCGATGATGATGGTCAGTCCGACGAGCGCGAGGCGGTTCGACAGCAGGTCCGAGAGGAACTGCGAGGACCGCAGCCGGTCGAGGAACGTGCGGTCCTCCAGTGCGGTCGCGTCGGTGGTTGCGGTGTCCGTGCTCATTGTGTGTTATTGCTGGATGCGGGGGTCGAGGTAGCTGTACGTGATGTCTACCAGGAGGTTCACGAGCGTGAACAGCAACGCGAACGTCAGCACCGTCCCCTGGACGAGCGGGAAGTCGTTGGACTGGATGGCGCTGACCAGCATCGTCCCGATGCCGCCGATGCCGAAGACGGTCTCCGTGAGGACGGCGCCGCCGAGCAGGCTCCCGAACTGGATGCCGATGACCGTGATGACCGGGATGAGGGCGTTCCGGAAGCCGTGTTTCATGATGGTGATCTTCGAGCCCTGGCCCTTCGCGCGCGCCGTCCGCATGTAGTCCTGGCGCACGACTTCGAGCATCGACGACCGCATCATCCGGGAGATGAGCGCCATCGAGTAGATGCCGATGGTCATCGCCGGCAGGAACAGGTGCGTGACTGCGGACGTCCACGCGCCGAACTCGCCCAGCAGCAGGGTGTCGACGGTGACCATGCCGGTCAGCGGCAGCTGCATCCCGAGCAGCGTCCAGTGGTTGTCGAGGAAGATGGTCGACCCGATTCGGCCCGACGCGGGGAAGATGGAGAGGTACGTCGAGAACGCGAGGATGAGCATCGGCCCCGACCAGTAGATGGGGACGGAGATGCCCGAGAGTGCGCCGACCCGACCGAGGTGGTCGGTGAGCGTGTCCTGTTTCACCGCCGATATGACGCCCAGCGGGATGCCCAGGAGGATGCCGACGACCTGGCCGTACAGCGCGAGTTCGAGCGTGACCGGAATCTTGTCGGCGAGCACGCTGCGGACGCTGTTGCCCTGCGCGATGACGTACGACTCCCCGAAGTCGAACTGCGCGGCGTCGACGAGGAACCGCCCGTACTGGATGTACAGCGGGTCGTTCAAGCCGAGCTCCTGCCGGAGCTGAATCACCTGCTCCTGGGGCGCACGCTGCCCGAGGATGACGCGCGCCGGGTCACCGGACGCGAGGTGCAGAATGACGAAGACGAACGTCGCCACGCCGAGCAGGACCGGCACGAGCAACAACAGCCGTTTCAGGATGAACCGCTTGGAGGCCATGAATGTGGAGCGTCGTGTTCGGACCTGAACGGTCCGAGCGTTTCAACTTTTCTTCGTTGCGCCGTCAGTTCATCTCGACGAGTTCGAGGTACGGACCGCCGACCGAGCTGACCGTGTAGGAGTCCTCGCTGACCGACTCGTGGACGCCACGGATGAGCTCGGCGTAGTCGATGAACATCCACGGAGCGTTGTCGTGGGCGATCTGGGACGCCTCGAGGTAGATTTCGCGCCGAGACTCGTCGTCGTACGTGGTCTGGCCCTCGTCGACGAGCTCGACGTAGTCCTTGTTCACCCACGCCGAGACGTTCGACGCGTTGCCCTTCTCGTCGAAGGAGATGTGGCGCTGGTCGTCGGAGAGCTCCGAGGCCTCCACGCCGGGGTGGAGGAGCACGTACATGAAGTTGTCCGGGTCCGCGTTGTCGGTGTACCAGCCGAGGAGGCAGGCGTCGTGGCGGCCGCCGTACGTGTAGTCGATGTAGGAGCCGAACGTCGAGAACTGGTTGATCTCGACGTCGACGCCGATTGCGTCGAGGTCGGACGCGATCTGGTTCGCCGTCTGGATGGGGCTCGGGTTGTACCCGCGGGGGTTGGAGAACGTCGCGAGTTCGAAGCTGAGGTCGGTCGCGCCGGCCTCCTCGAGCAGCGACTCGGCCTGCTCGGGGTCGTGGGGGTACGGTTCGAGGTCTTCGTTGTGCCCGAGCACGTCCGGCGGGAGCGGCTGGTCGGCCTCCGTAGCGAAGCCCTGATAGATGTCGTCGACGATGGCCGACCGGTTGACCGCGAGGGTGACGGCGCGCTTCACCCGTGGGTCGCGGAACTCCTCTTTGCGGGCGTGGTTGAACGCCATGTACCCGAC
The DNA here is from genome assembly GCF_021729015.1 of Halobacterium rubrum. Classification (GTDB taxonomy): domain Archaea; phylum Halobacteriota; class Halobacteria; order Halobacteriales; family Halobacteriaceae; genus Halobacterium; species Halobacterium rubrum. The sequence continues at coordinate 714,722 of NZ_JAJQQZ010000002.1, forward strand.
GTTGATGCCGTTCTTCTGGACGACGGACGCGGTGTCGGAGTCGTCGACCTGCTGGATGGACTGCGCGTCGAGGTTGTCCGTGATGTTGGAGTCGCCGTTGATGAGGTCCTGGGCGCGGGTCTGGTTCGACCCGATGGTCTTGAAGATGACTTCGTCGACGTTCGGGCCGTCACCCCAGAAGCCGTCGTAGGCGGAGAGCCGGACGCGCTGGTTCTCGTTGTCGAGTTCCTCGAACTGGAACGGGCCGGTGCCGACCGGGTCCGTGCCGAGGTCGGCCTGGTCGTCCGGGTTCGAGCCGCTGTCCTCGATCTGGGCCTTCGAGAGGATGGCGGCCGCGAACATCGCGAGGTTCCGGAGGAACGGCGCGTACTGCTGGGTGAGTTCGAAGGTGACCTCGTAGTCGCTGCTGGCGTCGATGCTGTCGACCCAGTCACCGAACGTGACCGAGGAGTACCCCGAGCGGTTCTTGCCGAGGAAGTACTCGTAGCCGTCGTCGATGAAGCGGTTGACGGTCGCCTTGACGTCGGGTGCAGTGACTTCCTCGCCGTTGTGGAACTCGATGCCCTCCTTGAGCGTGAGGGTCGCTGTGGTCCCGTTGAGGTCCCAGTTGTCGGCGAGGCCGTCCGTGAGTTCGCCCCCGCTCCCGGGCTTGAAGTCGATGAGGGTGTCGAAGACCTGGTTGGTGACCTTCGCGACCTCCCCGCTGGTGGTCTGCTGTGGGTCGTAGTTCTGCGGGTGGTCGCCGCGGGAGTACACGAGCGTCCCCCCGCCGCCACCGCCGCCGGTGAGTCCGGTACAACCGGCTGTCGATGTCGCTGCGACTGTCGCGGCACCAGCAGCTTTCAGGAAGCTGCGGCGGCTCACGCTATCGTCTGCCATACCACCGTATGGCACGAATGTTAACTTAAACGTACCGGTAGGAGAACCGGAGTACAGCGGAACTACCGCTGGACGGAGCCGGGGCGGGTTCCTGACAGGCCGGCGAGACGGGGGGCCGAACAACCACACCGGGCCGGCAAGAATCGCCGGAAGCGAGCGGCCCGCAGTCAGGCTGCGCGGTCGTCGCCGTCCGCGTCGTAGAGGTGACAGGCCACCGGCTGCTCGTCGCCCGCCAGCGGCGGCTCCTCGCGCTCGCAGGGGCTGTCGAAGGTGTCGCGGAGCACCGCCGCGGCCTCGTCCCAGTCCTCGGTGGCCAGCGCGTCGAACGACTGCTCCACGACGGACCGGGCGTCGCCGGTCGGCTCGGTGTCGAACTCGCGCTCCCAGAGCGCGTCGACGAACGCCGCCCGGTCGGCGTCCCGGCCGCCGTCAGCCGGCACGTCCGCGGGCTCGCCGGATGCCGCCGTCGCCTCGGCGGCGTCCGTCCAGACGGCGTCGAGGGGAATCTCGCGGTTCTCCACGGCCTCCCGGAAGTCCATGACCGCCCGGAATGCCTCCTGGTCGATGTCCACGTCCTCGGGCGGGATGACCGACGGGCACCGCGTGCGGAACCGGCAGCCCGACGGCGGGTCGATGGGGCTGGGGACGTCGCCCTCGAGGATGATGCGGCCCTCGTCGCCGACCCGCGGGTCGGGCTCCGGAATCGAGGACAGCAACGCCTCCGTGTAGGGGTGTTTCGGGTCGGCGAACAGCTGGTTCGTCGGCGCGGTCTCGACGACCTTCCCGAGGTACATCACGGCCACCCGGTCGCAGATGTGGCGGACGACCGAGAGGTCGTGGGCGATGAACAGGTAGGTGAGGTCGAACTCGTCCTGGAGGTCCTCGAGGAGGTTCAGAATCTGGGCCTGCACCGACACGTCCAGCGCGCTCACGGGCTCGTCGGCGACGATGAAGTCCGGGTCGACGGCGAGCGCGCGGGCGATGCCGACGCGCTGGCGCTGCCCACCGGAGAGCTCGTGGGGATAGCGGTCGAACTGGCCGGGTTCGAGGCCGACGGCCTCCATCAGCTCGACGACCCGGTCCCGGCGCGCCTGCCGGGTGGACTTCTCGCCGGTGTCCTCCGGGAGGTCGTGGATCTGGAGCGGCTCCAGAATCGTCTTCCCGACGGTCTGGCGGGGGTCCAGCGACGACAGCGGGTCCTGGAAGATCATCTGCATGTCCGTGCGCTTCGCGCGCAGCGCGTCGTCACCGAGTGCCGAGATGTCGTCACCGGCGAACACCACCTTGCCGTCGGTCGGCTCCAGCAGCCGGAGAATCGACCGCCCCGTCGTCGACTTCCCGCAGCCGGACTCCCCGACCAGCCCGAGCGTCTCACCCTCGTAGATCTCGAGGTCGACGCCGTCGACGGCCTTCACGGTCTGGGGCTCGTCGGCGAGCCACTTGTCCAGCCAGCCGTCGGCCCGCGAGAAGTACTTCCGGAGGCCGTCGACCTCCACGATGGGGTCGCCCGTGAACGTCTCGGACTCCGCCCTGACTCCCTCGGCCTCGGCGGCGTACTCCGTGGTGTCGAAGTCCTCCATGATGCACTTCGAGCGGTGGTCGACGTCCTCTGGGCCGTGGTCGAGGTAGGGGATCTCGCCCTCGACGCACTCGTCGACCGCCCACGGACACCGGTCGGCGAAGTGGCAGCCGTCGGGCAGGTCGATGAGGTCCGGGACGTTCCCCCCGATGGGGTGGAGGCGCTCGGTGTCCTCCCGCGGGATGGACTCCAGCAGCGCGTACGTGTACGGGTGGCTGGGGTTGTGGAAGATGTCGTCGACCGGCCCCTCCTCGACGATCTCGCCGGCGTACATCACGGCGACGCGGTCGCAGGTCTCCGCGACCACGCCGAGGTCGTGGGTGATGAACAGCACCGACATCCCGAACTCGTCCTGGAGGTCGTTGATGAGGTCCAGAATCTGGGCCTGGATGGTGACGTCGAGTGCCGTCGTCGGCTCGTCGGCGATGAGCAACTGGGGCCGGCAGGCCAGCGCGATGGCGATGAGCACGCGCTGGCGCATCCCGCCGGAGAACTCGTGGGGGTACTCGTCGAGGCGGGCCTCCGGCTCCGGGATGCCGACCGCGTCCAGAATCTCGACGGTGTCCTCGACGACGCGCTCGTCGGTGTCCCCCCGGGAGAGCGCCTCCCGGACGCCGTTCAGCCAGGAGTCCGAACGCTTCTTCCCGTAGCGGTGGAGGCGGAGGCTCTCGGCGACCTGCTCGCCGATGGTGAGTGCGGGGTTCAGCGACGTCATCGGGTCCTGGAAGATCATGCTCATCTCGCCGCCGCGGACGTCCCGCATCGCGTTCTCGGGGGCGGCGGTGAGGTCGACGCGTGCGTCCGCGACGCGGACATGGTCGGCGCCGTCCTCGCGACTCCGGAGCACGTCGAGGGGGTCGGCCGACGGGTCGACGTCGGCGCCCGGTTCGGGGTCGAGCGAGATGCCGGAGAAGAAGACGAACCCGTCCAGCGCGTCGAGGACGGCGTCGTCGAGGTCCTGGCCGACGGCCCGGAGCACGTCGTCGTCCCCGTCCGCTTCCGCAGTGGTGTCGTCGGCGATGGCGTCGACGCGGTCGGCGAACTCGCGGAGGTCGCCCGCGAGGCCGCCGGGGTCGGCCGTCGCGTCGAGGTCGTCGGCGATGCCGCGGAGTTCGCTCGGCGTCGACCCGACGCCGGCGTCCCCCCGGAGGTCGCCCGCGAGCTCTCGGCACGCGGCCACGAGGTCGAAGGGGTAGGAGGCGGCCGCACCGTCGTAGTTCGCGAGGAGTTTCGCGGCGAGCCCGGCGTCGTTGACGGTGACGCCGCCGCCCACCACGTCGCCGGGGTCGTCGACGAGCTGCATCGCGGACAGCGCGGTGACGCTCTTCCCGGACCCGCTCTCGCCGACCAGTCCGACGGTCTCGCCCTCCTCGATGTCGAGGTCGACGCCGTCGACGGCCTTCACGGCACCGCGGTCGGTGTCGAACTGCGTGCGGAGATTCGAGAGGGAGAGGAGGTCACTCATTCGCCGTCAACTGTGGGAAGCGGAGACAAATAGCTTCCGCCAACCAGCGAGAGGGAAGCCTTTTGCGCGTGCGCTGTCCTCGCACACCCATGTCCAACGACGGCGATTCCGTCGGCGACCCGGAGGAGCGCGCCGACGAGGTCCCCTCCCACTGGGAGCAAGTGATGACCGACATGGCCGCGACGGCCGAGGAGTACCGCGAGCGCGGCTGGGACGCCCACGAGGTCCACCCCGGGGACGTCGGCCTGTTCGCTGACCGGGACGCCGAGGGCCGGACCGGCATCGACCTGCTCGCGCCCGACAACGAGTTCGACCCCGTCGCGGAGGCGTTCGACGCCGCCGGCGGCTTCGAGGACGCGCAGGTGTTCCGCGCCGACACCAACGGCTCCGTCTACTTCGTCGTCGCCCTCGAGTCCGCGGCGACGGAGACGGCGGTGCTGCTGCCCGCGCACTACAGTCCGCCCGAGAACGAGGAGTTCATGGACATGATCTACGAGGAGGACGAGGTGCGCATCCACGTCCGCCCGCTGAACGAACGCCGCGTCCTGACGTTCACCCACGAGGACCCGTCCCTGTTCCTCCCCGACCACAGCGAGCGCGGGGACGGCGCCTAGTCGTCGCCCTCGATGGTGTGCCCGCAGTTCGGGCACTCCGTGCCGTCGTGGCGGAGTTCGTCGCTGGCCGCCCGGACGTCCCGCATCACCGACGAGATTCGTTCCTCGGCCTCGAGTTCGTCCTCGACGGCGAGGTCGACGCCCTCGACTTCCAGCAGGAACTTCGCGACCTCCGTCACCTCGTACATCAGGTCGTCGAGCTCGTCGGCGGTGAAGAAGTCACACATCGCGCCGTAGAGGAAGGTCGCGCCCGCCAGCTCCACCTTCTCCTCGAAGGACGCTCGCGCCTGATTGACCGCCTGCGGGCTGTACGTGTCCGTCATGAACGGCACGAGCTCCGGGAGGTTCTCGCCGATCTTCGTCATCTCGACGCCGGTCTCCGTGCGGAAGTCCGCACACAGCCGCGCGATTGCCCACTCGCGGGCGGTGATGTACGTGCGCTCGCGGAGGAACTCGTTGACGCGCTCGTACTGCGCGCCGTTCATCTTCGAGAACCGCTCGTACTTGCGGACGTCCGCGGGCACGTCGTCGTCGTCGCCCCCGGCTTCGCCGCTGGTGTCGTCGCGTTCAGCGACCGGCTCGACGGCTGGCTCGGCGTCCCAGTCGGCTGGGGACGACCGCTGGTCTGGCATGTTGCTCGTCGTTTGCTGTGGTTGGCGCAAAAGCGTGTCGGGCGTGACTCCGAACGAAGTGAGGAGTCACGGAATCAGCGAGCGGGGACCGCGTGCTCGACCGCAGGGAGAGCACGGCCTGAGCGAGCGGCGAAGCCGCGAGCGAAACGACCCGCGAGCAGGGAGACTCCACCAGCGGGAGGAGTCACGGAATCAGCGACCGGCGACGTCGGGGCCGCCCGGTGGTCGGGCGCGGGGCGAACGCTTTTGCCCGGCGACGGTGACAGTCCGGGCATGAAGGTGCTGGTGGGTATCGGCGGTGCAGACGACTCGCTGGACGCCCTGGAGGAGAGCGTCCAGCGGGCCGTCGAGACAGGGGACGAGTTGACCGTGGCGGTGGTGGAGAACCCGGAGAGCGACCGCGACCCCGGCGGACTGGTCGCGGAGGCGGAGGCGGCGCTGACGGACGCGGGGCTGCCGGCGAACGTCCGGGAGCTGTCGGGCGACCCGGGCAGCGCGCTGGTGGAGCTGGCGGAGTCCGAGGGCTTCGACCAGATCGTGCTCGGCGGCGGCCACCGCAGCCCGATGGGGAAGATCAAGCTCGGTCACATCGCCGAGTTCGTGCTGTTGAACGCGCGAACGTCGGTGAAGCTGGTGCGTGACGATGCCGGGTGAGCGCGTCTACCCCGACGAGGTCGCGGCGGCGTTCCCGGCGCCGCCGGTGTCGTTCACGGACGGCGAGGGCCGCGACATCGAGGTCAGGGACTTCGACGGCGAGAGCGCCGGTGGTGCGGAGTTCGACGCGCTGGTCGAGATGTACGACGACTTCGACCCGGCGGACCGCGCGCAGGGCGTGCCGCCGGTCGGCGAGGACCGCGTGCGGGACTGGCTGGACACGCTCCTCGAACAGGACGGCTTCGACGTGGTGGCGTGGCACGGCGACGAGGTGGCGGGCCACGCGACGCTCGTGCCGGACGACGAGTCGACGTACGAGCTCGCCATCTTCGTCCACCAGTCCTACCAGGGCGCGGGCATCGGGACGAAGGTCATCGAGGCGTTGCTCGGGCACGCGCAGACCGAGGGCGCGGAGTTCGTGTGGTTGAGCGTGGAGCGCTGGAACCGGCCGGCGGTCGCGCTCTACGAGAAGGTCGGCTTCGAGACGGCGTCCGCCGAGAGCTTCGAGATGGAGATGGCGATCCGGCTGAACTAGACGGATAGGACGGGCTGGCTGGCGTACAGGAGCACGTACTCGGCGGCCTTCTCGAGGACGTCGCCGGTGTCGCCGCGCATCCCCTCGCGGGGGACGACGAGGAAGTCGGCGTCGACGTCCTCGGCGGCGTCGAGGATGACGCTGCCGGGGTGCTGGAGTTTTCGGGACGTCGAGAAGCCGTACGCGATCGAGGATTCGACGGTGACGCCGTCGGGCGCGAGGTCGGCGACCTCGCCGAGGAAGGTGTTGGTCTCTTCGACGACCTCGTCTTCGGCGACGTCGCCGGTCTTGATGGCGCGCGTCACCGTCTCCCCGAGGACGTACAGCGCGTGGGCGTCTGCGTCGTAGCGGTCGGCGACCGTGACGGCGTACTCGGCGGCTGTCGCCGAGGCGTCCGTGCCGTCTACGGGGACGAGCACGGTGTCGACGGTGAGGGGCATACGTTGGCGTGCGCCGCCGGGCTACTAAAACGCTCCGCGTGTGGGTTTAAGGTGGTCGGCCGGAAAGACCAAGCCATGATAGACACGTTGGTCATCGCGACCGACGGCTCGGAGAGCGTCGGGCGGGCCGTGGACGTGGCCCTCGACGTCGCGAGCCGGTTCGACGCCAGCGTCCACGCGCTGTACGTGCTCGAGGAGAGCGAGGTGGAGTCGGCGCCGGAGGCGGTCCGCGAGGAGATGCACGACGCGCTGGAGGACCGTGGCGAGACGGCCGTCGGCGCGGTGGCGGACGCCGCCGACGGTGACGTGACGACCGCGGTCCGGGAGGGGCGGCCGCCCGCCGAGATCAGCCAGTACGCCCGGGACGTGGACGCCGACGTGGTGGCGACCGGGACGCGGGGCCGCCACGGGGAGAACCGCTTCCTCATCGGGAGCGTCGCGGAGCGCGTCGTACGGACGTGTCCGGTGCCCGTGTTGACCGTCCGGCAGCTCGAGGACGGCGACGACGCGGAGCGGGCGAACGCGTGACGCCGGCCCCGGCCGCCGGCTTTTAGTCGCGTCGAACGCCAGCAGACGGTGATGCCCTCCACGAACAGACGACAGTTCCTCGCAGCCGCGGGTGTGGCCGGAGTCACTGGGCTCGCCGGCTGCTCCGGGCTCGGTGGCAGCGGCCGGCCCGACGTCGACACGCACAGCGGCCTGACCGACGACCCGAGCGCCGAACTCGACACCGAGGCGGTGTTCCTCGCGGGCGACGCGGGTGCCCTCCCGGACCCACCCGAGACGGTCGCCAGCGTCGCGGACGCGGACGTCGTGCTCGCGACGCGGAGCGCCGACCGCCGGACGCTAGTCGGCGCGTTCCGGGACGGGAAGCCGGTCGCGTTCGCGGACCACGACGCGCAGGACGCACTGGTCGACGTGCTCTCGCGAGTCGGCGACGACTACACCTTCGGCACCGAGACGGTCCGGGCACGACCGGTCGACCCGGTCGTCGCGGTGCCACGGGGCGACACCGTCGCCACGTACACGCTCGTCGACGAGGGCGGCTGGGACGACCCGGTGCTGGACGGCCTCGGGTGGGCGCTCGGCGGGCGCGTCCCCGACTGCCGGACGTTCGTCCCCGAGCACTCGTCGGACAGTCTGTTCGCGCACGCCGGCGCCACCCACGTCGCCGGCCGCCTGGAGACAGGGGAGGCGTACGCGTCCCGGACGACGGCGTCGGTTAGCCGCCAGGAGGGCGATCAGTACGTGCGCCTGCGGACGACACTCCACGCCGAAGCCAGCGACGGGTACGCGGTCGAGGAAGCACTGCGGGAGACCGACCTGCCGGACGACCAGCGCCTCCACGAGGTCTGGCCGAACCCACACAGCCAAGACGGCGTCCGGGTGGCGAACGTCTCCGACACGGTCCGCAGCCAGTTCGGCGTCGAGGTGACGCCGGACAGCGACCGGGCTCGGACCGCGCTCACCGGCTGTGGGGGCCTGCAGACCGAGGGTAACCTCGCCTACGACCACCGGACGAGCGTCGACTGGAAGCGCGACGGACTCCTCGGTGCCGACCGGCGGTACGCCGAGGCGACGGGCCGCGGGGAGTGGCACCTCGGGGCCTAACCGCGGGGTTCTTCCCCGGCGCACCCGACCGTCGGAGTATGGAAGACTGGGTCATCGACGACGAAGACCTCCCGCTGGAGCGGAAGAGCCTGCTCCCCGGGACGGGCTTTTTCGTCCCCGACGACGTGCAGGAGGCACAGAAGGACGAGGAGATACGGGAACGCGTCGAGGGCGCCGACGTCATCGTGGTCGCGGACCCCGACGCCGACGGTCTGGCGTGCGCCGCCATCCTCCGTGAAGTGTACGGCGAGGCCGCGCTCGTCCCCGCCGGCCCCCACGAGATCGAGGACGGCCTGCGGCGGGCCGCCGAGTTCGGCGCCGAAGGCTGCCGGCTGTTCGTCTGCGACCTCTGCCCCGACCAGTTCGAGTACGTCGAGACCGAGCTCGCGGACGCCGTCGAGCACGCAGGCGAGGTCCGGTGGTTCGACCACCACCAGTGGACCGAGGAGACGGCGGCCGCCGTCCGGGACGCGGGCGTCGACCTCGTCGTCGGCGACTCCGAGGAGGAGTGCACGGCCGACGTTACGGTCCGGAGCCTCGACGAGGACGTCCCCGAGCGCTTCCGCGAGCTCGCGGAGGTCACCCGGGACCACGACCTCTGGCTGAAGGAGGACGACCGCAGCGACGACCTCGCGGACTACTCGTACTGGGTGGACGCCGACGAGTACATGGACACCATCCAGGAGTACGGCGCCGACTTCCCCGAGGACGTGATGGAGTACATCGAGGAGCGCCGCGTCGAGAAACACGAACTCATCGAGCGCGCGGTCGACCGGGCAGCGATGAAGGAGGTCGGCGAGTGGACGGTCGGCGTCACCTACGGCCGCTGCTCGCAGAACGAGGTCGCCGAGGCGCTGCGCGAGCAGGGCGCCGACGCCGCCGTGGTCGTGAAGCCCTCGGGGAGCGCGAGCATCCGGGGCACCGAGACCTTCGAGCGCGCCCACGAGGTCGCCCGCCAGGTGAACGGCGGGGGCCACCCGAAGGCCGCGGGCTGCAAGCCCGACATCTACGAGGACATGCTGGACTACGCGAACCACTGGACGAGCCAGGGCACGACCGCCAAGCAGGTCATCCTCGACGCCTTCCGCAGCCTCCCCGACGAGCCGGCCGACGCCGAGTAGCGGTCGCGGCGCTTTTCGTCCCCGCCGCCGTCCGCCCGGACATGAGTCTGGACTTCGACGCCGACCGCCCAGTCGTGGGGATGGTCCACCTCGCCCCGCTGCCGGGCGCGCCGGGCTACGACGACGGTGACCGAGCGCCCGCCCGCGACGCCGCGCTGCGGGACCTCCGCCGCCTCGACGCTGGCGGCGTGGACGCCGTGATGGTGGAGAACTTCGGGGACGCGCCGTTCTACGCCGACGACGTCCCGAAACACGTCGTCGCGTCGATGACGGCGCTCGTCAGCGACCTCCGCCGGGAGACGGACCTGCCGCTTGGCGTGAACGTCCTGCGGAACGACGCCGAAGCCGCCGTCTCGATTGCGGCAGCCGCGGGTGCCGACTTCGTGCGCGTGAACGTCCACGCCGGCGCCCGGCTCACCGACCAGGGCGTCGTCGAGGGCAAGGCCGCCGAGACCGTCCGGCTCCGCGACCGACTGGACGCGGCCGACGTCTCGATTCTCGCCGACGTCGACGTGAAGCACTCCGCCGCGCTCGCGGAGCGCCCGCTGAGCGAGGGAGTCGCGGAACTCCTCGAACGCGGCCACGCCGACGGTGTGGTGGCGAGCGGTGCCGGTACCGGCCACGAGACCGACCGCGACCACCTCCGCGCGGTCGTCGACGCCCGCGACGACCTCGGTGTCGACGCGCCGGTCTTCGTCGGCAGCGGCGTCACGCGAGAGTCCGTCGAGGAGACGCTGACACTCGCTGACGGCGCCATCGTCGGTACCGCGCTGAAGGCGGGCGGCAAGACGACCGCGCCGGTCGACGAGGACCGCGTCCGAGCGCTCGTGGACGCGGCCCGCTAGGTGGAGAGGTCGGCTCGGCTCGGCAGCCCGCCCCGGGCGCCCTCGGCCGTGCAGTTCTGCGCGGCGGCCGCCGCCGCAATCCGGCCCGCGTCCTGGGGGGCGGCGTCGCCGACAACCCAGGCGTGGACGAGGGCCGCAGTGAAGGCGTCCCCTGCGCCAGTCGCGTCGGTCACGTCGACGTCCCGGGCCGGCACGTGGACAGTTTCGTCGCCGGTAGCGAGGAACGCACCGTCGGCACCGGCAGTGACAGCGACCCGGGACGCACCCCGAGCGGCGAGCTCGTCGGCTGCACCCTCCGGGCCGGCGCCGAGGTACGAGTCGGCAGCGACCGCGTTCGCGACGAAAAGGTCAGCAGCTGCGGCCGCGGCGTCGATGGTCTCGGCCGTCGCACCCCGGCCCTCGAGTTCGGGCAGCGGGCCGGCGAGGTCGAACGCGAGTGCAGCGACGCCGCCGCTGCGACGCAGTTCGACGAGCTCCCGGACCACGCCGTCTGGGGCGTAGGCGCTCGTGAACACGCAGTCGGCAGCCCGAAGCGCTTCGCGGTCGGCGTCCGTCAGTTCGAGGCCGGGGACGCTGTCGCCGCCGGCGACGATCATCCGGTCGCCGTCGGGTCCCCGGAGCACGAGCGCGTACGAGGTGTCGTCGTCGCCGCGCCGGACTCTGGACGCGTCGACGCCCCAGTCGGCCAGCGACGCCAGCACGCGGTCACCGGCGTCGTCCCAGCCCACGCGGGAGACGACTGCAGCGTCGTGGTCGAGTTCGGCGAGCGCGCACGCGACGTTCGCGGCGACGCCGCCCGCCCGCTCGGTGTGCTCACGCACGAACGCGCCGCCGTCGGGCTCGGGGAGGTTCGACAGCCCGTAGACGCGGTCGAGCACCGCACTCCCGACGGCGACGATGTCGGCCATCAGTCTCGCCTACTGGCGCTCCCCGGCGACCCACTTGTCCGAGTACGCCGTCCCGCACGAACAGTAGACGTAGGCGTGGACAACGTCGCCCTCGGCGTAGAGCCCGCCGACCTCCTCGTTCTGTTCTTCGGCGAACGAGAACGCGAACTGGACGTCGTGGTCCTCGCCCGGGCTGTCGGCCGCGTTCGGGCAGTCGCCACCGACGAGATCGGCGTCGACGTCGCCGGGGGTCTGCATCGCCGTCGACCCGAACTCCATCGCCTGCATGCCCGTGAGTTTCTCGAAGACGCTGCGGCCGGCTTCGCCGTCGACGACGAGCACGACGCCGTCCCCGGCGCGCTCGGCGTCGGCGCGGTCCGCGAGCGTGTCGACGTCGGAGACGTACGAGTCGGCGAGGTAGAGTGCGACGTGGTCGGTGCGGTCGCCCGCGAGGTAGGCGTCGAAGTCGCTCACGCGCCGCGATAGGCGGTGACCGCGAAAAAGCGTGGCGTTACTCGTCGTCGCCGCCGTCCTCGTCGTCGCCCTCGCCGAGGAGGGACTCGACGGACTCGTCGCCGCGCTCGGCGATGGAGACGTTGAGCTGCGCAGCGGATTCGGAGACTTCCTTCCCGCGGACGGTGACGCGCTTGCGCTCGCCGTCGCGCTCGGGGTTGAAGCCGGCGCCGCCCTCGAGGAGCACTTCCTTGAGGTCGCTGCCGTCGACGTCGCCGCGCATCGGACGGCCGGCGTCGTCGCTGCCGCCCGTGATCTCGACGGTGTAGCCGTCGAGGCCGACGGCGCCGCCGTCGACCTCGTCGCCGATCTCGCGACCGATGAATCGGTTCGCGTCCTGTCCGTCAACCTCGAACTGGTAGGTGCGTCCCGACTCGGGGTCGGCGACGGCGACCTGGAACGTAGCCATGGATGCAACGAGTCCGGCGTGATTCAAAAACCCGTCGAAGCCGCGCAGGAGCGACGCTGACGGCGCTCCCGGCCGGGTCCGGGGGTGTGGCGAGCAGGCGGCGGTGGTCTGGGTCGCGAGGTGGTCGCCGCACTCCCGCCCAGACACCTCGCGGCCGTGGTCACGGCACGCCGGCTCTGGTCCCGCCCTGCGGTTTGAACGTTCGGACGCCGGACGGAGTCGGGTACTGCACCCGAGCGTTCAAGCGGCGGTGTTGCGTAGTCGGTGGCAATCGTGGACCGGGAAGTTCTGATGCTGTCGCTCCGGCAGGCGTTCGGCGGGACGGTCGCGGAGCGGCGCGCGGTCGCGCGGACGGCCGGCGACCTCGCCGACGACGGCCGGGTGGCCGAGGACCTCGGCGTCGAGGTGACGCCGACCGTGATCGTGGAGAACCTCGGCGACGCCCCGGAGGGGACGCCGGCGGAGCGCTGGAACTGGTGGATGGGCGCGCTGGAGGCGGCTTACGGGGGCTACTACGAGTTCCGGGTGACGGCGTGGGCGCGGGACTAGACGGCTCGCCGGCCGAAGGCGAGGACGGCGCCCGCGACCGGGAGGACGAGCCACGCGGCGAGCGCCGCCAGAAGCACTGGGCCGCCGAGGCTCGTGGCTTCGAGGACGCCCGCGATGCCGCCAGCGGTCGTGGGGAGGGTGCGGAGGACGAGCACCCGGAAGAGGTCGGCGGGGCTGAGCAGGACGGCGGCGCCGACCGTCCACGAGGGGAGGTCGAGGGTGGCGACGAGGCCGAGCGCAACGAGGTCGTGGACGAGCACGAACCACACCCAGGCGGCGAGCGCAGCGCCGAGCGCGTGAGTCTTCTCTGCGGCGAGCGTGGACGCGAGCACGGCGACGCCGAGGAACGCACAACCGGCGGCGACGGCTGCCAGCGCGACAGACGCGTACGAGTCGAGGACGCCGACGCCGGCGTACCGGACGAGGAGGACCCCGCCGACGGCGAACCCCGCGAGCAGTCCGCCGGTGAGCGCGACGGCCCGACCGAGGTACTTGCCGACGACGACCGAGGTGGCGGTCAGCGGGAGCGCGAGCAGCATCTCGAGGCTCCCGGACTCGTCGGCGCCGACGACGGTGTCGAAGCCGACGGCGAGTGCCGCCAGCGGCACGAGGTAGACGCCGACCTGCGCGAAGCTGGCGAGCACGGCGTTCGTGCGCGCCGGGCCGACGCTCGACCCGCCGAGGAACACCAGCGACGTCGAGAACAGCGCGAAGAGGACTGTGACGCCGACGACCCAGCGGCGGCGGACCGAGAGCCGGTACTCGCGGGCGGCGACCTGCGCGGTGCCGACGGCGGTCCGCCAGAGCACACCCGGGGTGCCGGTCACACCGGCGGCCTCGTGGCTGGCGTCGGCCCCGGCACTCGCAGTGGCAGCGGTGCCGGCGCTCGCAGCGCCGGCTGTGCCGTCCGCGCCGCCGTCCGCCGCAGTGTGTTCGGCTGGGGTGGTGTCCTCGTCGGCACCGTCGCGAGCGGGTGGCTCGTCAGTCACGGCCACCACCTCCACCGCCGCTGGCGTCGGCCGCGAGCGCGACGTCGCTGGCGCCGACCGCGTCCCGGAAGACCGCCGCCAGCCCGGGCTCGGTGACTTCCACGTCGACGACGGTTCCGGTGTCGTCGAGGGCGGCCAGCGCGTCGAAGACGACGTCTCGTTCGACCGAGAGCCGGACGCGAGGCGGATCGGCGGCGGCCTCGGCCACCCCGGAGACGCTGGCGGCGATGTCCGCAGCGACCTCGCCGGGGTCGCCGGCGACGGTGGCGACGACCGAGGTCGTGTCGCCGGCGGTGCGCCGGAGGTCGGCGACGTCGCCCTCGACGGCGACCCGGCCGTCGTCGAGGACGGCGACCCGGTCGCAGAGCCGCTCGATTTCGGGGAGGACGTGCGAGGAGACGAGGACGGTGACGTCGGTCTCCGCCGAGAGGGATTCGACCACGTCGTGGAACGCGGCGACACCGGCGGGGTCGAGGCCCGCAGTCGGTTCGTCGAGCAGGAGCACGTCGGGGTCGCCGACGAGCGCGGTCGCGAGTCCGAGCCGGCGGTTCATGCCGTTCGAGTAGCCCCCGACCGCGCGGTCCGCGGCGTCCGCCAGACCGACGGTCCGGAGGACGCGCTCGACCATGCAGTCGCGGTCGCCGATGCCGCGGACGCGAGCGTGGAAGTCCAGCACCTCCCGACCCGTGAACGACGGCGGGAAGCCGGCGTGCTCGGGGAGGTAGCCGACGCGCTCGCGGACCGCTGGGCCGGCGCTGGCCGGGCGCCCGGCAACCGTCACGGCGCCCTCGTCGGGAGTCTCGTGGCCGACGAGCAGTTTGAACAGCGTGGTCTTGCCCGCCCCGTTCCGGCCGACGAGGCCGACCGTCTCCCCGCGATCCACGTCCATAGAGACGCCGTCGAGGGCGGTGACAGTGCCGTAGGCCTTCCGTACGTCGCGCAGTTCGATGTCGTGCTCACTCATAGTACCGCCTCCAGTCGTCGTGTGGTGGCGTCGCGAGCGGGTGGTGGTCGACGACGCCGGGCTGTTCGAGCACCGGGACCGACCGGGCGGCCAGCCGGACGGCGTCCAGCGCGGGGCTAGACGCGAACACCTCCGCTTCGGGGTGCTCGTCGACCAGCCGGTCGAGCGCGCCGGTCGCCCGGAACCGCACCTCGCTGACGCCGTCGTGGTCGACGTCGACCGGCCGGGCGTCCGCCCAGTAGTTCCCGCGGTCGGTGTCGTTCCACGCGACCTGCTCGCCGACGACCGCCTTCATCGCGTCGCCGTTGCGCACGAACGTGTTGCCGTAGCCGCGCTCCTCGACGCTGCCGGCAGTGAGGTGGACGCCGACGTCGTTGCCGGCGACGAGGTTGTCCGCGATGGTGTTGTCAAGCGAGTTGTAGACGAAGACGCCGTTACCGTTGCCGACGAGGTCGTTGCCGCGAATCTCGGTGTGGTCGACGCTCTTCACGAGCACGCCGTGGCCGCTGGACCCCGTGTTGTTCACCGCCGTGTTGTTCACGACGGTGAGCCGGTCGGAGACCATCAGCGCGTAGCCGGCGTCGTTGCCGAACGCGGTGTTGTTCGCGAGTCGGGAGTCGTCGCTGTACATGTAGTGGACGCCGTACCGGAGGTCCCACATCGTGTTCCCGCGGGCGTCGACGTCCGTGCTCCACGAGAAGTAGATGCCGTCGCGGGCGTCCGTGATGCGGTTGTTCGCGAGCACGGCGTCGTCGGCCTCCCAGAGCTGTATGCCGTTGCCGCGCTCGGAGCGCGGGTCGACGTCCTCGCGGCCGACGACGGTGGTGTTCTCGACGCGGGCGTCGGCGACGCCGTTCAGCCAGATGCCGAACGTCGTCTCGGTGACGCGGGCGTCGACGACAGTGACGTCGCTGGCGTTCACCCAGACGGCGGCGTCGTTGTCCGACGTGCTGTACCCGGAGTTCCGCACCCAGAGGTCGCTGACGGTGACGCCGGGCGCGTCCACCGTGAGCACGTCGCCCTCGCCGTCGCCCGCGACGACCGCTTCGTTCGGGGCGGCCCCAGTGAGCGTGACGTTCGGGGTGTCGACGGTGACGGGGCCGTCGACGGAGCCCGAGACGCGAACGGTGTCGCCGTCACTGGCGGCGTCGAGCGCTGCGTCGATGGTCTCGTAGCGGTCGCCGTCGACGGTCGCGTGGCCGTCGCTCGGCGGCGCGCCGAACTCGAGCTCGGCGGGTACCGGCGCCTCGAAGCTGAGGGCGCCACCACTCCCGGGACTGGCGCCGGCCGTTCCCGGTGCAGCGACGGCGGCGCCGACGCTCGCGACCAGCAGGACGGCCGTCGCCGCCGCGAACCAGCGCTCGGTGCGTCTCGGGAGCACGGGGAATCACCGCCCGGTCGGGTCGTCCGCGGTCGGTCGGTCCTCGCGACTCGAATCGCCGACGCCGAGCCGACGGGTCGCGCCGTTCCAGAGGTCGCCGAACGTCGTCTCCCGGTCCCGGTAGTAGAACGCGACGGCGAGCAACGCGACGGCGAGCGCGGCGACGTACGCGCCGAGCCCGAACCGCGACCGGCTCGTGATGTTCGCAATCTGGTAGGCCCCCCAGATGGGTGGCGTGAAGCCGTCGACGCCCATCACGGGCGCGCCCGGGTCGAGCGTGTGGCCGGCCTGATAGAGCCGGTACTGGATGTCCGCCAGCATCACGCCGAACACGAGCGCCGTGCCCGCGAACTGCGCGAGCAGCCCGCGCTTCAGTCGGCGGACGTCCGGCGCGAGCGCGACGAACAGGCTACAAAGCGACACCGCGACGAACGCCAGCGGTCCCAGCGACCACTCGGGGACAGCGATGGCGTTGGGGTGTGGCTCGTAGTTCGGCTGCCAGTACACCGGGTCGGGGTAGTAGAAGCCGATGTAGTGGTTCAACCGCGCCATCTCCACGTAGTCGCCCGTGATGTGGGGGTACGCGTACAGCTGCAACTGGAGTGTGCGCGTCGGGTACTGGACGGCGTCGACGCTGATCTCCCACATCGGGAGGGCGAGCGCCGCGACGAACAGCACCGCGGCGACCACGGGGAGCGCGCGGCGTAGCTCCGCGAACGCCGAACGACCGGGGAACTCGTAGTCCATGCGTGGGGTCACCTCGTGCCGGGGTTCGTCTCCGTGGCGAACCACCGGTGTCGACCACCCGGCGCCCGAGCAGACGCCGAGCGGCCGCCGGCGGTCGCCGGGCGAGCCGGCGACGGTAGACGGCGTGGATGACAGACTGACAGCGCGGGCGATGGGTTAGCTGTCGCTCGGTTCGACGATCATCCGCGAGCGCATCTCCAGGTGGAGTGCGCTGCAGAAGAACGTGCAGTACACCCAGTAGACGCCGGGCTCGCTCGCCTCGAAGGTCACCTGGCGGGTGTCCTGTGGCGCGATGGCGAGGTTGATGCCGTACTGGGGGATGGCGAGGCCGTGGATGATGTCCCGGACGTCCTCGATGTTGGTGACGGTCAGCGACACCTCGTCGCCTTCCTGGACGGTGAACTCCTGGAGGCCGAACTGCGAGCGGCTCGACGACATCTGGACCTCGACGGACTGGTCGCCGGTGCGCTCGACGCCCGACGCGTCCTGCGTGACGAACGGCTTCTCGCCCTCGTAGTCCGCGCGGTCCCAGACGTTGTTGGGGTTGATCTTGTCGCGGTGGGCGACGACGCAGTCGTGGGGCTCCGGGTGGACCGGGTGGTCCGCGACCAGTTCCATTCCGCCGGTGGCAGACGAGGACGCGTCCTCGCTGATGTCGATGAGCTGGTCGTTGTCCGGGTGGATGGGGCCCGTGGAGATGAAGCGGTCCTTCGAGAGCTTGTTCAGGCTGATCAGCCAGTCCCCCGCCGGGTCGGTCGTCTCGGACTCGACGGCCTGCAGGTGGCCGGGGTTGTAGTGGACGTCGATCTTCCCCGAGATCGGGTCCGTCGAGCCCTTCTCGGCGTCGACGGCCGCCTCGATGTCCCACTTCGCGACCTGCGAGTCGATGAACAGCGTCGTGTACGCGTTCCCGCGGCCGTCGAAGGTCGTGTGCAGCGGCCCGAGTCCGACCTTCGGCTGGCCGACGATGGCCTCGGCCGGGTCCGAGGCGTCGGCCAGTTCGTCGATGTCGACGATGGTGACCGTCGGGGAGAGTTTCCCGCTGGCGGTGACGTACCGCCCCTGGGGCTCGACGTCACAGCCGTGGGGGCTCTTCGGCGTCGGGACGTACTTCACGACGGGGTCGTCGCCCTGGTTCAGCTGGCTGTCCTGGCGGCCGTCCACGACGGGGACGCCGTTGACTTCCTCGTAGTTCCCGGCCTCGACGGCGGCCTCGATGGCGGGGATGTTGAACGCCTTCATGAAGTCGCGGTCGTCGTGAGTCATCCCCTCGGCGTCGACCGCGTGCTCCTTGTTGTAGCCGGTGGCGAACGCCCACTCGCCGTCCTTCCCGGTGTCGGCGTTGTCGAGGTTGCCGTCGACGCGGACCTGCCACTCGACGGTCATCGTCTCGGGGTCGAGGGCGGCGAACACGGACCAGTAGTCGTCGGGGTCGTCGTAGTCCGTGCCGTCGTTCGGAATCGGCACGCGGAACTCCCCGATTCCGTAGACGTACTCGGTGTCCGGGCTCTGGACGGCCATCCCGTGGCACGCCTGCATGTTCGGGACGTCCGTGATGGCGTCCGTCTCGAAGTACTTCAGGTCGATGCGGGCGACCCGGCCGCTGCCCTTGTCGTTGATGAACAGCCAGCGGCCGTCGTAGTCGCCGTCGGTCTCCGAGAGCACGGGGTGGTGGGAGTCCCCCCACTCGTAGCCGGCGACGCTTCCGATGTCGCCGCCCTCCTCGAGGACCTGCTTGGTCTTCTCGTCGTGGCCGTAGCCGACGCCGCCTTCCTTCTGGAAGACGGGGATGCGTCGGATCTCCCGCATCGACGGCACCCCGACCACCCGGACTTCGCCGGAGTGGCCGCCGGACCAGAAGCCGTAGTAGGTGTCTTTCTCGCCGGGCGGGACGTGGTAGTCGGTGTTCGCGCCGGTGCCGCCGCCGTTACTGCCGCTGTCGGAGCCGCCGCTGTCGAGGAGCCCGCCCGAGCAGCCGGCGAGCCCCGCCATCGCGCCGGTCGCGGCGCCCGCCTTCACGAAGTCCCGGCGGTGCAGTTCCAGTCCGGGGAGTTCGAGGTCGAGTGACTCGTCGGTGCTCGGCGTCGGTTCCTGGACTTCGGCGAGCGCGGCGTCGAGCTGTCGTTCGTGGCGCTGTACGACTTCCTCGGGGTCGGGTACGGTGTCTTGGTCGGTGTCTGAGTCCTCGGTCATCGTGGACCACCGTCGCGTGCGGGTCGGTCGGTTCGCCCCTCGCGGGGGAGTGACGGCCGCGCGCAGCGGCCGGCGTGTGTCCGGTCCTGTCGAGTTCCGGCGGGGGCGACACGGGCGCCAGCCGCCGCCTCGTCTAGTCGTCGGCAGGTCCTCGACCTAAGCGGCCGACCAGAGTGCAGCCCTCCGAGAACGACACCGAACATGTTGGTAGAAAGTCACTTGTGTGGTGGGTGGGCCGTTAACGGCTCGGACACGCACCGACGGACCCAAGCGGCCACCACCGCTACTCCGACTCGATGGACCTGCGGTTCCTCGGCGGCGCCCGCGAGGTCGGCCGGAGCGCCGTCCTCGTCGACGACTCCCTCCTCCTGGACTACGGCACGAAGGCCGACGACCCGCCCCAGTTCCCGGTCGGTGACGTCGACCCGGACGCCGTCGTCGCGAGCCACGGCCACCTCGACCACGTCGGGACGCTGCCCGCGCTGTTGTCGGGGTCGGAGCGGCCGCCGATTCACTGGACGCCGCCCACGCGCGAACTCGCGCTCACGCTCGCCCGAGACACCCTCAAACTCCGGGGTGGCACCCTCCAGTGCCCCTTCACGCGGACCGACGTCAAGCGAGTCACCGAGGTCTCGGAGCCCCACGGCTACCGGGAGTCGTTCGACGCGGCCGGCTACGAGGTCACCTTCTTCGACGCCGGCCACATCCCGGGGAGCGCCCACGTCCTCGTCGATGACGGCGACACCCGCCTGCTGTACACCGGAGACTTCCACACCCACAATCAGCGACTCGTCTCGGGAACGACCGCCCGTCCGGACGCCGACGTGGTCGTCTGCGAGAGCACGTACAGCGACGTCGAACACGAGAACCGGCAGACGGTCGAGGAGCGCTTCGTCGAGAGCGTCCGGACGACGCTCTGGGAGGGCGGCACCGTCGTCGTGCCCGCGTTCGCCATCGGGCGCACGCAGGAGTTGTTGCTCATCTGCGAGGCCCACGACATCCCCTGTTACGTCGACGGGATGGGCCAGCAGGTCACGGAGATGCTCCGCCAGCACCCGGCGTTCGTGCGGGACGCCGACGCCCTCCAGCGGGCGACCTCACACGCCCGCTTCGTCACCGGCCGCGACGGCCAGCGGAAGCGCATCGCCGAGGAGAACGCCGCCATCGTCACCACCAGCGGGATGCTCTCGGGCGGCCCCGCGATGACGTACGTCCCTGCGATTCGCACCAACCCCACGAACAAGGTCGCGATGACCGGGTATCAGGTCGAAGGGACGCCCGGCCGGGACCTCGTGGAGACCGGGAGCGCCGAGCTCGACGGGCGCCGGATGCCGGTCGCCGCGCGGGTCGAACAGTACGACTTCTCCGCGCACGCCGACCGCGACGGCGTCCTGTCGCTGCTCGACGACTACCGAGAGAGCCAGGTGCTCGTCAATCACGGCGACCGCTGCGGGCGGTTCGCCGCCGAACTCCGCGAGAACGGCTTCGCCGCCCGGGCACCCGAGCTGGGCGAGACAGTCACCGTCTGAGGGACCGCCGTCCCGGACTGAGTCCCCGACGGTGGGGCAATGGGCACGCTGAAGGGGCGGGGTGGCGTACCGTCGAGCCTGATGGACCGACGCCGAGCCGACGCCGCCGCCGCGGTGCTCGTCGGGGCCGTGCTCCTCGCCGGGGGCGCGTTCACCTGGCAGGCCTACCGGCAGCGCCGCGCCGTCGACGGCACGATGATGGATGGCTCGATGGCCGCGATGCACGGCCCGAACCCGCTGTACCCGGCGGTCGGCACCCTGTTCGTGGCCGCCGTGCTCGGCGGCGCGTACCTGCTCGTCCGCGGAGAGCTCGCTACACTCGGCGAGGTGGACGGCGACAGCGACGGGCAGTCGGGGGCGTCCACTGGGACGAAGCCGGGTGCAGCCGACCCCGACGCCACGGGCGAGGACGCCGCCGAATCGCCCCCGCAGGGGGTAGCGGCGGAGCCGCCGGAGGCCGCAATCGGGGACCGCGTGCTCGACGTGCTGCCCGAGGACGAGCGCCGCATCCTCGAGCCCGTCGTCGCCTCGCCGGGCGTCACGCAGATCGCGCTCCGGGACCGGTCGGGATTCTCGAAGAGCAAGGTGAGCCAGACGGTCAGCGACCTCGAAGCGCGCGGGCTGCTCTACCGGGAGCGCCAGGGCCGGACGTACCGGGTGTACCCCAGCGACGACCTCCTCGCCGGGGACATCGACGGGTAGCAGCCGGCTGCCACGGCCCGAACGAGCGTGAGCCCGCGAGCCCGGGGAATCCGGCCCGGACGAACGGTCGTGAACACTGGAAACGATTAACTCGCCGAATAGACGGTCTCGAACGTTCTGAACGCCGTGTTCACGTCCTCGCAGCTAACCTCGAGGCCCGCCTACGACGACACGAGGAGACCCACGATGACCCGAGACACCGCGACACCGACGAAAAGCACTACGACGTCCAGCACCACGACCAGCCTCGGACGCACCGCCCGGAAATTCGCGCTGGCGACCGGCGGCGTGCTCGTCGCGGCGACGTCCACGGCCTCGGCCACCGCTGTCGCCGGCCACCACCACGGCGGCGGTGGCATGGGCGCCGGCACGTGGGGGGTCGGCGTCGGCGGCGGGATGTGGCTCTGGGGCCTGCTCTGGATGGGCGTCCTGTTCGCCGTGCTCGCGCTCGCCGCTCGCGCGCTGTTCGACTGGGGGCGCGACACCGACCAGCCCCAGCCGGAGCGGAGCCCACAGGACGTGCTGCGCGAGCGGTACGCGCGCGGCGACCTCGACGACGACGAGTTCGAGCGGCGACGCCAGACGCTGCGCAGCGACGAGTGACGCGACCGACGACGCCGGAGCCAATCACGTCCGCGCGAGGAACGCGGCGCCGACGAGGTACGCGACAGTGAGGCCGCCGGCGAGCCCGACCGCAGCCCCGGCGCTCGCGGGCAGTGACGCGCCGGCCAGTCGGCCCGCCGCTTCCAGCCAGAGCCCGCCTGCGAGCGCGACGACCGAAGCGGCGGCGAGCCGGTCGCCGCAGCCCGGGAGGTCGCCGACCGAGGGCGGGTAGAACTGGTAGAGCGCGCCGACGATCGAGAGCCCGAGCAGCCCGAGGACGTTCAGGCGCAGGTGTGCGAGCACGCGCCCCGGCGTGGCAGCGAGCGCGCCCGTCGCGAACGCTACGCCCAGCCCGACTCCGGCGGCGCCGCTGACGACGGCCGCGAGCACCGCCCGCAGCCCGACCCGGGTGCGGTCGCTGCGCGCGTACAGCACGGCGTACGCCAGCCCGAACCCGAGGACGGCGACCGCCTCGAGAGCGGCGCCAGTGCGGAAGACTGCGTCCCCGTAGAAGTCGACCGCGAGCAGCGCCGGAGCGAGCACCCCCGCCGGGAGCACGACGGCGACCAGCGCGCCGGGCGGCGTCGCGGCGAGGAACCGCGGGAACAGCCGGAACCCCACGGCGAACAGCGCGACGAGCGCCCCACCGGCGGCGAGAAGGTGGGCGGCGGCCGGCAGGCCGACGGCGAGTCCTGGGAGCGACGTGGCCGCGGCTGCGGTCTGGTACGCGCCGGCCGCGAGATACAGGAACGCGAACGGCATCGCAGCGTTGGCCGCGCGGTCGACCCGCCGCCGGTGGGCGTTGTGGTCGCCGGTCCCCGTCTCGCGCCCGGTCAGGTTCCCGCACAGCGAGGCGAACAGCACGGCGACGACGACCGCGACGCCGACCGCCCAGACGACGGCGCCAACCGCCAGCGAGGCGTCGGCGGTCTCCGCCCAGCCGGCGAGCACGGCGGCACCAGTCGCCGTCAGCGGGAGCGCAGCGAGTGCAGTCCGGGCGCTGGCGAGGTCGCGGTCGAAGTACGTCGGCACCAGCGCCTGCGCCTTCCCGAGCAGGACGTGGACGACGAACCCGTGGAGGCCGAGGACCGCGAGCGTGGCTCGTTCCGCGCCGGCCAGCGCGCCGGCCTGCAGCAGCACGAGATACGCGACACCGACGGCGACGAACCACCGCGAACTCCGGGACGCCGACATAGACGAGACGACTCGCGTGACCGACTAAAGCCCGCCGCCGAACGACCGCGTTTCGTGTCAACTACCCGCACGGCTATCTGGGGTGAGTCCCTATGTCGAGGTATGGACGACCTGACTCCCCGCGAGCGCGACGCGCTCCACGAACTCCAGCTCGGCGTCGAACACGTCTACCGCGCGTACGGCCGGCTGCTCGGCTTCCACCACAGCCTCGGCCGCGGCATGGACCACCTCGACGACGCGACACGCCTCCTGCGGGCGGCCGGCCACGACGCCCACGCCGACGAACTCCGCGACGTCCACCTGCCAGCCGGCGCCGTCGGCGACCAGTGGAGCTACGAGCTCGTCGAGGACTTCCGCCACGACCTCCTCGCGAACGTCAGCGACTTCGAGAACGACCTCCGCGCAGACATCGCCGACGGCCGAGAACACGTCAGCGAGCGACGCCAGCAACGCGAGTGGCGGACTCGCGCCAGCGACGACGGAACGGACTGACACCCCGGGCGGGTGTTGCCCGCGAGCCCACGCTTAACACCACCCCGTCCGTAGTACGTCGACGTGCCCGAGGGGTCGAGCGGCGACCGGGCCGACCGAGGCCACCTCGACGGCGTCCCGGACGTCGCCGGCTGCACCGAACTCTGGGACCGCCTCTCCGAACGGCGAGTCGAGGACGGTGACGACAACGACGACGACGATGACTGACAACACCGACCGACCACCAACGGACCGCGAATCACCCGTCGGCGAGCCGGTCGTCCGCGGCGACGACGCCGTCGCCGGCGACGACGACGAACCAGCCGTCGCCTTCGACCCCGACGACCCCGAGAGCGTCACCACTGCGGTCGAAACGGTCGCCGCGTTCGCCGCCGGCGACCTCCCCGACACGCCCCGGTACGTCCTCCGGGCGGCCGCCGCCTGCGCCGCGCTCGTGCGCGCCGAAGACGGCTACACCGCTGCCGCCGAACGCGCCGACTGTCCGGTGTCGCTCGTCCGGAAGTGGGCGCGCGTCCACGACCTCCCCCGACCCATCCGGGAGCGCGTCGCCCACGGCGACATCCCGCCGTCCGCCGCGAAACACGTCGCGCGCGTCCAGGCCGACGCCCGCTACCTCCTCGCGTGGGCGGTCGTCGACGACGACCTCACCGTCCGCGAGATTCGCGCTGCCGCCAGCGACGTCGCCGACGGCGCCGACCCCGACGCCGCGCTCCGCGAGCAGGGCGCCGACCCCGGCCGACTCGCCGTGTCACTGCCCGTCGACCTCTACCGGCGCGTCCGCGCACACGCCACTGCGACGGACAGCGACCCCGACGACGTCGTGACCGCAGCGCTCCGCGACTACCTCGACGACTGAGAACGGAGGAAGTCGTCGACAGCGTCGACGGCGACGTCGACGAACGTCTCGACCTCGCGGGCGTCGATGGTCTCGTCCGGGAAGTGCGCCTGCTCGATGCTCCCCGGCCCGAACACGACGGTCGGTATCCCCGTCTCGACGTAGTGGCGAGCGTCCGCGCCGTACGTCACCCCCCGGGGCTCGGGGTCGCCCGCGTCGTGCTCGCGCAGCGCGCTCGCGACCGCCTGCACCACCGGCTCGCTGGGGTCGACCGCGGACGGCTCGAACTGCACGGAGAACCGCTCGAACGCCGGCGGATGCTCGCGGAGCCACTCGCTGTCCGCGACCACCTCGTCGAGCGCCGCGTCGAACGCCGCCTCCACCTCGGCGACCGTCTCCCCCGGCGCCACCCCGATACGCCACTCCGCCGTCAGCGACGACGGCACCGTCGACGCCCACTCCCCGGCCTCGACGGTCCCACACACCACGGGCCACTTCGTCGGGAAGTCCTCGTACAGCGGGTGGGTTACTCGCTGCTCTCGCTCCGCCGCGAGGGCTTCGAACGCCGACCGGACCGCCTGGAAGTGCTCGAGGACGTCCTCGCCCCGCCACGGCGTCGCTGCGTGCGCGCTCCGCCCGGCGATCTCGAGGCGCTTCATCACGCTGCCTTCGCAGGCGACCACGGGCGTCAGCTCGGTCGGCTCGGCGACAATGGCAGCGTCGCGCTCGAACGGATAGGGGTTGTCCAGCGCGGCCGCCGCCGCACCCACACCGCCGGCCTCCTCGCCGACGACACCCTCCACTACGACCCGGCCGTCCAGGTCGCGGTCCGACGAAGCGAGCCGGCGCGCCGCGAACACGCACCCCGCCAGCCCCGACTTCATGTCCGCCGCGCCACGGGCTGTCAGCTCGTCGCCGTGCCAGCGCGCCTCGAACGGCGGCGACGACCACCGCTGCTCGTCCGCGGGCACCACGTCGAGGTGGCCGTTCAGCACCACCGTCGGCCCAGCTGCCGGGTCGCCGAACTCCAGGACGCCGCCGACGCTCGGCCGGTCAGCCGTCTGGATGTCGCCGGGGTCGTCCGGGAACGACGGGTGTCCCGCCAGCACCTCGCCGTCCGCCGTCCACTCGTAGACCTCGAACCCGAACTCGTCGAGGCGGTCGGCCAGCCACGCCGACACCCCCGCCTCCGCACCGTCCGTCGACTCGAAGCCCACCAGCGACGACACGAACTCCCGCAACTCGTCCATGCAGGACGCAACGACGACACCACGGTAAGCGTTCCGGGCGCACCCACGGATGGTAAACGTTTAACCGCGCCACGCCCCCAGCCATACCCGAGGGCCGATAGCTCAGTCCGGCAGAGCGTCTGGCTTTTAACCAGACGGTCGAGGGTTCAAATCCCTCTCGGCCCGCTTCTGTGAGGAGCGAACGTGACGAGCGAAGCGGACAGATTTGGACCCCGGAAGTCGCAGCGCGAACGGAGTGAGCGACCGTCTTCCCGCCAGGTTCAAATCCCTCTCGGCCCGCTTTCTGTCGCAACGCACCGAGAAGCGAGAGCGCGTCGTCTCTCCCGAATCCTGTTCGGTCCGGCAGTGACTCCTCTGACGAAGTTCGAACACGAACGAGCGAGCCGCCCCGGACTGACGACACGCGACGTTGGTCGGAAACGCGAGCCGCGAGAACAGCTGGTCGAACTGCTTGAAGTACCTACTGCGTGTGGACGAGCCACGCCAACCCGACGCCGATCACCACTGCCGACACGCCGCCGAGAATCTGGAACACGGTCACGAGGCCACCGTCGCTGTACTGCCAGGGCATCCCGACGAGCGTCCCGAGCCCCACCAGCGCGAGGAACGCGCCGACGAGCACACCGAACGCGTCCAGGTCGTCCGCGAAGACGTTCATACCAGTGGCGTCGCCACCGACCACGGTAAGCCTGACGGAACCCATCCCCGGATCAGTACCGGGACGGCAGGTACGCCAGCATCACCAGCAGCGCCGCAGCGAGCGTGGACAGAATCGCGACACCCCACAGGCCGTTCGTGCGCTCGTGGAAGGTCTCCTGGGCAGCGACGTCGCTGTGGTAGTCCTCGTAATCAGTCGTCAGCTCCAGGACCGGCGACCCGCCGGACGTCTCCACGTGCGCGAGGTACTCCGTCCCCTCGACGGACGTGTTCTCGCCCTCGCTGAACTCCAGCTCGAACGTCCCCGGCGCGAACCACTCCACGGTCGCCTCCGAATCAGTCACCGACGCCACGACCGTCTCGTTGTCTGCGTTGCTGTCGTACGCGATGTCGTCACCGACCGCGAACTCGAGGACATCCTGCTCGGGCAGATAACTGTCCCGGGGCACCAGCGTCCGGTTCTCGCCCTCCTCGATGACCACGTACGTCGTCTCGTTCTGCTCGACCGTCTCCCGGTCGACCTCCTGGACCTCACGCAGCTCGAACACGCCCTCGGACGCGTTCAAGCCGGCCACCGAGTAGTTCTGGCCGTCCACTGCTACTGTGTCGCCCTCGCTCCACGTCTCCGTGTACCGCGCGGACTCGTTGTCCCACGTCGCCGTCGCCGACCCCTCGGAGACCGACGAGAACGTGTACGACGTCCCCGCGATCGTCCGCTCCTCGCCCTCCGAGATACTGTAGTCGGGGTCGTCGAGCGACACGTCCGGCTGCTGTGCCGCCCCGATCAACGTGTACGAGCCCGCCGCGAACACGAGAAAGAGCGCGACGGCAATCGCCGCAGCACGTCGTTGCATATCTGAAGTCTTGGGAGCGCCGCGTATAATCGTTACTTTCCGCTCCCGAACACCTGACGCCGCCGGGGACGACCACTACACGCACGGACGCACGACGACCACCCGTCGATCACTCAGACAGCGCCACCGCTGGCCGGCTGAACACCCGCAGAAACGAAAGCCAAGGGCCGGATTTGAACCGGCGATGAGCGGCTCTGCAGGCCGCCGCGTTAGGCCGGACTCTGCCACCTTGGCGCCACATCGTCGTACTGCCGTCCCGCGCATAAACGTAGCGGTCTCCGGCGTCACCACTGGTGAGTTATAAATACAGAAAACCCCGAACAGCACCATGGCTGTTCGAGGCGAAAACCGCGTATGAATGGCAGGCGGCGAACCAGATTTCCCAGAGGCTCGCGCACTCCAGTACTGACCGGAACGCAGGCGGGCTTATCTTCCGTGTTCGGGATGGGTACGGGAGTCGCCCCGCCGCTATGGCCGCCTTAATACCGACCAACGGAATCGAACCGTTGCTCCCGACCCGACGTCGGGACAACCAGTATCGGCAACTGATACTCCGTATGTAAGTGCAATCCAGTAAACGCCTGGACTCGACCACCCACAGTGTGGGTGAGTGCATGAGTGTGTGGCATCGACCTGTT
>NZ_JAJQQZ010000003.1 GCF_021729015.1 Halobacterium rubrum
TTCGGGCATAGACACTCAGAAAACGCTCCGCCTCGCCTTTCAATCCTTATCTGAACACCACCGTCACACCCGCCCACGCTTTTATGCGACCGTGCGCCGAATCCCGAGTATGGCCAGTGTGAACCTCCGCACGGACCTCGACCTCGACGACCCCACACTCGTCGAAGGCCTCCCCGGCGTCGGCCTCGTCGGCAAGATCGCCACCGACCACATCGTCGAGACCTACGACATGGACCTCGTCGCCAGCATCGACTGCGACGGCATCCCGAGCGTCGCCGTCTACGACGACGACTCCCGCGACGTCGTCCCGCCCGTCCGCATCCACGCCGACGAATCACGGGACCTCCTCGCGCTCCAGAGCGACGTCCCCGTCGCCCGCAGCGGCTCCAGCGACTTCGCCGACTGCGTCACCACCTGGCTGGACTCCCACGACGTCACCCCACTGTACCTCTCCGGGCTCCCCGACGAGAACCACGAACCCGGGGACCTCCCCGCAGTCTTCGGCATCGGCTCCGGAGACGGCACCGACCGCCTCGCCGACCACGACATCGACACCCCACCGGAACGCGGCGTCGTCGGCGGCCCCACCGGCGCCCTCGTCAACAGCGCCGCCGAAGCCGACCTCGACGCCATCGCCCTCGTCGTCGAATCCGACCCCCAGTTCCCCGACCCAGCCGCCGCCCGCCGCCTCATCGACTCCGCCATCGCCCCGGTCACCGGCATCGACGTCCCGACAGACGATCTCGTCGAACGCGCCGAGGAGATCCGCGACCAGAAAGAGAAACTCGCCCAGCGCATGCAGGAAGCCAGCGAAGAGGAATCGACGCAAGCGAAACCGATGCGGATGTTCCAATAGTACCTTTTTGCTGCGGGGGATTGCCTTGCTCGCGCCTGCGGCGCTCGCTGTGGGAATCCCCCTTGCAAAAAGCTACGCTAAAAACTCCCCGCGCTCACTTCGTTCGCGCGGTGAACCGCGAGCGCCGACGGCGCTCGCGGATGCTTGACGTGGCTGCCGGCAGTCTGGTCGGTCACAGTGACCGTGGGACCCGGATTGTGTGACACAAATCAGTTGTCCGGACAACAGTTAAGCGAGATCGCCGCGACGCGCCGGTATGGTCGACGTCGTCCTCTCGAAACAGGAGATAGCCGACGGGAAGACAGAGCGACTCCGGGAGTGGGCCGAGGAGGTACAGCGTCGCAGCGACGAGGCGGTAGAGACGCTGCGGGACGAGGGGATGCACTCGGAGACGGCGTTCGTCGAACACACCGACGACGGCGACTACCTCGTCTACTACATGAAAGCCGACGACATCGAGGCCGTGTACGAAGCGTTCGAGGCCTCCACGCACGACATCGACGAGGACCACAAGCGAGTGCTGGCGGACGTGCTCGCCGACGGCGAGGAAGTCGGCGACTACGAGTTCCTCTACCATCTGGAGAACCCCGAGCGCCAGTGAGCAGGCTGGTGCCACCGGACGGCTGCCCGGTTCGCCAAGAGTTATCAGGTGTCCCGTCCCCGTCTGTGGTATGACGGAGTTCTCCGAGCGCGTGGAGCAGGTCTCCATCAGCGGCATCCGCGAGGTGTTCGAGGCGGCGGGCGAGGACGCAATCAACCTCGGACTCGGGCAGCCCGACTTCCCGACGCCCGAGCACGCCCGGCAGGCCGCTGTCGACGCCATCGAAGCCGGGAAGGCCGACGGCTACACGTCGAACCGCGGGACGCCCGACCTCGTCGACGCCATCGTCGAGAAACACGCCCGCGACCAGGGCGTCGAGGTCGCGCCCGAGGGCGTCATCGCGACGGCGGGCGGCAGCGAGGCGCTGCACATCGCACTGGAGGCCCACGTCGACCCCGGCGAGGAAGTGCTGTTCCCCGACCCCGGGTTCGTCTCCTACGACGCGCTCACTCGCGTCGCGGGCGGCGACCCGGTCGGGCTCCCGCTGCGCGACGACCTGACGCTCGACCCCGAAACTGTCGAGGACCGCATCACCGAGGACACGGCCGCGTTCGTCGTGAACTCGCCGGCGAACCCCACCGGCGCCGTGCAGTCCCCCGACGACATGCGGGAGTTCGCGCGCATCGCCGACGAACACGACGTGCTCTGCATCAGCGACGAGGTCTACGAGCACATCGTCTTCGAGGGCGAGCACCGCTCCCCGATGGAGTTCGCGGAGACAGACAACGTCGTCGTCGTGAACGCGTGCTCGAAGACGTACTCGATGACCGGCTGGCGGCTCGGCTGGGTCGCCGCCAGCGAACGCCGCGCCGAGCGCATGCTGCGCGTCCACCAGTACGTCCAGGCCTGCGCCAGCGCCCCGGCACAGTACGCCGCCGAGGCTGCGCTGTCCGGCCCGCAGGACGTCGTCGACGAGATGGTCGCGTCCTTCCGGGAGCGCCGGGACGTCCTCCTCGACGGGCTCGAAGACATGGGGCTGGACGTGGCGACGCCCGAGGGCGCGTTCTACGCGATGCCCGAGGTCCCCGACGGCTGGGTGGACGAGGTCGTCGACCGCGGCGTCGTCGTCGTGCCCGGGGAAGCGTTCGGCGAGCACGGTGAGGGCTACGCCCGCATCTCGTACGCCACGGACATGGAGTCGCTGCGGGAGGCCGTCGACGTGATGCGCGCGGCGACCGACGCCGTCCAGTAGGACCCGACCGGGGCCCGGTGCGGGTTCTGCATCGTGCCCTGACAGTTATGCCGGCTCCGTTCATTGGTACCACCATGCACGTTTCGCGGCACGGCCGAGGCGCGCGAGCGTCCGTGGCCGCGCTGGCTTCCCAGGTCCACCCGGTGTTCATGCTGCCGCCGCTGGCGGCGTCGGCGTTCGGCGCCGTGCTCGCCGGCTCGTTCTCCCTCGGCGTCGCCGCCGTCCACCTCGCGGCGATGTTCTTCGCCGTCTACACCGCCCACGTCAAGGACGGCTTCGTCGACTTCCACGTGCGTGGCGAGGACGACGACCACCCGCTCACGAGGGCGGGCTGTCGGGCCGCACTCGCCGGTTCCTCGCTCGGATTCTTCGCGTGCGCCGGCGGCCTCTGGGGGCTCGTCGGTCCGGGTGCCGCCGCACTCGCGCTGCCGGCGTGGCTCATCGGCTACCACCACGCCCCCCAGCTGGACACGAACCCCGTCACGACGACGACGGGCTACCCCGCCGGCATCGCTGTCTCGCTGCTCGGCGGCTACTACGCGCAGGCCGGCGCCCTCGGCGTGCGGTCGCTGGCGTTCGCGGCCGTCCTGCTGGTTCTCCTGACCGGCGTGAAGGTCGTCGACGACTCGAAGGACTACGACTACGACCAGACCATCGACAAGCGAACGGTCGCCGTGGTGCTCGGCAAGCCCGCCGCACGACGCTTCGCGTACGGCCTGATGGGGGCTGCGATGGTCGGCGTCGCGGCGTTCGCGGCGCTGTCGGTGTTCCCGCCGAGCACCGTGCTCGCCGTCGCCGCCTTCGGCGTCGTCGCGGCGTTCGCCGCTCGCAGCACCCCACGCGTCGCCACGATGCTGCTCGTGCGGGGCTGCTACGTCTTCCTCGCCGTGCTCGTCGCCGCCGTCTGGTTCCAGCCGCTGGCCTGACGCCCCGTAGCCGGTGGCCTGAAGGCGTCCGACCACGACGCTCCGGACATGAGCGACTGGCAGGACGACGACGTGGTCGCCGACCAGTACGAGGACGCCGAGAACCTCGGCGCCCGCCAGGTGCTGCACACCCGCTTCTCCACCAGCGAGCGGTCCCTCCACGAGTGGCTGTTCGACCAGCTCGACCTCCCCGCGGACGCGTCGGTACTCAGCCTCGGTGCCGGCCCCGCGACGTTCTGGGCGACGAACGCCGACCGGGTGCCCGACGGCTGGGACGTCACCGTCACCGACGCCTTCCAGGGGATGGTGATGGACGCGATGGAGGCCCTCGAGGAGTTCCCCCGTGAGTTCAACTTCGACGTGGTCGACGCCCGCGACATCCCCTATCCGGACGACACCTTCGACGCCGTCACGGCGAACCACCTGCTCTACCACCTCGACGACGCCGACCGCGAGCAGGCGCTCGCCGAGATTCGGCGCGTCCTGAAGCCCGGCGGCGAACTCCACGCCGCGACGAACGGCGACGACAACCTCGCCGAACTCTGGGCGGTCGCCGCCGACTACGGCGACGCGCCCAACGAGCTCGGGTTCTCGCTGCAGAACGGCGGCGACCAGCTGCGGGAGTACTTCGACAGCGTCGAGTGCCGCCGCTTCGACACCGAACTGGTCGTCGACTCGCCGGAGCCGCTGGTGGCGTACGTGCTCTCACTGCCCGGCTTCGACCCCGAAATCGGCCCGGACGTGGAGCGCGACTTCCGGGAGCGCTTCGAGGACGGCGAACTCCGCGTCGAGAAGGACGTCGGCGTCTTCGTCGCGAGACTCGTCGACTGAAGCGAACGGAGCTGTTCCGGGCGGCTACTTCGCCGTGGAGACGATTTTGACCACGTCGCCCTCCTCGAGCTCGTAGTCTTCGCCGACCTCCCGCTTGGTCTTGGCGTTGACGGCGTGGAGGTAGCCGTCGCCGATGTCCGAGTGGACGGCGTACGCCAGGTCGACGGGCGTCGACCCGGACTCCAGCAGGAAGGCGTCGGGGAGGACGTTGCCCTTCGCGTCAGTCCACTTCGACTGGTCCTGGACGGGGAACGCCGTCACTATCTCCAGGAGGTCGTAGACGGCGTAGTCGAGCGCGCCCTGAACGCCCGTGCCGCCGTACGCCTGCATCGTCTCCCGGAGGTCCTCGAGGGCGTCGCGCTGGTCGCCGCTGACCTCGCCCGTAATCTCGAAGTCGTCGTCGCCGGGGTCGTAGTCGAGGAAGCCCGCGTCGTCGCCGCGCCGCAGCGCCAGCTCGCCCTGCGCCGTCGCCGGAATCACGGGCTTGTCGAGGTCCAGCAGGCGCTGGACGTTCTCCTCGGGCGCGACGTCGACCTTGTTGGCGACGACGACGATTGGCTTCGTGCGCTCGCGGACGCCTCGGGCCAGCGCCTCGCGGTCCTCGTCAGTCCACTGGATGGGGTCCTCGGGGTAGTCGATGTCCCGGAGCACAGCCGCGACCTGGTACTCGCTGGCGCCGAAGCCCGTCATCATGTCCGTGACGGCCGCCTCGATGTCGAAGCCCGGCGACCGGGACGCGCGCTCGACGCTCTCCCAGTTGTCCTCGACGATGCCCGCCAGCCAGAGGTCCATCTCCTCTTCCACGAAGTCGATGTCTTCGACCGGGTCGTGCTCGCCGATTTCGACGGGTTCGCCCTCCTCGTTCGTCCCGCCGGAGGCGTCGACGACGTTCACGATGACGTCGGCGTTCGACAGCTCGTCGAGGAACTGGTTGCCGAGCCCGCGGCCCTCGTGAGCGCCCGGAACTAGCCCCGCCACGTCGAGCAACTCCACGGGTACGTAACGCTTCCCGTCGTGGCAGTGCTCGTGGCCGCAGCGCTCCTCGCGCTCGAGACACGGGCACTCGGTCCGCACGTGGGTCACGCCCCGGTTCGCGTCGATGGTGGTGAACGGGTAGTTCGCCACGTCCACCTCGGAGCGCGTCGCCGCCGTGTAGAACGTCGACTTCCCGGCGTTGGGCTTCCCGGCGAGCGCGATAGACAGCATACCACTACCGTTGCCCGACCGCCGGAAAGCGTCTTTCGGTTGGCGGAACCCCACCGGGCGCGAACGCCCGAAAGAGTCACGGGGCTCTCTCCGAAACGGCTCCGGTGATGAACGGACTCGAGGTCGCTGTCCGACTTGTCGCCGGTGTCGCGCTGATACTGGCCAACGGCTTCTTCGTCGCTATCGAGTTCGCGCTCACTCGCGCACGGCAGTTCACCGAAGACGAGTTCGTCGACGGCAACAGACGTCTGGAGCGCGCCTGGGAGATGACCGACGACCTGGAACTCTACCTGACGACCTGCCAGGTCGGCATCACCGCCTCGTCCATCGCGGTCGGTATCGTCGCCGAACCCGCGCTCGCCGCCATCTTCGAACCACTCTTCGCGAACACGCTCCTCGCCTCGGTCGGCGGCGGCGCCATCATCGCGTTCCTCATCATCAACCTCGTCCACCTCACGCACGGCGAGCAGACGCCGACCTACCTCGGCGTCGAGCGCTCTCGGTTCGTGTCGAAGTACGGCGCCACGCCGCTGTACTGGTTCCACTACCTCATCTCGCCGGTCATCACGCTGGGCGACGGCATCGCGAAGGGGACGCTGCGGCTGTTCGGCGTTGAGATGACGGGCGCGTGGCTGGAGACCGAGGAGGACGTCGTCGAGTCCCGGGCGGACCTCCGGCACCGCCTCGACTCGGTGCTCGGGCGGGGCGACCTCTCCGAGGAACGCCGCGAGGAGGTCATCGGCGCACTCGACATCGACCGCATCTCCGTCGGCGACGAGGCCGTCCCGATCGACGAGGTCGTCGCCGTCTCGACGACCGACGACCTGGAGACGAACCTCGCCCGGATGGCCGACACACCCCACGTCCGGTACCCGCTGGTCGGCGAGTCGACCGAGGACTTCCGGGGCATCGTCTACCTCCCGGAGGTCTTCCGGGACCTCGAGGACCTCCGGGACGGCACGCTCACCCTCGAGGACGTCGCCCACCCGCCACTGGAGTTCGACGCCGAAACCTCCGTCAGCGAGGCCATCGACCGCTTCCAGGCCGAACGACAGGAGCTCGCGTTCGTCACCGACCCCGACACCGGCAGCGTCGTCGGCATGGTCACGATCACGGACGCGCTGGAAGCCATCGCCGGCGAGGTCGAGGACCCCTACGACGACGAGGCCGAGACGACACAGTCCTAATCCAGCCGGGTGGCAGCGCTCCCGACGGCCGCTGTGAGGAAGTAGACGCCGACGAACACGAGCGCGCTGTCCCACAGCAGACTGGGGACGCCGTATCCGACGTGCGCGGGGTTCGACTCGCCGAGCATCCACCAGACGCCGTGAACACCGGTGAGCAGCGCGAGTACGCCGAGCCACGCGAGTACCGCCGCCGGAAGCAGACGGAGGCCCAGCCACGGCGGACCGTGGTCGCTGTTCACCGACCGGTTCTCCGTACCGTCCCCGTCAGTGGAGGGCATCACCGCTGGCTGGTCGTGGAGCCGTCAAGAAACCCGGCGGTCCGACCGCGTCACTCGGCGTCCCGGTCGGCCGAACTCCCGAGGCGCATCTCGCCGCGAGCGCGGATGACGCCGTCGACGTCGGCGTCCTCGTCGATTGTGACGTCCTCGCCGGAGACGTCCCCGAGGACGACGGCGTCGCCCTGCACGTGGACGTCGCCGTCGCGGGTCGTCACGTCGCCGTGAATCTTCGTGCCGGCGCCCACCGCGACGTCCTGCTGGGCGCGCAGGCTCCCGAAGACGTTGTTCCCGGAGCCGACGTCGATCTCGGTCGCGCGGATGTTGCC
This sequence comes from Halobacterium rubrum, assembly GCF_021729015.1. Taxonomy (GTDB): domain Archaea; phylum Halobacteriota; class Halobacteria; order Halobacteriales; family Halobacteriaceae; genus Halobacterium; species Halobacterium rubrum. The sequence continues at coordinate 7,404 of NZ_JAJQQZ010000003.1, forward strand.
GTGCAGCCGGCAGTCGTCGCCGATGGTCGCCGGCGTCGACACCCGCCAGGCGTCGTCGGAGACGCTCGCGGACCGCGGAATCGTCAGCGGGTCGCGGTCACCGTCCGCCGCCAGCTCCTGGACGAGCTCTTCGGCTTCCTCCTCCTCGCCGAGCTGCAGGAGGTGCGTGAGGTACATCACGAAGAACGTCAGCGTCGGCATCGGGTTCCGGATGACGATCCAGCCGGAAGCCTCGAAGCCCTCTTCGATGTCGACGTCGTCGCCGATGTCGAGGTCCCCGCCGACGACGAGCCGGCCCGTGATGTGGGCGCGCTCGCCGAGGTAGGCGTCCTGCTCTGCGAGCACGTTCCCGTCGACCTCACACCACATGTCCAGCCGGCAGTCGCCCTCGGCTTCGATGTCGCCGTCGAAGGAGACGCGTTCACCCGCGACGACGCTGCGGCCGCGAACCCCGAGTTCGACCGTCGACTGGCCGCCGACGAGGACGTCGCCGTCCGTGACGAGGTCGTGTTCCTCGACGGTGGTCTCGTCCGGAATCAGGAGCCGGTCGATCGGGTTCGGGCCGAGCACACCCGGTCCCAGAGCGCGCACCGCTATAAACCCCGCGAGAGCGTCAGACGACCGTCAGACGACGGTGTTTAGTCTGTGCGCGCGTACCTCCGGACATGACGACGCTCTCCTTCGAAGACGACGGCGTTGACGTGGTGTACGAGGGCACCGAGTTCTGGATGGAGAAAGACCTCATCGAGCAGGCGACCCAGAAAGACTACCAGAACGTCACCGACCACGAGGTCCTCCAGCTCGTGGAGCCCAACCCCGCGCTCTCCGGGGAGCCCCGCCGCATCGGCGACATCGTCGACTGACGCGAACGGCCGGTCGTCGCCGCCGCCGCCGACGTCGGCCGTTCTGATGGCAACGCTTACGGCGCGCCGCCCGGACACACGGGTATGGACGCGCTCGACCAGTTCGACCACGACTCGTGGTGGACGGCGCTGGGAACGTTCGTCAGCTACGGGCTCGTACTCGCCGCGATGACCGCGCTGCTGTTTCTCGTTCCGTACTTCCTGTTCACCGCGCTCTGAGGCGGACTCCGGCCACTACCCGGCACTCACTCGGTGACCACCGTGGAAGTTGTCGATTTCCCGTCTAGTGAGAGAGATTAACTAACGGGAAACCGTCTGTCCGGTGTGGCGATAGACGACTCCGCCGACCGCAGCGGGCCCGAGGAAACCGGGCGCGCTCGCGGTCACGACTCTCCGGACTCGGCGGCAGCCGCCGCCGACCTCGCGGCGGACCTGCGGGACGCCGTCGACGGCGACGTACAGTTCGACGAGTACGCACAGGTGCTGTACGCGACCGACGGCAGCGTCTACGGCGCCCGGCCGGCCGGTGTCGTCCTCCCCGAGGGCGTCGACGACGTGCGGGCGGCGGTCCGCGTCGCAACCGACCACGACGTGCCGGTGCTCCCGCGGGGCGCAGGGTCCTCGCTCGCGGGGCAGACCGTCGGTCCAGGGTGCGTGGTGCTCGACCTGAGCAAGCACATGGACGACGTGCTGGCCGTCGACCCGGAGGGGCGGCGCGCGACCGTCCAACCGGGCGTCGTGCAGGACGACCTCGACGCCGTCCTCGCCGAGCACGGCCTGCAGTTCGCGCCCGACCCCGCCTCGGCGAACCGGGCGACCATCGGGGGCGGCATCGGGAACAACTCCACGGGCGCCCACTCCGTCCGGTACGGCATCACGGACGCCTACGTCGAGGAACTGCAAGTCGTGCTCGCGGACGGGTCGCTGCTGCACGCCCGCGAGGTCGTCCTCGACTCCCCCGAGTGGGACGAAATCGTCGCTGGCGACGACCGCGAGGCCGACATCTACCGGACGGTCCGCCGGCTCGTCGAGGACAACGCCGACGAGATAGACGCCCGCTACCCGGACCTCAAACGCTGCGTCTCCGGCTACAACCTCCAGAAGGCCGTCTACGAGAACGACGACGGCGAGCGCGTCCTGAATCTCGCGAAACTCCTCGTCGGCGCCGAGGGAACGCTGGGCACCGTCGTCGAGGCGACGCTTGACCTGGTGACTGTCCCCGAGGAGACGGCGCTCGCGCTGTACTGCTTCGAGGACCTCGTGGACGCCGTGGCGGCGGTGCCGACGGCGCTCGACTACGACCCCAGCGCCGTCGAACTGATGGACGACGAGGTGTTCCGGCTCGCCGCCGACTCCCAGGAGTACGCGGAGTACGCCGCGCCCATCCCGGCGGGCTGCGAGACTGCGCTGATGCTGGAGTTCGACGCCGAGTGCCACGACGACCTCGCGGCCGCCATCGACGCGACGACCGCCGAGTTCGTCGCCGGCGGTGCCGCCTTCGACGTGCTCGAGGCCCACGAGCAGGCTGAGCAGGACGCGCTCTGGAAACTCCGGAAGGCAGCGATTCCCCTGTTGATGAGCCTGGAGGGCGACGCGAAGCCCTACCCGTTCATCGAGGACGCGTCCGTGCCGCCCGAGGAACTCGCCGAGTACGTCCAGGCCTTCGAGGCGGTCCTCGACGACCACGGCACGTCGGCGGCGTACTTCGCCCACGCCGGCGCCGGCACACTCCACGTCCGCCCCATCCTGAACCTCAAAGACGAGCGGGGCGTCGAGACGATGCACGCCATCACCGAGGACGTGACGAGTCTCGTGCTGGACCACCACGGCGCGTTCTCGGGCGAGCACGGGGACGGCCTCGCTCGCACCGAGTTCAACCCCAAGATGTACGGGCCGGAGCTCTGGGCGGCGTTCAAGGAGCTGAAGTCGGCGTTCGACCCCGACTGGCGGATGAACCCCGGCAAGGTCGTCTACCGGGACGAGGGCGACGTCGCGGAGCCGAGCGACCTGCGGCCGGGCGAGCCAGCGGACGCCCGTGAGTGGCTCCGCTACGGCGCCGACTACCAGTCAGTCGAGCCGACGACGACCCTGGACTTCGCCGACGAGGGCGGCTTCTCGGACCTCGTGGAGCTCTGCAACGGCTGCGGGACGTGCCGGCAGACCGGCTCCGACGTGATGTGTCCGACCTACCGCGCGTCCCGGAACGAGGTCGAGTCCACGCGCGGCCGAGCGAACATGCTGCGAGCCGCCATCTCCGGGGACCTCCCGGAGGACGAACTGTACTCCGAGCGCTTCCAGGCGGAGGTCCTCGACGTCTGCGTCGGCTGCAAGGCCTGCGCGAGCGACTGCCCGACGGGCGTCGATCTCGCGAAACTCAAGGCCGAAGCGAAACACCGGTACCACGAGCGTGAGGGCGCTGGCGTCCGCGAGCGACTGTTCGCCGACGTGCACCGCCTGCTCGCGCTCGGTAGCGCGCTCGCCCCCGTCTCGAACTGGGCGACCGCCCTCCCGGGGTCCGACTGGGTCGCCGCACGAGCACTCGGCGTCGCCCCAGAGCGCGACCTCCCGACGTTCCAGCGGGAGACGCTCACCGACTGGTTCGAGGCTCGCGACTCCAGTCCGCCGGCCGACCCCACGGACCGGGTTCTGCTGGTCCCCGACGCCTTCACCGAGTACACGAACGCCGCCCCCGGGAAGGCTGCCGTCGAGGTCCTCGAAGCCGCCGGCGTGGATGTCGCGCTCGCCAACCCACGACCGTCTGGCCGGCCGGCGTACTCGCTGGGGTTCCTGGACCGGGCGCAGCGCCGCGCGGCCGACGTGGTGGACGCGCTCGCACCGAGAATCGAGGACGGCTGGACCCCGGTGTTCGTCGAACCGGCGGACGCCGTGGTCGTGCAGGACGACTACCGGGACCTGCTGGACGGCGCAGCGGTCGACCGGGTAGCGGGAGCCACGCAGGGAATCATGGAGTACCTCGACAGGGAACGCCTGGACGAACAGATCGGCTTCGCGGCCGGGGACGAGCACCTCGCGTACCACGGTCACTGCAACCAGAAGGCCGTCGGCACCGACCACCACGCCGTCGGCGTGTTACGGCGCGCCGGCTACCGGGTCGACCCGCTGGACTCGACGTGCTGCGGGATGGCCGGGAGCTTCGGCTACGAGGCCGAACACTACGACCTCTCGCAGTCCATCGCCGACATCCTCGTCGATAAGGTCGCTGCCACAGACTGCGACGAGGTGGTCGCGCCCGGGACGTCCTGCCGCACGCAACTCGAGGGCAGGGACGACGTGGCGGCCGACGGTGACCCCCTGCATCCAATCGAGAAGGTGGCGCAGTCGCTGGCCGGTTGCGAGTGAGACGGCGAAAACCGCGAGAGCGGGAGAGACTTACGCGAACGTCCGGGACGGCTCGGCGGTCGCTTCTGCCTCGGTGTCCTGCTCGAGCTTCTCGCGGGCGGACTGGAAGTCCTGCATCGTCACTTCCTGGCGGTCGTCGCGGATGGCGAACATCCCCGCCTCCGTGCAGATTGCCTTCACGTCGGCGCCGGAGAGGTCGTCCGTCTCGGCGGCCAGCGCCGCGAAGTCCACGTCGTCGGCGACGTTCATCTCGCGGGTGTGGATGCGGAAGATCTTCTCGCGGCCCTCGACGTCCGGGACCGGCACCTCGATGAGGCGGTCGAACCGGCCGGGCCGGAGGATGGCGCGGTCGAGCATGTCGAAGCGGTTGGTGGCGGCGATGATGCGGATGTCGCCGCGCTCGTCGAAGCCGTCCATCTCGCTCAGGAGCTGCATCATCGTCCGCTGGACCTCGGCGTCGCCCGAGGTCTTCGAGTCCGTTCGTTTCGAGGCGATGGCGTCGATCTCGTCGATGAAGACGACGGCGGGCTCGTGGTCGCGGGCGACCTGGAAGAGGTCGCGGACGAGCTTCGCGCCCTCGCCGATGAACTTGTGGACGAGTTCGCTGCCGGCCATCTTGATGAAGGTGGCGTCGGTCTGCTTCGCGACGGCCTTCGCCATCAGGGTCTTCCCGGTGCCGGGTGGGCCGTGCAGCAGCACGCCGCTGGGCGGGTCGATACCCACGGTCTCGAACAGCCCGGGGTCCTTCATCGGGAGTTCGACAGTCTCGCGGACCTCGCGGAGCTGCTCGTCGAGGCCACCGATGTCCTCGTAGCCGACGTCGGGGGACTGGTCGACCTCCATGACGCGGGCGCGGACGTCCGCCTCGTCGTCCAGCCGGCGGACGACGGACAGCGAGTTGTTGACGGCCACGCGGGCGCCGGGTTCGAGGTCTTCGCGGAGTTCGTCCGTGACCTCGGTGAGGGCTTCCTGGTTGTTGCCGTGCTGTTTGATGACGGCGCCCTCGTCGTTGAGTTCCTGGACGGTCGCGATGAACAGCGGGGACTGCTTGAGTTTCTTGTTCTCGTGGGAGAGCCGCTCGAGTTTCTGCTGGTACTTGTTGTTCTCGGCGTTGGCGTCGAGCAACCGGTCGCGCATCTCCTCGTTCTCCTCTTCGAGGGTAGAGAGTTGCTCCTCTAGCGCCTCGAGCTTCTCCTGCTGAGAGGCGCTGTCGTCGTAGGGGAGCTCCACGTCCTCGACGGTGTCGGTCATCACACCGAGGTAGGGGGGTGCCGCACAAGAGGCTTCGGGTGGTCGTACCCCCACCCGACGAGATTACCACAGTGTATATTCAATTCCGAAACCATTATGCGGGTGCATTCGGTATCGGTAGGTATGAGCGCGACAGCCATCGACGCCGACACCGTGGAAGCCCTCGAAGACCTGCCGCCGAGCGCGAAGCTCGTCGCGAAGGTACTGGAGTACAACGATACCCTCTCGCAGAGCGAACTCGCCGAGGAAACGCTGCTGCCCGACCGCACAGTCCGGTACGCGCTGACGCGACTCGAGGAACACGACGTCGTCGAGTCGCGCTTCTCGTTCTCGGACGCCCGCAAGCGCCTCTACACGCTGAACTGACCCGGCCGCCGCCCTCCACGACGGCCCAGCCACCACTCCTGCATTCGAGGCCGCCCGCGCTCCCCGCGCTCACCGAACTACTGTCGAGCGCCGAAGCTTTATCCGCCGTACCGCTACACTCTGCCAGTACATGGCTCGCGTCATCCACACGGGGGACACCCACCTCGGGTACCGACAGTACCACGCCCCCGAGCGACGACAGGACTTCCTCGACGCCTTCCGGGCCGTCGTCGAGGACGCCGTCGACGAGTCCGTCGACGCCGTCGTGCACGCCGGCGACCTCTACCACGACCGCCAGCCCGGCCTCCGGGACATCCTCGACACCATCGCCGTGCTGCGGCCGCTCGCGGACGCCGGCATCCCGTTTCTCGCCGTCGTCGGCAACCACGAGGGCACGCGGGACGCGCAGTGGCTCGACCTCTTCGAGACGCTCGGGCTCGCCGAACGCCTCGACGACTCGCCCCGCGTGGTCGACGACACCGCCTTCTACGGGCTGGACTACGTCCCCGAGTCGAAGCGCGACGACCTCGACTACGCGTTCGACGGCCACGACGCGGACCGCGCCGCGCTCGTCTCCCACGGCCTGTTCACGCCGTTCCCGCACGCCGACTGGGACCTCGACGTCGTCCTGAGCGAGTCGACGGTGGACTTCGACGCCGTCCTCCTCGGCGACAACCACGCCGCCGACACCGCGCAGGTCGGCGACACCTGGGTGACGTACTGCGGGTCGACCGAGCGCGCGAGCGCGAGCGAACGCGACCCCCGTGGCTACAACGTCGTCGAGTTCGACGGTGAGGCCGACGGCGCCGGGAGGGACGGCGTCGCCATCTCCCGGAAGGGCATCGACACCCGCGAGTTCGTGTTCGTGGACGTCGACCTCGGCCCGGAGGACGGCACGGCGTTCGTCCAGGAGCGCCTGCGCGAGCACGACCTCACGGACGCCGTCGTCGTCGTGACCGTCGAGGGCGACGGCGAGAACGTCACGCCGGCCGAGGTCGAGCGCTTCGGCGACGACCACGGCGCCCTCCTCACTCGAGTGAACGACCGCCGCGAGGTCGACGACGAGACCGACGTCGACGTCTCCTTCGCCGACCCGGACGACGCCGTCAGGGAGCGCGTCCGCGAGATGGGGCTGAGCGAGCCGGCCCTCGACGTCGACGAGACCGTGCGGGACGCCACGGTCGCCGACGCGAACGTCCGGCAGCGAGTGAAGCAGCGCGCCGAAGCCGTCCTCGACGGCGACGACGCCGGACTCGACGCCGAGCGCGAGGAGGACGCCGACGCCGAGACGGAGGCGAGCAGTACGGAAGAGCCGGCTGTCGCCGCCGACGACGCCGACGTCGCCGACGACGACACCGCCGGCACCGACGACGGAGCCGAGCCAGACGCCCAGACTGCTACCATGGAGGACTTCCAATGAGGTTCACGCGACTGTCGCTGACGAACTTCAAGTGCTACGAGGACGCCGACGTGGCGCTGGACCGCGGGGTGACGGTCATCCACGGGCTGAACGGCAGCGGGAAGTCCAGCCTGCTGGAGGCGTGTTTCTTCGCGCTGTACGGCACCAGTGCGCTCGACAAGACGCTCGACGAGGTCGTCACCATCGGCGAGGAGGAGGCCGAAATCGACCTCTGGTTCGAGCACGCCGGCGGCGACTACCACGTCCACCGACGCGTGCGGTACACGGGCGACCGCGCCCAGACCGCCGACTGCGTACTGGAGACGCCATCGGGCCAGATCGAGGGCGTGCAGGACGTCGAGGGCCACGTCGCAGACCTGCTGCGGATGGACGCCGAGGCGTTCGTGAACTGCGCGTACGTCCGGCAGGGCGAGGTGAACAAGCTCATCAACGCCTCCCCGAGCACCCGCCAGGACATGATCGACGACCTGCTCCAGCTCGGGAAGCTCGAAGACTACCGGCAGCGCGCCGGCGACGCCCGCCTCGGCGTCGAGGACGTCAAGAGCAACGTCGAGGGGAAAATCGACCAGCTCGACGACCAGATTTCGGAGAAGGAGGCCGCAGACCCCCACGACCGCCTCGCGACCCTCAAATCCGAGCTCGCTGACGTGAACGAGGACATCGAGAACTTCGACGAGCAGCGCGAGCAGGCCCAGGAGACGCTGGACGAGGCGGAGGATGTCCTCGAACGCTACGAGGAGAAGCGCGAGGAGCTGGCGGGCGTCGAGGACACGATAGCGGAGGTCCGGGAGGCCGTCGTGGAGGCGGAGAGCGAGCGCGAGGACCTCGCCGACCGCGTCAGCGAGCACCGCGAGCGAGCCGGGGAACTCGACGACGAGGCCGCAGCCCTCGCAGACGAGGCCGGGCTCGACGACCCGGACGCCGAGTCGGCCGCGGCTGAACGCGACGCCGTCGCCGAACAGCGGGAGGCGGTGACCGAGCAGGTGAGCGACCTCGCGCCCGAGGTGTCGCGGCTCACCGAGCAGGCCGACAGCGCCGCCGAGCGAGCCGACGACCTCGAAGAGCGCGCGGAGGCGCTGCGCGAGGAGGCGGCCGACCTCGACGCCGAAGCGGACGACGCGGCTGCGAAGCGCGACGAGGCAGCCGACCGCATCGAGGCGCTGGACGCCGACATCGAGGACGCGAAGACGGCATTCGACGACGCACCGGTCGAGTTCGGTGACGCCGAGGCGTTCCTCGCCGACGCCGAGACCGAGCGCGAAGAACTGCGTGAGCAGCGGGAGGAGGTCCGTGCCGACCTCCAGTCGGCCGAGGACCGGGTCGCGGAGGCCGAGGAGCTCCTCGACGAGGGGAAGTGCCCCGAGTGCGGGCAGCCGGTCGAGGGCTCCCCGCACGTCGAGAGCGTCGACGAGTACCGCGAACGCGTCGCCGACCTCGAGGCCGACCTCGAAGCCGTCGAGCGCGACCTCGACGAGGTGGCCGAGCGCGTCGACCGCGCCGAGTCGCTGGTGGACGCAGAGCGCGAGGTCGCGGACCTCCAGCGGGACCGCGAACTCGCCGTCGAACGCCGCGACGAGCGGGACGAAGCCGCCGAAGCGAAGCGCGAGCAGGCGGCGGAGAAGCGCGAGCGCGCCGACGACCTCGACGACGAAGCCGAGGACGCACGCGAAGAAGCTGAGCAAAAAGAACAGAAAACTGATGAGAAACAGCAGAAGTTGGGTGAACTTCAGTCCGAGAAGCTGGAGCTCGAGCAACGAATCGAACAGTTGGACGACCTCGTCGACGTCCTCGAAGCAGCTGTCGAGGCACGGGAGACGGCCGAGCGCCTCACCGAGAAGCGCGAGTCGCTGGCCGACCAGAACGAGGAGCGCCGCGACCGGCTGTCGGACCTGCGGGAGCGCAAGCGCGCCCTCGAGAGCGAGTTCGACGACGACCGCGTCGAGGCCGCCCGCGAGGACAGAGAGCGCGCCGAGGACTACCTCGAACAGGTCGAGCCGAAACTCGAAGCCCTCCGAGAACGGAAAGACGACCTCACCGAGAACATCGGGGACCTCAAAGGAGAAATTAGACGATTAGAGGAGCTGCGCGAGGAGCGCGAGCGCGTGCAGTCCCGGTACGAGGACCTCCAGGCGCTGCACGACGAGGTCTCGGAACTGGAGTCGACGTACGGCGAGTTGCGGGCGGAGCTCCGCCAGCAGAACGTCTCGAAGCTCGAACGCCTCCTGAACGAGACGTTCGAGCTGGTGTACCAGAACGACTCGTACGCCCGCATCGAGCTCTCCGGCGAGTACGAGCTCACCGTCTACCAGAAGGACGGCGAGCCGCTGGAACCCGAGCAGCTCTCCGGCGGGGAGCGCGCGCTGTTCAACCTCAGTCTGCGGACCGCTATCTACCGGCTGCTCGCGGAGGGCATCGACGGCGAGGCGCCGCTGCCGCCGCTCATCCTCGACGAGCCGACGGTGTTCCTGGACTCCGGGCACGTCTCCCAGCTCGTGGAGCTCGTGGAGTCGATGCGCCGGCTGGGCGTCGAACAGATCGTCGTCGTGAGCCACGACGAGGAGCTGGTGGACGCCGCCGACGACGTGGTGCGCGTCGAGAAAGACGCCACCTCGAACCGGTCGAAAGTGGTCCGCGACGAGACTGTCCCGCTGGCTGACTAGTCCCGGAAGACTCCTTACCGTGGAGGGCAAGTGGCCACTATGCCGACGAGTCAGGGCACGTCCTCGGGCACCAGGACGACAACGACGACGGCGGGGGAAGCAGAGAACAGGGGCGGGAGCGCGGCGATGCGGCAGCTACTGTGGCTGGGCGGGGGACTCGCACTGCTCGGCGCCGCCCTCAGCGTCGGCGGTATCGCGGCGTCGACGCCGCTTTTGTGGGCGTTCGGGCTCGGAGCGGTGGCGGTGTCGCTGTCGGTGCTTGCGGTCACCGGCTATCACGGCCGCGCTCAGTCGGCCTGACGGAGTGCGTCGACGCCGTCGCGGCCGTCCGCTGTGAGTTCGTACGCGCGTTCGCCACCGACAGTCGTCTCCGCGAGGAGGCCGGCCGCGCGGAGTTCGGTGGTGGCGCCGAGGAAGTCGCTCTCGCAGGCCGCGGCGTCGGAAAGCAGTTCTCTGACCGGCTGCGGACCGTCGTCGGCGAGGGCGACGAGCAACCCGAACTGCCAGTCCTCGTGGCAGGAGCGGGCGACGCGGCGAGCGGGCCCGGGGACGCTGCTGGCGAGCGCCTCGAAGGGGGACTCGCCGCCCGCGGGCTCGAGCTCGTCGTTCGGTAGGAAGGCCTCCTCGCCGGTCTCGGGGTCTCTGACTCTGCTGCTCTCGGAGCTCTCTTTGAGGAGGAGCCAGCGGCGGCCGTCTGCGTCCCGTACCGTCTGCACGCCCGGCAGAACGAGGTCGGCGGCGTTAGTCCTTGCGGGTGTACGTGCGGTACCTGAAGCCGCCGTAGACCGAGAGGACGATGCCGGCCGCGAGCAGGCTGCCGCCGGCGTCCCAGTCCCCCTGGAAGCCGACGAGCATCGCGCCGATGCTCAGCGAGAGGATGGCGGCGTTGAAGACGAGGACGAGCGTCCAGAACTTGCGCTGGAGTTCGGTGCTGGCGGCCGACGCGTCCGGGATGTCGACCGAGGGTGCCAGCTCCTGCTCGGTCTCGGATTCTTCGTCGGCGAACGGGAGGTCGTCGAGCACGACGGAAACTGGGGTGTGTGGGAGGAAAGCGTTACTGGTTCTAGAGGGCGTCGCCCAGTGGCACGGCGTTCGTGCCTTTGAGCCACGCGAGCGGATTCTCCGCGTCGTAGAGTACGACCCCGTCGTCTGTGTCGTAGGCTTCGACGCTGTCTCGTGCGTCGTCACCCTCTGGCAGCTGTGGGACGTCGTTGTGGCGATGCCGGTCGCCCGCTGCGTGGTCTGTCACGTCTGTCACCTCGAAGTGTGGTATGGAATCACATGGTATAAGCCTTCTCCCCGTGTCCGTTTCTGCCGCGCCGAAGGGCGAGTTTTTAGGGGAGACGGACGAATCCGGGGACAATGGGAAACACCGAGCTCTCCGAGTTCATGCACGAGAGCGACGGGGGCGGCGGCAACGGCCCCGGCGAAGAGACGGTCCGCGAGGAGGCCGCGGTCGTCGCCGGTGACGCCGACCCCGTCGTGAACGAGGTGCTGACCGCGGAGAAGGACGCGCTGCCCGACGCCGAGGGCGAGGTCGAACTGATGGTGACGCAGGTCGACTACACCGTCGAGGGGTCGGGAGACCGCGAGCGACCCGTTCTCCACGTCTTCGGCCGCACGGCGGACAACGAGGCCGAGCACGTCCGCGTGCACGGATTCCGGCCGTACTTCTACGCGCCGACCGAGACGCTCTCAGAGGACGACCTCACCGACGAAGTCATCACCGGCACCGAGGACGGCTACGAGTCCATCCGGGGCGAGGAACTGACGAAGATCTTCGGTCGGACCCCGCGGGACGTCGGGAACATCCGCGACGAGTTCGAGCACTACGAGGCCGACATCCTGTTCCCGAACCGCCTGCTCATCGACAAGGACGTCACCGAGGGAATCCGGGTCCCCGAGCGCCGCGCCGACGACGGCGCCGTCTACGTCCACCACGACGAGGTCGAGGCCTGCGAGGTCACCGCCGACCTGCGCGTCAACACCTTCGACATCGAGGTCGACGACCGCAACGGCTTCCCGGAGGACGGCGAGGAGCCGGTCGTCTGCCTGACGAGCCACGACTCCTACCGCGACGAGTACGTCGCGTGGCTGTACACGGCCCCGGACGCGACCGTCGAGAGCCCCGAGGACGTTCCGGGCTACGACCCGCTGTCCGACGACTTCGACGTCGACGTCCGGGTCTTCGACAGCGAGGAGGCGATGCACGAGGCGTTCCTCGCGTACATCGAGGAGACGGACCCGGACGTCCTGACGGGCTGGAACTTCGACGACTTCGACGCGCCGTACCTCATCGACCGGCTGGACGAACTCGACTCTGGAACGAGTCACGACCTCGACTCCGACCGGCTGTCGCGCGTGAGCGAGGTCTGGACGTCCGGGTGGGGCGGCCCGAACGTGAAAGGCCGGGTCGTCTTCGACCTGCTGTACGCCTACCAGCGCACGAAGTACTCCGAACTCGACTCCTACCGGCTGGACGCCGTCGGCGAGCAGGAACTCGGCGTCGGGAAGGAGCGCTACCCCGGCGACATCGGCGACCTCTGGGAGGACGACCCCGAGCGCCTGCTGGAGTACAACCTCCGGGACGTCGAGCTCTGCGTGGAGATCGACCGCAAGCAGTCCATCGTGGCGTTCTGGGACGAGGCCCGCAAACTGGTGGGCTGCAAGCTCGAGGACGCGACGACGCCCGGCGACGCCGTGGACATGTACGTCCTGCACAAGGCGTACGGGAACTTCGTGTTGCCGTCGAAGGGGCAACAGGAGGCCGAGGAGTTCGAGGGCGGCGCGGTCTTCGACCCCATCACGGGCGTCCGGGAGAACGTCTCCGTGCTCGACCTGAAGAGCCTCTACCCGATGTCGATGGTGACCATCAACGCCAGCCCGGAGACCAAAGTCGACCCCGACGAGTTCGACGGGGAGACCTACCAGACGCCGACGGGCGTCCACTTCCGGAAGGAGCCGGACGGCATCATCCGAGAGATGGTCGACGAGCTCCTCACCGAACGCGAGGACAAGAAGGCACTCCGGGACGACCACGACCCGGACAGCGAGGACTACGAGCGCTACGACCGCCAGCAGGCCGCCGTGAAGGTCATCATGAACAGCCTCTACGGCGTGTTCGGCTGGGACCGCTTCCGGCTGTACGACCGCGCGATGAGCGCGGGCGTCACCTCCACGAACCGCGAGGTCATCTCGTTCACCGAAGAAGCCGCCGAGGACTTCGGCTACGAGGTCGCATACGGCGACACCGACAGCGTCATGCTCGAACTCGGCGGCGGGATGACCAAAGAGGAGGCCATCGAGGAGTCCTTCGACATCGAGGACCACATCAACGCCGCCTACGACGAGTTCGCCAGCGAGCAGCTGAACGCCGACGACCACCGCTTCCAGATCGAGTTCGAGAAGCTCTACCGTCGGTTCTTCCAGGCGGGCAAGAAGAAGCGCTACGCCGGCCACATCGTCTGGAAGGAGGGCAAGGACGTCGACGACGTCGACATCACGGGCTTCGAGTACCAGCGCTCGGACATCGCACCCATCACGAAGCGCGTCCAGAAGGAGGTCATCGACCTCGTGGTGCGGGAGGGCGACGTGGACGGCGTCGAGGACTACGTCCACGGCGTCATCGAGGAGTTCCAGGACGGCGACGTGGACCTCGACGACATCGGTATCCCGGGCGGCATCGGCAAACGCCTGGACAACTACGACACGGACACGGCGCAAGTGCGTGGCGCGAAGTATGCGAACCTCCTGCTCGGAACGAACTTCGACCGCGGCTCGAAGCCCAAGCGGCTCTACCTCGCGAAGGTCCACCCCGAGTTCTTCCGCGAGTTCGAGGCCGACCAGCCGGGCGCCGACGACGACCCGCTGTACATCGAGTTCAAGCGCGACCCGGACGTCATCTGTTACGAGTACGCCGACCAGATCCCCGACGAGTTCGAGGTCGACTACGACAAGATGCTGGACAAGACCCTCAAGGGACCCATCGAGCGCATCCTCGAGGCGCTGGACATCTCCTGGGACGAAGTGAAGTCCGGGCAGACACAGACCGGCCTCGGGAGTTTCACGTAGCGCTCCGGGCGCGGCCCGTCCCGCACTCGGTCAGAAGTGCGAGAACTTGTCCTGCCGGTAGACGTCGATTTCGCTGGTCGTCGCGGGCGGGTCCTGTGTGGCCGCGAACGCGATGGCGCCGGCGACGTCCTCTGGTTCGCAGACCTCGCCCTCGTCGAAGGCGTCCTCGAAGGCGGTGCCGTCGGTCTCGTTGAACCGGGTACGGACCTCGCTGGGGTTGACGACGGTGACGGCGACGCCGTCGTCGCCGTAGCGGGCTTCGACGCTGTGCGCGAACCCGCGGGTCCACCACTTCGTCGCGGCGTAGACGGGGTTGAACGGCCGGGGGTACTGGCCGGCGAAGCTCCCGACGAAGACGAGGTTCCCCTCGGACTCCTGGAGGTGGGGGAGCGCGGCGCGGGTGGCGTAGAACATGCCGTCGCAGTTCACGCGCATCATCTGGTGGTACTGGTCGTCGGTCATCTCCGTGACGCCCTCGCCGCGAGCGAGGCCCGCGTTGTTCACGAGAATGTCGAGGCTGCCGTACTCCTCGACGGTCGCGTCGACGAGCGCGTCGACGGCGTCCCGGTCCGCGACGTCGGTCGGGACGACGTGTGCGTCGGTGCCGTGCTGGGCGGTGACCGCGTCGGCCACGTCGCGGAGGCGGTCCTCGCTGCGGGCCGCGAGCACGACGTTCGCGCCCTCGCTGGCGAGGGCGTGTGCGGTCGCTTCGCCGATACCGCTGCTGGCGCCGGTGACGACGGCGATGTCGCCGTCCAGTTCGGTCGAGGCCATGTCTGGAGCGTCGTGCGGGAGGGTCTTGGTGGTTCGCCCGGCGAACAGTTATGGAGACCGCCAGCGTACGTTATTCTGTACCAATGTCAGGCAAGCAACTGCTGATGGTGACCGGCGACTTCACAGAGGACTACGAGACGATGGTGCCGTTCCAGGCGCTGCAGGCCGTCGGCCACGAGGTCCACGCCGTCTGCCCGGAGAAGGAAGCCGGCGAGACGGTGAAGACGGCGATCCACGACTTCCGGGGCGACCAGACGTACCTCGAGACGCGGGGCCACGACTTCGAGCTGACCGCGACACTCGACGAGGTCGACCCCGCCGACTACGACGGCCTCGTCGTACCGGGCGGCCGGGCGCCGGAGTACCTCCGGACGTACGACGAGGTCATCGAAACCGTCCAGCACTTCTTCGACGCCGAGAAGCCGGTGGCGACGCTCTGCCACGGCCCACAGTTGCTCGCCGCGGCGGGCGTGCTGGACGGCTACGAGCTGACCTCCTACCCCGCCGTCCGCCCCGAGTGCGAGGCGGCCGGCTGCACGTGGGTCGACGAGGTGACGACGGACGGGAACCTCGTGACGGCGCAGGCGTGGCCGGACCACGCCGAGTGGATTTCGCAGTTTCTGGACGTGCTCGGGACGACCGTCGAGCACGGGGACCCGGTGGCCGCCGACGACTGACGCGATTTTCCGAAACGGAAATTCATTTTTGCGGTCGAGAAAGCACTTACAGTGAAATCCGCAACGGTTATGGTGCTCTCTGACGTTGTTTAGGATGACCTAATCGATGGCTACGCTCGAACTCAAAGACGTACACGCGAAAGTGGCTGAGGACGGCGGCGAGACGATTCTCGAAGGCGTGGACCTCGAGATTCCCTCCGGAGAGATCCACGCCCTGATGGGGCCCAACGGCTCCGGGAAGTCCACGACGGCGAAGATCGTCGCCGGCCACCCCGCGTACGACGTCACCGACGGCGAAGTCCTGCTCACGCTCGAAGACGGTGACTTCGACGGCGTCGAGGCGGTTCCCGAGGACGAACGCACCTTCGACCTGCTGGAGCTGGAGCCGAACGAGCGCGCCGCGCTCGGCATCTACCTCGGCTTCCAGTACCCCGCAGAGATCGAGGGCGTCACCCTCGTGAACTTCCTCCGCACGGCGCTCAACGCCAAGCTCGAGGAACGCGAGGAGCTGCTCTTCGAGGACGAGGAAGAGGAGGCGGCTGACGACGACGACGAGGAGGACGCGGGCTACGAGACCTCCCCGATGGAGGGTCCCGCCGACGAGGGCGAGATCGGCGTCGCCGAGTTCCAGGAGATCCTCTCCGAGAAGATGGACGTCCTCGACATGGACGAGAAGTTCGCGAACCGCTACCTGAACGCGGGCTTCTCCGGCGGCGAGAAGAAGCAAAACGAGGTCCTCCAGGCCGCCATCCTCGAGCCCTCGATCGCGGTGCTCGACGAGATCGACTCCGGGCTCGACATCGACCGCCTGCAGGACGTCTCGAAGGGCATCAACGCCCTCCGCGACGAACAGGGCACCGGCATCCTCCAGATCACCCACTACCAGCGCATCCTCGACTACGTCGAGCCCGACCGCGTCCACATCATGCTGGACGGCGAAGTCGTCATGGAAGGCGACGCGGAGCTCGCACAGAAGCTCGAGGACGAGGGCTACGACTGGGTCCGCGACCAGGTCTACGAGACCGCGTAACGGCTCCCGGACACGCGACCCCCCACAAACACAACACATGAGTTCCGAAGACATTCAAGAGACCGACACCGAGGCGCGCTTCGAGTTCAAGAAGGAGGAGCACTCCGCCTTCGAATCCGAGAAGGGCCTGACCGAGGAGACCATCCGCGTCATCTCCGAGGACAAGGACGAGCCCGACTGGATGCTCGAGCGCCGCCTCCGCGCGCTCGAACAGTACAAGAAGATGCCGATGCCGACGGACTGGCCGGGCCAGCCGGACCTCTCCGAGCTCGACGTCGAGGAGATCATCCCGTACATCCGCCCCGACGTCGACAAGCGCTCGGGCGCGGACGAGTGGGAGGACCTCCCGGACGAGATCCAGGACACGTTCGAACAGCTGGGTATCCCCGAGGCCGAGCGCAACGCGCTCTCCGGCGTCGGCGCCCAGTACGAGTCCGAGGTCGTCTACCAGAACATGCAGGAGCGCTGGGAGGAGAAGGGCGTCGTCTTCTGCAACATGGACGAGGCCGTTCGCGAGTACCCGGAGCTCGTCAGAGAGCACTTCATGACGAGCTGCGTGCCGCCGAGCGACAACAAGTTCGCGGCGCTCCACGGCGCCGTCTGGTCCGGCGGGAGCTTCGTGTACGTCCCCGAGGACGTCACGGTGAACATGCCCGTGCAGGCCTACTTCCGGATGAACTCCGAGGGGATGGGCCAGTTCGAGCACACGCTCATCATCGCCGAGGAGGGCTCGGAAGTCCACTACATCGAGGGCTGTTCGGCGCCGAAGTATGCGAGCCACAACCTCCACTCCGGCGGCGTCGAGGTGTTCGTCGGGGAGGACGCTCACGTCCAGTACTCGACCGTGCAGAACTGGTCGCGAAACACGTTCAACCTCAACACGAAGCGCGCGGTCGTCGAGGAGAACGGCACGATGGAGTGGGTCTCCGGCAGCATGGGCTCGAAGGCCACGATGCTGTACCCCTCCACGATTCTGAAGGGGCGCGGCGCGACTGACAACCACATCACTATCGCGTTCGCGGGCGAGGGCCAGGACATCGACACCGGCGCGAAGGTCTACCACAACGCGCCGGACACGAAGTCCACCATCGAGTCGAAGTCCGTCGCGAAAGACGGCGGCCGCACGAACTACCGCGGCCTCGTCCACATCGCGGACGGCGCCGAGAACTCGAAGACGAACGTCGAGTGCGACGCGCTGATGTTCGACAACGAGTCCACCAGCGACACCATGCCGTACATGGAGATCAACGAGTCGAAGGTGGACGTCGCCCACGAGGCGACCGTCGGGAAGATCGGCGACGAGGACGTGTTCTACCTCCAGAGCCGCGGTCTCGACGACGACGACGCCAAGCAGATGATCGTCTCCGGGTTCATCGAACCCATCACGGAGGAACTGCCCATCGAGTACGCGGTCGAGCTGAACCGCCTCATCGAACTCGAGATGGAGGGGAGCCTCGGTTAATATGAGTACGCAGCTACACAAGGACATCTCCGAAGACACGGTGCGGCAGCTGGCCGAGGAACGCGACGAGCCCGAGTGGCTCCTCGAGGCGCGACTCGACGCCCTCGAGGCCATGGACGGCCTCGACTACCCGAGCGTCATCCAGACGCCGGGCCGCAAGTGGACGAACCTCGAGGACCTGGACTTCGATGCGCTCGTCGGCGACCCGCTCGCGCAGACCGAGGACAAAGACCAGGTCGGCGCCGAGAACGCACGCGTGGAGTCCTTCCACGACGCGCTCCAGGACGACGACCTCGCCGAACACGTCGAGGACGCGTTCGGGAGCGTCGTCGACCCCCAGCAGAACCGCCTGACGGCGCTGTCGACTGCGCTGTTCACGACCGGGACCGTCGTCTACGTCCCCGAGGGCGTCGACGCCGAGGACGTCACCATCCGGACGTCGATGAACTCGCGGTCGCTGTTCAACTACACGCTCGTCGTCACCGAGACCAGCGCCTCCGCCACCATTCTGGAGCGCCAGAACACCGGCGACGACGTCGAGGGCGAACGGTACTACTCGGGTATCGTCGAGGTCGACGCCGGGGAGAACTCCTACGTCCAGTACGGGAGCCTCCAGGACTTCGACGAGCAGACGTACAACTACACGGTCAAGCGCGGCGACGCCGACACCTACAGCACCGTCAACTGGATCGAGGGCAACCTCGGTAGCCGGCTGACGAAGACCAGCGTCTCGACGGAGCTCAACGGTGACGGCAGCGAGACGAAGATCGTCGGCGCGTTCTTCGGCCACGACGACCAGCACTTCGACCTCGACGCGAAGGTCTGGCACCGCGCCGAGCACACGACCGCCGACCTCGTGACCCGGGGCGTCATCGACGACGAGGCCCGCAGCGTCTACGAGGGCGTCCAGGACGTCGGCAGCGGCGCCTGGGACACGTCGAGCTATCAGCGCGAGAACACGCTGATGTTGAGCGACGAGAGCGAGGCCGACGCCTCCCCGAAGCTCATCATCAACAACCACGACACCGAAGCCAGCCACTCGGCGACGGTCGGGCAGGTCGACCAGGAGACCCTCTTCTACATGCAGGGTCGTGGCCTCACCGAGCAGCAGGCCACGGACATGCTCGTGGAGGGCTTCTTCGTGCCCGTCCTCGAGGAGGTCGAGGTCGAGGAGCTGCGCGAGGACCTCCAGACCCGCATCGCCGAGCGGCTCGCGTGAGCCGTCCCCGAGAGGGAACGGCTTAAGTCCGCTTCGGACGACTACTGACTCACATGGAGACTGTATCGCCCGCGAGGTGGCTGTTGCCGTGAGTTCGCTCGCTGCGCGCGTCGACTCCGACGCCCAGCTCGCGCGCCTGCTGCAGATCGGCGTCGTCCTCGAGGAAGTCGTGGAAGTGCGCGCTCACCGGCACTACCAGTCGCTGCCCGAGGCCGAGCGCGACGCGGACATCGAGGCGCTGCTGTCGGACGCCAGCGAGGAGTCCGCCGAGCACCGCGAGCGCCTCGAGGCCGTCATCGACGACCTCGACGCGGACAGCATCCCCTTCGACGAGGTCGAGGCGCTCGTCGCGGAGAGCTACGGGCAGACCGGGCCCGAGGACTTCGACGGCGTGCTCTACGACCAGCTGCACGGCGAGGAGACCGCGTACAAGTTCTACGACGACCTCGTCGACGCCATCGAGGCCAGCGAGGACGCCGAGTTCAGCGTCGACCGCGGCGAGCTGCTGGCGACGCTGACCGACATCCGGGAGGCCGAAGCGGCCGGCGTCGAGGCCGTCGCGGACCTGATGCAGGCCGAGGAGCCCAGCGACGACGACGGAGCCACCGAGGACTCGGAGGAGGCAGACAGCACATGAACACCGCCGACCAGTACCTGAAAACGATCTTCCTCGTGGAGGAACTGAACGACGGCCCGGCGGCGACCGGCGAGCTCGCCGACCGACTCGGCGTCAGCCCGGCGAGCGTCAACGAGATGATCGGGAAACTCGAGGAGCGCGGGCTCGTCACCCACGAGAAGTACAAGGGCGCCACCGTCACCGACGACGGCGAGGCGCGCGCACGGGACGCCCTCCAGACGTACTGCATCCTCGAGCGCTTCCTCGCGAACGTGCTCGACGTCGACGACTACCGCGCCGAGGCCCGACAGCTCGAACCGGTCATCGACGAGACGGTCGCCGACCGGCTGGACATGATCATCGACCGCGAACCCCAGTGTCCGGACTGCTTCGACGCCGATGCCGACGCCTGCGGCTACCTCGTCGAGGAGGAAGCCGTCGAAGCCAACGACTGACGGTCGGGCGACTGCGGAGGCTTTTCAGCCATCGCGACTCACTCGCAGTATGGACTGTCCGACGTGCGGGAAGTCTCTCTCGTCGGAACGGGGGATGCGCCAGCACCACACGAAAGTCCACGGCGACCCGCTCCCGAACCGGAACTGTGCGGACTGTGGGACTCGCTTCTACGACCCGAAAGCGAGGCGGACGTACTGTGACGACTGCTACTCGGAAGCCGGCGAGAAGAACGGCAACTACTCTGACGCGGGGGAGTCGGCGGAGTGCAAGCGCTGTGGCGACACCTTCGAGTACTACCCGTCGAACAAGGACGGCGTCTACTGTCCGTCGTGTGTGGCAGATAGCGACGACTTCCTCGGGACACCTTACGCGGACCTCCTCGATGTAGACCGGATTGCCCGAACGTGTGAGTACTGCGAGCAGGAGATGCACGTACTGCCGTCGACAGTCCGTCAGGGACACGGACGATTCTGTAGCAACGAGTGTCTCTACGCGTGGCTGTCAGAGGACGAAACGGCTGTCTACGACGGCCGGTGGCGGGAGATGCGACGGCAGGTTCTGGAGAGAGACAATCACAGATGCCAGAAGTGTGGTGAGACGGCGGAGGAAATCGGCCGGGAGCCGGATGTCCACCACATCAGGCCAGTTCGAACGTTCGACGCCCCACAGAACGCCCACGTACTGGACAACCTCGTCGCCCTGTGTCCGAGCTGTCACGCGACTGCGGAACACGGCAACATGGAGATACTGCCACCGAAGTAGTCACCGTCTCGCAATGCATATTAGACCAGACCAAGAACGGGCCAACGTGGAGCCCTGTGGTGTAGTGGCCAATCATATGGGCCTTTGGAGCCCATGACGGCAGTTCGAATCTGCCCAGGGCTATTTTGCCGTTTCAGGGGCTGAATGTAGTTTCCGGCCGCTGATGAATCACTGCGGTCATGACAGCTCACAATCAACTCCTTCGCGAGCATTCGTGATCGTAATCAACACCGTTAGGTGCGTGGGTTCGGTACGCGGTCCCAATGACCGAACGGGTCCGCGTGCTCCACGTCGACGACGAGCCCGGATTCGCGGAGCTCGCGGCGGAGTTCCTCGAACGCGAGGACGACCGAATCGAGGTGGTGACGGCGACGAGCGCGGCGGACGGGCTGGACGTGCTCGCCGACGAGCCGGTCGATTGCGTGGTCTCGGACTACGACATGCCGGGGCGCAACGGCATCGAGTTCCTGGAGGCGGTCCGGGGGGACCACCCGGAGTTGCCGTTCGTGCTGTTCACCGGGAAGGGCAGCGAGGAGGTCGCCAGCGACGCGTTCTCGGCGGGTGCGACGGACTACCTCCAGAAGGAGGGCGGCACCGACCAGTACACGCTGCTGGCGAATCGCGTCCTGAACTACGTGGAGACGGCCGCGGCGGAGGCCCAGCGCAAGCGCCAGCTGAACGCCATCGAGGCGGCACAGGAGGGGATCTCCATCCTCGACGAGGACGGCGAGTTCATCTACGTCAACGAGGCGTACACGGACCTCTACGGGTACGACCGCGAGGAGATGCTCGGCGAGCACTGGGAGCTCGTCTACCCGGACGACGAGGTGTCGTTCGGGTCGGACGTGGTGCTGTCGGCCGTCGACGAGCACGGGAGCTGGGGCGGCGAGTCCGTGGGTGAGCGCGCCGACGGCACGACGTTCGTGGAGAACCACACCGTGGCGGCGACCGACGCGGGCGAACTCGTCTGTACCGTCCGGGACATCAGCGACCGGAAACAACGGGAGCGCGCGCTGGCGGCGCTGCACGACGCGGCGACGGACCTGGAGGCGGCCGACTCGGAGGCCGCGGTGTACGAAGTGTTGCTGGAGGCCGCCGAGGACATCCTCGAGTTCGACCTGGTGGCCGTCGACGTGGAGGTCGACGGGGCGCTCGTGCAGAAGGCGTGGACGCTGGACCTGGACACGGAGGGGTACTGGGAGGAGACGCCGCTGGAGGAGGACACGTTCGCGACGCGGGCGTACAACCGCCAGGAGACCATCGTCGCGGACGACCTGCGGGCGTACGACATCACGCCGGCGGACCCGGAGTACCGGTCGGCGCTCACGGTACCGATCGGGGACCACGGGACGTTCCAGGCGGTCTCCCGGGAGACGACGGCGTTCGACGACGCCGACCGGGAGCTGACGGAGTTGCTCGTCGGGCACGCCCGGGAGGCCCTGGAGGGGCTGGCGCGGGAGCGCGAACTCCGGTCGCGGACGGAGGCGCTGGAGCGCCAGAACGCCCGCCTCGAGGAGTTCGCGACAATCGTGAGCCACGACCTGCGGGCGCCGTTGAACGTGGCCGACGGCCGGCTGGAGCTGGCCGCAGAGGACTGTGACAGCGAACACATCCAGGTGGTACAGCGGTCGCTGGACCGGATGGACGCGCTCATCACGGACACGCTGGCGCTGGCGCGGCAGGGCCAACTGGTGACAGACACGGAGTCCGTGTCGGTCGGGTCGGTCGCCGAGGAGTGCTGGGGGCGGCTGACGACCGGGGACGCGGAGCTGGAGGTAGTCGAGGGTGGAACTGTAGCGGCGGACCCGCAGCGGCTCCAGCAGGTCGTCGAGAACCTGGCGCGCAACGCCATCGAGCACGGCGGATCGGGCGTGAACGTGCGGGTCGGCGTGACCGACGACGGGTTCTACGTGGCCGACGACGGCCCGGGAATTCCGGCGGCGGACCGCGTGGAGGTGTTCGAGCGGGGGTTCACGACGAGCGACGACGGGACGGGGTACGGGCTCGCTATCGTGGCCGAAATCGCCGACGCGCACGGGTGGTCCGTGTCGGTGGGAGACAGCGACTCTGGCGGCGCCCGCATCGACGTGGTCACCGCCGACAGCGACGAAACCGGGGGCGAAGGTGACGGCGACGAGACTGCGGAGTCGGACGCCAGCGGGAGCGTCGACGCGTAGCCCGGCGCAGCGTTCAAGTGACCGGCTGGTAACGGTTCACGTGGGTCTGAACCATGGCAACCGGCACGGTTGACTTCTTCAACGACCAGAAGGGCTACGGCTTCATCGAGACCGAGGACGCCGACGACGACGTGTTCTTCCACATGGAGGACGTCGGCGGCGCCGATCTCGAGGAGGGCCAGGAGGTAGAGTTCGACATCGAGGAGTCGGAGAAAGGGCCGCGTGCGACGAACCTCACGCGGCTGTAGGCGGGTGACTGTTCGGCGCGGCGTTACGACCGTGTGGCGCGGGCCTCGCGGACGTCGGCGCCGTCCCGGACCATGTCGGGGCACTCGGGGCAGACGCGCGGGCGCTCGACGCCGGGCGGCGTGAAGACGCGAGCGTAGTCCGTGGTCACGAAGGACCCACAGTTCTTGCACTCCGGCATCTCGTTGAGAGCATGGAAGTTTCGGTATATATGCTTTGTGTGTATTTTCGGGGCGTGAATAAAACACTGGCCGGGAGCGACAGGCCTACCCGTAGCCGCCGCCTGCCGCCGGTATGAGCGATTCGCTGGGCTCGCTGCCCGACCGGCCGCTGCGACAGCGGGAGGTGACCGCGCTGAACCACGCCGACGCCTTCTCGCTGGTAGTGCCTGTCGACCGCGAGGACGCCGTCGAGGCCGACACCCGCGAGCCGGTGGTGGTGACCGAGCAGCTGATTCTGGGGACCGACGACTGGGTGAAGGGGCTCGTGTACGACGGCGGCTGGGTGACCGTCGAAACCGTCGCTATCGACGACCCCGACGAGGAGCGCTTCGACGCGATGCGGGAGTGCGAAGTTGCTGTCTCTGCACACGAGCGGTAGCTTGATTCCGGGGCGCGTCGATGCGTCGAGTGGAGTCCCCCGCTCCACGTTGCCCACTATGGACGCAACCGAAGTCACCGCCGAATTCGAGGCGACCGACAGCGACGCACCGTTCCAGCTCGAGAACAGCTACACCCTCTCCGTCGACGTCGACGGCTCCGTGCTGGCGAAAGCCGGCGCGATGGTCGCCTACGAGGGCGACCTCTCGTTCACCGGGAAGCGGTCGGCCGAGGGCGGGCTCACCGGGATGCTGAAGGAGGCGGCGACCGGCGAGGGCACCCCCGTCATGACCGTCGAGGGCGACGGCGAGGTCTTCCTCGCGGACGACCGGAAGAAAGTCCAGGTGCTGCACCTCGACGCCGACGACCGCATCACGGTCAACGGCGAGGACGTGCTCGCGTTCGAGGACGGCCTCGACTACGAGGTCACGACGATGGACAGCCTCGCCGGGTCGTTCGCCGGCGGGTTCACGAACGTCGAACTTGCCGGCCCCGGGTACGTCGCGCTGACGACGCACGGCGACCCGCTCGTGCTGGAGCCGCCCGTGACGACCGACCCGGCGGCGACGGTGGCGTGGAGCGCCACGTCCCCGACCGTGGACGTGAACGCCAGCCTCTCGGACATGGTCGGCCAGGAGTCCGGCGAGCGCTTCCAGATGGCCTTCGACGGCGACAGTGCCGGCGAGGGCGTCGTGGTCGTGCAGCCGTACGAGGAACACGGCGCTCAGTAATCGACCCCTCCCCAGACCCGCCGCCGGTCAGTCCCGGAGTTCGAACCGGACGCGCTCCTCGCCACTGCCCGCCGTCTCGCGGCCGGTCACGACGAACTCCCCGACGTCCGCCGTGTTCCCGACGTGCGTCCCGGCGCAGGCCGTCCGGTCGACGTCCCCGCCGCCGATGTCGACGATTCTGACCTCGGTCACCGAGTCCGGCAGGAGGTCCAGACGGGTGCGTTCGGGGTCCAGTTCTGTCTCGGCGGTCTCGCGGTCGAGCGTGTACCACTCGACGTCGTGGCCGGCATCGAGCACGTCGTTGACGGCGACCTCGAGGTCCGCGAGGTCGGTGTCGTCGAACCGCTGGTCTCGCGCGCAGTCCAGCCGGGCGCGGTCGGCGTACAGCTGGTTGCCCGTCGTCTCGGCGCCGTACTCGTCGAGCAGCACCGCCGACAGCACGTGCTGGGCGGTGTGGTACCGGCTGTGTGCGCGCCGCCGGTCGGCGTCGAGCTCGCCGACCACCCGGGTGCCGGGTGCCGGCGGCTCGCCGCCCTCGATCGCGTGGTGAACTGTCTGCCTGCCCGACACGTCGGTGACGCGCCACGCTCGGTTCGGCGCTTCGTCACCGGCGTCGCCACTGTCGTCGACCTTCCGCAGCTCGCCGGTGTCGTGTGGCTGCCCGCCCCCGGTCGGGTAGAAGTGCGTCCCGTCGAGTACGACGCTGCTGCCGTCGTCGGCGACCGCCTCGACGGTCGCCTCGAACTCGGTGACGGTGCTGTTCGTCAGGTATCGCTTCTCGGTCACGTCGGCGTGGACGTGGCGGCGCCACATAACCACGTGGGCTGCAAAAGGCCTAAGACCGAAACAGACCTCTGTTGATATAATGATACAGATAGTTCGCCGCGCAACGGAGGTGAGACGGTGGGCGTCGAGATAAAGGAGTCCCCGGTCGGGGACGCGGAGTTCGACGAGATGGCCGCGTTCGTCCGGGACTACCTCGAAGCCAGCGTCGAGAACGAGGACGACGGCGGTCGGATGCGGTGGTACCCGTGGCACTCCGCGGAGTACCGGTTCACGCACATCCTGAACGTCGTGGACATCGGGGAGCGCATCGCCGAGCGGACGGGCGCCGACGTCGACGTGGTGCGGGTCGCGGCGCTGTTCCACGACATCGCGAAGCTGGAAGCCGACCAGGAGACCCACGCCGAGGAGGGCGCGCGCATCGCCCGGAAGTACCTCGAGACGCACGGCGACTTCCCGCCGTCGTTCGTCGACCAGGTCACGGAGGCGGTCGCCCGCCACTCCTACCAGGACGACCTCGAGGACCTGCCACTCGAGATACGGTGTCTCGTGGAGGCAGACCTGCTGGACAAGGCGGGCGCGAACGGCGCCGCGCTGATGTTGCTGCGGATGGGCTACGAGGCGCGGACGCACGTCGACGCCGCCGAGATGGTCGACCGGGTGCTGGAGCGCGGCGAGGACGCCGCGGCCCGCGTTGAGTCGGACGCCGCCGAGTCCATCGCGCACCGGCGCCTGAAACGCGTGCGGTGGCTCAAGGAGTGGCTGGAGGAGGAAGTGCCCGGGATGGACGCCCGCAGCTAGCTACACGCCGGCCGCCGTCCCGAGGAACGCGACGCCGAACAGCGCCAGTACGAGCGCGCTGGCGTACGCGACGGCCGTGCCGAACGCGTCGACGCGGTCGCCGG
The DNA here is from genome assembly GCF_021729015.1 of Halobacterium rubrum. Classification (GTDB taxonomy): domain Archaea; phylum Halobacteriota; class Halobacteria; order Halobacteriales; family Halobacteriaceae; genus Halobacterium; species Halobacterium rubrum. The sequence continues at coordinate 33,832 of NZ_JAJQQZ010000003.1, forward strand.
CCGCCCGCAGCGACGCCGGGAACACTGTTATCCAGGCGAGGATACCGCCGAAGAATCCCGCGACCGTGAGCACGCCGTTCGCCGCCGGCAGCGAGTAGCCGAACGCTTCGATGCTGCCGGGGTCGAGCAGGCCGACGCCGGCGGTCAGCCACCACGTCACCTGGTAGGGGTTCGCGAGCGCGAGCGCGAACGCCTTCCGGAAGCCGCGGCCGTCCGCGGCCTCGGACTCGGAGAACGACCCGGCGTCCTCGACGGCGCCGTAGGCGTAGTACAGCATGAGGAGGCCGCCGACCGCGAACAGCGCCGCTTCCAGTGTCGGGTACTGCTGGACGACGGCGACGACGCCGACGAGCGCGAGCACGAAGAAGACGGCGTCGGCGGTCATCGCGCCGAGGCCGGCGGCGAACCCCGACGTCCAGCCGCGGGTGACGCTCTCCTCGGCGATGACGGCGTTCATCGGCCCGGGTGGTGCCGCCAGCGACAGGCCGAGGGTGACGCCGGCGACCAGCGAGACGGCGGCTTCGAACACACGCTGAGGTCGGTGTGCCTCGACTAAAGCCCGCCGGTCACGGCAGAACCACCAGCAGCGGGAGGACGGCGTCGAGGACGCCGGCGGCGACGGCCACCAGTTCCTCCCAGACGGAGAACCCGACGGTGACGGCAAGCACCGTGTCCAGTGCGAAGAAGAAGAACAGGGCGGCCGAGCCGAGGTGGGCCTTGCGGGCGTCGAACTTCCCGGAGAACCGGTCGAAGAAGTAGGCGTTCGCCATGCTGACGGGGATGATGGCGAGCATCTCGCCGACCCAGATGGCCGGCGTGGCGCCGTAGTCGGCGGCGAGCCCGATGGTGATGAGCTGGGTCTTGTCGCCGAACTCGCCGGCGAACATCATCGCGAAGATGGGGATGAAGCCGCCGGCGGCGGTCGTGAGGCTGTGCCCGAACAGGCTGGCGTTGCCGAGCCGGCCGCCGACGTCGACGACGCCGCCGTCGCTGGTCATCGGGCCGCTGGCGCCCTCGGCCGGCATCGACCGGAGGAGTAGCAGACCGAAGACGACGAAGAGGGCAGCCGTGGCGACGTCGAGGGCGACGCCGGGGACGACCCGCTGGAGGGCCTCGCCGACGAGAATCTCGATGGCGGTCCAGATGGCGAACGCCGAGCCGGCGGCGGCGACGACGACCTTCGGGTCGTACTCGGTGCTGAGGCCGGCGATGATGAACTGCACTTTCTCGCCGGGGAGGACGGCCAGCTGGGCGGCGAACGCGATGCCGGCGATCTCGAGGAAGGTGCTCACGCGTCGGCCACCTCCTGGTCGACGTCGGCGCCGGTGTCGGCCGGCCGGACCTCCAGCGTCTCGGCGACGCGCTCCGGGAGGTGGACGTCCTCGCCGTCGATGTGCACGACGAACATCCCGATGGGTGCGTGTTCGACGAGCTCGAGTTCGGTACCGGGCTGGACGCCGACGTCTGCGAGGTACCGGAGTTCGTCGTCGTTGCGGTCGCTGACGCGGGCGACGACGAGGCGGTCGCCCTCGTCGTGGTCGGCCAGCACCTCGGTGTCGGGGTCCTCGGGCGGTTCGAGGTCGGCACCCGGAATCGGGTCCCCGTGAGGGTCGACGGTGGGGTCGCCGAGCTTCCGGGCCAGCCGGCGTTCGAACTCCTCGCTGATGTGGTGTTCGAGCGCGTCGGCCTCGTCGTGGACCTCGTCCCACTCGTAGTCGAGGTGGTCGGCGAGGAACGCCTCCAGCAGGCGGTGGTGGCGCAGGACTTCCACGGCGACCGTCTCGCCGTCGGCGGTGAGTTCGACGCCCTTGTACTTCTCGCGTTCGACGAGGCCGCGGTCTTCGAGCTTCTCGACCATGCTGGTGACCGTCGGCGACGTCACGTCGAGGTGGTCGGCAATGGTGGAGGTCTTCACCGGCGGGCCGTGCTCGCGCTCGAGCGCGTAGATGGCCTTCAGGTAGTCCTCCATCACGTCAGAGAGCATCTGGGTACTACGGATTAGATACGTCTAAAGTAAATATTTGACGATGGGTGTACCCGGGTTTCGGGGTGTGCGTCTCTGTCGGTGAGACGTAGTTACGACCGCAAAACGAGGCCGGAGCGGGGGATTACGCGGACTCCGCCGGCTCCGTGGCGGGTGCCGTGCTGCGGCTCGCCCGGCGGTTCCGCGCGAGCAACGCAGCGAACACGACCAGCCCGACGCCGCGCAACAGGAGGTCGAGCGCGATGCTCGTCTCGCCGGCCGGCACCCCTAGCAGGCCGAGCACATCGTAGACCGCTGACACGGCGATGGAGGGCGCCATCAGGAGCAGTGCACTGAGTGCGTAGACCGCGCGCTCGGTCCGACCGACGTCCGTGTACACGAAGCCGATGACGGTCGCGGCGAGCGCAATCACGCCGAGGAACACGCCGACCACCGGGAGCAGAATCTCGGGCACCGAGTACCACACGTCCAGCAGGTCGGGGATGCCGACGACGCTGTACTGGTCGCCGACCGGCAGGTCGCCCTCGTTGCGCCGCAGCAACACGATGCCGGGGGTCACGACGAACGCGAACGGCACGATGGCCTTGTTCAGGGACAGCGAGAACGCCTCCACGCCCGTCTGGAAGGCGTCGGACTTCGCGATGCCGGAGGCGGCGTAGGCCGCGACGGCGACCGGCGGCGTGATGTCGGCGATGACACCGAAGTAGAGGATGTAGAGGTGTGCCGCCAGTTCGGGGATACCGAACGGTGTCAACACCGGCGCGAGCAGCACGGAGAGGATGATGTACGTGACCGTCGTCGGCATCCCCATCCCGAGGATGATCGAGGACACGGCGGTGATGGCGAGCACGACCACTATCGAGCCGCCGGCGACCGACCGGATGAGCGCCACCAGGTTCGGGCCCAGTCCGGAGATGCTGATGACGCCGGGGATGATGCCGGCGGCTGCGACGGCGACGACGACCGGTACGGCCGTCCGGGCGCCGTCCTCCATGGACTTCAGCGTGAACACGCCGTAGTTGAACAGCCCGTTCTCGGTGAGCGACGGGCGGCCCAGCTCCGCTGCGGTGATGTCGGCGGCGTCGTCGACCGCTTCGTCGAAGTTCAGGCGGCTGGCGTCGGCCTGCGGGTGGATGGCCATCGTGAGCACGCCGGCGGCGATGGCGAGCCAGCCGACGTCACCGAGCATCGCCGCCAGCGCGGCGTCCGGAGACATCGCACCGGTGCCGCCACCCGTGGCCGCCGCGACGAGGCTGCCGCCGACGAGCCACTCCGAGAGGAACGTCCCGCCGAGGAGCAGCGCCAGCAGCGCGGCGAGCAGCCACCGGGTCTCGTCGCCGTAGGCGGCGATGAGCGCCATCAGCGCGCCGATGGCGACGAGCGTGAACCACGCCGACCGCGCGACGGACAGCCGCTCGATGATGAGGAAGTACAACAGCAGGCCGATGGGCACCAGGTAGAACCAGCCAGCGACGAGGTGCGAGCGGATGTCCACGAGTTCCGAGGCGTCGAGGCCCCCGATGCCCTCCTTGCTGGCCTCGAAGTGCACCATCACCCAGACGCCGAAGAAGAACACGATGGCGGGGATGGTCGCGGCGACGATGACGTCGGCGAACGGCGTCTGCGTGTACTGGACGATGAGGAACGCCGCCGCCCCCATCACAGGGGGGAGAATCTGGCCGCCCGAGGACGCCGACGCCTCGACGGCGCCCGCGAACTCGGGGCGGTAGCCGGAGCGCTTCATCAGCGGAATCGTGAACGCGCCGGTCGTGACGGTGTTCGCGATCGAAGACCCCGAGATGGTGCCCATGAAGCCGGAGGCCAGGATGGAGGCCTTCGCCGGGCCGCCCTTCCGGGTGCCGGTAGCGGCGTACGCGAGGTCGATGAACCACTGGCCGGCGCCCGACATCTCCAGGAACGCCCCGAACAGGATGAAGATGTAGATGAACTGCACCGACACCGTCACCGGGATGCCGAACACGCCGTTCTCCGTGTTGTACCAGAGGTTCTGGACGATGCTCGCCCAGTCGAAGGGCGGAATCGAGAGCACGCCGACGTACTGAGCGTTCAGCGGGATGAGGTAGCCGAAGCGCGCGTACACGACGAACATCCCGACGATGACCATCAGCCAGAGACTGATGGCGCGACGGGTCGCCTCCAGGACGAGCAACACGCCGACGACACCGAGCACGAACGCGTAGGACGTGTCGGCGAGCGGCCCGAACAGCACCGAAACCGGCTCGAGGAACGTGAAAACCTCCTGTACCGGCCGGCCCGCCTCGAGACCGAACCGCCGCATGGTCCGGATCTCGGAGAAGTCGGTGACGAAGTACGCCGCCGCGAGCGCCGATAGCCCGGCGAACACGACGTCGATGGGCGAGATGTGGTTGAGGTCCTCGTCGACGACCGCCCACGCGAGGAACCCCCCTATCGACCGGACGGCCCGCGTGACCGGGTGGTCGGCGCCGAGACGGTCCTCGAGGCCGGCGGCGAGCGCGACGCAGCGCCGCGCGAACGGGCCGTCGCCGGTGCTGGCAGGGTACAGCAGGAAGGCCAGCACGAGCGCGAAGGCGACGTGTATCGCGTTGATCTGGAGCAACTGGAGTCTCGCGAGGACGAACTCCCCGACGACGGGGAGTGTCACGGAGAGCACGGACCCGCGGGCGGCCAGCCACATCTGGAAGATCGAGAACGCGATGCCCACGGCGGCCACCGCGACGACGGCCGCGCCCTCGAGGTCGCGTTTCCGTTCGATTTCTTGCAGTACCGAGTCCGCGTCGGGCGTGTCGTCTGTCGGTTGTTCGTTAGCCATAGATGCTGTGGAGAGTCTCTGTCAGTAGCGTCCGGTGGACGAGGTGGACGTCGACGGACTCCGCGTCGCTCACGGCCACGAGGTCGTAGGTCGCGCCGTCCACGTGGAGCTCGTGGCCGGCGACCCGACCCGGGGCGACGGTGAGTCTGGTCGTGTTCCCCGGCGGGTCGTAGACGAACGTGCCGTTCTCCTCGGTGACGTTCGCGCCGGCCGGCAGCCCCCAGCCATAGGACTCGAACTCCATGCGCGTCATCTCGAGGCGGTCCCCGCGGACGGTGTACCCGTCGTAGACTCTGGACTGCTCGACGCTGTGTGTGTACTCCAGTGCGACGGTCGACCCGTCCTCGACGGGCACGGTGAGGTACTGTTGCCCCGTCTCGGCGTCCTCGACGACGAGGACGCGCTCGCCGGGGACGGCCGCCGCAGCCGTCGCTGTCGCGACGGCGAGCGCGACCAGGACGAGGACGACCTGTCCGGAGCGTTGCATTCGAATGTGCGTGGGCGCCGGCTCGCTGACCGTTCTCGATGGCGTCGACGCCGCCCGGGCGACGGGTGTGAGCGCCCGGCAGCGAGCGGGCGCGCGAGACGAGCCGTACCGGGGCGGTCGTCGCGGTGGCGTCAGCCGAAGTAGGCTTCGGCGCCGGGGTGGAGTTCGATGGACATCCCGTCCTGGGCGGAGTCGGCGCTGATGAAGTCGGTCTTGATGGTGAGGTCGTCGACGTTGTCGAAGATCGCGGCCGTGACATCCTCGACGGTGCCGTTCTCGAGGCCGTCGTGGGTCGCAATCATCGCCTGCACGGAGACGGTTTCGACGTCCTCGCTGACGCCGGAGTACGTGCCGCCCGGGATGGTGTCGTCGGCGAACCACGACGCCGCGTCCTTGACGGCTTCCCGGTTCTCGCCCTCGATGGGGATGATGTGGATGTCGTTCGTGTTCGCGAGCTCCTCGATGGCGCCGACCGGCCAGCCGCCGACGACGAACGCCGCGTCGATGTCGCCGTTCCGGAGCTGGTCGGCAGCCTGCGAGAACGACGCGTTCTGTTCCTCGAAGTCCTCGACGCCGACGGCCTCCAGAATCTGGAGCGCGTTCACCTGCGTGCCGGACCCGAGGTCGCCCGTGTTGATGGTGGCGCCCTCGAGGTCACCGACCGTCTCGATGTCCGTGGTCTGGAGCGTCAGCAGCGTGATAGTCTCCGGGTAGAGCGTGGCGACGCCCATGATGTTCTCGACGGGGTCGTCCTGGAAGGCGTCGATGCCGGTGCCGTTCTTCGCGAAGAACGCGATGTCGTTCTGGATGAGCGCGAAGTCGGCGTCCTCGTCGGCGAGGCTGCCGACGTTCTCGACGCTGGCGCCGGTCGACTGTACGTTCAGGGTGAAGTCCGTGTTGTCCTCGACGACCGTCTTGACCTCGTTCGAGAGCGGGAAGTACGTCCCGCCCTGACCGCCAGCGTGCCAGGACAGTCGCGTGCCACCGCCGCCGCCGTCGCCGCCGAGGCAGCCAGCGAGGGCTGCGACGCCCGTGAATCCTGCCGCCTGCAGGAACCGCCGACGTGTACGGTTATCTGACATACGGTCCGTAGGTCGGGTCTCGTCCGTATGGTTATTTAGCGTGTACCCGGAGTAAGGCGGTCTTACGGCCGGTAGGGAGGAAATCCGGGTTTCGCTTCCCGAAACGGGCCCGACCAGTACCGTCGGTGCTTCAGATGCCCTTGCTCATCAGGTGCGACCGCAGCACGTCCGCGTCCTTGTTCGCGGTGCCCGTGTTCAGGAGCACGACGGTGTCGTCCTCGCCGAACGCGCCCCGGTCGGCGAGCTCCCACGCGCCGGACGCCGCCGCCGCGCAGGTCGCCCCCATCTCCACGCCCGCGCGGCTGGCGACGGCGGTGCCCGCCTCCAGAATCTCGTCGTCGCTGGTCGCGACCGCGCCGCCGTCGCTTTCCCGGAGCGCGTCCAGAATCAGCGGGCTGGCGCCGGGGTCGGGAATCTCGATGCCGCCACAGATGGTGTCCGGCGCGTCCCACGGCTCGTGGACGTCCCGCCCCTCCTGTAACGCCCGAACGACGGGCGCACAGCCCTCGGCCTGCGCGGCGTACATCGCGGGCAGGTCCTCGGTGATGCCGAGCTCTCGAAGCTCCGTCGCGGCCTTGTGCATCCCGACGAGCCCGACGCCGCCCCCGGTCGGGTAGACGACGTGGTCGGGGGTCTCCCAGTCCAGTTGCTCGACGGTCTCGTACAGCATCGTCTTCTTGCCCTCGTGGCGGTACGGCGTCACGAACGTCTTCACCGAGTACCAGTCGTCGCCGTGCTCGTCCATCGCGTCCTCGTAGGCCGCCCCGGCGTCGCCGATGCGGCCCTGCACGACGTTCATCTCGCCGCCGTGGACGTTCACCATCGCCTTGTTCGTGAAGCCCGCTCGCGACGGCAGGAACACGTGTGCGTCGAGGCCGGCGCGCCCGGCGTACGCTGCCGCCGACTGCCCGGCGTTCCCCGCCGAAGCCAGCGCCACGTCACTGGCGCCGTGCTGGACCGCCGCCGTCACCGCCACGGTCTGCCCGCGGTCCTTGAACGTCCCCGTCGGGTTCCGGCCCTCGTCTTTGATGTAGAGCTCCCCGACGCCCAGTTCGTCGGCCAGCCCCGGGCACTCGACGAGCGCCGTCCCGCCTTCGCCCATCGACACGGCAGACTCCCGCGAGAACGGCAACAGCTCCTCGTAGCGCCACATCGAGTCGAACCGCCGCGACTCGAACGTCTCGGCGTCCACGTCGATTGCGTCGAAGTCGTACGTCGGGTCGAGGATACCGCCGCACTCCGGACACCGGTGAGTGGCCGCCTCGGCCTCGAACGATTCCCCGCAGTCCACGCACTCCAGCCCCTCGAACGCCGGCGTCGTCTCCATACTCCGGGGTTCGGACGCCCGGACAAAGGCCCTGTCCCTTCCGGCACGCCCGCGCCGGAAGCACCCACGTTGATGACGACACCGGACAAACGACCAGCCATGACCGACGACGAGGACGTAGTCGTGGCGGGCGGAGGGCTGGCGGGGCTGGTGGCGGCGCGACACCTCGCCGAGGACGGGTTCGACGTGACGCTGTTCGAGCGCGAACCCGAGGTCGGTGGCCGGGTGCGGTCGACGCACGCCGACGGCTTCACGTTCGACCGGGGGTTCCAGGTGCTGTTCACGTCGTACCCGGCGGCGCGCCGGGAACTCGACTACGAGGCGCTGGACCTGCGGTCGTTCTCGCCGGGCGCAGTCATCTGCCGGGGGGACCAGCGGGCGGTGCTCGGCGACCCGCTGCGCGACCCGGGCGCGCTCGTCCCCTCCATCCTGAACCGGGAGGTGTCCACAGCGGACAAACTCCGGACGCTGCTGTTGAAGCGCGAACTCGCCGGAAAGTCACTCGACGACATCTGGAGCGACGAGGACGCGACCATCGAGCAGTACCTCGCCGCCCGGGGGTTCTCCGAGCGGTACGTCGACCGGTTCGTGCGGCCGTTCTACGGCGGCATCACGCTGGACCGGTCGCTGTCCACCTCCAAGCGCGTCTTCGAGTTCACGTTCAAGCTGCTCGCCGAGGGACAGACGGTCGTGCCCGCCGACGGGATGGGCGCCGTCACCGACCAGCTCGCCGACCGCGTGCGAGACGCGGGCGTGACCGTGGAGACGGAGACGCCCGTGGAGGTGGTGGACGGCGAGAGCGGCGACGCCACCGTCGAAGTGCCGGGAGAGACTGTGGACGCCGATGCCGTCGTCGTCGCCGCGGACCCCGACTCGGCCCGCGACCTCACGGGCGTCGACGCCGTCCCGACCGAGTGGAAGGGCTGTGTCACCCAGCACGTCGCGCTGCCCGCCGGCCACCCGCTGGCGGACAGCGACCGCATCCACCTCAACGCCGAGAGCGCGGTGCCCAACACCGTCGCGCCGATGTCCGGCGTCGCGCCCGAGTACGCGCCCGAGGGCCGGGAGCTCGTCGCCGTGACGACGCTCGGGACGCCCGACCGGCCGTCGACGGACCTCGCGGCGGCCGCCCGCGAGACGGTCGCCGGCTGGTACCCGCAGGCCTCCCTCGGCGAGTTCGAGGTGCTGCACACGCACCGGGTGCCGTTCTCGCAGTTCGCGCAGCCGCCCGGCATCCACGAGACGCTGCCGGACGCCCGCGACCCCGACGGTCCGGTGTACCTCGCCGGCGACTACACCCACAACTCCTCGATAAACGGCGCGATGGACAGCGGGCTGGCGGCGGCCGATGCCGTCCGCGCGGACCTACAGTAGCCCGCGCAGGTCGCCGAGGGCGGGGAACCCGAGCGCCTCGCCCTCGCTGACGACGATGGGGCGGTACGCCGCCGGGTCGGCCAGCAGCGGCGACACCGCCGTGCCGTCGGAGAGCGTCTCGACGGGCGTGCCCGCCGCCAGTCGCGTGAACGCCGGGAGGACGAGCACGTCGCCGTCCTCGTACTGGCCGGGGCCGTAGAGGAAACAGGGGTGGCGCCGACCCTCGATTTCGACGGCGGGGTGCTGGTGGCCGACGACGTAGCGGTCGGCGCCGGTCGGCGGCTCCTCGTGGCCGTGGCAGACCACCGTGCCGTCCTCGAGCTCGACGCTGTCGGTGGCGTCAACGGCGACGGCGTCCAGCATCGTGTCGTGGTTCCCGGCCAGCACGTCCAGCGCGGCGTCAGCGTCGTCGACGGCCGCGACCAGCTCGTCCACGGTGTCGCGGACGCCGTCGGGCACCGAGCCGTGGACGTGCAGGAGGTCGCCCGCCAGTACCACCCGAGCGGGCTCGAAGCGGTCGAGGTGGTCGGCGAGCCGGTCGAGGAGGTCCTCGCGCTCGCCCAGCGGGAGCGCCACGTCCGAGGCCGCGTCCCTGCCGGCGTGCACGTCGGCGAACACGAGCGCGTCGGCCGCCGGGAGGTAGGCGACGCGACGTCCGAACACCACCCAGTCCGGCGTCTGTGTCACGTCCGCCACTCGGGCGTCCGGCGAGTTAGGCGCGGCGGTCCACGAGCGACCGACGCACGCACCCACCCGACGCCGGAGCGCTCCGTCGCGGCCACACTCAGGACGCCTGCGTGGCCGTGGCGTACGCCTCCCGGACGCGCTCGAAGGTCTCCCGGTCGCCGCCGTGGTCCGGGTGGGACTCCTTGACCTGCTCCCGGTACGCCGCCTTCAGTTCGGCGTCGCTGGCACCCGCCGGAACGCCGAGCAACTCGAAGGCGTCCTCGACCGACTGCTGCTCGCCCTGCTCGCCGCCGCCGGCCGCGTCGTCGAACAGGTCCCCGGCGCTCGGCGTCTCGAACGGCAGCCGGCCGCCCAGCGCCCACCCCGGTAGCTCGTGTTCGGCGAGGACCGCGTGCGTCTCGGAGTTCCGGATGCGGAAGTAGGCTGGCGCGTCGAACGTCACCGCGACGTCCCGCCGTGGCAGGTAGAAGGCGACGTGCCGGCCCGCGACGAAGTGGTCCTCCGCGAACGGCTCGCCGATGGCGCGCAGGTACTCGCGGATCTCGGCGCGGCGCTTCCACTCGCCGGACCGCGCGGACGACGCCGTCGCCACGGGCTCCGTCGGGAACAGCCGCTCGCCGGCGACGAACACCGCAGCCACGAACACGGTGACGCAGCCGGTGATTGCCAGCCCCCAGGCGAGCCAGCCGGGTAACACACCACCCACTGGGGGCTGCTTGGAGAAGAATCGTTCGCCGGTGGCGGGGACCGACCGGCTGGACCGTCGGACAGCGGGGACCGGGACGTAGCGGCTACTGCTCGTCTAGCGTCAGGTCCGCCCAGGCGACGGTCTCTTGCTCGACGACGTTCGCGGGGTCCAGCTCCGGGGCGCCGAGGACCCGTGTCACGTTCGCCGGGAGGTTCTCCGGGGCCGACATCGCAAACGCCTCCGAGGAGAGGTCCGTCGTCTCCGGGTCGGCGACGACGACCCGCATCACCATCCCGAAGCTCAGGTGCGGGAGGCAGAGCACGTCGTAGACGCCGGCCGCCTCGAACTGGTAGAGCCACGACTCCCCGTCGACGATGGGCGGCGACGTGAACCCCTCGACGCCGTCCGGAATCCGGTTCGGCACGGGCCGCTGTGGAATGCCGTACTTCTCGTGGAACGCCGTGACCGTGTGCTCGCCGGCCGCCGACAGGAAGTGAACGACACCGCCGGGCGGGACGTGTATCCCGGCCGGGTCGAAGTAGAACTCGAGCGGAAACGGCTCGCCGCTCTCCGGGTTGAGCGGGAAGTTCTCGTGGACCCCTTCGCCCTCTTCGGTCACGAGTTCGACGACGGTGTCGATGTCGACGCTGTCCGTCTCGTCCGCCGCCAGCGGGTAGCCCCACGTCGGGTCGACGAGGTCCTCGACGAAGCTGCTGTCGTCACCGTCTTCGCCGTCCTCCTCCTCCTCCTCCCCGCTCTCGTCCCCGTCGTCCCCGTCGCCGTCGTCTTCCTGTGCTGTGCCGACGACGCTCGCACCGCCGAGCCCGGCGAGTGCGACACTCGCGCCCGTGGCCTTCAGCAGGGTTCGCCGCGACCAGTCCGCGAGCGTGCTGTTCGCCTCCTCGGTCGGGTCGCTGGTATCTCGGGACATCCACTGTCAATCTCGCCCGCCAGAATGAATGTTATTAGTAGTAATATTCTGCCGGGCGCTCGCCGACAGAAACGGGTCCGCCAGTAGTCACAGCAACGACACACGTCTGCGGCGGTCGAGGCGACGGCGAACCGTCCCCGGCGCTTCCTCTCTCGCCACCCTAAGCCACGATTTCTCCCGGAGAAGCCGCTGAAAGACGGCGTTTATGAAACGAACGTGTCAGCTCTTCGCTGCGGACGGCGGGCGACACTGTCCCCGCCCAGCTGTCCGGCCTTCAGCCGATGTACCGGAGGTCCTCGTCGCCGGGGCTCGGCCCGTCCTCCATATCCTGCAGGCGGGAGACGACCTCCTCCATCTCGTCGGCGCGGTCGTCCAGCGCCTCCTCGTCCACGTCGAACCCGAGGAGCTCCTCGAGCACCGCGAGGACAACCTTCGCGGCCTTCGGGTCGACGAGGTAGCCGGAGGTCTCGCCCATCAGACAGACCGCGTCGAACCCGCGCTTGCCGCCCAGCCCCACGAGCAGGCCGCTGGAGCCGACGATGCCGCCCGCGGGCTCCTCGCTGCGGAACTCCACGCCTGCCTCGGCCAGCTCCTCCTTGAGGTCGGCGTCCGACACCGACCCGACGACGTCGTGCTCCTCGACCAGTTCGCCCGTCGGGACCCCGCCGAGCGCGAACACGTCGGTCGTGTCGAACGTCTCGGCGACGTCGAGGAACGCGTCGGTCACGCGGTAGTGGCCGACGTTGTCCTGCGCCTGGTGGTTGCCCGTCAGAACGAGGAGGTCCCGGCCTTCGGTCTCGACGGCGTGAATCTCGGCGGCCGCCAGCTCCGCGACGCTGTCGTCGTCGACGGTGACCTGTGGCGGGAAGTGCTCGCTGTGCACGCGACACACGAGCTGGCTGTCGGCCTCCTCGACGACGTGCTCGGCGACGAGTTTGCCGACGTGACCGACACCCGGCAGCCCCTCCACGAACGCGGGGTCGTCGAGCTCCGGCTCCGCGACCCACTCCGTGCTGATTTCGTCCATACGCCTAGGCCCGGCGGCGCTCCTTAAGAGCGCGTCGGTACCTGCCGTGTGGGTCCTCGGGGTCGAACGGCGCCGGCGCGCTGTTCGCCACGTCGCCGCCGCACTCCGGACACGTCGCAGAAAGCGTGTACACCGGGCGGTCGTGGCGGTCGCGCCACGACGCACACACCCGGATGTCTGACTTCATTACTCGTCGTCGAGCTGGCGCTCCCGGTGGAACTCCCCACTCCCACCGACCTCGCCGATCTCCGCGACCGCGCGGTCGCCGGCTTCCTCGAGTTGCGTCTCCGCGGTCTTGTAGTTCGGCGCCTGCACGCGCAGCCGGTACTCGGGCGCGCCGACGTACGTCACGTCGAGGTCGACCTCGTCGGGGACCTCGCCGTTGCCCTCGGCCGCCTGCAGCGCCGCCTTCACGTCGTCGACGCCGTCGGCGTCCGGCGACGTCAGCGTGACGTACCCCGTGACCGTGACGTACGGCACGGAGACGTTCTCGCGGGCGGTCTCGACGACAGCGTCGACCTCGTCGTCGTCGAGCTCGGTGTCCTCGAGGGCCTCGTGGCCGTGGATGGCCGCCTGCTCGAAGCCGTCGTAGAGGCTCCCGAAGTCCGCCAGCAGGCCGTTCGCGATGCGGCGGAACTGGTCGTCGGCCATGTCCTCGCCGAACGCCAGCGTCAGCCACTTGTCGGCCTTCTGCTCGTTCTTCCAGTCCTGGATCTTGTCGGAGCGCTGGTGGTCGTTGACGTCTTTCAGCGACAGGTCGATCTGCTGGGACTCCGTGTCGACGTCGAGGACCTTCGCGACGACGGTCTGGTCTTCGTTGACGTGGTCGCGGACGTTCTTGATCCACCCGCTGGCCACCTCACTGACGTGGACCAGTCCGCGCTTGTCCTGGTACTCCTCGAGGTCGACGAAAACCCCGAAGTCCTCGATGTCGTCGACCTTCCCGACGACCAGTTCGCCCTCGTCGGGCCAGCCCTCGTACTTCATCTGGCCTCGACGGTTTCGACGACCTCACCGAGGAGGTCGGCCTCGCCGCCGGTCGGACGCGCGAGCGTCGTCCCGCAGACGGCACAGGCGACCTCCGTGGAGGCCTTCCCGAAGACGGTCTGTTCGTTCTCGCAATCCGGACACTCGACTTTGTAGAATCCTCCGGACATAGTTACTCCTGGAGCTTCAGTCGACCGGCGCGCCATCCTTCGCGGAGGTGGGCGTTGCCGCACTCGCTGCAGCGGTACTTCAGGTCGGTCCGGTTGGTCGGCTTGTTGCCGACCGGGACCTTCGAGAACCGGCCGTGGTTCCCGATGGACGCGTTCGCGCGCTTCGTGCGGCGAGCGTCCCACTTCATGCCAGACGAGCGGCCGGAGCGGACCTTCTCGACCTCGAGCTGGTGGTGTTCGTCACAGTTCGGGCAGTAGCTGTTGAATCGGCGTGGCATCTCCATAGGCGGAATCAGCTCTGTTGTCCCTCGCTATGACTCGGCTGTTTAAAATCCGTTTGGTTCGGGGGCGGCGGGACGCCCGAGACTTCCGGGGGAACTCCACCCGCCACGGAGAGTCAGCCTTTTCACAGGTCGCCGCGACCCAGCGAACGTGTCACCGCCCTCCCCACGCTGGTTTTCACCTACAGCGAGCGTCAGCCTCGCCGCGACAGTCTCCCTCCTCGCCGCCGTCACCGTCGCCGTGGCAGTCCTCACCGCCGGCGCTGCCGTGCCGGCCGCGGCGGCGCCGCCGCCGACGGACGCCTGTGGCGCCTGCGGAACGAGCTTCGAGGACGCCGCAGCAGCCGCCGGCGGCGACGACGTCACGGTCGACGCGTCCACGATGAACGTCCACGTCGCCGCGAACGGGAGCGCGCGCGTGACCGTCGACCTGACTGTCGGCTCCGGAGACGCCGACTGGCTCGCCGCCGACGCCGACGCAGTCATCGCCGAACTCGCGGCCGGCGACGACCCCGACGCCACCGCCGGCATCGCGCCAGTCCCGACAGCCGCCACCCTCACTGCCGACGGCGACACCGTCCGAATCCAGTACGACGCACCGGGCGTCGCGCACACCTCGCCGGGCGGCGTGGTCGTCGTCGACGCCTTCGCCGACGGCAGGACCACCGGCTGGGAGGTCGACGCCGACGCGGTCCGCCTGCACGCACCGACCGCCCACGCCGTCACGCACGGGCCCGCCGACGCGCCCGTGACCACGTGGACGAGCGGCGACCACGTCGACGACGTCCTCGTCGCGTACGCCGCCGACGACGGACTCCTCGCCACCGCTGCCACGCAGGTCGCCCTCGCTGTCGAGACGGGGCCGGCGTTCCTCCAGTACGCCGCTATCGTGCTCGCGCCGACGCTCGCCGTGCTCGCCGGACTGCTGTGGTCGACGCGCACGCTCGCCGCGCGTGTGCCGACCGTCGGTACCGCCCGAACCGGCACCGTCGTCGCTACCGCGGGTGGGGCCACTGCCGTCGCGCTCGTCGCCACGGGTGGGGTTTCCACGTACCTCGAGCTCCCGACGACGATCGCGCTGTTCGTCGCGCTCACCGCCACTGTCGTCGGTGCGCTCGCGGCGACCGAGCGGCTCCAGACCGCTCGCGGCCTCGCGGCGGCAGCAGTCGGTTTCCCGGTCGCGCTCGGCGCGCTCGGCGCCGTCGCCGGCGCGCTCGCACACCCGGAGGTCGCATCGTGGACCGTCGGCAGAGCAGTCACCGCAGGGGCCCTCGCAGCTCAGCTCGGCGCGTTCGTCGTGCTCGGTGCGACCCGAGACCGCCCCTCGACGGGCCGCTGGCGCCGGCTCGCCACCGTCCTCGCACCGGCTGTCGTCGTCGTCGCCACGCTCGGACCGACGGCGCTGCTCGTCGCCTGGCTCCCCGTGCTCGTCGTCCTCGCCCACCCCGCGTACTGGTTCGGGGGCACCGTCGCAGGGGGGCTTCGAAGCGTTTAATCCGCGTTACGCCGAACCCCGGCGCATGGAGCGGCTCATCATCCACGGCGACGCCGACGTCCGCCGGGAAGGCATCGTCGAGGTCGACGGCGAGGAGAAACACCTCTTCCAGGTCACCCGGAACGGCGACTGGCACGGCCCCGACGAGGTCCAGCTCTGGTGTATCGCCGGCGACGAAGACGAACTCGAGGACTACGAGAAGCGCAACTTCGTCCCTCACTGGCTCGACGTCACGGCCGTCGACGCCGAGGACGTCACCGTCAAGAAGCGCGCCGGCGACCTCGCGGTCTGACTTCTCGTCTCTGTCTCTCTCGGGTCTACGCTCGCCGGGCCGCCAGTCCGGACTGTGTCAGGTCCCCGGCTGCGCGTCCGTCAGCGCCGACTGGTTCACCTGGTAGACGACGACCGTCGGCGTCGCGTACGGCGTGCTGATGCCGGGCTCGTCGCCCATTCGCGCCACGTCGTAGCGCTCGCGCTCGACGGGACCGACCCAGACGTACTCGACGTCGTGCTTGCGGAGCAACGCGGCCCGCGACGCCGCGTCGGTCGTCTCGTAGACGATGCCGACGTCGCTGACGCGCTGGTCCCACGCCGACTGGCTGTGGTAGTTCGCCTCGTGTACCCAGCCGGCGACCGTCGGAATCCCGGTCAGACTCGACGCCGGGTTCTGCCACGAGTACGGCGTCGTCCCGGGCGCGGAGACGATGTGTGGCTGTCCGGGTTTCTCGTGCAGCCACTCGATGGCCGCTGCCTCGCCCGGCCGCTCCTCGTGGACGTACTCGAAGGCGTCGATGGTGGCCTCGCCGTCGGCGCTCCCGAAGTGCGCGGACAGCGCCAGCCCGCCGTAGATGGACGTCGAGACGACGAGCCCGACGACCAGCAGGGTGCCGCCGACCGACCGGGCCCGGGACGCCGACGGGACGCGCGACGCCAGCGCCGCCAGCGCGACGCCGGCGGGAATCGCCCAGAGCGCCCAGACCTGCGCGTACACCTTGAATATCGTGTTGAAGCGCTCGAAGGACGCCGCGTCGGCGAGGTAGACGTACTCCACGAGCACCACGAGCCCGGCGCCCGCGACCACCAGCACGCCCTCGAAGCCGACGCCGGCGCGCCGCCGGAGCGCCCACGCGCCGGCGAGCAGCGGTCCCGCGAGTAGCACCGCAACGACGCCCAACCGGACGCCGGCGACGACGGGGTCCACAGCGTACGCGAGGCCCACCAGTCCCAGCGCCGCGAGCCCGGCAGCCAGCCAGCCGGCGGCGCTGTCGGCGACCCGCGAGACGAGGTACGCCGCGAACGCCACGAGGAACAGCCCGTGGACGAACAGGAACGCCCCCAGCAGCGACGGCTCCGGGAACGCGGCCGGGTGCTGGTTGCTCGCGCCCGAGAGCAGGACGTTCCGCACGAACGGCCACGCGACCACGAGCGCGAGCGCGGCGACGACCGCCGCTGCGACGACCGCCAGCAGCACTCGCTGGACTTCCCGGCCGACCGTCGAGCCACGGTCTGCCCACGCCCGGGCGCGAGCGGGTAGCAGCGTCCCGGGTGCGGCGTCGGCGAGCGCGACGGACAGCGCCGCCACGCCGAGGACCGCCGGGAAGCTCCACGTGTTCACCGCGAGAATCGCCGCGGCGGCCACCGGGAAGCCGCCGAACAGCAACGCCAGCCGCCTGCCTCGTTGCTCGGGCGGCGTCCGGTAGTACGCCAGCCCGACCGCCACCGCGAGGAACAGCACGGGGACGCTCATCATGTGTGCGTGCAGGTCGCCGTTCAGGTACGCGAACAGCGGGAACTCGTTGATGCCGGTCTCCACGAACCGGCTGCCGTGCCAGGCGTCGAACTCGCTCGGTGTGATGGCGGGCTGTCGGTTCGAACTGATGCCCGCGGCCGCCACCGCGTCCCGGACGACGTCGACGCGCGCGGCGAGCAGCCGCACCGGCGTCCCGAGATTGCTCGCGAACCCGTAGACGAACGCCGCCAGCACGCCCGCTCGCACCCGCCGCGACCGCGTCACCGCGAGCGCCGCGCCCGCGGCCGGGAGCGCCAGCAACACCCAGTCGACGCCCGTCGCCAGCAGCATCGCCACGAACACGACGCCTGCGGCGCCGAGTGCGGTCGAGGCCCTGATTCGACCGGCAACCCGGTCGTCGTCCCCGGTGGCTGAACCGTCACCACCGTCGTCGCTGCCGAGTGCTGCGGCGAGCGTGCTGGCGAGGCCGTAGGCGGCCGTGACAGCCATCGCGTAGAAGCCCGCCAGCGCCGGGCTGTACGCGAGCCGCCCCTCGGTCGCCGTGAGGTGGGCGCCGATGGCCGTCATCAGGTGCCCGCCGTAGTAGTAGACGACGCGCTCGCCCGCGAACCACATGTCCTGTGGCGGTAGTCGACTCCCCCGCAGCAGGCTCTGGACCAGCCCCATGTCGAGGAACTTCTCGCCGCCGTAGGGGTGGACGCCGTCGGCCGCCACCCGAATCGTAATCAGGAACGCGAACGCGACTGTGAACACCGCCACGACCTCCGCGAACGCCCGCCGGGGAACGCCCACGCCGCCACGCGCGAGCCACGCCGACGCTGCCAGAAACGCCACGAACACGACGGCGACGGCGACCGGCCCGAACGCGACCTGGCCGACCCAGAGCGTCACCAGCGTCACCACCACCAGCGACAGCGGCATCGCCACCGACGCTCCCCGGTCGGGCGCGTCCGGCAGCAGGCGCGCCGTCAGCGGCAGTCCCGCCACCAGCAACACCTGGAAGAACAGCCACCACCGGACGACCACGCCGTACTCCATTGCCGGAGTCGTGGGCAGCACTCGCCAAACGCTTTCGGGTTCCGTCCGAGCGTCCCGCCCGCTCAGCTACCCCTCGTCGGTTGCCGGGATTCTGCGGACCGAATGGCTTAATCGGCGAAGCGGACTCCCGGAAGACAGACCGATGCCGGACAGCGCCGACGGCCACGAGGCGACGGGAGCAAGGGAAGCGGTACCCGACGAAGAGCGCGACGCGCTGTTGACTATCGCCCACGGCGCTGTCGTGACGTCTGGCGGCGTCTCCGCCCAGCGCGCGCTCGTCGCGGCGGTGGAGTTCGTGCTCGCGCGCGGCCTCGGCCCCGTCGCGTACGGCGTCTACGCGCTCGCGTGGCGGGTCGCACAGCTGCTGTCCCGGCTCGTTACCTTCGGTAGCGTCCCCACCCTCCAGCGGTACCTGTCCGCCGACGACGACGCCGAACGCCGCTCCCGCGTGACCGGGCTCGCCTACCTCACCACCGCCGGCGTCGGGCTCCTCATCACGTTCGGCGTCTGGCTGGCCGCGCCGTGGCTCGACGCCACCACCGTCGACCACCCGATGTTCCCGGCAGCGATGCGGTTGCTCGGCGCGTTCGTCCTGCTCGTCGGCCTCGTGATGGTGTACGCCGCCACCTTCCGCGCCGACGGCTCCGCTCGCGGCGAAGTGCTGTTCAACAAGCTCCTCCGGCCCGCCGTCCGGCTCGTCGGCGCGCTCGCGGCGCTCGCGCTCGGGTACTCTGTGGTCGGCGTCGCCGGCGCGTACGTCGCCAGCATGCTCGTCCTCGTCGTCCTCGGCTTCCCCATCACGGCTCGCATCACCGGTGTCACGCCCACGCTGCGAGGCTTGCGTCAGGACGCCCGCCAGTTCTACGACCACGCGGCCCCGGTCGCGATGAGCAGCTTCGGGAAGATCTTCCAGAACCGCGCGGACATCCTCCTCGTCGGCGCGCTCCTCACGGCCGTCGCGGCCGGGGTCTACAACGTCGTGCTCGTGCTCATCTCCGTCGCGTGGATTCCGCTGATGTCGTTCAATCAGCTCCTCCCGCCCGTCGCCTCGCGGCTCCACGCCAGCGGCGACGTCGAGACCCTGAACGCCGTCTACTCGTCGGTGACGCGACTCATCGTCACCACCGTCGTCCCGATTCTCGCCGTCCAGCTCGTCTTCGGCCGCGAACTTCTCGCGCTGTTCGGCCCGACCTACACGCGGGGGTACGTCCCGCTCGTCCTCTACCTCGCGGGCGTGTTCGTCGGCAGCGCCGTCGGCGCGACCGGCTGGCTGCTCATGATGACCGACCACCAGTACGCCCGCATGGCGCTGGACTGGCTGCTCGCCGTGCTGAACGTCGCACTCACGTACGTCTTCGTCCTCGAGTTCGGGCTCGCGGGCGCGGCGCTCGGCACCTCGCTGGCCATCGCCATCCAGAACGGACTCCAGGTGCTCCTCCTCCGGCGCTTCGAGGGCCTCTGGCCGTTCGACGCCACCTTCCTCCGCCCGCTCGCCGCCGGCGCCGCCATGACCGCCGCGATGTTCGGCGTCCGATCGCTGCTCGCCGACGGCCCACTGGCAATCGCTGCCGGCGCCGCTGTCGGCCTCCCCACCTACCTCGTGGCGCTCCACGTACTCGGCGTCGACCCCCGCGACCGCATCGTCGTCCGCGAACTCTCCGCGCGCTACCGCGACGACGTCGCCGACGCCGTCCCGCTCTGAGCGCGCGGACTACCCGGACGGCGAAACCCACACAGCCGAGACTGCGTGGTCGAACGTCCGAAGGAGAGTAGCGGGAGGGAGATTTGAACCGGGGCCAGACGGTTGCTCACTTCGTTCGTGCTGCGACTGGCTGGGTTCAAATCTACGCCCGGACTACACGGATGGAACCAACTGCGCAGACGAGACTGCGCAGTTGGTTTCGCAGGAGAAGTAGCGGGAGGTAGATTTGAACCGCCCGTCAGACGAACCTCGCTGCGCTCGGTTGCGACTGACGTGGTTCAAATCTACTCCGCCACATCGCAGGAACTCTCGGGACGCCTCGCACGGAGGCGAGGCTCAGGAGTCGAGTTCCAGAGGAGTAGCGGGAGGTAGATTTGAACTACCGATCTCCGGGTTATGAGCCCGGCGGAATCTCCTGGCTATCCCATCCCGCTGATTCCTCGTAACCCCGTTTTACAGTTAAGGGTTCTGATTCCGTCGCCGTATGGGAGATATCCCTACACGTCGAGTTCGTCCAGCAGGGTCTGCGCGGCAGCCGCAGAGGACGCCGGTCCGCGGGCCGTCAGCAGGTCGCCGTCGACGGTGACGCTGGTGTCCGCGTCGAGCTCCGCGTCCCAGTCGGCGCCCGCGGCCGTCACCTCGTCTTCGACCCAGTACGGGAGCTTCCGGCCGTCCGGCATCCGGTCGAGGTCGTCGACGATGCCCTCCTCCCAGGCGTTCGGGAAGCCCGTGACGGAGCGCCCGTCGACGAGCAGGTCGCCGTCGTCGTCGCGCGCCCACGCCAGGATGCCGACCGCGTGACAGACGACCAGCGCCTTCTCGCTGTCGCCGCCGACCGCGTTCCGGAGGATGCGGCGCGCGTCGACGTCCTGATTGACGTCCCACGCGGTGCCGTGGCCGCCCGGGAACACGACCGCGTCGTAGTCGGCGGCCGCCTCGGTGGCCACCGGCTCGGGGTCGTTCAGTCGTTCGTCGGTCTCGTGGACGTCGCGCACCCACTCGGCCGTCTCCTCGTCGACGTTCTCGGGGTCGACCGAGCGCTCGTCGAGGACCGCCGGGCCGCCGCTCGGTGTCGCGACCGTCACGTCGAAGCCCGCGTCGTCCAGCGTGGTCAGCGGCTCGACGCACTCTTCGCCCCAGTACCCTTCCTCGCTCACGACCAGTAGTGCCGAAGGCATAGCTGTCCCACCGTAGGTCGGGACGGAGGAAAAGCCGCCTGCCGCCCGCGAGTCCCGCCGGGTCCGTCAGTACCGGCCCAGTCCACCGAGTCCACAGGTCCCGGTCGGCTGTGCCGGGTCTGCCAGTGTCGCTCAGCTGGCTGGCGTGTCAGTCGTCGCCTTCCGCGTCGACGATGACGACGTCGCCGTCCTCGACGTCGACGTTGATGAGCGTCTTCACGTCGGTGTCCGTGTCGTCGAGTTCGTTCGGACCGGCCTTCTTGATGACGGCGACCACGTCAGCGACGTCCGCGCCGATGTGTTCGAGGGCGTCCGTGATGGCGCGCAGCGTGCCGCCCGTCGACAGCACGTCGTCCAGCACGAGCACGCGGTCGCCCTCGTGGACGTCGTTGATGTACATCTCGTTCTCCGAGTAGCCCGTCTGCTGGCTGAGCGCGACCTCACCGGGCAGGCCGTACTCGCGTTTCCGGATGACGACGATGGGGATGTCGGTCATCAGGGAGACGGCCGTGGAGATGTGGATGCCCATCGCGGCGGGCGTGACGATCTTGTCGACCTCGTCGAGTTCGGCCTTCCGGATGATTCGGATGACGATCTCCCGCAGCAGTTCCGGCTCCAGCATCGGGACGCCGTCACTGATGGGGTGGACGAAGTAGTGGTAGCCGTCCTTCTCGATGATGGGCGCGTCGAGCAGGGACTGCTTGAGCCTATCCATGCAGGGAGTACTCGCGGGGTGAGGAAAAGGTGACGGAACGAACCCCGCCGTGTGAGTGTCTACAGGGAGACGCTCGCGGCGACGAGCACGGCGAGCACGACGGCGACCAGCAGGATGCTCGTGCTGTAGTCCGCGCGCAGCGACACCGGGTCGTCGCTGCCGGTGACACGCCCGGCGACGGCGCCGGGTGCACGCACGGCGGCGGTCGTCGCGCTCGCGGTGGCGACGACGACGCGGTCGACGGCGGCGTACAGCTCAGTCACACCGACGACGAGGGCACGGGTCGCGTAGAACGTCACAGAGTTGTGGACGTTGTCGACGTCCGGCACGCGCCCGAGGCCCGACAGCGGCTTCTTGACGAGCGCGAACCCGACGAGGCCGAGGGCTGCCAGCGCCACGCCCTCGAGGATGTGACTGGTCGTGTACGTGTGGTAGACGTGGGCGACGACGGCCGCCGAGGTCACGTCGAACGGCAGCAGCGCGAACAGGGCGCCCGGGAACAGCCCGTAGACCACGCAGAGCGCGGCGACGGTGACCATCGCGACGGACTGCCCGCGGTTGGCGTCTCTCACGGAGCCGTCGTAGGTGCCGTGGAAGAACGCGTAGTAGCCGAACTTGATGAAGGACATGAACGTCCCGACGCCCCCGACGAGCAACAGCAGTTCGAGCGTGTAGAACTCACCGAGGACGACCGGCCCCTTCTCGAAGGCGTAGTGGCTCGCGGAGATGACGATACCTTTCGACACGAAGCCGT
Organism: Halobacterium rubrum; assembly: GCF_021729015.1. Classification (GTDB taxonomy): domain Archaea; phylum Halobacteriota; class Halobacteria; order Halobacteriales; family Halobacteriaceae; genus Halobacterium; species Halobacterium rubrum. Next base: position 56,301 of record NZ_JAJQQZ010000003.1, read on the forward strand.
TGAACCCGGGGAAGCCGGCGATGGACAGCGCGGCGACCGAGAACGCGCCCGCGGTGATGGGCATCTCCGACGCGAGCCCGCCGAGCTTCTTCAGGCTCTCCTCGCCCGTGCGGTAGACGACGACGCCCGCCGTCATGAACAGCAGTCCCTTGTAGAGGATGTGGTTGAAGACGTGCGCGAACGCGCCGGCCTGCGCGAGCGCGCCGCCGATGCCGACGCCCGCGACCATGTACCCGACCTGCGACTGGATGTGGTAGGAGAGCAGGCGCCGCATGTCGTTCTGGAACAGCGCCATCGTCGCGCCGAAGACGGCCATCGCGCCGCCCATGTAGGCGACGGCGACGTTGCCGTCCTGCGGGAACACGCGGTACATGCCGTAGACGCCGGTCTTCGTGGTGAACACGCAGAGGAAGACGCTGGCGGCGACGTGGGGCCGGGGGTAGGTGTCGGGCAGCCACGCGTGCAGTCCGATAAAGCCGACGTTCACGCCGATGCCGAGGGCGGCGAGAACCGGCGCGACGCCGCCGGCCATCCCGGCGGTCTCCGGGCCGCCGGGCACCGAGCCGAACAGGAACGTCCCGGTCTCGGCGAAGTGCCAGATGACGGCGCCGAGCAGGAGCGTACCGCCGATGCCGTGCGCGAGCGCGTACCGGAAGCCCGCGCGGACGGCCTTCCCGCCGTAATGCCAGACGAGCAGCGTGCTGGTGACGGCCATCAGCTCCCAGAAGAAGATGAGGCTGAGCCAGTCGCCGCCGAAGACGGCGCCCAGACTGGTGCCGACGTAGCCCAGTGCGAACGCCGTCTGGAGGTTCTCGGCGTCGCTGGCGTACGAGTACAGCACGCCGATGGCGCCGATGAACCCGAAGATGACGCCCATCAGCGTCGAGAACGGGTCGACGTTGAACAGCACGGCGTCGAACCCGAACAGCTGCACCGGCAGGTGGGCGCCCTCGGTGACGAGCCAGACGTAGGGCACGACCGCCGCCGAGGCGAGCGCGCCGAGCGCGTGGCCCGTCCGGCGGCCGAGGAACGGCAGCAGGACGGCGGCCAGCAACACCGGGACGAACGGCGGGACGAGCGGGTCGACCATCAGACGACCACCCCCATCGCCGTCGCACCGGCGACGATCTCACGCACGACCTGCAGGAACACCGCTGCGTCCGGCACGACGCCGAGCACGACGGAGCCGGCTGCGGCGAACAGAATCGGTGCGACGACGAACCACGAGCCCTCGGCGCCGTTCGGCGCGCGCCGCTCGAACGGTCCGTGGTCGTCGCTCTCGCCGTGGTGGCCGCCGTCGGCGCGCGCCGCGCGACCGAACCGGCCGCCGAGCACGCCCGAGAGCAGCGGCTTCTCGTCGCTGTCGCCCTGCGACTCGAAGAACGCCGTGTAGACGACCGGCCAGAAGTACGCGATGTTGAGGACGCCAGACACCAGCAGGGCCGCCGTGAACACGAGGTCGCCGGCGGTGACGGTGCCCAGCAGCAGGAAGTACTTGCTCACGAACCCGGCGACGATGGGGATGCCGGCCATCCCGGCGGCGGCGACGGCGAACGCCCCCATCGTCAGCGGCATGCGTTTGCCGATGCCGGCCATGTTCGAGATGTCGTCGGTGTGAGTCTCGACGTGGAGCGCGCCGGCACAGAAGAACAGCGTGAGCTTCATGAACGCGTGTGCAGGGATGTGCAGCAGTCCGCCGACGAGCGCCCACTTCGTCGCCTCGCCGGGCGCAGCCGCGGCGCCTACCGAGAGCCCGAGCACGATGTAGGAGAGCTGGCTCACCGTCGAGAACGCGAGCCGGCGCTTGAGGTTGTCCTGGCGGAGCGCGATGACCGACGCGACCACGAGCGTGAACGCCGCGACGGCGGCCAGAACCGTGCCGACGCCCAGCGCGGCCACGAGATCGACGCCGAAGACGTCCAGCAGGACGCGCGCGATGCCGAACACGCCGCTCTTGACGACCGCGACGGCGTGCAGCAGCCCGGAGACGGGCGTCGGCGCGACCATCGCGTCCGGCAGCCACGAGTGCAGCGGCATCAGCGCCGCCTTCACGCCGAAGCCGGTGATGAGCAGCGCGAACGCCGCTCGCGCGAGCGTCGGGTCGGCGCCGGCGAGGCCGCTCATTCCGCCAGCGACGAACGTCGTCGTGCCGGCGAGGTGGACGACGAGCAGGATGCCGGCGAGCGCAGCGACCCCGCCGCCGAACGTGTACGCGAGGTACTTGCGGCCGGCCGCCCGGGCTTCGTCGGTCTCGTCGTGGGCGACCAGCGGGTACGTCGCGACGGTCAGCAGTTCGTAGAACAGGTACAGCACCACGAGGTTCGCGGCGAACGCCACGCCCACCGCAGACGCGACGCTGCCGGCGAACGCGGCGAAGTACCGGGTCTGGCTGTGTTCGCCGAGCCCCCGCATGTAGCCGACGCTGTAGAAGCTCGTCGCCAGCCAGAGTGTGCTCGCCAGCAGCCCGAACAGGATGCCGAGCGCGTCGGCGTGCAACGCGAGGTCGACGTACGGGACGAGCGACCCGAGTTCGGTGACGTAGACGTCGCCCGCGAGGACGCCGGGCACCATGCTCGCGACGAGTCCGAGCGTGAGCACGGACGCGAGCACGGTCCAGGCCTCCCTGAGGTTCGGGCGGGCGCCGGACGCCAGAATCGGCGCCACGGCGACCGCCGGGGCGAGTACCGCAGCGAGTGGCCGGAGTGAGGGGATTTCATTCATGGCGAGAGCAGGAGGCGTTCGATGGTCGGTTCGAGGAGTTCGCCGTAGCCGAACGCGGCGAAGCCGAGCGCTACCGCGAGCACGGCGGCGCCGACGACGGTCGCGTACATCCCGAGCGAGGCGCCGCGGGGGTCACCGCCGCCACCGTCGGCGACGGCGTCGGCCGGCTCCGCGGACGTCGTCGCGCCGGCCCGCTCGACGGCTGGCTGCGGCGCGGGCTCCCGGAAGAACATGCGTTCGACGAGCCGCGCGAAGTACGCGAGCGTGAGCAGCGTGCTCGCGACGATGACGGCGAGCAGCGCCCACGCGCCCGACTCGGCGGCGCCGACGGCGACGTACCACTTGCCTGCGAAGCCGACGGTCGGCGGGACGCCCACCATCGACACGGCGAGCACGCCGAACGCGCCGGCGCCGACCGGGCTGCGATCGACGAGGCCGTTGAACTCCTCGACGGTGCGAGCGCCCGTCTCGGTCGCGACGAGCCCGGCGGTCAGGAACAGCCCGCCCTTCATCACGGCGTGACCGACGAGGTGGATGGCCGCACCGACGAGCGCGGTGGTGTTCCCGATGGCGACGGCAGCGACGATCAGCCCGAACTGGGAGACCGAGGAGTACGCGAGCATGCGCTTGACCTCGGACTGGGACACCGCCAGCAGGCTGCCGACGACGATGCTGACGACGGCGCCGCCGACCAGCATCGCCTCCGCCACCGGGTTCGATTCGAGGAAGCCGGTGCCGAACACCGTGTAGACGACGCGCAGCAGCGCGTACGCCGCGACCGTCGACACGAGCGCGGAGATGAGGCCGCTGACCGTGTCCGGCGCGCCGGCGTAAGCGTCCGGCTGCCACGTGTGCAGTGGGAACACGGCGACCTTGATGAACAGTCCGACGACGATGAGCGCGAACGCCGCCTGCGCGAGCGTCGGGTCGACGGCGGCGCTCTCCGCGAGCTTCACCGCGAGGTCCGCCATGTTCAGCGTGCCGGTGCCGATGTACGCGTACCCGATACCGAGCAGGAACAGCGACGCGCCGAACGTCCCGACGATGAGGTACTTCAGCGCCGCGACGGGCGACCGACCGTCCTCGCCGGAGGCGACCAGCGCGTACGCCGCCAGCCCCGTGATCTCGAGGAAGACGTACATGTTGAACAGGTCGCCGGTGACCGTCATCCCCGAGAGCCCGGCGACCAGCAGCAGGTAGGTCGCGTAGAACGGGTTCGACCGCGGGCCCGCGCGGCGAGCGTACGCGAGCACGCCCAGCGCGACGCCGGCGACCAGCAGCAGCACCGTCGCCGACAGGCCGTCGACGACGAGCTCGATGCCGAACGGCACGTCGAAGCCGCCGACGACGTAACTGATGCGCTCGTCGCCGAACGCCGACGCCGCCAGCGTGCCCGCGACGGCGAGCTGGAGGACGGACGCGCCGACCGCGACCGCCCACCCGCTCTTCGACCGGAAGACGCCGGCGGCCAGCGCGACGATGGACCCGAAGATGGGGACCGCCACCGCGAACGGGACGAGGTCACTCACTGTGACGCACCTCCTGGAGGGTGTCCTCCTCGAGGGTCCCGTACTCGGCGTAGATGCGGACGATCATCCCGAGCGCCACCGCCGTCAGCGCCACGCCGACGACGATAGCGGTCAGGATGAGGACGTGGGGAAGCGGACTGACGTATGGTCCCTCCGTCGTCAGTATCGGCGGGTTCCCGCCCTCGACGTACGCCGACGCGATGAAGAACAGGAAGATGCCGGTCTGGAAGATGTTCATGCCGATGACCTTCTTCACCAGGTTGCCGGCAGCGATCATGACGTACGTCCCGATGCCGAGCAACAGGAACGTCGCGATGTAGTAGTCTTTCGCGGCGATTGCCTCTATCATTGGTCGTCGTCACCTCCGCTATTCTCGTCTTTCCCGGCGTCGATGGCGACGAACAGGCCGGTGATGGTGCCCGCGACGATGACGCCGATGAACAGCTCTACCGCTTCGATGCCGTACTTGCTGGCGTGGTGGATGCCGAGCGCGGGGTAGTCGAGGAACGCCCCGCCGAGCGCGACCGTGCCGACGGCCATGGCGAGGAACGCCGCGACGCCGCCAGTGACGATGCCGACGAGGACGGACTCGCCGACCCACTCCCGCAGCGGGTCGATGCCGAACGCGATGCCCAGCATCAACATCACGGTGGCGACGATGACGCCGCCCTGGAAGCCGCCACCGGCGGAGTCCGCGCCGTGGAACATCACGAACAGGCCGTACGTGAACACGAACGGCGACACCACGCGGACCGTCGCCATGATGATGGAACTCTCGACGTACGACCGACCCGCAGCCGTGGTGTCCGGTTCGGACTCGCTCACGCGAACACCTCCTTGCCGAGCACGACCAGCAGTCCGACGCCGGCCGAGTAGACGACGACGGCCTCGCCGAGGGTGTCGAACCCACGGTAGGCCGCGAGCACCGCCGTCACGGCGTTCTTCACGCCGGCCTCCTTGTAGGCGTTCTCGAGGTAGTACGTCGTCACCTCGGACGTGAGAACGGCGGTGTCCGGGCTGCCGACCTCTGGCAGTGCGCCGAGCGTCGTCAGCAGGACGCCGACCAGCAGCACGGACACGCCCAGCGCCGGGACGTCCAGCCGCTCGAAGACGCGTTCGCCGGTCGGCCGCACCGTCTTCGCGATGGTGAGCAGGAACAGGACCGTCGTCACGCCGGCGCCGACGGCAGCCTCCGTCAGGCCGACGTCCGGCGCCTGCAGCACCACCCAGACGACGGAGATGCCGAGGCTGTACGTCGCGAACGCGATGATGGCGCCCAGCACGTCCCTGAGGACGGCCGTCGCCAGCGCCGACGCGAGCACGAACGCCAGCAGTGGCAGTTCGATGTTCACTCGTTCCCACCTCCGCTCTCGTCGTCGTCGACGGTCCACGGCTCGATGCCCTGGTCCGCGGCGGCCCGAGCGATCGCGTGCGCGGCCGTCGGGTTCGTGACGAACATGAACAACACCAGCAGCGCCGCCTTGACTGTCGGCAGGTCTGCGCCGAACGTCACCGCCACGGCGGCCAGCGCCAGCCCAGCCCCGAGCGTGTCGCTTTTCGACGCGCTGTGGGTGCGCGTGTAGACGTCCGGCAGCCGCAGCAGGCCGACCCCGGCGACGAACGTGAAGAACACGCCGCCGGCGATTAGCACAGCGACCGCGATTTCGGTCGGCGTCACAGCACACCACCCCGCTCGACCGTGAACTTCGAGATGGCGATGCTCATCAGGAAGTTCAACAGCGCGTACACGATGGCGATGTCCAGCGCCGCCGGCGTGTCCGTCGCCGCCCCGACCAGTGCGAGGATGACCACGATGTTCGTCCCGATGGCGTTCACCGCGATGACGCGATCCTGCATCGTCGGCCCGTCGAGCACCCGGTAGAGCACGACCAGCGAGATCAGGATGAACGCGCTCGCGCCAGCCAGCAGGATGTCCGGGACGAGGCTCACTCGTCACCACCCCCGGAGTCGGCGTCGACCTCGACGCGCTCGACGGCCGACCGGACTTCCTCCGGCTCGTCGGTGCCAGCGCCGTCCACGCTGCCATCCGGTGTCTCACCGCGCTCCGCGGGCGTCGGCAGCCGCATCGCCGTCCGCCCGTAGAACACGAACCGGACCGCCCGCTCCAGACTGCCCGCGAGCAGGTCACTGCGAGCCCCCTTCGTCAGGCTGTGTACGGTGAAGTGGCGCTGGGTCACGTCGACGGTCAGCGTCCCCGGCGTCAGCGTGATGCTGTTCGCGAGCGTCGTCGCCGGCAGCTCCGACCAGACCGCCGCGTCGAACTCAACGACGGCCGGGTCGATAGGGAGCCGCGGATGCAACACGACCTTCGCGATGTCGACGTTCGCCTTCACGATCTCCCAGAGCAAGTACGGGACGTACACGACCATCCGGGCGACTCGCCCGGCGAGCTGGCCGAGCTCGACCGACCCCTGCGTGGAGATGCGGCGCAGCACCGCCGCCACGATAGTGGCTGTGACGGCACCGGTCGCGAGGTTGAACGGCGTCAGAGTGCCGGCGATGAGCAAGTAGAAACCGAACGTCGACCCGAACAGCAGCGCGAACTGGTCGAGGCCCGCCGGCCGGGTCAGCGGCCCGCGGCGGGTCGCACGGTCGACGGGCGCCAGCTCCACTGCCAGCCCCGCGCCCTCGAGCTCTCGCTCCAGCGGCGGGAGCAGTGGCGCCATCCCGAGCGGATTGAACTCGGGGTCGAGCACGACGGTGTCGACGTCGTTCCGGCGCGCGTACGCCACCAGCACGTCGGCGTAGTCGCCCGGGTTGAACAGGTAGACGTCTGCGCCGACGACGGCCGTCTCGACCGTCACCCGGGTGGGTTCCTCGCCGAGGTCCTCGTCTGCCCAGACCGCGACCCGGTCAAGGAGCTCCTCGGCTTCGCCCGCGACCGCACTGTCCTCGCCGCCCAGTGGCCGCTCCGAGACGGGACAGACGAAGTGCAGCGTCACCGCGCCGTCCGCGTCCCGCGCCCGACCGACGGCGTGCGCGACCGTCTGCCTGAGCGTCACGGAGTCCTCGACCGGGACGAGCAGACTACTACCCCCCGACATCTCTCACCTCCGGTGGTTCGGGCCGCAGACCGCACGGCGGCCGCGTGGCTGTCGTCATTGTCGTGTTCGGCAGGTGGGGGTGCCCGATGTTGATACCTTCGGTTTCCCGGATGGAGGCGGTACCGACGGCGGTCTCACTGCTGGACAGCTGGTCAGGCACCCGAAGCTCTCACTGCGGTACCTCGGTCACGCATCGGACGCCGGTGGGTCGAGGGCTCCGTAGTCGGGGCTTAGAGCCGGTCGGCGAGCTCGTCGGCGACCCGGCCGCCGAGTTCGCGCTTGTCGCCGACGTACTCCGTGGCGTCGTCGCCGGTGACGAACAGGGCGCGCGTCTGCTCGTCGCCCATCACACCGGCGTCGTTCGCCACGACGAACGAGAGCCCGCTGCGGTCGAGGATGCCACGGGCGGCCTCGACCATCGCGTCGTCGTCACCGCTGGTCTCGGCCTTGAAGCCGACGATGGGGAGGGCGGGGTGGTCGTCCCGGACGGCATCGAGGAGCTTCGGCGTCGGCTCGAGGTCCAGCGTCAGCTCCCGACCCGACCGGATCTTCTCCTCGCTTGGCTCGACGGTGTAATCGCTGATGGCGGCCGCCGACACGAGCGCGTCCGCGTCCTCGCAGGCGTCGAGGGTGGCTGCCGTCATCTCTTCGGCCGTCTCGACGTCCCGAACCTCGGCGTACGGGACGCCGCCGTCGCCGTGGACGAGCGTCACGTCGGCCCCACGGACGTAGCAGGCGGCCGCGACCGCTCGTCCCGTCTTCCCCGACGAGCGGTTCGTGAGCACGCGCACGGGGTCGATTCGCTCGCTCGTCGCTCCGGAGGTGACGACGACGTGTTCACCGTCGAGCGGCCGGTCGCCGGCGGCTCGCGCAGTCGCGAGCACGATGGCCTCCTCGCTGGCGATCTTCGCCTTCCCTTCCTCCACGCGCGGGTCGACGAAGTCGACGCCCCAGGACTCTACGCGCTCGATGGCGTCGAGCACGCCCGGGTGGTCGTACATCGGCTCGTGCATCGCCGGCGCCACCACGACCGGGACACCTGCGCCGAGCGCCGTCGTCGCCGTCGTCGTCACCGGCGAGTCGTCGATGGCGGCCGCCACCTTTCCGACGGTGTTGGCGGTCGCCGGCGCGACGAGGAACACGTCCGCCCAGCCGTCGCGGCCGCAGAGCTCGACGTGCTCGACGGCGCCCGTGATCTCCGTGACGACGGGGGCGTCGGTCGCGAACTCGACGGCCCACGGGTGGACGATTCCCTGCGCGCTCTCGGTCGTGACTGCGCGGACGTTCGCGCCGTGGCGGCGCAGCTCGTGGGCGAGCTCGACGACTTTCACCGCCGCGATGCTGCCCGTCACGCCGAGGGCGACGTTCACTCCGGAGAGCATTCGCGTGTGAGTCAGTGGGGTGAGAACTTAAATCGCGGCGGTGGCGGGCGCTGGCGGGAGGGGCTGACAGGCGACCCGGTCCCGGTGCGCTACTGGCCGCTGGTCAGTGTCGCGCGTTCGGCCGCCCGGCAGTGGGTCGCGCTCCCGCAGGGCTCCCGGGCGTCGACTGTCACGTCACGTCGCAGTCTGGCCCCGGCTTCCGGGAAGAAGGTTCGCCCCACCGGGCTTCGTCGCTCCGGCAGGCCAGTGTCGCGGTACGCCTAAACCCCCGGCGTCCGAGGTAGAAGCGTGGACACGCTCGAAGTGACTACCGACGTTCGCGTGCCGCCCGGCGAAGCGTACGCGTTCCTCGAGGACTTCCCGGGGTACGCGCGGTACTCGAAGTACCTCGAGTCGGTCCGGCAGCACGGCGACGGCGGCCCCGGCACGGAGTACGAGCTGACGTTCTCGTGGTGGAAGCTCTCCCAGACGTTCCGGTCGCGAGTGACCGACACCGAGGCGCCGTCGCGCATCGACTGGGAGGTGCTGGGAACGCTGAACGCCAGCGGCCAGTGGCTGGTCGAGGAGACGGCGGACGGTTGCCGGGTGTCGCTGGTGGTCACGTACGACTCGGGGAGCGCGCGTGGCGTGCTGGACCTCCCAGTGTTCGCGTCGTTCGACTGGGTCGCACAGCGCGTCGTCGAGAAGATCGCCGAAGAAGGGGAGCGCGTCGTCGAGCGCGTCGTCGCAGACCTCGAGGGACAGCGCCGGAACGTGGACCTCGACGTCGAGACGCGGTAGCGGAACCGAACGGGCTCGTTACTCCTCGATCTCGTAGTCGCCGCCGTACTTCATGAAGAAGTACGCCATGCCGAGCACGGACGTCATCGACCCGACAGCGGCGACGGCCATCGTCTTCGCGGAGTCCGGGACGATGGTCTGGTAGCCCTCGTTTTTCGGTGGGCTGTCCGTCACGATGATGGTGCCCTCCATGCCGACGGAGGCGTGAGGGTCACAGACGTACGTGTACTCGCCCATCGGCCCGTCGAACGTGTACTCGTACTCCATCGGCGGCCCGGTCACTTCGGTGTTGGCGCTCCAGTCGGCGCCGTCGGGGACCTCCGTCGCGTGGACGTTGTGGGGGCTGGACTCCCAGACGAACCGGACCGTCGTCCCGGGCGTGACGTGGAGTTCGGCCGGCTCGAAGACGTTCTGGCCGTTCGGGCCGACCTTCACGACCTTCTCGCTACCGCCGCCTCCTCCCTCCTCTTCCTGGGCAGCCGCAGTGCCAGTGGCGGCGGTCGCCGCGGCCGCGGCCGCGCCAGCGCGGATGACGCTCCGGCGGGAGACCTGCCCGTCGTCGCCGTCGTTCTCGGAGTTCATATCGCCCGCTAGGGAATCACGGGTACTGAATACTTTGGTTTGGGCCTACCCCAGAGTGGACCGGCTACCGGCCGTTCAGAGCGTGAAGTCCTCGGTCCCGTCGATGCTCTCGAGGAACGCCGTGGTGAGGTCGACGACGGCTTCGACGTCGTCGGTGTGGACCGCCTCGACGGGCGTGTGGAGGTACCGGGTGGGCGTGGAGACGGCGCCGACCGGCGTCGCGCCGTGGTTGCGCTGGAGCGGGCCGGTGTCGGTGCCGCCCGCACCGAGCACTTCCCGCTGGTGGTCGACGCCCGCCTGCTCGGCGACGTCGACGAGGTGGTCGACGACCTTCGGGTTCGGGATGACGACGCCGTCCTTGAACTTCACGCCGGCGCCCTCGCCGAGTTCGGTGACGTAGTCCTCCTCGTAGACGAACTGCGGGATGTCGTTGGCGACGGTGGTGTCGAGGTTGAGGACGAGGTCGGCGTCGAGGTCCACGCCAACCGCCTCTGCGCCCCGGAGGCCCACTTCCTCCTGCGTGGTCGCGACGTAGTGGACGGTCACGTCCGGCTCGACGCGCTCGGCGACCGCGAGCAGTTCGTAGACGCTCACGCGGTTGTCCAGCGCCTTCCCCGTGACGAGGTCGCCGACCGGCTCGAAGCGCTGGGAGAGCGTCACGGTATCCCCCACCTGCACCGCGTCCTCGACCTCGTCGGCGGGCAGCCCGAGGTCGATGAAGACGTCCCGGACCTCGTCTTTGTCCCGAGTGTAGGGGTTCTCGTCCGTGTGCGGGGGCGGCGACCCGATGACGCCCGGGAGGTCGCCGTCGTCGGCGTGGACGGTCGCGCGCTCCGCCCGCAGAATCCGTGGGTCCCAGCCGCCGAGCGCGTCCACCTGCACGAAGCCGTCGTCGTGGACGTGCTTCACGATGAACCCGATTTCGTCCATGTGCGCGGGCACGAGCACCTCGAAGTCGGGGTTATCGCTGCCCTCGACGGTCGCGACGAGGTTCCCCATCGCGTCGGTCCGGACCGCGTCCACGTCGTCCGGCAGGTGGCTCCGGACGACGTCACGAACCCGGCGCTCGTGGCCGGGCGCGCCGCTGGTCTCCGTCAGTTTTCCCAGAAGGTCGACATCGAGTGCCATACACAACCACGGGAACGGACGCGAATAAAGGCAAGCGTCCCGGTAGGCTGGGAGCACAGACTGCCAGCGAGCGGGGAAACTCCCCACAGGAGGTTGGGGGTTCCAGAACCCTTTTGCCGAACGCCAGAGACGTAACGCTCATGTCCGACACCGAAGCCGAACTCCGCGAGGAACTCACCGAGGCGTTCTCCAACGCAGACTACCCCGTCAAGAACCAGATGGGCCTCGTGCCCGCGCTCCCGAACGGCCCGTCGACGTCCTTCGAGGCGGGCGGCGAGTCCTGGACGGCGATGGAGCTCGCGACGAAGCTCTCCAGCCGCGCCGAGTTCCCCTACGACAACGTCGACGACCTCGTCGACGACGTCATCGAGGGCCTCAAGGACGAAGACGAGCTGTAAGCCCACTCCGAAATCCGGGAGCCAGCCCCGGTTCCCCGACCACAACTTCTTAGCGCGCGTCCCGCGTCCGGCCAGCCATGGCTCCCGACTGGATTGGCGACACCTTCACGAGCGACACCGGCTGGACGCACCTCGAACGACTCGTCGACGTGCGGAACCGGATGGCGGGCAGCGACGGCGAGCGCGAGGCCGCCGAAGCGACCCGGGACGCGCTCGCCGAGTACGCCGACGACGCGTGGCTCGACGAGTTCTCGATTCAGGGCTGGACGCGCGGCGACAGCGCCGTCGAGACGCCGACTGGCAGCGAGGAGGACGCCATCGCGCTCCCGCGGAGTCCGAGCGGCGACGCGACCGGCGAGTTCGTCGACCTGGGTCACGGCCTGCCCGAGGACTTCGAGGAGGCGGACCTCGAGGGCAAGGTCGTGATGGTGGCGTCGGACGTGCCGGACTGGTACGACCGCTACCTCCACCGCCGCGAGAAGTACTACCACGCCGTCGAGGCCGGCGCCGCCGGCTTCGTCTACCGGAACCACGTCGAGGGCTGCCTGCCGCCGACCGGCAGCGTCGGCACCTCCGAGGACCCCATCGGGGGAATCCCGGCCGTCGGCGTCTCCAGCGAGGTCGGCGCCAGGCTCGCCCGGCGATTCGACGACGACGAACTCACCGTTTCCGTCGACGCCGACGTGCACGACGCGACCAGTCAGAACGTCCACGCGACACTCGGCCCCGACACCGACGAGGAACTGCTCGTCACCAGCCACGTCGACGCCCACGACATCGCGGAGGGCGCGATGGACAACGGCGCCGGCACGGCGATGGTCGTCGAGGCCGCTCGCGCGCTCGCCGCCCGCGAGGACGAACTCGACACGACGGTCCACTTCGTCTGCTTCGGGTCGGAGGAGGTCGGTCTGGTCGGTGCCGCTCACGACGCCGAACACCGCGAGCTCGACGACGTCCGGGCCGTCCTCAACTTCGACGGTGTCGTGCGCGGCCGCACGCTGAAGTTCTACGCGCACGGCTTCGACGCCCTCGCCGACGCCGCGCGCTCACTCGGCGAGGACTTCGAGCACCCCGTCTCGGTGACGCCGAAGCTCGGCCCGCACTCGGACCACTGGGAGTACGTCCAGCACGGCGTCCCCGGCTACCACGTCGCCAGCGACACCGACGGCGCCGGCCGCGGCTGGGGTCACACGTTCGCGGACACTCTCGAGAAACTCGAACCACGGAACTTCCGCGAGCAGGCCATCCTCCTCACGGAGCTCGCCGTCCGCCTCGCCGACGACGGGTTCGCCGTCGCGCACGCCAGCGAGGCCGACATCGCGGCCGCCCTCGAGGACGAGGACCTCGCGGAAGGCATGAAGATCACGGGCGACTGGCCGTACTGACCCGGCCGCCAGCCACCCGTCACCGGAGACACCGAACCGGACTGCCGGTCCGCTACCGGCCCCGCGCCCGCGGGGTTTTTGTGACTGCCGCGCCCCACTCCGACCGATGACACGGACGCCGACCAGTGGGACACAGCCGGCAGCGAGGACGCCACGCGGCGGGTGGTTCCGGTGACGACGCGCGTCGCCGTCCTCGGGCCCGGCGCGACCGACGCGGCGGACACCGTCCGGGCCGCCGGCGGCACTGTCGTCGGGGCGCCCGCGGACGCCGACGTTCTCGTCGCACTCGGCGAGGACGCGCTCCTCGACGCCGCCGCGGCGGACGAGCAGTTCGCGCCGGTCCTCCCGGTCGGCGCCGGCCGCGAGTACGGCGGTGTCGCGCCCAGTGACCGTGAGGCAGCCCTCGACGCAGTAGCAGCGGGCGACTTCGTGGTCCGCGACCGCCAGACGTTCGCCGTCAGCACGCCGGACCGTGGGGCACGAGCACTCGCCGACGCGACGCTCGTCACGACCGAACCGGCGAAGATCTCGGAGTACACAGTCACCGCCGGCGACGACCGCGAGGTCGCGTCCGTGCGCGCCGACGGTGTCGTCGCCGCGACGCCGACCGGCAGCCGCGGCTACGCGACCGACGCAGGCGGCCCCCGCCTCGACCCCGAGGTCGACGCCGCTGCGGTCGTCCCCATCGCGCCGTTCCGCGTGGACCGCACGAACTGGGTCGTCGAGCCCCCGCTGTCCATCACCGTCGTCCGCGACGAGGCCACGGTCGAACTCCACGTCGACGGCCGCACCCGGGGCGAGATCGACGTCGGTGACGGCGTCACGCTCTCCCGGGGCGCCCCCCTGTCGGTCGCCGCCGTGCCCGCCAGCCGTCGGCCGCCGCAGGGCGATTGAGCGATTGGAAAAGACATAATACCGCGTCCCACCGAAAGCCGACTATGGTAGACCCCTCGGTCGCGCTCTTCGGACCTCTCGATACTCTGGTCGCGCCATACATCGAGTTCGTACTGCTGGCGCTCGTCCTCCTGAACTTCGTCAGCCGCCGCGTCGCCCACGGACAGCACGTCGAACAGGCCGAAGACGGCCCGGAGGCCATCACCCGACACCCGTTCCACTCGTTCACCTCGTGGGGGCTCATCCTCGCGAGCTTCTACTTCCTCACGCTCCACCACCACGCCGGCATGGTGCTGTCGACGCTAGTCATCGGTACGTATCTCGCGGACTTCTTCGAGTTCGAGGCCCGGAAAGTCGAAGCCCGCGAGGGCCACGGCCTCGACCGGCCGAAGGGTGCGCTCGTCGCGGCCTCCTTCACGTTCCTCTACGTCGGCTACCTCAGCGTGTTCTTCCTCATCGAACCGCTCTGGTCGGCGGTCATCTGAGGCTCTCTCCCACTCTCCGTAGCTGCTTCGGGCGTCCCTGATTCTCCGGCTGTCTGCTCTCCCGAGACCTTCTCGCCCCGCCGCGTGCTGTCCACCGACCACTGGAGTGGTGGCACCAGGCCGGCCGACTGGCGCTCTCTGGAGACGCCGACTGCGACCCACAACCCGGTAGTTCACTCACGGGACCGCCCGCACGGAGGCTCGGGCTGGGCAGACAAACACCGCTACTGGCAGTGGCGGCACCTGCGAGAGGACGGCGGGCGGTCGGTGACGGACGGACACCGGCCGGAGTCGTGGCTCCGCATCACTCCGGAGGCTCGCTCGCAGAGCCGCAGCTACGACAGGCAGTGAACCGGCTGGAACGCAGAACTCTCGGGAGGAGACTCGCCGATTACTCGCCGTTGTACTTCGCGTACAGCTCGCGGCCCAGCGGGATGCCGACCCAGAACAGGATGGCGCCGAAGATGGCGAGCCAGAACATCCCCTCGAGGAGAATGACGGCGAGCTGGTCGTACATCGTCAGGTTGTCCGGCACCGCGCTGGTGAGCTGTCCGCCGGCGAAGCTCGGCGTCTTGTACCAGCCAGCCAGCACCATCCACACGAGGCCCGCACCGCTCAACAGGCCCAGGCCCTTCATGAACTCGTCAGCCATTGTCCGCTGATTGGTCGTCGCTGTCCTTATCCGTTGCCATTCCGCGAGCCCGGAACCGGGACGCGAACGCGTACACCACGCCGCCCGCCGCGATGAGCGCGACGCCGAGCAGCGACATCGGCACGCTCACCTCCTCGGGCGCCGCCGACCCGGTGTCGGTCGCCACGTCCAGCGCCACGAACCCACCGACGACCGCGACGACGGCGAACAGCGTCGAGAACACCGTCACGGTCTTGTAGAGGCGCTCGGGGACGACGACGTCGCGCTCGCGGGAGTCGTCTGCCATCGACGACCACTCGGGCTGCTGGCTACTTTACTGCGGCGGAACCCCCGCCGTACACGCACTCCGCACGACGACACGGACAGGGCCGGCGCCACCACTGCTGGTCGAGTGCAACGAGCGCGCGACTCGCCACGAAGAACCGCGAGAACGAGAGCCGAATCGACGCCAGCAGCGCGAACGGACTGCGGCCGGTTACTTCGGCGGCCGCAGCTTGTAGTACCGCCGGTTCAGGTCGTACATGTAGCCCTCGCGCATCGTCTTCAGCAACGCGTACGCGATCGCGCCTGCGATCGGCGGCACGAGGAACGTCAGGTCGAACAGCAGGTGGGGGTCCAGCGGGATGAGGTTCTTCGCGGAGTACGTGCTGATGGTGAACGCGAACACCACGCCCATCACGCCGACGGACGCCCAGAACGGCTGCTCGACGGGGCGCCGGGCGCTCCCCTTGTTGAGGAACGGCACGATGGCGATGAACCCGACGATCACGACGTTCGCGAGCACGCCGTACGTCCGGTCGGCGAGCAGTTTCTCGCCGCCGAGGATGGCGAGCTCGGGGTTCAGCGGCCCGAGCTTCAGCAGGCCGAACGACCAGTACAGGTACCAGTCCGGCAGGATGATACTCGGCGTCGTCGACGGGTTCGCCGGGTCGCCGAGGTGCGGCGGCAGCGTCGCCGCCAGGAACAGGATCATCCCGACGAAGAAGCTCGTGAGCGCGAGGTTGCGCACGAGCTCGTGGGGCCACGTCGGGAACGCCAGCACGTCGCGTTCCACGTAGTCGGACTCCTCGCGGAGGTCCTGGTCCTCGCGGCGGGACCGCTCGAAGTACTCGTACGTCAGCCGGGACAGTCCCGTGGTGCGCTCCTTGCGCTCGCTCCACGTCGGGGTCTCGTCGTCCGGCGGGACGATGCCCGTGCCGTCGGTGCGAGCCTCCTTCTCGGTGGTTTCGTCGTCAGTCATTGTGTTCTTAGTGGGGTTCCGCGATGCCCTGCATCCAGACCAGTCCGAGGTGGATGGCGATGACCGTCGTCACCACGAACGGGAGCAGGAACACGTGCAGCAGGTACATTCGCTGGAGCGTCGCCTGACCGAGCGAGAAGCCGCCGAACAGCAACTGGGCGACCCACTCGCCGATGAACGGAATCGAGAGACTCATCTCGACGCCGATCTGGCCCGCCCAGTACGCCAGCTGGTCCCAGGGCAGGAGGTAGCCAGTGTACCCGAAGACCATCGTCAGGCTCAGCAGGACGATGCCGACGAGCCAGTTGACCTCGCGGGGTTCCTTGTACGCGCCCGTGAAGTAGACGCGCAGCATGTGCAGGAAGACCGCGGCGGTCATCACCTGCGCCGCCCACCGGTGCAGCGACCGGAGGAAGAACCCGAAGTTCAGCTCGGTCATGATGGCTGCGACGGTGCTGTACGCGACCGTCGCGCCCTCGATGTCGGCCGCGCCGGCTGCCGCCGACGGCGAGTAGTAGAATCCGAGCAGTGCGCCGGATATCGCCGCGACGACGTACGCCAGCGTGGAGAAGAACCCCAGCGAGTACAGCGGGTACCAGTACCAGAACTTGTTGTCGAGGTTGTACTGTTCGGTGTGGCTCTTCGGCATCTGGAGGTTGACCCGGTAGTACAGCGTCTCCAGCAGTTCCAGGTAGTCGACGATGCGCAGCCGGCGGTCGAGCCAGACCAGCACCGTCAGGAACGTGCTCTCGACGGCCGTCAGGTCTTTCTCCTGGATCCAGGCTTCGTGGTCGTGTTCGTCCTTGCGTTCGATGCTCATTGTATCAGTTCTCCGGCCGCGCGAACGCGACGAAGCTCCGTTTCACGATGCTGAACGGGTCGTACAGCGACTGGTGGCACTGGCAGTAGATCTTGTCCTCGCCACCGCCGTAGGACGCCGTCCGGAAGCCACTCGGCGCACAGCAGAAGTGCGTGCACTTGTTCAGGATGGCCATGAAGCCGCTGTCCGTGGCGGCCTCCAGCCAGTCGACGACCTCGCCGTCCTCGGACTCGATGGTGTCCTCGAGGACGGTGCTCCGGATGATCTGGACGGGGATGGTGTTGTCCGTGCCGTCCGACCGCCAGGTCGCCTTCGCCGGCTTCCCGATGCCGGCCTCGCCGTAGTCGTTCTCCCAGGTGTCGTAGTCCTGGAAGTCGTCGACGTTCACCTTCCCGGAGCCGGGCTGCCAGTCGTACGTCGACGTGCCCGAGTACCGGAGGTAGTTGTCGCCGTCGTAGTCCGGCCGCAGGCCCTCGTAGCCCTGCACGCCGCAGTACTGGAACCAGTCGGTGCTGTACTCGATGCCGCCGAGTTCCATCCGTGGCTCCTCGACGATCTCCCCGGTGTCGGTCTCGACCTCCTGGAGGTCGGGGTAGACGCCGCGGAGGTTGCCCTCGTCGTCGATCTCGATGGGGAGCATCGGCATCCCGCGCGGCGCGGGGCCCGCGGTGTTCTCGACGGCGTAGTAGTCCGTCGGCCCACCGCCCGCTCCCGTGGGGCTGGTCGTGGTCTCGATGGCAGCGACGCCCGCCGTCCCGGCGCCCGCTAGCGTCGCGCTTCCCACGACGCCCTTGACGAATCGGCGGCGACCGGAGCTCTCTGGGTACTTGTCAGACATTGTTATTTCTCCTTGTAGGGGTAGACTGCCTTCTTGAACTGCTCGACGGTGTCGCCGAACAGCGACGTGCCGTCAGCCTGTTCCTCCCGGATGTAGAGGTCCTCCCACTTGCGGCGGCGCTTCTTCACAATCATCACGTCCGGCAGGAACTCTTTCCGGTAGAGCATGAGGACGAACGAGAGGTCGATGAAGATGGCCGCGAGCAGGAAGCCGAGGTACATGTTGCCGACCGGGTCGGTACCGAGGCCGGTGACGAGTCCCCACGTGAACAGGGCAACGAGCACCACCTCGATGATGGTGAGCAGGACGATGGCGATCATCGCCGCCGTGCTCTCGCGGGCAGGTTCGTACCGGTGAATGTCGCCGTAGTTGGAGCCTTTCGAGGACATTATTCCTTGCTAGGTGCGCTGGCGTGCTGGGACTCGCCGTACTTCAGCACGAAGAACGTGTACACCAGACTCACGATCATCATGAGAATGGTGGCGATGCCGACGAAGTGCGCCTGGAACGGCACACCCATCTCGTGGGGCGTCCGTTCGGCTGCGCCGCCTTCGCCCTCCGGTGGTGCGCCGGACTCGTTGACCACGACTGTCCCCTCCATGCCGACGGAGGCGTGAGGGTCACAGACGTAGTTGTACTCGCCCGTCGGGCCCTCGAAGGTGTGGGAGTACTCGAACGGCGCCGAGACGACCTCCGTCTGGGCGCTCCAGGCCGCTTCCTCGGGGACGTCCGTCGCGTGGACGTTGTGGGCGACCGAACCCTGCCACTCCCACTTGACGGTGTCACCGGGAGCGACGTAGACGGTCTCGGGG
The DNA here is from genome assembly GCF_021729015.1 of Halobacterium rubrum. Taxonomy (GTDB): domain Archaea; phylum Halobacteriota; class Halobacteria; order Halobacteriales; family Halobacteriaceae; genus Halobacterium; species Halobacterium rubrum. The sequence goes on from NZ_JAJQQZ010000003.1 coordinate 75,012, forward strand.
TCGAAGACGTTCTGGTTGTTCGGTCCGACTGCGACGGTCTTCGTCGTGCCGCCGCCACTGTCCCCCTCGCTGCCGGACGTGGTCGTACCGTTGCCCGCTGTGCCATTGCCCGTCGTCGTGCCGTTCTCCGTGGAGTTGTTACCCTCCTCCTGCTGCAGGACGGCTGACGAGGACGAGGACGACCGCGCACCGGCTGCTCCGACGGCCGCCGCGCCGCCGGCCGAACCGGTCGCAATTTTCAGAAAGTCCCGCCTCTTCATACACTCCAGAATCAGGATGGGAACTGCATAAACCCACCGATGGCTCGGTGCCGCTACGACGCCCGTATCGGCGTCTTACGGGGCGTCTTCGTCCGGTTCGGCGTCCCGGTCGTAGCCGTCGGTCTCTGGCACGAACGGTGGCCGTTCCCCGCCGCCGACGCCCGCCGACCGAAGCCGGTTCCGGAACTCTTCTGCCCGGAAGCGGTCCGACAGCCGAGCGTTCGCCACGAGCATCAGCATGAACACGCCGAACACGACGAACCCGACGCCGGCGATGGCGGCGATGACCGCCGAGTCGCCCAGCGGGTGGAGGTTCATCGTCACACCTGCAATCTCACACGCGCGAGCGGACGACCCCTGCACTGGAGGGCAGCCCCGGACGAGCGGGTCGTAGATGAACGGCGACAGGAACAGCAGGACGCCGGCGGCCAGCTGTACGATGCCGACGTACTGGAGCAGCGACGTGCCCAGCCCGCCGCTGCCCTCGGGAATCTCTGCCGGGTCGGGGAGGCCCGCGCCCTCGGGTGGGTCGGGCGTGTCGTAGGTGTCCATCGAGCAGAGCGCGACCGTCGGTTTGACGTCCCGCAGCACCGTCCCCGACCCCTGCACGGTGCCGTCCGGGTAGACGACGGCGTACCCCTCGTCGGAGTACGCGAGCACGACCGGTTCGCCGTCGATGCTGTCGCGTTCGACGACGGCGAACACGTCACGCGTGGCGACCCGGTGGCGGAGGTCGTCAGCCACGCGGTCGAGCAGGTCGGCGCCCGTAATCCAGGTGTCGGGGTCGAACGCCGCCTCCCACTCGTCGGCGCTCATCTCCGCCATCTGCTGTGGCCCGAACTCCTCGAAGTCGTACTCCTCGTCGACCTCGGCGGCGATGTCGCTGGCGGTCACCGACTCGACAGTCCGGTCGGCGCCGTCGCCGTCCTCGTCGCCGCCGCTGCTACCGTCGCTCACCCGCGCTGCGTGGTCCGCCGGCTCCGTCTCGTCCCCGCCGGCGCTGGAGTCCGTCATCGACTGGAGGTTGCGGGTCGAACGGGTAAACGCTTCCGACCGACTACACCGCCGTCAGGCTGACACTCGTGTCGTTCTCGGCCACCGTCAGCCGGTAGTACTCGTACCCCCGGACCGCTCTGTCGAAGACGACCGCCCCGTCGCGCTCGACGACGACGCGGACATCGTGGCCGCGGTCGTGAACGGGCTGCGTCAGCCAGTGCTTGTCGCCGCCGAAGAGTTCGAACTGGGACCTGTTGCCGTCCGGCGCCACCGTGGCCGTGACACCGTCGACGTCGCTCGCCACTCGCACGGAGAAGTGGTCTCCTGCATGTGTTGTCCCACGCGCGGTGTGTAGCTCGGTCGTGTCCGTCGCCGTCGTGGCTGGTGCCGTCGTCGCTCCGGTCGTCGGCGTACTGGCTGTCGGTCCGCCTCCGCTGTTTGGTGTGCCGACGCCCGCACAGCCGGCCAGCACCACGAGGAGCGCGAGGACCACTGCAGGTCGGGGTGACATGTTCGGACCTTCCGGGAATGCTGGAATGCGTCTCGTGGGCCGCGAGTCGAACGCGTTTTGTCGCGTCGGTCGAACGACGATACATGGTCGAGGACGTGGTGGTCGCCAGTGTCGCCGGGCTGCTGGTCACCCTGAGTTTCCCGTTCTACATCTACGGCGCCTGGATTGTCATCGACGAGGAGACCGTCACGTGGGGCGTGCTCCGCCACCACCTCGCGTACATCTTCGTCGGGCTCACGCTCAACACGGTGCCCGTCGCGGTCTGGATGATACCCCGGCTGTTCGAACAGCTCGGCGGGTTCGCCGCGCTGCACGCGTTCTTCGGCGTGCAGGCGTACGCCTTCCTCGCGTTCGCGCTCACCGGCATCGTCCCGATTCTGCGCGCGAAACGCGAGTACAACCTCTACAACGACCCCGACCCCACGCTGGACATCGACGACATCCACGAAGACATGGGGGCGTGGCGGATGCGGCTCCGCGCCGGGGTCGCGGGCTACGTGCTCTGCTGGCTGATCGCGTGGGTCCTGGGCGTCATCCGGTGGGCGATGCGGTACCCGGAGATACCGGTCTAGCGCTGCCGGTACCAGGCGTACCCGAGGACGACCGCGAGTACCAGCAGGCCGCCAGCGAAGAACAGTACCCCGGGCGGAATCCCGCCCGCGGCGGCGTCCGCTACCTCCGCCGTGTAGTTGACCGCCCCCGAGTCGCCCGCTTCTCTCGCTGTCTCCGTCGTCGTCTCGACCGCGTCGTTCGACGCGATGCCGACGGCGTCGTCTCCCCCACCGCCGCCGTCGGTCGCCTCGGTGGCCGTCCCGTCGCCGGGCTGCCCGCCCAGCAGCCGCTGGACGACCAGACTCGCCGCGCCGAGCACGCCGACGACGCCGAGCAGCCTCGCCAGCCGGCTCTTCAGGGACGGCGAGGAGGCCTCGTCGGACGCGAACAGGACCAGCGAGTCGCTGGCGGGCGCGTACACCTTCATCTCGCGGCCCTGCTCGGAGTACCACGTGTCGGCGACCTCGACCAGGTCGGCGTCGACGAGCTTCTCGATGTGGTAGCTGGCGTTCTGCAGGGACGTGTCGACCCGGTCGGCGACGCTGGACGCCGTGTCGGGGTCCTCGTAGAGCGCCGCCAGTATCTCGCGGGCCGTCCGCGAGGACAGGGCCTCGAACACCTCGTCGGCGGCGTCCTCCCGGATGCTCACGACCTCCGAGCCGTCGCCGGTCTCGACGGACGAGCCGCCCGGGAGAAGACGGTTCGCTGTCATTAGCGTGTGTCTTGTCTCTCCCGTAGTAAAACTACTCGCGAAACTAAAACCACGGTTTCACCCCGGGGGTTCCGGGGACAAACGGCGACTTACCGCGCGTAGTCCCGCGGTTACCACTCGCTGCCGTCCGCCAGATCGACGTCGTGGTCCTCTTTCGACGACGGACAGACGTCCTCGAGCACGCAGCTCCCGCAGTCGGGGTTCCGGGCCGTGCAGGTGTCGCGGCCGTGGGAGATGAGCCAGTGCGTGTAGTTCTTCCAGTGCTCGCGGGGAACCAGCGGCATCAGGTCCTCCTCGATGGCCTCCGGGCGCTTCTCGTCGGTGATGCCGAGGCGGCGGGAGAGCCGCTGGACGTGCGTGTCGACGACGATGCCCTCGGTCAGGTCGTGGCCGTGCTGCAGGACGACGTTCGCCGTCTTCCGCCCGACACCCGAGAGGTCGGTCAGCGCCGACATCGTGTCCGGCACCTCGCCGTCGTGCTCCGTGAGAATCGACTGTGCGGCGCTCTTGATGTAGCCCGCCTTGCTGTTGTAGTACGTGATGGAGTTCAGGTCCTCCGCAAGCTCCTCCTCGTCGGCTTCGGCGTAGTCTTCGACCGTCTCGTACTTCTCGAAGAGGTGTTCGGTCTCCGTGTTCACGCGCTCGTCCGTGCACTGCGCGGACAGAATCACGGCGACCAGCAGCTCCATCCGATTCGAGAAGGTCAGCGAAATCTCGGGGTCGGGGTACTCCGCAGAGAGGCGGTCGATTACCTCCTCGACCTGTGCCTCGCGCGACTCCAGACGTGTGCCCATACCGTCGACTGGGCGTCGCCGCCCTTCGCTGTACCGGAACCGGGCGAACGTTCAAGTGCGGAGCCGGGACCACACCCGCCACGGCAGTGACCTGACCACTGCGGCGGGGCGTCCGCGGGAGCGCGGCACGCCGCCCCGCCGACCGCCACGTGCCGCCTGTCAGCCCCCAATGGAGAGCCACTCCGTTGCCCAGCCGCTACTCCCGGGGCGCTTCCGGGACGTTTATGCGCGCGACCGACCCGGGTCGAGGTATGAAAGCGACCGCGCGAGCCCACCCCATCCAGGGGCTCGTGAAGTACCACGGGATGCGCGACGAGGAGCTCCGGTTCCCCTACCACGACTCCATCAGCCTCTGCACGGCGCCCAGTAACACCACCACGACGGCGGCATTCGACCCGGACCGCGACGAGGACCACTACGTCGTCGACGGCGAGGTCGTCGACGGCCACGGCGCCGACCGCATCCGGAGCGTCGTCGACGAGGTCCGGGAGCGCGCCGGCTTCGACTACCGCGTCCGCCTCGAGAGCGAGAACAGCTTCCCGACGAACATCGGTCTCGGTTCTTCCTCGTCTGGCTTCGCGGCGGCCGCGCTGGCGTGCGTCGAAGCCGCCGGTCTCGACCTCTCGCTGCCCGAGGTCTCGACCATCGCGCGCCGCGGCTCCTCCTCGGCGGCTCGCGCGGTCACCGGCGGCTTCTCGGACCTCCACGCCGGCATGAACGACGAGGACTGCCGCAGCGAACGCCTCGACGCGCCCGCAGACTTCGCCGACGACGTGCGCATCGTGGTCGGGGAGGTGCCGGCGTACAAGGAGACCGAGGCGGCCCACGAGGAGGCCGCGGACAGCCACATGTTCGACGCGCGGCTCGCGCACGTCCAGGACCAACTCGTCGAGATGCGTGACGCAGTCCGCGAGGGCGACTTCCACCGCGTCTTCGAGACGGCCGAGCACGACTCGCTGTCGCTGGCCGCCACGACGATGACGGGGCCGGCCGGCTGGGTGTACTGGCAGCCCGACACGCTGGAAATCTTCGAGACGGTCCGGGACCTCCGCGAGGACGACGACGTCCCCGTCTACTTCTCGACGGACACCGGCGCGACCGTCTACGTGAACACGACGGCCGAGCACGCCGACGAGGTCGAGGCGGCGGTCGCGGACTGCGGCGTCGACACCGAGGTCTGGGAGGTCGGCGGTCCTGCGCGCGTGGTCGACGACGAGTCCGACGCGCTGTTCTGAGGCCGGCCTCGCCGCCGGGCGTACGGTTTTCCCGCCGCACTCCCTAGCGTGGGGTATGCGTGTCGCTGTGCTCGGCGCTGGCTACGCGGGCGTGGTCGTCGCCAACCGACTGGAAGACCTGCTGCCGGCGGACGCAGATTTAGTCGTCGTCGACGAACACGACTACCACCTCGTCCAGCACGAGCTCCACCGCGTGATCCGCCGGCCCGAGCTGGCCGAAGACGTGCGCGTCCCGCTGGCGGACGTCTTCGACCGGGCGCGGGTTCAACAGGGCCGGGTCGACGCCGTCGACCGGGACCGCCGTGTCGTCGAGTTCGCCGACGGCCGCGAGCTCGAGTACGACGCGGCGGCGGTGTGTCTCGGCGCGGAGACGGCGTACTACGGGCTGCCGGGCGTCGAGGAGCACTCGATCCCACTGAAGCGGCTGGGTGACGCCGACGCTATCCGGTCGGCGTTCGCGGACGTGCTGGAGACCGGCGGGACGGCCGTGGTCGGTGGCGCGGGGCTGTCTGGCGTGCAGACTGCGGGCGAGCTGGCGGCGTACGCTCGCGAGGAAGACGCCGAAGGCGACGTCGACGTCGTGCTCCTCGAACAGGAGGCACAGGTGGCGCCGTCCTTCCCGCCGGCGTTCCAGGACGCCGTCCGGGAGGAACTCGAGCGCGAGGGCGTGGACGTCAGAACTGGCGTGACCGTGACGGAGGCGACAGCAGACGCCGTGGAGACGGAAGCCGGGACGATTCCCCAGGACGTGTTCGTCTGGACAGGAGGCATCCAGGGTCCGGCTGCGCTCGGCGGCGAGCGAGCGGCCGTCCGAGCGGACCTCACCGTCGACGACCACACGGCGGTCGTCGGGGACGCCGCCCGGGTGGTCGACGCCGAGGGGAGTGCGGTTCCAGCGAGCGCGCAGACCGCCGTCCGGGAGGCGAGGGTGGCGGCGGAGAACCTCGCCTCGCTGGTCGTCGAGCGCGGCGACGGCGAGCTCGGACCGCGGCTCTCGCGGTACACGTTCGAGTCGCCGGGCTGGCTCGTGTCGGTCGGCGACGGCGCCGTCGCGCAGGTCGGACCGAGCGTGTTCCGTGGGACTGCGGCCACAGTCGCGAAGGCGGGTGTGGGCGTCGGGTACCTGGCGACCGCCAGCGGGGTCGAGGACGCGGTCGGGCTGCTGCGCGAGGAGTTCGACATGACCAACCCACAGAAGTAGCGGCCTACGTCGCTTGCGGGAGGTCGACGACGACGGTCGCGCCCGGTGCGTCCGTGTCTTTCGCCCAGGCGTCGCCGCCGTAGTGGTCGACGAGCGTCCCGGCGAGCCGGAGGCCACCGGCGTCGTCGACGGCGTCGATGCTGTCGTGGACGGCCGAGTCGTCGAACCCGGGGCCGTTGTCGGTGACTTCGAGGCGGGTGCGGTCGCCGTCCCGCTGCACCGCGACCACCACACGGGGGTCGTCGGCGTCGTTGTGCTCTGCGGCGTTCTCGACGAGGTTGTGGACGACGGAGCCGACGCCGTCGTCGGCGACCACGGGCGCCGAGTCCGGGAGGTCGGTTTCGACGGTGACGTCGTGGGCACCGGCGACCCGATCTGCGCACTCGACGGCGACGTCGGCGAGGTCGACGGCGTGGAGGTCTGCGTCCTCGGTGAGCGTCGCGACCATCTCGCCCGCGCTCTCGATGCGGTGGAGGGCCTCGTCGGTCTGGTCTTGGATGGCCGTCGCGCGTGACGCTAGCTCGCCGTTGTCGGTGCGTTCGGCGACCAGCGAGGCGTTCCCGTTGACGACGTTCAGCGTGTTCCGGAGGTCGTGACGGAGGACGTCGTTCACGAACGAGAGCGCGTCGTTCGCGCGGCGGGCGCGGTCGGCGTCTGCGAGCGCCCGGACGTAGAAGTAGCCGGCGACGAAGCCGGCGGCACCGCCCATGCTCGCCGACAGGAGCAACGAGAAACTCGGTTCGGCGAGCGTTCGTCCCTCGTGAGCGCGGATGGCGAGACTCGCGCCGGTGATGGTGGTGAACGTGACGGCGCCGAGGCAGCAGCAGACGAGCACGCGCCACTCGTGGTCGCGAGAGTACCCGGCCCGCTGGAGCCAGACGCTCGCGTAGACGAGTCCGCCGGCGGGGAGGGCGTCGAGCGCGAGCGAGAGCAGTGGTCCTGTCGGTTCGCTCACCGCTGTGAGTTCACTGGCGTGGTGGACGACGGCAGTGGCTGCGAGCATCACCCCCAGCAGAGCGACGAGTCTCGACGGACCGGCGACGGGCTGTCTCACGGTCGACACTTGATGGCGGGGTCGTCTTAACTCTTTGACACTCGCGGCTGGGTCACACCTGCCCGAGGCACCCCCGCCGCTCTCGGAAGTGCACGGACGGCGGTGTCGATGGAAACGACGTGGAACTATCCGGTGTCGGATAGGTCTCTCGCGTTGCTGGTAGAAACGCCGGCGTTACCCGCCACTCCGTCCTGCTGGCCCCCTCCTCGTGAGGTCGTGTCACAGGCGGAACGAATTTATATTATACCCACGCAAGGTCGTGGTATGACACAACGAATCAATCGTCGCAACGTCATTCGTGGCATCGGAGCGGCAGGCATCGCAGGCCTCGCTGGCTGTACGGGAGACGGCGGTGGTGGCGACGGCGACGGCGGCGAGGATACGACGACCGAGTCCGACATGGGCGGCGGCGAGGACACGACGACCGAGTCCGACTCGGGCGGCGACGGCGCCGACATGAGCCGCACCATCATGCAGGGCGTCCTCCTGCCGACAACCGGCGACCTCGCCGACCTCGGCGGCCCCATTCGGGACGGCGCCGTGCTCCCCCAGATCGTCCTCGAAGGAGAGACGGACTTCGAACTCGACTTCCAGGTCGAGGACACTCAGACGGACCCGAACGCCGCACAGTCGGCTGCCCAGTCGCTGCGCGCGGGCGGCTATCCTGCGGTGACGGGCGCGGCCTCCTCGGAGGTCACTATCTCCGTCGCGGAGAACGTCTTCATCCCGTCCGGAATGGTGGGGTGTTCGCCAGCGAGCACGTCGCCGGCCATCACCGACCTCGAGGACAACGACCTCATCTATCGGACGCCGCCGACGGACGCCCTCCAGGGCGAGGTGCTCGCACAGGTCGCCCAGGAGCGCCTGGACGCCTCGAACGCGGCGACGATGTACGTGAACAACTCCTACGGCCAGCTGCTCTCGGAGAGCTTCGTCACGGCCTTCGAGGAGATCGGCGGCTCGGTCGGGAGTCAGGTGTCTTTCCAGAAGGCGCGGTCGTCGTACACGTCCCGGCTGGAGTCCGCGCTCGCGGACGACCCCGGTGTCGTCGTCGTCATCGGGTACCCGGAGAGCGGCAAGCAGCTGTTCCGGGACTTCTACTCGAACTTCGACGCCAGCACCCCGATTCTCGTCACGGACGGCCTGCGGTCCTCGAGCCTCCCGTCCGACATCGGGAACCCGATGGACAACGTCACGGGCACCGCGCCGCTGGCAGCCGGGCCCGGCCGTGAATTCTTCGACGAGCAGTACCAGGCCGAGTACGGCGAGGAGCCGGGCGTGTTCACGTCGCAGGCGTTCGACGCGACCGCGGTCTGCCTGCTAGCGAACGCGGCCGCCGGCGAGAACGACGGCGCCGCCATCGCCGAACAGATGCGGGCGGTCGCCAACCCCGGCGGCGAGGAGGTCACGCCGAGTACGCTGGCCGACGGTCTCGCGATGGCCGCCGAGGGAACCGAAATCCAGTACAAGGGCGCGTCCAGCGCCGTCGACTTCGACGAGAACGGCGACCTGACGGCCGCGACCTACGAGTACTTCGGCTTCCAGGAGGGCGGCGGCATCGAGACCATCGACGAGATCCAGTTCTCGGCCTGAGCCCGACCCACCACGTTTCTTTCGCGCTCACCCCCACCAGCGCCGCAGCCCGCCGTCCAGCGGTGAGACGACAGCGACTTTCCTGCTCGCACTGGAACTGACGTACGTGACAGACACGCCCTCCGACTCGTTCGGCCCGGACGCACTGCTCGTACCCGCGCTGGCGTTCGCAATCGGAACGCTTGCCGCGGGCTACGCGACGCTGACCGCGTGGACGAACGCGTACCTCAACGCGAACCCCGAGACTGGCACTGTCTCCGGCGGCTCCGGGTCCTTCACGCTCGGCCTGTTCGTCGTGGGAGCGGTTGTCGCGTTCCTCGCGGTGTTTGTCGCACTGCACAGGACCGTCGACGCGAGCGAGTAACGGTCTCGGAGAACCGGCGACGGCCGGTCAGCCGCCGAGGAACTCCTGGCGGACCTCCTCGTCGCCGAGGAGCTCGTCGCCGTCGTCCATGTAGCTGTTCTCGCCCTGCACGAGCACGTAGCCGCGGTCGCAGCGCCGCAGCGCCTCCTTCGCGTTCTGCTCGACCATCAACACGGAGGTGCCGTCTGCGTTGATGCGGTCGATGCGGTCGAACATGTCCTCGACGAGGTCGGGCGCGAGGCCCGCAGACGGCTCGTCGAGCATCAGGAGGTCGGGGTCGAGCATCAGCGCCCGCCCCATCGCCAGCATCTGCTGTTGGCCGCCGGACAGCGACCCGGCGGTCTGCTGCTTGCGCTCCTCGAGAATCGGGAAGCGCTCGTAGACCGCGTCCAGCGCGTCCTGTGGGACCTCGTCGAGGATGTACGCGCCCATCTCGAGGTTCTCCTGGACGGACAGCCCCGCGAACACGTTCTCGTTCTGGGGGACGTACCCGATGCCCTCGTGGATGATGTCCTCGGGGTTCGACCCCTGAATCTCGGCGTCGTCGAACGTGACGGTGCCGCCCATGTACGTCGTCAGCCCGAACACGGACTTCATCACGGTCGACTTCCCCGCGCCGTTCGGGCCGACGATGGTGACGTACTCGCCGTCCTGGACGTCGAGGTCGACCTCGGAAAGCACCTGGAGGTCGCCGTAGCCGGCGTCAAGGTCCCGGACGGACAGCAGCCCCGCCTCGTCGTCCGGCAGGCGGGCCTCCCGGGACGCCTGTGCGCCGCTCATACTTCACCCCCGAGGTAGGCCTCGACGACGTCCTCGTTGGCCTTGATCTCCTCGGGCGTCCCCTCGTCGAGGACGCGCCCCTGGTGCATGACGATGACGTGCTCGCAGTTCTCCATGATGAGGTCCATGTCGTGTTCGACGAGCAGGAAGGTGAGGTCCTCCTGCTCGCGCAGGTCGTGGATGCGGTCCAGCAGCTTCTCCTCCAGCGTCGGGTTGACGCCGGCGAACGCCTCGTCCAGCAGCATCATCTCCGGGTCGGTCATGAGCGCGCGAGCGAGTTCTAGCAGCTTCCGCTGCCCGCCGGAGAGGTTGCCGGCGTACTCGCCGGCGAGGTGGTCGATCTCGAAGAACTCCAGGGTCTCCCAGGCGTCCTCGCGGAGCTCCGACTCCTGGCGGACCACGTCGCCGCGCAGCCCCGGCAGCACGGACCGCGTGATGGACTCGCCGCGCTGGTGGCCGGGCGCCAGCATCAGGTTCTCGAGGACCGTCATCTCGTCGAGTTCGCGGGCGATCTGGAAGGTGCGGACGAGCCCGCGGTTGGCGATGGCGTGGGGGCGTTCGCCGGTGATGTCCTCGCCGCGGAACTGCACGGTGCCGGCGGTCGGCTCGTGGACGCCCGTGATGCAGTTGAACGTCGTGGACTTCCCGGCGCCGTTCGGCCCGATGAGGCCGGTCAGCGAGGCCTCCTCGACGCTGAACGTGGCGCCGTCGACGGCCGTGATGCCGCCGAACTCCTTGCGGAGCCCCTCCACCTTCAGGGGGACGCCGCGCGGAACGCGCTTGGCGGCCTCCTCGACGGCCGAGTCGTCGGCCTCCGGTTCGAGGTCCTCGGTGTCGGGCGCGTCGACGTCGTCGGGGAGGTTCGCGTCGGCCGGCCCGTCGCTGCGTTCACTCATCGCCGTCACCTCCGCCGTCGGCGGCGGCAGTCGGACGTTCCGGTGCCGTCCCCGGTCGGGTGTCGTCGGCGAGGCTGACGGCGGACGCCGTCTCCTTGCGGGCGCCGAGCAAGCCCTCCGGCCGCCGCTGCACGAGCAGGATGAGCAACACGCCCATGCCGATGAACCGGAGCGTGTCGATGTTGTTCAGCAGGAACCCCGCCAGCGGCATCAGATCCCCTTCGACGACCGGGGCGAGCGCTTCGACGAGGTTCGCGGGGTCGGCGGCGACGTCGAAGCGGTCGCCGATGATGGCCGCGATGCGCGGCGGCGCCTCGAACAGCAGCGAGGCGAACAGCGCGCCGCCGAGGATGGAGCCGGTGTTCGACCCGGAGCCGCCGATGATGAGGGCGATGAAGATGTAGAACGTGAGCTCCGGCCGGAAGTTGACGGGGACGATCGAGGCCCGCGGTCCCATTGCGTACCAGAGGATGCCCGCCAGCCCCATCAGCCCGCAGCCGAGGCCGAACGCCCGCACCTTGAAGTTCTGCGTGTCCTTGCCGAGCGAGCGCGTCGCCACCTCGTCCTCGCGGATGGCTTTCAGTACGCGGCCGAACGGCGACCGACCGATGCGTTCCAGCAGCAGGTAGACGCCGAGCAACACGACGAGCGTGCCGACCGTGTAGACGGTGTTGACGACGGTGAGCCGCTGGATGCCGTACTCGGTGGCCAGCGAGAAGATGGGCTGGCCCAGCGGGGTCGGGTCGGAGATGATGCTACCGGGTTCGGTCAACAGCAGCGTCCGGACGGGGTTCGTCGGCAGGTTGTCGAAGCCGCTCGCCCCACCAGTCACGTTCGCGAACGCGGGGGAGTTGAACGTGATGCGGATGATCTCGGAGATGGCGACGGTGACGATGGCGAGGTAGTCGGCTTTCAGCCGGAGTGCGGGGAGCGCCGCGACGAGCCCGATGACCGTCGCAGCCAACACGCCGCCCAGCACCCCGAGTGGGAGCGGGAGCCCGAGGCCCGGCGGGCTGCCACCCGGCGACCCGGACAGCATCGCGGTGCCGTACGCGCCGACGGCCATGAAGCCGGCGACACCGATGTTGAACAGGCCCGCGTACCCCCACTGGATGTTCAGCGCGAGCACCGCGAGCGCGTACACCGCCGAGAGGAACGTCACGCGGCGCACGAGTGCGAGAATGAACGGGTCGGTGTACCCGAGCTGGTTGCCGAACCAGTAGAACAGCAGCCAGATGCCCGCGAACATCGCGAACACCTTGACTGCGTCCGGCGCGAACACGCGCTCGAGGACGCCGCGGGCGTCGTCGACGGCGCTCATGCGGTGCTCACCCCACCGAAGATGCCCGACGGCCTGAACAGCAGGATGAGGATCATCAGCGCGAACGCGGCCGGACTAGTGAACGACGAGAAGTCACCCTGCAGCCAGACGAGGGAGACGCGGCTCGCCAGCCCGATGACGAGGCCGCCGGCGATGGCGCCGTAGATGGACCCGATGCCGCCCATGATGACGGCGGCGAAGATGAGCAGGAGGAGCCGCCAGCCGGTCGTGAACCCGAGGCCGGCCTGCGAGAGCACGAGCAGGAAGCCGGCGGCGCCCGTGAGGCCGGCGCCGAGCATCCAGGTCGTGCGGATGACGCGCTCGGTCGGGATGCCGGTGACGCGGGCGAGGTCGCGGTTGTCCGCCATCGCGCGCATCGCCTTCCCGAGCTTGGTGCGCTGGAGGAGGACGTGCATGCCGAGCATGAGCAGGATGGCGACGACGACCAGCGTCACCTCGTGGGCGTCGATCCGGGTGCCGATCAGGGTGACCTCGGGGAGCTGGTCCGTGGAGGTGACGATGCGGCGGCTGTTCCCGAACACGAGCGCGACGAGATACCGGATGCCGAACGCGACACCGATGGAGGCGATGAGCAGCGAGATGCCGTCGGCACCCCGGATGGGTTTGTAGACGAAGCGGTCGATGACGAGCGCCATCGCGATGGTGAGCACCACAGCGACGGCGAGTCCAACGACGACCGCGATGGGGGACAGCCAGACGTTCGCCCCTGCGGTGCCCGGTGGCGTTTCCAGGAGCACGAGACTGACAAGGTCGGTGTTCCGGATTGTGCGCTGGCCGACGCCGGTGACGGCGTGGACGGCGGACTCGACGATGGGGAGGAGGCCGCCGAGGCCGGCGATGATGTAGGTGGCCGCCCACCCCGAGAACGCGCCGGCAGTGAGGTAGTCGCCGTGCGCGAAGTTCGCGAAGTTGAGGATGCTGTACGTCAGTGACAGCCCGATGCTCGCCAGGCCGATGACGAGGCCGATGACGAGGCCGTCCCACGTGTAGCTGACGAGGCGCGTGAACGGCATCTCGCCGCCGAACGGACCGAGGTCGATGCCGGCGACCGTCAGCGGTCCCAGACTGAACCCCACCAGTTTGGCGAGGAGGTCGAGGAGGAGAATGGCGCTGAAAGCGACGACGGCGGTGGCACCGGGGCTGGTCCGAACGTACCGGACGCCGTGGTCGAGTGCGTTGGTTCGGTTCATGTGTACGAGTCTCGTGGGACCGTGGGACACGGAAGAATAAATAAACCTCGCATACCCCGGCAGGATCTGCCTGAAATCACGGCGTCTCACCGCGAGTGACCGGTCAGAAGAGCGACGGACCGACGCTGTACGCCCACGTCGACGTGCCGATGGCGGCCAGAGCGAGCGCGCCGCCGGCGAGCGCGACGTTCTTGAGGAAGCCGGTCATCTCGTCCTGGACCTGGTCGTCGGGGACGGCCCAGAAGTCGTGCATGGTGGCCGCCGAGACGAGCAGGAACGTCGCGAGGGCGAACCCGGCCAGCACGGGGAACGCGCCGAGGGCGACGGCGAGGCCCGCGAACACGAGGAGGCCGCCGGAGAGCAGCACCGACAGCCGGGGTGCGGGCAGGCCCTTGTGCTCGGCGTATCCGGCCATGCCGTCGACCTGCTGGAAGTGGTTGAGGCCCATGAACGCGAGGACCCCGCCGAACAGCAGGCGCGCGACGAGGAACAGCAGTCCCTCGGTGCCGCCGGCGACCATCAGGCCGCCACCTCCCGGGAACCGGCGAGCAGTCTCGATTCCGTACTGGCTGATGTGTAGTGAGTAGGTTTCACGACGTTACTTGATTCACTCGGGCACCTACTTGTAGATTCGGCGACGGCAGCGCCACCGGGTGACACCGACGTCGCCGTCTCAACAGCGGCCTGACCGGTTTCGTCGTCGAGTCTGCACCGACCGCCAGCCGTGCCCCGTGCTGCCGTACCACACGACTATGGGCAGCGAGTCCGAAGGCCCGTGTATGCAGTCCCTAGAACGCCCGAGTTTCCGGTCGGAGGCTGCCAAACACGTCTACCAGTACGTCGAACGCCACGGCACTGCCGCCCGCCACCGCGCCCGCAGCGTCCTCGACCTCTCCCCCGAGACGTTCCGGACCGAACTCGAGTGGCTCCTCCAGAAGGGGTACCTGGAGGACGACGGCGGCACGCTGCGCGTCGGCTTCAACGCCGGCTCCGTCGAAGAGCACGTCGGCGGCGACATCACGTACACCGTCCGGCCCGCGCGCCAGGAGGACTTCGAGGGGCTGCTGGACACCATCCGGGCCGTCACCGCCGAGGACACGTACGTCGTCGCCGAGAGCGTCGCGGAACGCCTCCTCTACGAGGACACCGTCGCCCGCCACAACACCGTCGAGTCCCGGGTGTTCTTCGTCGCCACCGACGACGGCGACATCGTCGGGTGGACGCACCTCGACGTCCCACAGGTCGAGAAGCTCAAGCGCGCCGCGAAGCTCACGGTCGGCGTCCGCCCGGGCTACCGCGGCGACGGCGTCGGCAGCCACCTGCTGGAGCGCGCGCTCGACTGGGCGGAAGCAAACGGCTACCAGAAGCTGTACAACTCCGTCCCCTCGACGAACGACGAGGCGCTGTCGTTCCTGGAGTCTCACGGCTGGCACACCGAGGGCATCCGGCGCGACCACTACGAGATCGACGGCGACCCCGTCGACGAGGTGATGATGGCGTACTCGCTGTGAGTGTCGGTCGCTCCCGTCAGACGCCGGCGCCGGTGTCGGCGTCCGGCAGGTCGGCGGGCTCGGCGTCGATGCCGAGCTCCTCGAGGGCCTGCTCCATGTGGCGGTCCTCGGCGTAGTCGGCGCCGTCCGCCTCGCGGATGCGCTGGGCGGTCGCCAGCACCTCACCCCGTCGGTCGTCCGGGATGTCGTACTTGTCCGCCGCCAGTTCGACGATGAGCCCGTTGTTGTCCTGCGTGTACAGCGAGAAGAAGATGCCCCGGTCGAAGACGTTGTAGCCGTGCCCGGCGTCGTCCAGTGCGTCCATCACGTCCTCGAAGTCCTCGGCGGCGATGGAGAAGGAGAGGTGGTGAACCCCTCCGACCTGCGTGCGGAGGCGGCCGTGGTTCGACGACCGCTCGTCGCTGACGAAGACGGTGAGGATGCGGCCGTCGCCGGTGTCGAAGAAGAGGTGCGTCTGGGACGGGTCGTCGAGGTTCGGCTGCCGCATCACGAGCGGCATCCCGAGCAGGTCGCGGTAGAACGCGATGGTGTCCTCGGCGTTGCTCCCCCAGACCGTGATGTGGTCGGTGCCAGTGGTTCGGAACGGGCTGTCGGGCGCGTCGGCGCTCACGGGAATCGAGTCGTCTGCCATACCGCTAGTAGGCGCCGCCCGGGGAAAAGGACTCGCGGGCGTCCGCGCCACCCGGTGACGGCCGTGTCACCCCGGTCGCGACCGCGTCTGCCACCGGTCCGAGCGACGCGGTTCGCGGCGGAGCGCCACCGCTTTATTCCGGACCTGCCTACCGGGAGGCGTGCAAGTCGTCGGGTACGAGACCATGCCGGGCGAGGGGGCTGCCGCGCTCCGCGTCGCCGACGCCGGGACCGTCGACCGCGTCCCGCTCGAAGCCGGGTCGGAACTCGCCTACGCGCTCGGCCCCCGTCACTGCGCGGGTGTCGACCGTGGCGAAGAGGGCCACCAGTCCTGCCAGCAGCCCGACGCGCCGTACTGCGACAGCCACACGTCGACGTGGCCGTGCGCGCGCTGCACGGGGAACTGCACGAAGCCCCTGGAGTCCTGCGACGAGGAGCACGCCGTTTACCTCGCGGCGTTCGCGCCCGACACGTTCAAAGTCGGCGTGACGCGCTCGTGGCGCCTCGACACCCGGCTCCGCGAGCAGGGCGCCGACCGCGCGGCGCACATTCGGACCGTCGAGGACGGCAGGCGCGCCCGCCGCGTCGAGGCCGGCATCGCCGACCGCGTCCCAGACCGGGTGCGCGTCCCCACCAAACTCCGGGGGTTCGACGACGACGTCGACGAGTCGGCGTGGCGCGCGCTCGTCGCCGACTTCGACCCCATCGAGGAGTTCGCCTTCGACTACGGCGTCGACGTCGACAGCCGGCCCGTCGCGGAGACGATGCTCACGGGGACGGTCCGCGGGACGAAGGGTCGCGTGCTCGTGCTGGACCGCCGCGGGACGACCTACGGCGTCGACATGCGGGACCTCGTCGGCCACGACCTCACCGAGGGTGCCGACGACCGCGAGGTCCAGTCGAGTCTCGGCGCGTTCTGACGGCGGGCGGCGGCGGTCGACCGGGAAGCCGGCTTTTTTCAGTGCGGGCGGCGAATCTGTGGGCATGGCAGACGAAGACCCAGAGACAGGTGACGCTGCCGAGAACGGTGACGACGACGGCGACGGGGAGGAGAAGTCCTTCCGGGAGCGCGTCGAGGAGATCCGCCAGGAGCGCGCCGAAGGGCGCGACGAGGGCGAGGGCGAGGACCCCCGCGAGCGCATGGCCGACGCGATGGGCGGCGGCGGTGGCGGCCCGCCGGGCATGGGCGGCGGCGGCGGCGGTGGCGGCGGCGGCGGCAACCCGTTCGCGCAGATGATGGGCGGCATGATGGGCGGCGGTGGCGGCCCGCCGGGCATGGGCGGCGGCCCGGGCGGCGACGAGTCCGCGGGCGGCGGCACCAGCGAGAAGGCCGAGCGCGAACTCGAGATGCTGCGGAAGGAACTGGAGCGCACGAACAACAAGCTCGACCGCATCGCGAACGCGCTCGAGGACTAACCCAGCAGGTCGCGGTAGCGGGCGGCGAGGCGGTCGATGGCGCGCGCCACGCCGACGTCTTCTCTGCGCGCCAGACAGTTCTCGGAGAGGCGCTCGTGGTCGTCGAGCGTCCGCCGTATCGCGCGCCGGAACCCCGGGATGTTCCCGGGCTCGTAGTGGTAGCCGGTCTCGCCGTCGACGACCGTCTCGGAGAGCGCGCCGGCGTCGACGCCCGCCACCGGCGTCCCGCAGGCGTTGGCCTCCAGCGCGACCAGTCCCTCCGTCTCGACGGGGCTGGGGAACGCGAACGCGTCCAGCGCCGAGTAGAACGCCGGCAGCTCCGCGCGGTCGAGGAACCCCAGGAAGTACGCGTCGACGCCGCGCTCCTCGGCCTGGGTTTCGAGGTCGTCGCGGGCGGGGCCGTCCCCGCCGAACACGACCGGGACGTCGAGGCGTTCGGCGGCGGCGACGAGGTCCGAGAGGCGCTTCTCGTAGCCGTGGCGGCCGGTGTAGCCGACCAGCGGCTCGTCCTCGGGGAGGTCGTGGGCGTCGAGGAACCCCGCGGGGTCGGTCGGCTGGAAGTGCTCGGTGTCGACGCCGTTCGGCATCGCCTCCACGGGCGTGCCCACGCCGAGGTCCCGGACCTCGTCGCGGGTGCGCTCGCTCGGCGTCAACACGAGGTCCGCGCGCCCGAGGAACCACCGCTCGTAGCGCTCGCTCGCCCGACGCACGGTCTGCGTGACGGCGTCCGGCCCGACGTACTCGGCGTACTCGGCGGTCGGCGTGTGGTAGGTCGCGACCAGTGGCACGTCGTTGCTGCGGGCGAACCGGAACGCCGCGAGCCCGAGCCCGAACGGCGTGTGGGCGTGCACGAGGTCGGCGTCCCTCACGGCGTCGGGCGCGCTCGGCAGCGCCATCCGGTAGCCGTCGTAGAAGGGGAACGGCAGGCTCGCGACAGGGTGCTCGCCGTCCCGGGGGTCGTGACTCGACCGGGGGTAGACGACCGGCATCCGGCCCCCGCGGGCCTCGTACTCGTCGTGCCACGTCGAGACGGTGTACGTCACGCCGTTGACCGTCGGCAGGTAGGAGTCGGTGAACGCCGCGACGGTCGGCAGGTCCCCGGACACGCTACCCCTCCGAGGTCGTCGTCGTCGTGCTGGCACCGGCGGCCGTCGCGACGTCGCCGTCGAGCAGGGCCTCGTAGACGCCGGCGAGCTCGTCGCCGATGCGGTCGAGGCTGTGGGACTCGGCGGTTTCGCGGGCGTTCTCGCCGAGGCGCTCCCGCAGCTCCGGGTCGTCGGCGAGGCGTTCGAGTGCCTCCCGGAACTCCGCGAACGTCGAGCACATCAGACAGTCTTCGCCGTCCGTGAAGAACTCCCGAAACACGTCGATGTCCCGGAGGACGACCGGCTTCCCGCAGGCCATCGCCTCCAGCACAGCGATGCCCTGGTTCTCCACTTTCGCCGGGAACAGGTAGACGTCGCCCGCGCCGAACGCCGCGCGCTTGTCCTCCATGTAGCCCGTGAACGTCACGTTCTCGGGCGGACTGTTCACCCACTTCCGGGTCGCCCTGCCGGCCTGCGGGCCCTCGTCGTAGGGCCCGAACCACGCGAAGTCGTAGTCCGTCGCCTTCGCCAGCTCGCAGAACATCGTCAGGCCCTTGCGCTCGAACACCTCGCCGACTGCGTACACCACCATCCCGTCGAGGTCGAAGCGCTCCCGGGTCTCGTCGCGGAACCCCTCGTAACCCTGCATGCTCTCGACGTCCACGCCGTTCGAGAGCTGGCGTATCGGCGCGTTCACGGGGTAGTCCTGGAGCACGCCCTTCGTGTACTCGCTGGGGCACAGCACGAGGTCGGCCTGCGAGTAGAACCACCGCAGGTACGGTTCGAGGGCGGGCGCCAGCGTCGACGACCCACGGAAGGACTCCGCGAAGTCCTCGCGGGTCAGGTGCGCGTGCAGCACCAGCGGGATGTCTTCGCGTTTCGCGTGCCGGGCGACGGCGACGCTGCCGGGCCCGACGAGGTTGCAGTGCGCGACGTCGAATTCCGTGAAGTACCCCTCGCCGGCGAACAGTGTCCCCAGCGACTGCACGGGGTTGCCGGCGCGCCACGGCGTCTCGACTACCTCGACGTCGGTCGTCCCGAGGGCCGTCCGCTGCTGGCGGGCCGCAGTCAGCATCCCCCCGCGGACGGTCTCCTCCAGTTCGAGGTAGTTCAGCGCTCGCATCATCGGGTGGACGAACGCCGCCGCCGATAACCCTACCGGAACTGTCTTGGGTCGGACACGCCCACTCCCGGTATGTCCATCGCGGCCGAGCGAATCGACCGCCTGCACGCGCTCGCCCGGGAGGCGGCGCGCGCCGGCGACGACGACCGCGCCCGCGAGTACGTCCGACTCGCGCGGCGGCTCGCGGAACGCAACCGCCTCCGGCTCCCCCGCGAGTTCCGGCGGTTCACGTGCGACGCCTGCGACGCCTTTCTCGTCCCCGGCCGGAACGCCCGCGTCCGCACCCGCAGCGGCCACGTCGTCGTCACCTGCGACTGCGGCCAGCAGGCCCGCTACCCCTACGAGGACTGACCGCTGCCGCTATCCTGTCGCGTCCCGGCAGCCGACCGGTCGCCATGCAACAAGCTTCAAACAGCCCGGGCCGCAAACAGAACGAGTATGTCCGACGATCTGGCGACGAAAGCCCACGAGGCGGACGTCACCGTCTGGGTGGGGAAGGCAGGAATCGAGTCCGTCGTCGACGAGCTGCACGACCAGCTCGACGACCGCGACGTGGTGAAGGTGAAGTTCCTCCGGTCGGCCCGGGGTGGCGACGAGACGGCGGACCTCGCAGCTGACCTCGCCGAGCGCGTCGGCGCGGAGGTACTGGACGTCCGCGGTAACACGGCGGTGTATCGCTGATGGCGGTCGACCCGCTCCCGTTCGTCGAGGACGTGGCGGGCGGGTACGCCGTCGGCATCACGCAGGCGGTGTACTTCGTCGTCGCGTTCCTCGCGGTCTACTTCGCGGGCCGGCTGGTCGTCCAGCCGCTGTTCACGCGCGTGCTCCGGCGCCGGAACCTCGACGAGCACGCCCGCAAGCCGCTGAAGAAGGTCCTGAGCGGCGGCATCGTCTTCATCGCGGTGTCGGTGGCGTTCGGGTTCGCGCAGTTCGGGGACTTCCTGACAGCGCTTGCGACCATCGCGGCAGCCGCGACGCTCGCCGTCGGGTTCGCGCTGCAGGACGTCATCGCGAACTTCGTCGCGGGCGTGTTCATCTACACCGACGAGCCGTTCCGCATCGGCGACTGGATCGAGTGGGACGGCAACTCGGGCGTCGTCGAGGACATCAGCCTGCGCGTGACCCGCGTCCGGACGTTCGACAACGAACTGTTGACCGTGCCGAACTCCTCGCTGACCGACGGCGTGGTCAAGAACCCGGTGGCGAAAGACCGGCTCCGGCTCCAGTTCCTGTTCGGCATCGGGTACGACGACGACATCGACAGGGCGACGGAGGTCATCGTCGAAGAGGCCGAGGCGCACGACGGCATCCTCGACGACCCGGGCGTGACGGTTCGGCTGACGGAGCTCGGCGACTCCCACGTGGGCCTCAAGTCCCGGTTCTGGATTGCGGACCCGTCGCGGGCGGACTTCGTGAAGGTTCACGGCGAGTACGTGCAGGCCGTCAAGGAGCGCTTCGACGAGGAAGGCATCGACATCCCGTACCCGGTCCAGACACTCGACGGCGACGTCGAGGTGGCTGTGACCGGGGACGCGGTGACCGACCACCTCGACGCGTAGCGTCGGACGCACACTCTCTGTTTCGTTCTCCGCGACGCCGACGAGGCAGCCGTTCCGGCGGCGACCGCGTCGGCCGGCACCGAGTGGCCGGCCGGGCAGTAATCCGGCTGAAGTTGGGTCGAGTCGTCCGTGGTCTCCTGCTGGGTCGTCTCGACCCGGTGTTGATGTTACTTCTGGTAATATACTGGCTGCAGTCGCGTCACGACTCCGTTCGTGCAGAAGAGAAACGCCGGGTTCCGGTGGACTCAGGGCTCGACGTCCGTCTTCACGACCGTCAGCGGCCGGTGGGTGAGCCGGAGCACGCGGTCGGTGACGCTGCCGAGCAGCGACCGGTACTCGTCCGGGCGGCGTTTCGTTCCGAGCACGAGCAGGTCGGCGTCCTCGTCGTCGGCGTACTGCACGACCGCCTCGGCCGGCCCGCCGTACAGCATCTCGTCGACGACTTCGACGCCGGCGTCCGCGGCGAGCTCGCGGACGCTGTCGAGGACGTCCCGGCCGTGCTCTTCGAGGCCGTGCTCCGGGCCCTCGGCGCCGTCGACGTACTCGTCGCCGCTGTACGCCGTGGTTACCGCCTCGTCGACGACGTACACGACGTGAAGCGTCGCCCCGACCGACGCGGCGAGGTCGACGGCGTGCGCTTCTGCGTCCTCGGAGGCGACACCGCCGTTCGTCGCGAGCAGGATTGTCTCGTACATACTCTCAAGTGGCACGCGACGAACAATAAATTCGACCCGCGGTTCTCGCCGACCGAGACGAACCAACGGGCGTCCGCGAGCGCCACGAGACGGAGCGACCCACAGCCCCCGAAGCACGACGACCGGCTCGGACTGTCGCGGAGCCGTCGCTGCTGTTGTCGTTGTTGTTGCTGTCGCCGTAGCTGCGGCTGTCGCCGTTGCCGTAGCTGTCGCGGTCTTTTAGCGTAGATTTTACGAGCCCGAGCCCGCGGCTCGGGCTCGTAAAAGGTACGTATGAATGGTCGGACAGCCGGGGTGGCCCGGCGTTCCCGGCCGGGTAGTCCCGGTCGCCTCCTCCACCCCGCGACCCTCCGAGCGACGGGCGTTCGGTGGTCCGCTGCTCACTTCCGTGCCTGGCGGGCTGCCACCGTCGAACCACGACGGAACGCCCCTGCGGGCGCACGCCGTGGACCGCCGTCCCCGAAGGACGAGGCTTCCACGTTGGCTTCCGGGGCCCGACCGCGTCGGTCGGACGCGCCCGGTGTTCGGCCCCCGCTAATGACTGTCTCACGGGTGGAGGGCGGAGCCAAACCGCCCGGCCTAGTCCACTTCCCCCTACCCGGGTCGTTCTTAAGGGCCTTTCGGGTTCGAGCGTTCGCAGTACGGTACCGTGTCTCGAATTAGCACTATTTGCGGGGCGGTGGAAGCAAGGAGTATGTCCGCGCTGCCAGCGCACTACGAGGCCCTCCGCGACGCGTTCGGGTACGACCAGCCAGCCGTCGACGTCGGTGACCTGGACCGTGGGGTCGTCGAACGGGCGTTCGCCGCGACGACCAACGAGAGCGCGCTCAGTGCTGCGGCCGGTGGTGACGGCGACGGCCGGGAGACGCTGTTCGTCGCGAGCGCCGGGCTGTCCGGGACGCCACACGTTGGAACCGTCGCGCAGATGTTCGCCGTGAAGCGCCTCGAGGAGGCGGGCTTCGACACCGAGTTCCTGCTCGCGGACTACGAGAAGGTGGCGGCCAGCGGCCGCGACCTCGAGGCCGTGCGGCGCCTCGCCGACGACTACCGGGCGTTCCTCGACGGCATCGGGTACGAGGGCAGCGTCCGGACGCAGTGGGGCGCGACCGACGTGATGCAGACGGCGCTCCGGCTGGCGCCCCACGTCGACCTCGCGGACACGCCGGAGTTCGACGTGGAGCCGACCGAGTGGGTCGACGCGCTGCAGGCGGCGTACAGCGAGCACAGAGACGGGCCCGAGGACGAAGCTGACACGACCGACCTCGGCGGCGACCTCGCCAGTCTGCTGTGTCTCGCGGACTTCGTCCACCCGACGCTCGCCGACGGCTACGACCAGACGGTGTTCGTGCTCGGCGTCGACGAACACGCGCTCGTGCTCGCGAACGACCACTACCTCACCGACGCGCCGTTCGACGCGGCCTTCGAGGGGCTGTTCACGCGCATGGTGCCCGGGCTCGACGGCCACCCGAAGATGGCCAAGACCATCCCCGGGTCGGGCATCACGATGGACCAGGACCCGAGCGACGTGCGGCGGCTCGTCCACGAGGCCCACGCGGCCGACGGCGACGTCCCACCGGCGGAGTCGACCGTCTTCCAGATGCTGTGTCTCGTCTCCGACTACGGCGCCGACCGGCTCGCCGACGTCGAGGCGGCCTGCCGGCGCGGCGGCGACGACTGGGAGGCCGCCGTCGACGCGTACGCCGACGACCTCGCGGCCCTCTCGCGGGCGTGGCCGGCGTAGGGAAACGGTCAACCCACAGGGACTGCTAGGCGGTAGTATGGGATTCGGTTCGACCGCGAAGAAGCTCCAGAAGGTCACGGAGATGGCGGACAAGCTCTACGAGCGCTTCGAGAAGCTCCGCGAGCAGGTCAGCGACCTCACCGGCACCGTCGAGGAGACTAACGACCGGGTCGCGGACCTGGAGGCCGAGCTCGCCGAACAGCGCGCCATCGTCGAAGCGCTCGCCGAGCGACGCGGCGTCGACGTCGATACAGTCGTCGAGGACGCCACTGCCGGCGAGGAGGCGGCCGCAGACGGCGGAACCGGGGGCGAGTAGCGCGTCCGAGACGCCGGCAGCCGCGGCCCGGATGGCAACGACTAAAGAACGCAGGCAAAAATTTCCGACTCGATGACCACCCACCGGAAGCCGCTGGAGTCCGTGCTCGACACCGTCGGTGAGACGCCGCTGGTCCGCGTACAGGCCGCACCGGAGTCGGTGCCGGTGTACGCGAAACTGGAGTCGTTCAACCCCGGCGCCAGCATCAAGGACCGCATCGGCCTGTACATGGTCGAACAGATGCTCAAGTCCGGCGAGCTTTCCGAGGGCGGCACAGTCGTGGAGCCGACCGCCGGCAACACCGGCATCGGGTTCGCAGTCGCCGCCGGCCAGCTCGACGTCGACGCCGTCTTCGTCGTGCCAGAGCGGTTCAGCGTCGAGAAACAGCAACTGATGCGCGCACTCGGCGCCGACGTCATCAACACCCCCACCGAGGACGGCATGGGTGGCGCCATCCAGCGCGCCCACGAACTCGCCGAGGAGCTCGACGACGCCGTCGTCCCCCAGCAGTTCTCCAACCCCCTGAACGCCGAGGCGCACTACGAGACGACGGGCCCGGAGATCGACGAGGCGCTCGACGGCGAGGTCGGCGCGCTCGTCGCCGGCTGTGGCACCGCTGGCACCCTGATGGGGACCGGCCGGTACCTCCGCGAGCAGGTGCCGGGCCTCCACGTCACGGCCGTCGAACCACAGGGGTCGCTGTACGGCTCCACGAAGGGCCAGGACCTCGAGGAAGCCGAGTACAAGACCGAGGGCATCGGCACCCACGACCCGTCGACGAACGAGCTGTTCGACCCCGAGTTCGTCGACGACGTCGTCCAGATTCCCGACGAGGACACCCACGCCGAGATGCAGCGACTCGCCGCCGAGGAGGGCCAGCTCGTCGCGTCCAGCGCCGCCGCCAACAGCCTCGCCGCGCTCGACGTCGCCGAGCGCGCCGCGGCCGGCGACATCGACCTCCCCCACGACTGCGTGGTCACCGTCTTCGCCGACTCCAGCGAACGCTACCTCTCGAAGGGCGTCTACGGCAGCTACGAGGAGTGGGAGGGCTGACGCCCGGCCACAGCCGGACGGGCTTCCGCCGGTCAGTGCTTCAGCCGGCCGTGCTCGACTTTCATGCACTTGTCCTGGACGACGCGCAGCCCCGCGTCCTCCGCGCGCGCCGCCGCCTCGTCGTCCGTGATGTCTAACTGCAGCCAGACGGCCTCGACGTCGCTGCGCTCGATGGCTTCGTCGACGATGCCGGCGACCTCCTCGCTCGGCCGGAACACGTCCACGACGTCGACATCCTCTTCGACGTCGGCCAGCGAATCGTAGGCCGCCCGGCCGAATATCTCGTCGGCGAACGGGTTCACGGGAACCACGTCGTAGCCGTGCTCGCGGAGGTACGCCGGCACGTCGTGGGCGGCCTTCCCGGGCGAGGTCGAGCACCCGACGACTGCGACGGTCTCCAGGTCCAGAATCTCGGCGAGCTCGCTGTCGGATTCGACGGGCATGCCGGCGACTACGCCGGCCCCGAGGATAAGTCTACAGTTCGCGCCAGGCGTCGTCGTCGCCCACACCCAGCAGGCGCGTGCGGAACCCCTCGTCGTGCTCCTCGACGGAGATGACGCCGTCGAACAGCTGCTTCAGCGTGCTCACCGTCTGCTCGTCGTGGGCGGTCGAGTCGACGACGAACACGCCCAGCGCGTCCGCTGACTGTACGCGCCCCGTGAACACGTGCATGAAGCGGAAGACGGTCTGGAGGTCGGAGTACATCAACAGCGTCGACAGCGAGTGCAGCAGAATCCGGTTGCGCGTGACGTTGCGCTGCTCGTACAGCGCCCGCAGCAACTCGGAGAGCTCGATACCGATGCCGGTCAGGTCGTTCGGCGAGGACGCGTACCGCACGAGGTCCGACTCGCGGCGGTCGCCCATCCCCTGCTGTTTCGTGACGCAGTCCACGACGCCGACCGTCGCGTCCGCTACCCCCGCCGCGTCGGCGAAATCCGTGACGACGCGGTCGGCGCCGTCCTTCGTCGTCACGACGATGGCGCCCTCGCCGTTCTGTACGCCGTCGGCGAGAATCTGGAACCCGAGGTCGCGCTTGCCGCTCATCGGCGGTCCCTCCACGAGGAGATTCGTCCCCTCCTCGACCTCGATGCCCGAGAACGCCGCCCCTAGTTCGTACATGTCAATCGTCACCTCCCGACTGTGGCCGGGGGCGGTCCAGTCGGTCCTGTGACTCCCCCGTACTCATCTGCCCTGATTGTGTTCAGTTTCAGTTATATTCCTTTTGATTGGGCCGTCACGTCGGCGCCAGCCGACCGACGACGAACGCCGCCGCCGCGAGCAACTGCCCGACCTTCAGGAGCCGCTGGCCGGCCGCAGCGTCCCCGAAGCTCCGGGACGCCGCTGCCAGCATCACGACGTCGGCCGGCACGACCACGACGAGGTACCACCAGCCGAACGTCCCAGCGAGGTACGGTACGGGGCTGGCGGCCACCGCGACCGCGAGCAACGCCGCCCCCAGCAGGAGCGCGCGCCGCTCGCCGACGGCGACCGGGAGCGTGCGCAGTCCCTCCTCTCGGTCGCCCGCCACGTCCTCGACGTCTTTCACCACCTCTCGCGTGAACGTCGACAGCGCCGCGAGCACCGCCAGCACCGCGCCCGCCAGCGGGTCGCCGACCGCCGCAGCCCCGAACAGGAACGTGCTCCCGCCGAGGTACGCCACCAGCGCGTTCCCCGCGCCCGGCAGCCCCTTGAAGTACTGCGTGTAGGTCACTAGGCCGAGGAGGTTCACCGCCGCGATGGTGAGCGCCAGCACCGGCAGCGTCACAGCCAGCGCCGTCGCGCCGACGAACAGCACGAGGCTGTACGCCAGCGCGCCACGCGCCGACACCGCCCCCCGAGGTATCGCGCGCTCCGGGTCGTTGATGCGGTCGACCTCGCGGTCGAAGTAGTCGTTGATGGCGTTCCCGCCCGCCGTCGCCAGCCACGTCGCACCCACGGCAGCAGCCGTCGCCGTCGGGTGGGCGAACGCCCCGCCCGCCACGAACGCTCCGATGAACGTCAGCAGCCCGGCCGCCAGCGTGTTCACTGGCCGCGCAAGCTCTACCAGCCCACGAACCGTCTCCCCGGCCGTCGTCATTGCTCGAACCCGCGAGTGCCCGCCACAAAAAGCGAGCGAAACCGCCGTCGGCTCCACCCGCTCCGCCCCGGCACACTCCCGGCCCGCTGGCCGCCCACCGGCACTTCCGAACCACGGGGTTTAAATTCGACCTCCGAGTATCCGGGAGTGCAGGGCGCTTAGCTCAGCTTGGACAGAGCACTTGGCTTCGGACCAAGATGCCGCGGGTTCAAATCCTGCAGCGCCCATTCCTTTGCGGTGCGACGATCGTCCGACACCAGCTGGAAACTCCCAGTCGAACGCCGTTTCGTCGCTATCGTTTGGTAGCGTCTGAAACAGGTCTCTCAGGGCTCGCGCACGGCCAGTACCGCTGGAATCAGATTCGTTCGGTGTGGACAGCTGGTGCAGCCAGTACGGGACAATTGTCCGCGGACGACTCCCGGCGCAGTGTCGCTGGCTCCGTTCGCGTTCCTTGGGGCTGCAATAGGTTCGAGGGACTGGAAACCCAACAGTCACTAGATGCGGTCCGTCATCCAGAATCTCCAGCCCGATGTTCCGTACCGCGTGAGACAGTTGCTCGGGCCGGGATTCACTCGACTCGGGCGGACTCTCGGACAGCCCGAGTACCGCCTCCGGGATACCGAGTACGTCGGTACCGTCCAGCAGCCACTAGACGAGTTCACGGAGACACTCCGGGACAACGGGTTCGAGTGGGACCCGCTGGCGTGGTACCACCAGCCGTCAGTCGGGTCGGACCCGAACGGTAGCTGGACGTATCGACGGACCACGCTGGCCGACAGACAGCTCCACGTCATCCTCATCGCTCACTCGCCGGAGTACATCGACGTCTTCGCCCACGATGAGTACAACTGGGTGCGACATCCGATCAGACATCTCCGGCAGGTCGGCATCGAGCGGGAGGCCGGTCGGAGTGAAATGCGACGCTGGGTCAGGAGTCACGGCATTGAACTCGACGTCAATTCGCGTCACCGTCGACAGGTCACCGACGCGGTGAGAGACCTCCGGAAGTACGTTGGGTCTATCGTCCGGTAGCGTGGATTCGACCCATGCCTCCGTCTCCGTAGTTGCCGGTCTGGCGAGGAGCGACGTGCGCCACGATTCAGCAGGCACCCGGGGACGGTTCCCCGCCTGAGTGGTTCAACTGGGGCCCATAGCGCGCATTCTGCTGCGACGGAACAGAGCGGAATCGCGGCGCGGTCAGACGAACTCGGTGTTCCGGGGGCCGTTCGTGATGTGGACTTCGAACGGCTGAGTGCTGGGGTCGTTCCGTTCGACGAGGTGCCAGTACGTCTCGGCCAGCTCGTCGGGGTCGAGGAAGGTGTCGTCGTCGCGGTCGGGGAACTGCTCGCGGACGCCCGGCGTGTCGATCTGGCCGTCCACGACGACGTGGGCGACGTGGATTCCGTCGGGACCGAACTCCTGTGCCATGTCCATCGCCATGCCGCGGGCGGCGAACTTCGCGGCCGTGAACCCGATTGCGCCGCCGAGGCTCCGCACCGCCGAGGTCGCGCCGGTGAAGATGACCGTCCCGCCGTCGGTCTCGAGCATGTCGCCGACGGCTTCCTGCGAACAGGCGAACGCCCCGCGGCCGTTGACCGCCCACGCCGCCTCGAACTCCTCGACGCTGATTTCCATGAGCCCGCTCCAGGAGGCGGCGCTGGCGTGGTTCACGAGGACGTCGACGGGACCGAACGCCTCGCGGACCGCCTCGAACCCCTCCCGGATCTGGTCGACGTCCGTGAGGTCGGTCCGTACGGCGAGTCCCTCTCCGGGGTCGGGCAGGTCGTCGGCGAGGCCTTCGATGTAGTCCGCCGACCGGGCGAAGAGTGCGACTTGGCAGCCCTGAGCTGCGAATTTTCGGGCGAGCGACTCACCGAGCCCGGGACCGACACCCGCGATGACTGCTGTGCGAGTCATACGCTAGCCTACAGTTCGAACCGGCAAAGTCGTGCTGACCGAACCGTCTGGTTCGTGACCGACGGTCGCAACGACATCCCCGCCGCCGCCGGCGGCTCCGCTAGTGGGAGTGGCTGCCTCGAGTGAACTGGCCGGAGAACGCGCGCTGGACGACCTCCGGCAGCGCGGGATGGATGTGGATGGACTCCCGGATGTCCTGTACCGTCCCGGACCCGACGGTCATCGCGGTGACGACCTCCTGAATCAGGGTGGACGCGTCGGGGCCGACGATGTGGCAGCCGAGAATCTCGCCGTCGAGGTCGATGATTGCTTTGACGAAGCCGTCGGCGTGCATCGCGTCGCCGCGAGCGGTGTCTGCGAACGCGTAGGTGTTCGTCGCGTACTCCCTGTCTGCCTGTTGGAGGGCCGACTCGGTTGCGCCCACGCCGGCCACCTCGGGCGACGCGAACACCGCGTACGGCATCGCCGAGTAGTCCACCGGCGTCAGCTCGTCGCCGAAGACGTTCCGGGCGACCGCCCGCGCCTCGTGGTTGGCGTTGTGTTTGAGGAGGTACTCGCCGACGATGTCGCCGAGCGCCCAGACGCCGTCGGCGTCGGTCCGCAGGTACTCGTCCGTCTCCACGAACCCCTGGTCGTCCGTCTCGATGCTCGTGTTCTCGAGGGCGAGGGTGTCCGTGTTCGGGCGCCGGCCGGCCGCGACGAGCAGCTCGTCGCCCGTCACGCGAACCGGCTCTGCGTCCGCCACAATCCCGCCGTCCTCGCCGTACTCGTACTCGCGAGCCTCGACAGTAATCGCTCCCTCGGACTCCGAGACGCTGGTCACCTCGTGGCCGGTGTGGACCTCGAAGCGGTCGGCGTAGCGCTCGGTGAACGCTTCGGCGACCTCCTCGTCGGCGTCCGGGAGGAGAGCCGGGCGCCGCCCGACGATGGTCACGTCGGTGCCGAACGTCCCGAAGAAGTGCCCGAGCTCCGCCGCGATGTAGCCGCCGCCGACGACGACGAGGCTGTCTGGCCGCTCGGTCAGCGTGAGCGCGTCGGTGCTCGTGAGGTAGTCGACGTCCTCGATGCCGTCGATGGGCGGAATCGCGGGCCGCGTCCCCGCCGCGACGAGAATCACGTCCGCACGCAGTCGGGCGCCGTCGTCGTCGCCGCCGTGGACCTCGACGGTGTGGTCGTCGACGAACCGCGCCTCGCCGTCGAACAACTCGTGGCGCTCCGAGGACTCCAGCCCGCGCCGAATCGACTCGGCGTCCCCGTGGACGTCCTCGGTGACCTCCTCGACGATGTCCGCGAACGCCACGTCGTCGACGGACGCCTCGATGCCGAACTCGCCGGCGCGCTCGATGGTCTCCAGCACGTCGGCGTGGTACAGCAACTGCTTCGACGGAATACACCCCCGGTTCAGGCACGTCCCGCCGACCCGCCCCTTCTCCACGATGGCGACCGACTGTCCCTGATTCGCCGCGACGTTCGCCACGTCCAGCCCCGACCCAGTGCCGATAACGAGGAAGTCGAACTCCTGCATACCTCCGGGTACGCTCGCTCGCCCCATCAAAGACGGGTGGCTCCGGGGACACGCTGCAGTCCAGCGTCGCTCGGCGCGCTGGCGGCGGCCGCGGGGAGAGCGAAACTGATTCACCGCTCTGCGACACAGCTTCCGACGATGAACGAGGCTCTGCGCCGGCTCAAGCGGCCGCTGCTGTACCTGATGGCGCCGGCGTACGTGGTCGCTGGCGTCCTGCACTTCGTGGTGCCCGAGGTCTACGTCCAGATCGTCCCGCCGCAGCTCCCCGCTGCGCTCGCGCTCGTCTACCTGTCGGGCGTCGCCGAGATAGCCGTCGGTGTGGGGTTGCTCGTGCCGCGGACGCGACGGTATGCGGCGTGGGGAACTGTCGCGTTGCTCGTCGCGGTGTTCCCAGCGAACGTCTACATGGCGACCAGTGGCGTGGTCGTCGAGGGAGTGCCGGGCGGGGGCGACCCGTCTGCGCTCGTCCGCTGGGGGCGGCTGCCCCTGCAGGGCGTGCTGATGCTGCTCGCACTCTGGTACACGCAACCGCCGGCGGACGCGAACCGCGACTGAACTGGTAAGCCGCAGTTCGACGTGGAATCTCGGCGGCCAGCGGCGCCGCTGGCTGCGGGGCTGTGCGACCTCGGCGGCATCGGTCGTTCCACAGCACGTGTCGTAGCCAGAGCCCACCCGGACGGACCGGATGCTCGCTCGGAGAACGACCACCGCGTTCAAGACGGCAGCCGCGGAACAGGTCGTATCCGCAC
Source organism: Halobacterium rubrum (assembly GCF_021729015.1). Taxonomy (GTDB): domain Archaea; phylum Halobacteriota; class Halobacteria; order Halobacteriales; family Halobacteriaceae; genus Halobacterium; species Halobacterium rubrum. The sequence goes on from NZ_JAJQQZ010000003.1 coordinate 105,889, forward strand.
CGACGATGGTCTCCCTCCAGGCGCTCGTGGCGGTCTCGGTGAAGGCGGCTGCAGTCGCGTTGCTCGCGTCGGTCACGCTGACGGCCGTCCGTGCGCGAGCGCGACCGAGCGCGGCGCCGTTCGCGACGTTCTCCGGGTCGCTGACCGTTTGGGCTGGCGCCACCTATCTGGGGCAGCTTCCGGAGGTGGTGCTCGTCGGACCGACCGGGGCGCTGCTGGGGCTGGCGTCGCTCGGTGGCGCACTCGCCGTCCCGGCGACGCTGGCGTTCTACGCGCTCAGCTACACCGGTCGGGGCGTCGGGCTGACGTGGCGGCGGGGCGTGGTGCTCGTGCTCCTCGCTGTCCCCGTCTTCGTCGCCACCGTCGTCGTCGGCGCGCTCGGGCCCGACTCGGGGGTGGTGCCGGAGCTCCTGCGGGCGCTGCTCGTGTCGGAGGTCTCGCTGCTGGTGGTGTTGTTCGTGTACGCCGTCTACCTCCTCGTGGGGCACGCGCGGAGCCGGACTCGCGTGTCGATGCTGCAGGTGGGGATGGTGCTTGCCGCCGCGACGGCGCCCCTGTTCGGCAGTGACTCGGCGTCGGCGGTGACGGTGCTCGACGGCGAAGCGTGGGTAGTCCTCGCGTCCGGCGTTCTGCTGACCGTCGCAGTCCGGATGTACCCCGTCCTGACCGGGTTCCCGAAGGCGAACCACGTCGCTCGGTCGCGGCTCGTCGAGGACCTCCAGGAGGCCGTACTCGTGCTGGACTGGGACGACCACGTGCTGGACGTGAACGAGTCGGCGGGCCGGCTGTTCGGGTTCCGGCGGGCGGACGTGGTCGGTGAGCCGCTCGGCGACCACGTCGCGGGGCTCGCGGGACGGTCTCTGCCCGCCGGCGACGCGGGGACCGTGGGGCTACAGACCACTGCAGGACGCCGGGAGTTCCGGTACAGCGTCTCGGCCGTCGGCGCCAGCGACGCCGGTGACAGCCGTGAGGCGGCCCGCCGGAGGGGGCCGAGTGCCGCAATCGACTCCGCCCGTGACCCGGTCTCCAGAGTGCTGCTCCTCCGGGACGTGACCGACCGAGAGACCCGTGGACAGCGGCTCACCGTCCTGAACCGGGTGCTGCGGCACAACCTCCGGAACGGCCTCGACGTCGTCCTCGCGCACGCCGACCACGTCGAAGACGCCGACACCCGGGCGAGCATCCGGTCGACGACCAGCGACCTGCTCGCCGTCGCGGACAAGGCGCGTGCCGCCGAGGAGTGCATGGCGGCGACGACCGACCCGCCCGAGTCCGTCGACCTCGCGGCGGTCGCGGCCTCGGTCGCCGAGCAGCACCGCGAGCGCGCCGGCGACCTCACCGTCGACGCCCCCGACAGCCTCGTCGTCGAGTCCCACCGGCCCGTGCTGGAGCGCGTGGTGTCGGAGCTGGTGGACAACGCAGTCACGCACACCGACGACCCCGACCCGACCGTCGAAATCACCGCTCGCACTGTCGACGGGCCACAGACGAGGGGTCGTGGCATCGGTGGCGGTGGGGGCCGCAGCACCGGTGAGGGGGCTACCGGCCAGAGCGGTGAGACGGTCGAAATCGCCGTCTCGGACGACGGCCCGGGCATCCCCCAGCACGAGCGGGACGTCATCGACGCCGGCACGGAAGCCCAGCTCCAGCACGGCAGCGGAATCGGCCTCTGGTTCGTCGACTGGGCGGTCACCCAGCTCGGCGGCGACCTGTCGTTCGGCGAGTCGACGACGGGCGGGAGCCGCGTGTCGGTTCGGCTCTATCGTGCCGTCGACCACGACGAGTGACCGGCGGGGCGCTCGCGACAGACCCCGCAGTCGGTGGTCACGCGAACCGGTCGGTAAACCGCCTGATTCCGTCGTTGGTGCCGGCGACGACCAGTTCGTCGCCGACCCTGATACGGACCTCCGGCCCGACCTCGGTGAGCGTGTCGCCGTCGCGCTCGACTGCGACGATCGTACATCCGGTCTGGGTGCGGACGAGCGCGTCGCCGACGCGCTGGCCGACCAGCCCCGGTGCGGGAGTGCGCACCACCTCGATCTGGCTGTCGAGCGCCAGCACGTCCTCGTCCGCGAGGATTGTCGAGGCGATCATGCGGCCGCTGACCGTCGCCAGCGAGAGCACGTAGTCGGCGCCCGCGCGGTACATCTTCTGGATGCTCCCGGGTTCTTCGACGCGAGCGATGACCTCCGTCTCCGGGCTGACGTCCCGCACGACGAGCGTCGCGAACTCCGTGGTGGTGTCGTCTGGGAGCGCGAGGATGACCGAGCGTGCGTCCTCGATGCCTGCCTCGTGTAGCGTCTCCGGCTCCACGGCGTCTCCGACCACGTCGACGCCGTCGACGTCGCGCTGGTCGACGACGGTGTGCTGGATGCCGGCGTCTGCGAGCTCCCTGGCGATCGCCCGTCCGACCTGCCCGTACCCCACGACGATTGTCTCGCCGCGCTCGAACCGCCGGAACTCCGACTGCGTGAGCTCGACGAGCTGCTCGAGCTGGTCCTCGCGCCCCGTCACGAGCAACACCGTCCCGGTCGTGAGCCGCGTCTCGGGGTCCGGCGGCGTCTCGAACTCGCCACCGAACCACGCCCCGACGACGTTCACGCCGGAGCGCTCCCGGATTTCGCTGTCCGCGAGCGTCGAGCCGAGCAGTTCGCTGCCGCGGTGAATCGGGAGCTCGGCCATCTCGAAGCCGTCACCGATCTCGACGGCGTCGGCCGCGTCCGTAGACACCGACATCGTCACCTTCGACGCGAGACTCCGGCCGAGCAGCGGCCGCGGCGACAGCACGTCGTCGGCGCCCGCGAGCCGGTGGTATGCCGCTCGGTCGGGGTCCTCGACGACGCTGACGACGGGGACGTCCTCTGCGACCTCCTGTGCGGCGAGGACGATGCTGGCGTCGACGCGGTCGGAGACGTCGGCGACGAGCGCGCGGGCCGACCCCAGATTGGCGGCCTCCAGGCCCTCGACAGACTCGGGGTCGGCGTGCACTACGTCGAAGTCGTCCTCGTAGAGCTCGGTGGCCTGCTCGCGGTCGGGCTCGACGACGACGTAGTCCGCGTCCCGCGATTCGAGGTCGTCGACCAGGGCCTCCGCTCGCGACGTGTACGTGCAGATGACGACGTGACTCTCGAGGTCACCGTCGACGGTTCGGGGGACGGTCGTCGAGAACGCTTCCTCCATCAGCGGGAACACCAGCACGGGCAGCGCGAGAAAGATGAGCGCCACCCCGGTGAGGTCCATGATGGCGACGAAGGCGTTCATCTGGGGGGTCTCCCAGGGCGCGTCGGACCCGTAGCCGGTCGTCGTGAACGTCTCCACGACGACCCGCAGCGAGTGCAGGAACGTCTTCGGTTCGCCCTCGAACACCCGCATTCCGTGGTGGTAGGCGACGGCGAACGCCAGCATCAGGGCACCGAGTGCCAGCGAGTAGTAGGCGGTGCGGCGCTGCCACTTGTCCATGGGTTTCCTCTCGCACGCAGCACATTAAACGGCCCCGGGAGCGTTCGGCGACCAACTGTCCCGGAAGCGTCCGATGACCGACCCGCGGCGTTTTTCCGCGAGCGCGGCGGCTATCTGTGTATGGCTACGCTCGGCGCGAAACTCGTGGGGATGGACGCGGTGCCCGCGACGCTGCACTACGAGGACGGCGGACTTGACGGCCCACTGGAACTCCGGCACGTACAGGTCGAGGAGGGATCGGACGGCGGCACAGACACCGTGCAGGCGGTGGTACACGTGCAGGCCGGCGGCACGCAGTCGCTGGCTCGCATCGTCGGGTCCGTCGAGGCCGAGGAGCTCGAACTCCAGATTCCGACCGAGCCCCGGGAGTTCGACTCCGTGGAGGCGTTCCTGGCGGCCGACGACATCTTCGAGACGGCCAGGACCGTCGTCGACGTGACGACCGACCTGTAGGTCACCCGCCAACAGCCCCTTAGGACGGGGGCGCGTCACACGCACTCGATGCCGGACGACGAGCGACCCGGGGACGGGTCGACGGCTGTCGAAGGCGACGGCGAGGCCGACGACGCGACTGCGCCCGACGGCGCCGACGACCGCGTCTACTACGTCGTCAGCGACCTCCACGTCGGCGGTGACGAGCAACTCGGCGAGGTGGAGTTCCTCGACGAACTCCTGGGGTTCCTCGCGGACCTCGAGACGACCGACGAGAACGCCGAACTGGTCGTCAACGGCGACGCCTTCGGGCTCTGGGAGCTGACCACAGCCGAGGGTGTCGAGAAGTTCGACGTGCTCGTGGAGTCGTACCCCGAACTGTTCGAGCAGCTCCGGGAGACGGGGGCGAACGTCCAGATCACGCTGCTGCCCGGGAACCACGACCACGAACTCGCCGCCTACGACGAGTACGTCGAGCGGTTCGCCGAGTACAACGTCGACCTCGTGCCAGAGCAGTCGATGCAGCGCCGGGTCGGCGACAGCGTCGTGCACTTCGAGCACGGGAACCAGCAGGACCCGAACAACCGCATCGAGGACTGGGGGAACGAGCACGCGACGCCGCTGGGGTACTACTACAACACGCTCGTGACGAGTCGCGCCGGGCAGCTGTCGGACCGCGGCCGGTACAACTGGCTGAAGGACGTACAGGCGGTGACGCCCACCGAGCGGATGCCGGTGTGGCTGCTGTCGAAGTACTTCTACCGCGAGATGAACCCCGTGCTTCGGTACGCGCTGGTGCCGTTCCTGCTGCTGTTCAACGTCAGCGCGGTGCTCGCGGTGCTGGCGGGGCTGGACCTCGTCGGCGTCTGGTCGACGCCCGTGGAGTGGGCGACAGCGATGCTCGGCCAGTTCGGCACCGCCGGCACCGCAGTCTGGTTCCTGCTGGCTATCAACGTCACCGTCACGGGCGTGGTCCTGCTGGTCGGGGTGCCGCTGTACTTCCTGCGGCGGGACGTCCGGAAGACCATCGACCGCTTCGGCGTCTTCGAGACGGACCTCACCGTCGACCACGAGGCGCCCTACGAGCGCGCCGCCCTCGAGACGTTCGACGAGAACGGCGACGTCCGAGTGTTCTGCCACGGCCACACGCACCGACCGTCCGTCCAGTCCGTCGACGGCGGCGTGGTGGTGAACAGCGGCACGTGGCTGAAGCGGCTGCACCGCCGCGACGGCGTCATCGGGATTCTGCCGCCGGTGTTCTACCCCTCGTACCAGCTCTGTGCCGTCCGTATCGAGACCACGGGCGGTGACGGGCAAGTCGGGAACCCGGAGCGCGGCGGCGGCGTCGCCGTCGAGCACGTCCCGGTGAAGAAGCCGAGTCCGAGCCCGGAGGAACTGACGCTCACCGAGCGACTGCTCACGCTCGGGCGGAAACCCGACCCGGGGCTCCCGGGTGGCGTCGTCGTCGAGCCCGACGGGTCGGTGCGGACTCGCGGCGGCGATTGACCGAGCGGACACGAACCTGTTCGCCACCGACGTGGTTCGGGCGAACATGTTACCGTCGAGTGTCGTTCGGCAGGATTCGGCTCTCCATTCATTGCGCTGCAGGCGAACGCTGAAACATGCAGCTCGAACGCTCAACTATTGCGAAGGTCATCGCCGTCGCGTTCGTGTTCAACCTCGTCGTCATGGGTGGCGGTGCGTGGTTCGCCTACCAGGAGGCGCCGCCCATCCCCGAGCAGGTCGTCGGCCCCGACGGCGAGACGGTCGTCACCGACGAACAGATACGTGACGGCAAGCGCGCGTTCCAGCAGAACGGCCTGATGAACCACGGCTCGATTCTCGGCAACGGCGCGTACTACGGCGAGGACTACACCGCCGACGCGCTACAGCTGAAGACCCAGCACATGCGGTCGTACTACGCCGAAGAGCGCTACGGCACCGAGTACGACGCGCTCGACGCCGAACGGCAGGCAGCCGTCAACGAGGCCGTCAAGCAGGACCTCGACGGCGCCTACGGCGGCGGCAGCATCGAGTACTCCGCCGCCGAACTGTACGCCCACAAGCAGGTCCGCGAGACGTACGTCGACCGCTACCACGACGGCAGCCACGAGCGCGGCGTCGCCGAGGAGATGATCGACTCCGAAGTCGACGCCCGCGAGTTCGCCGACTTCGCCATGTGGACGGCGTGGTTCTCTCACACCGACCGCCCCGGCGGCGACCACTCCTACACCAACGACTGGCCGTACGCGCCCGGCGCCGGCAACGACGCCACCGGCGCTGCGATGACGTGGAGCGTCATCGCGATGGTATTGCTCGTCGGCGCCGCCGGCGCCGGCATCTGGCTCTATCAGGCCGTCGAGCTGCCCGAGCCGTCGACCGACGGCATCTCCGTCCCCGAACCCGGCGACGTCAGCGTCTTCCCCAGCCAGCGCGCCGCGCTCCGCTTCGTCCCCGTGGCGGCGGGGCTGTTCCTCGCGCAGGTTCTGCTCGGCGGGCTGCTCGCGCACTTCTACATCGAGCGCGCCGGCTTCTTCGGCATCGAGGAGGTCTTCGGCGTCCACATCCTCCAGCTGGTGCCGTTCGCCATGGCGAAGACCTGGCACATCGACCTCGGCATCCTCTGGATCGCCGCCACCTGGCTCGGCGCCGGCCTCTTCCTCCCGCCGCTGTTGACCGGCCACGAACCGGACAACCAGGCCACCTACGTCAACGGCCTGCTCGGCGCCATCGTCGTCGTCACGGTCGGCGGCATGGCGGGCATCTGGCTGGGCTCCAACGGCTACCTCCCGGGCGACCTCTGGTGGCTCCTCGGCAACGAGGGCCTCGAGTACCTCGAAGTCGGCAAGGTCTGGCAGGCCGGCCTGCTGGCCGGCTTCCTGCTGTGGGCCGTCCTCGCGGTCCGCGGGCTCAAGCCGCTGCTCGACCGCGAGCCCGTCTACGGCCTCGCGCACATGATTCTGTACGCCGGCGGCTCCATCGCGTTGCTGTTCACCGCCGGGTTCCTGTTCACGCCGTCGACGAACATCGCCGTCACCGAGTTCTGGCGGTGGTGGGTCGTCCACATGTGGGTCGAGGGCGCCTTCGAGTTCTTCATCGTCGCCATCGTCGGCCTCACCCTCGTCTCCATGAACCTGCTGTCCCGCCGCAGCGCCGAGAAGGCCGTCATGCTGCAGGCGCTGCTCGTCATGGGAACTGGCGTCATCGGCGTCAGCCACCACTACTGGTGGGTGGGGATGCCGGACATGTGGATCCCCATCGGGAGCGTGTTCTCCACGCTCGAACTGCTGCCGCTGGTGTTCATCCTCTACGAGGCGCTGGGCCAGTACGCCGCGATGACCGAGAGCGGCGACTTCCCCTACAAGCTGCCGTTCATGTTCATCGTCGCCAGCGGCGTCTGGAACTTCGTCGGCGCCGGCGTCCTCGGGTTCTTCATCAACCTCCCGCTGGTGAACTACTACGAGCACGGCACCTACCTCACCGTCGGCCACGCCCACGCCGCAATGTTCGGCGCGTTCGGCCTTCTGGCGCTCGGCATGGTGACGTACATGCTCCAGCTCTCCATCGACGCCGACCGCTGGGACGGCTCGTGGCTGCGCGCGGCGTTCTGGTGCTGGAACGTCGGGCTGGCGCTGATGGTGTTCGTCTCCGTGTTGCCCGTCGGTTTCATCCAGCTGGAGGCCGCGTTCACGGAGAGCTACGCCGTTGCCCGCGGCGTCGAGTTCTACGCGCGCCCCCTCGTCCAGGACCTGTTCTGGGCGCGGCTGCCTGGTGACACGCTCATCATCATCGGCACCGTCATCTACGCCGCCGACCTCGTGCGGAAGCGCTTCGTCCTCCGTGGCACCGAGGACGAGCCCGGCGTCGACGACATGGCGGTCGCCGAGGGCGTACTCAGCGACGACGACGACGACTGAGGAGTCCCGGCGTCCGTACCCTTGTTTTGCCCGCCGTCCTCCGGCACTGGTACAGCGTCGCTAGCCGGAACGGGGCGGCGTGGCCCCGTCCGTTCAGAACAGGCCGTCGACGGAGCCGTCCTCGTCGTCGACGGTGATGTCGGCGGCAGCGGGTTCGCTCGGCAGCCCCGGCATCGTGAGCACGTCGCCGGTGAGCGCGACGACGAACCCGGCACCGGCGGAGGGGTAGAGCTCCCGGACCGTCAGCTCCCAGTCCTCGGGGACGCCGCGCTTGCCGGGGTCGTCCGAGAGCGAGCTCGGCGTCTTCGAGATGCAGACCGGTACGTCGTCCAGTCCGAGGTCCCGGATGTCCTCGAGGTCGGTGCGGGCGCCGGACGTGAACTCGACGCCGTCGGCGCCGTACACCTCGGTGGCGACCGCTCGAATCTTCGACTTGACGTCCTCGCTCGGGTCGTAGACCGGCTGCAGACGGCCGGTCTCCGCCTCGACTGCCGCGACGACCTTCTCGGCGAGGTCGACGCCGCCCTCGCCACCGTCGCGGTGCAGCGTCGACACCGCCACCTCCACGCCCCGCGCCTCGCAGTGGTCGACGATGGCCTGCACCTCCTCGTCGGTGTCGTCAGGGAAGCGGTTGACTGCCACCACCGGCGGCAATCCCCACGACCGGACGTTGTCGACGTGGTGGTCGAGGTTCGGGAAGCCGGCCTCCAGCGCCGAGAGCGAGTCCTCGTCGGCGTCGACGGCGGGCGCACCGTGGTGTTTCAGGGCGTCGGTCGTCGCGACGACCACGGCGGCTTCGGGCGGCACGCCCTCGCGGGCGACGATGTCCACGAACTTCTCGGCGCCGAGGTCGGCGCCGAACCCGGCCTCGGTGACGAGGTAGTCCGCGAGACGCAGCCCGACGTGGTCCGCGAGCACCGAGTTCGTACCCGTGGCGATGTTCGCGAACGGGCCGCCGTGGACGAACGCCGGCGTCCCCTCGATGGTCTGCACGAGGTTCGGGCGCAGCGCGTCCTTCAGCAGCGCCACCACCGACCCCGTCGCCTCGATGTCGTCGACGGTCACGGGCTCGCCGTCGGTGTCGTACGCGACGACGATGCGAGCCACACGCTCCCGGAGGTCCTCGATGTCCGTCGCGAGCGTCAGCACGGCCATCAGCTCCGAGGACGCCGTGATGGAGAAGCCGTCCTCGCGGGGCGGGCCGTTCGCCGACCCGCCGAGGCCGACGACCGTCTCCCGCAACGCCCGGTCGTTCACGTCCAGCACCCGCCCCCACGTCACGCGGTCCGGGTCCACGTCGAGGCCGTTGCCGTGGTGGCGGTGGGCGTCCAGCATCGCCGACACGAGGTTGTGCGCCGCCGTCACGGCGTGGATGTCGCCCGTGAAGTGGAGGTTGATCTCCTCCATCGGGAGCACCTGACTGTACCCGCCGCCCGCCGCGCCGCCCTTGATGCCGAACACCGGCCCGAGCGACGGCTCGCGGATGGCGACCGCGCTGTCCTCGCCGAGGCGGGCGAACGCCTGCCCGAGTCCGACGGTCGTGACTGTCTTCCCGGCGCCCCGGCGGGTCGGGGTCATCGCCGTCACGAGCACGAGGCTGCCGTCGGCCGGCCGGCCGAGCGCGCGCTGGACGGCCGGCCACGTCAGTTTCGCCACTTCGTCACCTCGAATCTCGAGGTCGTCGGCAGTCAGTCCGAGGTCGCCGGCGACGTCCTCGATGGGGCGTCGGTCCACCTGTTCGGCGATGGCCGCGTCGGTCGGGAAGTCGTCGTCGTCCATACCTCGACGTTACCACGCCAGCCCGTAAACGCGTACTCCGGTTCCCGGCGGCTGGCAACGGCCCGAGCACGCGACGAACGACGGACGGCGCTGGTGAGGACGGAACGCGGTCGAAGAAAATCGGCTGCAAGTATCGGGTGGTTGCTGCTCTGTGGCGCGCTGCCTACCGGCGCGGCGCCGGACCGGGCCCCGAGTTCGGGCCGCTGGGCTCGGGCATCGGCGTCCGCTCGCCGGTCACCAGGTAGTCCACGAGGTTCCCGAGGAGGACCTCGTTGTCGGCGACGTACGCCCAGTCCGGGTCGAGGACCGAGCTGTCACCGAGCACCGCGAGGTTCCCGGAGCGTGCGAGCACGCCGTACGCCTCGGCGTCCCGAGTCGTGGAGAGTTCGGCGGACGAGTCCGTCCGCAGCAGGACGTTCTCGCCGGACACGGGCGTCGCCTCGTGCACGACGACTTCCTCGACGCCAGCCGTGAGGTTCCCCTCACCGGCCGGCGACACGCGGAGGTTCGCGTGGTTGTTCACGTTGTCCGTCGTGTCGTAGAGGTAGCCGCTCCCGACGGTCAGCCCGTGCGGGGACAGCGCGGGCGCGAACTCGGCGCTGGACGCACCGCCGCCTCCGCTGAACGCGATGCCGAAGACGCCGCCGCCGAGGCTGCTACCTTCCGGCTCGCCCGCCGCGAGCACACGGCCGCCGGCGTCGAGGAACGCCTCGATGGACTTGGATTCACTCGTGGAGAAGCGGTTGTCCGGAGCGACCGACACGAACGCGTCGGCGCCTCGGAGCGTCTCGTTCAGCGTCTGCCCGCTCGGCCCGCGGTCCGGCCGATAGAACCGCACCTCGTGGCCGTTCTCGGTGAGCGCGTTCACGAGTGGGCGCAGCTGAATCTCGTCGACGTCGTTGCCGTGGGCGTCGTCGATGACGACGACCTTCCCGCTCGTCGACGCGGAGACGCCTATCGTCCCCTCTTCGGTGGGCGGGCTGGCGATGTCGACCGACTGGTGGGCGTCGACTGTGAGTTCGTCGGCGGAGTACCCGCCGCCGCTCCCGCCGGCGACCATGCCGCTGCCGACGATGGCGCCGGCGACGAGGATTGCAACCAGCACGAACGCGCCGACGCGAGAAGCGAGGTCAGCAGGACGCATTCATGATCACCTCCAGGTCGGGGCCGGCCTGCGGAGCGTAGGCGAGGTACTGCTGGCCGCAGAGGCTCGGTGCTGCGAACGCGTCCTCGCTCTCGACGTCTTCGCCGTCACCGCTCCCGACGAGCAGCCCGAGCAGGCCGCCCGCCGCGGGGTTGCGGTACGTGACGTCGTAGTTCGAGAGGTCGGCGCGGTCGGCGGCGTCCTGGATGGCCGCCTCGGTGCCGCCGATCTCGTCGGCGAACCCGAGCTCGACCGCGCGGTTGCCGGCGTACAGCTTCGCCTCGCCGACCGTCTCGCGGTCCACCTCGAGTTCGTCACCGCGTTCGTTCATCACGACGTTGAGGAAGGACTTCCGGAAGGTCGCTGCGCGGGCCCGCGACACGTCGGCCGGCCCGGCCGTCCCCTTGTCGGGGGCGGACTTCCACCGCGACGGGACCTTCTCGTTCTCCGTCACCGAACTGATCACGCCGACGCTCCCGACGAGCGAGCCGGGCGAGGCGTAGATCTTGTCGGCGGGGATGGCGGTGTAGTAGCCGCCGGAGGCCGCGTAGTCGCGGACGCTCGCGACGACCGGTTTCTCCTGCGCGAGTCGCTTGACCGCGCGGTACTGTACTTCACTCCCGGTGATGGAGCCGCCGGGGCTGGCGACCCGGAGGACGACCGCGTCGATGGAGTCGTTCGTGCGGACCTCCCGCAGCTCCCTCGCGGTCGTGTCGGCACTGCTGCCGGTAATGGACATCGAGTCGAGCGTGACGACCGCGACCGAGCTGTCGGACCCACCGTCCGAGCCCGACTGGAGGGCCACACCGCCGACGCCGCCGACGATGGCGGCGAGGACGATGACGACCGTCCAGCTGGTCGCGAGCGTCTTCGCGTGTTTGTCTATTGGGTTCGTCATGTCTGTCTGCGGACCGTCTGTCGGAGGACAGGACGGCGTCCACGCTGGCCCACTCGGCGCGCTAACTTAAAGGCGGAACCGCGCTCGCAGCCCCTGCGAACCTCACCGCAGTCCGACAATTTAATCAGCCAGGGTCAGTCGCCGCGGGCCATCGCGTAGAACTCGTCGTTCGGTCGCATGTCGGCGACCGTCGCCAGCCGGTTCGAGAGGTTGAAAAAGGAGACCACCGCCGTCACGTCCCAGACCTCCTCGCGAGAGAAGCCGGCGTCGCGCAGCGCCGCCACGTCCTCGTCGGTGACCCGCCCGGGGGACTCCGTGAGCTTCACGGCGAAGTCCAGCATCTCGCGGTGTGCCTCGGAGAGGTCCGCCTGCCGGTGGTTGGTCGCGAGCTGGTCGGCGAGCTTCGGCGCCTCGGCGTACACCCGGCAGAGGGCCCCGTGTGCGACCACGCAGTAGAGGCAGTCGTTCACCCCCGAGGTCGTCACGATGAGCATCTCCACCTCCTCGCGGGCGAGGCTAGTGTCGTCGACGAGCGCGTCGTGGTAGTCGAAGAAGGCCCGGAAGTGGCTCGGCTTGTACGCCAGCGCCGAGAACACGTTCGGCGTGAAGCCGGCGCGCTCGGTCTCCTCGTCGATGCGCTCCCGGAGGTCCTCGGGGAGGTCGTCGTACTCGGGCACGGGGAATCGCCCCATCGCGTCGTCGTTCATACGTCGACCGCCGGGTGCCGCGACCAAAGCCGTTGTGCCGGGCCGGCGAGTCGTGTCCCTCCACGCCGGGCGCTGCGTCAGACGCCAGGTCTGCTACCGGAGGCGGTCTGCGGCGGCGAGCCCGCTCTCGACGGCGGCGTGGACGCGCGCCTGCCCCGCCACCCAGTCGCCGGCGACGTGCAGGCCGGCCTCGCGGGCGGCTTCGACCGGCGAGGCCGGGACGGCTTCGTCCGGGAGCGCGTACCGCCACCCCTGCGTGTCGGTCCAGTCCGGGTCGCGCAGGCGGTCGTCGTCGAGCAGGTCGGCCGCCCGATTCGTGGCCACGGCAGTCTGCTCGCTCGCTGGGGTGTCGTATTGTTCCTGCGACCAGTCGGGTGCCATCTGGACGACGAGCAGTTCCTCGCCGTCCGGGACGTGGCCGTCCTTGCAGGCCTCCCGGGAGAGCCAGCCGACGTCGTGGTCGTCGTCGACGTTCACGAGCCCGTACCACTCCCGGTCCAGTTCGAACGGGTAGTGCAGGACGGCGGTGACGATGCTCCGGTACGGCACGCCAGCGACGGCCGACTGGAGCGCCTCACGGCGCTCGTCGGCCCAGTCGGTGGCGGCCAGCAACTCGGCCGTCTGCGGCGCCGGCGGCGTCAGCAGCACGTCGTCGAACTCGCCGAAGCGCCTCGCGTCCGTGTCGGTCAGCGTCCAGCCGTCCGGGGTCCGGGCTAGCGAGTCGACTCTCGTCTCCTTCCGGACGGTCGCGTCCGTCCGGGCGAACAGCCGCTTCGCGAGCTGCGTGAGCCCCGTCTCCCACGTCCACTTCGCCCCCTCGTTCTCCCGGCCGGGCGCAATCTCGCCGGCGCCGTCGAACGTCCAGACGGGCTCGTCGATCTCGACGAGGCCGTCCTCGCCCAGCTCCCGGACGAGGTCCGCGACGGGGCCGTCCCCGGGCTTCACGTAGTTCGCGCCGTAGTCGTAGTGACAGCCGCCCCTGCGGCGGGTCGCGGCCCGCCCGCAGACGCCCCGCGACTTCTCGAACACCGTCACGTCGCGGTCGGCGCCGCGGAGCCCGTACGCGGCCGCGGCCCCCGCGGCGCCGGCACCGACTATCGCCAGTGAATCCATACGCCTGCTAGGGGATGCGACCGGAAAAAGCCCGACGCGGACGACTGTGGTCTCTCGGCCGGGTCAGTTCGTGTCGTCGTCGTCGTCGGGACCGACGACCATCACGGGGACGTCGGCCTCGCGCTGGACGCGCGGCGCGAGCGTGTCGGGGTTGACCAGCCGACCGAGGCCGGTCGGCCGCTCGGAGCTGACGACGATGAGGTCGACGCCGTGGGCGTCGGCGTAGTCCAGCACCTGGTCGTGGCCGTGGCCGTACCGGAAGCGCTTGCGGACGTCGACGCCCGCCGCGGCGCCGCGCTCGGCGACCGTTTCGACGGCGCTCTCGCCGACGGACTCCTCGCGCTCGACCACGACGTCCCAGTGGGTGGCGGTGTCGACGACGTAGAGGGCGTCGACCGCGGCGTCGAATCGGGCCGCCACCTGCACGGCGGTCTCCGCGGCGGCGTCCCCGTGTGGGCCGTCGTCTGTGACGACGAGCACGCGGTCGAACAGGGCGTCCGTCGCGGCGGCCGCTGCGGCGTGGTCGGTCGCGGGCGAGGCGGTCTGGGTGTGCGTTGAGTCAGTCGACATCTGTCTCGTGCGCCGGCGGTCGGCGCGTGTTCGGATTCGGGTAGTTGCGCCGTACGTATACAGTTTTTCGCGGCTAACGACTATTATAATGAACTATTACCCCTTCGACTGAGTGCTTCCGGCACCTGATTTCGGGAAAAACGAAACGAATGTCACGTACTGGTGCGCGAGTCGGTGTGCACGTCCGCAGAACACCGTCGAACTGGCCGCTCTGTCGGGTTTCGAGCCAGAAACGCTCCGTTCGTGTGGTCTGGGCGGGGGACGACCAGAAGAGAAAACGGTATGAGCGAGTCCCCGTCATCGAAGACCATGAAAGTGCGAATCGGTGGCGGCGCGACCGACTCCGAGGCCGAGGCGGTCGCGGCCGCGCTCGCCGAGCACGTCCGCGACGACGTCGAGGTGTACCTCGGCGACGCAGACGAACCGGCGGCAGTCCACGAGGCGCCCGAGGACGCCGGCGAGGGCGCGCCGGCCGGCGGCGACGGGACCGACGGCGACGACCTCGGGCCGACCGAGCGCGAGGAACTGCTCCGCGAGGAGATCGCGGACATCCTCGAGGGCGGCCCCGAGAAGTACAAAGAGCGCCTGCCCGACCAGGACAAGCTGTTCGTCCGCGACCGCCTCGACCTCTGGTTCGGTGACGAGGAGGACGGTGACGGCGACGGCGACCTCCTGTTCGAGGACGGGAAGTTCGCGCACTTCGACGGCTGGCACCCGAACAGCCCGGACGTCGACGAGGCCGACGACGGCACCCGCCTGCCCGCCGACGGCCTCATCACGGGTGCGGCGGACTTCGACGGCCGCGACGTCCACTTCATGGCCAACGACTTCACCGTGAAGGCCGGCTCGATGGCCGAGCGCGGCGTCGAGAAGTTCCTCCGGATGCAGCAGCGCGCGCTCAAGACCGGCAAGCCCGTGCTGTACCTGATGGACTCCTCCGGGGGCCGCATCGACCAGCAGTCCGGCTTCTTCGCGAACCGGGAGGGCATCGGGAAGTACTACTTCAACCACTCCCGGCTCTCCGGCCGCGTCCCCCAGGTCTGCGTACTGTACGGGCCCTGCATCGCCGGCGCTGCGTACACGCCCGTGTTCGCCGACTTCACCATCATGGTCGAGGGGATGTCCGCGATGGCCATCGCCAGTCCCCGGATGGTGGAGATGGTGACGGGAGAGAACATCGAGATGCAGGACCTCGGCGGCCCGAAGGTGCACGCCGAGCAGTCCGGCAGCGCCGACCTCGTCGCCCGCGACGAGGAACACGCCCGCGAACTCGTCGCGAACCTCGTCCAGTACCTCCCCGACAACAGCGACGAGCAGCCGCCGAGCCAGCCGGCGAAGCCGCCGGCGAAGCCGACGTCGGGCATCGACGGTCTGATTCCCGAGGCGCCGAACCGCGCCTACGACATGCACGACCTCATCGACCGCGTGGTCGACGAGGACTCCTTCTTCGAGCTCCGGCCGGAGTACGGCAAGGAGATTCTCACGGGGTACGCGCGCATCGACGGCCGCACCGTCGGCATCGTGGCGAACCAGCCCGCGCAGCGCGCCGGCGCCATCTTCCCGGACGCCGCCGAGAAGGCCGCGGAGTTCGTCTGGAAGTCCGACGCCTACAACATCCCGCTGCTGTACCTCTGTGACACGCCCGGCTTCATGGCCGGCTCGTCGGTCGAGAAGGACGCCATCCTCGAGAAGGGCAAGAAGATGATCTACGCCACCAGCGAGGCGACCGTCCCGAAGCAGTCGGTGGTCGTCCGGAAGGCGTACGGCGCCGGCATCTACGCGATGTCCGGGCCCGCCTACGACCCCGAGTCCACCATCGCGCTCCCCTCCGGCGAAATCGGTATCATGGGGCCCGAGGCAGCTATCAACGCCGTCTACGCGAACAAGCTCGACGCCATCGACGACCCCGAGGAGCGCAAACAGCGCGAGCAGGAGCTCCGCGAGGAGTACCGCGAGGACATCGACGTCCACCGGATGGCCAGCGAGACCGTCATCGACGAGATCGTGCCGCCCTCGGAGCTCCGGACGGAGCTCTCGAACCGCTTCGACTTCTACGAGGACGTCGAGAAAGACCGGCCGTCGAAGAAGCACGGCACCATCCTCTGACGGGCCGGTGCCCTACTCGTTGCGGAGCGCGTCGACGAGCACGGCCAGCGCCAGCCCCGTGAGGCCGACGTCGCGGGCGACGACGTCACCGAACGCGCCGGTGTCGAGCCAGACGACCGCGAGGTAGGCAGTCGTCGCGGCCAGCGAGACGGCCGCTACGAGCGCTGCGAACGCCGTATAGCGGTCCGCGAGCAGGAGCGCGGCGAACCCGAGTTCGAGGTAGCCGTTCGCGAGCATGAACGTCGTCGGGGAGACGACGAGCAGCGGCGCCAGCCAGTCCGTAACGTAGACGGTCCAGCCCGCGGGGTCGAGGAGTTTGTGCGCGCCGGCCGCGACGAGCATCAGCCCCAGCCCCCAGCGGGCGAGCGCCGACGGAGCCGGTGCGCTCGCGGCGAGGCCGCTCACCCGGTCGCCGAGCGCGTCGACTCGGTCGCCTGCGGTCACGGCTACTCAGTCTCCGGTCTCGGCGTGCTCGCGCTTCAGTGAGAGCACGGTCCGGTCGAACTCGCAGATCAGCGGCTCGTCCTCGCGGTTCACGGCGAACGCCTCGACGTGGAAGGTGACGACGCCGCGCTCGCCGTCGCTGGTCTCGCGCTTGTCGGTGACGGTCGACTGCACCCGGATGGTGTCGCCGTGGAAGACGGGTGCGGGGTGCTCGACGTCGTCGTAGGACAGGTTCGCGACGATGGTACCGTCGGTCGTCTCCGGGATGGTGATGCCGACAGCGAGGCTCATCGTGTAGAGGCCGTTGACGATGCGCTCGCCGAACTGCGTGTCTCCGGCGAAGTCGGCGTCCAGGTGCAGCGGCTGCTGGTTCATCGTCATGTCGCAGAACTCCTGATTGTCCGACTCCGAGACGGTACGTCGGGTGGCGTGTTCGATGGTCTCGCCGACCTCGAAGCCCTCGTAGTAGCGGCCGGTCATGTCTGGGAGGTGGACGGCGGCGGTCAAAGTCGCTCCGGAAACGTACAAGGCGGGGGCCGTCGTCGTCCCGTACATGGTTCGACGCAGCGTGCTGTTCTCGCCCGGTGACCAGCCCGACCTGATGCGGAAGGCCCCGAGGGCCGGGGCGGACGTCGTCGTCTTCGACCTCGAAGACGCCGTCGCGCCCGGGCAGAAAGACGACGCCCGGCAGGCGGTCAGCGACGTCCTGAACGACCCCGAGTTCGCGCCGGACTGCGAGGTCTGTGTGCGCGTGAATCCCGCCGGCGCCGGCGCCGGAGCGGACGTCGACGCGGTACTGGCGGACGCCGGCGCGAGCGTCGACTCGGTGATGCTCCCGAAGGCCGCCGACCGAGAGGACGTCGAGACACTCGGCCGACTGCTCGGTGAAGTCGACGCCGAGGCGCCGGTGCTCGCGCTCGTGGAGTCCGCGGCGGGCGTGCTGAACGCCCACGAGATCGCCCGGGCCGGGCCGACGGACGCGCTCGTGTTCGGCGCCGAAGACCTCTCGGCGGACATCGGCGCCACCCGCACAGACGAGGGCACGGAGGTCCTCCACGCCCGCGAGCACGTCGTGCTCGCGGCGAGCGCGGCCGGTGTCGACGCCATCGACACCGTCTACACGGACATCGAGGACACAGAGGGGCTGGCCGAGGAGACCAGGTTCGCGGCCGGCCTCGGCTTCGACGGGAAGATGGCGATTCACCCGGCGCAGGTCGACCCGATCAACGACGCCTACACGCCCGCCGACGATGAGGTCGAGTGGGCCGAGCGCGTACTGGCAGCGAAAGCGGAAGCTGAGGAGGCGGGACGGGGCGTGTTCCGGGTGGACGGCGAGATGATAGACGCTCCACTGGTTGCGCAGGCCGAGCGCGTCGTCGAGCGCGCCCGGGCCGCCGACAATTAATATACCTTAAATCACGTATTATCATACACAATCCGCCATCCTTATTCGTCGGGTCGAAATCGGTCCTAGTAATGCCGGAAGCTAACCCATTCGAGAGTCTGCAGGAACAGATTGGGGACGCCGGCGAGTTCCTCGACGTCGGCGACGACGTCCTCGAACGTCTCAAACACCCGGAGCGCGTCCTCGAGACGACGCTCTCCGTCGAGATGGACGACGGCACCATCGAGACGTTCAAGGCGTTCCGCTCGCAGTTCAACGGCGATCGCGGCCCCTACAAGGGCGGCATCCGCTACCACCCGGGCGTCACCCGCGACGAAGTGAAGGCGCTCTCGGGCTGGATGGTGTACAAGACGTCGGTCGTCGACATCCCGTACGGCGGCGGGAAGGGCGGCATCGTCATCGACCCCAGCGAGTACTCCGAGGGCGAGCTCGAACGCATCACGCGAGCGTTCGCCGCGGAACTCCGGCCGTTCATCGGGGAGGACAAGGACGTCCCCGCGCCGGACGTCAACACCGGCCAGCGGGAGATGAACTGGATCAAAGACACCTACGAGACCCTCGAGAACACCACCGCGCCCGGCGTCATCACGGGGAAGGCCCTCGAGAACGGCGGGAGTGAGGGTCGCGTGGAGGCGACCGGCCGCTCGACCATGTTCGCCGCTCGCGAGATCTTCGACTACCTCGACCGCGACCTCGAGGGCGCCACCGTCGCCGTCCAGGGCTACGGGAACGCCGGCAGCGTGGCCGCGAAGCTCATCGACGACCAGGGCGCCGACGTCGTCGCCGTCTCAGACTCCTCGGGCGCCATCCACAACCCCGACGGCTTCGACACGCGCGCGGTCAAGGACTTCAAGAACGAGACCGGCAGCGTCACCGGCTACGACGAAGCCACCGAGGAGTTCTCGAACGGCGACCTCCTCACGATGGACGTCGACCTCCTCGTCCCCGCGGCCCTCGAGAACGCCGTCGACGAGGACCTCGCTCGCGACGTCGAGGCCGACGTCGTCGTCGAGGCCGCCAACGGCCCGCTCACGCCGGACGCCGACGACGTGCTCACCGAGCGCGGCGTCACCGTCGTCCCGGACATCCTCGCGAACGCCGGCGGCGTCACCGTCTCGTACTTCGAGTGGGTGCAGAACCGCCAGCGCTTCCAGTGGACCGAGGAACGCGTCAACGAGGAACTGGAGGCCGTCATCACCGACGCCTTCGACGCGATGACCGACGCCCACGAGGACGCCGGCACGCCGAACCTCCGCACCGCCGCCTACGTCGTCGCCGTCCAGCGCGTCGTCGACGCCTACGACGGCAGCGGTAGCTGGCCGTAGCGACTCGGCGACGACCCCCAGCGCCGGACCACCGACGTTTTTACTGATACTCACCGGTCTCCAGCGGCCGCTCCGCTCACTGGCGCCAAAACACCACTGCAGAACAGGCGGGGCCGAGCGAGCCAGCTACAGGTAGCCGGCGTCGACGAGCCGCTCGACGGCTTCTTCGAGCCGCTCGGTGCTGGCGGCGTAGGAGAGCCGCGCGTAGCCGGGGGCGCCGAACGCCGACCCGGGGACGGTAGCGACGTGGGCGTCTTTCAGCGCCTCCTGGCACCACTCCTGGTCGTCGTCGGCGACCGGGAGCATCAGGTAGAACGCGCCGTCGGGGGTCGAGACGTCCTTGCCGTGCTCGGCGAACAGGTCGACGAGCAGGTCGCGTCGCGACTCGAAGGCGTCGACCATCTCGTCGATTGCGTCGTCAGTGTGCTGGATCGCTTCGACGCCCGCGCGCTGCACGAAGTTCGCCGCCGACGAGACCGAGTGCGACTGCACTTTCCCGGCCTGACTCACGATCTCCTCGGGCGCGGCGAGGTAGCCGAGCCGCCAGCCCGTCATCGAGTACGCCTTCGAGAACCCGTTGACGGTGACCGTGCGCTCGAACATGCCGTCGAGGCCGGCGAGGCTGACGTGCTCGGGGCCGTAGTTGATGTGCTGGTAGATCTCGTCGGAGATGACCGTGACGTCGTGGTCGACGGCGAGGTCGCGGACGCCCTCCATCGCGGCCCGCGAGTACACCGCACCCGTGGGGTTGCTCGGGGAGTTCACGACCAGCAGCTCGGTGTCGTCCGAGACGGCCTCGGCGAGGTCGTCGAGCGCGGGCTCGAGCTGGAAGTCGTGGGGGGCGAGGTCGACGCGGTTCAGCTCGCCGCCTGCGAGCTTCGCCATCGCCTCGTAGGACACCCACGCCGGGTCAAGGAGGACAACCTCGTCGCCTGCGCGGGACGACGTCCCGCGGCCCGACGGGCCGACGACCGTCTGGAACGTCTCGTACAGCGCCTGCTTCGCGCCCGGCGTCACGATGACGTTGTCCGCCTCGTAGCCGAGGCCGTCGCCCTGCAGCTTCTCGGCGATGGCGTCCCGGAGTTCGGGGACGCCGTTCGACGGCGCGTAGCCGGTGTGGCCGGCGTCCATCGCCGCCTTCCCGGCTTCCACGATGTTCTCCGGCGTGTCGAAGTCTGGTTCGCCGACCGAGAGGTCGACGACGTCCACGCCGTCCGCTTCCAGTTCGCTCGCGAGGTTGCTAACCGCGAGGGTCGCACTCGGTTCGACGCTGGTGACTCTGTCACTGAATTCCATCATAGTGCCTCCGTCAGACTGACCGCGCTCTCGACTGCCTCCGCTCCCTTCTCCACACGCTCTCGGGCTTCCGCGCCGGACATCCCGGGGCCGGCGACGCCGAACGTCACCGGCGTGTCCCGGTCGAGGCTCACGTCCGTGAGCTTCTCGGCCGCCGCACTCGCGATGACCTGGTCGTGGTCCGTGTCCCCCGTGACGATGGCGCCGACGACCGCCACGGCGTCGACGTCGTCCCGTCGGGCGAGCCGGTCGGCCGCCAGCGGCGCGTCGTACGCGCCCGGCACGTGGGTCGTCGCTACGAGTTCGGCGCCGGCGTCGGCCGCCGCGTCGCGGGCCGCCGCCTCCATCTGTTCGGTGACGCTGCGGTTGAACTCCGCAACGACCAGCCCGAGCCGTGTCATACCAGACCCGTCACCGGGCGGCGACTAATGCCTACCGTTCCCGCCGCCACGGCGACACGGAAAACTTGTATGCACCCCGTTCCCTTGCACGGACGATATGGACTCGACGGGCCGTCGCCGCCGCCGCGTCGTCGCTGCCGCCCTCGCCGTCGTCGTCGCCGCCGCACTCGCCCTCCGGTTCGTCGGCCTCGGCGACCGGGTGTTCCACTGGGACGAGGCCCGCGTCGGCTACTGGATTCTCCAGTACCGGGCGACCGGCGAGTGGGAGTACCGGGCGTTCGTCCACGGGCCGTTCCTCTTCCACGTGAACGAGGCGCTGTTCGGCGTGTTCGGGAACTCGGACGCCGCCGCTCGCGCCCCGGTCGCGCTCGTGGGCGGGCTGCTCCCGGGCGTCGCGTGGCTGTTCCGCACCCGACTGGACGACACCGAAGTGCTCGCGCTCGCGGGGATACTCGCGCTCAATCCCGTGCTCGTCTACTACTCGCGGTTCATGCGCAACGACGTGCTCGTCGCGGCGTTCAGCCTCGCCGCGCTCGGGTTCGCCGTGCGCGCCTACGACACCGGCCGCCGCCGGAACCTGCTGGCGGCCGGCGGCATGCTCGCGCTCGCGTTCACCACGAAGGAGAACGCGCTCGTCTACCTCGGGATGTTCGTCGGGGCGGCGGCGCTGCTGTTCGACGCCCGACTGTTCACTGCTCGCGTCGAGGGCGAGTCCTGGCGGTCGCGGACCGTCGGGTACGCGTCCTGGGCCGTCCGCGGGCTCTGGGACTGGCGGCGTACACTCGTCGGCTCGCTCGTGGTCTTTCTCGCCGTCTTCGTGGCGTTCTACGCGCCGCGGCCGGCGCTGTACGACGCGCTCGCGAACCCCACGGAGCTCCCCGCCGCGCTCGGGGCGGGCACGGTCGGCGCCGCGAACGAACTCTGGGGCGTCTGGGGGATCAGCGGGTCGGCGAGCCGCGACCACAGCTACGTCGCGTTCCTCAGAGAGGCCGTCGCGACGATGGGGTCGGCGGCGCTCGTCGTCTGCGTGGCGGGCGTGTTCGGCTTCCTCGCCGAGCGGTACGTCGCCGACGACCCCCGCGACCTCGTGCTGTTCGCGGGCTACTGGGCGGCGGCCTCGGTCGTCGTCTACCCCGCCATCACGGACATCGCCGGCGTCTGGTCGGTGACCCACGCCGTCGTGCCGCTGACGATTCCGGCGGCCGTCGGCATCGCCCTCGTCGTCGGCAAGGGCCGGAGCGCGCTCGCGTCCGACGACCGGGTCGGCGTCGCGCTCGCGGCGGTCGTCCTGTTCGCCGTGGTCGCCCAGATGGGCGTCGTCACGGCGGAGACGTCGTTCGTGATGCCGCAGGACGACGACAACGACCTCGTGCAGTTCGGGCAGCCGGCCAGTGACATGACCGAGACGCTGGCGACGGTGGAGTCCGTCTCGACGGCCCACGACGACGGGACGGACGTGGTGTTCTTCGGCGACCACTTCTACGTCGCTCAGGACTACGACCCCAGCGACCCTGCGAGCGTCGCGGGCACCGACTGGTTCAATCGCCTGCCGCTGAACTGGTACCTCGAGCGTGGCGGCGCCACCGTCGATTCCACCCGGACGACCACCGCCCTGACGGCCTGCGGCGGCGACGCGGCACCCGACGGCTCCGACATCTGTGACGCGCCCGTCGTCGTCATGCGCGTCAGCCACTACGACGACCTCGCGCCGTCGCTGACCGAACGTGGCTACGAGAGCCGCACGTACGAACTCACCTCGACGAACACCGTCATCGTCGTGTTCGTCGACACCGACGCGCCCGGCTACCAGCCACACTGACCCTCATTCTACACACGTTTGTGGATACTCGCCGGGACAGTTCGGCAATTCTTATGCAGGAGTAGGCGGAAGCCGGAGGTGATGCAACGCGTGCCCGGTGCGACCGTCGGCGTCGTCGGCGGCGGCCAGCTCGGCCGGATGCTCGCCGAGGCCGCCAGCCCCCTCGGCGTCGACGTGGTCGCGCTCGACCCGACCCCGGACTGTCCGGCCGTCCCGCCGGCCGGCGACCAGGTCGTCGCCGACTTCGACGACCCCGACGGCGTCCGCGAGCTCGCCGAGCGGGCGGACGTCCTCACGTACGAGATCGAGCTCGCCGACCCGGACGTGCTCGCCGACGTCGCCACGGCCCACGACGTCGAGGTCCACCCGACGCCCGAGACGCTCCGGACGATTCAGGACAAGCTCGTACAGAACCGCGCGCTGGCCGACGCCGGCGTCCCCGTCCCGGAGTTCCGCGCGGTCGACGGCGCCGACGACCTCGAGGCGGCGTTCGACGCGCTCGGCTCGCCGCTGATGCTGAAACGCCGCACCGGCGGCTACGACGGCCGCGGCAACGCCCCCGTGGACTCCGTCGCCGACGCTCGCGAGGAGTTCGGCGACGACCTCCGGAACTTCGTCGCCGAGGACCTCGTCGACTTCGAGCGCGAACTCTCCGTCATCGCCGTCCGGGGCGACGGCGAGACGGCGACGTTCCCCGTCGCGGAGAACCTCCACGAGACCGAGATTCTCCGGGAGTCCGTCGTCCCCGCGCGGACCAGTGAGACGGTCCGCGAGCGAGCGACCGAAGTGGCCGAGGACGTCCTCGGGGCGCTCGACGGCCGGGGCGTCTTCGGCGTGGAACTGTTTGAGTGCGTGTCCCCACGGAACACGGAAGAGACGGGCGGCGGCAGCCGCGAGCACGACGGGCGCGTGCTCGTGAACGAGATCGCGCCCCGGCCGCACAACTCCGGCCACTACACCATCGAGGGCTGCCGGACGTCGCAGTTCGAGCAGTGCGCTCGCGCCGTCCTCGGCCTGCCGCTGGGGGACACGACGCTCCGCGAGCCGACCGTGATGGCGAATATCCTCGGTGAGCCGGACGCCGAGACGCGACCCGCTGTACTCGGCGGGGTCCCGAGCGCCCTCCGCGACGGCGGCGTCACGCTGCACTGGTACGGGAAACGCGAGGTCCGCCCGCTCCGGAAGATGGGCCACGTCACTGCCGTCGGCGGGGACGACCGCGGCGACCTCCTGACCCGAGCGCGAGCAGCCCGCGACGCCGTCTCGTTCGCCGACCAGCACGACGCCGACCACGACTTCACTACCACCCAGTCATGACCACCGTGTCCGACCTCGTCGACCTGTTCGAAGCGGAGGCAACGCGCGACCGACCGTCCGAGGAGACCCCGGACGTCGGCGTCATCATGGGCAGCGACAGCGACCTCGACGTGATGGCCGGCGCCCACGACGCCCTCACGGACCTCGGATTCACCGAGGTCACGGACTACGACGACCCGCCAACGGGGTACTCCTTCGAGTCCTGGGTCGTGTCCGCCCACCGGACGCCGGACCTGATGTACGCCTACGCCGAGACGGCCGCCGAACGGGGACTCGACGTCATCATCGCGGGCGCCGGCGGGAAGTCCGCCGACCTCCCGAACATGACCGCGTCGCTGGCCTACCCGATTCCGGTGGTCGGCGTCCCCGTCCAGGAGAAGTCCGTCGACTCCGTCATCGGCATGCCGACCGGCGCCCCCATCACGGCCGTCGACGCCGGGAAGTCGTACAACGCCGGCCTCTCCGCCGCCCAGTTCCTCGCCACCAGCGACCCCGCCCTCGCCGACCGGCTCCGCGACCTCCACGCCGACCGCCGCGACGGCGTCGCCGACGTGTCCGAGCGCCTGCATAAACGCGGTACCGAAGGCTTTCGGGCGGACCGAGACTGACGACCCGGCGCCGCCCGGGCCCCGCAGGAGGCTTGAAACCCTCGAGAGCGCCGTTCTACGCCCGTAAGGCCATAAATCAACGTTTATGGGTGTGCGGTTCGAACCCCAGTTCGTCACGGAGATAATCCTATGAATCCATGGATCGCCATCGGTATGCTGGCGCTCGTATCCGTTCTCATCCCCGTCGGGATGCTGAGCGTCTCGGCACTCATACGGCCCAGCGTACCCGAGCAGGGAAAACGAGCCACGTACGAGAGCGCGGAGGTACCGACCGGAGACGCGCGACTCCAGTTCAACACCCAGTACTACATGGTCGCGCTGCTGTTCCTCGTCTTCGACATCGAAACCGTGCTCATCTTCCCGTGGACCGTCATCTACCGCGACGCACTCGCGATGGAAGGCGTCGGCCTCGTCGAGGTACTCGCGCCGATGCTCGTCTTCATCGGCATCCTCGTCGTCGGCCTCGCCTGGGCCTGGCGCAAGGGCGTCGTGCAGTGGATGCGGACCCCGGCACACGAACGGAGGACCACACATGAGTAGTGACCAACCAAGAGACAGTATCACCGGTTCGAGCGACCCGCTGACGTCGACTCGTGACGCCCGCATGGGAGAGGGCGTCGACAGTCGATTCAACTCCCGGCTCCGGGAGGCGTTCGGCTCCACGCCGTTCATCCTCACCAAGTTCGACAAGTTCATGAACTGGGTCCGGGGGTCGAGCATGTTCATGCTGCAGTTCGGTATCGCGTGCTGCAGCATCGAGATGATGCACACGTACTCGGTCAAACACGACCTCGACCGCTTCCACGCGGGGGTGCCGCGCGCCTCGCCGCGGCAGGCGGACGTGATGATCGTCCCCGGCACCATCGTCTCGAAGTTCGCGCCGCGCATGAAGCGCGTCTACGACCAGATGCCGGAGCCGAAGTTCGTCGTGAACATGGGGAACTGTTCCACCTCCGGCGGCCCGTTCCAGGAAGGGTACAACGTCGTGAAGGGCGCCGAGGAGGTCATCCCCGTGGACATCCACATCCCGGGCTGCCCGCCGCGGCCCGAGGCGCTCGTCTACGGCGTCGCGAAGCTCCAGGAACGCATCGCGAACGGCGAGACCTCGCCGGTCACGGTCAAACCCTACGAGCTCGAGGAGTTCGGCGACCTCGACCGGGACGAGATCGTCGACAAGCTCGCCGATGACATCGACGAGGAGACCCTCGTCATGCGGTACAACTGGGCTGATTCGCCATGAGCACGCAGAAAGAAGAAGAAACGGAGGGCGCCGACGCGCCGGTCGCGGCGACCGAAGCGGGCGCCGACGGCGACGCGCTCGAGGCGCTCGTCTCCGAGCACGTCCTCGAACGCGAGGACCACCTGAACGCGCCCGGGTTCGTCATCCGTGCAGACGCCGTCCAGGACGTCCTCTCGACGTTCAAGGAGGAGGCCGGCTTCGACCACCTCTCCTGTGTCACGGCCGAAGAGCACGAGGACCGCTTCGAGAGCATCTACCACCTCCGGAAGTACGACGACCCGACCCAGGAGGTGTCGGTCATCGTCCCGACGAGCCGCGAGGAACCCGTCAGCGAGACGGCCGAACCGGTCTTCCGTACCGCCGACTGGCACGAACGGGAGGCCCACGACCTCGTCGGCGTCGAGTACGACGACCACCCGAACCTCGAACGCATCCTGCTGCCCGACACCTGGCAGGGCCACCCGCTGGGGCTGGACTACAACCAGGACAAGCCCCAGATTGTCACCTTCGAGGAGAACAAGAACCCCCTCGAAGACCACGAGCGGGCCGCCGGCGACTCGGACACGATGTTCCTGAACATCGGCCCGCACCACCCGGCGACCCACGGCGTGCTGCACGTCGAGACGGTCCTCGACGGTGAGCAGGTCGCGGACGTCAACCCCGACATCGGCTACCTCCACCGCTGCGAGGAGCAGATGGCGCAGAACGGCACGTACCGCCACCAGATCATGCCCTACCCGGACCGCTGGGACTACGGCCCGGGCGGCATCATCAACGAGTGGGCGTACGCCCGCGCGGCCGAGGACCTCGCGGACATCGAGGTCCCAGAGTACGCGCAGGTGCTGCGGACGATGGGCTCGGAGCTGTGCCGCATCGCGTGTCACATGCTCGCCCTCGGGACGTTCTGTCTGGACATCTACGGCGACTTCACCGCTATCTTCATGTACGCGATGCGGGACCGCGAGGTCGTCCAGAAGCTCCTCGAGGACCTCACCGGCCAGCGGATGATGTTCAACTACCTCCGCCTGGGCGGCGTCGTCTGGGACGTCCCGGAGCCCCGCGAGGAGTTCTTCGAGAACGTCCGGGACTTCCTCGACGAGCTCCCGGAGCGCCTCGACGAGTACCACGACCTCATCACGGGCAACGAGATCTTCCAGGCCCGCACCATCGACACCGGCGTCCTCGACGCCGAGACGGCCAAGAACTACGGCGTCACCGGGCCGGTGGCTCGCGGGTCGGGCGTCGACTACGACGTCCGCCGCGACGACCCGTACGGCTACTACGAGGAGCTGGACTGGGACGTCGTCACCGAGGACGGCGGCGACAACTACTCGCGGCTCCTCGTCCGGATGCGGGAGGTCGAGCAGTCCGCGCGCATCATCGAGCAGTGCATCGACCTGCTCGAGGACTGGCCGGAAGACGAGCGCAACATCCAGGCCAACGTCCCGCGCACGCTCAAGCCCGAAGCCGGCAAAGAGACGTACAAGACCGTCGAGGGCGCGAAGGGCGAACTCGGCATCTACATCCGCGCTGACGGCACGGAGAAGCCCGGCCGCTTCAAGATCCGGAGTCCGTGCTTCTCGAACCTCTCCGCGCTCAAGGAGATGTCCACCGGGGAGTACATCCCGGACCTCGTCGCGACGCTGGGCAGCCTCGACGTGATTCTCGGGGAGGTGGACCGATAGATGACGGCGACACCGCTCCCCGACACCATCGCCGACCTGCTCGGCGTCGAGGGCTTCCTCGGCGAAGCCGTCGCGATGCTGCTGGCGGCCGCGCTCGTCGGCACCATCATGCTGACGATGACCGCGTTCGCCGGCCCGTGGGCGAAGCGGAAGATCACCGCGTCGTTCACTGACCGCATCTCCGTCAACCGCATCGGCCCCTGGGGACTGGGGACCATCATCGTCGACGCCGTCCGGCTGCTCTCAAAGGAGCTCGTCATCCCGGAAGGCGTCGACCGGCCCGCCTACGACATCGCGCCGATCGTGCTCGCGGGCTCGGCACTGTTCGCGTTCGCCGTCATCCCGATGGGCAGCGGCATCCAGCTCGCCGACCCCGAAGTCGGGCTGGTGTTCGTGTTCGCCATGGCGTCGATTGCGAGCCTCGGCCTGCTCATGGGCGGGTACGCGTCGAACAACAAGTACAGCCTGCTCGGCGGCCTGCGCGCCGTCGCACAGAACATCGCGTACGAGATCCCGCTCGTGCTCACCGCGGCCTCGGTCGTGCTGTTCACGGGGACGCTGCAGCTCAGCGAGATCGTCGCAATCCAGCAGAACACCACGCTCGTAACCCTCGCTGGCGTCCGCATTCCGGCGTGGTTCGCGTTCGTGAACCCGTTCGCGTTCGCGCTGTTCCTCGTGGCGAACCTCGCCGAAGTCGGGCGGAACCCGTTCGACACGCCCGAGGCACCGACCGAGATCGTCGCCGGTTACCAGACCGAGTACTCGTCGGCGTACTTCGTGCTGTTCTACCTCGGCGAGTTCGTGCACATCTTCCTCGGCGGCGCCATCATCGCGACGCTGTTCCTCGGCGGCCCCGGCGGGCCGTTCCTGCCCGGGTTCGTCTGGTTCACGATCAAGATCTGGGCGGTCTACCTCTTCACCCAGTGGTGCCGCTCGGCGATTCCGCGCGTGCGCATCGACCAGCTCATCGGCATCGGCTGGAAGGGTATGCTCGTGCTGTCGTTCGCGAACCTCGTGCTCACCGCGGCCATCCTCGGGGTGACTGGAATATGATCGGCCTACTCAAATCGATGGCAACGACGATGAAACACGCACTCGACGGCGACACGTTCACCGTCGAGTACCCCGAGGAGGCGCCGGAGGTCTCGGCGCGCTTCCGGGGCGTCCACAAGTTCAGCCAGGAGCGCTGCATCTGGTGTCGCCAGTGCGAGAACGTCTGTCCGAACGACACCATCCAGATCGTCACGGACAAGCAGCGCAACGGCGAGCAGTACAACCTCCACGTCGGCCAGTGCATCTACTGCCGGCTCTGCGAGGAGGTCTGCCCCGTCGACGCCATCCTGCTGACGGAGAACTTCGAGTTCACCGGGGACACGAAACACGACCTCGTGTTCAACAAAGAGCAACTGAAGAACGTACCGTGGTACAACGACATCGACCCGCTCGCCTCCCGCGAACCCGACCGCGGCGCCTGGATCGGTGAGGGCGAGGGCGAGGTCGACTACCAGTAAGAGAGCGTCTCGAAACCTACATAGGGCGCTCCATCAATCCATCAGGTGACTAATCCAATGCCATACGAGACACTCGCGTTCGCGCTGTTCGCCCTGATTACGGTGGCGAGCAGCCTCGGTGTCGTTCTCGTGCGGGACGTGTGGCACTCCGCGCTGTTGCTGGGCGTCGCGTTGCTCAGCATCGGCGTCCACTACGTGATGCTGCAGGCGCCGTTCCTCATGGCGATGCAGGTTCTCGTGTACGTCGGCGGAGTGCTCATCCTCATCACGTTCGCCGTGATGCTCACGAAGAAACAACCGGGGGTGGCGTCGTCGTGACGTCGCGCCCGGAGTTCGCGGACGACCTGGACTTCCTGCCCGGGTTGGCCGCAGTTGCGCTGTTCGCCGTCATGGCCGTCGTGTTCGTCACGGCTGCCTTCGAGTCGACGACCGCCGGGTTCCCGGCAGACCCGTCCATCACAGCGAGCCTCGGGTACGTGTTGATGGACCTCAACGGCACGACGCTGGCGGAGGCCACCCCGGGCTTCCTCGCGGCGCTCATCATCGTCGCGGTGCTGCTCGACGCAGCCCTCGACGGCGCCGTGTTCCTCGCGAACCGCGACGACGAAAGCAGCCAGGGAGGTGACCGGTGATGGTGCCGATGGAGTACTACCTCCTGCTGTCCGCCGCGGTCTTCTGTATCGGCGTCTTCGGCGTGCTGACGCGCCGGAGCGCGCTGATGTTCCTGATGTCCGTCGAGCTAATGCTGAACGCGGCGGGCATCAACCTCGTGGCGTTCTCGTGGTTCCACGGGAACCTCTCGGGGCAGGCGTTCACGCTGTTCGTGATGGCGCTGGCCGCCGCCGAAGTGGCGGTCGGTCTCGGCATCATCCTCACGCTGTATCGGAACTTCGACGACATCGACGTGACAAACGCGACGACGATGAGGTGGTAAGATGGCAGGTGCACTCGACTTCACTCCGGCGATTCCGTTGCTGCCGTTCGCGTCGTTCCTCGTCGCTCTGCTGGCGGGCTACTTCGCGCCCAAGCTGCTGCCGAAGGGCGGCGCGATTCCCGGCATCGTAGCGACCGCTGGCTCGCTCGTGCTGTCCGTCTGGACGTTCTTCGCGGTGAGTCAGGGAGACTACCTGTCCGAGACCCTCTACACGTGGGTCGTCGGCCAGGACACGTTCAGCCTCCACTTCGGCGTGCTCGTGGACCCGCTGGCGGCGATGATGCTCGTCATCGTGTCGCTGGTGGCGTTCCTCGTGCACGTGTTCAGCCTCGGGTACATGAACGACGAGGGCGAGACGGGCCTTCCCCGGTACTACGCCGGCCTCGGCCTGTTCACGTTCTCCATGCTCGCCTTCGTGGTCGCGGACAACCTCCTGATGGCGTTCATGTTCTTCGAGCTGGTGGGGCTGTGCTCGTACCTGCTCATCGGGTTCCACTTCCGCGAGCAGGGCCCGCCGAGCGCGGCGAAGAAGGCGTTCCTCGTCACCCGCTTCGGTGACTACTTCTTCCTCATCGGCGTGGTGGCCGTGTTCGCGACGTTCGGCACGGCGCGGTTCGTCGCCACGGGCGACGGCGCACACGCCTTCCCGCACATGGCCGAGCAGGCGCTGGCCGCCGCGGGCGGCGAGGGCACGATGCCCGGTCCCGTCGCGGACTTCCTCGACGTGGTCGGCATGAGCGCCCAGAACTGGTTCAGTGTCGTTGGCCTCCTCGTGCTGGGCGGCGTCGTCGGGAAGTCCGCGCAGTTCCCGCTGCACACGTGGCTGCCCGACGCGATGGAGGGTCCGACGCCCGTCTCCGCGCTCATCCACGCCGCGACGATGGTGGCGGCCGGCGTCTACCTCGTCGCGCGCATGTACGGCTTCTACGCGCTGCTCCCGACCGTCCTCGCCATCATCGCGCTGGTCGGCGGGTTCACGGCGCTGTTCGCCGCGACGATGGGCGTCGTCAAAGACGAACTCAAGCAGGTGCTCGCGTACTCCACCATCAGCCAGTACGGCTACATGATGCTCGGACTGGGTACTGGTGGGTACATCGCTGCGACCTTCCACCTGATGACCCACGCGTTCTTCAAGGCGCTTCTGTTCCTCGGCGCCGGGTCGGTCATCATCGCGATGCACCACAACGAGGACATGTGGGACATGGGCGGCCTCCGCGAGAAGATGCCCGTGACGTACTACACGTTCCTCTCGGGCAGCCTCGCGCTGGCCGGCATCGTGCCGTTCGCGGGCTTCTGGTCGAAAGACGAGATTCTCTACGAGGCGCTCATCTACGGCGCCGGCGAGAGCCCGATTCTGCTCGTCGCGTACGCGATGGGTCTGCTCGCGGTGTTCTTCACCGGGTTCTACACCTTCCGGATGGTGTTCCTCACCTTCCACGGTGACGCCCGCTCGGAGACCGCGAAAGACCCCCACGGCGTCGGCTGGAACGTCAAGTTCCCGCTCGTCGTCCTCGGGATTCTCGCGGCGACGGTCGGCCTCGTGAACATGACGCCGGTCGCGAAGTTCACGGGCGCCCACATCGAGTTCCTCAAAGACTGGCTCGCCGGCACCGAGGGCACCGCGTTCTCGAACCTCGGCTACGAGCACTACCACCACCTGCTCGTGGACTTCGCCGGCTACGGCGCCGCGGACATCGCGCCCTACGTGCCGGCGGCGATCTCGCTGGCGCTCGCACTCGGCGGCGCCGGCCTCGCGTGGGTGCTGTACAACGTCGACGAACCCGTCGAGCACACGGAGAAGCTCGGCGGCGCGAAGACGGTGCTGTACAACAACTACTACCAGGACGAGTACCAGGTGTGGCTCGCAGAGGGCGTGACGCTCCCGCTGGCTCGCGCCGCCGACGCCTTCGATCAGGGTGTCGTCGACGGCGTCGTCAACGGCATCAGTAGCGTCAGCCTGTTCTCCGGCAGTCGCATCCGCCGCATCCAGTCCGGCGTGGTCAGCCACTACGCCGCGATGCTGACGCTCGGGCTGGTCGCGTTACTCGTCGTCTTCGGCGTCACGGGGGGGTGGTTCTAGATGATGATAGAAGCGCTAATCGGTGTCACGCTGCTGTCGGCGTTCGTCGTGATGCTCGCGCCCGACCGGGTCGCGGGCAAGCTCGCCGCCGGCCTCAGCCTGCTCCCCGTCGCGGGGAGCCTCTGGATGTTCGGACAGTTCGACGGGAGCGGCAACGCGCTCTTCGAGAGCGGGACGCTCGCGTTCGAGACGATGACGCGCTGGATCACGATCGGGCCGTACACGCTCAACTGGCACGTCGGCATCGACGGCATCAGCATGCCGCTGGTCGTCCTGTCGACGATTCTGACGACGCTGGCCATCATGAGCGCGTGGACGCCCATCGACGAGCGCGAGAGCCAGTTCTACGCGCTGATGCTGTTCATGGAGGCCAGCCTCCTGGGCGTGTTCACGGCACTGGACTTCTTCGTCTGGTTCGTGTTCTGGGAGTTCGTGCTCGTGCCGATGTACTTCCTCATCGGCATCTGGGGCGGCCCGCGGCGGAAGTACGCCGCCATCAAGTTCTTCGTGTACACGAACGTCGCAAGCCTGGTGATGTTCATCGGGTTCATGGCCCTCGTGTTCGGCCTCGACGTGAACACGATGGACATGCCCGCGATTGCGCAGGCCATCGAGGCCGGCGCGTTCACCACGACCTACGGCCTCGGCGAGGAGACCCTCAAAGTCGTCGCGTTCTTCGCGATGTTCTTCGGGTTCGCCGTGAAGGTGCCGACGGTGCCGCTGCACACGTGGCTGCCGGACGCCCACGTGCAGGCCCCGACGCCGGCATCCGTGATGCTGGCGGGCGTCCTCCTGAAGATGGGGACGTACGCCCTGCTGCGGTTCAACTTCACGATGCTGCCCGGGGTCGCCTCGGACTACGCGGTCCTCATCGCGGCGCTGGCGGTCGTCTCCGTCATCTACGGCGCGATGCTCGCGCTCGCCCAGCAGGACCTCAAGCGCATCGTCGCGTACTCCTCGGTGTCGTCGATGGGGTACGTGATTCTGGGGCTCGTGGCGTACAACGTCTACGGGCTCGGCGGCGCGACCTTCCAGATGGTCGCCCACGGCCTCATCTCGGGGCTGATGTTCATGTGCGTCGGCGTCATCTACAACACGGCGCACACGCGCATGGTCGGCGACCTCTCCGGCATCGCGGACAAGATGCCGGTGACCGCGGCGGTGTTCGTCGCCGCCGCCTTCGGCTACATGGGCCTGCCGCTGATGGCCGGCTTCGCCGGAGAGCTGTTCATCTTCCTCGGCGGCTTCAGCGCCGAGTTCGCGTACGCACAGCTGTTCACGGCGCTGGCGATGTTCGGCATCGTCATCGTCGCGGGCTACCTGCTGTTCGCGATGCAGCGGGTCCTGTTCGGGCCGTTCAGCGCGGACACGGACTACGACATCGTGCCGGCATCGACCCACGACACGGTGCCCATCGTCACGCTCGTGTTGCTGGTCATCGTGCTCGGGACGGTCCCCGAGCTGTTCTACGGGATGATTCAGGACGCTGTGACGCCGATGGTGGACGCGATGGCGTCTGCCGTCGCCCCGGTCTTCGGAGGTGAGCTACTGTGACGGAACTCCCACCACTGACGCCGCAGCTCGTGCTGGCCGCGACGGCGCTGGTCGTCTTCGGCATCGACACGCTGTCGCCCGACGACGACACCAACACGCTGCTGGCCGGTGTCGCGACTACCGGGACCCTGCTGTCCGCGGGAATCGCGGCGTGGTTCCTGTCGGCGGGGACGGGCGACTTCTCGTTCGTGCAGTTCGACGGGGCGCTCGTCGTGGACGCGCTGTCGCTGTTCTTCGCGTTCGTCGTCGGCACCGTCGCGACGCTCGTCGTCGTGGCGAGCCACGACTACCTCGCCGACCAGGAGCACGTCGCCGAGTTCTACTCGCTGACGCTGCTGGCGGCGACCGGGATGTCGCTGATGGCCTCGGCCAACAGCCTCGTCACGGTGTTCATCAGCCTCGAACTGGCGAGCATCCCGTCGTACGTGCTCGTCTCCTATCTGAAGACCAACCGCGGCAGCGTCGAGGCCGGCCTGAAGTACTTCCTCGTCGGCGCGCTGTCCTCGGCCATCATGGTGTACGGCATCAGCCTCATCTACGCCGCGACTGGCGTGATGGGGCTGGCGCCCATCGCCGAGACGTTCGGTAACGGCGTCGAGTTCGTCGGCGTGCTCGGCCTCGGCATCGTGATGCTGGTCGCCGGGTTCGCGTTCAAGACCGCCTCCGTGCCGTTCCACTTCTGGGCGCCGGAGGCCTACGAGGGCGCGCCCGCGCCGGTCTCGGCGTTCATCTCGTCGGCGTCGAAGGCCGCCGGGTTCGCCGTGCTGTTCCGCGTGTTCACGACCGCGTTCCCGCTGGAGGTCATCGCGGGTTCGGTCGTCGACTGGTCGCTGCTGTTCGCGGCGCTCGCGGTGGTCACGATGACCCTCGGGAACTTCGCCGCGGCGACCCAGGAGAACGTCAAGCGGATGCTCGCGTACTCCAGTGTCGGCCACGCGGGCTACGTGCTCATCGGCCTCGCCGCGCTCCAGAGCGGCGGCGGCGCCGAGAACTCCTTCGTGCTCGGCGCGTCGATGATGCACCTGCTCGTGTACGGCTTCATGAACACGGGCGCGTTCCTGTTCGTCGCGCTCGCCGAGTACTGGGGCGTCGGCCGGACGTTCGAGGACTACAACGGCCTCGCCGAGCGCGCGCCGGTCGCGTGCGTGGCGATGACCGTGTTCATGTTCAGTCTCGCTGGCCTGCCCGTTGGCGGCGGCTTCCTCTCGAAGTACGTCCTGTTCGCGGGCGCGGTCCAGTCCGGCTTCGCGTGGCTCGCGGCCGTCGCGGCCATCAACAGCGCGCTGTCGCTGTTCTACTACTCGCGGGTCGTGAAGGCCATCTGGATCGAGGACCCGAGCGACGACCTCGCGCTGACCGGGCAGCCGACCGGCCTCTACGTGGCCGTGCTGGCCGCTGCGGTCGGCACGGTCGCACTGCTGGTGGCGTTCGACCCAGTCGCGCAGACCGCGAACCACGCAGCCGACGTCCTGTTCCAGCTGTAGGAGCGGGCGTCGCGGTTTCGGTCACTGGCGACAACGGTACTTTTTAACGGTTTCGCCAGTAACGACGGGCAACGAATGGTTTCTCGGCTGGTGCTCGGCTGTGGAACGACCGGGCACGCCGTGGTCGACACGCTCGCCGACCGTCGCGGCGACCTCTTCGTTCTGGATGGCGACGAGAGCCGCGTCGAGAGTCTCCGCAACGAGAAAGTCGCCGCCGAGGTCGGGGACGTGACCGACCGGGCGGCCATCGAGCGCGACGACCAACCCGTGGACGTCGTGGTCGTCGCGGGGGACGTCGCCGACCGGAACCGGCTGGCCGCGACGGCGGCCCGCGACGTCTACCCGGACGCCGAGCTCGTCGTCTACGTGGGGTTCGACGCAACCAGCGACGACCACCGGGCGATCGAGCGCGTCGCGGACCGCGTCATCGACCCGGGCGAGGCGCTGCTGGACCACGCCGAGGAGGTGACGGCGTCCGGGGCGTCCGAGCGCCTGCAGTCACTCCGCGAGACGCTACAGCGCGTCGACGGCGAGCTCGGCGTCTTCATGCACGACAACCCCGACCCGGACGCCATCGCTGCGGCGGTCGGCCTCCAGCGCATCGCCGAGGACGTCGGCGTCGACAGCGAGGCGTGTTACTTCGGGGAGATCTCCCACCAGGAGAACCGGGCGTTCGTGAACCTCCTGGACCTCGACGTCCGGAACGTCGCGCCCGACGAGGACTTCGAGTTCGACGCCATCGCGCTCGTCGACCACTCCGGCCCGGGCGTGAACGACCAGCTCGACCCTGAGACGGAGGTGGCCATCGTCGTCGACCACCACCCGCCGAAGACCGAGGTGGACGCCGAGTTCGTCGACATCCGGCCGGAGACCGGGGCGACGGCCACGATACTCGTGGAGTACCTGCGCGGGTACGGCATCGACGTCGACACGGACATCGCGACCGCGTTGCTGTACGGCATCCGGGTCGACACGAAGGACTTCTCGCGGGAGATCACGACCGAGGACTTCGACGCGGGGGCGTGGCTGCTGCCGAAGGCCGACACCGACGTGCTCGAGCGCATCGAGAGCCCGTCGCTGAGCGCGGACACCTTCGACACCATCGCGTACGGCATCCGGAACCGGGAGCTGGACGGCTCCGTGCTGGCGTCCTGCGTCGGCCAGATCGCCGACCGGGACACGCTCGCGCAGACCGCCGACCGGCTGCTGACGATGCGTGGCGTGACGGTGACGTTCGTCTACGGGTACACGGACGGCACCATCTACATCTCGGCGCGCTCCCGGGGCAGCGACCTCAACCTCGGGGGGGTGTTGCGGTCGGCGTTCGGCGAGCTCGGGTCGGCGGGCGGCCACGCCGACATGGCGGGCGCCCAGCTTCCACTGGGACTGTTCGACGACGTCGGCGGGGACGCCGAGGCGACGCTCACCGAGATGGTCGAGGACGTGGTCGCGACGCGGTTCTTCGAAGCGGTGCGGAGTGGGTGAGCTATTTCCCGGTCGGCGACGTACGGCCGAGTGATGGACGAGGCGCTGGAGCACAAGGACGGCGAGAAGCCCGTCGTCGGCGAGTACATGACACGCGACGTGGCGACGGTGTCGCCGGACGACACCGTCGAGGACGTTGCGCACCGCATCTGTGAGAGCGACCACAACGGCTTCCCGGTGACCGACGGCCGCCACGTGGAGGGGTTCGTGTCGGCGCGAGACCTCCTGCTGGCCGACCCCGGGGAGTTGCTGTTCAAGGTGATGACCGAGGACCTCGTGGTCGCGCACCCGGAGATGAAGGTGACAGACGCCGCGCGAGTCATCCTGCGGTCGGGCATCCAGAAGCTCCCCGTGGTCGACGACGCGGGCAACCTCGTCGGCATCATCTCGAACGCGGACGTGATCCGCTCCCAGATCGAGCGCGCGACCCCGGAGAAGGTGGGGAAGCTCAAGCGCACGCTGGAGACGATTCACGGCATCGAGGCGACCGAGGAGCGTCGCACAGTCGACCTCGACGAGCTGGTGCCGACGCAGGGGAAGGTGTACGCCGACGAGCTGGAGGGCCGCCGGTACGAGCTCGACCACGGGCTTGCGGAGCCGCTGGTCGTCATCGACAACGGGAGTACGGGCGACGACGGCAGTCTCCTGCTGGCGGACGGCCACCACCGCGTGATGGCGGCGGAGCGCGCGGGCATCGAAGATATGGACGCGTACGTCATCGTGCTGGAGCGCGCCGTGGACCTCGGGATGGCGCGGACCGCACAGAAGGAGGGGCTGGACTCCATCGAGGACATCGACGTCGTGGACTACGCGCGCCACCCGCTGGTCGAGACCATCGAGCGCCTCCAGTAGCCGCCACCTACTGACAGCACAGTTACAGAAGCCTCGTTCTGGAAGTTCGCGAACAGAACCGTCATTCTCCAAACGGTTAATGTCCGGTCTGCCCTGCGACTGTGTATGAGTCAGACGACAGACCGCCCACAGCAAGCCGACGACGACGACAGCGACGCATCGTCGTCGGCGGCGTCCGTGCAGTCGACGGCCCCCACCGGCGACACGGTCCTCTCGGTCAGCGACCTCCGGAAGACGTACGGCGACGGCGAGGACGGCGTCACGGCCGTCGACGGCGTCTCGCTGGACGTGAATCGCGGCGAAGTCGTCGGCGTCCTCGGGCCGAACGGCGCCGGCAAGACCACGACCATCAAGTCGATTCTCGGCCTCGTCGTGCCGTCGTCGGGGTCGGTCGAGATTGCCGGCGTCGACGCCGACGACGACCCCCGGGGCGTCTACCGGCACGTCGGCGCGATGCTGGAGGGCGCGCGCAACGTCTACTGGAAGCTCACCGTCCGCGAGAACCTCGAGTTCTTCGCCGCACTCGGCGGCAACGACCCGGAGGCCGCCCGCAGCCGCCACGACAAACTCCTCGACCAGTTCAACCTCGCCGAGAAGGCCGACGACGCGGTCAACGAGCTGTCCCGCGGCCAGAAGCAGAAGGTCTCGCTGGCGGCGACGCTCGCGCGCGGCACCGACGTCGTGTTCCTCGACGAGCCGACGCTCGGCCTCGACGTCGAAGCGTCTCTGGAGTTGCGCCGCGAGCTCCGCCGGCTCGCCGACGAGGACGACATCACCGTCGTGCTGTCCAGCCACGACATGGACGTCGTCGAGGACGTCTGCGACCGCGTGGTCATCCTCTCGGACGGCCGCGTCATCGCCGACGACCCCGTCGAGGAGCTGGTCGGGGTCTTCGAGACGCAGGCCTACCGGGTCGTCGCCGCCGGCCAGCTCCCCGGCGAGGTCCGGTCGCGGCTCGTCCGGGACTACCGCGTGGAGAACTTCGACGTGCTCGACGACCGCACGCGTTTCGACGTCACACTGGGCGACGACGACAGCCTCCACGGCGTGCTCGGCGTGCTCGACGACGCCGGCCACGACCTGCTGGACGTCGACGGGCTCGAACCCGACCTCGAGGATGTCTTCCTCGACGTCACCGGCCGCGCCAGTGGAGGTGACGGCCAGTGAGCGCCCCGACGGCCGACGCCAGCGTCGACACCGGCGCCCGCGGCTACCTCCGGTTCTTCGCGGCGTCGCTCCGGAAGCGCGTCCTGTTGATGGTGCGGTACCCGGTGAACTTCTTCTCGACCATCGCGAACATGCTCATCCTGTTCGCGGCGGTGTTCTACGGTGGCCGCGCCATCGCGCCGACCGCCATCTCGAACTCCATCGAGGGCATCATCGTCGGCTACCTGCTGTGGACGCTCTCGATGAGCGCGTTCTCCGGGCTGTCGTGGAACGTCACCCGGGAGTCCCAGTGGGGCACCCTCGAACAGCTGTTCATGTCGCCGTTCGGGTTCGGCCGCGTGATGCTCGCGAAGACCGTCACGAACGTCCTCGTGTCGTTTTTCACGGGGTCGCTGGTGTTGCTGTTCATGATGACGGTCACCGGCCGGTGGCTCGCCATCGACCCGCTGACGCTGCTCCCGCTGGGCGTGCTCGCGGTGGCGCCCGCCGTCGGGATCGGATTCGCGCTCGGCGGGCTCGCGATCCGGTTCAAGCGCGTCGAGAACCTCTTCCAGATCATGCAGTTCGTGTTCATCGGCCTCATCGCCGCCCCCGTCTCCCAATACCCGCTGCTGAAGTGGCTGCCGCTCGCGCAGGGCAGCCAGCTCCTCCGGACCGCGATGAAAGACGGCGTCGCGCTCTGGGCCCTCCCCGCCGGTGAAATCGGCGTGCTCGTCGTGACCGCCGTCGGCTACCTCGGGCTCGGGTACGCGGCGTTCCACTACTGCCAGCGGTGGGCGCGCCGCGAGGGCGTCATGGGCCACTACTGACCGGCGCCGGTGGCCGCCGAGCGGCACCCTCCCCGGGACTACCGAATCCTTGATGAATCTGCCGGCAGATTTTACAGGCACATGTACGACGACGACGACCTCGCGGACATCCGCGAGGCCCGCGAGGACTGGGAAGAAGAGACACTCGACCCGGTCCTCGACGCGTACGGCGAACGCAAGGACCGCTTCGCGACGGTCTCGAACATGGAGGTCGACCGCCTCTACACGCCCGACGACGTCGCCGACACGGACTACGAGGAAGACCTCGGGTTCCCGGGCGAGTTCCCGTACACGCGTGGCGTCTACCCGACCGGCTACCGCGGCCGCACGTGGACGATGCGGCAGTTCGCGGGCTTCGGCACGGCCGAGGAGACCAACGAGCGCTTCCACTACCTCATCGACGAGGGCCAGACCGGGCTGTCGACGGCCTTCGACATGCCCTCGCTGATGGGTCTGGACAGCGACGACCCGATGAGCCTCGGCGAGGTCGGCAAGGAGGGCGTCGCGGTCGACACCCTGCGGGACATGGAGATTCTCTTCGACGGCATCGAACTCGACGAGGTCTCCACGAGCTTCACCATCAATCCGAGCGCGCCCGTCATCTACGCGATGTACCTCGCGCTCGCCGACCAGCAGGGCGTCCCCCGCGAGGAGATCCGGGGAACCCTCCAGAACGACATGCTCAAGGAGTTCATCGCGCAGAAGGAGTGGGTCGTCCCGCCACAGCCGTCGCTGGACCTCGTGACGGACGTCGTGGAGTACTGCGCCGAGGAGACGCCGAAGTTCCACCCCATCTCCATCTCGGGCTACCACATCCGGGAGGCGGGCTCGACGGCCATCCAGGAGCTGGCGTTCACGCTCGCCGACGGCTTCGCGTACGTCGAGGACGCCATGGAGCGCGGCCTCGACGTCGACGAGTTCGCCCCCACCCTGAGCTTCTTCTTCAACTCCCACAACTCCATCTTCGAGGAGGTCGCGAAGTTCCGCGCCGCCCGACGCATCTACGCGAACGTCATGGACGACTGGTACGACGCCGAGAAGGAGGCCTCCAAGCAGCTGAAGTTCCACACGCAGACCGCCGGCCAGAGTCTGACCGCCCAGCAGCCGAAGAACAACATCGCCCGTGTCACGCTCCAGGCGCTCGCCGCCGTCCTCGGCGGCAGCCAGAGCATCCACACGAACTCCTTCGACGAGGCGCTGGCGCTCCCCAGCGAGGAGGCCGTGCGTGTCGCGCTGCGCACCCAGCAGATCATCGCCGACGAGTCCGGCGCCGCCGACATCGTCGACCCCCTCGGCGGCAGCTTCGCCGTCGAGTCTCTCACCGACGAGGTCGAGGAAGAAGCCATGGAGTACATCGAAGAGATCCGGGAGATGGGCGACGGCTCGATGCGGGACGGCGTCATCGCGGGCATCGCGGACGGCTACTTCCACCGCGAGATCCAGGAGTCCGCCTACGAGTACCAGTCGCGGGTCGACGACGGCGAGGAGACGGTTGTCGGCGTCAACGAGTACGAGGTCGAGGAAGACACCAGCCCGGACCTCCTGCACGTCGACGAAGACGAGACCCGCGACCGCCAGCTCGGCCGCCTCGAGGACGTCAAGGAGGAGCGCGACGACGACGAAGTCGAGGCCACTCTCGACGCCCTCCGCGAGGCCGTCCACTCCGACGAGAACACCATCCCGTACATCGTCGACGCCGTGAAGGCGTACGCGACGATGGGCGAGATCATGCAGGTCTTCGAGGACGAGTTCGGCGGCTACCAGGAGACCGCCGCGGCCGCCTGACCGCGGCGACTCCCCGACGAGACCGTCAGAGGTACGCGGCGTCCCAGCGGGTCTCCCGGCGCTCGTTCCCGCAGTTGTTGCACGCGACCCGCCCCATCGTGTTCATGGCGGTGTCCGCCGTCTCGCAGTTCGAACAGTAGAAGCCGTACTTCTCGGTGCGCTGCTCGTCCCGGTAGGCGGTGTAGAAGGGAGCCGCCGAGCCGCGTTCGCGCTCGTCGAACGCCACCCACAGCGTGCCGGCGTCGGTCTCCCGCTGCTCGGCGAGCTCGACGTCCTCCTCGCCCTCCGGGAGCTTCACGTAGAGGTGTTCGGTGTGGGTCTCGTCGCCGACGTCCAGTCCCCGGTCGCCGGTCCGCGCGTACCCGTGGTCTTGATAGAACTCGTTGCCGGGCTCGTTCGCGGCGAGCACGCGCCCCTCCACGCGGTTCGCGCCGCGTTCCAGTAGATCGGTCTCCGTGTGCTCGAGCAGCTGGACGCCGACGCCCTCGCCGCGTGCGTCCGGGTGGACGTGCAGCCACTGGATGGCCGCCGCGGCGTCACCGTCCAGTTCGCTCTCCGAGAACCCGACCACGTTCCCGTCGTCGGTCTCCGCCACGAGGTACTGGACGTCGTCGGCGTCCAGCCGGTCCGCGAGACGGTTCTCGGCGTACCACTCGTCGGCGGCCTTGTCGACGATGTCCTCGCCGAGCGGGCTCGCGTACGAGGCGCCCAGAGACGCGTCGGCCACCGCCCGGATGTCCGCACCGTCTGCACGCGTGGCTTCTCGAATCTCCATGCTAACACGTTGGGCTGCCGACCACATATAGGTAGGCACCGGCTTACGCCACCGAATCGACCCGCTCGGAGACCACGATGATGGCCGCCAGCCCGACACCGAGGCTCACGCCCACGGCGACCACGCCGAACACTGCGAGGTTCACCGGCGTCAACTCGAACACCACCGGCCCGACGCTCCCGTAGTCGGGCGTCGCCCCCTGCGCCAGCGGGCCCGCCGTCCCGCTGCCCGCGTACACGATGACGCCGAGCACGTACCCGAACACGCCAGCCGTCGCGACGGCGGCCGCGTACATCCACAGCACGACGCGACGCCCCGTCGTATCGCTGTCACTCACGACTCCCGATTGGCACCGGAGTGGGTAGCCTTTTGCGGTGTCACGCCCAACCGCGGGACATGGAGGACAAGGAAGTACTGATGCTGGTACTCGCGGGTGTCGCCGTCCTGATGTTCGTCACTGGGTTCGTGCTCGTTCTCGCGTAACACACGGCAGAAACGTCGACGGCAGCCGGACTGCGACTGCTACTACTGCTGTTCGTCGTCGTCGTCGCCGTCGACCGGTTCGCCGCCGTCGGTGACCGCTTCGTCGCCGTCCTCGCTGCCGCCGTCCGGCAGCACGTCGGTGTCTTCCTGCGTGCGGAACCACGC
Organism: Halobacterium rubrum; assembly: GCF_021729015.1. Taxonomy (GTDB): domain Archaea; phylum Halobacteriota; class Halobacteria; order Halobacteriales; family Halobacteriaceae; genus Halobacterium; species Halobacterium rubrum. The sequence goes on from NZ_JAJQQZ010000003.1 coordinate 148,638, forward strand.
CCAGTCCTTCGTGAACTGGTCGGTCTCCTCGAGGTTCCACGGGTCAGTTGAGTCGACGCGGCGGCCCTCCCGCCACGACGTAGCCATGTTGAACAGCCAGAACAGCGTCGAGATGCCCATCAGGAACGCGCCGGCGGTGGCGATCTGGTGGGCGTTCGTGAACTGCGGCAGGTAGGTGGCGTACCGCCGCGGCATGCCGCCGTAGCCCAGCCACAGCATCGCGAGGAACGTCAGGTTCGAGCCGACCAGCGCCGTCCAGAAGTGCGCCTTCGCAAGCTTCTGCTGGTACATGCGGCCAGTGACCATCGGGAACCAGTAGTAGGTCCCTGCGAACAGCGCGAAGCCGATGGCGCCGTACACGATGAAGTGGAAGTGACCGACGACGTAGTACGTGTCGTGGAGAATGAGGTCCACGGGGATGGCGGCGAGGAAGATGCCCGTGACGCCACCGATGATGAAGTTCTGGACGAACCCGATGCAGAACAGCATCGGCGCCGTCAGCCGGAGCTTGCCGTTCCACATCGTCGTGATCCAGTTGAAGACCTTCACCGCCGATGGTATCGCGATGGCGAGCGAGACGGCCATGAAGCTGGCCCGCAGCCGCGGGTCGATGCCCGTCGTGAACATGTGGTGGGCCCAGACGCCGAAGCTCAGCACGCCGATGGCGAGCGTCGAGTAGACGACGAACTTGAACCCGAACAGCTTCCGTCCCGAGAACTTCGGGAGGATGAGGCTGACCAGCCCCATCGGCGGCAGCACGAGGATGTACACCTCAGGGTGGCCGAAGAACCAGAAGAGGTGCTGCCAGAGGATGGGGTCGCCGCCCGCGACCGTGAAGAACGTCGTGCCGAAGTTCCGGTCGAGCAGCAGCATGATGAGCGCGCTACCGAGCAGCGGGAACGCGAACAGGATGAGGCCGGACTGGGTGAGCATCGTCCACGAGAAGATGTCCAGGTTCGGCCAGCCGACGTCGTCGCCGCGCTCCGTGAAGATGGTCGCGATGAAGTTGATGGCGCCCATCGTCGCGGAGACGCCAGTGAGGTGGAGGCCGAGCAGCATCGTGTCGACGGCCGCCGACGACATCTGGATGGACAGCGGCGTGTACATCGTCCACGCGGTCTGGGCCGTCGCGATGCTCGGGATGAAGAAGCCGGCCCAGATGAGGAGCGCACCCGGCGGCAGCAGCCAGAACGCGATGGCGTTGATGCGCGGGAACGCCATGTCGTCGGCGCCGATGAGCAGCGGGATGAAGTAGTTACCGAACGCCGCGATCATCGGCGTCCCGAACAGGAACAGCATCGTGATGCCGTGGCTCGTCAGCAGGCCGTTGTACAGTGCGGGCCCGATGATGTTCTCGGCGGGTGCTGCCAGTTCGGTCCGCATCAGGAGCACGGAGACGCCGCCCCACGCGAACGCGATGGTGCCGTAGAGTCCGTAGAGGATGCCGATGTCCTTGTGGTCGACGGTAGTGAACCACCGGATGAGGCCACCCGGTTTCTCTTCGTGGCCGTAGCCGGTGCGCTCCCCGAGCGCACCGCCCACGTCGCTGAGGGGCGTGTAGGACCGCCAGTCCTCGAGGCGCGCGAGGACGGCGACCACGCCGACGAGCAGCACGCCCATCAGCACGGTTAGCACAAGTGATGACGTAGCCGGAGCCATGGACGCTAGTCAGGATTGGACGGTAAAGAAAGCTTAGGATTGGTCGCGGTCGTGTCGGGGTCCGGATAGCACGGCTGCCGGGGGAAACTGCAGTGAGAACGGTGTGGCGGTTCGTTCGGTCCGCAGTCAGTGTTCGGCGGCTTCTTCCTCGGCGTCGTCCTCGGTCTCGATCGCCTTCGCGGCGTAGTACGTGAGGATGGTGAGCCCGACGAACATCCACCCGACGAGCACGAACTGCAGCCCTCGTTCGAGCGTGAAGCCGCTACCCCAGGGGTTGAGGGCGATGAACACGACGAAGAAGAACCCGAGGATGGCCAGCGGTACGATGTTCACCGTCAGGTCCAGGAGCGTGTCTCGGTCGAAGAGGCGTGCTGACATTGGTAGCCAGTCCGCGGGGCTGACGGATATAGGTTGAGGATTCAGAGCCGGCCGGACTCGTAGAGGAACGCCGCCAGCGACGCTGCGGCGACGACCACGCCCGTGCCCATCATCGCCGTGCTGCGGGTGAGGGCTTCCGTGCCGGTGTACAGCACTGCACCGACGACGACGAAGAGGACGGCGACGGTGAGCGTGGGTCGCCAGAGGGTGTCTGCGAACTGGGACTCCCGGGTGATGCCGACGACGGAGGTGGCGAACAGCAGCATGCCGGCGACGGCGACCGGCACCAGCCCCTCGAAGACGATGCCCAGTTCGGTGACGACGAGCCCGAGGACGAGCGGAATCGGCCACGGACTGGCGCGCGTGTACTGGTCGCTGAGCCCCTGCTCAGTTCGTTCGGCCATGCACTCCCGTATGGGCGGCGACGTTAGAAAGCCACCGGTTCCGTCACAGGCCGACGACAGCGTACAGCATCAGGAACCCGAAGTACAGCAGGACGAGGGCGGCCAGCGCTCGTAGTCGGAAGGACTGCAGTGACTCGGTCTCGGCCTCGTAGGCGGCCTCGTAGGCGGCCCGGTCGTCGTCGTCGAGGACGTCGTAGTGCTCGAGGCCCCGGTGGAGGTCCCGGAGCTGCTCCGTCGGGAAGCGGTCACCGCAGTACTCGCAGGTGGCGTCGTCGTCGTCCTCGCCGTGAGCGTGGTCGTCGGTGGCCTCGACGGCCGTGGTCGTGTTGTCTGCTGTCATAGGAACGGGGGGCTGCCGGCTGGCTGGCTGACGATCCAGAGGCTGCTCATCGTGTAGAACACCATCACGGCGGTGAGCGCGTACTGGCTGCGGACGGCCTGCAGGCGGCCGGGGAGCTCGTCGAAGGCCGTGCCGTGGGCGACCCAGATGGCGAGCAGGTGGCCCAGGAGGACGGCGGCGACGCCGACGCCCGACAGCCACCCGGGCAGGACGAGCCTTCGGGCGATGGGCGGGTCGAGCGGAGCGAGCACGGCGCCGAACAGCGAGGGGGAGAGGCTGAGGAAGTACACGAGGTAGTGCGCGAGGTGGTAGCCGGCGGCGATGGCCAGCAGGGACGGCGCGAACCGCACGGCCAGCGTCTCCACGTCAGTGTACGTCGGCGCCGTCTCCCGGGCTTTCCGGGCGGCCCACCAGTACAGCCGGTGGAACGCGAGGAAGCCGCCGACGAGCGCCGCGGGGTAGAGCAGCTGGGCGGGCACACCGGCGTTCACGACTGTGCGCGCGAAGCCCGCCCACGCGGGCGTGCCGACGAGGCCGTCGTAGGTGGTCCCCCAGAGCACGGCGACGACGAACGCCACGCCGCCGCGCGTGTCGACGACGCGCTCGGTGAGGCGAGCCGCTGGCACCCGCAGAGAGAGCCCGCTCTCTGTGCGTTCGACCGGGGCGACCGCGCCGTACGAACGGAACAGCCGCGCGACCGGGTCGACCTCCCCGAACCAGGTCTCGTGGCCGACGGCGACCACGCCGCCGGCAGCGACGCCGAGATACGCCAGCGTGACGCCGGCGAGCAACGGCGGGGCGTCCGCCAGCGGGCTGACGACCTCCACCCAGACGAGCGCCAGCAGGAACGCCGTGCTCGTCCACGCCGCCGCGTTCGCGTCGAGGTCGCGGGCGCCGTCGGTCACTCGCGCAAGCGGCCGCGTCAGCGTCCGGAACGGGTCCAGTGCCGGCCACGTGTTCCCGACGAGGTACGTCGCCATCACGAGTCCCGCCCACCAGCCGACCCAGACGAGCACGATGGCGGCGTTCCGCAGGGGCTCGGTCGGCCCGGCGAATCCGGCGACGACGAGCACGACGAACGCGGCGAGACCGACCAGCCGGCCGGCCCACGCCAGCAGCCGACGGGGCGCAGGCACTGACCGCGTCCAGCCGTGGACGCTCGCGACGAACGCCCGGTCGGTGACGAAACTCGCCAGCAGGAACGACGCGCCGACGACCGCACCGCCGGTCGAGAGGAACAGCCACGTCGGCACCGCCAGCGAGTCCCCGGACGCCCCCCGGAGGCTGCCGCCGTGCGCGACCGCCACCCCACAGACGGCGGCGAGACCGAGGACTGCACCGAGCGGGCGTGCGAGGCGCCGAGACATGAGCGACGATTAGACTGGACCGCCCCTGAGGGTTGCGGTCCGCCGGCCGCCCCAGTTGGATGGGTTTTTAGTACTCGCTCCGCAAGCCGGTGGTATGAGCGTAGCGGACGACTCGACCGACGACCACGGCCACCACCTGCCGGCCGTGGAGGACTGGCCGAAGGGCTTCGGGGAGGCCAGCTGGTGGCCCTTCATCACCGCAATGGGGGCCGCGGGCTTCTACATCGGCGCGGCACTCTACGTGCTCGGCCAAGGCACCAACGCACTGGTTGGACCGATGGTCGGTCCCGCCGTGTTCGTGGCGAGCGCCTTCGGGTTCCTCGCCGGTCTGTACGGCTGGGTGTACCACGCCTTCGTGAAGGCGTACTGGAGCAACGACGGGCACGGCTCGACCGCCCTCCGGTGGGGGATGATTCTGTTCCTCGGCACCGAAATCGCGACGTTCGGCGCCGGGTTCACGTACTACTTCTTCATCCGTGCCGGCTCCCAGTGGGCGGACGCGGTCTCCGCCGTCCCCGAGGGCTTCCTCGGCGCGCTCGTCGTCGCGAACACCGTCATCCTGGTCATCTCCAGTTTCACGCTGCACTACGCCCACGTCGCGCTCCGGAAGGGCAACCGCAGCCGGTTCCTCGGGCTGCTGGCGACGACGCTGGTCCTCGGCGTGGTGTTCATCGCCGGCCAGATTTACGAGTACTACGAGTTCATCGTCCACGAGGGCCTGTCGTTCTCCGGTGGCGTCTTCGAGAGCGCGTTCTTCGGCCTGACGGGCCTCCACGGCCTCCACGTGTCGCTGGGCGCGGTCCTCATCGGCATCATCACCGTGCGGGCCCTGAAGGGCCAGTACTCGGCCGAGCGCCACACGTCGGTCAGCACCGTCTCGATGTACTGGCACTTCGTCGACGCCGTCTGGATCTTCCTCGTCGTCGTGCTGTACGCGGGCGCCGTCGTCTAAGCGCGGACTTTTTTCGGCGCAGCCTCGAACCGTGGGTATGGTAGTCGACCCCGACGAGCTGTGGGAGCGCGTCGACGCGCCGCTCTTCTACCGGGAGACGTGTCCGAGCACGAACGACATCGCACGCGCCGAGGGCCGGGACGGCGCCGCCCACGGGACGTTCGTCGTCGCCGACGAGCAGACGGCGGGCCGCGGCCGCACCGGCAACGTCTGGGCGAGCCCGCCGGGCGGCGTCTGGTCGAGTACGCTCGTCAGGCCCGGCTTCGCCGCGAGCCACGTCGGTCGGCTCACGTTCGCGGGCGGGCTGGCGGCGGCCGAGACCGTCGAGGCGTTCGGCGTCGAGGACGCGCGCCTCAAGTGGCCCAACGACGTGGTCGTCGACCGCGACGACGGTACCCGCGAGAAGCTGTGTGGCATCCTCACCGAGGCGGTCGTCGACGAGGTTCCGGTCGCCGGCAAGCCCGTCGACGACGTGCTTCCGGGCACCGACCCCGAGACCGCCGACCTCTCTTTTGCCGTGCTCGGCGTCGGCGTGAACGCCGACCTCGACCCCGGCGACCTCGACGTCGGTGACCGCGCCGTGACCACGCTCCGCCGCGAAGCCGACGACCGTGACGGCATCGACACCACCGACGTCGCCGCGACGCTACACGACCGGCTGCTGGCGTGGACGGAGACGGTCGAGACCGACGACGGCTTCGCCGACGCCGTCGACGCGTTCTGCGACCGCAGCGCGACGCTCGGCGAACGCGTCCGCGTCACCCGCAGGAATCAGGCCGACGACGACGACGACGACCCGCTGGTCGGTGTGGCGGTCGACGTGGACGAACGCGGAGCGCTCGTCGTGGAGACGAGTGACGGGCGACGCGTCAACGTGACGGAAGGAGAGTGCCGGCAGCTACGGCGAACCTAGACGGACGTGTTCTCCGGGTCCTCGACGTAGTCCTCGTACGTCTCCCGGTCGACGACCTCGATCTCGCTCAGCATCTCCGAGTGACCGACCCCACAGAACTCGGCGCAGTACAGCTGGTAGGTCCCCTCCTCGAGGTCGTTCGTGATGATGTAGTTCTGCTGGCCGGGCAGCGCGTCAGCCTTCAGCCCAAGCTCGGGCGCGTGGAAGGCGTGAATCACGTCCTGGGACTCGGTCCGAATCACGACCTTCGTGTCGGCCGGCAACACAAGCGGCTGGTCGCCGACGGTGTCGCCAGTGGCAGCGCCGGTCGTCGTCGAGAGGTTCTCGCCGACGTACTCGTAGTTCCAGTACCACTGGACGCCCTCGACGTCGACGGTGACCGTGTCTTCCTGGGCCATCGCAGTCTGGGCGTCCTGTCCGGTGGCGGTGACGGCGGTCTGCCCCATCACGCCGTAGGCGGCGACGCCGACGAACAGCAACACGACGGCGGTGGCGACGGTCCACGTGATCTCCAGCCGGCGGTTCTCCTTGGTCGGCTTCGCCTCGTCGGCGTTCCGGAACTTCCAGACGGTGTAGACGAGGATGCCCTCCACGAGCAGCGTAATCGGGAGCGCTGCCGCGAGCATCATGGAGTTGAGGTCGCGGATGAGCTCCTCGGTCACCGACTGGTACCCCGACGCAGCGACCGGGTCCACGAACGCGGCGAGGACACCGACGACGGCGACGAGAACGGGTACGAGCCGCTTGCCTCTCATGTTGGTCCGAAGTTGGGATTGGGTCCATAAATAGGTGCTGAATGGGGTTCGGTGCGAGTCGGACAGGCTAAGTGGCCGCGCTCGTAACCTCCGGAAGAGAGACGCACGTGAACAGAAACACCTCCAGCCGGTTCGTCGCCGTGCTCGCCGCCGCCGCGATGGGCGTCTACTCCCTGCTCGTGCTCGGCGCGACGACTTCGCTGACGGGCGCCGCGAACGCATGCCAGACGTGGCCCGCGTGTGGCGGCCAGTGGTTCGCGGTCGGGTCGCTGGACCTCGCCGTGGTCTGGGGGCACCGGACGGCCGCCGCGCTGACGGCCGTCCTGGTCGTCGCCGCCACCGTCCTCGCGTGGCGCCGCGGCGAGTCCCGGCGAGTGCGGGCGGCCGTGACGGCTGCGCTCGCGCTGTACCCCGTGCAGGTCGCGGTCGGCGCGTACACCGCGACGACGCCCGGGTCGGCGGCGCTGGCCAGTGGTCACCTGGCGCTGGCCGTCGGCATCTTCGCGGCGCTCGTGCTCGCACTCGCGTGGACGCTGGACACCCAGACGGGCCACCTGCCGTCCGCCGAGTGGGAGGGCGAGGGTCGCCACGACGGCGACGACGGCGGTAGCGACCCCGGGACCGGTCCGCTCGCGACGGTGCGGGCGTACGTCCGCCTGACGAAGCCGCGGCTGATGTGGCTGCTGTGTCTGGTCGCGGGCGCCGGGATGGCGCTGGCGGGCGGCAGACAGCTGGCCGTGGAGACTGTCGCGCTGACGCTGGGCGGCGGCGTGCTGTCCATCGGCGCGTCGGGGACGTTCAACCACGTCCTGGAGCGCGAGAAGGACAAGAAGATGGCGCGCACCGACGACCGGCCGGTCGCCACCGACCGCATCCCGCCGCGGAACGCGCTCGCGTTCGGCCTGGTGCTGGCTGCCGCGTCGCTGGCGGCGTTCGCGGCCGTGAACCTCCTGACGGCGTTCCTCGGGCTGACGGCAATCGTCTTCTACTCGGTCGTGTACACACTCGTGCTGAAGCCGAACACCCGCCAGAGCACGGTCATCGGCGGCGCTGCGGGTTCGCTGCCGGCGCTCATCGGGTGGGCGGCGGTGACGGGGGAGGTGGGCGTGGCGGGCCTCGCACTCGCCGCCGTCATCTTCCTGTGGACGCCGGCGCACTTCTACAACCTCGCGCTGGCGTACAAGGACGACTACGAGCGCGGCGGCTTCCCGCTGATGCCCGTCGTCGAGGGCGAGGCGAAGACCCGCCGCCACATCGTCTACTACCTCGGCGCGACGCTGGTCTCGGCCGTCGTGCTCGCAGTACTGACCGGGCTCGGCCCGCTGTACGCCGGGACGACGGTCGCGCTGGGGGCGGTGTTCCTCTACTTCGCCATCCGGCTGCACCGCGAGCGTGACCGGCGGGCGGCGATGCGGTCGTTCCACGCGTCGAACGCCTACCTCGGCTGCCTGCTGGTCGCCGTCGTGCTCGATGCGATGGTGGTCTGAGTGAGCACGAGAACCGTCTCCACCGACCAGCTCGCCCCCGACCGGGGGACGCTGCTCACGTGGGCTGCCGTGCTGAACGGCGAGCTCGTCCTCGTCCTCCTGTACTTCGCGCTGTCGTCGGCGACGCCGACCGACGCAGTGTCGCTTGCGTACCCGTTCGTCTGGCTGAACGTCGCCGCCTGGGGCGTCAGCCGCGTCGGCGTCCCGGAGGCGTCCCGTCGACAGTGGCTCGCCGCTGGCGGCGTCGGCGCGGCGTACTTCCTGCTGCTCGGCGGCGTCGGCGGGCTCTACATGCTCCACGGTGACGCTCTGGGCACCCGAATCGCGTGGCTCGCGCCGGGCTGGGGGCCGGCGTTCATCTACAGCGGCGCCGACCTCACCGTCAGCCTGCTGCCGTTCAAGCTCGGCGGCTACGCGGCGCTGGCGTACCTCGTCGCGGTCACCGTCGTCGACACCGCCCGGACCGGGTTCGCGGGGCTGGTCGGGCTGTTGTCCTGCGTGAGCTGCACGTGGCCGGTCGTGGCGACGCTCGCCGCCGGGCTGTTCGGGAGCGCGTCGACCGCGGCGGTCGTCGCCGAGAGCCAGCCGTACGCGCTCTCGACGGCCGTGTTCGTCTCCTCCGTGCTGCTGTTGACGTGGCGGCCCGGCCGCCGGTAGCCGGCTTCCGCAGTCCTTTATTCGCCGGACGCCCAGGCGGTGGTATGGACCCGGTACTGGTCGCCGACGACGTCGAGAAGTCGTACGGCGACGACGCCGTCGCGCTCGACGGCGTGTCGCTGTCCGTCGACGCTGGCGAAGTGTTCGCGCTGGTCGGTCCGAACGGCGCCGGGAAGACGACGCTCGTGCGCTGTCTCACTGGCACGACCGACCCGGACGCCGGCACCGTCCGCCTGCTCGGGGAGCCGCCACGGGAGGCGCGCAAGCAGCGCGTGGGGCTGCTCCCGCAGGCGTTCGCGCCGCCGGACCGCCTGGCGGCTCGCGAACTCGTTCGCTACTACGCCGGCCTCTACGACGACGCCCGCGACCCGGATGCGGTCCTCGACGAGGTCGGCCTCGACCCCGAGGAAGGAACGTGGTACGGCGACCTCTCGGGTGGCCAGCGCCGGCGCGCCTGCGTCGCCGCGGCGCTCGTCAACGACCCGGACGTGCTGTTCCTCGACGAGCCGACGACGGGCGTGGACCCGGCCGGCCGGCGCGCGCTCTGGTCGCTGTTCGCCGACCTCGCCGCCGCCGGGACCACCATCCTCCTCACGACCCACGACATGGCCGAGGCCGCTCGCCTCGCCGACCGCGTCGCCCTGCTCGCCGGCGGCCGGGTCGCCGCGACGGGGACGCCCGAGCACCTCGTGGCCGAGTACGCCGGCGACGCCCGCCTCGTGGTCGACACCGACGCCGACCCCGAGATCGCGGGCTTCGACGGCGAGCGCACGGACGAGGGCCTCGTGTTCCACGGCGTCGACCCCGCCGAGGTCGGGGACGTGGCGGCGGCACTGGAGGACGCCGGCGTCGACTTCGGTGCGCTGTCGTGGCGCGAACCCGGCCTCGAGGACGCCTACATGGCGCTGGCTGGCGACGCCGAGCGCGGGGAGGTGACCCGGCGATGAGTGGCTCGCTCGCTCGCGTGCGGGCGGAGGCGACCGGCGCGATGCGGACGTTCCTCCGCCGCCGCACTGCCGTGTTCTTCACGTTCTTCTTCCCCGTCGTGCTCATCGTCATCTTCGCCGGGCTCGTGCGGACGCAGGGCGCCGGTGGCGGCGCCGGGCTGTTCTCCGAGCCGACCGGCTACTACCTGCCGGCGTACCTCGCAACCGTGGTGTTGTTCACGCCGCTGTCACGGGTCGGCAGCGAGGTCGCTCGCCACCGTGAGGACAACCGCTTCGAGAAGCTCGCGACGACGCCGCTGACGCGCGCCGAGTGGCTCGCCGCCCACGCGCTCGTGAACGTCGTGCTCATCGTCGCGGCGTCCGTCCTGCTGGTCGTTGCGCTCCTGTTGACGGGCGCGAACTTCGAGTTGTCGCCGTGGCTGGCGTTCTTCGTCCCCATCTCCTCGGTGCTGTTCTGTGGCGTCGGCGCGATGCTCGGCAGCCTCGCGGAGGGCCAGGACGGCGCCATCGCTGCGAGCAACGGCATCGCGTTGCCGCTGTTGTTCCTCTCGGAGACGTTCGTCCAGCCGGCACTGTTCCCCGAGTGGTTCCGGCCGCTGCTGGACTTCTCCCCCCTCGTGTACTTCTCTCGAGGGGTGCGCGCGGCGACGTTCCCCGAGGCGACTGACACGGCTGGGTCGGCCGGCGTCGTCGCGACGAACGCGGGCGTGACGCTGGTGCTGGCCGTCGTCGCGTTCGCCGTCGGCGCGGCGCTCATCCCCTGGACGGAGTAACGGAGTCAGGCGTCGCTGGCAGCCAGCCCGAACGTATCCACCAGATGCGCCAGCAGCGCGACGACCAGTGCGACCGCCGCGAACCCACCGAGGAGGAGTGTCGCACCCCAGAGCAGCGAGGAGAGGACCGACGGTGACGGGAGGACGACGGTCACGCCGCCGACCAGACCCGTGCAGCCGGCAGCGAGCAGGAAGGTCCGTGCCGAGGCCGACTTGACGTGTGCGAGCCGGGTGGCGGTGACGTCGGCGCCGGAGGCCGGCGTGTTCGAGAGACCGGCGAGGTGGGTGCCCGGCCCCGAGACGCCGTCGGCGCCCTCGCCGGCGACGAACGTCGTCCCCCAGCAGCGCTCGCAGGGCGGGTCGGGGTCGCGCTGGACCGCCCCGCAGTCCTTGCAGCGCCAGACATCGGCCTCGTCGTCGCCGTCGCCGGCTCTGCTGCTGGCGTCGCCCTCGTCGCCGCCCTCGCCGTCGTACGGCTCGACCGCCATGCTGTCGACGGGAGTTCTCGGGGCGGCGAGCAAATAGGTGTCGGTGCTACCGGGGCACCCAGGCGTAGACGTGGTTCAACATCACGTACGTGACGACGCCGAGGAACAGTGAGACCGCCCAGGACGCGACGGCGATGCGGCCGTACTTCGCGTGGCTGGTCTCCCGGAGCTCCTCGGGCGTGTGCGTCAGCCCGAGGACCACGGCGTACAGCACGACCGGCACGGCGACGACGGAGAGGACGATGTGGATGGCGAGCATCAGGAGGTACGCGATCTCGACGACGCCGGCGAACTGCCCGAGGAACATGCCCTGCTCGATGACGATGGACTTCTCGAAGCCGCCGCCGACCTTCCAGAGGTACAGCACGAGGAACGTCAGAATCAGCGTGAACGCGGTGAGCATCGCCGCGCGGTGTTTCTCGACCTCGCCGCGCTTGATGAAGGCGACGCCGGCCAGCAGACTGGTGAGCGCGAGCGTGTTCACGACGGCGATGAGGTCAGAGAACAGCAACACGGTCTCCCGGGAGAGGTCCGGGAAGATGGGGAGCAGTCCCTCGAAGGCGCCGATGACCAGCGCGTATCCGATGACCGAGAGTGCCGCGGTGACGCGTCTCGGGTGAGTCCTCGCGTAGCCGGAGGCGTCGGCCGTTGCCATGTCCGCCCGTTGGGACGGGGGTGGCAACCCGTTTTCGCTTCAAGCCCAATTGCGATAGTACAACCGTAACTGTAATACAAGTCCGTTAGAGTGAAACGGACATGCGGCGATTCTTCGGCCATGAGCGAGGAATCCCAGCAGAACATCCGCTGTCTCGTGGCCAAGGTCGGACTCGACGGTCACGACCGCGGCGCACACGTCATCACGCGGGCGTTCCGGGACGCCGGCTTCGAAGTCATCTACTCGGGGCTCCACAAGGCGCCCGAGGAGATCGTGCAGGCGGCCGTTCAGGAGGACGTCGACGTCCTCGGCATCTCCATCCTCTCCGGGGCACACAACACCCTCGTCCCGAAGATCATGGAGGGTCTCGAGGAGTACGACGCCTTCGAGGACACGCTTGTCATCGTCGGCGGCATCATCCCGGACGAGGACCGCGAGGGCCTCGAGGAAGCGGGCGTCGACGCCATCTTCGGCCCGGGCACGCCGATGGAGGAGACCATCGAGTTCATCGAGGACAACGCCCCGCAGCGTGACTGAGATGGCACCCGACCAGCCCGAACTCGTCGAGGACCTCCTCGACGGCAAACACCGGGCGCTCGCCCGCGCCATCACGAAAATCGAGAACCGAAGCCCGGGCTACCGCGAGGTCGTGTCGGCGCTGTACCCCCACACGGGCGGCGCCGACGTCATCGGCATCACGGGCAGCCCCGGGTCCGGGAAGTCGACGCTCGTGGACAAACTGGCCAAGCAGTACCGCGACCAGGGACTGACGGTCGGCGTCATCGCCGTCGACCCCTCAAGCCCGTTCACGGGCGGCGCCGTGCTCGGCGACCGCATCCGGATGGCGTCGACCGCGACGGACATGGACGTGTTCTTCCGGTCGATGTCCGCCCGCGGCAGCCTCGGCGGGCTGTCGACCGCCACTGCGGACGCCGTGAAGGCCCTCGACGCCTTCGGCAAGGACAAGGTCATCATCGAGACGGTGGGTGCCGGCCAGAACGAGGTCGACATCGTGAAGACCGCCGACACCGTCGCCGTTCTGGTTCCGCCGTCGTCCGGTGACGACGTCCAGATGCTGAAGGCCGGCATCCTCGAGATCGGGGACGTGTTCGTCGTGAACAAGGCCGACCTCGAGGGCGCGAACAGGACGGTCACCGAACTCCGGAACATGCTCGACCTCCGCGACGGCGAGGAGGGCGACTGGGACCCCGAAATCGCGGAAACAGTCGCGGAGAGCGGCGAGGGCGTCCCGGACCTGCTGGAGACCTTCGACGACCACACGACGTGGCTGGACGAGTCTGGCCGCCGCGAGGAGAAACGCCACACCCGCTACGCGGAGGAACTCCGGAACCTCCTCCGGGAGGACGCCAGCGAACTCCTGGAAGCCGAACTCGAGGCCCGGGGCGGCATCGACGAACTCGTCGCCCGCATCGACGCCGGCGAGACGACACCCTACGAGCTCGCGGACGACGTCGTCGAGCCCGTCAGGGACGCGCTGGCCGACGACTGAAACGGCGGTTCTGTACTTCTCACTGCTCGCCCGTTTCCCGTCGCCCGCGAGTCGACGCAACGGCTAAACGACTGGCAGCCGTCGCTTCGCGCATGCGACTCCGTAGACTCCTCGCTGGCGCGACCGCCGGCGTCGCCGCCACAGCCGCCGCGAACCGCCTCCTGCGCTCCCGGACCGGCGACTTCGAGCCCTCGCTCGCCGGCGACCAGGGGACGTACCGCTGGCGGGGCTTCGACGTGGCGTACACCGAGGCCGGCGACCCCGGAGCGCCCGACGTCGTGCTCCTGCACGGCATCAACGCCGCAGCGTCCAGCCACGAGTTCGCGGGCGTCTTCGACGCGCTCGCCGACGACTACCACGTGCTTGCGCCCGACCTCCCCGGGTTCGGCCACAGCGACCGCCCGCCGGTCGCGTACACGAGCACGCTGTACGAGGGGTTCGTCGCGGACTTCCTCGCCGACGCGGCCGACGACCCGGTCGTGGTCGCGTCCTCTCTGACCGGGTCGTGGGCGGCGATGGCCGCAGCCGACGACGAAGCCACCGGCGGCGCCGGCGTCTCCGGGCTGGTGCTGGTGTGTCCGACCGCCGACACCGGCCAGCGCCGGCCGAGCGTCCGCCGGCTGCTCCGGGCGCCCGTCGTCGGCACGGGCCTCTTCCACGCGCTCACCAGCGAGCGCGGCCTCCGGTGGTTCAACCAGCGCGACGCCTTCTACCGGCCCGAGAACGTTCCCGAGGGCTTCGTCCAGCACCAGTACCGCGCCAGCCACCAGCCCGGCGCGCGGTTCGCACCGGCGTCGTTCGCCGGCGGCTTCCTCGACCCGAACGTCGACCTCGCCGAGACGCTCGCCGGCATCGACGCGCCGGTGACGCTGGTCTGGGGCCGGGAGGCCGCCATCACGCCGCTCTCCGAGGGCAAGGAGCTGGCGGACGACGCGGACGCACGGCTGGTTGTCCTCGACGACACCAGCCTGCTCCCGCACGCAGAACAGCCCGACTCGTTCCTCGAAGCGGTGCGCGACGAGCTACCGCGGCTCGAACGTCACTAGCCGCTCGCTCGTCGTCGCCGTTTCGCCGACGCCGGCGGCAACCTCGTCGCCGATGGCGACCGAGTCGGGGTCCGCCCGCACCTGACCGGTGAGCCGCACCGGCCCGAAGTCCACCACCGCGACGACGTACGGCGCGTCGTCGACGAACGCCGGCGTCGCCACGTGCACCGTCGAACACGAGTCCACCGTGCCGGTCTCGGGCAGCGGCGTCTCGGTCAGGTTGTCGCTGCCGCAGTGCGGGCAGACGTGGCGCGGCGGCAGGCTGCCGTGGCCCTCGCTGCACTCCAGGTAGAAGCCGTCGCCGTCAGCGAGCGCGTCGAGGAAACCGTCGTAGCCGGCGTCCCGCACGTCGTCGCTCATGCTCCCACCTCCTCGTCCTCGACGGCTTCGAGCACGTGCACGACGGCACTGGCGACCGTCCCGCCGGCGTTGTGCGCGACTGCAGTGTCGGCGTCGGCGACGTACTCGCTGTTCACGTGGTCGCCGCGCAGCAGCTTCGTGAGCTCCGCGACCTGACTCGCACCCGTTGCGCCGACCGGGTGCCCCTTCGCCTTCAGGCCGCCCGAGAGATTCACCGGCAGGTCGCCGTCCCGGGTCGTCACGCCCTCGCGGGCCGCCGTGACGCCCTCGCCGGTCTCGAAGAAGCCCAGCGACTCGGTGGCGAGCACTTCGGCGATGGTGAAGCAGTCGTGGACCTCGGCGACGTCCACGTCGTCGGCGGAGACGCCGGCGTCGGCGTAGGCCTCCTCGGCGGCGTCGGTCGCGGCGGGCGACGTGGCCACGTCGTCGCGGTCCTGGAGCGCCATCTTGTCGCCGGCCTGCCCCGTGCCCGTGACCGCCACGCCGGCGTCGAGGTCGTGTTCGGCCGCGTAGTCCTCGCTGACGAGGACGAGCGCGCTCGCGCCGTCGGTGACCGGGCAGGCGTCGTAGAGGTGCAGCGGCTCCGCGACCGGCGGCGACTCCAGCGCGTCCTCGACCGTAATCTCTCGCTGGTACTGGGCGTGGTCGTTGCCCAGGGCGTTCGCGTGGTTTTTCACTGCCACGTGTGCGAGGTCCTCGCGGCTGCCCCCGAACTGCTCGAAGTACGCCGCCGCCATCAGCGCGTACGCCCCCGGGAACGTCATCCCCGCCCGCACCTCGTAGAGGTCGTCCGCCGCGATGGCCAGCGCCTCCGTCGACTCGGCCGTCTCGAGGTTGTTCATGCGCTCGGCGCCACCCGCGACGACGACGTCGGCCTCGCCGTTCCGGACGTCCCGGACGGCCTGCCGGAGCGCCACACCGCTGGACGCACACGCCGACTCGTAGCGGGTCGCCGGCACGTCAAGCCCGAGCGCCTCGGCCGCCAGCGGCCCCTGGTGGCCCTGGTGTTCGCTCAGTTCGCCCATGAAGTTCCCGTAGTGGACGGCCTCGACGTCCGCTCGGTCGACCCCGGCGTCGTCGAGCGCGGTCAGTCCCGCCTCGCCGAAGAGGTCGCGGCTCGTCCGCTCCGGGTGGACGCCGAAGTGCGTCAGCCCCACGCCAGCCACGCGCACGTCTGTCATGTACGACCGTACTACAAGTGGGTTCAAAAGGTGTGCGGAACCGACGGCTACCGCCGTCGACTACATGCCCATGTCGGCTGCGGCGTCCGGCACCGGGAGGTCGTGTTCGCTGACCC
Source organism: Halobacterium rubrum (assembly GCF_021729015.1). GTDB lineage: Archaea > Halobacteriota > Halobacteria > Halobacteriales > Halobacteriaceae > Halobacterium > Halobacterium rubrum. The sequence goes on from NZ_JAJQQZ010000003.1 coordinate 164,626, forward strand.
CCAGCAGCTCTGCCGCGTGGTCCAGCGCCATGTCGAAGCCGTAGTACCGCTCGAGCTCGTCGCCGTCTGCCGACGGCCGCACCTTCAGCATCGCGTACCCCTCGACGTTCTGCGCGACGGCCGCCGTCGCCCCGCCGTCGCCCGTGAACTCCAGGACGCGCTCGCTGTCGGTCTCGTAGTACCGCGCCGCGATGCCGTCGGCCTCGGCGGTCTCTCCCTCTGTCATTGTCCGTAGTTCGTCCGGCGTCGGCAAAAACACGGCGACTACTCTCCCGTCCGGAACCGTCTCCGACTCCGGACCGTGACCCTGGTCGCCCGCGGGAACGTATATATCGTGTACCGACGAACTGGTGACACATGACCCCGGAGTCCGCCAGCCATGGCTGACGCAGTGTTCTGGGCGCTGGTGGCGTTCGCCACCGGAACAAGCCTCGTCACGGCGTGGACGCTCGGCGCGAACAGCAACTCGCCGCCGTTCGCCCCGGCCATCGGAGCGAACGCCGTCTCGACGATGCGGGCGGCGTTCCTCATCGGCATCCTCGCCGCCGCCGGCGCGCTCACGCAGGGCGGCGCCATCTCGGAGACCGTCGGCGCCGGCCTCGTGAACGGCGTCTCCATCACGTCGCTGGCAGCGACGGCCGGCCTGCTCACCGCCGCCGGATTCATGGCGTTCGGCATCTACTCCGGCTACCCGGTGCCCGCGGCGTTCGCCACCACGGGCGCGATGGTCGGCGTCGGCCTCTCGCTCGGCGGCGACCCCGCCGTCGCTACCTACCAGCAGATTGCGCTGTTCTGGGCGCTGGTTCCGCCGGTCTCGGGTGGTCTCGCCTACGGGACAGCGACGCTGCTGCGCCGCGACGACATCCCGGAGACCGTCTCGATACCGCTGCTCGCGGCGCTCGTCGCGGGCATCGTCGCCAACGTCCGGCTGAGCCTGCTGCCGGCCGCGCCCGGTGCCAGCCAGGGGTCGGTCGCCGGCGCCGTCGCGCGAGCGGTCGGCGGCCCCACGGTCGGCGGCGTCGACGTCGTCGCCGTCGCCGTCTCGCTGGCGTTCGCCGCGCTCGGCTTCCAGTTCGTCCGGGTGCGCACGCAGGCGTCCGTCGACCGCGGCGTCAAGACGTTCCTGCTCGTGCTCGGCAGCATCGTCGCGTTCTCCAGCGGCGGCAGTCAGGTCGGGCTGGCGACCGGCCCACTGGAGAACCTCTACACCGCCGAACTCGGCCTCCCCGGAACCGTGTTGCTCGCGCTCGGCGCCGCCGGCATCCTCGGCGGCGCGTGGATGGGCGCCCCCAGACTCCTGCAGGCGACCTCCCGCGAGTACGCCCAGCTCGGCATCCGGCGGTCCATCGCGGCCCTCGTCCCCGGGTTCGTCATCGCGCAGGCGGCCATCTTCCTCGGCATCCCCATCTCGTTCAACAACATCATCATCTCCGGCGTCATCGGCGGCGGGCTCGCCGGCGGCTCTGCCGGCGTCTCCCGCGAGAAGATCGTCACGACGGTCACGTTCTGGCTCGTCACGCTCGTCGGCTCCGTCCTCCTCGGCTTCGGCGTCTACCGCGTGCTCGCGACGTTCCTGGCGTCGTAGCAGTCAGCGAACGACCGTGACCGACACCGGCGCCTCGGTCACGACTTTCGACGCGACTGTCCCGAGCAGCCGCTCGGCCAGCCCGCCGTCCGGACCGCCGTGCCCGCCCATCACCACGTGGTCGACGTCGTGCTCCTCGACGTAGGCCAGAATCGTCTCCGCCGGCTCCCCGGTCTCCACGACGGTCTCGACGGTTTCGCCCTCGCTGGCCGCCGTCTCTGTCGCCCGCTGCACCAGCCTGTCGGCCCGCTGCGTGGCCTCGGCTTCTCGCGCCCTGTCGCCGGCCCCGAGGACGCCGCCCTCGATCATCCCCTCGTCTAGCGGCGTCACCACGTTCAGGACCACGATCGGCCCGTCGAACAGCGCCAGCGCCTCCCGGAGCGCCTCGTCGGCAAGCGGCGACCCGTCCAGCGGGACCAGCACCTCGCTCTCGCTCATACCGGCCGTTCGCGGCCGACGCACAAGTAGCCCACCGCCGAACGGCGGCGCAGACTGCGTGCTCCGGTCCGTAGCAGAGCCGTCGCTCCGACCCAAATACGCGTTTCAGTCCCCCCGATGCCTTTCGTCCCGGGCAGCGACGGTGCAGTATGGACCTCCAGAATCGGCCCGCTACGGCGGTGTGCGCTGTCGTGTTCCTGTTGCTCGCGGGCTGTCTCTCTGTGGGCGGTGTCGGCGGCAGCGGCGGGCAACCACAGACGACGACGGCCGAGCAGCCCAGAACGCCGACGCCCGTGGAGAGCGGGTGTCCGACGGGTCTGGCGTTCTACGGGCTCGGCAGCCCCGGCGACTTCGGCTGGTCGTCTGAGGCGGTCGCTGTCGGCTACTCGCTCCCGCCGGACAGCAGTGCCCTCCTCGTGGCGTTCGACGGTGAGACGGTGCTCGGAACCACGAAGGTCCACAACACGAACCCCGAGCACGCGCTGGCGGCGGACGGCCACAGGGTCGCCCTCGACGACCCGCTGGACGGCTCACACGAGATTCGCGTCACGGCTTTCCGGGACAGCGATGGCGACGGTGAGTTCGACCCCGAAACGGACGCGCCCTGTCTGGGCGACGACGGCGAGCCAGTCACGACCGGCCCCCACCTGATCGACTTCGAAGCGCTGCAGACGCAGACGACGGACTGACCAGTCTGAGCGCGCTCAACGTCGCTCCACCGACCAGAACCAGACGCGACTTCGGCCCCCAGAGGGCCGCGCTCCCGCACTCGTCAGTCCAGCAGCTCCCGCGAGATCGTGTTCCGGAGAATCTCGGAGGTCCCCTCGTAGATCTCGTTGAGCTTCGCGTCCCGGTAGTACCGCTCCACGTCGAAGTCCTTCGTGTACCCGTAGCCGCCGTGGATCTGGATGCCCTCGTTGGCGACCTCCCGGGAGATCTCGGAGGCGTGCAGCTTCGCCTGCGCGGCCTCCTTCACGAACCGTTCGCCGCGCATCTTCCTGTCCGCGGCCTTGTGCATCAGGAGCTCGGCCGCCTGGACCTTCGTGTCCATGTCGGCGAGCTTGTGCTTGATGGTCTGGAAGTCGCTGATCGGCTGGTCGAACTGCTCGCGGTCCTGAGAGTACTCCAGAGAGTCCTCCAGCGCCGCGCGAGCCAGCCCGATGGAGCGCGCCGCGATGGTGATGCGGCCGCCGTTCAGCGTCTCCAGCGCGTGCACGAAGCCGTCGCCCTCCTCGCCGAGGATGCGGTCGGCGGGAATCCGCATGTCGTCGAACCGGAGCTCGGCGGTCGGACAGCCCTTGTCGCCGAGCTTGTCCTCCGTCCCCTCCACGATGAAGCCGTCGTCCTCCTCGGGCCGCACGACGAACGACGAGATGCCGCGGTGGCCCGCGTCCGGGTCGGTCTTCGCGAACACGGTCACGGTGTCCGCGACGCTCCCGTTCGAGATCCAGAGCTTGTCGCCGTTCAGGACGTACTCGTCGCCGTCCCGCTCGGCCGTCGTCTGCATCGACGGCACGTCGGAGCCGGCGCCCGCCTCCGAGAGCGCGAACGCGCCGATGTCGTCGCCGCGGTTCAGCGCCGCGAGGTACTCCTGTTTCTGGTCCTCGTCGCCGTACTCGTAGAGCATGTTCCCCGCGAGGCTCGTGTGCGCGGCGACGATAGTGCCGAGTCCGCCGCTCCCGCGAGCGACCTCCTCGAGCGCGGTGGCGTACGCGTGGTAGTCCAGCCCCGCGCCGTCGTACTCCTCGGGGAACGGCATCCCCATCAGCCCGAGGTCGCTCATCTCGTCGACGAGGTCCCACGGGAACTCGTCTTCCTTGTCGATTTCGGCCGCGCGAGGCTTGACCTCCTCGTCGACGAACTCCGCGACCATGTCCGCGATCTGGCTGTGCTCGGCGGAGCGGGTGAAGTCCATACTCGTAGCTTCGTCGGTTCGTCCTTTACTGTTCTCATACCGGCGCCCACGAACGTGACCTCGCTCCGCCCACGCAACCGCAGGTGGGGCCGGTCGCCCCCATCCCTTTTGTATTCCCCCACCCTAACCCGACCACGAGTGATGGACGGCCGACAGTCCCACCAGCCGACCGCGTCGGACCGCGAGTGGTGTCACAGCGCGGTACAGGACGTTTCCCGCACGTTCGCGCTCACCATCGACGCTCTCGAAGAGCCGATGGCCACGCGCATCTGCGTTGGCTACCTCCTGTGCCGGGTCGCCGACACCGTCGAAGACGCCACGTCGATTCCGCCCGCCGAGCAGGCAGCCCTCCTGGAGACGTACGACGCCGTCCTCGACCCCGAATCCGCGACGACGGCCGCCGACTTCCAGCGCGACGTCGACGAGCACGTCCCCGACGACCCGGACGCCGACTGGCGCGTCGTCGCGGAGGCAACGCGCGTCCTCGCCGCCTTCGAGACGCTGGACGAGGACGCCCGGGAGGCCATCCGGCCAACCGTCCGCGAGATGACGACCGGGATGGCGTCGTTCGTGGAACGGTACGCCGACGCCGGCGGCCTCCGCATCCAGTCGCCGGCTGAACTCGAGGAGTACTGCTGGTACGTCGCCGGCACCGTCGGCGAGCTCGTCACGGAGCTGCTCGCCCGCGACGCCACCCCGGACGCCGCAGACGCCATGCGGGAGAACGCCCGGTCGTTCGCGCTGCTCCTCCAGCTTGTGAACGTCGCCAAGGACGTCCGGCCCGACTACGAGGAGGAGAACAACGTCTACCTCCCGCAGTCGTGGCTCGACGAGCACGACCTCGACCCCGACGAGGTCGCCGACCCCGAGAACGCCAGCCGGGTGGCGTCTGTCGTCGAGCGCGTCACGGACCGCGCCCGCGGCTACGTCGACGGCGCACAGCGCTGGCTGGAAGTGATGCCGACCAGTCAGGGGAACACGTTCGCGGCGTGGGCGGTCCCGTTTCTGCTGGCGGTGGGCACGATGCGCGAACTCGGCGACCGACCCGCCGACGTCGTCCGGGAGGGCGACGTGAAAGTCGACCGCGAGGAGGTCCACGCCGTGCTCGCGCTGTTCGCCGACGACTTCGACCGGAGCACCATCGGCGCCGTCCGCGAGCGAATCGCTTCCGGTCGCCTCGGCTGACACGGCGACCCGGCTCCGAGACCGCTTCTCCGTCCATCCGCTCGCCCACAGCCCACATCAGACGAGCCGTCGGCTACGAAGGTTCAAATACCAGCACGGGACCAGCACCCGCTGTGACGTGACGACCACCGCGGGCGGCGCCGAGGCGGGAGCACAGCACACCCGCCCGCGGGCGAACGCCGCGTGCTGTCTGTCAGCCCGATACCGGCCGCCGACGGCGACGACGCCTCAGTCGTACTCGTAGAAGCCTTTGCCCGTTTTCTTCCCGAGGTCGCCGGCGTCGACCTTCCGCTTGAGCAGGTAGGCGGGCTTGTAGCGGTCGCCGAGTTCCTCGTGCAGCGTCTGGCTGGCGTCCAGACAGATGTCGAGGCCGATGTGGTCGGCGAGCTCGAGGGGCCCCATCGGGACGTTCGTGCCGAGCTTCATCCCCTTGTCCATGTCCTCCTTCGTCGCGACGCCCTCGTCGAACGCCCGGATGCCCTCGTTGATCCACGGCATCAGGACGCGGTTCGTGACGAAGCCCGGCTTGTCGTCGGACTCCCAGGTCTCCTTCCCGAGGGCCTCGGCGAACTCGTGGGCGAACGCCGCCACGTCCTCGTCGGTCTTCTCGCCGACGACGACCTCGACGCCCGTCATGATGGGGACGGGGTTCATGAAGTGGAGGCCGACGACCTGCTCCTCGCGCTCGGTCACGGACGCGATGGTCGTGATGGAGAGCGTGGACGTGTTGGTCGCGAGCACGACGTCGTCGGGGACCGCCTCGTCGAGGTCCGCGAAGATGTCCTGCTTGACGTCCATGTTCTCGACGGCCGCCTCGACGACCACGTCGCAGTCCGCGAGGTCCGAGAGTTCGGTCGTCCCAGCGATGCGGTCGACGATGGCGTCGGCCTCGTCTTCGCTCAGTTCGTCCTTCGAGACGAACCGGTCCAGTGAGGACTCGATGCTGTCGAAGCCGGACTCGACGTAGTCCGCTTCGATGTCGCGCATCACGACGTCGTAGCCTTCAGTCGCGGCGACCTGGGCGATGCCTGCGCCCATCGTGCCGGCGCCGACGACGCCGACGGTGTCGATGTCTGCGAGCTCTCGCATACCCGGTGCTGGAACGGGCCCGAACCTAAGGGTGCCGGAAACGTGGAAACACTCAAGCCGCTCCGGTGGCACCATTCACCCAACTGTGCCACCCGCTGACGCGCACGAGAGTCTCCGGGAGCTCCAGTTCGTCGGTCCGTCGACAGCGGCCGTGCTGGCGGACGCCGGCGTCTCGCCCGAGGACGTGGCCGGCAAGCGCGTCTCGCACGCCCAGCTCGTCGAGTACGGCGTGAACCCCGGCGTGGCCGCACGAATCCGCCGCGAGCACTCCCTGCAGTGGTCCTTCGAGGGCGGCGAGGACCTCGACCAGCGCGCCGAGCAGGTCCGCGGGCTGCAGGACGACGAGCGACAGTGGGTTGCCGCGAGCTACGGCGAGGAAGCTGACGAGGACGCGGAAGCCGACGGGAGCGGGGACGCCACAGCTCAGGAGGCGGCGTGGCAGGCGGGCGCCGTCGACGGCGACGACCAGCCCGCGACGGGCGAAGCCGGCGCCGGGTCGAACGAAGCGGACGACGGCGAGGCGGCGTGGCGCGAGGAGGCGTCGTGGCCGGACGGCCGCGTGGACGAGTCCTTCGAGCGAGAAGAGGCGGCGTGGCGGGAAGCGTCCTCGCCGACGCCGGTGTCCGCACTGAACGATGTCGACGAGGACGCGGCGAAACTGCTCGCGAGAGCCGGCATCACGTCGGTGCGGAGTCTGGCGACCGCACACGTCGACCAGGTCGCGGACTCGCTGGGGGTGTCTAGCGACCGGGTGGCGGCGCTGCGGGACGCCGCCCGCGAGCACGTCCGGTAGTTTACTCGGACCGTAGTCAAAAACGGCGGAATACGGCGGTCAGCGGGCCGCACAGAGGGTTAGACTCTTATCCCTCTCCGTCGCAGTTTGACGTGATGCGACCCTTCGAGGACTCACCGATCTCTCGCGACGGGAAGGTACTGATTCTCGCGTACGACCACGGCCTCGAGCACGGCCCGGTCGACTTCGAGGCGGTGCCCGAGACGAAAGACCCCGAGGCGGTGTGGGACGTCGCGACCCACGACGCCGTGTCCGCGATGGCCGTCCAGAAGGGCATCGCGGAGGCGTACTACCCGTCCTACGCGGACGACGTGAACCTCCTCGCGAAGCTCAACGGGACGTCGAACCTCTGGATGGGCGAGCCGGACTCGGCCGTGAACTGGTCGGTCGACTACGCCGCCGAGGTCGGCGCCGACGCCATCGGGTTCACGATGTACGGCGGGTCGAACCACGAGGTCGAGATGGCCGAGGAGTTCCGGAAGGCACAGGAGACGGCACGCGAGCACGACCTGCCCGTGGTGATGTGGTCGTACCCGCGCGGACAGGGCCTCAAAAACGACAAGAAGCCCGACACCATCGCGTACGCGGCGCGGCAGGCGCTGGAGCTGGGCGCCGACATTGCGAAGGTGAAGTACCCCGGTAGCGACGACGCGATGGCGCACGCCGTGGACATGGCGGGGCCGACGGAGGTCGTGATGTCCGGCGGGTCGAAGACCAGCGACCGCGACTTCCTCGAGACCGTGAAGGGCGCCGTCGACGCGGGCGCGAAGGGGCTCGCCGTCGGTCGGAACGTCTGGCAGCGCGGGAACCCGGCGGCGTTCCTCGACGGGCTGGAGGCAGTCATCTACGAGGAGACCAGCGTCGAGGAGGCGCTGTCGCGAATCTGATGGCGGACGTCGTCGACGGGGTCTTCGACGCGGTCGCTGGTGCGGCGCCGGACGTCCGGGCGGGCCTCCCGGAGCGACGCGCGAAGCGCGACGCGGAGAACGTCTCCGGAGACACGCAGCTGGAGGCTGACGTGTGGGCGGACGACCTCCTGTTCGACCGGACGGAGTCCATCGAGGGCGTGAACTGGTACGCCAGCGAGGAGCGCGACGCAATCGTCACGGTGGGCGACGCCGACGAGGGGTATGCGGTGGCGCTGGACCCGCTGGACGGTTCCTCGAACGTGAAGTCGAACAACCCCTGTGGAACGGTCGTCGGCGTGTACGACCAGCCGCTGCCAGCGCCGGGTTCTAGCCTCGTTGCCGCCGGGTTCGTGCTCTACGGGCCGACGACGACGATGGTGGTGGCCCGGGACGGCGAGGTCCGGGAGTACCTCGTCGACGAGGACGGCGACCGCACCGACCTCGGGACAGTTGAGCTCCCCGAGGACCCGACGGTGTACGGGTTCGGCGGCCGGGTGCCGGAGTGGACGGAGGACTTCGAGGCGTTCGTGCGGGACGTCGAGGACGACCTCAAGCTCCGGTACGGCGGCGCGATGATCGCCGACGTGAATCAGGTGCTCGTGTACGGCGGCGCGTTCGGCTACCCGGGCCTGCAGTCGGCGCCAGAGGGGAAGCTGCGCGCGCACTTCGAGTCGATGCCGATGGCGTACGTCGTGGAGACGGCTGGCGGAGCGTCCTCGGACGGCAGCGGGTCGCTGCTGGACCTCGAGCCGCAGCGCCTCCACGAGCGCACGCCGACGTTCGTGGGCAACGAGCGCGTCATCGACGACCTCGAGGCCGCGCTACCGGACTGACTAAGCGCCCGGAGCCCCTCCCGTCGGGTATGTGTGGCCGGTACGCGCTGTTCTCCGACCCATCCGACCTGCGGGACGCGTTCGGACTCGACGAGGCGGGCTTCGAGTCGACGTACAACGCCGCGCCGAGCGAGGAGTTGCCCGTGATTCTTAGCGAGTCGCCAGACCGCCTGACGAGCGCTCGCTGGGGGCTGGTGCCGGAGTGGTCCGAGGGTCCCCGGGCGGACCCCGACCCCATCAACGCTCGCGCCGAGTCGCTGACAGAGAAGCGCCACTTCAGCGAGGCGTACGAGCAGCGGCGGTGTCTGGTCCCCGTCGACGGCTTCTACGAGTGGGTCGAGGGGGGAGACGGCGGGAAGACGCCGTACTTCGTCTCCCGGGCAGACGACCGGCCGTTCCTGCTGGCGGGGCTCTGGGAGACGTGGACGCCCGAGCAGACACAGACCGGGCTCGGCGAGTTCGGGGGCGGCGACGGCGAGCCGAACCGGGACCCCGAGCCGGTGCAGTCGTTTACCGTCGTCACGACAGAACCCAACGACTTCCTCGCCGACTACCACCACCGGATGGCGGTGCCCCTGGACCGCGAACTGGGCGACCGATGGCTGACGGCTGACAACCCGGAGGAGTTACTGGAGCCCCGGGAATTCGGATTCGAAGCGTGGCCGGTGTCTTCGGCGGTCAACGACCCGTCCAACGACCACGCTGGCCTCGTGGAACCGGTCCCGTGAACTCGGAACTGGCCGAACACACTTCACGGTCGCCAGTGAATTTTCACGGGCACATGACTGGCATCGAGTACGAGGACTTCGTCGACGAAGGCTACGAGCCCCGGGACACGGACCTGGTCTGCCAGTTCGTGCTCGACCCGGGTGAGGGAATGGACATGGTGGACGCCGCCGGCCGAGTGGCGTCCGAGAGTTCGAACGGGACGTGGGCGGCGCTGAACGTCCCGGAACGAGTCACGGAGCTGTCGGCGACGGCCTACGACATCGGCGACGGCGAGGTGACGGTGGCGTACCCCGGCGACCTCTTCGAGGCGGGGAACATGCCCCAGATTCTGTCCTGCATCGCGGGCAACATCATGGGCATGAAGGCCGTCGACTCTATCCGGCTGGCGGACTGCGAGTGGCCGGCGGAGCTGGCGACGTCGTTCCCGGGGCCGCAGTACGGCAGCGACGTGAAGACCGAGATTCTGGACGCCGAGGGCCGGCCGGCGACGGCGACGGTTCCGAAGCCGAAGGTGGGGCTGTCGACCGAGCAGCACGCACAGGTCGGCTACGACGCGTGGGTCGGCGGCGTCGACCTCCTCAAGGACGACGAGAACCTCACGAACCAGTCGTTCAACCGGTTCGACGACCGCGTCAAGCAGTCCTTCGAGATGCGGGACCGCGCCGAGGACGAGACCGGCGACCGGAAGGACTACCTCGTGAACATCACGGCGGACACCGAGACGATGCTCGACCGGCTCGAACTCGTCGCCGAGCAGGGCGGCGGGTTCGTGATGGTCGACGTCGTCACCTGCGGGTGGTCGGCCGTCCAGACGGTCCGCGAACACGCGGAGAAGCACGGGCTCGCCATCCACGCGCACCGGGCGATGCACGCGGCGTTCGACCGGCTGGACCACCACGGCGTCTCGATGCGCGTGCTCGCGCAGGTGGCGCGTCTCACGGGCGTCGACCACATCCACACCGGGACGGCGGGCCTCGGGAAACTGGAGAACGAGGACACGCCCGGCATCAACGAGTGGCTCCGCGGCGACCTCCACGGGCTCAGTGACGTGCTGCCGGTGGCGTCCGGCGGCCTCCACCCGGGCACCGTCGCGCCGCTGCTGGACGCGCTCGGCTCCGACATCATCGTGCAGGTCGGTGGCGGCATCCACGGCCATCCCGACGGGACGGAGGCCGGCGCTCGCGCGCTCCAGCAGGCCATCGACGCCTACCAGCGCGGCGTCGACGCCGAGGCGTACGCCGAGGACGGCCACGGCGAACTGGCGACGGCGCTGGACAAGTGGGGCACCGGGTCGCCGCGCTGAGGACGAGCCGCTGGCTGGGACGTATCGAGAGGGCTCCGGTGGCCGGCCGGGCAGGCCGGCGCGGAGCATGTCAGAGGCACAGCCGGTGCGAGTGCACCAGCATGCGGCTGGATGGCGCCGCCCGACATTAGTTTACGTTCTGGGACGTCGTGCAGGCAGCGAGTAACGGCATATAAATGTACTGGCCATTCAAGTAGAAAGGCTTTTTCAGCCAACAGGTACTCGCCGGGAACGATGACGGACGCCGGGCCGCCGCTGGAACTGCTCGCGCAGCGCGCCGAGCTGCTGCGAGCGGTCCGCGACGACCCCTCCCGGAAACCGGAACTGGCCGACGAACTCGCCGTCTCGCGGTCGACGGTCGACCGCGCCGTCCGGCAACTCGAAGCCAGCGGGCTCGTCACCCGGGCCGGCGGTAGCGTCTCGCTCACGCTGAAAGGGCGGCTCGCGCTGGACAGCTACGAGACGTTCGCGGCCCACCTCGCGGGACTGAACGCGGCCGACGCCGCCATCGAGCCGCTGCCGAACGACGCCCGCGTCGCGCCCGTCCTGTTCCGTGACGCGACCGTCGTCGAGGCGACGGCCGTCGCGCCCCAGCGACCCACCGAGGCCTACCGGTCGCTCGTTGCGGACGCCACCCACGTCCGGGGGTACGCCAGCCGACTGCTGGACAGCACGGTCCCGACGCTGCGGGACCGAATCGTCGACGAGGGCCTCGAACTGGACCTCGTGTTCGACCCGGACGTACTCGACGCGGTCCTCGGCGGGCACGGGGATGCCGTCGCCGACGCGCTCGACACCGGCCGGCTCACGCTCCGCCAGACGGACGACGGTCTCGTGTACAGCCTCATGGTCCTCGACACGCCGACGTCGACGTACGCCTGTGCGCTGTTCTACGACGACAGCGGACACGCCGGTCTCCTCTACAACGACGACCCGGACGCCGTCGAGTGGGCCGATGGCGTCTACGAATCCCTCCGCGAGGACGCCGACACGCTCTCGCCGTAGGCGGGCCGCCACGGGGTGCGGGGCGCTGCCGATTACCCAACCCTCAAGCGGCCCCCGTGCTTCCACCCGTCCATGATTTCGGTCAGGGGCCTCCAGAAGCGGTACGGCGACGTCACCGCCGTCGATGGCGTCTCCTTCGAGGTCGACACCGGTGAGGTGTTCGGCCTCGTGGGGCCGAACGGCGCCGGGAAGACCTCCACGCTGAAGATGCTGTGCGGGCTCGTCGAGCCCTCCGCGGGCGACGTCACCGTCAACGGCTTCGACGCCGGTGAGACGGAGATGCGGCGGTCGCTGGGCTTCCTCCCGGAGGAGTCGCCGCTGTACGACGAGATGAGTCCCCGCGGCTACCTGCGCTTTTTCGCGGACCTCTACGACGTCGACCGCGAGACGGCGAACGAACGCATCGAAGCCGCTCTCGACCGACTCGACCTCGACGCCCGCGACCGGCCCGTCGGCGACTTCTCGAAGGGCATGAAGCGGAAGGTCGCCATCGCGCGGTCGCTCGTGAACGACCCGGACGTGCTCGTCTACGACGAGCCCGCCAGTGGCCTCGACCCGCTCACGACGAACACCGTCGTGGAGTTCACCCGGGAGCTCGCCGACGACGGCAAGACAATCGTGTTCAGCGCCCACGACCTCCACCACGTCGAGAGCGTCTGCGACCGCGTCGCCATCATGCGTGACGGCCAGCTCGCCGCCACCGGGACGCTGGCGGACATCCGCGAGGAGCACGGCGACGTGTCCTACCGGGTGTTCACGGACGTGCCCGTCGAGCGCTCGGAGCCGGCCGGCGACCGCCACGTGACCGCCGTCGACTCGATGGACGACGTCGAAGCCATCCGTTCGGCGGCCGCCGACGCCGGCGGCGAGGTCGTCGACATCCGTACCGACGAGTCGACGCTGGAGGACGTCTTCCTCGACGTGACCGGCACATGAAGGCCCGGAACGTCCTCCGGGTCGCCCGCTGGGAGACCACCCGGAGTGCGGGCGACATCGACCGCGAGACCGCCGTCGCGTTCGTCGTGGTGTTGCTCGCGCTGGCCGCCATCGTGCCGGCGCTGGTCACGATGGGGCCGACGCCGGGCGAGGGCATCTACCGGGTCGGCGTCACGGAGGACAGCCAGTACGCCGACGTCGTCGCCAGCGACCCGCAGCTCGTGGCCGTCGACCCCGGCGCCGACGCCGACGTGGTCGTCACCGACACCACCATCACGTACGACGACACCGCCAAGGGCCGAGCGGCGCTGTCGACGCTCAGGTCCGCGACCGTCGGCTACAACGACTTCCTGATGCGCCAGGAGCCCGACCAGAACGCCGCCTTCCCGGTCGTGGTCTCGCTCACCTACCGCCCGCAGTCCATCGACGTTACGGGCACGCAGACCGGCGACGACGCTACCGACGACGACGACGACCTCGACGGGAGCGAGGGCGGTGCTGGCGCCGGGACTGGCGGCGACGACGGCCAGCAGGCCGGTGGCGACGGCGGCGGTGACGGCGTCGCCGGCGGCGACGATATCCCGGCGACCGGCGGCGGCCTGAGCGGCCTGCTCGGGCAGGCGCAGTCCGGCACGCCGTCCTCGATTTCGCCGCCGTTTCCCCTGCAGTCGCTCGTGTTCGCGTTCGCGTTCCTGTTGCCACTGAACATCGTCATCCAGGCCTACGGCTCCAGCGTGCTCGCCGAACGCATCAACCGCCGCGGCGAACCGATGCTCGTCGCGCCGATCTCCCGGGGCGACATCGTCGCCGGGAAGACGCTACCGTACCTCCTCGGCGCGCTCGCGCTCATCTCCGCCATCGCCGCCGCGACTGGCGCCAGCGCGCTGGCCGTGCTCGCTGTCGCGCCGCTCGCGGCGCTGTTCCTCGCGGCGACGTTCTTCGGCGCGATGCTCGCCCGCTCGTACAAGGAACTCACGTTCGTCACCGTCACCGTCAGCGTCGCGCTCACGGCGTACGCGTTCGTGCCCGCCGTCTTCGCCGAAGTCCACCCCATCGCCGCCATCTCACCGCTCACGGTTGTCGTCGACTCTATCACGGGCGACGGCGTGACCGCCGGCCAGTTCGTGCTCTCGACGGTTCCGCCGGGGCTGGCGGCGTTCGTGCTGTTCGGGCTCGGCACGGGCGTCTACCGCGAGGAGGACATGTTCACGCAGCTCCCGATTCCGTCGAAGCTGCTGGACGCGCTGGCCGCGCCGCTCACGACGCGGTGGCGCGCCGGCCTCTGGACGGCGCTGTTCCTGCCGTTTGTCTTCGTCGCCGAACTGTTCGCCGTCGCCGTGCTGTTCGTCGCCCCGGTCTCCATCTCGATACCGCTGTTGCTGGGCACGGTGGCCGTCATCGAGGAGGTCGCCAAGAGCATCCACGTGTTCGCCGGCTTCGAGCGCGGCCAGTACGACCGGACGTTCCGGAACGCGCTGGTCGTCGGCGCCGCCTCCGGCGTCGGCTTCTTCCTCGCGGAGAAGCTCCTGCTGGTCACCCAGCTCGTCGGCCTGCCGGAACTGGACGTCGCGCAGGCGGCGTTCTCGCCGGAGCTCCTCGGAGCGTCGCCGGGCCTCCTGCTCGTCGCGCCGCTGGCGCTGCACGTCGTGACGGCGGCGGTCTCCGCTGTCGGCGCGGCCCGGTCCCGGCTGGCGTACCTCGGCACGCTCGCGCTGGCAATCGTCTTGCACGTCGCGTACAACCTCGCCGTGGTGGTGGTCTCCCTTGGGTAGCCGCCTCGTCCTCGCGCGGCGCACGCTCGGGTCGCTGCGCTCCGAGAAGACCATCGTGCTCGCGCTCGTCATCCAGCTGTTCATCGCGGGGTTCTCGTCCTTTCTGGTCGTCGGCCTCGTCTCGCTGTACGACCCCGGCTCCACTGAGAGCGGCGCCCTCGACGTCGAAGTCGGCGTCACCGGGAACGCTTCCGCGGAGGTCGCTACCGCGATAGCCGGCGACGACGGCCGCAGCGCCGTCCCCTACGGGTCGCAGTCCGCCGCCAGCGCCGCCTTCCAGCGAGGCGAGGTACAGGCGCTCGTCCACGCCACCCAGCAACCGAGTGGACGCATACTGGTGGAAGCGACAGCGCCGGAGGGGTCGTTCCGCACGACGCTCGTCGTCACGGAGCTCAAGGACGCGCTCTCCACGCTGGAGCGCGAGCAGCGCGCCACCTTCTCCCACCGGCTGGAACGCCAGCCGATCGCGCTGCCGCCCGAGGAGCAGTCCAATCCGTACTTCTCGTTCACCTACACGGTCTTGCTCCCGCTGCTGGCGTTCCTGCCGGCGTTCATCTCCGGGAGCGTGATGGCCGACTCGCTCGCCGAGGAGGCCGAACGCGGCACGCTCGAGCTGCTGCGGGTCGCGCCGCTGTCGCTGCGGGACGTCGTCGACGGGAAGGCCATCGCGCTCGTCGGGCTGGCGCCGGCGCAGGTCGCGCTCTGGCTCGCGTTGCTCTCGTACAACGGCACCGCCATCGCGAACCCGGTGGCGGTGCTCGCGCTCGTCGCCGGCGTCGCCGCCGTGCTGGTCGCCGGTGGCGCCGCGCTGGCGCTCCGCATCGGCGCGCGCCGGGAGGCGCAGTTGCTGTACTCGTTCGTCGCGCTGGGCGCGTTCGGCGCCGCCAGCCTCCTCCCGCAGAGCCCCCAGAACCTCGTCGCGCGGCTCGCCGTCGACAGCCCCACGACGTTCACGTGGCTCACGCTCGCGGCGACGCTCGCGCTCGCCGCAGCGGCGTACGCCGGCCTGCGGTGGCTGGCGGGCGGCGGCGAGACCTGACTGGCCGGTCGTTCGCGCAGGCTGCTTCCGGCCGGAGTCAGGACCGGACGTACTTGACGGCGGTCAGGAGGACGCCCACCAGCCCGACTGCGACGAGCTTCACCGGCGTGTCCGTCCGCTGGTTCTTCAGGAAGGCGTTCCCGGGGGTCGAGGGGTCGACGTACGCCGTCACCGTGCCGCCGGCCTCGTACTCGGCGACGACCTCGCGGGCCGCCGACTCGGTGTCGTAGTCCGGCGTCACCGACCCCGGGAACACCGAGTTCCCGGTGTAGTCCTCGCCGTCGTAGCTGTACTCGAAGGTCGCCGTCGGTACGTGGTCGACGCGTCCACGGCGCCCGGACTCCTGCTCGACGCCCGTCTCGACGACCGTCGCGTCGACCTCGACGGAGTCCCGCACTGCCTCGGACTGCTGGAGGTAGTCGTAGCCGCCGTAGCCGGCGACTGCGACGCTCACGACGAGGAACACGAGGACGCCGCGGGAGGACTCGCTGTCGCCGTTACCGATGTTGATTCTCGGGGACACGTCACCGACTGCCGGCGCCGGGCCCGTAAACCGTGGCGGGCATTCTCCGAGCCTGCGTCACCGGGACCACCGCTCGCTCCCGGAGCGGGCCACCCCATCGAACCGCCGGCTGGCAAACCACTATGCCGACGGGAGACGACGACCCGGGCATGGAGTACACGACACTCGGCGACACCGGCATGGAGGTCTCGAAGATCTGTCTGGGCTGCATGAGCTTCGGGTCCTCGGACTGGCGACCGTGGGTGCTCGACGAGGAGGAGGCCCGTCCCGTCATCGAGCGCGCCATCGACCTCGGCGTGAACTTCTTCGACACGGCGAACATGTACTCGAACGGCGAGAGCGAGCGCGTGCTCGGGAACGTCCTCGCGGACTACGACCGCGACCAGCAGGTCGTCGCGTCGAAGGTCTACTTCCAGATGGACGAGGACGACCCGAACTCCGGCGGGCTCTCCCGGAAGACCATCGAGCAGGAGCTTCAGGCCTCCCTGGACCGCCTCGGGATGGACACCATCGACCTCTACCAGACCCACCGCTGGGACTACCAGACGCCCATCGACGAGACGCTGTCGGCGCTCACCGACGCCGTCCGCCGCGGCGACGTCCGGTACGTCGGCACGTCCTCCCAGTGGGCCCACCAGTTCGCCGACGCCCTCCACACCGCCGACCGCGAGGGCTACGAGCGCTTCGTGAGCATGCAGAACCACTACAACCTCGTCTACCGCGAGGAGGAACGCGAGATGCTGCCGCTCTGTCAGCAGGAGGGCGTCGGCGTGATTCCGTGGTCGCCGCTCGCCCGCGGCTACCTCACCCGTCCCCACGAGGAGATGGACGCGACGGCGCGCGGCGAGAGCGAGGATCGGATGCGCCAGCACCCCTACGTCGAGGGTGGCGGCCGGGCGATCAACGAGCGCGTCCAGGAACTCGCCGCCGAGCACGGCGTGACGATGGCCCAGATCTCGCTGGCGTGGCTGTTCCACAAAGACTGGGTGGACGCACCCATCGTCGGCACGACGAGCGTCGAACACCTCGAACAGGCCGTCGAAGCCCTCGACATCAGCCTCTCGAGTTCGGACCTAGCGTACCTCGAGGAGCCGTACGAGCCGGTGGCGGTCTCCGGCCACGAGTAGTCCGGCACAACTGTTACCACCAGCCGAAACGAACCTCGACGTGTGACCGCCCAGCTGGAGTGGCTGTTGATTCTGGTCGCGGCCGTCGGCGTGACGGCGTACGGCCTGTACACCGTCTACAATCTCTCGAACGCGCTCGGCGACGTACTCCGCTCCTGAACACGGCCCGCTGCGCCGTCGTCGCCGTGGGAACCACAAGACCGAACCCGGTCGCGTCGCCACTCCGAGCTATGCAGCCGGGCACCTACACGCTGCTCGTCTCGCTGTCAGAGCCGGCGACCGTCGAGTTCGGTGCGGCGGGCATCTACGACCTCGACGCCGGCTGGTACGCGTACACCGGGTCGGCGTTCGGCGCGGGCGGCCTGAAGCGGGTCGAGCGCCACCGCGAGGTCGCCGCCGGCGAGCGCGAGGCCCGCCACTGGCACGTCGACTACCTCCTCGGCCACCCGACGGCGACCGTCGACGCCGTCTACGTCACCGAGGAGGCGGACGTCGAGTGCGAGACGGCCCGTCGGCTCGCCGACGACGCCGAGCCGGTCGCCGGACTCGGCGCGTCGGACTGCGACTGCAAGACGCACCTCGCGTACGCCAGCGAACGCGACGCTATCGAGACTGTCGCGTCTGCGTGCCACGACCGCCGCTGGCGCGAGTGACTACTCCGGGAGGTCGTGGAGGAACGTCTGGACTTCCAGCGTTCGGCCTTCGGGGTCCTCGCCGAAGAACTGGTAGATGTCGTAGGCGTCGTTCTCTCGGGGCTCGTCGACGGCGACGTCCGCGAGTTCGTCGTACCGCTCGTCGACCGCCTCGCGGGTGTCGTAGTACAGCGTGACGATGCCGTCGGTGTCGAAGTCGGCCTCGCTGTCGGCCGCACAGAAGCCGAGTTTGAGGTCGTCGCCGTGCCGGAGGATGGTGCAGCCGGCGTCCTGTTCGAGCCACACCTCGAAGCCCAGTCGGTCGCGGTAGAACTCGACGACGCGCTCGCGGTCTGCCGTCCGGAAGAAGACGATACCGCTCACGGCGTGCTCACTCCTCGAGGGGGACCCAGCCGGTCGGCGTGTCGGTGACGCCACGGACGCGGGCCTCCTGCCCGCCGTCCTCCGGCACCCGGACCTCGAGGACGCCGTCGAACAGCTGGCTGATGGTGTTGATTGTCTGGTCGTCGTGGCTCTCCGGGTCGACGGCGAACACGCCCAGCCAGCCCTGGCTCTGGATCTGGCTGGTGAAGACGTGCAGGAACCGGAACAGCCGCTGGATGTCGACGTACATCAACAGCGGGGACAGCGAGTCGAAGCCGACTCGCAGGCGGTCGACGCCCGCCTCCCCAGCGGCCTCGGCGACGCCGGAGAACTCGATGCCGATGCCGGTGAGGTCGCCCGGCGAGGAGACGTGGTGGACGCCCTGTGCCGCCGTCGCGCTCCCGGACTGCGTGCTCACGCAGTCGACGACGTGCAGGAACGAACTCGGGCCGCCGAGAACGCCCTCGTACTCGTCGACGATCTCCTCGGCGGGGTCCCTGGACGTGACCAGCACCGACCCCTCGCCGTCCGACTCGCCGTGAGCGACGAGCTCGAGGAGGGTGTTGCGCTTGCCCGACATGGCCGGCCCGCTCAGGAGGAGATTCGTGCCGTCGTCGAACTCCCGACAGAGCGCGTCCGGCAGTACGCCTGTGGCGTCGTACGGCATCTTTGTACCCCGCCGAACAGTGATTCGGCGCTGTCACCCTCTCCGAACCGGAGGCACATAAGTGTGGGCGAGACGGCGACGGAACCGAAGCGTTATCGGCCGACCTGCCGTCGGAGCGGCCGTGACGGGACAGACACCGGATGAGCCCAGTAGAGCGGGACTGGCGCCGACGGGAGCGAGGGTCGCTCGCCTGTCGGGCGTCGCCGCTGTCACAGTGGCGTTCGTGGGTATCCTGACGGCCGTAGCGTCGGCACCGTGGTTCTCGTGGGCGTCGAACGCGCTCTCGGACCTCGGAGTGGCTGGCGGGCTCACTGCCGCGCTGTTCAACTACTCGCTGACGGCGGCGGGCGTGGTCGCGTTGCCGTTCACGTGGTGGCTCGCGGCGACGGCGCGGTCGCGGTTCGACTACGCTGCCGCCGTCGGGTTCGCGGTGACGGCGGTCTGCATGGCGGGCGTCGGGCTGTTCCCCAGCGACACGGCGCTGCACGCGCCGGCCGCCATCGGCACCTACCTCGGGCTGACGTACACGCTCGCGCTCGACGCCAGCGCCGCAGTCGTGGTCGGCGAGGCCCGCCGTGCGCTCGCCGGGCTCTGGGGCGCCCTCGGGCACGTCACGGCGTGGCTGGTCTGGGCGGCCGCCGGTCCGGCCGTCGGCGTCGACGGGCTCGCACTCCCGGAAGTCGCGGGCGCCCTCCTGCTGTCGGCGTGGGTGGTCGGAACCGCGCGAACGCGACCCGTAGACGGCTGACTGCGACCCCGAACGTTCACGGGGCGAGCGCGACAACACAGCGGCGTGACCGTCGCCGACACACTCGTCGTGGGCGCGCTCGGAGTCTGGTTGGGCAGCATCGTGTTCTTCTCGTTCGTCGCGGCGCCGGCGCTGTTCGACCAACTCGGCAAGGAACGGGCCGGGGACGCCGTGAACGTCGTGTTCCCGCGGTACTACGGCTTCGGGCTGGCGACGGCCGCCGTCGCGCTCGCGGTCTGGCTCGCTGGGCCGCTGGTCTTCGACGGGGCCGCCGAGCCACCGCTGGCCGCGGCCGCCGGCGTCGTCGCCGGGACGGCCGCGAACCTCTACGCCCGGTACGTTCTCGTTCCGAAGATGGAGGCCGCCGGCTCCGACGCCTTCGCACAGTACCACCGGCAGTCCGTGCTCCTGAACCTCGTGACGCTGGTCGGCGTCGCCGCCGCGCTGGTCGCCGTCACGCTCTGACCCCGGTCTCTACTCCCGCCAGCACTTTGGGAACCAAAGCTCGGGAGGCCGTGGGCAGAACGTTCGAAGGGAGAAACCGCTTCAAAGAGGGTCACGTAGGACACAGTAATGACTGACAGAACCGCGCGCATCGACGTCGGCGGCATGACCTGCGCGAACTGCGCGGGCACCGTCGAAGACGCCGTCCTCGGCGTCGAGGGCGTCCGTGAGGCGGACGCGAACTTCGCCACCGACGGCGCCAGCGTCACCTACGACCCCGACGAGGCGACACTCGCCAGCATCTACGACGCCGTCGAGGACGCCGGCTACGACCCCATCACGGCCGAGACCACCATCCCCGTCCAGGGGATGACGTGCGCGAACTGTTCGAGCACCGTCGAGGACGCGCTCGACGGCACTCCGGGCGTTGTCGACGCCGCTGCGAACTTCGCCACCGACGAGGTCCACGTCACGTACAGCCCCGCCGCCTTCGACCGCGAGGCGGCCTACGAAGCCATCGAGGACGCCGGCTACGAGCCCGTCCGGGACACCGGCGGCGAGGACCGCGACGCCGACCGTAGCGCCGCCGACGAGGCCCGGCAGGCGGACATGCGCCGCGAGCGCAACCTGACGCTGTTCGGCGCCGTGCTGTCGGCGCCGATGCTGCTGTTCATCGCGGACAAGTTTCTCCTCGGCGGCAGCGTCTTCCCGGAGACGCTCGCTCTGGGCGGCGTCGAGTTCGCGTTCGGCTGGGTGGAGTTCGCGCTCGCCACGCCCGTCTACGTCGTCCTCGGCCGCGAGTTCCTGGAGAACTCCTACACGGCGCTGGTGACCAACGGCACTGCCAACATGGACGTACTCATCGCGCTCGGGTCCACGACCGCCTACGTCTACTCGGTGGTCGCCCTGCTCGAGATTCTCCCCGGAGCCGGGCTCTACTTCGACACGGCGGCGCTCATCCTCGTGTTCATCACGCTCGGGAACTACCTCGAGGCGCGCTCGAAGGGGCAGGCCAGCGACGCGCTCCGCGAGCTGCTGGAGATGGAGGCCGACACCGCGCGTCTGGTCGACGAGGACGGCGAGGAGCGCGAGGTCGAGGTCTCCGAGGTGGAGGTCGGCGACCGGATGAAGGTCAAGCCCGGCGAGCAGATTCCGACAGACGGCGTCGTCGTCTCCGGCGAGTCCGCCGTCGACGAGTCGATGGTGACCGGGGAGTCCGTCCCCGTCTCGAAGGAGCCCGGCGACGAGGTCGTCGGCTCGACCATCAACGAGAACGGCGTGCTCGTCGTGCAGGCCACCAAGGTCGGCGCCGACACCGCCATCCAGCAGATCGTCGACACCGTCCGGGAGGCCCAGTCCCGGCAGCCCGACATCCAGAACCTCGCCGACCGCATCAGCGCGTACTTCGTGCCCGCCGTCATCGCGAACGCCGTCCTCTGGGGCGTCGTCTGGTTCTTCGCGCCCGGCGTGCTGGCGGACGTCGTCGCCGCGCTCCCGCTGTGGGGGCTCGTCGGTGGCGGTCCGGTGGCCGTCGGCGCCTTCGAGTTCGGCGTCGTCGTGTTCGCTTCGGCTGTGCTCATCGCCTGTCCCTGCGCGCTCGGGCTCGCCACCCCGGCGGCGACGATGGTCGGGACGAGCATCGGCGCGCAGAGCGGCGTGCTCTTCCAGGGCGGCGACGTCCTCGAGCGCGTCACCGAAATCGACGCCGTCGTCTTCGACAAGACGGGCACCCTGACCACGGGCGAGATGGAGCTCACTGACGTCGAAGTCGTCGAGAGCGACGCAGCCCCGGACGGCGGTGCCGTCGAACAGACCGTCGACGAGGGGTTCGTCCTCCGGCTGGCTGCCGCCGCCGAGTCCAACAGCGAACACCCGCTGGGCGAAGCAATCGTCGCGGGCGCCGAGGACCGCGGCCTCGACGTCCCCGACGTCGACGACTTCGAGAACGTCCCCGGCAAGGGCATCGAGGCGACTGTCGAGGGCCACGACGTTCTCGTCGGCAACCGCGCGCTCCTGGAGAGCGAGGGCGTCGACCCGTCGTCCGCCGACGACGCGATGGAGCGCCTCGAGCGCGAGGGGAAGACCGCGATGCTGGTCGCCGTCGACGGGCGCGTCGCCGGCGTCGTCGCGGACGCCGACACCGTCAAGGACTCCGCGAAGCGCGCCGTGGGCGAACTCCGCGAGCGCGGCCTCGCTGTCCACATGATCACCGGCGACAACGAGCGCACCGCGCGGGCCGTCGCCGAGGAAGTCGGCGTCGACCCCGAGAACGTCCGTGCCGGCGTGCTCCCCGACGAGAAGGCCGACGCTGTCGCCGCCATCCAGAACTCCGGCGCGGAGGCGATGATGGTCGGCGACGGCGTCAACGACGCGCCCGCACTCGCCGCAGCCCACGTCGGCGTCGCCATCGGCTCCGGCACCGACGTCGCCATCGAGGCCGCCGACGTGACGCTGATGCGCGACGACCCCTACGACGTCGTGAAGGCCGTCCGCGTCGGCGAGGGCACCCTCGCGAAGATCAAGCAGAACCTCTTCTGGGCGCTCGGCTACAACACCGCCATGATTCCGCTGGCGTCCCTCGGGCTCCTCCAGCCCGTGCTCGCCGCCGGCGCGATGGCGATTTCGAGCGTCAGCGTGCTCACGAACAGCCTCCTGTTCCGGCGCTACACGCCGGACGAAGACTATCGACTGTTCGGTCGGTAGTCGAGGCGGTGTGTCGCACGGAAGACTGCGTCTTCCCACGCTACACGCCGGACGACGGTTACCGGCTGTTCGGTCGGTGCTCCGAGCTCGAGCCGCTCGGTGTCGGCTGTTCGCTCCTTCGTCCTGGCGTTCGCGTCCCCTCTTCGCGTGGCCGCTCGTCGCTGGAAGCCGCAAGACCCTAATCAGTCGACCGAGTAGCGCCGGTAGCATGTCGAAGACTCTCTCCATCGACGGGATGGGCTGTGACGGCTGCGAGGACATCGTCGAGAGCGCGCTCGGGGACGTGAGCGGCGTCTCGGACGTCGAAGCCGACCACGAAGCGGGCGAAGCGACCATCGAAGGCGACGCCGCCGACGAGGACCTGCTGCGGAGCGTCGAACTGGCCGGCTACGAGGCCGACCTGGGCGACGACTGACGGCACAGCCCCTTCTCGGAGACTGGTGTGTCAGGGTCGTAGCTGCAGGACTCCGCCGAACCGGGTTACCGGCTGGTAACCGGCTCACACCGGCGTTACCGAGCGCCTAAGAGGGCGGCGTCCTTTTAGACGAGTGAATGAGCTCGACCGACGACATCGTCCAGGACCTGCCGCCGAGCGCGAAACTCGTACTGAAGGTACTGGAGTACAACGGTGGGCTGACGCAGAAACAGATCGTGGAGAACTCCCGGCTGTCCCAGCGCACGGTCCGCGACGCGCTGGACCGCCTCCAGGACGCTGACGTGGTCGAGAAAGACATCTACATCCCGGACGCTCGGCAGAACCTCTACCGGCTGAAAATCGAGGACGAAGACGCAGCGGCCGAGGAGGAGACCGTGGACGCCGAAGAGGCTGAGGCGGCCGAAGCCAGCGCCGTTCTCGAGTAACGCGGCCTAGACGACCGACGCGGCTTCTTCGTCGACGGGGTCGAGGTGTTTCTGTCCCCACTCTGCCATGGACATCACCACTGGCTCCAGCGACTCGCCGAGCTCGGTGAGCGCGTACTCGACGCGCACGGGTTTCTCGCTGACGATGGTGCGGGAGACGATGCGTTTGTCCTCGAGGTCGTCGAGGCTCTCCGAGAGCACCTTGCTGGAGATGCCGTCGACTTCCTCCTGGAGGGCGTTGAAGCCCAGTGGGCCCTCGCTGAGGAGGCGATGGATGATGACGGGATGCCACTTCTTGCCGACCAGCGACGCCGTCGTCGTGATCGAACACCAGCCGTCGCCGGGACACCAGGCTGGCAGCCGCTCCATGTCTGGCATGCTTCCGAGTAGGCGCGCGGTCGTGTTAAGGCTACCTGACCACACCCGGTTACGGATCCGTAACGTGACTGACCGGGGCGGGCCGACAGCGACGGGCAGCCCGGCACTCAGAGGTCGCCGGCGGCGGCGCGTCGCCGGACGCGGCGGGCGCGCTCGCGTATCTCGGGGAGGGAGCCGGCCTCGCGTTTGTCGTCGAGGTGCGAGTACACGAGCCCCATCCGGTGGTTCGACCGGAGGCGGTCCTCGTGGGTGGCGAGGAAGTCCCAGTAGAGGCTGTTGAACGGGCAGGCGCGTTCGCCGGTGGTGCTGTCGGGGTCGAACGCGCAGCCCCTGCAGTGGTCGCTCATGCGGTCGACGTAGTTCGCGGACGCGGCGTACGGCTTGGTCGTGAACGCGTCGGTACCGAAGACGCCCATGCCGACGACGTTCGGCGTGACGACCCAGTGGTAGGCGTCGACGAAGCCGCCGTGGAACCAGTCGTTGAGCGCCTGCGGGCTGGCGCCGTACGTGAGCGCGAAGTTCGACAGCAGCATCAGGCGCTCGATGTGGTGGGCGTAGCCGCGGTCGTAGACGCGGCCGACGGCCGACCCGAGACACGCCATGTCGGTGGCGTCGGGGTCCCAGTACAGCGGCGGGAGGTCGCGGTCGGCGCCGAGCTGGTTGGCCGACGCGAGCCCGGGCATCTGGTGGCGGTAGACGTGGCGCACGAACTCCCGCCAGCCGACAATCTGACGAACGAACCCCTCCACGGAGTTCAGGGGGACGTCGTCGCGTGAACGGTACTCGTCGATGGCCGCCTCGACGACTTCCTCCGGGTCGAGGAGGCCGACGTTCAGCGCCGACGAGAGCAGGCTGTGTTCGAGGTGCCAGTCGTCGGCGAGCACGGCGTCCTCGTAGGGGCCGAAGCCCGGCAGGCGGTGGTCGAGGAAGTCCTCGAGCGCGCGCTCGGCCTGCTCGCGCGTGACCGGCCAGTCGAACCCCTCGGGGTCACCCCAGGTGTCGAACTCGTCGGCGACCCACTCGCGGACGGCCGGGACGTGCTCGTCGTGGTCGAACGAGGGCACCGGCGGCGACTCGTAGTCGCTGGGCGGCGTCTCCCGGTTCTGGTCGTCGTAGTTCCAGTCGCCGCCCTCGGGGCTACCGTCGTCGTCCACGAGGTAGCCGGTCTCGCGGCGCATCTCGCGGTAGAACGACTCGTGGTCGAACGGCGGCTCCGTCCCCTGCCACTCGTCGAACTGCGCGGGCGGACAGACGAAGTTCGCGTTCGCCACGACGTCGAGGCTGCCGCCCCGAGCTTCGACGAGGCGCCGGAGACGGTCGGCTGACCCGTGGCTCGCCGGCCGCTGGACGACGAGGTCGTCGCCGGGGTACTGCTCGAAGTACGCGTCCAGACCCTCGCCGAACGTCTCGGCGCGCTCGTAGACCACCTCGACGCCGTCCTCTCTGAGCTCGTCCCGGAGGTGGCGCATCGCCGCGAACACGAGCACGAGCTTCTGGGGGTGGTAGCGTCGCCGGCGCGCGAACGCCGGGGCTTCCACCATCACGACCCGGTCGGGGTCGTCAGCGAGCGGTCCCTGCCGGCGGGAGAGCTGGTCGCCGAGCACCCAGACGGCGGTCATACCTCGATACAGGGACGGCCGGACAAAAGAACTGGCGAGTGAGCGACAGCCGCCTCCCGGAGGCCGTCAGCGCAGCCGGTCGTAGACTTTCGCCACCGTGTTCACGCCGACAGACCCGGTCTGGAGGGCGTAGTAGGGCACGAGGTCCGGCGCGAACTTCGCCTTGTAGGGGTAGATGCGCTCGTGGTTCGCGCCCATCAGATCCAGCGCGTCGAGGCCGCGCTCGATGCCGTCGACGCATACTCGCCACTCCAGCAGGTCGTTGACGGGGACTGGCGCCTCGGTCTTCCCGGTGAGCAGCCAGGCGCCCGCGCACGTGTCGGTCTCGACGTCCACGAGCCCGCCGACGACCTCGCCGTCGACCCGGCAGACGTACGGCCGTATCGCGCCCGCCGGGAGCGCGTCGGCGAGGTCGCGCACGAACGACGCCGTCACCGGGAACGACTCGCCCTGCTCGCGGTGGCGCTCGCGCGTGAGCTCGACGATTGGCTCGATGACGTCTGTCCCGCCCTCCGTGACCTCGTAGCTGGCGTCGTAGTCGTCCCGGACGCGCTTCCGCAGGTCGGCGCTGAACCGCGCGAGCAGGTCCTCGGGGGTCGTGTCGAGGTCGACGACGTACGTGTACCGGGGCGTGACGTCGTAGTCGCGCCACTGGAACGGCCGCACGTCGTCGTACCCGACCGGCGTCCGGAGGTTCACGAGGCTCGGGGCCAGTGCCTCGTCGACCCAGTCGAGGGCGGCGTCGACGAACCGGCGGTGGCGGCGGTCGCGTTTGCGGCGCTTGAGCTTGTCCGTGTTCACCATCGCCGGCCCGAGGTACGGGAGCTTGAGGTCCGGTGGCGGCGACACCGCCAGCGTCGCCGGACCCTTCCGCACCTCGAAGACGGGGAAGACGCCGACCGGCTCCTCTCCCTTGAATCCCACGAGCCGGTGGAGGTCGGCGTCAGCGTGCTCGGCGAACACGTCCAGTGCCGCCGCCCGGTGGAACGGCGTGCCGTGCGGGGAGTCGGTCACGATGTCGTCGTACCGCTCGTCGTCAGAGATTGGGCGAATATCGACAGTCATGGGTCGTCGAGGTAGCCGAGGTCGGCGAGCCGCCGTTCGACCGCCCGGTCGTCCGTGCTGCGCGCCGGTTCGTCCTCGTAGTCGTCGTAGCTGGCGGGTGGTACGGCGTCGACGACGGGCAGCGGTTCGCCGTCCATCGCGTCGCTCGGCGGGACGCCGAGCGCGGACAGCACCGTCGGCGCGACGTCGAAGAGGTGGGCGTCGCCCAGTTGTGCGTCTGTGTCGACGCCGTCGCCGACGGCAGCGAACAGGCCGTCGCGCTTGTGGTTCCAGGACTCCGACGCGGGTCCGAACGCGTCGCCGCGCAGCGACGCCGTGAGGTAGGTGTCGAAGCCGTCGGGCACGACGACGACGTCGGCGGCGTCTTCGACGTGCTCGCCGTCGAAGTACGTCTCGCGGGGCTCGACCGCCGAGAACACCGGGTCGCCGTCCGGCGTCCGGGCCCCACGAAGCACCGCAATCAGGTCCTCCCGGACGTCGTCGTAGTCCTCCGGGGCGACCGTTCCCTCGGGCTCCCTGCCTTCGAGGTTGATGCGGACGCCGAGCTCGGTCCGCGACCGCATGTACGCCGTCGACTCGGCGAAGTCGACGCGCTCGGTGCCGGCCCGCACCGTCTCCGTCGAGACGACGCGCAGCGCGAGGTCCGCCAGCCCGAGCGCCGACAGCACGCGACCGATTCGCTGGCTGGTCAGTCCGACGGCCGCGGCCCGAGCGACCAGCCACGCGCTCAGGGGCTGCCCGCCGCCGTCTTCGGCCCCGCCGGCTTCGCCGTCGCGGGTCCGTTCGTCCCGGTGCAGCGAGGTCCACGACGGCATCCCGCCCTCGCCGCGGGTCGTCTCGACGTAGCCCGCCTCCCGGAGGTATTCGTTCACGCGGAACTCGTCAGGAGCGTACGGCCCGATGCCGTGGTCGCTGGCGAGAATCACGGTGTCCGGGTCGCAGGCGTCGAGGACGGCGCCGACCTCGTCGTCGACGGCTTCGTAGACGGCGCGGACGGCGTGGTCGTCTCCGGGCCGCTCGTGGAAGACGGTGTCCGTCTGCTGGAACTGGAGGAACCCGAACTCGGGGTCGAAACGGTCGGCGAGGTGCCGGAACGCCGCGCCCCGCATCTCGGTGAGGCGCTCGTACCACGCGACCTGCTCGTCGCTGCCGTCCTCGACGTCCCGTGGGGCGTACACCCGGTAGTCGCCCAGTTCCCTCCGGAGGTCCTCGAGTAGCCCCTCGGGGTGGGTCGGCGGCGACTCCGGCGCGACGTAGCCGGGGACGAGCGCCCCGTCGAACGCCGTCGGCGGCGACGTCACGGGCACGTTCACGACGACGCTAGTCAGTCCCTGTTCGGCGAGCAACTCCCAGAGCGCGCGCTGCCGGACGTGCGTGTGGTTGACCACGTCCCAGTCGTAGCCGTCGAACGCGAGGAAGTCGAAGACGCCGTGCTTGCCGGGGTTCGTGCCGGTGTACAGCGAGGGCCACGCGCTCGGGGTCCACGGCGGAATCTGTGACTGCAGCGGCCCCGCCGCCCCGCTGTCGACGAGGTCCCCCAGAACCGGGAGTCGCCCGTCCGCGACCAGCGGCTCGACCACCGGGAGGCACGCGCCGTCCACCCCCACGAGCAGCGTCCGCAGTCCGGTCGAGTCCTGTGTGCTCACGACTCTCCAGTCCCAACACACGCCATTTGTTACGCCGTTACTATCGGGTGCGTTAGGCGCCACAAACCACGTCAGCCGAGGGCGAACAGGCCCGTGGGGCGGCCGTGGAACGGCTCCGGCAGCCGTCAGCGGTGCCGCCGCGCGAGTGCAGTGCCGGCGAGCGCGATCAGTGTCGCGAACAGGGCGGCGTCGAGCGTGAACCCGGGTACCATCGCGGGCGCGTCCTCCCTGTCGTCGTCGGTCACCGTCGCCGAACCGTCGGTGTCGTCGACGACGGTGATGGAGACCGTCTGCCCGGCGACGCTCGCGGTGTAGGTGCCGGGCGCGCTCAGCCGGCGCGTGAACGTGACGGTGCGCGTCTCGCCGGGCGGCACCGGCACCGTCTCCACCGCCACCACTTCGCCGAACAGTTCCAGCTCGACGTCCAGCGAGCCCACACGCCCGCCATCGTTCCGGATGGAGGCGTTGACGTGCAGCGGGTCGCCGGGCGCCACTTCCTCGGCGCTGGCCGTCACCTCGGTCACGGAGAGCCGGGGGTCCGCCGGCGTCACCTCGACCTCGACGTGGCTCGCGTTCTCCGCGCCGACGAGGTACGACCCAGCCGTCTCGAAGCGGTGGCTGACGGTGACCGTCGTTCGCTCGCCTTCGTCCAGTTCGACGGTCTCGGTCGCGAGCGTGTCGCCGTCCAGCGTGAACGTCACGTTGGTCGTACCCGACGCGTTACCGGTGTTCGCGACGCCGACGCCGAACGTCGCGTTCTGGCCGGCGACCGGGTCGGCGTTCGTCACGTTCAGTTCGCCGACCTCGAACGCCGGCTCACCGCCTGCGTCGTCCGGCGGGCCACCACCGCCGCCGCCGCCCACGTCGACACCCCCACCGCCTCCACTGCCACCACTACCGCCGCCGCCTCCGCCACCACCGCCACCACTACCGCCTCCACCGCCGCCACTACCGCCGCCTCCGCCGCCACTACCGCCGCCTCCGCCGCCACTACCGCCGCCTCCGCCGCCACTACCGCCGCCACCGCCGCCACTACCGCCGCCTCCGCCGTTG
The DNA here is from genome assembly GCF_021729015.1 of Halobacterium rubrum. Lineage (GTDB taxonomy): Archaea > Halobacteriota > Halobacteria > Halobacteriales > Halobacteriaceae > Halobacterium > Halobacterium rubrum. The sequence goes on from NZ_JAJQQZ010000003.1 coordinate 194,006, forward strand.
TCTGGTTCGGAGACGACGATTTGGAGTGTCGCCGTGTCGTTCCGCGGCTCGCTGTCGTCGTCGTCGTCGTCGTCAGCGCTGCCGGTCACGGTCAGCTCGACCGTGTACGTCCCGGGGTCGTCGTAGGCGTGGTCGGCTGTCTCGCCGGTGGCGGTCTCGTCGTCACCGAACGCCCACTCGTAGGTGTCGATGGCGTCGGCGGGCGTCGACCCGCTGCCGTCGAAGGTCACCGGCTCGCCGGGTTCAGTCTCGGTCGCGGACGCCTCCGCAGCCGCCGACAGGTCGACCGTCTCGTTGGCCGTCTCGACCTCGATGCTCGCGGTCGCCTCGTCGGTCGCGCCGGCGTCGTCAGTGACGACCAGGGAGACATCGTACGTCCCGGCGTCGTCGAACGAGTACGTCGTCGACGGCCCGGTCGTCGTCTCGTTCAGGACTGCCGTCTCGTTCTCGTCGGTCACGCGCCACCGGTACTCGACGACAGCGTCGTCGTCACTGGAGTTCGACGCGTCGAACGTGACGGACTCGTCGACCGTGGCCGACGACGGCACCGACAGCGCGGCGGTCGGCGGGCTGTTCGGCTCCACCACGGTCAGCGCCGCGCTGGCGTTCGCGGTGTTCCCGCCGTCGTCCACGACGGTCACGTTCGCGGTGTAGTTCCCCGTCGCGTCGAAGCTGTAGGTCGCCGTCGGCTGGTCGGCTGCCGTGGTCGCGTCGACGGCGCCGTCGCCGTCGAAGTCCCACTGGTACTCTGCCACCCCGAAGTCGTCGCTGGAGCCCGACGCGTCGAAGGCCACCGACTCGCCGACCACCGGCTCCTCGGGCGCCGTCAGGGACGCAGTCGGCGGCCGGTCTTCGGCCACAGTCACCGTCGACGTCGCCGTGTCCGTCGCGTTCTGGGTGTCGACGGCGGTCACGCTGACGGTCCGCTCGCCGACGTCGGCGTAGCTCGTCGTGACGGTCGACTCCTCGGTCGTCCGGTCGACCTCGCCGTCGCCGGTGGTGTCCCACTGGTACTCGACGACGCCGTCGTCGTCGGTGGTGTTCGACGCGTCCAGCGTCACGGTCTCGTTCGGTCGCACGCGGTCCGGCGCGGAGAGATTGGCCGACGGCGGCTGGACGACCGACACGTCGACGCTCGCACTGTCGCTGTTCGCGTACTCGTCGAACACCGTCACCGACGCCTCGTACTCGCCGGCCGCCTCGTACTCGTGTGTCAGGGTCGGCCCCGTGGTGGTCGCCTCCACCGTGCCGTCGCCGTCGACGTCCCACTCGTAGCCCGCCGCGTCGCCGTCCGGGTCGACCGACCCCGACGCGTCCAGCGTCACGGCCTCACTGGTCGTGGCGTTCGCCGGGCCGTCCAGCGACGCCTCGGGCGCCGACCCCGAGCCGCAGGCGTCGTGGTGGACGAACGCCCGCCGGTCGAGCGCGAGGTCGGCGACCACGTCGCCGCCCGGCCCCCGGAGCGTCCACGCGTTGATCTCGTACTCCTCGCTGCCGGAGTAATTCCAGCTCCCCCAGTAGGTGGCTTCCTCGTTGTACGCCGGATCGATGGTGATCGACTCGAAGCCGTCGCCCTCCAGCCCCCGGAACGCGGCGCCGTCGGTGCGGTTGCTGCCGTACAGCCAGTCGATGTCGGCCGTCGCGTCGCCGTCCTCGTAGCCGAAGTTGTCGTCCTGCGTGCCGTTGGCGTAATAGTCGTCCTGAACGGCGAGGTCGCCCCCGGGCGGCAGGCCGGACAGCGACCACGTCACGGTAGTGCCGCCAGCCTCGTCGCCCACTTCCCCGTGGACGACGACGAGGCTCGTGCCGTTGGCGCCGTCGTAGACGAACAGCGAGGACGTGTTCGTCGACTGGTACTCGGTCGTCCCGTACGAGCTGTACGTGTGGTTGCCGGACTCGTTGGAGTTCTCGGGATTCCGGTAGTCGTAGAACGCCTCGACGGTCTCGCTGCCGTCGCCCGCGGGGTCGACGGTGTAACAGTTCGTGCCCTGAGCGACGGCGACGGTGTCCGGCGCGTCCGCTGCAGCCGGCGTGGCGAACACGACCAGCCCCGGGACCGCGGTCACCGCGCCCATCGTGACGACGGCCGCGAGCGCGACTGCGAGCGCCCACCGGCCGGAGTCGGGTGTGCCGGTCATCGTCGCTGCGTACCGCCGAGGACGGTATTGTTATGGGCTGGCTGCCGGCCGCTACCGGCGAGAAACAGCCGAGAGAGGTGGGCACATGTCGGCCGCGGGCGGGACGGTCACACGGTGTCAGTAAGTACGTCCTGCGGGCGCAACGGAGTCGCTATCACGGAGTACGTTCTGTGTAACGCGGCCGTCTCCGGTGGACGCCGCTATCCGCGAACGGTCCTCGGGAACGCGTCTGTCGGCAAACGCCTAAGTCCCGACTGGCCGACCGGTCGAGTGATGCCCTCCATCGTCTCCCGGGCCGCCCGCATCGCCGGACGCGTCGCCCCCTACGCTGCCGTGCCGTTCGTGCTGTCGCTGCTCGCCGTCCAGAAGGTGTCGTCGGCCACCGGCGCCAGCGACGTCGCCTTCAGCCTGAAGTTCGCGCTGCCGGCCGACGTCGCGACGCTGTGGACGGTCGTCGACCCGCCCGCGGGAGGAGCCGCCGTCCAGAGTTCGGTCCCACTGGTAGCCGTGCCGGTGTTCCTCGTCGTCGAGGCGGCCGTCGTCGCCGGCTTCCTCGGCGGTGTCAGGGACGCCTACCGGGGCGACCGCCCCGACTTCGTCGCTGCCGCCAGCGACCACTGGGTGTCCGTGCTCGGCGTGCGCGTCGTGCAGTTCGTCGTCTTCGTCGGCCTCGGCGCCCTGCTCGTGACCGGCGGCCTGTTCGGCGTCGTCGTCGGGTTCCCGCTGTTCATCCTGCTTGGCTACCTCCTCTGGGGGGCGCCGTACCTCGTCGTGCTCCGGAACAGCGACGCGCTCACCGCCATCGCGGAGAGCGTCGAACTCGCGTCGGTCGGCGACCGCTACCTCTGGTTCTCCGTCGGCTACGCCCTCGTGGTCGCCGCCGCCTCCGTCCCCGCCTCGCTGCTCGTCTCGACGGGCGGTATCGCTGGCGTCGTCGTCGGCGCAGCCGCCGTCGCGTACCCGGCGCTGGTTGGGTCGGCGGCCGCCACTATCGTGGTCGACGAGACGGCCGAACTCGTCGCGTCTCGGGGTGCTTAAGCCGCCGACTCGCCTACCGGGTGGCGTGCAGAACGTCACGGACCGAACGAGCAACCCCTTCGACATGCGGCCGCCCTGCGACGCCTCCGTGCCGGGCTACGGCGACGCCAACGCCGACTTCCACGTCGTCGGCGACCACCCGGGCGTCCACGGCGGCGCCGACACGAGCGTCCCGTTCACGGACTCGCTCGCGGGCGACCGCCTGCGCGCCGCGCTGCGCGCCGGGGGCGTCATCGGTGACGACGAGGACGCCTCGGAGAACATCTTCTTCTCGTACCTCCACGCCTGCGTCCCGAGCGACGGTGAGCCGACGGACGACGACTACCGCGAACTGGAGCCGTTCTTCGACGCCGAACTGCGGGCAATCACCGCACACGTCCTGTTGCCGGTCGGCGAGCGCGCGACCCGCCACGTCCTCGAGACGTACACCGCCATCGACCCCGACGACGCCGCGCTCTCGGAGGTTCACGCGACGGAACTCCACGGCAGCGGCTGGCTCGTCGTGCCCTGTCTGGACCCCGCGGGCTGGAGCGACGACCAGGAAGCCGGCTACGTGAGCGCGCTCCAGACGGTGGTCTCCCAGGACTACCAGCGCGAGGCCGACCTCGGGCGGTTCCTCGTCGCCCCCGAGCCGTACACGGTCCGGTAGCCGGGTTAACTCCGGGCCGTACGCAGTCGGGGGCCCGGAGCGACCACGCCGAACCACCGACAGCCCGTTCAGGTAGGCCTATGTCGGGGTAGCGGCTACGCCGGAGCGTGCACCACCTCCAGCTGACGAACGCCGCCTTCGAGGGGCGAAACAGCATCTACCTCCTCGGGGCCGGCGACGACGCCGCGCCGACGACGCTCGTCGACACCGGCATCGCCACGCCGTCCGTCGAGGCGGAACTCCGGGCGGCCCTCGAGGACTGCGGCGCGTCCTTCGCCGCCGTCGACCAGATACTGCTGACACACTGGCACCACGACCACGCCGGCCTCGCCGGCAGGATTCAGGCCGAGAGCGACGCCACCGTCCACGTCCACGAGGCCGACGCCCCCATCGTGGCTCAGGACCCCGACGCCGTCGCGTCGATGGAGGCCCGGCAGGCCGACTACCTCGACGAGTGGGGGATGCCGGCCGACAAGCAGGCGGAGCTCGAAGACTTCCTCCAGACCCACGACGACCTTCAGGGCGAGACCGCCGACGTCACGCCGCTGACCGACGGCGACACCGTCGACCTCGGCTACTTCGAGGCAGAGGTCGTCCACCTCCCCGGGCACGCCGCCGGCCTCGCCGCCTACGCCTTCGAGTACGACGGCCGCCGGGAGGCGTTCGTCGGCGACGCCGTCCTCCCGAAGTACACGCCGAACGTCGGCGGCGCCGACGTGCGCGTCGACCGCCCGCTCCAGCAGTACCTCGACAGCCTCCGGCGCGTCGAGTCGCTGGCCCTCGACCGGGCGTGGCCCGGCCACCGCGGCCCCATCTTCGCGCCGACCGAGCGCGCCCGCGACATCGCCGCCCACCACGACGAGCGCACCGACCGCGTCGTCGACGTCGTCCGCAAACGGGGCCCGGTCTCGGCGTGGGAAGTCAGCGCAGCGCTGTTCGGCGACCTCCGGAACATCCACGTCCTCCACGGCCCCGGCGAGGCCTTCGCCCACCTCGACCACCTCGTCCACGAGGGCGTCCTCGAGGCGACCGACGACGGCTACACCCTCGCGTAACCCAACGGTTTTTCGACCCGGTCACGTTACGTCTCCGCATGGTTCAGATGGAATCCGACGAGGAACTCGAAGCCGGCGACCGCGCCCCCGACTTCGACCTCCGCGGCACGGACGGCGAGACGTACACCCTCGACAGCTTCGCCGACCACGAGGCCGTCCTGCTCGTGTTCACGTGCAACCACTGCCCGTACGCGAAAGCGAAGTTCGACACCCTCAACGACATCGCCGCCGACTACGACGACGTCGCCGTGGTCGGCGTCAACCCCAACGACGCCGACGAGTACCCCGACGACTCCTTCGAGCGAATGCAGGAGCTCGTCGACGACGGCACCATCCAGTACGACGCCTACCTCCGCGACGACACGCAGGAGGCGGCCCGCGCCTACGGCGCCACCTGTACCCCGGACCCGTTCCTCCTGCGGAACACCGGCGAAGGGTTCGAGCTCGCCTACCACGGCCGGCTGGACGACGCCATGAACCCCGACGACGAGCCGACTCGCGAGGGCGGCGACGCCCGGGACGCCATCGACAGCGTGCTCGCCGGCGAGCCCGTCGAGACGGACTTCCAGCCGTCCCGCGGCTGCTCCATCAAGTGGACCGACGACGACTGACCCGCTGACCGGCGACTGCGCACTGCTGGTGGGTCGGCTCTGGTGGTGTGACCGCCAACGACTAACTGTCGGGCTGCCGTCACCCCGGCCATGAGCCTCGTTCTCGGCGACGACGTCGAATCGCTGCTCGCCGCCGCGAACCCCCAGCCGTCGGCGCTGCTCGCGGAGATGACCGAGCACGGCGACGACCGGAACTTCCCCACGCTCGGGCCTGACGCCGGCCGATTCCTCCGGCTGCTGGCGACGCTCGCGGACGCGGACCGGGTCTTCGAGTTCGGCTCCGGGTTCGGGTACTCCGCGGCGTGGTTCCTGCCCGCACTCGGGTCCGAGGGCGAACTCGTCCTCACCGACTACGACGAACAGAACCTCGCAGAAGCACGCGAATTCCTCGACCGCCTCGACCCGGCCGCCGACGTCCACTACGAGGCCGGCGACGCCATCGAGACCTTCGAGCGCTACGACGGCCCCTTCGACGTCGTGTTGCTCGACCACGACAAGGAGCGGTACGCCGAGGCGTTCGACCAGGTGGTCGAGGACCTCGCGCCCGGGGGCGTGGTCGTCGCCGACAACATCATGCAGGGGCCCGTGAACACGGCGGATGTCACCGATGCGCTCCGCGGTGGCGACCCGGTCGACGACGCCACTGCGGGCGTCGCCGCCTACGTCGAGCGAGTGCGCGACGACCCGGACTTCGAGACGGCGGTCGTGCCCCTCGGTGAAGGCCTCGCCGTCAGCACGCCGACCCGCTGAACGGGCGCAGCACGTCGCCCACCACGGCTCAGACCGCTTTCGCTCCGGTGTAGAGCACGTACGCCGTCAGCGTCGACCCGAAGAGCGTCGCCACCCAGCTCGCGAGCGTGCCGGCGTACTTCCGGGTGTCGACGCCAGCCCCGCCGCCACTGGCGGCGAACCCGCAGCCTGCGATGCTGTTGATGATGATGTGGTTGTACGAGATGGGCACACCGAGCACGTTCGCGATGACCTGCACCATCGGAATCGCCGTCACGAGCACAGCCAGCGACGTGCGCTGGCCGAGACTCGCGTACTGGCGGCCGACGGCCTGCAGCATCACCGGACTCTTCACCCACGCGCCGAGCGTGATGCCGAGTCCGCCGAACGCCATCAGCGACAGCAGACTGAACCCGAGGTCGTCGACCGTGCCGACGAGGGGTCCGACGGCCAGACCCACCTGACTGCCGCCGCCGATGAACGAGAACACGACACCGGCGAACAGCACGGCGCTGTCGACCCACCGCTCGACACGCGGCGACTCGGGCACGAACCGCTTGAGGGCGACTGTGACGCCGTACGCCAGTACGACGGCGACGACGCCCGACGCGACCCACGCGCCGAGCGTGAGCGCCCAGTAGTCGAGGTTCGCGCTGTAGTCGGCAGCGAACCCGACGCCGGCGACGGCGCCGAACGTCGAGAACGCCACCGGTATCGAGTGTTCGAAGTAGATGCCCAGTCCGACGAAGACGCCGATGACCACGAGCGCGACCGTCCCCATCCCGAACGTCACGGGCCCGGAGACGATCTCCGTCCCGACCCCCCGAGTGACGGCGGCGCCCTGCGCGACGGCGCCGACGAACCCGACGGCGCCGACGACGAACGCCCCACGAAGGACCGTGATGGAGTTCGACCCGACTGCGGGCGCCATCGACACCGAGACGCTGCTGGCACCCGTCACTGCTGCGACGGTGAACGAGATGAGAAACGCCCCCACCAGGAGAATCAGCGAAGGCACGTACTGGCCGGCAGTAGACCTCGTCGCGCTCAAAAACGTGGCGGATTCGGTCCGTGCGACGGTTTCCTGCGTCCGAGGATTTAGGTGGCTTCGCGCGCACCTCCCCGGCGCCGACGCGGCTGACGAATCGAGCCGAGTGAGCGACCTGCGGCTACGACACCAGTCACGTGCCCGGTGAAACCCAGACCACGTCGTCGCCGTCCACACGAATCGTCTCGGAATCGCTGCGCGGCCCCCGCCTACACGAGTTCAGTCCGCCGGTACGCCCGTACGTGGAACGGGTCCGCGAACTGCTCGGTGGCCGGGATGTGAGCGGGCCAATCGCCGGCTGACCGGCGGCGCCGCGCCACGGCCGAGTGAGCGCCCGATTCAGGGCTCGGCCTCGACACTCGCGGTCCGCTCTTTGAACTCCTCGACGCGCGTCAGCGCGGCGTCCTCGCTGCCGACCTCCACGCGCTCGTACGCCGACCCGTCGCCGGCCTGCTCGAGGCGGTCGTACGTGACCGCCCAGTCGCCGCGCGCGGTCTGCCGCAGCCGGATGACGGCGTGGCCGTCCTCGCGCTCCCACTCCCGCCCGGTCTGCCGGTCGACTTCGTGCCACTCCATGCCCGCGAGTTCGGGCGCTCCGATGTAAGCGCGGCGCATCCGGCGCGAGGTGCTCCTACTCGTCTGGCGACTCCCAGTCCGGCGCCCGGTGCTCCTCGGTCGGTTCGACCTGCTCCAGTACTACGCCCTCCACGAAGCCGCCGCGCTCCTCGGTCTTCGCGGCGCGCATGTCGTCGAGGTAGTCGCGGTCGACGTCGCGGGCGGCACAGATGGCGTCGACGACGTCGAGCACGTCCCCGATCTCGGCGACGGTGCGGTTGTCAGCGAACTCCTCGGCCTCCTCGACGAGCTTCGCCGCGAGTCGGTCGCGGTACTCCTCGCCCTCGGCGCGGTGGGTCACTGGCGTCTCGCCGTCCTCGCGGATGACGTCGGGGACTTCGTCCCGGACCAGTTTGTCGTACTCTCGGCTCACAGGGGCAGTGACGGGGACACCGACAAAGTGCTGTCGACTACGCGGCGTCCTCGATGGCGGCCAGCACCTCGTCGGCGTGCCCGTCCGGGTCGACGCCCTCGAAGGCAGCCTCGATGGTGCCGTCCGGACCGACGACGTACGTGTTCCGGTGGGTGACGTCCATCACGTCGCCCATGATTTCGCGTTCGCCGTAGGACTCGTAGGCGGTCGCGACCTCGCCGTCCGCGTCGCTCAGGAGGTCGAACGGCAGGCTGTAGTCCGAACTGAACTCGGCGAGGTCCTCGACGGGGTCGTCGCTGACGCCGACCACGGGGACGTCGGCGTCCTCGTAGCGGCCCCAGTTGTCCCGGAACTCGCAGGCCTCCATGGTGCAGCCCGGCGTGTCGGCACGCGGGTAGAAGTAGACGACGACGTACTGGTCGTCGAAGTCGGAGAGCGCGACCGTGTCGCCGTCCTGGTTCGGTAACTCGAAGTCGGGAGCGGTGGTGCCTTCGGCGAGCATACCCCGGGGTTCGCGGGCAGCCCGGGAACCAGTTACGGAACCAGCGAGAGCGCGTACAGCGCGAGCATCCCGACGACCACCGTCGCGAGCATGTCCTCGGTCTTCCAGGCGACGGCGGCGGCGACCAGCCCCGCCAGCAGCCGGTCGTTCCCGAGCGAGACTGAGAGGCCGCCGTCGCCGTACAGCACGAGCTCCGGGAGCACGAGCGCCGCGAGGACCGCCGGCGGCACGAACGCCAGCACGCGCTTGACGCGCGCCGGCACCTCGTCGGCGCGCCCGAGCAGCGTCACGAACGACACCCGGAGCAGGTAGGTTCCGAAGGCGGCGGCGAACACCACCAGCCAGAGTTCCATCACTGCCCCACCCCCGCGACGTCGGTGAGAGCCGCCGCCGCCACGCCGGCCAGCGCGGCGACCACGATGCCGACGTTCATCGGCAGCCCGGCAGCGGCGACGGCGACGAAGCCGCCGACGGCGGCCGCGACGCTCGTCGCCTCGTCCGTGATCGAGGGGACGAGCAACGCGAGGAACAACAGGGGCACGGCGAAGTCCAGCTGGAGCCCCTCGGGGACGGCGTCACCGGCGACCACGCCGGCGGCCGTCCCGGCGACGTACCCGACGTAGATTGTCGCGGACTCCCCGAGATAGTACGACAGCTCGTCCGTCGACTCGTCGCGCTCGTACTCGGTGACGGCGATGGCGAACGTCGTGTCGACGAGGAACTGGCTGGCGAACAGCCGCGCCTTCGACCCGAACTCCCGGAAGTACGGCGCGATGGCGGCGCTGTACATCACGTACCGAAGGTTCACGACGACGGCCGTCAGCACGACGATGGCCAGCGGCGCGCCGGCGTCCAGCAGGTCGATGGCGGCCAGCTGGCTCGCGCCGCCGAAGACGAACGCCGACAGCGCCACCGCCTGCAGGTCACTGAACCCCGCCTGCACGGCGGCCGCGCCGGCGACGAACCCGAACGGGACGTTCGCCGGCAGCGTCGGCACGGCGTCCCAGGCGCCCGCGAGGAAGTCCCGTCGGTCTGTCGGTGTCACTGGCTCCGGGTAGACGCCACGGCGGACAAGAGCGTTCCCGTTCCGGCAGGCGGGGTCACGCGAGCGCGACCAGCGCGGTCTCGCCCTCCTCGACCTCGGCGACCGTGTACAGCGTGCCGTCGTCGAGCACGGGGCCGGGGCCGACGCGACCGGCGAACGAGTGCTCGAACCGGAGCGCGGGGCCGCCGTCGGGGTCGCCGCCGGGCGTCGCGTCGAACGCGTACAGCGCGGCCCCGCCGACGAAGACGGTGTCGCGGGCGGCGGTCGGCGCCGTGTGCCGCCAGTCGCCGGTGGCCTCGCTCCACGCCGTCGACCCGGAGCCGGTGTGGACGGCCTCCAGTGTCCCGCCGTTGGCCACGAGCGCGAGGCCGTCGACGACCGCCACGCCGCCGTCGGCCCACCCGGTGTCGGCGCTCCACCGCTGCCCCATCTCGGAGCCGTCGCTGTCGTCTTTCAGTGCGTACGTGTTGCCGTCCTCGCAGTTCACGTAGACGGACTCGGCGTCGGCTGCCGGCGGCGCGACCGGGCGCGCGGGCAGCTGCCACTGCCAGCTCCCCACACCGTCGCGGTCCAGCAGGTAGACGCGGCCGGCGTCGGTCGCGACGACCGCCCAGTACCCCGACAGGAACGCCGCGTGGTGGTGGACCTGCCCGAACACCGTCTGGGTCCACACCTCGTCGCCGGATTCCGGGTCGAGGCCGAGGACGCGTTCGCCGACGCCACACACCAGCTGGTCGCCGCCGTACGTCGACGGCGACGTGACCTGCCCGGGGCCGTCGAACTCGCGGGCCCAGACCACCTCGCCGCTGTCGGCGTTCAGCGCCCGCAGCGTCCGACTCCGTGCGGCGTACACCACGCCGTCGAGCACGAGCGGCGGCGCGTCGGCGCCGTCGGCACTCCAGCGTTCGTCGCCCGTCTCGGCGTCCAGCGCCCGCAGGCGGTCTCTGGTCGCCACGTAGACGGTGCCGTCGGCGACCACGGGCTCCTGGTGGGAGAGCTGCGGGAACGGCGCCCGCCACTGCTCGGTGACGCCGTCGATCGGCGCCCGGCCGTCGGCCACCTGCCTGTTGTTGGCGGCGTTCGCGCCGAACGACGACCAGTCGCCGGTCGCGCCGTACACGTGTCGGTCGCGCTCCCCCAGCGAGACGTCACCAGACGGCGGCGGGTCGTCCGGCGTCCCTCCCCCTGAGAGAGACGCGCAGCCGGCGAGGAGCGCCGACGCCGCGGCTGCGGTGCTGCTCGCGAGAAACGACCGTCGAGTGGAGGGCATCGCCTCGGAGTTCTCCCGCTCGGCTGAAGTGCTTTCGGGAGCGCCCAGCCCGTTCAGAACGAGTAGTCCGACTCGCGGAGCTGCGCGTACCGGCCCTTCCGCAGCCCGAACTTCGTCTTCCGGTACTTCCCGTAGAGCTTGAGGCCGCCAGCAGCCGAGCGCGCGTTCGACTTCGAGATGATCTGGCCGTCGTCGCTGGCCGCCAGCATCTCCCGCGTGACGTGGATGGTGTCGTCCCAGTCGTCCGGGTCGAAGTCACTGACCACGTCGGCCATCGCGACGTTCCGCTTGAGCTCCTCGCCGATGGCGTCGTGCCACGCGTCGTTGTAGTCCTCGAGGCGTCCTTCGGCGGCGAGCCGACCGGCGAGCAGGCCGGTGCGGTGGGCGACGTGGTCGCCGCCCTCGTGGAACGCCGACGTGGTGCCCATCGCGCCGCCCGCGACGGCAATTCCGGCCTCGACGGGGGACTCGATGGGGCGCGTCGACGAGATGGGGTACGTCTCCGTCCCCTTCGATTTCCCGTGGCCGTTCGCGAGCGGGAAGTCCGCCTCGACGTCGTACTCGTCGCCGTACAGCTCCTCGAGCAGCCGCCGGATGTACTCCGAGCCCGACGGGATCTTCTCGTCGTCCTCGCGGAGCAGCCGCCACTCCGAGGCGTCGAAGTCCTCGACGTCCAGCCCGATGGGCATCGTCAGCCCGACCCGGGCGACGTTGTCCCGGTTCGGGAACACCCACGGGTAGGCCGTCTCGCCCGGCATCCAGCCCCACCAGAACTTCAGCGAGTCGTCGTCGAACAGCTCCTCGGGGAACCGCCGGTACTCCTGGTACGCGATGTGGTTGGCGCTCGGCGGGCTGAGGACCTCACTTGCCTGCTTGCCCTCGGGCAGCAGCGGGTCGAGGACGCGCATGGTCACCTGGCGCTGGGGACCGTCCGCGAGCACGAGGTACTCCGCGGTCACCGTCTCGCCGTCGCCCAGGTGCAGCGTGTGCTCGTGGCCGGTCCCGGAGAGCTGCGAGTCGACGCCCGTCACGCTCGTCCCGGCCTCGTAGCGCGCACCGGCGGCCTCCGCTCGCTCCCGAAGCCAGTCGTCGAACTTCGCGCGGTGGAAGGTGAAGCCGAAGTGCTCGTAGTCGCTGTCGATACCGGTGCGGTCGACAGTCACGCGCTCGCTGGGCCCGATGAACTCGGCGTCGACGAGCTCCTGCTCGACGACGTCCTCGGGGACGTCCTCGACGTCGAGGTCGGCGACGTCCAGCCAGTAGTCGAGGAATCCCGCCGCGTCCGTCGAGTCCGGCCCGAGTCGCTCCCGGTCGTCTCTCGGAACGCCTTTCTCGTAGACCACCGCGTCAGCGCCAGCCTCCGCGGCCGCGTAGGCGGCGGTCGACCCCGCAGGCCCGCCACCCACGACAGCTACGTCCACGTCAGTCATACCTCCACCCTGACCGCGCTGGTCTTAAAGTGCTTCGAGTTTTCGACCGCCGACCAGGTACGGTCGGGTGCCGGATTCCACTCCGGGTGCCCCCACGCTGAAGCCGCCGGCGCCCGTGTGTCGGTCTGTGACGCACCTCGACGACCAGGTGGCCGTGGGCGGGCTGCGGCTCCGGAACCGGCTGTACCGCGCGCCGCTGCTGGAGTGTGCGGGCACCGGCCCGGACACCGCCGAGACGCTCCGCGACGAACTCGAACCCGCTGCGGCGGCCGGCGCGGGACTCGTCTGCCAGGGCGCGACCATCGTCCGTGGCGAGGGCGGCTGCGCCGCCCCCGGCATGACCCGGGTCCACGACGACGACTTCGTCGCCGGGCTCTCGCCGGTCCCCGAGGCCATCGAGGCCCACGGCGGTCGCGTGTTCGCGCAACTCGAACACGGCGGGCTGCGCTCGATGGAGGTCTGGCACGCCGGCTACCGGGACGCCCACCCCGACCTCGACCAGCTCGCCGTCTCCCGGCCGCCGCTCCCGCTCCGGGCCGCCGACCGACTCGGCCTGCTCGACGTCTCGCCGCGCGTGCTCTCCACGGACGACGTGTACGAGCTCGCCGCGGACTTCGGGCGCGCGGCGGGCCGGCTGGCCGACGCCGGCTACCACGGCATCCACGTCGCCGGCGCGAACATGGGCATCGTCCAGCAGTTTCTCTCCCCGTTCTACAACCGCCGCAGCGACGAGTTCGCCGACGGCTTCCGGTTCCTCGAACTCGTCGCCGAGGAGGTCCGCCAGCGCACCGACCTCTCGCTCGTGACGAAGATTCCCGCCGAGACCCGGGCGCCGCCGGGCATCCGCCGCCACCTCACCGCCGACGACTGCGTGCGGCTCTGCGAGCGCGCCGTCGAGGACGCCGGCTTCGACGCCGTCGCGCCCGTCTCCGGCAGCGTCTTCTGGGACATGCACGTCGTGAGAGGGGAGTACCCCGAGCGTGCGTGGCGCGACGACCAGTTCCAGGCGGGCTACGCCGACGCCTTCGGCGGCCGGTGGCGCGCGAAGCTGGTGTCGCTGGCGAACCGCCTGCAGGCCCGCCGCGCGACCTTCGAGCCCGCGTGGAACGCCGACCTATGCCGGCGCGTCCGGGAGCGCGTCGACGTCCCGGTGATGCTGGAGGGCGGCGTCAGGGAGCGAGCCCGCATCGACCGCCTGCTCGGGGACGCCTGCGACCTCGTCGGGATGGGCCGGCCGTTCTACGCGGAGCCCCGGTTGCCGGCGCGACTGCTCGACAATTCCGGGGCATCCGTGGCCTGCGAGAACTGCAACAACTGCACTGTGCCGCAGGCCGCGGGCGCCGACGGCGTCTGCCGCACGCCGTCGGTGCTCGCCGAACGCGGCCGCCTGGCTCGCGAGGGCGCGTACGATACTGGGCAGGTGTGAGCGAGGCGACTCAGTTCGGAGTGGTGTCGCCGCGGGCTCTCACGGTGAGGACCGCGTTGAAGGCGAGCGACAGCGGGATGAACGCGCAGCCGCCCGTTACGACTGCGCGGCCGACAATGTGGGAGACGATTTCAGTAAGGCAATGCCGGTGAGGAGAAATCTGCTGAGTCACTCACCGGCCTCTACTTCTTCATTCGTATCTTTGGGACGTAGTTACTAGGTCTCGATGAATCCCTCCTCACCGTCTCAACTCCCTCTAGACTCACCGACTCTTCTCTTAGGTCACGTGCAGGAACCTCGTATGTATGGCATCTAGTCGTTTCTTTGACGACAATAACCGCCACCTGTTCGCACCTGGACTGAGCAACTGTTGAAGACACCTTTACATCCAGATTCCGCACCAATCTTGGGATACTTATAGCCAACCGAGGGAATATCCCGGGTTGGACAAATCCTTGAGTGGATGTGAATAGTCCTCTATTACGAGAGTGTGGGGTCTAGCGGAGAAAATAGAAGCTTTGCGAGTGCTGCTAGTACGGCTATTATTAGTACGGCAACCTCAGAGCGGTTCAGATCATAATTCAGATTTGGGATGTCTGGGAAGAATTCGTCAAGTTCTTCCAGAGACGAATAGATGTAGGCCTCAAGTTGTTCTTCCCACTCCGCCATCGTGGCAGTTGGGCCGATCCCACACCAGCGATGGCAGAAGTCTAGCGAATCAGACCCGATGTAAGAACATTCCTCAACAGGCTGGTATCCCATCCATAGATCGATTGAAATCGTATAGCTGGTACCAGCCGCTGAGATAGTAACCCCCTCAATTTCGGCACCTGCCAGAGTTTTATTTTCCCCATTACATGTAGCGAATACCTTGGGAGACACCTCACCGACTTCAGCACACCAAGTCGAATACTCAAACCACTCTGGGCCGACCGATATGCATTCTTTTCCCCCTGAGTGGGTGTAAGAGGGATCGTCAACCCAGTCAGGAGCGCTACCTCCCGGAGGCTTTATGATTTGGTCTGGGTCGAACGAGGGGGTGCTTTGCACCTCCTCTATGCCGGGCATGGGTTCCTTTTCTTTTACAGTAGTCGGCTTACCAACGCTACCACTCATGACGGAGACTTTTCTCACTTCACTGTTCTGCCAGAATCGAAGCTCCGTTGGCGATTTCCAGCGAATATTTCGGACAGATCCGTCATCTTTGCCAGCCACCCGGATGATATCTGCTGGGGTATCATCTTGCGAGGTGGTTCCTGTAGCTATGTACAGTACCCTAGTAGCTTTGTCAAGGGTCGTGTATGCAAGGATATCCTGATTCGTGTTGGTTGCTTTCTCAACGAGGATGTCTGGCACTTCTTCCGCCGCGAATGCTGAACCAACACCCGGCAGCGATATCGTTCCTACGGCGCCAGAGCCGATTCCGAACAGGAGTTTGCGTTTTGAGAACTTCATATCACCTCCAACATCCGACGTTATTAATTTTTTCCAGATTTCAACTAAATTGAGAAGGAGATTAGGAATTAGAAACATACTTAGAATTAATAGACTCAACTACAGTAGAAAAGAACACTAACAAGATCGGAACAATCGATGGGAGAGAATCCCCCAACTCAACAAAGCGAATATATATCCAACTTAGTGTCGCCGTACCCAGAATAATGATATTCACTGCGAAGGGGATTGGAGTATCGTAATTCGCTCTACTGAGCGCGAAATGATAATACATTGTAATTGGTGATAAAACTAGAAACAGGAGCCCCGCAGTAGCGATAGCGAGTTGCCGCTGGGAAAGTACGACTAATATTACGTACACTATCAACGCCCCAGCAAATATACGCTGCAACGCGTTGTAGGATCGAGTGAATTGGTCAGTTCCTACTTCCATCCTGAATCTGCATTCTCGATATGTGTTCTAAACCTTTGTGGCTGGAAAGAATAACTCGGACGGCGGGACCGAACGCTCGTGACCATCTCCGTGCTGCTGGACGACTATCGAAGATGAGGCAAACCGAGAACTAGAGCGTTTACGACGAATTCACCCACCATCAACGGTCACGACACAGTGCCACTGTTGGAGCCGAGACGACCACGGAGCCTCGGTGGTCTGCGAGAACTGCAACAACTGTGCGGTGCCGCAGGCCGCGGGCGCCGACGGCGTCTGCCGCACGCCGTCGGTGCTGGCCGAGCGCGGCCGGCTGGCCCGCGAGGGCGCCTACGAGACGGCGGAAGACGGAGCCACCGACAGCACTCGCCGATAGCAGACTGGCTACCGGGAGCGCTCGGCGACGACGGTTCGGACGAACCCCAGCACGCGACGGTCCTCCTCGAGTAGGTCGGCGTCCGCCGCGAGGGCGTCCCGGGCCGCGGTGACTCGCTCGTCGAGCGTCCCCGAGGCGTCGCGCCCGTCGGCTCCGCCGGGCGCGCCGGCGGCGACCAGCGAGTCGAACACGCGGTTCAGTCGGCCGCCGACGGGGTGCGTCGAGCGCGTCGCTTCGAGCACGGCGACTCGCCCGCCCGGGTTCAGGCAGTCCAGCCACGCCCGCATCCCTGACACCGGGTCGGCGAGCATCCCGACGACGAACGTCCCGAGCACGGCGTCCACGTCGTCGACCGGTGGCCGGGCGGCGTCGCCACACACGAGGTGGACGTTCCGCCAGCCCGCCGTTTCGACTCGCTGGCTGGCGCGAGCCAGCATCCCCGGCGTGAGGTCGACGCCGACGACGGTCCCCGACGGGCCGACGGCGTCCCGGAGGTGGGGGAGGTTCGCGCCCGTCCCGCAGCCGATGTCCACGGCGGTGTCTCCCGGAGAGAGGTCGAGGCCCGCCACGGCGCGCGCCCGCAGGCCGTCCAGTCCCGGGAGCAGGCGCACCAGCCAGTCGTAGGCCCGCGCCCACCGGCCGTACGCCGCCTGCGTCTCCGCGACAGTCGTCACGCCTCCCGGTTCGGCGCCGGCGGGCAAAAGCAGTCCGCCGCCAGACCCGAACGCATAACTCCGTCGACACCAGATAGTCGCCCGATGGACCGGGTCCGGCTCGGCTACGACCTCGTCAGGGCGTACGTGTACGCGCTCGTGCTGGCGGCCGTCGGCACTGGCGTGTGGTTTCTCGCGCCCGACGTCGCGGCGTCGCCGCAGGTCGCGTCCCTCTGGTTCGCCATCGCCGGGTTCGGAATGCTCGTCCTCGTGACGTTCGTGCTCACGCAGTACGCGCGCCGGACGGCCTGAGCCCGTACGAGAGCGCGCCGACCAGTCCGAGCGCGAGCGGGATGCCGACGCTCGCGTACAGCAGGAGGCCGGCGTCCCAGTAGGCCGCCAGCCGGCCGGCCCGCCACAGCGTCCCGAGGAAGGCCAGCCACGCGAGCGCACCGAACCCGAGGCCCGCAGCGAGCGCGCGCGGCCACGACGACGCGAGCAGTCCGACGGCCACGCCGCCGACCAGCAGCCCGAGCCAGTGGACCGACGCCAGTGCCAGCGACGCGACGACTGCCACCACCGCGACCAGCACCTGCTCTCGGTCCATCACTCACCACCCCCGAACTCGATGCGGGGTCCGCGGAACTCCCGGTCGAACGCGTAATACTGGCCGTCTGCCCACGCCCGGAGCTGGTCGCTGTACTGGTCGCTGAACGGGTCGCCGTCGTTCCCGCCGGGCAGGACGACCGACGCGTCGGCGCCGTCGGCCATCGGGACGACCATGCGCCACGAACTGCCCGCGTCGCTGTCCCGCCGGAAGTTGTTCAGCGACGCCGGGGAGCCGTCCGTCGCCAGCCGCGGATAGTTCAGGAAGGGCTGGTCGAAGGGATGGTCGAGTGCGACGACGTTGTAGTCGCCGTACGTCGTCCAGCCCTCGTCGGCGACGCGCGCTGCTGCCGCGTCGAGTGCGGTCCGCATCGCCGCTGCGGCCGACTCCGGCGTCTCCTCGCGGTCGAACCATTCAGCGTCGTCCGCGAGGGTGACGGTCACCCAGTCGTTCGGCCAGTAGTCCTCGCTCAGGTCGGCGTCGGCGAATCCATCACTGTACAGCGCCTCGCGGTAGGCGTCGAGGACGACGGCGAACGCCAGCGCCGCCTCGCTGTCGCGGTCCATCCGGTAGTCCCACTCTTCGAGCGCGTCGAACGGCGCGCCGGCCGACTCGACGTCGACGGCGTCGAGGAGTCTGGGGACGAGCCGCCGGGCGCGCGTGTCGACGGTGTCCCGCTGGAGGTCGCGCATGTCCCCGGGCGTCGTGCCGGCCTCGCCGTCTCCCGCCCAGTCGTCCAGCACTTCGTTGAGGCGTTCGCCGCGGAACGGCGGGCTGTACCCCTCGGAGAGGTAGTACTCGGGGTCGTCGACGATGCGCTGGTTCGCCGTGCCGACGTAGCCCGGGTTCACCGCGCCGGGCTTGGCGTCGAACGGCACGAACCCTTCCCACGAGGACTCACCGTAGGGCGTGTAGCCCGGCCACTCCCCCGCTCGCTCGGAGCCGTCGAACACCTGCCAGCCGGGCACGCGCTCGCCGTCGGTGTGCCTGACGGGAATCCGGCCCGTGACCTTGTGGTAGGTGTTGCCGTCGCGGTCGGCGTAGACGACACACTGCGTCGGCAGGTCGAAGTCCCGGACGGCCTCCCGAAAGTCCTCGAGGCCGTCGCTGTGTGCCATCGCGTGTACGGCGTCGGTGGTCGCTGTCGCGGACAGGCCGGTCCACGCCACGCCGACCTGCTCGCCCTCGCGCTCGACGACCGGGCCGTGGACCGTCTTCCGCCTCGTCACCGTCACGTCCTCGGCGCCGTCGACGGCGATGGTGTGCTCGTCGGTCTCGAAGTCCCGGTACTCGTCGCCGTACCGGTACTGGTCGCCGTCTGTCTCGTACGTGTAGCAGTCGAGGACGTCGGCGCCGGCGTTCGTGAACCCCCACGCGCCGGCGTCGTTCTCCCCGATGATGACGAACGGCACGCCGGGGAACGTCACCCCGCGGACCCAGCCGTCGCCCCAGTCGAGGTGCTGCTGGTACCAGACGGGCGGCGCGAGCAGCGACAGGTGGGGGTCGTTCGCCAGCAGCGGCTCGCCGCTCTCGGTGTGCTCGCCGCTCACCACCCACGAGTTCGACCCGATGCCGGGCGGCGACTCGAAACTCGACAGCCAGCCCGCGAAGTCACTGGAGACGCGAGACGTCCCCGACGCCTGCTCGCTCCGACCTGGCGTCGCGCTCGCCGCCCCGGAGCCGCTGTTGCCACGCAGAATCGGGCTGTCGTGGTCGTACCGCCGCGGGAACAGCTCGTCGACCGCGTCCGCACCGAGTTCCCCGGCGAGCACGTCCCGGCGCAGTGACGCGAAGCTCCCGGTGAGTGTCCACGAGATCTGCAACTGCAACAGCAGCGTGTCAGTCGGCGTCCACGCTGCCGGCTCGTAGTCCAGCAGGACGAACTCCGGCGGGAGCGACTGGTCCTCGCGTGCCGCGTTCACGCCATCCGCGTACGCCTCCAGCAGCCCGGCGACCTCGGGGTCGCGGTCCTGGAGCGCCCCCCAGTTCGCGTCGGCTGCCTGCGCGAAGTCCATCTGCACGCGGAACTCGTCGGAGTCCAGCGCGGCCTCGCCCACGACCGCCGACAGCTGGCCGCGCATCAGCCGGCGCTGGAGGTCCATCGCGAACAGCCGGTCGGTCCCGTGAGCGTACCCGACGGCGTGGTACAGCGCCGCCTCGTCGTCCGCTTCGACGCGCGGCACCCGGTTCCCGTCGTACTGGACCGTCGCCGGCCCGTACTCGCTGTCCACTGTCCCCGGCGGCTCGTCGGTCGTCGCGGCCCAGACGTCCCCCGAGAGCGGCGCGAACTGCTCGAGATACGTGGACGCTGGCGTGAAGAAGCCGCCCGCCGCGACGCCGCCGAGCACGGCGGCAATCAGCCCACGGCGCGCGGTGTCGACGTCGTCCATACCACCCGACTGATTGCCGCCACCCCATAACTGTGCAGGATGCTACGCAGTCACGCAGTACCGCCCCGGGGAGCGAGAGCCGGGGTAGCTACTCCTCGGACTGGCCGTAGGATTCGAACTTCGCTTCGACGGCTGCCAGCTGGTCGTCGGTGAGCTCGTTGGGCTCGCCGTGCTGGCGCGCCCGCAGGTAGACCTTGCAGAGTTCCTCGACGTGGACGGTGTTCTCGATGGCCGTCGGCAGGTCCTCGCCGACGACGACGAGGCCGTGGTTCGCGAGGATGCAGGCGTCCGACTGGGCGGCCTCCATCTCCTCGACGACGAGTTCGGCGAGGTCGTCGGTGCCGTAGGGGGCGTACCCCGCGACGGGCACCTTCCGGCCGACCGCGGTAATCATGTAGTGGACGGGGGGCAGCTCCTCGCCGAGCACCGCGAGCGTCGACGCCCACGGCGAGTGCGTGTGGACGATGGCCCCTGCGTCCAGCCGCCGGTAGATGCCGGTGTGCATCGGGACCTCGCTCGTCGGGTCCATCTCGCCCGCCACCACGTCGCCGTCGAGGGTGACGACGGGGACGTCGCTGGCGTCGAAGCCGTCGTAGGGGACGCCGGTCGGCGTCGCGGCGAACCGGTCGCCGTCCCGGACGCTCAGGTTCCCGGTGCGGCCCGGGGTGAGGTCACTCAGCAGCGGTGCGTGGTCGACGACGTCGACGCGTTCGCGAGCAAGCATGGTTACAGTACGACGTCCGTAACCTCGGGGAAGGATTCAATCCTGTGGTCCGGCCGCTCGCGGTGGTCGAGGCCGGTCGCGTCGCTGTTGAACAGGACGGTCGTCAGCCCCAGCGCGTTCCCGCCCTCGATGTCCGACGAGACGGAGTCGCCGACCATCACCGTCTCGCTGGGCCTGACGTCCAGTTGCGCCATCGGCAGCGTGAACATCACGCTGGAGGGCTTCTCGCGGCCCGTCTCCTCGCTGGTCATCACGAGGTCGACGTGGTCGTCGATGCCGAGCTCCTCGATCTTCTTCATCTGGATGCGCGTCGTCAGATTCGTCACCACCGCCACGGCGAGCCCGGCGTCCTGGAGCGCGGCCAGCGTCTCGACCACGCCGTCGAACAGCTCCATCTCGTCGACGTAGGCGTCCCAGTACGCCTCGCCGAGCGCCAGCGCGTCCTTCGCGTCGTGCGTTCCGGTGTGGATCTGGATGGCGCGCTTGAAGTAGAGAAAGCGCTCGTGGGCGCTCGCCGTGCCCGCGAGCTCGCGTTTGACCTCCCGGCGAGCCTCTAGATAGAGCTCCTCGAAGTCGTCGCGGCTGGACTGGTAGCCGAGTTCTTTCGCCTTCTCCCAGGCCGCCGCCTTCCCGGCCTCGTTGCACTCGTCGTACGGGTAGAGGGTGTCGTCGAGGTCGACGAACACCGCCTCGAAGGTCATGCTCCCGCGTCCACGTTCGACCGGGTTAACTCCTCGGTCCACAGGCGGCGTACGGACGCGGGCGATTACGGAACGACGCGAGCTACTCCTCCCACTCCGGGGTTGTGACGCCCGTCAGCAATCGGTAGTGGACGGTTTCGTTGCCGCCCGTGACGCTGGCAGCTCCGAAGGCATACTCGCCGCGCGTCGGGCTCTCGTGGAGCGCGAACGACGCCGCGCTCCCGTCGACGCTCGCGGTCACGTAGACGATGTCGCCCGGCTCGAGTCGGGCGTCCGTCGTGACGGTCCCGCTACGGTCACTGCTCGGGTGAATGCGATGCTTCACGACCGGCTCGTCGTGACCGGCGACACTGAACGTCGTGTTCGCCGGGAGAGCTGTCCCGCCAGTGTTCCGAATCTCGACGGCGTGGCCGTCCTCGACGATGGACAGCGAGAGGTGCGAGACGTCGGTTGTCCACGACGGGGAACCGCACCACTCGACGTCGGTGTCGAGGGTTACCGAGCCCTCGTAGCGTTTCTCGATGGTGCCGTTCGTGCCCGTCCCGAAGGACTCCTCGACTTCGTGGACGACCCCCTCGGGCGTGACGAGCGCCGTCCCGTCGTACGTCACGAACGAGTCGCGCGTCCAGGGAGGAGATCCCTCGGTGGCGGTGAGCTGGACGAACGTTCGACCGTCGCGCTCGACGGTGCCGTTGACGGTGTAGTTCCCCCTCGCGAGGAACCTCTCGAGGCTGCTCTGAGGACCGAACGTGTCGTCTCTCGTCCAGGCGCTGCCGTGGTAGCTGGTGTTCTGTCCGACCTGGTAGAGCGTCTCGTTCTCACCGGTGAACTGGAGGTAGTGCTGCGAGCCCGTCACGTACAGCCTCTCCGTCTTCGGGGTGTCGCTTCCCGAGGTCGTCCCGTCGAACGTGCTGTAGTACGTGGACGGATCGGGACCGGACACGATTCGCCTGACGAAGTCCTTGTTCGGGTCCTCCCAGTCGACAGAGAACCCCGTCGACCGGTTCGCCGTCTCGTCGAAGTGTGCGTTAGCGAGGACGGAGGCGTTGCTGAGCGTGCCGTTTCCGGCGACGCCCTGCGGGTACTGGTCCACCGAGGCGTTGGGCGACCAGGTGCCCGTTTCGGTCGCAGCAGCCGTGCTGGCGTTGTACGTGCAGCTCTCGGCCGTGTCGTCAGTGCTGTCGGGCGTGGACGAGGTGCTGCCGTCGCTCGGATTCGTCCCGCCGAGACAGCCCGCGGTGACGAGGAGGACGGCGACGCCGACGGCGAGCGCCGCGCGTCGTGTCGGGGACTCCATCGGCTTTTCCTGCGCCAGAGAAGTGTAAAACAATACTGGCTTCAGGCCGACCTCGTCTGTCCGGCCTGCTGCCGACCGTTCCCGCCGTCGCCGACGCTGACCGCTCTTACGGGAACAGCCCGCGGTACTCGTGGGCGTCCGCGCTGCGCTCTAAGGCGATGGTGTAAGCGGCCGTGCGGAGCGTCGGGATGTCGCGGGCCTCGTAAGCGCCGAGCATCTCGTCGAACGCGCTCGTGAGCCGCTGGCGGAGGTCGCGGTTGACCTCCTCGACGTCCCAGGAGTACTGCTGGCTGTTCTGCACCCACTCGAGGTAGGAGACGATGACGCCGCCCGCGTTTGCCAGGATGTCCGGCACGACGGGCACGTCGCGCTCCTGCAGGATCTGTGCGGCGTCGAACGTCGTCGGGCCGTTGGCGGCCTCGACGACGACGTCGGCCTCCAGCCGTTCGGCGACGTCGACGGTGATGACGTCCTCGATGGCCGCCGGAATCAGGGCGTCGACGTCCAGCGTCAGCAGGTCGTCGTTGGAGATGGCCTCAGCGTCGTAGCCCTCCAGCCGGCCGTCGTTGGACTCGACGTACGCCTGCACGTCCTCGATGTCGAGGCCGTCCGGGTCGTAGATGGCGCCGCTGACGTCGGAGACGGCGACGACGTTCGCGCCGCGCTCGGTCAGCAGGTCGGCGGTGACGCTGCCGACGTTCCCGAAGCCCTGGATGGCGACGTCCGCGTTCTCGACGTCCGTGTCGAAGTACTCGAAGGTCTCCTCCGTGGTGATGGCGACGCCGCGGCCGGTCGCCTCGACGCGGCCGTCGGTTCCACCGATCTCCGGCGGCTTGCCGGTGACGACCTCGGGAACAGCGTACCCCTGGTAGACGGAGTACGTGTCCATGACCCACGCCATCGTGCGCTCGTCGGTGTTCATGTCCGGCGCGGGGATGTCGGTCTCCGGACCGATCATCCGACGGATTCCCTCGGTGTAGCGGCGCGTGAGCTGCTCGACCTCGTTGTCGGAGAGCTCCTTCGTGTTACAGACGATGCCACCCTTCGCGCCGCCGAACGGCAGGTCTACCAGGGCCGTCTTCCACGTCATCCAGCCGGCGAGCGCCGAGACCTCCTCCTCGGAGACGTTCGGGTGGTAGCGGATGCCGCCCTTGTACGGGCCGCGGGCGCTGTCGAACTGGCAGCGGTAGGCGTCGAAGACCTCGACGGACCCGTCGTCCATCCGTACCGGGAGACTCACGGACAGCGTCCGCTCCGGGGACTTCAGTCGCTCGAAAATACCGTCGTCGATGTCGACGTACTCGCGGGCCTGCTCCATCTGCGCGAGCATGTTCTCCAGTGGACCACTCTCGGTCATACCCCCGCAAAATCTGCCGTCGTTCAAGTACGTCTCGGCTCGGACCGGCCGTGCTACGGGAGGACACGCCGCCCGGCCGCTACTCGTCGAGGTCGTCGGCGTCCGGAAGTTTCAGGACGTTCTC
Organism: Halobacterium rubrum; assembly: GCF_021729015.1. GTDB lineage: Archaea > Halobacteriota > Halobacteria > Halobacteriales > Halobacteriaceae > Halobacterium > Halobacterium rubrum. The sequence continues at coordinate 218,049 of NZ_JAJQQZ010000003.1, forward strand.
CCGGCCGATGCGGAACTTCTCGATGGCGTCGTTCTCGTGCATCTCGCTGACGACCTGGCTGGTCTTGGCCTCCGTCCAGTCAAGCGCCTCCACGACAGCCTGCTGTTTCGCGCGGCCGCCCTCGGACTCGAGGAACTGTTCGACGCGCTCCTCGTTGCTCAACAGCTCGGACGGCGGTCCGCCGTCGTCGCCGCTGTCGTCGTCACCGCCGCTGCCAGCACCGGCGCCCGCTGCAGCACCAGCCGCTTCGCCAGTACCGCCACCGCCTGCACCGTCGTCGGGCTCGGTCGTCCCTGCGACCGGCGGACTCGACCCCTCGCCGGTGTCGTGCTGGCGGACGTACAGCCAGCCACCCGCACCCAGCACGACGACGGCGACGAGCGCGCCAATCGCCGCCGGCACGACGAGGCCACCACTGTCGCCCGTCGACTCGTCGCTGTCGTCACCGCCCGAGCCGCCGGTGGTCGTCGTCGTCGTCGTCTCTTCCGGTGCCGGCGCCACAACGACCCGCGGCTCGTCCGGGCCGAACTCTACCGGGCCGCTCCAGCGCACGGCGCCCTCCTTGGGCTGGCTCCCCACCGGGTCGACGGATTCGAGCGCGTAGCCGCTCGGCCACGACACCGTCAGCGACGTCTTCTCGTCGAGGTAGAACCCCTCGAGGGCGTCGCCGGCCGTCACCCGCTCGCCGTCGGTCTCCGCGAACCCGCGCCACTGGAAGCTGTACGTCACGACACCCAGCGACTCCTCGTTGAGGCTGTTGACGCGCGTCGACACGGAGACGTTCTCGACGGCCATCTCGCGGCCAGTGGCGTTCGCCGCGGCGTCGACCGTGTTCGTGATGCGCCCACGGAACCGGTCGAGGTAGTCCGAGGTGTTGGCGTTGATGTCGTCCCGGAGGTCCTCGAACGCAGCCGTCTCGTTGTCGGTCTCCAGTCGCATCCGGTACGTGAACTGCCACTCGGCGTCGCCGTCGGCGGCCAGGTCCGCGCTCAGGGAGACGGTGTCGGGGTCGAACTCCTGGGGGAGCCCGAACGCGTCTCCGTCCTGCGCGCTCACCGACTCTGCAGCGGGCGCTCCGGCAGCCGACGCGCCCGGCGCTACGACGGCGAGCACGACGATTGCGGCGACCAGCCAGCACGCCACTCCTCGCTCCATAGGGGGACCGATGCGGGGCGCGCTTGAAAGAATGACGGCTCGGCAGGCGTGCTCTCAGCGCCCCTGCCAGTCGGGCTCGCGGTCCTCGAGGAAGGCGTCGATGCCCTCGTCCTTGTCGGCGGTCGCGAACAGGCCCGCGAACAGTTCGGCCTCGTACTCGATGCCGGCGTCGAGGTCCATCCGACTGGCCGCCTTCACGGCGTCCTTCCCGCGTTCGAGCGCGAGCGGGCTGTGGTCGGCCATCGACGCCGCCAGCTCCCGGACGGCGTCGTCGAACTCGCTGTCTGCGTGGACGTCCTCGACGAGGCCGATGTCCTCGGCTTCCCCGGCGTCCACGAGGTCGCCGGTGAGCACGAGCTTCATGGCCTGCCCCTCACCTACCAGCCGGGGGAGTCGCTGGGTCGCGCCGCCGCCCGGGATGATGCCGAGGTTGATCTCGGGACTGCCGAGTTTCGCGTCCTCGTGGGCGACACGGACGTCGCAGGCCAGCGCGAGTTCGAGGCCGCCGCCGAGCGCGTGGCCGTTGATGGCCGCGATGACGGGCTGGCGCAGCGACTCGACGGTCTCGTACACCCGGGGGCGTTCGCTCGCCCGGCGCTGCTCGGCGGCGTCGCGCTCCCGGAGTTCGGTCACGTCCGCGCCGGCGACGAACGCGCCCGACTCGTCGCTGCCGGTCAGCACGGCGACTCGGGCGTCCTCGCTGTCGTCGACTGCCTCGCAGACCCGCTTCAGCTCGTCGCGGACCTGCGCGTTCAGTGCGTTCCGGGCGTCCGGTCGCTCGATGGTGACGGTGACGACGTGTTCGGGGTCGTCCTCGGTCACGGCGACGAACTCGCAGTCGGCTGCGGTCTCGGAGACGGTCACTCCGACACCCCCACGATTTCGCCGTCCGCCCAGACGTAGAACCCCTCGCCGGTCTTCTGCCCGAGCTTGCCCGCGCGGATCTTCCGCTTGAGAATCTGGGGCGGCCGGAAGCGCTCACCGAGCTCCTCCCGGAGGTGTTCGAGGATGTCCAGTCGCACGTCCAGCCCGACGACGTCCCCGAGCTCGATGGGGCCCATCGGGTGGTTGTACCCGAGTTCCATCGACTGGTCGACGTCCCGGGGGCTGGCGACGCCCTCCTGGACCATCCGCATCGCCTCGACGCCGAGGGCGACGCCGAGCCGCGAGGACGCGAAGCCCGGCGAGTCCGCCACCTCGATGGGCGTCTTCCCGACGTCCTCGACGAACTCGGTGGCGAACGCCAGCGTCTCCTCGCTCGTCTGCTCGGCGACGACCACCTCGACCAGCCCCATGATGTGGACGGGGTTGAAGAAGTGCAGGCCGACGAACTGCCCGGGCGCGTCGAGGGCGGCCGCAATCTCCGTGACCGGGAGGCTGGACGTGTTCGACGCGACGACGGCGCCGTCCGGCGCCACCTCCTCTGCCTCTCCGAGCACGTCCTGTTTCAGTTCGACGTCCTCGGGGACCGCCTCCACGACGAGGCCGGCGCCGTCGACGGCAGCGGCGAGGTCGGTCGTGCCCTCGATGCGGTTCAGCGTGGCCTCGCGCTCCTCGGGGGTGACTTTGTCTCGTTCGACCCCGCCCCGGAGGTTCTCGTCGACCGATTCGACGCCCGCCGCGACTCGCTCCTCGTCGACGTCCCGGAGCGCGACGTCGTGGCCCGCCATCGCCGCCACCTGGGCGATGCCGTGGCCCATCGTCCCCGCGCCGAGTACGGCTACGTGCATGCTCCGGGGTACTGCACCCCCGCTCAAAAAGGTGGACCCGTCACGCGAGCGCGCCGAGGACCTCCCCACACGTCGGACACGCTGGCTCGTCATCGGTGCTCGCGACCGAATCGGACTGCCCCGTCCAGCCGCAGGCGGGACACAGCACTGGCTCAGACATTCCGTCTTGACGTCCGAACGCCGGCCCGAAAAGTGTGGTGCAGCGTCGCACGCCCCGAAGGGATTTGCCGGTCCCGGCGGAACACTCGGTATGGTCGTCTCCACCGAGTCCGTCTGGGACCAGGCAGTCGAGGACGCACTGGAGGGGTTCGTCCGCGAGTACGAGTCGGCGGTCGTCTACGGCGACCGCGAGGGCGATGTCGTGCTCCACCAGGGCCCGGTGCGCCTGCTGGCGAACGGCTGGCTCGCGGTTCCGAGCGGCCGCCTGCTCTCCCCGGACGCCGTCCACCATGTCGACCCCGCACCAGCCGAGTAACGCAGGGTTCGAGTACCAGCGGGCCATCCAGCCGACGATGCCCGACGCCGAGCCCGCGACGGCCGACACCCGATTCTCCCCGCAGCGCGCCCTCGACTGGCTGCGCGCCCGCCTCGTCCCACGGATGGCGGCCAGCGACCGGGTGTCCGACGAACTCGCCGCGCTCGTCGAGGAACTGCTGCGAGCGGACCGCGACCCCGACCGGGCGACCGAGAAGCTCGACGACTGGGTCGACTCGCGGAAGGGGTAGTTGTGGCCAACAGTCGGACACGAATTTAAGAGTGGGGGCGCCCAAGCCGGAGGTATGGCTGCGGACATCTCTGACCGGGTTCGGGAGATTGCGGAGGCCCGCGACCTCCCCGAGTCCGAGGTCTTCGAGCGCGCGCTCGAACACGGACTGGAGCAACTCTGGGAGGACCTCGTGCTCGCACGCTACCTCGACGGAGAACTGGACCGGGAGGAAGCAGTCAGCCGGGTCGGCCGGACGAAGGTCGAGCGAGCCGAACGAGAGTGCGAAGCGGTTGAGGCGGACGTGGACTGGGGCCAGGACGCGTGACGACGGTAGCCGTCTCAGACGCGGGCCCACTCATTCACCTCGCGGAAATCGGCTCGCTCGAGCTGCTCGACGCGTTCGACACGCTGCTTGTTCCGGAAGTCGTCCACGACGAAGTCGAAGTCGGAGGGCTTCCGGATGGGCTATCGGAAGTCGCCGACAAGGTCGTGGCTGCTGACGGTGGCGATACCGGTGTCGGGGGCGAACTCGACGCAGGGGAGCGAGCCGCGATTTCGGTCGCTCGGGGGCGTGAACTCGTCCTTCTGACAGACGACCTCGCCGCCCGGGAAGTGGCGTCGGAGGCTGGCATTGACGTGCACGGTTCCATCGGCGTAATCGCCCTCGGGTACAGCCGTGGGTTGCTCGACAGAGACGAGGCGGCGTCCCGGATGCGCGCGCTCCAGCGGGAGACCAGTCTGTTCGTCACCGAGGCGGTGGTAGAGCGTGGCATCCGGCTGCTGGACGAGCGATAGAACGGGGCAGCCGACGGAGCGACGAGAATCTCGACAACTGTGCTGAGATGGAGAGCTCGCCCCTCAGAGTTCGGCGGCGAACTCCCGCGCTCGCTCCCGCACCTGCTCGGCGTCCATCCGGACGTGCTCGCCGTCCCGGTAGAGCACGTCGCCGTCGACCATCGTCAGGGTCACGTCGTCGCCGTGGGCGGCGTAGACGAGGTGCGAGTAGGGGTCGTGGATGGGCGTCGAGCGCGCGTTCTCCGTGGTGAGCCCGACGAGGTCGGCCGTCCAGCCCTCTCGGATGCGGCCGACGTCGTCGAAGCCCGCCGCCTTCGCGCCGTTCCGGGTCGCCATCTCGAAGACGGTGCGGGCCGCCAGCGCCGTCGGGTCCAGTTCTTCGACCTTCCCGAGCAGGCTCGCCTGACGCATCTCGGTGAAGGCGTCGAGGGTGTTGTTGCAGGGCGGGCCGTCGTTGCCGAGCGCGACGTTGATTCCCCGGCCGAGGTAGTCCTCGACGGGCGCCACGCCGGACGCGAGCTTCATGTTCGACGACGGGCAGTGCGTGACGTGTGTCCCGGTCTCGGCGAGCAGTTCGCGCTCGGTCTCGTCCGTCCACACGCAGTGCGCGAGCACCACGTCCTCGCCGGTGAGGCCGACCTCGTCCAGCCAGTGGATGTTGCGCTTGCCGGTCTCCGCCTCGACGGTCTCGATCTCGCCCTGGTTCTCGCTGGCGTGCGTGTGAATCCGGACGTCGTACTCGTCGGCGAGCTCGCGGCAGCCCCGCAGGCACGCCTCGGTGCAGGAGACGGCGAACCGCGGCGTGACGGCGTACTGGATGCGGCCGTCGCGGGCGCCGTCCCACTCCCGGATGAGCGCCTCCGTCTCGCCGAGCGCGTCGTCGGTGTCCTCCAGCAAGCCCTCGGGCGAGTCCTTGTCCATGAGGACCTTCCCGAGGCGGGCGCGCACGCCGCTGTCGGCCGCCGCCGCGAACGCCTCGCCGGCGTGGTCGACCGAGAGGTGGTCGACGACGCCGGTCGTCCCGGACTCCACGAACTCCAGGTACGCGAGGTCGGCTGCCGCCCGCATCTCCTCGGCGCCCATCGAGGCCTCCATCGGGAGCACGTGGTCGAACAGCCAGTCCAGCAGCTCCTGGTCGTCGGCGATGCCCCGGCCGAGGCTCTGCACCGAGTGGACGTGTGCGCCCACCAGCCCCGGCGCGAGCACGTCCACGTCGATTCGCTCGTGGTCGGGGTAGGCGTCGGCCAGCTCCTCGCGGTCGCCGACCGCCGCGACCCGGTCGCCCTCGACGACCACGGCCCCGTCGTGGAGCACGCTGTCGGCGTCCCGGACCACGGTGTCGGCGCGCAGTAGCGTCATTCCCTCACTCCGTACGGCGTCGACCCCTCTAAGGGGTTGCGGTCCAGCCGGCGGCCCTGCCGCCGTCAGCGCCGCCGGGCGTCGGCCGGCAGCCCCTTCGCGCCGTACCGCCGGACGCCCTCCTGGTCGTACAGCACCCGGGGTACCGCGACCACTTCGTCCCGGATTCCGGGAGTGTCGTCGTCGCCGGCGAGCACGACCTGCAGGGGGACGCTGACCTCGCGGTCGCCGCCCCCCTGCGCGCCGAAGGCGACGATAGCGCTCGCGTACTCGCCGCTGCGAGCCTGCTGGGCCGCGAACTCGGGCGGCGCACCGCCCTGCGAGATGGTCGTCGCGGTCTCGACGACTCCCCGCCGGCGGAGCGGTGCGTCCTCGTACCCGTCGGTCGCACTGCAGTCGGGACAGGCGCCCTCGGGGGGGAACTGGAGCGCGCCACAGGCCCGGCAGCGACCGGCGACGAGCCGCTGTCGCGCAGCGAGCGTCCGCCGGTACGAGGGAACGCTGACGTACGCGCCACCGCCCGCTGGCGTCCCCGAGTCGAAGTCCCCGCGACGGCGCCGGGCGGCCGCGAACGACAGCGTCTGGTCGCTGCCGAGCGCCGCCCGGACCGGGACGTCGCGCTCGCAGACGAGCCGGAACGCGTGGCTCGCAGCGCCGCTGCCGTAGGTCGCCAGCAGGACCTCGTCAGTGTCGTCCTCGCGGAGGGCGTCGGCGAGCCCGAGGAACGCGCTCGCCGCCCCGGCGTCGCCGACGCCCTCGACGACGCTGCCGGCTGCCACTGCCTCGGGGTTCACGCCGAGTGCGCCCGCCGAGCGGTACGGCAGGTCGCCGTCCGGCGCCTGGAGCGCGGCCGCGTCGACGCCCGAGACGTCGAGTTCGCCGACCGCTCCCGCCAGCGTCTCCCGGTAGGCCTGCCGGTCGTAGCTCGTGACGTCGAGGCCGGTCGTCTCGGTCTGGCCGCGCTCCCGGAACCTGGTCCCCGGGTACGTCGCGGTCTGGCTGGCCCGACCCGCGACCCGACCGGGGCCGTCTCGGGCGACGACGAGTGCTCCGGCGCCCGCGCCTGCGGCGTGTCCGAGCGCCTCGTCGTCGGCGCCCTGGGGCGCGTCGCTGGCGACGACGAGCACGGTGTCGGCCCCGCCGCCGCCGTCCAGCGCCGCTGCGAGCGCGGCGCCGCCGGCGTCAGTGCTGCCGCCGAACTGCGCGCTCGCCACGTTCTCTGGGAGTCCGAGCAGGCTCCGAAGTCGGCCCGTGCCCGCCTCCTCGTCGTACGGCAGGGACGTCGACGCGAGGTGGAGCGCGTCGACGGCGTCGGGGTCGACGCCCGCCGCGTCGAGTGCCCGCTGGGCGGCCTCGGCAGCCATCGTGAGCGCGTCCTCGTCGGCGTCCGGGACCGCGACCGCCTCGACGCCGCGGGCGTGGAACTGACCGAGCGCATCCGCGACTGCGTCGCCGGCGAGCCGGAACCGCGGCGTGTACGCCCCGACGCCCGCGACCCTCATCGCTGCCCCTCCGAACGCGGGGCCGCCAGAATCGTCACGACCGCCGCGCCGCCGCTGCCGCCGACGTTGTGCGCGAGCCCGACGTCCGGGTCGTCGAGCTGTCGGTCGCCCGCCCGCCCAGTAAGCTGGGTCCAGAGTTCGACAATCTGGCCGGCGCCGGTCGCACCGATGGGATGCCCCTTCGACTTGAGGCCGCCCGAGACGTTGACGGGCAGGTCGCCGTCCCGGTCGGTGACGCCCTCGCGGAGCAGCTCTGGGGCCTCGCCGCGCCCGCAGAACCCGAGGTCCTCGTACGCGAGCAGCTCGGCGATGGCGAAGCAGTCGTGGACCTCGGCGAAGTCGACGTCGTCGGGGCCGACACCCGCCATCTCGTAGGCCGCCTCGGCGGCGCGCTCGCTGGCCGGAATCGCGGTGTACGTGTCGCGCTCGAACAGGCCGACGCGGTCGCTGGCGGCGCCGACGCCTGCGATTCTCGCGGCGTCCAGCTCACTCTCGGCGACCACGTCCTCGCTGGCGACGAGCACTGCGGCCGCGCCGTCGGTGGTGGGACAGCAGTGGTACAGCGTCAGGGGGTCGGCGACCGTCGCGGCCTCGGTGGCGTCCTCGAGGCTGCACCCGAACTGGAGTTGCGCGTGCGGGTTCTGGCTGCCGTTGGCGTGGTTCTTCACGGCGACCCGTGAGAGGTCCTCGACCGTGGCGTCGTCGTGCTCGTCGAGGTACGCCCGCGCCATCTGGGCGTACGTTCCCGCGAACGTCGCGCCGGTGAGGCGCTCCCACTCGGTCTCCCCGCTGACGCCGAGCCAGTACTTCGTCGCGTCGCCGCTCGCGTCGGTCATCACCTCGTAGCCGCCCGCGAGCACGACGTCCGCCATCCCGGACTTGACCGCCTGTACGGCGTTCCGGACGGCGTACCCGCTGGCGGCGCAGGCGTTCTCGACTCGCGTCGTCGGCACCGACAGGCCGGCGTGTTCGGTGACCGCCGGCCCCGACAGCCCGAGCTGGCGGCCGCCGACCCCGAGCGTACCGACGACCGCCTCGTCGACGTCCTCGCGCGTCAGGCCGTCTGCACTCCCCAGCGCGTGCTCGACGGCAGTGGCGAACAGCGACCGGTAGGACTCGTCGGGGAACGACCCGAAGTCGGTCTGGCCCGCCCCGACGACGTACGCGTCTCGCATACCCGGTGGTTCGCGGCCGCCCCCCATAGTCGTCGGGGGCTGTCTGCCGGCAGTCGCAGTGCCTGCCGTCAGTCGGTAGTTTCACCCGGCTGGCCGCCAGTGACGGCGTATGACACTCCGTGAGCGCTTCCGGGCGTACCTCGGGAGCGCGGACTTCGTCGTGTCGGCGACCGCCATCGTCGTCGCGCTGGCCGCCGGTGCCGCCGCCTTCGAACAGCTGTCCGGTGGGTCCGACGGCTACTTCGTCGTCCTGCTGGCGGGCATCGGCGTGCCCAGCATCTACGAGAACCAGTGGCCGGCCGACCACGACAGCCGCGCCGCAGCGGTCGCCTGGACGCTCGGCGCGTGCCTCGTCCTGCTGACGACGTACGTCGTCCTGACGACGGCTCTCACCGCCCTCCTCGACGACTTCGTGTCGAGCGCCGTCGCGTTCGCGACCGCGTGGCTGCTCGGCGTGATGGGTGCACAGCGCTACGGCGACCGCTGACCTCGACGCGCGCTCTTGAAGACCCACAGTATGGTGGGTTCGGCGGGCTCGACTTGTCCCGCGAACAAATCTGGAGGCCGCACATTACGGGTGGGGTGCCTCGGTCCACATGCAATGGTGTCCAGAAAACCCATCGTGGCGATCGCACTGGTCGGTGTCATGCTACTCGCTGCGGTCGGCCCGGCCAGCGCGCACGGCTGGCAGACGACCGTCGAACAGGGACCGATGGAGCTCGGCGTCAGCAGCTCGCCGGCGACCCCGGTCGGCGGCCTGCAGACGGAGTTCTCGGCCCGCATCGCCGACAACGACGCGGCCGGCGACGAGGACCGCCTCGACTGGGGCGGCGTGACCAACCAGACGGTGGAGGTCCACATCCGCGGACCGAACGACTTCCACGACCACGTCAAGACTCAGATTCCGGAGGACGACGCACACTTCGAGTGGACGTACATGTTCCCCGACGAGGGGACGTACACGATGGCAGTGGTGACCGAACTGGAGGGCGAGGAGTACGCCTTCGAGTTCCAGCGGAACGTCTCGCTCATCCCGACGGAGGCGAAAGGCGAACGGGTCGAGCACCTCTCCGAGGAGGTCCACGGCGTGAACGAGAACGTCGACTCAGTCGGTGAGGACGTCAGCTCGGTCCAGACGCAGGTCGACGACCTGCAGACGCAGGTCGACGAGCTCCAGACCGAGCTCGAGGACACCCGGGAGGCGGAGGCGTCGAACTCCGGGTTCCCGGGCACCGGCATCTCGGCCGCCGTCGTGGCGGTGACGGGCGGGCTGGCGTTCGTCGCGGGCCGGCGGAGCTGACGGCCGCGCGAGAGACGCCCCGCACGACCAACACCTCACTTCGTTTCCGTACCCAATGACAGATACTACCCAATCCCGGCGACGGTTCGTCGTCAGCGTCGGTGGTGCAGCGCTCGCGGGGCTGGCCGGCTGCAGCAGTCAGTCCGACGGCCCCGGAGACTCGCAGACGACGACGGCGCCGCCGGACACGACCGACGCGACGACGACTGCCGAACCGACGACCTCCCAGCAGACGACCACCGGAGCCCAGAATCGGGGGTCCAGCGGGCAAGTCGTGGACATGGTCACGGACAACCAGGGGTCGTACTTCGACCCGGTCGGCCTCCTGGTCGAACCGGGGACGACGGTGACGTTCGTCAACGCCTCCGGGGACCACTCCGCGACGGCCTACCACCCGGACAGCGGCGACCAGCCGTTGCGAATCCCGGAGGACGCGGCGCCGTTCGACTCCGGCGTCTACACCGAGGACGGCGCGACCTTCGAGTACACCTTCGACGTCGAGGGCGTCTACGACTACTACTGCACGCCCCACGAGGCGATGGGGATGGTCGGTCGAATCGTGGTCGGAGCCCCGAACGGGGGGCCGGCTACCGAACCGCCCGACGACCTGCCGCCGGGCGCGCGCGACGCACTGCCGTCCGTCGGCACAATCGTCGAGCAGACGACCGTGGACGGGCCGTAGCAGCGCGCGCAGCCGGCGGCCGCCCCGATTTTCGCCGCGTGGAAATCGCAGCCGGGTTTTCGGTCCCGTGCGGGGAACGTCCACGTGATGAGCACGCCAATCCGGGCGGAGGTTCGGGCGAGCGACCTGCATCGCTGTCCGGTCGCCCGCGCGTCGGCCGACGCCGACGGGCGAGTCACCCACGTCGCCCGCTCGACGGCGACGACCCGGGACGGGTGCGTCACCGAGGAGTTCGCCGTCGAGGACGCCGCGTCGTCGCTGCCGCGGGAGGGCTTCGACGACGTCCTCGAGTTCGAGCGCCGCGACGTCTACCGGTTCGAGCGCCCCCAGAACCGGGGCTGTGTCTGCGAGTGCATCGAACGCCACGGCTGTCCGGTCGCGGACGTCCGCGCCCGTGACGGCGACCTCTACGTGTCGTTTTACGCGGCCGACGTCGAGACCGTGCAGGACGCGCTCGCGGACCTCCAGGACTGGTTCGACGACGTCACGGTCCGGCAGCTCACGCAGTCCAGCGACGACGACGACGACAGACGGGACGCGGTGGTCGTCGACCGCGGCCGGCTGACCGCCCGACAGCGCGAGGTCCTCGAGACCTGCGTCGAGATGGGGTACTTCGAGCACCCCCGGGAGGCGAACGGGACGGAGGTGGCGTCGGCGCTGGGCATCTCGCCCGCCACGTTCCGCGAGCACCTCGCCGCCGCCCAGCGAGGGCTCCTCGAGTCGGTTCTGGACTGCTGAGCGCGCCCGGCGGTGATCGCGCGCCGCGGCGACCCGGAGTACAATTATTTATCGTTCGGAATTCGGGGTGTGGGTATGGCATACAGCTACGAGCCACACCACTTCGAGGACTTCGAGGTCGGCGAGACCTTCGAGAGCGTCGGCCGCACCGTGACCGAGTCGGACTTCACGATGCACTCGATGTTCACGGGCGACTGGACGGAGCTGCACTCGAACGCCGAGTACGCCGACGACCAGGAGTTCGGCGAGCGCGTCGCCCACGGCCCGATGACGTTCGTGCTCGCGACCGGGTTCGTCTACCGGTGTGGCTTCCTCGAGCGCACCGTCGTCGCCTTCCTCGGCATGAACTACATGGACATCCCGGCGCCGGTGAAGATGGACGACACCATCTCGCTGGACATGGAGGTCACGGAGACGAAGGAACTCTCCTCCCGGGACGACGCCGGCCTCGTCACCATCGACACCGAGATGACGAACCAGCACGACGAGACCGTCTTCCAGGGGGACATGAAGTTCCTCGTGAAGCGCGACGGCAGCGAGTGACCGCGTTCGAGTACCTCCCGGAACGGCCGGCGGCCCCTCGTCGTCCCTACGGAACGAGAACGGTTCGTTAGACCCCAAAATATTCAGATTCGAATTGATGAAGTGATTACATGAACCGCCGCCAGGTCCTCCGACGGCTCTCCGTGGCCGGCATCGCTTCGCTGACCGCCGGGTGTCTGGGAGACCGAACCCCCGCTACCGAGTCCACTACACCACCACAGACAACCACTGAATCCACCACCTCGACTCGAACGACCCTGGACCCGTCACGTTTCTACAACGTCGTGGACGTGAAGGAGCTTCCCGCCAAACCTCCACAGACAGATGTTGCGTGCGGCGACGACACCCTGGACGACGTCGAACGTCCATACGAACACTCCCCCCCGCAGGAAGTCTCCGGACTGGAGCTGACCGCATCGAAGGACAACGTCGCTATCGGCGAGGACATCACGTTCTCGCTCAGGAACGTCACCGAGGAACCCATCGAAGTCGGGACGATATACAAGTACAACGTCCAGCGGCTGGAAAACGACCGGTGGACACCACTCTTCCAAACACCGACCAAGGCGTGGCACGACATCGCGTTCGGGCTCGCGCCAGGCGCTGGCTACGACTGGTCGTTCACCGTCGACCGCGAGGGCCTCGAACGCGAACACAAACCACACGAAGTCAGCTACCATGTCTGCTCGCCGCTCGAACCCGGAACCTACCGCTTCGCGTTCTGGGGTGTACTCGACGACGCGCTAGCCACCCGGCTCACCGTCGAATCGCCGTGAACCGTCCACAGTACACCTGAGAGTCCCCCGTCCACGCACACCACCGGGTCGTCGAGAACCCTCGCGACGAGCGATTTTGGGAGCAGTCGACGACGCGAGCAACGCCGGGCAGACTTTTCAGTCGGCGCTACGACACCTCGGCACGATGCCCCTCGCCGACCTGCTCGCCGAGACGCGCGCCGTCGACACGCACGCCCACCAGCCCACCGCCGAGTTCCTCGAGGACGCCGGCGGCCAGATGATGGCGGACGCTGCCGACAAGTTCGGCTCCGAGATGGACACGTGGGACTACGACGAGATGGTCGAGGAGTACCACGACGCCGGCGTCGGCCGCGCCGTCATGCTGGGCTGGGACGCCGAGACGAACACCGGGAACCCGCCCGTGCCGAACGACTACGTCGCCGAGGTTCGCGACGAGCACCCCGACTTCCTCGTCGGGTTCGCGTCCGTCGACCCCCTCAAAGACGACTGTGTCGAGGAGGCCTACCGGGCCGTCGAGGACCTCGACCTCTCCGGGTTCAAGTTCCAGCAGATCGCGCAGGGCTTCGACCCCAGCGACCCCGAGCACGACGACCTCTGGGACGCCATCGAGAACCTCGGCGTCCCCTGCGTGTTCCACGGCGGGAACTCCACGCTCGGCGCCGGCGCACCGGGTGGGCGGGGGCTGAAGGTCAAACACGGGAACCCGATGCTGCTGGACGACGTCGCCGCCGAACACCCCGAGCTACAGATACTCATCGCCCACCCCGCGTTCCCCTGGGAGAAAGAACAGCTCGCGATCTGCCAGCAGAAGGGCAACGTCAAGATGGACCTCTCGGGGTGGCTGCCGAAGTACATCGACGACCAGGTGTTGCAGTACGCCGGCAGCGTGCTCCAGGACGACGTGATGTTCGGCACGGACTACCCGATGATCGGCCCCGAGGAGTGGCTGGACTCGTTCGCCGAACACACCGACTACAGCGACGACGTCTACCGGAAGCTGCTCTGGGAGAACGCCGAGGACTTCCTCGGGCTCTAGCGCGTCAGCCAGCCGGGCGGGCTGGCCCGCTGCCGGGTCGACCCGGCGCCCGGCAGCTGGGCGACACAGGACCGACAGAACCGGTACTCGGGGTCGTTCTCGGTGCCACACCGCGGACACTCCACGCCGTCGTCGCCGGGCGCTGTCGACGACTGGTCGCCGTTCTCCACCGTGCGAGCGGTGACGGCTTGCCCGCTGTCGCCGCCGAGCCAGTCGAGGAGGGACGTGGCGGCGAGGTTCACCGCGAGCAGCGCCACGGCGACGCCGAACAGCCACGCTCCGGTGAGCATCGTTGCATTCGAACGTTGGTGTCGTTCGACAAAAAATCCAGCGCCGTCAGTCGGGTGCCGCCGTCGCCGCCCAGCCGCCGAGCCGGCCGCCGAGCGCGAACGCCGCCGCGACCAGCAGCGCCGCGGCCGCCACCACGACCCGGGGCACGTCGCGAATCAGCCGGCTGGGGACGCCGGCGGTCGCCAGCGCGTAGTGGAGGTGGTGGAAGACGCCCACCGTGTCGCCGTACAGCACCGCCCACCAGAACGCGACGGCGACGCCGACGCCCGCGCTCGCGCCGGCCGCGAGCGCTGCGCGCTCCCGCCGTCGGACCGCCAGTTTCGCGGCGACGTACCCGCCGAGGACGCCGACCGCGACGACCCGGAACGCCGTCGTCGCCGTGCTCGGGTGGTGTGGCGGGAGCGCCCGGAACGTCGCGAGCACGGCTGCCTGCACGAGCACGCCGGCGGCGACGGCGGCGACGAATCTGCGCACGTGTGTCTCTCGGCGGGCCGGAGACAGAAGCGTTGCGTTACCCCCGGAGCGCCGCCCGCGCGAGCTTCCCCTCGGCGCGCCGAAGGTGTTCTTCGAGCGTCGAGCGCGCGAGCCCGAACTGGTCGGCGAGGTCGGCGGTGGTCGCGCCCCGGGGGAGGTCGTAGAAGCCCGCTTCGACCGCTGCGCGCAGGACCGCCGCCTGCCTCGCAGTGAGGTCGGCGGCCGCCGCTCCGGGCGCCGCCGACGCCGGCGCGCTCACCTCGCGCTTGTCCGCGACGGTGACGTCGTAGTCCGCGCGCAGGTCGTGGTAGACGTCGGTGAGCGCCGCCGGCGAGAGCGCGAGCACCTGGAGGCGCTTCTCGCCGGCCTCGTAGGTCAGCGGCGGGACGAGCAGACAGCCGTGGGCGGCGAGCGTGTCCTCGACGCCGTCGTCGGACTCGGCGCGTAGACACGCCTCCGTCACGGCCAGGGTCGTGTCGCCTTCCGCGACTCGCTCGCCGACGCCGACGCGCTCGTCGACGGCGTCGAGCACGCGTTCGGCGCCGCCACCTCGGACTTCGAGCAGGTCGCAGTGGTCGTTGCACCAGAGCCGCATCCGTGCGTCCGTGTCGGCGGTCGCGGCGGCGTACGCCCCGCCGCCCGCGAGCCGGAAGGTCGCCTGCTGCACGGCGCCCCTTCCACGCCCACGTATAAATAGCCCGTCGTTAGGAGGGGTGCACGCCTTTGTGATGCGTCCCCGAACTACGGTGTATGGACGCACCAGACGCGGACTTCGAGGTGGGCGAGCCCTCTCCCGAGTGGGAGTCCTACCGGGGCGCGCCCACGGGAACGGACATCGAGTGCGAGGGGTGGCGACAGGAAGCCGCCCTACGGATGCTGAACAACAATCTGGACCCGGAGGTCGCCGAGCAGCCCGAGGACCTCGTCGTCTACGGCGGGACCGGCCGAGCAGCCCGCTCGTGGGACGCCTACGACGCCATCCTCGAGGAACTCCGGGACCTCGGCGACACCGAGACGCTGCTCGTGCAGTCCGGGAAGCCGGTCGGCGTCTTCGATACCCACGAGCGCGCGCCCAGGGTCCTCATCGCGAACTCGAACCTCGTCGGGAAGTGGGACAACTGGGAGCACTTCCACGAACTCGAAGCCGACGGCAAGATCATGTACGGCCAGATGACCGCCGGATCGTGGGCGTACATCGGCACGCAGGGCATCATCCAGGGCACCTTCGAGACGCTCGCCGAGCTCGCGCGCGAGCACTACCCCGAGAACGACGGCCTCCGCGGGAAGATTGTCGCCACCGGCGGCCTCGGCGGCATGGGCGGCGCGCAGCCGCTGGCTGTCACGATGAACCACGGGGTCTGCATCGCGGCCGAGGTCGACGAGGCCCGCATCGACCGCCGCATCGAGACCGGCTACTGCATGGAGAAGACCGACGACCTCGACGACGCTATCGAGCGCGCACGGGAGGCCGCCGAGGCCGGCGAGCCGTACTCCGTCGGCGTCCACGGCAACGCCGCCGACGTGCTGGAGGGCATGCTCGACAGGGGTTTCGTGCCCGACGTCGTTACCGACCAGACCAGCGCCCACGACGAACTGGAAGGGTACTACCCCAGCGGCTACACCGTCGACGAAGCCGACCAGCTCCGGGAGGACGACCCCGTTGCCTACCGCGAGGCGTCGATGGACACGATGGCGCGCCACGTCGCCGCCATCCTCGAGCTCCAGGACGAGGGCGCCGTCGCCTTCGAGTACGGCAACAACATCCGCGGACAGGTCGCCGACCACCGCGGGGACGTGACGACGACCGCCGGCGAGTCCCACGACCCGTTCGACTTCCCGGGGTTCGTGCCGGCGTACATCCGGCCGCTGTTCTGCCGCGGGAAGGGGCCGTTCCGGTGGGCGGCGCTGTCCGGGAACCCCGCGGACATCCACCGAACCGACGAGGCCGTCAAGGAGCTGTTCCCGGAGAAAGCCGACCTGCACCGCTGGATCGACCTCGCACAGGAGCAGGTCGAGTTCCAGGGACTACCCAGCCGGGTGTGCTGGCTCGGCTACCGCAGCGAAGACGACCCGGACGGCCTCACGGAGCGGGCCAGGTTCGCGCTCAGAATCAACGAACTCGTCGCCGACGACGAAATCGAGGCGCCAGTCGTCGTGACTCGTGACCACCTCGACGCCGGGAGCGTCGCCAGCCCCAACCGCGAGACGGAAGCCATGAAGGACGGGACGGACGCGGTGGCGGACTGGCCGATTCTGAACGCGCTGCTGAACACGGCTGCCGGCGCGGACATCGTCAGCGTCCACGACGGCGGCGGCGTCGGCATCGGGAACTCGCTGCACACCAACAACCACGTCGTCCTCGACGGCTCGGACCACGCAGCGGAGACGGCGCGACGGGTGTTCACGACCGACCCCGGCATGGGCGTGATTCGCCACGCTGACGCCGGCTACGACGAAGCGCTCGACGAGGCCGCCGACTCCGGCGTCACCGTCCCGATGCGCGACGAGCACGCGGAGGGCGAGCGGTGATGTTCCGGGACGCCTCCGACTGGGCGCCGACCAGCACGGACCCGAACGACGAGCAGTTCGGGGACGCCGTCGACCCGGTCGGCGTCGAGGACGCCGACAGCTACGACGCCGTCCTCGTCGGTGAACCCTACGACGGCGCCGTCATCGGCCGCGAGGGAGCGCGCGAGGGGCCCGCCGCAGTCCGGTCGTCGCTGGCGGGCGCGAAGACCAACCACTTCGAGGCCGGCCCAGTCGACAGCGTGGCGGACCTCGGAGACGTCGTGATTCCGGACGAGGACGTGGCTGGTGCGCAAGCCACCGTCAGGGAGGCCGCTGCGTCCGTCCACGAGACGGACGCGCTCCCGGTGTTCGTCGGCGGCGACAACTCGCTGTCGTACGCGAACGTCGCGCCGCTGCTCGACGACGGCGGTCATAGCGTCGGCGTCGTGAGCTTCGACGCCCACCTCGACTGCCGCGAGGTCGGCGACGACGGACCGACGAGCGGGACGCCCTATCGCCAGCTGTTCGACGCCGGGCTGGACTCGCTGGCCGTCGTCGGCGCCCGGCACTTCGAGACGAGCACGCCGTACGCTGGGTTCCTCCGAGAACAGGGCGGCCACGTCGTCACGAGCGAGGAGGTCGCCGTCGACCCGACCGGCGCGCTGGACGTCGCCCGGTCGGCGCTCGACGGTGTCGACCACGTCTACGTGAGCGTCGACGTCGACGTCCTCGACGCCGCCTACCCAGGTGCGAGCGCGCCGACACCCGGCGGCCTCCAGCCCCGCGAGCTGTTCCGACTCGTTCGGTCGCTGGCCGACAGCGACGACCGAATCCGGGGGTTCGAGGTGGTGGAGACGGCGCCGCCACTCGACACCGCGAATCGCACCGTCGACGCCGCGGCTCGAACGATTGCGCACTTCCTCGCGGGGGCACGATGAGCGACCTCGACGCCGTCGTCTACGGCGCCAGCGAAGTGGTGGTCGGCCCAGACGACGCTGGTGGACTGAACACGTGCGAGGACGGCGCAGTCGCGGTCGTCGACGGGACAGTCGCTGCCGCCGGTGAGACCGACGACGTGCTCGCCGAGTATCCGGCCGAGAACGCCGAGACGGCCATCGAGGCCGGAGGCAAAACCGTGCTGCCGGGATTCGTGGACCCCCACACGCACGCGCTGTTCGCGGGCGACCGCAGCGACGAGTTCGCCGCGAAGCTCCGGGGCAAGCCGTACCAGGAGATTCTCGCCGAGGGCGGCGGCATCCTGCGGACGGTCGAGGCGGTCCGTGCGGCCAGCGACGAGGAACTGGTCGCGAACCTCACCGACCAGCTCGACGCGATGCTGGCCCACGGGACGACGACGGCCGAGGTGAAGACCGGCTACGGGCTCGACACCGAGACCGAGCTCCGGATGCTGGACGCCGTCGAGGCCGCCGCCGCCGACCACCCGGTCGACGTGGTCGCGACGTTCCTCGGTGCGCACGCCGTCCCGGACGGCACCGACACCGACGACTACGTCGACGAGGTGGTCGACGAGCAGATTCCGGCCGCCGCGGAGCACGGCGCGGCCGAGTTCTGTGACGTGTTCTGCGAGGAGGGCGTGTTCACCGTCGAGCAGTCCCGGCGCGTCCTCGAAGCCGGCCGTGAGCACGGCCTCACGCCGAAGATTCACGCAGAGGAGTTTACCCGGCTTGGCAGCGCACAGCTGGCCGCGGACCTCGGCGCAGCCAGCGCCGACCACCTCCTGCACGCCAACCGAGAGGACGCCGAGGCACTTGCTGACGCAGACGTGAGGCCGGTGCTCCTCCCGGGGACGGCGTTCGCGCTCGGCGAGGACTACGCCGACCCCGAGCAGTTCGAAGCGGCCGGTGCGCCGGTCGCGCTCGCGACGGACCTGAACCCGAACTGCTACTCCCAGTCGATGGGGTTCGTCGTCGCGCTCGCCTGCAACGGGATGCGGATGGCGCCCGCCGACGCGCTGCTCGGCGCGACCACGCGGGCTGCCCGGGCGATCGACCGCGACGGCGACGGCACCGGGACGCTCCGCGAGGGGACCGCAGCCGACCTCCTCGTGGCCGACGGGCCGAGCCACGTCCACGTCCCGTACAACTTCGGCGTGAACAGCGTCGAGACCGTGCTGAAAGACGGTTCGGTCGTCGCCAGCGGGGGTGAGCGAGTGTGAGCGGCCAAACGGTGGTCGTCGACGGGGAGTCACTGTCCCCGGAGGACGTCGAAGCGGTCGCGCGGCACGGCGCGCCCGTCGCCATCGCCGACGACGCCCGCGAGGCGGTTCGGGCGTCCCGCGAGCGCGTCGAGGACGTCCTCGACAGCGACGAGGCCGTCTACGGCGTGAACACTGGCTTCGGGTCGCTGGTCGACACCCGCATCGACGCCGACGACCTCGAAGCGCTCCAGACGAACCTCCTGCGCAGCCACGCCGCCGGCGCCGGCGACGAACTCGGCGAGGAGGCCGTTCGCGCGCTCCTCCTGACGCGACTGAACGCGCTCGCGAAGGGGTACTCCGGCATCCGAGAGCGCGTGCTCGACCTGCTCGCGGACATGCTCAACGGGTCGGTTCACCCGGTGGTGCCGTCGCGCGGGAGCCTCGGCGCCAGCGGCGACCTCGCCCCGCTGGCGCACCTCTCGCTCGTGTTGATCGGCGAAGGTGCCGCCCGCGTGTCGCCACGCGACACGGACCGAGCGAGCGGGGAACCGCAAGCCGACGGCGACCGCCTGCCCGGCGACGAGGCGCTGGCGGCAGGCGGGCTGGAGCCGGTGACGCTGCGCGCGAAGGAGGGACTGGCGCTCATCAACGGGACCCAGTTGACCTCGGGGCTGGCGGCGCTCGCACTCGTCGACGCCGAGCGCGTGCTGCGAGCGGCGGACGCCGCCGGCGCGCTCACGACGGAGGTGACGATGTCGACGACGGCGAACTGCGACCCCGCCATCCACGAGGTCCGGCCACACGACGGGCAGGCTGCGAGCGCGCGCAACGTCAAACGCCTCACCGCCGACAGCGAGGTCGTGGAGAGCCACCGGAACTGCGACCGCGTGCAGGACGCGTACTCGATTCGCTGCCTCCCCCAGGTCCACGGCGCCGTCCGCGACGCCCTCGCCCACCTCCGGGACGCCGTCGAGACCGAGCTCAACAGCGCGACCGACAACCCCCTCGTGTTCGACGGCGACCGCGTGAACTCGCGGGCCAGCGGCACCGAGCGTGCCGCCGTCGTCTCCGGCGGGAACTTCCACGGCGAACCGCTGGCGCTCCGGCTGGACTACGCCGCGAGCGCGCTCGCCGAACTCGCCGCCGTCAGCGAGCGCCGCATCGACCGCCTGCTCAATCCCGAGACCCAGGAGACCCACCTGGTCCCGTTCCTCTCCCCGGAGAGCGGCCTGCACTCGGGGCTGATGATTCCCCAGTACACGGCGGCCTCGCTCGTCAACGACCTCCGGTCGCTCGGCCAGCCGGCAGTCGACAACACGCCTGTCTCCGGCAATCAGGAGGACCACGTCAGCATGAGCGGCGGGTCGGCGTACAACATCCGTGAGGCCGCCGAGAAGGCTGCCACCGTCGTCGGCGTCGAACTACTCTGCGCCGCGCAGGCCCGCGAGTTCGTCGACGACGGCCTCGCGCTCGGCACGGGCACGGCGGCCGTCTACGACCTCGTGCGGGAGGTCTCGGACCCCGTGACCGTCGACCGCTCGCTGTCGGGCGAGATGGAGACGCTCGCCGACCTGATTCGGGAGGGGATGGTGGACGAGTCAGTGGAACGCGCGCTCGGCGAGAGCTTGGAGTAGGCTGACTACCGGCTCTCGGTGTTTATTTCCCCACTGGCCGAGTGAGCGGAAGCATGAGTGTGCAGCGGCGAGTCCAGCTCGGCGCGATTGTAGCGACGTTGGTCGCCGTAGCGGGTACCCTCTTGGCCGCGGCGAGTGACTCGCTGGACTCGGTCGTCCTCCTCATCTTCCTGGGGTGCGCCGTCCTCGCTACCAGTGTCTACTGGGTCGCGTCCCGCTACCCGAGCTTCGTCGAGTTGACGCCCGACGTGGACCCGGGCAGTGACCGGATGCTCGCTGGCGGACTCTTCGGGCTTCTGGGCTTCTGTTTTCCGGCACTCGCCCTCGCGTACGTCTGGGTGGCCACCGGCTGGGTGAGCGACGCCGCGCTGACCGTCGTCCCACCGGGGCTCTCGACCGCAATCGCCGCTGTGCTCCCCGGCGTCTTCCTCGGTTTTGTCGTGCCCGTGCTGGCCGAACGCGAGGTGCTGTTCCACTGGTTCGACCAGTCGTACCGGAAGCGATTCGTCGGTAAATCCCTGCGGAGCGTCGTGTTCCTATCTCTGTTGGTCGTGCTCCCCACTGCAGTCGTCGGATTCGTCGGAACGTACGCCGGCAGTCGACTCGTCCTCCTGGCGTGGTGGCGTGCGAACGGCTGACTGCCCCGGTCGCCAATCGGGATTCGCTCAGAACTCCGGCTCTCTCCCTTCGAGGAACGCCGCAACGCCCTCCTCGTGTTCGTCGGTGTCGTAGGCCTGACTCTGCAGCAGATTCTCGTGGTCGAGGGCGTCGCCCCACTCCCTGCCGAGGTTGTCGTGGAGCGCCTGGCGGATGATACCGATAGTTTCGGTGGGTCGCGCTCGCAGCGTGTCGAGCAGGCGCTCGATGGTCTCGTCCAGTTCGTCCTCGGGGACGGCCTCGTTCACGAGCCCGAGTTCGGCGGCCGCCTCGGCGTCGACGAACTCGGCGGTGAACGCCAGCCGTTTCGCCGCGCGCAGGCCGACGAGCTTCGGGAGGAGGTAGCTGCCGCCGGTGTCGGGAATCAGGCCGACTCGCACGAACGCGCAGGAGAACCGGGCGTTCGGCGT
Source organism: Halobacterium rubrum (assembly GCF_021729015.1). Taxonomy (GTDB): domain Archaea; phylum Halobacteriota; class Halobacteria; order Halobacteriales; family Halobacteriaceae; genus Halobacterium; species Halobacterium rubrum. The sequence continues at coordinate 239,660 of NZ_JAJQQZ010000003.1, forward strand.
GGCGTACGCGAAGTCCGAGAGCGCGACGACGGCGAGCCCGGCGCCGACAGCGTCGCCGTCCACCTTCGCGACGATGGGGACGCGGCTCTCCATCGCCGCCTCCGCGAGCCGGCCGAAGGCGTCCTCGACGGTCTCGTAGTACTCGCGGACGGTGCCGTCGCGCTCCGCCATCGTCTGCACGTCGCCGCCCGCGGAGAAAGCCGGCCCTTCGCCGGCGAGCACGACGGCGTCGTGGGTGTCGGGGTCGACGGCTTCCAGTTTGGCGGCGAGCTCGGCCGCCACCTCGGTCGTGAACGCGTTCATGACGTCCGGCCGGTCGAACGTGACTCGGCGGACGCCGTCGGTCGTCTCGGTGTGCACGTCCGGCGGTTACGCGGGCAGCGTGATAACTACCGACCCCGCCGGCACTTAAACTGCCGTTCCTGTGGCGCGGTCGAGTCTTCTCCCTGTGGTCCCTTCCTCCAGTATGAACAGCCACGACGCGGAGACGGCCCGCGAGCGCGACGTGGTGGTCGTCGGCGGCGGCATCTGCGGACTCACGACGGCGCTCGCCCTCGAACAGTTCGGCGCCACGCCGACCGTCTACGAGGCCGCCAGCGAGTACCGGCCCGTCGGCGCCGGCATCCTGCTGCAGACCAACGCCCTGCTCGTGTTCGACCGACTCGGCGTGGCCGACCGCGTCCGCGCGGCCGGCGTACCGCTCGACCGCGTCTCGATTCGCTCGCCGAACGGGCGACCGCTCGTCGGCTTCGACCTCGACGACGTGGAACGCAGCGAGTTCGAGTACGGCGCCGTGGCGATACACCGCGCGGCGCTCCAGCGCGTGCTCCTGGACGCCCTCGACGCCGATGTCCAGACGGGCAAAGCCTGCGTTCGGGTCACCGACCCCGAGCAGCCGACCGTCGCGTTCGCGGACGGCACTCGGGTCTGTCCCGATGTCGTGGTCGGTGCCGACGGCATCGACTCCGCGGTCCGCGACACCGTCGCGCCGGACGCCGAGACGCGAACGCTCCCGGCAGCCGTCTACCGGACGGTCGCTGACGTCTCGCTGCCCGCCGACCACGCTACCCGTGGCAGTGAGGTCTGGAGCCACGGCGCCTACACCGGCGGGGCACCGGTCGACGACGACCGGTTCTACTGGTTCGGGGTGCTGCCCGAGCGCGTCGCGCCCTCGCAGGGCGCCGAGGCGACGCTGCGCGCGCTCCGGGCCTCCTTCACCGACGCTCCGGAGCCGATTCCGCGCGTGCTCGACGCAGCCGACCCCGGAGACGTGTTCGCTACCGACCTCCGCGACCTGCCGTCGCTGCCTCGCTGGCACCGCGGCCGCGTCGCGCTCGCCGGAGACGCGGCCCACGCGATGCTCCCGTTCGCCGGACAGGGCGCCGCACAGGCCGTGGAGGACGCGGTGTCGCTGGCGCACGGACTCGCGACGGGCGACGACCACCGGGAGGCCTTCGAGGCCTACGTCGACGAGCGCCAGTCACGGGCTGACGCGGTGCGGGCGGAGTCCCGCGCACTCGGCCGGCTCGGCACGACTCAGTCGGGCGTGGTGTCGACCGCTCGGAACGCGGCGGCGCGACTGTTGCCCGGCCGTGTCGTCCGTCGGTTCCGGCGGGAGCGGGCGGCCGGAACGTCGCTCCCGCCGATGTGACCGACAGGCCTGTCAGGGTGCAGACCGCACTCGTTCACTCCCGCGGCTGTCTCCGTTCACGATTCCCGAGGCGGGCGGCAGTTTCCCTGCCGCGCCCGTCCGCGTCTCCTACCACTTCCCCGAGGCGGGGTCTCTCGTCTCCGGTGGCGCCCTGCGCTTCCCTGACGGCCTCGACGACTGCCTTGGGGGCGCCTCCTACAGCGCCCCGCCGAGCAGCCGGTCGAGCCCGCGCCGGAGGCGTTCGAGGAACGCGGACTTCGAGACGCCGAGGGCGGCGGCGACGTCGGCGGCGTCGGCGTCCCGGGGCACGGCGAAGTACCCGAGTTCGTGGGCGGTGCGGAGCGCGTCGGCCTGCGCGGGGGTGACGCCCCAGCGTTCGGCGACGGCGGCGTCGTCGCGCTCGCCGATGGGGTAGGTGCGTTCGAGCGTGACGCCGACGGCGTCGCCGGCGGCCGACAGCACTTCGTGCAACACGTCGCGGCCGACCACGGCGCCCGTGACTCGGGCGCTGCCGTCCCGGTAGTGGAGGCCGTCGACGAGCAAGCCGGCGTTCGAGAGTTCGTGTACCACGCAGGGGTGCTTGGAGAGACAGCGGTACGTGTACCGGCCGTCGTCGCGAGCGAGGTGGAGGTAGCGCACGCGGTCGTCGGTGTCGAGGGCGGCCGCGAGCGCGTCGCCGTTCGACGACGAGAACTGGAGGAGTGCGTTGCCGTCCGCGCGCAACTGCGGCGGTCGGGCGTCGACGGTGGCGCCGGTCGCTCGCGTCGCGTCTGCCAGCGGGCAGTCGTCGCCGTCGAGGTCGAACTCGACGAACAGGCACTCCCCGATCACGTGAACACGTTCGGCGCCGTTGCTTATCAACCCCGTGTATGTGCGGGTCAACGACTACCCACGCGTGTCCCTCACAAACGTACATGAATATCGAGGCGGTCAAGGAGCGCGCCGGTCCCCGGGAGTTCAGTCCCGCCGACGACCTCCCGAGAGAGTACCGTGAGGCCGCGACACGCATGATCCAGTTCCACGCGAACAGCGAGGTGATGGGCGGCTACCTCGACAAGGAGTTCACGCGGATGGCGCCCAGTCTGGACCGGAAGCTGGCGTGCACGGCGAAGTGCCAGGACGAGATCGGGCACGCCCAGTTGCTGTACCGGGCCGCCGAGAGTCTCGGCGTGAAGACGCGAGAACAGATGCTGGACGAACTCCAGGCCGGCGAGGGGAAGTTCCTGAACTGCTTCCACTACCCCGTCGACTCGTGGTACGAGGCGCCGATGATCGACTTCTTCGTCGACGGCGGGGCGATGCGCCGGCAGGCCACGCTGAAGAACACGTCTTGGGAGCCGTACGCCCACGCGATGGACAAGGTCTGCTTCGAGGAGGGGTTCCACGTCAAACACGGCGAGGACATCCTCCGGGAGCTGATGCGGTCCTCGAAGGCCAACCAGGAGCGCACGCAGGCGGCCTTCGACGAGTGGTGGCCGCGCATCCTCCAGTTCTTCGGGCCGACCAACGACGAGTCCCACCACGACGACTTCGCCCAGCAGGTCGGCCTGAAGACCGTCTCCAACGACGAACTCCGGAACTCCTTCCTGAACATGTACGTCCCGAAGGCCGAGAAGTACGGCCTCGAGATTCCGGAGTACCCCCGCATCTTCGAGCGCGACGACGGCACCATGGCAGTCCGAGAGGAGGACCTCGACTGGGACGAGTTCTGGACCATCGCGAAAAACGACTACCCCGGCAGCGAGGTCCAGATCGGGAGCCGCCGGGACCGCCAGGAGGCGGTCGCGTGGGTCCGCGAGTCGATGGACGACTGGGAGGCCAGTGCCGGCGACGACGGCCGGACGCCAGCGGGGGCGGACTGACCATGATCTGGGAGGTCTTCCGCCAGGAGGAGCCCGGCGACCGACACACGCACTGCGGGAACGTCCACGCACCGGACCGGGAGATGGCGACGCTGTTCGCGCAGGTCCAGCACGGCCGCCGGATGCAGACGAACTCGCTGTGGGTCGCGCCGAAAGACGAGATCGGCGAGGTGGACGCCGACGAGACCGAGTTCGGCGGGACGACGGACAAGTCCTACCGGTGGGCCATCACGTACAACAACATCGACGCGAGCTTCGCCGAGGAGGTCGCCGAGAGCGAGGCCGACCAGGAGGAACACGCCGAGAAGCGGGGTGGGACGTGACCATGGAGCCCGCCGAGGCCGAGCTGTTCCGGCTGGCCGACGACGAACTCGTGCTCGCCGAGCGGTACACCGAGTGGCAGATTTTCGCGCCGACGCCGGAGTCCGACCTCGCGCTGGCGAACATCGCACAGGACGAGTTCGGACACGCGCGGCTCTGGTACGACCTGCTGGAGGACGAGTTCGGCTACGACGAGGCCGACCTGGTCTGGGAGCGCGACCCCGACGACTTCGTCCACAGCACGCTCGTCGAACTCGAGACGCCGGAGGGCGACTGGGCGGACACCGTGGTCCGGGGGTACCTCTACGACGTGGCCGAGCGGCTGCGCCTCGAGGCACTCGAGGACTCGTCGTACGCCGCCATCGCCGACCGCGTGGCGAAGGTGCAGGGCGAAGAGGAGTACCACCGCGAGCACGCGCAGTCGTGGCTCGACCGCCTGACCGCCAGCGACGAGTCCCGGGAGCGCGTGCAGGCCGCCGTCGACCGGCTGTTCCCGCACGCGCTGACGCTGTTCGTGCCGACTGAGCACGAACACGACATTGTCGAGGCCGGCGTCCGCACGCGCTCGCTGGCCGAGCTCCGGGAGGACTGGCTGGACGAGGTCGTCCCCGCCCTCGAGTCACTCGACGTCGAGGTTCCCGAACCCGGAGCCGTCGTGCGGCCCGAACCCCTGGGGCGGGACGGCAGCCACACCGACGACTGGTTCGCCCTCCACGAGGAGTTCACCGCGACCTACCACGAGCTCGGGTTCGACGAGCCAGCCGAGCTCCGGGGTGAGAACGCGTGAGCTCGGACGCCTGTTCGTACACGGACTACGAGGACGGCGAGGTGCCGGAGGGCTTCCCCCGCACTGGCGAGGGGGCGACCGGCGCCGAGGCCGAGGTCTGGGACGCGCTCTGCGAGGTCGAGGACCCCGAGATGCCGGTGTCCATCGTGGACCTCGGGCTGGTCTACGACGTGACGGTCGCCGGCGACGAGGCCGAGGTGGAGATGACCCTGACGTACACGGGCTGCCCGGCGAAGGACATGCTGCAGAACGACGTTCGGTGTGCCGCCCTGACGGCGTCGGGCGTGCGGGACGCGTCTGTGTCGATTCAGTACTCGCCGCCGTGGTCCGTCGAGATGGTGACCGAGGACGGCAGAGAACAACTGCGGGAGTTCGGGCTGAGCGTATGAGGGGGGTCGACCCGAGCACGTCGACGTCCGGCGACGGCGAGGAACCGGCCGAGTGTCCCTACTGCGGGTCGACGAACACGCAGCGAGAGCACCCGAAGGGACCGGGGCTCTGTCGGTCGATGCACTTCTGTGTCGCCTGCGAGCAGCCGTTCGAGCAGTTCGGGTAGGGCTGCCCGGCCCGACGACCCTCGAGCGACACACCTTACCAGTAAGGGAGAAGATTGAGGTACTGGGATGTATTACCGGAGAATGTTCACCGGCCGATACGCAGTTCCGGTGGACGTGCCTCTGACATCGGGCGGCCGCTGCCCACGGCCGCTCACTTCTCGACTTCCCAGCGACGCGACTGTCAGGCCTCGTACTCGACCTGTTCTTCGACGTACAGCGTCTCGCCAGCGTCCATGTCGGCGAACTCGGCTGCGTCGGCCTGAACCGCCTCTCCGAGCTCGGAGTCGAAGGCAGCGGCCAGCGCGTCCATGTCCTCGAAGTACAGTTCGACGACGCCGTCGTGACTGGACCGCTCGGGGTCGTTCGGCACCGCCGTGACGTACTTCTGGAGCCCCGGCAGGTCTCGGGCCATGTCGGCGTGCTCGCCGCGCCACCGCTCGACGAACGCCTCGTGGCTGTAGTCGTCGCGCTTCACGAGTAACTGGACCATCTTCACCATACTGGCGAGTCGGCGGCCCGGGGGCTTGGTAGTTCGGGACCGCGGCGCCTATGTGCGGCGCCGTCCAGTGCTCGGGTATGCGCGTCGAGAACTCCTTCCTGCCCGCTTCGGGCGTGGGGGAGCGCACGGAACGACGGCTCTGGGAGGCGGGAGTCACCCACTGGGACGACTTCGACGGCGACGGTCCCGGCGTCGGGGACGTCACCGCCGAGAACATCTACTCGTTCATCGACGAGGCCGAGCGCGCCCTCGACGACGGCGACACGACGTTCTTCGGGGACGTCCTGCCGGACGGCGAGCTCTGGCGGCTGTACGAGAACGTCGCCGACGACGCGGCGTTCTTCGACATCGAGACGACGGGGCTGGACAAACGCAGCAGCGTGGTCACGACCGTGAGCGTCCACCGGGGCGGGGAGACGACGACGCTCGTCCGCGGTAGCGACCTCACCGACGACCGCCTGCGGGACCTGCTGGACGCGCCGATGGTGGTGTCGTTCAACGGGAAGCGCTTCGACGCGCCGTTCCTCGAGCACAACTTCGACGTCTCGCTGGACGGTCCCCACCTCGATCTGATGTACCCGTGTCGGCGCCTCGAGTTCACCGGCGGCCTGAAGCAGGTCGAGAAAGACCTCGGCGTCGCGCGCGACGGCGTGGAGGACGTCGACGGCCGGGAGGCCGTCCGGCTCTGGCGGCGCTACGAGAACCGCAACGACGAGGCCGCCCTCGACCGCCTGGTGGAGTACAACCGCTACGACACGCAGAACCTCCAGACGATTCTCGACGACGTCGCAGACCGCCTGCACCGGGACGTGTTCCAGCCCCACGTCTGAGGCGGCCGTTCACTCGAATCGACTCGCTTCTGCCTCGGTGACTGCCTGCCTGTCGACTGGCAGTGCTCCGGTCCCACGAGACCAGCGGGCTGTCGACCACCGACATTTATTATCCAGTTGTATAACTAGGTAATCGATGCCGACACAGCTCGAACGCGCCCGTGACGGAGCCGTCACCGACGCCGTGCGACGCGTCGCCGAACGCGAGAACCGCGACCCCGAGTTCGTCCGCCAGCAGGTCGCGGACGGACAGGCCGTCGTCCCCGCGAACCACCACCACGACGCCCTCGACCCGATGGGCATCGGCCGCGAGTTCGCCACCAAGGTCAACGCCAACATCGGGAACAGCGAGACCACCGGCGGGATCGACGAGGAACTCGAGAAGCTCCACACCGCCGTCCACTTCGGCGCCGACACCGTCATGGACCTCTCGACGGGTGACGACCTCGACGAGATCCGCACCGCGAACGTCGAGCACTCCCCGGTCCCGCTCGGCACCGTCCCCATCTACGAGGCGGTCACGCGCGTCGACGACGTCGCCGACATCACCGCCGACCTCCTGCTCGACGTCGTCGAGAAGCAGGCCGAACAGGGCGTCGACTACATGACGCTGCACGCCGGCGTGCTCGCCGAACACCTCCCGCTCACCGACGGCCGCACCACCGGCATCGTCTCCCGCGGCGGCTCCATCCTCGCGCAGTGGATGGAGGAACACGGCGACCAGAACCCCCTGTTCACCCACTACGACGAGCTCTGCGAGATTCTCCGGGAACACGACGTGACCATCTCGCTCGGCGACGGGCTCCGGCCCGGCTCGCTCGCCGACGCCAGCGACGACGCCCAGTTCGCCGAACTCGACACGCTCGGCGACCTCACGCGGCGCGCCTGGGACCACGGCGTCCAGGTGATGGTCGAAGGCCCCGGCCACGTCCCGATGGACCAGATTCGGGACAACGTCGAACGCCAGCAGGCGGTCTGTGACGGCGCGCCGTTCTACGTGCTCGGCCCGCTCGTCACCGACGTCGCGCCCGGCTACGACCACGTCACGAGCGCCATCGGCGCCACCGAGGCCGCTCGCGCCGGCGCCGCGATGCTGTGCTACGTCACGCCGAAAGAACACCTCGGGCTGCCCGACGCCGAGGACGTCCGGGACGGCATGGCCGCCTACCGCATCGCCGCCCACGCCGGCGACGTCGCCGCCGGGAAGCCCGGCGCCCGCGACTGGGACGACGCCGTCTCCGAGGCGCGCTACGACTTCGACTGGGAGCGCCAGTTCGACCTCTCGCTGGACCCCGAGCGCGCGCAGGCCTACCACGACCAGACGCTACCCGGTGACAACTACAGGGACGCCCGGTTCTGCTCGATGTGCGGCGTCGAGTTCTGCTCGATGCGCATCGACCAGGACGCCCGCGCGCTCGCCGACAGCGAGGGCGACGCCGAGGGCGCGACAGCCGGCGAGGACGGGACGGGGACCATGACGGAACTCGCCGGCGACACGGACCTCGAGGCCTCCGAGGCGGCCGAGGTGAACCTCCCGCCGACCGGGACGCACGACGCCGCCGACCTCCCCGAGGAGTCACCCGTCGAGGGCGAGCACGCCAGCGGGCACGGGGACGACGACTAGAGCTCGGGCTCGAACTCCACGCCCCGCACGTCGAAGCGCGCGCCGCCGTCCTCGCCGTTCCCCGCCGAAACCGTCCAGCCGTGGGCCTCGACGACCGCTTCGACGATACTGAGCCCGTAGCCCGTGCCCCCGGTGCGCGTCGTGAACCCCTGCTCGAACACGTCCCCGGGGTCGGTGTCCCCGAACCCGGGACCGTCGTCCGCGACGGAGAACCCCGCCTCGCCGCCCCCCGATTGTGGGTCGACGCTCGCCACCGTCACGGCCACGTCCTCGCCGCCGTGCTCGACGGCGTTCCGGAAGAGGTTCTCGAAGACGGTGCGGAGTCGCTCGGGGTCCGCCGCCAGCCGCTCGCCGGCGTCCGTGTCGACGGTCAGCGACGCCGTCTCGGGGAGTGCTGTCGACGCGGCGGCGGTCGCGACCTCCGCCAGCGACACGACCTCGAGGTCGCCGACAACCGTCCCCTGCGAGGCGAGCTCTCTGACCTCCTCGACGAGTTCGCTCATCCGGTCGACGGCCGACTGCGCCTCCGCGACTGACGCCGCGCCGTCCTCGCCCTCGTCGAGGCGTTCGGCCGCCAGCTCGAGGTGTCCGGAGGCGGCGTTCAGTGGGCTCCGGAGGTCGTGGCTGACGACGCCCGCGAACTCGTCGAGGCGGTCCGCCTGCCTGCCGAGCCGGTCGCGCTCGCGCTCGTGCTCGAGTTCGCGCTCCAGCCAGCTCGCGAGCAGGTCGACGAACGCCTCGTCGGCCGCCGTGATGGGTTCGGGATGAGCGTCCCTGTCGGCGAAACACACCGTCCCGTGGGTCGTGCCGTCGAGGCGGATCTCCGAGCCGACGTAGCACTCCAGCCCGAACACGTCGTACGCGCGGTCGTCGCCGAACGGCGACTCGCCGACGTCCTCCAGCACGTTCGGGGAGTCGGCCGCGATGGTGTCCTTGCAGTACGTGTCGAGGAGGTCGGCCTGCTCGCCCGGCTGCAGGAGCGGGTGGTCGCCGACGGACGCCCGGACGAACTGAGCGTCACCGTCGATCCTCGTGTAGAACCCCACCGGAAGCCCGAGGTAGTCGCTCCCGAGTTCGAGGACGGCCTGCACGCGCTCCGCGAAGCCGGTTTCCTCGCCGCTTGCCGTTCGCTCGAGGAGCGCACGCAGTGTCTCGAGGGCCGCAGCGACGTCGGCGGTCGCCGAGTCGTCGACCGGCTGCCCCGTCACCGCCACGGCGTGCGATTCCTCGTCGGTCTCCTCCCTGTCGGTCTCCTCCCCGTCGTCGACGGCCAGTGCCGGCATCGGCTGGAGTTCGAGGTCGACGGTCACCGTCTCGCCCTCTGCGTCGACGTGCGTCGACCTGAACTCGCAGGCCTCGCCGCCGACGGCGGCCGCGACCCGGTCCCGGACCGCCGCCTGGACCTCCGGGTCGTGTTCGAACCACGGCGTCTCCCAGAAGAACTCGCCGTCGACGTCCCCCTCGGACGCGCCGACGAGCTCCCGGGCGGCGTCGTTGGCGTACTCCAGGCGGCCGTCCGGTCCGACGACACCCGCGTACCACGACTGTGGCCCGAACAGCAGTTCGGCGATCTCCCGACGGAGTCCGCGGTCGGACTCGGACAGATTCCGGCGCAGGGGAGTGTCGCTCATCAGTTTGCCGGAAGGAGGACCGCCACCAGCGTAAGTCTGGCCCTCGGCGCGGGTGCCGTGGCTTTTTGCCCGCCAAGGCACTACGGGAGCGCATGGCTGCGCGTCCACCGACGGGTGACGACGAGAACGCCGACGCCGAGCCGGTCGTGTTCGGTATCGCCACCGTCGACGAGTACCTCCGCGACGCCGACGTCTCCTTCCCGGCGGCGGGCGACGAGGTCGTCGCCGCCGTCGGCGACCCCGACGTGAAGGTGGGGCCGACCGCACACACCGTCGCGCTCTCGACGGCCGTCGAGCGCACCGGCCGCAGCGAGTTCGAGACGCGACGCGAGTTCCTCGACGCGCTCCACGACGAGTTCGAGCGCGAACGCCACCAGAGCGGCGGCATCGTCTCCTGGCTGCGGTCGCTGGTGCCCTGACGAGCGTCGCCGCGATGTACCTCGTGACCTTCCGCATCGACCCGGGGGAGTACGACGAGGCGTTCCACGACCTGAACGACCGGATTCAGGCGGCCGCCGAGGCCACGGACGGGTACCGCGGCAAGCGCACGTGGAACGACCCGGAGAGCGGCGATGTCCTCGTCGTCTACTACTGGGAGTCGCTCGACGCCCTCGAGTCATTCGGTGCCGACGACGACCACGTCCGGGCGAAACAGCGGTGGGCGGAGTGGTACGACGCGTACGAAGTCACCGTCACCGAGGTCCTCGAGACCTACGGAAGCGGATTCGGAGATGACGCGGACCCGCCGGAGCAGCCGGAGTAGCCGTTCTTCGAGGCACGTCGCGAGCTCCGCAACCGAACCGACAGCGGCGGTCAGGAACGAATCCGGTCAACGGCGTCGAGGAAGCCGTCGCCGTACGAGCCGTCGACGACCTCGTCAGCCGTCCGCTTCGCGATGTCCTCGGCGTTCGCGACGGCGTACGACTCGCCCGCGACCTCGAACAGTTCGACGTCGTTGGGGGAGTCGCCGACGGCCGCGAAGTCCGCGACGTCGACGCCGAGGCGCTCTGCGACGGCGGGGAGCGCGTCACCCTTGCTCATCCCTTCGCTCTTGACGTGGTACGCGAACCCGGTGTCGACGACGTGGAGGCCGTGGCGTTCGGCAATCTCGGAGAGCACGTCCAGGGGCCTGTCGCGGCGGACGGCGAGCTCGGTCTCCCGCCAGCGGTTCGTGAGGTCGGCGTCGCCCCAGCCGAGGTCGTAACCCTCGGCCTCGAACGCCTCGGCAACCTGGTCGGCGGCCCGGCGGTCACCGAAGTACAGCAGTTCGTCGTCGACGTACGCGACGCCGCCGTTCTCGGCGACGACGCACTCCTCGACGCCGACGAACTGGCAGAGTGCGACGGGGTACGGCAGGGCTTTCCCCGTGGCAATCACGACGGGGGCGTCCCACCCGCGGAGCACGTCCATCACGCGGCTGTCGATGGAGCGGTCCTCGCGGCTGAGTGTGCCGTCGATGTCGACGGCCAGCGGCGGGTCTTCGGCCATACCCCGACTCGACGCCGCGCGCCCTTAGGGATTCTCAGTCGGCGGCGTCCGGCCGGTACTCGCGGCTGATGGCCTTCCACTTCCCGGTGCCGAACCGGTAGTAGTTGATGGCGGCCGGGATGGTGGTCTCGGCGAACAGCGAGAGGTACAGGCCTAGCATCCCCAGTTGCGTCGTCGCGCCGAGGTACACCAGTGGGATGGCGCCGCCGAACATCCCCAGTATCCGCGAGTAGAACGGCCACCGGGTGTCGCCGGTGGCGTCGAGCGCGCCGGCCGCAGCGGCGCTGACACCCTGGGGAATCACCGCGATTGCGGCGACGTAGACGAGGTCGACGGCGATGGGGACACTGGGATCGTTCGGTGACTCCACGAACAGCACGACGATGTCGGTCGCGAACAGCCCGACGACGCCCGCGAACAGGACGTAGGTGGCGACCGAGAACAGCGTGATTTCGCGGCCGTAGGCGGCCGCTGTGGACTCGTCGCCCTGTCCGAGTTCCTGCCCGACGAGGCTGGACGCGGCGAGCCCGAACCCCCAGCCGGGCGTGTTCATGATGCCGAGGATGCGGCGGGCGACGATGTAGGCGGCGACCACCGGCTCGCCGAGCAGCGCGACGAACGCCAGAAGCGGGAAGCGGGCCGCCGTCCAGACGGAGTTCCGGCCGACGACTGGCAGCCCGATTTCGACGATGTCCCGGCACTCCTCGCGTGCCCAGTAGCTGCCCCACGGCGAGATGGCGACGGGGAACGAGCCGACCAGGGGCAGGCCGCCGCGAGCGAAGCCGACGGCGAACGCGCCCGTGACGACGACGTTGCTGACGACGGTGCCGAGGCCGGCGCCGACGACGCCGAGGTCGAGGCCGAAGATGAACACGGCGTTCAGGCCGACGTTGATGACGGCGCCGCCGCCGCGCAGCAGCATCGCCGTGTAGGCGTCGTCGGCGCCGATGAGCGCGCGGCTGCCGATGAGGTTCAGCCCCGCGAACGGTACGCCGAACGCCAGCACGCGGAGGTAGTCGGCGCCGTACTGGATGGACTGCGGGCTGTCGGTGAGCAGGCCGATGAGGAACTCGGGGAAGAGGTAGAACGAGAGCGCGACCGGCAGCGTGGCGGCGACGGTGAGCGCCGCACTCGACCGGATTGCCTGCCCGAGTTCGTCGAAGGCCTCGGCGCCGAACCGCTGGGAGACGAGCGCGATGGTGCCGGCCGCCAGCCCGCCGCCGATGCTGAACGCCGCGCCCCAGTACGGTCCCGCGAACCCGACGCCGGCGATGGCCGTCGACCCGAGCGCCACGCCGACCATCGCCACGTCCGCCGCGCTCTTGGACATGCGCGCGACGCCCGTGACGATGCGCGGCCACGCCAGCTCGGAGGTCCGGCGCGCGCGCTCCTCGGAGATGAGGCCGAGTCGCGCGATGGCAACGCCGACTGCGCGAAGCAGCCAGCTGAACGGGTTGGGGACCACGAGTGTCAGTCGTTCCGGGTGGAACGGACAAAAGCGCACCTATTTCGGAACGAAACACCTCCAGTGCGTTTCACCGAGTCCGGGGGGTGGCCCGGTGCGGGCCGACTACGCCTGCCAGCCCCGGTCCGAGTCGTTGAGGCGCTCGCAGCCGTCGGCCGTGACGGCGACGAGGTCCTCGATGCGGACGCCGAACTCGCCGGGGAGGTAGACGCCGGGCTCGACGGAGAACACCATCCCCTCCTCGAGTTCGCGGTCGCTGCCGGCGACGATGTACGGCTCCTCGTGGACCTCCAGGCCGACGCCGTGCCCGGTGCGGTGGACGAACTCGTCGCCGTAGCCTGCCGCGTCGATGACGCTGCGCGCGGCGGCGTCCACTTCGCCGGCCGTCACGCCCGGTTTCACGGCGTCGACGGCGGCCTGCTGGGCCTCCCGGACGACGTCGTGGACCGCCTCGAAGCCCGCCGGCGGGTCGCCGGCGAAGACGACGGTCCGGGTCTGGTCGCTCGGGTAGCTGTCGACGCGCGTGCCGAAGTCACAGACCACCGGGTCGCCGGCCTCGATCTCGCGGTCGCCGTGCGTGTGGTGGGGTTTCGCGCCGTTCGGCCCGCTGCCGGTGATGACCTCGAAGGAGACGCCGGTGCCGCCGTGGGCTGCGAGTCGGTCGGCGACGTAGTCGGCGAGCTCGCGCTCGGTCATCCCGACGGCGTCCGCGCCGAGGTCCCGGACGTCGTCCATCGCGGCGTCGGCCGCCTCGCCGGCGCACCGGAGCGCGTCGAGTTCGGCGTCGTCCTTCCGCACGCGAAGCGGCGCGAGCACGTCGTCTGCGAGGGCCCAGGTGGCGTCGGGCAGCGTCTCCCGCAGCGACTGCGTGAACCGCGCCCACATCGTCGGGTCCACGAGCAGTTCGCCGCCGGTCAACCCCTTCTCCTCGGCGACCTCGGCGACCAGCGACTCGGGGTCCTCGCTGTCGGTGTACGTGCGGACGTCCGCCACCCACGTCTCCTCGTCGAGTTGCTCCTCGTAGAGCGCGGGTGCGACGAACGCCGGTTCGCCGTCGGCCGGCACGAACAGCAGGAGGTGGCGCTCCGAGGGCGTCTCCTCGAAGCCGGCGAGGTAGGAGAGGTTCGGACTCGGGAACAGGACGGCGCCCGCCGCGCCGGCGTCCCGGAGTCGCTGCTGGCAGTCTCGCGTCCGTGTCTCGAAGACGCTCATACCACAGCGTCGCGTCGAGCCGTCTTCAATCCCACCGGGGCGGGGCGCACCGCCGGCCGGCTCCCCGACTCACTCGTCCTCGTTCGGCTCCGGAATCTCGTCGGTGACGTCCTCGCCGTCCAGTTCGAGGACGTAGTCGGCTGCCGGTGCGGGCGTGTAGAACTCCACGACTTCGCCGTCTACCTCGAAGGCGTCCCCGGCGTTGCTCCCCGTCGACCCGACGACCGTGACCGTCCCGTCGCCGTTGTCGACGACCTGGTCGCCGCTGTCGGCGGCCACGTTCTCGGTCTCCGTTCCCTCGACGTCGCCGTCGACCACGAAGAGGTAGCCGAAGTCGCCGCTCGTGGTGGCCTGCACGACCAGCGTGCCGTCACCGACCGCTTCCTCGGCGTCGTTCTCCGCCTCCTCCGCCTCACTCTCGTCGCCGTCCTCCTCACTCCGGTCGCCGTCCTCCTGCTGGCTGGAGGCGTCCAGCGCGACGACGGTGCCGTCGCCGGTCACTGTGCCGGAGACGGTGCCGGCGTCGGTGTCCGTGCGCCGGTCGGCGACCCGCTGCCAGCCGCTGCCGTCGTACCGCCAGAGGCTGCTGGCCGCCGGGTCGTCGACGGAGAGCGTCGTCGTGACTGCGTTCTCGACGCTCGAGAGCGCGACGGCGTCCTCGGTCGCGAGCGGGCGCGGCGGCTCCGGGAGGCCGGTGGCGTCGGCCCGCTCGACGGTCACGGGGTTGGCGGGAAACGACAGCGACGCCGCGTCGCCGAGGTGGAGGCCGTCGGCGACGAACTCGCTGTCGAGTTCCGACGACTCGTGGCCGACCGCTGGGCCGCCGTTCGCCCGGACGGTGACGTTCCGGAGCGCGTCCTCGTACGCCGGCACGCCGAACACGCCGGCCCCGTCGTTGCCGGCCACGACGCTGTCCCGGAGCGTGTTCCCGAAGCTGTCGGAGAACTGCACGCCCGGGCCACGGTTGTCGCCGACGGTTGCGTCCGCGACGTCGTTGTCCCCGGTGTCCGTGGAGAAGTAGACGCCGGCGCCACGGTCCGACTCGCCGCCGTTTCCGGTCGCCGTGAGATTCCGGATGGTGTTCCCCCGGGCGACCTGGAGCAACGCGACGCCGTACTCGCCGTTCCCGCGGGCGGTGACGTCCCGAAGCGTCGAGTTCTGGACTTCCCAGAGCGTCACGCCGTCGTCGTTACTGGTGGCGGTGACGTTCCGCGCCGTGACGTTCTCGACGTCTGTCAGCCGCAGGCCGGCGTAGCGGTTCTCGCGAGCGGTCACGCCCGAGAGGTGCACGTCGGTCCCGCCGCCGTCGAGCTTGCCGACCGCGACGCCGTTCGACCAGTTCGTGGCGGTGAGGTTCCGGACGGTGACGTTCTCCAGCGCGCTCTCGGGGGTCGGGGAGCCGTCCTCACCACGGAACACCAGCACGCCGTCGCCGCTGGCGTTCTGGCCGGCGATGGTGTGGCCGTTGCCGTCGAGGACGACGTCGCTGGCGGCGACGTGGATGCAGGCGTCGGCAGCGCTGGCGGTCACGTTGCCGACGAGTTCGTACTCGCCGGGGTCGTCGATGACGCGACACGAGTCGACCTGCTGGGCCTGCTGTGTTGCGGCTGCCGTCGACGGCGGGGCCGCGACGGCGGCGACCGGCGCGAGGAGCGCGAGCACGACCACGACGACTGCGGCTGCCTGACCGCGGCCCGCTGTTCGTTGCATGGCTGATGTGACGCGCATCTACCACGTCGGCGTATCGTCAGGCTGCCTGCGGAGCGGCGTCGGAGGGCTCACCGTCTGCCGTCGGATGCGTACAGGGTGGTGGCCAGCTAACGTCGAGTAGCGGCCGAGAAGTGCCCAGTCTTATGCGTGCTGTCACCGTACCCGTACGCGATGAGTTTCGCAGCACGCCTGGGGGACGCAGCGACCCGACGACCGCTCGCGCTCGTTGGGCTGGCGTTCGCCGCCGCGGGAGTGACGCACTTCTACCAGTGGACCGACGGCGCGGCGCCCGGCCGCCAGTTCAGTGACGCGCTCGGACAGGGGAACTACGCGACTGCCGCGCCGGAGCTGGTGGCGTACGCCACCGGCCACCCGGCGTACGTCGCCGCCGTGGTGGTCGGCGTCGCGTTGCTGTTCCGCGGCGAGTGACCCGACCTCTCGGTTCGGTTACAAAAATCCGTTTGCGGGAACGATTATACGGGACGTCCACGAACGCGTTGGTATGAGCGGCTCCGAACAGTCCCCCGAGTCCGACGGCCCGGCGGTCGGCCCCGACGTCGACGACGGCCTGCCGGCCGCCGAGGCGTTCGCCCTCCTCGGGAACGAGACCCGAATCGACATCCTGCAGGCGCTCTGGCGCGCCCCCGACCACCCGGTGGCGTTCTCCGCGCTCCGCAAGCGCGTCGGCATGCGCGACTCCGCGCAGTTCAACTACCACCTCTCGAAGCTCACCGACCACTTCGTGCGGTCGACCGACGACGGCTACGAGTTCCAGTACGCGGGCGAGAAGGTCGTTCGCGCCATCCTCGCCGGGACGTTCACCGACCGGGTGTCGCTGGAGTTCCCCGTCGCCGGCGAGTGCTTCGAGTGCGGCGCAGCCCTGGAAGGCCGATACAGCGACGAGCGCCTCGGCGTCCGGTGTTCGGCCTGCGACACGACCTACGGCCGGTACGCGTTCCCGCCGGGCGGGCTGCGGGACCGCTCCGACGCCGAGGTCGCGGCGGCCTTCGACCAGCGCGTCCGCCACCTCCACTGTCTGGCCGCCGACGGCGTCTGCCCCGAGTGCGGCGGCAGAGTGGCCACCGAGATCACGCCGGACGACGACGACCGCCTCGACCTCGACGTGCGCGTCGACCACACCTGCCAGCAGTGCCAGCACACCATCTCGTCGCCCGTCGGCCTCTCCCTGCTGGACGACGCCACCGTCGTTGCCTTCCACGCCGAGCACGGCGTCGACCTGACGAGCACCGAACACTGGACGCTGGACTGGTGCGTGACCGACCAGACGACCGCCTACGACCCCGACCGCGACCGGGTGTCCGTCGGCATCACGCTGGGCGGCGAGACGCTGACGGTCACGCTCGACGGCGACCTCCGGGTCGTCGACACCGAGCGCCGCTGCGAGGGCGCCGACGGCGAGAGCGCCGCGACGGTCTGACGAGGCCCGCTACGCCATCGCTTCGACGCGTTCGGCGAGGTGGTCGCCGAACGGCAGCGAGCACGTCAACCCCGGGGAGACGGCATTCAGGACGTGTACGGCGCGGTCGTCGTCCTCGACGAACACCGGCTGTTTCACGAGGCCGCCGTCCCGGGAGACGACCTGCGCCCGGACGCCGGCGTAGCTCGGTGCGAGGTCCGACTCGGTGACCGCCGGGACGAGTTTTCTGGCGGCCGCCGCGAACCGGGCTTTCGAGAACGACTTGCCGAGCTCGGCGGCGCCGACGCGCAGCATCTTCGGCGAGCCGAACAGCCGCCAGAAACCCCCGTACGAGAGGGTGTCCCGGAGGTCCCCGAGGTCGACGTCGGTGTTCTCGTAGGCCTCCCGGCCGAACGCGAGGACGGCGTTCGGGCCGACGATGACCGAGCCGTCCGTCCGGCGCGTGTAGTGGACGCCGAGGAACGGCAACTCGGGGTCCGGGGTCGGGTACACCATCGAGTTCACCAGGTCACGACGGTCGGGCCGGAGTTCGTAGTACTCCCCCCGGAACGGCACGACGTGGTACTGCTCGCCGACGCCGACCGAGTGCGCGAGCCGGTCGGCGTGCAGCCCCGCCGCGTTCACGACCACGTCGGCGTGGATGGTCCCCGAATCCGTGCGGACGCTGTACCCGCCTGCGGTCCGGTCCAGCGACGTGACCTCGGTGTCGAGGTGGAGCGTGACGCCGCGCTCACGGGCCTCCCGGGCGAGCGCGTAGACGTACTGCTGGGCGTCGACGGACGCCGCCTCCGGACAGTGCAGGGCCGCGCGACCGGCGGCGTGTGGCTCCAGCTCGCGGAGTCGCTCGCCGTCCACGACCGTCGCCTCGACGCCGTTCGCGTCGGCCTGTGCCGCGAGGTCGTCGAGCCGCCGCACTTCCGGCTCCGAGCGCGCCGCGACGACAACGCCGACCTCCTCGCAGGGGACGCCGTGCTCGTCGCAGAACGCCTTCGTACGGCGTGTGCCCTCGACCGCGAACTCGGCCTTCCGGGTACCGGGTTCGTAGTTGAACCCCGGGTGGAGGACGCCCGAGTTCCGGCCGCTCTGGTGGGCTGCGAGGTGGTGTTCTTTCTCCACCACCGCCACGTCGAGGTCGGTCCGGCCGACGAGGTGGTAGGCCGTCGAGACGCCGACGCAGCCGCCGCCGACGACAACGACGTCGTGTTCCATGCTCGCCGCGTCGCACGCCGGCGTGGAGTACGTTTCGGACCACTCGGTGGTCAAACCGCGTCGTAAACGGGGCGGCGGTTTCCGAAAGCCGACTCCGTATACGTCAGCCTCCCGAAGTGACGGCGGCGGCTGTCAGAGGCACGCCAGCGCGAGCGGACGGACGACCTTTTCCCGGCGCCCGCGCTACCACCGACTATGCAGACCACGACGGCCGGCCAGTACCGGGTGCTCGGCGACGCCCCCGACCGCGACGGGCTCCTGTTGCTGGACCGCGCGGACCACGAACCAGTCCGGGTGGCCGCCGACGGCTACGACGCCGACAGCGATCTCGCCGCCGACGTCGCCGCCCTCCGGCCGGGCTACCTCGTCGACGCCACGCTCGCCTGGAGCGACGGCGACGCCCGCTTCGAGGCCGTCGACGTCGAGAAGCGCACGCTCCTGACGTTCTCCCGGGGCGTCTCCGGGCTCTTCGAGGCCGCCCTCGAGACGATGGAGGAAGCCCACCAGGAGGGCGTCGGGGTCACCGGCCGCCCGACGTTCAGCACCGACAACGAACCGAACGGCGCCGTCTACGCGTTCGCCCAGCAGTCCGGGCAGCGCGACATCTTCGACGAGATCCGGACCGGCGTCCTGCCCATCGAACCGCTGGTCGACCGGCTCGACGAGGAGGCCGACGACGCCCACGAGCTCTTCGTCTTCGACCCCATCGACCACGAGTTCGTGGTCGTCTACCTCGTGCTCCACCGGGACTCCGTGCTCGCGGACACCGTCCGCGACACCTACGACTGCCCCCGGCCGTCGGAAGTCGACCCGGCCGGGGACTGACCGCACCCGTCAGTTCTCGCCTCGTTCTGCGAGCCGCACGAGGTCGGCGAGCGTCTGGTTCACCGGCGCGTCGACGCCGTGTTCGTGAGCCCGGTCGGCGAGCGCGCCGTGCAGCGCCTCCACTTCCGTCCGGGAGCCGCGCTCGAGGTCCTGTCGCATCGAGGAGTGGTTCGACGCCGTCTGCTCCGCGACGCCGCGAGCTCGTTCGACGACGTCGTCGGGGACGTCGACGTCCTCGGCGCGGGCCACGCTCGCGCCCTCCTCGACGGCTCGCTCTAGCAGCCGCTCGCCAGTCTCCTGTTCGACGAGCGCGCCGTTCGGCACGCGAGCGAGCGCCGTCGCTGCGTTGATGCCGGCGTTCACGAGGACCTTCGTCCACACCGCACGCTGTGGGTCGTCGGTCACCGACGCGCCGAGCCCGGCGGCCGAGAGGGTGTCGGCGACCTCGCGGACAAACGCGTCGCTCTCACCCGCGTACCGGCCGACGGTCGTCTCGCCCTCGCCGGCGTGTCGCACGACACCGGGCGCTTCGCGGACCGCGCCGTTGGTCGTCGTCCCGGCGAGGACGACACCAGTCGGGATAGACTCGGCGAGCGTCTCGACGTTCCCGAGGCCGTTCTGAAGCGACAGGACGGCGGGCGGGTCCGTGCCGTCGACGTGGCCAGAGAGCCCCTCGGCCGCCGACTCAGTGTCGTAGCTCTTCACACAGACGACCACGAGGTCGGCGTCCGCGACGACCGCCGGGTCGGTCGCCGTCGCCGGGTGGGTCGTCGTCTGGCTGCCGTCGGAGTGCTCGACGACGAGCCCCTCGGCGGCCACCCGGTCGAGGTGGTCGCTGTCCGGCCGTCCGAGCAACACCACGTCCTCACCGGCGGCCGCGAGCAGCCCGCCGACGAGCGACCCCAGCGACCCCGGTCCCTGCACCACCACGCGCATACCACCGCCTACGCCGCCCCGGACAAATAGTGGTGGGTTCGCGAAGGCCTAAGCACCGCCAGCGGCCAGTGGGCGTGTGACGCTCCGCGACGCCGCCGCGCCGCTGGCCGCCAGCGCGCTCTGGGGCGGCATGTACGTCGTCTCCAAGTGGGTGTTCGTCGCGGTACCAGCGGTCACGCTGGCCTTCCTCCGGGTCGCGGTCGGCGGCGTCGCGCTGTACGCCGCGCTGCGGGCGCGCGGTGCCATCCCCGGCCTCTCGGGCCGCGACCGCCGGGCGGTGCTCCGCCTCGGCTTCTGGGTAGCCGTCACCCTCTCAACGCAGTTCGTCGGCACCGACCGAACGAACGCCAGCCAGGGGTCGCTGCTGACGATGCTCACGCCAGCGTTCACGATGTTGCTCGGCGTCTCACTGCTCGACGAACGCCTCACGGCCCGGTCGGTCGCCGGGATGGCGCTGGCGGCTGTCGGCACACTGCTGGTCGTCGCCGGCCAGTACGGCCTCGCGCTCGGCGGCGCGGACGGCGTCGGCCTGCTCGCGCTGCTCGCCGCCAGCGCCGCCTGGGCTGCCTACACGGTCGACGGCGCCCGCATCGTCCGAAAGCACGGCGCACTGCTCGCGGCCACGTACAGCGCGCTCGCCGCCGCGCCGATGCTCGCCGTCCCGGCCGCCGTCGAGCTCGCGTTCACCGACGCGACCGTCACGGTCACCCCGGGCGCCGTCGCCGCCGTCGCCTACCTCGGGCTCGCCAGCACGGCAGCGGCGTGGTGGCTCTGGTACCGGGGCGTCGCCCGCGGGTCGGCGACGCTCGTCGCCGCGACGTTCTTCGCGCAGCCGCTGGTCGGTGCCGGCCTCGGCGCGCTGCTGCTCGGCGAGACGCTCGGCCCCGGGTTCGTCGCCGGCGGCGTGTTCATGTGCGCTGGCGTCGGCCTCGTCAGCACAGCCCGGGCGCGGTAACGTTTTTCCCGGCGCGGAGCCTCCCACCCGCCATGTCACGGGACCGGCGCGGCCAGATGCTGCTCGTCGCGGCGCTCGGCCTCGCCGTCGCGTTCGTCGCGCTCGCGCTCGTCCTCAACGCCGTCGTCTTCACGGAGAACCTCGCCACCCGGAACCCCGACCCGGCCGACGACGCGCTCGCCTACGAGGGCGCCGTCACGGAGGGCGTCGGCGGCCTGCTCGCGGAGACGAACCGCTACGACGACACGGACTACGGCACGCTCGACGCCGCGTTCCGCACGGGGGTCACCGACTGGGACGCGAATGCCAGCCGGCTCGCCGCCGCCGACGGCCGAATCGCCGCCGTCGAACTGAACGAGACCACGAACGGCACTCGCATCCTGCAGGACGCCAGCAGCACCTTCACCAGCGACGGCGGCGCCAGCGACTGGACCGTCGCCGGCGGCGTCTCCGACACCCGGCGGTTCGTCGTCGTCGCCGAGCCGTCGTCGTCGTCACCAGTGACCTTCGAGGTCGACGACGGCTCCGGCAACGACTGGCAGGTCGAAATCGCCGAGGACGTCAGCGGGAACGCGACGGTCACGGTGGTCGACGACGGCACCGTCGTCGCCGACGTGACCCACGACGACGCCACTGTCGCTGTCGACCTCACAGAGGGCACGGTCAACGGCTCGGCAGTCGCGAACTGGACGTACGCCGAGGGCGTCACCACCCCCTACGACGTGACCGTCAGCGACGGCTCGCGGGCGAGTGGCCGCTACCAGCTGTTCGTCGACCGCGAGCAGGGGAGTTTCAGCACGGCGGCCGCGACCACCCGACCGGCGATCTACAGCGCCACCGTCGACGTGACGGTCCACCGCTCGTCGCTGACCTACGAGTCACCGGTCGTGCTCGCTCCGGCGGACGCCCCGGGCGAGGACGAACTGACGGAGTAGCCGCCGCCGCTCTGGGACCGCCCGCCACCGACCGATTTTTGCCCGTCCGGTGTCGCCGTCTGGCGTATGCCGAACACCCGGACGTTCGTCGGGAGCGTGCTCGCGCTCTGGGCGGTCGCGCTCGCCACCGCAGTTGTGACGTGGCCAGTCGAGGCAACCGTCGCGCTGTTCGCCGGTGGCGCCGTCGTCGCCTTCCTCGCGGAACTCGTCGTCGTTCGGGCCGGCTGGCTCGAACACCACGTCGGCCCGAAACTGCTCGGCGTCCCCCTCTACGTCCTCGCCGGCTGGACCGGCACCGTCTACGTCGCCTACCGGGTCGCGCTGCTCGTCGCCGAGGGCTGGCCGGCGGTGGCGCTCGCCGCCGTCCTCGCGACCGCCTACGACGTCGCGACGGACCCCCAGGGCGTCGCCGACGGCCACTGGACGTACCACACCGACCTCGGCGGCCCGAGCTACCGGTCGGTGCCGTGGTGGAACTTCGCCGGCTGGCTCGCCGTCGCCGCCACCACCGCCGGCCTCGCCGCGCCGTTCCTCTGAACGGTCGCAGCGCTTCGCAGTCCCAGCGAGCAGTCTACGACGACCCCGGTGCGGAGCCTCCAGAATCAGGCAGACAGCAGGACGGTGTCGCCCTCGTCGTCGACGGAGACGTCGTAGTCGAACTCCGCCAGCAGGTCGACGCAGGTCTCGACGTGCGACGTCACGTCGGGCGCCCGCACTTCGCCGCCCGCCACCGCCAGCACCGGCACGAGCTGGTCCGCGAGATGGCTGTCGACCGCCGCCTCGCCGGCCTCGAACTCGTCGAACGCCGCGGCGGCCTCCTCGCCGACCTCCTCGGCGCTGACGCCACGCCCACCCAGCCCGGTGAACCCGGCCCGGGAGTGCTCGTACTCGGCAGCCAGCACGACGGCCGACCCGGTCGAGTCCGCCTCGGCGTACTCGATCTCGTGGGTCGCGTCCTCGGCCGCCGCCGCGGCCTGCCGCTCGGCCACCTCGTCCTCCTCGAGGGACGCCTCCGCCACGGAGTACGCCGTCAGCGACGTCCGCGAGCCGCGCTCGGTCAGCGCGAGCGGGTCGAACTCCGACGGCCGCACCGTCAGCGTCGCCTCGCCGCCGCCGCGGGGGTAGAACCCGCGGCGGGCGACGGAGACGTCGGCGTCCAGCCCGTGCTCGCGCAGCAGCGGCAGCTTCACGCGCTGGAAGTAGTCGAACGGCGGCGCCCACTTCGCGTCGGTGCCGCCGGTCAGCGTCGCCTCCAGCGGCTCCTCGAGGGCGACCGCCAGCGGCAGCAGCGAGTCGAAGACGAGCGGAATCGAGCCCGCCGTCCCGACCTCGACGCTGGTCGACCCGCCCAGCACCGGTTCCTCCTCGTCGGCTTCCTCGGCGGCCACTCGCGGCTCGAACGTGAATGCCTCGGACCCGACCTCCACGCCGTCTGTCGCGGCGTCACAGATGTCGGCGACAGCCTCTACGGCGGCGCAGTGCTGGGCCTGCAGCCCAGGGTTCGACCGAGCGCGCCGCACGTACCGCATCCGGAAGGGCTCCCCGGAGACCGCCGCACACGTCAACGCAGTGCGGACGAGCTGACCGCCACCGGAACTCCCATCGAGAACGTGCATACCTAAACCAGGGACCGGACCAGTCAAAAGGGTGTCCGTCCGCGCCGCCACAGTTAGGGGGGTCGACCGAGTGCGTACACGCATGGACGAAGCCTTCGACGAGGACGCGTGGCGACAGCGCGTCCACGACTACCGGGCGGAGAAAGACGACTTCTTCGCCAGCCACGACCAGTCACCGATTCCGCCCGGCGACCGAGCGGACTTCGACAGCCTCGACTACTTTCCCCCCGACCCCGAGCTCCGGGTCAGCGCTCGGTACCGAACCGCCAACGACGGCGAAACGGTCGAGCTGGACACGACGAAGGGGCCGCCCGCCGAGTACACGCGGGCCGCCGTGCTCGGCTTCGACCTCGACGGCGACCACCACACGCTGACGGCGTTCCACGTCGAGGGCGAGGACACGCTTTTCGTCCCGTTCACGGACCCGACGAACGACCACGAGACCTACCACCGCGGCCGCTACCTCGACGTCGACCCGGGCGACGCCAGCGACGGCGACCGCGTGGCGCTGGACTTCAACCTCGCGTACAACCCCTTCTGTGCGTACAGCGACAACTTCGCGTGTGCGTTGCCACCACACGACAACCACGTGCCCGTCCGCGTCGAAGCCGGCG
This sequence comes from Halobacterium rubrum, assembly GCF_021729015.1. Taxonomy (GTDB): domain Archaea; phylum Halobacteriota; class Halobacteria; order Halobacteriales; family Halobacteriaceae; genus Halobacterium; species Halobacterium rubrum. Next base: position 263,825 of record NZ_JAJQQZ010000003.1, read on the forward strand.
AGCGCGCGTACGACCAGTCCTGACCGAGATAGGGGGCCGCCCACAGCACTACCCCTGACCGAGGCAGAGGCCGCCCACAGCACGGGCGGCGCCGGCCCGTCACTACTCTTGCTGCTGTTCCGATGTCGGCGCGTGCGTCGCTACGCGCCGCTGGTCTCGGCTGTCGGGGGCGCGGTCAAAAACTACTCCGACGCAGTGACGCGAGTTCGAAGAACGTCGTTGCCGGAACTCAGGCCGCCGCCTCGGTCGCCTCCAGGAGCTCCTGGTAGCGGTTCCGGATGGTGACCTCGCTGACGTCGGTGACGTCGCTGACCTCGCTCTGGGTCACCTTGTGGTTGGTGAGCAGGCTGGACGCGTAGATGGCCGCCGCGGCGAGGCCGACCGGCGACTTTCCGGACGTGACGCCGTCCTTCTGGGCGTTCTCGAGGAGCTCCCGCGAGCGTCGCTCGACCTCGTCGGGGAGGTCGAGTTCGCTGGCGAACCGGGGGACGTACTGCGCGGGGTCGGCGGGCGCGACCTCGAGGTTGAGCTCGCGGACGATGTACCGGTACGTGCGCTTGAACTCCATCGCGTCGATACGGCTGACGTTCGCGACCTCGTCGATGGACCGCGGCGTGTTGAGCTGCCGAGCCGACGCGTAGAGCGCTGCGGTCGCGACGCCCTCGATGCTGCGGCCGGGCAGGAGGTCCTCGCCGAGCGCGCGGCGGTAGATGACCGACGCCGTCTCGCGTACCTCCTTCGGGAGGCCGAGGGCGGAGGCCATGCGTTCGATCTCGCCGAGCGCCTGCTTGAGGTTGCGCTCCTTGCTGTTTCGCGTGCGGAAGCGCTCGTTCCACTTGCGGAGGCGCTGCATCTTCTGGCGCTGGTTGCTGGACAGCGAGTTGCCGTAGGCGTCTTTGTCCTGCCAGCCGATGTTCGTCGACAGCCCCTTGTCGTGCATCATGTTCGTTGTCGGGGCGCCGACGCGGCTCTTCTGGTCTTTCTCGGCGGAGTCGAACGCGCGCCACTCGGGCCCGCGGTCGATGCCCTCCTCCTCGACGACGAGTCCGCACTCGACGCAGACCGACTCGCCGTGCTCCTCGTCGTCGACGACCTGCCCACCGCACTCGGGGCAGGTCAGGACGTCCTCGTCGGTGGTCGATACCGTGGACTCGTCTTCTGTCTGGCGCTGGTCGCTGCTGTAGGTTCGGATTGTGCTGTCACTCATTATGGTGGAAGTGTCGGGCGACAACCGTCTCCTCGCCCGACTCGTTGTGATGCAAAGTAACAGCGACAAGTATTTAAATCTTTCGCGATATTGTGCCTCGTTCACATGCGGAAAACCGGACTCAAGGAGTCTGTCACGGTCGTTGACTCGGCTTTTTGGGTGGCCTAACGATTACCGGTAGGTAACCCCGGGACAGCGAAAGCCTTTTATCTTTATCGCTGGGTTGTATTCCGCAGTCGTGGCTCCCGCACCTAGCGAACTGAGAACTAGGGAGAAACCTTTAACTGGGCCGCTCGGACACTCACTCGAACGACCAGTTCCATGACTGACGAAGGGGCCGAGGTGCTCGTGGTGGACGACGACGAAGCACTCACAGACGTCTACGCCGCCTGGCTCGCCGACGAATACGACGTGGAGACGGCCACGACGGGCTCCACTGCCCTCCAGACGCTGGACGGCAGCGTCGACGTGGTGTTGCTCGACCGGCGGATGCCCGGCCTCTCCGGCGAGGACGTCCTCGGCAAAATCCGGCAGGCCGAGTACGACTGCCGCGTCGCGATGGTCACCGGTGTCCGACCGAGCACGGACGTCGTCGAACTCGGCTTCGACGAGTACCTCCTCAAGCCCGTGGACCGTGATGACCTCCAGAGCACGGTCGAGACGCTACTCGACCGCATGGAGTACGACGACAAACTCCAGGAGCTGTACTCGCTGATGTCCAAGCGCGCCCTCCTCGAATCCGAGTCCGAGGACGGCAGCGTCACCCTCGACGACTCCTACGAGCAACTCGTGGACCGAATTCAGGACCTCCGCGCGCAGATCAACGAGACTGTGACGGAGTTCGGTCACGACGACTTCCGGGTGGCGTTCCGCGACCTGCCCAACGAGCAGACGGGCAGCGACTGACCGAATGGACCGACAAGGACGCTTCCTCTCGACCGTTCGCAGGGCCGCACACGATGCGGACCGTGTCACCGACCTGCACGACGACGTGTGTCGTGCAGTCGTCGACGCGGGGTCAGCGTACGCGTACGTGTACGGAGCACACGACGAGGGCGTGCTGGCAGCCGCAGGCATCGACGACCCGGACCCGCCGGCGTCGCCACCGCCGGACGACGCCGTCGAGACTGTCGACGGGCCGACTGGCGTCGAACTGCACGTGCCACTGACCGACAGCGACAACCGCCACGGCACGCTCGCGTTCTCGGCCGAGCACGGCGGGAACGGCGCGGCTGGCGACGACGACGACGACGACGACGAGCACGCCGACGGCGAGGCCGTCGAGTGGGAGGACACGGACCCGCTGCTCGACCTCGGCGGGACCGTCGCGCTGGCCGCCGGGAAGCTCGACGCCGAAGCCGCGCGCGACGACCTCGACGCCGAGCTCGCCGTCGAACGCCGCCAGTTCCGGAAGCTGCACAGCATCGCCGCCCAGATGGTCGGCTGCGAGGAGGAGCAGTCCATCTACCACCTCGCCATCGACGCCGCGGAGAACATCCTCGACTTCGACATCTGCGGCATCGACGTCGCCCGCGACGGCTCCCTCGTGCCGGTCGCGCTCTCGACGGGACTGGACTCCGAGGACTCCATCCAGCGTCCCGACGACGAGGGCGTCGCCGGACAGACCTACCAGGAGAACGAGCGAGTCATCGTCGACGACGTCGCGACCTACGAGGAAGCCGAACCCGCGAACGACGCCTACCGGTCGGTGCTCAGCGTCCCCATCCGGGAGGTCGGCGTGTTCCAGGCGGCCGCCAAACGCGAGGGCGCGTTCTCCGAGCGGGACGCAGAACTCGCGGAACTCCTCATGTCCCACGTCGGGGAGACGCTCAGCCGCCTGTGGTCCGACCAGGCGCTCCGGGAGAGCGAACAGAAGTACCGGACGCTCATCGAGCAGAGCCACGACGCCGTCACCATCCACCAGCAGGACGGCTACGAGTTCGTGAACCACCGGGGAACGGAGCTGTTCGGCCGCAGCGAGGACGACATCCTCGGGTCGTCCGTCCGCGACGTCGTCCACCCAGACGACCACGAGAAGCTCACGCGGACGGACGGCGGCACAGCAGCCGTCGGGGACAGAGAGACGTTCGAGGCGCGCATCAGGCGGCCGGACGGCATTGTTCGGCACTGCGAGTTCTCCACCACGGTCATCACGTACCAGGGCGAACCGGCCGTGCTGGCGTCCATCCGGGACATCACGGAGCGCAAGGAACGCGAGCGCGAGCTGGAACGCCAGAACGAGCGCCTCGACCAGTTCGCGGGCGTCGTCAGCCACGACCTCCGCAGTCCGCTGAACGTCGCGGAGGGCAGCCTCGAGCTCGCCCGGGAGACCGGCGACGAGGAACACTTCGACCGAGCCAGCGACGCCCTCGACCGGATGAACTCGCTCGTGGAAGACGTGCTCGCGCTCGCCCGGCAGGGCCGGCTCGTCGACGAGACCGAGCGCGTCGCGCTCGGCGAAGTGGCCGCCGACGCCTGGGAGTCGATCGACGCACCCGAAGCCGCAGTCGACTACGACGTCGGCGACGTGCACGTGGACGCCGACCCCGGCCGGCTCCAGGAGCTCTTCGAGAACCTCTTCCGGAACGCCGTCGAGCACGGCGGCGACGCGGTGTCCGTGCGCGTCGGCACCCTCCCCGACGGGTTCTACGTCGAGGACGACGGGCCGGGTATTCCGGGCGGCGACCACGACGCGGTCTTCGACCGCGGCTTCACGTCGACGGAGGACGGCACCGGGTTCGGGCTCGCCATCGTCCGGGAGATCGCCGAAGCCCACGACTGGCAGGTCGCCGCCGTCCCGACCGACGGCGAGGACGGTGGCGGCGGCGCGCGTTTCGAAGTCACCGACATCACGACGTTCGACTGACCAGCCCTCGGGCCACCGCCGCTACCGGCCGTTCACTCGATGCTCTCGTCTTCTTCGTCGTCGTTCTCGTGGAGGGAGGCAGCGATGTCCGCCAGTCCGTCGTCCGGCTGCCCGCGCGACTGGTAGGTCGCGTCCGCACCGGGCGCCCGCAGGCCGTACACGAACTCGGGCTCGACGACGTCGACGTGGACGGACCGGCCGGCCTCCAGTCCCTCGCGGTCGACCCACTCGCCGAGCCGGTTGTCGGCACCGCCGGGGTCCCGAGCGAGCCGCGGCGTGTCGTACGCCCCGCGGAACACCGGCGTGCCGTCCGCCGTACGGTCGACGCGCGCCCGATACTCGCTGCCGTCGACGACGACGCGAACCACGTCGCCGACGGGGAACGACGCCTCACCGTCCGTCGGCAGGCGGACTTCACGTCGCCGGGTGCCGCCCGCCCGGTCGACCGTGCCCACGACGGACGTCAGACTCTCGTGGGTTACGTGCTCGGTCACGCCCGACACTGGGAGCCCGCCGGGCAAAACGCTCGCGGTCCGGGACCGCTACTCCAACCCGTGGCGGCGCTGCTGGACGGCCGCCCAGAGCTTGATGATGCCGCCGAGAACCCCGCCGAACGTGGCGAAGACGACCGAGAACCAGACGAGTATCGCACTCATGTTGTTCCCGAACTGCTGGGTCGCCACCGAGTGCCACCCCAGCCCGAGCGCCGTCGTGAACGCGAAGACTGCGGCTACTTTGAGCGGCAGTGCGTACTGTTCCCCGAACCTGACTGCGCCTCGAAACCCGCGAACTAGTTCGGAGTCGGCCTCCGTCGCGGTCTCCGAGTCGAACAGTGCCATCGAGTCAGTCACTGTAGCGCCAGCCGGAAGAGGGCTGGGCCGACTTTCGCGCCCGTTCCGGGTTACAAACTGGAAACGAACGACGGACCAGACGGCCCGGCTGACAGACCGATGCGTTCGACCCGTCGAACGTGAAAAATTGTGGCGGCTCGCGAGGGCGACGCGGCGCAGGGCGGCATACGCAATGTGATATGGGTCTCGGCCCCGACCGGCTGCGCAGAGTCGGACGGCTTTTGCTGGTGGCCCTCGAAGATACGGGTATGGACGCGCCGACGCCGACCGAAGGGGGCTCGGGGAGCCGCAAACAGGCGGGGCTCGCGATTCTGCCGTTCCTGCTGCTCGGCCTCGCGGACGTCGTGCTCCTCCTCCAGTGGGGCCTGAACCCCCTGTGGGGGTTCGTCATCCTGCCGCCGATTCTGTTCATCAGCGTGCTCGGCTGGATTGCGTTCAAATCCGGGTTCATCCGCGACCGCGGGATGGCCGACGAGTAACACGACCACTCCCAGTCAGCTCACGCTTCGGCGACGACGCGAGCGGGCGCGCCGTCGGCGTCGACTGGCAGTGGGTACGCGTGGACGACGACACGCACGGGGAGCCCAGAGAGGTTCCGCAGGTTCTCCAGAATCGGCAGCCCAGCCGCCAGCAGCGCGTGGTGGGCTGGGTAGCCCGAGGGCTCGCCGTCGCTCGCGCGAGCAGTCGGCGTCGGGTCGACGCTGGGGGCGTCTAGCCCCACCGCACAGCCAGCGTCGGCGCAGCGCTCGGCAGTCTCGGCGGCGAGGTAGGGGTGGTCGAAGTAGTCGTCGTCGCCCCAGCGGCCCGCGAAGCCCGTGTTGAAGACGACGAGGTCGGCATCCGGCTTCGCCGGCACGCGCCCGGCGCGAATCGGCTCGCGGTCACCGACGTCGGTGCAGTCGACGACGTGGGCGTCGAAGTTGAACGCCGAGACGTCGAAGTCGCCCAGCGAGGCGCCGTCCTCGCGGAGGTGGCTGGGCGCGTCGACGTGCGTCCCCGAGTGCGTGCTGCAGGCGAGTGCCGCCACCCGGTACCCGTCCTCGGCCATCGCCGCGTGTGGCGTCACCGACGCCGGCGGGTCGCCGGGGTACGGCTGGCCGGACGTCAGGTCGTGTGAGAGGTCGCGCACGCGACCACCGACGCGCCCGCACCCCCTGAATCCCTGGGACGGCTGCGGTCGAACGAACTGGGACCAGCAGTAAGCGTTAAGCCGGCCCTGCCGCAGGCATGCGTATGGACGTGGTCGCTGCCCTCCCGTACGCCGCGCTGGCCGTGGCGCTGTTCGCCGGCGGGTGGGTGCTGTACCGTGCCGGCTCGATGACGGAAGTTCCCCTGTACGACGCCGAGACGGCCAGCGACCCGGCTTCGCTGTCTGTCGTGCTCGCTGCGTCACTGACGGCGTTCGGCGTCGTGACGCTGGCGTTCGCCGGCTTCCACGCCGCCGGCCGGAGCTCCGTCGTGGTCGTCGCTGGCTACGGCGTGGTCGTCCTCTGCATCGCGCTGGGGACGGCGTGGCGGACCCGCGCCTACGAGTAGTCGCCGTCGACCCGCCGGCCGTCCACGTACGTCTGTTCGACGTCCCGAACCGCCGAGATGTCCGCCAGCGGGTCCCCAGACAGCACCGCGAAGTCGGCGCACTGCCCAGGTTCGAGTGTCCCCACGTCGTCCCGAGAGAGGGTTCGAGCCGCCACGCGCGTCCCCGCCTGCAACGCGTCCATCTCCGTCATCCCGACCTCGTCGACGAACAGCTCCATCTCGAGGGCGTTCTCGCCGTGGGGCACCAGGGCCGGCCCCATGAAGTCGGTGCCCGCCGCGACCGGGACGCCGGCCTCGTACGCGCGCTCGACGGCGTCGAGGTGCGCCTCGCGGGCCGCCCGCGACTTCTCCAGCCCCCACTCCGGGACGCCATGCTCGTCGCCGCGCTCGGTGATGCGGTGCATGATGGCCAGCGTCGGCACGAACGTCGCGTCCCGCTCGGCCAGCAGCTCCAGCCCCTCCTCGTCGAGGTGGAAGCCGTGCTCGATGGTGTCGACGCCGTTGCGCAGCGCCGCCTTGATTCCGGCTGCGCCCTGCGCGTGTGACGCCACCTGGACACCGACGCGGTCGGCCTCCGTCGTCATCGCCGCAATCTCCGCGTCCCTGAACTGCCGGACGTCCGGCGTGTCGCGCTGACTCAACACGCCGCCCGTCGTCATTATCTTCAGGCAGTCGACGCCCTCCCGCAGCCGCTTGCGCGCCTCCTTTCGGCACTCCGCCTCGCCGTCGGCGAGCGTCGACAGCGGCGTCCCGTCCGCCACGCGCTCGTAGGAGACGCCGTGGACGTCGCCGTGGCCGGCCGTCTGCGAGATGGCGCGGCCGCTCGTGAACACGCGCGGCCCGCTCACCTCGCCGTCGCTGACAGCCGCCCGGAGCCCCAGCCCCACCGAGCTCCCGAGGTCGCGGACCGAGGTGAACCCGGCGTCCGCCAGCCGACGGAGGTCCGTCGTCGCTCGCGCCGCTGCCTCCGAGTCAGGCGTCGCCAGCCAGTTCTCGATGTTCATCGAGCGCGCGCCCTGCAGGTGCACGTGCGCGTCCACGAACCCGGGCACGACGGTCGCGTCCGGGAGCGACTCTCTGTCGGCGCCAGCCGGCGCCTCGACGTCTTCTCGCGGCCCCACGGCCGCCACGCTGCCGTCCTCGTCGTCGACGACCAGTCGTGCGTCCTCGATAGCCTCGTCGCGCCGCCCGTCTACCAGCCGCCCCGCGTCGAACACTCGCATACCGGTCGGTCGGCCGCCCGGGAGAAAAGCGTTGGCGCCCCCGCAATCACGCCGGCCGCCGGTACCCCTCGAGCGACTGCAGCGCGCGCTCGACGAGGTCCGGGTCGTACGTCCAGAACCCGTAGAAGCCGCCCGATTCGCGCTCCTCGGCCAGCAGCGCCGACGACTGCTCGCGGTTCCCACCGCCGTCGAACAGCACGAACCACGTCAGGGACAGCTCCTCGGCGTCCCGGCCGTGTACCGCGAACGGCGGGTCGCCGAGGTCCACGTCCGGCACCCCGTACACGTGCACGTCGAGGTCGCACTCCGCCAGCTGCTCGTACGTGTCTCGCTCCTTGCGGACGTTCGACAGCCGCTGGAAGCCCGTGTGGAGCTGGCCACTGTTCGCGCGCCACGCCCGGTCCTCGATCTCCCGGGACGCCATCGTCATCTGGCGGCGGTCGTAGGACGTGAACGTCGTCCCGTCGAGGTGCTCCAGCAGCGGACTGTACGGCGCCTCGTCGCCGACCCGGTGGAGGTCCCTGGAGGTCAGTTCCCGGAGCGCGCCGGCGTCGACGGTTGCCAGCTCGTCGTCGCCGTCGAACAGCACCGCCCGCGGGTTCTCGTCCGTGTGCTCGTGCTCGATGGCGACGTGCTGGGAGGCGAAGTACTCGCGCACCGCCGACACGACGTCGGCGTCGCGCGGCGCGTACACTGTGAGTGTCTTCTCGCGGCCCCGTACTTCGGCCATCAGGTGCCGGAGACTCATCAGCGACACTTCTCCCTTCCCCTACAAATGCGTTGTTCATATCCAGGGAGTCGCCCCACCTTTTATGGTCGCAGGCCGAGCCGTCCGGAGTATGGACCGAGCGATTGCAGTCGTCGAAGCCAGCGACTCGGCGAAGGAACTCGTACGGGAGGCGGGCGAGCTGGCCGCCGGTGTCGACGCGGAACTCGTCCTCCTGCACGTCACCACCGAAGACGAGTACAGCGAGCGCCGCGAGTCGATGGCGAGCATCCCCGACATCGACGTCAACTACACCATCGACGAGGCCCAGGACGGCGCCCGGAAGTTCGCGAAGGACATCGGGCGAGACGTGCTCTCGGACGTCGAAATCGACACCGAGTCCGTCGGTCGCGTCGGTGAGAAAGGCGACGAGATTCTCGAGCTCGCCGAGTCCACTGGCGCCGACCACATCTTCGTCGCGGGCCGCAAGCGCTCCCCGACCGGGAAGGCCATCTTCGGCGACGTCACCCAGCGAATCATCCTCGAGTTCGACGGCGCCGTCACCGTCGTCACGACCTGATTCTCCCCGAAGTTCATCCCACAGGGTGGGACTACTCCCGTCGTGACCTGAAGACAGCTCCCGGCCGCCTCGCGGGAGTGCGACGCACGGCCGGGAGTGCACGTCGCGAGCGTCGCCTGCCAGCCCTCACAGCCACTCGTCGGGCTTCGTGTCGTAGTCGAGGTCGTCGGCGGCCAGATGCTCGACGGTCCCCCAGTCGAGCTCCGTGTGCTCGACCTCCTCGCCGTCGTACCGCAACTCGAGGCCGACTTCCTCGGGTTCGGGCTCCCGGTCGTTGCGCCGCGCGCGCTTGCGCTCGGCGTCCGTCACGCGCTTCGTGACGGTGTGCAACACCACCGGCCGCCCCCAGAGGTCGAACAGCCGCTCGAGTGTGGCCTCAGCCTCTTCGAGGTCCAGCATCACGCCGTTGTACTCGTGGCCGAGCAACAGCTCCCCGCGGTTCTCGTGGTTCGCGTCGTAGACCGCGATGGTCGGCTTCCCGAGGTTCGTGAACCGCAACAGCAGCTTGCGTTTCACGTCCGCGGCGTCCGTGCTGGTCGCCCGGAAGTCGCCCCGGGTCTGGCTGAACTCGTACGCGAAGTAGTCGTTGGCGTCCACGAACTCCTGGGTGAGGAACTCGTCGACGAACGTCACGTCGTTGTGGCTCTCCCGGACGGCGTACATCCGGTCCCAGCCCGCGCTGAACTCGACGTCGTCGAGCGCGTCCCCGACGGTCGCGTACCGGTCCGTGTCGAAGAGGTACCGGCTCACGCCCTCCAGTTCGTCGCGAGTCACGCGCCCCAGGAACCCCCGGTACTGGGGTTTCGCCAGCGAGTAGTGCCGGCGCGCCAGCCCCTCGTACGTGAACAGCTTCCAGGGGTACTGTTCGACGTCGATATCGCGCTCCCGGGCGGCCGCCAGCGCACCGAAGTCGACGTACTCGCCCGGCAGGCTCTCGACTGCGTCGAGGTCGTCGGGGTCGACCGCCGCCAGCGCGTCCGGCGGCTCCAGTGCGTTCGCGACCGCCTCGAAGTCGACCGTGTCGTGGAAGTTCCGCCACGTCACGCCGTCGACGCGGAGCAGGCGCTCGAGGACCTCGCGGCGGTTCGCGCGATTCTCCACGTACTCCCAGAGCTCCTTCCCGAGCTTGTAGGGGTTGAACCCCGGGCTGTTCAGGACGCGGGCCTGGTGGTCGGCGTAGTCGAGGAACTCCTCGGCGGCCGCGAACGCCTCCTCGCCCATCATCATCGACTCCCAGTACGCCGCCCACCCCTCGTTCATCACCTTCGTCGTGCGCTGGGGCGCGAAGTAGTACGCCTCCCGGCGCAGCAACTCCAGGAGTTCGCGCTGCCAGTCCTCGAACGCCACGGCCTTCCCGGCGTCGTCGTCGTACGCCTGGCCGTGGTCGCGGAGGAACGCCAGCAGGTCGTACTCCGGCTCCTCGGGGAACCGGACGTCGTCGTCGACCGCCTCGACCTCGTCCAGCCACGTCTCGGTGAACACCTCCTCGCGGACCTCCTCGCTGACGCCCAGCGACGCCAGCGTCTCCGAGAGCGCTTCCGGATCACTGCCCTCGCTGTCTCGCTCGAACGCCCGCCGGTACTCGATGTTGTCCTCGATGGTCAGTACGGTGTCGACGAACCGCTCGACGGCCTCCCGGCCGACGTCGGGGTCCTCGAGGAACTCCTCGACGCGGTTCGCGTGGCGCTCCAGCATCGCCGCCGCGTTCGGGCCGTCGCCGCCCGCGAACAGTCCGAACCAGCGGTTGTTGCTGAAGAAGTCGGCGTGGGCCTCCACGTGCGTGATGACCGCCTTCTGGTCGGCGAGTTCGTTGCTCACCTGGAGGAAGGCGTTCGACGGGTCGTCGTTGTTCACGATCTCGAAGGCCTTCCCGCCGAGGAACTGCGTCTGCTTGCGTTGCTTCTCGTACTTCATCCCCCACCGCCAGTGCGGGTAGCGGGTCTGGAAGCCGTCGTACGCGATGAGTTCGTTCATCTCGTCGTGGTCCACGACCCAGTACTGGACGTCGTAAGGGTCGAGGCCGAGCTTCCGGGCGAGCGCGTTGGCTTCCCGGGCCGGCTCGGCGAGTTCGCTGGCGGCCGTCTGTTTGCCTGGCTCAGGTCTCGTCATCGGTGTCCTCCTCGGTGCTCAGGATGGTCTCGATGGCGTCCATCACGTCCCCGGGCTCGGTGACCGTGGTGACGGCGACGCCGTCGCCCTCGCCGAAGGCGTCTCGGAGCTTCCCCGCGTGGGTGCCCGTCTGGACGCCGTCGGTGGGCTGGGTCTCGACGTACGCGTGGAGGTTCGCGTTGATCTCCCGCATCAGGGGGATGACGTTCTCCTCGGTGTCGTCGTGGCTGTTCTCGCCGTCGCCGGCCGCGAACACGTAGCGGTTCCACTCCGAGAACGGGTAGTCACCGAGGACCTCCTCGGCGAGTTCGTAGGCCGTCGAGATGCGGGTGCCGCCGCCGGAGCGGATGCCGAAGAAGTCGCCGCGTTCGACCTCCCACGCCTCGGCGTCGTGGGCGATGTAGACGAACTCGGCGTTGTCGTACTTCCCCGTGAGGTACCAGTCCAGCGGCGTGAACGTGCGCTCGACGAGTTCGCGTTTGGCCTCCCGCATCGACCCGGAGACGTCCCGGATGTTCACGACGACGACGTTGCGCTCGCGGCGCTCGACGATCTTCGGGTGGCGGAAGCGCTCGTCGTCCCGCCGCAGCGGCACCTTCCCGGCGCCGCCCCGCCGGATGCGGGTCTTCGTCGGTTCGGCGTCGAGTTCGGCTTCCAGTTCGTCGATGGACGCCCAGCGGTCGGTGTCGCCCGCGAGGGTGCGGGCCTGCTCTTTCAGCCACGCCCGCGAGACGGGGACGTGTTGCTCGCGCGCCCACTCGTAGACCTCGTCGACCCCCCAGCCCTCGACGCGCAGCGCCTCCGTGACGTACTCCTCGTCGAAGTCCATCGCGATCTTGCGCTTCAGCCCCTGCTTGTAGAGGTGCGCGAAGTCCAGCGTGCCCCGGGGGCCGCGCCGGGCGGTGTCGTTGAACGCGCCCTCCGTCTCCTCGACGACTTTCTTCCCCTTGGGGTCGAGGTCGAGGCCGAGGCGGTCGTCGAGTTCCTGCGCGAACTCCTCGGGGTCCATCTCGTAGTACTCGTGGTCGGCGCCCTCCTCGCCGGCCTCGTCGCCGTCCCCGTCGCCCTCCTCGGGGTCGCCGACCTGGTCGCCGGGCTCGACCTCGCCCTGACCGACGCCGCCCTGGTCGAGCTTGTCGTACTGGAACTCCGGGAGGTCGACGAGCTTGATGGGGACGCGGACCGAGTCCGGCCCGCTGCCGCCGAGGTCGCCGTACTGGATGAACTCCGCGAGGTCCTGCCGGCGCTGCTCGCCGACCTCGCGGAACCGCTCGAGGTCCTCTCTCAGCCCCATCCGTCGGCCACCTCCGCGACCACGGTACGGGACGCCAGTTCGGCGCTGGCCGGCGAGTAGTCGCGCTCCTCGACGAGGAACTCGATTGCGCGTTCCTTCACGGCGGCCGTCTCGGTGCCTTCCGGCGGGTCCGGCCACTGTGCGGGGTCGAAGTCCGGGTGGACGCGCTCGACGTCGTCCCAGTCGTTGCCCGCGAGCACGTCCCGCAGCACCGGCACCGTCGACAGGTCGACGTCGTGGGCGTGGAACTCGTCGTCGCGGTGCTCCCACGCGTGCCGCGTGACCGCCGTCATCACGGTGTCCTCGCGGAACTCGCGGACCGACTCGCCGGGCTCGTTCCCGAGGTAGTCGTCGTCGTCGAACCGCCCCAGCGTCTCCGTCTCGAAGAGCCGCATCGCGAGCGCGTCCGGCGCCTCCTGCTCGCCGCGGGCGTTCTCGACGGTGTCGTCGGTCGCCCACGCGTGGACGTTGTCGACGTACTCTTCGACCTCGGACTCGCTTGCGCCCTCCTCGGAGAGGATGGCCTCGAGGACGTCACTCTCCTGTCGCTCGTGGAGGTGTGCCTCCACGCCAGCCAGCCGATCTTCGAACTCTGCGCGCTCGGCGTCCGAGAACACCGGCGCAGTCCTGAGCCCGTCGACCATCGCGTCGAGGACGTCACCGGGCGTGACGACGCGCTCGACGGGGAGGCCGGGGTGGGTGCGGTCGGCGTCGTCGTGCAGGAGGTCCGCGAGCACGTCCCGCGTGTACGTCACGGGGATGCCGTTCGAGCCGTCGACGCCGCCGTCGAAGTCGAACTCGCTGGCCTCCCGCCGGTCCTCGCCGCTGCCGACGTACCCCCTGTCGAACAGCAGCGCCTTCTCGACGAGCGTGAGGTCCTCCGGGCGGTCCTCACCGTCGAGGCGCGTCACGACGCTGTACAGCGCCGCCGCCTCGATCGCGTGGGGTGCGAGCTCGCGCTCGGTGGGCCCGTCCTCGTCGCGGACCGACACCGCGACCGGCTCCCGGGTGCGCTCGGCCAGCACCTCCGGGTCGGTCGCCGTCCAGACCTCGTTGTCGCCCGTCAGCTCCCGGCGGAGCAGCTGGGCCTCGAGGCTGACGGAGGTGAGGTAGCCGAACTCGTGTTTGGACAGCCGGCGTTTGAGCGCCTTCAGGGGGTCGAAGCCCTGCCGGTCGTCGTGTTTGTTCAGGTGGGCCTCCAGGTCGAGGTTCGAGATGACGACCAGCTGGGTATCCAGGTCCATCCCGATGCCCTTGTCGAGTTTCACGCGTCGCTCGTCGGGGACGTTCAGCAGCTTCTGCAGCAGGTCGGCGTGCTGGCTGGCGTCCTCCACGACGGTCAGACAGCCGTTGCCCTGCGATAGCACGCCGTCGTAGCTGAACGCTTGCGGGTTCTTCCGGCCCTTGGAGTCGAGCTGGCCGAGCAGACCGGCGACCCAGGAGCCGACGAGGCGTTCTTTCGGGCTGCCGGCGTCCTCGGAGTGCAGCACGCCGACGCCCTGTCCGCGGTCGACGACGTAGTTCTTGACGCGCAGGTGCTCTGGGTCCGTGACGGCCGCGAACAGGTCCTCGACGCCCTCGCGGCGGTACTTCTCCTCGAGGTACTCGTAGGCCTCCCGGGAGAACGGCGGCAGGTCCGCGTCCGCACGGAGTTCGTCGGTCTCCTCGCGGTGCTCGTTCAGGTCCGCCAGCAGCTCCTTCCGCACGTCGGCGGGAAACACGGACAGCGGCGACGCCTGCACGGGGCTCTCGTACCAGTCGTCCTCCCGGTCGACGGGGTCCTCGCCGTACGTCAGGCCCGGCCCGCGCTCGGCGTCCGAGATGTTCCACTCGACGGTGTAGCGTCGGCCTTCCGGGGTCTTCGAGAACTCCCGGAGGCCGTTGACGAGACACCGCTTCAGCTCGGACTTGCCCGTCGCGGTGGGCCCGGCGAACCAGAGGATGGTCTCGGCCTTCCCCCGGCCCGCGGCGATGGCGCGCAGGTCGTCGACGAACGCGTTCAGCGTCGCCGTGTTCCCGAGGACGGCGTGTTCGCCGTCGTTGTGCGGGTCGTCGAAGAACCGGTAGCGCTGCAACTGCTCGCCGTTCTCTACGACCTCCCGGGTACCCTCGCTCTCGATGGCGGCGAGGAGGTAGCGGCTGGCGTGGGCGGCCGCCAGCGGCTCCTCGAACGCCCGGTCGACGTACTCGGCGAGGCTCATCGGCTCGTCGTAGGCGTCCCGCAGCGTGCGGTCCGCCCGCGCGACGTAGTCGCGGGTCACGACTCCAGTTCCGCCTTCGCCACCTCGGCGCCGGCGAACTCGAGGACCTCGCGGGCGCCGTCCTCGCTGTACCCGCGGTCCACGAGCGCCGCCACCCACTCGTTGTCCTGTTCCTCGTCGACGTCGGCGTTCGACACCAGCGCCGAGAAGTTGATGTTGTGCTTCTTGTCCTCCCAGAGCTTGCGCTCCAGCGCCCGGCGCAGCCGGTCGTTGTCCTGGGGGTCGAAGGGCTCGCCCTCGCGGGCGCGCCGGCTCACCCAGTTCGAGACCTCCTGGCGGAAATCGTCCTTGCGGTCCCGGGGGACGCCGAGTTGCTCCTCGACGGCGCGCAGGAACGTCTCGTCGGGCTCCTGCTCGCGGCCGGTGAGCTCGTCGGCGACGGTGTCGTCGTCGATGTACGCCATCACGTGGTCCATGTACTTCTCGCCCTGCCGCTGGATCTCGTCCAGGTCGTAGGCGAGGGCGTGGCGGACGTCCTCGATGGCGCGCTCCTTGTACTCCTCGCGGACGAGTTCGAGTACGCGCTGGTAGTCGTCGACGTTCTCCTCGAGGATGGAGCCGTGCTGGGGGAGGTTGTCCTCCAGCCGGTTGAAGACCGTCAGCGGCGACAGGAAGCCGCGCTCGCGGTCCATCGACTCCATGATGGCGGCGGCGATCTCGTCGCCGACGAAGCGCGGACTGACGCCCGCCATGCCCTCGCGGTCGCCCGCCGACTCCGCCTCCTCGCGGAGCTTCTCGGGGTCGACGTCCTCGACGTCGTCGAGTTCGCCGTTGTACGCCTTGGCCTTCTCCAGCAGGCCGACGTTGTCGGTATCGGGGTCGCGGATGCGCGTCAGCACGCCGAACAGGCCGGCCATCGTGAGCGTGTGGGGCTCGACGTGGATGTCCGGCACGTCGGCGTTCCCGAGCAGCTTCTCGTAGATCTGGGCCTCCTGCTCGTACTCGAGAACGTACGGGAAGTCCACGCGCTTCGTGCGGTCGTTGAACGCCTCCATCTTCTCGTCGGCGCGCTTGTCCCGGTACTCGGGCATGTTCGTGCGGCCGAGGATGACCTGGTCGATGTCGATTCGGGGGTTGTTCTTCGGCTTGATGGTCTGTTCCTGCGTGGCGTGCAGGAAGTCGTAGAGGAACTCCCGCTGGAGTTTCAGCAGCTCCTCGCCGGAGAAGATGCCGCGGTTGGCGTTGCAGAATGCGCCCGCGTAGTCGAACGCCCGTGGGTCGCTCTCGCCGTAGACGGCGAGCTTCGAGTAGTTGACGTCGCCGGTCAGTTCGGTCTCGTCCTGGTTCTTCTTGTCCTTGGGTTCGAACGTCTCGATGCAGTCCCGGCGGTTCTCGCTGGCGACGAGCCGCACGACCTCGACGTGGTTCTCGAGGACGGCCTGGAGGTCGTCGTCGTAGTGCGCGAGCAGCTCGTCCATGTAGAACTCGCTCTCGGGGTCGAGGCTCTGCTCGTTGCGCAGCGAGTACGGCGCGTCGAGGACCTCGTTCAGTTCGTCGATGACCTGCTGGCGTTGCTTCTGCGGCAGCAACACGAGCGGGTCCTGATGCATCGGGGAGACGACGGTGTCGTCGTTGGGGTCCTGGTCGTCGATGACCGAGCAGAGGTCCGTCCAGCGGAAGGTGTACAGTCGCCCTTCCTCCTGGGTGGTGTAGTCCTCGAAGTACCGCCGGACCTGCCGGTCGACGTCGGACTTCCCCGAGCCGACCGGCCCGAGGAGGAGGATGATGCGCTTCTCCGGGCCGAGTCCGCGAGCCCCGCTTTTGACCTTGTTGACGAACTCGTGGATGGACTCGTGGACTTCCCGGCCGAAGAAGGTGTTCGCACCCTCGCCGAGTGGGTCTTCGGATGCGAGGTGATACTCGACGACCCCGTCCTCGGTGGTTTTGCCGTAGTGGTCGAACATGTCCGCGAGCCGCTGGTGGGCGTTGCGGGCGACCCTGGGGTCGTCGTAGAGGGTATCCAGGTACCACTGGAAGCTCCGTTCGTCGCGGAGGTCCGATGGCACCGACGCCTCGTACTGCTCGCTGAGTCGGTCGAGGGTTTCCGTCATGTTGGTTGTGTGTGTCTCGATGCCACACCCGGGCGAGCTACCGGGTCATCTCGGAGGGACGACTGGGGACGGCCGCCGGGCGGTACACCGGCACTACTATAACTATGGTAATTGCTAACGTATAAGTTCGTCGCCCGTTGGCACACACCACGGACGGCCGAATCGCCCGCTCTCGACCCGTAATCCCGAACCCGTCCGGACATTTCCGGGTCTACCGAGCGGGCGGCGACGCGACCACGCCGACACCGCAGCCCGTGTAGTTCAAGTAAACGAACGCGACTCCGACCAGCCCCGCTGACGCCCGGCTGCCGCAGTGAACGACCATAAATACGGCCGGTCCAAAACCGACGGTATGGACCACGACTCGTATCTCCGGACGATCGGCCTGCCGGAGTTCGCGGACCGGGCCTCCGACGCCGCCCGCCGCGGCGCGTCGCTGGTGTCGCGGCCGCCACACGCCACGGTCACCCGGGAGACCGTCGAGGACCGCTACGTCTACCCCGTCCCCGAGCTCGGCGACGACGGCACCTGCGGCGTTGGCCTCGCCGACGATCCGTACAACCTCGCCCCCATCTGCGGGCTGGACTACGACCCCGAACGGCTCCGTGACCACCCCAACACCGCCCGGCTGGTCGCACTCCACGAGACCGTCGAGGGGCTCGCCGAGGAGACCGGCGCCGACTGGCTCGGCGTCTACCGGCGCGCCACCAACGCCGACGGCGAGGACGTCCTCGTCAAGGAAGCCTACGTCGGCGAACCGTCCCGCGCCGAGTTCCCGCTCACCGAATCGTTCGCCGAACGCTCGAACAACACGACCGTCGGGCTCAGCGGCGAAGCCGTGCTGGTCGACAGCGTCGACGACTACGACGGCCCCTACTACGAGTGCGACGGCAGCGTCGACAGCGAGTTCTGCTGTCCGGTGCTCGCCGGCGACGAGGTCGTCGGCATCGTCGACGCCGAAGCCCACGAACCCGAGTTCTTCACCGAAGACCGGGTGCTCGCCATCGCCGGCGCCTGCGCGGCGCTGGCTGACTCCGACCTCCTTACGCCACCGCGAGTCGACAGCTGACGCCGCCTCACCCCTCCTCTGAACACCCCTCATTTGTGTCTGACGGCAGCACGCTTAATATAGTGGAGTAAAATTACGATAATTAAGACCATGGACGACCTCACTGGATTCCAGCGGGACCTGCTCGTCGTCGCAGCCGGACTCGACGAGCCCAACGGACTGGACGTCAAAGACGAGCTCGAGACGTACTACACGGCCGACATCAACCACGGTCGGCTCTACCCCAACCTCGACACGCTCGTCGAGAAGGGCCTCCTCGAGAAGGCCAAGGCCGACGAGCGAACGAACCGCTACCTCCTCACGGACCGCGGCGAACGCGAACTCCGGTCCCGCCGCGAGTGGGAAGACCGCTACGTCGACGACGTCGGGAGAGACGACGACGACGACGAGGACGACGAGCGCACCGTCCTCGCGAACTGACGCGGGGCCGCCGCTGCCGCCGACTCAGCCACCGAACCGGACGGAAGATTCACCAGTGGGCCGCCCGAACCGGGTGGTATGCCAGCAGAGTCCCTCGCCGCACACATCCGCACGCTGGATGCCGGCGAGCTCCGTTCGGTCGTCCACTACGACGGCGACGACTACGACACCGTCTTCCAGGCCGACCGCGTTCGCGACGAGTTCGCAGAAGTGGAGTACGAGGAAGTCGCGAAACACCTCGTTCTGAAGGGCCTCGACGACGGCTTCGAACAGCCGGAGTTCGCGCGCTTCGGCCACCTCGACGCCACCGTCCGGTGGTTCCACGACGTCGTCGCCTTCCAGGTGCCGCTGGACGACTGGTCCGGCGTCATCGTCACCTTCGACAGGGACTCCATCGAGGACACCAGCGCGCTCGTCGACGAGCTGCTCGCGTTCGTCGACGAGCAGTTCCACGACGACGCCGCCGAGGAGGCGTCCGCCGACGACGTGGCCAGCGAGTTCAGCGAGGAGTTCGGTCAGTAGGACTGCCAGTCCGTCCGCCCCCGTCCGAGTCCCACCACGCGTACCTCTGTCCCGCCCTCGCTGCGTCTCGTCTGCACCATCGCGTCGTACAGCGGCGCCAGCCGGTCGAAGGCCTCCCGGTTGCTCGTGTCGAGCACGCCGAGCCCGAGCCAGCCGAGCCGCTCGACGTGCCCCGCGTACACGTGCAGGAACCGGAAGACGCGCCGCACGTCGGCGTACATCAGCATCGTCGACACCGTCGACACCGCGAACCGCGTTCGGGTGCCCTGCCGTTCGAGGTGCTTGAAGATGCCGCCGAGCCGGATCCCGATCTCCGTGACGTCGCCCGGCGACGGCACGTACTTCACGAGCTCCGAGTCCTCGGTGGTCTCGCCGCTCTGCCGGGTCACGCAGTCGACGATGCCGCCGCGGCCCGCCTCGACGGCGTCCCAGACGGCCGGCGAACGCCGCCGGATTCCCTTCACGGAGTCTCTCGTACCGACAACCACGGCGCCCTCCTCGCGGTCGCAGCCCGACTCCAGCAGCGACCGGGCGAGCTCGCGCTTGTGTGTGAGCGGCGGTCCCGCGACGAGGAGGTTCGTCCCCTCTGGCACAGTGTCCACGGGCAACTGGTCGCCGACGTCGTACTCCGTCACGCCTCCTCGTACTCGGGCCACTGGAAAAAGGATTCCTCCCTCCGGCGCCCGTGGGGTGACCTCTCGAAGCGTCGCTCCCGGAGCGTCACTCGCGCTCGGCCCGGATTTCGGCTGCCAGCCCCCGGGCCGCTTTCTGCACCGACTCGTCGCTGGACGTGGTGGGCTCCCAGCCCAGCGCGGACAGCTTCTCGATGGACAGCCGCATCTTCGGCACGTCCCCGGTCCAGCCGCGGTCGCCGCCCGTGTACTCGTACTCGGGGTCGACGCCGAGCTCCTCGGCGACGATGTCCGCGATGCGGTTGACCGACGTCGTGGTTCGCGTACCGAGGTTGTAGACGTTCAGGTCCTCCTCGGCGTGCTCGACGACGTGGGTCATCGCGTCCACGCAGTCCTCGACGTGCAGGTAGGACTTCTCCTGCCGGCCGTTCCCCAGTATTTCGAGGGTCTCCGGGTCGTCCAGCAGCTTCTCGATGAAGTCCGGGACGACGTTGCCGCGCTGGCGGGGACCGACGATGTTCGCGAACCGGTACACCCACGACTGGATGCCGTGGCTGTGCGCGTACGTCGAGACGATGCCCTCGTCGGCGAGCTTCGACGCGCCGTAGATGGAGATGGGTTCGAGGGGCGCGTAGTCCTCGGGCGTCGGCATCGGCGCCTCGCCGTACACCGTCGACGACGACGTGAACGCGAACTTGTCGACGCCGACCTCGTGCATGCGCTCGAGGACGTTGTACGTCATCTCGCCGTTCTCCTCGAACAGCTGCCGGGAGTCGTCGTAGTTCGTGTCGGTGTACGCCGCGAAGTGGAAGACGATGTCCACCTCCTCCGTGATGGCTTCGGCGACGTCGGCCTCCTCGGTGACGTCGAGTTGCCGGAACTCGACGCCGTCCGGGACCGCCTCTCGGCTCCCCTTCGAGAGGTCGTCGACCGCGAGCACGTCGTTGTCGTCGGCCAGCGCGGCCGCGAGGTGGCTGCCGACCAGCCCGGCCGCGCCCGTGACCACGACCCGTTTGTCCGATAGCTCCATACTCGACGCTCCGGGCGGCCGGCCAAGTGCGTTCTGGTTACCGGCCGGCGACCACGTCCTCGCTGTACGTCCAGAGGCGCGCTGCGAGGTCGTCGTCCCGGGCCTGCTCGCTCGGTGTGACCGGCTCGCAGTCCCGGTAGTACGCGCCGCCATCGACGGCGTCGACAGCGGCGAGGAACGTCGGCGTGACCGCAGCCGACGCCGCGGTGTCGACGCGGCCGAACGTGAGCGGGCGCGGGACAAGCGAGAACACGGTCATCGCGGCCCGGACCGGCAGTGAGCTGTGCCGCCAGAGGCCGCTGGCCGGGACGAACCCGGGGTGACACGCGACCGCCTCGGGGCCGTCCCAGCGACGGTCGAGTTCCCGGGCGAACAGGACGTTCGCGAGCTTCGACCGCCCGTACGCCGCGAAGCCGTCGTAGTCCTCGCTCGTGCGGAGCTCCTCGAACACGAGGTCGCCACGCCGGTGGACCTCGGAGGCGACGGTGACGACCCGGCCGTCGTCGGCGACGTGGTCGCGGAGCCGGGTCGTGAGCGCGAACGGCGCGAGGTGGTTGACGTGGAACGTCGCCTCAACGCCGGCGTCGGTCACCCAGCCCTCGTCGAAGTGGGTGCCGGCGTTGTTCACGAGCACGTCCAGTCCGTCGGTGTGCTCGCGGACCTCGTCGGCGAGGCCCGCGAGGGCGTCGAGGTCGGCGAAGTCGGCGCGCAGGAACAGCGGGTCGGCACCGACGGCCCGGAGTTCGTCGGCGACCGCTTCGCCTCTGTCGCGGTCACGGCCGTGGACGAGCACGCGAGCGCCGAGGCGGCCGAGCGCGAGCGCCACCTCCCGGCCGACGCCGCTCGTCGCACCCGTCACGAGCGCCGTGGTTCCCGTCAGGTCGCGGTGGTGCACGCTCGCTCCGTCTTCTGGTCGCATACACCGGGCTTCGACTCCCAGTCCCTCAATCCCCCGCTCCCGCGGCGGTGGCCGCCGCCCCTCACCTGACGACCGTGACGGGAACCGGCGCGTTCTGCACGACCTTCTTCGCGATGTTCCCGACGAACAGGCGCTCTCGGAGCGTGCTGCTGTGACTGCCTAGCACCACGACGTCGTGGTTCTCGGCGTGTTCGACGATGACGCTCGCGGGCTTCCCGAGCCCGACTTCCGCACCGACCTCGACGCCGTACTCGTCGGCGAGCTCCCGCGCCGGCCCGAACACCTCCTGGGCCTCCTCGGCGATCGCCTGTTCGACGTCCTCCTCGAGCGCGAGGCTGGACGCCGACCCCATCATTCCCGACGGCTCGCCGGCGACGTACAGCAAAGTGATGTCGTCCTGCCCGCCGTGTACGTCGAGCGCGTACTCCAGTGCTCGAGTCGCCAGTTCCGAACCGTCGACCGGCACCAGAACGCGTCGTGTCATACCCCTGCTAGAGACTGGCAGGGGATAACGTCTCGCCCTAGAACCCCCAGATGGGAACGAACCGGAAGGCGAGGTAGGCGCTGGCCGTGCCGACGACGGGCACGAGGTTCTGCATCGCGATGACTCGGACCGTCGTCCCCGGGTCGAAGAGGTCGCCAGCACTCGGGATGTCGGCGGCCTCCTCCTCGCCGATGTCGGGGACCGCCTCGTCGGGGTCGTCGGCCGCCAGGCCGCCGACGGAGACCTGGACGTCCTCTTCACCGGTCATCGCACCCTGCACGCTCACCGGCCGCGTCGCACGTCCCCAGCCGAGCCCGACGATGCTCACCGTCGCGATGACGACGAAGCTCGCGGGAATCCCGATGGCCGAGAGGAAGATGACCAGCGTCGCGCTCACCGACGCGACAACGATGGCCGCCGTCAGCGGCAGCTCCGTGATGTCGCTGCCCATCGTCTCGAGGGTGCGGCGCGCGATGGTGAACGACCCGACGCCGACCGCCGCACACCCCAGCAGGATGGCGGGGTTCATCTCCACGACGCCGCTGCCGACCAGCGGCGCGATGGCGTTCGCGATGTTCGACGTCCCCGAGGAGAACGCCATCAGGCAGCCGATGGTGATGACGGTGACGACGCCGAACAGCTCCCGGCGGTTCGTCGTCTCCTCGGGCCGCGGCACGGGCACCGCGCCCGACCGGTCGAACACCAGCAACGGCCCCCTGCTGCGCTCCATCGCCACCCGCCGGTGGAGGCGCGCGTAGAAGTACCGGCCGATGATGAGCGACACCCAGAACCCGATGACCGGCGCGACCACCCACCAGATGGCGATCTCGCCCATCACGGCGACGTCGAGTGCGTTCCGCGCGAGGCCGAGGCCGGCGATTGAGCCGACCGCCGTCATCGACGTCGACGCGGGGACGCCGGCGTAGTTCCCGACGAACAGCGCGAGCCCGATGAAGAACAGCACGCCGATGCTCGCCTCCAGCGTGAAGATGCCGGGCTGGCTGAGGAGGTCGGTGCCCAGCGTGTCCACGACCCGGCGGCCGAGCGTCCACGCCCCAATGAAGAAGAACAGCGTCATCAGGCCGGCTGCGGCCGGCTTCGACAGCGCCTTGGCGCCGACAGCCGGCCCGAAGGCCGGCCCGGTCGTCGAGCCGCCGACGTTGAAGCCGACGAACGCCGCGACGACGAGCCCGGCGCCGAGCAGGACGCTAACCACGGTCCGGCCCTCCGTGCGTCGGCGTTCCCCCAGTCACGACGCCACCTCGTCTCTCGACTCCGTTTCGTCGTCGTCGTCGCCGTCGTCGTCCGATTCGTCGGTGTCGTCCGTCGAGCTGCCTGCGGCTGCTGCTTCCGCGAGGCGTTCGTCCACGGTCTCTTTGACCGTCTCCTCGACGGTCTCTTCGACCGTCTCCTTGACGGACGTCTCGACCTGCTCCTCGACGGATTCCTTGACGGACTCCTCGACGGTCTCGGAGACGGTTTCGTCGACCTGCTTCTCGACGGACTCCTTGACGGATTCTTCGACGGTCTCGCCGACGGTTTCGTCGACAGTCTGCTCGACGGACTCGCTTACCGTCTCGTCCACCGTCTTCTCAACCGTATCCTCCACGGTCTGTTCGACGGTCTCGCCGACGGTTTCGTCGACTGTCTGCTCGACGGTCTCGCCCACCGTGTCCTCGACGGTCTCGCTGACCGTCTCGTCGACGGTCTGGCTGATCGTCTCGTCGACCGTCTTCTCCACCGTCTCGCCGACCGTCTGCTCGACTGCCTCGTCCATCGACTCCTCGACCGACTCGCTGACCGTCTCGTCGACGGCCCGGGTCATCCACTCGGGGTCGAAGCGCGCCATCTTCCACGCGATGTGAAGGATGTACGCCGCAAGCACTCCGAACCCGAACGCGACACCCGTCTGGGTCCCGACCTGCAGAATCAGGCCGACGGCCGCGAACAGCAACACCCCGTACGCGAGGTCGGTCAGACTGTCGACGCGACTCGGATTCACGATACCACCACCACACGAGCGTCGTGTGGAACTCTGTGCCAGCTACGGCGTGACGTACTCGGCGACAATGTTGTATCCAGATACCGTCCCGAGTGGGATAGTGATTCCGATGGGGTAGGGTGGGGTACGCGAACGCGGCCCACTCTGCGGCGCGCATCCGAAACGCGTACCCCGGCGGGCCGACTGCCGGGACGTATGCAGGGGGAACCCGAGGTCGCCGTGCTCCGGTACGGCCACCGGCCGGGCCGGGACGACCGCATGACGACACACGTCGGGCTGACGGCGCGCGCGCTCGGCGCCGACCGGGTGCTGTTCCCGGACAACGCCTCGCAGTCCGCCGAGACCGTCCGGGACATCACCGGCCGGTTCGGCGGGCCGTTCGACGTCGAACTCACCGAGGAACTGAACGCGACCGTCGAGAACTGGGACGGCGTGGTCGTCCACCTCACGATGTACGGCGAGCGCGTGCAGGACGTCGAGACCGAGGTCCGCGACGCCAACCGGGAGGAGCCGCTGCTGGTCGTCGTCGGCGGCGAGAAGGTGCCGGGGGACGTGTACGAGGCCGCCGACTGGAACGTCGGCGTGACGAACCAGCCCCACAGCGAGGTCGCGGGACTGGCGGTGTTCCTCGACCGGCTGTTCGACGGCCGCGAACTCGAACAGGACTACGAGAACGCGGAGCGCCGCGTGATTCCCGAGGAACTCGGCAAGCACGTCGTCGACGTCGGCGACGAGACGGACGGCGACGGCGAAAGAGCGGCTGCCGGCGACGGTGACGGACAGGCAGCGGGCGGCGACCCCGAGCCCGAGAACTGACTGGACGGCCGTCGGCAGTCCAGCGTACGGGCGTTCACGGCCTCGCAGCGCCCGCGAGCGCCCCCGGAGTGACAAGACTTAATGGCGCTCCGGCCGCCGTTTCCTACAATGGCTTTTGAGGACCTGCTGGACGACCCCGTGGTGCAGAAGTACCTCCACGAGCTGGTCGGACCGAAGGGGATGCCGGTCGCGGCCGCCCCGCCGGACGGCGAGGTGACGGACGAGGAACTCGCCGAGCGGCTCGGTCTGGAGCTCAACGACGTGCGGCGCGCGCTGTTCATCCTCTACGAGAACGACCTCGCGACCTACCGCCGGGTCCGCGACGAGGACTCGGGGTGGCTCACGTACCTCTGGACGTTCCAGTACGAGAACGTCCCCGAGAACCTCCGCGAGGAGATGGAGCGGCTGCTGGAGGCGCTCGTCGAGCGCCGCGAGTACGAGCTCCAGAACGAGTTCTACCTCTGTGAGGTGTGCTCGATCCGGTTCGAGTTCGGGGAGGCGATGGACCTCGGGTTCGAGTGTCCGGAGTGTGGCTCCGCCGTCGAAGCGATGGAGAACACCGACCTCGTGGACGCGATGGACGAACGCATCGAGGAACTGCGCTCGGAACTCGCCGTGGAGGCCTGATGGTCGTACTCGCATCCAAGGTGTACGTGGAGGGCGACGCCCGCGAGCGCGCTCTCGACGGCCTCCGGTCGCTGGTCGACAACGACGTCGGTGGCCTCGACGTCGAGTTCGAGGTCGGCGTCCGCCACGACGACTTCCCGACGGTGACGCTGGAGGGCCCCGACGAGGTGGCGGCGCGGAACGCGCTCGCCGAGACGTGGGGCGAGATCACGCCGGAGTTCGAGGCCGGCGAGACGTACGTCGGGACTCTCGAGTCCTGGGACGCCGACGGCTTCGTGCTGGACGCCGGCGAGGACGTGCGGATTCCCGCCGACGAGTTCGACCTCGGGCCGGGCAGCCCGAGCCAGATCCGGGAGCGATTCGGGCTCTTGCAGCACGTGCCGCTGACGTTCGTGTACGGCGGCGACGGCGAGTCGCCGTCGCTGGCCGACGAGGAACGCGACCGGCTCTACGACTGGACGCGGGGCTCCGGGCGACTGAACGTCAACAGCGCGACCCGCGGCGAAGTGCGGGCGACGGTGAACCGCGCCGGGCACGCCCGCGACATCGTCACCGTCGAACGCCTCGGTCTCCTCGAGCAGAGCGTCGTCTGCAAGGACTCCACCGACCCGCCGGGGCTGCTGTCCGCGGTCGGGAAGCACCTCCCGTCGGAGCTCCTCGCCGTCGTTCCATGAGCAACCGCTGGGTCGTCGCGCTCGCGGTCGCGGCGCTCGCGGTCACCGCCGGCTGTCTCGGAGCTGGTGGCGGCGGCGGGCCGTCGGACGAACAGCTCGCCGAGGACGCGACCTACGAGTGGGACCGCGACGCGGACGTCCGCGTGAACGTCACCGGCGGTCAGTACGCCGTCGTCGCGGACGTCGACAACCGGAGCGAGGTGAAGTTCGCGCAGCGCGGGGGCTTCGGCGGCCGGAACCCGCTGCAGATCTCGGCGGTGCAGTTCCGGTACCCGAACGGCACCACCGTCGACAGCGAGGACATCGAGGTGTCCACCCAGAACTCGCGGACGGTCGTGACGTTCCCCCAGGACAACGGGACGTTCGCGTACAAGGCGCCAGCGGGCAGCCGGCAGGTGTCCGTGCAGGTCGGCTTCGAGGGCTCTCACGAGCTCGTGCTCCCGGCGGGGATGCGCGTCTCCTTCCCGGTGCTCGGGTACGTCGAGCCCGCCGGGTTCGAGAAGTCCGTCGAGGACAACCGCGTGCACGCCAGCTGGGAGTCGATGGACGCCGGTACTATCGACGCACGGTACTACCTCGAGCGCGACCTCCTGCTGTTCGGTGGGGCGACCGGCGTGCTGGCGCTGGCAGCAGTCGGCGGCGTGATCTACTACCGGCTGCGAATCCGGCGGCTGGAGGACGAACGCGAGGAAGCCGGGCTGGACGTCGAGAAGTAGGGCGGAGCTTTTCTCGCGGGAGCCCCAAGCCCGGGGCACATGCAGGTGGCGCTGGTGACCGTCGGTGACGAACTGCTCGCTGGCGACACGGTGAACTCGAACGCCGCGTGGCTCGGCCAGCGGCTCGCGGAGCGCGGCGTCTCGGTCGGCCGCACGGTCGTCGTGCCGGACGACGTCGACGCCATCCGCGAGGAGGTGGGTCGGCTCTCGGAGCGATACGACGCCGTGCTCGTGACGGGCGGCGTCGGGCCGACCCACGACGACGTGACGATGGACGGCGTCGCGGCGGTGTTCGACCGGGGAATAGACGAGCACGAGGACGCCGTGGCGTACTTCCAGCGCCACGACACGTACGCGGCCGAGGATCTGACCGACGGGACGACACACCTCCCGGAGGGCGCGCGACTGCTGGAGAACCCGGAGGGCGTGGCGCCGGGGGCGGTCGTGGAGAACGTCTACGTGCTGCCGGGCGTCCCGGCGGAGATGAAGGGGATGTTCGAGACGGTCGCCGACGAGTTCGCCGGCGAGGGGACGTACGTGGAAGTGGTGTCCGTCGACGCGCCGGAGAGTTCACTCATCGACACCGTCGACGCGCTCCGGGACGCCTACGACGTGACCGTCGGCAGCTACCCGGGCGAGGAAGTGCGCGTGAAGATACAGCACCGGGACGCCGACACGACCCGGGAGGCCGCCGACTGGTTCCGGGAACGCGTACAGGAGAAGTGAGGCGACGACGGTCGTGTGGTCAGCGGAAGAGGTACGCCAGCCAGCCGACCGTCAGTGCGAGCCCCAGAATCGTGACGACCCAGCCCGTGAGGTTCGGTGGGAGCGACGAGCCTGCTTCGAGCAGCGTGAACATACGCGTTCGTTCCGAGGGCTCGGTCTTTAACGCTTGGTTCCGGCGGCGCCGCCAGCGGGTTCACGGGCCCGCGTCGTCGACGCACGACGGCGGACTGTGGGGGTAACCGGGCGGCTTTTCGGCCCGGCCGACGGAGTGTCGGGTATGCGTACTGTCGGCGTCGTCGTCAACCCCATCGCCGGGATGGGCGGCCGGGTCGGCCTGAAGGGAACGGACGGGAAAGTCGAGGAGGCCCGCGAGCGCGGCGCCGAGCCGCGCGCTCCGCAGCGGGCACGGGACGCGCTGGCGGCGCTGCACGGCCGCGCGCCCGACACCGAACTGCTGGCGTTCGGGGCGCCGATGGGCGCCGGCGTGGCGAGCGAGGCGGGCTTCGACCCGGTGGTCGTCGGCCAGCCGGCGAACGAGGACGAGACGACGGCCGCAGACACCCGCGCGGCGGTCGAGGCGTTCGTCGAACGAGGCGCCGACCTGATTCTGTTCGTCGGCGGGGACGGCACGGCGACGGACGTCACCGAGACGCTGGGCGAACTGGAGGCAGACGTGCCGGTGCTGGGGGTGCCGGCGGGCGTGAAAGTCTACTCGTCGGTGTTCGCTGTGCAGCCGGAGGCGGCGGGCCGGGTCGCGGCCACGTTCGAGGAGACCGAGTCTCGCGAGGTCAGCGACATCGACGAGGACGCCTACCGCGACGGCGAGGTCCGGACCCGGTTGCGGGGCGTCGTCGAGGTGCCGGTGGCCGAGGACCTCCAGTCCGCAAAGCAGGTCCACTCCGGCAGCACCGGTGCGCTCGCCGAGGGCGTCGCGGCGAGCGTCGAGGACGGCGTGACGTACGTCCTGGGGCCGGGAGGAACCGTCGGTCGCATCGCCGACGAACTCGGTGTGGACGGCTCGCCGCTGGGCGTCGACGTCTACCGGGACGGCGAACTCGTCGTGCGGGACGGCAGCGAGGACGAGATTCTGTCGGCGCTCGGCGACGAGAACGTCATCTACGTCTCCCCGATCGGCGGCCAGGGGTTCGTGTTCGGCCGGGGGAACCACCAGATATCGCCGGCGGTCATCGAGCGCAGCGAGGTCAGAGTCGTCGCGTCGCCGCGGAAACTCGACGAGACCGGTGTGTTGCGCGTCGACACCGGCGACGACGCGGTCGACGAGTCACTCCGCGGGTGGACGAAAGTGCGAGTCGGTCGCTTCGAAGAACGGATGGTGAAAGTCGTCTGACGCGGCCGCCTACTCGTCGTCTTTCATCGACTGCAGCTGGTCGATGAGTTCGTCGCTGTCGGCCTCGGAGTCGAAGGAGATCTCGCCGTCGTGGTCGTTCTCGTGGACGTTGACGGCGCCGTCTTCGTCGATGTCCGTGTCCTGGTCCCCCTGCTCGGACTCGTCGTAGCTACCAAAACCCATGATACCACTTAGAGGCGGCTCACGGAAAAACACGCCGGATTCAAGCGACCTTCCCCGTGTATAAGGACCAGAGGGAAAAACTAAGGTCTGTGGCTCCTTCGGGTGGGCCATGGAGACACGGAAGGTCCAGCGGCTCGGGCCGTCGACGCTCGCGATGACGCTGCCGGCGGAGTGGGCCCGCAAACAGGACGTCGAGAAGGGCGACGAGGTCACCGTCCGGGAGAGCGGGAAGGGGTCGCTGGCGGTCACCCCGGAGTCCGCCCGCGGCGAGGACACCGAGGCGACCATCCACGCACAGAACTTCGATGCTGACGCTGTCGAGCGTGCCATCGTCGGCCAGTACGTGCTCGGCCGGCGGGTCATCCACGTCGAGAGCGAGGACGCGCTGGAGTCCGCGCACATCAACGCCGTCTACAAGGCCGAGACACAGCTCATGGGCCTCGGCGTCGTCGAGGAGACCCCGAACCGGATCACCATCCGGTGCTCGGTCGACCCCGAGGACTTCGACCTCGACAACCTCCTCGAACGCCTCGAGAACACCGGCTCGACGATGCGCGGCGAGGCGGTGAAGGCGCTTGCTCACGGCAACCCCGACCTCGCACAGCGCGCGCTCAACCGCGAGCGGCAGGCGAACAAGATCTTCGTGCTCATCCTCCGGCTCATCTTCACCGCCTACCACGACCCGAGTCTGGCGCGCGCCGTCGGCCTCGACGAGGGGTTCCCGCTGGTCGGCTACCGGAGCGTCGCGAAGAACCTCGAGCTGGTCGCGGACAACGCCGAGGACATCGCGGACATCGTGATGGAGACCGACGGCCACACGCTGGACGTCGACCAGGCGACGATGCGCCGCATCCGCGAGTTCACCGACAAGGTCGACGACGTCACGGCGAACGCGGTCGCGGCCGCCGTCGACCGCGACTACGACGCGACCATCGAGGTCCGCGAGCAGTTCGCCGAGATCGAGGACCGCGAGGGCGAGATTCTCGACGACCTCCCGGAGATGGACAACGACGACCTGCTGGAGGTCCGGGAGGTGCTGGTGAGCCTCCAGCAGTCCGCCCAGTACTCGATGCGGAACGCCGAGATCGCCGCGAACCTCGCGCTGAACGAGCAGTCCGACCACACCACCATCAACTGAGGTCGGGCTGTTCGACCGTCTGCCGCCAGTACTTGTCGGTCAGGTACTTCTCGTGGACTGCCCGGTGACCGAGCAGTTTCGCGACCCGCCCGGCCGTCGCCCAGAGCGCTCGCTGGACGACTGACGGAGCGACCTGCAGGCGGGTCTCCGCGCTGACGGCCTCGCTGGACACGAGTGCGTGCAGCGCCCCGGGTTCGCCGTACTCGCCGTCGGCGCCGAACGCGCCCTCGTGGTCGAGCCCGGAGACGGTGTACTGCGTGTGGACGGTCTTCGCCCACGGCGGCTCGACGCGGAACGCCACGATGCCCGCTGTCTCGTTCGCGAAGTTGTGCGTGACGCCGGGGTCGACCGTGTGTGAGTCGCCCGGGGAGAGCGTCCGTTCGTCGCCGTCGACGGTGACCGTCAGCTCGCCGCGCAGCGACTCGAAGGTCTCGTCGCGGGTTCGGTGGACGTGCGGCGGGAGGACTGTCGCGTCCGGGGCGAGCCAGACCACCATCTCTGGCCGGTCGGCGTGGGGGTCGTCGAGCAGCACGGACCACAGTCCGCTGCCGGGCGCCGAGGCGAGGGCGTGCGGCGACGCCTCGAGGAGGTCGGCGGCGCGACTGTCGGGGTCCAGTTCCAGCGCGGGACCGTCTGTCGGCTCGCCGCCCTCGTCGAGCGGGCGGCCGGTCGTGTGGAGGGACACGCCCGACGACTACTTCGAGGACGGAAAAGCGTTCGTGGTCCGTCGGCTACGGCGCTTTCTCGACGGTCAGCGGGCGTCGGGCGGCCAGCGTGCACGGGAACGCCGGGTGTTCAGCGAAGTGCCAGACGACCATGTAGCGCCGCGACCCCGTTGTGCAGTCGACGTCGTCGGAGCCGAACCGCTCGGGCAGCGCCTCGAAGACCGTCCGGAGCGACGCGAACGAGTCGAAGACGACGGCGTTGCCGGTGGAGTCGGCGGCGCACCGCTGTACGACGTACTCGCCGTTCGGGCGGTGGACGCCGGCGGTCCGGGCGAACGCCTGGCGCTGTTCGAGCGCGTCCCCGACGGCGGCCCGCAGTTCGACGGCGGCGCTCCGGGAGAGCGCGACCGTCTGGTCGCCAACGGTCAGTTCGACGGTACTGTCGCCAGCCTCGTCGCTCGTCGCGGCAGCCGATACCTCGTCGCTACTGGAGAACGCGACCAGGAGCGGCGGAACTCCGTGGCATACCCGGACTGTGTTACCGCCTCGACAAAAGTGCTTGGCGGGTGTGTCGGTCGACCACGCGCCCCGGCGGCGCGCTGCCGTCAGGAGAGCAAGTCGTCGTCTTCGGTGGTCGTCGTCTCGTTGCCACCGTCGCTCGTAGTGGTGGTGGGTGTGTCGCTGGTCGTCGTCGTTTCGCTCGCCGTCGGCGAGTCGTCACTGTCCTCGCTGGTCGTGGTGGTGGCAGCCGTCGTGGTCGCGGTGGTCGTCTCCGTGTCGTCGCCGCCGTCGGCGGATTCGCTGTCGTCCCCGAAGATGTCCGTTTCGATGGTCTTCTCGTAAGTGAGGCCGTCCAGCGGGACGCGCACGGACTCGTCGGTGCCCGGCGGCTGTATCTCGGCGTAGAAGTCGATGGTGAGGTTCGTCACCTGGTCGTTCTCGAGGTGGCTCACCCACCAGTCGTCCAGCGCCTGCGTCCGGATGGTTGTCGGGAACGACACCGCCCGTGTCTCGCAGCCCGGGATGGTGACGGTCTCCTCGGTCTCGCCGTCGCCGACGTCGACGTCGTTCATCGTGATGTCGTAGCCGACACTGGAGATTGCGACCGGCTGGGCCTTCGGGTTGTGCACCCGGAACGTCAGGTCGATTGGCGTCTCCTGGCTCGTCGCCTCGCCCCAGGACGCGTCGCGCTCCTCGATTATCAGTACCGGGTCAGAGACCAGCGGCGCGTTCGCGTCGATGTCCTGGTCCTCGCTGGAGTTGAACTGCCCGAGGACGTCCGTGTCGATGGCGCGGTTCGCCGGCTGGAACGACACCGACCGGCCGAGCGTACTCGACGTCACGGTCGCGTCGACCGCCAGCTGCGAGGACTCGCCGCCGTTCACGTGCGTCACCCACCACGCCGGAATCTGGTCGTTCTGGAGGTCCGTGGTGAGGTTCACCGTCGAGTTCCCGGAATCGACGCCGACGCCGCGTTTCTCGCCCTCGGCGACGGTGACGTCGTTCATCGCCACCGAGTAGTTCACGCGGACGCCACCCAGACTGGCCCCTACCGGGTTCGGGTTGTTCACGGCGAGGACCGTCTCGATCTCCGTGACGGACTCGTTCACGTCGCCGAACTCGTTGTCGACACCCGCGACGGCCGGCACGCCGAGGAAGCCGGCCGCGAACGCCCCGCCGGCGACGACGACCAGCCCCAGCAGGACCGTCGCGGCGACCCGCAGCTTGCTCCCCAGCAACAGCCCACGCACGTTCATGTTCGGCCGGGGGCGCTTGCCGCGGGAAAGTCTGATGGCCGAGATCGCGGCGGGGTGGCGCCGCCGCCGAGTAGAACCAATTAAGGCCCGGCACCGGTAACGGCGAGGTATGACCACGCAGTCCGCCGACGAGACGGACATGGGCGTCGGTGTCGGCATCGCGTTCGGCCTGCTGACCGCCGCCGCGGCCGTCTACGCCTTCGTATCCCCGGGACAGTTCCAGACGGCAGTCGGGTTCGCCGCTGCCGTAACTCTCGCTGCGCTGTCGGTCGCCGCCATCCACATCTGGGGGTAGGCGGAAAACCGTTAAACCGACGAAGCCCCAAGTACGGACGATGAGCGAGGACTACACCGACGAGGAACGCCGCATCCTCGACTACCTCCGGGAGAGTGTCGACCGGGGCGAGCGGTACTTCCGCTCGAAGAACATCGCGGAACACCTCGGCCTCTCCTCCAAACAGGTCGGTGTGCGACTCCCAGAGCTCGCGGAGAAGACCGAGGACGTCGACATCGAGAAGTGGAGCCGTTCGAAGTCCACGACGTGGCGAGTCGAGCCCGCCTAGACCCCCGCAATCGGCGGCTTTTTGCTGGCGGCCTCGAAAAGGCCGGTATGACAGTTCGGGTCGAGCGCACGTTCGAGTTGACGGTGTCGCCCGAGGACGTCTGGGCGTTCATCTCCGACCCAGAGAAGCGCGCCGACGCGATCAGCGTCGTCGACAGCTACACGAGCGAGGGCGATACGACGACCTGGCACGTGGCGCTGCCGATTCCGGTGGTGCGCAGCACCATCGACGTGGAGACGCGAGACGTGACCGTCGAGGCGCCGACGTTCGTCAAGTTCGTGGGGAAGTCCGGCATCTTCAACGTCACCGGCGAGCACGAGATCCACGAGCTGGATGGTGGCGGGTCGACGCTCACGAACCGGTTCGTGGTCGACGGGAAGGTACCGGGCGTCGAGCAGTTCTTCAAGCGGAACCTCGACGACGAGCTCGACCGCCTCCAGCGGAAGCTCGAGGAGGACGGCGCGACGGGGGCCGACTGAGATGCGGCTCGCGCTCGCCCAGCTGGACGTTGAGGCGGGGGCGGTCGACGCGAATCTCGGCCGCGCCGAGGACGCCATCCGGGAGGCGGCAGGCCGGGACGCGGACCTCGTCGCGCTCCCGGAGCTGTTCGACGTGGGGTTCTTCGCGTTCGACGCCTACCAGCGGGTCGCGGAGGGCCTCGACGGCGAGAAGTTCGCGCGAATCCGGGACGTCGCCGCCGACGAGGACGTCGCCGTGCTCGCGGGCAGCATCGTCGAGGACCTCGCCGAGTCCGAGGGCGGTCCCGCCGACGAGGGGCTGGCGAACACGAGCGTGCTGTTCGACGCGGACGGCGACCGTCGGCTCGTCTACCGCAAACACCACCTGTTCGGGTACGAGTCCGCCGAGGCGGAGCTCCTGGTGCCCGGCGAGCGCGTGCCGACGACGGACCTGCTGGGGTTCACTGTCGCGGCGACGACGTGCTACGACCTCCGGTTCCCGGAGCTCTACCGCGACCTCGCCGAGGACGGCGTCGACCTCGTGCTCGTACCGTCGGCGTGGCCGTAC
Organism: Halobacterium rubrum; assembly: GCF_021729015.1. Classification (GTDB taxonomy): domain Archaea; phylum Halobacteriota; class Halobacteria; order Halobacteriales; family Halobacteriaceae; genus Halobacterium; species Halobacterium rubrum. The sequence continues at coordinate 297,826 of NZ_JAJQQZ010000003.1, forward strand.
CCGCGCGTGGAGCACTGGAAGCTGCTGCCGCGCGCTCGCGCCGTCGAGAACCTCACGTACGTCGCCGCGGTCAACGGCGCCGCTGACTTCGGCGACGACGCACTCGTGGGCCGGTCGACAGTCTACGACCCGTGGGGGACGACGCTCGCCAGCACTGGCGACCACCCCGACATCGTGTTCGCGGACCTCGACCCCGACCGGCCCGCGGCCGTCCGCGAGGAGTTCCCCGCGCTCCGCGACCGTCGCCGGCACTGACCCGGGAACTGACCCGGCAGGCCCCGCCGCAGATACGTGAATTTAAATACCATCGAGCATTACCGGTGATTGCCGGAAGCGACGCTTTTCTCGTCGTGACGGCAACAACGACGCTCCGCGCCCGCACCCACCGCCACCACCGCGCGGCCGCGACTCCGGGACCCGCGGCCGTGCACTCGGCGTCCACCTCCTCTCCACTCACCGCCACGTACTCGTCCACTGACCAGTCGAGCCCGAGCCACCGGCACGGCGAGGAAACTCTCCGTCAGCGGCTCTGGATGGCGTACGCGCGAGCTCGCCAACAAAAGAATCGGCAATCGAACCGGGTCGACCGCGCTCCGGTCGTCAGTCGTCCTCGGTCTTGATGTCCGCGGAGAGGCCCTGCGCCATCTGGATGTCCTTGGAGTTGTTCAGGGTCCACGCGGTGCGCTCGGTGACCGCCTCGATGACCTCGCGGGCGCTCGGGTAGCCGTTGCCGGACTTCTTCACGCCGCCGAACGGCAGCTGGACCTCCGCGCCGATGCACGGGAGGTTGCCGTAGGCGAGGCCGACCTCGGCGTTGTCACGGTAGTAGTTGATCTGGCGGTAGTCCTCGCTGATGACGGCGCCGGCGAGCCCGTAGGGGGTGTCGTTGTGGATCTCGACGGCGCGCTCGATGTCACCGGAGTACTCGATGAGCGCGACGTGCGGCCCGAAGACTTCCTCCTTGATGGAGCGCAGGTCCGGGCTGTAGTCGACCTCGTAGACGAAGGGCCCGACCCAGTTGCCGTCCTCGTGGCCCTCGGGAATCTCGTCGGCCTCGAACTCCGTGCGGTCGACGAGCACGTTCTTCGCCTCCTCGCGAGCGAGCTCGTTGTACTTCTGGATCTTCTCGACGTGCTCGGGCTCGATGGCCGGCCCCATGAACGTCCCCTCGTCGAGCGGGTCGCCGACCGCGACCTTCTCGGCGACCTCGACGTAGCGCTCCTTGAACTCGTCGTAGACGTCCTCGTGGACGATGAGGCGCTCGCTGGAGACGCAGCGCTGGCCCGTCGTCTTGAATGAGGACATCACGGCGGAGTGGACGGCGATGTCGAGGTCCGCCTCCTCCGTGACGACGATGCCGTTCTTCCCGCCCATCTCGCAGGCCGCGAGCTTGCCGGGGGACTCGGCGACCTTCTGGGCGACCTCCTGGCCGACCTCCGCGGAGCCCGTGAACAGCACGGTGTCGACGCGATCGTCGTCGACGATGCGGGCGCCGGCGTCGCCGAAGCCCTGCACCATGTTGAACACGCCGTCGGGGATGCCGGCGTCCTCGAACATCTCGGCGATGATCTGGCCGCACCACGGCGTCTGCTCGGCGGGCTTCCAGACGACGGTGTTGCCCTCGACCAGCGCGACAGCCATGTGCCAGAACGGGATGGCGACCGGGAAGTTCCACGGCGTGATGCAGCCGACGACGCCCCGCGGCTTGCGCCGCATGTAGGCGTCCTTGTCCGCAATCTCGGACGGTACCACGTCGCCCGACGGGTGGCGGGCGTCGCCCGCGGCCCACTCGACCATGTGCCAGGCCTCGGCGACGTCGGCCTTCCCCTCGGAGATCTCCTTCCCGCACTCCTTGGTGACGACCTCACCGAGCTCCTGGTGGCGGTCTTTCAGCTCGTGGTAGATGTCCCAGAGGTACTCCGCGCGCTCGATGCGGGACAGCGACTGCCACTCGTCCTCGACCGCGTCGGCGGCCGCGACGGCGTCGTCGACGTCGTCGGTGGTGCCGCGCCGGAACTCGCCGAGCGTCTCGCCGGTCGCCGGATTGGTGCTCTCGAAGGTGTCGGCGCCGTGGCCGTCGGTCCACTCGCCGTCGATGTAGTGCTGGTACGTCATCGGCAAGAACTGCGACGTACACGGTGAAAAAGATGGGCCTTCCGCGGGCGGCAGGGCGACGCCTCACCGTGGTACCTGCTAGCTCGGCCTCCGCTACGGGTCGCTGGCGACGGTGTCGATGCGGCCGTTGAGCGCCGCCGCGTCGAAGGCGTGGTCGGGCCGCAACTGGACGAACCCGAGGAAGTCCTGAGCGCGCAGCAGGGCGTCCGCCGGGCCGTTCACGTCGTGGGCGGCCTCGTCGACCTCGTAGTGTTCGAAGGCGGCTTCGACTGCCGTCTGGGCGCCGACGAGCGGTTCGAGCGCGGCGAGCGCGCACGCGAGGTCGTAGGCGCGAGCGTCCCCGATGGCCTCGCCGTCGACGTTCGTCGCGTCGATGAAGTAGAGGTCGCCGCCGGCCACGAGGACGTTCTCGGCGCGGAGGTCGCCGTGCGCCACGCCGCTGGCGTGCATCGTGGACAGCGAGTCGAACAGGGCCGGCGCGTGGCCGGCGACGGCTGCCTCGGGGAGTTCGTCCAGCGGCGTGAACTCCGGGAGGTAGTCGAGGACGAGCACGCCGAAGCCGTCGACCTCGAACGCCTCGACGGGCTCCGGGGCGTTCACGCCGAGCTCCCGGAGCTTTCGCGTCGCCTCGAGTTCGTGTTCGGCCATCTCCACGGGGCCGTCGAACGGCTCGAAGAAGCCCTCGGTGCCACTGGAGAACGCCCCGAGGTTCCGGGCGCCAGTGAACAGGGCGTGGACGAGCGCGTTCTGGCCGGTGATCACTTTCACGAACCAGCGGTCGTTGACGACGCAGGGCGTCGACAGCCAGTTGTCCGCGTCCAGGTAGGAGACCCGGATAGAGTCCTGGTCGTATCGCTCCCCGAGTTCGCGCGCGACGTCCTCAAGTGTCTCCCAGGGAACGGTGCCGCGGACCAGTTGGCGGATGCTCACACGCTGGATTCGTCGCCCCCGGTCAAAGGTCCGGCGGGAGTCGGGCGACAGTGCCAGCCACCGGCGGACCGGACCGCAGCGGCGAGTGCGGGGTTCCGGTGTGTTTATGCAGTCGGTGGCAAATTTTGTCCCATGGACTTCGACCTCCCCGACGAACACCGGATGATTCGGGACACCGTTCGGGAGTTCTGCGAGGAAGAGATCGAGCCGATCGCGTGGGACATCGAGGAGGAACACCGCTTCCCCGCGGAGGTCTTCGACGAGCTCGCCGACCTCGACATGATGGGCGTCCCCGTCAGCGAGGAGTACGGCGGCCTCGGCGGCGACCAGCTCATGTACGCGACCGTCACCGAGGAGCTCGGCCGCGTCTCTGGCTCCATCGGCCTCTCGTACGCCGCACACGTCTCGCTGGCGTCGAAACCCATCGAGCTGTTCGGCACCGAGGAGCAGAAAGAGGAGTGGCTCCGTCCGCTCGCCGAGGGTGACTACATGGGGGCGTGGGCGCTTACCGAGCCCGAAAGCGGCAGCGACGCCAGTGACATGGACACGATGGCCGTCAAGGAGGGCGACGAGTACGTCCTCGACGGCACCAAGCAGTTCATCACGAACGCTTCCGTCGCTGGGAGCGTCATCGTGAAGGCCGTCACCGACCCCGACGCGGGCTACGACGGCATCTCGACGTTCATCGTCGACCCCGAGAGCGACGACGGCTTCGAGGTCACCGCCGAGTGGGACAAGATGGGGCTGAACGCGTCCCCGACCTGCGAGATCAAGTTCGACGACTGCCGGATTCCCGAGGACCGCCTGCTCGGCGAGGAGGGCGACGGCTGGGAGCAGACGAAGAAGACCCTCGACGGCGGTCGCATCTCCATCGCGGCGCTCTCCACCGGGCTCGCGCAGGGCGCCTACGAGTCCGCGAAGTCCTACGCCACCGAACGCGAGCAGTTCGGCCAGCCCATCTCGCGGTTCGACGCCATCCGGAACAAGCTCGTGGACATGCACCGGAAGACCGAGCGCGCCCGCCTGCTCACCCACCGCGCCGCCTCGAAGTACGACGAGGGCGAGTCCGTCACCCGGGAGTCGGCGCTCGCGAAACTCGACGCCAGCGAGGCCGCCCGCGAGGTCGCCGAGGACGCCGTCCAGACGCTCGGCGGCTACGGCTACACCACCGACTTCGCGCCCCAGCGGTTCTTCCGCGACGCGAAGCTCATGGAGATCGGCGAGGGCACCTCCGAGATCCAGCACCTCGTCATCGGCCGCGAACTCGGGCTGTAGGTCTGCTCCCGGCCGCTACCGGACGGCCGTTCGGGCGACGGTGTCGGTAGTCGAGTCGGCTACAGTGCTGGTTTCATTCCTGCGACGGTTTATTGTCGTGCCCGGAGTGTGTCCCCACGTGAATCGACGGAAGCTGCTCGCCGTGCTCGGGTGCCTCACCGCGACGGCCGGGTGTCTGGCCAGTCCGCCGGAGGACCAATCCGAGTCCGCCGACAGATCGGTCCGCGAGCACATCGACGGCGAGGTCTCCCGTCCGGACTGCGAGCGGGAGTCCGAGTCCGTCGAGGTCGGGGTCGGTGAGGACACGCAGACGTTCGAGACTGCGGCGACGGTTCCGTACCCCGACCCGTTCTCCGGGGGCGCCCGGAGTGCTGTCGTCGAATACGTCGAGGCATTCGAGCACGCGTACGTGACCAAGGACGCTCTGTGTGACCGCCACAGCGCGGGGCACGTGTTCCGGGTCCTCTACGACGTACTGGAGCGCGAGACGTTCGACTGGGACGGAACCATCGACATCGTATTCTTGCTCCGGCGAGGCGCGGCCACCCACGGGAGCGACGGCGACGGGGGCGTCTGGGTGGCGGACGTAGTTGCAGAAGGCGTCGTGTACGCTGTCGACGAGACGGGCGTCGCCAGGGTGGCATATCCCGGCGTGACCGCGCGCGACGAGGGGTCGTACGAGTCCGGCGCCCCCGACCCGCTGGAGTCCGGCCGCCTGGTCGCGACGTTCGACTGACCCCGAAGGCACTCGAGCCCGGCTCCGGCTCCAAATCATCCGCCGGCTTAGACGGACGGCCAGACCGCGCTGTCAGTCCTCGCAGCGCTGGTGGAGAATCCGCTCGACGATGTCGCCGGTCGACAGCACTTCCGCCTCGTAGCGCTTCTCCCGGGGAGACGCGCGTTCGACGCGGCAGTCGACGCCGCGGTCGGCGAGCTCCGACTCGATGGCGGCCTCGTCGTGGTGCTGGTCGAACCCGAGCGCGATGACGTCGGGGTCCAGCTCCTCGATGGGCGCGAAGATGTCCTCGGGGTGGCCGACCCGGGCGTCGTCGACGGGGTCGAGGGCGGCGACCACGTCGCGGCGCTGACGGTTCGGCAACACCGGCGGGTCCTTGTGCGTCACGTTCTCGCGGCGCGCGACGATGACGTGCAGTTCGTCGCCCATCCCGGCCGCGTCCTCGAGGTAGTGGACGTGGCCGGGGTGAATCAGGTCGAAGGTGCCCTGCGCGACGACCCGCGTCATTCCCGTCTCAACTCCTCGTCGATGTCCGACTGCGTGAAGTCGAAGAACTCCTCGGCCTCCGGCAGGTCGACCTCGATCACGTCCAGCGTCGTGGGTTCGCCCTCGCTGTCGAAAGCCCGCCAGCAGTCCCGGCCGTAGGGGTGGCCGAGGATGACGTGCACCTGTCCCTTCCCGAACATCGCGCGGTCGGCGTCCGACGGCGCCAGCACGCCGTTCGGGTGCGAGTGGATGCTCCCGACGTTCCGCATGTCGTTTGGCACCTGCGACGACCCGAACGTCGCGCTCACGGGGTTGGTCTCCGTGCCCGGGATGACGAGCACGTCCGTGACGACGTACCCCTCGCTCTCGGGGACGTCGAGGTCGGACGCGGGCGTCGCCCGCAGCAGGCCGAGGTACTCGTCTGGGTGGGAGTCCTCGGCGGCCTCCCGCGCGAACTCGAGTGCGTCCTCGGCGATGCCGAGCACGGTCGGCCGACCACCGAACAACATACCCCGAAACTCCTCGCCCGCGAAAGTTGAGCGTTCCGACTCGCCGCCGGCCGCGCCGACCGCCAGCCGCTGCGAGGACGAACCTCGCAGGAGTTAAACCCGCTGGCGCCAATCTCTACACAAGATGACTGACGCCACCGCGGACGACGAGGCCGACCGGCCGACCGTCGTCCGCCTCGACCCCTCCTGTACGACCCAGGAGGTCGAAGCCGGCGAACACTACCACGCCACCGTCAACGGCGTGGTGGAGTACGGCGCGTTCGTCGACCTCTCCGAGCACGTCTCCGGGCTCGTCCACGAGTCGACGTACGACGGCGACCGCGACCTCGCCGTCGGCGAGGACGTCGTCGTCCACCTCGCAGAAGTCCGAGACAACGGCGACCTCAGCTTCGAGCTCGCCGACCTCGGCGACGAGGACGACTACGAGACCGAACAGCGCAGCCACGCCTACGACCGCACTGCCGCCGCGAGCGTCGGCGACCGGCTCGGCGACACCGTCCACCTCGAGGGCGAGGTCGTCCAGATCAAGCAGACGGGCGGCCCGACCGTCTTCCGCGTGCGCGACGAGACGAGCGCCGTCCCCTGTACGGCCTTCGAGGAGGCGGGCGTACGCGCCCACCCCGGCATCGAGGTCGGCGACATCGTCCACGTGAAAGGCGAAGCGGAGGAACGCGAGGGCACCTTCCAGGTCGAGGTGCAGACCCTCGAAGTGCTGGAGGGCGGTGACTCTGCGGACGTCGCCCGCCGGCTGGACGCCGCGTTCGCCGAGCAGGCCGACCCGGTCGAGGTCGACGCGCTCGTCGACTGGCCGGCGTTCGAACAGCTGCTGCCCGACCTGCAGTCGGTCGCCCGGACGCTCCGGCGCGCCGTCCTCGAGGGCCGCCCGATTCGGATGCGCCACCACGCCGACGGCGACGGCATGTGCGCCAGCCTCCCGGTCCAGTACGCGCTCCGCCAGTTCATCGAGGACACCCACCAGGACGACGACGCCGCCCGCCACCTCCTCAAGCGCCTCCCGAGCAAGGCGCCGTACTACGAGATGGAGGACGCCACCCGCGACCTCAACTTCGCCCTGGAGGACCGCGCCCGACACGGCCAGAAGCTCCCACTCCTCCTGATGCTGGACAACGGCAGCACCGAGGAGGACACGCCGGCGTACAGGACGCTGGACAACTACGACATCCCCATCGTCGTCGTCGACCACCACCACCCCGACCCCGAGGCGGTCGACCCGCTCGTCGACGAACACGTCAACCCCTACCTGCACGGCGAGGACTACCGCATCACCACCGGGATGCTCTGCGTCGAGCTCGCGCGCATGATCTACCCGGGACTCACCGAGGAACTCGAACACGTCCCCGCCGTCGCCGGCCTCTCGGACCGCTCGAAGGCCGACGCGATGACCGACTACCTCGACCTCGCGCGGGACGCCGGCTACGACGAGGACTTCCTCCAGCAGATGAGCGAGGCCCTCGACTACGAGGCGTACATGCTCCGCTACGACCACGGTACGCAGGTCATCGCCGACATTCTGAACGTCGACGGCGACGAGCAGCGCCACCGCGAGCTCGTGCCGTTCCTCGACCGGCTCGCCAGCGAAGCCGTCGAGGAGCAACTGGACGCCACCGAGAGCCACGTCGAACACGAGCGCGTCGCCAGCGGCGCGAACCTCTACCGCATCGACGTCGAGAACCACGCCCACCGCTTCACGTACCCCGCTCCCGGGAAGACGACGGGCGAGATCCACGACCGCAAGGTCGAGGAGACGGGCGAACCCGTCATCACTATCGGCTACGGTCCGGACTTCGCGGTCCTGCGCTCCGACGGCGTGCGCCTCGACATCCCGACGATGGTCGAGGACCTCAACGAGGAGCTGCCCGGCGCGGGCGTATCCGGCGGCGGCCACCTCGTCGTCGGCTCCATCCGGTTCGTCCCGGGGATGCGCGAGCGCGTCCTCGACGCGCTCATCGAGAAGATGGCCGAAGCCGAGCTCGACGACGACCTCCGCAGCGCCCCGCAGCGGTAGCCCGATTCTCGCGGACTCGGAACGACCCTCCGTCCGTTTTACTGCCGAGACTAGATGGGTACGTATGCCCCGACAGCTCTCGCGCCGAGGTGTGCTCGCCGCGGGCGGCGCGGCCGCCGTTGCACTCGCAGGCTGCACGTCGACTGGCAGCGACGACGACAACGGCGGATGGGACGCCACCGCACCCCTCTCCGTCGCGTCCGTCCGTCAGTACAGCGCGCCCGGGTGCTCGTGCTGCAGCAAGTACGCCGACTACCTCGCGGACGCCGTCGACGGCGACTTCTCCGAGGCGGTGCCCGAAGACGTCGAAGCCGTGAAGCGCGAGCACGGCGTTCCGGCGTCGCTCTCGAGCTGCCACACCGTCGTCCTCGACGAGTACCTCGTCGAGGGCCACGTCCCGACGGCGGCGATAGAGATGCTGCTCGACGACCGGCCGGACGTCGACGGCATCGCGGTCCCGGGGATGCCGTCTGGGACACCAGGAATGGGCGGCGACCGTCCGGAGTCGCTGGCCGTCTACGCGTTCGGCGGCGGCCGCACCGGCGACGTGTACGTCGAACTGTAGGCGCCAGTCCGCTCTCTCGTATCACCGCCCACTGTCGTTGCCGTCGCTCTCGAATGTGATTCTCGCCGCCGCCGCGACGCCCGTCAGTGCCGCCGCTCCGACTGCGCCGGCGAGCCCGACCGGGAGCCGCCACGCGCCGCCCCGCCAGTCGGCGCGGAACGCGCGCCGGTAGTGGTCGGCGACGGCGTCGTCGTCGACCACGAGAACGACCTCGCGGTTCTCCGTGGCGGCGTGTTCGTTCCAGTTCAGGCTGCCGACGACCGCGCGCTCGCCGTCCACGACCGCGCCCTTCACGTGGACTTTCTCGAAGCGCGACCGGGGTTCGACCAGCTTCGCCGAGAGGTCGAGGTCCTCCTCGGCGGCGATCCGGTTCAGTCGTTCGGTCGTGTTCCGGTTCTCGGCCTCGTTGTACCACCGCCCGGAGAGCAGGACGCGAACGCGGACGCCCCGCCGCGCGGCGTCGATGGTCCAGTTCGCGAACGCACTCGCCGGGCCGAGTCGCGGCTGCTCGACGACGAGGGAGTCGTCTGCGGACGCGACGAGCTCCCGGACGCCACGGCGGGCGTTGTCGGGCCCGACCAGCACCTCGACGCTGTCGGCGCGCGTCTCCACGGTCGGGAACCGCGTCGGGTAGTCCTCGGTCGCGGTCTCGCCGTCCACAGTCGTGAAGTCCGCCCGGACTGTCGCCCACGGTTTCGCGTCCGCCCATCCGGTGTCGGCGCGGAACACGGCTGCGAGGTGGTCGGCTACTCCCGGGTCGTCGACGGCGACCCCCCAGCCACGGTTGCCGTGGCCGCCGGTCCCCGAGGGTTTCCAGTTCTCCGAGAGGACCACGGCGCGGTCGTCGGCGACGGCGTACTTCGCGTGGTGGAAACTGTACCGCGCTCGCTCGCCGTCCAGCACGCGAACGTCGACGCCGGCGGCACGGAGGCGGTCGAGTCGTGCCGCCTCGGGGCTGGGTGCGCCGCCGGCGACGCCGCCCTCGACGAGGACGCGGACGTCGACGCCCTCGCCAGCCGCGGCTTCGAGTGCGGTCGTGACGCGCTCGGACGTGAACGTGTAGCCGGCGAGGTAGAGCCGGCTGTCCGCGGAGGCGACGACGTCCAGCGGCGGCCCGGCGTCGTCCGGGAGCGCGAACGCGGACACGGAGACGTTCCGCGCGGTGAACGGCGCGAAGTCGGTCGCGCCCAGCGGCGTCCACGACTCGCCGTCCCAGCGCTCGGCAGTCGGCGCGTCCTCGTAGGCCAGCGCGTCGACCGTTCGGTTCCCGGCCCGGAGTTCGACGCGCTCGCCGGCGTTCGACAGCGACAGCGAGCCGTTCAGCGCGACTACCGGGTGGGGTGTCCGGTTCCGGGCGACGTCTGGCCCCGTGGAGAGTGCCACAGTCCCGGAGAGCGTGCGCTCCGGGAGCCTCGCCTCGTCGTTCTCGTCGCTGACAGTCCAGCCAGTGGTGTCTGTCGGCTCCCGGAACTCCACGACCACGAACTCGCCGGCGTCGCCGTCGCTGGCCGGGTTCGGCGCCACGGCGACGACGGTCGCCGACGCGAGCAACGCGGCGACCGCGAGACGGACGAGCACGCCACGGGCTGGTCCCGCTCTCGCACTTGAACTTACGCGTGGCTGGCGGCTCTATCGTGTAGCGCAGAGAACTGGAGCGGAGAGGGTTACGCTGCTGCTTCGGTGGGTTCGTCGTCGAGCGCGTCGGCGGCCTTCACGGCCTCCTGCTCGACGATGTACGAGCGGTCGTCCTCGTACTCTGCGGCGGCCTCGAGGGCGGCCTCCGTGCCAATCTGGGTGAGTGCCCACGCGGCGGACGCACGCACGGTGTCCGAATCGTCCTCCTCGAGGAGGTCCGCGAGCGGCTCGACCGCTCGCGTGTCACCGATGAGGCCCAGCGAGCGCGCGGCCTGACTGCGGACGTCGTCGCGCTCGGCGACGAGCTGGTTCGCGACGAGCTGCGTCGACTCCTCGCTGCCGATTTCGCCGACCGCCTTCAGCGCCGTCGTGCGGAGGTTCGGGCTGCCCTCCTCGTCGACGTAGTCCTCGACGTGCTCGAGGCCGTCCTCGCTGCCGATCTTCCCGACGATCTCGATGGCCTTCGTGTTCCGGCGCGCGGCGCGCTGGCCCACCTCGTCGAGTGCCTCCTCCTTGGCGACGTGCAGCAGGGAGTCCAGGCAGTGGCGCTCCATGAAGTCCGAGTCGCCGAGGTGCTCCATGCACAGCAGAATCATCTCGACGTTCCCGCGCTTCTCCCACTCTTTCAGGGCGGTCCACTCCGGCGGGAAGTCCTTGTGCTTCTGCCCCATCACGTCGTAGTAGCCCTCGGCGCGGAGCTTCTGGCGGACGGAGAGGTCGCCCCACTCCTGAGCGTCCTCGACGCCCTCGCTCAGGCCGTCGGTCGCCTCGAGGAGCGCAGCGATGGTGTCGGCGTCCTCGTCGGCGTCCAGTCCGGCGGCCTCGATGGCGTCGACGACGGCGCCCAGGTCGCCTGCGAGGTCCTCCGTCGTCGGGTCGTCGGTGGCGTCGAAGTCCTCCTCGAGCACGTCGCCGGCCTCGTTGAGGAACGACGCGACCACGTCGACGAGGTCGGCCTCGCCCTGCTCGGTCCACCGGGTGCTCTCGATGGTCGACTGGTCGTCCTCGACGCTCTCGACGGCGTCGCTGGCGTACGGGCCGCGCTGCTCCTCGACGCCGTCCCGGAGCTCGTCGATGCGGGCGGTCAGTTGCTCCTCGCGGCTCTCCTCGTCCTCGTCTTCGGGTTCGGGGAGGTCGGCCGCCTCGACGTCGGCTTCGATGTCGTCGAGGTCGGCGTCCACGTCGTCGAGGTCGGCCTCGGTCTCCGCCGCGTCGAGGGCCGCCTCGGCGTCGTCCAGCCGGGACTCGAGCGTGTCCGGGTCGACGGCTGTGGTGTCCTCCGTCTCGCCGGCCTCCTCGGTCGTCTCCTCGGGTTCCTCGTCCCCGTCGCTCATGCAACCAAATTCCGCCAGCGCGCCTATGAGCGTTTCCCTTCGGACCGCCGCCACGCCCGCGCTACGCCGACCGCCAGTAGAACCGCGGGGAGAGCAAGAGATAGGCGACTGCCCACGCCAGCAGCGCCTTCGGGAACACCCGGGAGAAACTCGCCGGCACGGCCACCGCCGCCGCTTGCACGGCCCCCATCGCCAGCGCGTCCCGCGGCAGGAGGTCGGGGTACTCGACGGTCGACACCATCAACAGCGTGAGCACGGCCGCGGAACCGACGACCAGACCCGGGGCGTCGATACCGGCGAGCACGCCAGCCGCCAGCAGCGTCGCTGCGAGTGTCGTCTGCACGCCCTCCGTGTGGTCGTTGCCGGTATCGTAGGCCGTGTACAGCCCAAGCCGGACGACGCCGGCGGCGACGAACAGCGCACCGACGGCGACCGCAGCCAGCCCCGCCGTCGTCTCGAACCCCCAGGCGTCGCGGGCGACGACGACGACCACGAACGCCGGCGCGACGCTGAACGACGCCACGTCGGCCAGCGAGTCCAGGTGTTCGCCGGCCGGCGTCGACCCGAACTGGCGGGCGACGAGGCCGTCCAGCCCGTCGGCGATGGCCGCCAGCAACACGACGCGAGCGGCGAGCGCGACGTCGACGGTGACCGCGACGACCGCCACGAACCCGAGCGCCGCGTTCGCCGTCGTCACGGCGTCCGCCAGTCCCAACCGGCCGACGAAACGGGGCCCCATACGACTCGGCCAAGACGAGGGGCGTCCTTACGTGTTTACATCCGCCGTTCCCGGCGCCCGAAAACGGACCGCGCCAAATAAATGCGGCCCGCCCTGAGCCTGAGACATGAACCGTCGGGCCTTCCTCGCCGCTGGAAGTGCGCTGGCAGCCACATCGCTGGCGGGCTGTCTCGGACCGTCGCTGGCCGACTCCGACTACGACATCGGCATGGCGTCGAACGCCTTCTCGCCCCAGGAGGGCGTCGAAGGCGCCGACCAGCCGACGTACCCCGCGACCGTCGGCGAGACGGTCACGTGGGCGAACACCGACTCCCGTAAACACACTGTCACGGCCTACGAGAGCGGGCTCCCCGAGGGCGCTGGCTACTGGGCGTCCGGCGGCTTCGACTCCGAGCCCGAAGCCCGAGAGGCCTGGCGCAAGAACCTCCAGGGAGGGGGGAACATCGCGCCCGGCGAGACCTACGAGGTCACCTTCGAGGTCCCCGGCAAGCACTACTACTTCTGCATCCCCCACGAGGGCGCCGGCATGCGCGGGAAGATTCTCGTCGAGGAGTGACCGGGTCGCGTCGACGTCGCCGCTGTCGATAGCACCCGTCGGTAGTGCGGTCGCTGTCGACCGTCGAAATGTGAGAGAATCGAATCCGCGGTCCGCGGCGAAGGAGCGTTACTCGTCGTCGTCTTCGTCGAAGTCGACGGCCGTCTCCTCCTCCTCGTAGACTTCCTCGGGGTGGGCTTCGAGGGTCGCCTTCTCGACCTCGACACGGCGAAGCGGGTAGATCGTGTTCGCCTCGTCGTAGATAGCCGAGGACATCCGGCCCTCGATGATGGAGTCGATGAGCGCCTCGAACGTGCGCTCCTCGCCGGCCTCCTCCACGAGGTCGATCATCGTGCGGCGGATGGCCTGCTGCTGGCTCTGGTCGGCCTGCTTGGTCGTGTACGCGACCGGCTGGACGCGAACGCGGTAGTCGTCGGTCGTCAGCACCGTGACGGTGACTGCGATCTTCGACGAGCCGCGGCGCACGAGACTCCGCTGGTAGTCCCGCGTCAGCTCGGCCTGCACGAAGTCCGTCGACGCGGTGTCGCTCCCGACGTCGGAGACCTGGAAGGTCAGCTTGACGTTGTTCTCGCCGCCGTCGCGGATCTCGGACAGCACCGTCTGGATGGTTCGGTCGTATACCTGTTCGGGCTCCTCGGCGAGGGTCTCACCGAGCTCCGCCCGGTCGAACTCCTCCGGGGCGAGCACGGTGTACCACCGCTTCTCCTGGTCCTGCTTGGAAACTGAACGTTCGCTCATGATTGGTGTGTGGTGTGTCGGTCTGCTACTGCTGCTGCTGTTCGTGCTGTCTCTGCCACTTCCGCTGCGACGGTGAGGTTCACGACGTAGTCGTCGACCGTGGACTGGAGGCCGGCGGTGTCCTCGCGCTCGATGCGCGTCACGACTGCACTGCCGTCCGCCACCTCCGTGGTCATCTCCGTGGTGTTGTCCGGCTGGACGCAGGCCGCGACCAGCTCCGGGTCCGCGACCTCGGTGCGGACCGTCGCCGTCCGGGTCACAGTGCACCCCGAACGGCCTCGACGACGGCTGCTTCGCCGTCGCCGTCGTCGGTTTCGCTGGTCTCGGTCACTGCGAGGCGATGCGTCCCCGCGCTCTCGGGGAGCACGTCGCGGGCGTCCGCGTCGGTGGTGGCGAGCGCTGCGGCGCTGTCGCCGACCGCGAGCGCGGCCGGCTCGTCCGACCGGTAGTCCCGAACCAGTCGGGCGACGGTCGGGTGCGCGTCTGTCGCGTCTGCGACCACGACGCCGCGGTGGCGCGCCGGCTCGGCGACGCGGACTGTCGCGTGCGCGTCCCGAGCGTGGTCTCGCCACGCCGCCAGCGCGTCTGCTCGGTCCGCGGCACCGAGTGCGAGCGCGACACCGAGTCCGGGTGCGTCCCAGGCCAGCGCCGCGAGCACGTCCGCGTACCCCTCGACAGTCTCGAAGACTGCCTCGGAGGTCTCGTGCGGCCGCACGCCAGCGGCGACGGCGTCGGCCGCCCGAGCAGGCGCGTCACCGGTCGCATCGAGTGCGACAGTGGACGCCAGTCGGCGGCGTGCGCTCTCGTCGAGCTCGGGCGGCAACTCGAGTTCGGCGAGCGTCGCGCCCGCCGCCTGCTCGTCGCCCGAGAACGACGCGTGCACGAGCGTCGAGTGCGCCAGCCCCGCAGCGAGGTCCGCCGTCGGCACGGCGACGCCCGGCCGTCGGTCGAGCCCGGCCGCCTCCCGTACATCGCTTGCCGGCTCGGCGCCATCGGCGACCGCCCCCGCGAACGCCAGCACGGCGTCCGGGTCGGCGCCGACATCGCGAGCGAGCGCGAACGCCTCGTTCGCCACGTCCCCGGCGAGCGAAGCGTCCGCGTCCTCTACGTCGAGTCCCACGGTGACGTGGGACCCAGAAGCAGCGACGTCGTCGTCGTCGTCGGCGGCGGCGGTGAACGTGCTCGTGCCACGAGCCACCCGTACCTGAGACGGCACGGACCGCTCGTCGCACGCCCCGGCCAGCATCGCGGCAGCCGCGACGCTCCCGCCGGTCGGTGCCGCCGTCACGCGGACGAACTCCGCGCTCGACACCACCGACGCGGCGTCACCGGGCTCGCCCGCGACGCCATCGCTGCTACTGCGTCCCGTCGTCGCCATCGCGTTACTCCTCGAGGAGTTCTTTCGCCGTCTCGTGCGAGTACGCGAAGTCCTCGTCGAGCTCGTCCCCGCGGTAGTAGTCCGCGAGCCGGCGAATCTTCGACTGCGTGTTCTGCAGCGCGCGCTTGTTCTGGTGGTCCTGGCCGTTCTCCTCGACGTGCTGGTGCAGACGCACGGCCTTCTCCAGGAGGTTCCGGAAGTCCTCGGGGAGCTCGGGTTCGGCGTCGTGCTCCTCGAGAATCTCGGTGACCTTCTTCCCGGTCGCCAGCTTGACGTCCGGAATCGGCGTGCCCTGCACGCCCTCGTCGCGCAGCTTCAGGCCGATCTGGGACGGGTCGTGGCCCTGCTCGGCGAGCTCCACGACGCGCTCCTCGATGGCGTCCTCGTCTACGTCACTCCACTCCGGCGGTTCGTCTGCCGTCGGGCGGTCCGAACCGCTCGAACCGCGACGGCGCGTATGCATTCGTGCCATTGTCTACTGTCTGGATTGGAACAACACGAGACGCTGCCGACACCTGATGGTGCCGCGACACTACCGCAGTCCCAAGCCCGCCAAGCGACGGGCGAGTCGGATCTACGGCCGTGCGTTCCCTACCACCGTCCAGATGGGCCGACTGGTAAAACGTTTCCATCCAGCCCGCTCCCGAATCGCGGGGTTTATCAACGACCCCCGGCAACGATTTGTTGCGTTCGAGGGCTCGTAGATCAGTGGTAGATCATCCCCCTGGCACGGGGAAGGCCTCGGGTTCAAATCCCGACGAGTCCACTTCTCTCGACGTCACCCGCGAGCGACCAGAGTGTCGCTCGCGGTGACTAACTCGTAGTGGTGAGGAGGAATTTGAAGCCCTACCAGTCGCAGCCCGCGAGCGCAGCGAGCAGGAACGTCTGGTTCTGGGTTCAAATCCCGGCAGACCTCCGGTCTGCCGACCTTCGCGAAGCCTTCGGCTTCGCTCAGTCCCGACGAGTCCATCTTCTTTCACTCACTTCGTTCGTTCAGTCGATAGACTCGTCGACGTCTCGTTCGCTGCGCTCACGAGACTCCCGACGAGTCCATCTTTCTCGACCAGTCCAGCTTCCAGCCGCTCACCACGCTCGCGCAGCCGGCCGGCTCTTCGTCCTTCGCGAGGGTGTGATGCGTCGAAGCGACAGATTCGGCCCCCATCACTCTGGATACACCGTCAGGAACCGAACTGGTCGTCGATGGCCGACCGGGTGTCGGTGACGACGTGCTGTTCGGCCCGGACCATCGCCCGGAGCGCCTCGTCGGTGTAGTCGATGGAGACGCTCGGGAGGCCGGCGGAGAGCACACCGCCGAGGACGTCGGCGGGGTAGATATCGACGGTGAACGCGAACGCCCGCCGGTGACGCCAGAGGGGGTCGGTAAACGGGAAAGTATCCTCGACGAGGTGGTGGGCTTCGGCGCGGTCGAAGGCGCCCGTGACGGCGACCCAGAAGTCGTCGCCGGGGTGGTCGACGACCGGTTCCACGGCATCGCCGAGGGGTTCCAGCCGTCCGACGACGTCGTCCTCGACGGCCTGCCGGGTCGCAGCAGACGCAGCGGGGTCCAGTGATTCGAGGTAGCTGTCGGTCTCGACGAACTGCCGGCTTCGCGGGTCGACGCTAACGCGTTCGGGCCCGAGCTTTTCGCCGTGCGGCGACGAGCCGTCTGCATGGCAGCCGAGACCGACTACGACGAGTTGCCGCTGGTGTACTCGTGTTCCGGGTGTTCGAGCGCAGCGCAGATGGCCAACGACATCGCCGTGTCGCTGGACCGCAACCGAGTGGCAGAGATGTCCTGTATCGCGGGCGTCGGCGGGGACGTCGGGCCGCTCGTGGACACCGCGACCTCGGACCGCCCCGTGCTCGTCGTCGACGGCTGTCCGCTGGAGTGCGCGAAGGCGTGTCTCGCCGACCACGACGTCGAGCCCGACGAGCACGTGAATCTCGCGGCGGCGGGCGTCCCGAAGGAGTACCACACCGACTACGACGACGAGCAGGCCGACGAACTGCGGGCGGAGGTCGCGGCGCTCGCCGAGGACCTGACAGCAGCGTAACGCCCGGAGTCGGATTTTTGACCGTTCGCACCGAACCAGGTCCCGTGTCTCCCAGTCACCCGTCTCGCCGCTCGTACCTCGCCGGGGCCGCCGCCGTGGTCGCAGCCGGGCTCGCAGGCTGCGGTGGGTCGCCCGGAGCGAGCGACGAGCCGGACGACGGAGCCGACGAGGACGGCGCAGACGGAACGACTGCGGCCGATTCACCACCGGCCGAGACGACCGTCGACGACGACGAAGACGACGGGGACGGCAGCGACGACGGCGACGACCTCGACTTGCGGGAGGCGAACGTGGTCGGCGTGGCTGTCGAACCCGACGAGAGTGGCGACGCCGGCGTCCAGTTCGACGTCACGCTGCTGCACGACGACGACGGGGAAGACGGCTACGCGAACTGGTGGCAGGTGGAGACGGTCGACGGCGACCGGCTGGGCCGCCGGGACCTATCGCACGCGCACGGGACGCAGGAGTTCACGCGCTCGAAGACGGTCGACGTACCGGACGGCGTCTCGACGGTCGCGGTGCGCGGCCACGACCAGACGCACGGCTACGGCGGCCAGGCAGCGCTCGTCGACGTGGAGCGTGGCGACGTCGAGTTCGTCCAGCAGGGGCCACAGCGGCAGTCGATCGGCCACAGCGACTGACAGGACCGCTCGCTCCGACCGCCAGTGCCGTCAGTCGCCGGAGCCGTCGGTGAAGGCGCCCGTAGCGCGGTCATCGGCGGCGTCACCGGCCTCGGCACCGCTCCGGTGGTCGTCGCCTCGCTCGCGTGCGTCGAACTGGTCGACGGTCGCGGCCAGCGAGTCGGCGCGCTCCCGGAGTTCGTCGGCGCTGCGCGCGATCTCCGCGACAGACGCGGACTGCTCCTCGGCGGCCGCCGACACCTGCTCGGCGTCCTCCGTGACGTTCTGGCTGATGTCGGCGACCTCGTCGACGCGCCGAACGACGCTCTGCGTGGCTTCGGCCTGGTCGTCGGTGGCGTCCGCGATCTCCTGGATGCCGTGGTTGGCATCCTCGATGGCGTCGACGGTGTCCTCGATGGCGTCGGCGGCCTCGCGAACAGTCTCGACGCCGGTGTCGATGTGGTCGCTGGTCGCGCGGATGTCCGCGACCGTCTCGTCCGTCTCCGACTGGACGGTCGCGATCTCGGCCTCGATCTCGGCCGCCGCCTCCTTCGTCTCCTCGGCGAGGTCCTTGACCTCGTCGGCGACCACGGCGAACCCGTCGCCGTCCTCGTCGGCGCGGGCGGCCTCGATGTTCGCGTTCAGCGCGAGCATGTTCGTCTGCTCGGCGATGTCCGTGATGAAGTCGACAATCTCGCCGATGTCGGCCATGCGCTCCTGGAGTTCCAGAATCTGGTCGACGGCGTCCGCCGACAGCGACTCGATCTCCGCCATGTCCTCGATGGCCGACTCGGCGGCCTCACGGCCGCTCTCGCCGCGCTCGACGGCCTCCTCCGCCGTCTCCGCGACCGTCGTGGAGGACGCCGCGACCTCCTCGATGCTCGCGGACAGCTGGTCCATCTCGCCGGCGGCGTTCTCGAGGTCGTCGTGCTGCCTGATGGCGCCGTCGGCGATCTCCTGGATGCGCTCGCTGACCGTCTGGCTCGTGGTCTCGATCTCCTCGGCGCCGGTCGCCACCTCGAGGGTGGCGCTGGCGACCTCGTCGGCGAACGCCGCGACCTCGCCGACGGTCGCCTCGAGGCCGTCGAGCATCGCGTTGAACTCCGTAGCGACCTCCCGCATCGCGGCCTCCTCTGCGTCCTCGTCGAGGCGCTTCGTGAGGTCGCCGGCGGCGACCTCCTGCATCACCGCACTGTACTCGCCGGCGCGCTCCTGGAGGCGGCGGCTCGCCGCCTCGGCCTCCTCTTTCGCGCGTTCGGCTTCGGCTTGCGCGGACTCCGCCTCGGTGCGCAGCTCTTCGGCTTCCGCCCGCGCGGTCTCGGCCTCCTCGACGGCCTCTTCGGCTTCCTGGATGCGGTCCTGGAGCGAGACCCGCATGTCGTCGAAGCTCTCGTACAGCCGACCGATCTCGTCGGCCCGGGTCGTCGAGAGGTCGACGTCGAAGTCGCCGGCTTCGATGCGCTCGGCGCGGTCCCGCAGCTGCTTCAGCGGGTCGACCGTGCGTTTGCCGAGCACGACGCCGACGACCGACAGGGAGACGAGCGCGAGCAACACGAGCAGCCCGACCGTCTCCCCGACGGTGTCACTGACGCTGAACGCCTGTCTCGTGTCCAGACTCGTCACCGTCACCCAGTCCGTGTTCGGCACGGGCGCGAACGCATAGACACGACCGTCCAGGACGGTCGTGACCGGCGCCGCACTGCCGTTCGCGTCACGAATCGCTGCGAGGCTCCCCCCGTGGGTGTCGGCGTCGAACTCGCGGTCGATGTTCAGCACCGTCTCGTCGTCCGTGTTCAGGATGGTGGTCTGCTTCGTGGAGTTCGCGTCGGCGAGCCGGTCGACCTGGCTCTGGATGCGCGTGACGACGACGAGGTGCGACCCCTCGCGCTTCGGGACGGAGGACGCGAACGCCATCACGGGCTCGTCGTTGAGAACGGGCGAGCGGTACGAC
This sequence comes from Halobacterium rubrum, assembly GCF_021729015.1. Lineage (GTDB taxonomy): Archaea > Halobacteriota > Halobacteria > Halobacteriales > Halobacteriaceae > Halobacterium > Halobacterium rubrum. Next base: position 317,473 of record NZ_JAJQQZ010000003.1, read on the forward strand.
CGGCTGCTCGACCACACCTCGCTGTTGTTGCCGGGGCCCTCCGGCACCTCGGCGGTCGTCCACGGCGCGTCGAGTTCGGACAGCGACCGCCCCTCGAGTGGGAGCTCCGTGCTGGCCACGACCTCGCCGCGCGTGTCGTTGACGAGGTGCATGCTCACTACGTCCTCTGGCAGCAACTGGTCCTGCAGGAGGATGTACGCCGCCGCGCGCCGGTCGCTCTGCAGGGGCTCGCCCTGCGAGACGGAGCGTGTGTGGGTTCGCTGCTGTTGCACCCAGGACCCGATGGCGTCGCCCTCCAGCTGGCTGGTCTCGGCGAGCTGTTCGGTGGTCTGGCGTTCGACCGCCGCGGACGTCGCCTGGAACGTGAACGCGCCGGCGCCCGCGATGACGAGCAACACGGCGAGGAACGCGACGGCGAACTTCGCGGCGAACCGCCGACGCACGAACTCGGGAGCGATGCGGTCGAGGGCGCTCGCCAGACTGTCGAGGAGGCCGCCCGCCATCAGGCACCACCCGTGTCGGAGCGCTCCGACGGCACGTCGATGTCACCGGACGCGATCCGCTCGCGGGACGCCGACAGCGCGCCCCTGACGTCGTCGGGAATCGCGGGCTCCAGCGAGGTCCCGTAGACGACGCCGACGCCGTCGCTCTCGAGGCCGAGGGAGACCACCTCCCCCGCCGGAAGGTCGTCTGTGACGGTCGCCGTGGCTGCGTCGTAGACGGCGACGTTGACGCGCTTGACCATGCTCGCGAGCACGACGTCGGCGTACCGCGGGTTGCTGCGGGACTGGTCGGAGTCCACGCCGATGGCGTACCGGCCGCTGGCCTGTGCGGCCTGGAAGACGCCGACGCCGGCGCCACCAGCGGCGTGGTAGACGATGTCCGCGCCGTCGTCGTACATGCCGGCGGCGATGTCGCGGGCGCCCTGTACGTCGCCGAAGTTCCCGAGGTACTCCGTGAGGACCTCGACGTCCTCGTCGGCGTGTGCGACACCGGCTTCGAAACCGACCTCGAACTTGTGGATGAGCGGCATGTCGACGCCGCCCACGAAGCCAACTGTCGTCTCTTCGGGGTTCGTCGCACCCGCTCCGAGGTTCACGTCGCTGGACGTGAGCAGCCCGGCGAGGTGGCCGGCCTGGAACGACCCCTCGTGTTCGCGGAAGACGTAGCTGGCGACGTTGTCGGCGTCGACGACGGAGTCGACGATCATGAACTGCTGGTCGGGGTACTCCGGCGCCGTGGCGGACAGCCCCTCCGCCTGCAGGAACCCGACACAGCAGACGAGGTCGTAGTCGGGGTTCGTCGAGGCGGCGAGCTCCGCCTGCACCTCGGCGAACTCGGGGACGCTTTCCGGCTCGTGGTTCGTGTACTCGACGCCGTCGTCGAGCCGGGCGCGCTGGATGCCCCGGTTCGCGGCGTCGTTGAACGACCGGTCGTCCAGCCCGCCGAGCGCGTACACCATGCCGACAGTCGCCGCTGCGTCGTCCTCGTCGACGCCGGCCGTGGTCGTCTGCGGGCCGTCGCCGGTGTCGTCGTCTCCCCCTCCGTTCTCCCCGAGTACTCCGAGACGGCCCGTGCAGCCGGCGAGTGCGGTGGCTGCAACAGCACTGCTCCCGGCGAGGAGCCGTCTCCTGGTAGTCGTTTTGTCGTGCACGGTCGCTCTCCTGCGACGACACTGGCTCCGTACGCAAAAACTACCGCCCGTGCTTTTCGCGAATGATAACGGTAGCGGCGCTCTTTCGTTAGTCTAGTGAAATATCTGCGTGCAGTTGGCGGAGGAGACCACCGTGGGCCAGCTATCGGTGGGGCGAGTCAGTTCCCGTCGGACTTCACCGTGACGGTTCTCGTCAGATTTTGCGCCGAACTGGCGGTATTCAGGAGGGCGTCACGCCCCTGACTGGGCCGCCTGCACGAGCCGTCTCGCTGGAACTGCCGACTACCGCTTAAAAATGGGGTATGTATGTACGGGGTACTCCCAGTTTCCCGCAGCAGTGCCGTTACTTAAGCGTACGTGGCCCCGAGTCTCGGGTGATGACTCGCGACACTCGACTCGACCGTCGGACGATGCTGAAATCTACGGGCGCAGCGGTAGCAGCGACACTCCTCGCCGGCTGTTCCGGTGGCGGGGGCGGCGACGGCGGTGACGACGGTGGCGACGAGGGCGGCGACGAGACGACGGCCACCGAGGAGGACAGCGGGTCCGGCGACGGCGGGTCCGGCGGCGACAACACCGTCGCCGTCTCGCCGGACGGCGGCCTGAACTTCGCACCCGAGGAGCTCACTGTCTCCGTCGGTGACACGGTCACCTGGGACTTCCAGGCGCCCACGCACAACGTCGCTGCGTGGCCGGACATGCACGACAAGATCTCCATCCCGGACGGCGCCGAGGGCTTCGGCACCATGGAGAAAGGCGGCGACGCCTACGCTACCGTCGGGGAAGGCGAGACCTTCGAGCACACCTTCGAGACGGCGGGCGAGTACACGTACGTCTGCACGCCGCACGCCGCCTCCGGCATGGTCGCTACCATCGTCGTCGAAGAGTAACGCCGTCGAACAGCGCTGCTGTCCGGAACAATCCGCTGTTTTTCGGTGACGTCGAAGCGGAGAAGACGACCGGAGAGTGCCGGCGCCGTCAGGCGGGGCTGGGCGTCTGGACCGTCGAGATGTACGCCGTCAGGTCCGTCGTGGAGATGAGGCCGACGACGGTGTCGTCCTCGTCGTCGACGACGGGCATGTGGTGGAAGCCGTGTTCGACCATCGCGTCGGCGACGTCTTGGATGGAGTCGCCGACGGCTGCGGTGCGAACGTCCGTCGTCATGTAGCGCTCGACGGTCGTCTCGGCTTTCGGCTTGCTCCTGGCGACGATGTCGACGAAGTCTGTCGTCGTGAGGATACCCTCGAGGTGGTCGTCTTCGTCGACGACGACGAGCGAGCTGATGCCGTTCGAGAGCATTGTCTCGGCGGCGTCTTCGACGAGCGTGTCCTTCGTGGCCGTGAAGAGGTCGTCGGACATGAGCTGTCCGACGAAGATGTCGTCCATGTGTGTACGTCTCGCCGGTGGTTCCTTAAGCGTTGCCTGCCCCGCCCCCGGCGATATTCGCCGAAATAATCTCTGCCGACAGAATAATTATCAGATACTCGAAACATACTTGGTCGCCAGCATCGACTCTCCGATATGGACCACGACCGCCAGTTCGAGACGCTCGCCGTCGGCCACGGCGAAGACCCCAGTGAAACGCAACGAGGCGACGTGGTCTCCCCAATCCACCTCGCCTCCACGTTCGCCGTCCCCGAGCTCGACACGGACATGAGCCTCGAGGCGGTGGACCCCGACGAGGGTCAGTTCGTCTACTCTCGCCTCAACAATCCGACACGGCACGCACTGGAACGCCGCCTCGCTGCGCTCGAGGGCGGCGACCACGGCTTCGCGTTCGGCTCCGGCACTGCCGCAATCGCCACCGCCGTCTTCGCCGCCGTCGAACCCGGCGACCACGTCGTCGCCTTCGACGACCTCTACGCCGGCACCCGCCGCATGCTCGAGACGCTGTTCCGGGACAAACTCGGCGTGGACGTCTCCTTCGTCGACGCCACCGACCCGGACAACGTCGCCGACGCCGTGCGGCCCGAGACCACGTTCGTCTGGATGGAGACCCCCACGAACCCCCGGATGAAGCTCTGCGACATCGAGGCAATCGCGGACATCGCCGACGACGCCGGCGTCCTGTTCGGCGTCGACAACACCTTCCTCAGCCCGTACTTCCAGCAGCCCCTCGAACTCGGCGCGGACGTCGTCGCCCACTCCACGACCAAGTACCTCAACGGCCACAGCGACTCCGTCGGCGGCGCGCTCGTCACCAGCGACGACGACTTCGCCGACAGTGTCGAGTTCCTCCAGCAGGTCGGCCTCGGGAACGTGCTCGCGCCCTTCGACGCCTACCTCGTCCTGCGCGGGACGAAGACGCTGGCACCCCGGATGCGGGACCACGAGGCCAACGCGCTAGCCATCGCCGAGTATCTCGACGACCACGACCTCGTCACGGACGTCCACTACCCCGGCCTCGACACCCACCCCCAGCACGACCTCGCCGACGCCCAGCAGTCCGGCTACGGCGGCATCCTCTCGTTCGAGCTCGACGGCGACATCGACGACGCCAAGCGCTTCCTCGACGCCCTCGACGACCTCAACCTCGCCGTCAGCGTCGGCGGCGTCGAGTCCCTCGTCGAACTCCCCGCCGGCATGACTCACGAGCCGATTCCGAAGCCCGAGCGCGAGGCGATGGGCATCACGGACTCCCTGATCCGCGTCTCCGTCGGCATCGAAGCCATCGACGACCTCGTCGACGACCTCGACCGCGGGTTCGCCGCGATGCGTGGCGCCCCGGCTACCCAGTAGGGGCTACTGGTCGACGACGCGCTCCATCACGGTCGCCTCCGCCCGCCGCAGGTGTTCTGCTGCTGTGCTCGCCGAACACCCGAGCCTGTCGCCGACGTCCTCGGCTGACGCCTCTCGGGTCGCCCGGTAATACCCGAGGTCCACTGCCGCCTCGACGGCCTCGAACTGGCGGTCGGTGAGGCGACCACCCGCCTCGTCCCCGTGGCGGCCGTACGTCGTCACCGCCTCGACGGACACCGAGACGTCGTCCGCGACGGCCTCCACGACCGACTGGACGTGCTCCGGCGGGCCGACGAACGCGCCAGTGACGCTCCCGTCCGTGTGGAACACCAGAGGCGGGACGACCACCAGCCCCGGCTCCAGCAGGTCCGCAATCGTGTACCCGGGGGTGTACTCCTGCGTGTCCCGGACGTACACGTAGACGGCGTCGCCCGCTCCGGCAGAGACGTGGTAGTCAACCACAGACGCCACGTCGCCGAGCGCCGCCCGGTAGGCGTCGGCGTCCCCGACGAACCGCAACAGGAGCGTCGCACCGCCGCTCGGCGTCGGCCACGCGCTCAGCAGCTCGTACTCCGAGACAACGTCGGTCTCCACGGCGAACTGATGCATCGGGTGCCGGCCGTCTGGCGGCATGTCGAACCGTGCCCGCACGTACTTCATTCGGCGGTACGTCTGCGCCCGCTGCACTTCAACCCTCACCACGTGTGAGGCGGAACCGCGAGGGCCGCGCGGACCCAAATTTCCGGACGGATGCGACTGACATCGAAGGAGACGCCGACGGTACCCGAGGACGTCCCCCGCGACGCCGAGGCCGTGCTCGCCGACCACGCACTCGACTGGGAGCGCCACGAGCACGCGCCGGCCGCGGTCGTGCGCGCCGACGACGTGCAGGCGGTGCTGGCCGCCCTGCGGTGCGACGCGGGCTTCGACCACCTCGCCTGCGTCACCGCACAGGAGTACGAGGACCACTTCGAGAGCATCTACCACCTCCGGCAGTACGACGACCCGACGACCGAGGTCGGCGTGGTCGTCCCGACCAGCCGCGAGCGCCCGGTCTCCGAGAGCGCAGCTCCGGTGTTCCAGACCGCTGACTGGCACGAGCGGGAGGCCTACGACCTCGTCGGCGTCGAGTACGACGACCACCCGGACCTGCGGCGGATTCTCCTGCCCGAGACGTGGCAGGGCCACCCGCTGGGGCTGGACTACAACCAGGACAAGCCCCAGATTGTCACCTTCGAGGAGAACAAGAACCCCCTCGCGGGCCACGAGCGCGACGGCGAGGGTGGCGACACGATGTTCCTCAACGTCGGCCCCCACCACCCGGCGACCCACGGCGTCCTGCACCTCGAGGTCGCACTCGACGGCGAAGTGGTGCGACACGTCGACCCCGACATCGGCTACATCCACCGGTGCGAGGAACAGATGTGCCAGCAGGGCACCTACCGCCACCAGATCATGCCCTACCCGGACCGCTGGGACTGGTCGGGGGCCGGCCTCCTGAACGAGTGGGCGTACGCTCGCGCGGCCGAGGATCTCGCGGGCATCGAGGTCCCCGAGTACGCACGGGTGCTGCGCACCATGAGTGGCGAGCTCTCCAGGATGCTGGGCCACCTGCTGGCGGTCGGCACCTACGCGCTCGACGTCGTCGGCGAGTTCACGGCGACGTTCATGTACGCAATCGAGGACCGGGAGCGGGTCCAGGACCTCCTCGAGGACCTCACCGGCCAGCGGCTGATGTTCAACTACTTCCGCCTCGGCGGGGTCGTCTGGGACGTCCCGGAGCCCCGCGAGGAGTTCTTCGAGGACGTCCGGCGGCTCCTCGACGAACTCCCGGAGCGTCTCGACGAGTACCACTCGTTGCTCACTGACAACGAGATTCTGCAGGCGCGCACGCTCGACACCGGCGTCCTCGACGCCGAGACGGCCAAGAACTACGGCGTCACCGGGCCGCCGCTTCGGGGTTCAGGCGTCGACTACGACCTCCGGCGCGACGACCCGTACGGCTACTACGAGGAGCTGGACTGGGACGTCGTCACCGAGGACGGCGGCGACAACTACGCTCGACTGCTCGTCCGGATGCGGGAGGTCGAGCAGTCCGCGCGCATCGTCGAGCAGTGCGTCGGCCTGCTCGAGAACTGGCCGGAAGACGAGCGCGTCGTGCAAGCGAACGTCCCACGCACGCTCAAGCCCGACGCCGACACCGAGACCTACCGCGCTGTCGAATCCGCGAAGGGCGAACTCGGCATCTACATCCGCGCCGACGGAACCGAGACGCCCGCTCGCTTCAAGATTCGCGGGCCTTCGTTCTCGAACCTCTCTGCGCTCCCGGAGATGGCGACCGGCGAGTACGTCGCGGACCTGATTGCGACGCTCGGCAGCCTCGACCCCATCATGGGGGACGTCGACCGGTAGCCGGGACCGGCGACTCGGTTAGAGCGGGCCGGCATCGACGCTCGCGGCCGACCGACCGCCGCCGGTGGCCCGCAGGATGCTCCCGAGCAACAGGAGCACGCTCGCGGAGAAGAACACGCCCCCCAGCGGCGACGCCGGGTTCAGGAACGCCCAGTACGCCGGCGTCGCGGCCGCCCCGAAGAACACCGACAGCAGCCCGTAGAACGCCGGCGCGCAGCAACAGCACGCCGTCGCGCCGGTCGTGGCGACCATCCCGAGCGCGGACGTCGAGGAGTCCGCCTGCCGACCCGCCTGGTACTGCTGGGCCATCGTCCCGACGTTCAGCGCGACCAGTCCACCGAGCAGCCCGAACAGCAGCAGCGTGCCGACCGACACGAACCCGCCGACGGGCACCGACGGGAACACGAACTCGACGGCCGGCCACGCGACCAGCGGGTCCGCGACCGGCAGCACCATCACGAGCGGCTCGGTGGGCGCGCCGACGCCCGAGTCGGGGTTGAACGTCAGCGTACCCGTCGAGACGGCGAAGAAGGAGACGAACACCGCGCTGCCAGCGAACGCCGCGAGCTTCGGGCCGCGGTCGGCGCGCAGGCTCTGGACGACCGCCCACGCGTCCTGCCGGAGCACGTACACGACCGCCGCCACGACCGCCAGCACGAGCGCGTGGCCGGCCGGGTTGTAGACGCCGCCGTTCGGCATCGCCACCGGGTAGACGACCCACGCAGCCAGCAGGACGCCCAGCGCCGCGTACCGGGGCCGCTCGGGGTAGCGCTTCCGCGCGACGACGAGGCTCCCGACGGCCATCACCGCAGCCACCGCGAGGCTCAGCGGCGGGTAGATTGCCGTGGGTTCGGGGGCGGTGTCCGCGACCACCTGCAGCTCCACGACCCCAATCAGGCCGAACGCCGCCGTCGCGCTCGCGAGGAGGGCACCGACCGCTGCCCGCGTCCCCGTGACGTACCGTCGGCGGTACGCCGCTGCGACCCCGGCGGTGGCGAGCGTGCCGACAGCGAACAGCACCACGAGCAGCCAGTGCGGCGTGCCGGCGTGCGTCGTCCCGGAGTGAGCGGCCGCGACCCCCGGGAGGCCAGCGACGGCCGAGACGGCGCCGACGGCGGTCGCTGCGACTGTGGCGGCCACCCGCGTGACGGACGCTCGTCGAGTCATCGTTGCCGGCCGTACGGAGCACGCCTTCTTTCGGGTTCTGGTTCGCGGTGGCGCCGTCGGCGACCAGAATCCATTAAATCGGCCGCGCCCAACCGAGGGTATGGACCGCGACACGCGCGGCGTCCCGCGCCGCGAGTTCCTGAAGGCGGCCGTCGCCATCGGCGGCGCGAGCGCGCTGTCGGCGTGCCTCGACCGCGAGGACGAGGCGGTATCGGTGCCGTCGGGGACCGACGACCCGGCGTCGCTGCCGGAGCGCCAGCACGCGTGGAACGCGTACGCCGCCCGGGACGACGCAGGGAACGTTCTGCCGCCCCGCCACCACGTCCTCCTCCACCTCGACCTCGACGGCGGCGACCCGGGCGACGACGCCGACCGGGAGACCCTCGAGACGGCGCTGCGGTCGCTCGAGCGCGCCTACGAGTGGTCGAACGACGGCCTGCTGTTCACGCTCGGCTACTCGCCGGCGTACTTCGACGCGCTCGGCGGTCGCCCGCCTGAGGTCGACCTCCCCCGTCCCGAACCGCTGTCGGACATCGAGGACCCGGCGCTGGACGAGCCGGACGCGATTCTCCACCTCGCCAGCGACCACGCGTCGGTCGTCCTCGAGGCCGGACAGGCGATGCGTGGCGAGCGCGACACCGCCAACGACGAGCCCGTCGACGCGACGCTCACCGAGGTCTTCTCGGTCGCCGACCGCCGGACGGGGTTCGTCGGGGACGGGCTGCCCGCCGACAACCAGGACGTCGACGGCGTGCCTGACTCCGAGCCCGTCGACGAGGACGCCCCGCTCTACATGGGGTTCAAGTCGGACTTCGAGGCGAGTCAGGCCACCGAAGAACGGGTGACTATCGACGCCGGGCCGTTCGCCGGCGGGACGACCCAGCACGTCTCCCACATCGACCTCGGGCTCCGGCAGTGGTACGAGCAGGACGGCCGCGAGGAGCGCGAGGCGAAGATGTTCTGTCCGGCGCACGCGAGCGAGGACCGCATCGAGGGCACCGGCGAGAACCTCGGCTCCGACCCCGGACTCGACGATTCGCCGCCGCCCGAGGAGACGGCGCGCGACGACGGCATCGTCGGTCACGGCCAGAAGCTCCAGCGGGTGCGGGAAGACGGCCGCCCCATCATCCTCCGGCGGGACTTCGACTCGACGGACGGCGGCCGGGCCGGCCTCCACTTCCTCGCGCTCCAGCGCGACATCGCAGACTTCGTGCGGACCAGAGACGCCATGAACGCGGACGACATCTCCAGCGAGACGGCTGTGGGACGGCGCACGAACAACGGCATCCGGCAGTACCTCTCGGTCACCCACCGGGGGAACTACCTCCTGCCGCCGCGCGGCCGCCGCGCGCTCCCCACTCCGGAGGGCGAGGATGCGTAGGCGCCAGTACCTCGCTGGCCTCGGGGCGACCGGGCTCGCAGCGAGCGCGGGCTGTCTGGGCTTCCTCGAGACGGAGCCTGTGAGCCGGGAGCCGCCGCTGCTCGAGAACCGGCCCGAGGCGGCCTACGTCCCGACGCACTTCGAGGCCATGGAGATGGCCGGCACGGCCGAATCGGGGCGGTATCGAGTTGCGCTGTCCTACACCTTCCCCCACCGGTTCTGGCTCGTGCGGGGCGACGAGACCGAGCGCGTCGACGTCGAGGACGACGAGGACGCCCACGTGATGGTGTCCGTCTGGGACGCCGAGACCGGTGTCGCGCTGCCCGCGACGACACCTCGCGTGTCGTTCGAGCGGCCGGACGGCGAGACGCGCGAGGTCAGCCCGTGGCAGATGCTCTCCCAGCGGATGGGCGTCCACTACGGCGACAACGTCGAACTCGGGCCCGACGGCGAGTACGAGGCGACCGTGCAGGTGGCGCCGGGCGCGACCCGCCGGACCGACGGCGTCGAGGCACCCGACGGCCCCATCGAGCTGTCGGTGTCGTTCCCGTTCTCGCAGGGCCGGCTGGAGGACCTCGCGTTTACGGACGTCGCCGGCGACCGCGAGGGGTCGACGGGCGCGCTCGACCCGATGGGGACGCCGCCCGTCGCTGCGGGCCGGACGCCGCCGGCCCACTCGTTCCCGTTGGACGTTCGCGGCACGGAGACGGCCGCTGGCGCCGAGTTCGTCGCCGCGACCGCCGACGAGCGCGGCCAGTTCGCCACCGGCAGCGACGAGACGTACGTCGCGGTGTCGGCGCGCACCGCCCACAACCGCTTCCCGCTGGCGGCGGCGACGCTCGCGGTCGAAACCGGCGGCGAGACCCACCAGCTCGTGCCGACGCTCGACCCCGACCTCGGCTACCACTACGCCGCCACAGTTTCCGGCTTCTCGGCGGACGACGCGCTGACAGTGCGGCAGCAGGCGCCCAGCCAGCTCTCCCGCCACGAGGGATACGAGACGGCCTTCTTCGACGTCGACCCGCTGTCGTTCTGACTCCGGGAATGGGGTTGCGAGTGGCCTCGCGGCGGGCGCCGCGGCGGCGAGCACCGGGAGGCTCCCCCACCGTTACGTCCCTCGACGCCGTATCCCGATACATGTCTGCGACGAGCGCCGCGACCGGGGGGCGACGATGAGCGACGTCGCCCCGGCGGTCGTGCTCGACGGCGTGCGGAAGACCTACCAGCTGGGCGGCCAGCCGGTGCACGCGCTCCGGGACGTCTCACTGCGGCTGCCCCGGGGGTCGTACACCGCCGTGATGGGGCCCAGTGGGTCCGGGAAGTCGACGCTGATGAACCTCGTCGGCTGTCTGGACACGCCGACCGACGGCCGCGTGGTCGTCGACGGCACCGAGGTCGGCGGGCTCTCCGAGGAGGCCCGCACCGAGATCCGCGGCTCGAAGATCGGGTTCGTGTTCCAGACGTTCAACCTGATGCCGCGGCTCACCGCCGCCGAGAACGTCGCGCTCCCGATGCTCTTCCAGGGGGTGCCGGGTCGGCAGCGCGACCAGCGCGCAGCCGACCTCCTCGACCGCGTCGGGCTCGGCGACCGCACTGACCACCAGCCGAACGAGCTGTCGGGCGGGCAGCGCCAGCGGGTCGCGGTCGCTCGCGCGCTCGCTAACGACCCCGCGCTGTTGCTCGCCGACGAGCCGACCGGGAACCTCGACTCGGAGACCGGCCGCGCCATCATGGAGCTGTTCGCCGACCTCCACGAGGCCGGCAACACCGTCCTCGTGGTGACCCACGAGCGCCACATCGCCGAGCACGCCGACCGCATCGTCCACCTGCTGGACGGCGGCGTGGAGCGCGAAGAGCGGATTGCGGAGCCCCGCCGCCCGACGGCCGCCGGCGGGCAGAGCGCGGGCGGAAGCGGAGGCAGTAGCGAGCGCAGCGTCGGTAGTGGCGGTGGTGACGGGTCGTGAACCCCTTCGAGAGCTTCCGGATGAGCGTGCGCGCCATCCGCGGCCACCGGCTGCGGTCTGTGCTGACGACGCTCGGGGTCGCCATCGGCGTGGCGGCCGTCATCACGTTCGTCACGCTCGGCGCGAGCCTGCAGGCGGACGTCATCGGCGAGGTGTCGGGCGGCCAGTCGCCGTCGATGACCGTCTCGGCCGCCCCCGACCAGAACCAGCCCGGACCGGCCGGCGACGGACAGGCGGTGTTCACCGAGCACGACGTCGACCAGCTCCGCGAGGTCGAGGACGTCGACGCAGTCGTCCCGAGTGGGAGCGTCCCCGTGTCGGGGTTGGCAGCGGGCGGCCGGACCCTCGGGTACAACCAGCTCACGGCGACGACGCCCCCCTACTTCGAGTACGTGTCGAGAGCCGACTTCCAGTCCGGGGGGCCGTTCGAGCAGGGTGCACGCGAGGTCGTTGTCAACGAGCCCGCTGCACGCCTGTTCCCGGGGAACGTCTCCGTCGGCGACACCGTCACGGTCGTCCGGCAGGACGGATCCCGGGTGAACGCCACCGTCGCCGGCATCCTCGCGGCCAGCGAGGGCCCGTTCGGGAACACGCCGCTCCCGCAGGTGTTCGTCCCCACCGACCCGTTCTACGACAACAGCCTGAGCGCGCCGAGCAGCGACAGCCCGCAGCGGGTGTACCCGTCGCTGACGGTCGTCGCGACCAGCTTCGAGACCATCGAGGCGGTCCAGAGCGACGTGCGAGGCTACCTCGACGACGAGTCCGACGCCCGCACGCTGAAGCCGGAGAGCTACGAGCTCCGCGTGCAGACCGTCGAGGACCTCGTCGACCAGATACGCGACCTGCTGGACACCTTCACGGCGTTCGTCACCGGCGTGGCCGTCATCTCGCTGGTCGTCGGCTCCATCGGCATCGCGAACATCATGCTGGTGTCGGTCACCGAACGCACCCGCGAAATCGGCATCATGAAGGCCGTCGGCGCGCAGAACACCGACGTCCTCCAGCTGTTCCTCGTGGAGGCAGTGGTGCTGGGGGTTCTCGGGTCGCTGGCGGGCATCGTGCTCGGCGTGCTTGGCGCGTTCGCCGCGACGGAGTACGTCGGGCTGCCGATGACGTTCCCCGTGGAGTGGGGCGGCATCGCCGTGGCGGTCGGCATTCTGGTCGGCGTGGCGGCCGGCCTCTACCCGGCGTGGAGCGCCGCGAAGACCGACCCCATCGACGCGCTGCGCTACGAGTAGGGCCGTGCTACCCGTCGTCGTTGCAGTCTGTGGCCAGTCATTTCGCCTCGCCAACGTCTTGCGAAATCGTCGCAAGGGTTTTTCCGGCTCGGCTGCCAGAACCAGCCAATGCCAGGGGACGACGCCGAGACGGACGGGGGGCCCGTCGACGGCGGCGAGCAGCGCGAGCCGGGGGCCGAGAGTGAGCCCGACCGGTCGCTGGAGCCGGCAGTTCGGCGCGTGACCGACGACGACAGCGAAGGCGGAGCGGCCAGTGGCGAGGGAGCCGAGACCACGGACGAGACGCCGGGCGTGGACGCGACCGCCCTCGAGTCGGCAGTCGAGCGCGTCGGCGTCGGCGGCGACGCGGCCACCGGAGACGACGACCGAACGGGAGCCCCGGAGGCACGCGACCGGCCGAAGGCGTTCGCTGCCACCGAGCTCGAACCGGCGGTCGAGCGCGTCGAGTCGGACCCCGGCGCTACCGTCGGCGACTACACGTGGGTTGACTACCTCGACGAGTACGGCCCAGAGGGCGCCGCGGACAGCGTCCGGGAGCGGCGCGAGCGGGCACGCGCCCACCTCGCGCAACGCGAGGCGGAAGCCGAAGCCGAGCAGGACGACGACGACGCCGAGCCCGTCGAGGCCCGTCCGCCGTACCCGGACTGGGACGACCTCGGCGCGTCGCCGCCGAGGCCCGACTGGGCGAACATGGACGCCGACCCGACGCCGGACCTCGGGTTCGAGCCGAAAGCGCGGGACGCCGTCGTCGACGAGGCAGGACGGCGCGCGAAGCGCCTCCACGCGTTCTTCGACGAGTACACGAACCCGGAGACGACGCCGGTCCTGAAAGACGACTGGCTCTGGGAGCACTACAAGCGCGAGTACTACTACGTCGGCGAGAACGACTGGACGCGCCCCCGCGACGAAGACGGGGTCATCGAGCGGTTCGACCCGACGGCGGCGCTCGGGTTCGACCCCGAGACCATCGAGACGTGGCTCTCTATCAAGGAGACAGCCGCCGACGAGATGCTCGACCTCGAGGACGAACGCACCGTCAACGTCCGCGAGGACGTCGACGAGGACGCGTTCTTCTCGACGCTGGAGGGACACACGACGCTGGCGAACCGCTACGACCTCGAGAAGGCGGTGCCGATGGAGAAGAAGCGTCACTTCAGCGAGGTCGAGCGCTACTGGGTGAACAAGCCCGCGGCGTTCGTCGTCATCTTCCACAGCGACCGCGAGAACGAGGAGAAGTACTACGTCGTCGAGCCGTACCGCAACGAGATCGAGCGCGACCTCCAGGAGTTCCTGACGGGGAAGCTACGCACCGCCATCAAGTACGCCAGCGACGACGTGGCGGCGGCCGCCGACGCCGACCAGCGCCGGGCGGTCATCGAGCGCGAGACCCGGAAGCTGCTGGACCGCTACGACCTCTTCGAGGACCCCGACGCCGGCGACTCGTACGTCGACCAGTTGCTCGGCGCGCTCGGGCTCCGGGAACTCCACGGCGAGGACGAGGCGGACGACGGCCCGCACCTCGACGGCATCACCGCGCGCCCGGAGCCCGCCGTGCTCGCCGAGGACCCGGACGAGCTCACCGAGTACCAGGTGGAGACGCTGCTGTACACGCTCCAGCGGGACTTCGTCGGGTACGAGCGCATCGACCCCGTCAAACACGACATCAACGTCGAGGACATCTCCGTCGACGGCTGGAACTCGCCGGCGTTCGTCTACCACACGGACTACGAGAACCTCATCACGAACGTCCACCACGGCGAGGAGAGCCTCGACGACTTCGTCGTGAAGCTCGCGCAGCGCTCCGGGAAGGGCATCTCGAAGCGCCAGCCGCAGGTCGACGCGACGCTGCCGGACGGCTCGCGCGCCCAGCTCACCCTCGGGCAGGAAGTCAGCGACCACGGCACGAACTACACCATCCGCCAGTTCAAGGACGTGCCGTTCACGCCCATCGACCTCGTGAACTGGCAGACGTTCTCGCTGGACGAGATGGCGTTCCTCTGGCTGTGCATCGAGAACGACAAGTCCATCGTGTTCGCGGGCGGCACCGCGTCCGGGAAGACCACGAGCCTGAACGCCGTCTCGCTGTTCATCCCGAGCAACGCGAAGATCGTCTCCATCGAGGACACCCGGGAGGTCGAGCTGCCGCAGCGCAACTGGATCGCCTCCGTCACCCGGCCGAGCTTCGGAGAGGACGAATCCGGGGACATCGACGAGTTCGACCTGCTGGAGGCCGCGCTCCGCCAGCGCCCCGACTACATCGTGATGGGGGAGGTGCGCGGCGAGGAGGGCCGCACCCTCTTCCAGGTCATGTCGACGGGCCACACGACGTACACGACGTTCCACGCCGACAACGTCGGCGAGGTCCTCAAGCGGTTCACGACCGAACCCATCAGCGTCTCGAAGACGCTGTTCACCGCCCTCGACCTGGTCTCCATCCAGTCCCAGACCCGGGTCGCCGGCAAGAAGGTCCGCCGCAACCGCTCCATCACCGAGATCAACCGCTACGACCCGGAGAACGACGAGATCAACGTCAACGACGTGTTCCAGTGGGAGCCCGAGGGTGACGAGTACCGACAGACCGCGGACTCCTCGACGCTGGAGGAGATCCGCTTCGACCGCGGGTGGACCCAGATGGAGCTGGACCGCCACCTCCAGGAGCGCCGCGTGCTGCTGGCCTACCTCATCACGGAGGACCTCAACGAGTACGCGCAGGTCGCAGCGACCGCGCAGGCGTACATCAACGACCCGGAGACGATTCTCGGGCTCGTCGCGAACGACCAGCTCGAGGAGGCGCTGGAAGACCTCCGGGGGATGGAGAGCGTGCTCATCGACGTCGACCCGGACAAGGAGGAGATGGTGCCGCGGCCGGACCCCAGTGAGTCGGTGCTCGCGGAGGCCGAGGCCGTCGTCGCCGAGTCGCGCGAGGAGGGCGGCGTGCTCGCCGAGCACGAGGACACCGAACCCGACTCGCTGGCTGCAGCGCTGGCGCCCGAACACGCCGCCGAAACCGACGTCGTCGCCGACACCCGGGGACTGGACGCCGACGACCTCGAGGGTGCGATCGAGCGGGTGACGGACAGCGACCTCGACGACCTCCGCACGGCACCCGACTCGTCGGAGAGGTTCGGCGACTTCGAGCCCGACGACGACGACGCCGACAGCGCGGGCGAGGCGGCCGACGGCGGCCAGCCCGCGGCCGACAGCGCCGGGGACAGCCACTCGGTCGACGAGACCAGCGGCGGCGCCGCCAGCCCGACCGAGGTCACTGACGGCGACCGTCCGTCCGAAGTGGCCGACGGCGAGCAGAGCGACGCGGGCGACGAGGACGGTGACCAGCCCGTCGACCCACGGGACCTCGTCGACGACCGTACCGAACCCACCGACGAGCGCGGCGGGGGCGAGGGTGACGGTGACGCCCTCGGGCCGGATGGAGCGGAGGCCGACGGCGAATGAGTACTGGCTCCCGCAGCTTCGGACAGGGCGCGGACGCGCTCGCCGACGCCTTCTACCCGCTGTACCTGCGGGTGTTCGACGAGCGCAGCGACTTCGTCGCCGACATGGAGACGAAACTCGCGGAAGCCCGGATGGACGACCCCGTGGAGCTGTTCGTGTCGCGGGCGCTCGGCGTCGGTGCGCTGGTCGGCGGCCTGCTGTGGGTACTCGGGCTCGGCCTCGGGTACGTTCTGTTCTACCTCGGACTCGTCGGGACGGAGTCACTCATCGGCGTCCCCGTCCCGAACGAGACGCTGCTGGCGATCATTCGCGCCCTGAAAGTCCCCGCGCTGGTCGTCACCACCGGGCTCGTGTTCGGGTTCATGGGGTTCACGCTCGGTTTCGGCGGCATCATCGCGGTCCCCTACATGCGGTCGAGCAGCCGGGAGCGCGAGATCAACATGCTGCTGGCGGACTCCGTCTCGTTCATGTACGCCCTCTCCATCGGCGGCATGAACCAGCTCGAGATTCTGGAGTCGATGGCGAAGGCCGACGACACGTACGGCGAGGTCGCCATGGAGTTCCGGGCCATCGTCCAGGAGACCGAGTACTTCGACACCGACTACCGGACGGCGGTCCGGAACCGCGCGATGGAGACGCCGAGCGACGAACTCAGCCAGTTCCTGACGGACATGCTCTCCATCATCAACTCCGGCGGGGACATGACGGAGTTCCTCGCGGACAAGAAGGACAAACACATGCGGACCGCCAAACAGGAACAGGAGCTCACCCTCGAGACCCTCGAGCTGTTCGGCGAGATGTACATGACGCTGTCGCTGTTCCCGCTGTTGCTCATCATCATCCTCGTCATCATGAGCATGCTCGGGCAGGCCCAGATGTTCCTGCTGTACGCGACCGTCTACGTCCTCACGCCCATCATCGGCGTGGGATTCCTCGTGCTCGTCGCGACGGTCAAACAGGACGAGCCGGGCGACGGCTACCTCGCGCTCGGCGACGACGGCGAAGTGACAAACCGGGAGCCCGGCCTGCGCGACCTCGGGCTCGTCGAGCGGTTCGTCGGCGAGCACGGCATCTTCGACCGCATCCGGAGCCGCGAGGGCACCCACGAGACGCTGCGGTTGCTCACGCACCCGGCCGGCTTCTTCCGCGACCAGCCGCTGTTCACGCTCGCGTTCACCGTCCCGGTCACGCTCGTCGTCATCACGTTCGCGGTGCTCGGTGGCGTCGCGCCGACGACCTACGACGGCCTCGTCGCCCAGCCGATCTGGGGGACGTTCGTCTACGTCTACGTGCCGCTGTACGCCGTCGGCGTGCCGCTGGCGGTGTTCCGCGAGTGGAACGTCCGCTCCCGGCACCGCATCACGAACAAGCTCTCTGACAACCTCCGGAAGCTCTCCTCGGCGAACGACACCGGCATGACGCTGCTGGAGTCCGTGAAGACGGTCGCCGACACCACCAGCGGGAAGCTCGGCGAGGAGTTCGAGGTGATGTACGCGAAGGTGAACTACGGCACGAGCCTGCGGCGCGCGCTCGTCGAGTTCAACAACAAGTACCACCTCCCCCGGCTGGCTCGGACGGTCAAACTCGTCGCGAAAGCACAGGAGGCCTCCAGCCAGATTACGGCCGTGCTCACGACGGCCGCACAGGCCAGCGAGAACCAGGACGACATCCAGCGCGAACGCCGGTCGCGGGCGCGCATGCAGGTCGTCATCATCCTGATGACGTACCTGACGCTGCTGGCAGTGATGATCATCCTCGAGGTGAAGTTCCTCGGGACGATGGCGGGCCTGTCGGCGTCCGGTGGCGGCGGTGAGGCGGCGCAGGCCGGCGCAGAGCAGATGGACTTCGGCGGCGACATCGACACCGACGTGCTCGGCCTGCTGTTCTTCCACGCCGTCACGATTCAGGGGCTCGTCTCCGGGTTCATCGCGGGCTACATCCGGGACGCGTCGCTGCTGGCGGGCGTGAAGTTCGCAGTCGTGTTGCCGACCATCGCGCTCGTCGCGTTCTCGTTCACGTGATTCCCATGCGAGGCCAGACAACGATGGACTTCGCGGTCGGCGTCAGCGTCTTCCTGGTGACGGCCGCGTTCGCGTTCGCGTTCGTGCCCGGCATCATCGCACCGTTCGCCGACCCGGGGACCGCCGACCCGGTGACCGCGAACCGGATCGCCGACGACCTCGCGGCGGACCGCCTGACCGCGGCCGGCGACGAGTACGTGCTGGACGCCGACCGGACCGCCGACTTCTTCGGCGACCCGGACCCGGTCGGGGCGCTCGCAGTCCCGCAGTTCCGGACCGTGAACGTGACCGTCGAGAACGCCAGCGGCAACACCTCCAGCCCGGTGACCGTCGGCGGCGAGCGCGCAGCCGCCGGCCCGGAGACGCCGTCGAACGCCGACGTGACGACGGCGTGGCGGCCCGTCACCGTCCACGACCGGCGCCTCGAACTGATTGTGAGGGTGTGGTAGCGGATGCGCGCACAGGCTCACACCCTCGAAGGCGTCGCCGCCGCAATCGTCGTCGTGGCGGCCGTGGCGTTCACGCTCCAGGGGACGGCAGTGACGCCGCTGACGGCGAGTACAGCCAGCCAGCACATCGAGACACAGCACGAACGAGCGGCCGCAAGCGTCCTCGAAACGTCGCGCGGCGACGGTACGCTCTCCGGGACGCTCCGGCACTGGAACGCCTCTGGCGGCGAGTTCGCGAACGCCAGCGAGGAGGGCTACTACGTGGGTGCACCGCCGAACACGAGGTTCGGGGACGCGCTCAGGGAGACGTTCGGCGACCGCGCGGTCGCGTACAACGTCAACGTCTACTACGTCACCGACGACGGGGAGCGCCGCCAGCGCCGCGTCGTCTACACGGGCGAACCGAGCGCCGACTCCGTCGCCGCCACGCGCACGGTCACCGTCTACGACCACCAGCAGGTCGTGGCCGCCGACGGCGACCCGGTCGGCACCACGGTCGAGAACGGGACGTACCTCGGACCCGACTCCCCGGGTACGGTGTACGGCGTCTACGTGGTGGAGGTGGTCGCGTGGCGGACGTGAGCCGCGGCGTCTCCACGGCGCTGGGATACGTGCTCAACCTGGGCGTGGCGACGCTGCTGATCACGATTCTCCTGCTGTCCGCCGGGACGCTCGTCGACGACCAGCGCCAGCGCGCCGCCCAGACCGAACTGGAGGTCGTCGGCGAGCGCGTGAACGCCGACCTCGCGGCGGCCGACCGGCTCGCCCGCACGAACGACCCGACGACGGTCCGCATCGAGGCCGACGTGCCGCGCCGGGTCGCGGGCAGCCCATACGACGTCGCCGTCAACGAGAGCGGCAGCGACGAACTCGTGCTCGTCGCCGAGCAGACGGACGTGGACGTGACAATCCCGTTCGACACGACGACCGAGGTGGCTGCCTCGACCGTCGACAGCGGCGACCTCGCGGTCGTCTACGACCCGGGCAACGACACGCTGGTGGTGACCGACGGTGACTAGCCCCGGCGACAGCCCGTCAGTCCGAGGTGACGACTACGACGAGGACGACGCCGACGCTCCCGGAATCGGCGCGGGCCGCGGGATCAGTGACGTCGTCGGATTCGTGCTCGTGTTCGGCCTCGTCGTGACGGCCGTCGGCGTCGTCACGGTCGGCGGCTTCCAGGTGCTCGACGACGCCCGCGACAGCCAGCAGGCCACCAACGCCGAACAGGCCCTAGACGTCCTCGACGGCAACGTCGAAGACCTCGCCGTCCGCGGCGCGCCGCGCCGCAGCACCGAGATACTGCTGTCCGACGCCGAACTCACGTTCGGCGAGCCGGTGACGTTCAACGTCACCGCCGGCGGCACAGACTACTACGCGACGAACGTCACTCCGCTCGTGTACGAGGTCGAGGGTGGCGCCGAACTCGTGTACGTCAACGGCGCCGTCATCCGGCAGTACGACCAGGGTGCGTACCTCTCGAACGAACCCCGGATGTCGGGCGGTGACCGGACGTTCGTGCCGTTCGTCATCACGCAGGCCAGCTCCGGTGGCGTGTCGGCCACGAACTCCAGACGGGTTCTGGTCCGCACGGTCGTGGACGGCCGGGACGTCCGCATCTTCGACGACCCCGACACGCGACTGAACGTCACGACGCCCCGAGCCACTGCCTGGCAGCGCTACCTCGAAGGCGAACTCGGCGTCGACTGCACTGGCCCCGCGGACGGCCTCGACGGGCGAGTGTCCTGTCCGCTGCCCGGCGACGAGGTGTACGTCCAGGCGGTCGCCGTCGACGTCTCCGTCTAGGAGAGCGTGACGTTCACCGAGTTCTCGGTGACGTGCAGGAACGTGAGCACGCGGCCGCTCGACGAGTTGTACTCGACGTCCACCGTCGACGCGTCGAGATCGGTGCTGGCGGACTTCCCCGGCGGACTGTTCTTCCCCTTCGACGTCACCTCGAGGTCGACGTTGGGCCCCATCTCCGCGAGGTACGTGTTCACCACGTGGCCGACGGAGTCGTTCGACAGCGGCGACGTCCCGTCCTGGTAGGTCAGGTTCGTTTCACCAGCGAGGTCGAAGTACAGCGACGGCGTCTTCTCGTCTGCGCCGTCGCACTCGTAGGTGAACGACGACGACGAGTTCTGTCCCTCGGTCCACGCCGTGTCGTTTTGCCACTCGTGGACCGTGCCGCCGTCCTCGTACGTGGCGAGGACTGTCGGACCGTCGCCCTTGCAGGGGTTGCCGCCGTCCAGTTCCACCTCGAAGCGGTCCGTCCCGCCGTCGTCGGCGATCAGCGCCCAGTGCAGGTCGTTGAACGACGACGCCTTGTCCGGGTACATCGCGAACGCCAGGTTCTCGATGGGTTCGTCGTCGCCGAGACCGCGGAGTTCGATTGGCGTCTCCCGCAGCGTGTAGCTCCCGCCGTCACCGCGCGCGACCAGCTCCAGTTCGACCTGATTCGTCGACTCGTTCACCGTTACGTTGCCCGTCGAGCGTTCCCGGAAGAACTGCTCCCAGCCCCGGTAGTAGTCGGAGTCCACCCGGACGACGACAGTGCCCCCGGACAGCGGATTCGACCGGTTCTCGGTCGGGAACTTCGACACGTCGACCTCGTCGGTCGTCACCCGCGCTCGCGGCGCTCCAGCGAACGTCGACGCCTCCCCACCGACGCGAATCACGGGCAGCGTCAGTGTCGCGCCCTGGTAGTTGAACTCCGGCGGCGACAGCATCTCGGAGCCAGCGCCGCGCGTCCGCCAGACGCCGCCGCCCTGGAACGCCACCGTCGTCTCCCCGCGCTCGTACAGCAACGCGCCCATCGTCGTGTTCACGATGGGGTCGCCGACCTCGCTGCCGTTCTCGTCGAGCCGCACCACCGAGATGCGGCCGGCGTCGGGGTCGACGCGGTACTGGCCGTTCCGCGAGTTCGACAGCGATACCGACTGGCTGTCGGTCTGTCCGAGCGCCACTACCGCAGCCCGGCTGTCCAGCTGGCTGAGGGACTGCTCGACGCGCTGCGTGTTCGTCGCCTCCTGTGCGCTGTCGAGCGCGGGTCCCGCGAGCGCGACGATGGCCGTCACTCCGAGAGCGGTGATGCCCAGCAGCAACACTAGGCCGATGGTCTCGGCCTGCCCCCGACCCCCGCGTGTCATGGCGCCCCGTAGCCACCCCGCGTGCAAGAAGTTGGCGGGCAACCGGAAGCGAACTGACAGGAACGGCCGAAAGAACCCGGAAGCGGCCACAGCGGCGCCGAACGAGCGGCGAGTGAACGGCCGTGCCGGGTCACTTCTCACACGCGACACTCACTCGTCGCTGCGCGGGCGTGACGGGACTGAGCGAACGCTACGCGTTCGCGAAGGTCGTCACGGCCGCGAGTGAACGCCGTGAACGAGCGGGCGTGACGGGACTCGAACCCGCGATCTAGAGGTTAGGAACCTCTCGCCGTGTCCGCTTGGCCACACGCCCTCCTGCGAGGAGGGATGGTGTGGCGGAGAAAAACGGTTACGCTAGTTGGCGGCGGTGTCGTCGGCGTCCGTACTGGAGCTCGTCGTGGTGTCCGTGTCGACGTCCGTGGCGTCCACGTCGGAGTCCTCGGCGTCCGAAGTCGGGTCGGAGCCGTCTTTCATCTCCTGGAGCTCCTGCTCGACTTCCTCGCGGCCTTTCTGGAACTCGCCGATTGCCTCGCCGCTCGAGCGGGCGAGCTTCGGGATCTTGTTCGCACCGAACAGGAGGACGGCAATGAGCAGGATGACTGCCCACTCCATGCCGCCCGGCAGCCCGCCGACGAACAGTGGGGTACTGGTGAACATCGCTATCTTGGGGTAGCCTTCTCGCAATTATAGGCTTTATGCTCCTTCCAGCGATGGTGAAACGACTGCTATCTGGGTTCTCGCGGGCGATACAGCCGCCGTTTGTGTAATTGACACACAGTCGACCAATGCCGGTGGTTCCAGGTCTGGGCACGCGTGGCGTCCCCGCCGTCGAGTGACCCGCGGACTTTTCCGCCCCTGAACCCAATCCTGTGGCGGTATGACCGACACGAAACAGTCGAACTCGACGCGCGAGTACGCCCCCGACCGGGAGCACTCGTTCCCCGACGGCCGCCTGAACGACGTCCTCGAGTACGTGCTGAACGACGAGGAGGTGACCGCGTACCTCGAGGCGCAGAACGTCAACCCCGTCAAGCGCAAGGGGTACAACGACCACGGCGCGAAGCACATCGAGATCGTGCGGAATCGCGCGCTACGGCTGTACGAGCTGCTGAAGCGCGGCGGCGTCGAGTTCGACGGCGCCGCCGACCAGGGTCTCGACGAGGCCGACGAGTCGGTCATCGTCGCGCTCGCTGCGACCCTCCACGACATCGGCCACGTGGTCCACCGTGACGAGCACGCCTACTACTCGATTCCGCTGGCCGCCGACATCCTCGACCGCATCCTGCCGGAGTTCTACGACACGGCCGACGCCGTCCGCGTCAAGGGCGAGGTGCTGCACGCGATTCTCTGCCACCACACCGAGGAGGACCCGCTGACGACGGAGGCCGGCGTCATCCGGGTCGCAGACGGCCTCGACATGGAGCACGGCCGGTCGCGGCTGCCCTACGAGCGCGGCGGCCGCGGCATCAACACGCTGTCCAGTCAGGCAATCAAGCGGGTCACGCTTCAGGAGGGCGACGAGGCGCCGGTGCTCGTCGAGATCGAGATGCGCAACGCCGCCGGCGTCTACCAGGTGGACAACCTCCTGAAGGAGAAACTCCACCGCTCGGGCATCGAGGACGACGTGCGCATCGTCGCGCTGAACTCCACGGGCGAGGGTGACGCACTGGTCGAACGCATCGAACTGTAGCTGGCCGTACCGGGCGTTACGCCGAGACCGACGCCTCGGGGCCGCGCTGCCAGACGTAGACCAGCGACGCGACGGGCGGTCCGGCGAGGATGCCGAGCAAACCGACGATGGGAATCTCGAGCATGCCGGGCCCGACGAGCGCGGTCACGACGATCGAGACGGGTGCGAGCAGCGCGTACGACCACGCCAGTTCGACGCGGGTTCCGTGTTCGGCGAGCGTCTCGCTGTCTAACTGGAACAGTACGGCGAGCGTGGTCGTCATCACGGTGACGCCGATGAAAAACGACCCACCGGGAATGCCCCCGGGGACGAGGTCGAAACTGTACGAGAGCGCCGGGGCAGCGCCCCAGAGGGCGCCCGCCAGCAGTATCAGTCGGCGGTAGCCGACATCGTGGAGGGAGGGCTGGGCGGACTCTGTCGCCATACGGTGTCTGGCTACCGGGGCAGCATAAGCGCAGCGACACCGTCCGCGAGGTCTACGCCGTCGCTTCCTGCTCGGGGAGGTCGCTCTCGTCTTCGAAGCCGTCCTCGAAGACGAA
This sequence comes from Halobacterium rubrum, assembly GCF_021729015.1. Classification (GTDB taxonomy): domain Archaea; phylum Halobacteriota; class Halobacteria; order Halobacteriales; family Halobacteriaceae; genus Halobacterium; species Halobacterium rubrum. The sequence goes on from NZ_JAJQQZ010000003.1 coordinate 341,329, forward strand.
CGTCCCGTCGCGCTGGACGACTTCTCCGTCGACCTCGATGAACGAGTCCTCGCTCATGTCGGTGATGAGGTCCACGTGGATGCCGGAGTCGTTGCGCTCGCGGTCCTCGCCGACGTTCTCCTCGTAAGCGCGGCCCAGCGCCATGTGGACGGTGTCGCCCATCTTCTCGTCGAACAGCATGTTGTACGTGAACTGGTCGATGCCGCGGTTCATGCCGATGCCCAGCTCGCCCAGCCGTCGGGCGCCCTCGTCGGTCTCCAGAATCTCGTCGAGAGCTTCTTCGTGCTGGCTCGCCGAGTAGTCGACGACCTCGCCGTCCTCGAACGTGAGCCGGGCGTCCAGAATCTCCTCGCCGCGCCACATCCGCGGCAGGTCGAAGTGGACGGTTCCCTCCACGCTGTCGGGGACGGGCGCCGTGAACACCTCCCCACCGGGCATGTTGGCGTCGTCGGCGTCGTTCTCGGGAATCATGCCGTCGACGGACATCGTCAGGTCGGTGTCCTCGCCGGAGACGACGCGCACTTCGCTCGCGCCGTCGAGAATCTCGACCATCTGGGCCTGGAACGCGCGCTGCTCGTCCCAGTCGCGGTCGACGGCCCGGTAGACGAAGTCCTCGTAGGCCTCGGTGCTCATCTCGGCCTTCTGGGCGTTTCCGGCGGCCGGATACTGGGTACCGACCCAGCGCGTCTCCGCGAGTTGCTCCTGGATCTCCGTGTTCGCGCGGCGCGCCGCCGTCTGGTTCTCCGGCGGGACGTCGCTCGTCTCGGCGACGTTCTCCGAGCCCCGGATGCCGATGTAGGCGTCCGTCTCCTCGAGAGACGCCAGCCGGTGGTCCAGCAGCGTGTAGTCGTCCTCGTCCATCGCTCGCGAGTACGCCCGGCTCGCCCGGCTGTTGCGCCACGTCAGCGACGGCCGGGCCCCGATCTCCCCGAGCTTCTCGTACACCGCGACCACGAGGTCCTCGGCCACGGCCGGGGCGCTGACCTGTACCATGTCCCCGGGTTCGACTTCGACGCAGTCTTCGACGAGAATCTCGGCGTGCCGCCGCACTCTGTCGTCCATACATCCACCCGACTGCGCGCCGACTAAGCCCTGTGGGTAGCGGTCATCCGGCAAGCCAGGTCGCAGTTCGATTCTTTCAAACACCCCGGTGTAGTATTTCGGTTCGTAACAGTGGCCGAGTCAGGAAGCCCTCTCGCCCTGCTCCGGAACACCGAGTTCGCCGCCCTCGCCGGGACGGCGTTCGCGCGAGCGCAAGCCTACTCCACCATCCTCATCGCGCTCGCGCTGTACGCCGACGCCTTCGGCACCACCGGGGTCGTCGAGGGGCTCTGGGTCACGGGGTTCGCCGTCGTGCAGGCGTTCATCGTCCTGCCGCTGGGCCGCGCCGTCGACACCGGCAACGCCAAACGCTGGCTGCTCGCCGGCCTCGCCATCAACGTCGCCGTCTTCGTCGCGTTCGTGTTCGTCTCCAGCCCCGTCCACGTCCTGCTCGTGCGCGTCGTGCAGGGACTCGGCGCCAGCATCCTCTGGATCACGGGGTCGACGGTCGTCGGCGAAATCGCCACGAAGGGCGCCCGAGGCCGGTGGCTCGGTGTCTACAATCAGGTGGGCGCCACGTCGTCGTTCCTCGGCGACCTCGTCGGCGGCTACCTCCTCTACGCCTACGGTTTCACCGAGACGTACGCCTTCCTCGCAGCCATCACTGTCGCCGCAACCGTTCTCGTGTTCGTCGCGCTCCGCGACAACCCCGGCGGGCAGGCCGACGAGGACGAACGAACGGGCGTCGAGACGCTCGTCGGCCTGCTGGACATCCCGATGGTGCGGGCACTCGTGGCGTTCCGCACGGCGTTCAGCGTCGGGAAGATGTCCATCATCATCTTCCTCCCTATCTACGCTCGCACCCAGTTCGGCGTCGGCGCGTTCGCCATCGGCGCCATCCACGGCGGCGGCAAGCTCGCGAAAGCCCTCCTCCAGGGGTACATGGGCGACCTCACCGACCGCGTCGGGAAGAAACACTACTTCGTGCTCGTCGGCGCGCTCCTCTACGGCGTCGGCATCGCGATGGTGCCGCTGGCGCCCCACGCCCAGCGCGCCTTCGAGGCCGTCACCGTCGCCGGTGTGGGGTTCGCGTACACCGTCACACCTGCCGTCGCCACCCTGTTCTCGGCGTACCTCGTGCTCGGCGTCGCCGACTCCATCCGGCTGCCCGCGAGTATGGCGCTGTTCGTCTCCGAGGGCGAACGCATCGACTCACCCGCCTCGGCGATGAGCCTGCGCTCCATCTCCTGGAAGGTGGGTCAGGTCGCCGGCCCGCTCTCGGTCGGCCTCATCAAGGACGTGTTCGGGCCGACGACGGCGTTCCTCACCGCAGCCGCGTTCATCGCCGCCTCGGCCGGCGTGTTCGTCGTCGTCAGGGCTCGCACCCAGATGCCCGACGCGAGGGCCGCGCCGAGCGACTGACCGACAGGCGCAGTCCGCTCACTGCTCCCAGTCGAAGCCGTCTGTCCGTGCCTCCTCGACAGATGGCCCGTCGGCCGGCTCGGGCCCGTCCCCGCCGCCCAGCCCGCCAGCGCCGCCCTCGTCACTGACTGCGCCGGCGTCGACCTCGAACTGGTCGACCCGATCGCGCAGCGCCGCGGCGCGGTCCGAGAGCGTCCGCGTCTGCTCGGCGACCTCCGACAGCGTCTCCGCCTGCTCGCCGGCCGCCTCGGCCGCCTGTCCCGCCTCCTCGGCGGTCTCCTCGCCGAGGCGCACCACGTCGTCGACGGCCGCCGAGACGTCAGTCACCGACGACGCCTGGTCGTCCATCGCTCGCGAGATCTCCTGGACGCCGGTGTCGGCCTCCTCGATTCGCGCCACGATGTCCGACAGCGTGTCCTCGGTCGCCTCTACCGTCTCGACGCCGTCGCCCACCCGGTCCCGGATAGCGTCCATCGCGGTGACGCTCTCGTCGGTCTGCTCGCGCACCTCCGCGACGAGTGCCTCGATCTCCTCGGCGGACTCCTTGGTCTCGTCGGCGAGGTCCTTGACCTCGTCGGCGACCACGGCGAAGCCGTCGCCGCTCTGGTCGGCACGCGCGGCCTCGATGTTCGCGTTCAGCGCCAGCATGTTCGTCTGCTCGGCGATGTCCGTGATGACGTCGACGATATCCTCGATCTCCGCCATCCGGGACTCCAGTTCGCCGACGGCCTCGGCCGTCCGCTCGGTCTCCGTCTCGATGTCCCGGAGCTCCGCGACGGCCTTGCTGGCCGCCTCCCGGCCGTCGTCGCCCAGCGCCGCCGCGCTCTGGGAGGTCTCGGCCACCTCGTCGGCGCTGGCCGCGACCTCCTCGATGGTCGCCGACATCTCGTCGGTCTCCCCCGCCACGCCCTCCAGTTCGTCGCGCTGCTCGTCCGTCCGCTCGCTGATGCGGCCGACGGCGTCCGAGACCTCGCGGCCCGTCTGTTCGACCGTCTCGGCGCGCGCCGACGCCTCGTCGCTCGCCGCCGCCACCTCGTCGGCGAACGACACCACTTCGGCGACGGTCGACTCCATGTCCGCAGCCATCTCGTTGAACGACGCCGCCACGTCCGCCATCGCCGCCTGGTCGACGTCCTCGTCGAGGCGCACCGTCAGGTCGCCGCCGGCGTACGCGGCCATCGTCTCCGAGAACTCGGCTGCCGTCTCCTCCAGCTGGCGCGCCTGCTGCTCGGACTCCTGGCGCGCCGCCTCTGCGCGCTCGCGGGCCGCCTCGGCCTCCGACTGCGCCTCCTCGGCGTCCGAGCGCGCCGCCTCCGCAGCCTCCTGCTGAGCCTCGGCCTCCCGGATGCGCTCCTGGACGGTGTCCCGCAGACTCGCGAACGACGCGAACAGCCGCCCGAGCTCGTCCTCGCGACCGACCTGCAGGTCCGTGTCGTACTCCCCGCGCTCCAGCGCCTCCGCCTTCCGCTCGAGGACGTTCAGCGCACTCACGGTCCCCCGGCCGAGCGTCAGCCCGATGAACCCGAGTCCCGCCAGCGCCACCCCCAGCATCAACAGGACGTTCTCGCTGACGGTCGACTGCAGCGCGTACGCCTCGCTCGTCGGCACGTGCAACGCCACCACCCACGGCGTCCCCTCGACGGGAGCGTACGCGACGACGTGGTCGGACTCCATCTCCTTCGCCACCGAACCCGCAGACACGAACCCGGGCTCCGTCGCACCCACGACAGACGAACTCCCGTTCGCCACGTACGGCCCGAGTGTCGCAACCTGACTGCCGTCTGCAAGGACCGCGCCTTCACCGCCGACCAGCTGTGTGAAACTGCCTTCGGTCGGCTTCCGGAAGTTCGTCGTCACCGCTGTCATGCTCGTCGTCATCACCACCGCCGCCCGTCGGCCCAAATCCGTCTCGATGTGCGCCACGTACGCCACCCGCGTCGCCCCGTCTTTGACGTACGGCTTCGAGACGAACACCCCGTTCGATCCGTACACGACGCCCTGCTCGCTCCACGGCGTCTCATCGGCGTTCAACCGCTCGCCCTGCAGCTTGTCGTCGGTGCTCGCGACGACCTCCTGGTTCGCGAAGTTCACGTAGTGGAGGTTCCGGACGTCTGCCGGCAGACTGTCCAGCTCTCCCTCGAGGAACTCCCGCACCTCCGCGTACTTCCCGCTCTCGAGGATGCCGTACTGCGCGAGCATCCGGGCGTTGTTCGTTCGCTCTTCACGCCACTCGGTGACCGACGTCGAACTCAACTCGGCCGCCGTCGTGAACTCGGCTTCCGAACTCTGCCTGAGCTGGCTCGACGTGTCGGTGTACGTCACTGCCCCGACAGCGCCGATACAGACCACCACTACCAGGAGCGCAGCCCCGAACTTCGCGAGGTAGCTGCGCCGCACGAACCCCGGCAGCAGGCGCCCCCCGACGCTGCTGACCAACGAGCGTAGCGACATTCGTCCCGAAACCGACAGTTCTCCCGTATAAAGATACTCCTGGCGCTCTCACGTGTGAAAACGACCGACACCCGGCCACGGCTGTCGAAACGTGAACCGACAGACCGCAGCGAGTGCGCCGGCCGGGAGTGAGCAGCCCGGCAGACTGCTCACGTCGGATGCCGCTCTGCGACATCCGAAATTTGAACCGATGCGAGACGTTCCTGCTCGCGACGCTTCGCGGGCTGCGACTCGCAGGGTTCAGAATCCCTGCGTATTTCGTCTCACTTCCTTTGGCAGAAATGCGCCGGCCGGGATTTGAACCCGGGCCATGAGCTTGGAAGGCTCAGGTCCTGCCACTAGACCACCGGCGCTCACTTCCTTCGCGCCGCGCATCGGCGACCTCCGGCCGCCTCAACACCGGCGCGCTTCGCTTCGCTCGCGCCCCGTGGCTCGCAAACCCTGCGGGTTTGCTCACCACCGGCGCTCACCCAGTGCTTTCCTGCCGTCGTTTATGGGCGTTTCCCTTCGGACGAACGTTCAAGTGCGAGATCGGGACCACCACCCCTGTGGCCTGACAGTCGCCGTCGCGCGGCCGAGCGAAACCGGCGGACGCGCCGCGCGACGGCACGCAGAGCGTCCGCCTGTTCGCCCTCAGTCCGTCTCGGGAGTGACGACTGCGTAACAGTTGCCGCTGGAGACGAACGACTCCACGACCGCGAAGTCGCTGTCGGCGAGATCCGCGTCGAACTCTTCGGGGTCGTAGACGTGGTAGAACCGGGGGACGGTCTCGCCGCCCGGGAGTGTCCAGTCGACGGTCGTGTCGAACCCCTCGCGTTCGTCGAAGCGGTCGTGCTCCGTGCTCCAGACCGAGACGACGGCAGCGCCGCCCGGGTCGAGCACGCGCGCCAGTTCGTCGAGGCTCGCGACTCTCGCCGCCCTGTCGGGGAGGTGGTGGAGCGTCGCGACGTACACCGCGAGGTCCACGGCGTCCGCCCGGAGCGGGACGCGGGCGGCGTCGCCGGCAACCAGCGCCGCCGCGAAGTCGCGCTCGACCGACCGGCTCCGGGCTTCCCGCAGGAGGCCGGTGCTGGCGTCGACGCAGACCACCTGGTCCGCGCACTCTGCCAGCACCTCGGCGTGTCGGCCGTTCCCGCAGCCGAGGTCGAGAGCTACCTCCGCGGTCCGGCCGTCGAGGAACGCCTCGACCTCCGGCCACGGGTACTCGCGGGTCTGTGCGAAGTGGCCCGCGATACGGTCGTAGGTGTGGTGGACGTCCGTCATCCGATGAGGAGGAAGGTCGCGTACGCGATCGTCAACATGATCGTCGCGTGCTTCGCCCCCGCCTTCACGGTGCCTTCGCCCATCTGTCCGGCGACCAGCCCCGAGCAGACGGCCTGCACGAGACTCGTGTGGAAGAACACCGTGCTGTAGTCGGCCTTGTCCTCCTCGGTGAGCTGGCCGGCCTGCGAGAACGGCCCGGAGTCGACGGCTTCGGCGCCCTCCACGGCCGGCGTCACGGACTGGGTCGGGATGTTCGGGATGAAGATGAGGTCCAGTGCCACGACGATGGCGATGAACACGAAAAAGGAGACGTAGATGACGACGAGGTAGGTCAGCAGCTCGTTGCGACGGTCGCGCGCCAGCCGCCGGGTCGCTTTCGCTTCGTCGGCGGCAATCCGGAGGACGGGGCCGAGATTGCCGCTGGCGGACATCGCGTTCGTGGTCAGCGTCACGACCCGCGAGACCGCCGGCGTGTCGACGCGGTCGCGGAACCGCTCGAACGCGTTCTCGATACGCGCCCCCCACTGGACGTCGGCCCACGTGCGCTCCAGTTCCTGTGTGAGCGCGCCGAGTTTGCCATCGACGGTCCGGCCGAAGCTCTCGACGGCAGCCATACCGGCCTCGTTCGTGGACGCGAACCGGTCGAGGAAGTCGGGGACGCCGGCCTCGATGGCGTTTCGGCGCCGCCGGGAGACCTCGTAGGCGAGCGAGAACGTGCCGAGCACGAACAGCGCGACGTGCACGAACGCGTCGTCGTAGGCAGTCACGTCGAACACGCGCGAAGTCAGCGGCGCCCACCACTGGACGCCGAGGTAGAGCAGGGCCAGCGGCACTGTCCCCCAGAAGAGGACCGTCGGGGTCTCGAGCACGACCGTCAGCGGGTTGCGGAGCCGGTAGAGAACGGGGCGCAGTCGCTCGTACGTGGCGAACCGCTCGCGGTTCGCGGCTCGCGTGGCGTCGACGCTCGTGCCCCCGTCGGGTGTGGCGTCCAGCGCGGGCCGGGGAATGGACTGGAACCGGAGCCCCTCGTCGATGTCACCGGCGTCGTCGTCCGAGCCGCCCGTGGCGGCGTCGGTGATGGCGTCGAGGTAGACGACGAACCCCACCGTCGCCGCCGGGATGAGGAAGAACGCCGTGAGCCGGAGGAAGTCAAGGGTCCCGCCGAGCGTCAGGCCGATGACGACGAGGATGGTGATGAGGAACAGCGGCCCGGCGACGAGCACGGTGACGTAGGCCTCGGCGAGCGTCGCGAGCAACTCGAGAAACTGCTCCTGGTTGGCTTCGGCTTCCTCCTCGTAGTACTCGTACTCCTTCTTGAGAAACGAGGGGAGCTCTTGACCGGACTGCAGGACGCTGCCGAGGTTCTCGGTGAACTCGGCGAGGTCGTCGCTCGGGGTGCGTTCGGAGAGCCGCTGGAGGGCTTCGATGATGTCCGCGCCGTAGAGGTCGACGTCCTTGACCGCAATCGCCATCTCCCGGGCGGCGTCCCCGTAGACGGCCTGGTTGCGCGCGAGGATGCGGAGGACGTCGGTCAGCGTCATGCCACTGCGTGAGAGCGCGTACATGAAGGCGACGGTGCGCTCCATCGAGGTGTCGATGCGGCGCGCGCGCTCGCCGGCCTCGTAGCTCGGGAGCAGCCACCGGACCTTGTAGGTGGCGTAGGCGGCGACGACGCCGAGCGTGGCGCCGGAGAGCAGGAACGCGACGAACAGCTCTGGGACGGAGAACGCCGCGACGCTGTCGACGAACAGGCCCTGAGTGATTGCGGGGAACTGCTGGCGGATGCCCTCGCCGGCGTTGCCGAGGAAGACGAGGACGCCGGCGACGAGGTAGACGCCGAGGAGGCTCGCGGCGAACGCGGCGATGGACGCGAACAGGTACGTCCGGGCGGCGTACAGCCGGTAGGTCTGGGCGACGTGCGCGCCCCGGAGGGCGGCGACCTGGTCGGGGTTGGCGGTCTGGCGGTCCCGCGCGAACGCACCGAAGCCGGCGATGGCGGCGCGGGAGAGCGCGCGGTCGACCGGGTCGACGACCACGGCCAGCAGCACCACGAACACGAGCACGAAGACGGCCACCAGCGGGAGGTAGACCAGAACCATGTTACTCGGCGACGCCGGGCGCGTCGACGGTGACGTCGTCCTCGAGGGCCTCCGTGACGCGGTCGACGACGCGCTCGGGCTGTGCGTAGTACTCGTTGACGAGTGCGGTGAACCGCCGGTAGTCGGTGACGTCCTGTTCGACGAGGTACTGGAGCACGCGCTTGCGGTTCTTGAGCTCCCGGAGGAGGTCGCTGCGGGACCAGCCGCGCTCGTCCTGAATCTCGTCGAGGACGTTCGAGTCGCGCTGCTCGAAGGTGTCGCTGGTGGGGTTCCACTCGAACGCCGTGGAGTAGTCGAGGTCGCCGGTGCGCTGGTCGATGCCCTCGATCTCGGCGATGACGCGGTTGCGCCGGACGCGCTCGTCGCCGACGTGCGTGAGCGTCTGCACGCAGAGGATGTCGAGGCTCTGAATCATCGCCCGCGGGACGTTGATGGGGTCGTTCTCGAGGCGGTTGATGACCGTCTGCACGCTGTCGGCGTGCATCGTCGAGTACGTGGTGTGGCCGGTGTTCATCGCCTGAAACAGCGTCATCGCTTCCTCGCCGCGCACCTCGCCGACGACGATGTACTCGGGGCGGTGGCGGAGCGCGGACCGCAGCAGGTCGTACATCGTGATGTCGTCGCCGTCACCGCCGCCGCCGGATTCGCGGGTGACCGAGGACAGCCAGTTGTCGTGGTAGAGCGTGAGCTCGCGGGTGTCCTCGATGGTGAGCACCTTCGAGCGCGGCGGCACGAACATGGACACGGCGTTCATCGACGTGGTCTTCCCGGAGGCCGTGCCGCCGGCGAAGATGAGGCTCTTGTTGGACTCGATGGCGAGCCACAGGTACGCCATCTGGTCGAGGTCGAACGTGTTGTAGTCGACGAGCGTCGCGGGCGTGAACGGCTCCTCGCTGTACTTCCGGATGGTGAACGCCGACCCGCGCGGGGTGACCTCCTCGCCGAGCGCGAGTTCGGCCCGGGAGCCGTCCGGCAGCGTCGTCTCCGTGACGGGGTCGCCGATGGAGATGTGGCGGCCGGACTGCTGGGCGAGCCGGACGACGAAGCCGTCGAGCTCCTGTTTGTCGTAGCTGACGTTCGTCTCGATGTCCGTGTACTCGGTGTGGTAGACGAACAGCGGGAGGCCGTACCCGTCGCAGGAGATGTCCTCGATGTGGGGGTCCTGCATCAGGGGGTCGAGCTTCTCGAACCCCTCGAAGGCGCGGTGGAGGTAGTAGAACAGCCGGTAGAAGGCGTTCGGGTCGATTTCGACGCCGTACTCGGAGAGGAGCCGCTGCATCTGGGTCTTCAGGACCGCCTCGCGGTCCTCGGGGTCGTAGGCGGCGTCGTAGATGAGCGCGTTCCGGATGTCGTCGTACAGCGTGTCCAGTAGCTCGCGCTCGAAGTCGTCGAGGTGTGGTTCGACGACGTGGTAGCGGTGTTCGTCGGTCTCTGCGTCGAAGCCGACGAAGACGAAGGCGTAGGGTGCGTTCACCCAGTAGCGGTCGACTTCCTCGAAGCCGTCGAGGCCGTCGAAGGAGACCAGCGGGCCGTGGGCCTGCGGGTCGTACTCGGGAACGTCGACGGCCGACCCGCGCAGCACCTCGACGACGCGTCTGGCCTGCTGCCGGAGGTCGTCGAGGCTGCCGCCGTCGAGTCCCGCGAGGAAGTCTTCGGCCATCGGTGCTACTGAACCCTTCGCCCGCGTGACCTTAAAAACTGTCCGGCCCGATGGCGTGACGGCGTCCTCGACCCCCCGGACTGCAACTGGGGTCCCGGTCAGACGACGAGGTTCCCGAGGCGGTCGCCGGCGTCGAGCCGGCGGACGTTCTCGCGGACGACTGCGGCGATGTGGTCGGGATAGTCGCGAGTTGCCGCTGCGGCGTGCGGCGTCACGACGACGTCCTCGAAGTCCCAGAGCGGCGAGTCCTCGGGGAGCGGCTCCGTCTCGAAGACGTCGAGTGCGGCGCCGGCGAGGTCGTCGTTCCGGAGCGCGTCGACGAGTGCGTCCTGGTCGACGACCGGGCCGCGGGCGACGTTCAGGAGGACGGCGTCGTCCCGCATCGCGGCGAGCTCGTCGGCGCCGATCATCCCCTCGGTGTCGTCGGTGAGCGGGACGGCGAGCGCGACGAACTTCGACTCCGAGATGGCCTCGTGGAGGTCGCCCGTCGGGTAGACGGTGTCGACGTGGTCGACGGGCGTCGGCGTGCGCTTGACACCGGTGACGTCCATTCCGAGGGCGTCGGCGCGCGCCGCGATGCCCTGCCCGAGCGTCCCGAGGCCGACGACGCAGACCGAGGAGCCGTCGACGGTGAAGGCGTCCTCGCGGTCGGCCCACGCCCACTCGTTGCGTTCCTGGTTCGAGCGGTACTCGTGGAGCCGCCGCGCGAACGACAGCATGTAGCCAGCGACGGTTTCGCCGACGCTCGCGCCGTGGAGGCCCGTGCTGTTCGTCACGTGGATGTCCCGCTCGGCGTACTCGTCCAGCGGGAACTTGTCGACTCCCGCCTGCACGGAGTGGACCCACCGCAGGCCGGCGTCGAGGAAGGCGTCCTCGTGGGCGAACGTGACCAGTGCGTCCACGTCGGAGACGCCTGCCGTGTCGACGACAGAGACCTCCGCGTCGACGTCGTCGAAGTCGTCGAGCAGTACCTCGGGCGGGAACACGGCCTCGACGGAGTCGTGGATGCCGAGTCTGAGTGTCATGTCAGGTCGGGGGTTCCGCGGCGACCCCCTACAGTCTATCGGCACCGGCGATTGCGGTTCAGGAGGCGACGGCGTACGAGACGGCGAACAGCAGGATGGCGAGCGTGGCAGCGTTCACGAGCGTGAACTCCAGCGAGCCGACGAAGTCCAGGCCCCACGTGATGGTGAGCGCGAAGATGGTCGAGAGTACGGCGTTCAGTGCGAGCACGACGCGCGTGTCACCGCTCGACCGTTCGGCGCCGGCGCCGAAGCCGTCCGGGTCGGAGTCGTCCATGTCTGGACGGGTGTGAGTCCGCCACTTAGCTCTTGGCGCTGCGAGGTGCCAGACGATAAGACCCCGGGGTGCGAGCGTCCGGACATGCGCGAGGTCGAACGGACGCGGCGGGTCGGCGGGACGCCCGCGGAGGTGCAGCGACTGCTCTCGCCCACCACCATCGTGGACTGGGAGGGGAGCTTCGACGTGTTCGACGTGCAGGACGCGGGCTCAGTGGCGGAGACAGCCGAAACGGCGGGCGACGACGGGACTGTCGTCACCGCCGGCGGGACGGGGGTGAAACTCCGGTTGCTGTTCACGGAGCTGGCGGACGGGTACCGCTACGAGCAACTCGGAAACGGCGGCCCCTTCGACGAGATGACGACGCGGCTCACCGTCGAACCGCAGGACGAGGGAGCGCTGGTGACCGCGCGGTCGGTCGTCGAACTGGGAACGCGGGTGCCGTTTGCCGACCGGATAGCGGCCTGGAAGCGCGGTGGCGAACTCGACCGGCTGCTGGCTAGCATCGACGCAGAGACGTGACGCGCCCTCGAAACTAAGTTCCTCGACCCCCAAGCGTGGGTATGGGACTCATTGACGCGGTATCGTCTGCGTTCGAACCGGACACGGAGAGTGCCGAGCAGCCCGAAAGCGGCGAGCAGTCGGCTGGCGCGTACTGGTGTGACGACTGCGGCGTCCGCGTGCGAGACGTCGACGTCGAGGACGAGGGGCTGTCGATGGACGCCGACGACACTCCGGAGTGTCCGGACTGCGGCGAGGCGATGCGGTTCGAGCGCTCGCACGCCGACGGCTGCGCCTGCTGACAGCGCTCACCCCGCGCCGTCGCTCGGCGTCGGCTCCGCCAGCACCGCCTCGGCCTCGTTCTCGGTGGGGAACGGTCCGGCGTCAAGTTCGTCTGCGCGCTCCCACTCCTCGTCCGTGACCAGCGCGTCCGCCAGCCGCTCGCGGAGCTCGTCCTCGTCAAAGTCTGTCCCGATGACGACGTACTCGGTGAGCCGGTCGCCGTGCTCGTCGTCCCACTCGAGGTCCGGGCGGTTCGACCGGTAGAGGTCCTGTTGCACCTCGGGCAGCGACGCGATCCACGGTCCGCGTGCAGTCACGCGCACGGACGGGCCGGCCTGCGCGACAGTCTGGCGGAACTCCGAGCCCGCCACCCACGTCGTGCCCTTCGAGCGCACCACACCGTCCGGAAGGCTCCGGAGGACGCTCGCGAAGCGCTCCGGGTGGAACGGTCGACGCCGACGGAAGGTGAACGACGACACGCCGTACACCTCGTCGGGGTGGTGGTGGTCGTGGTGGCTCCCGTCGGCATCGTGGTCGTCGCCCGCGCCGTGGGCGTGGCCGGCGTCTCCGAGCGCGCGCTTCCAGCCCGGGAGGTCGCCGAGTTCGGTCTCGTCGAAGGACTCCAGTCCGAACAGCCAGTCCGGGTCGACCGCCGAAAACTCCGTGCGGCGGGTCTCGGCGTCGGGCTGGAGCGCGGCGACCAGTTCCGCCGCCGTCTCCAGCTCCGCTTCCGTGCAGAGGTCGGCCTTGTTCAGGAGGACGGCGTTCGACACCTCGATCTGCTCGACGAGCAGGTCCGAGAGCGGCCGGTCCTCCTCGTCGTTGTCACCGGCCTCGACGCGCCGCTCGGGCGTTCCGTCGCCGCCGAAGGTGTCCACGAGCAGGCGCGCGTCCACGACCGTCACGAGTGCGTTCACGCGGTAGCGGGCGGCGGCACGCGACTCGGCTGTGAACAGCCGCGCGACCGGCGCCGGCTCCGAGATGCCGGAGGACTCGACGACGAGGTGGTCGAACTCCCGGTCGTTCGCCAGCCGCACCACTGCGGCCTCCAGGTCGTCCTGGAGCTCACAGCAGATGCAGCCGTTCGACAGCTCTGTCACACCGCCGGTCACGTCGGTGTCCGAGCCCTCGGCGACGAGCTCGGCGTCCACGTTGACGTCGCCCATGTCGTTGACGAGCACGGCGACGTCGCGGTCGCCGGCGTTCCGCAGGACGTGGTTCAACAGCGTGGTCTTCCCCGCGCCGAGGCTGCCGGACAGCACCGTCACGGGAATACGGTCGCTCATACGCCCCGATACGCGCCTGACACCTTCAGGTTCCCGCTCCCAGCACCCCGCCGGGCCGGACGACACCTTTTCCCGTGCGAGCGCGTAGCACCGGCTATGTCAGTCGCCGAGCGCATCGAACGCTACCGGGCCACCCTCGAGGAGTGGCTCCGGGGGCTCTACCACGGCATGATCACGCACCCGGCCTACGAGAAGATCGAGAAGGAAGCCGAGGACACGGAGGACGTGTTCATGCTCGCGTGCTTCCCGGACGCCTTCGGCATCCCGTCGCCCGTCTCCTACTACACCGCCGAGTTGCTGCCGTACCTCGAAGACGAGTTCGAGGCGTGGGAGCGCCGGCTCTGGGACCGCGACTCGTACGTCGAACGCAAGGGCCAGCAGTACCACTTCTGATGGCGGGAACTGTCCCCACGAGCGGCAGTCGGCGGGTGGTCGCGTAGATGGAGCCGTTCGTGTTCGTCGGCGGGAAGGGCGGCGTCGGCAAGACGACCATCTCGTGTGCGTACGGCCTGAAGTGCGCGAACGAGGGTGTGGAGACGCTGGTCGTGTCCACGGACCCGGCGCACTCCGTCTCCGACGTCTTCGACCAGCAGTTCTCGGACACCCCCGAGCCCGTCGAGGGCGTCGACGGCCTGTCGGCGCTCGAGATCGACCCCGACGAAGAGGTCACCGCGCACCTCGACGACATCCGGAACCGGCTCTCGGACCAGGTGTCGGCGGCGATGGTCAACGAGATCAACCAGCAACTGGAGATGGCCCACCAGACGCCGGGCGCCTACGAGTCCGCGCTGTTCGACCGGTTCGTCGACGTGATGCGGTCGAGTGACCCCTACGACCGGGTCGTCTTCGACACGGCGCCGACCGGCTCGACGCTCCGTCTGCTCGCGCTCCCGGAGTTCATGGAGGACTGGGTACAGCGGTTGATGCACAAGCGCGAGCAGAGCATCGACCTCTTCGAGAAGGCCGCTATCGGCAACAGCGAACCGCGGCGCGTGATGGAGGGCGACCCCGTGCTCGAGCGGCTCCGGGAGCGCAAGGAGTTCTTCGAGTTCGCGGGCGGCGCGCTCCGGAACGACGCCGCGTTCTTCCTCGTCTTGAACCCGGACACGCTGTCGTTGAACGAGACCGAGCGCGCCATCGCGGACCTGGAGGGCGAGGACCTCGGCGTCCGGGGCCTCGTCGCGAACAAGCTGACGCCGACGCCCGACGAGGACGAGGACGGCCGGGGGGCCCGCTATCTGCGGGACCGCGTCGAGACGGAGCGCGAGCGTCTCGACCGCGTCCGGGAGACGTTCGACCCGCCGCTGGTCGCCGAGATCGAGTTCCGCACTCGGGAGGTCCAGGGAGACCTGCTCGCGGACGTCGCGGACGAACTGGACGTGGCCGTCGGCGCGGAGCAACCGACGTTCGTCTGAGCGCGCGCGCAGCCCGCGACCCCCGTTAAGCTACTCTTTACTACCCCGTAACGTCCCGTAACGGCGGTCGGAACCCCACGACGGGTACTCGTTACGACACTCTGTGTCTGGAAGGAAGGCCGCGATTTGCGAGGATTTCACTTGGACACAAACACATAAATAATAGTCTGTGAATGACTCGCACGAGGTGGGACTGTCATGACGCAAGTAATCTGGATCGTGGCCGCGGTACTCACCACGTTCACAGTGGGATACGTCGGGTACTCCAAGTACCTCTCCCGCTTCGTGGACCTCGACGACTCGCGTGAGACCCCGGCACACAAGTACGAAGACGGCCAGGAGTACGTACCGGCAAAGAAACCAGTGCTGCTCGGGCACCACTTCTCGAGCATCGCGGGCGGCGCACCCATCGTCGGCCCCATCACGGCAGGCGCCATCTGGGGCTGGGTACCAGCCCTCCTGTGGGTCGCCATCGGCAACCCCCTGATGGGCGCCGTCCACGACTTCATCTCGCTGTCCGGGTCGATGCGACACGAGGGGAAGTCCATCGGCTACATCATCGGCGAGTACGTCGGCGAGCGCGGGAAGGACATGCTGCTGTGGTTCGCCTTCCTCACCATCATCCTCGTGGTGGCGGTGTTCGCGCTCGTCGTCGGCATCGTGCTGAACGCGTTCCCGTCGGCGGCGACCGCGAGCCTGGTGTACATCGGGCTCGCGTTCCTGTTCGGCATCTACCTGTACCAGCTCGACGGTCCGTTCATCCCGGGGACGATCCTGTTCGTCGCCGGCGTGTTCGCGGGCGTCTGGCTCGGCATCCAGTACCCGGTTGCGCTGTTCCCCGCCGTCGAGACGGGCGCGTACCCCGAGGGGACCATCATCCTCTTCGAGTTCCTCGGCAACGGCGCGTGGCTCCCGGGCGCCGTCGTGGACCCCGCCGCGATTCTCACGCCGAACGTCGCCGGCTGGGTACCGGTCATCCTCATCTACGCGACGCTCGCGAGCGCACTCCCGGTCTGGGTGCTGCTCCAGCCGCGTGACTACCTGTCGTCGTTCCTGCTGTACTCGGGCGTCGGGGGCGCGCTGCTGGCCATCATCGCCGGTACGTTCATCACGACGCCGTCGCAGCCTCTCGTCATCGACTCCTCCATCGGAGCCTACATGGGCTTCTGGGGGAGCGAACTGGCGGTCGACACGCGCGGCATCACGCCGCTGTTCCCCCTGCTGTTCGTCACCATCGCCTGCGGGACCATCAGTGGGTTCCATTCGCTGGTGTCCTCCGGCACCACGGCGAAACAGCTGAACAAGGAGAGCGACGCCCGCCTCATCGGCTACGGCGGCATGCTCGGCGAAGGCCTGCTCGCCTCGGTCGCCATCTCGACGCTCGCCGTCGCCGGCTCGACCACGGCAGCCGCGGGTGGCGGCATCGGTGGCGCACTCCCGAACTTCGCGACGGGTGGCGGCATCATCCTCACTAGCCTCGGCATCCCGACGAGCTTCGGCGCGCCGTTCATGGCGCTGGTGCTCGTGAGCTTCCTGCTCACGTCCACTGACACGGCCGCTCGCCTCGGCCGCTACATGATGGAGGAGATTGTCGGTACCACCGGCAGCGGCACCACGACCGGGCTCTCCGCCGACCCCGAGTCGTTCGCGAAGGGCCGGTACACGAACCCGGCCATCCAGTCGCTCATCGCGTACGCGCTCGTCATCTCCGGCGAGTGGGTGACGCTGTGGGCCCTGTTCGGTGGCGCAAACCAGCTGCTGGCGGCGCTCGCGCTGCTGGCCGGCACCATCTGGCTCGCCAACTGGGACGAGTCCAACCAGCTCGTCTCCACCGGCGTCCCGATGGCCATCATGGTGACCATCACCGTGCTCGGGCTGTCCTGGGTCGCGCTCTGGGACAACCTCTACCAGAAGCTCATCGAGGGCGGCGTGACGGCGCTCGGCGGCCAGATCTCGGCCGTCGTCCAGATGGCACTCGCGTTCGTGCTCATCTACCTCGCGCTGTCGCTGGTGCGCATCGGGTACGGCAACATCTCGAGCGTTCGCAGCGGTCGCGAGCCGGCAGCCGAACCGGGCGACGACTGAGCGACTGAGTGACGAACGCGTCGGTCGACGCAGTCTCCGTTTTCCCCTCCTCCACGCGACCCGCCCGGACAGCGCCGGGACCGGTCAGGTCCAGAAGCGCTTGGCGAGCCGCGAGAAGAAGCCGTCGTCCGGGGTGTCGACGTCCCCCCAGAGCGCGAACGCCTGCAGGACGTCGGCCTCCTGACTGGCGACACCGTCCTCGTCGTCGGGCGCGACCACGACGAGGTTCACCTCGTAGCAGCCGTAGTAGCCGTACTTCAGGAGCGTGCGGTCGCGGAACCCGGAGACGAACGACCGGACGGCGTCCGAGATGGTGTCGGCGACGAGCACGAACGTGAAGTTCGTCTCGTAGTGCTCCTCGTTGGCGTCCACCCAGTCCTCGGCGAGGTCGTGGCCGAGGTCGACGAGTCGCTCCAGGTCCGCGACTGTCGGTTCGCCGGCGCGCCGCGCGAACAGGTGCTCGCGGGTCTCGTGGTCGGCGTAGTTGAGCGCGGGGTGCAGGAACTGCTTCTGGTTCTCGATGCGGAGTTCGCCGTACATCGGGAACGAGTGTCCGCGGACCGCGTAGTCCCGTTCGAGGTCGTAGCTGAACATCAGCCGGTCGCTCACGCGGTCGAGGTACTCGTCGTCCGCCCAGACCGGCACCGCCTCCCGGATCTCCTCGGGGAGTTCGTCGATTCGGGGTTCCGCCGGCTCACTCTCGGTCATCTGTCGCCGCCTTCGGTGGTCTCGTCTTCGGTTCCCTGTGCGTCCCCGGGCTCGTACGGGACGGCGTCGTCGGCGACCGGCGGCGCGCCGACCGCGAGCAGTTCGACCGTCTCGTCGGCGTCCTCGGGGTTGTGCGCCCGGTGGGGGCTCTCCGGGTCGGCGGCGAACACGCTCCCCTCGGGGACCGTGAGTTCGCCGTCGGGCGTCTCGACGTGCAGCGTCCCGGAGAGCACGTAGAACGCCTCCTGCTGTTGCTCGTGGTAGTGGTACGCCAGCGGCACCTGTTCGCCGGGTGCCGCTCGGAACACGTTCAGCGCGAACTGGTCCAGTTCGGCCGGGCCGGTCAGCCCGCGGTACTCGCAGGGCCGGTTCTCGGCCGGCTCGACCGTCTCCGGGTCGACGACGCGGTAGCCCATGTGTAGTGATACCACAGGTGGGATAAAAGCCCGTCGCGTCCGGCAGCCCTCACCGGTCGCCGACACTGCGGTCGCCCGCCACGTCGTCCCCGTCGTCGAGCCCGGACTGCATCCCGGCGTGCACGAACCGACCGAGGATGTGGCCGATGCGGGTCTCGGCTGTCCACATCGCCACCTCGTCGAACGGCTCGTGTCCGTCGTCGTCGGTGGGAACGGACAGCAGGACGGTGTCGTCGTCGACGAGCAGCGTGCGGCCCGCGTAGCCGTCGTCGCCCGAGGCACTCGAGACCACGACGCCGAGGCCGTCGACGTCGCCGAAGCGTTCCGCGAGTGACTGGTCGTCCGTCACGACGGTCACCGGGACGCCAGCCGCCGCGCGCTCGGTCAGCGCCTCGGCGAGGTCGTCGCGCAGCGTCGCTGCGTCGGTACCGACGAGAATCACGCGGTCGTCGGCCTCGGTGACGAGGCCGACGGCGCGGTCCTGAATCGGCTCGTGGCCCCGCAGCGTCGCGACGTCCCCGGCGTCCGTCGTGTCGCCGCGGTCGCCCGAAACGGTCTCGAGGTTGTCGAACGCGCGCTCGGCCTGCGCCTCCACGCGCTCGCGGAGCTGCGCCCGGGCGCGCTCCAGCGACACCGGCCGGTAGGTCTTCGGCGAGGACTCCACGACCTCCAGGAGGCCGCGGGCCGCGAGGTCGTCGGCGGCGCCGTAGACCTGCGACCGCGGGACGTCGGAGGTGCTCGCGACGTCCTGCGCGGACCCGCTGCCGAGCCGGTGCAGCGCCACGAACACCCGGGCCTCGTAGTTCGAGAGCCCGAGTTCCCGCAGCGCCTCGACTGCCTCGTGTGCGCTCATCGTCGGTGACGCCTCCGAGTCGGCGGCCCGCACTAATGAGCGTTGGCGTCCCACCCGGCTCGCCGCGCAAGGACGAATATATTGTACTATCCTACAAACAGCTAAGTAGGTGTAGATGCGACCGTCCGGCAATGTCTGATGGACTCGCCGACCGGTACGCGTCGGCGCTCACGCGGTACAGCCGGCCCGTGCTCGTGGTGCTGCTGGTCGCCACGCTGGTGATGGGCGCCAGCGCGGGCGGCGTCGACGGCGGCCTCTCCATCGCGTCGTTCGGCAGCGACTCCGAGGAGGCACAGAAGCTCGACTACGTCCGCGAGAACTTCGACACCGGCGACCGCAACACGACGTCGATGCAGGTAGTCGTCAGGAGCGACGACGACAGCGGCGAGAACGTCCTCTCGAAGGCGTCGCTGCTGGAGACACTGCGGTTCCAGCGCGCGCTCCGCGACGACGACGCCATCGAAGGCACGCTCGTTGCCGGCCAGCCGACCGTCGGCGTCGGGAACCTCGTCGCGACGGCCGCCGTCCACGCCGACCACGACGGGGAGGGACCGCCCCCGCAGCCGACGCTCGAGGAGCAGATCGCACAGCTTGAGTCGATGAGCGACAGCGAGGTCGAACAGACCGTCGCAGCAGTGCTCGACCCGGACCGCGAGACGCCGGGCGGTGCCGACCCCTACCGGCTGCTCTCGACCGACTACGAGCCCGGCAGCACGACGGCCGCTGCGCGGGTCGTGTTCGTCGTACAGGCGACCGACGGCGCCGACGAGCTGTCCGACACCGTCGTAGACGCCCAGCTCGCGACCCGTGACGTCGCCGAGGACACCATCCAGACCGGGGACGCGTTCGTGTTCGGCGCCGGCATCGTCGACGAGGAAGCGACGACCGCGACCGGCGAGAGCTTCGCGCTCATCACGCCCGTCGCGCTCCTGCTGATTCTCGGCATCCTCGGGGTCGCCTACCGGGACGTCGTGGACGTCACGCTCGCGCTCGCCGGCACGCTCGTCACGCTCGTCTGGATGGGCGGCTTCATGGGGTGGGCGGGCATCGGCGTCACCCAGATTCTCATCGCGGTGCCGTTCCTCCTCGTCGGGCTGTCCATCGACTACGCGCTGCACGTCGTGATGCGGTCCCGGGAGGCCCGTGCCGCCGACTCGTCGCTGTCGGCCCGGGACGCGATGCGCGTCGGGCTCGGCGGCGTCACCGTCGCGCTCGCCGCGACCACGTTCACGACGGCCGTCGGGTTCCTCTCGAACACCGTCAGTCCCATCCAGTCCATCAGCGAGTTCGGGCTGGTCAGCGCCGTCGGCATCGTCTCGGCGTTCGTCGTGTTCGCCGGCCTGCTGCCGGCCGCAAAACTCGAGGTCGACGGCCTGCTGGAGCGGTTCGGAGCCGACCGCCGGAAGGCCGCGTTCGGCTCCAGCGGGGCCGCCGAGCGCATCGTGGGCGTCGGCACGTCGCTCGCTCGGACGGCGCCGGTCGCCGTCGTCGTCCTCGCGCTCGTCGTCAGCGCCGGCGGCGGGTACGCCGCCACGGACATCGACACGTCCATCGACCAGGTGGACTTCCTCCCCCGGGACTCCCCCGAGTGGATGGACGCCCTGCCCGGGCCGTTCGCGCCCAGCGACTACGAGATTCGCGAGGGCGCGGTGTTCCTCAACGACAACTTCGCGCAGTCCAGAGACCGGACGACAGTCCACGTGCTCGTCGAGGGCCCGGTCACCGACCCCGGCACGCTCGACCGGATTGCCGCCGGCGACGCCGCCGTCGCGAACACGTCCTCGGCGGTGACGCTGGCGAACGGTCGGCCGGACCTCGACAGCCCGGTGACCGCGATTCGCGCGACTGCGGCCGAGAACGACACGTTCGCCGCGCTCGTCGCGCGCAACGACCCCGACGGCGACGGCGTCCCCGACGAGAACCTCGCGGCGGTCTACGACGGCCTCTACGACGCCGCCCCCGACCGCGCCGGCGCCGTTCTCGCGCGGACCGACGGCGGCCGGTACCGGGCGCTGGACACGCGAGTCACCGTCTCCGCCAGCAGCGACACCGCGACCATCACCAGCGAGATGCGGTCGGTCGCCGACACCGTCCGCGGGGACTCCGCGCTCACCGTGACCGCGACCGGGCCACCCATCGTCGACGACGTCGTCCAGTCGGCGCTGCTGCGGACCCTCGTCGAGACGTTCCTCATCACGCTCGGCGTCATCCTCGCGTTCCTCACGGCGCTGTTCTACCGGCGGTATCGGGCGCCCGCCCTCGGTGCCGTGACGATGGTGCCGGTGGTCGCCGCGCTCGGCTGGATTCTCGGCGCGATGTACCTGCTGGGCATCCCGTTCACGACGGAGACCGCGGTCATCGCGAGCATCGCCATCGGGCTCGGCGTCGACTACGCCATCCACGTCAGCGAGCGGTTCCTCGACGAGCTCGACGACGCCGCCAACCCCTACGCCGCGCTCGACGCCACCGTCACGGGGACGGGCGGCGCGTTGCTCGCGAGCGCCGCCTCGACCGCTGCCGGGTTCGGTGTGCTGGTGCTCGCGCTCGTCCCGTCCCTGCGGCGGTTCGGCGCCGTGACCAGCACCGCTATCGCCTTCGCCTTCGTCGCGAGCGTGCTCGTGTTGCCGAGCCTGCTCGCGCTCTGGCACGAGTACGGGAGTCCACCGGAGTCAGTGACAGCCGAGCCCTGAGGGCCGGCCTGCGCGCTCTCCGCCGCGACGCTGCAGACGGTGACGGACCCTGTCGTCGGCAGACCTAAGCGGCTGGGCGTGTGAGTAGTGCACATGGAAGAGGACAGCCCGACCGAGGCCTGCGGCCGGTGCTCGATGACGACAGTCGTCGACGCGGCCGTGGACGAGGACCCCGAGCGCGACCCGTTCGGCGACGACCGCATCGAGGTGGACGAAGACGCGATGACTCGCGTGAACCCCGTCGCGTGGACGCGCCGCGTCACGGGTCGCCTGAACCGCGCGGTCGAGTCGTTCGTCTACGGCCGGTGACCCACCACG
Source organism: Halobacterium rubrum (assembly GCF_021729015.1). Lineage (GTDB taxonomy): Archaea > Halobacteriota > Halobacteria > Halobacteriales > Halobacteriaceae > Halobacterium > Halobacterium rubrum. Next base: position 363,118 of record NZ_JAJQQZ010000003.1, read on the forward strand.
GGCGTTACGTTCATTTCCCCGTCTACCCAACTGGTCCGTAGGGAATGCGCCGGGATTACTTCGAACTGGACGTGTCGAATGTCGAATGGGTCGACGGCAGCGACAGCCCCGAGAAGCCGAACGTCGTCATCGAGTTCACGGGCGCGACCGCGGACCTCCGGGACCGTCTCAGCGACTCGACCGGCGACCTACTGGACGCCGAGGAGACGGACGCAGCGTTCCGGCTGACCGACGACGCCGACGACCCGGACGCCAGCGGCGTCGTCTCGGTCACGAACCGCCTCACGGGCGACTTCCTCCTCGAACTGAACGTCGACGCCGACGACGTCCTCCAGTTCGTCCGGGCCGCTCGCCGCTACGGCGAGTCCACCGACGACGGCGAGGGCCGCTACCGCGTCGAGATCCGGGTCGACGGCGACGAACTCGTCGTCTACGAGAAAGCTACCTTCCTCGTGTACAGCAGTGACGGCGACCTCTTGCGCGGGCAGAGTCTCATCCCGAGCGGCGTCGAACTCTGAACCACAGATAGGGATAGCTAAGTGCGCGGGTCCGCTGCCGTCGCGCATGGACGACGCCGACGAGCTCTTCGGGACGGCAGGCATCAGGGGGGACGCGGTCGAGACCGTCGACCCCGAACTGGCGCTCGCTGTCGGGACCGCCGCCGCCAGCGACGCGCGCCTCGGCGACGACGACGACGAATCCAGTAGCGGCGGCGACGGTGTCGCCGACCGGGAGTTCGTCGTGTCGCGGGACGGCCGGGAGACGGGGCCGGCGCTCGCGTCGGCGATGACGGCGGGCCTCGAATCCGCCGGTGCGCGCGTGCTGCGAGCGGGCGTGTTGCCGACGCCGGCGCTGGCGTACGCGAGCCAGGGGCGACGCGGCGTCCAGGTGACCGCGAGCCACAACCCCCCGGAGGACAACGGCATCAAGCTGTTCGTGGACGGCGAGGAGTACGACCGGGACGCCGAGCGAGCCGTCGAGGCGGGCGTGGCGGCGGACACCGAGTACGCCACGTGGGACGAGTGGGGCAGCGAGGAGTCCGTCGACGTCCTCCCGGATTACCGGGAGGCCGTCGCGTCGTTCGCCGGCGAGCACGGCGCACCGCTGGCCGGCATCACGGTCGCCGTCGACTGCGGGAACGGCGTCGCGGCGCTGGCGACGCCACAGGTCCTGCGGGAGCTGGGCGCGCACGTGGTGACGCTGAACGCGAACGTCGACGGCCACTTCCCGGGGCGCCCGAGCAAGCCGACGCCGGAGACCGTCTCGGACCTCCGGGAGTTCGTCGCGTCCGGCGACGCCGCGTTCGGCATCGCGCACGACGGCGACGCCGACCGCATCGTCGTCGTCGACGGCGACGGCGAGGTCGTCCACGAGGACACGGTTCTCGCCATTCTCGCAGAGCACTACACGGAGACCAGCGACGCCGACGACCCCGTGGTCGTGACGACGCCGAACGCCAGCGGCCGCATCGACGAGCGCGTCGAGGCGGCGGGCGGTCGCGTCGAGCGCGTCCGGCTCGGCGCGCTCCACGAGGGCGTCGCTGCGGCCCGCTCGAACGGCGGCGAGGTCGTGTTCGCAGCGGAACCCTGGAAGCACGTCCACACGGCGTTCGGCGGCTGGATCGACGGCGTCGCGTCGGCCGCCGTGCTCTCGCGGCTGGTCGCCGACGCGGGCGGCCTCGCGCCGCTCCGGGAGCCCGTGACCGAACGCCCGTACCGGAAGGTCAGCGTCGAGTGCCCCGACGACGACAAGCCCGCCGTGATGGCAGCGATGGCGGACGACCTGCCGTCGGCGTTCCCCGATGCCAGCGACGTCGACACCCAGTACGGCGTCCGGCTGACCTTCCCCGACGCGTCGTGGGTGCTCGTGCGGCCGTCCGGTACCGAGCCGTACGTCCGCGTGTACGCCGAGAGTGACGACGTCGACGAGCTCGTCGAGTCAGCTGCGGACGTGGTCCGCCAGGCCGTCGAGGACGCCTGACTGACCGCGACGCACTGCTCCGCTCGAACTGTGGTTACGGGCAGAGGGTCCGTGTAACGACGCATTTATGAATATTCGTGCCGCGCTTCAATCTATGTCAGAGTTCGACCGGCGGACGTTTCTGAAAACGACCGCGGGCCTCGGCGTCGTGGGCCTCGGCGGAATCGCAGGCTGTACAGGGGGCCCGTCGGGAGACGGCGACGAGGACACGACGACGGAGAGTACCACGGAGGACACGGGTGGCGGCGACGAGGACACGACTACCGAGTCCGACGGCGGCGACGAGGGCGACGTGACGAACGTCGGGATGGTGTACGCCACTGGCGGTCTCGGCGACGGTTCGTTCAACGACCAGGCCCAGCAGGGCCTCCTCGCGGCGGCCGACGACTTCAACGTCGAGTACCAGGAGACCCAGCCCGACGAGGCGGCGCAGTTCGGTAACTTCCAGCAGCAGCTGGCCGGTTCCACGGACCCCGACTACGACCTCGTGTCCTGTATCGGGTTCCTCCAGCAGGACTCACTCTCCCAGACGGCGCCCCAGTACCCCGACCAGGACTTCCAGATCGTCGACCAGACCGTCGACGAGCCGAACGTCGCGAGCTACACGTTCCGCGAGCACGAGGGGTCGTTCCTCGCGGGCGTGCTCGCCACCGAGCTCTCCTCGATGGACTTCAGCGCCGCGGAGAGCTCCACGGCATCGGACTCGACGAACCTCGGGTTCGTCGGCGGCATCGAGAGCGCGCTCATCAAGAAGTTCGAGGCCGGGTTCAAGGCCGGCGTGAAGTACACCAACGAGAACTTCGACGTCTCGACGTCCTACACCGGCAGCTTCAACGACCCGACGGCGGGCCAGGAGGCCGCGCTCTCGATGTACTCCTCCGGCGCGGACATCGTCTACCACGCCTCCGGGAACACCGGCACCGGCGTCTTCCAGGCGGCACAGGAGAAGGGCCGGTTCGCCATCGGCGTCGACCGCGACCAGTCCGTGACGAAAGAGAGTTACGCCGACGTCATCCTCGCCAGCATGGTCAAGCGCGTCGACACCGCCGTCTACAACGCCATCGAGGCGAAGGTCAACGGCGAGTACCCCGGCGGGAGCCAGGAGACGCTGGGCCTCCCCGAGGAGGGTGTCGCGCTGGTGTACGGCCAGCAGCTCGGCTCCGAGGTGCCCGACGATGTCCAGAGCACGGTCGCCGACGCACGCCAGGGCATCATCGACGGGGACATCGAGGTCCCGACCGATCCGTCGAACGTATAGCGCGGCTTCTCCACTCTCACAGCTCCCCTGCTCGAAATGACAGATACGGACGCGGCAGTCCGGCTCGAATCGATAACCAAACGCTTCCCGGGAGTCGTCGCCAACGACGACGTCGACCTGACTGTCGAGCGCGGCACCGTCCACGCGCTGCTCGGCGAGAACGGCGCCGGGAAGACGACGCTGATGAACGTCCTCTACGGGCTCTACCAGCCCACGTCGGGCCGCATCGAGGTCGACGGCGAGACGCGCACGTTCGACTCGCCCCGAGACGCCATCGATGCGGGCGTCGGCATGATCCACCAGCACTTCATGCTGGTCGACACGATGACGGTCGCGGAGAACATCGCGCTCGGGAACGAACCCCGGAAGTACGGCGGGCTCGCCGTCGACCAGGACGCGACCCGCGAGGGGGTCGTGGAACTCAGCGAGCGCTACGGGTTCGACGTCGACCCCGACCAGCTCATCGAGGAGACGAGCGTCGGCGTCCAGCAGCGCGTCGAGATTCTGAAGGCGCTGTACCGTGGCGCGGACGTGCTCATCCTCGACGAGCCGACGGCCGTGCTCACGCCACAGGAGGTCGAGGACCTGTTCGCGGTGCTCGAAGAGCTCACCGACCAGGGGAAGACGATCATCTTCATCACGCACAAGCTCGGCGAAGCGATGCACGCCGCCGACGACATCACGGTGCTCCGTGACGGCAAGCACGTCGGCAGCGTCGCCGCCGACGAGACCTCCCGCGAGGAGCTCGCGGAGCTGATGGTCGGTCGGGAGGTCGTCCTCGAGATCGAGAAGCCGGACGTCGACGTCGGCGAGGAGGTGCTGTCCGTCGACTCCCTCAGCGTCACCGACGACCGGGACGTCGAGGCCGTCTCGGACCTCTCGTTCTCGGTCCGCGAGGGCGAAGTGTTCGGCATCGCGGGCGTCGACGGGAACGGCCAGTCCGAGCTCGTCGAGGCGATCACCGGGCTCCGGAACCCCGAATCCGGGTCTGTCGCCTTCGACGGGGAGTCCATCACGTGGGACTCCCGCCGCGAACGCATCGACGCCGGGATGGCGTACGTCCCAGAGGACCGCCAGGAGCGCGGGCTCGTGATGGAGTTCGACCTCGTGGAGAACGGCATCCTCGGCAGCCAGCACGCCGACCCGTTCGCGTCTGGCGGCCGCATCGACTGGGGCGAGTCCCGGGTGCACGCCGAGCGCGTCGTCGAGGAGTACGACGTCCGACCGCCGGACGCCGACGCCGACGCAGTGTCGCTGTCCGGCGGCAACCAGCAGAAGTTCGTCGTCGGCCGCGAGCTGGAGCGCGACCCCCGGCTGGTCGTCGCCACGCACCCGACGCGGGGCGTCGACGTCGGCAGCCAGGAGTTCATCCACGACCGGCTGCTGGACCTGCGGGCCGACGGCCGCGGTGTGTTGCTCGTGTCCTCGAAGCTCGACGAGGTCCGCGGGCTCTCCGACCGCCTCGCCGTGATGCACGACGGGGACGTGATGGCGGTCGTCGACCCCGACGAGGTCACGGAGGAACAGCTCGGGCTCCTGATGGCGGGCGAGCGCCCCGAGGAGATTCCGCACGCCGACAGCGCCGCGCCCGAGGGGGTGGAGCCGTGAGCGCGTCCGACCGAGCGCGCTCGGCGTTCGAGCGAATCGTCACGGCGTCGGGCGTCGAACGCCTCCTCATCAGCGTCTCCGCGCTCGTGCTCTCGATTCTCATCGGGGGCGTCATCGTGCTCGCCGCCGGCCGGATGGCGGACTGCGGGACCGCGGCCTACCGGCTGGCGCTCCCCGGCAGCTTCGTCACGCAGTTCACGGGCGGCAGCGCGGTCGTCGCGATGGGGTTCTGTTACGACCCGATAGCGGTGTACGACCTGCTGTTCCTCGGCGCGTTCGGCGACGTGCTGGGCGACCCGACGAACGGCCAGTTCGCCACGACGCTCGCCGAGACCACCGTGCTCGCGTTCGCGGGCGTGGCGGTCGCCGTGGCGTTCCGCGCCGGCGTGTTCAACATCGGGGCGCAGGGCCAGCTCGTCGTCGGCGCGCTCACCACCGCCGTCACGCTGCTGTTCGTCGCGCCGCTGTTCGGTGGACTCGGCGTGCTCGGCACCGTCGTCGTGCTCCCGCTGGGCCTCCTGCTCGGTGCGCTCGGCGGCGGCCTCTACGGCGCGCTCCCCGGCGCGCTGAAGGCGTACGCCGACGCCAACGAGGTCATCACCACCATCATGTTGAACTTCGTCGCCACGTCGGTCGCGCTCTGGCTCGTCAACGACTCGAGCCGGTTCAAAGACCCCGACAGTTTCTCCAACCAGACCGTGCCGCTGCCGGAGTTCTCGCAGTTCCCGTCCGTCTTCTTCCGTGCCCGCGACGACTTCTCGGTCGTCGCGCTCGCCGTCGGCGTCCTCACGCTCGTCGGCGTCTGGTACCTGCTCACGCGGACGTCGTTCGGCTACGACCTCCGCACGAGCGGCATCCAGCCCGACGCCGCCGAGTACGGTGGCGTCGACGCCGACCGCACCGTCGTCGCCAGCATGGCGCTGTCCGGCGCACTCGCGGGCATCGGCGGCGCCGTCTACGTGCTGATGATGCTCGGGAACTTCCAGACCGGCGTGCCGACGTACGGCTTCGACGGCATCACGGTCTCCATTCTCGCGGGCAACAACCCACTGGGCGTCGGGTTCGCGGCGCTGCTGTTCGGCGTGCTGAAGTCCGGCAGCATCGTCGTCCAGGTCGGCAGCGACGTGCCGCCGGAGCTTGTGGGCGTGCTCCGCGGGCTCATCATCCTGTTCGTCGCGATGCCGGAGTTCTTCCGGATGGCCGGGCGGCGCTTCGACTCGCTGCTGCCGGAGCGCGAGGAGCCACAGGGTGCCGTCGCGACCGACGGAGGTGTCAGCGATGAGTAGCGCGACCGAGACTGCGTCCCGCAGCCTCTCGCGGACGTACGACTACCTGTTCGTGGGCCGCAGCCGCCTCCAGCAGGTCGTCGTCGCCGCCGGCCTCGTCGCACTCCTGGGGCTGGTCGGCGCCGCCGTCTTCTTCCCGGAGACGGCAGCGGCGGACCTCGTCGCCGTGCTCACGGATAGTTCGACGCTCGCGGCCACGCTCCGGCTGTCGGTTCCCATCGCGTTCGCCGCGCTCGGCGGCATCTTCGCCGAGAAGTCCGGCGTCATCAACATCGGCCTCGAGGGCCTGCTCATCATCGCCGCGTTCACCGGCATCTACGCGACCGACGTCACGGGAAGCGTCTGGTTCGGGCTGTTCGGTGGCGTCGTCGCGTCGACGCTGCTCGCGGCCCTGTTCGCCGTCGTCTGCATCGAGTTCAAGGCCGACCAGATTATCGCGGGGCTGGCGGTGTGGCTCATCGCGCTCGGGCTCGCGCCGTTCGCGTCCACCGTCGTCTACGGCGGCAAGACGTCCGCCAGCGTCGCCACCCTCCCGACAGTCACCGACATGGGGCTTCCGTTCGTCTCCGCCTTCGTCACGACCGAACTCGGGTTCGTCGTCGACCTCCCCGTCTTCGGGGTGCTCGACCTGCAGTCGTCGCTGGTCGGGCTGCCCTTCTTCGGCGCGCTGTTCGACGCGGGCCCCGCCGTCTACCTGATGTTCGTCGCAGTCGCGCTGTCGTGGTACACGCTGAACCGCACGGCGTTCGGCCGCTGGGTGCGCGCCAGCGGGGAGAACCCGAAGGCGCTGGACACTGCGGGTGTGAACGTTCACCGCGTCCGGTACGCCGCCGTGTTGCTGTCCGGCGTGCTCGCGGGAGTCGGTGGCGCCGCGCTCGCGCTCGGCATCGGCCAGTTCACGGGCAGCGGCCCGACGATGGTCAACGGCAAGGGGTTCATCGCCATCGTCGCGTACCTCTTCGGGAACTACAACCCGATCGGGGCGTTCTTCTCGACGATTCTGTTCGCGGGCCTCGACGCCACCCAGTTGACCCTGCAGGCCCGGGACGTCTTCCAGGTGCCGCGGCCTCTCGTCCGCACGATTCCGTACGTAGCGGTCATCGTCGTGCTGGCGCTGTTCGGCCGCACGCGACTGCCGAGCGCGGCCGGCGACTCCTACGACTCCGGCGAGGGCGAGTGACAGCGAGGAGGACGGCGGCTTTTTGGCGGCGCGGCCGATAGCTGGCTGCATGGACGACTCGGAGCTGCTCGCAGCCGCTCGCGACGCCACTGAGAACGCCTACGTGCCGTACTCGGAGTACGAGGTCGGCGCCGCGCTGCTGACCGCCAGCGGCGAGGTGTACACGGGCTGCAACGTGGAGAACGCCAACTACTCGAACAGCCTGCACGCCGAGGAGGTCGCCGTCGGGAAGGCGGTCAGCGCGGGCGACACCGAGTTCGAGGTGCTGGTCGTGACGTCGAGCGAGCGGGACGCGGTGACGCCGTGCGGGATGTGTCGACAGACGCTCGCGGAGTTCGGGGAGGACGACCTGCCGGTGCTCTGCGACGGTGGCGAGGACGGGTTCGTGCGATACACGCTCGGCGAGCTCGTGCCGGACACCATCTCGCCCGCGACACTGGGCAAGTAGTTCACACCCACGACACCCATCAACTGTCACTGCAACAACTATATCTAGCCGGCGTTCCTGGCTGGACTATGAGCCGCATCTCGGAGGTGTCCCTCTCGCCTCTCCTCATCCCCTTCGAGGACACCTTCGAGCGGGAGCCCGGGACGGTCTGGACGCTCGAGGAGCAACACCACACCACGGACGACGCCAGCAACACCCCGTCGACGCGACCACGCTACCCCCACTTCAAGACCCTTCTCCGTAAGCGCCACCACAGAACACTCCGGACGAGCAGGGTGGAACTGCAGTGACAGGGAGTACGCGCAGTACAGGTGACGGGAACGACCGACGGACCGAGCGGCGACGCGAACGGAGGCGGTATTCGACGTGAGAGAGACCAGCCCACTCGACCGTTCGATGGACGCGCTCGCCGCCAGCACCCGCCGTCAGCTCCTGGCGACCCTCCACGACTCCGCGCCACCGGTCGGAATCGCCGTCGCGGAGGTCGTCGAAGAGTCCGCGCAGTCAAATGAACTCCACCACGTCCACATCCCGAAACTCGAACGCTACGGGTACGTGGAAGTCACACACGGCGAGGAACTGCTCTACCGGGGGCCCCGCTTCGACGAGGTCGCCGACGTGATGCGCGTGGTCGAGGCGAACGCGTCCAAACTACCGGGAGGGTGGCCGTAGCGTCGCCAGCGCCGCACCGCCGGCTGGCGAACGACAAGACACTTTGCGGGTGCACACCGAAGCAGGGGGCATGCCTGGAACCAGCGAGGACCCGAACGAGGAGGTCCAGTACCACATCGAAGTCTCCGAGGGGGACGTCGCCGACGCGGTCCTCCTCCCCGGGAACCCCGAGCGCCTCGACAAAATCACGCCGCTGTGGGACGACCACGAAGAGCGGGCCTACCACCGCGAGTACCGCACGGCGACCGGCACCTACGAGGGCACCCCCATCTCCGTTACGTCGACGGGCATCGGGTCGCCGTCGGCAGCCATCGCCGTCGAGGAACTTGCACGCGTCGGCGCGGACACCTTCATCCGCGTCGGTTCCTGTGGCGCGCTCCAGCCCGAGATGGAGCCCGGCGACCTCGTCATCACGCGCGGTGCCGTCCGCCAGGAGGGCACCAGCAACGAGTACGTCCGCGAGGACTACCCTGCCGTCGCCGACCACGAGGTCGTCGCCGCGCTCGTCGCCGCCGCCGAACGCCTCGGCCACGACTACCACGTCGGCCTCACGATGAGCGCCGACTCCTTCTACGCCGGCCAGGGGCGCGACGGCTTCGACGGCTTCCGCGCGCCCGGCGCCGACGAGATGCTGGACGAACTCCGGGACGCCAACGTCAAGAACATCGAGATGGAGGCCGCCGCCATCTGCACGCTCGCGAACGTCTACGGCCTGCGAGCCGGCGCCATCTGTTCGGTGTTCGCCAACCGGGAGACCGGCGAGTTCCTCACCGAGGGCGAGTCCGTCGCCGCCGAGACCGCGAGCCTCGCGGTCCACCTGCTGGCGAAGATGGACCAAAAGAAGGCCGAAGCCGGCGTCGACCAGTGGCACGCAGGCCTCAGCCTCGACTGACCTGCTAACGAACCAGGTACCGGCGATGAGGACTACGCTACCGCGACGGTAGGCCGGCCTTACGCGAAACACATATACCGTCCCGAGTTAGCTTGGAAGACAAACATGTGCGACCTCCAGCACACGTTCCGAGCCCTCCAGCACCCACGGCGCCGCCACGCATTCGACTGCGTTCGCACCCACCAGTCGCTGGCGCTCGCCGACCTCGCCGAGCTCGTCCTCGAACGGGAGACCGGGACCCCTGCCAGTGAACACGACCCCGAGACGGTCCGGGACGTCTACTTCTCGCTGTACCACCGCCACGTCCCGGTGCTCCGCGAGGCGTCGCTCGTCGAGTACGAACAGGACGCCGACGTGGTCGGCGTCCGCGACGAGGCCACGCAGTCGCTGTCCGCGGCCCGCGACACCGTCGACTCGCTGCTGTCGGCGTAACCGAAGCTCGGAGTCACGGCGACCGGCCGGCCCCGACGATAGGGAGAGAATAACGTTCGGGCCGGGCCACGTCGCTCCGGGACGATGAACTTCGACGAGTTCACCGGCGCAGTACAGCACCGACTCGAACTCTCCGGGACGGGGGAAGCGGTGCGAGCGACCCGCGCGGCGCTGACCGCGCTCGGCAGCCGTATCCCGGAGGGTGACGCCACCGACCTCGCGAGCGCGCTCCCGATGGAGATCGACTGGTACCTCACGGGCGCAGTCCACGACCATGGTCAGCACTTCGACTGGCAGACGTTCCTCGACCGCGTCGCCGAGACCGAGGGCGTCGACCGCAGCGACGCCGCGTACCACGCACAGGTCGTCGTCGACCTCGTCGCCGACCTCGTCCCGGAGGCGGACGTCCGCCAGCTCCGCGACCAGCTCCCTGCCGACGAGGACTGGGAGCACCTGTTCGGCGTCCTCGACGCCGGCGGCTGGGAAGAACACGACCGCTAGCTACAGAAACGAGTTTCTCGCCGACTTACAGCGCGTCCCAGGCCTGCATCGCGCGCTGCCACGACGTCAGCTTCGCGATCCACCGCGCCGCCGCGCCCTTCTTCAGGACCTTCGCCGGCAGGCTGTTGAACGTCCGCACCGGCGCCGAGACGCCGCTCATCTCCACGTCGTGAGCGATGGCCGTCTCGCCGACCGAGACGAGCGTCCCCTGATCGTCGTACGTCCACGTCTCCAGTGGCCGACCGTCCATCGCACGCTTCACGTTCTCCGCGGCGACGTCGGCGGCCTGCCAGGCGGCCTGCGCCGTCGGCGGCGCCGCCTCGTCGGTGCCCTGCGAGATCATCGAACAGTCGCCGACTGCGAACACGCGCTCGTCGTTGGTCTGGAGCGTGGACTCCGCCTGCAGGCGGTTGTGTTCGGCGTCGATGTCGACCTCGGCGAGTTCGCTCGGGCCCGTCACACCGCCCGTCCAGAGGAAGACGTCGTAGTCGATGCTGTCCCGCTCGTCGAACTCCAGGCTGTCCTCGGTCGCCGCCGTAATCGGGTCGTCGGTGAGGATGTTCACGTCGGCGTCCTCCAGCCGGTGGCGGAGCGCGCCCTGAATCTCGCTGTCGCCCGGCGGGAAGATCTCCGGCAGGGCCTCCACGAGCGTCACGTCGATGGGGGCGTTGTGGCGGTCCCGGAACTCCGCAATTTCGCCCGCGCTCTGGATGCCGGACAGCCCGGCGCCACCGACGACGACCTGGGCGGGGTCCTCGCGGGTCGCGTCACGGGCGGCTTCCTTGACCTGCTCGTGGATCTCGAGGGCGTCGTCGAGGCTCTTCAGCGTGAGCGGGTGCTCGGCCATCCCATCGATGCCGTACGTCGCTGTCTCCGACCCGATGCCGACGACGAGGTAGTCGTAGTCGACGTCCTCGCCGTCCGCTAGCTCGACTACGCGGTCGTCGGTGTCGATGTCTTCGACGCTGTCGTGGACGAACTCCGTGCTGCGGGACTTGATGTCGTCGACCGGAATCGTGATCTTGTCTCGGACGCCGGGGTCCCGGATGACCCGGTGGGCTTCGTGGAGGACGAGGTGATAGTCCGTCTCGGAGACCCAGACGAGTTCCGCGTCCGGCCCGAGCTCCGCCTCGAGTTTCGAGACCGCCCCTGCACCGGCGTACCCTGCACCGAGAACGACGACTCGCGTTGTCATGGAGACGACTCGGGGGCCCGTTGATACAAAGCCTGCGATAGCGACTCAGTGCGCCGGCTCTCCGGACGGCGCCTCCATCGAGTCGATCTTCAGAATCAGGATGCCCTTCGTGTCGTCTTTCCCGTCGACGGTCCCGGCGACCCGCAGCTTCGACAGCGGCGTCGGCCCGACGACGACCTCGTCGCCCTCGTGGAAGTCACGCACCGACCCCCGCAGGTGGACTTCGGCCCGGCACAGCTCCGGGTGGTGGACGCTGGTCAGATTGATCTCCTTGACGTTCACCTCGGTGACGTCTTCGCCCTCGTGGGTCACGGGCACTTCCGCCGCCGAGTCGAGCTGCTGGATGTCCAGCGCCTCGTAGGCGTCGACGGTCGGCTTGTAGCCCCCCTTCGGGCCGGGGACGCCTTCCACCAGCTGGAGGGCTTTCAGGCTCTGCATCTGGTTCCTGATGGTGCCCGGGTTCCGGTCGACCTCCTCGGCGATCGCCTCGCCTTTCACAGCCGTCTCCTCCTGCGTGTACCGGTCTACGAGCGCCCGCAGGACGGTCTTCTGGCTGGAGGTCAGTTCAATCGATGACATGCCGTGAGGTTCGCCGCAGACGCACTTCAAACCCCCGATGGTCGGGGTGGGGTCGCCCGGACAGTCCCGCCCCGGCAGGCGACTACTGGCCTTCCAGTGGGTCGTACTCCGAGCCGACGACCGGCAGGTCCAGTTCCTCGCCGTACCGGTACCCCTGCACGAGCAGCCCCGACGCGAGGAAAAGCGCTAATAGCCCCCAAGAGACCTCGCTTGGCGTCGTTTCGGTGACGTCGACACCACCAGTCAGAGCACGCTGCCAGAGGGGAACCACCACCGAGAGCAGTCCCGCCCCGACCGAACTGACCGTCGCCGTGACCAGCAGCGTGTAGAGTCGCGACGCCAGAGCAGCGCCGACGAGTCCGGCGACGAGGGTGAGCAGGAGCACCTCCTGGTTCTGGAAGACAGGAACCGCGGACAGCTGTTCGAGGAACCGCTCGATGCCGCCCGGCGACCGGGGTACCGTCTCGAAGCGGGTGACTGCGTTCGTGAGTTCGCGCCCGGCGAGCACGAAGAACACCGCGAGGCCCGTGCTCAGGAATCCGAGAAGCACGACAGCCAGCCAGCTCACCAGCGGCACCACCACTCTGCCGAGCACCGCGCCGACGACCACTCCACCGGCTGTCAGGGCTAACCTGTCGGGGCTACCTGCTGCGTTCGTGGCGGCCATCCAGCCGGCGACACCGCCGGCGCTACCACCTGCGAGGTACCCGACCCACGCGAGCAGCCGGTCGCTGAGTCCATAGCCGTCGTACGCGAACGCGACCCCGATGCCAGTGGCCAGTCCGAGAACGACGTAGGACTGTACCGACCCACCAATCATGCCCTCGATGCTGTACCGAAGTAACATAAATTCTGCTATGCGTCGGGCCGACCGGCGAGAGGGTCGCGGAGGCCGTCGGTCTCGGCAGGTCTCGAGGCGTACCGTTCGTGTCTGGAATCGGAGTCGAAGCCGAGTGCGAGACCGGGCCGATGATTCCGGTACTCATATCTCCGTGGTGAGACACGCTTCGGACATGGACGGCAAACGCGTGCTGGTCACTGGCGGCGCCGGGTTCATCGGCTCGAACCTCGCGAACCACCTGGCCGCCGACAACGACGTCGTGGCCCTGGACGACTGCTACCTCGGGACGCCCGAGAACCTGGACGAAGCGGTCGAGTTCGTGGAGGCCGACGTGCTCGACGACGACCTGCCGACCGAGGGCGTCGACGTGGTCTACCACCTCGCCGCGCTCTCCAGCCGGCAGATGCTCGAAGACAACCCCCGACGGGGCGCTCGCGTGAACATCGAGGGGTTCGTGAACGTCGTCGAACAGGCCCGCGAGGACGGCTGTGACACGGTCGTCTACGCGTCGACCTCCTCGGCGTACGGCAGCCGCACCGAACCCACGCCCGAGGACGTCGACATGGAGGCCTCCACCGGGTACGACGCGTCGATGCTCGGCCGGGAGCGCTACGGCGAGTACTACAACGACTTCTACGACGACCTCACGCTCGCCGGGATGCGCTTCTTCTCCGTCTACCAGGGCTACGCCGGCAGCGAGGAACACAAAGGCGAGTTCGCGAACACGCTCTCCCAGTTCACCGAACAGATCGCGAACGGCGAGGCGCCCGTGCTCTGGGGCGACGGCAGCCAGACCCGGGACTTCACGCACGTCTCCGACGTGGTCGCCGGACTCGAACTCGCCGCGGAGAACGAGCTCGCCGGCGTCTACAACCTCGGCACGGGCGACGCCTACTCGTTCAACGAGATGGTCGAGCTGATCAACGACGCCCTCGGCACCAGCGTCGAACCCGAGTACGAGCCGATTCCGCTGAAGAACTACGTCCACGACACCTGCGCCGACTACAGCCGCTTCCACGAAGCCACCGGCTGGGAGCCCGAGGTGTCCTTCGAGGAGGGCGTCGAGCTGGTCTGCGAACCGTATCTCGACGAGCAGTAGGCTGCTCCGGGCGGTTCAGCGGTAGGTGAACGATATGTCGATGAGTTTCGTGACGGCTAGCGTCGACGCGACAAGCGTCCCGCCCATCGCCAGCCCCAGGCCACCGCCGGCCGCGAACATATACCTGTACCCCGGCGGCGCGTTCACGAAGAGGTGGGCTGCTACCGGGACGACCAGCGCTATCGGGGCGACGTGCACGAACAGTTTCCGGGGCGTCAGACGCCGCAGGTCGCCGTAACTCCGACCGTGGGACACCTGGAGGGTGAGGACGAACCACGTGAACCAGACCGCGGCGTCTCGCGTGATGTGTTGTACCTCTCGGAGGGCGGACATACCACCGAGTCTGCACTCTTCGCACAAAAATTGTGGTGCCGTAGCTGCCGGGCTGGCGGCGTGCCGTCGCCGCCGCGACGAACCGGTGGAGCCTAAACCGTGGTTGGTGTACGTTCGACCGTGACTCGAACTGTCTACGTCGTCGGAGCACCGATGGACTACGGCGCCGACCGACGGGGCGTCGACATGGGGTCGTCGGCCATCCGGTACGCCGACCTCTCGGACGAACTCGCCGCCGCCGGCGTCGAGACCGTGGACGGCGGCGACCTCCTCGTCCCCCGAGCCGAGGAGCGCGACCCCGGCGACGAGTCCGCGAAGTTCCTCCCCGAGATCGAGGACGTCTGCACGCGGCTCGCCGACGAAGTCGCGGACGCCATCGACAGCGACAACACCCCGCTCGTGCTCGGCGGCGACCACGCCGTCGCCATCGGCTCGCTCGTCGGCTGCTCGCGCGACGCCGACATCGGCGCCGTCTGGTTCGACGCCCACGGCGACTTCAACACCCCCGAGACCTCCCCTAGCGGCAACATCCACGGCATGCCGCTGGCCGCCGCCCTCGGCGAAGGTCGCTTCGAGACCGAGGAGTGGGCCAACGCCAGCGGCCTCCGCGAAGAGAACATCGCCTACGTCGGCCTCCGCACCCTCGACGACACCGAGAAGGATGCCATCCGTGCCAGCGACATGACCGCCTACACGATGAGCGACATCGACGAACGCGGCGTCATCCCCGTCGTCGAAGACGCCCTCGACGTCGCCACCGCCGGCGTCGACGGCATCCACGTCTCTCTGGACCTCGACTGGCTCGACCCCGACGAAGCCCCCGGCGTCGGCACGCCCGTCCGCGGCGGCGCCACTTACCGCGAGGCCCACGCCGCCCTCGAAACCGTCGCCGAACGCGACCGCGAGGCGGACATCCTCCGCAGCATGGACGTCGTCGAAGTCAACCCCATCCTCGACGAATCCAACCGCACCGCCGAAATCGCCGCCGAACTCGCGGCGAGCGCGCTCGGCAAGCGCATCCTCTAAGGTACCTTTTGCGCTGCGCTCGGGCGGCTTCGCCGCCCTCGCGCAGTGAACCGGCGACCTACCGGGTCCTTCGGACCGCTCGGTCGCCGGATGCTACTCGGATAGAACGTGGAGACGGGCGCTATTCGTCTTCGGCCTCGTCGTCTGCGTCGTCGGTCTCCGTGGGGCTGTAGACGTCGACGCCAGCGACCTCGTCGCCCGACTCGACTTGCATGATTTTGACGCCCTTCGTGTTCCGGCCGACCGTCGAAATCTCGTCGACGGGCATCCGGATGATCTGACCGGCTTCGCTCATCACGACGAGGTTGTCGTCCGCGGCGACGGTGTCGATGGAGACGACGTCGCCGTTGCGGTCCTCGGTCTTGATGTCGACGAGCCCGAAGCCGTACCGGGACTGCGGCCGGTATTCGGTGAGGTGAGTGCGCTTCCCGTAGCCGTTCTCGGTGACCGTCAGCAGCGCGCGGTCGTCGTCCTCGCTGGCGGCGACCAGCCCGGCGACGGCGTCGCCGTCACGGAGCTTGACCCCGTTGACGCCCTTCGTCGCGCGGCCCGTCGACCGGACCTCGGCCTCGTCGAACCGGATGGTCATCCCGTGCTCGGTGCCGATGACGAGGTCCATCGAGCCGTCGGTCACCTCGACGTCGACGAGCTCGTCGTCGTCCCCCAGGCTGATGCCGATGATGCCCGTCGAGAGCACGCTCTCGTACTCCGTGGCCGGCGTCCGCTTCGCGGTGCCGTTCCGGGTCACCATCGTGAGGTACTCCTCGTCCTCGAAGTCGTCCGTGTTCACGATGGCCGTGACCTCCTCGCCGTCGTCGAGGTCGAGGAGGTTCACCGCCGACGTCCCCCGGGCAGTCCGGGACATCTCCGGAATCTGGTAGGTCTTGAGCTGGTAGACCTGGCCCTGGTTCGTGAAGCACAGGAGGTAGTCGTGGGTGCTCGCCGTGAACACCGTCGACACCCTGTCCCCGTCCTTCAGGTCGGTGCCGATGATGCCCTTGCCGCCCCGGTGCTGGGGGTCGAAGGTCTCCGCCGGCACGCGCTTGATGTAGTCGTCCTCGGTGAGCACGACCACGACGTCCTCCTCGGGGATGAGGTCCTCGTCGTCGACGGTCCCCGTGTCCTCGATGAACGACGTCCGGCGCTCGTCGGCGTACTCCGATTTGATCTCCTGGAGCTCGTCTTTGATGACGTCCAGCAGCTCCTGCTCGCTGCCCAGAATCTCCTCGAGGCGCTCGATGCGCGCCGTTACGTCGTCGTACTCGGACTCGATCTCGGCGGCCTCCATCGACGTCAGGCTGCCCAGCTGCATCCGGACGATGTGGTCGGCCTGCTCCTGGGAGAAGTCGAACGCCGACTTGAGGACTTCCTTGGCGTCGTCGCGGTCCTCGGCGTCCTGAATCAGGTCGACGACCTCGTCGGCGTTCTCCAGCGCCTTCAGGCGACCCTCGAGGATGTGCGCGCGGTCCTCGGCCTCCGCGAGGTCGTGCTCGCTGCGGCGGCGCACGACTGCCTTGCGGTGGCTGACGTACTCCGCGAGCATCTCCTTCAGCGTCAGGACCTTCGGCTCGCCGTCGACGAGCGCGAGGTTGATGACGCTGAACGTCTTCTCGAGGTGGCTCTCCAGCAGCCGGTTCTCGACGACGTCGGTGTTGGCCTTCTGCTTGAGGTCGATGACGACGCGGACGCCGTTCCGGTCGGACTCGTCGCGGAGGTCCGTGATGCCCTCCAGCTTGCCGTCCTTGACGTCCTCGGCGATGCGCTCGACGAGCTTCGACTTGTTCTGCTGGTAGGGCAGCTCCGTGATGACGATGCTGTCCTTGCGGCCGTCGCTCTCGACGTGGTACTCGGCGCGCATCCGGACGCGCCCCCGGCCCGTCTGGTAGGCCTGCTTGACGTCCGAGCGCCCGACGATGTTCGCTGCCGTCGGGAAGTCCGGCCCCTTCACGTGGTCCATCAGGTCAAGGACCGTGCAGTCGGGGTTGTCGATGAGGTGGACGGTCGCGTCGATGACCTCGCCGAGGTTGTGCGGCGGGACGTTCGTCGACATCCCGACTGCGATGCCCGACGAGCCGTTCACCAGCAGGTTCGGGAACGCCGACGGCAGCACCGTCGGCTCGGTCAGGCGGTCGTCGTAGTTCGCCTGGAAGTCGACCGTGTCTTTCTCGATGTCGGTCAGCAGCTCCTCGGCGATGGGCGCCATCCGGGCCTCCGTGTACCGCATCGCCGCCGCCGGGTCGCCGTCGACGCTGCCGAAGTTCCCCTGGCCGTCGACCAGCGGGTACCGCATCGAGAAGTCCTGGGCCATCCGGACGAGCGCGTCGTAGATGGGGGAGTCGCCGTGCGGGTGATAGTCCCCCATCGTGTCCCCGACGATGTTCGAGGACTTCCGGTGGCTCGACCCGCTGGTCACGCCGGACTCGTGCATCGCGTAGAGGATGCGCCGGTGGACGGGTTTGAGGCCGTCGCGGACGTCCGGGAGCGCGCGACCCGCGATGACGCTCATCGCGTAGTCGATGTACGACTGCTCCATCTCCTCGTCCACGCGCACGTTCTTCACTCGGTCCGCCACGTCGTCGGGTACGTCAGGTGATTCCGAACTCATGTCAGATGTCCACCCACTCGGCGTCGCCGGCGTGGTCCTGGATGAACTGCTTTCGCGGCCCGACGGCGTCCCCCATCAGCACGGAGAACATCTTGTCGGCCGCCGCCGCGTCCTCGACGGTGATGCGCTTGAGGATGCGGCTCCCGGGGTCCATCGTCGTGTCCCAGAGCTGCTGGGGGTTCATCTCGCCGAGGCCCTTGAACCGCTGGACCTGCGTCGGGTTGCCGTTGCACTTCTCCTCGATGATGCGCTCCCGGTCCTCTTCGGTCATCGCGTCGTACGTGTTGCCGCGGTACCGGATGCGGTACAGCGGCGGCTGGGCGGCGTAGACGTTGCCGGCCTCCAGCAGCGGCTTCATGTGCCGGTAGAAGAACGTCAACAGCAGCGTCCGGATGTGGGCGCCGTCGACGTCGGCGTCCGTCATCATGATGATCTTCTCGTAGCGCAGTTCGTCGATGTCGAACTCGTCGCCGATGCCGGTGCCCAGCGCCGTGATGATGTGCCGGAGCTCGTCGTGTTCGAGAATCCGGTCGAGGCGGTGCTTCTCGACGTTCAGAATCTTCCCGCCCAGCGGCAGGATGGCCTGGAACTCGGGGTTGCGGCCCTGCTTGGCGGAGCCGCCCGCGGAGTCGCCCTCGACGACGAACAGCTCGGCGTCCTCGGGGTCCTTGCTCTGGCAGTCAGCGAGCTTCCCCGGCAGGCTCGTGGAACCCAGTGCCGACTTCCGGCGCGTGAGCTCCTCGGCTTTCTTCGCGGCCTTCCGGGCCTTCGCGGCCTCGACGGCCTTGCGGACGACCGCCCGGGCCGTGTCCGGGTTCTCCTCGAAGTACGTGCCGAGGCCGTCGTTGACGGTTCGCTCGACGATACCCCGGACCTCGCTGTTCCCGAGCTTTGTCTTCGTCTGCCCCTCGAACTGGGGGTCGGGGTGCTTGATGGAGATGACGGCGGTCAGGCCCTCGCGGATGTCCTCGCCCTTGAGGTTCTCGCCGTCGAGCTCCGACAGCAGGTCGTTGTCGTTCGCGTAGTCGTTGACGGTGCGCGTCAGCGCCGTCTTGAACCCCGTGAGGTGGGTGCCGCCCTCCCGGGTATTGATGTTGTTCGCGAAGGCGTGCGTCGAGGACTGGACGTCCTCGGAGGCCTGCATCGCGATCTCGACGTGAATCTCCTCCTCTTCGGCCTCGAAGTAGATGACGTCGTCGTGGAGCGCGTTCCGGGTCTCGTTGAGGTACTCGACGAACTCCCGGATGCCCCCCTCGTACTCGAAGGAGGACTCCTGGACCTCGTCGCCGCGCTCGTCGGTGAGCGTGATCTCGACGCCGGAGTTCAGGAACGCGAGCTCGCGGAGCCGGTTCTCCAGCGTGGAGAAGTCGTACTCGGTCGTCTCGAAGATGTCGGTGTCCGGCCGGAACCGGATGAGCGTCCCCGTCTCGTCGCTGTCCCCGATGTGCTCGAGGTCCGTGACGGGCTCGCCGTGCTCGAACTTCTCCCGGTACCGGTCGCCGTTCCGTGAGACCTCGACGGCGAGGCGCTCCGAGAGAGCGTTCACGACGGAGACGCCGACGCCGTGCAGTCCGCCGGAGACCTGGTAGGACTTCGCGTCGAACTTCCCGCCGGCGTGCAGGACGGTGAGGATGACCTCGACGGCCGGCCGGTCGTACTCCTCGTGGGTGTCGACCGGGATGCCCCGGCCGTCGTCCTCGACGCTCACCGAGCCGTCCTCGTGCAGCGTCACGTCGATCGTATCACAGTACCCGGCCAGCGCCTCGTCGATGGAGTTGTCCACGACCTCGTAGACGAGATGATGGAGGCCACGAGTGTCCGTGGACCCGATGTACATCGCCGGCCGCTTCTGGACGGCTTCGAGGCCCTCCAGAACCTGAATCTGGCCAGCGCTGTACTCACTTTGGTCAGACATGAACGTTGCACCACGGTAGACGCCCCGGTGGTAAAAAAGGCTCGCACGCGTGCGTGCGTGCGTGCTGCGCCGGCAGAGTGATTAGCCGGCGCCGCGACCCGCCGCTGTGCGCCTGTTCACGACACCACGGGACCGCGTCCGCGCGCTGACGGCGCTCGTTGTTCTCACTGGCGCCGTCGCCGCCGCGACGCTGCTGCTCGCTCGCGCACTCCCCGACCTCGGCGACCCGCGAGCGGTCCGCGAGTGGGTGCGGTCGTTCGGAACACTCGCGCCGGTGGCGTTCGTCGCCCTGCAGGCGACACAGGTGGTGGTCGCTCCGGTTCCCGGGCAGGTGCTGGGGTTCGCCGGCGGCTACCTGTTCGGCGCGACGACCGGCACCGCGCTCAGTCTCGCGGGCGCAACCATCGGGAGCGTCGTCGTGTTCGTGGCCGCGCGACGCCTCGGTCGGCCGTTCGTCGAGGACGTGCTCGACCCGGAAGTGCTGTCGACGTTCGACGACCTCGTCGCCCGCGGCGGCCCGCTCGTCCTGTTCCTGGTGTTCCTGCTCCCCGGGCTGCCGGACGACGCGATCTGCCTGCTCGCGGGCCTCACCACCATCCCCATCTGGCAGTTGACCGTCGTGAGTCTCGTCGGCCGCCTCCCGGGGTACTTCCTCACGGCGTACGCGGGCGACCGGGCGGCAGCGTCCTCGTTCACCGAGACGGCCGTACTGCTCGCGGCACTCACTCTCGTAGCAGGCGTCGCGTACGTGTGGCGCGACGCGGTGGTCGCGCGACTGGAGTGACTCCCGACGGCGACGCCCTGCCGGCGCCGTCGCTCCCGCTGTCTGGGCTCCGCGCTGGGGCCAGCCGTCGTACGGTCTCGTCGTCGTAACTGAACGCGCCCAGGAACCCGTCCGCTCGGGGCCGAACGAGGCGCTGACGCCAGCCCACCACTCCACTTTCACCCCGGTACCGCTGGGGTTTTACCCGCCGGCCCTGAATCACTGCGTACTGAATGACGTCGTTCCAGTCGACGCTCGCCGACGAAGAGGAGGGCATCGCGGAGGAGCTCGCCGCGAGCCAGCGCGAAATCTCCGTCGCCGAGTTCTTCGAGAAGAACAAGCACATGCTCGGCTTCGACTCCGGAGCCCGAGGGCTCGTCACAGCCGTCAAGGAGGCTGTGGACAACGCCCTCGACGCCACGGAGGAAGCCGGTATCCTCCCGGACATCTACGTCGAAATCTCGGAAGGACGGGACTACTACACGCTCGTCGTCGAGGACAACGGGCCGGGCATCACCAAAGCACAGATTCCGAAAATCTTCGGGAAGCTGCTGTACGGCTCGCGGTTCCACGCCCGTGAACAGAGCCGCGGCCAGCAGGGCATCGGTATCTCCGCCGCCGTCCTCTACTCGCAGCTGACCTCCGGGAAGCCGGTGCGCATCGAGAGCCGCACCCAGGAGTCCGCCACGTCGAACTTCTACGAGCTCATCATCGACACGGACACCAACGAACCCGAGATCAGCACGGAGAAAGAGCTGTCCGCCGCCGAGAGCGACCTCCGGGGCACGCACGGCACGCGCATCGAGATGGACCTCGACGCGAACATGCGTGCCCGCGGCCAGCTCCACGACTACGTCAAGCACACGGCGGTCGTCAACCCCCACGCCCGCATCGAGCTCCAGGAGCCGGGCGGCGAGATCAAGGCCGAGCGCGCCGAGGGCGCCGGTCTGCCCGCCGAGACCGACGAGATCCGCCCGCACCCGCACGGCGTCGAACTCGGGACGCTCATCAAGATGCTGTCGGACACTGACTCGCACTCCGTCTCCGGGTTCCTGCAGGGCGAGTTCACGCGCGTCGGGAAGAAGACCGCCGACAGCATCGTGGACGCGTTCCGCGACCGGTACTTCGGCCGCGAGATGCGGTGGCGGCCGCCGGGCATCGACAGCGACACCGACCTCGAGGCGACGGTCGTCGGCGCCGTCTCGAACAAGGACGCGACACACACGAAGGTGTTCGCGCAGGCGGTCGTCGACGCCGTCGAGGACGCCGAGAGTGTGGCGTACTCGGAGCTCGAAACGCTGGTCGCCGACGCCGCTGTCGACGCGGAAGCCGACACCGGGACGTCGTTCGGCGACACCGTCCAGAAGCACGTCGTCGACGCCGTCTGGACCGCGCTCACCGAGGACCGCGCTGCGGACGTCTTCGTGCCCGTCGACGAGGCGACGACCGTCCAGAAGGACGACGCAACCGTCCGCGGGCTCGCCGAGCGCGTCGCCGCGAAGTTCGAGAGCGGCCCCGGGAAGGACCGCGTTACCCGCGAGGACCTCGAAGAGTACGTGTACCGCGCCGCCGAGAACACCGAGGAGTACGAGGACGCGACCGTCGGCGAGACCGCCCGGGAGAACGTCGCCGACGCGCTCTGGGAGCGCATGGCGACGGTGCCGGACGAACCGCCGCTCACCCGCGAACTCGCCGACGACCGCGACGCCGCGAGCAACCTCC
Source organism: Halobacterium rubrum (assembly GCF_021729015.1). Classification (GTDB taxonomy): domain Archaea; phylum Halobacteriota; class Halobacteria; order Halobacteriales; family Halobacteriaceae; genus Halobacterium; species Halobacterium rubrum. The sequence goes on from NZ_JAJQQZ010000003.1 coordinate 385,453, forward strand.
TCGACGCGATGGCGTCGGTCAGCGTGATGGCGCCCCCGACCTCCTGTCTCTCGCCCATCGAGGCCGACCAGCTCGAGGCCGGGCTCCGCAAGGAGTTCGACGCCGAGTTCTACGCCGCCTCCACGCGGGACGCCGACGTCCACGGCGGCGACCCGTTCATCGTCGAAGCCGGTATCGCGTACGGCGGCGAGCTCGAGGCCGAGGGCGGCGTCGACCTGATGCGGTTCGCGAACCGCGTGCCGCTGGTCTACCAGCGCGGCGCCTGTGCGACGACCGACGTCCTGCGGAACATCGGCTGGCGGAACTACAACCTCGACCAGCCCGGCGGCTCCGGGCTGCCGCAGGGACCGGCGGTCATCATGGTGCACGTCGCGTCGACGAACGTCCCGTTCACGAGCGAGTCCAAGGACGCCGTCGCGCACGTCGAAGAGATCGAGGACGAGATCGAACTCGCCGTCCGCGAGGCGGCCCGCGACCTCAAGTCGTTCCTGAACAAGCGCCAGTCGATGCGCAAGCGCCAGCAGAAGCAGGACGTCATCATGGACATCCTGCCGACGATGGCCGAGAAGGTCTCGGAGATGACCGAGCGCGGCGACGTCGACGTCGACGACTCGCTGGCGCGCATCATGAACAACGTCCTCGTCGAGCGCGAACTCGGCGACGGCGGCGACGGGGAAGTGACGCTGCGCGTCGAGAACCACGGTAGCTCCAGCGCCGACGTGGACGTCACCGACATCGTCTCCGCCGAACCGAACGCCGTCAGCGACGGCGCGAACGTCGTGGAGATGGACGACGAGTACTTCGTGAAGTGGTCGGCCTCGGTGGCCGGCGGCGAGACCGAGGAACTCACCTACGAGGTGGACGCCGACGCCGACTTCGACCTGACCGTGCAGGGCGTCGAGGACGCCCGACTCACCGTGAACGAGGCAGACACATGAGCGAGACAGACACCCCCAAGGGAGAGGACGCCCGCGACCAGCTGGTCGCGCTGGCCGAACAGTTCTACGACCAGTTCCAGGACGGCGACATCCCCCGGATGTCGCTGCCGACGCGCTCGAAGTCCAACATCGAGTACGACGAGGACGCCGACGTCTGGGTGTACGGCGACAGCCAGTCCACGCGGTCCGCGAACTCGGTGCGGGGCGCCCGGAAGCTGCTGAAGTCCGTGTTCACCGTCGACTTCCTCGTCCAGCAACTCGAGGAGGGGCGGTCGTCCACGCTGCGTGAACTGTACTACCTCTCGGAGTCCTGGGACGAGGAGGAAGCCCAGTTCAACGACCAGAGCGAGAGCGACAAGCTCGTCGAGGACCTCGAGATCATCTCCGGCGTGAAACGCGAGGACTTCCACATGCGCCCCGAGGAGTCCGGCGCGAAGGTCATGGGGCCGCTGCTCCTGCGCGAGCAGACCAACCGCGGCGACCGCGAGATCCACTGCCAGGACGACGTCGGGCAGGGCGGCTACCAGATTCCGAACAACCCAGACACCATCGAGTTCCTCGAGAACGACGCGGACTTCGTGATGTGCGTGGAGACCGGTGGGATGCGCGACCGCCTCGTCGAGAACGGCTTCGACGACGAGCACAACGCCATCGTCGTGCACCTCGGCGGGCAGCCCGCCCGCGCCACCCGACGGCTCACCAAGCGCCTCCACGACGAACTCGACCTCCCGGTCACGGTCTTCACAGACGGCGACCCGTGGTCGTACCGCATCTACGGCTCTGTCGCCTACGGCTCCATCAAGTCCGCGCACCTCTCGGAGTATCTCGCCACCCCGCAGGCGCAGTTCGTCGGCATCCGCCCGCAGGACATCGTCGACTACGACCTCCCCACTGACCCACTCAGCGACTCCGACGTTAACGCCCTCGAATCCGAGCTCGAGGACCCCCGCTTCCAGAGCGACTTCTGGACCGAACAGATCGAACTCCAGCTCGACATCGACAAGAAGGCCGAACAGCAGGCACTCGCCTCCCGCGGCCTCGACTTCGTCACCGACACCTACCTCCCCGAGCGCCTCGACGAGATGGGCGTTATCTGACGGCGGTCGTCGACGCTGGCCGTCGGTCGGCGTCACTCGGTTCGCGTCTCCCGCTAGAAGTTCCGGTTCCGTCGGTCACTCGTCCAGCGCCACCGGAATCCCCCTGCTGGCGACGTCGCAGGCGAACAGGCGGCTGTCGCCGGCCAGCCGCTCGAAGGTGTTGTAGTGGACAGGGACGACGAGCTCCGGGTCGAGGCGTTCGGCGAGGTCGACGGCCTCGGTTTCACCCATCGTGATGCGGCGGCTGATGGGCGCGAGGAACACCTCGGGGTCGAGGTCGCGGTGGGCGGCGAGGGCGTCCGAGTCTCCGGGGTAGAACACTGCTGTGTCCCCGTGCGTGAGCACGAACCCGCAGCCGAAGCCCGGCGGGTGCGAGGACGTGCCGCCGGGCTCGTCGGGTGCGGTCTCGGCCGGAACGGACTCGACGGCGACGCCGGAGACGGTCGGCTCGTCGCCGCACTCGACCCGGCGGACGTCGTAGTCGAGGGCGTCGACCGATGCGACGCTGCGCCCGGTGTCGTCGGCCGAGACGCCGTCGTAGACGACGATGGTCGCGTCCTCGCTGGCGACGCGCTCGATGCCGTGGGGGTCGTAGTGGTGGGCGTGCGTGACGACCACGACGTCTGCGTCTTGGGCGTGGTAGTCGCTGGCCGGCGGGTGGTGTCTGGCGCCCTCGAAGTCACCGGGCGTCCACTCGCCGGTGAGCACGCCGTACCGGCCGGGGTCGGTGTAGGCGACGGTGCCGTCCGGCCACTCGATTCTCGCAGTCGCGTACCCGAGCCACTCGACGGTCAGCCCGGCCTGAGAGACGGTCATACGTCACACTACGGCTGGCTGGTCTAAAGGGGCGGTCGTGATTCCCAGTGCGTTGGCCAGCGCCGGCGGTCACTCGAGGAGGCGGTGGACGTCGCCCAGCGAGTCGAGAACGTAGTCCGGTCGGACGCCCGCTGCGAGCTCGCCGTCGACGTCGTCGTCGACGGTCGTGTCGCCGTCGACGCCCGTGCGCACGAGCGCCGTCGTCATACCGACGGCGTCACCCATCGCCACGTCGGTGTCCAGTCGGTCGCCGACGAGCAAGCACTCCTCCGGTGGGACGCCGAGCCGGTCGGCGGCGAGCCGGGCGGTCGTCTCCGAGGGTTTCCCGAGGACGGCGTCCGGCTCGCGCTCGGCCACCCCCGCGACTGCTCGCACGATGGCGCCCGAGCCGGGTTCGAGGCCGTCGCTGGTCGGAATCGTGACGTCCGGGTCCGTCCCCACGAACGTCGTCTCGCCGTCGGCGAACGCGTCGATGGCGGCCTGCAGGTCCCGGAAGTGGAATCCGCTGTCGAACCCGGCGACGACCACCTCGGCGGCCGCCGGGTCGTCGGTCAGGTTCACGTCGGTGTCCCGGAGCTGGGCGACGATGGCGTCGTCGGCGATGGGGTAGATCCGGTCGCCGTCGTGACGTTCACGGAGGTACGCGACGGTCGCGTCCGCCGACGTCAGGACTTCTCCGGGGCTGGCGTCGACGCCGTGGTCCCGCAGCCGGCTGGCGTGCTCGCTAGCGGGCCGCAGGGGGTTGTTCGTCAGGAACAGCACCGCTTCGGCGTGCTCGCGCAGCGCGGCGACCCCTTCCTGGGCGCCGGGGAGCAGCGCGTCGCCGCGAACGACTGTGCCGTCGAGGTCCAGAACGACGCCACGGTAGGTCACGGTACTCGCTAGGGACTGCCGGGGTTTGAACACTCGGGGCCAGCAGTTCGGCACTCGGCGCCCCCGGCCGACTGCTGTCGCTACTGCTGGTCGGCGAGTCGCTCGACGCGCTCGATGGTGTCGGCCGTCTCGGGCGTCTTGTCCTCCCGGACGGAGACGAACCGCGGGAACCGCAACGCGTACCCCGAGGAGTACGTCGGGGAGGTCTGGATCTCCTCGTAGCCGACCTCGAGGACGACCGCCGGCTCGATGTCGACCGTCTGGCCGTCCTCGCTGCGGACGTGTGGCTCGAGGCGGTCGGTGAGGGCCGCCAGCTCCTCGTCGGTGAGCCCAGTCGCCACCTTCCCGATGGTCTCGAACTCCCCGCCGTCGTCGTCGTCGTCCCGGGCCGACAGCAGGAAGGTCCCGAGGAACGAGGCGCGCCGCCCCTCGCCCCACTCGGCGCCGGTCACCACGAGGTCCAGCGTCTCCACGTCGGGCTTGCGCTTCAGCCAGTCTTTCCCGCGGTCGCCGGGCGTGTACGCCGCGTCCGGGCTCTTCAGCATGATGCCCTCGTGGCCGTCGTCCAGCGCCGTCGCCTCGAAGTCGGCTATCTCGTCGGCGTCGTCGGTCACCAGCAGCTCGGAGACCGCCGACTCGTCGCCGACGACCGACTGGAGGCGCCGGTGGCGCGCTTCGAACGGGGTCTCCAGCAGGTCCTCGCCACCCGCGTGCAGGCAGTCGAAGGCGTGCAGTTCGACCGCGACCTCCTCGCGCATCGACGCGACGTCGTGCTTGCGCCGGAACCGCTTCAGAATCTCCTGGAACGGCAGCGGGTCGCCCTCGTCGTCGACCGCAACGGCCTCCCCGTCGAGGATGACCGGGGCCTCGACGTGGGCCTCGACGAACTCCACGAGTTCGGGGAGCGCGTCGGTCACGTCCTCCATGTTCCGGGAGTACAGCGCCACCTCGCTGCCGTCGTAGTGGACCTGCACGCGGGCGCCGTCGAACTTCGTCTCCACTGCCGCCTCGTCCCACTCGTCGAGGGCGTCCGTGACCGTGCCCGCCTGCGCGAGCATCGCCTGCACGGGTCGCCCGACTTCCAGCCCCATCGCGTCCAGCGCCTCGACGCCCTCGTCGCGTGCGGTCTCCGCTACGAGGCCGTAGTCGTTCGAGACCTGCAGCGCGCGCTGGACGGACGCCGCGGGCACGTCGAACGCCTCGACGACGGCGTCCCTGACGGTACCCTCACCGACACCGATACGCATCTCGCCCAGCACCAGCCGGGAGAGGTACCGGGCCTCCTCGCTGGAACACCGATTGAACAGCCCGAACAGCAGCGTCACCTTCTCGTCCTGGCTGCCGTCGCCGGCCGCCGCGGCGAGGTCGGCGAGTTCGTCGGCGACCTCGCCCACGGTCAGGTCGTCGCTGCCGCCGCCGGCGTCGCCGAACGCGGCGAGGCCGGCCTGTCCGCCGAGGTCGAGGTCCGCGGCGACGGCGCCGATGTCGCCCGCCTCGGCCAGTCTGTCTTCGACGTCGTCGACGTCGACGTTCCGGCCCGCCGCCCGCGCGAGCGCCTCGTAGCAGAGCCGCGGCCCGATGTCGAGTTTCGTCTCGGAGTGCGCTGGGAACACCCGGCCCTGCACGAACCGCGCGACGACGCCGAGGTCGTCGCCGTCGGCGGCCGCGAACAGGTCGGCGACCAGGTCGACGACGGCGAGGTCCGCGGACTCGGCCTCGACGTCGGCGGCGCGCGCGGCGAACGTCTGGAACTCCATCGGCCCGCCGTAGCCGCCACCCGAAGGTAAATCCCGCGAACCGTCCGGCAGGTCGCTGGGCACGCGGTCCCGCGCCGCCACACATTTCACGGGGCACACCGATATCTCGGCGTATGCCAGCACCGGACCTCGTGGACCGCGTTCGGGACGTCCTCGATGTCGACGCCGACACGTTCCAGCAGCGCGTCAGTGACGACGCCGACGTCGTCCGCGAGGAGATCGCGGCCGGAACGTTCGACAACCCACAGGCCATCGTCGGCCTCGAGTACGAGTTCTACGCGACGACGGACGACGGGTCGCTCGCCCGCGTGCCGCGGCGCGTCCTCGAGTTCGTGGGCTTCGAGAAGGAACTCGGCCTCCACAACGCCGAGATGACGACCAGCCCGATGCCGCTCAACGAGTACGGGCTCGCCGCCCAGGAGGCCGAGGTCCGCGCGAAACTGGACGCCGCTACCGGGCCGATGGCTGCGGAGGGCCTGCACCTCGTCAGCGACGGCATGTGGACCATTCCGCCAGCGGGCGAGTCCGCCGAGAGCTACCTGACGGACAGCGTGAACCACGACGGCGTGGAGGTGGCGACGAACATGAGCGACTCGGCGCGCTACCACGCGATGGCCAACACCGACCAGCCCGCCGGGATGCAACTGGACGCCCCACACGTCTCGCTTGCGGCCGAGACGGTGATGCCGGAGGCGCTCATCACGTCGATCCAGCCCCACTACCAGGTCCCGCAGGCGGTCGACTTGCCGACGTACTTCCGGTACGCGCTGCGGTTCGCCGCGCCGCTGCTCGCGCTCTCGGTGAACGCGCCCGTGTTCCCGCCGGACCTCTACGACGAGGACGCCACGCCCGAGGAGATTCTCGCCGACGGCTGGCAGGAGTCCCGCATCGACGTCTTCGAGACCGTGCTGAACGTCCCCGGCGAGTCGGAGAAAGTGCGGTTCCCGGAGGACCTCGACAGCGTCGCCGACGCCGTCGACCGGGTCGCCGACGACGAGACCATCGTGCCGATGCCCGTCGACGAGGGCGGCCGATTCGACGACGAATTCGCGCACTGGCGGCGCAAACACGGCACCTACTGGCGGTGGGTGCGTCCCGTCTTCGGGGGGTCGTCGAAGGAGTCCGCGAACGCCCGCATCGAGTTCCGGCCCATCGCCGGTCAGCCGACCGTGCGGGACACCATCGCCGTACAGGCGGCGTTCGCCGGGCTCCTCGAGAACCTCCCGCGCACCGAACACCCGCTGTACGAGCTCTCCTGGGAGACGGCCCGGGACGCGTTCTACGACGCCGCCCGGGACGGCCTCGACGCCGACCTCGCGTGGGTGACCGCCGACGGCGACCACACGACCGACAGCCACGAGCTGTACGTCGACCTCTTCGAACAGGCCGAAGCCGGCCTCAAACGGCGGGGGCTCTCCGAGGAGCAGGCCGCGAAGTACCTCTGGCCGCTCCGCCAGCGCGCCCGTCACGCCGTCACGCCGGCGGGCTGGAAAGTCGAGCGCATCCGGGAGGCACTCGACGAGGGGAACTCCTTCGAGAACGCAGTCTACGCGATGCAGTACGAGTACATCCAGAACCAGCGGGAGACGCTGCTGGCCGGGAGTTTCGCGGACTGGGTGGGGCGCGGCGAACAGCTCCCCGAGAACTGAGCCGACTACAGCAGGTCGTCGAACTCCTTGTGGCCGACCGTGTCGACGCCGTCTGCGGTGATCTTCGTGATGTGGATGCCGTTACCGGAGGCGGTGTCGCGCTCGCTGGCGGACTTCACGGCGCGCGCGGCGACCTGCTGGGCCTCGTCCATTGTCAGGTCGTCGCTGTACTCCTGCTCGAGGACACCGAGCGCGTACGGCATCCCGGAGCCCTGTGCGGTGTACTTGTCGGAGAGCGAGCTGCCCGAGGGGTCGAGACTGAAGACGTGGGCGCCGTCCTCGTCGACGCCGCCGAGGATGGGGACGACGACGAAGAACGGGCCGCCACGGAGGAGGTTCGACGCCATCGTCGACAGCGCGTCGATGGACATGTACTCGCCGCGGCGGGCCTCGTAGAGGTTCGCCTCGGCGCGCAGCGAGCGGATGAAGCTCTGGGAGCCGCCGACGGAGCCGGAGATGGAGAGGGCGGCGTTGGGCTGGATCTCCTCGACTTTCTGGACGTTCTTGTTGGAGACGACGCGGCCGCCGAGGCTGGCGCGCATGTCGGAGGCCATCAGGACGCCGTCCTCGGTGGTGAGGCCGACGATGGTGGTGCCGGTCTTGTTGACCTTGTCCGAGTCGGCGGCGGTTCGGTCGCCGTCGGGCAGCGAGCCGACCTCCGGCTCGTAGGGGTTCGGCGTGTCGTCGAGCCGCGCCCGATTGCGGGCGAAGTCAGAGCCGTCGTTCGGGTTGAACATTACCAGTCGATACCAGTCCGGGACTGATAAAAGCATCTCTTCCGGGGATTCCCCGGCCGTCCGAAACCTCCGGATATACGCCGTCTACGCGGTGCTCTCAGGCGGCTGCGGCCTCGTAGGCTTCGGTGGCTCCCTCGACGAGCCGCCCGACCGGCAGGGTGACGCCAGCGCGGGCGGCGAGCAGCGCGAGCGGCATCGCGAGGATGCCGACGACGAGCGTGGACTGGTAGAGCGCGAGCAGTCCGAACCGGGTGACGCGTTCCAGCATCGATGGCAGCCACTCAGCACACGACCCTTGATATACTTACCGGCCGAGAGTGTCCGTCGAAGTCGGAGCTGTCGTGCGATTGTGTGATCTGGGGGAGGGGTCCCGCTGTCTCGCCTCGCTGACCGGCTGATTGACGTAGGCACGGGATTGGTGTGAGGACACGTTCGCGTACGTTACGAGAATAATCCGGGTCACGTCCGCCGAGCGCCCCGAACCACAAAGCACGACTTGCCACGCCACATTCGTCCCTACATGAGCAACTACGTCGTTGCGATGGAAGCCGCGTGGCTGGTCCGTGACGTCGAGAACTCCGACGACGCCATCGGCGTCGCCGTGAGCGAAGCCGGCAAGCGACTGAACGACCAGGACCTCGACTACGTCGAGGTGGAGGCCGGTGTCACGGGCTGCCCCGCCTGCGGGGAGCCGCTGGACGCCGCGTTCCTGGCGGCCGAGACCGCCCTCGTGGGACTGGTGCTGGAGCTGACCGTGTTCAACGCCGACAGCGAGGAGCACGCCCAGCGCATCGCGAAGAGCGAGGTCGGCGGCGCGCTCCGTGACGTCCCCCTCGAGGTCATCGAGGTCATCGAGGAGGACGCCGAGCCGGAGGAGGACGCCTAGACCCCCGAAGCTTTATTAATAACTCTCGGTTATCGGGGCGTATGCACCTGCCGACGCCCCAGGACCTCCGCGAACGGCGAACCAGCCTGGACCTCACCCAGAGCGAACTCGCCAGCCGCGCGGACGTCTCGCAGCCGCTCATCGCCCGCATCGAGGGCGGCGACGTCGACCCCCGGCTCTCGACGCTCCGCCGAATCGTCGAGGCCCTCGAGGAAGCCGAGGGCGACGTCGTGCGCGCCGAGACCCTGATGCACGAGGAAGTCATCAGCGTCTCGCCCGACGACGCCGTCCACGACGCCGTCCAGAAGATGCAGGAGGCGGGCTACTCCCAGCTGCCAGTCATCTCCAGTGGCGTCCCCGTCGGCTCCATCAGCGACAGCGACGTCGTCCACGCCGGCGAGGACGTCGGCGACCACGCCGTCCGCGAGGTCATGAGCGAGAGCTTCCCGACCGTCTCCGCGGACGCCACGCTCGACGAGATTTCGAGCCTGCTGGACCACTACAAGGCCGTGATGGTGACCGAAGACGGCGAGACCGTCGGCATCATCACGCAGGCCGACGTCGCCGCCCGGCTCAGCTGAGCGGGACGCCGAACTGGCCGGGTCGGTTACAGCGACAGCCCGCGAACCGCGACGCTCTCGCCCTCCTCGACGTGTCCGATGACTTCCCCGTCCGTCTCGCTCACCAGCGACTCGGCAGCAGGCTCCGGGAGTGCGACGACGAACCCGGTGCCCATGTTGAACGTTCGGTGCATCTCCTCGTCGCCGACGCCGCCGGCGTCCTGTACGTACTCGAACACCGCCTGAGCGGGCAGCGGGTCCGAAATCTCGTAGTGGAACTCGCCCATCCGTTCCAGGTTCGTCCAGCCGCCGCCCGTGACGTGCGCGGCTGCGTGGACGCCGTGCTCGCGGAAGTCTTCGAGCAAGTGCGTGTAGATGCGGGTCGGTTCGAGGAGCGCCTCGCCGACCGTCTCGTAGCCCTCGTAGGGATACGGCTCGTCGTAGCCGCCCTCCCGGGTCGCCGCCTCGCGGGCGAGCGTGAGGCCGTTCGAGTGGATGCCCGAGGAGGGGAAGCCGACGAGCGCGTCGCCCGCCTCGGCTTCGCCGGGGAACAGGTCGGCCTCGGTGGCGAGGCCGGCGACGGTACCGGCGATGTCGAAGCCCTTCACGACTTCCGGCATCACCGCGGTCTCGCCGCCGACGAGCGCGACGCCCGCCTCTTCTGCGCCCGCTGCGAGTCCCTCGCCGAGCTCGGCCTCCCGGCGTTCGCTCGGCTCGTCGACGGCGAGGTAGTCCACGAACGCCGCCGGTTCGACGCCCGCCGCGACGAGGTCGTTGACGTTCATCGCGATGCAGTCGATGCCCACCGTCGAGTAGTCGTCGACGGCCTCTGCGACGAGCAGCTTCGTCCCCACGCCGTCCGTGGCGAGCGCGAGGTACTGGTCGCCGAGGTCTACCAGCCCGGCGTACTCGGTGGTGTCGGCCTGCTCGGAGACGGCGCCGACCAGCGCCGCAGTCGCCGCCTCGCTGTCCTCGATGTCGACGCCTGCTTCGGCGTACGTCAGTCCCTCCTCGTCCTGTTCGGTGTCGTCGTCGTCGCCGGCCGCCTCGCCGCCAGTCATACACGGACGTGTGTAACTCGGGGCGTTAAGCGTGCCGGTCTGTGCGAGTCGGTCCAACTACCCGAGCACGCCGAAGAAGAACAGCACCGCCGGGCCGATGGTGACGGCGGCGGCCAGCGCGTACGCCACCGGACTCCAGTCCAGCACCGTCGCGCCGTCCAGCGGCCCGAACGGGATCATGTTGAACCCCGCCAGCAGGACGTTGATGAACAGCCCCCGGGAGCCGATGTCGGGCGCGACCGGCAGCAGCGCCAGCGACACGACTGCGAGGGCGACGTTCGTCAGCGGCCCGGCGACGGCGATGAGGCCGTTCTCTCTCGGCGTGATTCGGCCGCGGTGGTGGACAGCGCCCGGCGCCGCGAACAGGAACCCCGCGAGCCCACCGGCGACGGCCAGCCCCAGCATCCCGTAGTCCGCGCGGAACTCGGCGTCCTGCCCGAACCGCACCGCCACGACCTTGTGCGCGAGCTCGTGCAGGAGGAACGCCACGCCGACGGTCGCCAGACTCAGCAGGAACTCCCGCGCGAAGAAGTCGCTGGCGAGCACGTCGGTCATCGTCGTCGGCGACACCGGCACCCGGAACAGCGCGAACGCCACCCCGAGCAGGAGCCACGCCGCGACGAGGTCGCGGAGCTCTCGGCGAGAGACGTTCACCGTACCAGCCCCCAGAGCGCCTCGGCGCTGTTCTCGGCGCCCCGGACCATCGCGTCGGAGACCGCACCCACCGAGTCGAACGGTCCGCCGATGAGCGGGAGGACGACGAACGGGAACAGCAGCGTCGCCACGGTGCTGCCGATGTTCGTCATCGCGACCACCGCGATGAGCCGGAACAGCGGCACGTCCAGCATGTCCGAGACGATGTCACGGATGGGGCGGGTCTCGTCGTCGAGCAGGTCGTTCAGCGTGGAGATGTCGGCCACCCGCACCGAGAGGTAGCGGAGTTCGACGTAGCCGGCGAACCAGCCCGGCGCCAGCAGCGGATTGATGGAGGTCAGCCACGCGACGGCGCCGCCGACGCTCGCGGACGTCCAGTGTGCGCCGGCGAGCTTCGCCGTCACGAGAGAGATTACGCCGTTGAACAGGAACCACGCGCCGAACACCTGCAGGAGAATCGTGTTGTCGACGCCCGCCATCACGAGCAAGACGAAGAACGCGAGGAAGCCAACCGTCAGCAGGAAGCCGAAGGCCTTGAAGACCCACGACCCGCCGGACTCGCGGCCGGTCAGCGACTCCATCGGCGGCAGCTCTCCGGGGTGGGCGAGGTAGTGCTCGATGCCCTCGCGGTGGCCGGCGCCGACGACCGCGACGACGTGCTTGCCCTGTGCGCGCAGCGCGACCAGATTGTGCGCGATGAAGGCGTCCCGCTCGTCGATGAGGGCCTCGGCGCCCCCGGGACTGAACCGCCGGAACTCTTCCATCATCGCCGAGACGACGTCGGTGTCGGTGAGTTCGTCCATCGAGAACTCCTCGACGTCCTCCTCGGGGGCGGCTCGCGCGAACACCACGACGAAGACCGCGCCGAGCACGAGCCCACCGGCGATAGCGAACATCCCGACTTCGGCGAGCGCGGTGAGCAGGCCGGCGACGCCGCCGAGCACGCCTGCTCCACCCGGGACAGCCGGCAGGAGGTACGGGCCGCCCAGCAACTGCGCGACGACGCCGACCAGCCCGCCGACGAGTCCGCCGACGGCGAGCCCGAGCGTGCGGCTGTCCGTGACGCCGAGCGCGAGTTCGCCGACCATCCGGAGCTTCTCGGCGCCGGACATCCGGGCCCAGAACCGCTGGATCGTCACCTGGATGTCGCGGTCCACGAGCGCCACCTCCGACCCGGCGGCCTCGGCGGCGTCGACGGCCGCCTGCATGTCGGCGCCCGGTTCGATGCCGAACTTCTCGCCGAGGCGTTTCTGGACGTACGACAGCAGCCAGTACGCCAGGAACTGGAACGCCATACTCCCCTTCAGGAGGTCTTTCGCGTCGAGGTCCTCGGGGGCGTCGCCCTGCATCTGGCGGAACCGTCCCTCGTCCAGCTCGACGGCGACCGTGTCGGGCTGCTCCTCTGCGACGACGCGCTCGACCTCCTCGACGCTGTCCGAGGAGACGTGCGCCGTGCCGACGACCCGCACCGACCCCTCGCGGTCGGTCGACGCGGCTTCCTCACTCATTACCTAGCGGGTGCGGAGGACCGGCCTTACGCCTGTCGATACCCCCGAGGTCGGGGAGCCGTCCCCGGCAGTCGGCTGGTGTCGCAAGCTTTCAATCCCCGGACGGGCAAGGAACGCGTATGGCTGACTCCGCCCGGCTGATGGACTCGTACACGGAGATGACCGAGATGCTGCTGCCCAACGACACGAACAACCTCGGGCGGGCGCTGGGGGGCGCCGTCCTCCACTGGATGGACATCTGTGCGGCCATCGCGTCGATGCGGTTCGCCGGCAACCAGGTCGTGACGGCGTCGATGGACCACGTCGACTTCATCAGCCCCATCGAGATGGGCGAGGTCGCCGTCGTCGAGGCCTACGTCTTCGACACCGGCTCCACGAGCATCGACGTCAAAGTCGACGTGCGCGCAGAGGACCCCCGTGAGGGCACGGAGCGCAAGACGACGGAGTCCTTCTTCACGTTCGTCGCGCTCGACGAGGACGGAAAGCCGACCGACGTGCCGGACCTCGTCTGCGAGTCAGAGGCAGAGGAGGGGCTGCAGACCGCAGCGGTCGAAGCCCGACAGGAACAGGCGCGACAGAACTGAACGTCGGGACTGCGTTCGAGGTGCCGGCCGGGGCGTGTTCGCGCCGAGCGGCTACGCTTCGACTGCGGCGGCGGCGTTGACGATGGTCTCCTCGCCGAACTTCGGGCCGACGAGCTGGAGGCCGACCGGGAGGCCGTCGGCTTCGCCGGCGGGCACCGAGATGGCGGGGAGGTTCGCGAGGTTCACCGGAGTCGTGTTCGCGTCCGCGAGGTACATCTGGACGGGGTCGTCGAGGCTCTCGCCGAGCTCCGGCGGGAGCACGGGCATCGTCGGCGACGCCACGACGTCGACGTCCTCGAACACCTCGTCGAAGTCCTGTTTCACCCACGCGCGGGCCTCCTGTGCCTGCTTGTAGTACTTGTCGTGGTAGCCCGCGGACAGCGCGTACGTGCCGAGCAGGACGCGGCGCTTGACCTCGTCGCCGAAGCCCTCCGAGCGCGACTCGGCGAACGTCTCGTTCCAGTTGCCGTCGAAGCCGCCGGAGTTGCCGTACCGGACGCCGTCGAACCGCGCGAGGTTCGAGGACGCCTCGGACATGGCGATGACGTAGTAGGCGGCGACGGCGTACTCACAGGACGGCAACTCGACGTCGACGGTCTCGGCGCCCTGCGCGCGGAGGTCGTCGAGGGCCGCCTCGAAGCGGTCGACGACGCGCTCGTCTGCGCCGTCGAGGAGTTCGCGGGGGACGCCGACGGTGAGGCCGTCGACGTCGCCCTCGGCGGCACCGGCGTAGTCGGAGTCGGCGCCCTCCGCCCGGGTGGTGCCGTCGTTCTCGTCGGGGCCGGCGATGACGTCCAGCAGCTCGGCGGCCTCCTCGACGGTCGGCGCGATCGGGCCGATCTGTTCGAGACTGTTCGCGTACGCGACGAGGCCGTACCGGGAGACGAGGCCGTAGGTGGGCTTGATGCCGACGACGCCGCAGAACGCGGCCGGCGCGCGGACGGAGCCGCCGGTGTCGGAGCCGAGCGCGAGGTCGGCCTCGCCGCCCGCGACAGCCGCGGCGGAGCCCCCCGAGGAGCCGCCGGGGACGTGGTCCTCGTCGACGGGGTTCTTCGTCGGGCCGAAGTACGACGTCTCCGTCGTCGTGCCCATCCCGAACTCGTCCATGTTCGCCTTCCCGACGATGGTCGCGCCGGCGTCGGTCAGCCGCTCGACGACCGTCGCGTCGTACGGCGGCTCGTAGTCTTCGAGCATCCGCGAGCCACACGTGGTCGGGACGCCCTCCGTGGAGATGTTGTCCTTGACGGCCACCGTCTTCCCGTCGAGGACGCCGTCGCCGTCGCCCTCGATGTCCGTCTCGGTGATGAATGCGTTCAGGCTCATTACGAGACGTTCGGCCCCTTGAACTGTCCGTCCTCGGTCTCCTCGGCGTTCTTCAGAGCGGCCGTCTGGGAGAGTGACTCCTCGACCTCGTCGGGCCGCATCACGTTCACCAGGTCCGGCTCGGCGTCGACCTCCGGGACCTCCTCCAGTTGCTCGAAGCGCTCGAGGACGTCCCCGCACTGCTCGGTGAACGCCTCGACCTCGTCGTCGTCGAGGTCGAGGCGCGCGAGGTCCGCGACGTGGCGAATCTCCTCCGCGTCGACGGCGTCAGTCATACGCGACTGGTCGCGCGTGCCGTCGGTAAGCGTTTCGATGGCCGGACCCGACAGCTACCCCGAACACATGTGGTAACATCTGCCAAAGCTCTTTTGGTCGCTCGCGCCCTCGTTTGATACGAACCCGGCGCTGTGTCCGGTCCCGCAGCCCGCCCCACCATGACTGACCAACGCACGACACGGGAAGCGGAGCGAGAATCCGGCGAGGACGAGGAGCAGGAGACGGAGGAGTCCGCCGAGCGAGAGCGCCAGCAGGTGTGTCCGGAGTGCGGCGGCAGCCTCCTCGAAGACGAGGAGCACGGCGAGACGGTGTGTTCGGAGTGCGGTCTCGTCGTCGAGGAAGACGGCATCGACCGCGGCCCCGAGTGGCGCGCCTTCGACTCCCGCGAGCAGGACCAGAAGTCGCGGGTCGGGGCGCCCACGACGAACATGATGCACGACAAGGGGCTGTCGACGAACATCGGCTGGCAGGACAAGGACGCCTACGGCAACAGCCTCTCCGGCCGCCAGCGCCGGAAGATGCAGCGATTGCGGAAGTGGAACGAGCGGTTCCGCACGCGCAACAGCAAAGAGCGCAACCTCAAGCAGGCGCTCGGCGAGATCGAACGCATGGCCTCCGCCCTCGGCCTGCCGGAGAACGTCCGGGAGACGGCGTCGGTCATCTACCGCCGCGCGCTCGGCGAGGACCTCCTGCCCGGCCGCAGCATCGAGGGTGTCGCCACCAGCGCGCTGTACGCGGCCGCCCGGCAGGCGAACACGCCTCGCAGCCTCGACGAGGTCGCGAGCGTCAGCCGCGTCGGCCGCGACGAGATCGCGCGCACCTACCGGTACGTCGCCCGCGAGCTCGAACTCGAGGTCGCGCCCACGGACCCCGCGAGCTACGTGCCGCGGTTCTGCTCGGAGCTGGGGCTCACCGAGGAGGTCGAGCGGCGCTCCCGGGAACTCCTCGGTGCGGCCGCCGACGCCGGCATCACGTCCGGGAAGTCCCCGGTCGGGCTGGCCGCCGCCGCCGTCTACGCCGCCGCACTGCTCGCCAACGAGCGCGTCACCCAGAGCGAGGTCAGCGAGGTCGCGAGTATCAGCGAGGTCACCATCCGGAACCGGTACCACGAGATTCTGGAGGCCGGCGGCGAGACCGGCGTGGAAGCGTAACCACTATTCGCCGCGTCACGCCACCTCCCGGCATGGAGACCACGCGGCACTTCACCGCCACCGTCTACGTCGTCAACGACGGCGCGACAGCCCTCCACGAGCACGGCCGCCTCGGCATCACCATCCCGCCGGGCGGCCACGTCGACCGCGACGAACTCCCCCACGAGGCCGGCAAGCGGGAGGTCGCCGAGGAACTCGGACAGGAGCCCACGCTGCTCGGCACCGCTCCCGAGGTGCCGGCGCCGGACGGCTTCGCGCTGCCGACGCCGCGCTACCAGCTCTGCTACGACATTAACGTCCACGGCGACGGGTCGGTCGGCCACCAGCACATCGACCACGTGTACTTCGCGACTGTCCCTACCCGGGCCGTCGACCCGACCGACGACGAGGCACCGCCCGAGGTCTGGGGCTGGTACACGCCGGACGACCTCCGGGCCGCAGACGACGTCGACCCGGACACCGCGAAAATCGGTATCGAAGCCATCGAAGCAGCCGCCAGCGAGTAGCGCCCGGTGGCGCCGTTGGTTACTAGTTCGTGTTCGTCATCCCCCCGTCCACGGTCAGGCTCTCGCCGTTGACGTAATCACCGGCCGCACTCGCGAGGAACACCGCGGCATCTGCGACGTCCCCGGGGTCGCCGAACCGACGCGACGGGATGTCCTCGAGGTACTCGTCGCCGCTCTCGGTGCCGACGATGGGGACATCGTCCGTCGTCATCGCCGTCTCGATGACGCCGGGGTGGATGGCGTTCACGCGCACCCCCTCCGGGCCGAGTTCGGCCGCCAGCGAGTACGTCAACAGCCGCACGGCGCCCTTCGACGCGCAGTACGTCGCGAACCCGGCCGACCCCTCGAGGCCGGCGACGCTCGAGAGGTTCACGATGGCGCCCCCGTCGCCGTCCTCGACCATGCGCTCGGCGGCGGCCTGCGCGCCGAAGAACGTCCCCTTGACGTTGACGTCCATCAGCCGCGAGAAGTCTGCCTCGGTGGCGTCCAGAAAGCCGCCGCCGCTGAACACCCCGGCGTTGTTCACCATCGTGGTGACGCCGCCGAAGTCGTCGGCTGTCGCGACCGCCGCCGCCGTGTCCGACGGGTCGGTGACGTCGCACTCCACGAAGGCCGCCGACTGGTCGGTCTCGCGCGCCACGAGGTCGACCGTCGACTCGTCCTCGTCGGGGTCGCGGGACTTCCGCTGGAGGTCCGCTACCACGACGTCGGCGCCCGCCTCCGCGGCCGCCAGACTGATTGCTCGTCCGATGCCCGAACTGCCGCCCGTCACGACGGCCGCGCCGCCGTCAAGGTAGTCAGTACCCATGCACAAACATCCGCCAGCCAACACCTTCACTCTACGCGTCGCCGCCCACCACAGCGAGTCAGTCGACGCCGCCGTCGTCCGCGAGTCTGGCTTCGACGTACTGGGTGACGTGGTCGACCATCCGGCGCTTGAACCCCGCCTGCCGGGCGAGCCGGTCGACCTCGCGCGCGACGAGGCTGCCGTACTGGACCGCTTTCTTGTCCCGGTCGGCGACCACGTCGGGGAGCCACGCCCGGGCGGCCTCTCGGAGCGCGCGCTTCCGGGTGTTGCCCGAGACGAGCCACTCACCGGGGAGTTCGAGCGCCGCCCGGACCACGTCGTCGTGCAGCAGCGGCGTGACCGGCTCCACGCCCGCCGCCCGGAGCGCCCGGAGGTCGCGCTCCAGCTGGGCCGGTAGCGACAGCACCGTCTCGCGGCGCGCGCCACGAACGGTGTCGGCGTCTGTTCGCGGGTCCTCGGGCGCTTTCGCGACCTTCGCGTAGCCGCCGAACAACTCGTCGGCGCCCTGCCCGAGCGCGAGGCGGTCGTAGCCGTCCGCGGCCGCCCGTTCCGCGACGAGGTACAGCGGCGAGGCTATCTGGACGTCCATCGCGTTCGTCCGGCCGATAGCCCGCGCGACCTCGGGCACGGCGGCCTCGATGTCGTCGAGGCGCACCTCGTGGACGCGCAGGTCGTCGCTGCGCCCCATCGCGGCCGCCGACTCGCGGGCCGCCTCGATGTCGCTGCTGCCCTCGTAGCCGACGACGTACAGCGGCGCGTCCAGCTTCGCCGCGAGCAGCGCCGAGTCGACGCCCCCGGAGAACGCGACGGCGACGTCGTCGCCGCTCGTCGGGACGCCGTCGAGGGCGCCAGCGACGGCGTTCCGGACCCGTTCGACCGGGTCTCCGAGAACTGGCTCCGGCTCGGGCAGCGACCACACCTGCTGCCCGCCGCCCGTTGCGTCGGCCTCTCGGAGGTGGCCCGCCGGGAGGAGCGTCGGGTCCGAGAGGTCGCCGGGGTCGTGGCTCCACTCGTCGCCGTCGACGTAACAGAGCTCGCGACCGAGCACGTCCCGGGCGAGCCGGCCGTCCGGGAGCGCGCCGGCGAACCCACCGGTGCCGGGGAGGGGGTCGCCGGACTCGACGGCGGCCGCGACCACGTCCGGGGTCGCGTTGCGCATCGTCAGAACAGCTCCGCGATCCGGTTTTTCACGCGCCGCTTCGCGCCGCCCGCGGCCTGCCGGAAGCTGATGTGCCATGGCGTGCGCTTGCCCTCGACGCTCGTCTCACCCGCGCGGATGGCGTCGAGGACGGCTCCGACGCTGTGGTCGTCAGCGCCCACGCGCGTGACCGCCTGCCCCACCATCTCGGCGATGTGCGCGTCGCTCCCGGCGGTCATCGGGAGGTCGTTGCGCTTCGCGAACTTCTCGGCTTTCCGGTTTGCGCGCCCCGTCAACAGCCGCGAGTTGTACACCTCGATGGCGTCCGCCGACGCCAGTTCGGCCCGCGAGATGTTCGGCGCGACGCCGCTGCGCGAGGACTGGAACGGGTGGGGGACGATGGCGATACCGCCGCGGTCGCGGATCTCGGTCAGGGTGTCCGAGAACGGCAGCCCGGCCGGCACCGCGGAGTCGACGCCGATGGCGAGCACGTGGCCGTCCGCGCTCGTCACCTCCATCCCCGGGATGCCGACCAGGCCGTAGTCCTCGGCGAGCTCGGCGGCCCGCAGGCTCGCGTCGATCTCGTCGTGGTCCGTCACCGCGAGCGCGTCGAGCCCCACTGCCTGCGCCTGCTCCAGCAGCATCTCGACGGGGTCCCGGCCGTCGTAGGAGAGTTCGGAGTGCGCGTGGAGTTCGACCGACAGCACGCCCCGAGGTTACAGAGGTGGGGAGAAAAGCGCCTCGGTACCGAACCGCCCGCCGGATAGCCACGAACGTGCACATAGAAACGACTAAACGGCCCGGCGAAAACCAAGAAGATGAATGCCACTCGCCGACTCGGACCGAGAACTGGTCGTGGACGAACTCGGCCGCGACCCGACGCCGGCGGAGGCCGCGCTGTTCGAGAACCTCTGGAGCGAACACTGCGCGTACCGCTCCTCGCGCCCGCTGCTGTCCGCCTTCGACAGCGAGAGCGAGGACGTGGTCGTCGGACCGGGCGACGACGCCGCCGTCGTCCGCGTCCCGGGAACGGACCAGTTGCTGACGTTCGGCGTGGAGAGCCACAACCACCCGAGCTACGTCGACCCCTACGACGGCGCCGCCACCGGGGTCGGCGGCATCGTTCGGGACACGCTCTCGATGGGGGCGTACCCCATCGCGCTCGCTGACTCGCTGTACTTCGGGGAGTTCGACCGCGAGCACTCCCGGTACCTCCTCGAGGGCGTCGTGGAGGGCATCGGCGACTACGGGAACGCCATCGGCGTCCCGACGGTCGCCGGCTCGACGCAGTTCCACGAGGGCTACGAGGGGAACCCGCTCGTGAACGTCGCCTGCGTGGGGCTGCTCACCGAGGACCGCCTCGTCACCGCAGCCGCGAAGGAGCCGGGCAACAAGCTCGTGCTCGTCGGGAACGCGACCGGCCGGGACGGCCTCGGCGGCGCGAGCTTCGCCAGCGAGGACCTCGCAGAGGACGCCGAGACCGAGGACCGGCCGGCTGTCCAGGTCGGCGACCCATACACCGAGAAGCTGCTCATCGAGGCCAGCGAGACGCTGGTCGACCGCGACCTCGTCCTCGCCGCCCGCGACCTCGGTGCGGCCGGGCTCGGCGGGGCGTCCTCCGAGATGGTCGCGCAGGGCGGGCTCGGCGCCCGCATCGACCTCGACGCCGTCCACCAGCGCGAGCCGAACATGAACGCCCTCGAGATTCTGCTCGCGGAGTCACAGGAGCGCATGTGTTACGAGGTCGCGCCCGGCGACGTCGACGCCGTCCGCGAGGTCGCCGAGCGCTTCGACCTCGGCTGCTCGGTCATCGGCGAGGTGACCGAGGGCAACTACGTCTGCGAGTTCGACGGCGAGACGGTCGTCGACGCGCCGGCCGAGTTCCTCGCCGACGGCGCGCCGATGAACGACCTGCCGACCGAGGAGCCGACCCAGCCCGACACCGAGCTTCCGAGCCCGACCCTCGAAACCGCCGTCGACGCCGTCCTGTCCAGTCCGAACGCGGCGAGCAAGGAGTGGGTGTACCGACAGTACGACCACGAGGTCGGCACCCGCACGGTCCAGCGACCCGGCGAGGACGCCGCCGGGCTCGCGCTCCACCAAACAGGTTCCGAAACTGCCATCGCGCTCTCCGCCGGCGCGAACCCGGGCTGGACGGACTGCGCGCCCTACGAGGGCGCCTACGCGACGGCCGTCGAGAACGCGACGAACCTCGCTGCGACCGGCGCCGAACCACTCGCGGCTGTCGACTGCCTGAACGGCGGGAACCCGGAGAAGCACGACGTCTACGGCGGCTTCGCGGCGATGGTCGACGGACTCGCGGACGGCTGCCGGGCCATCGACGCGCCGGTCGTCGGCGGGAACGTCAGCCTCTACAACGACTCCGCCGCCGGCCCCGTGCCGCCGACGCCGACGCTCGCCCTGCTGGGCTACCGCGAGGGCTACGACGCCCCCGGCACCGCCCTCGACGGCGACGAGAACGACCTCGTGCTCGTCGGCGGGCACGCCGACGGCCTCGGCGGTTCGGTCTACCTTCAGGAGCTCGGCGGCAGCGACCAGTTCCCCGCCGTCGACGACTCTGGCGTCGAGGCAGTCCGGAATACCGCCCGCCACGACGCCACGCTGGCCGTCCACGACGTCAGCGACGGCGGCCTCGCGGTCGCGCTCGCCGAGATGGTGACCGAGGAGGCGGGCCTGGACGTAGAAGCTCCGGGACTCCCGGAGCTGTTCTCGGAGTGTCCGGGCCGAGCGGTCGTGGAGACGACCGACGCGGACGCACTCCGGGAGGCCGTCGACGCGCCGGTCGTCGACCTCGGGACGACGACCGACGACGGCGCGCTGTCGGTGTCGGTCGACGGTGAGACCGTGACCCGCGATATCGAGGCGATTCGGGAGCACCGCGCCGTCCTGGAACGCGAACTGGACTGACGAGCGGCTCCAGCAGCTACTGGGACTTCCCGCGCTCGCAGTTGTTCTAGAAGAGAACGAATCGGCGTCGCGTCGCGTTCAGACCAGCACCGGGACGCCGTACGCCACCGCGAGCCCGACGAGGAGCACGACGAAGCCGGTGGTGACCTGCCCCATCGAGAACTCCTGCATTGGTGAGGTGACGCGTCCCTCGTCGCCGTCGTCGTCGCCGTGGTCGCCAGACATACGCGAGCATTCTCGGGCCCCGCACTTGGCAGTATCGAAGCCCGTCAGTCGCCGCGCGCGTCGTCGTGGCGGACGATGTGGACGTCGTAGCGGTCGTCGGCGGAGACGGTCTGCCCGACCGACGCGAGCCCGCCGACGATGCGGCCGGCGTTGTCGCTGCCGACGAACACGACGTCTGCACCGACGTCGACAGCCAGTTCGCGGACGGTTCGGCTCACGCGGCCCCGGGGCGCGTAGGCGTCGACGACCCGGTACTCGAAGCCGGCGTCCGGGTCGACGTCGGTGACAGCCTCGGTGAGGTTCCGGGCCGCCGTCTCGACGTCGAACGTCTCGTCGCCGTCGATCCAGCCTCGCTCGCGAGCCAGCGACGGGTCGCGCTGGATGGCGGTGACGGCGACGACCGCCTGGTCGACGGCCTCGGCGTACTCGACGGCACAGTGTAGTGCCCGCCGCGCGAGCGGCGAGTTGTCGAACGCGACGACGTACGTCATAGCGCCGAATCGTCGGCAAACGAACGTGAACGTTTCGAGATACGGCCGGCGAGACAGCACAGGCCGTCTGCCGAGTGAGGCAACCGGACTCCTTTTCTCGGCGTCGGGCGTACCCTGCCGTAACTGACCGATGACTCTCACCAAGCGCGTCATCCCCTGCATCGACGTCGACCTCGACGACGACGGGAACGCGGCCGTCTACACCGGCGTGAACTTCGAGGACCTCGAGTACACGGGCGACCCAGTCGAGATGGCCAAGCGATACAACGAGGCGGGCGCCGACGAGTTCGTCTTCCTCGACATCACGGCGAGCGCGGAGGGCCGAGAGACGATGCTCGACACCGTCTCGGCGGTCGCCGACGAGGTGTTCATCCCGCTGACGGTCGGCGGCGGCATCCGGGACACCGGGGACATCAAGGAGACGCTGCGGGCCGGCGCTGACAAGGTCTCCATCAACTCCGGCGCCATCGCCGAACCGAGCCTCGTGAACCGGGGCGCGAAGGCGTTCGGCAGCCAGTGCATCGTCATCAGCGTCGACGCGAAACGGCGCTTCGACGAGCAGGGCGAACACTACGAGCAGGTCGACGGGGAGTCCTGCTGGTTCGAGTGCACGGTGAAAGGCGGCCGCGAGGGAACCGGACTCGACGTCGTCGAGTGGGTCCGGGAAGCCGAACGGCGCGGCGCCGGCGAACTGTTCGTGAACTCCATCGACGCCGACGGCACGCAGGAGGGCTACGACCTCCCGCTGACGGCGGCCGTCTGCGAGAACGTCTCCACGCCCGTCATCGCGTCGTCCGGCTGTGGCAGCCCCGACGACATGGGCGAGGCCTACGACGCCGGCGCCGACGCGGCGCTCGCGGCGTCAATCTTCCACTTCGGCGACTACACCATCGAGGAGACGAAAGCCGCCCTCTCCGAGCAGGGCTACCCCATCCGGTCGTAGCACGACCAGGGCCTATCGGGGAAATCTTCGGTTAAACGGCGTTTAACCCGCGTGAGTGACGTTTTACCGTCGAATGACTTATGGTCCGAAGCGTGAACTAGGGAAGTATGTCATACCGCAGTGGGCCCGGTGGGGAGGACCAGCAACCCAGCTCCTGTCCCGCCGACGGCCCCGTCGACCCCGGTCGGTCAGTGGTGGAGGCGGTCGAGTGCAACACTGCGCGGTTCGTCGACCTCTCGGGCGCGTCCGGCGGCGTCACGCCGGTCCACCTCGTCGTCTCCGAGACCGACGGCCAGACGGCGTCGCTCACTCGCACCGACATCCTCGGGCTCCCCGAGCTCCAGAACGGGCTGGCGTTCTTCGGGCCCGGCGTCGACAGCGTGCGCGTACGCACCCGGTCTGACCGCCGGCAGAACGTCCGCGAACACGTGACGGCACTCGCAGAACAGACGTCCCTCGAGGGCTTCGACTTCGGCGGCCGCGAGTTCGCCCTCGAGGTCCAGCTCGGCTAGACCGCGGCCTCGAACGCGTCCGCGAAGTCCCGCAGTTCGTCGCCCGTTCGACCCGCCGCGTCCTGCAGCGCGTCCAGTGGGTCCGTTCCCTCCTCGGTCTTGATGGTGAGCAGGGGCTCCGTCTGGCCACCGGACTGCTCGGGGTTCATGTCGTAGGACGCCGCGGCGACCCCTTCGGTCTCCAGCAGCGCGCCCTTCAGCACGTTCATGAACGTGTGGTTCTCGCCAGCGACCTCGATGGTCAGCTCCTCGTCGCCCTTCTCGATGACCCGCAGATCCATAGGGACGAATTCGCCCGTCCGGCGTTTCAACGTTTCGAACCCCCGACCGGGCCCCGGTCGCGGCGACCCGCTCCCGTGCCGCTGGTTTATTGTCCCGTGGTTCGCAGACGTGTGGTATGCACGTGCCGCCGGTCGCCGTCGTCGCGGCCACGACGCTGGCCGCCGTCCTCCTCGCTGTCGGCGTCCCCCGCCTCCGCCGGCTGCGGTGGGTGAGTGCAGGCGCCGTCGTCGGATTACTCGCCGGGTTCGCGGCCGCAACAGCCATCGGGTCGCTGGGGCCGTGGCGCGCCGTCGCCAACGCCGCCGTCGTCCTCCTCGTCGCCACCGGCGTCGCCGTCTTCACTCGCGGCGACGGCCGCGAGGCACTGCGGGCGGTCCGGTCGCGGCTGCTGTTCGGCGTCCCCTGGGGAACGCTGGTCGTCGTCGCCGTCGTGCTCGCGTTCTACCTGTTCGTGCAGTTCGGCCGAGACGGCCGGCTGCTGGTGGTGCCGTTCGTCTCGTGGTCGTACTTCTACCCGCTGGGCGTGCTGGCGTCCCCGCTCGCGCACGCCGGCCTCGGCCACGTGACCGGGAACCTCATCGGGACGCTCGCGCTCGCGCCGCTGGCCGAGTACGCCTTCTCCCACTACCCGACCGAGCGCGGCGCGTCCTCGTTCGGGTCGTGGCGGTCGAACCCCTACGTCCGGGCGTTCGTCCTGTTCCCGGTCGGCGTGTTAATCGTCGCACAGCTCACCGGGGTGTTCTCGTGGGGCGCAACCATCGGGTTCTCGGGCGTCGTGTTCGCGTTCGCGGGGTTCGCGCTCGTCAAGTACCCGCTGGCGACGGTGGTCGCCGTCACCGGCCGGGACGTCATCTCGGTGCTGTGGCGGACCCTCGGCGACCCCGTGACGTTCGCGTCGGCGTCGCCGTCGTTCGGACCGCCGTGGTGGGCGGGCATCGCCGTCCAGGGCCACCTCTTCGGGTTCCTCGTGGGCGCCGTGCTCTCTGCGGCGCTGCTGGCGCGCCGGAACGAACGCCCGAACGCGGCGCGCGTCTGGATCGGGTCCGTCGTGCTCGCCACCTCGATGTCGCTGTGGGCGGTCTGGTGGTACGGCCAGTCCGCCGAGTACGTCCTGTTCCGCGCGGGCGGCCTGCTGCTCGTGGTGGTGCTGGCCGTCGTGCTCGCGGCGGTGGCCGGCGCCGACGACCGCACGCTCCTCGGCGACCTCACGGGTCGGCAGGCTGCGTCGCTCGCACTCCTGCTGCCGGTGTTCACGATGTGCGTGGTGGCGGTGCCGGTGAACCTCACGACCGTCTCCGACGCCGGCCTGCCGGGCGACCCGGTCGAGGTCGACGGCTACGAGGTCGCGTACGTCGAGAACGTCACGAACGAGCGCGTCGCCGCCGTGAACGTCCCGTACTTCGAGCAGGCGACGGACGTCACCGCCAGCGGGGTGGTCGTCGCCAACCCGGACCGCGGCATGTGGACCGAACAGGTGAGCGCGAGCGAACTGGCGTTCTACGGCGACACCACCGTGACGGTCGGCGGCGTCGGCTGGCGGGAGTCTGTCGGGGTGTCCCGGCAGGGCTGGAACGTCGCCGGCGCGAGCGCCGTCTACAACGTCTACCTCGACCCGCCGGACGGCGACTGGCGCCACGCGTTCGCGTCCGAGAGCGCGACGGCGGACCCGGTCGTGGCCGGCCGACAGGTCAGACTCGACGCCGACGGCGGCGCGTTCGGCGTCTCCGTCGTGCGAAACGACACGGTCCTCGAGACAGTCGGTATCCCCGGCGAGAACGAGACGGCGACGGCGGGCGGGCTGACGTTCGAGCGCAACGGCAGTCGCCTGCTCGCCAGCCACGAGAACACGACGGTGACCGTCGCCAGCGAGGAGTCCTACGAGTAGCCCGCGCTACCACTCGATTCGGAACACTTCCACGTCGAGGACGGCGCGCTCGCTGGTGTGGAAGTCGAACTGGGCGTCGACAGGGAACTCGGCGGCGAACGCGTGCGTGACCGCGCCACCACGGTCGCCGGCGAACGACTCCACGAACGCCTTGCTGCCGGCGTTGTGGACCGAGTACGAGATCGAGGCGACCTCGGCGGTGGTCTCGAGGAAGGCCCGGTCGGCGTGTTCGTTGCCGCGCTGCGCGCCGAACGGCGGGTTCATCACGACGGTGTCGACCGCCGCCAGTGGCGGCCGTCTGGCGTCGGCCAGCAGCCAGTCGACGCCGACGCCGGGCTCGACTCGCGTCTCGTTCTCGCGGCCGACGGCGACCGCGTCCGGGTCGCGTTCGAGCGCGAGGACGCGGTCGGGGTCGCGGGTCGCGGCGGCGAGCGCGAGCATCCCCGTCCCGGCGCCGAGGTCGGCGACAGTCCGGCCCGCGAGGTCGTCCTGCAGGTCGGCGAGCGCGACGAGCTGGGCGGCGAGCTCGGTCGGCGTCGCGTACTGCTCGAGGGCCGGCTCCGGCTCCCGGAACCCCTCGACTGCGGCGAGCCGTCTGGCGAGCGCGCGCTTCACGACCGAGTCGACGTGACGGGCGGCGAAGAATCCTGCGTCCGCAGTCGCCGGTCAGTCAGTCCAGGTCGAGGCCTCGGACGTCGAGTGTGACGCCGTCGCGGCGGGCGCGCTCCTCGACGGCCGAGAGCGCGGGGCGGGCCTTCTCCGGGGCGGTGACGTCGCAGACGTCGACGGTGAGATGGTTGGCCCCGAGGAAGGCGGCGGCGTCGACGAGGTCACGGAGGCGGTCGGCCTCGCGCTGGGTGGCCAGCGAGCAGTCCTCGCCGAAGCAGGCCTCAGTGGTGACCTCGGCGGGGACGCAGCCCTCGCTTGCGAGGTCGTCGGCGAGGCGCCGGAGGTCGTCGTGGGCGGCGTCCGCGATGGTGTCTGCGTCGACGGCGACGGGCGTCTGGTCGGTCGGACGACAGCCTTCGATGGTGCCGGTGGCGGGGGTCGTGCTCATCTTGCTCATGCATACACAGTAGAAATACAAAAACCTTTGCAGATGCACAGTGGTAATGCAAAAGTGCTGGAACGGCGACAGCTTATATGACCGCCCGGTCCGTAGCCGGCGTATCAATGTCGTCTCGTGGCCCGATGTCGGCGACTGTCGAGGGACCCGTCCGCGTGTTGCACGTCGACGACGACGAGGCGTTCCTCGACCTCGCGACCACCCACCTCGAGCGCCACGACATCGAGGTGGTGACTGCCCAGCACGCCGAAGCGGGCCTCGACGCCCTCGAGGAGAGTGACGTCGACTGCGTCGTCTCGGACTACGACATGCCGGGGATGGACGGGCTCGAGTTCCTCGAAGCCGTCCGGGAGGACCACCCCGACCTGCCGTTCGTCCTGTTCACCGGGAAGGGCGACGAGGGCGTCGCCAGCGAGGCCATCTCGGCGGGCGTCACGGACTACCTCCAGAAGGACATCGGCACCGACCAGTACGCCGTGCTCGCCAACCGCGTCCTGAACGCCGTCGACCGGGACCGCTCCAAGCGCGCGCTCGGCGAACACGACCGCCGACTCGAGACACTCCTGCGGAACCTCCCCGGGATGGTGTACCGCTGCCTGAACGACCCCGGCTGGCCGATGGAGTACGTCGACGGCGAAGTCCAGGAACTCACCGGCTACGACGCCGAGGCGTTCGAGTCCGGAAGCGTGCTCTGGGGCGAGGAAGTCATCCACCCCGACGACCGCGAGACCGCCTGGCAGACCGTCCAGGACGCACTCGGCCGCAGCGAGCCGTTCGAGCTCACGTACCGCATCGAGACCGCCGACGGCGACCTGAAACACGCCTGGGAGCGCGGCCGCGGTGTGTGGAACGACGACGGCGACCTCGAAGCCCTCGAGGGATTCATCACCGACATCACGCGGCGGGTCGAACACCGGCAGAAACTCGAACGCCAGCACGCCCGTCTCGAGGCGATGATCGAGCAGTCCCCGGACATGATCAACGTCCACGACGAGGACGGCGCCATCGTCGAGGCGAACCGGCGGTTCTGCGAGGAACTCGGGTACACCGAAGAGGAGGCGCTCGAGATGAACGTCTGGGACGTCGACGCAGACGCCGACCCGGAGGACATCGCCGCGATGCGCGACGAGACCGGCGACGACGACCTCCGCCGCATCGAGGCCACCTACGAGCGCTCCGACGGGTCGACGTTCCCGGCGGAGGCACACCTCACCCGCCTCGACACCGCCGGCGACTGGGAGTTCCTCGTGTTCAGCCGGAACGTCTCCGACCGCGTGGAACGCGACCGCGAGCTCGCGCGCCTCAGGGAAGGCTACGAGACCGTCTTCGAGCACGCGCAGGACGCCCTGTTCCTGCTCGAGGTCGAGGCCGACGACGGCGAGGGCGGGTCGCCGTCGTTCGTCTTCGAATCCGCGAACCCCGCCCAGGAGGAGTTGACCGGCGTCTCCGAGGCGGAACTCCGCGGGAAGACGCCATCGGAGGCGTTCGACGACGCCACTGCTGGCGCCGTCGAGAGCCTGTTCGGGTCGATTCTGGAGACACAGGAGACGGCGACGTTCGAGACGGAGCTGTCGTTCCCAGCAGGGGACGCGGTCGTCAACGCCAGCGTCTCACCGGTGGTCGTCGACGGCGAGGTCACACAGCTGGTCGGTGTCGCCCGGGACACCACCGAACGCAAGCGCCGCGAGCGCGAACTCCGCCGCGAGCGCGACCGCCTCGAGGAGTTCGCGAGCATCGTCAGCCACGACCTCCGGAACCCCCTGAACGTCGCGGAGGGGTACCTCGAGATGGCCCGCGAGGCCGACGACCCGGGCAAACTCGGGAAGGTCGCCGACGCACACGACCGGATGCGGACGCTCATCGAGGACATCCTCACACTCGCACGCGAGGGCTCGACAGTCACCGACTTCGAGGCGGTCGACCTGGCGGACGTGGCGACCGACTGCTGGGAGCCCGTCGACGCCACCCGGGCCACACTACGCGTCGAGACGTCCCGGACGGTGCTCGCCGACCGGGCGCGCCTCCTGCAGGTCCTCGAGAACCTCTACCGGAATGCGGTTGAGCACGCCGGCCCGGACGTCACCGTCACCGTCGGCGACCTCGATGACGGGTTCTACGTCGCCGACGACGGCCCCGGGATTCCCGGCGACCAGCGCGAGGAGATATTCGAGTCCGGGTACACGACCAGCCGCGACGGCACGGGCTTCGGGCTCACCATCGTCTCGGAGATCGTGGCCGCCCACGGCTGGACAGTCGAGGTGGTCGAGAGCGAGACCGGCGGCGCGCGCTTCGAGGTCCGCGGCGTCGAGTTCGCGTGAGCCGAGACGGCCGTGCCCGGGAACCGGCGGGGCGGCTACCAGGTGCCGTGGAAGGTGTCGAAGGAGAGCTCGTCCAGTGGCTTGTTCCCGACCGCAATCTCGTACTCGCCGGGCGTCAACATCGGCTTGTGGAACTGCGGGCCGTCGTCGGTCGTGATGCGCGGACAGCCAGTGTTCACGAACGCGTCCATGTCGAAGTTCATCAGCCGGTCCGGCGTCACCTCGTCCATCGTGATGAGGTAGGCGTTCTCGTTGTTCTCCACGATCTCCTCGGCCTGGTCGAAACGCCCCTGACCGATCTTCGTGCAGAAGATGACGCCCCACTTCTCTGCGTCCATCGCCTTGTGCACTGACGCGTACCGCTCCTTGAGGAACTGTTCGGCGTCCGCGACCGAGACGGCGTTGTTCACCGGGTCGGCGATGACGACGTGCTTGTCCGGGTGCTCCATCGCGAGCCCGAGCGGGTGGAACTTCCCGCCGCCGACGTACAGCACCTGGTCGGCGTCGATGTCCGCGCTGGCGTAGTTGCAGCCCAGTACCTGCCCCTCGTTCGTCAGCCGGTCGTCGCCCCGGCGCGTGTGCACGGTGAAGCCACGCTCTTCCAGCCACGTGCGCATCCCCTCGAACTGGTTCATGTGCTGGGCGGTGGTCACCAGCCCCACGTCGTCCTCGTCGAGTTCGTCGAGCGCCTCCTCCATGATGGGCTCGACGTCGACGTTCGAGAACAGCGGGACGTAGATGATGGAGTCGGACTCCTTCATCGGCGAGTGGCCGAAGTGCACGAACACGTCGGTGCGCCGCATCAGGTACGTGTCGAGGTCGCAGGCGCCGTAACACGGCTGCCCCGACAGCAGGATGCGGACGTCGTCCAGTCGTTCCCGCAGGTCGTCGGCGACAGCCGGGCCGCGGCGCTTCAGTCCCTCGGGGAACTGCAGGCCGACCTTGTCGGCGTCCTGTGCTTCCACCTCGTCGACGATGCGGTCGAGCTCGTAGTCCCAGGTGCGGTCGTGGCGCAGCGACAGCCCCGTGTTCCGGAGGTCTCCGGCCGAACGGGTCTCCTCGTTGCTCATTGGTCCCGTGTAGTCAATTCGCGCGTTTAACCCCGGCGGTTCCCCCACGAGCGGCGCCTATCGGGGGTTCCGGCAGCTTGAAACGACCGCAGCGCCAACCCCGGAGCATGAGCGTCGACACCGACCCGGCGGCTCCGAGCGAGGACCACGCCGCGGACGACCTCGCGCGCCAGCTCGGCGAAGCCATCACGGACCTGCCGGAGTACCAGCGGTTCGTGGAGAGCAAGCAGGCCGTCGAGGACAGCGACGAGGTCCAGAGCCGCATCGACGAGTTCGAGGAGCTCCGCCAGGAGTTCATGCTCGCCCGGCAGTCGGGGGACGCCGGCGAGGAGGACGTCCGGCGCGTGCAGGAGGCCCAGCAGCGACTCCACGAGCACCCGGTGATGGCGGAGTACCTCGACGCACAGGACGCCCTCGAGGCGCGTTTCGAGGGACTGAACGACCTGATCAGCGAGCCGCTGGACGTCGACTTCGTGGGCGAGTCCGGCGCCTGCTGTCAGGACTAGGTGTTTTCTCCCGGTCGGTTTCGGAGCAGCCGTCAGCCGTTGCCGTCCACAGCGTCCAGTGCCAGGTTCTTCGTGGCGCGGCGCAGCCGCTCGCTCGCCGACTGCTCGCTGACGTCGAGCTCGTCGGCGACGGCCGACAGCGGGGCCGACCTCGGGACGTCGAGGTAGCCGGCCTCCAGCGCCACACTCAGCGCCTCGGTCTGGGCGTCAGTGAGTGGTTCCGGTTCCGAGCCGCCCGATTCTCCGTAGATGCTCTGTAGTTCGAAGTCGACGTCCTCGCGCTCGCAGACGCCCTGGAAGTCGGTCAGTGCTTTCCGGTCCGGGAAGCGGACGCGGAGGTACCACGTGCCGTCCTGGCACTCGCAGTTCAGCTGTGCCGCCCCGAGGTCCAGCCACTCGGTGTACAGCTGGACTTCTGCCTGGTCGGCGGTCCGGTAGCTGTAGAGGTGGCGGTCGGGGAGGTCGTCCAGCAGCGTCACGTCGGTCGTCGTCGGGTCCTCCCGGAACGCCGCGTCGAAAGTGTCGAGGTCGCCGCCGGCCGCCCACGCCATCGTCTTTACGTCGCCACCGTTGGCCACGTCGACAGACTCGACGTCGATTGTCACGTCGGGGACCCCGGTGGTCGCCTCGTAGAGGTTCATGCGCGGCGACGACACCGAGAACTCGACGATGACGCTCATCCATAGCCGAAAGTATCCCGTGGCTGTTAAGTCTCCCGGCCGAACCCCCGGAAGCTTAGGGTGGCCAGCCGTACCGCCGGACATGGTGCACTCCGACTGGGGCGACTGGCTGCCGTCCGCCGTCGCCGACGCCGACCCCGACGGGGTCGCGGTCTGGTACCTGGGCTGCAACGGCTTCGTACTGAAGGGCAGTGAGGGGACGACGCTGTTCGTCGACCCCTACCTCGGCACGGGCGACCCGCCCCGGACGGTCCGGATGATTCCCGTACCCTTCGACCCGCGAGACGTCACCGGGGCCGACGCCGTGTTCGCCACACACGAACACACCGACCACGTCCACGGGCCGAGTCAGGCGCCCATCCTCGCCGAGACGGGCTGTCCGCTGTACGCGCCCGACGACTCCGTCGCCGTGGCACGCGACGACGAGGAGTGGCACGACCGGTACGCCGTCGACGACGACCAGTACCGCGAGGTGGTCGAGGGCGATACCCTCGAAGTCGGCGAGTTCACCGTCCACGTCGAGGTCGCTCACGACCCCGACGCCACCCACCCCGTGTCGTACGTCTTCGAGCACGACGCCGGCACGGTGTTCCACGGCGGCGACACCAAACCGACCGACGAGTTCGAGCGTGTCGGCGACGAGTACGACGTCGACGTGGGCATCCTCGCGTTCGGCTCTGTCGGCCAGATTCCTGACAAACAGACCCGCGAACCCACGGTCAAGCGCTGGTACAACGACGAGAACCAGATTGTCGAGTGCGCGCGCGACCTGCAGGTCGACCGCCTGCTCCCCTCCCACTGGGACATGTGGAAGGGCATGACGGCGGACCCGACCGCCCTCCACGAACACGCCCGGAGCTTCGAGCATCCCGAGCGACTCGACGTCGTCGAAATCGGTGACCGCGTCGACGTCGAGTAACCGCACTCCCTCCGAGCGGCGACGGCCGCTGGAGTCGACCGCCGGGCAATTTAAGGGCTTCTCCGCGTAGGTGACTGTATGTACGACCCACGCGAGGGTGATTCCCGTGAGTGACGAGACAGTCGTCGAGACGGAGGGCGTCACCGTCAGCAAGTTCTTCAACGCCGAGGACTTCCCGGTCCCGGCCGTCGCGTTCGACGTCTCCTCCTCTCGCGACGCCGAGGTGACACTGACCATCACCGACGAGATCCCCGACGAGTTCGGCATCGACCAGATCGGGTTCCACCCCGAGTACGGCAGCGAGAACTGGACGGCGACCGGCGACGGCGTCGTGCGATTCGAGCGCGAACTCGAGGCCGGCGAGGAGTTTACGACGGTGTACGGCGTCCGGATGGAGGACGGACAGGACGAGACGCCGTTCCTCTCCGCGCCCGACGTGGACGTCGACGGGGAGCACATCGACGACGTCGTCCCGCCGGAGTCCACGGACGTCGTTCGGGAGCTCGCGGGCGGCGAACGCGACACCGTCCCCGGACTCGAGGACGACGACGAGCAGGCTGAAGAACCGGTCGAGGCCGAGGTCGAGGTCGGAGCGGGCGCGGGCGCTGGCCTCGACTCGACGGTGACCGACGACGCCGAGATTCTCGGTGACGAGGCAGGGCTCACAGACAGCGGTTCCGACGACGAGGACGAAACCGACGGCACCGACCAGCGGGACGCTGGCACCGCACTCGGCGGGGACGCGAGCGACGACGAGCAGGTGCTCGGGGAGTCCGACGCCGACCCCCTCGGCGCCGAGGAGGACGGCGACACCGAGCGGTCGAGTGCCGGCGGCTCCTTCGACAGCGTCGACCACGACGACGACGACGACGAGGACGCCGGGACTGCACTCGACGCCGACTCCCCGCTGTCGGACGATGACCCCGGGTCGGACGACGAGGCTGGCGCCGACGAGGTCACCGAGTTCGGCAGCGACGACGGCGACGACCGGGACACCGGGACGCCCGAGGCCGACCCCGCCGACGTAGCCACACCGGCCGCCGGCGCCGCCGCGCTCGACGAGACAGACGTGGCCGCAGCCCTCGCCGACGCCATCCGGAACGACGAGGTCGACGACGACGACCTCGAGACCATCCAGGACGCCATGGGCGGCGTCTCGCAGTCCACGGAAGTCGAGATCGACCACCTCCAGTCCCGCGTCTCGGAGCTCGAGGCGTACACGGACGCCCTGGAGGCGTTCATCGACGAGAACGGGCCGGCACAGGACCTGCTGGCCGACCTGGAGGACGACGTCGCTTCCCTCGAGAACGACCTCGCGGACGTCCACAACGACGTCGCGAACGTCGAGGAGTCGGTCGACGCCGCCGACGAGGACCGCGACGATCTCTGGGCGCGCGTGGACGACGTCGAGTCCAAGTTCGGGGCGGTCGACGACCTCGAGGAGTCCCTGGACCGGCTGCGGGGCGACGTCGACGCGCTCGACGAACGCCTCTCGGATACCGAGGAGGACGTCCTCGACCTCGAAGACGTGGAGGACGACGTCGACGCCCTCGAGGACGACCTCGAAGACGTCTCCGAGCACGTCGACGACATCGACGAGTGGCGCGACCAGCTCTCCGACGTCTTCGGCACGTAACCACCGGAATCACAACCGTTTTCGGCGCGCACGGGCTGTTCTCGACAATGACAGCAGTTGCGCCGGTTCGCGTCGCCGTCCCGCGGAAGGGACGGCCGCTCGAAGCCGTACTCGACCGGGTGGCGGCGCTCGCCGACGCGACCCAGGTCGCCGACGACGTCGCGTCGACGCTCCGCTACGAGAAGGCAGTCACGAAGGGCCAGCAGACCGAGGACCGCAGCGTCTACGAGCGGCTCGCGGCGTACAGCGACCCGACCGACCCGTCGAAGCCCGACTACACGCTCCTGCGGGACGCCCGCGCCGGCAAACCCCGGCGCATCGTCTTCGACTCCCTCTCGCTGTCCCTCGACGGCACCCCCGTGGAGCTTGTTGGCCGCGAGGAGCCGTTCCGGGCGCTGCGCACCCACGAGTTCGCACTCGGGTTCGACAGCGCCGACCTCGTCCTCGAGGAGGTCGTGGAACTCCGGCCGGAGCCGCTGACGTCCATCGCCGACGTGAACGAGCGCATCGACCCCGTCGACACCGACGTTCGGGTCGTCTCCGGGCTCGGGGACACCGTCTTCCACACGCTGCTGGCGACGCCCGCCAGCCGCGATGGCGTCGACGCACCCGACCTCGACCGGGCGTTCCTCGACGCCTACGAGGGAGCGGTCTGCATCAGCCCTCGATACGAGCGCCTCGTCGAAGCCGTCCTCGGGACTGACGTGACCGACGGCCTGAGGTTCACGTACCCGAGCGGCGACCACGACGAGGAGGAGGAGGGCGCAATCGCCGACACCGGCGTCGGCGTCTACCTCACGGTAACGGGGTCGACTGCCCGCGAGCACGGCCTCGACGTCGGCGAACAGCTGTTCCCCAGCGAGACCGTCCTCATGGAGAACCAGCACGAGACCGATGGCGGCGACGTCGCGGCGGTCCGGGAGGCACTCACTGCCGACCCCGCCGAGACGGCGATTCCCCCGCAGTAGCTGCTCCGGCGTTCTCACCGCGGCGGGTTCACCGACTCGGGCGGACCGCCGCCGTCAGGTCGAGCAGTTCGCGGTCGCCAGCTTTACGCGGCGGACGGGCTCGTGGCCGTCCAGTCGCGTCGGCTGTTCGACACTGTACACGGACACGTTCGTCACGGACGCGGACCGTCCGGTCGGCGAGCGGTCACAGAGGTACGTCGCGAACCCGCCGGGGACGGACTGTTCGTCGGCGCCGGCGACGTTTGTGACGTACTTCCGCCAGCGGGCAGTCGGGTACGACGCCGAGACGTCCGGTGGTTTGTCCCACGCGAAGGCGCCGCCGTGGAACGCGTCGACCCGGTCCCCGTCGGGAGTTCCTGCAGGTGCTTTCAGCCACCGGTCCGTCGACAGCGGCTCGGGTGCGAACATGCTCCAGCGGGCCTCTGGCTGCTCGCCGTCCAGCGGCCCGGCGTCGGGGACCGGCAGGAATCCCACAGACGCAGCGCTGTACGCGAGCTGTGCGACGAGGAAAGCCGCCAGTGTGACCGTGACCGCCGTCCGACCGACCTCCCGAACCCGGTCGGGGAGGGCGGGGCCAGCCACGGCCGGGAACTGCTCCCCGAGGCGAGTCAGCCAGTCTGTGCCTTCGCCGCCAGCTCGGAGTCGCTCCGTCAGGGGTGTGAGCGCGTTCCAGACGTCTGCCGGCAGGAACGGCACGAGTGCGACGACGGCGATCAGCGGGAACACTCCGAGCTGCATCGTCGCCGCCATGCCGACGTGCATAGACGCGAACGCCGCCGCGAGCAGGGCCCGGAGCCACCCCGTCGCGACGACGAGGACGGCCGAGCCGGCGAGCATCGCGAGCCAGACGCGGTCGAACGCCACCAGCAACGCGGGGAAGTCGGTGAGGACGTGGCCGAGACCGACGACGAACATCTCGAGGCTGAACACGGACCGGATGGCTTCCCCCGACAGCCAGGCCTCCCCCCGGAGCTTCAGCACGGCGTTCGTCGTGTAGATGACGACGACCTGGCAGAGGACGCCCGCCGTCGCCACCGAGACGACCCGGTCTCGACGGCTCCCGGCCCGGAGCGCGTCGACGCTCCACCGCTCGCCGAGCGGCAGGAACAGCCCCCACAGGAACAGCATCTGGAGGACGAGGTCGCCGCCGTTCAACACCAGCGGGTTCCGGACGTGCAGCGAGACCACCAGCAGCCCCGTGACCAGCGTCGCGAGCGTGCTCCGGTAGCCGACCAGTAGCGCGACCGCCGCCAGCGCCGTCAGCGCGAACAGGAACCCCTGGAACCACGCCGCCCCGGAGAGCGCGTGCAGCGATAGCGGGCCGAAGACGGGCTGCTGGGCGAACAGCACGCTCCGGGGGAGCACGCCGGCGTCAGTGTAGAACGCCGTCAGTGACCGCGACCGCAACAGCAGGTCCAGGAGGACGACGGACGCGACGCCAACGCGGAACGCCGCCAGCGACCGCACGTCGACGCCGAGTCGCGCGGTCACGGCCTCCCCGAAGTCCATACCCGAACTGGCGTCCGTCCCCCGGATAAGCGTTCCGTGGCCCGGTCGGCCCCGGCAGCAACCCCACCCACCGGTGTGCTCTTCCGCGAGGCAGTTGTCCCCCCAACAGTGACCGACTCCCAGCGGACCACCAGAGAGCAGTCCACGTACACGTGGTCGGCGGGGCGCTACCCGTCGCTGGCCCCGAACCTCCTGCCCGCAATCGCTCGCCTGGTGAGCGCGTGCGGCGTCGACCCCGGGAACCGCGTGCTCGACGTCGGCTGTGGCACCGGGAACGCCGCGCTCACGGCTCGCCGCGCCGGCGCCGACGTGACCGGCGTGGACGTCACCCGACCGATGCTCGAACTCGCCCGGAACAGCACCGAACTGGCCGGCTACGACGACGTCCACTGGGTCGCGGGCGACGCCGAAGCGCTGCCGTTCCCCGACGACGCCTTCGACGTTGTGCTGTCCAGTTTCGGCCACGTGTTCTCCCCGGCCGCCGTCGAGGCGGGCCGCGAGATGGTGCGAGTGGCCCAGCCGGGCGGCCGCGTGGCGTTCACCGCGTGGTCGCCTGACGGGCTCGTCGGCGCGCTCACCGACGTGCTCGACGACTACGTCACGCACGAGGACCACGACCCGTGGGCGCACCTCCGCTGGGGCGAGACGGACTTCGTCCGCGACCGCCTCGCCGACGCCTGCGACCTGACCTTCGAGCGCCGCATCGCCCGCTTCCGGTACGTCTCCCCCGAGCACTTCTGGCGGGACTTCGCCGAGGAAGCCGGCCCGCTGTCCCCAGCACTCCGCGCACTCGACGACCCCGCGACCCGGGCTGCGCTCCGGGACGACGCGCTCGCCACGCTCGACGAGTGGTTCGCCGACAACACGGTCAGGGTCGAGTACCTGCTCGCTCGCGGCGTCGTCGACGCCGAGCACTGATACTCACGATTCTCACTCCGCCACCGCACAGTATCGGCCGTTCAGTCCTTCTGTCGGCTCTTCTAGCCTGGCGAGCGGACACTGTCCCCAAACCCGCAGACCGAATTGTGTATAGCGGTATATGATTTACGGGTGGGCTGTGCGACGCTACGTCAGCGAGTAGACGTGGTCGAGGTAGACCTCGCGGACTCTGTCACCCCAGTTGTGGGTGTACGTGTCGATGATGTCGTCGGCGACGTCCCCGCGGAGATACTTCACGACGCCGCGGTCCCCGGTCCGGTCCCGGAGGTGGGTCGTGAAGAAGTGCCGGAAGTAGTGCGGCGTGACGTTCTCCGCTGCGTTCCCGCCCTCGCGGTACCAGCCCCGGGCCTCGGCGTGCTCGCGGACGACCCCACGCACCATCTCGGGTGTCAGCCGCTCTCCCCAGGCGTCCCGAGTGCTCACGAACAGCGGCTCGGCCGGGGACAGCGTATCCGGCCGTATTGCCAGCCAGCGGACGAGCTCCGCCTTCAGCTCGGCGTCGATGGGTACGAGCGTCCCGCGCTTGCGCTTGTTCGACGCCGTGCGCTGCTCGCCGTTGACCGTCTCGCCGCGGCTCATCGCCGGGTCGACGTACAGCGTGTCCGGGTGACCGTCGAGCTGTCCCCGGGTTCCCAGGTCGTACTCGGCCTCGACGCCGCGGGCGTCCAGGTTGACGTCCCGGAGGTCGAGGTTGCAGAGTTCGCCGACACGCAGCCCGGTCTTCAGTAAACCGACGATCACTGTACGCTCCAGTGGGTGGTCGACGTCGGCGACGAACCCACGCATGGCGTCGACGGAGACCTCCCGCCGCGTCGGGTTCGTGTCGATGGCTTCGTCCATCTCCTGGGTGACCAGCGCCATCGGATTTCCGTCGACGACGCCGACCTGACTCATGTAACTGTAGAACCGGTTCAGGTACGAGGCGTACGTCGCGACCGTGCTCTCGGCGTGGTCGCCCCGGAGGTCGTGGACCCACGCCAGGCAGTCCCGGCGGTCGGCGTCAGCCGGGCGTGTATCGAACGCCTCGAGGAACGTCTCGAACTCCCGGAGCACGCGCTCGTAGGCGTCCCGGGTACGTTCGGACTTCCCGTGGTAGGCCATGTCCTCCACGAAGTACCCGACCGGGTCCTCGACGTCCTCGCCGTCGCCCTCGTGGGAGCCACGGGCTGGCTCGCTCATTGGTCGTCCTGCCGCACGTAGCCCTCGCGGCGCGGGTCGAACCGGATGGCGCCGGACTCCGACAGCGACTGCACCGCGTCGTCGAGGCGATCTTCGAAGTCCCCGGAGAGCTCCGCGACCAGTTCGTCCCACGACACGACACTCGCCGAATCCACCACCGAGAGCACCCGGTCTTCGAGGCCGCTACCCCCGGGGGTAGCGTCCCCAGAACCACCTTCCTCCGGGTCGCCGAGGAACCCCCTGCGACCGGCCTGTACCATCGTCCGCAGGAACTCGCTCTGAGTCATGTCCAGTTCCTCGGCGTGCTCGCGCCACGTGGCTTTTTGCTCCGACGGCACGTACGTTTTCACGACGACTCGGTCCTCGTCGGCCATACCCGGGACGACTCACCGCTTCGCCTTCAATGTTCTCCATACCGAGATAAGGATGTTTATCGATTTCACTAGCACCAACATACGCCGCACTGCAGTACCAAGCAAATTGATTTACGGCTACAGCGTACCACAGAGACAGATAACAAATTGGAGAGAAAGTGCTAGATTCACCGATATAACTTTGCGACTTCGTGGGGTCGTCTCGGTGGGACAGCCCGGGCGCGACCTCAGTCGACCCCGGAAGCCTTCGATCTGAGTCGAAGTCTCTCCGCAGACGCGTCGGGAAGCCACGAAGGTAACGACGCTCGGGACCGTGAGCCTCCGGCAAGTGACTGACGCTGGCAGTCGTCGCGGGCCGTCGCTGACAGGGCTCGGGAGACTTCGCTGGACAATCGGCAAGCCTCGTTGCACGCCAGTCACCTCACGGAACGTCCACGCATGGATGTCGGGTCCAGCCGGTGAAGGGAAAGACCGTATCGGTGAACCAGACACAGCTGTATCGAAGCGCTGTCACCACCGTATCGAGCTACTCGACGATGCCGGCAGCTGTTCAGACCGCTGAGTCGCCGACACAGTTACACCGAGTGGAAACGTCGGCTAGGCGACCCAGCGAACACTCTAACGGGCCGAGCAGCCGCGTTCGACGCTGTCTCGGGCTCGTACGCCAGCAACACGAACAAACACCGTAACGGAACCGGGAGCGCCGCCCGACGCCGCCTCACGAATGGGTACAGGACTACTCGATGTATCGAACAACCACGAACGTCTGGTTGGGCGACTGGCTCCAAGAGCACGAACAGGTGTGGGTCGGGTACGGAACGCGTCGAGCCCGGGGCTTCCGACGAGTGTCTGTCGTCGAGCGGCGGGGCGATTCGGGGTGTTGGCCTTGGCCCCGATTTTGCCCGATCGGCGACTGCTACCTCAGCCCACAAGTATTCGTCTGGCTACAATACGCCATATATCGTGGATGTAAACTCCATTTTGCTATATCGAACTGTTGGTTCCAACTCACCACGGCGACCCCTCGGAATCGGGACAGTTGGGAGCCACTCCTCTTGAGTGGTGGGCTCTGGGCGTCGCTCGCGGCGGAATCGGAGACCGGCCGCTGCGCACGGCCGTTGGCAGACCGCAGCTCGGGATTGGGTTTTTTCGCGCTCCGCGCCCCGGGTACCCGCATGCGAATCAAGACGACACTGAAGAGCAACTTCGTCGCGGGGTTGATTCTCGTCGCTCCGCTCGTCGTGACGCTGTTCGTGTTGCGGACGATCACTGGGTGGATAAGCGGCACACTGACGCCAGTCATCACCGGGACGCGCCTCGAGACGTTCACGGCGAACAACGTCTTCCTCGCGCAGGTCCTGTTGCTGGTGGTGCTGGTCGCTGCCGTCGTCGCCGTCGGATCTCTCGCGCAGCGGAGCGTCGGCCGCCGCGTCTTCGGGAAGACCGCCCGCGTGGTCGACTTCCTGCCCGTCTTCCGGACCATCTACGGGACGGTCCGCGGCATGGCGACGTCCGTGACTTCGCGGGGGTCGGACTTCGAGTCGGTCGTGTACGTCGAGTACCCGACGAAGGGCGTCTACCGCCTCGGACTGGTGACCGGCGAGAGCCCCAGCGACCTCGAGTCCGTCGCGGGCGAACCGGCGTACAACGTCTTCTTCCCGGGGAGCCCGAACCCCACACAGGGGGCGCTGAACCTCATCCCCGAGAGCGAGCTCCACGAGTCCGACATGAGCGTGCGTGCGGCCATCCGGTTCCTGATGACGACCGGGATGGACGGTAAGAAGACGCCCATCGAGTTCGACGAGGAGGAGATGCACGTGCCGCCCGGCGCTCCCGGGGACGGGCGACCGGACGCGGCCGACCGCGGCGAGTCCTCGAACTAACTACTCGAGTGCTCCCCGGAGGTCGGCCGCGACGTCGTCCATCGCGCTGTCGGCGCGGTCGACGTCGTCGGTGAGACTGAGGAACCCGTGGGCCATCGTCGGGTAGTGTCTGTGAGTCGCCGGCGTCCCGTCTGCCGTCAGCGCTGCTGCGTACGCCCGGCCCTCGTCGCGCAGCGGGTCGTGGCCGGCCGTGACCACTGTCGCCGGTGGGAGGTCGCCGTGGTCGGGTGCCCGGAGCACGCCCGCGTAGGGGTTGGCGGCGTCGACTGGGCTCCGGCAGTAGTTCGCCCAGAACCACTCGACGTCCCGTTCGGTCAGCAGCGGGCCGTCGCCGTGTTCGTCGTAGGACTGCCGGTCGGTGTCCGGGTCCGTCATCGGGTAGAAGAGGGCCTGGTGGGCGACGTCGGGGCCGTCGTGGTCGCGGGCCCTGAGTGCGACGCTCGCCGCGAGGTTGCCGCCCGCGCTCGTCCCCGCGACGGTGAGACGGTTCGGGTCGCCGCCGAACGCGTCCCCGGTGTCGGCGGCCCACTTCAGCGCAGCCCAGGCATCGTCGTGGGGCGCCGGGAACGGGTGTTCCGGTGCCAGCCGGTAGTCGACGGACGCGACGACGCAGTCTGCGCGCGCGGCGAGCTCCCGGCAGATGTCGCCCGCGGAGTCGAGTGTGCCGAGCGTCCAGCCGCCGCCGTGGTAGAACACGACGAGTGGGGCGGGCTGTGGCGGGTCGTCGTGGTAGACTCGCACCGGGACCTCGCCCCGTGGCCCCTCGAAGGCGAGGTCGCGCACGAACGCCACCTCTCGGGGGTCGTCGGACGCGAACACGCGGTCCTCGACCGCCCGGGCGTTCGGAACGGACAGCTTGTGCCAGGCGGGGACGCCGGCCGACTGGACGTCGCCGACGACGGCCGCGAGCTCGGGGTCGAGGTCGGTCATTCGGTGGGTGTTGCACCTCGGCTCCCGTGAACGTTCTGGCGTGGCACTACGCTTATCGGGGTGACACGCCACGACCCGGACATGGACGACTTCGACGGGTCGCAGTCCGCCGCGCGGATGCGGGACGCGGAGGCGGCGCTGACCGGCCTCCGGGAGCGCTTCGAGACGCCCGGGGACGCCATCTACCTCGACGGTAACAGCCTCGGGCTGTACGGCGAGGACGCGGCCGAGACGCTGCAGCGAGCGGTCGACCAGTGGCGCGACCTCGGCATCGAGGCGTGGACGGAGGCGGACCCGCCGTGGTTCGACTACGGCGAACTGCTGGGCGACCGGCTCGCGGGGATTCTCGGCGCGAAGCCCGCCGAGTGCGTCGCGGCGAACTCCACGACGGTGAACATCCACACGCTCGTCGGGGGCTTCCTCGACGCCGCCGACGGCACCGAGGTGGTCGTGAACGAACTGGACTTTCCGACCGACCACTACGCCATCCGGTCCCAGTTGCGGGCTCGCGGGCTCGACCCCGACGACCACCTCGTGGTCGCCGAGAGCGAGGACGGCCGCACCATCACGCCCGACGCCGTCGAGGCGGCGGTCAGCGAGGAGACGGCCGTCGTGTTCATGCCCTCGGTGCTCTACCGGAGCGGCCAGCTGCTCGACGTCGACGCCATCACCGACGTCGCTCACGAACACGGCGCGTACGCGGGGTTCGACCTCGCACACTCCGTCGGCGCCGTCGACCACGACCTCCACCGGGCGGGCGTCGACTTCGCCGTCTGGTGTAGCTACAAGTACCTGAACGCCGGCCCGGGGGCAGTCGGTGGGCTGTTCGTCCACGAGGAGAACTTCGACGTCGACCCCCATCTGGCGGGCTGGTGGGGCAACGAGGACGACACCCAGTTCGAGATGCGCCACGAGTTCCGGCCCGCCGAGGGGGCCGCCGGCTGGCAGATCGGGACGGTGAACGTCTTCTCGGCGGCGCCGCTGTTCGGCGCGCTCGACGTCGTGGAGGCGGCCGGCATCGACGAGATACGGTCGCACTCGGTGTCCCTGACGTGGTACCTCGTCGGGCTCGTGGACGAGCGGCTGCCGGAGTGTTCGGTCGGAACGCCCCGGGAGGCGGAGCGACGCGGCGGCCACGTCGCCATCGAACACCCCGAAGCGGGCGCCGTGAGTCGCGCGCTCCGGGACCGCGGTGTGGTCGTCGACTACCGGCCGCCGAACGTCGTGCGGCTGGCGCCGTCGCCGTACTACGTCGGCCACGAGGACGTCTGGCTCGCCGTCGACGAACTCCGCGCGATTCTCGACGAGGACGCCCACGAACAGTACCGGACGGGCGAAGAGACGGTGACCTGAGGCGACTCGGACGAGACGCGTCGTGTCCGGTCAGGGCGCAGTGACCGGCGAGTCGTCGGGAGTGAACTCGAAGCGCGCGCCCCCGGCCTCGCTCTCCGCGAGCTCTACGCGCCAGCCGTGGGCCTGCGCGATGTCCTCGACGATGGACAGCCCGAACCCGGTGCCGTCCTCGCTGAACGTCTCCCCGGACTCGAAGACGACGTCCCGGTGCTCCGCCGGGATGCCGACGCCGTCGTCCGCGACGTAGAACCCCGTGCCGTCTTCGACGTCGAGTTCGCCGACGGTCACGGTGACGCCCCGGCCGCCGTGTTCGACGGCGTTCCCGAAGAGGTTCTCCAGCAGCGAGCCCAGCCGGGTCGGGTCGGCGTCCAGCGTCGGCGGGTCGTCCGTCTCCAGCGTCGCGTCCCGGGTCGTGACGTTCCGCCACGCGTCCTCGGCGGCGTCCGCCAGCGACACCGGGACCGTCTCCTCGAGGCTGCGGCCCTGTCGGGCGAGCGTCAGCACGTCGTCGACGATGTCCGCCATGCGTTCGAGCGCGTCGTCCACGCGCTCGAAGTGCTCGTCGGACTTCGTCTCCTCGGCCAGTTCCACGTAGCCCCGCGCGACGTTCAGGGGGTTCCGGAGGTCGTGGCTGACGATGCTCGCGAACTCTTCGAGGCGGTCGTTCTGCCGCTCGAGCTCGCGCTCGCGCTCCTTGCGCTCCGTGATGTCGGTGTACATCGCGTACCCCTGGACGTTGGGCTCCTCCAGCCGGAACGGCACCACGTCCAGCAGGAAGTCCCGGGGACCGTCGGCCGTCAGCCGCTGGACCTCGACGTTGATGTTCTGGCCGGCTTTCAGTTTCTCGTTGTAGAGGTCGGCCTCCTCCGTGCGGCTCGGCGGCACGATGTACTCGTCGATGTTCTCGCCGACGAGTTCGGTCTCAGTGTACCCGAACACCGACTCGAACGCCGAGTTCACTGACTGCACGATCGGCTGGCCGTCGTCGACGACGAAGCTCGCCGTCGGACTGGGGACGTTCTCGAACAGCGCCGCCAGCCGGTTGCGTTCGCTGCGGAGTTCGGTCTCCTGTTCCTGCAGCCGTCGTTCGCGTTCGGCGCGGTCCAGTGCGGCTTCGGCGTTGGTCGCGAGGACGCCCGCGAGGTCGCGGTCCTCGCGGGTCAGGACGCCGCTCTCCGTCGCCCCGACGAGGAGGATGCCGTGGTCGCCCAGCGGCAACAGGAACTCCTCCTCGATGGCCGTGTCGGGGTTGCTGGTCTTCGGGTGGCTGGGAACGTCTGTCACCCAGTCGGGCTCGCCGGAGTCGTAGACGTCCCAGGCGATGCTCTCGCCGGCACGCAACACCGGAGGGGTGCTGCCGCCGACTAGCCCGGAGTTGACCGCCGGCTGCAGTTCCTCGCCGTTCTCCGACGCGAAGAACACGCCGACGTACGGCAGATTCACGAGACCTTTCGCGGCGTCGACCATCACTGACGCGATCTCGTGGCGGTCCTCGCTGACGAACATCCGCCGCGTGGCGTCGTGCAGGCTCGTCAGCACGCGCTCGCGCTG
Source organism: Halobacterium rubrum (assembly GCF_021729015.1). GTDB lineage: Archaea > Halobacteriota > Halobacteria > Halobacteriales > Halobacteriaceae > Halobacterium > Halobacterium rubrum. The sequence goes on from NZ_JAJQQZ010000003.1 coordinate 429,922, forward strand.
GGCCTGCTCTGTGACGTCCCGGAGCTCCGCGAACGCGTCGACGCCGGCGTCGTCCGGCATCGGCTTCACGGTGACCTCGAGGAAGCGCATCGACGCCGGCGCGGCCAGCGACGTCTCGACACTGTGTGCCTCCTCGGCGGGGACCAGCTCCTCGGCGTCGGCCTCCAGCAGCTCGTCGAGGGCGCGCTCGCGGAGTTCGGCCTCGACCGCGTCGAACAGCGCTTCTGCCGCCTCGTTGGCGTACTCGACGCTGGCCGGCTCGCCGTTCCGGGTCGAGTACAGCACGAGGGGGTCGTCGGCGTCCTCGAACAGGGACCGGAACCGGCGCTCGCTGGCCGCGACGCGCTGCTGGGACCGGATGCGTTCGATGGCCCGGCTGGCGTGCTCGGCGAGCTGCTCGACGACGGCGACCTGTGCGTCGTCGAAGCCGCCGGGCTGCTCCCGGAACGCCTGGAAGACGCCGGCGTCACCGATGGGGACGGTAACGACCGAACGGGGCGCGTCCGCGGGAACGTCGTCGATCCGGGGGTCCTCGCGGACGTTCTCGACGTGGATGGTCTGGCCGGTCTGGAAGGCGCGGCCCGCCAGCCCCTCGTCGGCGCTGATGCCTGAGGTCTGGGGCGGCTCGCCGGTCCACGTTCGCACGGAGAGCACATCGCTGTCGTCGTGGTCTCCGGCGGCTGCGACCCGCGAGGTGAACTCGAAGGCGCGGTCCGCAGCGCTGGCCAGTTCCTCGAAGACCGTGTGGGTGTCCTCGGCCGTCGCTACTGCGGTCGCGTAGTCGAGGAGGTCGCCTCTGCTGCCCGCAGACTCACTCGCCGTCATCTGTCTCGCCAGGGTCGTCTGACAGCCGCCTGAACAGTACCTCGTAGTCAGCGTCGTCGAAGTCGGCGACGACGTCGTCGAGGCTCCCGCGGAGGTCGGCGAGGTCGTCCTCGAGGCCGGCGAACTCCTCGGATTCGGTCACCGAGGGGTCGTCGGACCCGGAGAGGAGGGCTTGCTTGCGTGCGGCAGCGAAGAATTCAGTGACGGTGTCGTCGTACGTCGAGCGACGGAGCAGGCGTTCGACGGTCTCGAGGAGCGTCTCTCTGTCGACCGGCTTGCGGAGGTAGTCGTCGAATCCGAGGTCGATGATGTCCAGTTCCGGTTCGACGGCTGTGACCATGGCGACTCGGCACTCGATGCCCCGGTCCCGGAGCTCCGAGAGCACTTCGTCGCCCGAGATGTCCGGCATCTGGCGGTCGAGCAGGACCACGTCCACGGCGGCGTCGAGCGCGTCGAGCGCGTCGGTGCCGTCGTAGGCGGTCCGCACGTCGTAGTCGTCCTCGAGCCAGATGGTGTAGAGGTCGGCGAGCCCGCGTTCGTCGTCGACGACGAGCACCGTCGGGTCGTGCTCGTCTGTCGTGGCGTCCGTGTCGGCGTCACTCATTGTTGGGGGGCGTCCCGTTGTCTCATGCGGTGATGGGAGTGAACGTATTTATGGTTTTGCACCTCGTCGAAGTTTTTGGTAAGCCTAAAATAGTCGTGGTGGGTACGACGCGACAATGACGGACGGCCCGTACACGCTCGACGACGTCACTGTCGCCATGGGGACGTACAACGAGGAGGCAGCCATCGAGACCGTGCTCACCGACATCGCCGACCTCACGGACGACCGCGCCAGCGTCGTCTGCGTCGACGGCTCCAGCGACCGCACGCCCGAAATCGCGCGAGAACACGGCGCGACCGTCATCGAACAGGAGCCCCGCGGGTACGGCGTCGCCGTCGCCGCCGCGCTCCGCGCCGCCGACACCCCCGTCGTCGTCACCACCGACTGCGACGACACCTACCCGATGGACCGCATCCCGGACTTCCTCGACCGCATCAACGAGGGCTACGACGTCGTCAGCGGCGACCGCCTCTACTGGGGCGCCGACACCATGCCGGCGTTCAACCGCTTCGGGAACGCCGCCTTCGCCGCCATCACGTCGCTGCTCGTCGGCGAGCGCGTCCACGACACCACGACTGGGATGCGCGCCTACCGGAAAGAGGTCGTCGACGACATCGACTGGACGCAGAACACGGGCCTCTCGGCGGAACTGCTGATTCGCCCGCTGTGCCGGGACTACGACGTCGTCGAGGAGCCCATCGCGTACGCCGACCGGCTCGGCGAGACGAAACTCGACCCCCTCGAGGGCGGCGCCGAGATTCTCGGCTCCATCCTCAAAGTCTGCGCCGAAGAACGACTTCCTTGAGGGGCTGAAACTGCCGAAATCACCGGTAGCTATAAGCTCTTGTCGGTCGTATTAGTAGTATGGTAAAGAACGGCAACTACCCGACCACCCGCACTCCCGCCAAGACCGTCCGCTCCTACGTCGCACGCTCCTTCTACGCTCGCGTGCGTGGATGGACGCCGCTGGTAGCGAAGGCGCTCGCGGGACTGCTGGCGTGGACCGGCCTCTGGTACGCGCTGTTCGTCACCACCGCCACCCCGCAGGTCGCCCAGCTCGCCGCCGTCGGCTTCTGGTTCGGCTGGCTGTTCGTGGTCGCGGTTCTCGTCTTCCTCGCCGGCGTGCTGGTGACTGGTGCCATCCGCGACGTCCGGAAACCGGTTCTGGCCTGACTCCGCAGTTCTCCAGCTCGAATTTTTCGCCGCTGTTCTCATTCAGTTCGCCGTGACCGACGCGTTCAACCACGAGCCGTCGGGCCCGACGCCCTCGACGTAGACGGGCGACTCGTCGCAGGCCCGGAGGTTCGTGCAGAGTTCCTGGGACGGCGTCAGCGCGCGATAGCCGCCGCCACCGGCCGCCGTGACCGGCACCACGACCCGGTACGTGAACCCGGCGCCGTACCCGCCGTCCACGAGCACCTCGACGGTCACGTCGTCGCCCGCCAGCGCCAGTGACTCGTTGCGCGTCGGCGTCACCGGTCCACTGGGAGTGACGCGGCCGTCGTCGACGACCACGGAGACGGTCGCCTCGTCGCGAGTGGCGACGCCGTCGAGCACGTACCGCTCGCGGGCGTCGCCGGACTCGACGGTGACCGTCACGCTCGCGGCCCACGACGGCACGCCGAACGACGTCGTCGCAGTCACCGACTGGCCGGACGCGACCTCGACCTCACGCAGCACCGGGTCGACCGGCTCGCCGCCGTGTGGCGTCCACGTCCCCCGGTACGCGTACCGGTAGAGGTCGCGGTCGGGGTACGCTGTGGCGACCTCGGCGGCGTGGTCGTGGAGCGCGTACACCGTGTCGCCGTCGAATCCGGGGTCGTTGCGGAGCGCCTGGAACGGGTGGTTGAGCCAGTCCCCGTACGGGTCCGGGACGAACACCACGGCGTCCCCGGGCGGCGCTGGTTCGAATGGCTCGTAGGCGGCCTCGTACTGGTCGGTGACGGCCGCGTTCTCCTCGAGCTTCGTGGCCGTCGCGGTGGCGGCGCTCGCCCCGACGACCGCGCTGGCGACGAGCACGAGGGCGGCAGTCACCGCGACCGCCTGCCGGCCGTCCAGACGGGCGGCGGCCGTCGAGCGCGCGCGGTCGGCGAGCGCGAGCAGCCCGACGGCAGCGAACGCGCTCGCCGGCACGAGGAGGTCGTAGTGGTAGTACGGGCCGAGCGTGTGAATCAGGCCGTCGCTCGGGTCGGGAAGCGCACCGAGGACGTTCCGGTTCCCCCAGAACGCGAGATTCCCGACCACTACGCTGACCGCCACGCCACCCAGCACGGCCTGTTGCCACGGCCAGCCCCGGCGCCGAGTGACGAACACCCCGAGGCCAGCGAGCAGACTGCCCAGTGCGCCGAACGGCGCCCAGTCCAGCAGGAACGCCCCGACGACCTCGGCGTTCGACCGCACAGCCAGCGAGAGCGTGTAGTCCTGCGAGTAGCCCAGAATCTCCCGGTAGCCGAACCCGAGCCCGTCGAGCGGCGCGAACGCCTGATACGGGAACACCAGCGGGTCGCCGGTGACGACGGCGTTGTAGCCGAGTGCGACTGCGACCCCGGCAGTGCCGAGGCCCGCGGTCGCGACTCGACGAGCGACGAGGCTCGGGACCGTGCGCTCGCTGAACGTCGTGGCCAGTGGATCGCGGAGCGTCCAGACGGCGTGGACGACGAACGGCGCCGCGAACAGGACCGCCGTGTACGGGCGAGCGAAGAACGCCAGCCCGACGGCGGCGCCTGCGACTGCGGCCCAGCCCGTGCTGGCAGTGCGTTCCGCGCGGAAGTACGCCAGCGCGAACGCGAGGTTCAGCATCGTCGTCGGCGCGTACGGGAGGAAGACACCGGCCTGCACGAGGAACAGCGGCGACGCCAGCAGCGCGACCGCAGCCGTGACCGCCGTCCGACGGTCCCAGGCCTCGCGCACCACGCCGTACAGCAGGGCGACGTTCGCGCCCGCCACAGCGGGGAGCGCATAGCGGTACGAGCCGGCGACGAGTTCGCCGAGCGCGTAGACGGCGGCGGTCGGCGGCGAGTACTTGGAGTAGAGGCCGCGAGCGGACTCGACGAAAAACCACGGCCGGAACGCGCCCTCGACGGGCGGCTGGAGGAACAGCCGGCCCTCGAGGAGCATCGCAGCCTGCTGGAGGTAGACCGCTTCGTCGTGGTTCGTGGAATGATACGGGAAGACGAGGACGGAGACGGCGTACGCCAGCACGGCGGCGACGCCCGCCAGCGCGGCCGGCGCGAGCGGTGCGCGAGCGAGCGCGCGGCGGAGCCGGGCCCGCATACTACTCGGTGGGGTACCACGCCAGCGAGTGGTCGCTGACGAGGTCGACTGTCACCGGCTCGCCGACGCCCATGTCCTCGGCGTGGTTGTGGAGGCAACGCACCACGTCGCCGTTGTCGAGTTCGACGTGGTAGATGAACGACGGGCCGGTGTACTGTCGTTTGACGATGGTGCCGTTTCCGCTGTCGCTGGTGGCGGGGACGGCGCGCAGGTCGTCCGGTCTGACGAGCACGTCGACCATCGCCCCCTGATAGCCGTCAGTGAGGCCTTTGAGCAGCGTCCGGTCGTACGAGCCGATGGCGGTGTCGACCGTGTCCGACCCCACGCGCGCCGAGAGGAACGCCGCCTGCCCGAGGAAGGAAGCCACGAACCGCGACTCGGGGTGCTCGAAGACGCCCTCGGGGTCGCCGACCTGCTCGATGCGGCCGTCGTTCAGGACGGCGACGCGGTCGGAGATCGAGAGCGCCTCCTCCTGGTCGTGCGTGACGGAGACGGCGGTCACGCCGGCCTCCTTGAGGATGCGCCGGACCTCCTCGCGCATCTCCACGCGTAGCCGCACGTCCAGATTCGAGAACGGCTCGTCGAGCAGGAGGATGTCCGGCTCGGGCGCGAGGCTGCGCGCGACGGCGACGCGCTGTTGCTGGCCGCCCGAGAGCTGGTCGACCGACCGGTCGCCCATGTCGGGCATGTCCACGAGGTCGAGCATCTCCGCGACGCGTTCGCTGGTGGCGTCGTCGTCCCAGTCCGAGAGCCCGAACGCGACGTTCTCCTCGACGGAGAGGTGCGGGAACAGCGCGAAGTCCTGGAAGATGATGCCGACGCCGCGGTCCTCGGCGGCGACGAACGTCTCCGGACCGGCGACGGTCTTCCCGCCGAGTTCGATGCTGCCCTCGGTCGGCCGCTCGAGTCCGGCGAGCATCCGGAGTGTCGTCGTCTTCCCGCAGCCCGACGGCCCCAGCAGGGTGAGGAGTTCGCCGTCCTGGACGTCCAGGGACACGTCGGTGACGGCGGTTTCCGTGCCGTAGGCCTTCGTGACGCCGTCCAGTTCGAGGACGGTGTCGGCGTCCGCGAAGTCGTCGGTGGCGGTGTCGTCGTGGTCCTGCCGTTGGGAAGCGGGTTCAGCCATTGTATCGTTCCTGTGCGAGGATGACGACCATCGAGAGCGCCGAAACGCCCACGAGCACGAGGGCGGGAATCGCGGCGGCGCCGTACGAGCCGGCTCCTCTGACCAGCCAGATGTACGACACCAGGGTTTCAAAGCCTATCGGACTCAGCATGAGCGTCGCCGGCAGCTCTTTCATCGTCGTGAGGAAGACGAGCGCGGCGCCGGCGGCGACGCCGGGTGCGATGAGCGGCAGCGTCACCTCCCGGAATGCGCCCGTCGAGGAGCGGCCCAGCGAGCGCGCGGCCTCTGTGAGCTTCGGGTCGACCTGCAGGACTGACGACCGGACGGTGCCGACCGCTTGCGGGAGGAATCTGACGACGTACGCGAACACGAGCAGCGGCACCGTCTTGTAGACTGACTGGACGACGCCGGTGACCGCGTCAGCGCCGACGGGCAGCCACCACGTCAGGAGGTCGACGCTCGTCGTGAGGTAGATGAGCGCGACGCCGATGACGACGCCGGGGACCGCGTAGCCGACGTACGTGAGGCGGTCGACGACCGTCGAGGTCACCGACGTCGAGCGGGCGCTGTAGCCGGCGACCGGCAGCGCCAGCAGCGTCGCGACGACGGCGGCGCCGACGGCCACCCGCAGGGAGTTCCACGCGGCCGTCGGGTCGAACTCGAAGACGGCTTCGCCGCCCCGGACCAGCCACCAGACGAGCACGCCCAGCGGGACGCCCAGACAGAGGACGGCGACCAGCGAACAGAACGCGAGCGCGGGCCACTTCCAGACACCGAGTTCGACGCGATTGGCCCGGCTGGCGCCCCGGGAGATGTACGCGCTCGTCGACCCGCCGACGCGGGATTCGAGCGCGAGCACCACGGCGACGATGGCGAGCAGCTGCAGGGACAGCATCGCCGGGTAGCCCTCGGGGACGCCGAGGCTGCGCTGGGCGACGTATATCTGCTGGGTGAACACCTCGTAGCGCATCAGCGACGGGGTCCCGAAGTCCGAGAGCGCGTACAGCGAGGACAGCAGCGTGCCGGCGGCGACGCCGGGCAGAATCTGGGGGACGGTGACCCGCTTGAACGCCTCCCAGCGGGAGTGGTTCAGCGTGCGCGCCGCCTCGACGAGCGTGCCGTCGAACGAGAGCAGCGCCGCGCGCGTCGTGAGGAACACGTAGGGGTACGTGAACAACACGAGGGTGAGTGCTGCGCCGTGGAGGCCGTAGATGGCGGGAATCCGTTCGACGCCGAGGGGCGCCAGCAGGTCCGCGAGCTCGCCGCGCGGCCCGAAGGCGGCGATGAACGTGAACGCCCCGATGTAGCTCGGGACGACCAGTGGCAGCGCGCCGACGACCGTCCAGAACCGGCGGAACGGCAAGTCGGTCTGGACGGTGAGCACAGCGAGCGGGACGCCGACGGCGACGCAGCCGACGGTGACGATGCCGGTGAGAACGACGCTGTTGACGGCGACCTGCACGCTGCTGGGCTGGGTGACGAGCCCGAGCAGGTGGCCGAGGCCGTAGTCGGTGGCCTGCACCACGAGGACGATAATCGGCAGGGAGACGACCGCCGCGACAGCGCCCGCAGTGACGGCCAGAGAGAAGCCGGCGGCTCCGTCGTCGTCGCCGGTGCCGTCGTTCCGGAGGCGGTCGAGTCGGTCGCTGGTTGCCATCTACGAGAGGATGCCGACGTCGCGCAGGAGCTCCAGCGTCGGCTGGATGTCCGAGAGCTTCTGGAAGTCGAGCTCCGGCGGTTCGAGTTCGCCGAGGCTCGGCAGCGGCCCGACCGGTTCGACGTCGGGAATCATCGGGTAGCCGAAGCCGCGGGTCGCGAAGAACTCCTGGGCTTCCGCGGAGAGGAGGTGGCGGATGAAGTTCTCGCCGAGTTCGGCCTTGTCGGTGCCCTCGAGGACGGACGCGCCGGCGGCGTTCACGAGCGACCCGGCGTCGTTTTTCGTGAACGTGACGTCGATGGGGGCGTCCGAGCGGCCGGCGAGCACGAGCATCGTGTAGTAGTGGTTCGCGAAGCCCGTGGCGAGTTCGCCGTTGGCCGTCGACTGCGCGACGAGGTACTCGTTGTTGTAGCGGTTGACGTTCTGGGCGAGCATCCCGTTGAGCCACTCGCGGGTGGCGTCCTCGCCGCGGATGTGGCGCATCGCGGTGACGAAGCCGTGGAACGCGCCGTAGGTCGGTGCCCAGCCGACGTTGCCCGCGAACCGGGATTCGGTCGCGAAGGCGTCGATGCTGTCGGGCATCTCGGACTCGCTGAACTGGTTGGTGTTGTAGGGGATGGCGCGCGAGCGACCGGCGACGCCGACCCACGTGTCGTCGGGGTGGTACCGGTCGAAGGCGGGAGAGACCGTGTCACTGGAGAGCGTGGTGGACGCGCCGTTCTCGCTGACGTACGCGAGTGACCCGATGTCGACCGACCAGAAGACGTCCGCCTGCGTGGTGGCGCTCTCGTGCTCTTGGACGATGGTGTTCGCGAGCTGGGACGACGGCTGGGTGTCCCAGGTGACCTCGAAGTCGTCGTAGTACTGATTGAACAGCTCCAGCAGGTTGGTGTAGCGGCCACCTTCGCCGCCACCGAGGTAGACCGCGAGCTCGCCCTCGAGGTCGTCGAGTTCTTCGATGGAGGTGCCGCCCGGGGCGCCGCGCCCGGAGACGTACTCGCCGGAGCCACGGAAGTCGCCGATGCCGGGCGCGTCGTCGCTGCTCCCGTTTTCGCCGCCGCCGCCGAGAACGCCGTTACAGCCTGCGAGACCGCTTATCGTCGCTGCGCCGGTTGCCGCGAGGAACTTCCGACGGTTGAGTCCAGCTCGGTCGGACATACTCGGAATTAGGCTCGCCTAAAACCCTTATACCTGCCGGTTCGGTCCCAGCCACTGGGACGAGACTGTGCGAGTGTCGACACGACGACGGCGCCGCTGTCCCGGAGCGCCAGTCGGTTAGAACGTCCGTCGTCTGAGCGGCGGTCAGTGAGAGCGGGCGGCGGTCGGGCACGCAGCCAGTCAGTGTGCCGGCAGCCAGACAGTCAGTCGTCGCTGGCGGTCGCTGCGACCTCGCGGTCGGCGAGCGCGTCCAGACACGCCACCCAGTCCAGCAGGTACTCGCCGCACTCGTTGAGGAACGCGCCGTTGTTGTACTCCTCGTAGTCGCCGGCTGCGAGCCGCCGGCCGACGGCTTCGGCGACGGCCGTGTACGTGTCGTCGGCGGGGTCGACGGCGGCGACCTCCTTCCAGAAGTGCTCGTTCAGTTCGAGGCCCGCGACCTCGTTGGCGAGGTCGTCGAACGTCGACCGCGGGGCCTTGTTGTGCTCGCACAGCGGCGCGCCGTTGTAGATCTCGCCGCCGACCACGTCGGCCGCGCGCTTCAGCAGGACGCCGCTCCAGATGTCGTCGAAGCGGCCGACGTCCCAGGCGTTGTCGTCCATCGGGAACTGGTAGAACGCCGGAATCACCTCCCGGCGGAACGCGAGGTTCATCGAGCAGACGGTGAGGTAGTCGCCCTCGCCGGCGACGAAGTCGCGGTCGAAGTCCTCGAAGCCGGTACGGGTCTGGGCCTGCCCCTGCAGGTCTCCGTCCATCAGGATGCGAACGGCGTCGAGGTCCGGGACGTTCGTCCAGAGGCCCTGCGAGGCGACGACGTGGTCCGTCTCGGTCGTCGTCGTCTCGACGGCCTCGTCCATCGCCGAGTAGGGGTAGCCCCGGGGGTAGAGGTCGGCGTCGGACTGGTAGAGGACGTTCACCCAGTCCTCGTCGCTGGAGGCCTCCTCCACCTCGCCGTCGTGGTGGAGGTTCTCGAGGTGGGTGCCGAAGAAGTCCCACTCGTCGTGGGGGAGCGTGTCGTCGTCGATGAACACGCCGTAGTCGAAGTCGTCGTGTGCCCACATGTACAGCAGCCCGAACGAGGTCTGGGCGTGGCTGGCTGCGGGCACGAGGTGGTCGTACTCGGCGACGCCCTGCTCGGCGTACCACTGCTCGCGCGCCTCGCCGTCGAAGACGGCGCCGGCGACGCCCTCCTCGTCGAGCATCTCGCGCATGCCCTCGGTGTCACAGAAGTCCTCGGTGACGAGGACGACGAACAGGCGGTCGAGGTCGAAGCCGTGCTGGCGGGCGTTCTCGAAGTACGACCGCATACACTCGTACTCCCGGATGGTCGGAACGACGACGCAGACGTCTCGGGTCATCTGTTGCTCGCCTCTATTTAGGCCGCCCTAAAGTGTGTGTCGATGTTTAGGCGCCCCTAACGAATCGGGTGGCGGGCGCGAACGGTCACGTGAGGCCCGCGACCGACTGCTGGAGGCGAATCGTCGGCGGCACCAGCAGTCCACCCAGCAGCACCACGAAGACGTACCGGGTGCTCTCGGCAGCCGCCCCCGGCAACAGCAGCCCCAGCAGGCCGGCGACGGCCACACCGGTGGCAGCCACCAGCACGAACACCAGGTGGCGACGCAGCGTGTCCATCGTCGTCCCGTGCGCCAGCGCCTCCAGTCGCTCGCTGAACACGACGCCGTACGTGGCGAACGCCAGCGCGCCGAGCCCGCGCAGCAACACTGTCACCGTCGTCTCCCCGAGCAAGACGACGACGACCCACTCGACGGCGACCACGACCACGAACCCGAACTCGACGAGCCGCAGCGTCGACAGCGGGATCTCGCGGTCTTCCGGCGCCGGAGCGAGCGCGCTCGCGTAGTACACCTCCCGCATCGAGAACGCCACGAAGGCGATGGTGAACAGCAACGACAGGTCCGCGAACGCCCACACAAACTGGCCGCCGCCGGCCACCGTGCCGGCCAGCCCGAACGCACCGAACAGCGACACGGCCAGCCCCACGTACGTCAGGTACCCCCAGAAGTCGCGGTGCCCCTCGAGGCGGTCCAGCGAGTAGTTCTGCGTCGCGTAGTAGGTGAACCCGAGACCGGCGACCACGAGGATGCCGTACCCGGTGAACGCCACCGCGTCCAGCACCGCAGCCGGGCTGGCTGTCACGGCGCCACCTCCCCGGCCAGGTCACCGGCGAGCCGGTCGAACGCCGTCTGGAAGCCCAGTACCGTCTCGAACCGCGCCTGCTTGTCCGTCGCCAGCGACCGGTCGAAGAGGCTGTCGACGGCCGCCGGCAGCGCCGGGTTCCGGTGGGACGCCGGCACCACCGACTCGCCCGTGACCGGCGGCTCCCCAGTCAGCAGGTAGTACGCCAGCGCGCCCAGCCCGAAGACATCCGTCGACTGGTCGAACCGGCCGTACGTCCCCGGGTTGCGGTGCTCCGGCGCCGCGAACTGTCGCGGAATCGGCGGCGTTCGCAGGCCGCTCGTGGCGTGCGCGAACCCCCAGTCGGCCACCAGCGGCGCGTCCCACGCCCCCACCGGCGTCTCGAGGTACCGAATCACGCCCGGGTGGAGGCCACCGTGGACGACGCCGCGAGCGTGCGCGTAGCTCACCGCCCGCGTAATCCGGTCGACGAGCCACGTGGCCTCCGCGATGGTGTTCGGTGCGCCCCGCTGCGCGAGCGTGTCACCGTCGTCGTATCTGGTCGCCGCCCAGTCCTCGCCCGCGCCGAGCACGCTCTCCACGTGGTCGTGGTCGTCGACGGCCGCCCACTGCCCTAGCGCGTTCTGGAAGGCCTCGCGGACGGCCTCGTCGGTCGCGTCCAGCCGCCGGAACGTCACCAGCCCGTGTTCGAGCGTGTCGTCGACGATCGACGCCCGGAAGTCCGTCGTCAGCGGCGTGCTCCCGATTTTGAGGTCGGGCTCGAGGTCCGCCCGCGTCACCGTCACGGACGGCGGGTCCGGGATTTCCGCCGGTGGGTGCTCCTGTGGCGCGTCGTCGGCCGCCCCCGCGTCCACCGGCGCGTCCTTCCCGAACGAGACGTACACCGGGTGTGCGGGGTCCTCGTCGTCGCCGACGGTGATCACCTCGACGTCGTCCGGGAGGAGGTCGGCGTACGCCTCCGCAGCGCGCACGAGCATCGGGTAGCCGGCGTCGTCGGCGCGCGCAGCGATAGCCTCGGTCACGTCCCGGAACGCCTCCTCGGCGTACCGCGCCAGCAGCTGGTCCTCGTCCGCGGTAAGTTCCGCCAGTTTCGACAGGCCAGTCGTCGCCCGGCCCGGGTAGCGCTTCGTCACGCCCGCTACCGCGACGGCGCCGTTCTGTCGGACCAGCTGGTCGTCGGCGTCCGTCAGCTCGACCAGCTCGGAGAACTTCACGGAGAGCGCGTCCGGCTGGCGCTCCGCGAGCTCCGCCACCACCCACGTGGCGCCGCGACGCACCCAGCGGTCGTCGTCGTCGACGCACGCGACCACGTCGTCGAGGTGTGCGCGGACCGCCGTCGGGCGCCGCGACGCGGCCTCGACGAGCCGCCACGCTGCGCCCGCGCGTTCGTCGGAGTCCTCGCTGTGCAGTCGCTCGGCGAGCTCGGCGACATCGTCCGTGTCGACGGACGACTGGAGCTCGGCGACAGCCTCGGAGTCGACGCCTCGGCGCTGTGTATCCATCGACCGTATCGGTCGTACCCTCTCGCCGCCCCCAATTGAACGTTTGGCTTCGCGGTCTGCAACTGGCCCGCCAGCCCGGGTAATTTTGCCGCGCGCACCCGTCGGGGCGGGTATGGTGACGATTCGTGACCGCACGGCGCTCGCGGACACGCCGGCCAGAGACACGGCGCTGGCGTGTCTCGAGGCCGGCGTCGAGGCGGCGCAGCCACGACGGGTCGTCCCCGAGACGGTCGCAGTCGACGGCGAAACCCTGCGCGTGCAGGACGCGACCCACGACCTCGCCGCCTGCGACGCGGTCGTGGTGCTGGGCGGCGGGAACGCGGCGGCGCAGGTCGCTCGCGCGCTCCACGACGTCCTCGGGGACCGGCTCGACGGTGGCGTCGTGGTGACCGACGACCCCGTCGACGTGCCCGGGGTCGACGTGCTGGCGAGCGACCACCCCGTCCCGTCCGAGCGCGGCGTCGCCGCGACGGAGCGCCTGCTCGCCGCGGCACGAGATTGCGGTCCGGAGACGCTCGCGCTCGCAGTCCTCACGGGCGGCGGGAGCGCCGTGCTGCCCGCGCCCGCCGGCGACCTCGATCTCGCCGACCTCCGGGCGACCACGGACGCGCTGCTGGACTCGGGGGCCCCAATCCACGACGTGAACGCCGTGCGGAAGCACTGCTCGGCGGTCAAGGGCGGCCGGCTCGCGCGGGCGCTCGCCCCGGCGACGGTCGTCACGCTGGCGTTCAGCGACGTGGTCGGCGACGACCTCGACGTCGTCGCCAGCGGCCCGACGGTCCCGGACCCGTCGACCTACGGGGACGCGCTGGCAGTCCTCGACGAGCACGACGTCGACGTGCCGTCGCGCGTCCGCGAGCACCTGCAGGCCGGCGCTGCCGGCGACCGCCCGGAGACGCCGAAGCCCGGCGACGAGCTCTTCGAGGAGACGACCGCGCACGTGCTCGCGAACGGCCGGACGGCCCTCGACGCCGCCCGCGAGACCGCACGTGAGCGGGGGTACGAGCCCCTCGTGCTGTCGGCGGAGATCGAGGGTGAGGCGCGCGAGGTCGGCGGCGTCCACGCCGCGATAGCGCGCGAAGTGAGGGCGACCGGCGACCCGGTCGAGCCGCCGGCCGTCGTGCTCTCCGGCGGCGAGCTCACGGTGACCGTCGCGGGCGACGGTGACGGCGGTCCGAACCAGGAGTGCGCGCTCGCCGCGGCGGCGTCCGGAGTACCCGAGGGGGCCGCGTTCGCCTGCGTCGACACCGACGGCATCGACGGCGCCAGCGAGAACGCCGGCGCCGTCGTGGACCGAGAGAGCGTCGAGGACCCGGCAGCGGCGCGCGCGGCGCTCGACGACAACGACGCCGGCGGCTTCCTCGCAGACCGGAACGCCCTGCTCCGGACCGGGCCGACAGGGACGAACGTCAACGACCTCCGGGTGCTCGTGGTCGAATCGGTGTGACGCGAGCAGCGGGGCGCGCCCGGAGACGCCGGGAGCGCTGCTGGTAGCCGAATCGTTTTCTCCCGCAGCGCCCGAGGACCCCCGTGGACCTCTCTATCGTCGACCTCTCTCCGGTCCCCGACGGCGGCACGGCCACCGACGCCTACGCGAACACCGTCGACGCCGCCCGGCAGGCCGAACGCCTCGGCTACGAGCGGTTCTGGGTCGCCGAACACCACGGCATGGGCGACACGCTCGCGGGGACGACCCCCGAAGTACTGCTCGGGCACCTCGCCGCCGAGACCGACGAGATTCGGCTCGGCTCCGGCGCGGTGTTGCTGAACCACTACAGCCCGCTGAAGGTCGCCGAGCAGTTCGGCGCGCTGGACGGCCTCGCGCCCGGCCGAGTGGACGCCGGGCTCGGGCGGGCGAACGGCTCGCCGGCGGTCGACAGCGCGCTCGGGACGGAGCGCCACGTCAGCGACCCCGACGGCGACCACCGCGAGAAGGTCGAGTCCGTCCTCTCCCACCTCTACGACGACTTCCCGGAGGGACACGCCTACGCCGACATCGAGATTCCGCGCTCGGGCGAGCGTCCGCCGGTGCCGTGGTTGCTCGGGTCCAGCCCGTCCAGCGCCGCCATCGCGGGCGAACTCGGGCTGCGGTACTGCTTCGCGGCGTTCATCCGGCCGCAGTTCGCCACCCACGCCTTCGACGAGTATCGCGACACGTTCGAGTCGTCGCGGCTCCCCGGCGGCGTCGACGAGCCCGAGGGCGTCGTGGCGGTGAACGCGGTGTGCGCGGAGACCGACGAGGAGGCCGCCCGGCTGCGGGCGTCCGCCGAGGCGTCGTTCCTGCGCATGAAGCGCGGCGAGGTCGGCACGACGCCCGGCGTGACGGAAGCCATCGAGGAACTCGGCGGCGTCCCGGAGCCGACGCCCGAGACCCTCGACGAGGACGAGTGGCCGCGCGCCATCTCCGGCAGCCCGGAGACGCTGGCGGGTCTCCTCGAGCAGCTCGCCGACCGGGTCGGCGTCGACGAGGTGATGGTCCAGCACGTCGTCCCCGACCACGAGGCGGCCCTCCAGTCGCACGAACTGCTCGCGGACGGCGTCGGTATCGACGCCCACTGAGCAGGCGGGACCGATACGTGGCCTGGGCGCGCGTGGAAAGCTAAATGACGCCCCTGTACGAGGGAGGTGTATGGACCGCGTAGCAATCGTCGGCGCGTCGATGACGCAGTTCGGCGACCGCGACGCGTGGCTGCTGGACCTCCTCGCGGAGGCCGGCGACGCCGCGCTCGACGACGCCGGCGTGGACGGCGACGACGTCGACCACCTCTACGTCTCGAACATGGCAAGCGGCGAGTTCGAGGGCCAGACGGGCGTCCCGAACGCGCTCGCCCACGACCTCGCCGCGATGCCGGCGCACACCGCCCGCATCGACCAGACCAGTTCATCGGGCGGCGCCGGCATCTACGCCGCCTGGCAGTCCGTGGCGTCTGGCGCCAGCGAGACGACGCTGCTGGTCGGCGGCGAGAAGATGACCCACCGGACGACCGGCGAGGCCACGGACGTCATCGCGAGCCTCACGCACCCCGTCGAGTACAAGCACGGCGTCACGCTCCCGAGCTTCGCGGGGCTGACCGCTCGCAAGTACCTCGACCAGTACGACGCGCCCCGGGAGAGTCTGGGCAAGGTCGCCGTGAAGAACCACGAGAACGGGCTGGACAACCCTCACGCGCAGTTCCGGAAGGAAGTCGACCTCGAGACCGTCCTGGAGTCACCCATCGTCGCGGACCCGCTGCGGCTGTACGACTTCTGCCCCATCACGGACGGCAGCGCCGCGCTCGTGTTCTGCCCGGAGTCCGTCGCCGCGGAGTACACCGACGACTACGTCGTGGTGTCGGGCGTCGCGGGCGCGACGGACACCCACGTCGTCCACGAGCGCGACGACCCGACGACGATGCGCGGGGTCGTCGAGTCCTCGAATCAGGCCTACGAGATGGCGGGCCTCGGGCCCGACGACGTCGACGTGGCGGAGCTCCACGACATGTTCACGATTCTGGAGTTCCTGCAGAGTGAGGACCTCGGCTTCTTCGAGAAGGGCGAGGGCTGGAAGGCCGTCAGGGACGGCGTCACAGACCGAGACGGCGACCTCCCCATCAACACCTCGGGCGGCCTCAAGTCGAAGGGCCACCCGCTCGGCGCCAGCGGCGTCGCACAGGCCTACGAACTCTACCAGCAGCTGCTCGGGAACGCCGGCGACCGGCAGGTCGACGCCGAGGTCGGCCTGGCCTGCAACGTCGGCGGGTTCGGCAACTGCGTGACCACCACCATCCTCGAACAGCCATGAGTGACGACGACACCGAACGACGCCTCGACGCACACCGCTGCGAGAACGGCCACCTCAGCTACCCCGGACACACCCGGTGTCCGGACTGTGGCGCCGAACAGACCGAGACCGTCGACCTCTCCGAGCGCACGGGCGAGGTCGTGACGTGGACGACGTCGACGGCGACGCCGCCGGGCGTCCGCGAGCCGAACCACCTCGCAATCGTCGAGTTCGAGGTCGAGGGCGGGGCAGTCCGGGCGCTCGGCCAGCTGACGACCGCCGACGGCGTCGACATCGGCGCCGCCGTCGAGCCGGTGTACTGCGAGGAGCTGCGCGAGCCCGGCGCGGGCATCCGGGAGCCCGACAGCCAGGCGTGGGACGGCTACCGGTTCGAGCCGGTCTGACCGCCTCCCGAATCTGTTTCCTGCGGGCCTGCTCAGAGGCCGGCGGGCGTCAGGTCGCTGACCGTCTTCCCGAGTTTCTCCGCGGACCCGTCGACGAACGACCGCACGGAGCCGAGGACGTCACCGACGAACTCCGGCACCGGGTCCGGGAGGTCGACGGGCGGTCCGCCGCCGCCGCTGGCGGCTCCGGCGGCTTCTGCCGCAGCGGTTCCGACGTCGACGCCGACAGTCGCGAACAGGTCGAGTAGTTCGATCATTGCACTCGGCCCGAGGAGCCCGGGCCATAAGGGAAGGCGAGTCCGTGGCGCCGGGTTTCGGACAGTTAACGCCAGTTTCGGTGGGTTCGACCGCGCTCCCCCGAACGAGTCAGAATCCCTCCCGGAGGAACGTCGGCCGCTCGGGGAAGCAGTCGGCGAGCGCGTCGAGGGCGCGCTCGCCGGCGGCGTCCACGTCGCCGACCGCCGCGAGGTCGCTGGCGCTCCGGTAGCCGACGTACAGCTGGGAGAGCGCGCCGACGTCGAGTTCGACGTCGGCCGCCGCCGGGTCCGCCC
Source organism: Halobacterium rubrum (assembly GCF_021729015.1). Lineage (GTDB taxonomy): Archaea > Halobacteriota > Halobacteria > Halobacteriales > Halobacteriaceae > Halobacterium > Halobacterium rubrum. The sequence goes on from NZ_JAJQQZ010000003.1 coordinate 446,942, forward strand.
CCCGCTCGACCGTGGCGGCGCCGCCAGCGACGGACAGCCGGTAGGTGTCGTCGTTCCAGTCCGCAAACGAGTCGCTGACGGCAACCACGAGCTCGCAGTCGGCGCCGTCGGGGTACGAGAGCGCCCCGAGGGCGGCCCCGACGTCCACGAGGCGCGCCATCGGACAGAGCCGGACTGTCGCCTCCACGTCGTCCGTGTTCGGGAGGTGGTCGAGCAGGTCGGCGTCGGCCGGCGTCCAGACGTGCACCCGGTCGACCTGCGAGTCGTGGTCGGCGAGGAATCGGAGGACTGCGAGGCGGGCGTCGTGGTCGACGGCCGCCCAGTCCCGCACCTGCAGCGTCTTCTCGTCGCCGTCGCCCTCGACACTGTACGTGAGGTACGCCGCGAGGTCGCCGTCCTCGCGTTCGAAGCCGTAGGCGTAGGGGTCGTCTTCCCAGCCGGCGAAGACGCGCTTGCGCCACCACTCCTCGGAGCGCTCCATCGTGAGTTCGTAGCCCGCGCCGTGGGCGTCGTGGACGGCGGCCGTGCGCTCCCAGTCGTCGTCGACATCGAGGGGCACGAACTCCCCGTGGTCGTGGTCGGGCGCGAACGACAGCGCGTCCGGGTCGAGGTCGTGTTCGACGGCGCGGGTCGCCGTCGCCCAGCCGTACTGGCCGTAGAATGACCGCTTGAACGGCCAGAGCGCGGAGAGGTAGACACCCTCGCTGCGGGACTGGACGAGGCTCTCGTGGAGCATCTGGCCGACCAGCCCCCGGCGCCGGCGCTCGGGCGGGCTGGCGACCGCCGAGAGGCCGTGGAGGTCGTGGACGTCTCCCCGCAGGCGGGTGCGGAAGTCGATGTGCTTGCAGGCAGCCAGGAGGTCGTCGTCGCCGTCGTACAGGCCGTATCGGGTGCCGACTGTCGCGCCGGCCGGGAGGTCCTCGGGGTCGAAGTCGTCGAAGGGGCCGTCCTCCGGTCGGAAGGCGTACGAGACGAGCGAGTGGAAGGCCTCGCGGTCCTCGTCGGGGACGTGGCGGAACTCGGGCATAGGAGCATCCCGGACGGACGAGCGCTTGAAGCTACCGGGAGCGTGTCACTGGAACCCGCGGCGGTACTGCGCGGGGACGTCGATTGCGTCCTCGCGGCCGAGTTCGCTGGCGGCGTGCAGCGGGAAGTAGGGGTCGCGGAGGAACTTCCGGCCGACGATGGCGAGGTCCGCGCGGCCGTTTCGGACGAGCGCGTCGGCCTGTTCGGCGGTCTGGATGCCGCCGACCGCGCCGACGGCGATGTCCGAGTCCGTCTCGGTCTTGATGCGTTCGGCGAACCGGACCTGGTAGTTTGGGCCGACCCAGTCGATGTCCTGGTCGGGGTGGATGCCGCCCGTGGAGACGTCGACGAGGTCGGCGCCCGACTCGGCGAGGTCGTCGGCGAGCCGGACCGACTGCTCGACGTCCCAGGAGTCGCGGTCGTCGAGCCAGTCCGTCGCGGAGATGCGCACGAACACGGGCTTGCCGTCGGGCCACTCGTCCCGGACGGCCTCGGTGACCTCCCGGACGAGCCGGGTGCGGTTCTCGAAGCTGCCGCCGTACTCGTCGTCGCGGTGGTTCGCGACCGGGGAGAGGAACTCGTGGAGGAGGTAGCCGTGGGCAGCGTGCACCTCGGCGACCTCGAAGCCGGCCTCGCGGGCGCGACGGGCGCCCTGCCGGAACGAGTCCACGACGTCCCGGATGCCCTCCCGGTCGAGCTTTCGGGTCTCGCGCGGGTCGTCCTCGAAGGGGTAGGGGTCGGCACTCGGCGCGACCGGATCCCAGCCGCCCTCGGCTTCCGCGAGCGGGCCGCGCTCCTCCTCCCACGGGCGCGCGGTGCCGGCTTTCCGACCGGCGTGCGCGAGCTGGATGCCCGGGGTGGCGCCCTGCTGTTTCACGAACTCGGCGACCGGTTCGAGGGCGTCGCGGTGGTCGTCGCTCCAGATGCCGAGGTCCTCGGGGGAGATGCGACCGCGGGCCTCGACGGCGGTCGCCTCGGAGATGACGACGCCGGCGCCGCCGACCGCACGCGACCCGAGGTGGACGCGGTGCCAGTCGGTCGCGAGGCCGTCGCGGTCCTCGCAGGAGTACTGGCACATCGGCGACACCGCGATTCGGTTCCGTATCGTCGTCTCACGCAACTGCAGTGGCGAGAAAGCGTCTGGCATCGTCGCTGGCTACCCGCCCCCGGGGTTTAGCGGTGGTGGACGCCGGGGCGTTTGCCGACACACCGGTGGGTTTCGTTCGACCCCGAGATGCCAAATTTTATACTGGACGGCGCCATCTGAACTAGTAGGATGAGTTACCCTTCCGCCGGGGACGGGTGGTCGTCGTCACCCGAGACGTTCGCCGACGCCCTCCAGGAGCTCAAGACGGCCGGCTGCATGGTGCTGGTCGTCGAGAACGACGACTGTGCCACCCACGACGGCTGCGACCGGCTGCTCGGCGCCGACCACTCCGAGGACCGCCGCCGGCTGTTCGTACAGACCGACGCTGCCTCGTCTTCCCGACTCTCGGCCGCGGGGAGACGGGACCGCACCACGGAGCGAGTCGCCCGACTCGAGACAGCGACCCGGAGCACCGCAGCCGGAGCGTCGACCTCCAGCCAAGGGGACGCCGACGGTCCGAGCCCCCGCACGAGCGACACAACTGTCGCTTCGGACCTCGACACGCTGGCGGCGGACGCCCGGGACGCCGTCGACGCGCTCGCGCCGCCGGACGGCTTCGAGCCCGGGCAGCTCCGCATCTGCATGGACGCCCTCGGCGACGTCGTCGCGGCCGTCGACACTGCCGGCGCGACCGGGCTCGTCGCGGACCTCCGAGCGCTCGTCGAGACACACGGTGGCCTCGGGCACGTCCACGTGACGCAAGCCGCGCCCGGCGCGGCCGCCGAAGCGCTCCTCCCGCAGATGGACGCCGTCGTGGAGATCGCGGGCGCCGACGGCAGCCCCCGCCACCGCTGGCACCTCCCCGACGAGTCGCTGACGAGCAGCTGGCTGTCGCTGTAGCCCTTACTCGTCGTTCTCGGGGGCAGCGTGTTCCTCGCCGTCCTCCGAGTCGCGGGACTGTTCGTCGCTGGGTTCGCTGTCCTCGGCCGAGTAGTCGGGTTCCCCCGCGACCTGTATCTCGGCTTCGACCTCGATCTCGAGGCCCGGCGCCGTCAGTTCGGCCTCGAAAGACTCCTCGTCGCCCGCTTCGACTTCCAGTTCGGTTGAGTCGACCTCGACCTCGACCTCAGCGTCGACGTACGTGTCCGGCATACGCGACACCACGGCCGCGACGCCGGTAAGCGATGTGGCTGTTCGCAGCCCGTGAAGCAGTGAACTGGAGACCCCGTGCGCCCGAGGTGCGTCGGGCAGTCAGCCTAGAAGGATTCGCGGTGGAGCACTTCGTCGACGCTGCGGCGGGGCAGGCGCTCGGGCTCGTCGCCGCCGCTCGGACCGACGGCCAGCAGCACGACCGGAATCGTGTCCTCGGGCAGGTCGGCGAACTCGGCGGCGGCCTCGAAGTCGAAGCCGGTCATCGGCGTCGCAGTGAGGCCGCGGGCGTGCGCCGACAGCAGGAGGTTCTGCGCCGCGAGGCTGGCGTTCCGGACGGCGTAGTCGCGGCCGGCGCGGTCGCTCTCGTAGCCCGCGACGGTCTGCTCTTTCATGCCCTGAGCGGTCTCCTCGTCGACGCGGCCGGCCTCGACCCACTCCTCGAAGACGCGGTCGGCGGTCTTCGGGTCGGTGTGGCCGGCGACGAGAATCGCCGTGCCCGCCTCGGCGATGTGTTCCTGGCCGAACGCGATGTCGACGAGTTCGTCCAGTCGGTCGTCGTCCTGCACAGTCACGAACTCCCAGGGCTGGAGGTTGTACGAGGACGGCGCGAGCGTCGCGTCCCGGACGAGTTCCTCCAGCGTCTCCTCGTCGAGGTCGGCGTCCGCGTCGAAGTTGTGGCCCGAGCGGCGGCTCCGCAGCCCGTCGATGAGGGCGTCCGTCTCCGGCAGCAGCTGTGTCTCTGACATCGACCTACGGTAGGTAACCCGCACTTAGTTGCGTGGCGTCCGGGGAGAGCCCCGCCGATTGGCGTGTGCGGCCGTTTCACGGACGTATTCGGGTGACTCCTGGGACCACAGGTGACAGCGGTGATACCGACAGAGCGTAACCCAGCGGGGCGAGCCACGCGAGCGAACGGATTCGGGGGGACACACTCCCGGCTGGCCGTGGTACAGCGTGTCGATGGCAGCTAGCGCCCACGCGAGTGCCCGATGCGGGTGCACCGACCCAGCGGACTGTGTCGACCGACGTACCGGCCGGTACCTGACCGCAGTTTACTGGCTCGAGGCCGCCGCCGACGACGGCCAGCGCGAGTACGTCAGGACGGGCGCCGTCGGCGAGCGCCTCGGCGTCACCCCCGCGACGGTCACGGAGATGTTCGACCGGCTCGCCGCCGACGGCCTCGTCACCTACGAGAAACACGTCGGCGTCGCGCTCACCGACCGCGGCGAGACCGTCGGCAGCGAACTCGCGTGGCGGCAGTGCGTCGTCCGGACGTTCTTCGCGTCCGAACTCGGCGTCGAGTTCGACGCCGGCGACGGCTACCAGTTCGGCTACGTGCTCCCGGACCACGGCGTCGAGGAACTCTGCGCGCTCGTCGACCACCCCGGTGGAGACTGCTGTGGGGGCGGTGACGAGATGGAGGCGACGGACTGCCGGTGTGTCACTCGGGCGGACTGACACCGCCGAGGCGAACACCTCCGGGTGCGAGCACAAGGGCGTCCGGGAGCTACCACCGGGTAGCGATGGGTCAGGAGACCGCCGAGACGACAGTCGCCGTCGAGTGGGCGCGGGCGACCGACCAGCCGCCGGACCCCGTCGTCGCGGCGGCGCCCTACCTCGAACTCGCGCTCGAACACCCGGAGCTGGACGCGACACACGCCGACGGCCAGTTCTTCCCCGACGCCGTCCCCTACCGCACAGGCGACGAGGCGAGAGTGTTCTACTGGCGGTCCGTGCTGGCCGACGACGCCGCCGGGTCCGGTACGCCGGGCGCGTTCTGGGCGACCACGCACGAGCTCCGCGCGCTCGGCGCCGGGACGGGTGGGCTCGCGGGTCCACAGCTCCTCGTCCGCGACGGTGACGTCCACGAAGTCGTGGTCGACGGCACCGTCGCTGGCGACTCCACGATTGCCCGGGTCCGGGGATACTCCTCGCCCAGCGTGGCTGTCCACTCGTTGGACGCCGACTCGGCGACTGTCGCTGCCGGCGACGAGACGGTGCCCGTGGCGGCCGGCGAGACGACCACGGTGACGCTGCCGAGTCAGTCGGTCCGGCCGGCCGACGGCAGTGAGCCGGTCGCGGTCACTCCCGTGCTCCGAATCCGGTTCCCGGGCGTCCGAACCGTCTACCACCCGCCAGCGGGCAGCGGGAGCGCGGTGTTCCCGTCGTTCGGACTGGACCTCGCCGGGCTCCCCGACCCCGTTTCTGTGCCGACCGAGCACGGCGAACTGAACCACGGCGCGCTCGCGGACGCCCTCGGCGTCGACCTCGACGACCGCCCGTACGCCGAGCGCACGCTCTGGCAGGCGTTCGCGTACGCCGCCTTCGACCCGCACCGCGACGACCCGCCGCGGCTCCGCCAGACCGACGAGGGCCTGCTGGTCGTCGCCAACCCCGTGACGTAGCGCAACCCGAATCGATTCGGCCGAGGCCCTACTCGCGTGGGGCGTCTCCTCCCGAGTGATGCAGACCGCCATCGACGTCACCGAGACCGACCGGTCGGAGCGCCGCCAGCGCGTCTTCGAGGAGCTCGACGCCGTCGACGACGGCGAGTCGCTCGTCGTCGTCGCCGACGAGGACCCACACCCGACGCTCCGCCAGTACGGCGTACTCCGGGCCCCCGAGGTGGACGTGACCTACGAGCAGGACGGCCCCGACGAGTGGAAGCTCCGCGCGACCAGGCGGGCCCCGGATGACGAGCGGGCCGACGACGAGCTCCCGGCGTTCGACGTCCGCGAGATGCCGCCGCGGCGCCGACACACCGTGCTGACGGAGACCTTCGAGCTGCTCGAACCCGGCGAGGGGTTCGTGCTCGTCAACGACCACGACCCCGAGCCGCTGTACCACGAGCTCCAGTCCGTCCACGGGGACGTCGTCGGCTGGTCCTACGAGCGGGAGGACCCCGGCGAGTGGCGGGTCGAGATTTCGCGCACGGGCGCCTCCGAGAGCGACGACGAAGACGACGGAGCGACCGCGACGTTCGACGTCCGGGAGATTCCGAAGCCGGACCGCCACCCGACCATCCACCACCGCTACGGCGGCCTGGCGGCGGGCGACAGCCTCGACGTCGTCGCACCCCACGAACCGAAGCCGCTGCGCCGCGAGTTCGAAGAACAGTACGGCGAGGACGCCTTCGGCTGGGAGATTCGCGAGCGCGAACCCGGGGAGGTCCGCGTGCGCGTTACGAAGCAGCCCGACGCTGCCGACGTCGACGACGATTCGGGCGACGAAGGTGACGGTGAACTGACCGTCGCTCACGAGCTCGACGTCCGGGACCGCCCGCCCGCACAGCGCCACGACGCCATCTTCGAGGCCTACGAGGACCTCGACGCCGGCGAGGGGTTCGTACTCGTCAACGACCACGACCCGAAGCCGCTGTACCACCAGTTCGAGGCCGAGGCCGGCCCCGAGTTCCACTGGTCCTACCGCGCGAAAGACCCCGGCGAGTTCCGGGTGCTCGTCGGGAAGGAGGCGGGAGCTGGCACAGCGCCCGACGAGACCGTCGACGCGCCGTTCTGAGCGCGGCTACGTCACGTCGAGCGCGCGCCCGCAATCCGGGCACTCCTCGGTGACGACGGTCACCTGCGCGTCACAGTCCGGGCAGTGCTCGCGGTAGCAGGCGCGATCTCCCATGCCCGCGACTATCGGCAGCCGACGACAAAGTCGTTGCTCCGACCGGGGCTGGGACGGACACCGGGTCACTTCACTGTCGACTCGTCCGCCCCCGACCCGGCCGCCTGTTGCTGGAGCCAGTCGAACTGGCTCTCGAGTTCCTTGCGGCGCTGGCGCTTGATGACCGTCGCGTCGAGTACGTCGCCCAGCACGGGGACGTCCAGCGAGAAGTCCGTCGTCGCGGTCACGACCGAGGCGTCGCCGCCCATGGCCGGGTCGACGGTGTAGGTGGTCGACATCTCGTCGAACAGCCCCTCCGTCTGGACGTACGCCAGGTCGGCGTCCGGGTCGTCGACGACCTCGAGGGTGAGTTCGAGGGTCATGATGCCGACCTGGTTGCCGACCTCGACGGTGTCGCCGTCGACGGCGACCTCGTCGAACCCCGAGGCTTCCACGAACGGTTCGAGCCGGCCGAGGGCGTCCCGGACGCTAGCCGGCTGGGCGTCCACGGTCCGCTCGACGGTGACTGTCTGCATCGTGTCCGGTTGTTCGCGGCCACCCCCTAACCAGTGTCGGGCGAATATGTGCGCGAGCACCCCTTTGTTTCGGTCGCCCTAATCCTCGGGCGGGTGAGGACTCCAGATGGCACAACAGGGACAGCGGACGTCCACGGCGCTCGCCGACGACCTCTTCGACAAGTACGTGCTCCCGAAGGCGGCGCTCGCCATCATCCTGGCCGCGTCGCTGGCCGGCACCGCTGTCTCCCTGCGCCTGTCGGGAGACTGGTCGCTGCTGGCCGCGGGCGCGACGTGGCTGTACCTCGTCGCGCTCGGCGTGCTCACCGGCGGCTTGCTGTGGAAGCACGGCTTCGTCCGGCCGGCAGACCTCGAGACCGGCGCCGACGAGTACTGCGCCCAGATGTACGGTCGCTACGACCGGTTCGCCGCGGCGTCGCTGGCCGTCGTGCTCGCCGCCGGCGTGGCCGTACTCTGGCGGTACCGCTCGGCTGGGATCGACCCCCTGCTCGTCGGGAGTCTCGGCGCGTCGCTGCTCGTGCTGGGTGCGGCGGGGAGCGCGCAGGTCGCGCGCTCGCAGCCAGTCGACCGCCAGTTCCGGCACCCGCTGGGGGTGCTCGCGCTCGCCGCCGCCGTCGCCGCCGTCGCGCTCACGGCGGCAGCCGAGGTAGCGCTGCGGTCTGGCAGCCTCGCCGCCGTCGCCGTGCGCGCGCTGCACCTGCTGTCGTTCTCGGTCTGGGTCGGCGGCGCCGTCTGGAACATCTTCGCCGCCGTCCCCACCGGCCAGGAGTACCCGACGCCCGAGGTCGTGCGGGCCGCCGGCGAACAGCTCGAGCGGTTCCGGTGGGCGGTCCGGTTCGTCATCCCGACGATTCTGTTCACCGGCCTCTACCAGGCCGTCGACGGGCTCGGCGTCGCTGCGGCGACGTACGTGGGGTCGCTACTCGGTCTCGCCGTGCTGTCGAAACTCGGGCTGATCGGCGTGCTCTTCGCCATCTTCAAGCTCTGCCCGATGTGGCGGGCGTGCTCGCCCATCGACGGAGTGTGTGACCTCGCGCACGCCGACGACGGTGCGGACACCGCCGACAGCGAAACGACGGCCACCACGACGACGACAGGCGAGGCAGATGACTAGCCACCAGCCACCGGAGTCCCTGCCGGACGTCGAGCCGGACCGGACCGTCGACAACCGCGGCCGGGGCTGTGCGAACGGCATCGTACGCGTGCAGCGCGCGCTCGAAGACCTGCCCGACGGGGCGGTCCTCGAGATCGTGAGCACGGACCGGCGCGCGAAACAGGAGTACCCGAAGCTCGCCGCCCAGACCGCCCACGACCTGCTGGGCGTCGAGAGCGAGCGCAGCGGCATCGTCAGCAAACAGTACACGACCTACCTGCGGATTCACGACGACGACGCGGCCGACGACATCCACCATGAGTGACAGCGCTCCGACGACAGCGTCGACGCACAGCGACACGAACGAGACCGGGCGAGCGGCCACAGACGCCGACACCACGCCGTGGCAGCGGCTGGCCGACGCGGACCCGATTCGCGTCCGCGACCCGCTGGCGGAAGTCCTCGGGATGGTACCGGAGGGCGAGCCGCTGGTCGTGACGTTCCCCGAGGTCGCGAAGGCCGCCGGGCACGCGTGTCCGGCGGTCGCGGGCGCATACCGCGCGACCCAGCTCGCGCTGGACGAACTGTATCCGGAGTCCACGCCGGTCCGGTCGGAGGTATCGGTGCGGGTCGGCGGCGAGCCCGAGCAGCCGGGCCTCGGGCCGATGGCGAACGTGATTCGGCACGTCACGGGCGCCGCCGACGAGACGGGGTTCGCCGGCTTCGGCGGGTACGGCGGCCGCGACGACCTGCTCTCGTTCGGCGAGGTGCCGGGGCCGGGGCGGTCGTTCGCATTCACGCGCGAGGACACCGACGAGACCGTCCGGGTGTCGTTCGACCCGTCGGCGACCGGCGTCGACCCCGAGGACGGCGGCGGGAGCCCGATGCAGGCCGTCGGGAAGCTCGTGGCGGGCGAGGCGTCCGACGCGGAGCGCGAGCAGTTCTACGACCAGTGGCACGGTCGCGTACAGCGCGTGCTCGAGGCACCGGCCGGTGACGGCAGCCCGTTCACGCTGGAGCGCGCCAGCGAGAGCTGACCGACTGCGCCGACGCGATTTCTGCGCCGCTGGTGAGACAGTCGACAGCTGTGGGTCCAGCGGACCGTCGTCGTTTATCCGACGCGAACCGAAGGCGTTCGGCGTCAGGTACTCCCCCCGCAGCGTTTTGGGTTAACCTAAAATGGTCCAGGCGTCGCTGACGCTGACGGTCCCCGAACAGACGTGGATTGGCACGGTCTCCCGGCAGTACCCCGACGCGCGCTTCCAGGTGCGGTCCGCGCAGTCCTGTGACGGCCTCGGCGTCGGCTTCGTCGAGCTGTACGCCGACGACCCCACTCGCATCTGCGAGGACATCACAGGCTACGAGGACGTCCACGCGGTAGAGGTGTTCCACGAGGACGACGACCGCGCAGTCGTCCAGATCGAGGCCGACGCCCCCATCCTCCTCCGGGTGCTCGACCGCACCGGTGTCCCCGTGGAGATGCCCTTCGAAATCGCCGACGGCGAGGTCGACTGGGAGGTCACCACGACGCGGAACCGGCTGTCGGATCTCGCGGCCGAACTGGACCGCTCGGAGGTCGGGTACATGGTCGAGCACATCCGCGACGAGACGAGTTTCGACGCCGTGCTCACGGACCGCCAGCAGGAGGTCCTGAACGCCGCCATCGACGCCGGCTACTACGACTCGCCGCGAGAGTGCACACAGGAGGAGCTGGCCGCCGAGCTCGAGATGGCGAAGTCGACGTGCAGCGAGATTCTGCACCGCGCCGAGGAGCGCGTCGTCAAGCAGTTCACCGACGGCGACCAGCCCGCGTTCACCGACCGCGTGCTGTCGGCCTGAGAATCGGTTCGCGACCGGACTTATGGTTCGTGACGCCGTACTGACAGGCGATGCTCTCGACAGGCGACACCGCCCCGACGTTCGACGCGACGCTCGGCACGACCGACCACGAGGACTTCTCGCTGTCCGAACGCCTCGGCGACGGCCCGGTCGTCCTCGCCTTCTTCCCGGGCGCGTTCACGCCGCCGTGCACGAACGAGATGGTCGCGCTCCAGGACCACCTCGACGAGTTCGAGGCCGCCGGCGCGACCGTCCTCGGCGTGAGCGCCGACTCCCCGTTCTGTCAGGGCGCCTTCCGGGACGAACACGAACTGGCGTTCGACCTCGTCAGCGACACCGCCGGCGACGCCATCCGCGCGTACGACCTCGAGATGGACCTCCCGGACCTCGGGCTGTACGGCGTCGCGAACCGCGCGGTGTTCGTGCTCGACGACGACGGCGAGGTCACCCACTCGTGGGTCGCCGACGACCCGACGAACGAGCCGGACTACGAGGAACTGCTGGACGCGGTCCGGGCGGCCTGACGCGAGCCCACGCTGTGCTCACAGCAGTCGTTTCGCGCACGCGAACGACTCGTCGAGGTCGGCGACGTAGCCGTCGTCAGCCGGGTCGAGGCTGTTCTCCGTGACTGCGTCTGCCGGTCCGTAGGCGTGGACGAACGACGAGCCGCCGGTGGCGACGGCGACGTGGCCCGGGAAGAACAAGAGGTCGCCCGCCGCCAGCGAGTCCCGGTCGACCGGGTCGCCCAGTGCGCGCTGCTGGTCGGCGTCCCGCGGCAGCGCGAGCCCGTGCCGGCGGTAGGCCTGCCAGACGAGCCCAGAGCAGTCGATGCCGTCGGTCGTGGTGCCGCCCCAGCGGTACGGCGTCCCGAGGTACTCGCGGGCGGCCGCGACGACCGACACACCGGTCGGCTCGCGGGGCGCCGCTGCGGCGTCCGAGTCGGCTTCCCCGCCAGTTCCGAACCTGAGTCGGCCGTCTCCGAGACGCTCGCAGTCTGTGCCCCGAGGGACGGTCACGCCGTCGACGGACAGCTCGGCCGTCGTCAGGGCGTCGGTGGTCACGTCGACGGGGGTGGCGAGCACACCGTCTCGGACCCACCCGAGGTAGCCGTCGGGTGCGCGGACCCGGCGCCAGCCACCAGTCGCGTCGAACGCCGTCACCTCACAGCCGTACCGGAGCTCCGTCACGCGCTCGCCGTCGTGGGCGGGTGCATCCCGGACGGCGGCCACGCGCTCGCTGCACGTGGCCGGCTCGGCGTGCCGGGAGAGCACTGTCACCTCGCACTCGACGTGCGCCCCGGCCGCCTCCCGGGCCGCGCGGAGCGCGCGCTGGCGGAGTTCGGGCGTCGAGACTGCGCCGGTGAGCGCGGGCGGGTCGCCAGCGACCTCGAGGTCGAAGACGGCGACTCGGTCGTCCGGGGCGTGCCGGGTTCGGCAGCGCTGGACGGCGAGCCGGGCTCGTCGAGCGGCGTCCATGACGGGGTGTGGACGGCGCGCGCTAAGAATCCTCGCCCAGCACGGGGATGAACTCGCGTTGCTCGGTCAGAATCTCGGGGTCGAGGTCGGCGACGAGCGTGCGTTCGTCGCGGTTGAGCGCGCGGCCGACGGCGCCGTCGGGTCGCACGACGGCTGACCGACCGGCGTAGTCGACGGTGGGTGCGTCCGGGAGGTCGCGGCGGCCGGTGCGACCGCAGCCGACGACCCAGCGCACGCCGTCGAGCGCGCGAGCCCTCAGGAGCAGCCGCCAGTTCTCGCTGTAGGTGCCCGGCCACGCGCCGACGACGAGCAGGGCGTCGACGTGCTCACGGGCGAACGCGGCACTCACCTCGACGAAGTTCAGGTCGTAGCAGGTGACGAGGCCCGCCTCGCCGACCGGCGTGTCCACGGTGACGGCGTCGTCGCCGGTCGCGAGCACCTCGCTCTCGGCCGCCCAGAGGTGGCGCTTCCGGTAGAACGTCCGGTCGCCGTCCGGGGTCACGTAGGCGACGGTGTTGTAGTACTGGCCGTCGGCGGCGTCCTCGACGAACCCCGCGAGCAAAGCGAGGTCGTGGTCGCTGGCGTACGCTGCGAGGCGGTCGAGTTCAGTTCCGTCCCGGGTCAGGGCGGCGTCGTAGACGCGTTCGTCGGCGACGAAGCCGGTCAGGCCGTACTCGGGGAAGAGCGCGAGGTCGACGCCGTCCTCGAGGGCGGCGAGGCGTTCGCCCACGGTGGCGAGGTTCGCGGCCGGGTCGAGGTCGGCGACGTCGGTCTGGCAGGCGGCGACGGTCGGTGCTGGCACGCGCGGACCGAGGCCGCCGACCCCCATCAAGCCCCCGGAGCAATCTTTCTTCGATTTTGAGTAAACTCTTTACCGGCCGGCTGCCAAGGGTCGCACATGGAGCAAAACGCAATCCACCGCCGCGAGCGACCCTTCGTGGCCGGTGAGTGGGTGTCCGACGGGGACCCGATGCCCGTCTCGGACCTCGCAGACGGCGGCACGTTCGCGTCCGTCGCCGCCGCCAGCGCGGGCGACGCCAAGCGCGCGCTCGCCGCGGCAGACGACGTCCAGTCGCTCCTCCGGGAGACGACGGTGCCCGAGCGCGTCGAGTGGCTCGAAGCCATCGCCGACGGCATCCGCGCCCGCGAGGACGAACTCGCGGAGGTCATCGTGCGGGAGGCGGGCAAACCCATCTCCAGCGCGCGCGGCGAAGTCCAGAGTGCCGCCGAGCGCTTCGAGCGCGCAGTCGGCGAGATTCGCCACCTCAAGGGAGAGTACCGCGAGGGCACGACGGCCGGCCACGAGGACTGGCGCGCCGTCGTCAAGCACGAGCCGATGGGGACCGTGCTGTGCATCTCCCCGTACAACTACCCTCTCGCGACTACGGCGCTGCAGGTCGCGCCGGCGCTGGCCGCCGGCAACGCCGTCGTCGTGAAGCCCGCGAGCAAGACGCCCGTCAGCGCCGCCATCCTCGCGGAAATCGTCGCCGAGGCCGGCCTCCCGGCCGGCGCGTTCAACTTCGTGCCCGGTGAGTCCAGCGTCGTCGGCGACCCGCTGGCGTCGGACAGCCGCGTGGACGCTATCGCGATGACGGGGTCGTCGGGCGCCGGCGAGCACGTCGCCCGGCAGTCCGGCATCACCCGGCTCCACATGGAGCTCGGCGGGAACGCGCCGGCCATCGTCTTCGAGGACGCCGACCTCGACGACGCCGCCAGCGCCGCAGCGAAGGGGTCGCTGAAGTACGCGGGCCAGCGGTGTTCGGCCGTCTCCCGCGTGCTCGCTCACGAGTCAGTCCACGACGACCTCGTGGCGCGCGTCGACGACGCGATGGACGACTGGACGGTCGGCGACCTCTTCGAGGAAGACACCGACCTCGGGCCGCTCGTCAGCGGCGACCAGGTCGACTGGGTCGCCGAACTGGTCGACGACGCCGTCGACCGCGGCGCGACCGTCGTCCGCGGCGGCCAGCAGTACGAGGACAACGGCGTCCACTACTACGAGCCGACGCTGCTCGCCGACGTTCCCCGGGACGCCCGCATCGTCGACGAGGAGCAGTTCGGTCCGGTCTGCGCGGTCACGACCATCGAGGATGAGGACGACGCTCTCGACCTGGCGAACCGCTCGGACCTCGCGCTGGACGCCGCCGTCTTCACCAGCGACCACGACCGCGCGATGCGGGTCGCCGAGCGCGTGAACGCCGGCGCCGTCCGCATCAACGGCGCACCGAGCCACGGCCTCGGCGACGTGCCGTTCGGCGGCAACGACGCCTCCGGCATCGGCCGCGAGGGCCTCGACTCGACCATCCACGAGTTCGTCCGGAAGAAGTCCATCGTCCTCTGAGGCGGCCACTCCGACCGCCGCCTTCGCCGTTTTGCTACGCGAACAGCAGCATCGGGACCATCCCGAGGATGCCGACGACGAGGCCGACAGCGAGTTCGCGGGTGCCGCCGTTCGGGAGGCGACGCCCGACCTCGCGGGCTTCCGGCAGGAACTCGCTGACCACGAGGAACACCATCGCGCCGCCGGCGAAGCCGTAGCCGAACGGCAGCGCGGCCCGGGCAATCTGGACGAAGATGTAGGAGATGGCGGCGCCGATCGGCTGCGGAACGCTGGTGAAGACGGCGACGGCGACGAGCGTCCAGCGGCGCGCGCCGTGTTCGTGCAGCGGGATGGACACCGCCAGCCCCTCCGGAACGTTGTGGATGGAGATGGCGATGGTCATGAACACTGCGAGGACGGGGACCGTGAACCCCGCAATCGGGATGCCACCCTCGAGGCCCATGTCGGCGAAGGAGACGCCGACGGCGACGCCCTCTGGGAACGAGTGGACGGTGAGCACGCCGGCGATGAGCACGAGCTTCTTGAAGTCGGCGGCCGCGATCTCCCGGGGTTCGAACTCGTGGTCGTCGATGATGCGTCCCGCCACGAGCACGAGCGCGACGCCGACGAGCGCGCCGAGCCCGATTTGAACCGGGCCGCCGTAGTTCAGGGCCTCCCGGAACAGGCCGAAGCCGGACGCGGAGAGCATGATGCCGGACGCGAGTCCCCAGAGGCCGACGCGCCACCGGTCGTCGACGTCGTCGACGAAGAAGAACGGGAGCGCCCCGAGGCCCGTCGCCAGGTCCGTCAGGAGGCCGGCGACGAAGACGAACGCGAGCTCCCCGGTCAGTACCATGCCAGAGGGTTATCGAGCACACCCAAAACAGTTTCCGAATCGGAAACTGAACTTTGGGAAGCCTAAACCACGTGGTTGAAGTCGCAGTCCGTCGACGCCACCGGCATGGACGAACAAGCGCGCGTCGCGGCGTTCCTCGCCGACCACGACCTCCACGCACCACCGGAGCACCGCGTCCTCGACCTCACCAGCGAGGTCGGTGAGCTCGCGAAGAACGTCAACGAGACCACCGACTACGGCGCCACGGCCGGTGCCGACGTCGACCGCGACGAGCTCGGCGACGCCCTGTTCTGTCTGCTCGCGCTCGCCGACGAACTCGACTACGACGCCGGCGACGCCCTCGACGAGGCCCTCGAGAAGTACGAGGACCGGCTCCACCAGTCGGGGACGGCCGGCTCCGGCGAGTGACTGGCGAGACCGCTGGTGACCCGGTCCCAGACCACCACGAGAGCCCCGGACTGTCACGAATCATCGTGGGAGAGCGGTTCTCCCGCCACGGGAACGTCGCCCAGATTTAAGCCGGCGTCTGCCCTCGGTCCACGTGTGAAGACACAAGAAGACGCAGGCGGGCTGTTCGCCCCCGAGCGGGTCGCGGTGGTCGGTGCGACCGACCGCGAGGGGTCGATCGGTCGCGCCATCGTGGACAACCTCGGGGACTTCGACGGCGAGGTCGTCGCAGTCAACCCCGGCCGCGACGAGGTACTCGGGTACACCTGCTACCCGGACCTCGGCGAGGCACCAGCGGTAGACCTCGCGGTCGTCGTCGTGCCGCCCAGCATCGTCGTGGACGCCGTCCGCGACGCCGGCGAGGCGGGCGTCCGGAACGTCGTCGTCATCACCGCCGGGTTCAGCGAGACCGGCGGCGAGGGCGCCGACCGCGAGCGCGAGCTCGTCGAGGCGGCCGAGGAGTACGACCTCAACCTCGTCGGCCCCAACAGCCTCGGCGTGCTGTCGACGCCGACCGGACTGAACGCCACGTTCGGCCCGTCGAACGCGCTGGACGGCAATCTCTCGTTCATGAGTCAGTCCGGGGCGTTCATCACGGCCGTCCTCGACTGGGCGAACGACCAGGGTATCGGCTTCAAGGACGTCGCCAGCCTCGGCAACAAGGCAGTCCTCGGCGAGACGGACTTCATGCGAGCCTGGGGCGACGATCCCGAGACCAACGTCATCCTCGGCTACCTCGAGGGTATCGACGACGGCCGCGAGTTCATCGACGCGGCCCGCGAAGTCACGACGGAGACGCCGGCGGTCGTCGTGAAGTCCGGCCGCACGGAGGCGGGCGCGCAGGCGGCGTCCTCCCACACGGGGACCATCGCCGGCAGTGAGGCCGCCTACGAGGCGGGCTTCCAGCAGGCCGGCGTCGTCCGCGCGGAGAACGTCCAGGAGCTGTTCGACTTCGCGCGAGCGCTGGACGGCCTCCCGATGCCGGACTCCGAGAACGTCGCCGTCGTCACGAACGCCGGCGGCCCGGGCGTGATGGCGACCGACGCCGTCGGCGACTCCCGGCTGTCGATGGCGTCGTTCCAGGACGAGACACTCGACGCCCTCGACGAGTCGCTGCCCGACGAGGCGAACGTCTACAACCCCGTGGACGTCATCGGCGACGCCGAACTCGACCGCTTCCGGTCGGCAATCGACACCGTGCTCGCCGACGACAACGTCGGCTGCGCGCTCGTGCTGTCGGCGCCCACGGCGGTCATCGACTACGCCGAACTCGGCGAAGCCGTCGTCGACCTCCAGGCGGAACACGACAAGCCCGTCGTGACCTGCCTGATGGGCGGCGAACGCACCGACCGAGCCGCGGGCGTGCTCCGGGAGGCCGGCATCCCGAACTACTTCGACCCGGCGCGCGCCATCGGCAGCCTCGACGCGCTCGCCGTCCAGCGCGAGGTCCAGGCCCGCGACTACCAGGCACCCACCGAGTTCGACGTCGACCGCGAGGCTGCCCGGGAGATTCTCGAGGACGCCGCCGACCGCGGCGCCACCCGGCTCGGCGTCGAGGCGATGGACCTCCTGGACGCCTACGGCATCCCGACGCCGGAGGGCGACGTCGTCGACGACCCCGCGGACGCCCGCTGGGTCGCCAACGACATCGAGGGCGACGTCGTCATGAAGATCGTCAGCCCCGACATCCTCCACAAGTCCGACATCGGTGGCGTCAAGGTCGGCGTCTCCGACGAGGACGTCGCCGACGCCTACGAGGACCTCGTCACGCGCGCCAAGAACTACCAGCCCGACGCCACCATCCTCGGCGTGCAGGTCCAGGAGATGGTCGACGTCGACGCGGGCACGGAGACCATCCTCGGCATGAACCGCGACCCCCAGTTCGGACCGCTGCTACTGTTCGGTCTGGGCGGCATCTTCGTCGAGATTCTCGAAGACACCAGCGTCCGCGTCGCTCCCGTCTCGGACCGCGAGGCCGGCGAGATGATCGACGACCTGGACTCCGCGCCGCTGCTGCGGGGCGCCCGCGGCCGCGACCCGGCCGACGAGGCCGCCATCACGGAGAGCATCCAGCGGCTCAGCCAGCTGGTCACCGACTTCCCGGCCATCCTCGAACTGGACGTCAACCCGCTGCTCGCCACGGGCGACGGCGCGACGGCACTGGACGTGCGACTCACCATCGACCCTGAGGAACTATGACAGACACCAACACGCTACTCGTCACGTCGACCGACGCAGGCACCGGCAAGACCGCCGTCTCGCTCGCACTCGCGCGACTCGCCGCCGAGCGCGACCAGACGGTCGGCTACATGAAACCGAAGGGCACCCGGCTCCAGAGCAACGTCGGGAAGACCCTCGACGCGGACCCGATGCTCGCCCGCGACCTCCTCGACCTCGACGCCGAGATGCACGACCTCGAACCGGTCGTGTACTCGCCGACGTTCGTCCAGGGCGCCATCCGCGGCCGCGAGGACAACGAGGAACTCGCCGACCGCGTCCGCGAGGCGTTCGACGGCCTCGCCGAGGACCGCGACTTCATGGTCGTGGAGGGCGCCGACGACCCCGCGACGGGCGGCATCGTCGACCTGACCGACGCCGACATCGCCGAACTGCTGGACGCGCGCGCCATCGTCCTCGCCCACTACGAGGAGCCCGGCGACGTCGACGACGTGCTCGCCGCCGCCGAATCGCTGGGTGATCGCTGTGCGGGCGTCGTGTTCAACGCCGTCGAGGACGCCGCCTACGACGACGTCGAGAGCGAGGTCGCGCCGTTCCTCGAGGCCCGCGGCATCCCCGTGCTCGGCGTGCTCCCCGTCGAGCGCGAACTCGCGGGCGTCAGCGTCGCGGACCTCGCGTCCGACCTCGGCGCGACCCTGCTGACCGAGGACAGCGGCGAAGAAGACGTCGTCGAGCGGTTCCTCGTCGGCGCGATGAGCGGCGAAGCCGCGCTCAGCCACTTCCGGCGCACGAAGGACGCCGCCGTCATCACGGGCGGCGACCGCGCGGACGTCCAGACGGCCGCCCTCGACGCGCCCGGCATCCGGTGTCTCGTGCTCACGGGCGGCCACCGCCCGCCGGGCGCCGTGCTCGGGAAAGCCGCGGACGCTGGCGTACCGGTGCTGTCGGTGCAGTCGGACACGCTCACGACGCTCGAACGTGCCGAAGGCCTCGTGCGGGGCGGTCGCGTCCGCGACGAACACACCGTCGACGTGATGCAGCGGCTCCTCCACGACCACGCCGACGTCGACCGGCTCATCGACTGAATCGGGATTCCCGGAGGCTGCTACACCAGCGCGTCCGGCTCCACCCAGACGACGAACCGGTCGTCACGGCGAATGACGCCTCGCGTCGTCTCGGACGCCGCGGACTCGTCGAGGTCGGCTTCCGCGACCGCCTCGACCTCGTGGACGTCGTCGACCAGCAAGCCCGTGGCGTCGTGGTCGGACAGCACCACGATGCGGGTGCCGTCCGGCTCGCCGGACTCGTCGAGGTGTACCCGGGGGTCGACGACCGTCGTCGTCTCTCCGCGGAGGTCGACCACGCCGACCACGTGCGCCTCGGAGTTGGGAATCGAGGTCACTTCCTCGTCCGCGTCCACGATCTCGTCGACGTGTGCGATGTCGATGCAGTACCGGCCCTCGCCCAGGGAGAACTCCAGCACGTCCGTCTCGTCGTCGGCCATAGGCCCGAATCGGCGGCCGGCCGAATTAAGCGTTTGGTTGACGCCAACCCCGACACTCTTTTTTCGGGCGGGTCCCATTTCCTTCTCGATGGACCCGGTGGACGTGTTGCGGGTACTCGGCAACAAGTACAACGCCGAGATACTCGAAGCGACGCACGCGCCGAAGTCCGCCCAGGAACTCAGCGAGGAACTGGACATCCCGATCGCCACCAGTTACCGGCGCATCGAGGAGCTCAGCGAACACGACCTGCTCAAACTCGAGGGCAAGGAGCTCTCCGACGAGGGCCGCCGCACGAAGGTCTACCGGCGGCAGGTCGACGAGATCAGCGTCCAGTTCGGCGTCGACGAGACGACCATCGACACCAAAGAGCGCACCGAAGCGAAGAACGCGCTGGTCGACGTCTGGAGTGACCTCGGGGCAGACGGCGGCGATTGATTCTCGCGGCTAATAATCACGCCCCTACATTTTTAGGCAACCTCGGGGTGATTTAGGGTAAGACCCGCATGCGTCTCATCGAAGCACTCTACCTGTTGTTCAGCGGGACCCTCGCGGTCGCCGGCCTCAGCATGGTCGCGTTCGCGGTACGCGCCTACAGGGACACGGGCCGGTCGTCCATGATGCACCTCTCGGCCGGCTTCGGGCTCGTGGTCGCGGCCGCGGTCGGCACGACCGTCCTGGCGTTCCTCACTGGATTCGAACGGACTCGAACGCTCCTCACGGCGAACTACTTCATCACGACCGCTGGCTACGTGTTCCTGATGTACAGCATCGTCCGGTCGAGCTAGCGCCCTAGGCCGGACTACGAGAACTTCGACTTCACGCGGTCGAACAGCTTCACGCGACGTTCGGCGGCCTCGTCGTCGCTGTCCACGCCCGCCTCGGCCATCAGCTCCTCGATAGAGATCTCGTACACCGGCCCGTCTGCTGCCGGCTCCTCGTCCGCCGTCTCGGGCTCCGCGGGTTCGTCGGCCTCCCCCGTGTCGGGGTCGACCCACTCGAAGGCGTCTTCCTCCGTCTCCTCCTCGCCGGCCGCGGGCGTCGACGGCTCCATCCCGACGCTATCTGCGAGGCTCGCGGCCAGCCTGCCGTACGCGCGGGCAGCCGGGCTCTCCGGTTTGAGGTCCACGACGGGGCGGCTCTTCCGCACTGCGAGCTTCACGGCGTCGTCGTGGGGGACGCTCACGGTCACGGCGTCCGTCGTCCCGAGCGCCGCCGCGATGCCCTCCACGTCGTCGAAGCCGCCGTCACCCGTCCGCGTGAACACCGCGCCCACCACGGGCTTCTCCAGTTTCGAGACGAGCTTCCCCGTCTTCGTCGCGTCCGTCAGCGAGTTCAACTCCGCCGTCGTCACCAGCAGGACGCCGTCCGCGACGCTCATCGCCATCGCGATGTCGTAACTCAGGCCCGCGCCCGCGTCCAGCAGGACGACGTCGTGGTCCGCCCGCAGGTGGGTGACCACGCGGTGCAGGGCCTTCGCGTCCGCCTCCGCGAACTGTTCGAGGTCGGTCGAACCCGGAACGAGAGTGACGCCGTGGGCGTCGTACGTCGCCTCGCTCGGCGACGCGTCGCCCGCGAGCACGTCGTGGAGCGTGACGTCCTCGTCGACGCCCAGCAGCCCCGCGAGGTTCGCCATCCCCAGGTCGACGTCCACGACCGCCACGTCGAACCCGTCGTCGGCCAGTGCGACGCCGAGATTCGCCGTCGTCGTCGACTTGCCGACGCCGCCCTTGCCACTGGCGACGGCGAACACGAACCCCTCGCCTCCGGCCTCGGTCATCGTGGTCGTCCTTGCGGAGGCCCGCACATAAGTGTGGCCCCCCGTCAGACGGCGAGCAGCGACTCCACGAGCCCCAGTGTCAGCGATCCGATGGTACACGAGACCCAGGTCAGGACGACGAAGTGGATGTACGAGTTCACCTTGTGGCCGCCGTCGACGACGCGGACCATCAGCGACGACAGCGTCGCGTTGATGACGAGGGTCAACACCAGCAGGTACTCGATGAGCTCGATGTCGTACACTCCGGTGTTGATGATGGTACCGACGTCGAACGCCGGATTCGAGAAGTCCAGCCCCAGCCCGGAGATGACGTCGACGATGCCCAGCCCGATGAAGAACGCGAACGTCGCCGCCGCCGAGATGCCGTACAGGACGCCGACGAGCGTCGACGCCGACTGGCTGCGCTTCTGGCGGAGCTGCAGCACCTCGCTCATGTTCTTCGAGATGAGCTCCCCGAGGTGCTTGGGAGCGCCACCCATCTGGCGGCCGATGAGGTACATCTCCGAGAACTTCTGGATGAGGTAGGAGTGAGAGTCCGCCGTGAAGTGCCGCCACGCACGCGCCGCGTCCAGCCGGAGGTTCAGGCGCTTGTAGAGGTCGTCCACGAGCGCCGTCAGCGGCCCGAAGTTCTTGTCACGGAGCGACTGCAGGACGCGCGTCGTCGTGGTCTGGCGTGCCGTCTCACTGGACCCCAGCGCTCGAATGAAGCTCGTGAACGCGTCGTCTCTGTCTTTCACGCGCTCCTCCTCGGCGCGCGCCACCAGGCCCGGAATCAACAGCGGCGTCGTCGGGATTGCGGCGTACATCGGCAGCGGCAACACGTCTTCGGCCAGCGGCGTCCACCCCAGCTGGATGGCAGCGACGACCAGCGCCAGCACCACCGCCAGCCCCCCGCCGACGGCCGTGGCGCCCCGCAGCCGCCACTCCGCACTCGTCGTCTTGTCCTCCGGGAAGTACCACAGGGGGTCGCTCGGGGCGAGCGTGTACATCGTGTACAGGAACCCGATCTGGATGAACGTGTACAGCACGACGACCGCCGACACCGTCATTGTCGGGTTGGTTCCCGAGAGAATCGGCAGGACTGTCGCGAACACCAGCGCGAACGTCACTGACAGCACCATCGACAGGTAGAGGTCTTTCATGACCTCGATGTTCTCCAGCTGGCCTTCGTAGGTCGTCGCGTAGTTCCGGATGATGGCTTCCTGCTCGGTCACCAGGTAGGACTCCAGGCTCTCCCCGGAGTTGATGGTGTACGCGAGCCGGTCGAGGAAGTCCGCCAGGAGGTCGCTGGGGACCTTGTTCGCGCGCATCCGGCAGGCGTCGTCGAGGCTCTGGTTCCACGCGTCGATGAGCTGGACGATGCGCCGCGACTCCTCCGCCAGCGGCCCGTACTCCTCCTCGGAACCGATGCGACGGAACACCTCCACTCGATCGATGTTCGTCGTCGACAGCACCGTCATGTGCGTGACGAAGAGGTGAAACCGGTTCTCCATCCGGACGCGGCGCTGGTCCAGCCGGATCTTCGGGTAGAAGACGGCCGCCGTCAGCCCCAGCAGCCCGAGCATCGGGATCGGCACCAGGAGGAACGTCGGCAGGTCGAAGACGAACGCCGTGACGACCGTCACGAGGAAGAACAGCACCGACGGCACGACGACCAACACGACGTAGTTGAACGTCGGCATCGGCATCGCGCGGTACGACTCCAGCACCGAATCCACGAACTCGCCGAGGTCGATGTCGTCCAGCGACCCCTCGACCTCGACGTTCTCGCTCTCGGCTTCTGCAGCCATGATGCTAGAACCCGCGCGAGATGGTGAACGGGAGGCCCTCGACGCCGTCCCGCTGGAACGCCGCGATGGTTTCGTTGAAGTCGTGGTACCCGATCAGGTCCTCCTGGATGATGCGCTCGATGATCTCCGCGCGGAAGTCCATCTCGTCGTAGATCTCCCGCGTGTCGGCGTACCCCAGCAGCGTCGCGATCTGCTCCTCGAGGACGTAGGAGTTGTTCCGGCCCTGGAAGACGATCTCGTCCTCCACGGGGTCCCAGTAGAACGCCTGCCGGGTGACCACACCACCCATCTCTTTGGAGTACCCCTCGATCTCCTGGACGGACGTGACCCGGCGCAGCACGTCGTCGCCCTGCTTCACGCGGTTCTGGAACAGCGCCACGTCGGCGTTGTCCATGAACGTCTCCGGGACGTTGATCGGCTCCCCGGTGAAGCGCTGAATCATCGAGACGATGTCGCTGGCGTGGAACGTCAGCATCACGGGGTGGCCGGTCTGTGCCGCCTGGAACGCCATGCGGCCCTCCTCGCCACGCACCTCACCGACGATGATGTAGTCGGGACGGGAACGCAGCGCCGCCGCGACCAGGTCGAACATGTCCACGTCCGCGGAGTTCTCGCCCTGCCCCTCCCTGGTCAGCAGCTGCTGCCACGTGTCGTGGGGCGGGATGACCTCCGCGGTGTCCTCCGCGGTGTAGATCTTCGAGTCCCGGGGGATGAACGCCATGATGGAGTTCAGCGTCGTCGTCTTCCCGGACGCCGTCTCCCCGACCACGAACACCGTCTGCTCGTTCTCCAGACACAGCCAGAGGTACGCCGCCAGCTCCGGCGACAGCGTCCCCCACTTCGTAATCTGGCCGACCGACAGCGGCACGTCGTCGCCCTGACGGATGGTGAGCGACGGCCCCTTCAGGGAGACGTCGTCGCTGTAGATGATGTTGATACGCGAGCCGTCCGGCAGCGTCGAGTCCACGATGGGGTCGCTGTCCGAGACCGGGTCGCCCATCCGCTCGCCCATGTTGCGCAGCCAGCCGTCGAACTCCTCGGGCGTCCCGAAGTCCACGGTCGTCTCCAGCATCCCGTACGTCCCGTGGTCGACGTAGCAGCCGCTCGGGCCGATGACGTGAATGTCCTCGTTGTAGGGGTCACGCATCACCGGCTCCAGCGGCCCGAACCCGACGATGTCCCGGTTCAGCTGGTAGCGGATGTTCTCGTAGGTCCCCTCCGAGACCGGAATGCGGCCGAACCCGAACGCCTCCTCGAGTGCCTTCCGCATCATCGGCATCGCCGCTCGGAACTGGTTCGCGACGTTCCGCGGCGTCGACGCCACCTTCCGAGCGCCCGCGGCCACCTGCTGCGTGGAGAGGTCGCCCGAATCGAGGGACATCTGCCCGCGGTCGTCCCCGACCATCTGGTCTGCGACGCTCGACGCGTCGAAGTTCTTCACGAGCGACCCGAGGTTGTTCGGGAGCTGCTTGACGCGGTGGAACACGTCCTCGGACTTGTCGTCCGAGACCCGCACCGTCTCCTCGAGGAGCTCCTCGATGCGGTCGTCGTACTCGGCCTCGGCCTCCGGCGCGGGCTTGTTGACGGACTTCTCCAGGATGCGCTCCTGAACGTTCTTGAACACCGCCGCCTCCGGTCCCGAGAGCTCCGGCTCGATGGTGTAGTACTTCGTGTCCTTGCCCAGGTCGCCGTACACGTGACAGAAGATGGGGCCACCCACGGGATAGAGGACGTTCGGCTTGTCGGCCTCCCAGTCGTCGGTCGGCTCGTCGATCAGCTCCGGGAACTCGCCCGTGAACTGCTTGAACCGCTGGAGGTACTCCCGGAGATGGGTGTAGCGGGTCGCTGTCTCCCGGAGCTCGTGGCCGATCTGTCGACTCCCGTGGTCTGCCATGGTTGGTCCCCCTTACGCCACACTGCGGCTCTCGATGACGATACCTGTGCCGGACCGCACCGAGTACCCGATCGTGTCCCCGACCTGCTCGCCCATCCCGGCGAACCGCCGCACCGCGATGGAGCGACGGACGTCGTTGCCGACTTCCACCATCTGTAACTCGAGGTAGACGTCGGCAATCGACCGGAACGGTCCAATCGCCTCCTCGTCAACAGTACTGGGGTCCACAGTCAAAACGATGACCTTTCCTTGCGAGACCAGATCCCTAAAGAAGGAAATGATTTCGAGGGCGGCCTGACGCTCCTCGTTCTGCCGCACCAGCGCCTCGAAGTTCGGGTCGTTCCGGAGGATGGCGTCGAACGTGTCCACCACGACGACGTCGGCGTCCCACATCTTTTCGGCCTCCATCAGGCGTTTCAATAGCTGCCGACGACTCCCGTCCTCGTCCGTGCTTCCGCCCCCGCCGCGCAGCGCGCTCTTCCCCGTGTCGACGTCCGCCTCCAGGAACAGCAAGTCCTCGTTCAGGAGGTGTTCCTCCACGTCGTAGCTCAGCGAGTGCATCTGGTCGATGAACCCCCTGACTGTCAGCTCCGTCGATACCAGGGTCACCGAGTTGTTCTCCTCGCAGAGCCCGTAGGAGAGCCGCTGGCTCATCGCGGACTTCCCGGCACCGTAGTCGCCCTCGATGAGGACGATGCTGCCCCCGGGAATTCCGCCACCGAGCTCGTTGTTCAACCGGTCGTGCTCGTCGAGACCGAGCGAGTAGAGTGTGCGCGTGCTCATGACGTTCTCAGCTCTAGCACTTCTCTGTCGCCGTTCACGATCACGACGATTCGATGGTCGCCAGAGTTCAGATTCACGCTCGTCGCGTTCACCCGAACCACGTTCCCCGGCCCCCAGCTACTCCCATCGACCACCTCGACGGACAGCTCCGTCGCGTACTGGCCGTCCACGATGACGTCGAACGTACTCGGTTGCGCCGCCAACGACTCGGAGCCAGTGTTCTTCACGAGCAACGTCAGATTGTTGTTCGCGCCGTCGTACACCGCTTCTGGGCTGCCCGGGTCGCTGATGATCTCGACGTCCGTCTCGATCTGCCGACTGACGTCGACACTCCGGTCGCCGAGCGCGCCGCTCAGCCGCTGGACGCCGTTCGTCATCGTCCCCGCGACCGACGCCGCCACGAGAATCGACGCGATGAAGATTATCAGCGTCGACGAGGACACGCCCGCCACTCAGACCACCTCCGTAGCGGCGACGCCGTTCTCGGTCACGATCTTCACACGGTCCGGCTTCGGAGACTGCGTCACCGTCAGCGAGTACGTCTCTCCGGGCAGCCAGAGGTCGGTCTCGGTGTTACTGTCGACCGACGTCGACACGTATGCGTCACGCGTGACGTACGAACCATTCGAAATCAGGTCCGTCTCGTTGATAGACAGCGCCGTCGACCCGTTGTTCGTCACGTTTACGGTCATGTTCTCCTCGGTCGAGTCGTAGGTGACATTCGAAATCTCGATGGCGGTGTTCTTCGCTTCCAGCACGCGGTCGTCCTGAACCTCCTCCGCGTCCTGTACGCGCTCGTAGCCGTTGAACGCAGCCGAATAGAGGATGCCCACACTCACGAACGCGGCGATGAACAGGATCGCCGCAGAGCCACTAACGCTGAATCCCATGCCTGTTGAGGTCCTCGCAGCGGTCGACGATGACTCGCTCTATGTCCTCGCTCGACAGCTCCTCGATGTAATCGAGGCTCTTCAGGTGGTCGTCCATCGTCAACTCGGTGCTCCCGAACTCCTCGCGGTAGAGGTAGTCCGAGTCGGTCAACCCCTCCAGGAAGTCGAACAGCTGATCCCGCACCGGCTCACCGATCCAGCCGATGCGCTCGTAGTAGTTGATGGTGCGAACCGTGTTCTTCGGCCCGAACTCGGTCAGGAGGTGGTCGAGCCACTCCAGACAGACGACGTCCGCGAGGTAGCCCTTCGGGGGCTCCGCCAGATGCGGTCCGTCGTCGCCACCGAGCGCCAGGCCGGGCGCCGCGCCCGACGCCTCGTTGACGCTCGACCCGCTCGCGGGCTCCGGCTCCGGCTCGGGTTCCGGCTCGGGTTCCGGCTCTGGGTCCGCCTCGAGGTCGTCCTCCTCGAACTCGAAGTCGTCGGTGGTTTCCTCGGGCTCGTCCTCGCCGGCTTCCGCCTCGAGGTCTGAATCGTCGAACCCGATGTCGGGCTTGTCCTCGGCTTCGATGCCCTCCTCGTCGACAGGTTCGCCGTCCTCGCCCTCGGCCCAGTCCGCGTCTCCCGACTCGTACTCTTCTTTGAGCTCCTCGAAGGAGGTGCCGCCGCCGTCGCCAGCGGCCTCCTCGCCGTTCGGACCGCCGAACTCGTCGTCCATCATGCCACCCTCTCCCTCCTCCTCCTCGTCTTCTTCGCCGAATTCGCCGAACTCGTCGTCCATCATCTCGCCGTCGTCCTCCTCAAACTCTCCGTCCGCGTCGAACTCGTCGCCTCCGTCGTCTTCGGCTTCCTCGCCGAACTCGCCGAACTCGTCGTCCATCTCGTCGTCCTCGCCCTCTTCGAAGTCGTCGTCGAAGGCGTCGTCCTCGAAGAACTCGTCGGCTTCGGCTTCCGCGACGTCCTCGTCGAGGTCGCCGCCGCCGTCGTCCTCTTCTTCCTCTTCGTCGAACAACCCGAAGCTCTGGCCGCCGGCAGCGCCACCGCCGCCGGCAGCGTTCGGGTCGACGTCGTCCACGAACGGGTTCACGCCCCGCGTCACCATCTCGTAGATCTCGAGGAGCTTCCGGACGTTCTCCTCGACGTCCTCGACGCTCTCGCTTATCTGTTCGTTCTCACTCCGGACGGTGTTGGCCTTCGACGCGACGTTCGACACTTCGGTCTCCAGTTCCTCGATGCGGTTCTCGAGCTCGTTGACGGACGAGTCCGCGCCACCCGCGCCGTCCCCGCCGCCACCGCCGTCCATGTCGTCGAACGACCCGAAGTCGTCGTCGAAGTCGTCGTCGAAGTCGTCGTCCATGTCGTCGTCCATGTCGAAGTCGTCGCCGTCGCCACCACCACCGCCGCCGCCGGAGTCCCCTGACCCCTCGTCGTCGAGCCAACTGGCCATTCCGACGGCCAGTGCCCCGAACTGCAAGAAGGCCACGGCAGCCGGGGTGAGGTCGATAATCGTCATCGGGATAGATAACGGGAGCCCCACGTAATTAATGTTCTCCCCCAGTTCTCAATCAGATAAATCGGGTTTGACACTCGTAAACCCCCCGGAAGCCACGCCCTACCGTCACTCCATCGACGACAGGCGCGCGATGTACACCAGACTCAACACGTGGTCGGCCATCTCGAGGTCGCTGTGCGACTCCTCGTCGGCCGGACCGGAGAACCCACGAACGTGGCTCTGCAGCCGCTCCGCCGCGCCCTCGCTGACCCAGCCGATGGTCTGGTAGTACTCGAGGGCCTTCAGCGCGCGCTTCACACCGCCGCGCTCCAGCAGGAAGTCCAGCCACTCGAACAGCGTGATCTCCGCCGCGTACTTTCCGGGCATCGACTCGAGGTACGGCCGCTCGAGGTTCTCCGGGGACGCACTCGAGTGCATGAACAGCAGCTGCTTGAGCTGGTCGGACCGTACCGTCTCCTCGGCCGTCTGTTCGTGCTCCTTCAGGCGCTCCTTGAGCTCTCGGATGTTCTCGTCCCCGCCCGCGCGGGCCGCACTGCGCAGTTCCTCTGGGTCGTACTCGCGTGGGTTCAAGGTCATTGGCTGTCAGTAGTGAGCTGGTCGACGCGCTCGCTCAACTCCGAGACGGCCTGGGACTGATCCCGGGTCGCGGACACGATGCGTTCCGAGGCGTCGGCGGCCTCCTGGGCCTGCCCCTGGACCTCCTCGATGGTCACGATGACGTCCTCGACCGTCGACGCCTGCTCGTCGTTCGCCCGCGCGACCTCGGTGATGCCCGTCGCAGCCTCGTCGACTGCCTCCGCAATCTCTTCCAGCGCCGTCAGGGCGTCGTCGATCTCTTCGCCCGCACGGTGAATCTGTTCGTGGGATTCCTCGACGGCGACGACCGTCTCGTTCGCCTGCTGCTGGACGTCGTCGATGCTGCCCGCGATCCGCTCCGTGTGTTCACGAGTCTCGTTCGCCAGCTCCTTGACCTCGTCGGCGACGACGGCGAACCCACTGCCCGCCTCTCCCGCGCGTGCGGCCTCGATGTTCGCGTTGAGCGCGAGGAGATTCGTCTGGTCCGCGACCTCCGCAATGACCTCGACGACGCCCTCGATTTCGTCCATCTTCGACTCCAGCTCCGAGACGCTGTCCACGAGGTCGTCGCTGATGTCGATGACCTCGTCCGTCGCCTGACTCGCCCCCTCGCTGGCCTCGAGCCCGCTCTCGGCAGCCGCCTGCGCCTGCTCGGCGGCCGACGCGACCTGGTCGGAGCTCGCCGCGACCTCCTGCATGCTCGCGGAGAAGTTCTGCATCTCGCTGGCAGCACCCGAGAGCATATCGTTTTGCTCGCTGACCGTCTCCGCGATCTCGTTCGCGTCCTCGGTCGCGCGCTTGATGGACTCCGCCAGCTCCTGGGTCTGCCCGTCGACCTGACCGACGAGGCGTTCGAACTGGTCGGCCATCCCGTTCAGGTCGTCCACGACCGTCACGAGCCGCTCGTCGATGATGCCCTCGTGCTCGAAGGACGCCCGCGTCTCGAGGTGGCCGTTCGACAGCG
The DNA here is from genome assembly GCF_021729015.1 of Halobacterium rubrum. Taxonomy (GTDB): domain Archaea; phylum Halobacteriota; class Halobacteria; order Halobacteriales; family Halobacteriaceae; genus Halobacterium; species Halobacterium rubrum. The sequence continues at coordinate 476,252 of NZ_JAJQQZ010000003.1, forward strand.
CGTCGATGGTCGAGCTCAGCTCCGTCACGAGGTTCTCGACCGCCTGCGTCCGCCTGACGTCCTCCGTCCGGTCCTCGACAGTCTCCACGACCGCGAGCAGCTCCCCGTCGTCACCGAAGATCGGGCTGGCCTTGAACCGGATGTCCCGCTCGTCGCCGTCCGGTGTCACCATCGTACTCGTGTCGATGTACATCGCGTTCTTCGCGTCCGCGCGCTGGACGTCGAACTCGGAGTCAGCCGACTCCGGGGCCTCGATGACCTTGTCGGCGAGCGTCTTCACGCGACGCCCGTCCGGGTAGAACGCCTCGCTGGCGTGTTCGAGGCCGAGCGCGTCCGCCTCGGAGCACTGTGTGAGCTCCGCGAGCGCCTCGTTCCACGCCACGACCTCCCCCTCGGCGTCGAGCATGAACACGGGCATGCCGACGCCGTCGAGCAGCTCGTCGTCCTCGACGTTCAGCTCTTCCTCTTCGTCTTCCTCGTCTCCTGCCCCTGCTGCCCCGGCGCCGTACGCGTCGACCCCTGCTGCCGCGTCTTCGACGACCGCGTGCATGCCAGAGCGAACCTGGCGCTCCGCACGGTCTATCGCCGCGTCGTCGACACCCTCCTCGCGGAGCTGCTGGAACGCAGCGTCCACGACGGCGTCGACCGACGCCTCGTGGGCGTCCACGAACTCGGCCGCAGACACGTCGGCTGCCTGGTACGCCGGCACGTACGACGCGGTGTTCGGCGCAGTCTCGTCCAGCAGCGACCCGAGGTGTTCGGTCGCCTCCGCCGGAAGTCCGGGGTCGACGGCAGCCGAATCGACCTCGTAACGCTCCCGGAGCGTCGCCTCGGCGTGGCCGGACTCGTCGAACGAGACGGCACCCACCTCGGTGCCACCGTCCGTCGCCGCCGACCCGGACCCCCGACGCAGCAGTTTGCGGAAGATACTCAACATTCGTCGGTACATCGGTGCAACCACGTATAAAACGTTTCCCCGTCGCGTATCAGTTCTAAGAATCGCCCGCGTGCGTGAACAGGACCACCCTGTCCGCCTCGTTGAGGAGACACAGCGACAGCCCGTCCCTGGGTGAGAGCTGTTCCGAATCTCGCTGTGACGCCAGGGCCTCCGCGAACGGCTCGCCGCAGACCGGACACTCGACGCCGTCCCGGTTCTCGAACACCCGTGAGTCGCCGGTGTCCTCGAGGAGCTTCACCCGGTGACGGACCGCCTCGAAATCCACGCTGGCCATACACACCGGGAACACGAACAGGTGCTTAACGGTTCGGTACTCCCCGATTTATCGGTTTTCACTGGTGATAACCGCACCCCCACCTTTTTGTAGGGAAGACGGATTTGTGCAGGTGAGCCCCAGAAACCCGGACCGGGTGGGGGCAGAGAAACACCGAAACAATGTTCGAGTTCATCAACGACGAGGACGAGCGCGGGCAGGTCGGGATCGGCACGCTCATCGTGTTCATCGCGATGGTGCTGGTCGCGGCGATCGCCGCTGGCGTCCTCATCAATACGGCCGGCTTCCTCCAGTCCAAAGGCAGCGCGACTGGCGAGGAAGCCAGCGCACAGGTCTCTAACCGCATCAACGTCGTCTCCGCCTACGGCAACGTCACCGGGAGTGAAAAGGTCGATTACACGAACCTGACGGTCCGGCAGGCTGCGGGTGCGGACAACATCAACCTCAGCAAATCCACCATCCAGTGGATCGGCCCGGACACCGCCACGACGCTCACGTACGATCAATCGACCGCGAATGATACCGAGTTCACCACTGAGTCTATCAAGGGCGACAACACCGACGTGCTGGTCCAGCAGTCCGACCGCATCAAAGTCGTGCTGGACTCGAAGGCCATCACGACTGACGGCCTGAAGGCGGGTGAAGAGGTCCAGCTCACGCTGACCACGCAGTACGGTTCGAAGACGACGTACTGGGCGAACGTCCCCGAGTCGCTCAAGGACAAGAACGCGGTGAACCTCTAAACCAATGTTCGAGTTCATCAACGACGAGGACGAGCGCGGTCAGGTCGGGATCGGCACACTCATCGTGTTCATCGCGATGGTGCTGGTCGCGGCGATCGCCGCCGGCGTCCTCATCAACACGGCCGGCTTCCTCCAGTCCAAAGGCAGCGCGACTGGGGAAGAAGCCAGCGCACAGGTCTCTAATCGCATCGACGTCGTCTCCGCCTACGGCAACGTCAACACCACTTCGGAGATAGTCGATTACGCGAATCTGACGGTGCGGCAGGCTGCGGGTGCGGACAACATCAACCTCAGCAAGTCGACCATCCAGTGGATCGGTCCGGATAAGGCGCTGACGCTGACTCACAACGACACGGCAGCGAACGACACGGAGTTCGCCACCGAATCCATCAAGGGCGACAACACCGACGTGTTGGTCGACCAGTCCGACCGCATCAAAATCGTGATGTACGCAGGCGGGTCCAATGAATCGGGGACTGGCCTCAACGACGGTATCACTGCGGGCCTCTCCGCTGGTGACGAGGTCCAACTCACGCTGACCACGCAGTACGGTTCGAAGACAACCTACTGGGCAACCGTCCCCGAATCCCTCAAAGACAAGAACGCGGTGACCCTGTAACGATGTTCGAGTTCATCAACGACGAGGACGAGCGCGGTCAGGTCGGGATCGGCACGCTCATCGTGTTCATCGCGATGGTGCTGGTCGCGGCGATCGCCGCCGGCGTCCTCATCAACACGGCCGGCTTCCTCCAGTCCAAGGGCGCAGCGACTGGCGAGGAAGCCTCTGCACAGGTCTCTAACCGTATCGATGTCGTCTCTGCCTACGGCAATGTCACGGGTGAAGCGGTCGACTTCGCGAACCTGACGGTGCGGCAGGCTGCAGGCGCGGACAACATCAACCTCAGCAAGTCCACCATCCAGTGGATCGGCCCGGACGAGGCCATCACGCTGACGCACAACCCTTCGGCAGCGAACGACACCGAGTTCGCCACCGAATCCATCAAGGGCGACAACACCGACGTGTTGGTCGACCAGTCCGACCGCATCAAGATTGTCATGGACGCGGGACAGATCACGGGCAATCTGGGTGCCGGTGACGAAGTCCAGCTCACGCTGACCACGCAGTACGGTTCGAAGACGACGTACTGGGCGAACGTTCCCGAGTCGCTGAAGGACAAGAACGCCGTCACGCTGTAAGACGGTCGTTCCCCACCCGTACCGCTCTTTGAACGCCATCATTTTGTAGTCGCGTCTCGTCCCACTAGTCGTGCCATCGCTGTACGGGCTGGAGCGCTCCGGCGACGTCGAGAAGCTCGTGGAGTTGCTCCAGGAGAGCGAGAAGGAGACGGTGCGTCGGCGCGCCGCCGAGATCCTCGGGAATCTGGACGAGCCGGAATCCGAGGGGGTTCAGGCGCTCGTCGACGCGATGAGCGACGACGACGAGACGGTGCGTGCGGCGGCGATCGACGCGCTGACCCAGCAGGAGGCGGTCGACGCGCTGATGCGTGGACTCGGACAGGAAGTGCCCGAGTCCGGGGCGACGTGGGCGCAGGCGGAGGCGTTCGTGGAGAGCCTGCACGCTGGGACGCCCGAGTTGCGGATGGCGTCCGCGAACGTGCTCGGGCTGCTCGGTGTGGAGGATACGGCGAAGCCGCTCGCGCAGCGGATGCAGGACGAGGAGCACGTCGGAGTGCGGGCGCGGATTGCCCGCGCGCTCGGCCGCGTGGAGCAGCCGGCGGCGACGGGCGTGCTCGTGAACTGTCTGCACGGCGAGCCGCTGAAGGTTCGCCGGGAGGCGGCCGAGTCGCTGGGCCGACTGACGACCGAGGAGTCCCTCGACGGACTGCTGTCCGTGGTGGAGGACGACAGCGAGGCGATGCGCCGGACCGCAGTGAGTTCGCTGGGGCAGTTCGGGACGCCAGAGCCGGTGGACGCGCTCGTCGAGCGGCTCGGCGACGACAGCGACCTCGTGCGGCGTGCGGCCGTGTTCTCGTTGATCGAGATTCTGTCGAACGTCCCGCCGGACCAGAGCCACCAGCTCCGGGAGACGATCGTGGACCGGATGGCGACGCGGTCGGACCCGAGCATCGTGAAGTCCCTCATCGAGATCATCGAGGAGGGGACGCAGCTCCACCAGCGGCGGAACGCGACGTGGATGCTGGGCAGGGTGGCCGGAGACCAGCGGACGAAGATGGACGCAATCGAGGCGTTGCGAGACCTCCTCGGTGAGGACGACGACCTGATCGCGCAGTTCGCGGCGACGGGCCTCGCCGAAATCGGTGGGGCGTCGGTGGAGACGTCGCTGCTGGAGGTCATCGAGACCGACGACTACGGCGAGGACGCCGTGGCGATGGCGGCGTTCGCCCTCGGGAAGGTGGGCGGTGACCGCTCGCGCCAGCGTCTGGAGCGGCTGGTCGACGAGACGGAGAACGAGGAGGTGCGTCGGCGTGCGTTCTCCGCCATCTCGAAGCTGGGCGGACACACGTAGCCGGTCGCGGTTTCAGTCGCGAGAATCGCACGCAAAGCATTAAATACGCTTGCAGAAAAGAGACGTGTGAATGAGTTCGGGCGCGTGGTGGTGTCGAGGGGTGACCGGCTGGAGCGCGTCCGCAGGGACGATCGCAGGTGAGGAATGAGCGAGTCAGAGTACAAGATAGCGGACGGGTCGGGGAAGTTCCTGCAGGCCGTCAAGGACGGCCGGCGGATGAAAGACGCGCAGTGGTCGAACGGCCGCATCCTCCTGTCGAACAAGCGCATCGTTCTGGCGGGCAACGACGGGAAGCGGAACCTCCCGCTGTCAGAAGTGCAGGGGCTGAGCGGTCGCTACGACGTGAACCAGACGGTCGCGGAAGTCGGGGACTACGTGAGCATCCGGATGAGCAACGAGAGCGTGGTCCTCGTCTCGCTGGGCGACAACACGGAGAGCTTCGAGAGCAAGCTCTACGGCGCGCTCCTCGACCAGACGGAGCTACAGGTGAAACACCCGGCGGTGAAGGGCGGGGTGGTGACCGACGAGGAGTTCGAGCGCGCGCGCATCAAGGTCGACGAGTCGGAGTTGAGCGTCGCGATGTCGAACGGGTCGTTCGTGTCCGTCGAGCTGGACGACGTCGGGTCGGCGGAGGCGGCGTCGCTCGACGTGAACGGCGAGAAGAAGCCGGTCCTAAAGGTCGAGCACACGATCGACCAGGACACGAGCGTGCAGACGTACTTCGCGACCGACTCGCACACGGCGTCGATTCTGGAGTCGCTGCTGACGAAGGAGGCCCAGAAGAGCCAGGGGTCAGTCGAACTCTCCGAGACCGAGAAGCGCGTGCTGATGGCGCTGTACTCGGGCGTGTCGTCGTTCGAGATTCCGGACTTCCTCGGGATGGACGTCGACGAGGTCGAGGAGATCTTCGAGCGGCTCGTCGAGGTCGACGTCCTCGAGGAGGTCCGGAAGCGCCGCGAGGTGACGATGAAGACCCGCGGCCGGAACATCGCCAGCGAAGCCATCAACGAGGAGTAGCTGTGCTGCGTGGTCGCCTCCGCCAGTAGCGGCGTTCCAGCGGGTGCCGGGAGCCGGTCAGATGTTGACGTCTTCGATGTGTTCGCTGACGGCGGCTCGCCCCAGTGACGTGAGTTTGATGCCGTCGTCGTCCGTGACGAGTTCCTTCTCGATGAGGTCGTTGAGCAGCATCGTGATGCGGGAGGCGTCGACGCCGAGGACTGCAGCGAGGCTGGCGTCGGGGCCACTGGAGTAGATGGCGACGAGTGCCTCGATCTCCTCGTCGGTGAGGTCGACGTCCTTGAGCTCCTGCTTGAGGTGCGTGTACTGGAGCCGGATGTAGCGGCCGAGGAGGTTCATCTTCCGGCCGGAGTTCAGCGCGAGTTCGGTCGTAATTGGACCGGTGGCGCCCATGTGACGGACCGAGAGGAGCTGTCGGCTCGAGCCGTCGACGTCGCGGTCGACGCGCTCGAAGTGCGAGACCGTCGAGAGGTCGACGGACGCGTCGGCGCCACCTTTGACGACGAGTTCGCCTGGGGCGAGGCCGAGCTTGCCGCCCTCGAAGGGCTGGTCGGTGACGCGGCCGCCGCGGCGTGCCGGGTGTTTGACGTAGACGGCGGTGCCGTGCAGCAGCGCTTTGAACACGAGCGTGACGAACCGGTCGACGGTGTCGCCGCCGCCCTCGACGACGGCGACGTGGCGGTCGCCGCCGCGCTCGTAGGCGATGGTGACGGTGTCCTCGAAGAACCGGGCGAGGTCGCCAGGCGCGGTCTCGTGCTGGACGTCGAAGACGCCGTCCAGAGGAACCGTCGTCTTCTCGTCGTCAGTAGCGAGTACGATGCGGCGCTTGCTCATGACGACGCGGCCACGCACCGGTTCGACGTGCGTGGCCGTGTCGGGGATGAACGACGAGACGAAGTCCGCGATTGCTGATTCCGACATGTCCCCCGTGTGGTGTTCGGATGTGAATCGGGTGGGCGGGCGAATAAGCGTTACTCCTCTGTCCTGTCTGGGGCACCGAGCGGCGACGCGCTCGAAGGACGGCCGTCAGTCGTCGCTGACACGCCGGTAGATGCGAATCCGGGGGTCGGCGGCCTCGAAGCGCTCCTTGACGTCGCCCGGGAGCGTCTCGGTCTGCCCGAGGACGAGGTGGCCGCCCTCGCGCAGTGACTGGCTGACGGTGTCGAGTATCGGGAGCTTGTACTGTTTGTCGATGTAGATGCAGACGTTCCGGCACGCGACGAGGTCGAAGCCCGACTTGGGGTCGTCCGTGATGAGGTCGTGGCGTTCGAACGTCACGAGGTCCTTGACGTGGTCGGCGACGACGAAGCCGCCGTCGCCGTCGTGGTCGACGTACTGACTGGGGTCGTCGAGGAAGTCCAGCTGTTCGCTGATGTCGGCCGTGCGCGTGCTCTCGTAGCGGCCGGCACGGGCTCTCGACAGGGCGTCCTCGTCGATGTCCGTCGCGAGGATGTCGACGTTCCGGGGGTCGAGGCCGGCGTCCAGGGCGAGCATCGCGATGGAGTACGGCTCGCGGCCGTCGGCGCAGGCGGCGCTCCAGATGTCGACCGACCGCACCTCGTCGGCGGTGTCCAGCAGTACGTCTTCGAGGGCGCCCCAGACTTTCTCGTCCCGGAAGAACTGGGTGACGTTCACCGAGAGCGTGTCGAGGAGTTCGCTGCGTTCCTCGGCGTCGTCCGTCCGGAGCAGTTCGAGGTAGTCGGCGTAGTCGTCGACGCCGCGGCGCCGCATGCGCGCCGACACCCGGCGGTCGAGGTACGACTCGTCGTAGTAGCTGGTGGCGAATCCCGTCTCGCGTTCGACGAAGTCGAGTACGTCCTGGAACTCTGTCAAATCACGTGCACCTCGGCGTCAACACGGTCTATGGTCACGTCTCCGCTGGTCGGACTAAAGGACACCGACCGGCCGCTCTCGCCGCCGGTCTCGGTGGCGAGCAACTCGATGTCGGCGTCGGCGAGCGCGCGTTCGGCGGCGGCGACGTTCCGCGCGCCGACGCTGTCGCCGACCGAGAGGTCCAGCATCGTGGAGCCGCCCGCGAGCTTCGCGGAGAGGTTCTCCGGGGCGGCACCGAGCCGGACCATCGCCGATAGCATCTCGTCGAGCCCCGAGTCGACGTACTTCGCGGGGTTCTCGACGGGGCCGTCAGCTTCCGGAAGCATGGCGTGCAGCAGGCCTCCGACGTCGACGTCCGGGTCGTAGACGGCGACGGCGACACACGACCCGAGACCGCTGGTGACCAGCAGGGAGTCGTCGTCGGTGACCCGCCAGTCGGCGACGCCCACGCGAATGGTCACGGCTCCTCACCTGCATCGTCGAGGTCGTCGAAGTCGGGGATGTCGTCGCTTGCGTCGTCGGCGAGGCCCGCTGCGATGTCGCCGAGCTGGTCGGCGTCGTCGGGGCTGGGGAACGTACACACCCGGCAGGTGACGTCCGGCCCGAGTTCGATGGTGGCGTTCACGACGGCGATGGTGTCCGCGCGTTCGCCGTAGGCCGCCGCGACCGTGTCGAGGACGGCGGCACCCGCGTCGCGGACGTGCGACGGCGTAGAGATGTCGATGGTGGTCTCCAGCGCGTTCGCCCACTCGTCGAGGAAGCCGCTGGCGGTGATGTTCCCGAGTTCGGCGACGGCGCTCTCGGCCATCTCGGAGCCCGCGTCCGGGTCGTCGAGGAGGAGCGCTGCCACCGCGCCGGGGTCGGCTTCGTCGAACAGGATAGCGATGACGCTGTCGACGACGCCCTCGCTCTCGAAGATGGCGCCCTCGTAGGCGGCGTCGCCGAGCAGGGACGGCACGCGCTCGACCGGCACGAAGTCGACGTGGGATTCGACGAGCGTCGCGTCCACGCCCGTCATCGCTTCGAGGTGCGAGGAGACGGCGTCGGCGCTCACGGACGCCACCCGGATGTGTGCTGCGAGGTCGGCCAGCGAGAACTCGGTGTCCGCCTCGGTCACGTACGACCCGAACGAGTCCACGTCGGGCAGCACCGCGAACCGACACGTGCCACGGGTGCCCGACAGCACTACCCGGCTCTCGAAGACGAACGCGCAGTCGTCGACGATGGCGGCGTCCTGCACTACCTGCTGTTCGTCGCCGACGCGCTCTGGCGGCTGGATCTCGATCGTGTCCTCGTCGTCGGCCGCCCACGCGTCGACGAACCCGCTCGTGAGGATGTTCGCGACCTCCGGGAGCGCCGCCTCGGCGCCGACACCGAGTTCGTCGGCGACGTGGTCGGCGAACGCCTCGTCGAACGACAGCACTGCGCGCCCGGCGAGCGCGCCGTCGAACGCGACGGTGATCCGCTCGCTGGACGTCCCGAGGAACGAAGCGAGGCCGTCGGCGTCTACGAGCGTCGTGCGGGTCAGTTCGCAGGTCGCGGGGATACCCGTGAGCGTCTCCAGGGAGTCCGCGGCGCGCTGGCCGCCCTCGTCGCCCGTGCGGCTGAACGACGCGACGGCGTCGAGGTCGACACGCATCTTAGATGTTGTTGATCATCGACACGAACGCCTCGATGTCCGGGAACGAGTAGATCTTCGCCTCGACGTCCGCGTCGGGGGCGTGCAGTTCCGCGTCGAACACCATCGCGATCTCGTGCTCGCCGGGGTCGACGCAGTGGCTCGCGATGTCCTCGCCCGACGCCCGGATGAGCTGTGGCGTGGAGATGTCGATGGTGCGACCGAGCACGTTCGCCCAGCCGTCGATGAAGCCGCTGGTCATGATGTTGCCGACCTCCCGGATTGCGGACCGCTCCATGTCGCTGTACCCGCCGCCGTCGCTCTCGATGCCGCCCATCATGGTGTCGGCGACGCTGCGCGCGCTCTCGTCGTCGAACAGCACGAGCACGGAGCCGTAGGGCCGCTCTTTCAGGGGGACGTTCACGCCGACCTGCTTGTCGGCGCCGAGGTGGGCACCGAGGTCTTCGACGTCGATGACGTTGATCTTCGTGATCTGCATCTCCGTCTCGACGCCGGTCAGTTGGCTCATGTTCTCCGCCACCGTCGAGGCGCCCTCCCGGGCGAGCTCGTTCACCGTCTGCAGCCGTCGAATGTCGATCATCGTACTCATAAGTTACAGCGTCGCCACGTCCAGGATGGTCACCACGTCGCCCTCACCGAGGACTGCCGCCCCCGACAGCCCGGGGATGCCCGAGAGGATACCCTCGAAGGGCTTGACGACGACCTCCTCCTGGCCGCGGACGTCGTCGCAGTGCACGGCGACCTGGCGCTCGGACTCGCGGATGCGCACGAGCATGCCGTCGCCGTTCTTCGTCTCCCCGGGGACGTCGAGGGCGTCGCCCAGCCGGACGAGGGGGTAGACCGTCTCGTCGTACGTGATGACCTCCTCGCCGTCGACCGACTTCACCGGCTTCATCCGCGAGATCTCGTCGACGGTCTTGATCGGGATACCGTACTCCTCGCCGCCGCTCTCCACGAACAGCACCTTCACGATGGCGACCGTCACTGGCAGCGTCATCGTGAACGTCGTGCCCTCGCCGGGCGTGCTGTCGACGGAGACGCTGCCGTCCAGCCGCGTCACGGTGTCCCGAACGACGTCCATGCCGACGCCGCGTCCGGAGACGTCGGTGACCTCGTCGTTCGTGGAGAATCCGGGGTGGAACACGAGGTCCTCGACGGCGTCGTCGGACATGTCCTCGACCTCCTCCCGGGACTTGACGCCCTTCTCGACGGCTTTCTCCCGCATCGTGTCGTGGTCGATGCCGGCGCCGTCGTCTTTCACCTGGATGAGCACGTGGTCACGGTCGCGCTCTGCCGACAGCGTGATGGTGCCCTCGGGGTCTTTCCCGTTCTCCTCGCGGACCGCCGGCGGCTCGATGCCGTGGTCGACGGCGTTCCGCAGCAGGTGCATCAGCGGGTCGCTGATCTCCGTGAGGATGGTGCGGTCGAGCTCGACGTCGTCGCCCTCCACGACGAAGTCGATGTCCTTGTCCTGCTCGCGCGCGAGGTCCCGGACGAGCCGCGGGAACTTCCCGACGATCTTCTTCATCGGGACCAGCCGCATGTCCATCACGGTGTCCTGGAGGCTCCCGGAGATCTTGTCGAGCTCGTCGAGCTCGTCGAACACCTGCCGGTCGCTGTCCTCGACACCCCGCCGGAGCTTGATGCGGGTCGTGACGAGCTGTTCGACGAGCCCGTGCAGCTCGTCCAGCTGGTCGACGTCGACGCGAACCGACTGGATTTCGGTGTCCGTGTTGTCGATGGCAGACGACTCATCGTCGTCGTCGTCGTCGTCCCCGCCGTCTCCGCCACTGCTGTTGCTGCCGCTCGCGCTCGTACTCGAACTCCCGCTGGCGGACGTGGACTCGCCGGCTCCAGCGTCCTCTGAAGTCCCTTCGGCCGTCTCGTCCGCGTCGTCGGCCGCTTCGTCGCCGGCGTCGGCTTCCCCGTCGCCGGCAGCCACCGCGTCCCCGTTGGCGCCGATTTCGGTGACGGTGGCGTCCGTCAGCTTCGGGAAGGCGTGGACGGTCTCCGCGACTTCGGCCTGGTCGGTCGCGACGACGAGGTCGAAGCCGTCCTCGTAGTCGCCGTCGTTGATGGCGTCGGCCGACGGTTCGGACCCCAGCAGGTCGAACGTCTCCGTCGCCTCCTCGAGGACGAACATCCCGTCGACGCCCTTCATCTGGGAGTCGCCCATGTCCACGCGGACGTGGTACACAGGGCTCTCAGCAGCCTCGATGACGTCGGGACCGACGACGCTCGTCGGGTCGACGCCCGCGCCCGAACCAGACTCGCCGTCGTCGTCGCCACCGTCGCCGCCTTCCGCTGCTGTGCCGTCTTCGGCCGCAGCGGCCTCGAGGACGCCACGCACGGCGTCGATGGTGCCGGTCACGTCGCGGGTGACCTCGCCGTTCGCCTCGATGTCGTCGAGGCACGCTTCGATGTCGTCGATGCCGGCGAACACCACGTCCATCCGGTCGCCCGTCACCTCGAGGTCCCCCTGTCGCATCTCGTCGAGGAGGTCCTCCACCGCGTGCGCGAGGTCGCTCGCGTCCTCGAACCCCATCGCGCCGAAGTTCCCCTTCAGCGTGTGGGCGGTCCGGAATATCTCGTCCATCGCCTCCTCGTTGCCCGGATCTGACTCCAGCTCCAGCAGGGCGTTGTTGAGGCTAGTTACGTGCTCTTCTCCTTCCCGAACGAACGCTTCGAGGTAGTCGTCCATGTCACGTACTCCTCCGTACTGAATCCGCGATGGCTTCCGTCAGCCGGTCGACCGGCAGCACGTCGTCGACACAGCCCGTCTCGATGGCCCGATCCGGAATGCCGAACACGGCGCTGGTCGCCTCGTCCTGCGCGAGCGTCGTCCCGCCCGCGTCTTTCACCGCGCGAACGCCCGCTGCCCCGTCGCTGCCCATGCCCGTGAGCACGACCGAGACGAGCGGGTCGGTGACGCGCTTCGCCGCGCTCTCGAACGTCACGTCGATGGCGGGCCGGACGCTGTGCCGGCGTTCACTCTGGTCCAGGCGCACCCGGAGGCGGCCGTTCGAGTAGCCCGAGACGCGCATGTGGTAGTCGCCGCGCGCGACCAGTCCTTCGCCGCCACCGATGCGGTCACCGTCCTCCGCCTCGCTGATGTCGTAGTCGCTGGCGGCGTCCAGTCGCTGTGCGAACCGCGAGGTGAACTGGTCGGGCATGTGCTGCACGATCAACACCCGGAAGTCGGCCTCCCGGGGGAGCGAGGCGAGAATCGACTCGACGACGTTCGGCCCGCCGGTCGACGCGCCGACCAGCAGCGTCGGATTGTCCACGTACTCCGCGGTCGCCTCCGGCGACGCCGCCGGCTCCATGTCGACGTCGTGGCCCGCAGTCGGGTCGGCGGCCGCGACTCGCTCGACCGCTCCGACCAGCTCCTCGCTGTGGCCGGACAGCTCCGTGGAGATGGTGCCGCCGGGCTTCGCGAACGTGTCCACGGCGCCCTTCTCCATCGCTTCGAGCGTGGCGTCGGCGTCTTCCGTCGTCAGGGCAGACACCATCAGCACCGGCGTCGGGTGCCGGTCCATGATCTCCTCGACGGCCTCGATGCCGTTCATCTCCGGCATCTCGACGTCCATCGTGACCACGTCGGGCTCTACGTCCTGTACCTGCTCCACGGCACGAGCGCCGTTCTCCGCGGTGGCGACGACCTCGATGCCGCCGTCCTCGAGGATGTCGCTGATGACCGTCCGCATGAAGTGCGAGTCGTCGACCACCAGCGCCCGCGTCATGCCGTGAGAACGTCGGAGATGGCGTCCATCACGCTGGGTTTCTGGAAGGGTTTCGTGATGTAGCCGTCGGCACCGGCCTTCACCGCCTTCTTCATCTTCTCCTCCTGGCCGATGCTCGTGCACATGATGATGTGCGCACTCGAGTCGAACTCCTTGATCTCGGAGGTCGCCTCGATGCCGTCGCGGATGGGCATCACGATGTCCATCATCACGAGGTCCGGTTCGTACTCCTTGTACATCTCTACTGCTTCGACCCCGTTCTCGGCCTCGTCGGCGATCTCGAATTCCTCCTCGAGGATCTCCCGGAGGAGATTCCGCATGAATTCGGAGTCGTCGACCAGTAAGACCTGCTTCGCCATGCCCAGTCGTAGTGCGAAGGGGCTAATAAACCCAACTGACCGATTATCAGACCTGATTGTCGACCGTCTCGGCGGCGGACACTGAATCGATGAGTTTGTCGATGTCCAGCCACAGCACGAGCTCGACCTCCTGCTCTTCGGCGTCTTCCTCGCCCGGTGGCGTCGCCCCCTTGCGGATGACACCCCGCACGAGTTCGCTCTCGATGGCGGAGGTACCGATGCGGTCGAGGCGGTCGCCGCGGTCGATCTGGTGTTCGGCGTACCCCGAGACCTCCGTGACTTCGGCGACCCGCAGCCCGATCTTCTGTTTGTCGTCCGCGCGGTCGAGCACGAGGATGTTGTCCGAGGCGAGGTCGCCCTCGATGGCGAGGAACTCCCGCGGGTCGACGATGGCGGTGGTCTCCCCGCGGAGGTCCATCACGCCCTCGACGGCGTCGGGCGCCCGCGGCACGCGAGTGACCTGCTTGGATTCGACGATGCTGTCGACGGCGCCGATGTCGATGGCGCACACCTCGTCGCCGAGCTCGAACTCCACGACGTGCGCGGCGTCCTCGGCCACTCGGTCGGCGTCTTCGAGGTTCATCACTGGTTGCACGAGGGGACAGCAGCCCCAAAACTGTTTCGCGGGTGGCCACCCGTGTGGGGTAGCAGCCGGGCGGGGCGCGAGCCGCTCGGAAGGCTACGGCTACCGGGGGAACTCCATGCCGTCCTGGTCGTCGACGGTCTCCACGAGCTCCCGGATGGAGTCGTCCGGCCCGAGGTCGTTGGCTTCGAGGTACGCGATGAGTCGCTTCGTCGGGTACTTCACCTGGACGCTGGACTCGCCGAGGAGGATGCCGAGCGCGCGGTCGATGGACGTCGACCCCGCGAGCTGTCGGGCGTACCAGACGAGCAGCCCGTCGAAGGCGGCGCCGACGTCGTCGGTGGCGAGCTGCTGGTGTGAGATGTCGTCGCCGTACTTCGCGGCGATGTGGTAGGCGTAGTCGCTGTCGTGGCTCTCCAGCTCCTCGGAGAGCCACTCCTTGACGTCCCGGCCGGTGACCTGTGGCTCCGGGGGCGCTGCGGGCTCCGCCGACTCCTGAGGGGAAGCGGACTCCTGCTCCGGCTCCTGGTTCGCGTCACCGCCGCCGCCGCTGCCGGCGTCGCCGTCCGCCGCTCCCTCCTCCGGGGCCTCTGGCGGGCCGTCCGGACCGATGACGTACCGGTCCTCGCCGATGGCCGCGACCTCGTCCTGCTCCTCGATGTCGAGCTCGTCGGGGGAGAGCACGCGGCCGTCGTCGTCCTGGTCGCCACCGGATACCATGCCGTGACGTTGGCCACGTGCCGTCTAAAGTCTTGCCGCAGGTACCCCCGGGAGGTCCCGAGGTCGCCGGTCGAGGCACTGGCTATCAATTAGCTACTCAGAGAACAAAAACCAAACAGTACTTGGAAAGTATTTTGTGGCCGACGCCGAACGAGTAACGTAGCCATGGCAGGCTATAACAGGCGGACGTTTCTGAAGGGCGCAGGCGTAGCACTCGGAAGTCTCGCGTTCGGCGCGGGGAACGTATCCGCGACGGCAGACAGCGAGCGATTCTTCATCAACCTCACGGAGGTCGACCGGAGCGACGTACCGGACGACGTGGAGATCATCCACGACCTCTCGGCGGCTGACGTGCTGGTCGCTCGTGGCGACCAGTCCCGCGTCGGAAGTGCGGTAGCGACGGCGCCGGACGTGAAGATTGACCTCAGCGACGACGAGACTGGAGCGGTCGCCGAAGCCGAGGGGCCGACGGTCGCGGGCAACTCGGCAAGCCACAACCACGACGGTGCGCCGAGCAACACCGAGTATCAGTGGGACAAGCGCGAGCAGGAGGCCAGCGGCGAACTCACCGACAAGCCCGGCGGCGGGAAGTTCGTCCACGACACGACGACGGGCGAGGGGACCCGCGTCGCCGTCGTCGACACGGGCGTGTACGACGACCACCCAGACCTCGAGGACGTCGTCAACGCGGAGCTCTCGAAGAACATCACCGGCGACGGACTCGACTTCCGTCCCAACGGTGCGGGCAGTCACGGCACCCACGTCGCGGGCACGATCGCCGCGACGAACGACAACGACGGTCCGGCTGGCGGTGTCCTCGGGACGGCGCCGGACACCGAGATCGTCGCAGTCCGAATGTTCTCCGGTCTGCAGGGGTACGCGGGCGATGGCCTCGCCGGCTGGGAGTACGCCGCACAGATCGGCTGTGACGCGATCAACTACAGCGTTGGCTACACGGTCGCCGACACCGTCGAGTACCCGGGTCTGATCGCCCTGGAGAAGATCATCAGCCAGGTTGCGAACTACGTCCGCTCGCAGGGGACGGTCGTCGTCAACTCCGCGGGCAACGCGTCGCTGGACATGGACGCCGAGAACATCCTCAGCCTCCCGACGGAGGCCGACGGCGTCTTCGGCGTGAGCGCGACCGGGCCGATTGGCTACGGCTGGGGTGGCAAACACAGCGACAACGAGGCAAAGTGGCTCACCGGGAACCGCCTAGACGAGCCGACGACCGAGCCCGCGTTCTACACGAACTACGGCTCTGCCGTCGACGTGAGCGCAGCCGGCGGTAACGTCGACCTCGAAGCGATCGCGACCAACCCGGACGCGTACAACGACCTCGTGTACTCCACAATCAACACGACGAACGACGACGGCGATGTCGTCCCGGGCTACGGCTGGAAGGCCGGCACGTCGATGGCCGCCCCGCAGGTCGCGGGCGCGGTTGCACTCGTCCGGTCCCTGCGGCCCGACGCCAGCGTCGACGAAGTCGAATCGCTCATCCAGGAGACCGCCAGCCAGCCCGAGGAGGGCGAAACGTACCACGGCGCTGGCCACCTGGACCTCAATGCACTCGTGAAGGCCGCCAGCGACGGCGGCGGCGGGAACGCCGGCGGCGGCACCACGGGCAACGGCAAGAAGAAGAAGGGCAAGTAGCGCGCTCCGAGACCCCTGCATCTTTTTCGCGACTGCGCGAGATTTCACGCCCATGAGCTGGTACGCCGTCGACGCGCTGGACGAGGCACTCGCGGAGACCCGCGACCTCCTGTTGCCGTTCGACCTCAGGACGTGGGTTCGGCTCGCGGTCATCACGGCGTTCGCGGGGCTGTCGGCGCCCCAAACGCCGACGTTCTCGGTGGAGGCGCCGCCGGAGGCGGTCTTCGAGGTGACCCGGGAGGTGTCGGTCTCGGAGGTCCTCGCGGTCGCCGCACTCGTGGGGGTGGCGGTACTGGTGGTCGGGACGGTCGTCGCCGCCATCGGCGCCGTGATGGAGTTCGTACTGGTCGACGTCGCGCGCTCGCGGGACGTCCGGGTCGCGGAGCCGTTCGGACAGCGCCTCGGGCCGGGCTTGCGCCTGTTCGGGTTCCGGATCGCGGTCGTGCTCGTCGGCGTGCTCGCGTCGGCGCTCCTGCTCGCGCCCGTCGCCGCGGCACTGCTGCTCGGGCAGCTCGTCTGGCTGCTGGCGCTGGTGGTGACGCTGCCGCTGGCGCTCGTCGTCGGGGTCGGGACGGCGCTGGCGTCCGAGTTCACGACGGCGTTCGTCGTGCCGCTGATGGCCGAAGACGGCGTGGGCGTGCTGGAGGGGTGGCGACGGCTCTACCCCGAGGTGCGGGCCGACTGGCGGCAGTTCGGCGTCTACGTGCTCGTGAAAGCCGTCCTGCTGTTCGGTGCGAGTCTCGCGCTCGGGTTCGGGGTGGCCATCGTCGCCGTGCCGTTCGGCGTCGGGACGCTGTTCGTCGGGCCCGTGTCGGCAACCGGGCTGGCCGCGCTCGTCGTCGCTGTGGTCGTCGGACTGCTCGTAGTTGGGGCAGTCAGCGTGCCGACGATGACGTTCCTGCGGTACCACTCCCTCTCGGTGCTCGACCGGTCGACCGTCGAGTTCTCGCTCAGGTGAGCGCGTCCAGGCACTCGATGGCGAGCGCCTTGTCCAGTGGGTCGTTGGCGTTCCCGCACTGCGGGGACTGCACGCAGGCCGGACAGCCGTCCTCGCAGTCGCAGGCCCGCAGCATGTCGAGTGTGCTGTCGGCGAGACTTCCCATCGCCTCGAACCCCTCACGGGTCAGCCCGACGCCGCCCGGGTAGCCGTCGTAGATGAAGATGGTCGGCCGGCCGGTGTGGGGGTGAACGGGCGTCGACAGGCCACCGATGTCCCCGCGGTCGCAGAGGAACTCGGTGGGGAACATCGAGATGAGCGCGTGCTCGGCGGCGTGAATCCCGCCCGGGAGGTCGCCGCCCGCCAGCAGCTGCTGTTCGACGTCCGGCGGCAGCGCGAAGTACAGCGCCTTCGTGTCCAGCGTCTGCGGCGGCAGGTCCAGGGACAGCGTGTCCAGCGCTTCGCCGCGCTTGGCGTCGCGGCGCTGGTAGCCGGTGACCTCGGTGGTGAGCGTGATGTCCGCGAACCCGACCGGGACGTCGTCGCGGGCGAACGGCGTGCGCTCGTCGAGGTCGGCGTGGACCTCGATGTCTTTCTCGGTGAGAACGCGCGTGTAGTGGTCGGCCCACGTCGGCGAGAGCGTCGCGACCCCCCGGTCGAGGTCGAGGTCCGAGACCTCGTAGCGCTGGCCCTGGTGGTGGTAGATGGCGCCCGGGTGGGCGTCACGGACGGCGTCGTCGAGCTCCAGCGTCGCGAGCGTGTCCCCGCCCGGCTCCCGTAGCCGGACCTCGGTGTCGTCGATGGTGCGCAGGCTCATCTCGTGCTGGGGGCTGCCGTCGCCGTCGTCCACCCACCGCAGGCCGTACTTGGTCGCGCGCTGCTCGAGGTCCCCGCGTTCTTCGAGGTGCTTCACGCGCTCCTCGAACCGGGGGAAATACTCGCGGTCTTCGGGCTTGAGCCAGTTCTCGCTGGCCGCACACCGCAGGTGGTCGTCCAGCAGGTGCTCGTTGCCGGGGTCGACGACCGCGCGCTCGGGGTCGCCGTCGAACAGCGCGTCGGGGTTGGCGGCGACGTACTGGTCGAGCTGGTCCTCCCCCGCGACGAGCACGACGGCGGCGTCGTCGGTCCCGCGGCCCGCGCGGCCCGCGCGCTGGAAGGTGTTCATTCTCGTGCCCGGGTAGCCGTCAAGCAGGACGGCGTCGAGGCCGCCGACGTCGACGCCGAGTTCGAGCGCGTTCGTGCTCCAGACGCCACGCAGGCTGCCGTCGTGGAGGTCGGTCTCGAGGCTGCGGCGGCGGTCGTCGGTCAGCGACCCCTGGTAGGCGGCGATGGCGTCCGCGAGGTCGTGTTCGCCCCGGTCGCGGAGGTCGTCGCTCGTGGCGGTGGCGTTGCGCTCGGCGCCCTGCCGGGAGCGCGTGAACGCCAGCGTCTGGTAGTCCTCGGTGACGAAGTCCGCCATCAGGTTCCGCGTCTCGACGTGGGAGGACCGCCGCCGACCCTCGCCGCCGTCCTGCTTCGGGGGGTTCCAGACGAGCCAGTCCGTGTCGCCGGTCGCGCTCGTGTCCTCGTCAACGAGCCGGAACCCCTCTTCCTCCTTGCCGGTGACCCGGCTGGCGTGCTCGACGGGGTTGCCGATGGTCGCCGAACAGCAGACGAACTGGGGCGAGCCCTCGGTCAGGTGGCTCCCCTCGGAGCCACCACCGCTGTCGAATCGCTCGCAGACCCGCCGGAGTCGCCGTAACAGCAGCGAGACGTGCCCACCGAAGACGCCGCGATAGACGTGCACTTCGTCGACGACGACGGTCTCCAGCCCCGAGAAGAACCACTCCCAGAGCCGGTGGGCGTGGGGGAGCAACGCGTAGTGCAGCATGTCCGGGTTCGAGAGCAGAACCGTCGGCCTGCGGTCCCGGACGTCCCGCTTCTCGGATTTCGACAGCCGGCCGGTGTAGGTGTCGACCTGCACCCGGCTGCCGAACCCGAGGTCGCGGGCGAGCCCCGAGAGTGTCTCCGCCTGGTCGGCGACGAGGGCGTTCTGGGGGCCGAGGTAGAGCGTGCGGCCACCGTGGTCCATCGCGCGCTCGAACGCCGGCACGGTGTACGCGAGACTCTTCCCGCTGGCTGTCGGAGTCGCAATCACCACGTCGTCGCCGTCCCGAACTGCCTCGATGGCGTCGGCCTGGTGGTCGTAGAGCGCGTCGATGTCGCGGTCCGCGAGCGCCGACGCGAGCCGGTCCTCGAGAGCCACGTCCCGGGTCCGCGCGTCGCGCCCCGGGCGCGTGCGCTCGTCGGCTATCTGGTCCGCGTACCACGGCCGCCCCCGGAGCCAGTCGGCGAGGTCGTCGTCCACGGCGTCCACTCCGCACGCCGCCCCCTAACGGTTTCCGGTGACCCCCACGCCGTGGGGCCGTCCAGCCTGCCGAAGCGGTAACTTCTTTCCCGTCAGCCGCCAGACCCGGAAGCATGTTCCCACGGCTGGACTACCTCGAGTGGATCTCCGGCCGGCCGGAGGTCGCGCTGTACGACCTCGGGTCGAGTGACCTGCGCGGCGACCGCGACCACGACCCCGTCGTCGTCCCCGAACCCCTGGAGGGACTCTCGGACCCGCCGGTCGGTGCGACCCTCGAGACGCAGATTGCCGGCGAGTACGGCGTCCACCCGGAACGCGTGCTGGTGACGCCGGGAGCGTCCACGGCGAACCTCGTCGCAACCGTCGCGGCGCTGTACCCGGACGCCGGCGCGAACCCGGACAGCGAGGGCGAGGGCGAGGACGGTGACGACGGCGACGGAGTCGCCGAACCGACTGCGCTCGTCGAGAAGCCGGGCTACGAGCCCCTCGTCGAGGCACCGCGGGCCGTCGGCGCCGGCACCGACCGGTTCCTGCGGCCGGCCGACGACGACTACCGGCTGAACCCCGAGCGCGTCGCGGCCGCGCTCACCGAGAACACGCAGCTGGTCACGGTGACGAACCGCCACAACCCCAGTGGCCGACTGTCGGACCGCGAGACGCTGGCCACCGCCGCCGCGGAAGCCGGCGAGGCCGGCGCGCGGTTGCTCGTCGACGAGGTGTACGCGCCGTTCACCGAAGACGCGGACGACGGTCCGTTCGGCGGACCGTCCGCTGCCGGCGTCGACAACGCGGTCGTCACGGGGTCGCTGACGAAGTTCTTCGGCCTCGGCGACCTGTGCGTCGGCTGGATCGTCGCCGACCGCGAGTTCGTCGACCGCGCGCGCTCGGTGCTCCGCCACCTCCCCGGGAACACCGGCCCCAGTCGCGCGCTCGGGATGCGCGCGTTCCACAACCTCGACGAGCTCGCCGAGCGCGCCCGCGGGCTGCTCGCGGAGAACCACGCGCTGCTCGCCTCGTTCCTCGACGCCCACGACGACGTCGACGGCGTCGTCCCCGACGGCTCGACGTACGCCTTCCTCGACCCGGCGGACGTAGACGGTGACGAACTGACCGCGGCCGCCTGGGACGAGGGCGTGCTCGTCGTCCCCGGGCGGTTCTTCGACGACACGGAGCGCGTCCGCGTGAGCCTCGGCCGCACGCCCGACCACTCGGCTGCAGCCCTCGACGCGCTCGCCGGCGTGCTCGCCGACCTCGACTGAGCCGGGCGACGCGCACAGCGGCGTCTGACGCTGGTCGGCCGCGGCTTCAAGACTTAAGGTTCCCCCGCGCAATCCCCGTAGCATGGACGCAGACGAGATCACCTCGCTCGTGGGACGCGAGGTCTACTCGAACAACGGCGTGTTCGTGGGGGAAGTCGAGGACATCCAGCTGAACCTCGACGCAGAGACCGTCACCGGGCTCGCGCTCTCGGAGCTCAACGGCGACCTGTTCTCCGCCGAGATGACGGGCAAGAAGGGCGTCATCGTGCCCTACCGGTGGGTGCGCGCGGTCGGCGACGTCGTCCTCATCAACGACGTGGTCGAGCGCTACGACAACGACGAGGTCGACGAGGAAATCGCCGTCTGAACCCCGCGAGTTTTCTCACTCTCTGCTGCTGGCTGCGACGTACCTGACACCGAGTTCGTGCAGCGCCGGGTGAGGCACCGCGTGCGGCCGGGCGTCCTGCACGTCGTGGAGCGCTGCCACGAACGCACAGTTCTCCTCGACGGCGAGCGCGGCGGCTGCGACGGCGCTACTCCGCGAGATGCCGGCCTCGCAGTGGACGAGCAGCGACCCGGTCCGGGCGGAGAGCCGGCGCGCGGTGTCGACGGCGGCCGCGAACGCCACCCAGTCGTTGGTCGCGTCGTCGCTGAGCGGCCGGTGGTGGGTCGTCGCCGGCCGCGGCTCACGAGTCAGAGAGAGCACGTGGCCGAACGAGCGGTCACAGGCCGGCGACGCCGCGGCGGCGTTCCCGAGGAAGACGCGGTTCTCGTCGTCGAGTTTGCGGTACACTGGCGTCGGTCGGACGGAGCCGTACGGGCGGACGAACGGGGGAGTCGAGTCGTCGCTCATCGAGGGGCTGGCGAGACCGCCAGCGTACCCGTTCAGCTCCCGTTGTTCCCGCTCTCGGACTCCACGCCCATCGCGTCGAAGAGCTTCCGGGTGACGGCCTCCTCGGTGAGCGAGAGCAGCGTCTCGCGGTTCTCCTCGGTCGTCTCGATGCCGGTGAAGATACCGAGGGGAATCTCCGCGCTGGCCTGCGTCGAGTGGCCCGCCGACTCCCCGATGTCGACGAACGCGTCGGCGAGCACGCGCCCGATGTTCAGCCGGATGTCCTTCGAGCGCGCGGCGAGGTAGATGGTGTCCTCGACGATACCGAACACCGCGGTCGTCGTGATGCCCTCCAGATTCAACAGCTGGCTGGCGGCCTGCGAGAGCGCGTCGCGCTCGCTGATGAACCCTGCGTTCGACACGAGGTGGCTGCCCTGGACCTCGCGGCTCGTGATGGCCTCCGCGAGCACGTCCAGCGTCTCCGGGCTCATGTTCGGGGACTCCACCTGTTCGAGGGTGTCGTGGTCCGCGAACGGGTAGAGGTACGCCGCCGCCGTCAGGTCCGCCGGCGTCGTGTCCCGCCGGAAGTCCAGGGTCTCGGCCCGGATGCCGTAGAGGAGCGCTGTCGCGACCTCCTGGCTGACGGAGAGGTCGAACTCCTGGATGTACTTCGTGAGGATGGTCGACGTCGCGGAGACGCTCGGCCGGACGTCCGCGAACTCCGCCTCGATGTCCGCCTCGAGCTCGTAGTGGTCGATGAAGATGTCGATGTCGTGGTCGACCTCGACCTCGCCGGCCTTCGCCGGGTCGACGAGCGCGACCGTCGCGTAGTCGTCGATGTCGACGTCGTCGTAGTGTGTCAACTCGATCTCCAGGAGGTTCACGAACGCGCGGTTCTCCTGGTGGCCGATGTCCCCGAAGTAGAGGATGTCCGCCTCCACGCCGAGGTGGTCGGCGATGGCCTGGAGAGCCGCAGCCGCCGCAATCGAGTCGGGGTCGGGGTTGTCGTGTGCGATGATGGCGAGCCGCCCGTCGGTCGCCGACACGACGTCCGCGAGCTGGCGGGCTTTGTACTCGAGTTCGCCGGACTCCAGCGCCCGCAGCGCGGCGTCCGAGATGACCGACGACGGATTGATGACGACGTCCGCGCCGAGCTCGGTCAGTTCGTCGCTCGTCACGGGGTCGCTGGCGCGCACCACCACGAACTGGTCGTCGTTCCGGCCGCGGATGTTCTCCACGGCCGCCTCGTTGGCGTCGACGTCCGACGCCATGATGAGGACGACGTCGCGGTCCTCGACGAGGCCGGCCACCGCCTCGTCGCGGACGTCGGCCACCTGCGCGTTCAGGTCCTGGTCGCGCAGCGCCTCCACCCGCGACTCGTCCTTGTCCACGATGAGGACGTCCTTGCCCCGTTCGACCAGCTCCTCTGCGACCGCGTGCCCCACGCTGCCACAGCCGAGAATGGCGTACGTGGACATCGAGGAGATGGTGGCCCGGCTGCTCATGATGTCCTCGATTTGCGGAGGCCGTCACTTACCATTTCCGACCTCCCTCCGGCGCGGGAGCCCCGCTACTCGTAGGTCAGCGTCATCCCGTCGTCGAACCGGAGGTCGCCGCCGTTCAGGTGGCTGCCGAGCTCCGAGAACCCCAGCACGAAGAGGTTCGCGACGTCCACCGGCTCCATCATCTCCGACGCCCGGGACTGGCCGAGCATCACGTCCTCGACGACCTCGCGCTCGCTGATGCCGCGCTCCTCGGCGGTGTCCGGAATCTGGTCGACGACCAGCGGCGTCTTCACGTACCCCGTCGACACCGAGAACGACCGCACGTCCCCGTCTCCCTCTGCGGCGATTGACTGCGTCAACCCCCGCAGCCCGAACTTCGCGACGTTGTACGCGACCTTGTCCGACGTGACGTAGTGGCCGTGCACGGACGCCATGTTCCCGACTGCGCCCGACCCCGACGCCCGGATGTGCGGCAGCGCGTGCTTCGCAATCAGGGTCGGCGCGCGCACCATCACGGCCTGCATCGTGTCGTAGACGTCCATCGGGAACTCCTCGAGTGGCGCGACGTGCTGGAGGCCGGCGACGTTCGCCACCCACCGCAGGTCCCCGAGTTCGGCCACCGCCTCGACCGCCGCAATCACCTCGTCGTCGTCGGTGAGGTCCGCCGGCGTCGCGTGCACCTCGCCCGTCGCGTCGAGCTCCGCGGCGTCCGCTACCGTCTCCTCGAGGCCGTCCTCGTCGACGTCCAGCGCCGCGACGGTGACGCCGTTCACCGCGAGCGCGATGGCGGTCGCTCGCCCGATGCCCGACGCCGCCCCGGTCACGAGCGCCACGGACTCCCCGGTGAACCGGTCGTCGGCTATCTCGTGGACGTCCTCCCGCTGTAGTGTCGGCGACTCCACTGACATACTACCCCACGTCTCGGCGCCCCGCCTGTCAAACCTCGGTCGTCGATTGGCGCGAATCAGAACGTATTTTAGTACCACCCGGCAACGTTGTGATGCGTTCGGGCCGGTAGCTCAGTCTGGCAGAGCGACGGACTCTTAATCCGTCGGTCGCGTGTTCAAATCGCGCCCGGCCCGCTAACTCTCGCACGCTTCTGGAGTACGCGGTAATCGCCTGCAAGCGTCGGGTTTCGGCTTCGAAATCCCGTTTTCTCGCTGCGATTCCGCTTTCTGATGTTGGGTGGGTCAGAGCCATCTTGTGATTAGGAGGAGTACACATTATGCTTTGGGCCCCTGCGTCGGTGGTGTTCAGATAAGGATTGAAAGGCGAGGCGGAGCGTTTTCTGAGTGTCTATGCCCGAA
>NZ_JAJQQZ010000004.1 GCF_021729015.1 Halobacterium rubrum
AACAGGTCGATGCCACACACTCATGCACTCACCCACACTGTGGGTGGTCGAGTCCAGGCGTTTACTGGATTGCACTTACATACGGAGTATCAGTTGCCGATACTGGTGTCCCGACGTCGGGTCGGGAGCAACGGTTCGATTCCGTTGGTCGGTATTAAGGCGGCCATAGCGGCGGGGCGACTCCCGTACCCATCCCGAACACGGAAGATAAGCCCGCCTGCGTTCCGGTCAGTACTGGAGTGCGCGAGCCTCTGGGAAATCTGGTTCGCCGCCTGCCATTCATACGCGGTTTTCGCCTCGAACAGCCACGGTGCTGTTCGGGGTTTTCTGTATTTATAGCTCACCAGTGGTGACGCCGGAGAACACATCGTCTTGGTGGCCTCGTCCGGTGCTCCTGCGGACTGGACAAGCCGCCACGCAGAGACACGGTCGACGGGTTTCTCACCGATCCCGAACACGGTGTCGACGACATCTTCGACCAACCCGGCGAGCAGGCCGCCGCCGCCCGCGGCCTGCTCGCCTCGGCATACTCATCGATTCGACACACGTCGAAGCGGTCCAGTGCAACGACGCAGCGTCGTAGAGCTACGATCCGACAGCCGAAGAGGACGACTACGCTTCCGGGTGTAGATCGTCCCAACCAGCCCAAAGATCCTGACAGGGGCGGAGCTCACACAAGCCAAGCGAGCATCTCAGGAGACGGCGATACGCGTCACTCGTGAGGGGCTCGCTGTCGAAACACCGACCTAACTGCTTGGAGACAGTGCACACGACATCCCTGACTGGCACGACCTCCGGTTAGCCGCAGGGATTGTGCCAGTCGCGCCGTACTGTCCGCGAAACACTGACGCGCGGCTCGAGACCGAGTACAGAGTCGAATACCGGGTTGAGTAACACGACGACGACGTGCCGCTCAACGATCGCTCTTGAATCAAACATACCGGGTATCCGGTCGTGTTCTCCGTGCTTTGAGCACCACGACAGCGGTGCCAAACACTGGGAAATGAGAGTGAGATGTATCCCGGTGCACAACGATGGTTACGTATGAGTTCTGAGAGCTATACTCCCCACAACCGGATTGCAACCGGCGTTTCGGGCGTCGACGAGATTCTCGAAGGCGGCTATCTCCCCGAATCCGCCACACTCGTGCGAGGACCACCTGGCTCCGGTAAGTCGATTTTCTCACTGCACTATCTTGCCGCTGGCATCGACGCCGGCGAGACCGGGCTCTACATCAATCTCGGTGAGCCCGAGACCTACATCCGGGACACCGCCCGGCACTTCGGCTTCGATATCGATTCATTGGCGTTCCTCAACCTCTCTGCGTCCGGCGACCAGTTTCAGGGCGAAGAGACGTACACGCTGTTCGAGTCCGGCGAGGTCGAAACACCCTCGCTAGTCGAGAATATCCGCACAGAGATCCAGGAGATCAACCCGGACCGAGTCGTCGTAGACCCAGTCACCGAGTTTCGGTATCTGGCCCCGGACGAGCACCAGTTCCGCTCACAGATTCTCGGCCTGATTAACCTGCTCAAAAGCGAGGGTGCGACGGTCCTGTTGACCTCACAGGCTGCCGCGTCGATGCCCGACGACGACCTACAGTTCCTCGTCGACGCCGTCATCAACATGGGGAAAGACTCGGACCGCCGGACGTTCCACGTCTCGAAGTTCCGCGGCTCCTCGGTCCGGTCCGGTCACCACACACTCCAGATTACCGACGAGGGGATGCGAGTGTGGCCGCGACTCGACCCGAACCGTCACGAGCGCGAGCACACCCCGGCGAAACTCTCCTCTGGCGTCCCGGCACTCGACTCACTCCTGTCGGGCGGGCTGATGTCCGGAACGATAACGTTCCTGAGCGGTCCGACCGGCGTCGGCAAGACCACGACGGGCCTCCAGTTCATGAAGGAGGCTGCGGGCCGGGGCCAGCGCTCGGTCCTCTACAGTTTCGAAGAGGACCGGACCACGCTGTTCGAACGCGCGAGCGCCGTCAACATCCCCCTGGCCGAGATGATCGACCGGGGCACACTCAACGTCGAAGTGATCGGACCAGAGGAACTCACAGTCGACGAGTTCACCCACCACGTCCGGGACGAAGTGGAGGACAACGACGCGGAAATCGTGATGGTCGACGGCACGAGTGGGTTCGAGCAGTCGCTTCGCGGGACGAGCGAGAACCCGATGCAGGACCTCGTTAGGATCGGCCGCTACCTCCGCAACATGGGTGTAACCGGGCTTGTCAGCAACGAAGTGCACAACATCACCGGCGAGTTCCGCGCGACGGACCAGGGGATGAGTTACCTGGCCGACAGCATCGTCGTACTGCGCCACGTCGAGTACAAGGGATCGCTCCGGAAGGTGATCGGCGTTCTCAAGATGCGCACCAGCGAGTACGAGAACCAGCTCCGGGAACTGGAGATAACTGAACACGGGCTGCGGGTGGGGGACTCGTTGCCCGAACTCCGGGGGATTCTCACCGGCACACCGACCTGGGACGACAGCGGTGATGATGGAGACTGAGACGCCGGCCTGGGGAGCCGATGTCCAGCTCGGAACAGAGGCCGCACCAGCCCAGGTCCTTCCGATGCTCTCACATGGGGGCAACCAGCGTGTGCTGGACGACTGGATACAGCGACAGGACCGCTACGAGGTCGTCTCGGGCGACCCCGATGCGCTCCCCGAGGCAGACATCGACGTCGTCGTTCTCGACGAGCCCTCACTCCGCGAGCACCGGACGGAGATTCGAGAGCGAAAAGCGGACGCAGACGCCATCCTCCCGGTGCTCCTCGTGAGCTCCGACACGACAGGGGACGCCTGGACGCAGACGGAGACACAGCCAGCGGTCTCAGAGCTCTTCGACGAGGTCCTGAAGACGCCCATCGAGACCGCGGAGTTGCGGAGTCGCCTCGACACGCTCGTTCGAACGCGAGCGCAGTCCATCGCGCTGAAACAGAACAGCGACCAGCTGTTGCTGTTGAACCGGATCACTCGACACGACATCCGCAACGACATGAGCGTCATCATCGGCTGGACCGAGCAGATCGCTGCCCACACCGACGACGCCGGTGACGAGATCCGGCAGCGAGTCCTGGACAGTAGCCAGCACGTCGTGGACCTCACGAAGGCCGTCCGCGAGTTCGTCGACACACTCCAGACGGCCGGTGACCCGGAACTGGAGGCGGTCGAACTGGGGCCTGTCGCGACGGCCGAGCTCACGAAACGCCGCGAGGCCTTCGACGACGCGGAGTTCGTCGTCGCCGGTGGTGAGATTCCACAGGTGCACGTCCGGGCGAACAACCTCCTCGCGTCGGTGTTCAGAAACGTCCTGAACAACGCCGTCCAGCACAACGACAGTGCGACTCCGCGCGTGGAGATCGCTGTCGAAGCGCGCAGTGACACGGTCGTCGTCACCGTCGCCGACAACGGCCCAGGTATTCCGCCCGACCGACGGGACGCAGTCCTGGGGCGGACCAAACAGGGGCTCGACCACCCCGCTGCGGGGCTCGGGCTCTACCTCGTCGACACACTCGTCGCCCAGTACGGCGGAACCCTCCAGATCCGCGACGCCGACCTGGGTGGCGCCGCCATCGAGATCGAGCTACCGAACGCACCAGCGGAGGCGGGGGAACTCCGAGACCGATGACTCCTGACGAGTCTGCCGACTCCCGCAGCCGTGTCCTCCCGCTGGTCTCGGATGCGGGCAATCGTCAGTTGCTCGTGGAGTGGCTCACCGACCACCCTTCCTACGAGCCTGTCGAGTTGGCCGACGGGCTGGCAGCGACCGACTTCGACGTCTGCATCCTCGACAGCGGGGCGTTCCAAGAGCACCTCGATGCGCTCAGCGCGAAGAAGTCGGCGACCGAGCCCGTCCTGTTGCCGTACCTGCTGTTGTTTCCGGACGGCAAGTCCGACGTCATCGACACGGACGCCGGACAGCTTGCAGACAACGTCGTCACGGAGTCGGTCGACGAAATCGTGACTCTGCCGATTCAGCAGGCAGAACTCCAGTGGCGGCTGTCAGCGTTGCTCCGGCTCCGAGAGCAGTCGACGACGCTACGCAACCGGGAGCGAGAACTCGAACGGCAGGTCGACCTCTTCGAGAAGGCCCAGGACATCGCGAGTGTCGGCGCCTGGGAGTACGATATCGATGACGAGGAGGGGTGGTGGACCGAAGCGGTGTATCGAATCCACGGCCTCTCAGAAGACGTGACGGCGTCCCCGGAGTCGAGCCTCCAGCAGTTCCACCCCGACGACCGCCCGGCCGTGAAGGCGGCGTTCGAGACGGCTGTCGACGACGGTGAACCCTACGACGTCGAAGCGCGCCTCGTCACTGGCGCCGACGATACTCGCTGGGTCCGGACACGCGGGGAACCGCAGTACGAAGATGGGGAAGTGGTCCGGATTCGCGGGACGGTCCAGGACATCACGGAACGCAAGGAGCGCGAGCGTAACCTCCAGCGGATCAAGCAAGCGGTCGAATCCGCTGGCCACGCGATCTACATCACCGACCCGGAGGGCGTCATCGAGTACGTCAATCCGGCGTTCGAAGCGGGGACCGGCTTCGCTGAGGAGGACGTCGTCGGCGAGACACCGCACGTGTTGACCTCTGGTGAGATGTCCGACGAGTACTTCGCAGACCTCTGGAGCACGCTTCGATCGGGGGAGGTGTGGGAAGAGGAGATCGTCAACCGCCGCAAGAACGGGGAGACGTACACGGCGATACAGACAATCGCGCCGGTCACTGACGGTGACGACATCCACGCGTTCGTGGCGATCCACGACGACATCACGGAGCGCAAGCAGCGTGAGGAGCGGCTCACGCGACGCACGAAAGCGGTCGAGGAGGCGCCAGTCGGAATCGGCATCTCGGACCCCGGTCAGGAAGACAATCCGCTCATCTACGTGAACGACGCGTTCGTGGAGATGACGGGGTACTCGCGAGCGGAGATTCTGGGGTCGAACTGTCGGTTCCTGCAGGGCGACGGTACAGACCCGGACCGAGTGGCGAGCATCCGGGCGGCGATCGACGACGAAGAGCCGGTCTCGGTCGAGCTCCGGAACTACCGCAAGGACGGCACGGAGTTCTGGAACCACCTCGAGGTCGCGCCGGTCGAGAACGACGCTGGGGAGGTCGTCAACTGGATCGGGTTCCAGCAGGACGTGACCGAGCGGAAACAACGGCAGGAGCAGCTGTCAGTGCTCGACCGGGTGTTGCGACACAACCTGCGAAACGACATGAACATGATTCGGGGGCTGGCCGAGACCATCCGCTCCGAAGCCACGGGCGAGGTCGCGGATTTCGCGGCTCGCATCGTCGAGAAGAGCGACCAGCTGGTCGAGCTGACCGAGAAAGAGCGACAGATAACTGCGCTGTTGCAGGAGGACCCGGAGTACGAGCAGTTCGAGGTGGGAGACCGGCTCCGAACCGTCGTGTCGACAATCGAGTCGAAGCATCCGGACGCGAGAATAAATGTGGACTGCCCCGAGGGCATCACTGTCGATGCGACGACGCGGTTCGAGCAGGCGATCAGCGAACTGGTCACGAACGCCGTCGTCCACAGTGACTCGCTGTCGCCCGAAGTGACACTTTCGGCCACGCAGACCGCTGAAACCGTCCGCATCGAGATAGCCGACGACGGGCCACAGATTCCCGAGATGGAGCGGGAACTGCTGACGGGCCAGACGGAGGAAACACCGCTGTACCACGGCAGTGGGCTCGGCCTGTGGCTCGTCAAACTACTCGTCACTCGCTCCCACGGCACCATCACGGTCGAAGCGAACACGCCGACGGGCAACGTCGTCACCATCGCACTGCCACGGTGACAGTGTCCGTCCAGTTCACTCACTGCTGGCCCTCCTCGTCTCGCGCGCTGCCATCGCGTTACGGGACTACGCCGTCCCGAGCCGGAACCACGCCACCGCGACGGACGGCGTCTCTCGCCCCTGCAGCGGTCCCTGTGTAGATCGGGTGGCTTGGTGCGCCAAGCAAAAGTGGTTCTGTGGTGGCTGCAGAGTCTAGCGTATGAAAGATACTCTCGGTTCCCCCGCCCTCCCGGTTGCCAGCGACGAACCGAGAGACGCTGCTGCTCGACGCGTCATCGACGGCGTCGCGACCCACGCGATTTTCGTGCTCGATACGGACGGGCACATCGTCACGTGGCCGGCTCCAGCCGAAGCACTCTACGGATACGACGCGGCGGAAGTTCTCGACAGCCACGTGCGGCTGCTGTTCGCCGACGACGAGGACGACGCAGACACCGATTCGCTTCCCTCTGACTTCTTCGAGGAGCCGACGACCGACTCGGTGGAGATCGAACACTGGCACCGACAGGCAGATGGCTCCGTCTTCTGGGGGACGCTGACGCTGTCACCGCTGGGCGGTGACTCACTCCACGGGTACGCCGCGGTCAGTCAGGACACCACGACGACCAAAGAGTACGAGCGGATGCTGGAACGCCAGAACGACCGGCTCAAGGAGTTCACCGACATCCTCGCACACGACCTCAGAAACCCGCTGAACGTCATCGATGGGCACCTCACCCTGTACGAAGACACCGGCGACGAGGACCACCTCGAAACCATCGACGAGACGACCGACCGGATGGCACAGCTCGTCGACGACTTGCTCCGTGTGGCCCGACAGGGAGACGTCGTCACGGACCCGGAGCCGACCGACATCGGAGCGGTCATCGATACCACCTGGCAACGCCTGGCCCCCACGGGTGCCACCCTGCACTACGAGACGGTTCGGTCGGTGAGCAGCGACCCCGACCGGCTCTCCGAACTGTTCGAGAACCTCTTCTCGAACGCCATCCACCACGGCGGAGCCGACGTATCGGTTCGCGTCGGCCCACTCGACACCGGATTCTACATCGAAGACGACGGGCCGGGAATCGACGACGAGCACAAACCGGACGTCTTCGACCACGGATTCACTACCAGCGAATCTGGCCACGGATACGGGCTCTCGGTCGTCCGGACGATTGTCAACGCCCACGGCTGGGACATCGTCGCGACAGACGCACACCCCCACGGCGCACGCTTCGAAATCACCGGAATCGAACTACTCGGCTAAGACACAGCTACAACGAGCCCGCTCTCCGCTCCGAACAGCACACAGACCAGTGTACGAGTCCATCTAGTCTCTCTCCAGAGAGAAACCGATAGATCTGATACGTGACACCCTGTGACGAGTGTTCAACAGTCACGATTGACGCTCTACTACCGCGGTGATGAGTTTCACTTCCGCTTTCTGGAGATGTTCGCTGACCGTGTTAGCCGCACACCCGAGCTCTTCCGCTAACTCTGCGTGAGTCGTCTCTCGGGGGTGCCGATAGTACCCGTGTTCGAACGCCGTGACAACCGCCTCACGCTGCCGATCGCTCAACTCGGAGAATGCGTCCGCCCGTACCGACGGCCGTGACCCAACGTTCTCGATAGTCACGTCAATAGCCCGTGGTGCGGCGTCGACGGCGGCCTGCAGCGCCGAAGCGTCTCCTATCACCTCGCCTCTCGTTTCGAAGTCGCTGTACGCGACTGGCGATCTGACGAGCAGCCCCGCTCGTGCCGTCAGTACGAGAAACGTCCTGAAGAACGGGAGTGCGCCGGGGTCTGCCGTGACCAACACCCACCTCGAACCACCGGTGGAAGTGGGTACCGCGACATCTTTGATTCCGTCGGTGCCACGCGCTGCATCGGCGAACACACCCGAATCACCGTCGACGTCGTACAGAACGGTTGCTAGGTCCTCTGCTGCGAGATTCCAGTCCACGAGACGCAACTGTGAGATCGCTGTCGATTCTGTCACCGCGACGTAGAACGACGGGAGGGCCCGGGGAGCCAACGTCGCTGAAACCTGGAGTCGAGTCAATGACATCGGCAGAACGTACCTCTCGTTTCACCACCTGTCTGGTAAAAACCCCATGACAATACCCTGCAGAACGCTCACCGGCTGACTACTCTTATCTCCAATCATGACGCCAGACGCCGCCAAGTTGGGAGACAACACCGCGGTCAACGACGCAGACCTCGTAGTACACGACGCAGTGGTCGTAACTGTCGACGAAAACAACAGAATCTACCAGAACGGCACAGTTGTCGTCGAAGACGGCGTCCTCACCGACGTGCGAACGACGCGAGACGGTGACCGGACCTGTGACGCCGATCGCGTCATCGACGGCGAGGGCACCCTCGTGATGCCCGGGCTGGTCAACGCCCACACCCACCTCGAGCTGACGCCGCTAATCGGCGCGTTCAGCGACCTGGACCTGATGGAGATGACGAGCGGGATGACTGCGATCTTCGGCCACATTGCCGAGGGTGAGTACGACTACCTCACCGATGCGGGCTACGACCTTGCGGCGCTGAACTTTCTGACGGGTGGGGTCACGACCGTCAACTCGATGGACGTCCGACCCAGTGGGGGCGCAGAGACGTTCGGCGAAGCCGGTCTCCGCGGATTCTTCGGGACGGCGCTCTCGGACCTCTTCTGGGACATCCCAACTGATGAGCAGTTTGCCCGCGCTCGTGAGTTCATCGACGAGTACCACG
Source organism: Halobacterium rubrum (assembly GCF_021729015.1). Taxonomy (GTDB): domain Archaea; phylum Halobacteriota; class Halobacteria; order Halobacteriales; family Halobacteriaceae; genus Halobacterium; species Halobacterium rubrum. The sequence goes on from NZ_JAJQQZ010000004.1 coordinate 8,551, forward strand.
ACACCTACGACGGTCGCATCCGGGCGACGATCAACCCCCACGACGACTGGTCGTGCACACGAGAGCTGTGGGAGCGCACCGCCGCACTCGCCGCCGAGCATCCCGATTTACTCGTCCACACACACCTGCTCGAACTGGAGGCGAGCAACACCATGGCGCGATCGAACGGCGCCGAGGACTCCCTCGACCTGCTCGACGACGTCGGCCTCCTCGACGACCGACTGGTGGCCGCACACTTCCGCCTCGCGGACGACGAGGACATCCAGCGAACGGCTGAGGCGGACGCGTCGGTCGCGCACTGCCCGTCGATCTTCTGCTACTGGAACACGGACGGCGACGTTCAGTGGACACCAGTGCCGGAACTGCGCGCAGCGGGCGTCGACGTCGGCCTGGGCATCGACGACCACTACTGGCACGACTCGTACAGCATGTTTGGCGAGGCGCGGCAGGCCCGACTCGCGGCGAACCTCAAACGCTCGACCGGCCAGTACTCCTCAATGGAACTGGTACGGATGCTCACTATCGAGGGCGCAGAGGCGCTCGGCATCGGCGACGAGATCGGGAGCCTCGAACCCGGCAAGCGTGCCGATGTTATCCTGCTCGATGTAGACAAGCCGAAGTTCACGCCGCTGACCAACATCCCCGCGCAGGTGACCAATAACGCCGCGCCCGCCGACGTGGAGACAGTCATCGTGGACGGCAACGTGCTGATGGAGGACGGCGACGTGAAGACAATGGACGCCGACGCCGTGCGCGACCGCGTCGAGACCGCGGTGGACCGCTTCGAGGCCGAGACGGACTGGGACCTCGGGCTCGGGGAGAGCGACCCACCGAGTACGTTGGATGTCACCCGTGATGTGCCGAAGCGTGGCCCCGCTCAGTTGCTTGGGCGACTCGCGTTCCAGTCGGTCAGAGATAGATTTTCATTCTGAAACGAGATACGCGAGGGGTGCTCCGTAACGGCACGTGAACTACTCCACCCTACTCAGCCGCTGACGCGGCTTCCTTGAGGGTGGGGCTTCCTGTTTCCACGACGCGCTTTACATCCACAACCTCGGAAGCGCCCGAGGAAGTGAACATAGGGAGCGCAGTCTCCACAGGCGTTGTGTCTTCGGACTGTCCCAGTCCTAGCTTCTCGAAACCGCGCGACAAAATGTTGATCGCGGCATTTGCATCTCTATCCATCTCGAACCCACAGGCAGGACACGAGTGTTCACGCACCCACAACGGTTTGTCTGACTCGACACCACACGACGCGCACTCTTTGGTCGTGCCCGCTGGCTCGACCTCAACAAAGTGCGTGCCCTCACGGTTGCACTTGTACTCAAGCATCGTCGTGAACGTATCCCACGCTGATGATGCAGTATTCCGACTGTTTCCAGCCGACTCCAGCAGTGACTTCACGTTCAAATCCTCGACGGCCACCAAGTCGTACTCGGTGGCGTAATAGTTCGAGAGTTTGTGCAGGAAGTCGTGGCGTTTCCGCCTGACTCGCTGGTGACACTCAGCTACTCTCAGCCGTTGTGTCTCCCAGTTGTTCGACCCGTGCTGTTTCCGTGAGAGCGACCGCTGTTCACGCTGGAGGCGTTCTCGTTCGTCTTAGAGGTCGAGTGAGCCGACAGCACGCCCGTCCGTGTCGTGAGCGTATTTGAGGATGCCCACGTCAATCCCGACACAGCGGTCAGGATTAGCTGGTTTCGGTGGCTCTTCTTTGCCTTCAACCGCGAAGGAAGCGTACCATTCACCAGTCCGTTCTTTCTTGATGCAGACCTCTTTGATGGTGACATCATCGGGGATTTCGCGGTGGGAACTGATTGGAATGTCAGCAAGTTTCGAGAGTGAGAGGACGGTCTGGCCGTTTTTCTTGTCGAACTCGAAGCCAGACTGAATGTACGTGAAACTCCTGAACTCGCTGGGTGCCTTCCAATTGAGACTCCCGACGTTGTACCCGTTCTGTTTGAGTTGTGAGAGTGCTTTGATGCTATCTTCGATTCGCATCACGGCAGCTTGTGCGACAGTTGAGTACAGGTCGGTAAGCTCGTTCCACCAGTCTTTGAGGTTGGGTAGTTGGTCGCGGACCTGGCGCACTCGCTGGTTGAGCGTTCCTGCTGATTCGGGGATTTGCTCGAACTCGTTGAGTGCGTGATTGTACAGTTGCCGACAGGTATCGCGGTGGTAGTCCAGCGTCTCGCGCTGGGCTTCTGTTGGGTGGAGGCGATACCTGTAGGCGTAGTGCATCGATTACTCGTCGGGTTCCGATGTTCGGACGATTTTCACGTCTGCGCCACGCCAGTCCTTTGGGACGAGCACGTGAGCGCCATTACCAGTGGCTTTGACCTCACCTTCGATAACTTCGTGGCCTTCGATTTCGTGTCTATCCATCACCAGAGTTTAGACATTGTTTCAACATAAGTGTATCGGTCGTGGGCATGTGGGCCTGCAACAGGACAGTGTATATGAGATGATGACGGCGCTGAATCCCCGCCCTACTCGCTCCCTACAGTCACTCCTTGAGGACGGGGCTTAGCGCCTAAAGACTGCTAAACCTGTACCACACCTCCGGCACCTATACGGGCGCGCGCTGTCAGGTGGCAGCTATGCGATTCCTCGTCTGTAACGATCTCCACCTCAAGCCCACTGCAAGCGACTACGACGTCGAGGCGGTGCAGGTATCCGACGATGTCGACGCAGCGTTCGTCGCGGGGGACCTCACTCATCGTGACGGCGAGGACGACATCGCACTCGCGCGGCGGTTCATCGACCGGCTCGCGACTGGCGCCCCCGTCATGTACGTCCCGGGGAACCACGATTGTACGCCGATGCCAGCTCACGTCGTCGACGGCCTCGAGAACGCTACCTCCGGACACGATGTGGTCTCGGAGTGCGAGTCGGTGACGGTCGTCGGCTGGGGGTGCGAGCGGCGGTCGCTCGATCCTATTCTCGACCAGACGGCGTTCCCAGCGCTGGACCCACGGACTGAGCCACGTGGTGAACGCCGGTACGCCGCCGACCGGACTGCAGACGCTATCGAGGACGCACTTCTCGAGGTCGTCTCCGATGATACGAGCGCACGAGACGCCGCTGACACGCTCGACATCACGCCCGAGAACCGCGGGGCGTTCCTCCGAAGCGTCACCTCCGTCCAGGCGGCCTACGACCACCTCGCCAGCCTCGTCGACGCACACACGAACGTCTTCCTTGTCACGCACCTCTCGCCGTTCAACACGTCCTTCGATCGGCATCACTCGACGGGAACACGTGAAGAAGATCGTGAAAGCCTCCACACGGGGTCTATCGCACTGAAGCTCGTTGCGAGAACCCACGACGTCTTCGCGACTATCTGCGGCCACTCTCACCAGTTCGGGTACGATACCGGCGATGATGCCGACGGCGCACCACACATGCTGAACCTCGGGTTTCGCGGAGTCGGCATCGTCGATGTCAACCCCGACGCCGGAGTATTCTCGTTTGCCGACGCAAACCCGAGTATGTAGAGAACTGTATCTGACCTACGAAGCACTACTTCCCCGAGCGCAACGCAGCCCGGTACAATCAGAATCTACTGGTAGCCCGCCGGCCCCACTCAGTCGTCGGTTTCGACGGGGATGTCGACGGTGCTGTCTGGCTCGTCGCTGGACTCGTCCGTTTCGATCGCTTCGGCGAGGTCGTCCAGTGCGAGTTCGACGTTGCGCTTGTTCGCCTTCCAGAGGGCGTCGAAGACAGTACCGGCGTACGGAATGGACCCTCCGGCCACGTCGATGGTGATGTTGCCGAGCATCGTGACCAGCGTCGTGAAGGAGACGCCGAGGTACGCCGACTCGGCGACGATGTACAGGGAGAAGGCGGCACTCGCCAGGTCGCCAGCGACGGGGAGTGCGCCCAGAATCGGGTCGAGACCGATGCGGACGCCGATGCCGGGGACGCGCACGCTCTCGTCGAGGACGTACGCGACCGTCTCTATCCGCTTGAGCGCGGCCTCGTCGACGTTCTCCGGGAGTTCACCGTCGAGGTCGATGTCGAAGCGGGATTCGAAGTCCGCAGGCATGGGGCTAGAAGTTTGGGTGGGAGACGGAAAGTCTGTGTGGCGGGTGTCGCCACGACGCCAGTCTCGGACCAGTCGTTCGTTCAACTTTAATGGCGGAGGATGTCATAGAACGATTACCACAGTGAACTACCCCACCCTACTCAGCCGCTGACGCGGCTTCCTTGAGGGTGGGGCTTCCTGTTTCCACGACGCGCTTTACATCCACAACCTCGGAAGCGCCCGACGATCTAAAGAGCTAGATGAACGCTGAGGCGGGATGATTCCGGTCGTGAGGTATTTTGGCCTACACCGGATAGTGATGAGAGTGTTCGGAGAAGACATTACGCCAGCAGCGGCAGTACTCGGTCCCGGAGATGACGCTGACGTAGCAATTGTCGGGGGTATTCATGGTGATGAACCGAGTGGCGTTCGGGCAGTCCGGGAAGTTCTCGAATCCTCCGCGAACTTACAGCGACCGATACAACTTGTAGTAGCGAATCCGCCTGCCGTCGCGAGCCATCGCCGATACCTCGATGCCGACATGAACCGAGTGTTTCCAGGCGATCCGGCCAGCGAGGACCGCGAACGCCGACTCGCTGCTGCGCTCCTCAATATAATCAGCGACTGTGGCGTCGTCCTCTCTCTCCATTCCACCCACTCCTACGATGATCCAATCGCGTTCGTCTCACGGTCACACCCCGAGGTACAGGCACTAGCCGCTCGCCTCCCAGTTACTCACGTTGTTGACCCAACGCCCTGTTTTGAGGGAGCATTCGCAGCGTCAGCACCTGTTCTCACTATCGAAGCAGGCCGGACGCGTACCGAGGAGGCGACAGAGAACGCGCGGCAAATCGTTGAGGCCTTCCTTCAGTTGGTTGATGCACTTCCTGGGGAACCGGTAGAGGTAGATTCGACATATTACACGATGACTGAAGCAGTCTCGACACAGCCGGACGCCAACTATGATCTCCTCGTCGACAACTTCGAAGTGGTCGAACCAGGGACAACCGTCGTACGTAGCGAGGGGGACGAATACGTAGCCGATACGTCCTTTGTTCCGATTCTGATGTCCGAAACAGGGTATGACGACATCCTCGGATACAAGGGCGCTGTCGCCGGCGAGACGCTTTCGTCAGCGCGCAACGCCTGGGGAGTCTCCCCGACTCCCAGGAACTAATTCATCCGTGTCGTTCCGTAGAGAGTAACTGTTTTCCTGAGGCAGACACCCCTGTCATGAGTAGCCACCAGACTCTCGGCAGAAGGATGGCAACTGTTCTACGACATTCTCTAATGAACGCCTTGGGAACCCTTCTATGACACCCTCTTAGTGGCGAACAAAGGCGAACTCTCCTGATTCAACCTGTCTGCGAAAGCGTTCGTGGGTATGGATTCTGTGACGGCACCATTGACATCCTCCCCGCCCTGAAGGGCGAGGTTTTGCGCCTGCTCATCCCATAATAATTCATCCAGATCGGGGGGCCTCCTATCCAAACACCATCCAAGCAACCACCCAAGGTTATAAAATAACGTCCCGAAGTTCGAGTGAACGCGTGATATTTCGATCGGCAGCTGTCACAACAGTACCACAGTTCTCTCGGAGGAGTCGATGAGTGGGACAGCGTCGACGGCGAGTTCGGTCCGGAGTATCGAGGGAGTCGGTGAACGAGCGTTGCATTGGCTCCTTCTCGGTGGGAATCGAATCGCCGTCACCGGCGTTCTCGTCGCCGCTGTCGCGGCGCTGTTTTTCGCACTCACCCGACTCGGGTTGTTAGCCATCGGGCCAGGGAGTGCTGCGGCGTCGGCCTTTGCGAGCGGATTTATCTCTGGCACGGTGACCCTAGTCACCATCGCGCTATCCATCAACCAGCTGGTCCTCTCGCGCATGTTCGGCTCCCCCAGGGAACTGTTCAACCAGATGGACGGTACGCGTGACCTCCGCCGTCGGGTGCGGGAGCACGCCGGCGAGTCGTCCGTGCCGAACGATCCGGCGGATTTTCTCGGCCTGATCGCTGAGACGCTCACTGAACGCGCGAACCGCCTCAGTTCGGCGTTCGAGTCCAGTGACGATATTCCCGCCGAGGCCGAGGACTACGCGGCGGGAATCGCCACCTACGGTGAGAGTATCTCCGAGAAGATAGAGAGTCAGACAGCCATCGCGAACGTTCTCGCGGTCATCCTGGGTACCGAATACGCACGGAATATGACCGCGACAGAACATCTCCAGAACGAGTACGACCAGTTCTCTCCGGCCGCGGAGTCGGAACTCGATGCGATCGACGACCTCTTGGAGGCGATCGCCGTCACACGACAGTTCTTCAAGACACTCTCGCTCCAGCAGGACTTCGCTCGACTCTCCCGTGTGGTCGCGTACAGTGGCCTCGTAGCCCTCGCCGCCAGCGTCGCAATGGCCCTTATTTACCGGCCTGACTCCGTCACCGTTCCGGAACCGTATCTCCCGCTGTTGTTTAGCCTCGGTCTCGGGATCATCGTCACGCCACTTGCGGTGTTCATCGCGTACATGTTCCGTGCGGCAACCATCGCTCGCCACACTGTCTCAGTCGGCCCGTTTGTCCCACCCGAGGAGCGAACCGACAGCGAGTGATGCCTCCCACCGTCTCGTCCTACGAATGCTTTCGTGGCGGCTCCTCTCGGGCCCATGCAAACCCCCGACCCCTCGCGTCTACGACCGGCGGCTCCCGTGAGGTCGTTTCTCTACTCTTCGGTCGCCTCGATGGACTCGGCGACGGTCTCACCTTCGGTCCCTCAGACGACGTAACTGTAATTTCGCAGGGCGACGAACACGACGCCACCGACGAGGTTCTCCACCGTGGTGCGTGCGAGAAACTGCGCCCACTGGAGGTGGGAGATATCGGCGCCAGCGAGCATCCCGGCGATGACTTCGATGTTGCTAGCGACACAGTGTGAAAGGTGCCTGGTAGCTGACCGGCACAGCCCGCGAATGCTCCGAAAGTGGACGCCCCCGTCAGCTGGGGGAGCCTGCGACGGGAGAGCGGGCTCTGTCCGCTAGGCGGCACAGTTGTTCGGCCCCAGTTCGAGTTCCGTCGCCTCGCCCTCGTCATCGACGGTCTCTTTGCCGATATTGATGCCGATAACTGTCTCGTAGTTCGGGGGCTTCTCCGGGGCATCCTCGGTCAATCGCTCGACGAACGCTTCGCGGTCGAGCCCGAGGAAGTCGAGTTCGTCGCGGAGGTTCCCGAGCTGGGCCTCGAGGGGTTCGCCCGGCGAGCCGTTCTCGTAGCGGCCGTCGCTCGTGACGGTGAGGTGGCCCGGCAGGATCGTCGTGTCGTCCGGGAGGTCGAGGATGGTCTCGTGGAGCGAGTCGTACAGTAGTTCTGCACCACGGGAGGCGTCGTCCTCGCCGAACTGGAGTTCCGTCCGCCCGACGGAGTCGACGAACAGCGTATCGCCCGTTAACAGGAGTTCGCAGTCGACGAGGTAGTTTATCATCTCCGAGGTGTGGCCAGGCGTGTGGTGCGCCTCGATCTCGACGTCACCCACGTCGATGACCTCGCCATCCGACACCGGTTCGTAGTCGTATTCGACACCGCGCTCGCTGGATGCTTCGCCGAGGTGGTAGGGTACGCCGACCTCGTCGGTGTCGCTGGCTGGTGTCCACCACGGCTCCAGGTACGCTTGGTACTCACCGCGGCCCACGTTCTCGATGATGTCCAGCGCTCGCAGTCGCTGGAGGCGCGGCGGGCCAGTTCATGCCGTGAGAGGGACGCCGGGAGTGGCTGGTGTTTTGCAGGACGACGGGAGCTGGTGCTCGGCTAACTTTTGTAGTAAACTGTTTACCAGCAACTAACATTTAATTATAATGAATATCCCAAATGTTTATAATCTATAGTGTAATATGACTTACTCGTCGTTACATGGAGTTAACACGACGCACGCTGCTCAAAATCACGGGCAGCACGGTAGCGATCGGGAGTATTGGCACCGCGGCGGCACGCGGCAGCAAGCCGAAGAGGGGACGGATCAAGAAGCTCGGGCACTCCCTCCTCTCGGACCCAGCCGGCGGGTACTCCGAAGAGGACGTCCGATCCGACGGACAGTACGCACTGCTCGGCAGCTACACCGGCCCGGGTGGGTCATTCCTCGTAGACATCGAGAACCCGACAGACCCGACAGAGGTACACGAGTTCCCGACACCGTCTGATGCCGTCTGGCATGGCGACGTCCAGTTCGACCGGCGCGACGGCCTCTACTACCGGAGCCGTGAGGGCGGCGGCGGCGACAGCGCGGCACCGAACGGCGTCGACGTCATCGACTACGGATACAGCGACGGCACACTCGAGGACCCGGTGAAAGCGTCACGAATCCCGGCCGGCGGGACGCATAACCTCGAACCACACCCCGGGGGCGACGTGCTCTACACGACCGAGCACAACGGCGTCGGCGTCTGGGACACCAGCGACCCGACCGACGTCACCGGCGGCGACGTGGTTAGTCCGGACCCGGCAGGGGACTGCCACGACATCGTCGTCGACACCGAGCGCGACCTCCTGCACTGCGCGTTCATCGGCGGCGGATTCGACGGCTACGTCGCCATGGACATCAGCGACCCACTCTCCCCGACCGTAGCCGGAAAATTCAGCTACGAGGAGCTTCCGGACTACTCCGAAGACCGACTCGACGCCGGCAAGCCCGGGTTCAGTAGTTGTCACTACGCGAGCCACGACCCCGACCGCGACCTCGTCGTCGTCGGCGACGAAATCGGGTACGGTGCGCCCGGCGGCAAGCACATCTTCGACATCGGCTGGGGAGACGGCTCAGTCGCCGACCCAAAACACATCGGGTTCACGTACTCCCCCAACGCCGAGCTGATGGACGAAGGGCTCACCGAAGTCTTCGACTGGACGACCCACAACCACCAGGTCATCTCGAAGGGGTCGAACTCGATGCTGGTCAGCGGCGACTACCACGAGGGCACCGTCGTCTACGACATCTCGGACCCGACGGACCCGACGCCGACCGACCAGTACCGCACCGACGACATGGCCGATCAGGCCGACGGCGCCGGCTTCGTCGGCGAACCGCCGATGGCGTGGGGTGCGAACTACAACGAGGAGCGCGATCTCGTCGTGACCAGCGACATGCAGACCGGCATCTACGTGTTCAAGGTCACGCCCGCCGCCGCGAAGGGCGGCGGGAACGGCAACAGAGGAAACAGCAACGGCAACGGTCGATAACCGTCGGTGAACCGCTCGCTCACTGACCGCTCACTCCACCCACAATGACTGACCAAACACGGCGAACGACTCGACGCACAGCGCTCAAAGCCATCGGTCTGCTCGCGTTCACCGGCACGTCCGGTGTCGCGGCTGCGAGCCCACCCGGGAACGGCAATGGGAACGGGGACGGCAATGGGACTGACGACTCGCTGCGGCTGTTCAGCGAGGTGGCGGTCGACGGCACTCACGAAATTGCGACGGACGGGAACTACGCGTACGTAGCGACGGGCGACGGCCTGTCCGTGGTCGATTTCCGGAATCCGACCCGGCCGGAGGTAGTCGGTTCGATGACGGCCTCAGACCCGGCGGGGGGTATCCTCGACGCCAAGGTCGACGGCGACCTCGTCAGCCTGGCAAGCAACGGCGGGCCGGGCATCACGCTGGTCGACGTCAGCGACCCCAGCGACCCGACGGAGATTTCGTTCGTGGACGTCGGCCACCACATCCACAACAACTTCCTCGCCGACGGCTACGCCTACCTCACGGTCAACGAGTCGGGCGACGCCGCGTTCAGCAAGGCTCGCACCATCGTCGTCGATGTACGCGACCCATCGGACGCGGCGGTCGTCGGCGAGTACCGACTCAAAGACGACTTCCAAGAGTTCGCGATGGGCGGCGTGAGTGCGTGCCACGACGTCTACGTCCAGGACGATCTGCTCTACCAGGCGTTCTGGGATTCGGGCGTGGTCGTCGCCGATGTTAGCGACCCCACCGACCCACAGTTGGTCACCCAGTTCGGCGAAGCCCCCGGCGCGGACGTCCCGGGATACGACCTCGAAACCTACCTGACGCCACCGGGCAACGCCCACTACGTCCAGCCGTCGCCCGACGGCGACCTCGTGTACGTCGGCGCCGAGACGTTCCCCGGGAACTTCGTCGACAATCCGGACAACGACGACTACGGCGGCATCAAGATCTTCGACGTCTCCGACACGGCCGACCCCCAGGAGCTCGTGCGTATCGACCCACCGAACGCCGACGGGTTCCGCACGTCGCACAACTTCGACGTCACGGCGAACCGCCTGCACGCCTCGTGGTACGACGGTGGCGTGACTGTCCACGACGTCACCGACCCCGAGAATCCCGAGACACTCGCCGGCTACCGGACCGATGACACGTCGTTCTGGGGCGCGAAGACAACCCGGAGCTTCACCCTCGCCGGCGACATCGGCGGCGGCATCGCCGTCCTCCACAACGACCGGGGGAAGCGGGAGTCACCCGGCTTCGACGGCAGCGGCAGCCCCGACGCACCCGGCATGCAGTGACCGAGTGCCCGCGAGACCCATCGCACGACGACCACCACTCTTTCGAAGACACCAATGGACGACAACCGACAATTCACGCGGAGAACAGCACTGAAGACGACCGGCCTACTCGCTGCTGTCGGCCTCTCCGGCGTCGCAGCCGGTAGCCCAGCCGGTAATGGCCGTGGCAAGAGTGGTGACACGCTCCGCCGGTTCAGCGAGGTGGCCGTTTCCGGCGCCCAGGAGGTCGTCACCCAGAAGACGTGGGCGTACGTCGCCACGGGTGACGGATTCGCTGTCGTCGACTGGCGGAATCCGAACCGGCCCGAGCGCGTCGGGACGTTCCACGCCCCCGGGACGGGCATCGCCGACGTGAAAGTCGATGGCGACCTCCTCGCAGTCAGTTCGCAGGGCGGCAGTGAACACGACCACGGGCCGGGCGAGGACCCCGACCCAGACCCGGACGCGGACATCGGCACGCACCTCTACGACGTCAGCGACCCCGCCGACCCCGAGTACTTGAGCACGTTCCAGGTGCTCCCGGCTGGCGTCCACAACGCCCACCTCGTCGACGACACGCTCTACGTCGCGAAGGAGGCGCCGTTCGACGAGAGCGCGCTCATCATCGTCGACGTCAGCGACCCCACCGACCCCACGGAGCTGTCGCGGTGGGTCCTCGAGGACGTCCACCCCGAGCTCGACTCGGTGACGAACTTCATCCACGACGTCTACGTGCAGGACGACTACGCCTACCTCGCGTACTGGGACGCCGGGACGCGCGTGCTCGACGTCAGCGACCCCGCCGAACCGGTCGAGGTCACCTCCTTCGGCGAAACCGAGGACGCCGACAAGGGCGACGAGGGCAACCCCTGGGACCGAGTCTATTCATCCCCGGGGAACGCCCACTACGTCCAGCCGTCGCCTGACGGCGACCACGTCTACGTCGGCGCGGAGACGTACGCTGGCGAGTCCGGCGGCATCAGAGTGTTCGACGTCACCGACTTCGACAACCCCCAGCAGGTCGCCGAAATCGAGGCCGAGGACCGCAACAACGGCATCTTCGCGGACACCTCACACAACTTCGACGTGACGTCGAACCGGCTGTATACCGCCTGGTACAACGCCGGAACTCGCGTCTACGACATCACCGACCCCGCGAACCCGGAACAGACCTACGAGTACGACCCCGACGGATCGTCGTTCTGGACCGCGGTGCGCGCACGCGGATTCGTCGTCGTTAGCGACATCGGCGGCGGGCTCGTGTTCCTGCACGAAGACCGCGGCAAGCCGGGCGCCCCAGCCTTCGACGGCGCCGATTCCGTCCCGAACCACAAGCAGGGTCAGTAGACGATGGCTTCGAAACTGACGAGACGGCGGCTCCTGCAGGCGTGTGCCGCGCTCGGGGCTGCCAGTACCGTGCCCGGATACGCGACCGCGGAGTCGGAGCCGGACCTAGAGAAGTTCGTGCAGCCCCTCCCGATCCCGTCGGTCCGCGAGCCTGATGGGAAACGGCAGGGCGCCGACTACTACGAGATCCCGATTCGTGAGTTCGACCAACAGGTCCACCCGGACCTCCCACCGACCACGTTCTGGGGGTTCGACGGCACTGTCCCGGGGCCAGTCGTGAAAGCCCGGCGGAACGAACAGATTAAACTCCGCTTCGACAACACCGACCTGCCGTCGGACCACCTCTTCGACATTGACGACCGGATTCACGGCACTTCACCGGAGGACTACCCGGGCCACGACGACCCCGTTCCGGACGTCCGCACCGTGATCCACCAGCACGGGCTCAACGTCGAACCGGAAAGCGACGGTCAGGCGACCGCCTGGAAGTCACCGGACGGCACCACCGGGCCCCGGTTCGTCAAGCACGTCCACGACCTCCCGAACCGTCAGCCGAGGATGACCGCGACCTACCACGACCACGCACTCGGCGTCAGCCGGCTGAACAACTACGCCGGCCTGAACGGGTTCTACGTCATCGAGAGCCCGCACGAACAGCGGCTGAACCTGCCCAGCGGCGAGTACGACGTCCCGGTGATGCTCCAGGACAAGACGTTCGAAGCCGACGGCTCGCTGCACTACCCGAGTTCGTTCGTGCCGAACTTCGCGGGCGACACCGCATTCGTCAACGGCGCAGTGTGGCCGTACATGGAGGTCGAACCCCGCCGCTACCGGTTCCGACTCGTCAACCAGTCGAACGGCCGGACGTTCGACCTCGCGCTTGAAGGCAGTCACAACGATGACGATGGGCACTCGGACGACGCTGCCGTGCCCCTTCTCTACCAGTTCGCGCCTGACCAGGGGTTCCTGAACAATGTCGTCCCCATCGGCCCGGGCCAAGACCTCGAGTCGCTGGTTCTGGGGCCCTTCGAGCGGGCTGAGGTTGTGGTCGATTTCTCCGGCCACGAGGGCGAAACGTTCACTGTCACGAACGACGCCGAATTCCCGTTCTCGGGCGGCCAGAATGGAGACGGCAGCCATGGCAGCCACGGCAACGGTGGCGACTCCGACACCCACCTCGGCGAAATCATGCAGTTTCGGGTCACCGACCCCGACCACAAGGTCGTCGACGACAGCGCCCATCCGCGCAACCTATCGCTCCCGACACATCCGGGATACAGCGAGCAGGCCGCCAAGCAGACCCGGCACATGACAATGGGAATGCGAATGGACGACGGACTCGAGACCCACGTCCTGAACGGGAAAACGTTCAGCGACGGGGGCGTCGACGCGACGCCCCAACTCGGCACCACCGAAGTGTGGGAACTCGAAAACAACACGATGCACACGCATCCGATCCACCTCCACCTCGTCGAGTTCCGTGTAATCGGGCGCGGCCCAGACGGCACCGAGGACCCCGCACCCAACGAACGCGGCCCCAAAGACGTCGTCCGCGTCGACCCCGACGAAACAGTCCGAATCATCACCAAGTTCGGTGACTTCACCGGCCGGTATCCCTGGCACTGTCACGTCCTCGAACACGAAGAGCAGGCGATGATGCGCCCCTTCGAGGTCGTCGCTGGTAACTCCGCCAGACAGGGTCAGAACAACGGCCACGGGCCCGGTAACGGCAACGGCTCTGACAGAAGCAGTCAAGGTCAAGACAATCCGTCGGGTAGAAGCCAGTAAACTACCCCTCCCTACTCCCTCGGCGCATACGCGCCTCGGTCCTTGAGGGAGGGGCTTTGATGTGGACTCCCGGCGATCAGCTTTCGGCGATTGGCCGATAGCCGTCGCCGTTCAACGTCCCACCATGTATACGCACGTCTACTGGTGCGTCTGCGCTCCCCGACGTGGGCGAGGAACGCAGGCTGTGTTGTCGCTTCCGCATATACCGCAGGCCGACGTTTTTCGCGCCATTGTAGTCCGCGTTGATCTCGTACCCGCATTTGAGGCACTTGAACTGCTCGCCGTCGCGGTTATTTTCGTGAGTGAACCCGCAGTCGGTGTGTGAACACCGCTGGCTCGTGTGATCTGGTTCAACCTGTGCAACCGCCACACTCCGTTCTGGCGCTTTGTACTCGACGTACTCGACAAGACGGCGAAATGCCCAGATGTGATGCCAGTCAGCGTGGGGCAGCCGCTCTCGAATGTCGGTCAAGTCCTCGAACACGATCACATCGCAGTCGTGGGCAACCGCTTCCTCAACGATCTCGTTGGCAACTCTGTGGAGATACTGTTTCCGCCATGCGCGCTCTCGCCTTCCAAGTCGAAGCAGGGCGTTATGAGCGGCTTGTGTGCCACGCTGTTGCATCTCTGCCCGGCGCTTCTCGAACTCGTGAATCCAATGGTCGTACTCGTCACCGCTCCAGAACGTGCCTGTTGACGATACGGCGAGACTGTTCACGCCGAGGTCGATCCCGAGGACTGTTTGGTGCCCGGTATCGTCCGAATCCTCAACTTCGACAGCCTCGCCGTCGTCGTCTATCTTCCGTGTTTTGACGTGGAAGTAGAACTCGTCAGTTGCTTGATCGTATTGGAGTGTACTCGTCCGAAACTCGTAGTCTTCGGAAAGAACGTACTCCTCGTATGGTGTTGGACTGTCTGCTGGCAACTCAAACCCACACTCAATGCGCCCGTTCACCGTCGAAAGCGAGATTTTGTTCCGGTAGAAAGTTGCACTGCGCTTGTCGTAGACCAGACTCCAGGAGGTGAACTCTGGCTTGTTCGTCCGCTTGCCCTTCTTCCAGCGGTCAACACCACTATCGACGGCGTGGACGGCCCGCCGGATGGCTTCTTGGACGAGATTTGCTGTCAGGTCAGTTTCCTCGCGGAGTCGGTCGTACAGCGCATCTCTGGCTTTCACGTTCGAGGTGACGCAGTCTTCGTAGTCGGTGTTGTCCCAACAGTAGTCACTGGCTTCGTTCGCACAGTAGAGGAATTGCTCGGCGGTTTCGTGGAGGTCGTCGTAATACTCGTCGGGGACGACGAGTTTGACCGGCGCGGTACGCCTGACCTCCATACTTCAGATGTGGTTTCGACGGTACTTAATAATACGGGAGTCAGACAGCAACAGTCCCATCATTTGTGTCGGGATGTGTCGGCTTCCTCCCCGGCCTACTCGCTTCGCGCTTCCGACTGGTCGGAAGCTCTCGCTCCTTGAGGCCGGGGGCTCCGCCTCGAAACTGCTGAACACGGCCACTACGCACCGGCAAACGTTATGTGGGTTCACTGACCATACGCCAGTGATGGCTGCCCTGCCCTCCCTCGCGGCCACGGCTCTCCCCGGCTGGTGGTCGCCGTGACACTCGCGCGCTACCTCCTGCGCCGCACAGCGCTCGCCGTGTTCTCCGTGTACGCCAGCGTCTCGCTGACGTTTGCGGTAGTCGCGTTTGCGCCGAACACCGCTCTCGGTGGCCGCCTATCGGCCGCTAGCTACTACGAGCGTGCCGACGCCGAGGAGGTCGCTGAGCTGCAGGCCGCGTATCTTGAAGCGCGCGGCCTCGACGACCCGCTCGTCGAACGCTATCTCGACTGGCTGGTGGACATCGCGTCCTTCGACTGGGGGTTCTCGTTCGTGTACAACCAGCCAGTCTGGGACGTGCTCGTCGCTCGTGTCCCCACCACGTTCGAGTACGTTGTCCCCGGCGTTCTCCTCGCCGTCGCACTCGGCGTCCCGTTAGGCGCGGCGACGGCGATGGTGCGCTCCCAGGAAATCGATTTAGCCCTCCGCCTCGCCACCTACGTACTGGTGGGTCTGCCAGGGTTCATGTTCGTCGCGTTCCTCGCGTTCGGCACCGGCGGCGAGTGGAAGGAGTGGACAGGCGTCTACGTCCACCGATACTGGGTGAATACTGCGCTCCCGCGGCGACTGGTCGCTGCGATGGCGGTTGCCGCCAGCCTGCTCGGAGCCCAAATCCGATTCGCGCGCACCGCCGTGCTCGAAGAGGCCGGCAAGGAGTTCGTAAAACTGCTGCGCGCAAAGGGCGCCAGCCGCCTGCGCGTGGGTCGGCACGTCCTGCGGAACGCCGCACTGCCAATCGTCACTCTGTCCGCGACTGAACTGCTCTCTGTCCTCCTCCTAAACATCTACGTCGTGGAGGACGTGCTCCGAATTGACGGCCTCGCGGGCGCCAGTTTGATGGCCGTGCGGCGGCGAGACTTCCCGCTCATCATCGGGACCACGATGGTACTCGTGTTCGTCGGCGTGCTCGGGTCGCTCCTGCAGGACGTCTGCTACGGCTACCTCGACCCGCGCGTAGAGACGGAGTAGCCCGCCAGGTAGTGTCTAGATAAACTAACAGTTCGTTGGGGGAGATTAGCGCTACTCGTCGATAGTACGGTAGGGGACGTAGTAGTCGTAGTCGTCGATCCAGGTCTGGAGCCAGTCATTGGCGGTAGCTTCGGTGATGCGGCCGGCGTTGAGCGCGGTGAGGAGGAGGCCGACGGAGCCGACAACGGTGACGTCCTGTTGTTTGGCGAAGGTGCGGGCGTCGCCGTCGTCAGTCAGCAGACGGCCGTGATGGGTGTCTGCGAGAGCGAACGCCTGTGATTCGCCGGGGTCGAGGTGGCTGCGAACGACGTCGTCGCGGTTGGCGACCGTCTCAGAGAATGGTGCGACCAGAATGGTGTCGTGGAGTGCGTCGAGGGCAGGCTGCAGGTACGGATGGGTCTGGACGCCGGCGTTGAGTTCGTGCTTGACCACGGGGACGGTACAGATGCCGGCGAGGTGGGCGACGAGGCCGATGCGGTCGATGGCGGCGAAATTCGAGAGGACGGTCGTGTTCAGGACGCTTGGATCAGTTGGAACTGTGTCCGACGTCATTCGGGCTCCGACTCGTCGTCTTCGTGGTCGTTCGCGTCAGCGTAGTCGAGTTCTTGGGCGGCCTGGGCTTCGTATTCGGCGTCGGCTTCGTCGGCGAGGCCGAGGCGGAGTTCGACGCCGTGGTCGCGGAGGATGTCTTTCATTTCGAAGCGGTTGACGCCGGCGAGGCGGGCGGCGTCGCCGAGCGTGATGGTTTCGCGCTCGTAGAGTGCGACGGCAGCAGCGACGCGTTGTTCGTCGTGGTCGTCGAAGTAGTCGCGGGCGAACTCGCGGAGTGCGTCGCTCTTGCCGCTGAAGACGCCAGCTTCGACGGCCCCCTCGATGAGGAGGTCGAGGTCGTCGGGGTAGGAGCCGGTGATGCGTGCCATTGGTCTACCCGACACTATGCTTTCATACTATTTATGAATTGGACTGGTGGTGTATCCCGGTTTCGTCACAGGGTATTACTGGTGGCCTTCGCGCCCGCTAACCGCCTCTGGAGGGTGTCATCGAACAGTTCGCACACCTGGTTGGAGCGGTACGAACAGGTGAACTACTGGGCCTATTCACCGGATTTGAACCGAGAACTGCATCCAGAATCAGCCCCAGGAGCTCTCTCCAAGCGTGACATCCTCCCCGCCCTGAAGGGCGAGGATTCTCGACCGCCGTTGGGATATTGTGGTTTACGGAAGTTGCGGATTCATTCCCGCCCTAAAGGGCGGGGCTTTCTCCTCGAACTTCCGTAACTGTGAACAAGTCATCATCACCGAGGACGGCTTGGACGCGACCATGCCACGCCTCTGCGAACACCTTCCGGTCGCCCTCATCGGCTGTTCCCTCGATAATATGCTGGAGATTGCCGAGCGCCGGTCCACCCTCGGGAACCTCGCTGACGTGGTAAGTCACCTCGACGGTCTCGCCCGTATCTGTTCGGCGGAATCGGAACGTCGGTGCTGCGCTGTCGGGCTCAAATGCGTCGTACGTGAGTAGGTTCCGGCGGCCACCGTAGCCGTCGCCGAGCCCGGCGAACCCGTCTTCCTGGGTTGCACCGGTCACGTACGAGATGAGCCGTCCCATGACGCCGTACGTGGCGTCATCACGTGATCCCGGGGCAAGCACTTCGACGTCGCTCCGGACGGGGAGTTCGTCTGGGTATAGCGCGTCGAGACCCTGCTGTGCGATCCGGTAGGCGCCCGAGGCAGTCGGGCACGAGTGCCCGGCCACCTTCACGAGGTCCTCGTAGGTGATGACGAACGGCTCGCCTGCTTCGAGGACGGCGAGTGCTTCTGCGACGGGATCGCGGATGCGGATCGGTTCGACATCGTATTCAACAGCCCAGTTCGAGTCGGTTCGGTTCGTGTCAGTCGGCGTCGTGTTCTGTGACATTGGTTGTGAACGTGTGCGTGTCGTCTGTGTCTGTGCTGTCAGTACCGCAGCAGGCGCATGCCGTTGCCAATCACGGCGAGGACGCTGGCCTCGTGGACGAGCATCCCGAGCGCGAGGGTAACGTAGCTCGTCAGCACGCCGGCGAGCAGCATCGTCACCACCACGAGGGCCAGCCCGACGTTCTCGAGGACGTTCCAGCGGGTGGCTTTGCTGAGTTTCACCGCGTAGGGGATGCGTTCGAGGTCGTCGGCCATCAGCGCAATGTCCGCTGTCTCGATGGCGGTGTCCGTCCCAGCCGCACCCATGGCAATGCCGACGTCAGCGGTCGCCAGCGCCGGCGCATCGTTGATGCCGTCGCCGGTCATCGCCACGACGTGCCCGTTGGCCTGGTACTCCGTGACGACATCCTGCTTGTCCTCGGGCAGCAACTCGGCGCGGTAGTCGTCGATCCCGATCTCTTCGGCGACTGCGGCCGCGACGCGCTCGTTGTCGCCGGTCAGCATCACCGTCTCGATACCGGCATCCTGTAACTCCCGAACGACGCCCGGCGCGGCCTCGCGCAGCTCATCGTGGAGCGCAATAGCACCGACTACGGTCCCGTTGAGGACGACGTGGATGGCGGTCTCGCCGCGTTCCTCGCGGCCGCGGACGTACTCGGCGACTTCGTCCGGGAGATCAATGCCACGCTCGTCGAGGAGCGCGCGGTTCCCGACGACGATTTCGCGACCATCGTGGTGAGCGACAACGCCCTTGCCAGCGACTACTTCGAAGTCGTCCGGCTCGGGCAGCGACCGCGTCTCCGTGGCAGGTGATTCGTGGTCTGCCCGGTCAACTGTCGTGCCACCGTCGGTCGCGGGCGTCTGGCGGTTCTGGGCCGCGTTGAGGATGGCGTCGCCGAGGTGGTGTTCGCTCTTCATTTCGGCGATGGCTGCCAGGTCCAGGACCCCATCGTCATCGATATCGAACCCCTCGACGTCAGCGACGGCCGTCTCGCCTTTCGTGAGGGTGCCGGTCTTGTCGAAGGCGATGAGGTCGATCTTGCCGGCCTGTTCGAGGTGCTCGCCACCCTTCATGAGGACGCCGTTCCGTGCGGCGTTGCCGATGGCCGAGACGATGCTAACTGGCGGCCCGATCACCAGGGCACCGGGACAGCCGATGACCAGCAGCGTCAGGGACAGAATCGCGTTCTGCGTGACAGCGTACGCACCGATAGACAGCACGATGATAGCGGGGGTGTAGTATTTGGCGAAGCGGTCGATGAGGCTCTCGGTGGGTGATTGCGCTTCCTGGGCCTCTTCGACGCGCTGGATGATCCGCTGGAGCGTGGTATCCGTCCCGGAGCCGGTAGTCCTGATCTCAATAGCTCCTTCTTGGTTGATAGTGCCGGCGTAGACCTCGTCGCCGTCGGCCTTGTGGACGGGCGCGCTCTCGCCGGTGACCGGCGCCTGATTGACGGCACTTTCACCATCGACGACCTCGCCGTCGACGGGAATCTTCTCGCCGGGTTTGACGATGACGATCTCGCCCTTTTCGACCTCGCGGGCGGGCACCTCTTTTTGCTCGCCGTCACGGCGCACGGTGGCCGTGTCGGGCGTCATCTCGAGAAGCTCCTCGAGGGCGTTACGGGTCTTCCGCATCGTGCGGCCCTCGAGATACGAGCCCAGCGCGAACAGGAAGACCACCGCGGCGGCCTCCCAGTACGAGCCGATACCGATCGCGCCGATCGCCGCGAGCGTCACGAGCGTCTTGACACCGAGTGTTCGGCTTTTGACCTCGTGGTAGGCTGTCTTGGCGATGTCGTAGCCGCCGACGACGGCCGCGAGAATCAAGATTGCAGTACTCGCGGTATCGAAGGCGGGGCCCGGGACGTAGCCGATGCTCCACCCGCCAGCGTAGAACAGGCCACTCAAAACGACGATGATGGCCTTCCGGTGTTTGCGGTAGTACTGTTTGAGTGATTGGGTATCCATTGTGTTTCCTCGTTAGGCGGGCTGGGGGGTGTAGCCCTGGTTTTCGATGGTCTGTGCGAGGGTATCGGAGTCAGCGATGCTGTCGTCGTGCTCGACTTCGACGCGGCCGGTGGCGTAGTGCACTTCGACGTGCTGGACGCCGTCGACGTTCGAGAGGGCGCGTTCGACGGTGCCGGCGCAGGTCGGGCAGTCGAAGTCCATGACGCGGAACTGGGTTGTGTCGCTCATCACAGTTCTTCGTAGCGTCCACACCCCGATAAGTATTTTTTAGATGATACGTTCGAATGTGTATATAGGGTGTTGGAACAGTCAAACAGGTCGTCTAGAGCTTCCATCCGCACGGATCCAGTCGGGGACCAGACTCCCGACGGCCGCCCCACTCCAGCCGTACCCGTACCTTTTCCCACCCGCTCACCCTCGGTTTTCGTATGCACAGCTCCGACACTGACCACCGTCTCGAGGATATCGCGGTGCGAGACACCCGGATTTCGGACGCCATCGACGAGCCGATGCGGGCGATGGTGCTCGACATCCTGTCCGAGGAAGCCCTGACCGCGAGCGAGGTCCACGACCGCCTCGCGGACCGGGGCGTCGACCGCACGGAGAACACGGTCCGCCACCACATCAACGAGCTCCGGGACGCCGGCCTCGTCGACGTCGTGCGCTTCGAGGAGGGCCGCGGCGGGACGACGAAGTACTACCACGCCAACACCATCGTCCTCTCGTACTCACTGCCGGACTCGGCCGACGACACCGTCGAGGAACTGGTCGAGGCCGTCCAGCCCCAGGTTCAGGACGCGCTCGCGACGCTCACCGACGAGTACGACGACGCCATCGAGGACGTCGTCGCGGACATGCAGCCCTGCGAGCACTGCCGCACCCAGAAGTACGAGACCTACGTGCTCCTGACGGCCCTGCGACGTGCATTCGTCCGCGCTCACCGAGACATCTGAGACTGGATTCGTCCCCACTGCGTGCCGGAGAGTACCGGTAACCGCTAGCAGTGCGTCATTAAATCCTCGAACTCGAACCCCGAGAGATCGTCCAGTACAGCCATCCTCAATTATGTGGACAGTACGTTGCAACTGTCAAATACGTTGCCGAACGCTACGCCGTCCTGTTTGTGGAACCCCTGAGAGGGGTGCAGGGGTCACCGAATCGCCCGCGAGCAACGAATGAACGGGAATGTACCTGTAGCAAGTTCGGAATCGGTTCCAGAAGCATTGCCCGGTCAGTTTCACCGAGACACCGTTGAATACGTCGGCTTCCGCGTCGACGGCCAAGCCGTCGTTCTGAACCTCTCGGAGCATCGGCGACTCTCCCTCGAGCGCAGTCTGGACGTCGTCAACCACAGTCTGGGTATCGGACCGAAGGTACTTACGTGATACAAGCGTATCACAGCATATGAGCACTGACAGCGACGCCGGCGGCGACGGTGAAATGGAGAAGATCAACGTCCGGGTGCCACAGTCGCTGCTGGCGCAGGTCGACGACGTCTGGGGGGAGCGTGGCTATGCGAACAAATCCGAGTTCATCCGCGACGCGCTTCGCGATGCCGTCAATCCACCCACACAGCTGTCCGCGGAAGCGCTGGAGCACCTGGCCGAGAGCCGCAAGCAGCGGGAGCAGGGCGAGACGGTGTCGCAGGACGACGTGAAAGACCGGCTGGGCATCGATGACTGAGGTCGAGTGGACACCGAAAGCACTTATCGTGGGACGATGGACTCTGTCAGGATTCACCGACTCGTAATGGTTGCAGAGCGTGGATTCGACGCCGTTGAAATCCTCGCCGACTAACGAATTCTGACTGGGAATCTCGTTGAGTGCCGGGAACGCACGTCCAATGGCTCTGATCAGTCGTTGTCTGCTGTATATGCGCCCCCTCGACGCTTGATTCGGGCAATGACGAGCTGGTTTCCTCCTGTCGGAATGTCACGGCGAGTCGGAATCCGCCAACTCGGATTTTCTTGTGGGGGCTGTTTTGCAGTGGTTCGCCGTAGTCTGGCGGGTCGCGCCACGGGGGGAGGTGACGATTTCATCGAGTTTGTCGAGGATTCGTTCCTGCTTCTCGGGGGAGAATGCGTCAAGGTCGGTCCGCGCGGTCGCGGAGAGTTCCCATGTCCACTCCTCGTCACTCATCGCTTGTGCCAAACGTCTCGCGCGCTTGTTCGGCGTCCATCGTCTGGCCCTTGCGGCTGTCTTCCTCGGCGGCGAGCAGTGCGATGAGCTCATCACGGTCGAACGTCGGGTTCTCGACTGCATCTCGGAGCGTGTAGCGAATAAACTCGCTCCGACTGTTGAAACCGCGACCTTGCCAGGCCTCGTCGATCTCGGTGAGGAATGACTGCGTGGTTTTGAAATTCACCGTGACAATCTCGTCTTCTTCGTCCCCTTCCGTAGAAGCTTCGGACATACAGGCGTAATACGCTGGTAATACTGTTAATCGTTTCGCCGACTTCGACGTCCGAACCGCCTGATGCGCTCGCCACCTCCACTTACCGGCTGTGTCACCAGAAATCGTATCGAACGTTTGTGCCTTCAACAGCGATGGAGACTCCAAAGGAGTGCAGCCGATTGACTTCGCGGCGTTTCTATACGCTTGTCCGAGCACGCCCCGGCGTAGATAATTAAAAATATCCTGATATACCGCTGGGGCCCGGGGTGTCACGAATTATTCTGTGGTTAGAGAGCGGTTCCGGGTGAGAATCTAGATGGCTACCCGGGGGGTGTCCCGAATTCCACCCAGGACCATGACGTTTTCTGACCGGCCAAGCTACAGTATCAACGCGACAGAGTCGAGTAGTCGCAACCGGATATTCGGCATCAACAGTTTCTCGTTGCTGAACTTAATCCGCACCGGTCAGTACAGTTGGTCGATCTCTGTGAGTGTCCACGCCGCGCGGCTGCGAACTCGTTCGTCGTCGTCATTGATTCGAACATCGTCCAGCCGTGAAGCCGCCGGGTCTGCACGAACGTGTCCGAGCATCCAGCAGGCGTTCAAGCGGACGAGCCGATGGTCGTGGTCGAGTAGCGCGATGTACTGGTCGGTCAGATGCTGGACTGCGTCGGGGTTCGTGTCGGCGACTCGTGAGAGGGCGGCAGTCGTGTTCACGAGTGCATAGTCGTCGTCGGATTCGAGGAGCGCCGCGAGTTGGTCAACGTGGGGTACGAGCTCGGTCGCGTGGACGGTTGCGACATCACCGAGGACACCAGCCGCATTTGCTCAAGTGGCTTGGAAATCGGGAAGTTTCAAACTGGGGGCGAATCGCTGAAATCAGAACGATTGTGGGAGTGTGAACCGGGGGGAGCCGGGGGCCACTGGCTGATTTTCTGGAGGAAGATTGTTGGTCGTATGATGGGCGGTGGGGGTCTGTTCGGGTGGCGGTTCATGAACGACTCTGTTAGTCGCTCTCTTGGCGGTTGAATCGAGTATATTGTGGCTTGGAAATCTCCGCTGAGGCAAATTGTCTATCCGTAAGGGTGGGTCTCTCAGGGGCAATTCTTTATCCGTAACTGAATCAAATCTGTAACTATCGTATGACGGATCGCGCTCGAATCAACCATGGCGATTTCAACCAACCATCACAGGCGCGGATATCGAACTCGTACAGCAAGCCGATCGAGTTAGCAGACAACCCAGCCAAAGACGGATACGGACCAATTCCTGAACGGTTCGTCGAGGAGTTCGAACTCACGCATCCGGCACCCGACCTCGACACGCTGTACGAGACAACACATCTAGCTGCCCAGCTCCACGCCTTCAACCGCCGGCGGCAGGCAGGCAACTGGCCCCACCCCAATGATGGCACCACGTTGTACGACGTGGCCGTCCTCGACGTCATCACCGACTTTCTCAACGAGTACGACATCTCACCAGTCCCACTCGATATGCCGAGCCGGCGGTTCTACCTCGCCGTACTGAAGAAAGCGCGCAAGCCCGCGAAGCACCAATCCTTCGTCGAGTACCTCCAGACGGCAGACCACGTCTTAGCCGAGCTCGGCTACCCGGACACCGACGCGCTCCCCGGCTACGAAACGCTTCGCGTCGCAGCCGCGGACACGCTCCCCGAGGAACTCACCGACGACGAACGAGACCAACTTGACGAAGCCGTCGTCCGAGCGATTTACGCGGTCTACCGGAACGGCATCGTCGTGCCGACGACTGTCGCGACGACGTTCGGCTTCGGCGCCGTTGCCCAACCGCTGTCCGAGCGGGACGTGCCGCGGGCACGCGAGCAACTCGCGCTCCAGAACTGGGTGCGGTACCTGATGGACAACACCCTCGACGAACTCTCGTTCGGTCGGGTAAACCCACAGACGTCGTTCCGCCAATACATCGGGCTGTTCGCGGCCTCCGCGCTGTACAACTGTGGCATCCAGGAAGTCGCCAACATCTCGGATTACACGTATCCCCGCGAGCTCATTCCAGGCGGCAGCGGGGTTGGGAAGTACATTCGGGATGATGACCTCCCGTTGAACGACGAGCGGGCTGCCATGATGGACTCGGAGCGGCGGCCGATAACCGCTCAGTTCGACGCCGTCCACCGGGCGACGCTTGCTATTGCCGAGGACATGGGGTTCTTTGAGAAGTCAGTGTCGGTCGCTGTTGACCTCTACCGAATTGACTGGGACGGCAAAGAGACTGACCGCACGATTAATCGTCCCGCAAAGTCGGACAATGACGTCCGGTCTCAATGGACGTATGGGGTCTTCGGCGTGATTGACACGGACGCCCGATTCACGCTCGGCGCACGGTGGCTCCCGGAAAAATCCGCGTATCCCCGTGTCGTCCAGTCACTGGCCCCGATCGCCGACGAGTTCCTTGACGTCCAAGCGTTGTACGCCGACAAAGAATTGGTCTCTGGAGCGCTCATTGATTCGTTCCATCAGATCGCGGACGACAACTGGATCACCCGCGCACCCGAGCAACCGACCGTCAAGAAACTGAAAAAGTACACGCCGAAAAATCACATCGGGTACATCCCGAGCGTATCGTGGAATACGACACATCAGTCCACACTCGTTGCCTACCCCTACAATAGTTCGAACCCGTCAATGCTGGAGTTCAATGCCAAGGAATTGCACCAGGCAGACGAGACGGATTTCGACAAACAGTCGAGTATCCTTGAGTTCTCCGCGGGTAACTCTTCGAGCACCCGAGAGCCAGATCCACTGAAGCCATCGGTCGCGGACAGTGACGCGGTGGATGGTGTCGGTGACAAGACGACGCATGCGGCGTATCTGACCGGCCGCACGGTGCCGGATCGGTCGCCTGCTGGCATTCACTTCAATTACTATCAACGGTGGACGATTGAGGATGCTATCGATGCGATCTCGAACAATTTCATGCCGGTCGTGCACGCCAACAACGAGAAACTTCGGCTCTACGGCGTGAACCTCGCCATTCTCTTTCAAAACTGGCATACGTTGATCAATCGGGCGCTCTCACCGGACCTCGGATTGCCGCGGCACGCCACCCATCAAGAGGTCTTACGAGCGATCGAAGCAGTCGCGTTCACCGAGCCGGAGTGACCTGACATCGGTCCGCTCTGATCGGACCCGCGTGATGGTTCCGGGGGTGCCGCAAACGAGGAATTCCGTAGTGACTGATCGACCGTAGCTTTGTGTCGTGAGTAGCTCGCGTGGCTGCGTGACTCTGGTACCCCAAACCGTTCGTCTTGATTCGGATTGCCCTGCCGGCAACCTCCCCCTGTTTTATAATGCCGGCGGTGCTTAGATCGGTGTACACGGACGAACACTACCGATTCGGGACGGAAGCGATCGGGACAACCCGTCAGATCGCCCGATGACCTCTCTTGCCCTCTCACGGCAATCAGTGTGTCTCAATCTCGGAGGAAGTAGTCGAACGGGAAATCGAGGAGAGGGAACCCAGGGCAGAGTGACGCGTCACCCCGAGAGAAGGGGACGTCTGACTCACATTCGCAGGTTATTCGGAGTGATCTCGCAGTTCGGCGATGTCTTCAGCAACTGCTTTGACGTGTTGCTTGTGCGCTGCTGACGTCTGTACACTCTGCGCGGATTCAAGTTGGTCGTTGACAACGGTGTTTTGTTGTGGCCCCCACTTCTCCGGGGGCTCAGACGTGATGTACTCGACCCAGCGTTTGACCGCTTCGATGCGTTGCTGGCGGTTCTGATTGTGCTTCGCGTCGAGGGAGTCAGGCGCGTTTGAGTCGGTCATATGCGTCTTCGACGCCGAGGCGCGTTACCCAGCCTTCGAGGCGGGCGACACTAAGACTTTGCTCCAGGAGCGTGTAGAGGTGGACTGCGTCCTCGAGGTCTTTCTGCGCGCCGAGATGGAGTTTGTAGGCTATCTGGAGTTCCAACGGACCGATCGGGATCGTCTCCCCACCGATTCGAGCGGTGATCGCGTTCTCGAGTGAGGCACGATCGAACTTGTCGCGTGCGAACTTCACCTCGAGGTGTGGCGTGACTTGGTCCTCGGGAGCGACCCATATGTTATCCCCGTTCGATAGCATCTCGTACATCGAATCGAGTGGCATCGCCGCACCCCAAAACCCCTCTTCACGAAGTACCGCGACGAGTTCGTCAGCAGTGGCTTCGTCGATATCTTCGATGAGGACGTCAACGTCTTCGGTCGACCGGGCGCGTCCGGCGAGGATCGACACGTATCCTGCGATGTAGACGTGGTCGATGTCGAACCGGTTCAGAATGTCTGAAAACGCAATCGCCAACTCGTCGAGCTGGTTCGGCTCCCGACTGACGTTGAGCGTTCCGTTTCGGAGCTCGATACCACTCATACATGGACCTCTGTAGTCAGGTAGATAAATAATCGGGACGGGGTCGTCATAGACGACCGGTGACGGCTCCGGGTGATGGTTTGGACTTGTCGGCGCCCCATTTTCCAAACTTCATTGTGAGACGCTGCGACGACACACCCTTGCCTCATCAACTGCGCCGACCCACGAACCCCCGGATTTGTCACTCACTGTTCTACCGTCTCACCCCCCTACTATCCGTGAGATCGGGTTTCTGTGAGTTCTACCGTCAGGTATGACGGCTGGGTGTGACCCCCGCTAGGACGAGGGTTTAACCCGTCCAGGTTACTGTAGCTGTGTGCCTCATGTCAGATACGAACGAGCAATCAATCACGGATCGGCTCACACGGGCACTCGGCGACGATGCCGGCCGCGTCGAAGCGTTCCTCGAGGAGTACTACGACTGGCTCCGCGAGCGGGGAAGGAACCCAGCGCGAAACCAGCCGATGGCGGACAACGGTGCGGGCAACTACCACGCTCGCATCGATCAACTGTACCGGTTCGCCCTCCGCTTCGACGACCTCCACAAAGTCCCGCGACTCACGCAGTCGCAGGCAGACGAGTTGATTCGGCAACTCGACCACGACCAAATCAACAAACAATCCGGTGACCCGTACGCCGACGGGTCCAAGCGCAAATTCTCCGACGCGCTCCAGAAGTACTTCGAGTGGCTCCACAACACCGATATCGTCGACGACGAGTGGGAACCGAAGGTGGTGTTCGTCGACGGTGATCCGGAATCCGCTGACTCGCTGTCGTACGCCGAACGCCACCTGATCCGCAAGGCTGCCCTCGACTACGGTTCTCTACCAGCGTACTACGAGACGGACCCAGACGAACGCGACCGACTCGAGGGACTCATTGCCCAACGGATCGGGAAGCAGAAACGGGACATCACGCAAGAGGACTGGCAGGCCGCAGACACCAGCAGGAAGACCGGGTCGCTCATCGCGGTGACTCTCGAAACGGGGATGATCCCCATCGAGATCGAGTACGCTACCCTCGACTGGTACGACCCCGGCAAGCAGGTGTTCGTCATCCCCGAGGAGTACGCGGCGAAAGACCGCCCGACGACTGAGCTGCCTCTCACGGACGAGACGGCAGATGTCTTCTCAGCGTGGATCCGTGAACGCCGACATCTCGATGCCTACGACGACACCCGTCGAATTTGGTTGAATCAGCGTGGGAACCCCTATGGTTCGGGGAACCTGTGCTACCTGCTGCGGCAACTCTGCGAGGAAGCCGACATCGACCACGACAACCGAAAGATCGTCTGGTACAGTCTCCGGCACAATCTCGGACAGACCGTCGAAGATACCGCCGACATCTCAACAGCAAAAGACCAACTGCGGCATCAGTACATCGAGACGAT
The DNA here is from genome assembly GCF_021729015.1 of Halobacterium rubrum. Taxonomy (GTDB): domain Archaea; phylum Halobacteriota; class Halobacteria; order Halobacteriales; family Halobacteriaceae; genus Halobacterium; species Halobacterium rubrum. The sequence goes on from NZ_JAJQQZ010000004.1 coordinate 36,849, forward strand.
CAAGAACATCTACGGGGAGACGGTAACCGAGAAGCGACGAGCCACACTTGAAGAGATCCAGCAAACGGCGGAACGAGCGGCGACTGACGAGACGTACAACCCGTACGCACCCGAGGACAAGAACGGGATTGCCGTCTACCCTGACCTCGACCAACCGACCGGCGACGAGACCTCCATGCACGTCGATGCAACGATCGAAGATACGACGGCTGCCCGAATCGACCTCATCAGAGAGATCATTGAGAGCGACGACTAAGTCGCCACGCGGATTCTGTCACCCTCGTTCAGCTGAGCGCACGCTGTTACGTGAGCAGCCGTCACTGGAGCTGGACTGAACCCAGAGAGTCGGCTTACATCCTATCGAGGGCGTTCTGGCGGTCCTCCACGGGGACCTGATCGTATTTCATCGTTGTTTGTTCCGAGGTGTGCCGAAGCTGGGTCTGGGCGGCCGCTAACCCTTCTTCGCGGGTCATGTAGGTGCCGGTGCTGTGGCGAAGAGCATAGAAGCTCATTTGGCGGTGCTCGTAGTCGATGCCCGCCGTATCGCAGAGCCGTCGCAACACCTGCCGGAGCGCCGAGGAGCCGTAGGGGTTGGCTTCGCGGGTCAACCAGAGATGGTCCGAATCGTCGTACATGGGGTTCGTGTCCCGTTGGGCGAGCCAGCGGTCGAGCATGTCCGCCGTGTCGTCCTGCAGGCTCACCACCCAGTGTGCCTCATTCTTCGACGACTCCGCCTTGGGAATACGGAGGACGCTATTGTCGACATCCACCCATCTCGGAGATGCTCGTTCGACCTCGATGGGGCGGAATCCCGCGTCGAGACTGGTGGCAATCAGGCTCGGAATCTTCCACCCGTTCGCGCGCTCCCAATCGTCGGGTACGACGTCTTCTTTTGGTTTCCCGTATCGTTGGGCTAGGTACGCCTTCCAGCGGTCGCGTTCTTCGGGGCTGAGATTCCCGTACGCGGGGACGCTGCCGTGTTCGAGGGCGGCCTCCCGGATTTTCGTGCGTTCGTCGCGGGTGAGGTAATCGCGTGGCGTCGTCGATCGGTTGGGGGCGCTGAACGTGTAGTCGGGCGTCCATTCGTCGAGGCCGTGTTCGTGTTCGCGCCACCGGAACAGCATCAGCAGCGATTTCCGACAGTTGGATTTGTGTGCGGCGGAATGATCGGTCATTGCGATGTGTTTGAGCCACGCGTCCGCGTGGTCGTGCGTGATGTTCGTGGTGTACCCGTCGGTCTTTTGCTGCCACACCCACCGGTAGAACTGGTCCATCCGGTGAGCGCGAGTTTTCACTGTCGAGCGTGCATAGCCCTCTGCTTTGCTCGGGTTCTTGCCGAACGTGACCAGCCACTTGAGGCAGTTCTGGCGGGTGGTGCGGAAATCAGTCTGCTGGCGTTCGTTGAGGAGGTCTTCGGTTGGTTCTGTGAGGACGGTGATTTTGCGGAGGGGGTCGGTTGCCTGGTCGGCGTCTTTCATTGCCGGGCACCTCCGCGGGCGGAGTGTGGTGTGTCAGAAATGTGATTCCGGTCGCCAGAGGGCGACGGGGTCGGTACGGTGAGTGTACTTGCCGCCGAAATACCGCTAATCGCAAGATGGCGGCGACCTACACCGGTCGTGTGAATCGGCTTGCCCGTGGACATAATTCGGATACCATTGTCTCACGGACGAAAACTACCTGGCGGCAGGAAGTTGGAATGCTCCGTCAGGGATTTGAACCCTAGTCCTTGCCGTGAGAGGGCAAGATGATTGGCCGGACTACACCAACGGAGCGCGTCCACTTCCGGATAGCCGGGTTGCACAAATAACGGTTTCGTCTCGCGGCGAGACTGCCATTGCGTACCGTAGCCCGTGGACCGGCGTCGCCTGCAGCCGGCATCGAGTCGACCACCAGACACTTGTCGGTGGTGGGCGGGACTACTAGTATGTACGAGCCCTCCATTCGGCAGCGCCGGCTCGCCGTCGTCGCCGGGGTGAGCGCTGCGATAGCCGTTGTACTCCACGTTCTCGGCGGTGCCGCCGTCGAAGGAGTGACTGGCGCCTTCGTCGGCGTCGGCGTGGTGGCGACACTCGGCGTGCTCTACGTCCACGGGCAGCGGCGGGGGGACGACGACGACGGGGACGGTGACGAACTCGACGACGAGACGAAACGGAAGCAACAGGAGATGAAGGGGCGGGCTGGCGGGATGGGTGGGAACGGCGGGCACTGACAGTCGGGCGTCGCTGCTGTCGACGCTCCGGGCGTGGTCTCCGCCACGTCAGGCGTCGATTGTTTTCGACACCCAGCCGGTCGGCCCGCTCGGGAAGGCGTCGGTCTCCTCCTCGGGTTGCAGGTCGCCGGTGCCGTCGACCGCTCTGACGACGACGTCGTGGCGCTCGCCGGGCGCGTCGTACTCGTGGGTCCACTGCCGCCAGACGTCGTCGCCGGGCAGTGGGTCGGAGAGGGCGGCGTCGGTCCACGTCTCGCCGCCGTCGGTGGAGACTTCGACGCGGTCGATGCCCCGGGTGCCGGCGTACGCGTGGCCGGCGACCTGCACGCGCCCGCCGTCGCGGACGTTCGTGGCGTGGAGTTTCGCGACGGTCTCGACGGGGCCGGTGCCGTGCCAGCCGCGTTCCTCCCAGTAGCCGGTCTGTTCGGTCTGGAGGACCTCGATCTCGGTGAGCCACTTGACGTTGATTTCGCCCCAGTGGCCGGGGACGAGCGCGCGAGCCGGGTAGCCGTGGCTGCGCGGGAGGACCTCGCCGTTCATGCCGAACGCGAGGAGGGCGTCGTCGAGGGCGGGCAGCGGGAACTCCTCGTAGAAGCCGTCGGCCGCGCGCAGCATCACACAGCAGTTATCGGGGACCCCGGCGGGGTCGACGAGGTCGCGGATGGGGACGCCCTGCCAGAGGGCGGTGTCGAGTTTCTTGCCGTTCAGGCTCTCGCCGACGCACCGCAGGGAGACGAACCGGTTCTCGGCGTCCATCGCCGTGATGTCGTCGTACTCGTAGGTGAGTTCTTCCTCGACGTCGCCGGTGACGGTGAGCTCCCAGGTCTCGGTGTCGGGGTCGGGGTCGACGTTCGCGATGTCGACGTTGTAGAAGCGCTCGCTGACCAGCGGCTCGATACCGTCGACGCCCATCGACTTCTCGTCGGCTTCGGCCAGCAGGCTGGACGCCTCGTCGAGGACGGCGTCGTCGACTGCGAGCGTGGCCTGGGTGGCAGTCGTGGTACGGTCGCCGGCGAGGACGCCGCCGGCGGACAGCGACAGCGCCGCTGCGACGCCGCCGAGAACGCGACGCCGATCGCTGGAGACGCCCCGTGGGCTACCGACGGCCCCGGCGACGGCAGCGACGGCGAGGACGGCGGCGACACCGGCGCCGGCCGCCAGCGACGGGGTGACTGCGCCGGTGACGACAAGCGACACCACGAGCGAAGAGACACCACCGACGACCGGAGCGAACGCCGAGACGCGAGCGCGACGGCCGGCGGCGATGCCGAGGAACGCAGTGCCGGCCAGCAGCAGGACGGACACCGCGAGGGCAGCGGCGAGATTCAGGACCTTCCCGAGGTCGCCGAGCACGAGAATGGCGAACGTCACCACGGCGCCCGGCATGCGGTTCGTGAGCACCGTCGCGACGGGCGCCGTCAGGAAGCCGGGCGTGAACCCGGCCACCGCGTACGACCCGGCGAGCCCGGCTGCACCTGCGGCCACGGCCACGAGGACGGTGGCGGCGCTCGGGAGTCGGGCCGCGACCTGTTCGCGCGCAGCGCTGAAGCGTGACGGCATACTGGACAGACAGACGGCAGACGACCGAAAAGGGGTTTTCCGAACTGCGGCCGGACTCTCACCAGAATTCGCCCCGCGAGCCACGCAGGTCGACGGGCAGCGGCGACCGACTCAGGGCGCGAGCCGGTTCTTCCGGTGTTTCATCTCGGACTCGTAGTACTCGAACGTGTGCGGGCACCACTCGGCGGCGATGTCCAGCAGCTGCTCCGTGAGGTCCCGGATCTCCCACTGGGCGTCCGCAGCCGCCCGCATGTCCGCGATGTGCATCAGCGACCGGGGGTTGAGCGTGACGACGATGTTGACCTCGGTGCCGATGGGGAGCACGAACCGGGCGTCTTCGGGGGGCATCCCGAGGTCCAGCAGCTCCTGGTAGTCCTCGACGGACTGGCGGACGGACCGCTGGAAGACGGCTTCTCGCTGCTCGATTGTCTCCTCGTCGACGTCGCCGACGTCCTGGTTGCGGCCGACCCAGTCCGGGTCGGTCGCCGATGGCGGCGTGACGACCATCTCGCCGTCCTCGACGTCGGCGGGGTCGACGTCGTCGAAGGCGACGTACCGCATCGACTGCACGTCGAAGCTCGCGTGCCGGTGGCGGGTGAGCTGGGCCATACAGGACCGGCTCGCGCCCTCGATGGCGAACGTCGCCGACGGGTGCTCGAAGGGCCCGTAGTGGCCGCGCGTGAGCAACTGTGCGATGAGGTTCGCCATCTGGTCGTCGAGGGTGTCGCCCTCGACGGACGCCATGACGTCGTCGAAGGGCTGGTCGCCGACCCACTCGCTCATGTAGTCGTTGCGGGCGCCCCGGCAGATGAGTTCCTCCGGGTTCTCGGTCGCGTCGAGGAGACGTACGCGCATGCTCCGGGGTCCTCCCGCTGGCGGCAAAAACGCTCCGACCCGCCGCCGCGACCACTCCCCTGCAGAGGGCCGCCAGCAGCGTGAAGTGTCGGCGTGTTGTACTCTCTCGTATGCCGTACCAGACCACGTCAGTCGACGACGTCGACTCTCGGCTGCCCGACGACGCCGACGCCGAACTGTACTTCATGAAGGACGCGCTGGACACCGACGAGGTAGCGTTCTCGGTGTTCCGGATGGAGCCGGGGGCGGTGGGCATGGAACACGACCACGCCGGCGACAGCCAGGAGGAGGTCTACTACGTCGTCAACGGCGGGGTCGACGTCCAGTTCGGCGACGAGACCGTCTCACTGGACGAAGGCGAAGCGGTCCGCATCGACCCCGACGAACAGCGCCAGGTCCACAACCGCGACCACTACTCCGAACTGGTGCTCGTCGGCGCGCCCCGCTGACCGGCTGCGACAGCCCGACTGGCCGCAACGAACGAACTGGCCGAGCCGGCAACCCCTAAGTGGTGGCCGGCGTACGGACTGCCATGGCGACCAACCTCTCGGCGGGCGTACAGGCGTTCACGAGCAACGCCTTCCTCGTGACTGGCGACCGCGACGTGCTCGTCGACCCGGGCGCGAACTACGACGTCGTCTCGAAACTCCGGGAGCGCGTCGACGACCTCGACGCCGTCGTCGTCACCCACCCCCACCCGGACCACGTCGGAAACCTCGACGCCGTCGCCGACGCCTTCGACCCCGAGATCCTCGGCTTCGAGGGCGTCGAGGAAGCAGACCGCGAACTCGCCGACGGCGACACCGTCACCGTCGGCGACGACGACTACGAAGTCTTGCACACGCCCGGCCACGAACCCCACCACGTCTGCCTGTACTCCCCGAGCGCAGACGTGCTGTTCTCCGCGGACCTCGTGTTCGCGAACGGGAGCTTCGGCCGCACGGACCTCGAGGGCGGCGACCGCGAGACGCTCGTGGACAGCATCGACCGGCTCGTCGACGTCGTCGACGACGACCTCGCCGCCATGCACACCGGCCACGGCCCGAGCGTCACCAGCGACCCGTACGCGGACATCGAACTCGCTGCCCGCACTGCGCGGTTCCGCTGAGACCGGCTGGCGTCGACCGACGCCTCAGTTCGCGTCGAGCCCGTAGTAGCCGGGCTCGTCGTCGTCCCGCGGCTCGGCCACCACGAGGTCCTCGGAGTGCATCATCACCCACGGAATCGCCCAGTCCAGCAGCACGTTCTCCACGTCCCGGTCGATGTCGGCGTCCGCCTCCAGGTCCTGGAGGAGCCGCGCGATCTCGTAGACGGTGTACATCTGGTCGTCCTCGAGGAGTTCCGCGGGCTCGTAGAAGTCACAGGGGTACAGCTCCTCGAAGTCGGCTTTCGGAATCGGCATACCCCGACTGGGGGCGCCGACGCCGAAAAACCCCCCGGGTCGGGGGAGAACGTTTAACCGTCCGACGACTGGCTATCTGCACGAGCAACGCCATGTCAGGCAACGCCACGCGAGTCAGGTCGGACGTCGCCGACGCGAAAGCAGCACTCGTCGACGTGGTCGAAGCCGCCGTCGGCGACAGCCTCCGCGACGTCTGGGTACTCGACGAGCAGACCCAGGAACCCCTCTACCTCCGAGAGGACGTCGCCGAACGCATCTCGGACGTGGACGTCGAGAAGTACCTCGACAACGAACGCTACGGGTTCGTCACGCGGGAGACGTACAACCTCCTGCACTACTCGGAGTTCCGGTACACGCACCGCGGGTTCGACACCTGGGAGCTGTTCCGGACGTTCGTCGAAGCCGACGGCCAGAAAGCCGGTGTGGTCGTCGGCGTTGACGCGGACGGTTCGCACTACGACTTCGGCGCCCTCACCGACGAGGTGCAGGCTGTCGCCGCCGAACACGGCGTCGACGCGCTCACACCCGCCGCTGGCGGCGAGCACTCGTAGCGCGCGAAAGAAATGCGGTGGGGTGGACCCGGTTACTCGAACAGCGAGACGACGTCGTCGTAGTTCTGTGCGACCTCGTCCCAGTCGACGACCTCGAAGAAGGCGTCGACGAAGCTGCCGCGGTCCGGGCCGTAGTCGTAGTAGTAGGAGTGCTCCCAGACGTCCAGCGCCATGATGGGGTGGCTGCCCCAGAGGGCGCCCTGGTCGTGCTTGTCGACGGCGACGTTCCGGAGCTGCTTGGCGACCGGGTCGTAGACGAGCAGCGCCCAGCCACCGGCGGCCGAGGCTGCCGCCTCGAACTCGCCTTTCCAGCCCTCGTAGGAGCCGAAGTCCTCCGCGATGCGGTCGGCGAGCTCGCCGGACGGTTCGCCGCCGCCGTTCGCGTCCATGTTCTCCCAGAACAGCGTGTGGAGGTAGTGCCCACAGCCGTTGTGGGTCACGTCACCGAGGGCGCCGGCCGTAGAGGCGTGGTCGCCGGACTCGCGGTTCTCCGCGAGCGTCTCCTCGGCGCTGTTGAGGCCGTTCACGTAGCCCTGGTGGTGGGTGTCGTGATGCCACGTGAGCACCTGTTCGCTGATGTGGGGTTCGAGTGCGTCGTAGTCGTAGGGGAGCGGCGGTAGTTCGTGCTGGCTCATGTGTGGAAACCTCCGACTGTACGGTGTGTCGGCGTGCTGTTAAAGGTTGAGGAGCCAGCAGCTAGCACGTGACACGGCCGATGCGGGCCTGTCGACACAGTCCGCCCGAGGGCATCGGGTCTCGCGTCTGCCGACCAGCGACCGGCCACTCTCGAACCGCCGTCCTATGCCTGCGCTGACGTGTCGGCTGGATGGTGTGGACCGTGATTCGGTCGTGTCGTTCGGTCGTCATCGCTCACCGTTCCGTCGCTCCGACGACCGACTCGTTGCCTGCGGTCACTCGTCGCCCCTCGCTCTCTCGAACATCCCGATTGCCTCCTCGCGGCGCTCGCTGTGGTCCACGATCGGGTCCGGGTACTCCGGCGCGTGCTTGCGGCGTTCGGACAGCGACAGGTCGGGCCACTCGTGGACGACGTCCGCGGGCACGTCCCGGAGCTCGGGGACGTGCTCCTTGATGTACTCGGCGTCGGGGTCGTAGCGCTCGCCCTGCGTCGTCGGATTGAACACCCGGAAGTACGGCTGGGCGTCGGTCCCCGTCGACGCCGCCCACTGCCAGCCACCGTTGTCGTTGGCGGTGTCGTGGTCCGCGAGCTTCTCCCGGTACCAGTCGTAGCCCGCGCGCCAGTCGACGAGCAGGTCCTTCGTCAGGAACGCCGCGACGATCATCCGCACCCGGTTGTGGACGTACGCCTCCTCGCGGAGCTGGCGCATCCCGGCGTCCACGATGGGGTAGCCCGTCTCGCCGTCCTTCCACGCCTGCAGCGCCTCGGGGTCGTCGCGCCACTCGATGGGCTGCTCGTAGTCCTTGAAGTTCTGCGAGACGACGTCCTGATTGAAGTACAGCACCTGTGCGTAGAACTCGCGCCACGCGAGCTGGCCGACGAACTCCTCGACGCTCTCGTGTTCCTCGTCGGTCTCGGCGTCGGCTTTCGCCGCCTGCGCCGCGTCGTAGACCTCCCGCACGCCGATGGTGCCGAACTTCAGGTGCGGGGCGAGTCGGGACGTGGTTCCGTCGGCCGGGTAGTCCCGGCGCTCGGCGTACCGGTAGATGTCGCCGTCGCAGAACGCCGCGAGCAGCGCTCGCGCTCGCTCGGTCCCGGCCTCGGGGACGTCGGCTTCCGGCGTCTCGAAGCCGAGGTCGGCCAGTGTCGGCAGGGCTGTCTCGTCCACGGCGTCGAGCGCGTCGACGTCGGCGAGGTCGCCGGCGTCGGGTTCGGGCGCCGGGTCGTCTTTCTCCCGGTCCTGCCACTTCTTCCAGAAGTACGTGTACACCGAGTACGGGTCGCCGGCGTTCGTGCGGATGTCGCCCGGCCGGTGGTGGACGGCGTCGTGGAACTGCTCGTGGGTGACGCCGTCATCGTCGAGGGCGGCACGGACGGCCTCGTCGCGTTCCTCGGCGAGCCCCGAGTAGTCGTGGTTCCAGACGACGCGGTCGGCGTCCACCGCCGCGGCGAGGTCGGGGAGCACTGCCGACGGGTCACCGAACCGAACCACGAGGTCGCTGCCGACCGCGCGGTAGCGCTCCCGGAGGTCTGCCAGCGCGTCCAGCATGAACGCCACCCGGGGCGGCCCGGCGTGCTCGAGGACGGCGTCGTCGAAACAGAACACCGGGAGCACGCCGCCAGCGCCGTCGGCACTACCGTCGCCGTCGCCGCTGTCGGCTGCGGCCTCGGCGGCCGCTGCGAGTCCGAGGTTGTCGGCCGTGCGGAGGTCCCGCCGGTGCCAGAACAGTTGCATGCTGTCTGCCTTCGGCCGCCGACTCCCTGAAGATGTGGGGTCTCTGTCGACGGGGCTGTGTCCTGTGGTCTCAGTCGCCGCGGAACACCCGGAACGACCCGCGGCCGACCGCGACCTCCGACGGCTCGCTGCGCTCGTGGTCCGCCGTCGGGTGGGCCTCGACGGTGACTTCGGCGACACCGACGGTCGAGCCGACCCGCACGACGTCGGCCTCCGCGACGAGGTCGCCGCGAGCCGGCCGGAGGTAGGAGACGTTCAGGTCGATGGTGGCGACGCCCGCCTCGACGGGGTCGTCGAGGGCGGTGCGCACTGCGAGGCCACCGGCGGTGTCGATGAGCGTGGCGGCGATGCCGCCGTGCACGTCCCCGCGGCCGGGGCCGTGGTTCGTGAGCTTGTCGTTGTGGGGGACCCGCATCGTCATCTCGCCGTCCGCGACGTGCTCCACGGAAAGGTCGAGGAACGACAGGAAGCCGTGGTCGTCGACGTACGACTGGATGAACGCCCGCGAGTCCTCGGCGTCGAACCCGGTCATGGCTGCGACTGGGGCGGGCCGCCGCATAAGCCCACCGAGCCAATCGTGTCACAGGATACCGTCCCACACGGCCGTAAGTAAATGATAAAGCGCGTGGGTACAGAGTAAAGGGTAGTGACTGGGGAGGTTGCCGGGACACTGCTGGTGACGGTGGACTCGCTGCGGGCCGACGCGCGCTCGCGAGCGGAGACGCCGACACTGGACCGACTCGCACAGCGGGGCACGGAGTTCGAGCAGGCGTACGCCCACGGCAACTGGACGCCGTTCTCGTTCCCGAGCATCCTCGGCGGCAGCCACGTCTTCGAAGACGACGGCGCCATCGGCGTTGCGTCCCCCACCCTCGCCGAGCGCCTCGCCGACAGCGGCGTACAGACGGCGGGGTTCAACGCCGCGAACGGCTTCCTGACCACCCACTGGGGGTACGACGACGGCTTCGGTGAGTACGACGCGTTCACGGACACGAACTCCTGGCTGGGTCAGAAGCTCGCCGCCCACCCGACCGTGCAGGGCTGGCTGCAGGTCGGTGCCTCGCCGTTCCGTCGCCGCGACGACGACCGGGAGCGCGTGGACGCCTCCCGGATGCTGGACGTCGAGGACCACGCCGTCGACTTCCTCGAGTCCACCGACGAGCCGTTCTTCCTCTGGCTGCACTACATGGACACGCACACGCCGTACGTGCCGGCGCCACGGCACCTCAAGGCGACCACGGAGCGCCGTGGCGCGATGCTGGGGATGCTGTCGGCACACCTCCGGGTCGGCCTCGGGTCGGGCGTCAGCGAGTCGACGGCGACCGAGCTCCGGACGCTGTACGACGCGACGGTCCGGCAGGTCGACGGCAGCATCGGCCGCGTGCTGGACGCGCTCGGCGACCGCCGCGACGACACGATGGTCGTGGTCGCGGGCGACCACGGCGAGGAGTTCCTCGAGCACGGCCACCTCGCACACTACCCGAAGCTCTACGACGAACTCGCCCACGTCCCCCTCGTCGTCGACGACCCGCACGGGACTGGCGAGGACGTCTCGACGGCCGTCGGGCTCTCGGACGTGCCGGCGACGGTGCTGGACGCGATGGGGGCGTCGACGGCCGACTTCGCCGGCGAGAGTCTGCTGGGCGCCGTACGTTCGGACGAACCCCTCGAACGCGGTCCCGTGACGTCGCTGGCCGTGCGCGGCGAGTCCATCACCCAGCAGCCGATTCCCCGGCGGCTCGTCGACGGCCGCCCCATCGTGAGCGCGCGCGACGACCGATGGACGTACATCTTCGACCCGGAGCGCGACGAGCACGAGCTCTACGACCGGGACGCCGACCCCGGCGAGCAGGAGGACGTCTACCCGGACGGCCGTGCCCCGCTGGCCGACCTGGAGGCGGCCGCCCACGACCGGCTGGACGCGCTCGGCGGCGGCGGTGACGGCGACGAGTCCGCCGCTCCGGACGACGTCGAGCGCCAGCTCGCTGCACTCGGGTACCGCTGAACGGCCGGCGAACCCCACCAGAGCGGTTTCTCGAACACCTGTGCCCGAATAGTTTCGTCGCCAACCAAACGTATTTGTCACAATCTATCGTGGTACTGTGTAACTCATGACGAACCTCGTCACGAACGTCCAGGCCATCGCCCGCGACCACCCCGACGAACCGGCCGTCGTCTACGAGGACACCGAAGTCACGTACGGCGAACTGTGGGCCCAGACGGGCCAGTTCGCGGCAGCGCTGCGCGAGTCCGGCGCCGAGCCGGGGGACCGCGTCGCGGTCTACCTCCCGAACCTCCCGCAGTTCGTCGTCGCGTTCCACGGGGCGCTCCGGGCGGGCTGCGTGGTCGTGCCGATGAACCCCCAGTACAAGAGCCGGGAAATCGAACACCTGCTCTCGGACTCCGGGGCGGAGACGGTCGTCGCGCTGGCGGACCTGGTGCCGTTCGTCGACGAGGTCCACGAGGACACCGACGTCGAGACGGTCGTCACGGTCGGCGGTGAGACCGACACCGGGACGCCGTTCCGGGAGTTCCTCACCGGGGGCGACGACAGTGTCGCCGAGCGCGCGGACGAGGACCTCGCCGTCCAGCCCTACACCTCCGGCACCACCGGCCAGCCCAAAGGCGTCGAACTCACTCACCACAACCTCGCCTCGAACGCCAGCCAGTCCATCGACATCATTCCGGACGGCATCGGTCCCGGCGACCGACAGCTCGGCGTGCTGCCCCTGTTCCACATCTACGGGATGACCGTCGTGATGAACGCGACGCTGTTCGGCGGCGGCGCCTACTACCCGCTCCCGGAGTGGGACGCCCAGCAGGCGCTGTCACTGGTGGAGGACGCCGAGCTCACGCTGATGCACGGCGTGCCGGCGATGTACAACGACGTCATCAATCAGCCCAACGCCGAGGAGTTCGACCTCTCCTCGCTGCGACTCTGCGGCGTCGGCGGCTCCGGCATCCCGGCGGAAGTACTGCGGCGCTTCGAGGAGCTGTACCCGGTGAAACTCTACGAGGGGTACGGACTGACCGAGACCAGCCCCGTGACCCACTTCAACAGCCCGAAGTGGGGACGGCGGGTCGGCTCCATCGGGAAACCGCTTGAGGGCGTTCACGCTCGCGTCGTCGACGGCGACTTCGACGAAATCGACCCGGTGGCGGAGGGGCCGGTCGACGAGGACGACCACGACATGGACGACATCACGGGCGAACTGGTCGTCTCCGGCCCGAACGTCATGCGGGGGTACTCGGGCCTGCCGGAGGCAAACCGGGAGGCGTTCACCGAGGCCGACGGCAAGCGCTGGTTCCACACCGGGGATCTCGGGTACCACGACGAGGACGGCTACTTCTACGTCGTCGACCGCAAGAAGCACATGATCGTCACGGGCGGGTACAACGTCTACCCGCGGGAGGTCGAGGAGCTGCTGTTCGAGCACGACGCGGTCGCCGACGCCGCCGTCGTCGGCGTCCCGGACGAGCGCCGCGGCGAGACGGTCAAAGCCTTCGTCGTCCCCACACCAGACACCGAGGTGACGGCCGACGAGCTCCGCGAGTACTGTCTCGAGAGCATGGCCGAGTACAAGCACCCCCGCGAGGTCGAGTTCGTCGAGGAACTGCCGCGCACGACCACCGGCAAGGTCAAGAAACACGAACTCGTGGAATCGTAGCCCGCCGGGAGAGCGGTGACTCGCCGCCCGCGGCCGCCACCGGGACGACGGTCGACTGCGCTCCGCCCCTGCGTGATACCGGCACCGTACCGGGGTTGGGCAAACGTATTTGCGACGGACTATCCTGTACGATGATGCATGACGAATCTCGTCACCAACGTTCAGTCTTCTGCCGAGGCGCGTCCGGAGGCGCCCGCAGTCGTCTACGACGACCACGAGTTCTCCTACGCAGAGTTCTGGGCACAGACCGGCCAGTTTGCGGCAGCGCTCCGGGAGCGAGGCGTCGAACCCGGCGACCGGGTGGCGCTGTACCTCCCGAACCTCCCGCAGCTCGTCGTCGCGTTCCACGGCGCGCTCCGCGCAGGCTGTGTGGTCGTGCCGATGAACCCCCAGTACAAGAGCCGCGAGATAAGCCACCTGCTCTCGGACTCCGGGGCGACGACGGTCGTCGCGCTCGCGGACGTCGTGCCGTTCGTCGACGAGGTCCGCGAGGACACCGACGTCGAGACGGTCGTCACGGTCGGCGGTGAGACCGACACCGGGACGCCGTTCCGTGAGTTCCTCGTCGAAGACGGCGACACCAGCGTGGCCGAGCGCGACGACGACGACCTCGCCGTCCAGCCCTACACCTCCGGCACCACCGGCCAGCCCAAAGGCGTCCAGCTCACGCACCACAACCTCGCCTCGAACGCCGAGCAGTCGATGGACATCGTGCCCGACGGCCTCCAGCCGGAGGACCGCAAGATCGGCGTGCTGCCGCTGTTCCACATCTACGGGATGACCGTCGGGATGAACGCCGCGCTGTTCGCGGGCGCGACGTTCTACCCGCTGCCGAAGTGGGACGCACAGGAGGCGCTGTCGCTGGTGGAGGACGCCGAGCTCACGCTGTTCGACGCCGTCCCCGCGATGTACAACGACGTCATCAATCAGCCCAACGCCGAGGAGTTCGACCTCTCGACGCTGCGCCAGTGCACCGTCGGCGGCTCCGGTATCCCCATCGAGGTGCTGCGGCGCTTCGAGGAGATTTATCCCGTCCGCATCGACGAGGGGTACGGGCTGACCGAGACCAGCCCGGTCACGCACTTCAACAGCCCGAACTGGGGGCGACGCGTCGGCTCCATCGGGAAGACGCTGGAGGGCATCGACGCCCGCATCGTCACCGAGGACTTCGAGGCGGTCCCGCCGGTCGAGGAGGGGCCAGTCGACGAGGACGACCACGACATGGACGACATCACGGGCGAGCTCGTGGTCTCCGGGCCAAACGTGATGAAGGGCTACCTCGGCCTGCCGGAGGCGAACCGGGAGGCGTTCACCGAGGCCGACGGCAAGCGCTGGTTCCACACCGGCGACCTCGGCTACCACGACGAAGACGGCTACTTCTACGTCGTCGACCGCAAGAAGCACATGATCAACACCGCGGGCTACAACGTCTACCCGCGGGAGGTCGAGGAGCTGCTGTTCGAGCACGACGCCGTGGCCGACGCCGCCGTCGTCGGCATCCCGGACGAGCGTCGCGGCGAGACGGTCAAAGCCTTCGTCGTCCGGACGCCGGATTCGGACGTGACGGCCGACGAGATTCGGGACTACTGCCTCGAGAACATGGCCGAGTACAAGCACCCCCGCGAGGTCGAGTTCGTCGAGGAACTGCCGCGCACGACCACCGGGAAGGTCCAGAAGTACGAGCTCGTCGAGGAGTAGCTGCCGCTCGCCGTTCTCCGTTTTCCCGGTCGGGCGCTTCTCCAAAACCCACTGGGGGTTGCCAGTCGTTGACACAGATTTATGCGGTGAGCCGGGGAATCGACTGGTATGCCAGACACCTTCGCGGTCACCGGGACGGCAGTCGTCACCGGGGCGTCCAGCGGCATCGGTCGGGCCGTGGCCGAGCGGTTCGCCGCCGACGGCGCCGACGTCGTGGTGTGTTCGCGCGAACAGGACAACGTCGACCCCGTCGCCGAGGGCATCCGGGAGGCCGGTGGCAGCGCGCTCGCCGTCGAGTGCGACGTCACCGACCGGGACGCCGTCGACGCGCTCGTCGAGGCGACCGTCGAGGAGTTCGGCGGGCTGGACGTCCTCGTGAACAACGCCGGCGCGAGCTTCGTCGCGGGGTTCGACGACATCTCGCCGAACGGCTGGGACACCATCATGGACGTCAACCTCGGCGGCACCTACCACTGCACGCACGCCGCCGCAGAACACCTGAAAGACGGCGGGGGTGCGGTCGTGAACGTCGCCAGCGTCGCCGGCCAGGAGGGCGCGCCGTACATGAGCCACTACGCCGCCGCGAAGGCCGCCATCATCAATCTCACGCGGACGCTCGCCATCGAGTGGGCGGGCGACGACGTGCGCGTGAACTGCATCGCGCCCGGGTTCGTCGCGACGCCCGGCCTCGAGGCCCAGATGGGCGTCTCGGCCGATGACGTCGAGCGGGAGGACGTGGACCGACGCATCGGCGTCAGCGAGGAGATTGCCGACGCCGTCCGGTTCCTCGCGAGCCCGGCGGCGTCGTTCGTGGTGGGTGAGACGCTGACAGCTGGTGGCGTCCCGCAGGGCGAGGAGGTGCCGTCGCCGTGACCCGACACAGCGTCCACCTCCCGGTCGCCGCCCAGGAGTCCATCGGGGACTTCACCGGGATGGCCGAGCGCGCGGAAGCACTGGGCTACGACCGCGTCTGGTTCCCGGAGACGTGGGGCCGGGACGCCGCGACGACGCTCGCCGCCGTCGCCGAGCGTACCGACGACGTCGGCATCGGGACGAGCATCGTGAACACGTACTCGCGGAGCCCCGCGCTGGTCGGTCAGACTGCCGCGACGCTCCAGGAGCTCTCGGATGGCCGGTTCCGCCTCGGCATGGGTCCCAGCGGCCCCGCCGTCATCCAGGGCTGGCACGGGCAGGACTTCGAGCGGCCGCTGCGCCGCACGCGCGAGTACGTCGAAATCGTCCGGCAGGTGCTGTCGGGCGAGCAGGTCGACTACGACGGCGACATGATTCAGACGCGGGGCTTCCGGCTGCGCCAGGACCCGCCGGAGCCCGCGCCGGATATCGACGTGACCGGGATGGGGCCGAAGGCCGTCGAACTCGCCGGGCGGTTCGCCGACGGCTGGCACGCGCTCATGTTCACTGAGGACGGCCTGAGAGACCGGCTGGACGACCTCCGGCGGGGCGCAGAGCTCGGCGACCGCGACGTCGACGACGTCCAGACGACGCTCGTGCTGCCGTGCTGCGCGCTCCCGGACGGCGACGCAGCGCGCGACCTGACCCGCCAGCACCTCGCGTTCTACGTCGGCGGGATGGGCGACTTCTACCGGGACGCCCTCTCCCGGCAGGGCCACGAGGACGCCGCCGTCGCCATCCACGACGCCTGGCAGGACGGCGACCACGAGCGCGCAGTCGGCCTCGTCGACGACGACCTGCTCGACGCCCTCGCTGCGGCCGGCACTCCCGGAGCAGTCCAGCAGCGCTTCGACGAGTTCGCTGCCATCGAGGGTCTGGACGCTATCGCTGTCTCGTTCCCGCGGGCCGCCGACCCCGAGGTGGTCGACGCGACTCTCGAGGCCGTCGCCCCAGACGCCTGATCGGGTTTCTCGGGCCGCCTACCGGCCCGTGCTGCCGGGAACGACCAGTGCGTTGCCCGGGGTTTGCACTCCCTTTTCCGGACGGCCGCCGTACTACGGAGCGTGCTAGCAATCGAGGTCACCGAGTTCGGCGACGACAGCGTGCTCGAGGAAGTCGAACGCGACAGGCCCGAACCCGGCCCCGGCGAGGTCCTGCTTGACGTCGAGGCGGTCGGCGTGAACTTCGCGGACGTGATGCAGCGCCGCGGCCACTACCACGGCGGGCCGGAGCCGCCCTACGTGCCCGGCATGGAGGCGGCCGGCACCGTCGAGGCGACCGGCGCGGGCGTCGAGGACCGCGAGGCCGGCGACCGGGTCGTCGCGATGCTCGACGGCGGCGCCTACGCCGAGTACGCCACGGCGCCCGCACAGGCCCTGTTCGACGTGCCGGAGTCCATCTCGTTCGCGGAGGCCGCCGGGTTCCCCGTGCAGTTCCTCACCGCCTACCTCTGCCTCCACGACTGGGGCGAGCTCGACGAGGACGACGACGTGCTCGTGCAGGCTGCCGCGGGCGGCGTCGGTACCGCAGCGACCCAGCTGGCGAGCCACCACGGCGCCGAGGTCTACGGCACCGCGAGCACGAGCGAGAAGCTCGAGCTCGCCGAGCGCCTGGGCTGTGACCACCCCATCAACTACACGGAGACAGACTTCGCCGAGGAGACGGACGACCTGACCGACGGCGACGGTCTCGACCTGATTCTGGACGGCGTCGGCGGCGACACCTTCCGGGAGAGCGTCGACGCGCTCGCGCCATTCGGCACCATCGTCGCGTACGGCGCCGCCTCCGGGGAGCCCGGTACGGTGGACACGGCGACGCTGCTGTTCGGGAACAAGTCCGTCGAGGGCTTCCACCTCGGCCGCGCGACGCAGCTCGACCCCGAGCGCGTGTTCGCCGCCGTCCCCGAGCTCTCGGCGATGCTCGCGTCCGGCGACCTCGAAGTCGTCGTCGGGCAGACGTTCGCCCTCGCGGACGCCGCCGACGCCCACCGCGCGCTGGAGAACCGCGAGACGACCGGGAAGGTCGTCCTCGAGCCCTAGGGCGAAGTCGCCGTTTGACTCACCCCCGCTCATTTACACCCGGGGGTGTAAGCTGACGTATGGTAGACACGAGACGCGCGGCGCTCGCCGCCGCGGCAGTCGTCGCGCTCGTCGCCCTCGCTGGCTGCGGCGCGTTCACGTCCGGGACAGAGACGACCCTCTTGCTGGTGAACAACGACGAGACGACCCACGACGTGACCGTGGAAGTGGTTGACGACGGCGACGTAGTCTTCGAGGAGCAGCAGTCCGTCGACCCCGAGACGGACAGCGAGTTCGGCGCCGTCGGCACGAACGGCGAGTCCACCGTCCGCGTCACCGTGGACGGCGAGACGACCGAACGCACCCACGAGTTCGGAGACGGCGGCACGCTGTCCATCGGCGTCCAGAACGACGGCTCGGTCATCGTCGACGGCTGACTCGGTCGCTCCTGCGCCGGTAGCCCGTCAGCTGACGGGGTCGATGGCGTCGCGTCGGCCGTCGAGGACGTCGAACTGTTCGTCGCGCAGGGATTCGAGCCAGTGCAGCAGGCGCTCGGCCCAGTCGAGTTTCCGTGCCTTCTCCTCGTCGACGTCCGGGTCGTCGAAGTCCCAGCCGGGGAAGACGAGTGACCCGGCGCCGACGTGGTTGGCGAGGAAGGCAGCCCGGTCGCCGTCGGTGAAGCCACCGAAGTTCTCGACCGGGCCGGCCGGTTCGGCCTGCGTCGTCCCGAGCACGTGCTCGGTGTCGAAGGTGGGAACGTGTTCGCGGACGGCATCAATGTTGTCTCCGTGAGCGTGCGCGGCCACCGGCGTCCCCTCCTCGGTGAGTCGGCGCGCTGTCTCCGGGTTCTTGTCTAGGTCCGTGACCATCACGTCGACGTCGACGCCCGCCTCGGCGAGCACGTCGACCGCCGTCGACGCGGCGAACACGCTGTCGGCGGCCGCAGCCACGTCGGTCTCGTCGGCCAGCGTCGGCGCGCCACCGGCTATCGCGACACTCTCGCCGCTGCAGTCCAGTCGGCCGGTGTCGAAGCGCTCGACGTACTCGGCGAGCACGTCTCGCGCGCGCTCGTCGCCGGCGCGGTCGTACCCGAAGTCCGCGAGCACCGCCTCG
Source organism: Halobacterium rubrum (assembly GCF_021729015.1). GTDB lineage: Archaea > Halobacteriota > Halobacteria > Halobacteriales > Halobacteriaceae > Halobacterium > Halobacterium rubrum. The sequence goes on from NZ_JAJQQZ010000004.1 coordinate 55,207, forward strand.
TACACCGGCGCCCAGTCGTCGTACTCCATAGCTGTCACTACGCGGCGTGAAATAGTGAGGATTCCGTGGTCCGAGCCGAGACACCCCGCAAAGTACCCCTACCCGACGGGGGTCCGGCTTCCATCTCCGCGTTTTTCCGCCGTGGGTATAAGCTTTCCCGTTAGTTACCGGCTGCCCGCAGGGTGGCCGCGAGGGCCCCGAGCGCACCGTTCTCCCCCGAAAGAGCCCGGCCAGCCGCCCGAAGCGTCTCGGCGCTCCCCGCGACCAGCGCCGGGTCGCTGCCAGTGACGGTCACGCCGGCGTCGGCGAGCGCCCCCCGGTCGTCGTCGTCGAGTCCCTCGACCTCGTAGGCGCGGGCGACGGCCGACGTCCCAGCAGACGGGTCGCCCGCCAGCCGGTCGACGTGGCGCTCGGCCTCGCCGACGGTGGTCACGTCCAGCTCCTCGATGCGGCCGTCGCTGGCGCGCTCCCGCGTGAACTCGTGGCCGACGAGCGCGGCGTCCCGGGTCTCGGCGACGTCGTGGGTCCGGATCACGTGTGCGCCGCGTTCGACGGCCATCGCCGTCGCCGCCAGCGAGACGGGCAGCGCCTCCTCGGTGTCCCTGCCGGCGAGTTCCCGGAGGAAGTTCTTCCGGTTGATCGAAACGAGGATGGGGTAGCCGTACCCCCGGAACTCCCGCAGCCGGTCGAACGTCTCGCGGTCGTCCGCGAGGGTCTTGGCCTCGCTCCAGCCGCCGAACGCCGGGTCGACGATGGTCTTGTCCGTGAAGCCGTTCAGAGAGAGAGCGTCGTAGATGTTATCGACCTCCTCGACGGCGCCGGGGCGTTCGAGGTCCGGCGGGCTCGCCATCTTCGCGACGGCGACGTCGTGGGCCTCGCAGACCGCCGGCATCTCGGGGTCCGCGAACCCACACACGTCGTTGACCATGTCGAAGCCCTGCGAGAGCGCCTCGTCGGCGACCTCGCTGTACCGGGTCTCGATGGAGAACACGGCGTCGCCCTCGACGCGCTCGATGGTCTCGACGGCCGTCTGCAGGCGGTCGAGCTCCTGTTCCGCGGAGAGCACGTCGAAGTCCTTGTTCGCCGACTCGAGGCCGACGTCGACGATGTCGGCGCCCTGACCGACGAGCTCCTCGTCCACGTACGCTGCCGCCTCGTCGGGGTCGTCGTAGACGCTCGGGTCGTACGGCGACTCCTCGGAGACGTTCAGCACGCCCATGATGCGCGGCGGGTGGTCGTCGCCGATCGGCAGCCCGGCTGCGTCGACGGTTCGCATATCACCACAGGAGGGCGACAGCCTCATAGGTCGTGTGGAACCGGCGCCGGCTTCGGGCGCCTTTTGTGCGTGCGCGGCCAATCTGGGGCCATGACCAAGGTGAGCATCGGCCTCCGGGGGTGGCGCTTCGACGAGGACGAGGTGTTCGACGGGGAGGGCGGCTACCGGCCGCGCTCGGAGATGGACGACGACACCCGGGAGCGCCTCGAGCGGCTCCCGATGCTGCTGGACCAGCCCTGCGACGTCTGCTATCTTGGCGACGGTGACGCCGACGCCGAGCCGGCGGCCGTCTACGGCGAGCCGGGCGCCGAGGTGCTGGTGTGTGACGACCACGAGGCGACGTTCTACTACTGGTTCCTCGAGGCCGGCGGCGACGAGTACGAGGGGTCGCCGGACCTCCAGGACGCCTTCCACGAGTGGGTGGCGGCCGGGAACAGCGAGCCCGGCTGGTACGAGGGCCCCCAGCACGTCGAGACGGACCCCGAGAGCCTGCCCGACCCGGGTCCCGACACGTCGCAGGTCGAAGTGGGTGAGCCGGTGCCCGTGAACGTCGACCTGCCCGAGGACGAGCAAGCGGAGATCAACCTCATCGAGGCCGCCGAGTTCGAAGAGGACGTCGCCGACGACCTCGACCTCGACGCGGACTACCCGACCGGCGATGAGTAAGCCCGCAGTCGCCATCGTGGACGCGGAGACGTCGGGGAACGTCGGCACCATCGCTCGCGCGATGAAGAACTTCGGGTTCGAGGACCTGCTGCTGGTCGACCCGCCGTACCTCGGCCGGGACTCCGAGGCGTACGGGTTCGCCGGGCACGCCCGCGAGGACATCCTCCCCGAGGCCCGCGAACTCTCCTTCGACGACCTCGTCTCGGAGTTCCACACGGTCGGGTTCACGGCCATCACGAACGAGGACGCCACCAGCCACACGCGGTTCCCGTTCCGGACGCCAGCGGAACTCGGCGACAGCCTCCGCGACGTGGAGGCGCCGACCGCGCTCGTGTTCGGCCGGGAGCGCGTGGGCCTGACGAACGACGAGCTCGCCCGCATCGACGAAGTGGGTTCGATTCCCGCCAGCGCGGAGTACCCGGTGATGAATCTCGGGCAGGCGGCCACCGTCGCGCTGTACGAGCTCCGCGACCTCGCGATGAGCGAGACCCAGCTGCCGGACGTCGAGCGCCACCGCGCCGACGAGGCCGAGATCGAGCAGTTCTACGAGCACGCAAGCGAGTTCCTCGACGCCGTCGACTACCCCGAGGAGAAACAGGCGAAGACGATGCGGATGCTCCGCCGGATGCTCGGCCGCACGCACCCGACGGGCCGCGAGATCAACACCGTCCACGGGCTGCTGCGCCGGGCCGAGAACCAGCTGCCGGGGGACGGCGACGGAGCAGGCGACGACTAGCCGTCAGTTTCCACCGGTCGACGGGTCGCGGCGGGCGTACAGCACGATGGGTTCCATGGTGAGCTTCGGCTCGCCGGCCTCGTTCTCGGTGGTCACGCGGGTGCGGACCGTGCCGCGGTCCGGCGTGCTCTCGGAGGGCGTCTTCTCTAGGACGTCGACGGTCACCGACAGCGTCTCGCCCGGGAACGTGGGGTTCGGCCACCGGAGCTCGTCGACGCCGACGGCGCCGTAGCTGGCGGCCTCGGAGAAGTGGTTGTCGACGAGCAGCCGCATCGTCATCGCGGCCGTGTGCCAGCCGGAGGCCGCCAGCGCACCGAAGGCGGACTCCTCGCTGGCGCGCTCCGGGTCGGTGTGGAACCACTGCGGGTCGTACTCCTCGGCGAACGCGAGCACTTCGGCCTCGGTCACGTCGTAGCTGCCGAACGACTGCGTCTCGCCGACGGTCAGGTCCTCGAAGTAGACGGGCACGCCAGCAGGTTCGCCGGGGGCGGCGTTAGCTGTTGTGCCAGCGGCGACGCCGCCCGGGTGCTCACAGGCCGACCTCGTCGGCGGTGTCGCGGACGACGGTGCCGACGTAGTCGTGCTTGACGAGCGCGAACCCGGCGAAGATGACGGCGAAGCCGGCGAGCGCGCGGGGGGCGACGACGTCGCCGAGCAGCAGCCACGCGGCGGCGGCGGCGCCGACCGGCTCGAGGTAGGAGACGAGGTTGATTTCGGTGGCGCCGACGCGGTCCAGCAACACGAAGTACAGCAGGTAGCCGCCGGCGCCGGCTACCAGCGTGAGGTAGGCGAGGCTGGCGAGTGCGGTCGGCGTCCAGTCGACGGCGCCGATGGCCTCGCCGCGGGCCGCGGCGCCGACCCAGAGGACGAGCGAGCCAAGGAGCATGGCCCACGCCTCCATCGTCTCCATGGGGAGGCCGCCGCCGGGGAGTTTGCCGGTGAGGACGCCGCCGAGCGCGAAGCTCGCGGCGGCGAGGAACACGAGCAGGAGGCCGCCGAGGTGGACGCCGCCGGCACCGCCGGGGTTGGCGACGACGACGACGCCGGCGATGCCGGCGAGGAGGCCGGCGGCCTGGGTGCCGTCGATGCTGGCGTTCTGGTAGAGTTTGCTCGCGAACCCGGCGGTCAGAATCGGCGCGAGGCTGACGACGATGGCGGCGACGGCGCCGGAGACGTGACGTTCGCCCAGATAGAGGGCGCCGTGGTAGACGGCGAACACGAAGACGCCGACGACGCTGACGGCGAACCACTCCCGGTGGCCGCGGGGCCGCCAGCGGTCGGTGGTGGCGGCTGCGTAGGCGAGGACGATGGCGCCGGCGACGGTGTACCGGAGCGCGGCGAACGACAGCGCGGGAATCTCGTGGAGGCCGATTTCGATGGCGACGAAGGAGGTCCCCCAGATGGCCGCGAGCAGCACGAACAGCACGGCGGTGGGAGACGTCCCCAACGTGGGACGGTGGAAGCTCATGGAAACTCCAAACAGGTCGGAGTATATTAGACTTATCTTCAAGACTTGTGTCTATACTGGTTTTTCACGTCAAATAAGTGGCTCTGTTTGGGCTTGCGTCGCACTCCCACAGGCTTTTGTCGGCGCTCACCGACCTGACGGACGATGGACGAACGCGACGTCACGCTCCTGAAAGCAATCGCCGACCTCGGGACAGGCAGCCCAGAGGCGCTCCACGAGGAGACGGACATCCCCGTCTCCACCATCCACTACCGGCTGAACAACCTCCGCGACGACGGCGTCGTCACCAACGACCTCTACGACGTCGACCTCGACGCCGTCGGCCTCGACGTCACCGTCGTCCTCGAAGTCCTCACCAGCTACGAGGGCAGCTACGAGGACGTCGCCGACGACATCAGCGCCATCGAGGGCGTCACGCAGACGTTCTTCACGATGGGCGAGACGGACTTCGTGGTCGTCGCCCGGCTCCCGGACTCCGACGAGGTCGAGCGCCTCATCTCCGACTTCGAAGCGCTCGACCCCGTGGACAGGACCAACTCCACGTTCGTCATCGACCGCCAGAAAGACTCCCAGCGCGCCCTCGAGAGCTACAGCCTCGACAGCCTCCTCGAGGCGCTCGTCGACGAGTAGTCCCCGTCGCCCCTACGCCCGCTGCTGTATCTCCTCGCGCAGCACCTCGCTGACGAGGTCGCCGTCCGCCTTCCCGCGCAGCGCGCCCATGCACTCGCCCATCAGCGCCGAGAACGCGCCCATGCCCTCCGCCTCGACCTGGTCGCTGTTGCGCTCGACGACTTCCACGACGGCCTCGCGGACCTCGTCCTCGGCTGCGGACCCGAGCCCCAGCTCCTCGGCGAGCTCGCCGGGGTCGCTGTCCGGGCTCCCAGCCAGCCCTTCGAGGAGTTCCGGCACGCCCTCCTGTGCGAGGTTGCCGTCGGCGACGAGCCCGAAGACGCCCCGGAAGTGGTCGTCCGTCAGCTGGTCGACTGCCACGTCGTCCCGGCGCAGTTCGGTGACCGTCGACTCCAGCGTCTGCGCCGCCAGCGTCGCGTCGACGCCAGCCTCGACCTGCTCCTCGAACAGCGGCCAGCGCCGGCCGTACGCCACCTGCTCGGCGAGCCCGGCGTCCAGCCCGAACTCCGCCTGGTACCGCTCGACCTTCTCCGTGAGCAGTTCCGGCGTCTCCACGTCCGACGGGTCGGGGTCGACCGGCGGCACGTCCGTCTCGGGGTACATCCGGGCCGCGCCCGGCAGCGGGCGCAGGTACCGCGACGTCCCGTCGTCGTTCGCGCCCCTGGTCTCCTCCGGGACGCCCTCCATCGCCGTCTCGGCGCGCTCCGCGACTGCCTCGATGGACTGGGCGGCGGTTTCGGGGTCGTCCGCCACGATGGCGACGGCGTCGTCCTCGCCGGCGCCGACGGCCTCGCGGAGCGCCGCCACCTCGTCCTCCGTCACGCCGTAGGCCGGCAGTTCGTCCGTGTGGAAGATACCGCCCGCGCCGTGGCGCTTGGCGTGGTCGGAGAACTCCGTCCCCAGCCGGCGGTCGTCCTGTAGCTCGCGGCCGACGAGGCCGTCGAAGCCGAACAGCGGGACGGCGTGGACCTCACCACCTGCTCGCGGCTCGTCGCCGTCTTCTCGCGGGCTATGCCCGCTCGAACGGTCCGAGGGACTGCGTCCCTCGCTACTCGCGTCTTCCGCGGAGCGTGGCTCCGCGCCGTCGTCCAGCGCGCCCCGGATGACGCCTGACTCGGTGTCGGCGAACACGTCGGTCACGTCCTGCGTCTCGCCCACGCCGGCGTCGCGCTCGTCCAGCTCGTCGACGATATCGAGGAGTTCGACCTGCCGCCGGACCTCCTCCCGCACGAGGTCGTCGATGTCGTCGAGGCTCTGGACGCCCTTCATCTCCACGCGCGCGCCCTCCGCAATGGAGACGTTCACGTCCTGCCGAATCGTCCCCAGCCCGCGCTTGACTTTCCCGGTCGACCGCAGCAGCATCCCGATGCGCTCGGCGGCCTCCTGCGCCTGCTCGGGCGACGAGATGTCCGGCTCCGTCCCGATTTCCACGAGCGGGATGCCCAGCCGGTCCAGCGAGTACAGCACGCCGTCCTCGCGGTCCTCGATGCGCTGGGCGGACTCCTCCTCGAGCATCAGGTCCTCGACGCCGACCGGCCCCTCGCTCGTCTCGATGACGCCGCCCTCGGCCACCAGCGTCGACCGCTGGAAGCCACCGGTGTTCGAGCCGTCGATGACGACCTTCCGCATCACGTGCGCCCGGTCGACGGCGTCCATCTCCAGCAGCTGGGCGATCTCCAGCGCCGCGTCCAGCGCCTCGTCGTCCAGCCGGTGTGGCGGCTCGTCGTCCTCCTCGACCAGACACGTGGTGTCGTACGCGAGGTACTCGAACTCGCGCTCGACCTTGCTTTCCTCCAGTGCGGCCTCGTCGATCTCGCCCAGCTCCGAGCGCGTCGGGTGGAGGTACCGCGTGAACGTCCGGTCGGCGGCCTCCGGCTCCCGGAGCGCCGTCGGGCACGCACAGAACAGCTTGGTCGCCGTGTCCAGCTGCTGGTGGATCTCCAGCCCGGCGACCAGCCCAAGCTCCTCGTAGTCGAACTCGGTCATTACCCGACTCTGGGACGGCGAAGGCAATAAAACCGTTCAGTCGCCGGCCGCCGCCGAGGACTGTCCGCCACCCGTCTCGGGCGTCTCGCGGACGCCCACGGTCACGAGGGTCCGGTCGACGACGGTGTCCGCGAGCTCGTCGGCCTCGCTGCCGTCGCGGTCCACCGCCACCGCGCCGCTCCCGGAGATGGACCGCGAGCCCGCCGTGTCGACGACGACGCTGGTGAGGTCCCAGCGCTGCTGGAACACCGTCTGGCTCCGAATCACGGTCTGCACGCGGTGGTTCGGGACGACGGTGGTCCGGCGGCGCCACCACCCCTTCTGGGTGACGACGTGGTCGCCGTCCGCGTGCACGCCGCGGTTCGCGTGCGCCCGCGCCGCGGCCGGCACCGCCAGCGGCACCAGCGCGACCAGCGCGTACCACGGGAACGACACGACGAACCGGCTCACGAGGAAGCCCGCAGCCACCACCGTGAGCGCGGCGAGCGCGTACCGGCGGACGTAGCGCTTCCGGGCGCGCTCCGGCGGCCGCGAGAGGTCGTACTCGTCGAACGGCTCGACGTCGCGCGCGAGCGTGAAGACGTCTGCGCGCGGCGCCAGCGGGATTGCCGCCTCCGACCCACCGCTGGGCGACTGGCCGGGCGCGTACCCCGCCGTCTCCACTGCCAGCGACGCGAAGCCGTACCGCCGCATCAGGACGTTCTCCTCGACGGAGACGGTCTGGAGCTTCGACAGCGGGATGGTGCCGTCCTTGCGCTCGAACAGCCCCCGCTCGTACCGGAGGTCGTCGCCGACCCGGCGCAGCCGGAACCCGTAGAACTGGACGACCCGGACGACCGCCGACACCAGCCAGACCCCGAGCCCGAGCACGAGGACGCCCGCAGCGATCACGGCCAGCCCCACGTTCGGGACGTCGACCCGCTGGCCGAGGCTGGGCACGACGAACGTCGCGAACGCGACGACCCCCGACAGCAGCCGGGGGTCGAACGACAGCAGGCCGTACAGCAGGAGGTCGCGGTCCGACAGCTCGAACAGCAACTCGCCGCGCTCGCCGACCGGCGTCGGCTCGAACTCGCCGGTCGACGCCTCGGCGTCCGTCCCTCCAGCAGCGGCGGGTTCACCGCCCTCCACACCGGTTGCGGCGGCGTCGCCCGCCTCGCTGTCGGTCGCGTCCGCTCGGTCGGTGCGGCCGCGCTCGCGGGCACCGCGGCGCTCCCGGACCTCCTCCTGGAGCCGCGCGGCCTCCTCGCGGCTCACGAACCGGAGATTCGCCTCGGTGCTGCCGCCACCCGCCGTCTCCACGTCGACCTCCGCCAGCCCGAGCAACCGAGCGACCAGCGACCGCGTGACGTCGACGTTCTGCACGCGCCGCAGCGGAATCTCGCGCTCCCGCCGGGAGAACACGCCCGAGGCGATGTCGAGGCTGTCCTCGGTGAGCTCGTAGTCGAACCGCCGGAAGTACGCCACCTCGTAGCCGACGACCGCCAGCACCGCCAGCACCGCGACGACCACCGCACCCCCGGTGAGCACGGGGTCGCCCCGGGAGAGCGCCACCCCGCCGACGAGGAACGCCCACGCGAACCCGATGGCGCGGGAGACCGCGCGCAGCGGCACCGACAGCGGGTGGAGTCTCATACGGCGTCACCCTCGCCGTCCTCGGGCTCGCTCTCGATGGCGAGCCGCCGCAGCGTCTCCTGGACGTCGTCTACCCGAGCGGCAGCGAGCCCAGGAATCGCCACGTCGGCGCCCCGGGAGCCCGCCGTATAGACGACGACGCGCCCGAGTCCGAGCACGCGCTCCAGCGGGCCGCGGCGTGAGTCGACGTGCTGGACGCGAACGTAGGGGACAGTTGTCCGCACGCGCACGAGGACGCCGCGCTCGATGTAGAGGGTGTCCTCGCGCACGTCGAACCGCCAGATGCGATACCGGAGGAGCGCGTGCAGCGTCCCGAGCAGTGCCACGACGCCGAAGACGGCCGGCGCCACGACGAGGCGGGAGACACCGGGGTCCAGCACGGTCACGGCGACGCCCGCGGCCACGGCGAGCACGACTGCGAACACCAGTACGCGCCACAGCCAGACGACGACAACCTTCCCGTCGAGTCGCTCCATGGACTGCCTCGGGCCTCGCACCACAAGAAGGTAGGCGGGTGACTGCCGGGACCGCGACCGGCGGGTTACTCGTCGTCGTCGCCGGAGAGGATGCCGCGGTGGGTCATCCGCTCGGGGTCGAGGACGTCCGCGGCCTCGCTCTCGGAGAGATAGCCCTTCTCCACGACGACCTCCTTGACGGTCTTTCCCTCCTTCAGCGCGGCCTTCGCGACCTCGCTGGCCCTGTCGTAGCCGATGGTGGGGTTGAGCGCGGTCGCCAGCGCCATCGAGCGCTCGACCTGCTCCTCGCAGACCGCCTCGTTGGCCTCGAGCTTGGCGACGAACTTCTCGCCGAACGCCTCGCTTGCGTTGGCGAGCATGTCCGCGGACTGCAGGAAGTTGTGCGCGAGCACCGGCTTGTAGAGGTTCAGGTCGATCTGGCCCTCGGCTGCGCCCGCGGAGACGGCGGCGTCGTTGCCCACGACCTGCTTGTGGACCTGGTTGACCGCCTCCGCCACGACGGGGTTAATCTTCCCGGGCATGATCGAGGACCCGGGCTGGTTCTCGGGCTGCTCGAGCTCACCGAGCCCGTTCCGGGGGCCGGAGGCGAGCAGCCGGAGGTCGTTGGCGATCTTGTTGAGCGAGCCCGCGACGGTGCGGAGCGCGCCGTGGGCCTCGTTCATGGCGTCGTGGGCGGCCTGCGCTTCGAAGTGGTCGTCGGCCTCGCAGAACTCCACGCCCGTCTCCTCGCTGATGTACTCGGCTGCTTTCTCGGGGAACTCGGGGTGCGTGTTGAGACCGGTGCCGACGGCGGTGCCGCCCAGCGCGAGCTCCGCAAGCCGCGGCTTCACGGCGTCGACGCGCTCGATGCCCTTCTCGACCTGCGTCCGGTAGCCGCCGAACTCCTGGCCGAGCCGCACCGGCGTCGCGTCCTGCAGGTGCGTGCGGCCGGTCTTCACGACGCCGTCGAACTCCTCGGCTTTCGCGTCGAGTTCCGCAGCCAGCGTCTCCAGACCCGGCTTTACGTCTTTCACGAGGGCTTCGAGGCTCGCGACGTGCATCGCCGTCGGGATGACGTCGTTGCTGGACTGGCCGTAGTTCACGTGGTCGTTCGGGTGGACGACGCGGTCGCCGATGTCCTCGCCGAGAATCTCGGCGGCGCGGTTCGCGACGACCTCGTTGGCGTTCATGTTCGAGGACGTCCCCGAGCCCGTCTGGAAGACGTCGACGGGGAACTGGTCGTCGTGCTCGCCGGCGATGACCTCGTCGGCGGCCGCGACGATGGCGTCGGCCTTCTCTTCGTCGACGAGGTCGAGGTCGCGGTTCGCCTGCGCGGCGGCCTTCTTGACGACGCCGAGCGCGCGAACGAACCGCCGGCCGAACGCGATGCCGGAGATGGGGAAGTTCTCGACCGCGCGCTGGGTCTGGGCGCCCCAGTAGGCGTCGGCCGGTACCTGCATTTCGCCGAGACTGTCCTGCTCCGTTCGGTAGTCCTCGCTCATGAGTGAAGCGTCGCCCGGCGGTGCGTAAAAGCCATCGGAAGCGGTCGTCGACGCCTCGCTACGTGACCTAGTAGCATATCTTTACTCGATACCGGATTAACGAATGGACAATGATTAAGTATCCCCGCGGCAACGTGCGGACGATTACCGCACGATGTCAGACAACGACCTTTCACGACGAAGCTACCTCAAGGGCGCGTCCGCCGCGGGCGCCGCCTCGCTCGCGGGACTGACAGGCTGCCTCGGCCTCGGCGGCGGCGGCGGCAGCGACCCGGTCGAACTCCTGCACGGCTGGTCCGGCGGAGACGGCGCCTCCGCGTTCGAAGCCATGCACGAGGGCTTCCAGAAGGAACACGACGTCGAGACCAACGTCAAGCCGATCGGCGGTAGCGGGAACACCACCCTCGACGCCCGCATCAGCACCCGCCTGGGCAACGACGACCCGCCGAGCTCGTGGGCAGAGTGGCCCGGTCAGAACCTCACCCAGTTCACCAGCGAGGACCTGCTGGGTGACATCGAATCGGACGTCTGGGAGGAGAACGGGATGAAAGACGCCTACCTCGAGGGCCCGAAAGAGGCCGCGCAGGTCGGCGGCAGCTACGTCGCCGTCCCGACGAACATCCACCGCATCAACAACCTCTTCTTCAACAAGTCGGTCGTCGAATCGGCCGGCATCGACCCGGCGGGCCTCGAATCCCCCGCAGACCTCGTAGAGGCCGCGGCGACGGTCGAGGAGGAGACGGACGCCGTCGGCTTCTCGCACGCGATGTCGTCGCCGTGGACGACCCTCCAGCTCTGGGCGTGCGTGTTCCTCGGTGAGCACGGCGAGAGCGCCTACGACGACTTCATCAGCGGCGAGGGCGACCAGGACGCCGTCCAGTCCTCGCTGGAGACCGTCGCCGAGCTCTCGGCGCACTTCAACGAGGACGCCGGCACCGTGGGCTTCCAGGAGGCCAACCAGAAGGTCATCGACGGCGGCGCCGCGTTCTTCGACCAGGGCGACTGGGCGGCCCAGCAGTACATCTCTCAGGAGGGCTTCGAGTTCGAGTCCGAGTGGGGTCACGTGCCCTTCCCGGGTACCGACGGGCTCTACTCGCTGAACATGGACTCGTGGGTCTACTCGGCAGACGGCCCGAACCCCGAGGGTACCAAGGAGTGGCTGCGCTACGTCGGCACGAAGGACGCGCAGGTCCGGTTCAACACCCGGAAGGGCTCGATTCCGCCGCGCTCGGACGTCTCCACCGAGGAGTTCGGTCCGTTCCAGACGAGCCAGATCGAGGAGTTCCAGAACTCCAAGGCTCAGCCGCCGTCCATCGCGCACGGCCTCGCCGTCGCCCCGGAGACGCTGACCAACCTCAAGAACGCCGTGAGCAACGAGTTCAGCAACCCCTCGATGGACGCCGCAGCGAACGCCGCCGAGGCGTTCATGAACGCGTTCTGAGGAGCCGAACCACCTACCGAGTTTTATGATCGACCGCATACACGAAGCAGTACGGGCACGTGGGGAGTCCGAGGGGGACGGAGACGCCCGAACAGACGGCGGGACGGCCACCGTCGCCGACGACGACGCGGGGAGCTTCTTCGGGTCGGTGAGCCGAGACTTCCTCGGGTCGCTGCCGTTCTGGCTGCCGCCGTTCGCGCTCATGGGCTTTTTCGTCTACGGCGCCATCGGCTGGAACTTCGCGCTGTCGCTCGTGAACGTCCAGCAGTTCAACCAGCCCAACTACTCGCAGCTGGACTTCGACCAGTACCTCCGGGCGTTCGGCGACCCGTCGTTCATCAGCGCCGCACAGAACACCGCCGTTCTGCTCGTGGCGTTCACGCTCGCGTGTCTCGTCGTCGGCCTGCTGGTCGCCATCCTCGTCGACCGGCACGTCCGCTTCGAGAACACGTTCCGCACCATCTACCTGCTGCCGATGAGCCTCTCGTTCGTCGTCACGGCCCAGTTCTGGCTGTGGCTGTACAACTTCGACAACGGGCTCGTGAACGTCGTGACGCAGGCGCTGGGCCTCGGACGCTACAAGTGGATCTCGAACCCGGAGCTGGCGCTGGGTGCCGTCGTGTTCGCGCTCATCTGGCAGTTCAGCGGCTACGCGATGGTCGTCTACCTCGCCGGCCTCCGGGCGATTCCCGACGAACACTACGAGGCCGCGCGCGTCGACGGCGCCAGCACGCTGAAGATGTACTGGCGGGTCATCGTCCCCCAGCTGAAGGGCGCGACCATCTCGGCGAGCGTCGTCCTGATGGTGTTCGCACTGAAGGCGTTCGACTTCCTGTACGCGCTGGCCGGCGGCTTCTTCCCGCCGAAGGGGACGGACATCCTCTCGACGATGATGGTCCGGCAGGCGTTCTCCGCCGGCAACCGCTCGTACGCCGCAGCAATCGGTATCATGTTGTTCCTGCTCGCAATCGCCATCGTCGCACCGTACCTGACCTACCAGTACCGCCGGGGTGAGCTATGAACACGTCCGACCTCGACGGCCGTCGCGTCGGCCTATACGCAGTGCTGTTCGGGCTCGTCGCGTTCTACCTGCTTCCCCTGGAGATCGGACTGGTGACGTCGCTGAAGACCGACCCGCTGGCGTCGCTGCCGTTCGCGCCGCCGGCCGCCGGCAGCTTCACGCTCGAGGAGTGGGGGCGGGCGTTCACCGCGCTCAAGAGCGGGCTCGTGAACAGCCTGCTGCTGGCGGTACCCGCCACGATTCTGTCGGCGGGCCTCGGTAGCATGGCCGCGTACGGCCTGACGACCCTGCAGTGGCGCGGGCAAGTCGGCGTGTTCACGCTGTTCATCGCCGGCATCTTCATCCCGTACCAGGCAGTGCTCCTGCCGGTGTCGCGGTTCTGGGCGACGTACGCACCGCTCGAGGAGTGGCTGGCCGTGCTGTGGCTGCTCCCCGGACTGGAAGCCTACCACGGCGAGTTGCTGTCGCTCATCATCACGCACGTGGCGTACGGCATCCCGATCTGTACGCTGCTGTTCCGCACGTACTACAAGGAGCTCTCCGGCGAGATGGTCGAGGCGGCGAAACTCGACGGCGCGACGGCGTACACCATCTACCGGCGCGTTATCCTGCCGCTGTCCGTACCGATGTTCGCGGTGACGCTCATCTACCAGTTCACGCAGATCTGGAACGACCTGCTGTTCGCGCTGGTCATCATGGGACCGGGCGACGGCGCACCAGTGACAGTCGGACTGACGAACATCGGGTCGAGTCTGACGAACCTCGGTTTCGGCGTGAAGATGGCGGGCGCGTTCATCGCGGCGCTCCCGACGATGGTGGTCTACGTACTGTTCGGCGAGCAGTTCGCTGAAGGTGTCGCGTCATGATATGGAGGACAATCACTAATGGCTGAACTCGTACTCGACGGCGTTACCAAGCACTTCGACGACGACGGCGACCGCATCGTGGCGGTCGACGATGCGAGCATCGACATCGAGGACGGGGAGTTCCTCGTCCTCGTCGGCCCTTCGGGCTGCGGGAAGTCGACGACTCTGCGGATGGTCGCCGGCCTCGAGACCGTCAGCGGGGGCGAACTCCGGCTGGACGGCACCGACATCAGCGACCGCGCGCCCGCCGACCGGGACGTGGCGATGGTGTTCCAGAGCTACGCCCTCTACCCGCACATGACCGTGCGGGAGAACATGGCGTTCGGCCTCGAGGAGTCGACGGACATGGCCGACGACGTCATCGACGAGCGCGTCTCGGAGACGGCGGAGATGATGGGTATCGAGGAGCTCCTCGAGCGCAAGCCACGGGAACTCTCGGGCGGCCAGCAGCAGCGCGTCGCGCTCGGCCGCGCCATCGTCCGTGACCCCGAGGTGTTCCTGATGGACGAGCCGCTGTCGAATCTGGACGCGAAGCTCCGGTCGACGATGCGGACGGAGCTCCAGCGCCTCCAGGAGAACCTCGGCGTCACCACCGTCTACGTTACGCACGACCAGACGGAGGCGATGACGATGGGCGACCGCATCGCCATCCTGAACGACGGCCGCCTCCAGCAGGTCGCGACGCCGCTGGAGGCCTACCACGCGCCCGCCAACGAGTTCGTCGCGGGGTTCCTCGGTGAGCCGTCGATGAACTTCTTCGACGCGAGCGTCGAGGACGGCAGTCTGATCACCGACCAGTTCACCTACCCGCTCTCTGAGGACACACTCGACGACCTCGGCGGCGCCGACGACGTTCGGCTGGGCGTGCGGCCGGAGGACATCGAGCTAGTCGAGAAGCCGGTCGGCGACCACGACTACGCCGTGACCGTCGACGTCGTGGAGCCGCTGGGTGACGAGAACAACGTCTACCTCGAGTTCGACCTCGACACCGAGGGCGAGGGCGCCGGCCGGACGTTCACCGCGGCGGTGGACGGCACGCACCCGGTCGCTGCGGGCGACGAGCTCGGCGCGCGAATCCCGGAGTCCGCCATCCACATCTTCGACGTCGACTCCGGCGTCGCCTTGCACAACCGCGAGCGCGACCCCGACGAGCAGGTCATCCCGCAGTAACGCAGCTTCGACCGCCGTCGCCGCTTCGGTTCAGTTCTCGCGCTCGTCAGCTTCGTCGGGCGTGTACGTCGTCAGTTCGAGGGCGTGACTCTCGGTGGTCGTGGCGTCGCCGAGCGTGTCGGACACCAGTTCGTGCTGGGCGACCAGCGACTCGCCCTCGAACGCCGACGAGACCACGGTCGCCTCGAGGTGGTCGTCGTCGTCGTGGTCGCCTCGCGGCCGCGACACGGTAGCGCCGCAGTCCGCTTCGAAGCCGGCCTCGATTCGCGCTTCCACGTCGGAGCGGTCCACATCCGGAGGTGGTGTGCCGCCAGTACACTCCCGCGATGCAGCAACACCGGGAGCAGCGGTGGCGACAGTCGGGCGCCATCTCGACCCACAGGACACTTACCACGTCCGGACGCAGCCCGGGTCATGGACTGGTCCCCGCGCCGCCTCCTCCGTGCGCTCCGCCGGCCCGCGCGGGTGTTCGCCGACGAGGTGCCGCCCTCCGGGGTCGTCGTCGCCGTGCTGCTCGTTCTCGCGGTGGCCAACGCCGTGGTCACCGCGCAGGGCGCGAGTACAGTCACCGACGCCATCACCGGGACCGTGCCCGTCGACAACCCGGCACGGCCCGCCGACTGGATCTGTGAGCGCGCCACCTCGGGCGACGACTTCTACGAGGACTACGTCGACGCCTGCCGGAACCAGCCAGCGACGGTGCAGGAACCGCTGGCGAACTACGCCCGGGACGCCACCGGCAGCCTCGTCGGCCTCGCGGCCGTCGCGCCGGTCGCCCTCGCAATCGCACTCAGCGGACTGGTCGCCGTCGTCTCCGGCGGGAAAGCCCCCGACGACCCCGGAGAGCGCGTCCCCCTGACGCCGGTTGTGGCCGTGACTGCGGTCGGCTCGGTCCCGGCACTGCTGCGGTACACCGCCCGCTGGTACGCCGTCGAGCAGTCGGTGACGGGGCGTCTGACGCCGTCACCCGGCACGGCAGACGGCGCGCGGTCGCTGGCGGTGGACGTACTGACGCCCCAGACGACGCTGTACCTCGCTGTCGTCGTCGCGACGGCCGCGTGGTCGGCGGCAATCTGGCGGGCGGGCTGGCGGGCCGTGATACCCGGCGCCGACCGCCGCGTCGACGCCGCGGCGCTCGCCGCCGCCGGCGTCGTGGTGTTCGCCGCGCTCCGGCCGTTCTACCCCGGCGGCGAGGCGGCCGCCTACGGGCTGGTGCTGTTCGTGCTCGGCGCGCTCCCGCTGGCCGCACCGCGGGCGCTCGAGCGCTTCGACATCTGGCTGGATCTCATCGGCACCCGCGGCGGCGAACACGTCGAAGTGAAGCCGTGGCGCGTCTACCTCGAGCAGGGCACCGGCCTGCTGTGCACGCTCGCCGGCGCGGTCGGACTGGGCGGGCTGTTGCTCGTCTAGGTCCACTGGTCGAGGCCGGTCTGGGCGACCGCGTCCTCGATGCGTTCGAAGCCGCGCGCGACCTCGTCGGCGTCGACGCTCCACTCGTCGGTGACGTACGCGCGGGCCGCGTCGACGTCCGGCGACACGTCGGTGTCGACGGTGTAGTCGTCGGTCACGTCGGGGTTCAAGAAGAGCTCCCGGATGCGGTCGCCGTACTCGACGTGTTCGCCCTCGGCCTCGAGGACGCCCCAGAGGTCGCCGTGCTCGTGGACCGCCTTCAGCGCGGTCTTCGGCCCGAAGCCGTCGATGCCGGGGTTGAAGTCCGTCCCGCAGAGGATGCCGACGTCGACGAGCTGCTCCCACGTCAGGTCGTGCTCGTCGAGGGTCGCGTCGAAGTCCATCACTTCCGGGTGGCCGGAGCTCGTGAGCTGGCGCAGGGTCACCGGCGCGCCGAGCAACAGACAGTCGTAGTCGTCGCTGCCGGCGTAGTCCACGGCGTCGTCGACTCTGGCCATGTGGGCGGCCTGCGCTTCGCCCTCGGCGGGCGCCTCCACCTGTGGCACGTCCAGCAGGTCGAACAGCTCGCGGGTCGTCTCGTGGATGGTGTCGGTGAGTCGCTGCGTGCGCGCCTCCAGTCGTGCCGCCTCGATGGCGTCGCCCGCCTCGCGGGCTTCCTCGAGTTGCTCCTCGTAGCTCTCGCGTTGCTCGCGGCGCTCGGCGATCTCCTCGTCTTTGAGCTCGGTGACGCCGCCGTCCCAGACGAACACGGGCGTCAGGTCGTGCTCGAAGAACTTCGGGAGGCCCTGGACCACGCCGACGAGGTTCGCCACCTCGGTACCGTCGCTCGTCGTGTAGACGTCCTCGCTCGTCCACTGGACGGTCGTGGTGAGGTACTTGTACAGCCAGTTGTGGGCGTCGACGGCCACCACGCTCCCCTCGAGGTCCGCGAAGGGAGTCTCCTCGATGACCGCGAGCTGCCGGAGGTCCGCGTTACCCATCACTCCCAGTTCGGGCGCCCGGGGTTTAACCGTTGAGCTACGCCGGGACGCCGCTCCCGACCAGCACCAGCGAGATGCCGATGGAGGTGACGCCGGCGCCGAAGCCGCGCCACTCGCGGCGGTCGCCGACCGCCTCGGCGTACCGCCGTGGCAGACGCACCCGGACCACTCCCGGCGCGAGCAGTGTGGGCACGCCGGTCACGAGGTGGAGCGCACCGAGCGCGTACAGGAGCGTCTGGAGCGCCTGGAGGAGCAAAGTCACAGCGAGTCCATCGCGCTCCCCAGCAGGAGCAGGCCGACGCCGGCCGTGAGAAGACCGACGGCGCGCCACTGACGGTCGTCGTCGGGCGTTCCCGGGAACACTGCCTGCGAGAGCTCGCGGACGCGGCCCGGCGCAAGCACGGTCGCGGCGCCCGCGGCGAGGCACGCGACGCCGGTCGACGCGAGGACGGTGGCGACGGTCGTCATCCGTCGGCGCTTCGACGCCCGTGCACTTGAATGGGGTCGTCGTCCGAGCGGGTGTCGGGGGGCGACGCCCCGAGTCTGCTGTCCAGAAATTGCTCCTCTTCCGGAGAGAGGTCCCGCTCGCGGTACCGGTCGAGGCCGTCCTGGTAGGCTGCTTCCCGGTCCGGGTGCGGGCGTTCCAGCACGAGTTCGGCGAGGCCGGTCTCTTCGCCCGTGAACCCGAAGCCCGCCTTGTGCAGCGCCTCGTACGCGAAGGGGTTGTTGACGGCGATGCGGACGCGCTCGTGGTCGGTCAGCAGGTGGGCGGCGGCGAGCGCACAGAGTCGCGCGCCGACACCGTCGCCCCGGCGGTCCTCGCGCACGGTCACGTACCGCAGCCACGCCGCCTCGGCGTCGGTGCGGTCCTCGTTGAAGGAGACGGCGCCCACCACGTCCTCCACGGAGTCGTCGGTCGCTCGCGCGTCGGGCGGCCAGTCGTCGTCGCGCTCGTCGAGGGGCCGGCCCTCGTAGGCGATGGCCTTCCCCGTGTTCGACATCACGAACTTGCCGGCGTAGCTGAAGGACTCCCAGTCCAGCAGCAGCGTCGGGCCGTCGTCGGCGTCGCCGAGCACCGCGTAGCGCACACCGGGCGTTGGCCCGGGGAAGCAAAGTATTGCGTGGCTGGCGCGCATCGGTGGTAGTGTGCACGACGTCCCGTATTTCGACCGGTTCGCGCCGCTGTACGACCTCGCCATGCCGGCGGCCGACCCGGCGGACCTCACCCCGGCGCTCGCACTCGCCGACCGCCCCGTCGAGCGCGTGCTGGACCTCGGCGGGGGTACCGGCCGGGTGGCTCGCGCGCTCGGCGGCGACGCCGTGGTCGCCGACGCCAGCCGGGGGATGCTCGAAGAGGCCCACGAGGACGGCCTCGAAACGCTCCAGACGGACGTCCGACAGCTCGCCGTCGCCGACGAGTCCGTCGACGTCGTCGTCGTCGTCGACGCGCTACACCACTTCCCCGCCCGCAGCACCGCCGTCGCGGAGGCCGCCCGCGCGCTCCGCCCGGGCGGCGTGCTGGTCGTCCGGGACTTCGCCCCCGGTACGATTCGGGGCCGACTGCTCGCCGCCGGCGAACACCTCTTCGGGATGGGGTCGCGCTTCGACACGGCGGACGAGTGCGCGCAGCGACTCGACGAGGCGGGCCTGGACGCCCGGGTCCTGGACGAGGGGTTCGCGTTCACGGTCGCCGGCGTGAAACCGGGAGCCCCTTGACCCACCCCGCCCAAGCGCGCCCATGAAGCTGACCGACGTCGACGGGCGCGCAATCACCCGGTTCCTCCCCGGGGATATGCTCGCCATCCTGGGGCTGGTGCTGGTTGGGACGCTCGAACACGAAACGCTCACGCTCCAGCGCTACGCGGGCGTCCTGCTGCCGTTTCTGGTCGGGTGGCTCGCCGCCGCGCCACTGGTCGGCGCCTACAGCACGCGAGCGGCCGACTCCACGCGCAGCGCGCTCGTGCTCGCCGCCGGCACGTGGCTGCTCGGCGACCTCGTCGGCCAGCTCCTCCGAAACACGTCGCTGTTCCCCGGGAACGCCGACCCGGCGTTCTTCGTCGTGATGTTCCTCGTCGGCGCGGCGCTGCTGTCGGCGGGGCGGTTCGCGTCGCTGGTGGTCGCAGACCTCACCGCGAACTGAGCCAGGCGGCCGTGGCGGCCGCCGTGAGCGCGAACCCGGCCAGCACCGCGAACAACACAGGGAGACTCCCGAACTCGAGGATGGAGCCCGCGACGGCGGCGCCGATCGCACCGACGCCGAACACGCCGAGGTACGTGTAGCCGTAGGAGAGCCCCCGAGTGCCGGCGGGCGTGTACTCGGCGACGGTGGTCTGGTACAGCGGCTGGACGACGAACAGCGCGAACCCGAGGAAGACGCCCGCGACGAGCAACGGCAGCAGGCCGGCGCCCGCAGCCGGGAGGAAGACGACCGACAGCGCCGCCAGCACGCCGAACGCGACGGCGAGTGTTGGCTCGGTCTCGAAGCGCCCGGCGAGCTTCCCGCCGGTGTACTGGCCGCCGACGCCGACGAGTAACAGCCCGGCGTAGACGTACCGGTACGGCTGGAGCTGCCGCCCCGCGACCTCGACGGGCGCCAGCGACGGGTACGCCGACAGCACCTCTGGCAGGAACGTCAGCACGCCACGGTAGTAGAGCCCGGAGAGCACGACTACGACGAAGACGGCCGCGAACGGGCCGACGAGGAGGGTCTTCGACGCGTCGAGGAACTCGGGGAGGGAGGTGACGCCCATTTCGGACCTGCCGCCGGCGTCTCCACTGTCGCCGTCACCGGCGGCGTCCTCGCTCCCGCCGTCTGCAGCCGCGTCCTCGCCACCACCGTCTGCGGCGGTCTCCCCACTGTCGTCTCCTGAGTCGGTCTCCGCGGCCGCGTGTTCGTCGAGTTCCACCCGGGACGCGACGACGCCGGCGACGACCGCGGGCACCGCGAGCGCGGCGGTGACGGCCCGCCAGTCGGCGACCAGCAAGAGCAGCGTCACCACCAGCGGGCCGAGCGCGATGCCGAGGTTGCCGGCGATGCCGTGGTAGGCGAAGCCGTCGGCGCGTTCCTCGACACCCGTACTGATGAGCGACAGCCCGGCGGGGTGGTAGACGCTGGCGGCGGCGCCCCACGCGACGAGCGCCAGCCCCACGACGGGAATCGACGGCGCCAGCGACAGCGCGACGAACGCGCCGGCCATCGCCACCAGACAGCCGATGATGAGCCGCTGGGAGCCGACGGTGTCCGAGAGCACGCCGCCCGGGAGCGCGCCGAGCCCGAACAGCGCGTAGCCAGTCGCGACGACGACGCCGAGCGTCGACTGCGTCACGGGGAAGACGTCCAGCCAGATGGGGATGAGTATCGGAATCGAGAGCTCGTACGTGTGGACCGTGGCGTGCGCGAGCGCGACGAGCCCGACGATGGCGCGGTCGTTCCGGTTCACGGCGTCTCGGTGACAGCCACCGCGTCCGTCGGTAAAGACCTGTGGTAACCCGGGGGCGTCTGCCGCCGCGGCCTCAATCCTTTTGCAGCCGTCCGCCGAACTCCGGGGCATGACAGCGACGCTGTTCCTCTCAGACGACGACATCGCGGGACTGGCGGAGCCGGCCGACTACGTCGACGCCGTCCGCGAGGGCTACCGGCAGCGCGGCGAGGGCGCGCCGGCCGAACCCCGGACGGCGCTGTTCCGCGAGGACCCCGCAGGAATGCTGACCGACTACTCGGCGGTCCTCCCGAAGACGGGGGCGATGGGCGGGTACACGTACAGCGCGGGGTTCGGCGCGGGCGACGCGTGGTTCCTGACGCCGCTGTTCGACGCCGAGTCGGGCGAGCCGCTGGCGGTGCTGGACGGCGCCCGCATGAATCCGTTCAAGACCGGCGCGGCGGGCGCGGTGGGCGTGGACGCGCTCGCTCGCGAGGACGTCGACACGGCGGCGGTCATCGGGAGCGGCGCGCAGGCTCGCGGCCAACTGAAGGCGACGGCGACGGTCCGCGACCTCGAGACAGTCTCCGTGTACTCGCCGACGAAGGAGAGCCGGGAGTCGTTCGCCGCCGACCTGAACGACTATCTGGACGCCACCGTCGCAGCAGTCGCGTCGAGTGCCGCCGCCATCGAGGACGCCGACGTCGTCATCACGGCGACGAACGCCAGCGAACCGGTCTTCGACGGCGACAACCTCTCCGACGGCGCCCACGTCACGGCGATGGGGCAGTACAACCCCGAGAAGCGCGAACTCGACGCGACGACCATCGAGCGCGCGACCTACGTGCCCGACCTCCGGGCGCGCGTCAGTCAGGACGCCGGGTCGTTCATCGCTGCCGTCGAGGCCGGCGTCGTCGACGAGGACCACGTCCACGCCGAACTCGGCGAGGTCGTCGCCGGGAACGCCGAGGGCAGACATGGAGCCGACGACGTGACCGTCTTCGACAGCGGCGGCACGGGCATCGAGACGGTCGCCGCCGCCCACATGCTCTACGAGCGAGCCGTCGACGAGGGGCTGGGCAGCGAGATCGAGTTCGCGCCCGCGAGCGAAGCGCTCACCGGTACGCAGTAATCAGACGTACGGCGCGAGGCCCAGCGCCTCCACGACGGGGATGCCCGCGGCGACAGCGCCGACGAGGTAGCCGGCGATTGCGCCGCCGTTCAGGAGGGGGAGACCGGCGTGCGCGCGGCCCTTGAACACAAGTCGCATCAGGACGAGCAGGCCGAGGAGCGTGCCGACCATCGCGGTCAGCGGCGCGAGTTCGACGCCGGAGACGACCTCGGGCGTGTCGAGGAAGAACGCGGCGCTGGCGACGAGAATCGACGGCATCACGGCGTCGCCGAGGCCGATGAAGTAGGCGGGGCGGTCGGCGGGGTGGCTGGCCTCGCGTTCGCCCTCGTCGGCCTCGTCGGCGGTCTCCTCGGCGTCGTCGACGAACGAGTACGCAAGCGTGGTGGGGACGACGAGCACGATGGGGAGCCGCAGCTCCATCACGCCCGATGCGAGCGTGAGCATGTGTTCGGTGCCGTAGACGCTGATGGCGTCGTAGACGGCCAGCGCCGTCAACAGGACGAGCGCCGGGAGGATGCCGAAGCTGATGCCGAAGAGGGCGGCGGCGCCCATCCCCATGATGGCGCCGGCGGAGTCGATGACCCACCACTCGGGGTAGGCGTACAGCGCGACCACGAGCGCGACCGCCGGCACCCAGACGGCGAGGTTCACGCCCGCGACGGTGACGGCGGGGAACACGACGGCGAACACGTAGGAGGCGACGACGCCGCTCGTCAGGAGGATGAACCCCTTGAGCACCCACTGCTGGTCGTACTTGATAACCAGCAGGATGCCACCGGTCGCCACCAGCAGGAAGGCGACATAGAAGATGCTGTTGAGGGGGTTCTGGGGGTTCTCCGTGGACTGCAGACCCGCACTCTGGAAGGGCTCGACGAGCGCGAGGGCGCCGACCTGGACGACGACGAACAGCGCGACGACGCCGGCGAGCACGCCGGCGACCCGCGTCGAGTCGTTCATACCCCGAGTGTGGGAGCGACCCGGTTTAGCCTCTTTCGTCTCCGTCTACCGGACGTAGAGGGTGTCGCCGACGAGGCCGGCGAGGTGGACGCCGGAGTCCGGCGTCACTGCGAGGTAGGGCCGCTCGACGGGGCCGAAGACGTCGACCACGCGGCCGACGGCGTCCAGTTGCTGGTCGACGAGCGTCGCGCCGATGCCCGGGTGGTCGTCGTCGTCACTGCGCACGATGGCGACGTTGCCAGCGGTCCGGGTGACGCTGCCGGCGCGCTCCATCAGTCAGTCCCGGAGGGCGCCGACGTAGGCGGCGACGGCCTGGACGACGTCGTTCTTGGAGTCGTCGGCGTCCTTCACGAGCACGCGCCCGGCGTCCTCCCAGTGCCGGCGGGGGTAAGCGACGTCGCGTTCGACGACGGCGTCGTAGCCGACCTGCTGGACGGCCGTCGCGATCTCGTCGACGGTCGGCTCCTCGACGGCGAGGTCCTCGGGGACGCGGCGGCCCTCGCGGCGGGAGAGCGCCGCATCGAAGTAGGCGGGCCAGATGACGTTCTCGACCATGCCCGCCGCTACCAGACGGAGAAAGGAAACGGTGTCGGCCTACGTGCGGCGCGCGAGCAGGGCGGCGCCGAGCACGGCGACGACGCCGGTGGCGACGCCGAAGCCGGGCGCGGAGCCGTTCGACGACCCGTCGCCGTCGTCGGCGGCGGTGGTCGTCGCGGCTGCAGTCGTCGTGCTCGACTCGGTCGTGGTGGTGGTGGTGGTGGTGGTGGTGCTGTCTGCGGTCGTCGTGGTGGTCGTGGCGGTGGCGTCAGCGTACGCCTCGGGGTGGAACGCCTCCGCCATCTGCGTCATCGGCTCGACGATGCGGGGCGCGGGCTGGCTGATGTGGTTGTTGTCCACGACGACGATGTTGCCCTCCTCGAAGGCGGTGGTGTTCCGGACGACGGAGTCCTCCGGGATGTACGACGTGGGTTCGTTGCCCAGTTGCTCGGGGGCGACGCCGACCACGACGAACTCGGGGTCCTGTTCGGCGATGAACTCCTCGGAGAGCTGGGGGTAGGCGCGGCTGCTGTTGGCGTCGGCGACGATGTTGTGACCGCCGGCAACGTCGATGGCCTGCCCGATGAAGGTGTTCGGGCCAGCGGAGTAGCCGGCGCCGGTGCCCCAGAGCACGCGGGGTTCGTCCTCGCCGTCGACTGCTCCCCGGACGGTGTCGATGGTCGTCTGCATCTCGGAGACGGTGTCGCCAGCGGCGTCACACTCGCCAGTGAGCTGGCCGATGGTCTCGGTCTTCTCGATGACGCTGTCCAGCGAGCTCGCGAACGGCAGCCGGTAGACGGTGATGCCGGCGTCGCGGAGCTGCGTCACCGAGTCGTTGCTGATGGTGTTCGGCGCGAGCACGAGGCCGGGCTCGAGGGAGATGACCTGCTCGACGCTCACCTGCGAGGGGTACCCGGAGGTGACGACCTCGCGGTCCGAGGCTCCCTCGAGGTACGTGCCGAACTGGGAGACGCCGACGACTTTGTCCTCGGCGCCGAACTCCCACATGGTCTGGGCGGCACTCGGATTCAGGGTGACGACGCGTTCGGGCTCGGCGTCGACAGTGACGTCGGCGCCGCTGGCGTCGGTCATGGTGGTCGGGAACTCACACGTCAGCGTTTCCTCCTGGGCGGCCGGCGCGGCCAGCGCACCGGCTGGAGCGGCCGCCGAGGCCAACAGGAGTAGGACTATCCCAACTGCGATTGTACTTCGGCGCATATCTGGTAGAGCCGCCTAGCGCAATAAATATTTGGCTAAAGCAAATAGGGTTGAGCGACATGCGTGTGCTCACGCGGGTGACGGCCTGGACTGCGGCGTCTGCGGGCCTCCTGGCGGTGGTCGCCCTCGCGAGTGCCACCATCGGCCCGGTCTCCATCTCGCTGCCGAACGTCGCGCTCGCCGCCCTCGACGCGCTCGCGGTTCCGGTGTCCGCCTCCGTCTCGCTGCGGGACGCCGCCCTCCCCGCCCTCGGCGGCCTCCCCTGGGTCGCCGTCGACCTCGGCTACGTCTCGCCGCTTGACTTCGACGTCCCCGGCACCCAGCAGTACATCGTCGGCGAACTCCGCCTGCCCCGCATCGTGATGGGCGCCACCGTCGGCGCCTCGCTGGCCATCTCGGGGGCCGTCATGCAGGGGTTCTTCCGGAACCCGATGGCCGACCCCTCCATCGTCGGGGTCTCCTCCGGGGCGGCCGTCGGCGCCGTCGCCGCCATCACTGCCCCGACGGTGGTCGTCGTCGGCGTCCAGCCGGCCGCCTTCCTCGGCGCGCTGGTCGCCGCGTTCACCGTCTACCTCGTTGCCACCGAGAACGGCCGGACGCCGGTCGCCACGCTCCTGCTGGCCGGCGTCGCCATCCAGACGCTGCTCGGTGCGTTCACGTCGTTTCTCATCGTGCACTCCGGGCGCAGCATCCGGGAGGCGATGTACTGGCTGATGGGCAGCCTCCACGGCAGCCGCTGGCACGAGGCCGAGGTCGCGCTGCCGGTGGTCGTCCTCGGCAGCGTCGTCCTGCTGGCGTACGCCCGCGACATGAACGTCCTGCTGGCCGGCGAGGAGGACGCCCACGCGCTCGGTGTCGAGGTCGAACGCACCAAGCGCCTGCTGCTCGCCGTCGCCAGCGTCGTCACCGCTGCCGCCGTCTCCTTCGCGGGAGCCATCGGCTTCGTCGGTCTCATCGTGCCCCACGCCGTCCGGCTGGTCGTCGGCCCGGACCACCGCGTCCTCCTGCCCGTGAGCGCGTTCGCGGGCGGGGCGTTCCTGGTGACCGCCGACACGCTCGCGCGCTCGACGGCCAGCGAACTCCCCGTCGGCATCGTCACGGCGTTCGTCGGCGCGCCCTTCTTCCTCTACCTGCTGCGCGACCGGGAGGTGCACGCACTGTGACACTGGACGTCTCCGGCGTCGACGTCGAACTGGCCGGCACGCAGATTCTCTCGGACGTGAGCGCGACCGTCTCGGACGGCCGGCTCGTCGGCGTCGTCGGCCCGAACGGCGCGGGGAAGTCGACGCTGCTGCGCGCGATGAACGGCGTCGTCGAACCATGCGCGGGCACTGTGCTCGTCGACGGCGACGACGTCCACGAGCTCCCGTCGAAGGCCGCCAGCCGCCGCATCGCCACCGTCCCGCAGGACACCCACGTCTCCTTCGAGTTCACGGTCCGGCAGACCGTCGAGATGGGGCGCCACCCACACCAGCCCCGGTTCGGCCGCGACGACGACCCCGAGGCCGTCGACCGCGCGATGGAGCGCGCCGAGGTCTCGCAGTTCGCCGACCGCGAGGTCACCTCTCTGTCCGGCGGGGAGACCCAGCGCGTGCTGTTGGCCCGCGCACTCGCTCAGGACACCCCCGTGCTCCTGCTGGACGAGCCGACGGCGAGCCTCGACGTGAACCACCAGATTCGCACGCTCGAACTCGTCCGCGGGCTCGCGGACAGCGACGACCGCGCCGTCGTCGCCGCCATCCACGACCTCGACCTGGCGGCCAGATACTGCGACGAACTCGTGCTCGTCGCCGACGGCGAAGTCGTCGACGCGGGCAGCCCGCGGTCGGTGCTCACGCCTGAGGCGGTCCGGAACGCGTTCGACGCCCGGGTCGCCGTCGGCACCGACCCGGCGACGGGCGCGCCGACCGTCACGCCGCTCCCGGATTGCGAGGGGAGGGACGACGACGACGACGACCTCGACGCTCGCGTGCACGTGCTCGGCGGTGGCGACAGCGCAGCGCCCGTCGTCCGGGACCTCGTCGACGCCGGCGCCGAGGTGACGGTGGGGCCGGTCGTCGACGGCGACACCGACCACGAGACGGCGCGTCGGTTCGGAGTAGACTGCGTCACGGTCCAGCCATTCGAGTCCCCGCGCGGCGCGGCCGAGGCGACAGCCCGCGACTTCGTCGACGCTTCGGACGCCGTCGTCGCACCCGCCGAGGCCGCCGACTGGGGCGTAAACGACGACCTGCGCGCGAGAGCCGACCAGTGTGTGGTTGTCGGGGAGGGTGCGGGTGGGCCACGAGTGGCCGCCGGGGACGTCGCGTCGGCCGTCGCGGCCGTCTCGGAGCCGGGCGAGCGCCTCGCCGTCGCCGACGGTGGCGGTGGCACCGGCAGGGACGACGACAGCGACGACGGCGAGAGTGGGGCGGACGGGAGTGGCGCCGGGGACGCCGACTGAGCTAGCCAGTCCCCCTTTGAGTCTCGCGCCCACAGACACCTGCATGGACCGCGTGGCCGCCCCAGTCGCCGCCGTCGTCGTCGCCGCCCTGCTCGTTCTGTCCGCCGCCGCACCTGCCGTCGGCCAGTCTGTCGCCCCCACTCGCGACGCCACCGCCGTCGAGCAGCGGACGGTGACAATCGAGAAGCACGTGGAGCTGTTCCTCACGCCGGACGAGCCGGGACGCATCGACGTCGTCGTCGGGTACAGGCTCCCGGACTCCGTGTCGTCGCTGTCGGTCTCGCTGCCGGACCGGACGACCGCAATCGAGACCAGCGACTTCGAGGAGACGCCCGACGACTACGAGTGGGACGGCGACGGCGACACCGCCCAGCTCCGGGCGACCGTCGACGCGAACCGCAGTGCCACCGGCTTGCGGGCCGGCGCCGACTCCCAGTCCGGCGAGTACTCGTTCGTCGACGCCGGCAACTGGGCGCTGGTCACCGTGCCGACGATGCGAACCGGCTGGGGGTGGTCCGGGCCGGAGGACCTGACCGTCGACCTCACCCAGTCGACGACGGTCAACGGCGAGGGCTCGACGGGCGGCGAGGTGGCGTACCTCGGGCCCGTCACCGAACACACCCGTGACGCGAACGGCCAGACGTTCACGCTCGCCGTCCCGGACCGGGCGTCGCTCGCCGAGCGCCCCGCGGACGTGCTCGCCGCCTTCGAAGCGGCGTCCGGCCGGATGCAGGTCGGTGACCGCGACGACGAGGTCTGGATGGGGGTCGCGCCGACCGACGCCGGCTGGGGCGTCCGCGGCGTCGAGTACGGCGGGAACGACGCCTGGGTGCTCGCCGACTCCCGGCTCGACGAGCCGGCGAACGTCTGGCTGCACGAGTACGTCCACACCCGGCAGGACTACACGACCGAGTCCTCGGGCCGGTGGACGATGGAAGCGGCCGCCGAGTACTACGCCGCCTCGCTGTCCCTCGAACTGGGGTACGTCGGCTTCGAAGACTTCCGGCAGTACCTCGCGTACGGCGACCGCGACCCCTGGCGGGACGCCGTGCTGGCGACGCCGTCGACGTGGTCGTCGGGCGCGAACTACCTCAAGGGCGGCCTCGTCTGGGGTGAGCTCGACCGCCGCGTCCGGCTGGCGACGAACCAGACGTCGTCGATGGACGAGGTGCTGTACGCGCTGAACCGACAGGACCCCGACGTCTCGAACGAGGACGTCGTCGCCGCCGTGCGCTCGACGGCCGGTGACGACGCAGCGGGGGCCGCCGAGCACTTCACGACCAGCGACGCGTCGCCGTCGATGTGGTCCAGCAGTGACCACACGGCCGCCTTCGACACGGAGCCGCCCCGGATGACGTACAGCGAGCGCCAGTACCGGGTTTCGGGGCCGTTCCGGAACGAGACGTTCGCCGGACCGCCGCCGACGCTGTACGTCGGGGAGACGCTGACAGTCACGGCGTCGGTGACCAACAAGGGCGGCTTGCCCGGCACGTACGAGGCCACACTGGACCGGGACGGTGCGACACTCGCGACCGACTCCGGGTCGCTGGACGCCGACGAGTCCGGCCGGGTCGCCGTCGAGCACACGGTCGAAACGCCGGGGACGTACAACCTCACGGTCGGCCGGGACGGCGAGCAGGTGACGGCTCGGTCGCCGTCGACGCTCCGGGTCGCCGACCTCGCCGTCGAGCCCGACCGGGTCGAGCCGGGAGAGACCGTCGCGGTCACTGCGACGCTGTCGAACCCCAGCGAGCACCCGGCGACCGGCTCGGTGACGGTCGCGCTGGACGGTCGGTCGGTCGGCACGCTGAACGCCACGCTCGCGGCCGGCGAGACGACCAGCCGGTCGACGACCGTCACGCTCACCCAGTCCCGCCGGTACGAGGTGTCGGCGGGCGACCGAACCGTGTCGGCGCGAGCGAGCGAACCGGACGCGTCGGCTCCGGGGCTCGGTCTCGCTGGCGCCGCAGTCGTCGTCGCTGTCACGGCGAGCGCGCTGGCAGCCCGACGGAGGCGGTGACGTGAACGCCACGACCCGCCGCGCGCTCGCTGTCGCCGTCCTGCTTGCGCTCTCGGGCTGTACGGGCGCCATCTCACCGGGTGCCGACGGCACGCCGACTGCCGGCGAACGGACGGCCACCGTCGTCGACGTCGTCGACGGCGACACCGTCGACGTGCGGTTCGCGGACGGCACCGAGGAGCGCGTCCGGCTGCTCGGCGTCGACACCCCCGAGGTGTACGCCGACCCGTCGCCCGGCGAGTTCGAGGGAGTCCCGGACACCGAATCCGGGCGCACGTGCCTCCGTGAGTGGGGCGAGCGCGCCAGCGAGTTCGCCACCGACCGGCTCGCCGGCGAGTCGGTGGTCGTCGAGACCGACGCCGAGGCGGACCGCCGGGGCGGCTACGACCGGCTGCTCGCGTACGTCACCGTCGACGGCCGCGACCGGTCGTTCAACCGCGCCCTGCTCGACGACGGCTACGCTCGCCTCTACGACACGGCGTTCACGGAACGGGACGCGTTCGCAGCGGCCGAACGCCGCGCCCGGCAGAACGAGACCGGCCTCTGGGCCTGCGCGACCTGACGCGTCCGGCCCCTCACACCGCCCCCGAAACCGAACTAAAGGGTTTCGTCAGCCGCGTGGCGTCCCAGTCAGCGGGAAGGAGACGCCCGGCTTATACCCTCGGCCCGTACACGTTCGCACGAGACCCGGCTGCCCGCCGAGGATACCGCCGATGACACCGCCAGACCCATACGCCGACGTGCTCGCCAGCGTGACAGACCCGGTGGTCGTCGTCCGTGACGGCACTGTTGCCTACGCAAACGCCTCGTTTAGCGAACTCACCGGCGCGGACGACCCCGTCGGCGACCCGATTCGCGCGTTCGCCCCGAGGGACACCGCCGCAGACGTCGAGCGGTTCTGTGAGGCCGTAGCGACCGGAGACACCATCGACGAACGCGCCCGGCTCGTGTTCAGCGACGTCGAGGCCGAGGAGCGCCGCCTCGTCACCGTCGAGGCCTCCCGTGTCGCTCCCGACGGTGACGGGACCAGCACGCCCGGTGCAGCGCTCGTCGTCGTCGACTCGCCGGCGGCCAGCACCGAGTGGGCGCGCCACGAGCGAATCCTCGACGAACTCCCCGTCGGCGTCTTCCGCACGGAACTCGAGGACGGCGAACTCATCGACGTGAACGACGAACTGGTCGCGCTCGCGGACGCCGACTCGAAAGACGAGCTCCGGGGTCGGGAAGTCACCGAGATGTACGCCGACCCCGGGGCCCGGGAGGCGGTCGCGGACCAACTCCGCGAGGAGGGCGCGGTCCACGAGGAAGAGGTACGCCTGAAATCGCTGTCTGACGAGCCGGTCTGGGCGGCGGTCACCGCCGTCACCGACGAGCGCGCCGACACCACCGTCGTCGACGGCGTCGTCCGGGACGTCACCGAACGCCGCGAGCTCGAGACCGAGCTCCGGCAGCGCGCCCGGCAGTTCCGCCGGATGTTCAAGCGACACTCCGCGCCGATGCTGCTCGTCGACCCCGACAGCGGCGGCATCCGGAACGCCAACGACGCCGCAGCCGAGTTCTACGGCTACTCGGCGAGCGAGCTCGCCGGCATGACTGTCGACGACCTCAACAGGCTCCCGCCCGAGGAGGTCGAGGCGGAACGCGAGCGCGCGGAGACCGGCGACCGCAACCACTTCCTCTTCGAGCACGAGCTCGCCGACGGCGAGGTTCGCACTGTCGAAGTCCACTCCTCGCCGATCGAACTGGAGGACGACACACTCCTGTTCTCCATCGTCGTCGACGTCACCGAGCGCGCGGACTACGAGGACCGCCTCGAGACCCAGCGAGACAACCTCGAGGTCCTCAACAAGGTCCTGCGCCACGACATCCGCAACGACCTCCAGCTCGTGCTCGCGTACGGCGAGATGCTCGCCGACGAGGCCGACGACGAGCACGCCGACTACGTCAGCCGCATCCGGGAGAGCGCGGACCACGCGGTCGAGCTGACGAAGACCGCCCGGGACATCGCCGACGTGATGCTCACCGACGCCGACAACGACCACCCGATTCCGCTGCGGTCGACGCTGGAGGCGGAACTGGACGAGGTCCGGTCGTCGTTCCCCGGGGCGGCCGTCACCGTCGACGGCTCGATTCCGGACGTCGCCGTCCACGGCAACGACATGCTCGACTCCGTCTTCCGGAACCTCCTGAAGAACGCCGTCCAGCACAACGACGAGCCGGTGCCCGAGGTCACCGTCCACACCGAGGTGAACGGCGACACCGTCAGCGTGGCGGTCGCCGACAACGGCCCCGGCGTGCCCGACGCCCACAAGGACGCCATCTTCGGGAAGGGCGAGACCGGCCTCGAGAGCGACGGCACCGGTATGGGACTGCACCTCGTGGAGACGCTCGTCGACGCCATCGACGGCGAGGTCCACGTCTCCGACAACGAGCCACGGGGCGCAGTGTTCACCGTGGACTTCCGGATAGCTGACTGACGATGCGGTCCCGTCGACTCTTCGTCCTGGTGCTCGCGGTGTCCGCGCTCGTGCTGTCCGGCGCCACCTACGCCGGCTTCCAGGCCTACCAGGACGCCGTGGTCGACGAACACAGCGCCGACGTCCAGCGCAGCGGCGACCTCGTCCGCGCGGACATCGACGCCCGGCTGGCCGCCCACCAGGAGACCGTCGAACTGTGGGCGGCCCTGCCCGCGGTCGCCGCGCACGGCACCGACAGACAGCAGGACCGGCTGGACGCGCTCGTCGCGAACACGGCGTTCTCCGGGGCGTCGGTGGTCGACGCGAACGGCACGATGACGGCGCTCGTCTCGGACCTCCCGCCGGCCGAACGCGACCGGCTCGTCGGCAGCGACCTCGGCGACCGGACGTACGTCCAGCGCGCACTCGCCGGCGAGACGTACGTCAGCGACCCCGTGGCGGCCGAAACCGGCAACGACGTCGTCACCGTGAGCACGCCAGTGCGCCGCGACGGCGAGGTCGTCGGCACCCTGAACGCGGCGTTTCACCTCTCCGGGGCCGCGTTCTTCGAGTCGGCGACCCGCGACCTCTCGGTGGAGACGGGTGTCACTGTCACGACGGCCGACGGCACCGTCGTCTACGAGGAGGAGCCCTCGCCCGACGAGTCACTGACCAGCCACGACGCGGCGCTCTCCGAGGCCGACTGGACGGTCACCGTCTCGGAATCGCGGGCGGTACTACGACCGACGATTCGCCGCCTCAGTCTGCTGCAGGCCGTCAGCGTCGCCGCCGTGCTCGCGGTCGCCGCCGGGTTCGGGTGGTGGAACTACCGCCGGAACCTCAGGCAGGTCGAAGCCCTCCTCGAAGGCTTCGAATCCCTCCAGGACGGCGAGTACGGCACGCACGTGGACGTCGGCGGGGCCGAAGAGTGGGACCGCATCGGTCGGGGTTTCAACGAGATGAGCGACACCGTCCGCCGGTCGGTGGACGAGAGCCGCGAGCGCGCCCAGCAGCTTCAGGTCCTCGACCGCGTGCTCCGCCACACGCTCCGGAACGAACTGAACGTCGTTCGCGGCCGCGCCGAACTGGTCGCCGCCCAGACCGACGGCGAGCCGGCAGAACACGCCCGCACCGTCGTCGAGCGCTGCGACGACCTGCTCGAGACGGCGGACAAGGAGCGCGCCATCAACGACGTGCTCGGTGCGGAGACGACCGCCGAGCCCGTGGACGTCGCTCGGGTCGTCGAGCACGCGGTCGAAGAGGTCCGCGAGGAGTACCCGGACGCCGCGCTGGCGCTGGACGCCCCCGAGCGCGCCCGTGCCGTCGCCGTCCCGCAGCTCGGGACCGCCGTCCGCGAGCTCGTCGAGAACGGCATCCGGCACGCCGACCGCGACCCCGCCCAGGTAGCAGTCGAGGTCACCGTCGACGGCGAGACCGTCCGGGTCGACGTCGCCGACCACGGCCCCGGCATCCCCGAGATCGAGCGCCGCGTGCTCAGCGGCGAAGACGCCATCGACGCACTCCACCACAGCCAGGGGCTGGGCCTCTGGCTCGTCCACTGGACGGTCGCGCACTCCGGCGGCGAGCTGTCGTTCGCCGACAACGACCCCCGGGGGACGGTCGTCTCCATCACCCTGCCCGTCCCGCCGAGCCGCCGCGACTGACCGCCAGCCGAGCCGCCGCGACCGACGGCTACCCGCTCAGTGCCCGTACCGGGGGTGGTCGCGGAGTTCGTCGACGTCCGATTCGACTCGGTTGAGCCGGTTCGCGAGCCGGTCGCGGCCGTGCCGCAGCTCGCGGAACTCCCAGTCGGCGTCGCCGTCGTCCAGCGAGACGAACGACAGGGCCTCGTCGTCGACGTCGTACTCGGTCCGGCACCGCTGGGCGGCCACCCGGAACGCGTACGCTCGCTGCATCGCTGCCTCCCCGGCGCCGAGGCAGTCTCGGGCGTCACGCACCGCCGCTCGCGCGTCGTCGACGAGCGCGTCGAACGACTCCTCGCCCTGCACGCCCCCCATCTCGTTCCGGTACTGGAGGGCCGACTCCGCCTCCTCGACGGCGGTCTCGGCGTCGCTGCGACGGCCGCGCGCCTCCTGGAACTGCGCGCCGGCCTCGTGGAACTGCACGAACGCCTCCAGTGACAGCAACTCGGCGAACCGCCGCATCGCCGTCTGGAACGTCGCCCACGTCAGGCCGAGGTCGCCGCCGCGCTCCCCCAGCGACTCGAACCACGACTCGTCGTACTGCGCCCGCACGAACTCCCGGAAGTGCTCGACAGCCTCGTCGCTGTCGAGGTCGGCGCCCGGCACGCCGTCGGCGTCCGCGACCGCGGCCGCGACGTCCGACGTGTGCGCCCGGAGCGCGTCGAACAGCTCGGGCGTCTCCTCGGACAGCTGCTCCGTGCACGCCTCGACGGCGCGCTCCGCCGCCTGTCGGTCGTCGGTCAGTCCCACCCGCTCGTCCGGCGTCACGACCATCGACTCCGAGTAGATAGACGGGCAACATAAATGCACGCGCCTCGCCGCACTGGTCGGAGGCGGCACAGTCGCTGGTTTACGGGCGGCCGCCGAACGGCCAGAGTCAGTCGAGGGCTGCAACAGCGGGCCAGCGAACCGTCTCTGGGCGCGTATCGTCCCTACTCCTGTCGGGGGAGCTGCCCGACGTTTCGCCTGGCCTCGCGCAGGACGACGTTGATCGCTCCGCCGAGCAGGACGACGATACTGGCGAAGTACAGCCACGTGACGAACAGGAGGACCGCCCCAATCAGTCCGTAGGCCGCGTAGCGGGAGGCGTTTGCCGCGTAGACCCGGAAGCCGATCTGGAGGATCACCCATCCGCCAGCGGCGACGACTGCCCCCGGAAGCACCTCGCGTGCCGACACGTCGACCGGCGGGAGTACGTAGTAGATCGGGAGGAACGCGAGCCCGAGAACTGCCGTCAGCAGCAGCGACCCGACGGCATTGGCGAAGGGGAGTTCGAGTGACAGCAACGAGAGCGCGACGCCGACGGCGACGACCAGCCCGACGGCGAGCCCGATTCCGACCACGACGACGAGGCCATTCCGGACCTGTCCGAGTAGCGACGTGTCGCCGTGGTCGAGGTACAGCTCGTCGAACGCCTGGTCGAGGCCACGAAACAGTTTCAGGCCGCTCCAGGTCAGTCCCAGCAGGCCGACGACGGACGCCGTCCCCCGGCCCGCGGTGGTCGTCAGGGACTGTGACACACTGTCCTGGCCCGCGGACGAGAGCTGCTGGCTGAGGATGCCCGTTACCCTGTTCGCCAGTGCTTCACCACCGGCGAACGACGCGAGTGAAACAGTGAGCAGTACCAGCGGGATGATCGAGACGAAGGCGTAGAAGGCGATACCTGCCGCCAGGTACGTCAGATTGCGGTCTACGGCGAGGGCGACGACACCCCGGATGGTCGAGGCGGCTCCCTCCAGAGGAGCGGGAACGTACCGGCCGATGGGGGTGTCGCTGTCCATCGTGTTCGCTGTACAGATACCCACCGCTTCCGGCGGTTAGTTACCCGATGCGTATCGTCGCGAGACGTCGAGTCCACGCAGGGTTTGGCTCCGATATGCCGGAGCTATCGGGAACACGGTGGGCTTACTTCGAACCGCGCCCGACGACGCCCAGCCGGGTCCCGGACTGTTCGCTGCAGCAGCGGCGAGTCTGGTCCGGCCGCTCGGTGTTTCGGTTCCCGTCGGGGGACGGTACCAACTAGAGCCCCTCGTAAGCACCCCACAACCGAGTGTCTCCGACCGGGTCGACGGCTGATTTGAACGACGCCGGGACTCGCTGCGCTCGTCCCGTCTCGTTCGAATCCCTCCTGCGGCTCGTCAGCCTCGCTTCGTTCGGCAGAAAGAGCCGGTGGAGGGATTTGAACCACGGGAAGACGGCCCGCTCGCATTGCTCGCGGTTGCGACTTCTCTGGCTCAAATCCCTCTCGCCACCGCAACCGTCCACGCGAAGCGACACAGCCGTCGCTTCGCGGTGAAGCAACGCAGAAAGAGCCGGTGGAGGGATTTGAACCCTCGGCCTATTCCTTACGAAGGAATCGCTCTACCGCTGAGCTACACCGGCGCACGTCGCTTCGCTCGTGCGCCGAGCCCTGCCTCGCGTACTCGGCAGGACACCGGCACGGCACGACGTTACGTCGCGTGACGACTCCTCTTCGCACTCACCCGTAGCCGCATACGAGAAATAAGGCTTGCGAATCAGCGGCGGGTCAGCCGGACGTCCAGCACGACGTTGAACTCGTGGGGGGCGTACGACCGGACCGTGTGGCGGGTCTCGACGTCGACGTCGTACTCGGGTTCCGCCACCTCGCGAATCGCGGCCTCGCCGGCGTCGAAGCGGCCGTCCTCGTGCTGGATGTCGTAGTAGTGCAGCACGCACTCGTCGCCCGCCAGCGCGACGGCGGTGTCGAGGAAGTCGCCGGCGGTGTGGGGGAGGTTCATCACGATTCGGTCCGCCCAGCCCTCGTAGTCGGTGGCGACGTCTCGGACGTCTCCCGCGATGGCGGTCACGCTGTCGCTGACACCGTTGCGCTCGGCGTTCTCCCCGAGGTACTCGATTGCGGTCTCGTTGACGTCGGTCGCGACGACCTCGGCGCCGGCGGACGCCATCGGGACGGCGTACGGCCCGACGCCCGCGAACATGTCGAAGACGCGCTCGCCCGCTGCCACCTGCTCCACGACGCGATGGCGCTCGGTCGCGAGCCGCGGCGAGAAGTAGACGGCGTCGAGGTCCAGCGCGAACTCGTGGCCGTACTCGCGGTGGACGGTCTCCGTCGAGTCGCCTGCGAGCACGTCCCAGTCGCGGACGCGTTGCTCGCCTTTGATCTTCGAGGCCCTGTTCAGCACCGTCTCGACCGGGATGTCCGACTCGACGACGGCGTCGGCGACCTCCCGGGCGCGCTCGGGGCCGTCCTCGTCGACGACGACGATGTCGCCCAGTCGCGCGTACGACGGATCGAAGCCCAGGATGTCTGCCGGCGTCGTCTGCGTCCGGCGCTCGGGCGCGTCGAAGGACTCGACGGTGAGGTCGTCGGGCACCGACTCCGGGTCGGTGACCGGGACGTAGAGGGAGCCGTCTTCGCCCGTGATCGCGTGCTCGGCGTCGACGAGGTCGGCGTCGGCGAGCCGCTGCCGGGTGGCTTCGCCGTCCTCGACGGGCACGCGAACGCAGGGCACTGCCATGCCAGCCAGTCGGTGCGCGCGAGTCTTACCGGTGTCGCTCTCCAGTGACACCGCCGGCGGTGACACCGGCGAGGCCGGCGTCTCGAAACCCATAGGACCTCCCCGGCCCAATCCCGGGTATGCTCACGTTCGTCGGGCTCGGACTCTACGACGAACGGTCGGTCACCGTCGAGGGACGGGACGCCATCGCGGCGGCCGACCGCGCGTTCGCCGAGTTCTACACCAGCTACCTCGTCGGCGCCGACGTCGACGACCTCGAGGACCACCACGACACCACCATCGACGTCCGGGACCGCGCGGGCGTCGAACAGGACCCCGAGCCGATTCTGTCGGCCGCCGAGGACGGCGACGCCGTCTTCCTCACGGCCGGGGACACGATGATTTCGACGACGCACGTCGACCTCCGGCTGCGCGCCGAGGAGCGCGGCATCGACACCCGGGTCGTGCACGCGCCGACCGCCGAGTCCGCGGCGTCGAGCCTGACCGGGCTCCAGAACTACCGGTTCGGGAAGGCGACGACGCTCCCCTTCGAGTGGGCGCACGGCGCCGACGGCGTCCCCGACTCCGTCGTCGAAACTCTCGAGGCGAACCGCGAGCGCGGCCTGCACACGCTCGTCTACCTCGACATCAAGGTCGACCACCCGCGAATCGCCGGCGACGCCTACATGACAGCGAGCGAGGCGGCGGGCCTGCTCGCGGACAACTGGGACCCGGACGCACTCGGTGTGGTCGTCGCTCGCGCCGGCGCACCGGACGCGACCGTTCGCGCCGACCGGCTCGGCGCACTCGCCGACGCGGACTTCGGCGACCCGCTGCACCTGCTCGTGATTCCCGGCGACCTCCACCACGTCGAACGCGACGCGCTCGCCGGGCTCGCCGACGCCCCCGAGGACGCCCTCTGAGCGCCGGTCAGTCGAGTGCTGGCTTCAGGTCGACGACGGGCGTGCCGTCCACCATGTCGACCCCCCGGACTGCGAGTGTTCCGTCCTCGACGTCGACGGCCACCAGTTCGCACTCCGTCACGCAGACGGGGTTCGGGCGCGCCGGCGACCGCGTCGAGAACACGCCGCGCTCGCCGTCCCGCACGCGTAGGACGTCCCGGTCGGCGTCGTCCGCCCACCACACGACGACGATTCGGTCGTCGGCCTCGAAGCCGTCGAGACCGTCCCGGAACTGTTCGTCGACGTGGACGTTCGCGGCGTACGGCGTCTCTTCGCCCTGCTTCGGGGCGTCCTCTCTGGTCTCGAACGGCGTCTCCACGTGCCCGATGGGGTACAGTTCCACGGTCACGACCCCTCGTGGCCGAGCATCGCCAGCACAGCCACGCAGCCGCCGGCGACCGGGAGCAGCCAGAACTGTTCGACGACGGGAGCGCCGGCCAGCAGGCTCCCGCCCGCATAGCCGACGCCGAGGAACAACACCGCGAGCGCGACAAGGAAGACGCCCCACTCCTCGCCGTCCCGCATCGTCTCGAGCCGTTCGCGCAACACAGCCGTCACCATACCCGGTGCTGGCGGCGCCGTCCTACTAAAGAATCGGGGTGGGTCTCGGGGACTGCGAGCGCTACGCGGACCGGTCCATCGGCGACGACTCGGGGTTCAGGACCTCGATCTCGTGGCCGTCCGGCGTCTTCGTGAACGCGTAGTTGTCGTCGCAGGACGCGGGGTCGCGGTAGTCCTGGGCCTCCCGGACCAGCAGGGTCTCCCAGTCGTCGTGGAGGTCGTCGGCGCGCACGGCGAGGTGCCCCCAGCCGTCGCCCAGCGTGTAGCTGCGGCCGTCGTAGTTGTACGTGAGCTCGACCGCCATCGCCTCCTCGCCGGCGTCCGCCGGCTTCAGGAAGAAGTTCGCGAACGTGTCGGCCTCCCAGCGGCCCGTGTGCTCGTACTCGAACTTCCGCGTCCAGAAGCCCAGGTGCTGGTCGGCGTCCTCGACGCGCACCATCGTGTGGTCGATGCTCCAGCGCGCGCCGTGGTCGCGCTCGACGATCTCGATCTCGTGGCCGTCCGGGTCCGTGACGAACGCGTAGCTGCCGCCACAGGACTCGGGGTCGCGGTAGTCCTCGACGCCGGCGTCCATCAGCTCCTCGTAGGCGTCGAAGACGTCGTCGACGCGCACGGCGATGTGGCCGAACGCGTCGCCGTTGTCGTACTCGGCGGTGTCGTGGTTGTACGTGAGCTCGAGGAGCGCGCCGTCCTCGCCGGGGTTCTCGGGGCCGAGGTAGACGTTCGTGAACGTCTCGGCCTCCCAGCGCGCGTGCTCGACGTAGTCGAGGTGCTCGCCGTACCAGTCCAGCGACTCCTCGAGGTCGCCGACGCGCATCATCACGTGGTCGAGTACGAAGTCGGTCATACGCGGAGTGTGACGTGGCGCGTCGAAAAGCGTACCGGAGCCGGAACCGGCCGCCACGCCCTCACTCGGTGCGCGCGACGAACACGTAGCCGGCCGCCAGCCAGAGCGCCACCGCGCCCACCGGGATGCCGGTGACGGTCTGCTGGCGGGACAGCGCCAGCGCCAGCGACACCACGCTCCCGCCGGCGAACGCCAGCAGACCGGCGGTCACGCGTCGGTCCGCGTCCACGACTGCGGCGAGCACGCCTGCCAGCCACAGCGTCGTGCCGACCGGCCACGCCCGGAACTCGGGCGGCACCGACCCGGCACGCTGGACGTACACCGGCAGCGACGTGAACGACAGCGTCTCCGGGTAGACGAATCCGAACGAGAACAGCGGGTACGCACCGTTCTCCCAGCCCACGACGACCCAGGGGACGAGACCGGCGACGACGGCCACCGCCACCGCCCACCGACGCGACGTGCCGGCCAGCCCGCCGGTCATACCGTCACCGTCGCGCGACCACGCGCAGGACGTCCTCGTCCTCGAGGACGTGGTCGCGGCCGACCTGCTGCTCGTCGTGTTTCCCGGACGGACCGGTCACGCGAGCGAACCGGAACCGCTCGTCGAGCGTCCCGCCGAGCTTCTGGAGCGCGTCGTCGACGGTCTCGCCGCGCCGGATGATGAGCGGCTCCTCCCAGTCGATTCCCCGCCCGGGCTTGTCCATGTAGATGCGGATGAGTCCGAGCTCCTCCCACATCTGTTCTTTCAGGGAGTCCAGGCCCTTCTCCTCCTCGGCGGAGATGAAGATCGCCTCCTCCGGGTCGACTCCCTGCTCGCGGAGTTCGGACTTCATCGTGTCGACGTACGAGGGCTCGATGAGGTCGACTTTGTTCACGGCCACCAGCGACGGCATGTAGACGCGGTTGTCCATCACGCCGTCGACCAGCCGGTCCACCGAGGGGTTCCCGCGGATGGTCACGTCCG
Source organism: Halobacterium rubrum (assembly GCF_021729015.1). Classification (GTDB taxonomy): domain Archaea; phylum Halobacteriota; class Halobacteria; order Halobacteriales; family Halobacteriaceae; genus Halobacterium; species Halobacterium rubrum. The sequence goes on from NZ_JAJQQZ010000004.1 coordinate 95,150, forward strand.
CGTTGATGAATCCGCGCTCGCGAAGAATCCCCTTGACAGTGTCGACGTCGAGGTCCATCTCCCCCGACGTGTTCACGTCGATGCCGTCCTTGCCCTTCCGGCGGACGGTCACCGACGGCGGCTCCTCGTCGACGCGGATGTTGACACCGTACAGCTCCTCGGAGAGGCGCTCGTACTGATCGACTTCGAACGCCGACAGCATGATGATGACGAGGTCCGCGGCACGAATGACCGACAGAATCTCCTTCCCGCCGCCGCGACCGCCGGCAGCACCCTCGATGAGTCCGGGCACGTCCAGCAACTGGATGTTCGCGCCCCGGTACTCCAGCATCCCCGGGTTCACGTCGAGGGTCGTGAACTCGTAGGCGCCGACCTCGCTGTCCGCGTTCGTCATCGCGTTGATGAGCGAGGACTTCCCCACGCTCGGGAACCCGACCAGCGCCACAGTCGCGTCGCCGTGCTGCTCGACGGCGTACCCACCACTCCCGCCGCTGCCCGACTCCTGCTTCTCGAGTTTCTCCTTCTTCTCGGCGAGCTTCGCCTTCAGGCGACCGATGTGGGCCTCCGTCGACTTGTTGTACGGCGTGCTGGCGATTTCTTCTTCGAGCGATTCGATTTCCTCCTCGAGCCCCATCACGTGCCCGTAGACCGCAGGTGCCGAAAAGCGCTTTCCTCCGCAGTCCAGTGAAATCGTTTCGACACGTTAATACGCCGGCTCAAGCACTCCCGAAGTGATGGGAGACCCCTCCACGTACCGGGACAGCACACAGATCGTGCTCCCCGAGTCGACGGTGGAGGACATCGACGCGGACCTCGAGGACGAGTTCATGGTGTCGGTGTTCCAGCCGGACGACAGTGACATCGTCCGCATCATCGGCAGCCCCGTCGTCATCAAGGACGTCAGCGAGTTCCTCACCCGCCAGGGCATCCACCTCCCCTGAAAAGACAAGGGTTAAACCCGCGGCGGCGGTTTCTCGGAGTATGGCTGAGACGATAGAAGTGCTCGTCGCCGGTGGGCAGGCCGATCCCGGTCCGCCCCTCGGTCCCGAGCTCGGTCCCACGCCCGTCGACGTACAGGCGGTCGTCCAGGAGATCAACGACCAGACCGAAGCGTTCGACGGAACGGAAGTCCCCGTCACCATCGAGTACGAGGACGACGGCTCGTTCTCCATCGAAGTCGGTGTCCCGCCGACGGCCGCCCTCGTGAAAGACGAGGCCGGCTTCGAGACGGGCTCCGGTGAACCCCAGGAGGACTTCGTCGCCGACCTCTCCATCGAACAGCTGAAGACCATCGCGGAGCAGAAGAAGCCCGACCTCCTCGCGTACGACACGCGAAACGCCGCGAAGGAGGTCGCCGGCACCTGCGCCTCGCTCGGCGTCACCATCGAGGGCGAGGACGCGCGCACGTTCAAGCAGCGCGTCGACGACGGCGACTACGACGAGACCCTCGGCGCGGAAGAAGCCGCAGCGTAATCGGTTCGACGACCCGATTCAGTTTCTCCCGTCGCTCGATTCGCCAGCCGCCGGTTCGTCCTCGTGGGGTCGCGTGGACGGCTCGCACGGCAGTCTTGCTTCGACGCTTTTAAGCACGGGATGGCCGTCTGTCGAAGCGAGACAGGCTTCGCCTGTTTCACTGACCCGTAGGAGATCCGACCTTCACAGGGTCACGCACTACGGAGGTGAAAGATGGCAGACAACGATATAGAAGAGGCCGTATCCCGCGCACTCGACGAGGCCCCAGAGCGGAATTTCCGCGAGACCGTGGACCTCGCTATCAACCTGCGCGACCTCGACCTCAACGACCCGTCGAAACGTGTCGACGAGGGCGTCGTGCTGCCGTCGGGCACCGGACAGGAGACGCAGATCGTGGTTTTCGCAGACGGCGAGACCGCGGTTCGCGCGGAAGACGTCGCCGACGAAGTCCTCGACGAGGACGACCTCGGCGACCTCGCAGACGACACCGACGCCGCGAAGGACCTCGCAGACGAGACGGACTTCTTCGTGGCGGAAGCACCCATGATGCAGGACATCGCGGGTGCACTCGGTCAAGTTCTGGGTCCGCGCGGGAAGATGCCGACCCCGCTCCAGCCCGACGACGACGTCGTCGAGACAGTCAACCGAATGAAAAACACCGTGCAGATCCGCAGCCGCGACCGGCGGACGTTCCACACGCGCGTCGGCGCGGAGGACATGACCGCTGACGACATCGCGGACAACATCGACGTCATCATGCGTCGTCTGCACGCGAACCTCGAGAAGGGCCCGCTGAACGTGGACTCTGTCTACGTGAAGACGACGATGGGGCCCGCCGTGGAGGTAGCCTAGATGTCCGCAGAGGAACGCACCACCGACGAGGTTCCCGAGTGGAAGCAGCGGGAGGTCGACGAGCTCGTCGACCTCCTGGAGACGTACGACAGCGTCGGCGTGGTGAACGTCACGGGCATCCCGAGCAAGCAGCTCCAGGACATGCGTCGCGGCCTGCACGGGCAGGCGGCGCTCCGCATGAGCCGGAACACGCTGCTCGTTCGCGCGCTCGAACAGGTCGACGACGGCCTCGAAGACCTCACCCAGTACGTCGAGGGCGAGGTCGGGCTGGTCGCGACCAACGACAACCCCTTCGGCCTCTACCAGCAGCTCGAGGATTCGAAGACGCCGGCGCCGATCAACGCCGGCGAGGTTGCGCCGAACGACATCGTCATTCCGGAAGGCGACACGGGCATCGATCCGGGTCCCTTCGTCGGCGAACTGCAGACCATCGGCGCGAACGCGCGCATCCAGGAGGGCTCCATTCAGGTGCTCGAGGACTCCGTCGTCACCGACGAAGGTGACGTCGTCTCGGACGACGTGGCGAACGTCCTCTCCGAGCTCGGCATCGAACCCAAGGAGGTCGGTCTGGACCTGCGTGGCGTGTTCTCCGAGGGCGTGCTGTTCACGCCGGAGGAGCTGGAGATCGACGTCGACGAGTACCGCGCGGACATCGAGTCCGCGGCGGCGTCGGCGCGGAACCTCTCCATCAACGCCGTGTACCCGACGGAGCAGACGGCACCGGCGCTCGTCGCGAAGGCCCGGGGCGAGGCGAAGAGCCTCGGCCTGCAGGCCAGCGTGGAGAGCCCGGACCTCGCCGACGAGCTCGTGAGCAAGGCGGACGCCCAGGTGCGGGCGCTCGCCGCGCAGATCGACGACGAGGAGGCGCTCCCTGAGGAGCTCCAGGACGTCGACGCGCCCGCGGCACCCGCCGAGGGCGGCGACGACACTACCGAGGACGAACAGAGCGACGAAACGACTGATACCGAGGCCGACGCCGACGACTCCGACGACGATGATGACGACGACGACGGAGACGCTGGCGCCGAGGGTCTCGGGGAGATGTTCGGATAATACAACAATGGAATACGTCTACGCAGCACTCATCCTGAACGAGTCTGGCGAAGAGCTGAACGAAGACAACATCACCGGCGTCCTCGAGGCCGCCGGCGTCGACGTCGAGGAGTCCCGCGTCAAGGCCCTGGTGGCCGCGCTGGAGGACGTCGACATCGAGGATGCCGTCGAGCAGGCCGCCGCTGCGCCTGCCGCCGCGCCCGCCGCGTCCGGTTCCGCCGACGAGGCGGCGGCCGACGAGGGCGACGACGAGGAGGCCGAGGAGGAAGCTGACGAGGCCGCCGAGGCCGAGGAAGCTGGCGACGACGACGACGAGGAGCCCAGCGGCGAAGGTCTGGGCGACCTCTTCGGTTAATTCGGTCGCGCCACGCGGCGACACCGACTCGACTATGACACTTTCTTCGAGACGCTCGCCGGCCAGCGGCTGCTGTGTCCAGCCGGCAGTATCGGCGGTGAGAGACGGGGCGCCACCGAGTGCTCGCGCGTAGCTTGAAGTAGTAGAGCGCGGGCACCTGACGGCGATGGACGTCCTCGGTGTGCGCGTGTTGCTGTCGCCTGCTGGGACGGCGGCGGCGCTGGCCGCAGTTTCGGTTGGCGTTGCGCTCGGCACGTGTTCGGGGCTGGTGCCGGGGCTGCACGTGAACACGCTGGCGTTGCTGCTGGCGGCGGCCGCGCCGCTGGCGCCGGGGCCGCCCCACCTCGTGGGTGCGGCGTTGCTGGCTGCGGGCGTCACCCACTCGTTTCTGGACGTGGTGCCGATGCTCGCGCTGGGCGTGCCGGATGCGGCGATGGCGGTGAGCGCGCTGCCCGGTCACCGACTCGTGCTCGGGGGGCGGGGCCGAGAGGCCCTCCGGGTGTCGGCGGTCGGGAGCGCCGCCGCGGTCGCCGTCGCCGTCGTGCTCGGGGCGCCAGTGACGTGGCTGGCGGTCCGGGTGGCGCCGCTGGTCTACGACCATCTGCCGGTCGTCTTCGCCGTCCTCGTAGCCGTGCTCGTCGCCCGAGAGGACTCGTGGCGCGCGCGAGCCGGCGCCGTGCTCGCTGTGGCGGCCAGTGGCGCTCTGGGGGTGGTCGCGTTGCCGATGCAGCCGGACGCCGTCGTGCCGACCGGCGACGTGCTCTCGCCGCTGTTCGCCGGGCTGTTCGGTGCGCCCGTGTTGCTGGCGGCGTTCCGGGGTGCCGGCGTCCCCGAACAGCACGACGCCGGCGTCGCAGTCTCCGCCCGTCAGGTGGTACAGCCGGGGGTGGCGGGCAGCCTCGCCGGAGCGGCGGTCGCCTACGTTCCGGGCGTCTCCGGGGCCATCGCCGCCGTATTCGCCCTCGATCTGACGAGAGCGGACGGCGACCGTGCGTTCGTCGCCGCGCTCTCCGGCGTGAACACCGCCAACACGGTGTTCGCGCTGTTCGCGCTGTTCGCACTCGGCTCCCCGCGGACTGGCGTGCTCGTCGCGTTCGAACGCGCGAGCCTCCCGCGGACCCTCCCGCTGCTACTGGCGAGCGTCGCGCTCGCTGCCGTCGTCGCGGCCGCGATGGTGCCGCTGGTAGGCGACCGGTACTTCCGCCTCGTGCGCGCCGTCGACCATCGGCGGCTGACGGCCGCCGTCTGCCTGCTGCTGGTCGCGCTCGCGTGGCTGTTCGGCGGCCTCGTCGGCGTCGGGCTGCTCGCCGCAGCGACGCTCGTCGGCCTGATTCCGCTCGCCTTCGGCGCGCGTCGCGTGCACCTGATGGCCGTCCTGCTCGTACCGATAGCGCTCCAGTCGGCCTAACGGGGGCCAGTCCTGAGTCCGCCGACCACCCCAAACGGCGGCGGCAGCGAACCCCCGCCCGCCACGACGGCAGTCAAAGTCATCAGGGCCCTCGGCACGTCCGAGGAGTCCTGAGAGGACGCCGCCCGGACGGCGGTGCATCGCGCCAGCGACACCATCGGCGACATCCAGGGTATCGGGGCCGAACAGTCGACGGCGTCCGTCGAGGACGACGAAATCACCGAGTTCCGTCCGACCGTCGAAATCGCGTTTCCCGTCGCGGAGACGGCCACAGACGTCTAGCAGCACCGAACAGTCGGAGAAACAGCAGGGATGACAGTGTTGCTGGCGGTTGTCGCTCGGCGGGCCCGCGTCAGACCATCGTCTCGAGGTCGACGAGGTCGTCGGCGTTAGCGACGAGGAACGCGTCCTCGCGCAGCATCTCTTCGTCGGTCGGCATCACGAGCACCTGGTCGCGGTGGCCGGGGTCGTGACGGATGACGTCGAGGTCGACGACCTCGTACCCGAGGTCGTCGTTCGGGTCGGGGTTCTGGCCGACGTCCCACCAGTTTCCGTCTGCCTTCTCGTCTTCGTCATCGGTCGAGGTGGCTGGAGACATCGTCACACGTCCCGCTGGATGTAGACGGACGCGTCGCCGTCCACCGTCAGGTCGGTCACGTTCCCACTGAACCGGAACACGTCGACGCCGTCTTCGACGAGTCCGAGCACCTTGCCCTCCTTCGAGACGTCCTCGACGACGCTCCACGTGAGGCCGTCACCACCCCCAGTACTGTTCTCGACGTCTCGCTCGGCGGTCCCGGAGACGGTGAACGTGTACGTGGTGACGGTATCGTCGGACTGGCCGTCGACGACGATGACGTTCGAGAGCTCGTCGCTGCTGCTACTGCTGGTGGTGTCGTCGCTCGTGGAGCCGTCGCCGCTCGTGCTGTCGCCGTCGTCGCTCGTGGAGCCGTCGCCGCTCGTGGAGTCGCTGGTCTCGCCGCTGTAGTCGAAGTTGCCGTTGGCGAGGTCCTCCAGCGTCGTCGGCTGGCCGTCGACGGAGATGTCGACGCCGTACCCGTCGTCAATCACGTAGTCGACGACTTCGCCGTCGAAGTGGAACGAGTCCAGCTCGTCCGGCTTCAGGTCGTTCACCTTGATGGTGGTGGTGCCGTCGCTGTTCGAGTAGATTTCGTCGGAGCCCGGCTCGGCCTTCGCGCCGAACGCCGCGGTACCCACCGTAGTGATCTTGAGGTCGAAGTCGCCGGGGATGGCGTCGTCAGAGAGGGGGTTGCTCGGGTCGGCGTGGAGGACGATGGTGTGCTCGTAGTCGTCCTCGCTCGTGCTACCGGAGCTGGTGGCCTCGCCGTCGAAAGGGTGGACGTTCGGCCCGACGCCTGCAATCTCGTCGGCAGCAGCGTATCCAGTGATTTCCGACGGTAGGGGGACCTTAACGCTCTCTTCCGTGAAGCCGTTGCCGTCGTAGTTCGGCTGCACCTCGCGGTTGCCGGAGCCGGCGACGGTGCAGTCCTCGATGGTGACGTCCATCTCGCCGCCGGACTTGTCCCGCACGAGGCGGCCGCCGCTGTCGTTGTAGAAGTGCGTGTTCCGGATCTCGACGGTGGAGCCGGGGGCCTCGTCGTGCAGTTCGACGAGGTCGGCGGTGCCGTCGACGTCGTGGAAGACGATGTAACAGTTCTCGATGACGAGGTGCGCGGGGTGGCGCAGCCGGATGCCGCGGGCGTACGAGCCGGCCTCGTTGTCGTGGCGCGGCGTCTCGGTGACGGCGACCAGACAGTTCCGGATGTACGTCGTCTTCTCGCGGGGGTTCGAGGTACCCCTGTCGTCCCAGTGGCCGACGCGGATGTTCGCGATGTTGTTGTTCACCGCGGCGGAGTTCTCCATCGTGACCGGCGCCTTGTCGATGTAGGCGCCGTTGTTCGCCATCCAGCCGAACGCGGTGTTGCGAACTTCGGTCCGACCGCCGCCGTCGGGGTGGTAGAGGGCGCGGTCCTCGCTCTGACCGCCGCCCTCGGGCCAGACGAAGCCGTCGATGACGCCGCCGGGCGCCAGGTCGATGCCGGCCTTCGGCGAGGGGTTGTCGCCGCGGACGACGACGTTCTCGAGGCGGCCGGCGACGGTGCCGTCCATCGTACCGGAGTTCAAATTCCAGACGACGTCGCCGGGGTCACCCTCGCCGACGACTGCCTCGCCGCTGCCCACGGACAGCGAACTGCCGTCCCAGTCGTACTCGCCGGCGGGGATGGTCTGTTCGCCACTCGGGGGCAGGTAGCCGTCGAGGGACTCCGCGGCTGACGCCGTTCCGAGCAGGCGGGATGCCCCACCGATGCCCGCTGCGGCTGCCAGACCCTTCACGAAGGTTCGGCGGCCTATAGTCGAGTCCTTCTCGCTGGTAGGCTGATCGTTACGCGACTCGTCGTCGGGGTTGGTATCCGACATGGACCGGTAAATCCACCTTACTCTAAAAGGAATTCTGACGGTCTCACGGCCCGAAGGCGGTATGTAGGCCCTACTTGGCGACGTTTGACTGTCGAGTAGTTACAGGATGACTACCAGCTAAGTGCACTTCGATGTATGAATTGCCTACTGCAGCGTAGGGTACGCGAAACGAGAGTATGGTCGACCAAACGACAGTATGCCGAGCGGATTACCCGCTCCCCCGAGAGCCCCCGAACTGGGACTGAGACCGTGCTCCGTTCAGACCACCCTACTCGGCGGGTAGGACCTGATTGACCAGCGAAATCCGGGCCTACTGGGCGTGTGCTGGGCCTACTAACAATGCCTCGACAGCGATTCGAGTGTCGTGTGCGCGACAGCGACCAGTCTGGGCTTCGGACGCTGCTCGTCGGCCTCGAGGGCGTCTGCGAGCGCGTGCTCAGGCCACAGGTCGAAGCGGGGCGGGCGCCGACCCTCGGTGGACTGGTCGCCGACGGGACTGCGGCGCCGCTCCCCTCGCAGGTCGTGCCGGAGCCGGCGAGCGCGTGGCCGTCGCTGTACACCGGCACCAATCCGGGCCGCCACGGCGTCTTCGACCGCGTGGTCTTCGACGGCTACGACTGGCGGCCCGCCTCTTTCGAGGACGTCCGCGAGCACGCGCTCTGGGAGCTCCTGGACCGCCGCGGGCACGCCAGCGTCGTCGTGAACGCCCCGCTGACTGGGCCGCCGGCGCCGTTCGACGGCGCGCTCGTCCCGGGCTGGGGCGGCCCGGACCGTCCGACCTGCCACCCGGAGGGCCTACTCGCCGACCTCGACGACGCGGTGGGCGACTACCACGTGTACGCCGACCGCGACGCGACCGGCGACGACTGGGTCCGGGAGGCGCGCCGGCTCGCCGGCGCTCGTGCCGCGGCGTTCACGCACCTCGTCGACCGCTTCGACCCGGCGTTCGGGTTCCTCGCCTTCCACCAGACCGGCACGGTGCTCGCCGAGCGCCCAGAGGACGAGACGGCGGTCGCGGCCGTCTTCGAGGCGGTCGACGACGCCGTGGCCAGCGTCCTCGACGCCACTGACCCCGACGTGGTCGTGCTCGCGAGCGAGCACGGCGTGGCGCCGGTCGCCGGACCGTCGTTCCGCGTGAACGACTTTCTCCGGGACGCCGACCTGCTGGCGGCCGACGCTGGCCCGGGCGGTCTCCCACCGCCGGACGTCGACGAGCAGCTGGACGAACCACCGCCGGGAAGCGGCGTCACCGAACGGCTCGCGTCGGCGGCAGCGACCGCCGGCGCGACCAGCCAGCGCGTCGCGGCCGCTCTGGAGCGCGTCGGCATCGGTGGGGCGCTGCGCGGACTGGTGCCGGACAGCGTCGCGCGAGCGGCACGCGAACGCGTCGACCCGGAGTCCTCGGTCGCTTACGCTCGCACCGGCACCGAGTACGGCGTCCGCATCAACCGCGCCGACCGCGAGCCCGACGGGGTCGTCTCGCCGGCCGAGTACCCGAGTGTCCGCTCGGACGTGGTGGACGGTCTCCGTGCCGTGCGAACCCCGGACGGCACCCGGGCGTTCTCCGCCGTCGGGCCGGCCGAGCAGTTCTTCGGCGGCCCCTACGTCTCGGAGGGTCCCGACGTCGTCGCCGTCCCGCACCGCTACGACGTCCATCTGGACGCGTCGCTGCGAGGACGTCGGTTCGGTGACCCGCCGACCGCGTACGTGCGAGTGCCCCGTGGCGTCCTCGCGCTCTCCGGTGACGCCGTCGACACCCGGGTCGCCGTCGACGAGCCACACCTCTTCGACGTGGCACCGACCGTGCTGGCGTCCCTGGGCGTCCCACCGAGCAGTCGCATGGACGGTAGCACGCTCGAACCGGTCTCGGGACCCGAGCCAGAGGAGTACGCGCCGTTCACCGGCGGCACGCGAGAAGCAGCCACTGCGAGCAGGCGACTGTCGAATCCGGGCTACGGCGACGGCGACCAGCGGTGACTGGTCGCCGGCCGCGCCGGCTACTGCGAGACCTCGACGCTGCCGTCGCCAACGCGAACGGTCCGATTCTCGTACGTGAACGTGACGACGAGGTCGTCGGGCGCTTCACTGTCGAGCAGTCGGTCGAGCGCGTCGGCGTCGACCGCGTACTGGAGTGGCGTCAACTCCGACTGGTCGCGGCCGGTCGCCGTCGCGACGGCCTCCGCGACCGCCGTCGCTGCACTCTCGTAGTCAGCCCAGTCGAGAGACGTCACGTCGGCGGCGTCGCGGTCGAGATCGTTGTCAGGAGTCATCTGGAGATCCGGTCGATGCGGAAAACAATCGCGTCCTCGGTAAATACTTCGTGGGTTCCGGCAGAACGAACACCCGAGTGCCGGTCAGCCGGTCCAGGCGTGTCTTGCGTCGACGCTCCCTCCCGCGTTCGACGCTGCGCCGTCGTCGAGCTCCGCGTTCGGCACACACCGCATACAGTTGTGGACCGTGTCTTCGTTGTCCCCGAACACCTTTGCGAACTGAACTGTCACGTGGCTCCCGCAATTTCTGCACTGGGGCATCGTAGAACAACGGATGGCCCACTGATTTGGTTATACACTCCCCAACTCGCCACAGGTCGGGATTACGGCGTGTGCTCGGCCTCCAGCGCAGTCGCTGACAGCGGCTATGACGGCCGTTCCTGCCGTCGTCGGCCCAGTCTAGTGCCAGTATAACGAAAGCGGAGCCATCCGTCGACAAAGACGCCCCTACCCGAGACGCGACCCGAGTCGGCCCGCCCGGCCGCCGAATCCACAGACGGCGGCCGGAAACCCCTCGTGAGCGGTGCGTAGCAGCTCTATTACTATGCTGTCGGCTGGTCTGGGCTTCTCTGTGGCCGCAGGGCCGCACATTCACAATGGCACGACCATTCAGAGACGGCGACACGGGCATGGATGTCCTGAGCAGCGACGGGGAGAAGATCGGGACCGTTCAGGAGGTGCACGGGGACACGGTACACGTGAAGCCGGAGCACGGCATCGCCGACAGCATCCGGCAGCGGCTCGGCTGGGAAGACGAGTCTGAGGACATGTACGCGCTCTCTCACGACCGCGTGCGGCAGTTCTCCGGGAACGAGATCCACCTGAAAGACTAGTCGCTCTCCCCGGGCCACTGCACCCACGGGCGGCATCGCTACGCGCGCCTGCGGGGATACCGAACACTCCACTTATCGGTCGAGCGCCACCGACACTCGAATCGTCAGCAGCTGGCGACTTCGTTCTCGACGCCGTCGAGGTGGCTGAAGCCGACGACGGCGACGACGAGTTCGCCCCGAGCGGCGAAGCCGGCGAGCCGCCGCCCCATCTGTCGCTCGCGAACGCCGTCGAGGACGCGGGTGGCGGGCGGCGGGTCGAACGCGCGCAGCAGGGACGTGCTGCGGCTGACCCGAGAGGCCTCGTGGGACGCCTGCTCCCCGGGGCTGGCGTCCTGTGGACAGTCGTAATCCTGGGTGCGTTCGAAGTCGCCGCCGAGCCACCCCGGCGGCACGCCGGCCGCCTGGAGCCGGCCCCGGGCGGCGTGGACGCCGAGCCGGCCGAGGCCAGCGAGCGCCGACGCCACAGTCCGGACGTCCGGCCGCTCGTCAGCGACCACCGACGCCAGCGACCGTAGCGTCCCGCGGCCGGGGGCGTCGACCCCGACGACGGCGGCGTCGGCTGCCGCGGCGTCCGCAGCGGCGGTCATCTCGCCGCCAGCCCCGTCCGTGTCGGTGAACGCAGGCGTCAGTGCGTTCGGCGCCTCGAGGGCGACAACGTCGGGGTCGAGCGCGTCGACGACCCGGCGTGCCCGAGCGACGCTCGCGGGGTGGTCGTGAACGACGCCGAGCAGCACCACTGGGTCCGGGGCGTCGTCGACGAGGCGGACGTAAGCACCGTCAATTCGGGGGTCGGTGTCGGCGAGGCCGTCGAGCCGTCGCCGGAGTTCGGCAGTGTCAGTCGTCACGGTGGCGGGTGGTCGGGTATCCGACCGTTACCTGCGGTATTGGCCGGTGCTACTTACGTTGCCCGGCGCCGTAGGGTCGTCCTACTCGCCACACTCCCGCCGCATAACTAACAGACGCGGCTGTCTGCACGCAGACGACACTCATGCGCCGGCGAAGGTTCCTGGCGACGGTCGCAGCGGCTGCCACAGTCGGGCTCGCCGGGTGCGGCGGCCGCGAGGACGACGACCCGCCACCGCCGGGTCCGGGGCCGCACGAACAGCCAGAGGTGCCGGCACGGACGACGGGCGAGGAAAGCCGGTATCCGGCAGCCATCGCTTCCGAGTGGGGGTTCGACGAGGTCGTGAACCTCGGCACGGAGGGCGCCGACCAGACGGGCGCGCGGGAGACGGCGGACTACTTCGAGGACCACCTCCGGGACGGCACGCTCGTCTACCTGCCGCCCGGCCGCTACGAGCTCGGCCGCACGGTCAGCGTCAGCGACGCGTCCACGGGAATCGTCGGCGAGAACGCCACCATCGTCCCGCCAGACGGCTACGACGGCACGCTGTTCGCGCTCGGCTACCCCGAACCGCTCTCCGAGGTCCTGATCGCGGGGCTCACCTTCGACTTCCGGGCCGAGGACACGGGCGCCCGGCCGCTGTTCGCGATGGCGGACGACCGCATCGTCGCCCGGGAACTCGACGTCCGGGGGCGCATCGACGTCGGGCAGGACCAGCTCCGGTTCGACGTCACCGAGCCCGACGGGACGGCGCGCGTCGAGAACGTCCGTCTTCCGGACGGCGGGGTCCCGGGCACCGGCGTGACCGGCATGGAGGTCGGCGACCAGAACCACGGCGACCTGGCGTTCGTGGACTGCCACGTCGCCGGGTTCCCTGACAACGGCCTGTACGCGAACCCGCCCGAGGGGGAAGTCTCGGTGCTCGGTGGCTCGTACCTGAACAACGGCATCTCGGGCGTCCGCATCGAGACGAAGGACGCCAGCGTCGTGCGCGGCGTCCACGTGCGCTGTGACGATCGCAGCGACGCCGGCGAGAACATGCGCGGCATCCGGCTGCGGAGCGGCGAGAGCCTGCTCGTCGAGGACTGCCTGGTGGAGATGCTGGAAGTGACTTCCAGCGACGGCGGCATCGTGTTCTCCTCGGAGCTCGGGTCCGCGACCGTCCAGAACTGCCAGGTCAGGGTGGACGCCGACGACGTCAACGCCGTCCGCATCAAGGCGCCGGGCGACAGCACAGCCGAGGACGCCCACCACGGGCCGTTCCGCTGCGAGAACGTCGTCGTCACCGGCGAGGCGACCGGCGGCGCGGCCGTCGCGGCGGCGAACCGGCGGGGCTGCGAGTTCGCGAACCTCTGTGTCCACCAGCCCGGCGACGACCGCGACGGCATCGTCGCCGAGGACGTCACCGGCGAGGTCCACGACTCCTACGTCTCGGTGACTGGCGACCCGCTGTCGTTCACCGGGTCGGCCATCTCGCAGCGCAACGTCACCGTGAACCGCGACCCCCGGGACGCCGACAGCGCCGTCGACCGCTGGTGTTCGCAGCCGTCCCGGGAGTGACCAAGGCGACTGCTAACCCCGGCAAACGCGTCCATAACAATGCTCCGACGCTGGCATGCACCGACAACCGCCACTGCGGTGTTCACAATGCAGGATTACTCACAGCCGTCGAGGGGGGAAACGAACGGACAGGCACGCCGGACGTCCGGGGGGCGGCGATGACCGGTGCCGGAACGCGGCCGACTGGCGTCCACCCGGAGGCGACGCTGGGTGAGGGCGGCGCCGGTGACCCGACGATCGGCGCCGACCCGACCATCCGCAGCGGCACCGTCGTCTACGCCGACGTGACCATCGGCGACCGCTTCACGACCGGACACGGGGCGGTCGTCCGGGAGGCGACGACCATCGGCGACGACGTGCTCGTCGGGACGCACGCCGTCGTCGACGGCTCCTGCCGGCTGGGCGACGAGGTCAGCCTCCAGACGGGGGTCTACCTGCCGACGGGGACGACCGTCGGCGACCGCGCGTTCTTCGGGCCGCACGCCGTCCTGACGAACGACCCGTACCCGCTGCGCGAGGAAGCGAGTGAGCTGTCGGCGCCGACCGTCGAGGCCGACGCCTCCATCGGCGCGAACGCCACCGTGCTCCCGGGAGTGACCGTGGGAGAGCGCGCGTTCGTCGCGGCGAACGCCGTCGTCACTGAGGACGTGCTGCCGGACACGCTGGCCGTCGGCGCGCCGGCGCGTCACGAGCCGCTGCCGGAGCGACTCCGGGGAGGGAACGATTCGTCGTGATTCCCATCGCCGACCCACAGCTGGGCGCCGCCGAGCGGGACGCCGTCTGCGAGGTGCTGGAGGACGGCCAGCTGGCCGACGGCCCCGTGGTCCGCGAGTTCGAGTCCGAGTTCGCCGACCACACCGGCGTCGAGCACGCCGTCGCGACGACCAACGGCACCACCGCCCTGCACGCCACCTTCGAGGCGCTCGGCGTCGGCGACGGGGACAGGGTCGTGACGACGCCGTTCTCGTTCGTCGCGAGCGCGAACGCCGTCAGGCTCGCCGGCGGCACGCCCGTGTTCGCCGACGTCGACCCCGACACGCTCACGCTGGACCCGGACGCCGTAGCCGACGCCGTCGCCCGCCACGACAGCGTGGCCGCCATCCTCGCCGTCCACCTCTACGGCACGCCCGCCGAGATGCGGGACCTCCGGGACGTCGCCGACGACCACGGCCTCGCGCTCGTCGAGGACGCCGCGCAGGCCCACGGCGCGACCCACCGCGGCGAGCCCGTGGGGTCGCTGGCCGACGCCGCCTGCTTCTCCTTCTACCCGACGAAGAACATGACCAGCGGCGAGGGCGGGATGGTGACGACCGACCACGACGCCGTCGCCGAGCGCGTCCGCCGGTTCGCCGACCACGGCCGCACCGAGGGGTACGCCCACGCCGACCTCGGCCACAACTTCCGGATGACGAGCCTGTGTGCCGCCATCGGGCGCGCACAGCTCCGGCGGCTGCCGGCGTTCAACACCGCGCGCCGCGAGCACGCCGACCGACTGACCGAGCGGCTGGCCGACACGCACGTCGAGACGCCGACCGAGCCCGCCGCCGCCACCTCGGTCTACCACCAGTACACGGTGCAGACCGACTACCGGGAGAACCTCCGCTCGCACCTCGCGGACGAGGGCGTCCAGACCGGCGTCTACTACCCGACGCCCATCCACGAGCAGCCCGCCTACGACGACTTCGAGGCCGACTGTCCGGTGGCGGAGCGCGCGGCCGACCGGGTGGTGTCGCTGCCCGTCCACCCCGGCCTCGACGATGCGGACGTCGAGGCCGTCGCCAGCGCCGTCGAGTCGTTCGACGCGACCGTGCTCCCCGAGACAGCCGAAGCCGGCGAGGTGTCCTCGTGACCGACCCCATGCCGGTCGGCGTCGTCGGCGTCGGGAGCATGGGCCGCAACCACGCCCGGGTGTACGACGAACTCGACGACGCGACGCTCGTCGGGGTCGCTGACGTCGACGCCGAGCGCGCCAGCGAGGTCGCCGACGCCCACGCCACCCGGGCGATGGACACCCCGGACCTGCTGGACGCCGTCGACGCAGTCTCCGTCGTCGTGCCGACGCCGTACCACGCCGACGTCGTCAGCGACTGCATCCACGCCGACGTGCACGCCCTGGTCGAGAAGCCGTTCGTCGGCGACGTCGCCACCGGCCGGGAGCTCGCCGCCGCAGCCGACAGCGCCGGCGTCACGCTCCAGGTCGGCCACGTCGAACGGTTCAATCCGGCGGTCCGCACGGTCGCCGAGGTGGTCGAGAACCTCGATGTGCTCGCCGTCGACGCACAGCGCCTCGGCCCGCCGCTGGACCGCGACCTCGGGTCGAACGTCGTCCACGACCTCATGATACACGACCTCGACGTGGTGTGTGCGCTGCTCGGGGACACCCCGGACTCGGTGACGGCGGCCGGCGGCCACGACGGCCAGTACGCCACCGCCACGACGACGTTCCCCGGCGGCGTCGTCGGGTCGTTCACGGCGTCCCGCGTGACCCAGCAGAAGGTCCGCCGGCTCGCCATCACCGCCCGCGAGTGCCGGGTGCTCGTCGACTACACCGACCAGTCCGTCGAGATCCACCGGTCGTCGGCGCCGGAGTACGTCGCCGGCAACGGCGGGTTCCGCCACCGCACCGAGAGCGTCGTCGAGCGACCGATGGTGGACAACGGCGAGCCGCTCGCCCACGAGCTCACGGCGTTCCTCGAAGCCATCCGGGCCGGCTCCGAGCCCGTCGTCTCCGCCGAGGACGGCCTGCGCGCGCTCGAACTGGCGACGCGGATCGACGACCTCGCCAGCCGGCGGCCCGCGGAGGTGACGCCGTGAGCCGCGCGCTGTACGGCGCCCGCGCCGGCGAGGAGGTCCAGCGCGGCTGGCTGCGCACCGCCGACGTCCCGGTCGCCGTCTACGGGCTCGGGAAGATGGGGCTGCCGCTGGCCGCCGTCTACGCCGAGACCACGGGCAACGTCACCGGCGTCGACGTCGACCCGGCGGTCGTCGACACGGTCAACGCCGGCGACTGCCCCGTCGAGCGCGAGCCCGGCCTCCCGCAGCTCGTCGCCGACCTCGTCGGCCGCGGCGCGCTGCGCGCCACGACGGACGGGCCGGAGGCGGCCGCCGAGGCGAGCGTCCACGTCGTCATCGTCCCGACGCTCGTGGCGGACGGCGAGCCGGACCTCTCGGCGGTCGAGTCGGTCGTCGCCGACGTCGCCGCCGGCCTCGAAGCCGGCGACGTGGTCTTCTTCGAGTCCACGCTCCCGCCCGGCGCCACCGACGACGTGCTCGTGCCCGTGCTCGCCGAGCAGAGCGGCCTCGACCGGGACGCCTTCGGCGCGGCGGTGTGCCCGGAGCGGACGTCCAGCGGGCGCGCGCTCGCCGACGTCCGCGGCACCCACCCGAAGGTCGTCGGCGGCACCGACCCCGAAGCCACCAGAGTCGCCGAACTCGTCTACGGGGAGCTCGTCGACAACGACCTCGTCCCGGTCGCGGACGCCCGCACGGCGGAGGCGGTGAAGGTCTTCGAGGGGCTCTACCGGGACGCCAACATCGCGCTGGCAAACGACCTCGCGCGCCTCGCAGACGACCTCTCGGTGGACGTCAGGGAGGCCATCGACGCCGCCAACACCCAGCCGTACTGCGACATCCACACCCCGGGGCCGGGCGTCGGCGGCCACTGCATCCCCTACTACCCGTACTTCGTGCTCGGGTGGCTCGACGGTGACGCCCCGCTCGTGCGGACAGCCCGGGAGGTCAACGACTCGATGCCCGGGTTCGTCGTCGACCGGGTGGCCGAGGGGCTGGCAGCGCGCGAGCGCTCGCCGGCCGCAGCAGACGGCGGCGACCCGGATGGCGGCGAGGCAGGCGACGGGGCGGCCCTCGCGGGTGCGAGTGTCGCCGTGCTCGGTCTCACGTACCGGGCGGGCGTCCGGGAGACACGTGCCAGCCCCGGGGTCGCCGTCTGCGAGCGCCTCGCCGAGCGCGGCGCGACCGTCCACGCCGCCGACCCGCTCGTGGACGCCGGCGACGACGTCCCCGCCAGCGACGTGGCAGTCGACGACCTGCCCGTGCTGGACCTCGACGCCGCTGTGCTGGCGGCCGCCCACGACGAGTTCGACGCCGTCGACTGGCGGGCGTTCGACCCCCTGGTCGTCGTCGACGGCCGGGACGCACTGGACCTCGCCGGCACCGACCACCGCCGGTACGTCGTCGGGAGGGGATGGCAGTGACCGACGAGTTCACGCACGCCGCGTACGCGGAGCTGCTGGGTGCGCTCGCGGACGCCGGCTACGAGACGCTGACCGTCCGGGAGTACCTCCGCGCCGGCAGCCTCCCGGAGCGCTTCGTCGTCCTCCGCCACGACGTCGACCGGAAGCCCCGCCGTGCCGAGGCGCTCGCCCGCCTCGAAGCCGAGTTCGACGCCTCGGCGTCGTACTACCTCCACCCGAGCGCGTTCCGGGAGGGGCGGGCCGAACGGCTCGTCGACCTCGGCCACGAGGTCGGCTACCACTACGACGACGTGGCGACCACCCGGGGCGACCTCGATACCGCTCGCGCGCTGTTCGCGAACAACCTCCGAGTGTTCCGGCGCGCCTGCGACGTGGCGACCGTGAGCCCGCATGCCGCCGCGCTCTCCCAGCACGACAACACAGTGCTCTGGCAGCGCGGGCCGTCGTTCGAGGAGTTCGGGCTGCTCGGCGACGCCGACCGCTCGGTGGACTACGTCGACCTGTCGTTCTTCTCGGACGCCGGTCGGACGTTCCGGGAGCGGCCCGCCGACCGTGCCCGGTCGCTCGGCGAGCGCGACCAGCCCACCACCGCCGAGACGGCCAGCGACCTCGCCGCGCAGTTCCGTGCCGGTTCGCCGGCGCGAGTCTGCGTGCTCACGCACCCCTGCCGGTGGACGAACTCGCTGCCGGCGCGCGTCGTCTCCCGCTCCCGGGACCGGGCCGCGACGCTCGTCTACCGGGGCGCGACGCTGTTCGGCGGGCCGGAGGCATGACCCAGTCCACCGACTCGGCGCCGCTGTGCGTGCTCGTGGACGTCACCCACCCCGCGCACGTCCACCTGTTCCGGCACGCCGTCAACGCCCTCGAGGCCCGGGGTCACGACGTCCACGTCGCCGCCCGCGAGAAGGACGTGACGACCGACCTCCTGGACGCCCTCGGTCACGAGTACGCCGTCTGCTCGGCGACCCGCGACGGCCCGCTGGCGCTCCCCCGAGAGTGGGTGTGGCGGGAGCTCACGCTGTACCGGTACGCCCGCCGCGTCGACCCGGACGTCGTGCTCAGCCACCTGAACCCGGCGGCGGCGCACGTCGCGGCGGCGGTCGGCGCCGAGAGCGTCGTCTTCCACGACACCGAGATCGCGGACGCCGTCGAGCGGTACACGCTCCCGTTCGTCGACACCGTCTGCACGCCCCTGGAGTTCTCCCGGGACCTACCGGGTGAACACGTCCGTTACGCGGGGTTCCACGAGCTCGCGTACCTCCACCCGGCGCGCTTCGAGCCCGACCCGGACGCGCTCCGGGAGGCCGGCGTCGACCCCGGCTCGCCCTACTCCGTGGTCCGGCTCGTCTCGATGGACGCCCACCACGACACCGGCGCCGACGGCTTCCCTCGGGAGGCGGTCCGTCGGCTCGTCGACGGGCTCGCCGACCACGGCGACGTCTACCTCTCCACGGAGGGCGCGCTCCCCGCCGAGTTCGCCGACCACGACCTCCCGGTCGACAGCCACGAACTGCTTGACCTGCTGGCGTTCGCTGACTGCTACGTCGGCGACTCCGGGACCGTCGCGACGGAAGCCGGCGTGCTCGGCACTCCGGCCGTCCGCTACGACCCGCTGGACGCCGACCTGGGGAACTTCGACGCGCTCGCCGACTACGGGCTCGTGGCGTCCACGACGGACCCCGAGGCGGCTGTCGACCGCGCGCTCGAACTCGCCGGGGACCCGAACGCCGGTCGGCGGTGGGCGCGTCGCCGCCGCGACCTGCTGGCCGACAAGGTCGACGTG
Source organism: Halobacterium rubrum (assembly GCF_021729015.1). GTDB lineage: Archaea > Halobacteriota > Halobacteria > Halobacteriales > Halobacteriaceae > Halobacterium > Halobacterium rubrum. The sequence continues at coordinate 114,234 of NZ_JAJQQZ010000004.1, forward strand.
ACGGCGTTCGTGGTCGCGCTCACCGAGGAGGTGACCACTGCGTGACCGCGACCGACTGGCAGCCCGACGGCGACGGCGAGCGCCCGGTTCCCGACGGCCACGAGTTCGCGCTGCTGCTCACCCACGACGTCGACCGCCCCTACAAGACCCACCAGTCGCTGTACTACGCGCTGACCGAGCCGGGCCGGCGGCGCCACCACCTCCGAGACCTCCTGCCGGGCCGCAACCCCTACTGGCAGTTCGACCGGGTGCAACGCATCGAGGACAAGCTCGGCGTCCGGTCGGCGTTCTACGTCCTCGACGAACAGCGCCTCCTCGCCGACCGGCCGCCCCGGGAGTGGCTGTCGATGGACGCGTGGCGGCTGTACGCCGGCCGGTACAGCCTCGACGACCCCCGGATTCGTGGCGTCCTCGCCGACCTCCGCGACGGCGGCTGGGAGGTCGGCCTGCACGGCTCCTACGAGTCGTTCGACGACCGCTCCCGGCTCCGCCGCGAGAAGGCCCACGTCGAGGCCGTACTCGGAGAGTCGGTCCGGGGCGGCCGCCAGCACTACCTGAACCTCGATGTCCCTGAGACGTGGCGCCACCACCGCGCGCTCGGCCTCGACTACGACGCCAGCCCCGGCTCCAGCAGCGAGGCCGGGTTCCACCACGGCCACGGCGTCCACCGGCCCTTCGACGACGAGTTCGTCGTCTTCCCGCTGACGCTCATGGAGACGGCCCTCCCCGACCCCGGCGACGACTACGACGCGGCGTGGGCCGTCTGCGAGGACCTGCTCGTCGAGGCCCGCGACGAGAGCGCCGTGATGACGGTGCTCTGGCACCCCCGGTACTTCACCGATCGGGACTTCCCCGGGTACGCCGACGTCTACCGCGACCTCGTCGCGTGGGCGCTCGACGAGGACGCCTGGGTCGGCTCCCCGGCGGCCTTCTACGACGCCGCCGGCCTCGGCGAGCGGCGGGCCGAGGAGCCCGCCGCCGACCCCCCGTAGTCGGCCCATAACGATGGGGGTGCCACGCCCCTCCAGTGGCAATGGACGTCCGGGAACTCACGCTCGACGAGTGGGCCGACGCGCTCCCCGATGCGGGGTTCGAACTGTTCCACGCGCCCGAAGCCCTGCGCGTGCTCGACGACCACAGCGCCGGCCAGCTACGGCTGTACGGCGGCTTCAAGGGCGACCAGCCGGTCGGCCTGTTCCCGGTGTTCGTGCGCGAACAGGCGGTCGGCCGCGCCGTGCTGTCGCCGCCGCCCGGTCGCGGCGTCCCCAGACTCGGGCCGCTCGTGATGCCCGCGAGCCCGAAACGCCGCAAGCGCGAGAAGGTCAACGGCCGGTTCGCCGAGGCCGTCCTCGACGAGCTCGACGTCGACGACTCCCTGACGGTGTTCCGGGCGGTCTGCCCGACGACGTACCCCGACCCCCGCCCGTACGTCTGGTCGGACCTCGACCTCGACACGTCGTTCACGTACCACCTCGACGTCGACGGGGACACCGACGCCCTGCTGTCGTCGTTCTCGAAGAGCCTGCGGCGCGAGATCCGGGACGCGAAGGACCTCGACGTGTCCGTGCGGGTGGACAACGACGAGGGGCCGCGACGGGTGTTCGAGCGCACCCGCGACCGCTACGCCGAACAGGACCGACCGTTCCGGCTGTCGTGGCCGTACGTCGCCGACCTGACTGACGCGCTCGCCGACGCCGACCGCTGCCGGACGTACGTCGTCGAGGACGCCGACGGCGAGTTCCTCTCCGGGATAATCGTCCCCTACAGCAACGACGCCGCCCACTACTGGCTCGGCGGCGCGCGCACGGTCCACGACGGCGTCAGCGTCAACAGCCTCCTGCACTGGCGCATCGTCGAGGACATCGCCGCCGGGGAGCCCCGCGAGTCGGTCGACACCTACGACCTGATGGGCGCGAACACCGAACGCCTCTGTCGGTACAAGGCGAAGTTCGGCGCCGACCTCGTCCCCTACTACGGCATCGAGTCCGGGGGCGCCGCCACGACGGCGGCGAAGACCGCCTACCGGCTGGTGTCCCGGTAGTGGTGGCCGTGCGCGTCCTCAATCTGGTGACGACGCCCCGGTCGCGGTTCTTCCGCCAGCAGGTCGCGTCGCTCGGAGAGCGCGGTGTCGAGGAGACCACGCTCGCCGTCCCCGGCCACCACGAGTACGGGTCGGAGAACGACGGCCGGAACGCGCTCGACTACGTCAGGTTCCTGCCGGCGGTGCTCCGGTACGCCCACCGGGAGTTCGACCTCGTGCACGCGAACTACGGTCTGACGGCGCCCCACGCCGTGCTCCAGTCGACGGTGCCCAGGCTGGGGGGGCTGCCGGTCGTCGTCTCCCTGTGGGGGTCGGACCTCGCGGGCCGCTACGGCACCGTCTCCCGGCTGGCGTGCCGGTTCGCCGACGAAGTCGTCGTGATGTCGCCGGCGATGGCCACGGACCTCGACCAGCAGTGCCACGTCGTCCCGCACGGCGTCGACCTGGAGCTGTTCGCGCCCGAGCCGGCCGCGGACGCCCGGGACCGCCTGGGGTGGCGGGCCGACGCCAGCCACGTCCTCTTCCCGTACCCCGAGGGCCGCGCCGTCAAGGACTACCCCCGCGCCCGCCGCGTCGTCGACCTCGCACAGCGCCGCACGGACGACGACCTCGTCCTGCACTCCGTGCAGGGGGTCGCCCACGAGGACATGCCGACGTACTACAACGCCGCCGACGCGCTCCTGTTGACCTCCCGCCGAGAGGGCTCCCCGAACGCGGTCAAGGAAGCCCTCGCCTGCGAACTCCCGGTGGTCGCGACCGACGTCGGCGACGTCCGCGAGCGCCTCGCAGACGTGTCCGCCTGCCGCGTCTCCGACGTCGACACCGAACTCGCCGACGGGCTCAACGACGCCGTCACCGTCGGCGCCGCCCCCGACGCCCGCGAGGCCGCCCGCGAGGTCAGCACGGACCGCTGTACGGACCGCTTACTGGACGTCTACCGGGCGGTGGTCGACGACGCCTAACGGCGAGCGTGACGCCAGCGGACGCCCTACGCTCCGCATAACAATCCACCAACGCATCGGACTCCAACCAACCAGCCCAACGGGGAGACAACTGCTCATGGCAACCCTCACACACCGCCTCTCGAAACTCGCGCTCGCCGCCTGCCTGTTCGCGTTCGCTGCCGGCGTCTGGGTCGCCCACCGGACGCCCGCGACCGGGTACGAACTGTCCATCTACGCCGCCACCCCCACCGCCACCTGGGTCGGCGTCGGCGCCGCGCTCGTCGTCGGCGGCGTCCTCGCGCTCACCGCGTCCCGCGAGAGCCGCCTCCACGACGCCGCACTCGTGGCCGTCGGGAGCGCCAGCCTCGCCGTGTTCGCGCTCCCGCTGCTTCGCGGGTACGCCTACCACGGCGGCGGCGACGCCCTCACCCACCTCGGCTGGGCGCGCGAGCTCGCCGACGGCAGCCTCGCGGTCACCGAGCTGCTGTACCCCGGCGTCCACACGACGAGCGTGATCGTCGCCGACGCCGCCGGCGTCGGCCTCCCGCGAGCGATGCTGTACGTCGTGCTCGTCGCCGCCCCCGTCGTCTATCTCCTGTTCGTCCCGCTGACCGTGCAGGTCCTCGGCGGCGGCCGGCGCGCGCTCGCCGTCGGGGCCATCGCCGCCGCGATGTTCGTGCCAGTCAACAACGTCAGCGTCCACCCCGTCGCGCACCCGACCAGTCAGGCCATCCTGCTGTCGGCGTTCGTCTTCTACCTCCTGTTCGCGTACGTCGCCGCTCCAGCGGCCGAACGCACCGCCTCGAGTCCCGCGCCCTCGGGCAGCCGCTCACGGTTCGGCGCCGTCACCGGCCTCGGTGCTCTGCTGGCGGCCGCAGCGGTCGCGTTCGTGTTCGTCCACCCCCAGCAGGCCGTCAACCTCGCGTTCGTGTTCGTCGCCGTCGCCGTCCTCCGCGGACTGCTGCGATACTGGACCACCGGCCCGGCGACACAGCACCGGCCGGTGTACGCCCAGACGGCGGTGCTCGTCGCGGCGCTCGCCGTCTGGGCGCCGCGCTTCGAGCGGGTGGGCGGCGCGACGGAGGCGACGTTCAGCAGCCTGCTCGCCCGCGGCGCGACCGCCGGCGGGGTGGTCTCCCAGCGCTCGGCGTCACTCACGGAGGTCGGCGGCAGCCTCGGCGAACTGTTCGTGAAGCTGTTCCTCCCCGGCGCGGTGCTGTCCGTGCTCACCGCCGGCCTCGTCGGTGTCGTGCTCTACCACCGCTTCCGGGCGCACGACGACGCGCTCACCGGCTACGCAGCGGCCAGCATGGTCCCGCTCACCGGGGCGTTCGTCGTGATGTTCGCCGCCGACCTCGGCGACCAGTACTTCCGCTATCTGGGCTTCCTCATGGTGCCCGTGACCGTGCTCGGTGCTGCCGCCGTCGGCCGGCTGGCCGACCACCTCGACGCCACATCCGGCCGGCACGTCGGCGCCGTCGTCGCCGTCGTCCTGCTCGTCGGCATGTTGCCGGTCGGCGCGATGGCGGTCCACCCCTCGCCGTACATGTACCAGCCGAACAGCCAGGTCACGGAAAGCGAGTTCGGCGGGTACGCCGCCACGTTCGAGACCCGCGAGGAGAACGTCCCGTTCACCGGCATCAGGGGCGGCCCGCGGCGCTTCGTCGACTACCACTACGGGACCGAGTACACCGACCGCCAGCTCGAGTTCCCGGGTGACCGCGCGAGCATCCCCGAGGGCGTCTTCGCCGCCGGCAACTACACGACCGCCTACGAGGCCGACCGGTACATCACGGTCACGCGGGGGGCGTACCTCCGCGAGGTCGTGATGTACGACGGCTTCCGGTATCCGGCGTCCGGCTTCGAGGCCTTCGAGGCGACGCCCGGCGTGAACCGCGTCCGGTCGAACGGCGGCTACACCCTCTACCGCATCGAGACCGAGGAATGACGCTCGCCGACCGCCTCGCCAGCGGCACGAAAGCCGTCTTCGGCGGGAACCTCGTCGGGATGGTCTCGCAGGCGGCGCTCGTGCTCGTGCTCACCCGGGTGTTCCTGACGCCCGACGAGTACGGCGAGCTGAACTTCGCGCTGTCGGCGTTCGGCGTCGTCGTCATCCTCGCGACGCTCGGCCTCCCGAAGTCCGCCGCCCGCTACGTCACCGAGTTCGCCGAACGCGACCCCGGACAGGTCCCCCACGTCGTCCGCGCGTCGGTCGGCTACCTCTGCGCGCTAGTCGCGGTCGTGGCCGGAGCCACGCTGCTGTTCGGTGGCCCCCTCGCGCGGTTCGTCGGGACGCCGTCGCTGGTTCCGTTCGTCGGGCTCGGCTCGGCCTGGGTCGCCGCCCGCGCGTTCACGTCGTACTTCGGCGCGCTCTTCCAGGGGTTCAACCGGGTGCAGTGGAGCGCCAAACTCCGCGTTGTCACCCGGCTCGGCCAGTTGCTGTTCGTCGTCGCGTTCGTCGCGCTCGGGTTCGGCGTCGCCGGCGCGCTCGCGGGCTACGTCGCCGGCCTCGCGGTCGCTGCCGTCGTCGGCGGCGTCGTCGCCTACACGAAGTTCTACCGGGCGTACGAGCCCGCCGCCGAGCGCGCTGAGGGGCTCTCTCGCCGGCTGCTCGAGTACAGCGTCCCCCTCACGGCGACCCGGGGTGCGAACGTCCTCGACAAGAAAGTCGACACCATCATCGTCGGCGTGTTCACCGGGATGGCGGGCGTCGGCTTCTACACCGTCGCCAAACAGGTGTCGAACTTCGCGTCGATGCCCGCCGCCTCATTCGGCTTCACGCTCTCGCCGGCGCTCGGCGAGCAGGCCAACCGGGAGAACGGCGAGCGCGCCGCCCGCCTCTACGAGCAGTCGCTGTCGTACGTCCTGCTGGCGTACGTCCCGGCCGCCGTCGGCCTCGTGCTCGTCGCCGACCCGATGGTCCGCTACGTCTTCGGGAGCGACTACCTCGGCGCCGTCCCCGTCGTCCAGGTGTTCGCCGGGTTCGTGCTCGTCAACGCCGTCAACAAGATCACGACCGACGCCCTCGACTACCTCGGGCGGGCACGGGAGCGAGCCGTCGTGAAGGGCGCCAGCGCCGTCGCGAACGTCCTCCTGAACCTCCTGCTCGTCCCGCTGTACGGCGCCGTCGGGGCGGCGGTGGCGACGGTCGTGACGTACACGGCGTACACGCTCGCGAACGTCTACGTCATCCACGACGAACTCGGCCTGCGGGTCGGCCGGGTCGGCCGCCGCATCGGGCTCGCGTGCCTCGTCTCGCTGGGGATGGCGGCGGCCGTCGTGGTCGTCCTGCCGTACGTCTCCGGCGTCGTCTCGCTGCTGGCGACCGTCGGGCTCGGCGCCGGCATCTGGGGGCTGCTCGCGGTCGCCAGCGGCGCGGTCGACCCGGCCGCAGTGCGGCGGTTCGTCGCGTAGCCGGACCATAACAATTCCCGCGCTCGCCGACGCAGTTGGCATGCCAGCCACGCCACCGGCGACAGCAGCAGCAGCCGACCGCGCCGACAGACTCGCCGGCCAGACCGCCCTCGTCACCGGCGGCGCCGGGTTCGTCGGGAGCCACCTCGCGGAAGCGCTCCTCGACCTCGACGCCGACGTCCGCGTGCTCGACGACTTCTCCTCGGGCCGACGCGAGAACGTCCCCGCCGGCGCCGACGTCGTCGAGGGCGACGTCCGCGACGCGGAGACCGTCCGGTCGGCGGTCCGGGGCTGCGACGTCGTCTTCCACCAGGCGGGCCTCGTCTCCGTGCCGGCGTCCGTCGAGGACCCACTGGCCAGTCAGGCCGCCAACGTCACCGGCACCCTCCACGTCCTCGAAGCCGCCCGGGACGCCGACGCCCGCGTCGTCGTCGCGTCCAGCGTCGCCATCTACGGCAACCCCGACGAGACGCCCGTCTCGGAGGGCGACCCGAAGGACCCCCAGTCGCCGTACGGCGTCGACAAGCTCGCCATCGACGCCTACACGCGGCGCTACCACGACCTCTACGGGCTCGAGACGGTCGCGCTGCGGTACTTCAACGTCTACGGCCCCCGGCAGCGCGCCGGCGACTACAGCGGCGTCGTCTCCACGTTCCTCGAGCAGGCGGGCTCCGGCCAGCCGCTGACCGTCCACGGGGACGGCACCCAGACGCGGGACTTCGTCCACGTCTCGGACGTCGTCGACGCCAACCTCGCCGCCGCCACGACCGACGCCGCCGGTCGGGCGTACAACATCGGCACCGGCGACAGCGTCGAAATCCGCGAGCTCGCAGACCTGATTCGGACCGTCAGCGGCACCGACGCGGGCGTCGTCCACACCGACGCCCGCCCCGGCGACGTCGAGCGCAGCGAAGCCGACGCCGCCCGTGCCCGGCGGGAGCTCGGCTGGGAGGCCACTGTCAGCCTCGCCGACGGCCTCCGGGACCTCGCTGAGAACGCCGTTCGTGCGCGGTGACTGCCGGGGGTAGCGCCCGCTTACCCGGCTTTCGCTGTGGCTACTGATAGCCACTCGGTCGCTATGGCGGAGCATGGACCCGTCTCACGGCCGGGCGCTGGTGCCGTCCGGGAACGACGCGTCGGCGTACACGTGCCTGCGGTCGCTGGCCGACCACGGCATCGGCACGGTCGTCGCGTCGGACAAGCCCAGTCCACCCGCCGCAGCCTCCCGGTTCTGCGACGAGTTCGTCGACCTACCGTCGCCACGCGAAGACCTGCTCGCGTACCGGGACGCGCTCCTCGAGCACGCGGCCCGCGACGACGTCCACACCGTGATTCCGGTGCGCTGCGAGGACGGCTACCTGCTGTCGCGGTACCAGTCGCTGTTCGAGGAACACGTCTCGGTCGTCGCCCCGTCGATGGAGACACTGGAGGCAGTGCACGACCGCCTGCTGCTCGCCGAGGCCGCCGAGGCCGCCGGCGTGCCGGTGCCCGAGACGCGGCCCCTCTCCGGGGTCGACGACTGGGACGACGCCCGAATCGTCAAGGCCCGGTACAACGTCCTCGCGGACGCCTACCTCGACGACTTCGGCGAGCGGGACGTGGACGTCGTCAAGGACCTCCACCACGTCGCCGCCGGCGACGCCGTCGACGCCGACAGCGTTCGGGAGTCGATGCGCCACGACCCCATCGTCCAGTCGTTCGTCGAGAAAGCCGGCGAGTACATGGTCGCCGCGCTCTGCGTCGACGGCGAGGTCGTGTCGTCGTTCCAGCACCGCCAGCTCCGCGGGAACTCCTACACGGGCGGCGGCGGCGTCTACCGCCGCTCGATGTACGACCCCGACCTCGAGTCCGTCGCCGTCGACCTCCTCGAACACCTCGACTACCACGGCCTCGCCTGCATCGAGTACATGCGGGAGGCCGGCACCGGCGACTACGTCCTCACCGAGATCAACCCCCGCATGTGGCAGTCGTTGCCGTCGACCGTCCACGCCGGCGCCGACTTCCCCTGGTACTACTGGCTCGCCGCCGCCGGCCGCGTCACGGACGTGGCTGACGACTACGAGATGGGCGTCGGCACCCACCTCCTGCACGGCGAAGCCGGCCACCTCGCGAGCGTGCTCACCGACGACTCGCCGAACGTCCCCCGGCCGACGCTCTCCGGGACGGCGTGGACCATCCTCGCGTCCGTGGTCGCCGAACCGCACTTCGACTACCTGAAAGCCGACGACCCCGGGCCGTTTCTGGCCGGCGTCCGGACGATGCTGTCCTGACGCCTACGTCGACGCTCTCCCGGACGGCGCGCTCGTCGGGGTGGTCGTCGAACAGCCGGAGCTGTCGGACGAGCGCCCCGTGGCTGTGGACGGCCGAGTGCCAGTCGTAGCAGCCGCAGAAGACGGGGTGGGTGTCGCTCGGGGCGTCGACGCCGTCGGCGGACTCGGCCTCCCGGACGTAGTGGGGGTACTCGGTCGCCACCGACGCCAGTGGGTGTTCCGCGAGGCGGCTCGCGTGCTCGTCGGTCAGCCAGTCGCTGCGGCCCGCGAGCAGCGTCCCGGTGTCGACCGTCTCGAAGTCGTCCATACCGTGGGCGCTCTCGCCCCAGTCATAGGGCTGTGGGCGGGCCTACTCGATGTACCCCAGTCCCCTGAGGCGGTCCTCGACGTCGCTGGCGTCTCCGTCGACGCCCCGTTCTCCGCCGGGGTCGCCGGCGTCGTAGTCGAGGTCGACGTACGCCGGGTCCCGTGCCGCCGGCTCCCCGTCGGGTTCGAACGCCGCCTGAAGCACGTTCCCGTCGACGTGCTCGGGCACGGGGTCCCCGATGGCGTGCAGCACGGTCGGCGCCACGTCTACGACGGAGGCGTCCCGGACGCGGCTGCCGCCCTGCATCCCGGGTCCCCACGCGAAGAACACGCCCTCGGGCCGGTGGCCGGCGGCCTTCGTGTCGGCGTCGTGGAACACCTCCTCGGTGAGCATCGTCAGCACCTCGTAGCCGCCTCGGCCCGACAGCACGAGGTCGGGCGCGCTGTCGTCGCGCGGGAACAGGTCGCCGCCGTCGGCCACGTCGAAGACACGGTCGCCGGTCTCGGGGTCCGTGACGCCCTCGAACAGCTCGACCAGTTCGGCCTTCACCGCCGGGCGCTGGGCGGGGTCGACGACGCCGTCCTCGAAGCGCGCGGTGTCGTTCACGTAGACGTTCCCGGCGCCGTGGGCGAACGCCGCCGTGTTCGCGTGGTCGACGTCGTAGAGGCTGTGCTCGCCCGGCACCTGCATCGCCGCGACGTCCACGAACCCCTGCGGGACGTAGTCGACCAGCGCCTGCTCGCTGATGCCGATGCGTTCGAGCTTCGACAGCACGCTGTCCTTGTCGATGCCGAGGCCCGCGAGCACGCCGCGCACGCCGGACTGCTCGTGGGGCACGAGGTAGCCGGCGTCCTCGAGGAGCTTCGGCGCCGACACCACCGTCTCGTTCGGCCCGAAGCCGTGGTCCGAGACCACCGTCAGCAGCGCGTCGTGCTCGGCGGCGTACTCCATCACGTCCCCCACAACGTCGTCGAATCGCTCGTACCACGACAGCAAGACGTCCTCGTCCCAGACGAGGTGCTGGAGGCGGTCGGGCGCCGTGTACACGAAGAAGAACAGCCGCCAGTCGTCGCCAACCCGCTGCTGGAGCGTCTCCCGGAGTGCGTTCCGCGCCGCGAGGAGGTCGGCGAGGTCGTCCTGGAACTCGCCCTCGCGGTCGGCGTACTCCCCCCAGTCCAGCCCGATCTCGTAGCCGGGAATCTCGTCGGCGACCGCGTCGACGAGGCCCGGCGGGTGCGCGAACCCCTCGTCGCGCCGCGGCGTCATCATCCCGGAGACCACTGCGCCGTCGACGTCCGTGGCGGGGTACGTCATCGGGACGTTGCCGGCGACTGCCGGCTCCACGAGCTCCCAGAGCGCGGGTCGGGCGACGTCCCCGCTCGTGTTCATCCGGTGGGTGTGGTCCGATTGCAGCCGCTGGAAGTCGTAGACACCGTGCTGGTCCGGCCACGTCCCGGTCGCGATGGAGGGCCACGCGAGCGCAGTGTGTGCAGGCGTCGTGCTCTCGAGGACGCCGCTGGCGCCCTCGTCGAACAGCCGCCCGAAGTTCGGGAGGTGGCCGGCCTCGACCCAGTCTCGCAGCAGTCCCCACGGCACGCCGTCGAGCCCGAGGACGACTGCCCGGTCGGCTCCTGGCGGCTCGCTGTCGGAGTCGGTCATCGTGCCCGACGACTCGGTGACGCGGCTTCGTTATCCGCTACTTGTCACCGTCTCACGGCTCTCTACCGGCAGGTCGGGGTGTTCCGGGTCGGCGTCCACAGGCTCGCCGCGAGCCGCCGCGTCCCGGGTCGCCTGCCAGTCGGCGTGCCGCCAGAGCACGCGCACCGGAATCTCGTCGAGGCCCAGCAGCTTCGCGATACAGAGCCGGTTGCGGCCGTCGGCGAACAGCACCTCGCCGTCCCGACCGACGTGGACCGCCACCTCGTTCTTGCGTCGCTCGGTCGGCAGCCGGGGCGGGCGGCCGAGCGTCGGGTCGTCGGCCGCCGCGAGCTCGGCCTGTGACTGGAACCCCTCGGTGGCGATGGACTCGTAGAGGTCGTCGAGGCGCTCGCAGCGCGCCTCCAGGGCCGCCCGCGAGTCACAGCCCCAGCGGGTCTGCCCGCGCTCGATTTCGGCGACGACGCGGTCGAAGAACTCGGTCTCCGTCCACGGGACGCCGTCCTCGAAGTGTGCCTCGTACGCCCGGTAGACGTCGAGGTCGATGAACCGACGGTCGACGAGGTCCCAGTCGCCACCGCACACGACGCCCGCCCGGCGGTACATCGGCCGGGCCTCGTCCGCAACGCGTTCGATGCGCGCCGGGTCGACGTGCACCAGCCGGTAGGGCCGCGGCGGCGCGTCGTATCGGAGCTGGTTCTGCATCCGGGTAGTGGCGACGTACGCCCTCGCGTACCGGTCGCGGGCGACGACCAGCCACGCTGCGAGCCCGCGCGGGGTGGCACCAGACGCCAGCCGGCCGGCACGGAGCACCGTCCTGTCGACCGCCCGCAGCATCGACCTGAACGCCATCGGTCAGTCGTCGTCGTCGACGGCGGTCTCGACGGCGTCGCCGTGGCGGTCGGTGTCCCGTTCGGCCGCCGACCGGACGGCCGCCATCAGTTCCATCGTCCACCGGGACTCCGCCAGTGGCACGGGCATGTCGGCGTCCCCGAGCAGCGCGCGCGCCTCGGCATCTGTCTGGTAGTAGTGTGGGTTCAGCAGGCGTTTGGACTCCCAGTCGTCGCCGCGCTGGCGGCGCAGGACGGCGCGGGCGTTCGCGACGGTGCCGGCGATGCGGTCGGCGGCCTGGTCGACGTTGTTGCGGGCCCGAGCCACCGCCGACGCCTTGTAGTCCCGGTCGTGCTCCAGCAGCGTCTGCGAGACCAGGTCCACGGTCAGGGACTTCTCCGTGCCGTGGAGCAGCACCATCCGGACCGGCCGCGTCCCCCCGAGCACCTGCACCGTGCAGAGCGTGTCGTCCTCGGAGACGAACTGGAGCTGGGCGGCGTCGTACGCGAAGTCGCGGTCGTAGCTGCCCTGCGTGGCGGTCGACGCCTGCACGCTCGCCTCGCTGCGGGGGTAGCCGGCCGCCCGCAGCGCGAGGTAGAACGGGTGTGGTAGCCCCTCCTCGAACTCGCCGCCCGCCAGCTCGAACGTCCACGCGCCCCGGTTGGGGTCGTCCGGCAGGCTCGACCCCGTGTAGACGACGTCGACTCCCCGGACTTCGCCGAGCTCCCCGTTTCGCTGTTGCTGCATCGCCGCGCGCATCACCGGCACGAAGTCGTGGTTGTGGACCTCCGTGACGGGGACGCCGTGGCGGTCGCTGTGCGCGGCGAGCTCCTCGAACTCCGCGACGGTCTCCGTGATCGGCTTCTCGATCTGGACGGGGACGCCGGCCTCGATGGCGAGCTTCGCGATGGCGAGGTGGGTCTGGACGGGCGTGCAGACGTGCAGCCAGTCCAGGTCGGCGCCGTCCAGCAGCGCCTCGGTGTCGTAGTAGGCGTCGATGCCCCAGTCGGCAGCGAGGTCGTCGGCGGTCTCCTCGTCGACGTCGCAGACGGCGACCAGCTCCGTCCGGGGGTTGTCCGCGAGCGCGGCGAGGTGTTTCCCCGAGACGGTGCCGCCGCCGACGACAGCGGTTCGCAGTGTCATCGTCGGAAGCACCCGGCGTCGGCGCATTGTTATGAAGCCGCTATCGACGGCCGGCGGTACGCTCATACTTCTTCCGGGTGGGGAGAGAGCCGCCGGCGGACGGCCGACAGCACGGGCGTGCCGTCGACGACCCAGACGGCGAGAGCGACCGCCAGCAGCCCGATTTCGGCGGCGAGGTAGACGGCGCCCCGGGGCGTCGCGAGGAAGGCCAGGAACGCACCGAGTAACTCCCGGAGGTGCGGCAGGACCGAGTCGGCACCGCCCCGGACCGGGACGACTGGCCAGAACAGAAAGCCTGCGCGGAGGTCACCGCGCACGACCAGCGGGTAGAGCACGTCGGCAGCGAGGTGGCTGCCGTAGCCGAGGACGAACGCGGCCGACAGTCGCTGCGACCCTCGCCACGCGCCGAGCAGTCCCGCGAGCCCCGCCAGCGGGAGAGCGGTGAACAGCGAGTGCGCGAGGGACTTCCCGGCCGGCAGGACGTCGAGGCCCCACGCCAGCGGCTTGTCGACGAGGTCGGGCGCGAGGGCGGCGACGCCGACGACGAGCGCGCCCCTCGTCGAGGGCGGTTCACCCCAGACGAGCCGGCTCACGCCCGAGTACGCGAGGTAGCCGACGGCCAGGTGTTCCCACGGCCACATCGGCTCAGGACTCGGCCGGTGCCGACACGTCCACCCACAGCGTCAGGTGTTCGGTCGCCGTCCCCGCCGAGGGGTCGGCCGGCGGCTCGCCGTCGTAGACGAGCACGCGCAGCCGGAGGTCCTCGCCCAGCGTCTCGGGCGTCACCGACAGCTCCCGCTCGACCGTCTCCCCGGCGGCCACCGACAGCGTCTGTCGGTCGAGTTCGCGCTGTTCGAGGACGGTCACGGACTCCCCGTCCGTCCGCACGCGCTGGAGGACGACCACCGCCACGTAGTCGGTCGCGGCGCCCTCCTGGTTCTCGACCGTGAGCGTGTACTCGGCCGGCTCGCCGGCGGTCAGGTCCGTGGCGTACCCGCCGGTGGTCAGGTCCTCGCCGGACCCGGTCGCCAGCGCGGCCTCGGTGTAGGTCTCGCCGGTCTGGGGCGCCGCGAGCCCGACGGCGAGCGCCGCGACCGCGACCACCAGCGCGCCGGCGAGCGCGACGTTCAGGACGGCGTCCACGCTGCTGTCCGCGTCGACGGTGCCCTCGCGCACCTCTCGGGCCCACCGCTGGACCGGTAGCGTCGCCCGGTCCATCGGCGGCAGTCGCGCGCGCCGGACGCCGGCGAGCAGCCCGCTCGCGACCGTCACCCCGACGACGCCAGTCACCAGCGGCGCCGTCGCGAACGACTGCCCGACGACTGACACCGCCAGCGCGAGCAACACGAGGAGGACGACGGACGTCCCGACGGCGAGTGCGCCGCGTTCGACCCACTCGACGCCGGGCCGCCGCAGCCGCTCTGCCAGCACCGCCCCGCGGTCTTCTGGCGCCGGCGGCTCCGCCGGGAACAGCGCGGCGACGACGGCGTATCCCGGCAGGACGAACAACAGTGGGCCAGCAAGCAGGACTCGGAGCGGGCCTTCGACGACCCCGCCGACGGCCAGCGCACCCACTGCGAGTGCGTAGGCGACCGTCACCACGAGGTCCCCGAACTCGCCGAGCAGGCCACCCGCCGTCGAGAACCCGCTCTCGGCGCCTCTGGCTCGCCTCATCGCCACTCGACCTCCCGTTTGTGGGGTGCGTCACGGAACATCTGAACGTCGGGGTGGACGACCAGCCCGTGGTTTGTTATGGGTGGCGTACCGGTGAGTCGGGCCGCTTGGCTCCGCTCGGCAGGTGGCTCCGAAGCGAGCGCCGGCGACCCGACGCCTGGCTGTCGTGGCCCGCCGGGTCACGGCGCGTGTAAGCTCGGCTTTCAGTAGTTCGCCACGGAGACCCCTCGATACGGCGGAAAGAGCCGGCTTACAATGTGTCCTTACAGCGTCGACCCGATGACGTATGCTCCACTTACAGGCAGCCGGGGGCCGCGGGGCAACCGCGCTCACCGCCGCAGTTCTGGTCGTCGCCGCCACCGCCGGCGTCCCGGTCGCCGTCGCCGCGGACAGCACCGCCGGAGCCACCGACGTGTCGACGTGTCGGACCATCGACTCGCCGGGGCTCTACGAACTCACTGCGAACGTCACTGACGCACCCTCCTCGGGCTGCCTCGTCGTCACTGCCGACAGCGTCGTGCTGTCCGGGAACGGCCACGGGCTCGCCACAGCGAACGGCAGCGAGCCGGGCGTGCTCGTGCGGGACGCGACCCAGGTGAGCGTCAGCGACCTCGTCGTCGACGGCTTCGGGACCGGCGTCGCCTACCGGGGCGTCGACGGCGGCGGCCTCATCGACATCACCGTCACGAACGCCACGACCGGCGTCGCCCTGTCTGACGGCACCGCAGACGTGATGGTCGACTCCGTCACCGTCACGAACGCCACGACCGGCGTCGCTGTCACCGGTGACGGTCCGTCGAACGTCGTCTCCCGGAGCTCGCTCGGAGCGCCGAACGCGACCGGCATCGCCGTCTCCGCGCCGGGGACGACGCTCGCCGGGAACGACGTCGTGGACACCGCCGCGGGCATCCGGGTCGCCGGCACGCGTGACACCGACGTTCGCGGGAACACCATCACGAGGGCGACGGTGGGCGTGGTGGTCGACGACGCCGGCGGCGTCACGGTGGCGGACAACCGAATCGTGGACTCGGTGAGTCGCGGCGTCCAGGTCGCCGGCGACCTGCCCCCGCGGTTCGACCCACCAGTCCGGGAAACCGCCCGCGTGCCACACCTCACTCCGTCCGTCGTCGCAGCGATGGACACCACGCCCCACGAGGTGAGGAACAACACCATCGCAGGGGGCAGAGACTACGGCGTCCTCGTCGCCGACGTCGAGGACGCGACGGTGGCAGCGAACAGCATCTCTGACACCGAGGACGGCATCGGCATCGGCGAGACCGAGGGTGTGCGCGTCCTGAACAACTCCGTCGCCGGCGTCGGCGACGACGGCGTCCACCTGGCGAACGCCGACCGCAGCACGGTCGCCGGCAACGACCTGACCGACAGCGGCGACGACGGCGTCTACGCCGTCGGCGCCGAGAACCGCGTCCTGAACAACACCGCGACGAACAGCAGCGACGACGGCATCGACGTCCAGAACAGCACGCTCGCCGTCGTCAGGAACAACAGCGTCGCCGGCAGCGGCGACGACGGCGTGTTCCCCCGGAACGTCCGCAACGCGTCGGTCGCCGCGAACTCCCTCTCGGACAGCGGCGACGACGGCGTCGACCTCCGCGCCGTCACTGCGACGTCAGTGACGGAAAATCGGGTCTGTGGCGTCGGCGACGTCACCGTCGTCCAGCGCCGCGGCGCCGCCAACAACACCGTCGGGAACAACACGGTCGTCTGCTGACGCACTCCCCGCCCTCCACGCTCGTCGCTCGCGAGTGCTGCCCGCGCTCAGTCACGCCGCCACAGCAGCAGTGCAACGGCGACCACGCCGCCGACGACGGCGACGACGGGACCGAAGCCGGGCGTCTCGGAGGCCGACTCCACGACCGGGTCCTCGGCAGTCGTCCGGGGCTGGCTGTCCGCTGTCACCTCGAACGCGGCGGAGCGGTCACCGACGACTGCTTCGTAGCTCCCGGGCTCGTACACCGTCCGGGTGAACGTGACCTCGGTCGTCTCTCCCGCAGAGAGCGTGACGTCCCGGACTGTCACCACTTCGCCGAACAGCTCAAGCGGGACGCTGACGGTGCCATTCGCCTGGCCGTCGTTCTTGATCAGCGCCGTCACGGTCACGTCGCTGCCGCCCGACAGTGACGCCGGCGAGGCGCCGACGGAGAGGACGTCCAGCGCCGGCTGCTTCGGCTCGACAGCCACGAAGCGGTTCCGGCCGGCGTCCACCTCGAAGCTGTGGTTCCCGGGCGTCTCGAACGTGTAGACGAACGTCTCGGTCCGTGACTCGCCGGGTTCGAGCACGAACTCGCGGCTGTCCACGACGTCGTCGCCGATCTCGAACTGCACGACCTTGCGGCCCGCCTCCGTGCCGTTGTTCGTCGTCGTCGCCGCCACGACCAGCGGCTCGCCGACCACGCTCGGCGTCCGCAGGACGGTCACCGCTGCCGACCCGACGTTCGGCCGGGGGGCGCGCGTCTCGTTGCCCGAACTCTCGTTTCCGGCGACCGATTCGTTACCGGAACTCTCGTTTCCGGCGACTGATTCGTTGCCCGCTCCGGAATCGTCGTCTCCGTCGTCTTCGTCGTGTTCGTCGAGCACGAACAGGAAGCCGGTGGGAGCGGACTCGAAGCCGGTCGAATCGTCGTGGTCGTCGACACTCGGCAGGTCAGTGGCGTCGGCCGACGCGTGCGTGGTGGCAGCGGCAGTCGCCGGTGCGATACCGGCGGTCGGCGCGGCGACGACAGCGGCGACCATGGCGACGACGACGAGCGAGTGGACCCTCGTGTGCATTGCCGAGTCACTGCCGCCGAACGAGGCTTTGTTATGTGCGCGTTTCGCGACGCCGCCCTGCGAAAGCACTGTCTATCGGGGACGGCGGACGGGTCAGATCGACCGACGCGTTCGGCCCGCTAGACGGTAGCAGGCGCCCAACTCGCGGCCGGTCTCACCAAGTGCTCTGTAACAATACAGACGCCGAGCCTACTCCGGGCCGACAGCCGAATGTACCGAGCACACACCGTCGGGGTCGTCGTCCCGGCGTACAACGAGGCCGGGTTCGTCGGGGACACCATCGGTTCGGTGCCCGGATTCGTGGACCGCGTCTACGTCGTCGACGACGGCTCCACCGACGGGACGTGGCAGGAGATTCGGGCCGCCGCCCGGGCCGAGAACGACCACTACGAGTCGGGGGTGTTCCCGGAGCGCGTCGTCCCCATCCAGCACGACGAGAACCGGGGCGTCGGCGGCGCCATCAAGACGGGGTACCTGCGGGCTCGCGAGGAGGACCTCGACCTCGTGGCGGTGATGGGCGCGGACGGCCAGATGCAGCCGGACGCGCTCGCCGACCTCCTCGACCCCGTCGTCGACGGCCGCGCCGACTACGTGAAAGCCAACCGCTTTCTCGGCCGGACGAGCCGGGGCGAGATGCCGCGCCTGCGGTTCGTCGGGAACGCGATGCTCGGTGCGCTCACGAAGATCGCCAGCGGCTACTGGCGCACCGGCGACCCGCAGAGCGGCTACACCGTCATCTCGCGGCGGGCGCTGGACGCCGTCGACATCGAGGAGATGTACGAGTTCTACGGCTACTGCAACGACCTCCTCGTGAAGCTGAACGTCGCCGGGATGCGCGTGCTCGACGTCCCCCACCCGCCGGTGTACGGCGACGAGGAGAGCCACATCCGGTACCGGTCGTACGTGCCGCGGGTGTCGGCGATGCTCGCGCGGAACTTCCTCTGGCGGCTCAAGACGAAGTACCTCGCGTTCGACTTCCACCCGCTCGCTGGCGCGTACGCGGCCGGCGCCACGGCTTCGGTGGCGGGGCTCGCCGGGCTCGCCTGGGCCGCCCCGGGGGTCGGCAGCGTCGCTACACCCCTGGCGCGGTTCGGGGCCGCGCTCGCGTTCCTGCTCGTGGGCGCGCTGGCGTTCGTGGCGGCGATGTGGATGGACATGCGGGCCAACGACCACCTCGGCGGCACCGTCATGCCGAACGACCCCGAGCCCGTGGCGAGGACCGACGCGGACACACCGGCAGTGTCCAGCGACGTCGAAGCGCCGGCCAGCCGGCCGGTGCCGGACGGCACACTCGAGGCCGACGGCGAGGGTGCGACGGTCGCCGTCGAACTCGCGCCGGGCGAGTGGGCTGCTCTGCTTGACGCGGCCGCCACGGACGGCGGCGACCCCGAAGACGCGGCGGCCGCGCGGCGGCTCCGGGAGCGCGTCAGGGCTCGCCTGCGGGACCCCGAGCGCGCGGCGGACTGAGCTACGCGGGGACTAACTAACTCCGTGCCGGGAGGCAGTTCGGGCATGTTCGGAACCAGCGGTATCCGCGGCGAATTCGGCACCGACGTGACGGCGGCGCTGGCGCTCGACGTCGGCCGGGCGCTCGCCTCCACGGGTCGGTCCCGGGTCGTCGTGGGCCGCGACCCCCGGGAGACCGGCCGGCTGCTCTCGGACGCGGTGACGGCGGGCTTGCGGGAGTGCGGCGCTGACGTGGCGTGTCTCGGCGAGGTCCCGACACCGACGGTCGCCCGGGCGGTCGGCTGGCTCGACGCCGACGCCGGCGTCGCCGTGACGGCCTCGCACAATCCGCCCGCCGACAACGGCCTCAAACTGTGGGGCGCCGACGGGTCGGCGTTCGTCGGCGGCGACCAGACCGCCGTCGTGGAGCGCGTGGAGCGCGGCGACTACGAGCCCGTGGCGTGGGACGCCGTCGGTGACCGCTGGATGGAGTCGGGCGCTCGCCAGCGGCACGTAGACGCCGTCGTGGACGCCGTGCGCGTCGACGGTGCCCCGGAGGTGGTCGTGGACGTCGGTCACGGAAGCGGGCGTCTGACGGCGACTGCGCTCCGCAGACTCGGCTGCAGGGTGACGACGCTGCACGCCCGCCCCGACGGGTCGTTCCCGGCGCGGCCGAGCGAGCCGACGGCGGACCACTGCACGGAGCTCTGCGACGTGGTGGCGTCGAGTGACGCCGACTTCGGCGTGGCGCACGACGGCGACGCCGACCGGATGCTCGCGGTCACCGGCGACGGCGAGTTCGTCCCCGGGGACGCACTGCTCGCGCTGTTCGCGCGCCGCGAGGCCCACGACGGCGACCAGGTCGCCGTCCCCATCGACACCAGCATGGCGGTCCGGGAGGCCCTCCAGTCGGTCGGCGCGACAGTGACGTTCACCCGGGTCGGGGACGGCTTCGTCGCCGACCGCGCCAGCGACGACGGCGTCGCGTTCGGCGGCGAACCCAGCGGCGCCTGGATCTGGCCGGCGCTCTCACTGTGCCCGGACGGAACGCTGGCCGCCGCGAAGCTCGCCGCGCTCGTCGCCGACCGCGGGCCACTCGCCGACCTCGTCGCTGCCGTCCCCTCGGTCCCCATCCGGCGGAAGAACGTCCCCGCCGACGAGAACGACGCCGTCGTCGAGCGCGTGCGCAGTCGCATCGCCGACCGCTACGAGAACGTCACGAACGTCGACGGCGTGCGCGTCGACCACGACGACGGCTGGTTCCTGGTGCGCGCCAGCGGCACTCAGCCGCTCGTCCGCATCACCGCGCAGGCGGACGACGAGCACCGAATGGCGTCGCTGTTCGACACCGCCAGCGAACTCGTCGAGGCGGCCGTCGACGACCTCGACGCCGGCGTGAAACGATAGCGCGCGAATAACGAGGAGTGTTCCGTGCCTCGCGTCCGTCGTCATGCAGACAGTCATCCTCGCTGCGGGCCGCGGCACCCGGATGCGTCCGCTCTCCGACGTCACGCCGAAACCGATGCTGCCGGTCGGCGACCGGCCGCTGGCCGCGCACGCGGCCGACGCCGCCGTCGCCGCCGGCACCGACGAACTGGTGTTCGTGGTGGGCTACCGCGCGAGCCACGTCAGGGCGCACTTCGGCCGGGAGTACCGGGGCGTGCCGGTCAGGTACGCGACCCAGCCGCGGGCCGACGGCACCGCCGACGCCGTCAGGGCGGCCCGCGAACTCCTCGACGGCGACCGCTTCGCCGTCGTGAACGGGGACAACCTCTTCGACGAGGCCAGCATCGCCGACCTCTTCGACCGAGAAGCCGGGGTCGCCGCCCACCGGGTCGCCGACCCGTCGGAGTACGGCGTGCTCTCCACTGCCGGCGAGACGGTTACGGGCGTCGTCGAGAAGCCCGACGAGCCGCCGTCGAACCTCGCGAACGCCGGCGCGTACGTCTTCCCCGCGTCGGCCGTCGACGAGCTCGACGTGCCGCCAAGCGAGCGCGGCGAGCGCGAACTCACGGACGTGCTCGCTCGCGTCGTCGACCGCCGGGACGTGGCGGCAGTCGAGGTCGATCGCTGGCTGGACGTCGCCCGGCCGGGTGACCTCCTGCGGGCCACCGAGCTCGTGCTCGGCGACGAGGAGTGCACCGGGGTCGCGGCGGGCGCCGCCGTCCACCCGGACGCGACCCTCGAGGGGCCGGTCGTGGTCCGGCGGGGCGCGTCGGTCGGCGCCGACGCGACTGTCACCGGGCCGGTAGTCGTCGGCCCCGACGCCGAGGTGTCCGGCGGGTCGACGGTCGAGCGGTCGGTGCTGCTGGCCGGCGCCGGCGTCGCCCCCGACGTGACGCTGCGGGGCGTCGTCGTCGGGCCGGACTGCCGGCTGACCGGGAACTGCATCGCGGGCGTCACCCAGGAGAACGGGCACGGCGCGGCGTCGGTCGTCGCCGGGGAGCCCGCCACCACGCCGCTGGAGTACTAACAGCACCCACCGCTGTTCGCTGTTCTCTCACCGACACAAGGTGTGTCGGTGCGGTTACGCCTCGTCGAAGAAGTGCCGCCAGCACGTCACGCACAGCACGAACGCCAGGAACACGACGACCAGCGCCGTCGCGAGCGTCGCGGCGCCGGCTGCCTGCGCACCGAAGAACAGCACCGCGAAGCCCACGGATGCGCCGACGTACACTGACTCCACGGAGTCCTCCTCGGCCTGCTCGCCGACGTCGAGGTACTCGTAGAGCCCGTCGACGTTCTCGCCGGGGTCGATGCGGCCGCGGTTCTGGTCGAAGTCGACGACGCCGGCGTCGTCCATCTTCGGCAGGTGGCACTGGTAGAGCCCGATGTAGACGCGCTTGCGCTGCTGGGCGTCCAGCTGCTTCACCGGGATGTCGTTCTCGATGGCCGCGATGTGTTCGGCGAGCTCGCCGATTGTGACGGTCTCCTCCGTGTCACGCAAATACTCGAGGACGAGGCGACGGCGCTTGTTCTTGAGTACCTCGAAGGTCACGTCCAGCGGTAGTTCGATGTCCTGTTCGCCTCCGTCGTCGGCTGCGTCGTCCGGGGCGTCCCCCACGTCCCCGCCGGCGTCCGGCGTCTGCGGTGATGGTGGGTCCGCTTGGCTCCCCGAGTCGGCAGTTCCGGTGGTTCCCTCGAGCATGTCTGAAGTGGTATCGTTTGGCGTGGTCGTCGCGCTGTTCCGTCGTGCTGGGTCTGTCGCCATCGCTCACTCCCTCCGCGGCGCCCGGTCTCTGGTCACGACTTCGCCGGGATTCGTGGTCGCCCCCGGGCCGACCGTCACCCCGACGTTCAGTCTCGTCCCGATGCCGAGTTTCGCGTCGCTCCCGACCACCGCGCCGAACTTCCGGCGTCCCGTCGACACGCGGTCGCCGTCGTGTGCCACCTCGACGGCGTCCCCGTCGTGCCGGAGGTTCGCGACGATGGTGCCCGCGCCGAGATTCGCGTCCGGGCCCACGACGCTGTCGCCCACGTAGGAGAGGTGTGGGACCTGTGCCCCCGCCATCACCACACTGTTCTTGATCTCGACGCTGTGGCCGACGTGGGCGTTCCGGCCGAGGAACGTCCGCCCCCTGACGTACGCGTTCGGGCCGACAGTCGCCCCCCGCCCGACGTACGCGGGCCCCTCCAGGACGACGCCGGCGTCGACGCTCGCTGTCGGCTCGACCACCACCGCCCCGCGACACTCGGCGTCCGGGTGGACGTCGCCGGCCAGCGTCCGCTCGACGTGCGCCAGATACGCCTCGTTGGCGGCGAGCAGCTCCCAGGGCCGCCGCGCGTCGAGCGCGGCCGACCACGCCACGCGGGCGTCTTCTGGGGCCGTCTTCGCCACCCGGTCGAGCCCTCCGTCCGACGACACCTCGTCGAATGCGGCGGGCGGCGCGGCGAAGGCCGCCGGCGCCGTCCCCGTGCCACCGTCTGCTGCCGCTGCTGTCTCCGCCCCGGTCGGCGCCGGGGCCGGTCGCAACTGTCCGAGCGTCGTCGAGGGGACGAGCGCCGCCGCGTCGACCACCACCACGCGGTCGTGGTCGGCTGCACGCTCGCGAACTGCACCTGCATCACTCGTCTCGTCTGCCACCGGCGCGTCCGAACGGGCGGCCCAGTCGGACACGTGGCGGTCGTCCGACACGACCAACACCTCGTCTCCCCCCGCACGGGCCAGCGCCGACGCCGCCCGCTCGATTACGGGCGCACCTGCAACTGGGCACAGCGCCGCCAGCGTCGACGGCGCGAACGAGGGACCTGTGTTTCGCGGCGTTCGCAACACACCCAGCATCTCGTCTGACAAAGGTCAGACTACCCACTTAGTTATCCGTCGGTTAGCGTGTGGTAATGTCTGACAAACGGGGTCTTCGGGGTTTAGAGTTCGCGGTGCTCGAACGCTCTCGAACCGGATTCTCGGAAGTAGCCCGCAGCCAACCCGACGCAACTGCCGAATAACAATGCCCGGAAGCTGCGATTCATGCATGTTGTCCGACACGCGAACGCGCCCGACCCTACTACCATGACCTGGAAGACACCGAACCCCCGTGCGACGACGCCCCGGCCGCTGACTGACGCCCTCGATCCCGGGCGTGACCACGGCGACGAGTCGCGGCTGCACGTGCCGGCCCACCGTCAGGGAGGCACAGCATGTGTGGAATAACGGCGTGTGTCACCGCAGCCGCCGACCGCGGTGACGACGGCGACGTCGTCGACGTCCTGCTCGGCGGGCTCCGGAACCTCGAGTACCGCGGCTACGACTCCGCGGGCGTCGCCACGACTGCGGGCGACGGGGTGACGGTGGTCAAACGCGAGGGCGGCATCGACGAGCTCGCGGAGGCCGTCGGCGTCGTGGAACCGACCGGGCGGGCTGGCGTCGGACACACCCGCTGGAGCACGCACGGCGCGCCGACGGACGCGAACGCCCACCCCCACACGGACTGCGCGAACCGGGTGGCGGTCGTCCACAACGGCATCATCGAGAACTACCAGTCGCTGCGCGAGGAACTGGCGGCCGACGGCCACTCGTTCACCAGCGAGACGGACACCGAAGTCGTCCCGCACCTCGTCGCGGAGGCGCTCGCGGACGGCGCGACCCCCGACGGCGCGCTCCGCGCCGCCGCCGACCGCCTCGAGGGCAGCTTCGCGCTGGCGATGGTCGTCCGCGGCCACGACGCCGTCTACGCCGCCAGACAGGGGTCGCCGCTCGTCGTCGGTGTCGCCGACGGCCGGCGCTTCCTCGCCAGCGACGTGCCGTCGTTCCTCCAGCACACCCGCGACGTGGTGTACCTGGAGGACGGCGACGTCGTGCGCGCCACCGGTGACGGCCACGAGGTGACTGACCGCTCCGGCCGGCCGGTCGACCGGCCGGTCGAGTCGGTGGACTGGCAGGCCGAGGACGCCGAACGCGACGGCTTCGACCACTACATGCTCAAGGAGATCCACGAGCAGCCCGCCGCCCTCGAGCGCGCCGTCAACGGCCGCGTGAGCGCCGACGGCGACGTCCACCTCGAGGACTTCCCGCCGGGGTCGTTCGCGGACGTCTCAGACGTCCAGTTCGTCGCCTGCGGGACGTCGTACCACGCGTCGCTGTACGCCCGTCAGCTGCTCGCGGAGCGCGGCGTGCCGGCGCAGGTGTTCAGCGCCGGCGAGTACGCGACGACGCCGGCGCCGGTCGACGAGGACACGCTCGTGGTCGCCGTCACGCAGAGCGGCGAGACGGCCGACACTCTGCAGTCGGTGCGGCGGGCGGCTGCCGACGGCGCACGGACGCTGGCGGTGACGAACGTCGTCGGATCGACGGCCGCACGCGAGTGCGACGACGCCCTGTTCATACGTGCCGGCCCCGAGATCGGGGTGGCGGCGACGAAGACGTTCTCCTCGCAGGTCGCGGCGCTCTCGCTGCTCGTCGAACGCCTCACCGGCGACGTCACCGGGACGGCCGGCGAGCACCGCGACGACCTGCTCAGGGCGCTCGACCGACTGCCGAGTGACGTCCAGCAGATTCTCGACCAGTCGGGGCCCGCCGGGCTCGCCGACCGCTTCCGGGACCGCGAAGGGCACTTCTTCATCGGGCGCGGGGTCGGCTTCCCGGTCGCACTCGAGGGCGCGCTGAAGTTCAAGGAGATCACCTACGAGCACGCCGAGGGGTTCGCAGCCGGCGAACTCAAGCACGGCCCGCTCGCGCTCGTCACCCCGGACACGCCAGTGTTCGCGGTGTTCACCGGCCGCCACGACGAGAAGACGCTACACAACGTCGAGGAAGTCCAGTCGCGGGGCGCCGAGGTCGTCGGCATCGCCAGCGAGGCGAGCGCCGACGTCGCCGCGACCGTCGACGAGTTCCTCCCGATACCGGACACACACCCGGCGGCGGCGGGCGTGCTCGCGAACGTCCAGCTCCAGTTGGTGTCGTACCACGTCGCGGACCTCCTCGGCCGCTCCATAGACAAACCCCGGAACCTCGCCAAGAGCGTGACAGTAGAGTGACACGACCAGAACCGCCAGCGACGCCGCGACCCCGCCGGCCGCAGGCCGACGGGACGGAGCCGGGACGGTACCCGGGAGTACAGCGGCCGCGTCACTGCCCGCCGACCCGCCGACTCCACCGATGTCCAGACAAGACCAAGATTCGCTGACTCAGGGCGAGGTCTACGACCTCCTGAGTAACGCTCGCCGGCGGTTCGTCATCTCGTACCTGCGGGACCGCGACGAGCCAGTGGAGTTGAACCAGCTCTCCCGGGAGGTCGCTGCCTGGGAGAACGAGACCGACGTAGAGAACCTCACCGACCAGCAGATCAAGCGCGTGTACGTCTCCCTCTACCAGACGCACGTCCCGAAGCTCAGCGAGTCCGGGCTCCTCGAGTACGACCAGGACTCGGGGGAGGTGGCGCTCACGTCGAACGTCGCCGTCCTCGACACCTACCTGCCGGACAGCGACGAGGAGGCGGTCCCGTGGCAGCTGGTGTACGCCGGCATCGCCGTCGTCGGGCTGGCCGCGTACGGCGCCGTGTCGGTGTTCCCGGCGGCGCTGTCCTGGGTGTCGGTGACGTGGCTCGGCGGCGTGCTGATGGCGGCGTTCGGCGCCGTGGCAGTCGCCCACTACGTCTACGGAGGTCGATCGTGATGCACGCGGCAACGGGGTGGTTCGCGTGAGCCCCGACTGGGACGTGGTCGGCTACGTCATCAGCTCCGACCACCGGACGAAGGTGCTCGGCCGGCTCGCAGAGGGGCCGGCGACGCCCACACAGATCGCGACGGACGTCGACCTCTCGGTGACGCACGTCTCCCGTGCGCTGAGTTCGCTGCGGGAGCGCGACCTCGTCGAGTTACTCGTCCCGGAAGACCGCCGGAAGGGGCGGGTGTACGGCATCACCGAGCAGGGGGCGTCTGCGTGGGAGACTATCCAGACAAAAGACCTCTCGAAGTGACCCGAAAAAGAACGGGGATGGGGGAGAACGGTGGGTCCGGTCGGGGGCGGACGGGGGAGCGTTCCGGGGGAGAGCGGAACGGGAGCCTCCCCGAGCGTACTGTTGTCGCGTCGGCCTATTGTTAGTCGGGCGTTGTCACACCCCGGCGAGCACGGCGGCGTTCCGGGTGCTGACGGCGACGTGGACCGCCGACGGCAGCCCGTAGCCGACGAGCCGGACCGCGAACTGTGACTGCGGCGGCGCGTCGTCGTACAGCGACACGACGGCGACCGCCGTCTCGGTGACGAGCGCGACTGCACAGACGACGGTCAGGCTGACGGCGGCGAGCGCGGGGAGCGTCCCGTGGGCGGCGACGGCGCTGGCGACCACCGGGTTCGCCTCGCGGACCCCGGCGACGACCTCGAGCCCGAGGTAGGTGGTGGCGGCGTCGGCGAGCTTGGTGGCGGCCAGCACCGCGACGAAGGGCCAGGCCGCCCGCGTCGCACCGGCGATAGACACGTCCGGACAGCGGTGCCGGCGAGCGTTTGTTATGGAGTCGACCAGACCGCGTGCAGTCGGGAAGTCGCGGTATAACGAAAGTCACTGCGTGCGTCGGGTCGTTCGTAATGCGCTCCAAACTCGCAGCGATGTCGGCGCTCGCCGCCGTCGCACTCGTCACTGCACTGCTCGTCGAACGCCGCACGCGACCCACGCTCGCCGACGAACACGGCGACTGACCGCACCCCAGATAACGACACTTTTTCTAGTTCACTGGTAGATTCCCCCGTCTGTCGGTCCATGCACCACTTTCAGCGGCCCGTAACCGATCCTTACGCGGCGGCACCGCTTCGCCGTCCGTGTGCTTCTGGTGGCTCGTCGACCGACGACCGGTCTCCGGTCGGCTCGCCGACGAAACACATTTATAACTGCCTCTAGCCCGGATTATTCGAATTATTACTTTACCCGCGGTGTGGTTAGTAGGGTGTGATGTCTCACCGCATCACCGAGTCGGAGCGGCGGCGGATGGAGGAGTTCGCCAGCACCCCGAAGTACCGCCGGGGCCCCGACCTCCTCGAGCCCGGCCCGACCGAGGACGACGACCAGCAGAGCAGTCAGTAACGTTACGAAAACACCGCCCAGCCCGAGCCTGTCACTGGCGGCGACGCCGGGCCGCCACACTCACACCGTCCTACTCTCCATCGGGTTCCCGTAAGCCGCTCGTTCTCGCCGCGTCACGCCCGACCGAGTACGTCCGCCGTCGTCGCGACCGTAGCGAACTCGCCGTCGAGGTGCGCCAGCGCCGTCCGGTGGACCTCGTCGGCGGGTAGCACCTCGCCGTCGAACGTCCGGTCGTGGGTGGCCGTCGCGTCTCGCACGAGCGTCACGTCGAAGCCCCGGTTCTCGGCCATCCGGACCGTCGTCGACACGCAGTGGTCGGTCGTCAGCCCACAGACCACCACGGAGTCGACCCCCCGTCGGTCCAGCCACGCCTCGAGGTCGGTGTCGACGAACGCGCCGTTGACGGACTTCACGAACTCGCCTTCGCCCTCGCGGGGCGCCAGCTCGTCGAGATACGCGAATCCGGGCTCGCCGCGTCGGAGCGGCGACTCCGGCTCCCTCGAGTCGTGGCGCACGTGTGCGACGGCCCCATCGCGCTCCCGCCACGCGGCCAGCAGCTCTCGGGCGCGAGCCTCCGCCTCGGGGTTGTTCCGGTCGCCCCACGACGGGTCGTCGAACCCCCGCTGGAAGTCCACGAGCACGAGCGCCGCGTCGGGGGCGGTGGCGCCGTCAGTCATCGCTGTCGGCCGGGGAGGTGGCTCGATTGCCGACCACCGGGTCGACGCCGGCCGTCGCTTTCGGGTGGTCGCGCGTGAACGTCACCGGACACTCGTCGGGTGCCTGCGACTCGTCCTCCCGGAAGAGATACTGGACCCACTCGCGGTCGCCCTCGACGCCCCAGTCGCCGAGGTCGGCGTGCGGACACTGGCCGTCGTAGTCCTCGATGCGGTCCTGGATGACCTCGCGGGCGTGCTGGCCGGCCTCGGTGTCGGCGGTGATACCCTCGAACAGCGCGCGCGGCTGGAAGGTGACCTCGAGCCCGACTGGGCAGTGCCGCGAGTACCGGTCGTGCTCGTCGTAGAACGGCGCGCGACACGTCGGGAA
This sequence comes from Halobacterium rubrum, assembly GCF_021729015.1. GTDB lineage: Archaea > Halobacteriota > Halobacteria > Halobacteriales > Halobacteriaceae > Halobacterium > Halobacterium rubrum. The sequence continues at coordinate 142,307 of NZ_JAJQQZ010000004.1, forward strand.
CAGCGCCTCGCCGCCGAAGCAGAACTCCCACTCGGGGTGGTCGGTCTCGGTCGGGATATCCTCGGGCCACGGCTCCGGGTCGTGGACGTGCAGGACGTTCAGGACGTGCCACAGCGCTTCGTGGTAGTCGGCCTCCGAGAACGATTCGCCGGTGGGCTTCCAGAACGTCACGAACGACGCCCGGCCGTCTCGCTCCCGGTAAACGTCGAGGTACTCCAGCAAGGCGTCACGCAGGCCGAGCAGCGCGTCCGGGTCGGTCAGCGAGGGGACCACCGTGTACAGCGGCTCGCCGTTCCTGACCGACTCGGTACCGAAGTGACACGGAAACGGCGTCCCGTCCCGCTCGCCCGTGACGCCGTCGGAGAAGCTCTCCCAGTGCCGACGCACCCACTCGGGGTACTCGCCGGCCGCCACCCGGTCGGCAAGGGTCGGCTGGTCGACGACCGCCTGCAGGGCCCGCTCGTTCATACCTCACTCTTGCGAATGTGTTCGGATTGAGTGTTGCGGTCGCTTCCACGCACGGCGCCGTCGAAGCATCCCCGAAACCCCCTCTCGCCCGAACCTTCGAGAGGCTCGCGTCCGTATAGGTGGTCGTGTCACCGACAGAGCCGGCGTCGTCGCCGGTCGCCTGCTCCCGCGAGTACGTCCTCGCTACAAGGCACGGCGAGGCGACCGAGCAGTTCCGCGCGGCACTCGCGGCGCTCGACGGCGACCGACTCGCTGCGCTCGACCGGGAGGCGACCACTGCCTTCTGGCTGAACACCTACAACGCCGCCGTGCAGGACGACCTCCAGCGGGACCCCGACATCTTCGCGGACAAGCGCCGGCTGTTCGGCGAACCCCGGCTGACGGTCGCCGGCCACGACCTGAGCCTCGACGACGTCGAACACGGCATCCTCCGCGGGTCGAAGTCGAAGTACGGCCTGGGCTACCTGCCGCGGCTCCGGGCCGACGGCTTCCAGCGCCGCCACAGGCTTCCCGACGCCGACCCCCGGATTCACTTCGCGCTGAACTGCGCGGCCGCCTCCTGTCCGCCGATAGCGGCCTACACCGCCGACGGCGTCGACGAGGAACTGGACCGCAGCACGGCCTCGTTCCTCCACAGCGACTGCGAGTACGACGACCGCGGCCGGCTGGCCGTCTCCCGGCTGTTCCTCTACCACCGCGGGGACTTCGGCGGCCGGTCGGGCATCTACGCGTTCCTCCGCGAGCACGGCGTCCTCGATGACGGGGAGCGCCCGCGCGTCACGTACCAGTCCTACGACTGGTCGCGCAAGCTCGGGTACTTCACCGACCACGAGGCTTCGGCGGCGGCGACGGACGCGGAAGAGACGGAGGACCCTGAGCCGTGAGCGAGACGAACCCGGCCTGGCCGGCAGCCGACGCCCGCACCGTCGCATGGGTGCTCTGGAAGACGGCGCGGCCGCCACAGGTGCTGCTCATCGGACTCGTCTACGCCATGGGCGCGAGCCTCGCGTTCGCGGAGACTGGCCGACTCCCCGTCGGGGCGCACGCCGCCGGACTGGCAGCGATGGCGCTGGTCGCCGCGAGCGTCCACTACGCCAACGAGTACGCCGACGCCGAGACCGACCGGCTGACCGAGCGGACGCCGTTCTCCGGCGGGAGCGGCGCACTGGTACAGACTGGAGTCTCCCGGCAGGTCGTGCTGGCGGCCGGCGTCGTCGCACTCGCTGGTGCCGTCGGCGTCGTCACCGCGACGGCCGGTGTGGCGCTCCCGTGGCTGTCTGTCTGGCTGCTCGCAGCCGTCGCAGTGCTGGGCTGGCAGTACTCTGTGGGGCCGCTGGCGTTCGCGTGGCGCGGCCTCGGCGAACTCGTCAACGCGCTGCTCGGCGGCCTGCTGTTGCCGCTGTACGCCGTCTCCGTGGCGACCGGGCGCGTCACGCTCGCGGCGGTCGCCGCCTGCCTGCCGTTCGCCGTGGTGGTGTTTTTGAACCTCCTCGACACCACGTGGCCCGACCGGCGGGCCGACGCCGCCGTGGGCAAGCGCACGCTGGCGACGCGCTGGTCGACCGGCCGACTGCGCGGGACGTACTGGTCGGGGGTCGTCGCCTTCGCCGCGACGACCGTCGCCCTCGCGGACGCCCTGCCGTCGGCCGTCTGGGTGGCGACCGCTGCTGTCCTGCCGGCGCTGGCGTTCGCGGGCGGCCGGTACACCACCGACCGGTCGCCGGCGCCGACGGTGGTGGCGATGGTCGCACTCGCAGTCGCTCAGACGGCGGCGTGGCTGGCTGTCGCCACCTGACTGCCGTCCCTGCGAGTGCACGCCTGTCCGGGGCCGGTTACCCTGCGGTGACTCCAACAGTTACGTCCCCACGCGTCGCACGTTCACGCATGACGGATCCATTCGTGGTCGTCGGCGGCGACGCCGCCGGACTGAGCGCGGCCAGCAAGTGTCGACGGGAGGACCCGGACCGCGAGGTCGTCGTCTTCGAGCAGGGCGACTGGGTGTCGTACGCCCAGTGCGGGATGCCGTACTTCGTCAAAGGCGAGGTCGACGACATCACCGACCTGCTGTCGCTGTCGCCGGAGGCGGCCGCCGAGCGCGGCATCGACCTGCGGCGGCGACACGAGGTCACGCGCGTCGACCCCGACGAGAAGACGGTCACCGTCCGGAACGAGAGCGGCACGTTCGAACAGCCGTACGCTGACCTGCTGGTGGCCTCGGGGGCTCGCGCGCTGTCGACGCCGATTCCGGGGACGGAGCTGTCGGGCGCGTTCACGCTCCATCACATGGACGACACCGCCGCGCTCCGGGCGTTCCTGGTCGACGACGCCGAGGCCGAGTCGATTGCGAGCGTCGAGTACGTGGACGGCGAGTACGTCCGCGAGTACGGCGCCCGCGACCCGCCGGAGACGGCGGCCATCGTCGGCGGCGGCTACGTCGGCGTCGAGATGGCGGAGGCGTTCGCGGCCCACGACCTCGACGTCCACCTCTTCCAGCGACCCGACCAGCTGTTGCCCCCGTTCGGCGAGGCGGCCGGTGAGCGCGCCGCCGAGACGCTGCGCGAGCACGGTGTCACCGTCCACCTTCAGACCGAGGTCGAGGCGCTCGTCGGTGACGACCGCGACCACCTGATGGCGGTCGAACACGACGACGGCCGGCTGCAGGCGGACGTCGCCGTCGTCGGGGTCGGGGTTCGGCCGAACACCGAGTTTCTCGCCGGGTCGGACGTCGACCTCGGGCCGAGCGGCGCGGTGGCAGTCGACGAGTTCGGCCAGACGAACCGCGAGGCCGTGTTCGCCGCCGGCGACTGCGCCGAGATGCGCCACGCCGTCACGGGCGAGGCCGACTGGGTGCCGCTCGGGCTCACGGCGAACCGGGCGGGCCGCGCCATCGGGCAGACCGTCGCCGGCGACCGCGAGCCCGTCGGCGACATCGCCGGGACGGCGGCGGTGAAAGCCTTCGAACTGGAGTGTGGGCGGACCGGCATCCTCGACCACGACCGCGCGTGGGACGCCGGCTTCGACCCGGTGTCCGAGACCGTCACCGCCGGCTCCCGGTCGGGGTACTATCCGGGGAACGCCGAGACGACGGTGACGCTGACCGCCGATAGCCAGAGTGGTCGGCTGCTCGGCGGCGCCATCGCCGGCGAGGACCGCGCGGCGATCCGAATCGACACGGTCGCCACGGCCATCGAGCACGAAGCGACCGTCGCCGAGATCGAACGCCTCGACCTGGCGTACGCGCCGCCGTTCAGCCCCGTCTGGGACCCCGTGCTCGTCGCCGCGAAAGTCCTGCGGGGCACCCTCGAGGACTGAGAACGGGCGCGCAGTTCGGTGGCGACGGCTGCTACGAGCGGGCGTCGAGCTCGGCGAGCAGGTCGTCGACGCTCGGCCGGTCGGTCGGCGACGACCCGCGGTGCTCGTAGGCGACGGTCGGCTCGTCGCCCCGCACGTCGAGAACCACGGTTTCGGGCATCCGGCCGACGAGGTCGTGGAGGCTCCCGAGCACGCCGAAGCGCGTCGGCTGGTCGTAGTCGTCGCCGACGGCCTTCGACTCGTCTGCCAGCAGCGCGAACGGCAGTCCGTAGCTGTCCTGCCAGGACTCGGCGCGCTCCCGGGGCTCGGGGAGGACGGACGCCACCTCGGCGCCCCGGGAGACGAACTCCTCGTACCGTTCGGCGACGTGCTGGACCTGCTCCCGGCAGTTCCCGCAGTGGTAGTCGCGCTGGAACAGGAGCACGAGAAACGCGAGGTCGTCGTCTGCTGCCCGGTCGGCGAGCCGGTAGGGGTCGGGGCCGGCGCCGGCGTTCGGCAACTCGAAGTCGGGCGCGGGCGTGGAAGCCATACACAGCCGTGGGGGCGCCAGCCGCCTGAAGCTTCGGGAGCGCCCGCGACTCGCCGCTAGTGCTCGAGGCCCGCGAGCAGGTCGTCGACGGTCTCCTGCTCGCCGTCCAGCGCCTGCGGGTAGATGGCGACGGCCACCACGAAGTCGCCGTCGTGTTTCACTTTGGTGACGTGGACGTAGACGTCGACGGTCGACCCGCCGATGGACGCCTCGCCGTCGAACTTCGTGACGTTCGTCGACTCGCCGAGCGTCGACACGCTCCGCGTGCCGACCTCGTCGCCGACCGTCAGGCCGCTGTACTGCTGCTGGGCGAGCGCCACCAGCTCCCGGTCGCTGTAGTCCTCGATGGGGTTGAACGACTGCCCGAGCACGCTCACCTCGGGGCTGGCGAACGCCCCGAAGACGGCCGCGCGCTGACTGCCGACCACCGGCACGTCGACGCTGCGCTCGTACATCGCGATCTGGTTCGTCACGGTGACGTTGCGGGACTGACCGGCGGCCTCGAACTCCCGGGTCACCTCCTGCTCGGAGACGTTGGCCTCCTCGTAGTCGGAGTCGTCGAGCGTGGCGTCGCCGACGGTCGCGGGCGACGCCGAAAAGGAGACGTCGCCGGTCAGCGCGCCGCAGCCGGCGAGCGCGACCAGGGCCGCCAGCGCGACTGCCGTCGCCGTTGTGCGTTGCATACGCCACCGGAGCCGTCCGCCGAGAATAACCCTTGTGGCCCGCCTGCGGCGGCGCGTCGCCCAGAAGGGGGCCGTCTACAGCCGGAACGTGGCGCCGTCGTCGGTGTCCTCGACGGTGACGCCGAGCGCCTCCAGCCGGTCGCGGAGGTCGTCCGCGCGCTCGTAGTTGCCGGCCTCGCGTTCCTCCTCGCGGACGTCCAGCACGAGGTCGACGACGTCCTCGGCGATGGAGACGTCGCCGCCGACCTCGCTGTCGCCCTCGAACTGGAAGCCCAGAACGCCGCCGCCGAGGGCCTCGAACGCCTCGATGGCGTCGACGAGCGCCCGGTAGTCGTAGGCGTCGTGGGCGTCGACGTGGCGGTTCACGGCCGTCGCCACCTCCAGCAGCGCGGAGACGGCGCCCCGCGTGTTGAAGTCGTCCTCCATGGCGGCCGCGAAGTCCTCGCGGGCGTCAGCGACGGCGGCGCGCAGGTCTCCGTCCTCGACTTTCGCGTACGCCTCGACGTCGTCGGCGGCGTCGACGGCACGTTCGTAGGCGCGCTCGAGGCGCTCCCAGCGCTCCTCGGCCTCGCCGACGGTCGCCTCCGAGTACGTCTGGCGCTGCGTGTACGACGTCGACACCAGCAGCATGCGGACGACGTTCGCACCGAGCTCCTCGACGGCGTCGCCCACCGTGAAGAAGTTCCCGAGGCTGGAGGACATCTTCTCCCCGCCGGTCTCCAGCAGCCGGACGTGCATCCAGTAGTCCGCGAACCGCTCGCCCGAGGCCGCCTCGCTCTGTGCGACCTCGTTCTCGTGGTGGGGGAAGACGAGGTCCTGCCCGCCGATGTGGACGTCGATGTGCTCGTCGAGGTGCGTCGTCGCCATCGCGGAGCACTCGATGTGCCAGCCCGGCCGGCCCTCGCCCCACGGCGACGCCCACGTCTGGCCGCACTCGTGCTCGAGCGGCGGTAGGTCCTCGTCACGGTGTTCGTTGGCGTCTGCGGGGCTGACGCCGCCGGCCTTCCAGAGCGCGAAGTCGGCGGGGTGGCGTTTCTCCGCCTGCTCGCCGTCGGGGCCCTGCGCGTCCAGCTCCTCGACGTCCTGCCCGGAGAGCTTCCCGTAGTCCTCGAAGCTCGTCACGTCGAAGTACACCGAGCCGTTCGACTCGTAGGCGTACCCCGCCTCGATCAGGTCCTCGACGAGGTCGATGATCTCGGGGACGTGCTCGGAGACCCGGGGGTAGACGTCCGCCCGTTCGAGGTTCAGCGCGCGCATGTCGTCGATGACCGACTGCGTGTAGTGGGCCGCCACCTCGGCCTCCGTGTCGCCGAGGTCGTCCTCCCCGACGCGCGCAACGATCTTCTCGTTGACGTCGGTGAAGTTCTGCACGTGTCGCACGCCGTAGCCAGCGTGCGAGAGCCACCGCGCCACCACGTCCGACTGCACCCAGAGGCGAGCGTGCCCGAGGTGGGCGTCGTCGGAGACCGTCAGGCCACACGTGTACACGAGCACGTTCTCGGGGTCGCGTGGCTCGAAGGACTCTCGCTCGCCGGAGAGGGTGTTCGACACGTACTGCGTCATGCCGGGAGAGTACGACGGCCAGCGTTTCAAGGCGTCGGAATCGTCACCTACTGCGACCGGTCGGGCACCGACGCCAGCGCGTCCTCGACGACCCGCAGCGCGTCCGCGCCGTCCCGGCGTTCGACGACCACCGCCAGCCCGTCGGCCACGCCCGCGGCGACCGGGTCGATGTCGGCGGCGTGCAGGCGCTCCAGCGAGTGCGCCAGCGCTCGCGAATCGAGGCCCTCGCCCGCTGCGACCAGCGCCGTCAGGCTGCCGCCGTCCCGCGCGAACGACGCGTCGCCGACAGCGAGCAGCCAGTCGGCCTCGCCCGTGGCTGTGTCGCCGTCCACCTCCGAGATGCCGGACGACATCGACACGCGAGGGGTCGCATCCCGGCGCTCGAGTGCCGGGAGGTCTTCGGCGTACCGGCGGACGGCTGCCGCCACGGCGTCCTCGTCGCCGTCCACGTCGAGAAAGCGCGCCACAGCGGCGTGGTTCGCGACGCCCGCCCGCAGCGCCCGCCGCAGGAACGGGTGGTCGTCGACCGCCGCCCGCGTCTCGCCAGCCAGCGACATACGGACGGCTCGGCGCCCGACCGGCTTAACTTTCAGTATCTGCGACTCGCGGGCGGCGTTTAAATGCGGGGAGTGTGAATCGCTGCTGTGAGCGAGGACAGCGACCCGACGGCGGTGCTCTCCGTGCTCGACGACGAGCACGCGCGAGCCATCCTCGCCGCGGCAAGCAGGGAACCCATGTCCGCGAGCCAACTGAGCGAGGCCTGCGACGCGTCGACCGCGACGGTCTACCGGCGCATCGACGACCTCACCGAACTCGGCCTCCTGGAGGAGTCGATCAACGTCCGCCCGGACGGCAACCACCACAGCGTCTACCGCGCGACGCTCACGCGGTTCAGTCTCGAACTCGAGGACGGCGAGTTCACCACGGAAGTGGAGTGCGAGTCAGAGGATGTCGCCGACCGATTCACGAGAATGTGGGAGGGACTATGACCTGGTTCGCCGCCATCGTCGTCGTCTCGCTGGCGTCGACGCTCGTCGGCCTGTTCGTCGGCTACCAGGCGTACCGGGGCTTTCGCCGCCACCAGAGCACGTCCATGCAGTACCTCTCGGTGGGGCTCATCCTCCTGACGGCGGTGACGAACACGGCGGCGTTCGTCGGCACCGGGCTGTTGCGGCTCGGCGTCATCGACGCCAGCCTCCAGTCGCCGCTCACGCTGGCCGTGCGGCTGCTCCAGTTCGCGGGACTGGTCTGCATCGCGTACTCGCTGTACCGGCGGCCCTGACCGCTGCGAAGCGTCCGAGCTGCCGGTCACTCGCAGGCGACCGATGCTGCCACCCGAAGCACCGACGCCTTCTCGAGGTCTGTCGCGAGCACCGTGTACCGGACGTCCCCGCAGCGCCACTGGACCGCGGTGGCGTACTCGGTCCGCAGGAACGTCGCGCTCCGCCCGGCGACCGTGACGGACTCGCCCGCAGACAGCGGCGACGCATCCTCACTGGCCGTCGTCTCGTTGTCCGGCGCGTACTTCGAGACCGCGAGCATCGAACCCGCGCTGTCCCGCTGGCTCGCGTACTCGGTGACGACCTGCGTGTAGTTGTCGCCGTCGAGGACGCGACCGTGCTCGAACGCGTAGCCGTCGGGGACGTCGGGACGCGGCACCGACATCGGGGCGTCGTCGACGAACACGGCCCGGGAGTCGTAGGCGTCTTCCCCGACCCCCAGCGTCTCCACGGACGCGTTCGAGGGTGGTGACCACGCGAAGGTGCCCGCGTCGAGGTCGGCGTCGAACGTGACGTCCCGCAGCGCGGACTGGACGTGGTACGTCTCGTTCTCGAAGGCCGCTGTGCGAGCCGACCGCAGCGGGTAGTAGTACTCGGCGTCCAGCCACAGCGTCCGGTTCGCTGTGAGCGCGGCGTCGGTGACCGCCGACAGCCGGAAGCCGTGAGCGGTGCGGCCCGACACCGTCTCCGTCCCGAGGTACTCGACCTCGTAGCCTTCGACGGCGTCACCGACGGGGCGAGTCCTGTCTGACGCCGGAACGACCGGGAGCGGCGACACGCGGTCGGCCGTGATCGTCTCACCGTCCCGGGCGGCCTCGGCGATCCTCGCGTAGAACTCGCCCCGGTCGGCGAACTGTGCCGGGATCACTGGACGGGGGAATCTGGTGGCTTCGGCCTCGGAGGCGTCGTACACCACGACTTCGGCGCCTCGCCAGGCGACCACGTCGCCGGAGTCGGCCTCGGGGGCGACGACGCGACGGAACCGCTCGACGCCCCTCGGGTCGTCGCCGACCGCCAGCTTGACCGTCGCTCGCGTCCGGTTCGTGGTGTCGTTCGTCTCGACGGTCCGGACCTCCGTGGCGGTCAGCGAGTCCAGTGTCTGGAAGCTCGCGGCGACCTCGTCGCCGCTCGGCGGCGCCGCCGGCTCGCCGTCGCCGTCGAGTGCGAGCACCGCAGCGCACCCGCTGACGAGCAGCAGGGCGGCGGCGCAGAGTGCGATGGTCTGCCGAGAGCTGGGAGCCATCGGGTACCGTACACGTACACGTCATCCGGGTTAAAACAGGCGAAAAACTCCGGGTCTGTGGGGGCAGACGACGTCGTTCCCGAAGTCACTAAGGCCGCCCCGCCACTAGCGGTGTCCATGCAAGCGCTGGTCATCGTCGGACACGGCTCGCACCTCAACCCGGGCTCCTCGGAGCCCGCCTACGCGCACGCCGACACCATCCGCGAGTCGGGTGCGTTCGACGAGGTCCGCGAGGCGTTCTGGAAGGAGGAGCCGTCGTTCCGGAACGTCCTCCGCACGCTGGAGTCCGACGAGGTGTACGTCGTCCCGCTGTTCATCTCGGAGGGCTACTTCACCGAGCAGGTCATCCCTCGGGAGCTGCGCCTCGACGACTTCGACCCCGAGGACTGGGAGTCCGACGGCACCGACGCCGACCACGTCACCCTCGACGCCGGCGACGTCGAGAAGACGATTCACTACTGCGGGCCGGTCGGCACCCACGACTCGATGAGCGACGTCATCGTCCAGCGCGCGAAGTCCGTCACGGGCCGCGACGAGTTCGGCGACGACTTCGGCCTCGCGGTCGTCGGCCACGGCACCGAACGCAACGAGAACTCCGCGAAAGCCATCTACTACCACGCCGACCGCATCCGCGACATGGGCACCTTCGGCGAGGTGCAGGCGGTGTTCATGGACGAGGACCCCGAGGTCGACGACGTCACCGACTTCTTCGAGACCGAGGACATCGTGGTCGTGCCGCTGTTCGTCTCCGACGGCTTCCACACCCAGGAGGACATCCCCGAGGACATGGGGCTGACCGACGACTACCGCACCGGTTACGACGTCCCCAGCGAGGTCGACGGCCACCGCATCTGGTACTCGGGCGCGGTCGGCACCGAGCCGCTGGTCGCCGACGTCGTCCTCGAGCGCGCCGAGGACGCGGGCGCGCCCGTCGGCGACGCGGTCGAGGCGGTCCGGGAGCGTACGGGTGGCGCCGACGCCGCCGCGGGTGATTAGATGTCGGTCGCCGACGCGCTCGTCGACGCCGCCGACGACGGCATCGACTTCGACGGACTCACCGTAGAGCCGTACCGGGACGCCTACCGCTTCCAGACGCCCGACGAGGACGCCGTCGTCACGCTCGAGGAGCTCCGGGAACACGCCGACAGCCCGTACGCGACGAACTGGCACTACTGGGAACGCGACGTCGGCGGGCACGACACCGCCCGGCGGGCGTTCCTCCGCTGGCTGGAGGGCGGCGACGGCCTCTCCGTCCCCGAGCGCTACGATGCGCTCGAGGGCGGCCACACCCGCCACTGGGGCGAGCTCGCCGTGACCGCCGTCCTCGGCCGCGACGGCCAGCGGCGCTACGAGGTCCGCCACGAGGACGACGTCGGCGAGGACGTGGACGCCTACACCGACCCCCTCGAAGCCCGGGAGCTGGTGAAACACGACGACGACGGCCGCTACCGGCCGCTGTCGACGGCGCCGTCGCTGCCGCACGGCTGGGCGTTCGTCGACCTCGACGGCGGCGACCTCGTCGAGACGGTGGAGTACGTCTACCCGGCGACGGTCGCGAACTGGCACCGCGAACGTGCGGGCGACCTCGACGTCGACCACTGGGAGGACGCCGCCGGGCGCCAGACCGGCATCTACGGCGTCGTCTCCGAACTCCCCGACGAGGCGCTGGAGTGGGCGGCCGAGGCCTGCTGTGTCGACTCCCAGTGTCTGAAACGCCGGGAGTGGGACCGCAACGGCGACGAGGAGCTGGACGTCCCCCGCGGCGACGGCGAGTTCCCGTGCCGGGAGCCCTGCTCGCTGCTCGTCGCCGCCGCCCGCAAGTTCACGACGCTCGAACGCGAGGAGACCCGCGAGTACACCTTCGAGCTGACGCCCGAGGAGAAAGAACAGGTCGAGGACATCGTCGACGCCGTCGCCGACGGCCGCACCGACGAAATCCGGGAGGCCGACGTCTACGAGGGCGCGAACCGCTACCGCGCCCGGTTCCTGCGCGCCAAGCGCATGGACGACCACGGCAACCTCTCGGGCACCCCGACCTACCCCGAGGACCACGACGAGGACGAAGCTGACGACGACCACCACTGAGGCAGTCGCTGTCGCAGGTCTTCTTGCGAGGTCACTGACCGAGGCCCGCGAGACGTAGCTTCGTCGCTACCGGAACAGCTCGTAGGCTGCCACGGCCACGCCAGCCAGCACGCCCGCGACGCCGACGGCAAGCGCGCCGGCGTCCGGCACCGCAATCGCCGCGGCCGCGGCGACCAGCACAGCGACCCCTGCGAGGACGACCGGCGTCACGACCTGCGTCACGGACGCCGCCGTGTCCGACTCCGTCGGCGTCTCCTTCTCCGTCAGCGTGTCGTCGACGGCGACGTCCGGTCCGCCGTCTTTCCGTTCGCTCGTCACCGACACCGCCACCGCCGACTCCTCGGCGCCGTACCCCGTCACGAGCTGCAGCCGGCCCTCCAGTGGACCGGCCCCTCGCGGCACCGCCACGTCCACGCTCCGCGTCTCCGCCTCGTCGACGTACAGCTGCGTCTCCGCCGGCGTCACCACGCCGTCGAGCACGTCGTCGGGATGCAGGTGGACGTGCAGCGGCTGGCCGTGGTTCACGAACTCCAGCACGAACGACCGGTCGGTCTCCAGCGCGGCCGCTTCCGGGTCGAGCTCGCGCGGCCCCTCGCGGTTCAGGTGGACCGACAGCGTCTTCGGCACGTCCGGGACTGCGACCCCGGGCGGCAAAAAAGGTTCCCCGCCTCAGGCCGACGCCGCGCTCTCCTCGTCGTCGTCGCGCATGTCCGGCGGCAGCAGGTTCGGGATGCCGTCCTCGATGGGGTAGACCTCGCCGCACTCCGTACACGTCAGCGTCCCCGCCATCACCTCGCCGTCCTCCTCGGACTCCACGTCCAGCTCGAGGTCGTGTTTGTCCAGCGGACAGCAGACGATGTCCATCAGGTCCTCTTTCATACCTGAAGCCTGGCGGGCGGTCGGCAAAAACGTGCGGGTTCCGACCGGGGCGGGAGCGAACGGCGGGCTACTCGAAGGGGTTCTGTCGGACCACGGACTCCTCGCGGCCGGGACCGACGCCGAGCACGTAGGCGGGGGTGTCGAGTTCGTCCTCGACGTACTCGACGTACGCCTGCGCCTCGTCGGGGAGGCCGTCGTAGCCCTCGCTGGCGACGGTCTCCGGGTCGAACTCCGGCCAGCCGTCGAAGGTCTCGAAGACGGGCTCGCAGTCGCCCCAGCGCTCGGTCGTCGCGGGCATCGAGTAGACGGTCTCGCCGTCGAGCTCGTAGGCGTGCCCGACCTTTACCTCGTCGAGGCCAGCGAGCACGTCAAGGTGGTTGATGGCGAGCCCCGTGAAGCCGTTCGCGCGGCTCGCGTGCCGGAGCATCGGCATGTCCAGCCACCCGACCCGGCGCGGGCGACCGGTGACGGTGCCGTACTCGCCGCCCTCCTCGCGGATGTACGTCGCGAGGTCCTCGTCGTCGCCGGTGAGTTCGGTCGGGAGCGGGCCGGTGCCGACCCGGGAGAGGTACGCCTTCACGATGCCGACGACCTCGCCCTGACCGATGGTCGTCGGGCCGAGCCCCGTGCCAGTGGCGGCGTAGCCCGCCGTCGGGTTCGAGGACGTGACGTAGGGGTAGATGCCGTGGTCGATGTCGAGGCTGGTGCCCTGGGCGCCCTCCAGCATCACCTCGTCGCCGTCGGCGATGCGGTCGGCGAGGTAGTCGCCGGCGTTGACGTCCATGCCTTCCTCCTGAATGCGTTCGCCGTACTCGCGGTACTGCTCGAAGAGCGCGTCGACGTCGAATGCCTCGCCGGCGTCGCCGCCGTAGACGTCCTCGTAGAGCGCGCGCTTCTGTGGGACGACGTACTCCAGGCGCTCGCGGAGCACGTCCGGGTCGAGGAGGTCGCCGACGCGGACGCCGCGGCGGCCCGCCTTGTCCTCGTAGGTCGGGCCGATGCCGCGGCCCGTCGTGCCGGCGTCGAGGTCGGAGTCGGCCTTCGCTTCCTCTTCGATGCCGTCGAGTACGCGGTGGTAGGGGAGAATGACGTGGGCGCGCCGGGCGACGCGGACGTCCGGGTCGAGGCCGCGTTCGCGGAGGTCGTCGATCTCCTCGAACAGCGTCTCGGGGTTGACGACGCAGCCGTTGCCGAGGACGCCAGTCTTTCCGCGGACGGCGCCCGACGGGACCAGTGATAGCTTGTACTCGTCGCCGCCGACCACGACGGTGTGGCCGGCGTTGTCGCCGCCCTGGTACCGGGCGACGACGTCTGCAGCGTCGCCGAACAGGTCGACGACGCCGCCTTTGCCTTCGTCGCCCAGCTGGGCGCCGACGATGGTGACGGTCATACGCGAATCTACCACCACGGACGTGATACCGGTTACGGTATCTCGGCCGAGGTTCTACACGTACGTGTACACTTCCGGCAGAATAGCAGCAACCAGCGCCGCGAGTTCCCCGAACGCAATCGTTAATTGTTACCACCCGCGTAGTTCGATGTAGCTCAGTTCTGCCGCCCGGGTGTGACAACCTTTAAAGGCCCGCCCTGACAAGTTAACAAATGCCATGATAGACCGGCTTGAGAAGGAAGTCGACATGCTGGAGCGTCATCTGCAGGTCCTCCGGATGGTCATCGAGAACGAACCTATCGGCATCGTGAAGATGTCCAACGAGACCGGCTACCCGCACCACAAGGTCCGCTACTCGCTGCGCGTCCTCGAGGAGGAGAACCTCATCGAGCCGTCCAGTCAGGGCGCAATCACGACCGAGCGCACCCACGAGTTCGTCGAGGAACTCGACGGCAAAGTCGACGAGATCATCGACAAGATGGAATCCATGAAGATCGACGCGGCCGCGGAAGCCGAGTAACCCGTTTTCTCCCTTCAGAGCTCCGGAACGGTCAGGTGGAACGCGTCGTTGCGGTCCTCCACGAGACACAGGTGGTAGCCAGCCTTGCGGCCGACTTTCACGAAGCTCTCGCGGTCGGCCCGCGAGAACAGGCCGCCGGCCGCCGTCTCCTCGTCGGCCGTCTCGAGGGCGGCCGGCTGGAAGAACGACCCGGTGACGTACATCGCCGCCGCGAGGTCGTCGCTGCCCTCGCGGATGGCGGTCGCGTCCTCGACTAGCGCGGTCATCTGGTCGCCCGTCACGGGGTCGCGGCCCGTGCTGACGTCGGCGACGACCAGCGGGTTCCCCATGCGGTCGCGCAACACCACGTCGAACGTCCGCGAGACGGTGGTGTCCTCGTCGGGAGTTACCTCGACGGTGCCGTTCAGTTCGGCGCGGTCCACCTGCGGCAGCGCGCCGTAGAGGTCCGCGAGCCCGGACTGGTGGCCGGAGTCCCGGACCTCGTACGGGAGCGCGCGCACCGCCCAGGAGACGAACCGGTAGACGGTCGTCTCCTCGAGGAACGACTCGAAGGACTCGCCGTCGACCGTCGCCGACTCGGCGTCGAACTGCGTGTGGTGGTCGATGCGGAGGTTCTCGTTGACGGCGTCGGGGTCGGTCGTGTCCTTGAGTTCGTCGAGCGTCGGTTTCCCCTTCGACTCGTACCGCACGAAGAGGTTCGTGCCCGACAGCGCGTCGACGGCGTTCAGGTCGGTCGCCGCCGTGTCGTCGCTGCCCTCACTGGCCTCTGCGGCCGCCAGCTCGCTCTCGAGGCCGGCGACCGTCGACTCGAGGTCGTCCCGCTCGCTCTCCAAAGTATCGACGCGCTCCTGGAGGCGCTCGCGTTCAGCCTCGAGGTCGTCCCGTTCGCCCTCGAGGGCGTCGATGCGCTCGCTTGCGGCCTGCAGCTTCTGCTCGCGCTGCTTGACCGCCTGCTTGAGCTTCTCGACCGTGGACTTCGGACCCGACGACGAGGAGCCGGAACGCGACCGGCCGCTCCGACCAGACGAGGAGGAAGAGGACGAGGACGACGACTTCGTGCGACCCCCGCTGCTCGTGCCGGTCGACGTCCGCGCCTGCGAGCCCCTGGCGCCGCTCCCGTCTTCGCTGTCCTCGGGGTCGATTGTCGGGACCGACGTGGTCTCTCGCCACTCGCGCTCGTCGTCGAACGCCTGGTCGCTCTCCGGCGGCTTCGCCTTCGTTCCGCCGTCCTCGGCGGCTTCGGCGCCGCTGTCCGCCGTCGCTTCCGTCCGCCGACGCGACCCCCCGCCCGACTCGTCGCTGCTGTCGGGAGCCGGTGTGTCCCCGGTGCCCCGGGTCCCCGACTTCCCGTCGGGGGAGGCACTCGAGGCGTCGCTCGGGGTCGACTCCGACGGGTCAGCCGCCGAATCGTCGGCGCGCTGGCCCGTCGATAGCGACGCGTCCGTCCCCTGCGTGTCGACCTCGTCGCTCTCGGCGGCTGCGTCCGCGCTCGCGTCTGCTGCCACACCGGCTGCGGCCCCCGCCGCTGCCCCACTGTTCGCGTCACTGTCTGTGTCCTCGCCGCCGTCCGCCTCGTCCTCGCGCGGCGGGAGCTCGGTGACGTTCACCGGCGTCTTCACGACCTCGTAGACGCCGACCTCGTCGTCCGCGCGCTCGAACGCCTCGTCGCCCGTAATCAGCTCCTCGGTGGTCCCGACGAACGCCGCGCTCATCGACCGCCCGCCGTAGTAGACCACGTAGTAGTCGCCCGAGAGGACGTTCTCGGAGAGCTCGATGTAGCCCGTGAACTTCGCGTCCGACAGCGTCTCGCCCGCCTCGGACAGCGGCGTGTCGTTCGTGTAGTACTTCGCCTGCGTCTCCCCGCCGCGCTGCTGCATCGCGTACAGCAACGCGACCGACTCGTGGGGCGCCTCGTACACTGTGCCCTCGGCGTCGGCGACGTCCTCGACGTCGCCCCCGAACACCCCGATGACGCGGCCGTTCAACAGGAACAGCCACGTCTCCCCGGCGGACACCGCGCCCGAGAAGTCCGCGTCCGCGAGTTCGTGGAGCTGGCCGACCCCGCCGGAGAACGGCCGGGAGTCCCAGGACTCCACTCGCTCGACTGTGCGTGCCTGCATGTCCGGGAGAATGCGAGTGCCGCGTATAAGCCTTTTCGGGCCGGACGAGGGGCTCAGAACGTGTCTCGCAGTGACACCGAAGCGGCGGAAACTGGGGCGGCTACAGCTGGTTCGACGCGTCGTCGGCGAGCTCCTCCATCCGCTTGCTGATGCGGCCGGCGCTGGAGAACTCGTCCTCGCTCATCGCGGCGGCAAGCGAGTTCCCGAGGAGGAAGACGGCGTGCTTGTGCTCGCTTTTGGACTTGTGGACGTGCGAGGGTTCGACTTCCAGCTCCTCGTAGGCGGCGAAGGAGTCTTCGTCGACGTGGTCGAAGCCGAGGAACTGGTCTTTGATGTCGACCATCTGTTCGTGGAGTTCGAGGAGCTCGTCCTTGTGCATGAAGTTAGCGTAGGGAATTCTGGGGTTTAAGCGTTCTTCGGGACCAGTTCACACGCTAGAAGACGTACTCGTCGTCGTGCCCCATCATGCCGCCCTCGCTCTCGAGGCCGGCGCCGTCTTCTTCGTCGCTGGGGCCGCTGGTCTTGTAGGCGCGAATGCCCGAGGACAGCAGCTGTTCGATCGCTTCCTCCCGGCTCACGAACTCCCCCTGTTCGACGAGCTGGGCGATCTGCATCTCGATCTGGTCGGGGATGTTGACTTCGACGGTGGGCATCCTAACGAGGGAGGCTTCGACGCCTCCCTTGATAAGCCTGACGGGGGAGATTCTTTCGACAGGCAAAACTAGAGTGGCGAAACGGCGAACTCCGCTTTCGGTTTCCCCAGACGGCGCTGGGTATTCCGGTAGGAATACGTGTCCGGAATCGCTACGCGTAGCCATGACTGTCGACGACGTGACCGACCTCTACCGGGAGTTCGGCGACGACCGGGTGCCGCCCGGGCAGCGCGAGACCTCGAAGTTCCCGGTGCTGTCGAAAGGCGACACCCCGAACTGGGACCCCGAGACGTGGGAGTTCACGGTCACCGGCGCCGTCGAAGACGAGTTGACGCTGTCCTACGACGAGTTCCGGGACCTCGAGACCGTGACACAGCGCCAAGACTTCCACTGCGTCACCGGCTGGTCGAAGCTCGACTGCGAGTTCACCGGCGTGCCGTTCACGCACCTCGCCGACCTCGCCGGCGTCGACCCCGACGCCGTCCACGTGATGTTCCACGCGCTCGACGGCTACACCACGAACCTCCCGCTGGCGGACTGCATGCGGGACGAGGTGCTGTTCACGTGGGCGTTCGACGGCGAGGACCTCGCGCCCGAACACGGCGGCCCGCTGCGGGTCGTCACGCCCCACAGGTACGCCTACAAGGGCGCGAAGTGGGTGGACGGCGTGGAGTTCCTGACCGAGCCCGAGCGGGGCTACTGGGAGAAGCGCGGCTACTCGAACACGGCGGACCCGTGGGCGGAAGACCGGTACAGTTAGGCCGGGACAGCAGGGTATTTGGCGCGCCAGTCCGAACGGCAGGTAATGAGTTCGCTTGCCGGGGAGGCGACCGCCGACGGGCCGGTCGTCGCGACGAGCTGTCGGGTCGCGGACGTCTCCTACCGGGCGTTTCTCGCCGCCCGGGCCGCGCCGGGGTTCCACTGGGCAGACCCGGACGGTCTGGAGCTGTCGGGGGCCGGCACCGCCGCCGGGGTGACGGCGGCGGGCGAGAACCGGTTCGAGACGGTGCGCGCGTGGGCCGACGACCTCTTCGACGACCTCGACTACGACGGCCCGCCGGCGGCCCGGCCGCGGCTGCTGGGCGGCTTCTCGTTCTTCGCCGACCACGACGCCGAGGCCCCGTGGACGGGGTTCCCGGCCGCCCAGTTCGTGCTCCCGCAGTACCAGCTCGCGAGCGTCGGCGACGAGACGTGGCTCACGGTCGCACGAGCGGGCGAGGACGCCACCGAGGAGACTGTCGAGGAGGCGCTGGCGGACGCCCGCGAGGCGGTCGAGGCGCTGCCGGCGATGCGGCCCAGCGGCCCCAGGCCGGGCGTCACCGAGACGACGCCGACGCCGGACCGAGAGACGTGGACGGAGGGCGTGCTGGACGCGCTCGCCCGCATCGACGCCGGCGACCTCCGCAAAGTGGTGCTGGCGACGGCGCTGCGCGCCGACCTCGACGGCTCCGTCGACCCCCGGGACCTCCTCGAGCGGCTGCGCCAGCGGTACTCGCAGTGCTTCCGGTTCCTCGTCGCTCCCACCGAGGAGGCGGCGTTCCTCGGGGCGACGCCGGAGCGGCTGGCGACGCTGCGCGACGGCCGCGTCGAGACGGTCGCGCTCGCGGGCTCGGTCGGCCGCGGTGACTCCCCCGAGGAGGACGCCCGGCTCGCCGAACGCCTGCGGGAGAGCGATAAACTCCGCCACGAGCAGGGCGTCGTCGTCGACACCATCGCGCGCCGGCTGGAGGAGCTCGGGGCCGTCGAAGTCGGCGACCGGGGAGTCCGGACCCTCTCGAATATCCAGCACCTCGAGACGCCGATTTCGGCCGCTGTCGGCGACGAAACCCACGTCCTCGACGTGGTGGAGACGCTGCACCCGACGCCGGCCGTCAACGGCCTGCCGCCGGCTGCTGCCCTCGACACGATTCGGGACACCGAGAGCTTCGAGCGCGGCTGGTACGCCGCCCCCGTAGGGTGGTTCGACGCCGACGGCGACGGGACGTTCGGCGTCGGGCTGCGGTCGGCGGTCACGAACGGCGACTCCGTGACGCTGTTCGCCGGCAACGGCATCGTCGCCGACAGCGACCCCGACGACGAGTGGGAGGAGGTCCAGCTCAAGTACCGCCCCGTACTCGACGAACTGGAATGACGGCACCAGCACCGAACCGCAACACGCTCTGGGCGGACGCCGTCGCCGACGAACTCGCGACGGCCGGCGTCGACGCCGTCTGCGTGTGTCCGGGCAGCCGGTCGACGCCGCTGACGGTCGCCGTCGACGCCCACGACGACCTCACCGTCTACTCGCACCTCGACGAGCGCTCGGCGGCCTTCTTCGCGCTCGGCCGCGGGAAGCGCACGGGCAAGCCGACGGCCGTCGTCACGACCTCCGGCACCGCCACGGCGAACCTCCACCCGGCAGTGATGGAGGCCAATCAGGCGCGCGTCCCGCTGCTCGTGCTGACCGCCGACCGCCCGCCGGAGCTCCGGGACTCCGGAGCGAACCAGACCGTCGACCAGCAGCAGCTCTACGGGGACGCCGTCCGCCACTACCGCGACCTCCCAGAGCCCGAAGCCGACGCCCGGAAGCTCCGGTCGCTGCGCACCGGCGTCTGTCGGGCGGTCGGCGAGGCCACCGGCTCGAACCCCGGCCCGGTCCACCTGAACTTCCCGTTCCGGAAGCCGCTGGAGCCGGTCGACGTGCCCGGCGACGTCCCCGAGACGTTCGCGGAGGACCACCCGCTCGCGGCGGAGGGGCGGGCCGGGAGCCCGTTCGTGGACGTCGCCCACGCCACCGCCCGGCCGAGTGACGAGGTTCTCGCCCAGCTCGCCGACGCCGCCAGTGCTGCCGAGCGTGGCCTGCTGGTCGCTGGCCCCGAGGACGGCGGGCTCTCGGCCGGCGCCGCGAGCGCACTAGCGGACGCGACCGGCTTCCCGCTGCTGGCGGACCCGTTGTCGGACCTGCGGTTCGGCCCGCACGTCGCCGACGCACCGGTCGTCGGCGGCTACGACGGCCTGCTCGCCGGCGACGCGGACGCCCCGAAGCCAGACTTCGTCGTCCGGTTCGGCGCGTCACCGACGTCGAAGCCGCTCCGGAAGTACCTCGCCGCCAGCGACGCCCGGCAGGTAGTCGTCGACCCGGCCGGCGGCTGGCGGGAGGCGGAGTTCACGGCGAGCGACCTCGTGGTCGCCGACCCAGACGAGACCGCCCGGGTGCTCGCCGAGCGCGTCGAACGCGCCGGCGACGAGGACTGGACGACCCAGTGGCTCGACCGCGAGGCCCGCTACTGGGAGACGGTCTCGGCCTTCGATCCCGACGCACTTCTGGAGGGAGAGATCGCGTCAGTCGTCGCCGCCGACGCCCCCGACCCGGCGACGGTGTTCGTCTCGAACAGCATGCCCGTCCGGGACGTCGACCGGTTCGCCGAACCCCACGAGGACGACCTCACCGTCCTCGGCAATCGCGGCGCGTCGGGCATCGACGGCGTCGTCTCGTCGGCGCTGGGCGCCGGCAGCGCGACCGACGACCCGCTCGTCCTGCTGACCGGCGACCTCGCGTACTACCACGACTCGAACGGCCTGCTCGCGCTGGAGCGCTGCGGCGTCGACGCCACGGTCGTCCTCGTGAACAACGACGGCGGCGGCATCTTCCACATGCTCCCCATCAAGGCCTTCGACCCGCCGTTCACCGGCCAGTTCAAGACGCCCCACGGTCTGGACTTCGAGCCGACCGGCGACACCTACGACCTCGAGTTCGCGCGCGCCGAGTCCGTCGACGGCTTCCGGGCAGCCTACCGGGACTCGGTCGGCGCAGCCGGGACGCAAGTCATCGAGGTGGCGACGGACGCCGAGGCCAGCCACCGGGAGCGCGAGCGCCTCGAGTCACTCGTCGCGGACGTCTGACCGACCCGCGAGCTGTACCCGGGCGAGCGCGACCACGACTGCCCCGCCGAGGCCGAACACCAGCGCGTACGCGGCGGTGTGGAGGGCGACGGTGACCGGGTCGGGCGCGATGGTGAGTTCGGCCACGCCGAGGCTGCGCTCGTAGCCGGCGACCCGGAGCGCGAGCAGGGCCGTGGCGACGTAGCCGGCGGCGACGCCGAGGCCGGGCTGCCACGCCCGCGACGGCCGGCGGACGCTCGCGAGCACGACCACGGCGGCGCCGGCGGCGAACAGCGCGACGGGTGGCGCGTAGGCGAGCGCGCCATCCCAGACGGACAGCGACTGCACGTCGACGGTTCGGTGGGCGGTGTTCCCGAACGCCTCGGCGTCCAGTTCGAGGGGCACGCGGTGGCTGGCGTACGCGAACCACGCCACGACCTGCGTGGGGTCCGGTTCGAGCCAGTCCGCGAGCTCAGCGAGTACGCGGCCGGCGTCGGGCCCGAAGGAGGCCGCCAGCGAGTCCACGAAGGCCGCGACGTCGCCGGCCTCGTCGCGCTGCCGGACGGCGGTGGCGGCGACCACGGCGCCGAACGCCAGGGCGCCGGCGACCACCCCAGCAGCTGTCGGCCACCAATCGCGTGCCAGCGTGCGGGCGTCGTCCATAGGGAGGGGTCGCTGCGGGCGCACTTCAGCCTGCGGGTGGGAACCCTTTTGCGGGCGCCGGCCGACCGCCCCCGTATGGTCTCGGAACTCTTCGACGAGGCGGCGTGGACGCCCGTTGACGGCTTCGACTTCGACGACGTCACCTACCACCGCGGGGTGGACGTGCCGGCTGTCCGCATCGCGTTCGACCGGCCGGACGTCCGGAACGCGTTCCGGCCCGGCACGGTCGACGAACTGTACACGGCCCTCGACCACGCCCGCAAGCAGGCGGACGTCGGCTGCGTGCTGCTCACGGGCAACGGGCCCTCGTCGAAGGACGGCGGCTGGGCGTTCTGTTCGGGCGGCGACCAGTCCGTGCGCGGCGACTCCGGCTACGAGTACCGGGGCGACGACGAGGCCGCAAGCGACGACGACCCCCAGGTCCAGCAGGCCCAGGCCGGCCGGCTGCACATCCTCGAGGTGCAGCGCCTGATTCGCACGATGCCGAAGCCGGTCGTCGCCGTCGTGCCCGGGTGGGCGGTCGGGGGCGGCCACAGCCTCCACGTCGTCTGCGACATGACGCTGGCGAGCCGCGAGCACGGCCAGTTCAAGCAGACGGACCCGGACGTCGCGAGCTTCGACGGCGGCTTCGGGTCGGCGTACCTCGCCAAGCAGGTCGGCCAGAAGAAGGCCCGCGAGATCTTCTTCCTCGGGAAGACCTACGACGCCGAGGAGGCCGCAGACATGGGGATGGTCAACGAGGCCGTTCCCCACGACGAACTGGAGGAGACGGCCCTGGAGTGGGCCGAGGAGATGACCGGAAAGTCGCCGACGGCGATGCGGATGCTGAAGTACGCGTTCAACATGACCGACGACGGCATGGTCGGCCAGCAGACCTTCGCCGGCGAGGCCACCCGGCTCGCGTACATGACCGACGAGGCACAGGAGGGCCGCGACGCATTCCTCGAGGGCCGCGACCCGGACTTCTCCGACTACCCCTGGCACTACTGACAGCTCTCTGCCCGAGAAACGTCCGGCTACCGTGTGGCTTTTCCGTCAGACGGCGTTTCGCCGCAGGCTGTAATGGTGAATCGCGACGTTACGGCGCTGAGCGACTGCGCTCGCGCGACGACCCGGCAGCTAACCGACGACAGCGACGGCCCGCTCCGACACACCCCATGACCCGCGACCCGTGGTACGTTCTCGGCCTCGAGGACGCGACGTGGCCCGAGCGCGGCCTGTTCGGGGTCGCGATGGCCGCCATGATGGGACTCGCGGCCGTCGGATTCCTCCGGCCGGCGCGGCTCAGCCGGGCGCTGAACGGCGCCTTCGACTGGGTACTGACGTACTTCGGCTGGTGGTTCATCCTGCTCGGGTTCGTGTTGCTCGTACTCGTGCTGGCGGTGACGTTCTCCCGGTACGGCAGGCTGCGCATCGGCGGCCCGGACGCCGAACCCGAGTTCGACACGTTCTCCTGGCTCTCGATGGTGTTCACGGTCGGCTTCGGGGCCTCCATCCTCATCTGGGGAGTGGGCGAGCCGGTCTCCATCTTCCAGAACCCGCCGCCCCGACCGTGGCCCGTCGAGGGCGCGTCGACGAAGTCCCTGGCGCTCGCGTTCATGTTCGTCCACGAGGTGTTCCCGGGGCTCGCGATGTGGTACCTGCCGGTCGCGCTCGCGTTCGGTGTCGTCGTCTACACCCGGGGCGTCGGGGAGTACAAGGTGTCCTCGATGCTGACGGGCGTCGTCCCCGCCGACGACTACCCCGGGTTCCACTGGACCGTCGACCTGGCCGCCATCGTCGCGACCATCGGCGGCATCGCCACCACACTCGGGTTCAGCTCGAAGACGATGGCCGCCATCCTCGGCGGCGTGTTCGGGCTGGAGGCGACCGGACTCACGTACGGCATCTTCGCGCTGATCGGCGGCGTCTTCCTCGTCGACGTCTGGCTCGGCCTCCGGAAGGGCATCCGGAACGCCGCCCGCGCGACGATGGTGTTCATCGCCGTCGCGATGGCCGTGCTGGTCGTCGTCGGCCCGACGCTGTTCACGTTCCAGCTCGGCCTCGACGCGACCGGCGTCTGGCTGAACAACGCCGTCCGGCTGATGCTGTACACGAACCCCACCGCCGCCGGGAACTGGGCGGCGAACTGGACGGGGTTCTGGTGGGCGTGGTGGGCGGCCTGGAGCATCTTCGTCGGGAGCTTCGTCGCTCGCGTCTCGAAGGGCCGCACCGTCCGCGAGATGTTCGTCGTGCTCGTGCTCGCGCCGACCGCGCTGACGTGGATTCAGCACCTGATTATCGGCGGCTGGGTGCTCGCACCGGGCTACGTCGGCCCCGTGGGAGCCGCGCTGACCGCCGACGGCATCCCGGTCGCCATCGCAACGGCGCTCTCCATCACCCCCTACGGGACGGTGCTGGCGGTGCTGTTCGTGCTCGTCATCGCCGGCTACATCGTCACGTCGCTGGACTCGGCCGTGTTCATGATTTCGGCCATCACGCTCGGCGACGAGGACCCGAACCCCCGGAATCGCGCCTGGTGGGGGCTGCTACTGGCCGCGTTCGGGATGATGAGCCTCGAGCTGTCGAGCTTCGAGGCCATCGAGGCGCTGTCCCCGATACTCGCGCTCCCGTTCACGCTGTTCCTGCTCGCCGTCGTGTACGCGAGCTACGTCGCCGCCCGGAACTACGCCGAAGCCAACGACGACGTCGACGTCGAACCCGGCACGCTGCTGTCCTCGCAGACACGCCGGACTGACACCGACCAGTCCGCGCCCGCCGCCGACGACGACTGACCGGCCGGACCGCCACCAATTAGACGGCCCTCCCCCTACTGGCTGACAATGACAGAGACGGCCGACGTGTCGAGACGGCGGGCGTGGCTGATGGCAGCCCGCCCGCACACGCTGCCGGCGGCCGCCGCACCCGTCGCGGTCGGGACGGGACTGGCGGTCCACGCCGACGTGCTGGCGGTGCTGCCCGCGCTCGCGGCGTTCGTCGGGGCGGCGCTCATCCAGGTCGGGACGAACTTCGCGAACGACTACTACGACGCCGTGCAGGGCGCGGACACCGAGGACCGGGAGGGCTTCACGCGCGTCACCGCCGGTGGCCTCATCGAGCCCGAGCGCGTGAAGCAGGCGACGTACGCGACGTTCGGACTGGCGATTCTCGTCGGTGCGTATCTCGTCTACGTCGGCGGCCTCCCGATTCTCGTCGTCGGACTGCTGTCCGTCGCGTCCGGGTTCGCGTACACCGGCGGCCCGTACCCGCTGGGCTACCACGGGCTCGGGGACCTGTTCGTGTTCCTGTTCTTCGGTGTGATAGCGGTCGCCGGGACGTTCTACGTGCAGGCCGCCGCCGTCCTCGCCGAGCCGCTCGCGACGACGATTCCCGCGGGGACGCTGCCGGTGTCGGCCGTCGTCGCCAGCCTCCCGGTCGCCGCCATCTCCACGGACATCATCGTCGTGAACAACATTCGGGACAGGGACGAGGACGAGACGACCGGGAAGCGCACGCTCGCGGTGCGGTTTGGCTACCGGTTCTCGCGGCTGGAGTACGCCGGCCTGCTCGCGCTGGCGTACGCCACCCCGGTCTGGTTCTACCTCGAGGGGTACGGCCGCCTCGTGTTCCTGCCGCTGCTCACGCTCCCACTCGCAATCTCCGTCACGAGGACCGTCTTCGAGCGCACGGACGGCGAGGCGCTGAACCCCGCACTCTCCCGGACGGGACAGCTGCTGGCGGCGTACTCACTGCTGTTCGCCGTGGGGCTGGCGGCATGACCATCCGGCCGTTCACCCTCGACCTCGACCGGCCGCTGTCGACGGCCAGTGGCACCATCGACGCGCGCAAGGGCTTCCTGTTCGGGCGCGACGGCGGCGTCGGCGAAGCCACGCCGCTGCCGGGCTGGACGGAGGCCGCCGACGACTGCGGGGACGCGCTGCGCGCTGCCGACGCGGCCGACGACTGGGGGAGCGCGCTCGCAGCCTGCGCAGACGCCCCGGCGGCCCGGCACGGCGTCTCGGTGGCGAATCTGGACGCCCGGGCGCGAGCCGACGGCGAACCGCTCGCTGCCGTGCTCGCCGACGGTGCCGAGTACGCCGACGCTGTTCCGGTGAACGCGACAGTCGGCGACGCCGACGTCGAGGCGACCCGGTCGGCGGTCGCCGACGCCGCCGACGCCGGCTTCGAGGCGGTGAAGGTGAAAGTCGGCGCGCGCCCCATCGAGGACGACCTCGCGCGCCTGCGGGCCGCCAGCGACGCCGCAGACGTCTCGCTGCGGGCGGACGCGAACGGGGCGTGGAGCGCAAAGCAGGCCCGTGAGGCCGCCGACGACCTCGCCGCACTCGACCTCGAGTACGTCGAGCAGCCGCTGCCAGCCGCGAGTCTCGACGGCTACGGGAGCCTCGACGGCGTGCCCGTCGCGCTCGACGAGGGGCTGGTCCACCACGACCTCGGCGACGTCCTCGACGTGGCCGACTACGTCGTGCTGAAGCCGATGGCGCTCGGCGGCGTGGACAGAGCACGGGACGCCGCAATGGCGGCGCGCGAGGCGGGCGTGGACCCCGTCGTCTCGACGACCATCGACGCCGTCGTCGCGCGGACGGCTGCCGTCCACCTCGCCGCGACGATTCCGGACGTGCGAGCCTGCGGGCTGGCGACGGCGGACCTGCTCGCGAACGACCTCGCAGTGGACCCGGCGCCGGTCGAGGGCGGCCGGATCGTCGTTCCGGACACCCCGGGCCACGGCGTGGACGTGGAGGTCGGGACTGATGCGTGACGAGGTCGCGCTCCAGGCGACTACGAACCCCGAACGGACGGCGCTGGTCGACGCCGAGACCGGGCGCTCGTGGACGTTCGCCGGACTGGACGACGCCGTCGCGCAGACGGCCGGACGGCTCGCCGGGCTCGGCGTCGAACCGGGCGACAGGGTGGCCGTCCTCGCCGAAACCCGGCCGGCGTTCGCGGAACTCGTCTTCGCGGCCGCACGGCTCGGCGTTGTCCTCGTCCCCCTGAACGCTCGCCTCACCCGATCTGAGCTCGCCGAGCAGGTGAACACCGTCGACCCGGTGCTGGTCGTCACCGAAGCCGAGTCGGTCGAAGACGCCCGCGAGCTCGGACCGCCGGTCGCGAGCGTCGACGACGTGGACAGCGACGGGGTTCGTGAGCTGTCGGCCGTCGACCCGGCGGAGTTCGAGGGCGTCGACTCCGCGTGGAGCGACACCCGGCTGTTGCTGTTCACGTCCGGGACGACGGGCGCGCCGAAGGCCGTCCGGCTCACGTACGGGAACCTCGGCGCGAGCGCGGTCGCGTCGGCGTTCCGGCTGGGCATGCTTCCCGACGACAGCTGGCTGTGCCCGCTGTCGATGTACCACACGGGCGGTGTCTCGGTCGTCCTCCGGTGTGCGCTGTACGGGACGACGGCCGTGCTCGTGCGGACGCCGGGCTTCGACCCGGACTCGGTCCGGGACGCACTCGCCGAGTACGACTGCACGGGCGTCTCGCTGGTCCCGACGATGCTCGACCGGCTGCTCGACACCGACGCCGGCCTCCCCGACTCGCTGCGGTTCGCACTCGTCGGGGGCGCGCCGACGCCCCCCGAGCTCGCCGAGCGCGCGCTCGACGCCGGCGTCCCGGTGTGTCCGACGTACGGGGCGACCGAGACGGCCTCGCAGGTGGCGACGCTCCGCCCGGAACAGGTCGACGCCCGGCCGGGAAGTGTCGGCCGGCCGCTGCTCGGCACCGAGGTCACGGTGCTCGACGACGACGGCGACCCACTCCCGGCCGGCGAGACCGGCGACCTCGCGGTCTCCGGGCCGACCGTGACGCCGGGGTACGTCTCGGCGGACGAGACGGCAGCCCGGTTCTGCGAGCACGGGCTGCGCACCGGCGACCGCGGCCGCGTCGACGGCGACGGCTTCCTCTCCGTCGGCGGGCGCGCCAGCGACGAGATCGTCACCGGCGGGGAGAACGTCCACCCAGGCGAGGTCGCCGACGTGCTCCGCGACCACCCCGGCGTCCGGGACGTCGCCGTCGTCGGCGTGCCGGACGACGACTGGGGCGAACGCGTCGGCGCGCTCGTCGTCCCCATCGAGGACGCCTCCACAGCGGACGTTTCTGTCGACGCCTTGCGGGCGTTCTGCGAGGACCGGCTCGCGGGCTACAAGCACCCCCGGACGGTCGCCGTCGTCGACGCCCTCCCCCGGACGCCGTCGGGGACGGTCGACCGGGAGGCGGCAATCGAGGCGCTGGGCGACGACACCTAAGTACGGGGGCCGCTTACCTTCAGGCGTGTGCACGCTGGCGTTCGCCTGGCGGGAGTTCGAGGACGCGCCGCTGGTGGTCGCGGCGAACCGCGACGAGGCGCTCGGCCGGCCGTCCGACCCGCCCGCGGTCCGCCCCGACCACCCAGAAATTCTGATGCCGCGGGACGCAGAGGCGGGCGGCACCTGGATGGGTGTCACCCACGGCGGCCTGTTCGTCGGAGTGACGAACCGGCGCGCCGACGTCGAGGGCGACCGGTCCCGGGGGCTGCTCGTCAGGGACGCGCTGGGCGCCGACTCCGCACGCGACGCCGCCGACCTCGTCGAATCCGAGCTCGCCGAGCGCGACTACTCGGGGTTCAATCTCGTGCTCGCGGACCGCGAGGATTGCCTGCTGTACGTCTGGGGCGGCAGCCTGTCCCGCCGCGAACTCGACCCCGGCGTCCACGTCGTCGTCAACGCCGGCGTCGACGGCGAAACCGAGAAGTCGCGGACCGTCCGGGCGTCGCTGTCCGGCCACGACTCCGTCGAAGCGTGGCTCGGCGCCGCCCGAACGACACTCCGTGACCACGAGACGGACGTCTGTATCCACCGGGACGGCTACGGGACGCGGTCGTCGTCGCTCGTGACCCTCTCGGCGGACGGCAGCGTCGCCTACGAGTTCGCCGACGGCCCGCCCTGCGAAGCCGGCTACGAGCCAGTGAACGACCAACTTTAAACGGGTCGCGGACGGTGTGGCGTATATGAGCGCCGAAGTCACGGAGGCCGACCTCTCCGAGGACGAACGCCGCGGTCTGGAACTCGTCCGCGAGGAACTCGGCATCCACCAGAGCGAGTTCTGGAAGGCCCTCGACGTCTCCTCCCGGAAGGGCAGCCGCATCGCCTCCAAGCTGGAGGAGAAGGGGTTCGTGGAGCGCGAGGAGACCGTCCACGGCGGGAACACGACCTACTACATCACGCCGGTCGTCGACGAGCGCGAGCTGGAGTTCATGCTGCTGATGGCCGGTGACATGCTGTCGCCGTTCGTCGGCGAGGAGGAGGTCGACCCGCAGGGCGACGCCTTCTCGCAGTGGATCATGAACCTCGCGTACGAGGACGCGCCGAGCCCGGAACCGGAGGAGCCGAGTATCGAACCGGAAGAGCCGGGTATCGAACCGGAAGGGCCGGGTACCGAACCCCGGGAGTAACGACCGGCGGTTTCTCGGTGGCGGCGCTGCCGGGCTGCTTCTCGGGGACGAAAGAACGGGGGTGGGACTGCGTGGGGTCTGGCTGGGCTCGGATTCTCGTTACTGCTGGCGCGGGACGGCGATGTTCCGGACGCGCCCGCCACAGGACGGACACTCGCCGAGGAACTCGTCCGTCGTCGTGCGTTCTCTACAGCTCACGCACTCGTAGGTGCGTCGGCCGTTGTTCGTGGTCGCTGCCATCCTACCAGAAGGAAGTGCTGCCACAGTAAAATGTGTTACGTGGTAACACACCTAGGAACTAGCAGACGTACAAGGACGATTTAGGTCGGCCGTTTTCGTGTTCGCGCTCGCAGACAGCAGTGTGCCGACAGTGTACATCACCGTACCACGGGACGTCGCAGCGCCCCTCGCAGCCGACCTCGTCGAACGCCGGCTCGCCGCCTGCGTGAACCGCCTCGACTGCCAGTCGACGTACCGCTGGGACGGCGACGTCGTCCACGACGAGGCGGAAGTCGTCCTGCTCGCGAAGACCACCGACGACGCCTACGACGACCTCGTGGCGTTCGTGGAGCGCGAACACCCCTACGACGTGCCCTGCATCGAGCGCTTCGACGACGCCGACGCGCTCCCCGCCTTCGCCGACTGGCTCGACGACGCCGTCGCCTGACGGACCGGCTGCTCCGTCCCGTCGAGAGCGTCCAGTCGAGGGCATTCCCGGGGCATCGGACGCCTCGGTACGCCCAAGTGCACACCCGACCAAGCGCCCGTCGTGACCGAACACACCGACGTGCTGGTGGTCGGCGGTGGCGCGACCGGCGCCGGCGTCGCCCGCGACCTCGCGCTCCGCGGCGTCGACGTCACGCTCGTCGACCGCGACGGGCTCGGCAGCGGGACGACCGGGCGCTCCCACGGCCTCCTGCACAGCGGCGCGCGCTACGCCGACACCACCCCCGAGGACGCCCGGGAGTGCGTCCAGGAGAACGAAATTCTGCGGGAGACCGCCGGCGCCTGCGTCCGTGACACCGGCGGCTTCTTCGTCCAGCTCGCCGACGACGACCCCGAGTACTTCGAGGAGAAGCTCGCTGCCTGCGAGTCCGCCGGCGTCCCCGTCTCCATCCTCGACGGCGACACCGCGAGGGAGCGCGAGCCCGGTCTCGCGGCCGACGCCGAACGCGTCGCCGTCGTCCCCGACGGCGTCGTCTACCCGTCCCGGCTGGTCGCCGCGACCGCCGCCGACGCCCGCGAGCACGGCACGACGATTCGACCGCACGCGCCCGTCGACGGGCTGACGACCGACGGTGACCGCGTGACCGGTGCGACGCTCGCGGACGGGTCGACCGTCAACGCAGACCACGTCGTCAACGCTGCCGGCGCGTGGGCCGACCAGATTGCCGCCACGGCCGGCGTCGCCCTCGACATGCATCCCACGAAAGGCGCGATGGTTACTGTCGGCGTGTCGGGTGTCGACACCGTCCTGAACCGGTGTCGGCCGGCCAGCGACGGCGACATCGTCGTCCCGCACGCCGATAGCGTCGTGCTCGGCACCACGAGCGTCGAAGTCGAGGACCCCGACGACTTCGTGGAGTCGACGGCGGAGGTCGAGCGCGTCGTCGACGAGTGCAGCGCCTTGCTCCCGGACGCCGCCGACGCGACTGTCGATCGCACCTACTGGGGCGTCCGCCCGCTCTACAGCCCCGCAGACTACGGCGACGACGCCCGCGGCATCTCCCGTGGGTTCTACGTCCTCGACCACGCCGACCGCGACGGCCTCGCCGGCCTCACGACGGTCGTCGGCGGGAAGCTCACGACCTACCGGTTGATGGCCGAAGCGACCACCGACCTCGTCGCCGACCGCCTCGGCGTCGACGCGCCCTGCCGCACTGCCGACGAGCCACTCGCCGCTCACGACGACCCCGAACGCCTCGACGCGCTCGTCGCGGAGTTCGACGCCGGTGGTCCGGCGGACGCGGACGTCCGCTGACGGCTCTGCTGCTCACTCCTCGGACACGCGGGAGAGCACCAGCGTGACGCGGTCGGCGTCGTCGTCCTCGTCCTCCTCGACGCCGTCTGGCGTCTCCGTGCCGTGGAGCGCGCGCAGCGCCGGCTCCATGTCCGCCCGCACGCCCGCCCGGTTCGTCACGTCCCGCCAGACGCGCTCGGGCACCCGGAGCACCCACGCCGTCGGCGTCCGTTCTGCGAGCGGGTCGTCGGCGAACGCCTGCCGCCACTCGTACACCAGCCCGTCGACGGTCACGCCCGGGTAGTCCGCAATCGCGGCCTGGACGTCGCGTGCACACGCCGCGAGGTCTCGCTCCCGGACCCCCAGCGTGTCGGCGACCCGTGAGACGGTCCGGTCCTCGAACGGTCCGTGCATACCGCCCGGTAGGACGGCCAGCGAGAAAAGTGTCTCAGTAGTCCAGGTCGTCAGTCGTCGCATCCAGCACCAGCACCGCGCCGGCGCCGACGACGCCCGCAGCCAGCAGCGGCGTGACGGACGCCACCGTCCACGCGCTCGTGGCGTCAGCGATTTCGATTGCCGGCGCCCGCAGCGCGCCCGCCATCAGCGCGACGAGGAACGTCAGCGTCGCCGCCCGGTAGTGCTCCAGCGCCCACTTCACCACTCGCGCGAACGTCAGAATGCCGACCAGCGCGCCAGCGGAGAAGACCACGAGCGTCGACAGCGGCTCGACGGCGTCGCCGAGCGCCCCGGCGAACAGCGCGTCGACCGAGTCGCTGACCGCGCCGGTCATCGTCTCGTACTTCCCCAGCGTCAACAGGATGAGCGACCCCGACACCCCGGGCAGCACCATCGCGCAGATGGCGACCGCGCCGGCGACGAACATCACCGGCAGGCCACCCGGCAGCAGGCCCGCCTGCGCCTGCCCGCTCAAAACGAACGCGAACGCGAACCCACCGACGCCGGCAGCGACGCGCCCGGGCGTGTCCGCCGACACCTCGCTGAACAGCACGACGACGGACGCGGCGATGAGCCCGAAGAAGAACGCGAAGGTCACCCCCGGGTACTCGTGGTACGCGACGTCGACGGCGTTCGCGACGGTCACGACCGCCGTCAGGACGCCGACGCCGAGCACCAGGAGGAACGGCACCTCCATGTCGGTCAGCGCCGTCCCGAGCTCGTCGCGTGCGTCGGCACGCCCCAGCTTCGGGACGAGCGGAAGCAACGCCAGCGTCTCCCCGGGGTCGAGCGCCGCGATTGCGCTCACGAGCCGCTCGTAGATGCCCGTGATGAGCGCGATGGTCCCGCCTGAGACGCCCGGGACCGCGTCGGCCGCGCCCATCGCCGCGCCTTTCAGGTAGACGGCGGCCCACTCCCGCGCCGCCATCACCGGAGCCGACCGAGCACTGCGGCGCCCGCGAGCGCCGGCACCGCGCCAGTCGTCACGTCCACGCCGCCCGACTGCGAGCCGTCAGCGTCCCCTTCAGACTCGGTCAGGTCGCTCGGCGCAGTGACGGACTCGCTCGTCGACGAGGTGTTGTTCTGGGCGCCCTCCGGTTCGTCGACGACCTCGCGCTCGAGGTCGACGGTCACCGGCTCGTCGCCCTCACCGAGCACCTGCGCTTCCGAGACGTCGGCCGAATCCGAGAACTCCACGACCGTCAGGCCGTCGTCGGCGGTCTGGTTTCCGGTCGTGAACTCGTAGGGACCGCTGGCGCGCACGGAGACGTTCGTGTGGCCGTTCTCGGGCCCGAACTCGTCGTAGCCGTCCGTCGAGTACGGCAGCGTCATCGTGAACTCGCCGTCGGCGCCCGTCTCGGCGTACTGCGTGTACGTGAACTCGGGGCTCTGCCCCTGCTCGTTGGCCATCTGGGACATGTTCAGCGTCACCGACGCCTCTACCGTGGTGTTCGCCGGACCGGTTCCGGTCACCTCAGCGCCCTCGACGCGCTCGAACAGCTTCACGGACGTCGGGTAGTACGCCGGGTTCAGCTCCCCGCCGAAGTACCAGAGGTTCGCCGGTGCCGTGTGGTCGTCGCTGACTCCGACCAGCCGGTAGTGCTGCAGGGCCTCGATGTCCTCCTGCGGCAGGTCCTGGAAGCCACCAATCTGGGCGGACGTGTCGTTGGCCACGTACGCCTCGGCCTCCGCCATTGTGTCGAACTGGCGGGTGTTGTTCGTCGCCGCGTCGAACACCGCCGGCTGCCCTCTGACGTTGCGCAGTGTCTCCCGCCAGTCCAGCACGACCGGCTGCGCCTGCTTCGCGGAGCCGTGGTACCGGTACAGCCGCACCATCATCGACTCGAAGTACGCCTGCTTCTTCAGCAGCGGCGACTGCTGGAAGTACTGGACCTGTCCCTGTCTGATCTGGCCCTCCTCCCACTGCGCGTTGTACGCCTGCTGGTAGAAGTCACCAGCCGAGAGGTCCCGCGGCCCGTCGTAGAACACGACCGGCGCGCCGAACTTCGACTGTCCCGCACCGAGGTCCGGCCGCGGCGGCATCACCATCTTCCAGTCCACCGCCACGTAGCGGTTCTTCGCGTCGTCCTCTTCGATGCCCTCGAGGACGGACTGCGCCTGACTCTCGTTGTTCGCCAGCAGGAAGTTCGCGGCCGTAGTGGCGCCCTGCTGGAACGGGTTCGCGTGCGGCACGGCGTCCCCCATGACGGTCATCCAGTGGCCGTAGTCCCACCACGACACCACGCCGAAGGCGCCGTCGGGGTAGTCGAAGTCGTCGGTCTGGGCGTACGTCCCGTAGTACCGCATCTCGTCGGCGTTGTCCGCGCCGTCGTACGTCCCCTGGTCGGGGGTGTGGTCGTCGTACCACGCCATCGCGTCGCCCCACGCAGTCACGTCACCGGGGCCGTTGTTCTTGCCGATGGTGATAGCCGACTGCAGCGGCACCTGCTGGCCCTGACTGTTCGTCAGGGTGATCGGCGTCGCCGACCCCCGCTGGGAGTCGTTGTTCGTCGCCTCCGCGACGGCCGGCGCCGCGACTGGCACCAGGATGAGGAGAACGACCATCGTCACCGTCCCGACCTGATACCAGCTCACGTCCTCGACAGCCGACGCCGGCTTGTCGAGGTCGATAGCTGCGAGCACGCCCTTCAGCACGTACGCGTTCAGCACGACGACCGGCACGACGAGGTAGTAGTTGAACCGCACCTGCGTGAACGCCGCCGACGTGATGAACGCCCCCCAGACGACGACGAGGAGCTTCTCGGCCTCGTAGCCGCCGGTCACCGCCAGCGCCGTCAGCGTCGCTGTGACGATTAGCAGGGCCGTGAGCTGGCCGCCGAGTCCGAAGATGCCGCCGATGGCCGCCGACACCGGCGGGGAGACGTACACGAGCGCGATGACCGCGACTCCGGCGCCTGCACCGAGAATGCGACGAGCGTTCCCGCTCGTCAGGTGGGGCTTCAGGAGAATCGCCGCGGCACCGACGAGCGCCGTGAAGAACGCCAGCCCGTACTCGAGGAAGACGACGCCGAACGTTCCGAGCCCGTACTGGGCCTTCCGGGCGAGGAACGGCTGTGCCTCGCCGATGGTACGTCGGCTGGCGTTGGCGCTCAGACCGAGGTAGTTCAACAGCTGATCCTGGAGCGTCGACCAGAAGCTGGGCGCGATCAGCGCGAGCACGCCGACGGCGACAACGAGCGTGCCGAAGACCGCGCCGACGTACGCCGGCTCGGAGAGCTCGCGGTCGTCGAACTCGCGGGCGAGCCACGCGAGGAACACGCAGCCGAACGCCACCGCGAGTGCGAACACCGGCTGCAGGAAGGAGAACCCGGAGACACCGAGCCCACTCTCTCCGAGCGGCACGAACATCATGAGTGCGGTCGTCGCCATGCTCACGGCGCCGACGACGGCGACGTGGTCGGGGCTCGTACCAGTGACGTAGTCGCCGACGAGCTTCACGAGGAAGAACGCGCCGAAGATGCCGACGAGAAGCACGCCCGGCGGCCACACCCACATGTAGACGGCGGTGGCGGCGCCGGCGAGTACGCTCCAGCCGACGACCCCTCGGAGGCCCGCGACGTCGCGGTCGAGGAACTGCTCGAAGACTGGCTTCTCGCGCTCTGCGACGGCCAGTGCCACCATCATCGCGAGCACGGCCAGCGCCATGAACAGCGGCTCCGCGCCGTTGTGGTCCGCCGCACCGGCCCGCGTCCGGATCATGAAGTACCCGGGCAGCAGGCCGAGGATGACCGCGGAGAACACCCCACCGAGGCGGCCGCCCAGCCGCTTCCCCATGAAGTAGACGGGAATCGCCAGCAGCGCGCCGAAGACCGGTGGTGCGATGACCAGCACCATCGCGATGGTGTTCTCGGAGGGGCTACCGAGGCCGACGACCAGGGCGACGGTCGCCAGAATCTGGTCGAACAGCGTACCGAACTGGCCCGCGAGCGTCCCGTTCGGGAAGTTCGTCCACGGGTCGAACGGCATCGTGTCCGGGTAGTTCCGGACCGTGTACGTCACCTGGCGGAGGTGGTAGTACGCGTCGTTCCCAGAGAGATACACCTGGCCGTCCTGGGTGAAGTTCTCCCACGCCTGCACGCGCACCCAGAACATGAACGCGAGCACCGCGCCCAGGGCGGGCACGTGGTACCAGTCTTCGATGGCGTCGAGGGCTGCGTCGAACGAAACGGAAGAGAGCCCCGACGCTTCGGTCTTCTCGCTCATTGCCCTTAGGGTCCGTCAGCGCGCGAATAAGCCTTGTCATCTCCCCATGGAGTGAGGGGCTCGATGGCGTCCGCGAATAGCCGCTATAGATGAGACGTGCCGTCATGTTTGTACCCGGGACTCGCTGGACAACCCGTCCCGACTACCACTTGCGTGGCCGTCTATGGGAACCCCATCTCGTATGGCCGGGAAGCACAATCCTTATTCGCGACACGAGCGCACTCCCGGTGATGAAGGTCTCAGTCGTCGTCTGCACGTACTCGATGGACCGCTACGGTCCCTTCTCCGAGGCCGTCGAGAGCGTGCTCGCCCAGACCCACGACGACCTCGAAGTCGTCCTCGTCGTCGACGGAAACGACGAGGTCTTCGAGCGCGTCCGCGAGGACTTCGGCGACCGCGAGGAGGTCGTACTGCACTGTAACGACGAGAACCAGGGGATCTCGTACAGCCGCACGAAGGGCGCCGAGCTGGCGAGTGGTGACGTCGTCGCGTTCATCGACGACGACGCCACCGCCGAAGCGGACTGGGTGGCACAGCTCGTCGAAGTGTACGAGGAGACGGACGCTATCGCCGTCGGCGGCGACGTCGTCCCGGACTGGCAGGTGGAGAAACCGGACTTCTTCCCCGCCGAGTTCTACTGGCTGGTCGGCTGCGTCGAGCCCGGATTCGCGGAAGACGGCGAGGAAGTCCGGAACACGTACGGCTCGAACATCTCGTACCGGCGCGAGCAGTTTCTGGAGGTCGGTGGGTACGACCCGAACACGGGCCGGAAGGGCGACAAGCACCTTCAGGCGCACGAGGCACCCGTGGGGATTCGGTTGCGCGAGGAGTACGGCCGCGGGATGGTGTTCACGCAGGACGCGCGGGTGCACCACAAACTGTTCGACTACCGCGGCGAGTTCGGGTGGCTCGTGTTCCGGTCGTTCTGGCAGGGGTACTCCAAGCGCGTGATGGACCTCCTCTACCCCGACGCCGAGGACAACAAGAGCAGCTACCTGAAGCAGCTACTGACCCGATTCGTCCCGAAGCGCGCGAAGAATCTGGTGAAGTCGCCGTCGCTGGAGCGGTTCCAGCAGCTCGTGGCAATCTTCGTGTTCACGGCCGCGGTCGGACTCGGGTACGTGTACGCGATGGCGACGCCGAATCTGGTGGAGAAGGCTAATTCCTAGGCGCCGGGATGTCGTCGCGTTTCTCGCCGAAGACGTACTCGTAGTAGTAGCCGAGACCGCGAGCCGCGAGCATCGCAATCGAGAGGAATGCAAAGGCGAGTCTCGTGAAGATGGAGTCAGGTTCATCCTCGTCGTCGCCGCCGCTCGGCCCGCTCGGCGTCGGTGGGATGCCGGGCTTGCCGTAGCGTTCCGGGTAGTAGCGCTGCTTCTGGCAGAAGCCCCGTCCGACGCGGAAGTTCTTCTTCGCGAGGGACTCGAAGAACGTTCGAGCGGGGTGGTAGACGGTGGCATCCCCCGCGTATCCTTGCTTGTAGCCCGCCTCGTGGACGCGCTCGCCGAACTCCCGGTCACCACCAGAGATGAGCCGAGCGTCGAAAAGGCCGACATCCTCAAAGACCTCCCGTTTTACGAGTAGTGCACACGTCGGGGCGTAGTTCTGCTCATCGAGATATTGTTCCACTGGGAACCCAGTGCTAGCGTTGTATCTGCCGACAATCCCATCTCCGGGGAGAGCAAGTTCGACATTGCAGCCGAGGTAATCGACGTTCTGATTTTTCATCGCTCTCAGGGCAGTATCGACCCAATCTTCTTCTACCGTCTCATTGGCATCAAGGAACGCGATAACCTCACCTTCTCCCTCCCGTATTCCCCGGTTTCGAGCGGCATAGGAACCTTGTACTTCGTCTTCGACGATGAGATTGACACTCTTGTAACGGTTAGTGTATTTCCGAATTTGAGACCGAGAGTCATCGGTTGATCCGTTGTCAACGACGATAACTTTCTGCTGATCGCGCAACTTGAGTAGAGAATCTAGGGTCTCTGAGATGCCAGCGGCGTCGTTATACACGGGGATTACAAAGACTAAATTCGGCGGTTCGTCTCCTCCCTTCCACATACCCAAATCTCGAGCAGACTTAGTTAAATAGTGTCGAAGTATTGCTCGCCGCCATCGCAGGCTATCATGGCGATGTTTGCATCGCCGTCTTTCTCCGCGATTTTAGTCGCGACGCTCAATGCGGCCCCGCTCGAGGGACCGATCAGGAGACCATGTTCCTCTGCCGATTTCCTCGTCCACGCCATGGCTGTTTCATCGTCGACTGACGCAACTCGATCAATGTAGTCAAACCACATTGTAGGCGTCTCACTTCCTTTCCCTAAGCCTTCGATTCCGGTACAGTACTCTACTGGCTCTTCCCCATAGAACGCAGAGCTGATATTCGACTTATCGGCGTCGACGCCAACGATTTCTACAGATTCGTCTTTCTGCTTGATGTATTTCCCAATCCCGGATAGCGTCCCGCCAGTGCCCATGGGGCACACCACGTGTGTTAAGTCATCTACTTGACCCCATAATTCGGGCCCCGTCCACTTCTTGTGGACTTCAGGATTCAATTGGTTGTGGTACTGGTCGAGAAAGACGCCGCCGCGATTCTCGGCAATCCTCTCGGCAGTGTTTCTGTAATGATCCTCAGAAGAAGAATCAACATCCGGACACTCAACTAAGTCAGACCCGAAGGCTTTGACGTACCCGGTTTTTTGAGGGGTCGTTGTTTGAGGGGTGGTTATCACACTCTCGTAACCCAGTCGGTTGGCTACTAACGCCACTCCACCGGCTGTATTGCCTGAAGACGCTTCGACGATGAGATCCCCATCCGTCAACTCACCTGACTTCTCCATCTCCAGAACCATGCCCAGAGCGATGCGATCTTTCATCGACCCGGTTGGGTTCTCTTTTTCTAGTTTTATGAAGAGTTCCCCAGCGAAGTCTTGCGGAAACTCTACGATGGGCGTATCGCCGATGAGGGAAAGGACAGGGTCATCTGTAGTATACCCGTCCTCAGTCATTGACTCTCGCTTTTCACACATAGCTGCAGCCGTTTCCATACAGCCTCCGGCCGATGATAATTCTATGCCCGGTCGAGAGCCCTCTTCCTCCTCTGTCATTAGGGCCTGTTTGACCGGGGTAGAATATATCCTTGTTGTTAAGGTCTTAGTTAGACGATTGCATCTAAATCGAGTAGAAACGAAAACTCTATTCAGGAATCTTCGTCACCAGACAGTATGACCCGTTTCTTTGCCACCTCAAGCTCCGACTCGGTTGCAGATATAGAATCAAGTCCCGGAATCCAGACAGCAAATATGTCTGGTTCTATCGACCGGGAGGAAGTCGCGCTGAGGACGTACCACAAGCGGTGCATCGAGAATGAGAACTTTCGAGCATTCGACGACGGTGATTTCGTAGCAGTTGTAGGGACGCTAATTCTAGATGGAAAAATCGGGGGGGAGGTCCTAGAGCTAGTCTACGAACACGTGACGTCTGGGAATCAGAGCGTAATTCGGGAACAGGGGCTTGGTCATTACGCAGTGGTGGTCTGCGAGGACGACGAATTGACGGCTTTCACAGACCCCAACGGCGTGTTCGAACTCTACTATATGTCAGGCGAGAATTGGATTATCTCGGATGGGCTTGCCGCTTGTTCACGGTCACTTGATTCGAGAACAGTCAATCGTCACCAGCTATTTGAACTAGCTATCGAATACTCCGAGATCTCAGAAGCTAGTGTATTCGACAGTGTTGATCGACTCTTCGGATCGGAGATGTTAGAAGTCAATCTCACAGACGGCACCCTGCGTGTGTCAGAGGTCGGTCTACCAGAGAGAGACTGGGATTATACGGATGCTTCTTTCGGGGATGTTCTGACAGATTACGCTAGTCGTGTGCGAGACACATTCGAAGAATTGGAGCAGGCCTCCGACTCGATCGGTGTCCAGGCAACCGGCGGTTTAGACTCTCGAACCGTCCTCGGTGGCTTGTTGAACGAGGGCGTTGAGCCGATAATTCTCTACGGCGTGGGGAACTCCAAGCTGACGAATACGAAAGACAGCGATGCTATGCTGGCTAAACGGTTTGCAGATAGGTACGACCTGCCGTTTGAGCAACTTGATTGGCGGGAAGAGTATCCTCTCGGAATAGATACCTGGAATAATCTGTTCCGTTCGTATGGGTTTGACTTCCTAATGTACGGAGCTACGACTTCCTTCTTCGATTCGTTCACTGACCGAGGAGAGAATATGCCCGAGTTGGTGATGAGTGGCTATGGCTTCGGGACGGTATCGAATACGTACTTTTGGGAGATGTCCGATGTAACTCCAATATCATTCGAAGATCTGGTGAAAGATTACTTCACAGCGGTAGACTGTTTCGAGAACTCTCTTCGCAACCGAAGTGAGTACGAAGAAGAACTTGTTGACGAGTGTCAGGCGGCTCTACAGAAACTCACAAATGAACCCCTCGAAGAACCGTTCGATATTGGTGAATTCTCAAAGGTGATCCAACTATTGTTTGGTCGCCCCCAGTCGGCCTACGCAAGCTCGGCGAACGAGTTCACGTTCCATATAGCACCGCTCGCGACATACGAGTTGAGTCGACCAGTCATCGACTTCCCTACCGAATATCGCGCCGGGGAGCGTATCCGCATTCATCTGATCAAAGATCTGTTTCCCGACATTCTCGAACCGCCGCTCTTCTCTGGCCGGAAACAGGCCTCAATCACAGAGAATGGGCGCATTCGAAGGCCCGTGTCGGAGCGACTGAAACAGCGTGTTGACGACTCCTTTCCGGAATTCCTTCTCCAGTTGATTCGGCCAGTGTACTATAGATTCACCGACAACAACCCTCTCGACGATATCGATACGGAAATTTTGGAGGAAGCTGCGGATTACATCGAAACCACTGGCGTCATCGATAACCAGTTTGAAGCTGAGAAGCAACACGGTTCTGTCCGACAGACACTTCGCCTCGCCCTTCTCTGCTACGCAGTCGACCAGATCGGATACGATTCACTACAACGGTAGTGCGTCTGGACTTGGTACCGTCCTCACCCCGAGATACTTTACAGTTGAACCGCTATTAGGGAGACACCTATGGCAGAGAATAGTGTGGAATTGTTGAAAAAGGGTGTGAAGAATCCAGAGAGAGCGATTAGATACGTCGCTCGAAAATTGGGCGACCGGGCGATAGATTTCTACGGAGCGGCACATCAAACGTTCCATCGCCACCCAGATCAAGCCGAGTTGATACACGATTTCGTCAACGCTAATGACGAGTTCGTACTTGTCGTCCTCGACGCCTGCCGATACGACAAATTCCAGTCAGTAATCGGTGATTATCTCGACGGCGAAGTTTCTGCTGCCTGGAGTCCCGGTAGTCTCACCCCTGAATGGGGTCCCAAGGTGTGGGACCAGCAGTACGATTTGACGTACATTAGTTCGAACCCGATTATCGGCAACTTCGAGTACGCTCCCCGGAACAACGACTTCGGTTACGAGACATTCTGTGCAGCCGACCACGTCTCAGAGTTTGTCGACGCGTACAATTTTGGATGGGACGAAGACGACCGGACCGTCCGACCTGAAGTAATGACCGATACCGCTCTAGAAGTCGCAGCACGAGACAGCCCAACCCGGATGGTTGTTCACTATCTACAACCACATCTCCCCTTTGTTGGTGAGAACGGGTTCTCGATGATACCACTGGAACACAAAACCGATGTTGACGCTACCGAACTGACGGGGCAGGAACGCACTCAGTATTTGAGAGAAACGACAGAAATCACGGTTCGGGAGAAAGTAGAGAAGGGAGTGACCTGGCAGGAAGAACTCGAGTACAATATCTCTGTGACGGACAATGAACTGCGCGGGTATCGTCCACTTCTTGAGCAAGGACTAATTGAGAAGGCTGATATCGAACGGGGGTACGTGGGGAATCTCAAGCTCGCTCTGTCAGAAGTCCGTCGACTAGCCAGACGGCTCGATTGCCCAGTTGTGGTGACTTCTGACCACGGTGAACTTCTCGGGGAATGGGACCGATACGAACATCCCCCAATTCGCCATCCCACCCTGCGTAGAGTCCCATGGTTCAGGGTCGACTCTATTGAGACTGATCAGATGGTAAACAACCACGCGCCACTTGAGCACCAAGAGAAGGATATTGACGACGAATCAGTCGAGAGGCGTCTTGAGAGTCTCGGATACGTATAAAACTAAAATATGGAAGACACATTCCGTAGCGAGGTGTAGATAGTATGTCTGATGACACCGACAATACCCAATTCGACAGAGTATTAGGT
The DNA here is from genome assembly GCF_021729015.1 of Halobacterium rubrum. Taxonomy (GTDB): domain Archaea; phylum Halobacteriota; class Halobacteria; order Halobacteriales; family Halobacteriaceae; genus Halobacterium; species Halobacterium rubrum. The sequence continues at coordinate 183,920 of NZ_JAJQQZ010000004.1, forward strand.
GTTCTTGGGGGGATGGGGCCGGAGGCGACGGTGGATTTCATGGATAAGTTGGTTACGGCCACGCCGGCAGAAGTGGACCAGGACCACATCGAAACGGTAGTCTACAACGACCCGAAGATTCCTGACCGAAACCAGGCTATCCTCGAGGGGGCGGAGAGTCCACTCCCACGATTGAAACGCAACGTGAACCGGTTGGAGGAACTTGGCGTTGACGTGCTAGCCTTACCGTGCAATACGGCTCACTATTACTTTGAGGACCTTGCGTCTGAATCGGACGCCGCGCTCATAAATATGATATCACGGACGAGAGAAGTGATAGAAGAGATGGGGATCGAATCTGCGGGGCTACTTGCTACAGAGACAGTCATGGAAGCTGGAGTGTACGATGACGAGTTCGCCGAATCGCCAGTGGATCTAGTGGAGCCAGCTGACAGGGATGCTCTCATGAGCTGCATTTACGATATTAAGCGGAAGAACCATCAGCAGGCCCAAGACTCGTATGACGAGGTAATCAGGCAATTGATGGAGAGAGAAGTTAGTTGCCTAATCGTCGGTTGCACTGATTTAGCACTTCTCGAGGTTGAATTTGACATTCCGGTGGTTGACACAACGTCCGTCCTCGTGGATGCTTGTATCGACCGAACCCGGGCATGAGATGCAGAAGTGTGAAGATAGTACAAATAGGGATTCGTGGAATGGAAGTTACGTCCTGAATGTCCGGGGTTCCACTGGACGTTTGAGCTCGTTGCAGTCCTGAGTCCGCACTTCTGAACTGCCAATTCCATTTATTGGCATGTTCAGATGTCGATCTATTCTTCATCCATAATTTGATTTAGCCGCCGTTCGAATTCCTGAATAGCATTCTGCTGGAAGAACCGTTCTGAGTCATATTCCACGGTTGTCTCTTCACCAAGTTCGCCAATGAGGTCCTGCGGAGAAGAGACAGTGGTAATTGTGCCGTCGTCAATCAGGTCCTGAACGTAGTGTACTCCCTCAATATCCAGAACGTACGTTTTGAGGTCAAAGTAGAGACCTTCGTAAATTGCAGTCGAATACACACCTACTTGAATATCGACGCTCGAGAACAACTCATAGAGCGTCATTGATTCATCTCCGTGAATTTCGACTGGTGATTCGACTAGCCACGGGTACTTACTTTTCCAGGTAGAGTACTCGTCGGGGTGTAACTTGTAAATCACCGAACACTCGTCCTCTGTAGCTTCTGCCAACTCGACCGCGAATTTCGACAACTCGGCCCCGATTGTTCCTTGGGATATAAACGCAACCCGTCTTTTCGAATTTGCTTCGGACGTCCGTTCTATGCTGACTTCGGACGCTTTCTGTTCTAAATACGGGTATCCGACGTCGTAGACATTTTCTTCGTCAATTGGCAGGTCTAACCTATTACGCCAGAACGCCCCGAACGTCAAGAAGTAATCCGGGAATGTGTCTTTCTCTTCGTCAGAAGGATACGAATACCCACAGTGGTATTTCGAGATAGATCCGTGTTGTAACTCTACCACTGGGACCCCCACATTCTGACACGCCTCGATGAACGATTCTTTCCCATAGCTGACGACGAGCACGACAACCTTCGGTTTCACCCGAGTCAGAAGGGACTCGTAGAGTGGAACGAGAATCCTTCTCTCGGCCAACTCCTCTCGAACCGCTTCGGCTACATCAATCTCCACTCCGAAAGCCGTCTCGAATGCCTCCTCAACTCTCGCTAAATATTCGGCTTCCGCGTCCGAAAGCTCGTAGTGAGGCAACATTTTGTAGAGGGTACCACAGTACTCGATGAGGTCCGTGTACCTGAGAGAGCTAGTCCGAGCGGGAGTATAGTGGGTTAATCCGTGATCGTACTCGATTGAGACCGCGTCAAGGTTTAGTTCCTCAAGAATTGGGTCCGTATATAGGTCCCACCACGTTCCATCAGGTTGTTTCTTTCTCCGAGGGTGTGAGTAGAAGAGAAGATCGTGTTGGGATACCAAGTAGGGATTCCGAATTATCGCATTGCGGAACAGTAGATGTAGGCCGCGGAATCGGTCACTCCAAGACTCACCGGGCTCAGCGTTCGCTTCGCCGAATACCCCGACCGAACTGCAGATATCGTCGTAGATGTCGTTTCGAACTCGCCCCCAGTATCGGACGTCTTCAACAGTCCGGTCGAACAAGCGGAATCGGGATTCGAGATCGTTGAGTGTGGCGTGAATCTCTGGAATCGAGAATGTCATTTCAGCTCTATTCCTTTCCAGCAAATTCGTCCACTACGGAACCTCATATGACCCTGCACTCGCATCACCTACTCTGGCCTTAGATGGTCTTCTTTGACGACGCTGTTTGCTGGAAGGTCGACGTCTATGGCCTCGCCAATGACCTCGTAGAAGCGGTCTGCACTAATTCCTGTTCCGGGGCGTTTAGTGGTGAGGTCGTCCTCAGTGAGCCTCTGACCAGCTTCCACATCTTCCGCAGTCACGATGCTGTGTCGTGCCCACGCCTTGACGTCCGCTTCCTCGTCCGTGGTGAACTTCTCTCTCCCCGAAGTACTGTGCACTAGCTCTGCGTAGTCAGTCAGTGTATCAATCTCTTCGGGTTCGATAGACACCTCTTGGTCCGGCCCTGGTAGCCGCCGGTCGATGGTGAAGTGCTTCTCTACGAAGTCGGCTCCGCGAGCCATCGCGATGACTGACGCTTCCACCCCCGTCGAGTGGTCAGAAAATCCCACGGGAACATCATACTTCGTCTTCATCTCTTCAATGGTGTCCAGTTGGAAGTCGGCTGGATCAGTTGGGTACTCGGATACGCAGTAGAGAAGACCGAATTTAGCATCTCTTTCATTTAGGAAGTCGACTGTATCTGCGATAGTACCGTAGTCGCTCATCCCCGTAGAGACTAACAGGGGGACGCCTGCCTCCACTGCCCGGTCGAGCAGGGGGTAGTTCGTCAGCTCACCAGACCCGATCTTGATCGCGGAGACATCTAGCTCCTCAAGCCAGTCGACAGCTTTTACCGAAAACGGGGTCGACAAATACTCTACGTCTTCGCGGTCACAGTGGTCCTTTAGCGCCCGGTGCTCGTCCTTCGAAAAGGAACAACCGGAGACCACCTCGTAGACCTCACCGGCGCCGATTTTCTCCATCTCCTCTGCAACCATCTCCTCGTTTGAAAGGTGGGTTTGGAACTTTATTGCGTCCGCACCGGAGTTGGCAGCCACCTCAATGAACCGCTTCGCCAATTCGATATCGTCGCCGGCGTTGATTCCGACCTCCGCTATAACGAACGGTACTTCGTCACTACCAATCTGAATCTTGTTCATAGTCGTCATAACTTACCTCGGCGAAGTATCTTTTACTTCCGGTTGAACCCCAGCTTGCTCGGGGCTCATTGGCTCTTTTCGTTCGAATGTGATCGAAGTTAGAATATCGATTACCCTGTCGGCTGCGCCTCCAGATCCGTAAATGAAGCTGGGGTCGTACTCACCGTGCTTGATTTGGGTTCTGAGCGCCTCTTCGATTGCCGACGTTTCGCACTCCACGTCCACCACGTTCGGACCGCGTTCTCTGTGCGATTGCCGATTACCCACGTTCACTACAGGAGTTCCGAAGTACGAACATTCGCGAATCCCAACACTCGAGTTTCCGACAACACAAGCTGCGTTACTTACAAGTGTCAGGTAGTCTTTCGGCTCGAGATTGATAAAAAACCGCACTCCGTCTGGAGCCTTCTCCTCACGGTACTCGCGTATCGCCTTAGATACCTGATCTGTTCCGGCGTCCATATTCGGCCAGAACCAGAACACTTGCACGTCTAGTCTGTTTACTGCTTCAATCAACAATCGGGTCTTTTCGTAATTACTCTGGTACTCAGTCGGTAGCGGATGGTACTGCACAACAATGTATGGTTCATCTACATCAACCCGATCACCAACTCCGCCATATTCCTCTTGGGGGTCGTAGTGGTCAGACCGGTTCCGTTCAATCTCTGCCGCAATATCGATGGAGGGGCATCCAGTTCGATAAATCCTATCTTGATTTTCCCCGAGACTCTCCACAATTCTCTTGCTGCGCTCCGTCGACACAAAGTGATAATCCGACATCTTTGTCGTCGCGTGCCGGACTTTATCGTCGATCGAGCCAGTAATCTCACCACCCTCAAAGTGGCAGACGGGAACGTTCTGGTAAGAAGCTGCGAGGGTCGCCGCCATCGTCTCGAACCTGTCTCCAGTCAGAATCAACGCGTCAGTGTCGCATTCGTTGATAACGCTCGAATATTCGATTAATTCCAGACCGGTCGTTTTCGCTTGAGCAACGGGAGAGCCACCGTCGAGTAGATTCGTCAACTCGTGGTTGATCTCTAATCCGTCGCTCTTGAGAACGGGTCGAAGATCCCCGTAGTCATGCACAGTTGCTCCCCCGGATAACACGACTTCTAAATCGAGTTCGGTGGACTCCTGAATACCCAATAGAACGGTCTTGATTCGGGCGTATTGCGCCCTCGTGGTGAGAAAGGTGACTAGCTTTTCGGGCATGTCTTACCGGTCTGCGCTTGGGTTCATATACCTGTTGTCAGCCACGCTTGATCACCCAAACTATAGACCTCTCTGCCGTGTCATGAACGCGTCAACTAACTCTAGTTCCCACTCCTCGTCGATTTGTAGTGACCGGCTCGGTGGCATTTTGTACGCCTCTGTTTTACCGCTGTAGAACGTCTCACGCTTCCTCCAGAAGTCCACTGTGGACGCAAAGATTGCGCCGTTCGGGTACAGGAGATCGTTGAGGTCTTGTTCACGTACATACGAGTCTGAGAACAGCAGTTCCGGGGCAAACCGTTCCTCGAGATACCCGGCTTCGTTGCTTTGAACGGCATACTGGGGCGGTTCTGTAAAATCACTCACGCTCAACAGCGTATGGGCATCTGACTGGTGGAGTTTGTGCATCGAGTCGTCAATGTCGGCTGCCGACCTCAGTGGCGATGTTGGCTGTAACAGACAAACCGTTTCGAACTCTTCTCCGTGGTCTTTGAGCCAGTTCAGCGCGTGTGTGACTACTGCCGCGCTTGATGCCGTATCTGTTGCAAGTTCTGCTGGGCGGATGAACGGAGTGTCACCCCCATATTCCCGAGCTACACTTGCTATTTCTTCGTCATCAGTAGAAACGACAGTCCGTGTAAGGGTCTCTGACTTTTGGGCTTGTTCGATGGTGTGGGCGATGAGAGGTTCCCCTCCGACTTCCCGGATATTCTTCCGCTCTACCCGACTCGACCCTCCTCTCGCAGGAATCAAGCCCAGAATGTCAGCGTCCATTGTTACCAGATTAGGCTGTACCCGACAATAGCAGTTCGGATTTACCACGGCGTTCTGACTTTACTCTACCGTGACGCTCTTCGCCAGATTCCGCGGCTTGTCGATGTTCCGTTCTAGAGCGTCCGCGACGTGGTACGCGAACAGCTGGAGGTAGACGTTCGCCACCAGCGGTTCCAACTCGCCCAGTTCCGGCACGTCGAAGCCGACGTCGAGGTAGGACTCGGCGTCGTCGAGTGAGGAGACGCCGACCACTGGCGCCCCCCGAGACTGGACCTCCTTGACGTTGTTGAGCGTCTCGCGCGGGTTCGCGCCGTCGGTGAGCGTAGCGAGAACCGGCGTGTCTTCCGTGACGAGCGCGAGTGTGCCGTGCTTCAGCTCGCCGCCAGCGAATCCCTCGGCGTGCGCGTAGCTGATCTCCTTGAGTTTGAGCGCGCCCTCCAAGGAGACCGGCATGCCGAGACGGCGACCGATGAAGAAGAACGCGTCGCTGTCGGCCAACTCGTTCGCCGTCTCGCGGACGCGGTCGGCGTCGTCGAGGGCCTGCTGAATCGCTCCCGGCAGCCCCCGAACGTTCCGAAGGAGGGTGCTGGCTCGGTCTCCTGCGAGTGCTTCCCGCTCCCGTCCGATGGCGACGGTCAGCATCGAGAGCGTCGTGACCTGCGCGGCGAACGTCTTCGTCGCCGCGACGCCGATTTCGGGACCGGCACGGATGTAGACGACGTCGTTCGCTTCGCGTGCAGCCGTGCTGCCGACCGTGTTCGTCACGGCGACCGTGCGGGCGCCGGCGGCGTCGGCTTTCCGCATTGCACGCAGCGTGTCGGCAGTCTCGCCGCTCTGGGTCACTGCAACAACGAGTGTCCGCCACGGGTCTCGGCCGCCCGTGAACTCGTATTCGCTTCCGACCTCGACGGAGCACCGGACGTCGGCGTGCTCCTCGAGCAGTCGTTTGGCGTAGAGGCCCGCGTGATACGACGTCCCGCAGGCGACGATCTGGATCTCTTCGAGGCTTTTCAGGTAGTTCGAGGGGAGGTCAAGGTCGAGGTCCACGGTCCCGCTCGCGACGTCCAACCGTCCGGATATCGTCTGCCGGAGCGCCTGCGGTTGCTCGTGAATCTCCTTCAGCATGTAGTGGTCGTAGCCAGCCTTCTCGGCGCTGTCAGCCTCCCAATCGACTGTCTGCGCCTCCCGGGTCACGCTGTCGCCATCCTGGCGGACGACGACGCTGTCGCCTGTCACTGCGGCGACGTCGCCGTCCTCGAGGAAGACCACGTCTTGGGTGTGTTCGAGGAACGCCGTAACGTCGCTGGCCACGAAGTTTGCAGCGTCCGATTCACCCACAACAAGCGGACTATCGCGTCGAGCGACCACGAGACCGTCGTACCCGACGGCGGTGACCGCGAGGGCGAAACTTCCTTCAAGTCGGTCCACGACATCCTCGACGGCCGCAAGCAGGTCTTCGCCGTCGTAGCGCTCTTCGAGCAGGTGTGGCACGACTTCCGTGTCGGTCTCACTCCGGAACTCGTGACCGTCCTCCGCGAGCGAGGTTTTCAGTTCATCGTAGTTGTCGATGATGCCGTTGTGAACGACGGCGATGTCACCCGAGCAGTCCGTATGTGGATGGGCGTTTTCGTCAGTCGGCCGCCCGTGCGTGCTCCAACGCGTGTGTCCGACGCCAATCGAGGCGTCGTGGCGGTCGGGGAGGGTCAGACCGTCGATTTCGCCCGAACTCTTGAACACGTCAACGTCGCCGTCGAGAAGCGCTACGCCCGCAGAGTCGTACCCGCGGTATTCGAGGTTCTTCAGACCGCTCGCAACCACCGGCAAGGCATCCTCGTCGCCCGCGTATCCGACAATTCCACACATCGTTATCCCCTCCGCACCTCTGCACCAGACGGTACTCTGTCGCTTACGGCGACGCCGGAGGCGATTCTCGCGTGATTTCCGACAACCGTCCCCGGGTCCAGAACGACACCACCGCCGAGCACGGCGTTGTCGCCGACGACGCCGCCGAGCCGAACGTCCCTGTGGACCTCGTCCTCGACGACGATGCGCGCGTCGCCCCCGACGACAGTCGAGTTCGGGCCGACAGTCGCGTTCTCGCCGACGATGCAGTCTCTGACGACGGCCCCCGCCTCGATGGTCGCATCGGGGAGAACGACCGCGTTCGAGACGACGGCGTTCGGGCCGACCGAGACGTTGTCGCCCAGCGCTACCCTGGGCTGGATTGTTGCGCTCTCCGCTACGTGCGCCGATTCTGCGGCGACGGCGGCGTCCGGAACCCCTTCGCCTGCTGCACGCTCGTCCACTTGCGACACGACTGCCGCGTTCACAGACAGGAGGTCCCAGAGGTACGAGATGTCGAGCCAGTAATCACTGTAGCGAACGGCTGCGACACCCCCCTCACGCGCCATCGCGTCGAGCGTTGTGGTCAACTCGAGCTCGCTGGACGAGGACGTATCCGTCTCCCGAATCGCGTCGAAAATACCCTGCTCGAGCCCGTAAACGCCGGCGTTGATTACGTCGGAACGCGACTCGTCGACTCCTGGCTTCTCGTAGATCGCGTGGACCAGCTCGCCGTCCAGTTCCACGACGCCGTAGTTCCGCGCGTTGTCCACTCGCGTGACGCTCACGACGGGGGACTCGCCGTCCCAGACGCGGTCGACGACTGCGGACACGAGCGAGTCGTCGATGACTCGGTCGCCGTTCAGCACGACGAAGGGCTCCGAGACGAAGTTCTCGGCCTGGAGGACGGCGTGTCCGGTCCCGAGCTGGGTGTCCTGAACGGCGTACTCGATGTCGACACCCCAGTCGTCGCCGTCCCCAAAGTACGTCTGGATGCGGTCGCGCTCGTAGCCGACCACGAAGACGACCTCTTGGATTCCCGCGTCCGCGACGGCCTCGAGGACGTGTTCGAGTACCGGTCGATTCCCGACCGGGAGCATCGGCTTCGGCCTGCGTTCGGTCAACGGACGGAGTCGATTCCCCTCCCCGGCTGCGAGTATCACTGCCTTCATTCGTTGTCGTTCTCCATGACTGTCTCTCCTGGCGCCGTCGTCGCACCACCTGCGAGTTTCACGCCTGCGTTCAGACTCGTGTTGATGCCTGTCTTCACATCGTCGCCACACACCACGCCGAGCTTCCGCCGGCCGGTGTCGACTGACCCGCCTTTGACGCGCATCGTGACGTTCGCGTCGTCGTGCCGGAGGTTTGCCACCTTCGTGCCGGCACCGAAGTTCACATCCGACCCGAGCACGCTGTCGCCTACGTACGAGAGGTGGCCGACAGTCGCCCCTGGGAACAGGACCGAGTTCTTCACCTCCACCGCGTTCCCGACGCGACTGTCCTCCCCTATCACTGTCGTCCCACGCACGAAGGCGTTCGGGCCGACATCGGCGCCGGCCTTGACGACTACCGGCCCCTCGATGTACGTCCCGTCTCGAATCCGGGCGCCCTCCTCGACGACAACTGGGCCGTTCAGGGTCACTCGGTCCTCCACCGTGCCGTCGACCGCCCTATCAAGTCCCGAGAACAAGCGTTCAGTTGCTTCGATGACTTCCCAGGGGCGACCCACGTCGAGCCACGTCCCGTCGTGTTCCACGACGGACACAGTCTCTCCCCACTCCAGAAGCGTCGTGACCGCGTCGGTGACCTCGTACTCGCCGCGCTCACTCTCGTCCACGGCGTCTATACCCTCGAAGATTGTCGGCTCGAAGGCGTACAGCCCGAGATTCGCGAGCGAGCTCGGCGGGTCGTCGGGTTTCTCGACAAGCCCTGACAGCTCGCCCTTGTCGACGGAGACAACACCGTAGTTCGAGGGATTCTCGACCGGCATCGTCGCCACCGCGTGACCACTCGACGCTGCGAGCGACGAGACGAGCGAGTCGTCGACGACGACGTCTCCGTTCAACACGAGGAACTGCTCGTCTATCACCTCCTCAACACAGGCTATCGCGTGCGCGGTCCCGCGCTGTTCGCGCTGCTCGACGTACGATATCGGGATGCCGGAGAACTCCTGGCCGATGTGTGACTGCACGTCCTCTGCCTCGTAGCCGACGACGAGTACGAACTCGTCGACTACGCCGCTGCTCGCTGCCATGACGTGCTCCACGAGTGGTCGGCCAGCTACCGGGACGAGCGGCTTCGGTCGCGTCTCCGTCAACGGTCGGAGTCGCGTCCCTTCACCGGCCGCGAGAACGACCGCCTTCACGCCTCGGCCTCCTGCAACCGCTGCTCCGCCTCGTCCCTGTCCTCGGGGTAGCCGACGTCGATCCGCCAGCCGTCCATCGGAATCGCGTCTATTGTCCGTCCGCTCTTGATGAGCAGGTCGACCGCGTCGGAGAGTTCGTACTCGTCTCGGTTAGACGGCTGGACAAGCTTGCACGCGTGGAAAATTGCTGGCGAAAACGTGTAGAACCCAGTCATCACAAGGTTGCTCGGCGGATCGTCGGGCTTCTCGACGACCTCTTCAATCTCGCCGTAATCGTTCGTGTCACAGACGCCGTACCGGCTCGCCTCCTCCCAGTCGACTTCTTCTACCAGGAATGCTGCGTCCGCCCGGTCTTCCAGCTGGCGACTCACGACGTCCTCGAGGTTCGCCTGGAAGATGTTGTCCCCGAGCATCAGCATGAAGTCGTCGTCGACGTGCTCCTCGGCCTTGAGGAGGGCGTGGGCCAGTCCCTTCTGCTCGCGCTGGTGAGCGTACGTGATGGGGACGCCCTCGAACTCGTCGCCGTAGTGGCTGATGATGTTCTGCTTTCGATAGCCGACAATCACGACGAGCTTGTCGGCGCCGAGTTCAACGAGCTGCTCGAAGCAGTGAGTGAGGATGGGTTTTCCTGCGACTTCTACCATCCCTTTTGGTTTCTCCTCGGTAAGGGGGCGGAGTCGGGTGCCTTCTCCAGCAGCGAGGATAACTGCTTGCATAGCTCCTCTTTGATACCGCGTCTTTAAATATATTTCAACCCACAACTTTATTTCACAGATATAAATTAGGGATTAAGTTCTTCGGCTGGGAGCATAGGTAATTCGTAGGGGATATTTTCATTGACTGTTTTTCTGAATTTCACTGATATAATTAATAGGGTCAGGAAATACGCCAGAGCGCCGAGACCAGATAATAGTATTCCAAGAGGAATTGTGTTTTCGAAGTAGAGGCGATTTGGTAGAACAACCGCCGCCATCACTCCCGAAGCAAGGATCTGATTGGCAATTTCACGCTTAGGAATCGGAACTTCGATTAGGTTAGAGAGGTATGAGTATCCGAGAATTGTCCCGACCAGAGCCGACAAGGCCGTGGCAAAAGCGGCGCCGTACCAACCGAAATTCGCGGTCAGGGCAAAGTTCAATATCAAATTCAGTGTAACGAAGACTACGTTGATTCTGAAAGTTAACTCGGGGCGATCCAACGCATCAATTGTGTTCAACAACTGACTTTGGTACCCGTAAATTAGGCGGGCAATACTCAGTATGATGAGAATGTAATATCCTGAAGCAAATCCTTCACCATACACCCGTAAGATTATATCGCCTAGAAGCGCACTGCCAACAACGCCGGGTACAATAATTAATCCTGAGTAAGTCAGGCCTTCGCGGAGTAAACTTGTGACCTCAGACTTATTATCGCGTGAGGCTAGCGAACTCATCTCTGGGAACAATGTTCGCTGTATCGCTACACTGAACGTTGCAAAGATGGATGCCAGGTTCCAAGCGGCTTTATATCCGCCTACGACCGAATTTGTAAGGAAGACTGCCAGTATTAGAGTGTCCATGGACATGAACGTCTGTCCACGGATGTGGGCAAACCATGAGAACTGAGCGTACGATTTTAATCGCTTAAAGTCTTCTATTGAAGGTGTAGTAAATCTGGTATTGACAAAATACGCCCCAACAACCGTGGTAGCAACAGCCCCAAACAGATATCCTGCAAAGGCACCTGCCAACCCTAACCCAGCCAGAACGAGGATAATCTGTACGATGCTCTGTACCGTCTTTTGAAATGGTTGTAGAAGACTCGAAATGTGCACCATGTGCTGCCCGTCTAGAATAGACCACACGAGACCCACTGATAGCTTGACCAACAAGAGAGCAATTACGATACCCGTCGCTTGAATGCCCATGTAATCGTTCAGAATTGGGCGAATCAGCCAGAGAATAATCGCCACGGCACCAAACAAAAATAGCTGAGTGATTACGCCCGGGATGACGTAGTCGACTCCGTCGTCTTCGCTTACTCGCTTCTTTAGAGCTGCGCCGATACCCAAATTGCCAGCAACTGCCGCCCAAGCTAAGACTGACATGACCACGACGTATGCCCCAAACTGTTCACGGCCGAGGAATCGCGTGAGTACAACAGTACCGAAGAACCCGGAGAAAGAAACCGTTAGTTTCGAGAGAAACGAAATAACTGATGTTCGACCGTATCTCATTGATTCATCACCCCGAGGTGCGTGGTCAGTTGTTTCTGTTCGGCCACGTATCAATAACCCGCTTCGCTGCCGCCGAAGAAAACGCTTTTGCGCCCACCCCGTCCACGCCAAGGCAATGAGCGAGGAGTACGAGGAGGTGTGTGCCCTCGTTCCGACGCGGAACGAGGCGGCGACCATCGCCGACGTGATAGACGGCCTGTACGACGTCGGCGTGGGGCACGTCCTCGTCGTGGACGGGAACTCGTCCGACGACACCCGCGAAATTGCGACCGACCACGGCGCCGAAGTCGTCCAGCAGGCGGGCGACGGCAAAGGGCAAGCGGTCCGGGAGGGCGTTACGCTGATCGACGAGGAGTACATCCTCCTCCTCGACGGCGACGGCACGAACCCGCCCGAGCAGGCCCCGCGCTTGCTCGACCCACTGGTCTCCGGCGACGCCGAGCACGTCGTTGGCGACCGAACTGCCGACATGCGGCCGGGCGCGATGAGCAACCTGAACCAGTTCGGGAACCGGCTCATCAATCGGGCGTTCCGGCGCATCCACGGCGAGGACTACGGTGACATCCTCTCGGGGTACCGGGCGTTCACCGCCGAGTCGTTCGACCGGATGTTCCTCTCCGCGGAGGGGTTCGGCATCGAGACGGAGATGGCCGTGGAGTGTTCGCGGCACGGAATCCTGGTCGAGGTCGTACCGACGACGTACCGGCCGCGGCCCGACGGGTCGGAGACGAACCTCCACCCGATTTCGGACGGCGCGCGCATCATCGTGACGCTGTACAGCCTCGCGAAGACGTCGAATCCGCTGTTCTACTTCGGGAGCATCGGCGCCGGGTTCGGCCTGCTGGGGACGCTGCTGGCGGCATACGTGGGCTACGACTGGTTCGCGAACGGCGTCAGCCACGAGGTCATCGCGCTCGTGGCTGGCGTGAGTGTGCTGTTCGGCGTGCAGCTGTTGATGTTCGGGCTGCTGTCGGACCTGGTGGTGACGCTGTACCGCGAGCAGACGCGCCGCATCGAGCGGCTGAAGGACTGAGCACCGGCGGCAGCGGCACCCGCTACGAGAGGAAGGAGGTAACGCCTTTCAGCCACGCTTTCGGCGCGCGCCGGCGGGCGCCGTCGGTGGCGTACTCGAGTTCGCGGGTGGCGTCCTGCATGAGGCCCTCGCCGTGGCCGGTGAGGACTCGCTCCGGCGTGAAGCGCCGGAGTGCGTCCGGGGGCGAGACCCGGAGCATGGGGTGGACGCCGACGCGTTCGCGGCCGGCGAGGAAGTACTCGACAGTGCCGACGAGGTCGCCGACGACCAGCGTTTCGCCGTCGTAGAGCGCGGCTTCGTCCCAGATGGGCCAGTCGACGGTGCGGACGACGTCGAAGTCCGTACCGGGCAGCGTGTCCGTAATCGGCTGGGTCGGTGCGTCGATTTCGGGTTCGACGTACGACGGCACGTAGATGGGAACGTCGTGGCGGTCGGCGATGGCTTCGGCATCCCGTGCGTGGCGGTCCATGAGCACGACGACGCCCGTTACGTCGCCGAGGTCGGCGAGCAGTTCGTCGACGCCGTCGCCGTCGACTGGGTCGACGACCCAGACGTCCGCTGCTGTGTCGGCCTCGTCGTTGTCGTCTTCGTCGTCCTCGTCGTCGCTGGGGACGGCGAGCGCGTGGCTGGCTCGCTGCATCGTCTCGTCGGGGTACGCGATCCAGCCGACGCCGCCGTCGAAGCGGTCGATGACCTTGATGTCCGTGGCTCGGCCGGTCTGCTTGATTGGCACAGTCTTCCTACGGCCACCACCGTCTTAAAACGGGGTACGCCTATGGTCGTTGCCGCCTTCTGGCCGGTATGCTCTCGACGCTCTCCGCGCTCGCCCTCGAAGTCCACCACCTCGACCGGGCAGCCACGTGGTACGAGACACACCTCGGCGTCGACGGCGTCCGCGGTGAGCACGAGGCTCACTACGAGGTCGGCGAGACGACGCTCGTGTTGCGAGAGCCCTCGTCCGTCCCGCGCGGCGGCCTGCACGTCCACTACGCGCTCGCGACGCCGACGAGCCACTACGAGAACTGGCTGACCGCGCTTCAGGCTGACTTCGACGTAGTGGAGTTCGACTTCGGCGGCGCGCGCAGCCTCTACGTCGACGACCCGGACAGCCACTGCGTGGAGGTCGGGACGGCCGGCCCTGACAGTGTTGGGGGAGACGCGTCACCGGCGGGACCGAGCGACAGACCACTCACCGGCGTGTTCGAGGTCGCCCTGGAGGTCGAGGCGCTGGACCGGGCCGAAGCGTTCTACACCGACCTCGGGTTCGCCGCCGTGGACCGCGGGGACGACCGGAACCGGGTGCGGCTGGACGGCCCGGTGGCGCTGGAGCTCTGGGAGCCCCAGCGCGGCATCGCCGACGCGCGGGGCGGCGTCCACGCCGACCTCCGGTTCGAGGTGGCCGATTCGGAGCGCGCCGCGGACGCCGTCTCGGAGCGGGCGTGTGCCGTCGACGCCTTCGACGACGGCAGCCGGCGGGTACGCGACCCGGACGGCCACTATCTCACGTTCCACGAGGCGTGACCGACGGTCGGTGGCAGGCGCGTTGCGAGCCGATGGGTTGTAGGGGCTCCGGTGACAGGCTGGGGGCATGGATTACACAGTCGTCGGCGCGGGTGCCGGCGCGGCAGTGCTGGTGCTGGTGCTCGTGGTCGCCATGTGGCGGCGGGGCTCCGGCGGAGCGAGTGAGTCGAAGCGAGCGCACGACGCCGCACAGGAGCGCGAGCCACCGGTCGACCTCGGGGAGACCTACGAGTTCGGCGTGACGGAGTTCACCGACCACCACTCCGGCGAGCGAGTGGCGGTCGGGAAGGTCGAAGGGTTCGTCGTGTTCACCGAGGACGTCCCCAGCAGCGTCTCGGAGGGCGACGTCGTCCGGGCGACGGTGACGTCGTTCAACCGCGACGAGACGTCCGCGGACGCCATCTTCGAGGAGACGGCGTAGCTGTCGGCAGCAGTGGCAGCGCGCGCCCGAGTGACGAACTACCTTTGTAGGGGCCGCTTCTACCCCCCGCAAGGTGATTTCCCTGTGCGCGTGAGCATCGTCGGCAGCGGGTACGTCGGCACGACAATCGCGGCGTGTTTCGCCGACCTCGGCCACGAGGTCGTGAACGTGGACGTCGACGAAGACGTCGTCGCGACCATCAACGACGGCGAGGCGCCGATTCACGAGCCCGGCCTCGAGGAGCGCATCGCCGAGCACGCCGGCGGCCGGCTGCGCGCGACGACGGACTACGACGCCGTGCGAGAGACGGACGTGACGTTCCTCGCGCTCCCGACGCCCTCCCGCGAGGACGGCAGCATCGACACGTCCATCATGGAAACGGGCTCGGAGTCCCTCGGCGCGGCACTCGCCGGGAAGGACGACCACACGGTCGTCGTCAAGAGCACGGTCGTCCCCGGGACGACCGAGGACGTCGTCGAGCCCGCCCTCGAGCGCGGGGGCTTCGACGGCGCGACGCTCGCGATGAACCCCGAGTTCCTCCGGATGGGGTCGGCCGTCGCGGACTTCCTCGACCCCGACAAGGTCGTGTTCGGCGCGCGCACTGGGGACGACGAGAACGACGGCGAAGCGGCCTACGAGGCCCTCCGGGCGGTCTACGAGCCGCTACTCGACGAGGCGCCCGCCGCCGCCGTCGTGGAGACGGGGCTGCGGGAGGCCGAGATGATCAAGTACGCGAACAACGCCTTCCTCGCGTCGAAGGTCAGCCTCGTGAACGACCTCGGGAACATCTGCAAGGAGTTCGGCGTCGACGCCTACGAGGTCGCCGACGCCATCGCCCACGACGACCGCATCAGCGGCCGGTTCCTCCGGTCCGGGGTGGGGTGGGGAGGAAGTTGTTTTCCAAAAGATTTAGCTGCAATAATAGCCGCGGCGAAGCGCGAGGGCTACGACCCGGCGATGCTGGAGGCGGCCGTCGAGGTCAACGACGGCCAGCCGGAGCGCCTGCTCTCGCTGCTGGACGACCACGTCGACGTCGACGGTGAGCGCGTCGCCGTGCTCGGGCTGTCGTTCAAGCCCGGGACCGACGACATCCGGGGGACGCGCGCGATTCCGGTCGTCGACGGCCTCCAGGAGCGCGGCGCCGACGTAGTCGCCTACGACCCGGTGGCGACCGAGAAGATGGCGGAGAAACGCCCCGACGTCGCGTACGCCGACAGCGCACGCGAGGCGCTCGACGGCGCGTCGGGCGCGGTCGTCGTGACCGACTGGGACGAGTTCGCGGCGCTCGACGACGAGTTCGAGGCGATGGCCGAGCGCGTCGTCGTCGACGGCCGCCGCATCGTGGAGCCGCGGGACGGGCTGACGTACGAAGGCCTCACCTGGTAGGCAACCGGATGGTCAACGAGAAACCGGCCACAAGCGAGAACCTCGCCGAAGGCTATCGACGTCGGGCCGAGCGAGATATGTTGCTCGCGGTCAAATTCGAGGGAGTTTCCGCAGAGGCTAACGAAGAGTTGGGGGCGTCCCCGACTGGAGACGAGTCGTAGCGTACTCTACAGTCGGCCCGCGTCGACGTCGACCCCGGGCGGTGCGACCACGAGGAACTTCCGGAAGTGCACCAGCGAGCCGCCGGCGTCCTTGACGTCGCCGGCGAACCCAGCGGCGAGCTCGTTCAGGTCGCCCTCGACGGCGAGGAAGAGGACGTTCCCGCGCTGTATCTCGTCGAGCCACTCGCCGTCCGGGGTGTCACCGTCGAGCACGCCGAGCGTGACGCCGCCCTCGAAGTCGTCGGGGATGTCGATCTCGTCCTCGGCGCGCCGAAGGTCGAGGTTGAAGCCGTCGCTCATACGAATCTGGTGGTGGCGCGCGGGCAAAAACCTTCCCGCCCCCGGACTTATGTCGGGAGCCAGCGTACCGTCGCGTATGCCCAAGGTCATGCTCAGCGAGGAGACCGTGGAGCGACTGGACGCGCTCCAGACCGACGACGAGTCCTACGACGAGCTGGTCTCGGAGCTGCTGAACATCTACGAGGCCGAGGAGCTCACGCTGTTCCACTCCGGCGACGGCTGACGCCAGCCCGGCAGTCTACTCGGTGTCGGTGGACTGCCCGCCAGCGGCCGCTCGGCGGACTTCTTCGAAGCGGTCCTCGTCCTCGAGGAACGCCTGCAGTTCGTCGGCGTACGCCTGCGCGAGTTCCCGCGACTCGGTCGCCAGTTCCTCGTGGTCGTCGTCGCCGCCGCCACCGATGCCGAGCGCGTCCTTGATGCCGCCGACGACGCCACTGCTGCCGCCCGATGCACCGCCGGCCGCGCCGCCGCCCGGTCCCATCTGCTGGTCGACGTTGTCCATCTCCGGCAGCACGTGTTCGAGGCTGGACGTGTCCGCGACGATACGGGCTTCCTGGGGGTCGTCGGCGTGCTCGAGCTCGAACTCGACGGCGGTCATCACGAGCCCCCACTGGGGCCGGGAGAGCCCCGAGGCCTGCACGCGGTCAGCGAACTGCTGGTCGACGCTCATCCGGGCGCCGACGACGAGGTCCGTCCAGTCGTCAGTCATACCCACGGCTACGGCGGGGGTCGGCTTGTATGCTGCGACGACTCCGTCGAAAAACAGCGGTGGGTGTCGGGTGTCGACGCTGGCCGCGTTCAGAACGCGCCGGTCTCGCCGGAGATCTCCGCGTGGAGCTCCTCGCGGAGCGCGCTGTGGACGTGACAGATGCCCTCGGCTCGCTCGACGATGGCGTCGAAGTCGTCGTCGTCGAGGTCTTCCTCGACGAGCAGGTGGAAGCGGATGGCCGTGAGGTCGTCGTCGTCGTCGAGGTCACCTTCGACGTCGACGTCGATGCGGCCGAGGTCGTCGAAGCCCTCCTGCTGGCCGCCGACGCGGAACGCAGGCACGAAGCAGGACGCGTAGTCCGCGAGCAGCGTCGCGTTCGGGTTCGGGCCGTCCTCGTCCGTGGCGTCGATGGTCAGTTCGAAGTCCCCGACGCGGGACCGCGTGGTATAGCCTTCCTCAGACGTGCTGGTAACTTCGATGGTGCTCATTGCGTCCCGATAGTCGCCCGCCGTCGGGGTAAGCGTTATTCTTCCGGTGGGGGTCGCCACGGACTCTCGGGGGTCGACAGCAGCTCAGAGGTGGCCGTCGAGATCGACGGTCTCGTCGCCGTCGAGGACGTGGACGTCAGTCGGGCTCCCGGTGGCCTTGACCTCGCGCTCGAAGTCCTCGATGTCGACCTCGATGGGCGGGAAGGTGTCGTAGTGCATCGGGAACGCCACGTCGACGTCCAGCCAGTCGACGGCGACGGCGGCCTGCATCGGCCCCATCGTGAAGTGGTCGCCGACCGGGACGGCGGCGGCGTCCGGTTCGAGGTAGGGCGCGATGACCTCGCGCATCTCGGTCTGGAGGCTGGTGTCGCCGGCGTGGTAGAACGTCGTGGAGTCGCTGTCGGCGACCTGCGTCGGTTTGGTGTCCGAGATGACGTAGCCGGCCGGCGTCCCGCCGGAGTACTCGTAGCCGGTCTCGAGGCCGTTGGTGTGGTCGGCGCGCACCATCGTGACGAACGCGTCGCCGAGTTCGACGGTGCCGCCGAGGTTCATGCCGGTGGTGTCGTCGACGCCGACCTCGTCGGCGACGTAGCCCGTCACCTCGGGCGTGCCGACGGTGTGGGTGTCGGCGAACTCGCCGACGTGCGCGATGTGGTCGGCGTGCCCGTGTGTGAGCAGGACGTGGTCGACGTCGACCTCGCTGGGGTCCGTGTCCGTGTGGGGGTTGTCGAAGAACGGGTCCACGAGGAGGTCCGTCTCGCCGACCGACACGTGCCAGGTGGAGTGGCCGAACCAGGTGAGTTCCATAGCAGGTGACTGTTCGCCCGAAATACACTTAAAACGTGGCGGCGGGGACGGGTCGGCCGATTCCCACACCGTTACGTGCTGGGACAGTGACGGTCAGGTATGGACACACGACCACTCGGCTCGACCGGCTTCGACGTGACCGAAGTCGGCCTCGGCACGTGGGAGATCGGCAGCGACTGGGGCGAGGTCCCCGAGAGCGAGGCCAAACAGGCCGTGCGCGCGGCCCTCGACGCCGGCGTGAACTTCCTCGACACCGCCGACGTGTACGGCGACGGCCGCAGCGAGCGGCTCATCCGGGAGGTCCTGGACGAACGGAGCGAGGAACCGCTCGTCGCCACGAAGGCCGGCCGCCGCCTCGACCCCCACGATGCCGACGGCTACACGCGCGAGAACCTCGAGCGGTTCGTGGACCGCTCGCGGGAGAACCTCGGCGTCGACAGCCTCGACCTCCTCCAGTTGCACTGTCCGCCGACGGACGTCTACTACCAGCCCGAGACCTTCGACGCGCTGGCGGACCTGCAGGCAGACGGCAAGCTCGACCACTACGGCGTGAGCGTCGAGCGCGTCGAAGAGGGCATGAAGGCCATGGAGTATCCGGGCGTGGAGACCGTCCAGCTCGTCTTCAATCCGTTCCGGCAGCGGCCCGCCGAGCGGTTCCTCGAGGAGGCCTACCGGAACGACGTCGGCGTCATCGTGCGCGTCCCCCTCGCCTCCGGGCTCCTCACCGGCACCATCGACGCCGACACCGAGTTCCCGGAAGACGACCACCGGAACTTCAACCGCGACGGCGACGCCTTCGACGTCGGCGAGACGTTCGCCGGCGTCCCCCTCGACGACGGCGTGCGCGCCGTCGAGGCGCTCCGCGAGCACGTCCCCGAGCACCTCAGCATGGCGCAGTTCGCGCTCCGGTGGATTCTGGACTTCGACGCCGTCTCGACGGTCATCCCGGGGTCGACGACGCCCGACCACATCCGCAGCAACGTCTCTGCGTCGAACGCCGCGCCGCTCACTCACCAGACCCACGGCGCCGTCCGCGACGTCTACGAGCTCACCGTCGAGGAGCACGTCCACCAGCACTGGTAGCGCCACCGGAGTCCGGGGAGTGAGCGGACTGCCGCTCCCGGAACCCTCAAGCGGCCACCGGGGGAATCGGCGGCCATGCACCAGATGCGCTTCCGGGACCCGGCAGGCGCCGTCCGGACGGGCGAGTACGACGAGGACGAGGGAACAGTCACGGCGGCGGGTCGGACGCACGACACGGACGACGTTGACGTGTTGCCGCCCTGCGAGCCGTCAAAGGTCGTCTGCGTCGGCCGGAACTACGTGAAGCACGCCGACGAGCGCGACGAGGACGTTCCCGACCGCCCGCTGCTCTTCCTGAAGCCGCCGAACGCGGTCGCGGGCCACGGCGACACGACGCCGCTGCCCGCCGACAGGTACGTCGAGCACGAGGCAGAACTCGCCGTCGTCGTCGGCGAGCAGGCCCGGAATCTGGACGAGGGAGACGCGATGGACGTCGTCGCTGGCTACACGGCGGCCAACGACGTGTCGAACCGCACGGACCAGGACGAGGAGCAGAACTGGGTCCGGGGAAAGGCCTTCGACGGCGCGTGCCCGCTCGGGCCGGTGCTGGCGTCGCCCGACGAGGTGCCCGACGACGCCGCCGTCGAACTGCGCGTGAACGGCGAACTCCGGCAGTCGTCGTCCATCGAGCACTTCGTCTTCGACGTTCCCGAGTTGCTCGCCGAAATCACCGAGTTCGTCACGCTCGAACCCGGCGACGTGGTCCTCACCGGGACACCGGCGGGCGTCGACGAGCTGACCGACGGCGACCGCGTCGAGGTCGAGGTCGAGGGTGTCGGGACGCTCGAACACGACGTGGCGCGCGAGTAGCCGAACCCGGTCGCCGGCCGAACGCAATCCTGAAGTTTAGGTCTGCCTAAGTCGCGGGTAGATGGAACTGACGCGCCGTGACGTACTGGCCGCGCTCGCAGCCAGCGGCGCCGCCGCGGGCGCCGGCATCGCCCTCTCCGGGGAGCCGGGTGAGGGCCCAGTCGGCGAGCACGAAGTGGACACGCTGGTCGCGGTCGGCAACGTCGTCTACCCCGGCGAGGTCGAGGGCATCGAGGAGTTCGTCCGGCAGTACAGCATCGAGCGCGTCCGGGGTCGTCCCGAGTACGCCGAGGGCGTGGCGGACGCCGTCGCCGCGCTCGACGAGTACACGCGGAGCTGGGAGGACGCCGAGTTTGCGGCGCTGGAGACCGAGCTCGCGGACCGCACGCTCTCGGGGTTCGACGTCGACGTCGCCGACCCCGACCCCGACGGGAGCGACCGCGAGCGCGTCCGGTACTACCTCGTGAACGAACTGCTGTATGCGCTGTTCTCGACGCCGACGGGCGGCGAACTCGCCGGCATCGAGAATCCACAGGGCCACCCGGGCGGCACCACGTCCTACCAGCGGGGGCCGCCGGAATGAACCGCGAACCGTCGCCGCGCGCGGACGTCTGCATCGTCGGAGCCGGGCCGGCTGGCGGCCTGATGGCCGACCGGCTCGCGGCCGCAGGCCACGACGTCGTCGTGCTGGAGGCCGGCCCCCGGTTCGACGCCGACCGCGACGACCGCGAGCGCCGGATGGAGCGCGCGATTCGGCCCGGCCACGGCCCGGACTCGGTCTGGGACATGGGCGGCGACCGTGACGCCTACGAATCCACGGGCGACCGGTACTACCCCCTGAACGCGGCCCGCGTGAAGGGTGTCGGCGGGTCGACGCTGCACTGGCAGGGGATGGTGATGCGGCTCCACGAGCGCGACTTTCGCCTTGAGTCGGCGACGGGCGTCGGCGCCGACTGGCCACTCGACTACGATGACCTCCAGTCGTACTACGCCGGAGCCGAGGACGAACTCGGCGTGGCGGGCGCCAGCGACAACCCCTTCGCGCCGCCCCGCGACGAGCCACACCCGCAGCCGGCGTTCGAGCCGAGCTACTCGGACTCGCTGTTCGCCGAGGCCTGCGAGGCGCTCGGCGTCACGACGCACTCGGTGCCGAACGCACGGCTCTCGGAGGGCCGGGAGGACCGCAGCGCCTGCGTGGGCTACGGGACCTGCCAGCCGGTGTGTCCGTCGGGCGCGAAGTACGACGCGACAGTGCACGTCGAACGCGCGGCGGACGCTGGCGTCAGGGTCGTCGACCGGGCGCCAGTCCAGCGCCTCGAACACGACGACAGCGGCGAGCACGTGACTGCGGCGGTGTACGCCACGCCGAGCGGCGAGCACCACCGCCAGACGGCCCGCGAGTTCGTGCTCGCGGCGGGCGGCGTCGAGAACCCCCGACTGCTCCTGCTCTCCGAGAGCGAGCAGTACCCGGACGGCCTGGCGAACTCCTCGGGGCTCGTGGGCCGGTACTTCACCGAGCACCTGTTCGCCGGCGTCGGCGGGACGCTCGAGGAGCCGACCCGCCAGAACCACGTGGGGTTCAACACCACCGAGAGCCACCAGTTCTACGACCAGCCCGCCGACGGCTCCCGGGGCGCCATCAAACTGGAGTTCCTGAACTACGCCGGCCCGAGTCCCGTCGAGATGGCGCTGGGCGGCGACGACTGGGGCGACGAGATGCTGGACCGGATACGGGCGAACTACGGGACCCACATCGCCGTGGGTGCGCTCGTCGAGCAGCGGCCCCGCGAGGAGAACCGGATTCGGCTGCACCCGGAGCGCACCGACGACCACGGCAACCCCGTGCCGGAGGTGGTGTGGTCGCTGTCCGACTACGAGCGCCGGGGCATCGAGCGCGCGAACGAGATTCAGCGCGACATCCTCGACGAGCTGGGGGCGGACGTCGAGTGGACGGTCGGCCCGGAGAACACCGGACCGGCGTACCACCACATGGGGACGACGCGGATGGGCGACGACCCCGCGGAGAGCGTGGTTGACGCCCGGCTCCGCACCCACGACCTGTCGAATCTCACAATCGCGTCCTCGAGCGTGTTCCCGACGGGCGGCGCGATGAATCCGACGCTGACCATCGCGGCGCTCGCGCTGAAGGCGGCCGACCACGTCGACGAACGACTCTGAGTCCCGACAGAAGCGAATTTCAGCAACCTCGCTTACAGAAGTGTAGTTCAGATTATCATTAAGGTGGTGTGGGCCGTGTCTCCTCGTGTATGAGATACCCAAGAATTCCAGCACCCGTCGAGGCGCACAGCCTCCGCGGCACGGTCCTGACGGTGGTCGCCACCGCCGTCGCAGTCGTCGTCACGCTCGCAGCCCTCTCTGCGCCCGCCACCACCGCAACAGTCGCCACCACCGTCGTCGCCGTCCTCGCGGTCCAGCGGGGCCGGCGAGCGCTCACAGCCCGCACCACCCGCCGACCGCGTGCGACCAGCCACGCCGCCTGAGGCCTCAGAACTGGAGATGACTGGTCGAACTCGGGCCGTCGCCGTCGTCCCCGTCGTCGCCCGGCAGGCCGTCGTAGAGGTAGTCCACGTCGTCGTCCACGAGATACACCTGCCCGTCGGCCACCTCGATGTCGACCGACGGGAGCGTCGTGTCCGCCGCGTCCCCGTTGTCGCAGTACCCCGAACACGAGTCGAACAGCGACCCGTGTTTCGGACAGACGACCTCGCCGCCGCGCGTGATGGCGCCGACGCCCTCCCGGTAGAGCCGCTGGGCCTCGTGCGTGCAGCGATTCACCCACGCCCGGACGGGCGGCTTCTCGTCTCCCGTCTCCTCGCAGGGCACGAGGAAGTAACTCTCCGTCTCGCCGTGCGCGTTCCGGGCCGTGAACGCCCACGACCCCGCCTCGACGACGGACTCGACGCTCGTCAGCCGGTAGCGGTCGGCCATGCCAGAACCAGTGGACGGCTGCCAGTTAGTACTGCGGGCGTCAGAGCGCCGTCGTCGAGACGAGCCAGCCGGCGTCCAGCAGCAGCGCGACGGCGAGGACGGCGCCGCCGTAGAGGAACGTCGTGGCGTCGTCGCCGCTCTCGATGCGGCTGCCCGCGACCTCGGTCAGCCCGGTCAGCAGGAACCAGAGCACGACCATCCCGATGACGGCGTGGCCGCGACCAGTGCCGGTGAGCGCGCCGGCGTCCGTATAGCCGCCGAGCGTGAGCATGTAGCCGCCGGTGAGCACCAGGAGCGCCGCACTCGCCCGGGAGACGTTCCGGAGCGTGCCGGCCAGAACCTCGCGGACACTCGTCGAGACGTTCCCGGCGACCCGGGGGAACGTCATCGCGGCGAACAACACGCTGCCGGTGAGGAGGCCGGCGAACACCATGTGCGTCGCGTAGACTGCAGTCTCGATGGCTGCCATGCCCGGAGCGAGGAACGGGACGCCCCTAAAACCGGTGGTGACGGAACCGTCGGCGCGTGAGGGCACGCTTAAGGGCGGCCCGTCCGTCGAACCGTGCATGGAACTACGGGACCTCTCCGACCACGTCGAGTACCGGGCGGGTCGGGGCATCGAGGAGGTCGCACGGGAACTCGGCCGCGACCCCTCGGACTTCGTGAAGCTCTCGTCGAACGAGAACCCCCACGGGCCGAGCCCGAAGGCGGCGGTCGCCATCCGCGAGGCGGCGACGGAGGTCCACCGCTACCCGAAGGCGGTCCACGCCGACCTGACGACCGCGCTCGCCGACCGCTGGGACGTCGACGACGAACAGGTCTGGGTGGCCAACGGCGGAGACGGCGCCCTCGACTACCTCGCGCGAGCCACACTCGACCCGGGCGACAGCGTGCTCGTGCCGTCACCGGGGTTCACGTACTACGGGATGAGCGCGCGCTTCCACCACGGCGACGTCGCGGAGTACGACGTCGCGGAGGGTCCGGACGGCTTCGAGATGACGCCCGAGGCCGTCCTCGACGCCTACGACGGCGAGCGCGTCGTCTACCTGACGAGCCCCCACAATCCGACGGGCGCACGGTTCACCCTCGACGAGGTCGAGGCGGTCGCCGACCGCACCGACGACGACACGCTCGTGCTCGTCGACGAGGCCTACGGCGAGTTCACGGAGACGCCGTCGGCGGTGTCGCTGTTCGACGACCGCGACGACACCGACGAGCAGAGCTCGTCGAGCAATCACGCGTCGCGTGATGACGTGGCGGTCCTCCGGACGTTCTCGAAGGCGTACGGGCTGGCGGGCATCCGCCTCGGCTACGCCGTCGTCCCCGAGTCGTGGGCCGACGCGTACGCTCGCGTGCAGACACCGTTCGCGGCCAGCGTCATCGCGTGTCAGGCCGGACTCGCGGCGCTCGAGGACGACGAGCACGTCGAGACCACGACCGAGAGCGTCGAGTGGGGCCGCCAGCACGTCCACGAGCACCTCGACGCCCCGACGTACGAGAGCCACGGGAACTTCGTGCTCGCGAAGGTGGGTGACGCCGCGAGCGTCACCGAGGCGGCCAAGCGCGAGGGCGTCCTCGTCCGGGACTGCACGAGCTTTGGGCTGCCCGAGCACGTCCGCATCACCACGGGCACCCGGGAGGAGACGGAGCGAGCGGTGGCCGTGCTGAACGGGGTGCTGGACGAGTGAGAGTCGCCGTCACGGGCACGCCGGGAACGGGGAAGACCACGACCACGGAGCGACTCGACACCGACCTCGACGTCGCCCACCTGAACGACCTCGTCGCCAGCGAGGACCTCTACGGCGAGGTCGACGAGGCTCGCGACAGCAAGGTCGTCGACGTCGAAGCCGTCCGGGAGTACTTCGACGGCCGCGAGGACGTGCTCGTGGAGTCCCACCTCGCCCACCACCTCGAGGACCTCGACCGCGTGGTCGTGCTTCGCTGTCACCCCGACGAGCTCGACGACCGGCTCCGCGAGCGCGGCGAACCTCCCGAGAAGGCCCACGAGAACGCCGAGAGCGAGGCGCTTGACGTGATTCTCTCCGAGGCCGTCCGCGACCACGGCGCCGAGCGCGTCTACGAGATCGACACCACCGGCCGGGACCCCGGCGCCGTCGCCGCCGACGTGCAGGCGGTGCTGGACGGCGACCGAGAGCCCTCCGCAGGCGACGTGGACTTCACCGACTTCCTATGACGCTGGATCAGTACCGGTCGCTGGCGAACCGGCTGCTCGCGCCGTGGGTGCGCGCGGCGAAGGCCGTCGGCGCGACGCCGAACTCGGTCAGCGTCGCCGCCTTCGGGCTGGCCGTCGCGGCCGGTGCCGCCTTCTACGTGGCGACGCCGGTGGCGTACGCCGCGGGCGCCGCGTTCGTCTTCCTGAACGGCTGGCTGGACCTGCTGGACGGCGCGCTCGCCCGCGAGCTCGGGACGGACTCGGAGGCAGGAGACATGCTCGACCACGTGCTCGACCGGTACGCCGACGTGGTCGTGGTCTCCGGGCTGGCGGCTGGCGTCGACCAGTTCGCGCTCGGCCTCGCCGCCGTCACCGGCGTGTTGCTCACCTCCTACCTCGGCACGCAGGCCGAAGCCGTCGGTCTGGACCGGGTGTACGGCGGACTGCTCGGGCGAGCCGACCGCCTCGCCCTCGTCGGGCTGACGGGCGCCGTCACCGCCGTCGTGCCGACCGTGGCGGGCTACTCGCCGGTCACCGCGCTGCTGGTCGTGTTCGCCGTCGTCGGCCACCTCACGGCCGTCCAGCGGTTCGTCTCGGCGTGGCGCCAGCTCGCCTGACGGGCGTGCATTTTAAGCGTGGGCCCCGGCTACCTCTCTCCATGGCCCAGTGCGAGATGTGTGGCACGGAGGTCTCGACCCCGAAGACGGTGAAAGTCGAGGGGGCGGAGATCGACGTCTGCGACGACTGTGCCGACTTCGGCACGGAAGTCGAGACGGACTCGACCTCCTCCACCAGCACGAAGTACTCGACGTCCTCGTCCTCGTCCAGCCAGTCCTCCGGCTCCTCCGGCAGCAACACCGGCGGTTCGTCCGGTGGCGGCCGGCGCCGCCGGGACATGTTCGACGAGATGGACGAACTGGCCGGCGACTACGACGAGCGCCTCCGGAAGGCCCGCGAGCAGGAGGGGCTCAGTCAGGAGGAGCTCGCCGACAACCTCAACGAGAAAGCCAGCGTCATCCGCAAGCTCGAGCGCGGCGACAGCCTCCCCAGCGACGACGTCCGGGAGGAGCTGGAGTCCCACCTCGGCATCTCGCTCACCGAGAGCGGGAGCAGCGACGACGCCGGCGACGACAGCTGGTCGTCGGGCGACGACAGCGCCGGGCTGACGCTCGGCGACAAGGTCCGGCGGAAGGGCGACGACGGCTGACGTCGGCACTGACGCGATAGCTACCTTTTTCCCCCGTGCGGTCCCCGACTCGCGTGTGTTCGTACTCGTCAACCTCAAGGCCTACCCCTGTGACCCGGTCGCGGTCGCCGAGGCGGCCGCCGACGTCGCCGACACGACCGACGCGACGGTCGCAGTCGCGCCCCAGGCCGCAGATCTCGCGCGCGTCGCCGACACCGGCGTCGCGACGTACGCCCAGCACGTCAGCCCGAACGGCCACGGCAGCCACACCGGCAGCGTGCTCGCCGAGTCGGTCGCCGACAACGGTGCCGTCGGCACGCTGCTGAACCACTCCGAGCACCGCCGGAAACTCGCCGACATCGACGGCAGTCTCGACGCCGCCGAGCGTACGGGGCTGGACACCGTGGTCTGTGCGAACAACCCCGAGCAGGTCGCGGCCGCAGCGGCGCTCGGCCCCGACGCCGTCGCCGTCGAACCGCCGGAACTCATCGGTACTGGCACGCCCGTCTCGCAAGCCGACCCGGACATCGTCGAGGACGCCGTCGCCGCGGCCGAGGCCGTCGACCCGTCGGTCGACGTCTACTGCGGCGCCGGCATCAGCACGGGCGACGACGTCGTCGCCGCCGAACAACTCGGCGCCAGCGGCGTGCTGCTCGCCAGCGGCGTCGCGAAAGCCGACGATCCCCGGGCGGCGCTGGAAGACCTCGTCGCGCCGCTGGACTGACTGCGAGAACCTTCTGCGGGCGGTTCAGGCCGGCTCGATGACGTAGTGGCCCTCGGACTGCTCGCGCAGCACGCTCTCCTCGCGGAGCTTCACGATGTGGCCGGTGGGCTGCTGTTCGGTGACGTGGTCGGCCGCCGTCCGCACGAGGTGGCCGACGATCTGGGCGCTCGGCGGCGCCTGCGCGGCGCCGCAGTCGTAGATGGTGAGGAGTTCGCCGCCGTCGGCGGCCTCGTAGACGATGACGTGGGCGTGCCGGGCGAGCCGCCAGGCGTCCTGGGACGACGCGTCCTCGCCGTCGCCGTCTGCCGAGTCCGTGTCAGCTCTCGGGAGCTTGTTCACGGCCCCGGCTACGGGAGCCAGTCCAAAAGCCTACTCGAACTCGCCGAGGCTCGCCTGCCCGTCGCCCTCTGTCTCGTCCTCGCGGGTCCAGTCACGGTCGTCCCCTGTGTCGCCCTCGCTTTCGCTGTCTCCCGACGAGCCGTCGCCACCGAATCCCGCGAGGCTGGCCTGGTCGCGCTCGGAGAAGTCCAGATTCGAGACGCGCACCCCGACCTTCCGGACGGCGTCGTCGGCGAACTCGTCGAGGAGGTCCTGTGAGACCTCGTGGACGAGGTCGGGATCGTCGACCGGCCCGGGCAGCGACTCCGCTCGCGTGTGGACGTCGTAGGGCGGCGTGACGACTTTCACGCCGATGGTGCGGTAGAAGGCGTTCTTGCGGCTGGCGCGGTCGGCGACGGCCTCGGCGAGCGCCGCTGCCTGCTCGCGGACCGCGTCGAAGTCGTCGGTGGGACCGTCGAACGAGGACTCCCGGGAGAGGCTCTTCGGGTCGCCCCGGGGTTCGACCGGGCGGTCGTCCTCGCCGCGGGCGCGCCGGTGGAGCTCCCGGCCGCGGTCGCCGAACTCGGCCTCGAGCTCGTAGGGGTCGGCGTCGGCGAGGTCGCCGGCCGTCTCGACGCCGAGGTCGCGCAGCTCCCGGGCGCGAACCGGGCCGACACCGTGCACGTCGGCGATGTCGATGGGTGCCAGGAACTCCCGTACTCCGTCCGGTCTGACGACGACGAGGCCGTCGGGCTTGTCGTAGTCGCTGGCGAGCTTCGCCGTGCTCATGTCCGGAGCGACGCCGACGCTCGCGGGAACGCCGACCTCTCGTGCGATTCGCTGTTTCACGTGCCGGCCGAACCCCTCGGCGACCTCCCACGCCGTCCGGTCGGTGACGTCGAGGTACGCCTCGTCGACGCTCACCTCGCGGACCGTGTCGCCGAGCTCGTAGAGAATCGCCTTGACCTCGCTGGCCACCTCCTGGTAGTAGTCCATGTCCACCGGCCGGTAGTAGCCGGCGTCGGGGTTGTCGGGCTCGTCGGCCTTCCGGGGTAGCCGGTCGAGCGCCGCCGAGATGGCTTGTGCGCTCTCGACGCCGTACTCCCGGGCCTCGTAGCTCGCGGTCGCGACGGCGCCGACGGTCTGGCCGTCCTCGTAGCCCATGCCGACGACGAGCGGCTCACCCTCGAGTTCGGGGTCGCGGCGGCGCTCGCAGGACGCGTAGAAGCAGTCCATGTCGACGTGCAGGACGATGCGCTCCTCGCGGTCGGGTACCCCGGGGAGTCGCTCGCCGGCGGGCATCAGGCGCTACTGGGACGGCAGGCCGGAATACGCTTACGCCAGGTCGCCTTCGACGTCGGTGTCGTCCTCGCGTGCGAGTTCGAGCGCGTGCTTCGCGCCCATGCCGGCGTCGTGGGCGGAGGCGGCGCGGCCGACACCGACCCGGAGGTCGACGCCCGCGGCCTCGCGGACGTGCTCGACGGCCTCGGCGTAGTCGGCTTCCGAGAGCGACGGGCAGACGGCGATGATGTTGTCGCCGCCCACGAAGAACGACAGCGAGTCGTGGGCGGTGTGCATGTGCTTCATCAGCTCGGCGTACCCCTGCTCGATGTGGATGAACGAGGAGAAGGCGTCGAGTTCGTCGGTGTACTTGCCGGTGGCGTCGACGACGTCGAAGTGCGCGATCTGGACGTCCTCGTCGGTGCGTTCGGCCTCGTCGATGGGCTGGCCGAGCAGGAGTTCGCGCCGGTCGGCGTCCTGCGCGCTGCCCTCGTTCTGGATGGCGGCAGTGGCGTCCACGAGCGCGTCTGCAGGGCTGGGGCCGGTGCCGATGGCGAGGCTGACGGTGACGGGGTAGCGGTTCCGCACCGACTCCTGGATGCGGGCGTGGTCCTCGAGGTCGAGGCCGTTGGTCACTGCGACCATGTTGTCGAATCGGGTGAAGAAGATGTAGCCGTCCCGCGTCCCGATGGCTTGCGAGAGGTCGGCGTACAGCCGGGACTGGAGCGTCTGGAGGTCGACTTCCCTGCGGGGCGACGGCGTCACGGTCCACGGCCCGTAGTTGTCCAGCTGGACGAGAGTGACCTGCGTGTTCGTCACGATACCGGACACTCGACACGCGCCGATTATATCGGTTTTGGATTGCGTTCCAAATCTGTTTAGCGATACCGGCCGGCCAAAGTTTTATTACGAACCGCGAGCATAGTTCTATCTGTACCGAGGTGACCAGCGATGGCACTACCCACGACCGACTCGTGGATGCAAGGCCTCGACCTCCCGTCCCGCCTGTTCAGCGAGGGCGGGCTCGGTGGTAGCGACTACGAACTGTACGAGGAGGACGGCGACTTCGTCCTCGCCATCGACATGCCGGGCTTCGAGACCGAGGACATCACCGTCGCCTGGGACGACGGCGTCCTGAACGTCTCGGCCGAAGCCGTCGACGAGTCCCGGAACCGCAAGAAGACGTTCCACCGTCGGTTCCGGTTCCCGAAAGCGGTCGACGAAGACGCCATCCACGCCGAGTACAGCAACGGCGTCCTCGACGTGACGCTGCCCATCACGGAGGAGGCGGTCGCCCAGGGCAAGACCATCCCCGTCGAGGGGTAGCCCGCCCCCTCGACTCGTAGCTCCCGAGCACCCGGCGAGACCTCGTTTTTTGGCTGACTCGGTGTCGTGTCAAAGCCTAACACGACACGGCGCGTAGTGTCCGTCGTGATGCCGCCAGCCACGACGCCACGACTGACCGCGCCCGGCCGGAGGGCCGCCAGTGGCGCCTGACCGCCAGCAGACGCGCCGTGCAGTCCTCCGGGTGGGCGTCGGGCTCGCAGCGACCGCGACACTCGCCGGCTGCGCCGGCGGCGGCGCAGATACCGGAGACGGCAACACAACGACTGCGACGGCGACGTCCGGTGAAACGTCGGGCCCGGAGACGACCGACGACACCGAGTCGACCCCCGCCGACTCGACGCCGGACGCAGTCGGTACCGAGTTCGTCGCCGGAGGATTTGCGAACCCCCTCGGCGTCGAGTTCCCGCCCGGGGACAGCGACCACCCCCACGTCGTCGACCAGGCCGGACTCGTCTACGTCGCCAGCTCTGACGGCGTTCGCGACGAGCCGTTCCTCGACGTTCGCGACCGCATGGTCGACCTCTCGGGCTACGAGGAGCGCGGGCTGCTCGGTCTCGCCTTCCACCCAGAGTTCGGCGCCGGCGACGACCGCGTGTTCGTCAGGTACAGCGCACCGGCGACGGACGCGACGCCCGACGACTACAGCCACACGTTCGTCCTCTCCTCGTTCCGGGTCACAGACGGCAGGGTGGCCCACGACAGCGAGCGCCGGCTCCTCGAGTTGCCACAGCCCCAGGCGAACCACAACGCCGGCAGCGTCGCCTTCGGCCCCGACGGCTCCCTCTACGTCGGCACCGGCGACGGGGGTGGCGCGAACGACACCGGCACCGGCCACGTCGACGACTGGTACGACGCCAACGACGGCGGGAACGGCCAGGACCGCACCGAGAACCGCCTCGGCAGCATCCTCCGAATCGACGTGGACACGGACGGAGACGACCGTCCGTACGGCATCCCCGACGACAACCCCCTCGTCGGCGAGACGGGTTTCGACGAGCAGTACGCCTGGGGGTTCCGGAACCCCTGGCGGTTCTCCTTCGCCGACGGCGACCTCTACGTCGCGGACGTCGGCCAGAACCGCTTCGAGGAGGTGAGCGTCGTCGAGGCGGGCGGGAACTACGGCTGGAACGTCCGCGAGGGCGCCCACTGCTTCGACGCCGCCAACCCCGGCAGTCCGCCCGACGACTGCCCGAGCGAGACGCCCGACGGCGAGCCACTCGAAGCACCAATCGTGGAGTACAGCCACGGCACCGGCGATCTCACCGGCGTCTCGGTCATCGGCGGCTACCGCTACGACGGCGACGGAATCCCCGGGCTCCGCGGCGACTACGTCTTCGGCGACTGGCGAGCCGACGGTCGGCTCTTTCTCGCGCACCCACCGGACAGCGAGGGGGACGCCGAAAGCGACGCTACTGGACTCTGGGAGACCAGCACGGTCGACTTGGAGGCCAGCGGCGGTGACGACGCTCCCGGCCAGTACCTGCTCGCGTTCGGTCGCGACGCCGACGGCACCCTCTACGTCGCCACCACCGACTCGGGCACGCCGACCGGTGACTCGGGCGCAGTGCACCGGCTCGTTCCGGCCGAATAGCCTGCTCTCCCGGCAGGCCAGTCCGGGTGCCGAACACCGAAGACGGCGCGAACCACAGGCTAGGACATGGACCGCGACGCTACCACGAGGGACCGCATCTGGGCGTCGGTACTGCGGCACGCCCAGCGGGACGACCCGCTCTCCATCGCGAACGTCCGCAACGACATCCACTTCGACCACCGCCCCAGCGACGAGGAAGTACGGCGCGTCCTCGAAGCCGGCGGCGAAATCGGCGTCGTCGAGCGGACGCCGTCGGGCCACTGGACGTTCGCCGACTAAGTTCCCTGTCGTAGCGACTGGTAATCGGGGTGGGCACTACTCGCTGATCGTCGAGGCTGTGGCTGGCCGACGGCAGTGAATCCTGAAAACGGCTGGAAGAAAGAGCCGTTACAGCTTGACCGCGTTCTTGTCCTTCAGCGACTCTGGGACACTCGCCCAGTACGTCGTCTTCGACCCGTACTGCGTGGCCAGCGTGAGCTGGACTTCCTCCCCGGCCTTCAGCCCGTCCGTCGTGATGCCCGACGCGTTCATGATGACCTTGATTCGGTCGGACTGATCGACCAGAACGGGATCGTTCTCGCCCTTGATCTGGCTGCTCGTGAAGTTCTCGGCGTTCGCCGCGCCGCTGTCGTAGACCAGCGTCGTGGCGGTGTCCGGGCCGATCCACTGGATGGTGGACTTGCTGAGGTTGATGTTGTCTGCGCCCGCAGCCTGCCGCACCGTCAGGTTCACGTAGTCGACGACTTCCGAGGAGCCGGAGTCGTTGACGTTGCCGTAGGCGGAGACGACGTTGATGCGGTTAGAGACCTGTGCAGAGGCTTCCTCACCCGTGGCGCTACCTTTCGACTGGAGGAAGCCGGCGGTGTTGATGAGGACGCCGGCGGCGATCGCCGCGACCAGCACCATCGCGATGAACACGATGAGCGTGCCGATCCCGACTTGCCCCCGCTCGTCCTCGTCGTTGATGAATTCGAACATGTACGCGAGTCCCCGCGAGTAGAGTACGCGAGTACCCGACCGGAGGACTAGCCCACGAATAAACGTTCGTCCCGATTATCCGGCGTGAAAATCGGGGGACACAGCAGGGCCAAACTGCCCAGTGACGTCCCGCGTCACTCGGTGTCTGACTCGGCGTCCTCGTTCGCCGATGGAGGGCGTCGGGAGAGTTCGTCGAACCGGCGCTGGGCCCTGTCGGCCCGGGACGCTGTCTGTTCGGGGTCGTAGGCCACGCCGACGATTTCGCCGTCCCGGATCTGGACATCGAGGACTGCGTCCACGTGGCGGCCGTCCTCGGGCAGTCGTTCGCTGTCGACCACTCGCTCGGCCACCGTCTCGCCGTCAGCTTCCAGCAACAGCACTGCCCGGTCGCCCTCGAAGCGGTCGACGACTCCCGAGTAGCTGCCGTCGGCAGTCATTCGTAGCCCTCCCGGAGCACGACGGTTCCACTGTCGTCCCGGACTGTAACTGTGTCCCCGCCGTTGTTCCACACCGCCCGCTCCATCCCCCAGTACAGCGCCGTCTCCGTGTCCGTCCCGCTGCCGGTGTAGAGCGTGACCTGCTCGCCGGGCCCGAGTTCGAACCCGGTCGGGAACGTGTAGGTGTGGTCGGCCTCGTCCCGGACGGTCCAGCCGCCGAGCGCCAGCGGCCGGCTCCCGGTGTTCTCGAAGACGACGTACTCGCCGTTCGGGTTCTCGTTGTCGTCGCCCGGTGCGTCCTCGTTGACTTCGACGACCGAGAGCGCCGACCCGCCGGCCGAGTCGGTCGTCTCGGTCGTCGTGCCGTGGTCAGCAACCGTCGTCGTTCCACCGTCGGTTACCGTCGTCTCAGATGTGGTTGCTGGAGCCGTCGAGCCGTCCGCGTGGACGACGGTTCTGACTGTGAGGTCGCCGCCAGCACCGGGTTCGACCGGCGTGCCGTCCCGGAGGTCCAGCGGCGCTGTCGGTGCGTCCTGCTGGGTGGCGACCGAGACGGCCGAGCCGTTCGTCGTGAACCGCACGGTCCCGTGGGTCGCCGTCCAGTACGTCCGGACCGACCGCTCGGCGAACCGCTGGAGGACGGCCTCGTGTGGGTGGCCGTACTGGGAGTCGTACGCGCTCGAGACGACGGCGACCGCCGGCGTGACGGCCGCCAGCAGGTCGGCGCTCGAACTCGACTCGCTGCCGTGGTGGCCGGCGCTCAGGACGGTCGCGTTCAGGCGGAGTTCGTGCTCCTCGAGGAGGTACTCCTCGCTGGCGGCTTCGCCGTCCCCCGGCAGGAGGAACGTCGTGTTGCCGTACGCGAGCCGGACGACGACGCTGTTCTCGTTGGCGTCGGCGCCCGCGAGCCGCGAGGCCGGCGGCGCCAGCACGTCGACGGCCGCGCCTTCCAGAGGAATCGCGTCGCCGGCGCGCGTCTCGTACAGCACCACGTCGTGGGCTTCGACGGCGTCGAGGTAGTCGTCGTAGGTCGCCGAGCTGGACGTGATACCGGGGTCGTAGATGGCGCCGACGCCCTCTGCTTGTGTCTCGTAGTAGTCGATGACCGCGGCGTGGCCGCCGATGTGGTCGGCGTCGGCGTGGCTGGTGACGAGGTAGTCGATTCGGTCGACGCCCCGCTCCCGCAGGTAGTCGAGGACGACGTCGCCGTCGTCGCGCCAGTCGCCAGTGTCGACGAGCATCGTCTCGCCCGACGGCGCTTCGACGAGGACGCTCGCGCCCTGCCCGACGTTGATGAAGTGCACCGAGAGCGTTCCGTTCGCCGTCGTCGCCGCTGCGTCGGTCGCCGTCGGCGACCCCGCTGTCGGGGACTCGGTCGTGGCTGTCGGCGTCGCAGCTCCACCGGTGAGGGCGCCCGTGCACCCCGCGAGCGCGACGAGTGCGACCACGGCGAGCACGCTCCAGACGCGACGTCGGTCCATGTGTAGGAATCACACGGGCCGAGAGAATAGGTGTTCTGGGTGCTGCGCTACCCGGAACCGGACACTGCGGGTGACGCAGTTCCAGCAGGCCAGTGGGCCCCGGTGGCGTGGCAACGTCTGCCAGCGGGACAAGACGTAAGTGCAGCCCGCGATTGGGGGGTGATACGATGTCTCACAACGAGACGCCCGGTGTAAGTCCGGGGGAACGGGTTCTTCGAGGGCACGTTAGCCCAGCGTAACGAGTTCGAGTCAGTCCGAGTTTTCGACACCACGCTCCGCGACGGCGAGCAGACGCCACGCACGTCGTTCGGCTACGACGACAAGCGCGCCATAGCCGCGGCGCTCGACGACGCGAACGTCGACGTCGTCGAAGCCGGGTTCCCGGCGAACGGCGAGGCGGAGGCGGAGGCCGTGGCGGACGTCGCCGACGCGACCGACGCGACGACATGCGGGCTCGCCCGCGTTGTCACGTCGGACGTCGACGCGGCGGTGGACGCCGGCGTCGACATGGTCCACGTGTTCGCGTCGACCAGCGACGTCCAGATCGAGGACTCGATGCACAGCACGCGCGCCGAGGTCGTCGACCAGTCGGTGGCGGCCGTCGAGCGCGCCCGGGAGGCGGGCGTCGAGGTGATGTTCTCGCCGATGGACGCCACCCGGACCGACCCCGAGTACCTCGCCGAGGTCGTCGAGGCGGTCGACGACGCCGGTGTAGACTGGGTGAACGTCCCGGACACGTGCGGGGTAGCGACCCCGCGGCGGTTCGGCGAGCTCGTCGAGTTCGTCGGCGAGCACACGGACGCCCGAATCGACGTCCACACGCACGACGACTTCGGGGTGGCGACCGCGAACGCCCTCGCGGGCGTGGAAGCGGGCGCCGACCAGGTGCAGGTGTCGGTCAACGGCATCGGCGAGCGCGCCGGGAACGCGGCGTTCGAGGAGGTCGTGATGGCCGCCGAGAGCGTCTACGGCGCCGACACCGGCGTGGACACGACGGCCATCGCGGACGTCTCGGCGGCCGTCGCCGACCGCTCGTCGGTGCCGGTGCCGGTGAACAAGCCGGTGGTGGGCGCGAACGCCTTCGCCCACGAGTCCGGCATCCACGCCGCGGGCGTCATCGAGAACAGCGAGACGTTCGAGCCCGGTGTGATGACCCCCGAGATGGTGGGGACCGAGCGAGAGGTCGTGCTCGGGAAGCACTCGGGCACGCACGCCGTCCGCCAGCACCTCGAGGACGCCGGCTTCGCGCCGAGCGACGACGAGGTGCGCGCGGTCACCCGGAAGGTGAAGGCACACGCCGCCGACGAGGACGTCGTCACGCAGGCCGTCCTGCGGGCGTTCGCCGGCGAAGTGGGTGTTCGACGCGAGCGGGGTGAGGTGACGGCGTGACGTCGCCCGGCAAGCCTTGCGCCACCAGCCACAGCTATAGGTGTCGGCGCGGTAGCGGGGGGCACGATGCAGTCACACACGGCACACCGTCTCGTTCTCGCGGGCAGCGGTGTGGCTGTCGGCCTCGGTATTGTAGGGGCGTAAGCTCCCCTCCCTACACTTCTCACCGACCCGACCGGTACCGTACTTCCAGACCGACAGCCACCGCAGCAGCCGCAATGACACACGCAGTGAGTACACGACACACCACACCGATGGAGGGGTATCGATGACTGACCACGGCGCAGTGCCGGAGTTCGACGACGCCGAGCACCCGGCCGAGCCGACGCCGGACGCCGACGCGCCGTCGCCAGAGCCGGAAGCGGGCGACGAGGATCGCGACCCAGAGCCAGATACTGGCACGGACGAGGCGACCGAGCGGGCGTCGACTGGCGCGGACGCGGTCGTCGCCGCGCTCTCGACGGCGGGCGTCGAGACAGTGTTCGGCGTGCAGGGCGGGGCCATCATGCCCGTCTACGACGCGCTGTACGACGCCGACGACGTGTCGCACGTGACGATGGCCCACGAACAGGGCGCGGCGCACGCCGCCGACGCGTACGGTGCCGTGACGGGCGATCCGGGCGTCTGCATGGCGACGTCCGGGCCGGGCGCGACGAATCTCGTGACCGGCATCGCGGACGCCGACATGGACTCCGAGCCGGTCGTCGCGCTCACCGGACAGGTCCCGTCGGACCTGGTCGGCAACGACGCCTTCCAGGAGACCGACACGGTCGGCGTCACCACGCCAATCACGAAGTCCAACACGTTCGCGTCGAGCGCCGACGAGGTTGGCGACGACGTGTCGACGGCGTTCGCGCTGGCGAACGATGGACGACAGGGGCCGACGCTCGTCGACCTGCCGAAAGACGTGACGACGACCGAGACGACGGTCGACCCCAGTGAGCCGGTCGTCCCCGACACCGTCTCCGTGCAGGAGCGCGCGGACGACGACGCGGTCGAGGGGGCGGCGGACGCTGTCGCCGGCGCCGACCGGCCCGTAATTCTGGCGGGCGGTGGCGTCGTGAAGGGCGGCGCCACCGACGAACTGCGGGCGTTCGCCCGCGAGCACGAGATTCCGGTGGCGACGACGATGCCCGGCATCGGCGCGTTCCCGGAAGACCACGACCTCGCCCTGGAGATGGCGGGGATGCACGGTACCGGCTACGCGAACATGGCGACGACGATGACCGACTGTCTGCTGGCGGTCGGCACCCGGTTCGACGACCGACTGACGGGCGGCGTGGACTCGTTCGCGCCGGACGCGACGGTCGTCCACGTCGACATCGACCCAGCCGAGATCTCGAAGAACGTCGAGGCCGACCACCCGCTGGTGGGCGACGCCAGCACCGTTCTCGACCAGCTAGCGGCCGCGATGGACGCCTCGCCGGACACCGACGAGTGGGTCGGCCAGTGCGCCGACTGGAAGACGGAGTACCCGATGGACTACGCCGTCCCCGCAGCCGACAGCGACGAGGGCGACGGCGCGCCCGACGCGTCGGCGTTCCCCGACGACGAACCGGTCAAACCCCAGTTCGTCGTCGAGGCCGTCGACGCAGCGACCGACGACGACACCGTCGTCACGACGGGCGTCGGCCAGCACCAGATGTGGGCCTGCCAGTACTGGACGTACACCGAACCCCGGACGTGGGTGTCCAGTCACGGCCTCGGCGCGATGGGGTACGGGCTGCCCTCGGCCATCGGCGCCCGCGTCGCCGCCGACGACGACCAGTCCGTCGTCTGCTTCGACGGCGACGGTTCCTTCCTGATGACCTGCCAGGAGCTCGTCGTCGCGGCCCGCGAGAACCTCGACGTCACGGTCTTCGTGCTGAACAACGAGGCCATCGGGATGGTCAAGCAGTGGCAGGACGCGTTCTTCGACGGCCGGCGGATGGCCTCGGAGTACCCCTGGGTGCCGGAGTTCGACGCGCTCGCCGAGGCGTTCGGCGCCGACGGCTTCCGCATCGAGAGCTACGACGACGTGCCGGACACCGTCGAGGCGGCGCTCGCCACCGACGGGCCGGCGGTCGTGGACGTCTACATCGACCCGACCGAGGAAGTCTACCCGATGGTCCCCTCGGGCGGCGACAACGGGCAGTTCGCGCTCTCGGAGGGGCACCTATGAGCGGCCGGTACGACCAGCAGGGTCTCCCCGGCCCGGCACCCGAGGAGCGCCAGCGACCGCGAGGGCGGCGGAACGCGCAGGGCATCCGCATCGACCCGGAGGCAGAGGCCGAACACCCGCCGCGCCGTACGGTCATCTCGGCGCTGGTCGAACACGAGCCCGGCGTGCTCGCGCGTGTCTCCGGGCTGTTCAGCCGCCGGCAGTTCAACATCGAGTCGCTGACCGTCGCGGACACCCAGAACGACGACTGGGCGCGCATCACCGTCGTCGTGGAGGAGCCGGACCCGGGCATCGACCAGGTCGAGAAGCAGCTCGCGAAGGTCGTCCCCGTCATCCACGTCCGGGAACTCGAAGCCGACGCGCTCGCCCGCGAGCTCGTCGTCGTGAAAGTGGACGCGGACCGCCCGGAGGAGGTCCACGCCATCACGGAGATGTACGGCGGGAAGACGCTCGACGCCGGCCCGCGGACGGTGACGGTCGAGCTCACCGGTGACGAACAGAAGATCGACGACGCCATCGACGCCTTCCGCCAGTTCGGCATCCGCGAGATCGCCCGGACCGGACAGACGGCGCTGGCGCGCGGCGAGACCAAGACAGCAGTCGTTCCAGACCACCTCAAATGACCGATTCAGCAGCCACCAGTACTGACACAGCAGACGCCCAGTTCACGCAGCCAGTGTACCACGAGTCCGACGCCGACCGACGACACGTCGACGAGAAGACCGTCGCCGTACTCGGCTACGGCAGCCAGGGCCACGCACACGCCCAGAATCTCGCCGACAGCGGCGTCGACGTCGTCGTCGGCCTGCGCGAGGACTCTGCCTCGCGGACGGCAGCGGAAGCCGACGGCCTGCGCGTGGCGACACCCGTCGATGCGGCCAGCGAGGCGGACGTCGTCTCGGTGCTCGTGCCGGACACCGTCCAGCCGGACGTGTTCGACGCCATCGAACCCGAACTCGACGCCGGCGACACGCTCCAGTTCGCGCACGGCTTCAACGTCCACTACGGCCAGATCGAGCCGCCCGAGCGCGTCGACGTGACGATGATCGCGCCGAAGTCCCCGGGCCACCTCGTGCGCCGGAACTACGAGGCCGGCGAGGGCACGCCCGCCCTGCTGGCGGTCTACCAGAACGCCACCGGGGATGCCCGCCAGGAGGCGCTGGCGTACGCCGACGCCATCGGCTGCGCGCGAGCGGGCGTCGTGGAGACGACGTTCCGCGAGGAGACCGAGACCGACCTGTTCGGCGAGCAAGCCGTGCTCTGTGGCGGCGTCGCCGAGCTCACGAAGGCGGGCTACGAGACGCTGGTCGACGCCGGCTACAGCCCCGAGATGGCGTACTTCGAGTGCCTGAACGAGCTCAAACTCATCGTCGACCTGATGTACGAGGGCGGCATCGGCGCGATGTGGGACTCCGTCTCGGACACGGCCGAGTACGGTGGACTGACGCGCGGCGAGGCAGTCGTCGACGAGTCCGTCCGGGAGAA
The DNA here is from genome assembly GCF_021729015.1 of Halobacterium rubrum. Classification (GTDB taxonomy): domain Archaea; phylum Halobacteriota; class Halobacteria; order Halobacteriales; family Halobacteriaceae; genus Halobacterium; species Halobacterium rubrum. Next base: position 223,866 of record NZ_JAJQQZ010000004.1, read on the forward strand.
CATGGAGGAGGTGCTGGAAGAAGTCCAGAACGGCGCGTTCGCGACGGAGTGGGTGGCCGAGAACCAGGCCGGCCGGCCGTCCTACAAACAGCGCCGGCAGGCCGAACAGGACCACGACATCGAGGACGTCGGCGAGCGCCTGCGGTCGCTGTTCGCGTGGGCCGAAGACGACGAGACCGAGGCTGGCGCCGAGCGGGAGCCGGAGGTGTCCGCGGATGACTGAGCGCACGATGCGGTCGGTCAGTCAGCGCAACCCCGCCGACCCCGAGCACGCCGTCGGCACGGTGTTCCGACGCGGGCCGGCGGTGGTCGCGGACGGCGGCGAGCGCGGCGGCGGTGCCACGCAGCGGCCCGACGGCGGGGAGGACGGCGACGACGCCGAAAGGGAGGGCCGGCGGCTGGCCGACGGCCCGAAGATGAAAGACGTCGACCAGACGCCCCCGGACGAGGACGCGAGCGCGAACCGCGTCTGGGAGCGCGGCGGCGAACCGCCAGCATCGAGCGGCGACGACGACCACGACGACCACGACGAGACTGTAGCCGATGAGTGAGGGCACGCTGTACGAGAAGGTCTGGGACCGACACGCAGTCACCGAGCTGCCGACCGGCCAGTCCCAGCTGTTCGTCGGGCTCCACCTCGTCCACGAGGTGACGAGCCCGCAGGCGTTCGGGATGCTCGAAGAGCGCGGGCTGGATGTGGCGTACCCCGAGCGGACGCACGCGACCGTCGACCACATCGTGCCGACGGCCGACCAGTCCCGGCCGTACAGCGACGACGCCGCCGAGGAGATGATGGCGGAACTGGAGGCCAACGTCGGCGAGGCCGACATCGACTTCGACGACCCGACGACCGGCCGGCAGGGCATCGTGCACGTCGTCGGCCCCGAACGGGGGCTCACGCAGCCCGGGATGACCATCGTCTGCGGGGACTCCCACACGGCCACGCACGGCGCGTTCGGCGCGCTGGCGTTCGGTATCGGCACGTCCCAGATTCGGGACGTGCTGGCCACCGGCTGCGTCGCGATGGAGAAACAGCAGGTCCGCCGCATCGAGGTCACGGGCGAACTGGGCGACGGCGTCACCCCGAAAGACGTGATACTGACCGTCATCCGGAAGCTCGGCACCGACGGCGGCGTCGGCTACGTCTACGAGTACGGCGGCGAGGCCGTCGAGGCGATGGACATGGCGGGCCGGATGAGCATCTGCAACATGAGCATCGAGGGCGGCGCTCGCGCGGGCTACGTGAACCCCGACGAGACCACCTTCGAGTACCTGCGGGGCCGCGACGACGTCCCCGAGGGCGAGACGTTCGAGGAGCTCAGGGAGTACTGGGCGTCGGTCGCCAGCGAGCCCGACGCCGAGTACGACGACGTGGTCACTATCGACGGCGACGACCTCGAACCGACGGTCACGTGGGGGACGACGCCCGGCCAGAGCGTCGGCGTCTCGGAGCCGATTCCGGCTCCCGGGGACCTGCCGGCGGACAAGCGGGACACCGCCCGGAGCGCACAGGCACACATGGACGTCGAGCCCGGCGACACGATGGCGGGCTACCCCGTCGACGTTGCGTTCCTGGGCAGCTGTACGAACGCCCGGTTGCCGGACCTCCGCGAGGCCGCCGCAGTCGTCCGGGGCCGCGAGGTCCACGACGACGTCCGCGCGATGGTCGTCCCCGGCAGCCAGCGCGTGAAAGCCGCCGCCGAAGCCGAGGGCCTCGACGACGTGTTCACCGAGGCGGGGTTCGACTGGCGGAACGCCGGCTGCTCGATGTGTCTGGGCATGAACGAGGACCAGCTCGTCGGCGACGAGCGCTGCGCGTCCTCGTCGAACCGGAACTTCGTCGGCCGGCAGGGCTCGAAGGAGGGCCGAACGGTCCTGATGAGTCCCCCGATGGTCGCCGCTGCGGCCGTCGAAGGCGAAGTGACCGACGTCCGCGAACTGGAGCCGGTCCCGGAGGTGCGAGCGTGAGCCCGAACGCCGACGGTTCGGACGGCGGCCCCGCCGACACGGTCCGACAGGTGACTGGGACGGGCGTGCCGGTGCGCGGGAACGACGTGGACACGGACGAGATCATCCCGGCGCGCTTCCTCAAAGTCGTCACGTTCGACGGCCTCGGGCAGTTCGCGTTCTTCGACGAGCGATTCGGCGACGACGACCAGCCCCTCGAGCACCCGTTCAACGACGACCGGTTCCAGGGGGCGTCCGTGCTCGCCGTGAACGCGAACTTCGGCTGCGGGTCCTCTCGCGAGCACGCGCCGCAGGCGCTGATGCGGTGGGGCATCGACGCCGTCGTCGGCGAGTCGTTCGCCGAGATATTCGCGGGGAACTGCCTCGCGCTCGGCATCCCGACCGTCACGGCGGCCCGGGAGGACGTCGAGGCGCTGCAGGCGTTTATCGACGAGCACCCAGATGCCGAAATCGAGGTGGACGTCGCCGCGGAGGAGGTCCGGTACGGCGACACCACTATCGACGCCTCGGTCGACGACGCCCAGCGCCGGGCGCTCGTGGACGGCGTCTGGGACACGACCGCGCTGATGGGCGCGAACGCCGACAGCGTCGACGCGACCGCCGCGAGCCTCCCCTACACCGATGACTGAGGAGATCGCAGTCGTGCCCGGCGACGGCATCGGCCGGGAAGTCACGCCGGTCGCCGTCGACGTGCTGGACGCCGTCGGCGACTTCGAGTTCGTGCACGCCGAGGCGGGCGACGCCGTCGCCGATGAGCGCGGGACCCCGCTCCCCGAGGAGACCCGGGAGGCCGTCGAGACGGCCGATGCGACGCTGTTCGGCGCGGCGGGGGAGTCGGCGGCTGACGTCATCCTGCCGCTGCGCTCGGCCGTCGACTCGTTCGTGAACGTCCGGCCTGCCCGGACGTATCCGGGCGTCGACGCCGTCCAGCCCGAGACCGACCTCGTCTTCCTCCGTGAGAACACGGAAGGCGTCTACGCCGGCCACGAGGCCGAGGTCGCCGACGGCGTCACGACCTGCACCCGAGTCGTCACAGAGGACGCGAGCCGCCGGCTCGCCCAGTACGCCTGCGAGTACGCGCCAGCGGGGTTCACCGTCGCGCACAAGGCCAACGTGATGCGCGTCACGGACGGCCTCTTCCGGGAGACCGTCGAGGACGTCGCGGCCGCCAACGGTGTCGACACCGAAGCGGCGCTGATGGACGCGCTCGCGATGCACCTCGTGGAGCGCCCCGAGCAGTACGACGTCGTGGTCTGTCCGAACCTCGCCGGCGACGTGCTCTCGGACCTCGCGGCGGGTCTGGTGGGCGGTCTCGGCTTGCTGCCGTCGGCGAACGTCGGACCCGAGCGCGGCGTCTTCGAGCCCGTCCACGGCACCGCCCCGGACATCGCCGGCGACGGCGTCGCGAACCCGGCGGCGGCCGTGCTGTCGGCCGCGATGCTGCTGGAGTTCCTCGGCCACGACGCCGCGGGCGCCCGCGTCCGCAGCGCGGTCGAGGACGTACTGGAACACGGGCCGACGACGCCAGACCTCGGCGGCGAGGCGACGACGCGCGAGGTCGGTGCAGCGATACTGGAGGGGGTCTGAGTGCCGGGGCTATCGCTGGCAACACCTGTGCCGTCGGGGGACTTTACCAGTCGCGGCTGCGAGGTGAGACCATGACCGGACAGAAGGACCCCGACCTGCCGAGCGCGGACGTCACCGAAGGGCCAGAGCGCGCCCCACACCGCGCGATGTTCCGCGCGATGGGCTACGACGACGCCGACTTCTCGTCGCCGATGGTCGGCGTTGCCAACCCCGCCGCGGACATCACGCCCTGTAACGTCCACCTCGACGACGTGGCCGAGTCGGCCGTCGACGGCGTCGAGGCCGGCGACGGGATGCCCATCGAGTTCGGCACCATCACCATCTCGGACGCCATCTCGATGGGGACCGAGGGGATGCGCGCCTCGCTGATCTCCCGCGAGGTCATCGCCGACTCCGTGGAGCTCGTGGCGTTCGGCGAGCGCATGGACGCACTCGTCACGGTCGCGGGCTGCGACAAGAACCTCCCGGGGATGATGATGGCCGCCATCCGCACGGACCTGCCGTCCGTATTCCTCTACGGCGGCTCCATCATGCCCGGCGAGCACGACGGCCGCGAAATCACGGTCCAGAACGTCTTCGAGGGCGTCGGCGCGGTCGCCTCCGGCGACATGACCGAGGACGAACTCGAGGAGATGGAGCGGGACGCCTGCCCGGGCGCCGGGTCCTGTGGCGGAATGTTCACCGCCAACACGATGGCGGCCATCTCCGAGGCACTCGGGCTCGCACCGCTCGGCTCCGCGAGCCCGCCCGCCGAGTCGGAGGGCCGCTACGAGGTCGCCGAGCGCGCCGGCCGGCTCGCCGCCGAGTGCGTGCGAGAAGACCGCCGGCCGTCGGACATCCTGACCCGGGAGAGCTTCGAGAACGCCATCGCCGTACAGGTGGCCCTGGGCGGCTCGACGAACGCCGTCCTCCACTTGCTCGGGCTCGCCGCCGAGGCGGGCGTCGACCTCGACGTCGAGGACTTCAACAGGATCAGCGACCGCACACCCAAAATCGCGAACCTCCAGCCCGGCGGCACTCGCGTGATGAACGACCTCCACGAGGTCGGCGGCGTTCCGGTCGTCCTCGCGCGCCTGCTCGAAGCCGGCCTGATTCACGGCGACGCGACGACCGTGACGGGCCGCACCATCGCCGAGGAGCTCGAGCACCTGGGCGAGGACGGTTCGGTCGAGGGGGACGTGGACTTCCTCCGGCCGGTCGACGACCCGTTCCACGAGACTGGCGCCATCACCGTCCTCACCGGGAACCTCGCGCCGGACGGGGCGGTACTCAAAGTCACTGGGAAGGACGAGACCCAGCACACCGGCCCGGCGCGCGTCTTCGAGTCCGAGGAGGACGCCATGGCGTACGTTCAGGAGGGCCACATCGAGTCCGGCGATGTCATCGCCATCCGGAACGAGGGCCCCCGGGGCGGCCCCGGGATGCGGGAGATGCTCGGCGTCACTGCCGCGGTCGTTGGGCAGGGCCACGAAGACGACGTCGCGCTCCTCACCGACGGCCGCTTCTCGGGGGCTACCCGCGGTCCGATGGTCGGTCACGTCGCCCCCGAAGCGGCCGACGGCGGCCCAATCGCGCTCATCGAGGACGGCGACGAGGTGACCGTCGACGTCCCGAACCGCGAGCTCTCCGTCGACGTCTCCGACGACGAACTTGCTGCGCGACGTGAGACCTGGTCGGCGCCCGACGCCCGGTATGACTCGGGTGTCCTCCGCAAGTACGGCGACCAGTTCGGGTCCGCCGCCCACGGCGCCGTCACCAACCCCGCCGCCAAGCAGGACGACTGACGACCCCGCCCCCACTTTTTTCACCTTGCTCGACGAGGCAAGGATGCATGGAGGTACGCGAGACTCCGTTCCACGACGCCGCAGGCGACGCCCTCAGGTCCCTGGCAGCCTACGACAGAGCGGAGCTGGAGCTCGTGTACGAACGCGACGACGTCGCCACCAAGGACCGCGTCATCGACGACATCCACGAAGAACTCATCCTCGACGACATCGGCATCGGCCGCCTCGAAGACCTCTTCGGTGTCGGCGAGTGGCACTGCACCATGCACCGCTTCGAGGACGCCGTCTGCATCCACCACTCCACCGGCGACTACCGGGGCGTCCTCGTCAGCGTCGACACTAACGCCGGCGTGGATTTGGAAGCCGTGGCGAGGACGTGCGACGACGTGTGAGAGCGCTGTTGCGCACGACAGGACACACGCGTCGCTCCGCGGTGAAGTGTTGAAGCAGTGGGGCCGGAGAGGTTCACCCCGAGTTCCGGGTGTTCAGTGAGCAAAATTCCTTCGGTCAGGGCCGCGTGTACGCGACGAGTATACGTATCTGAACTCTCGGCAAGATTCTTGGTTTATTATGGAAATTAAATCCACATAGCGCCAGTATTCTGAATTCTGCAAGCGATGTCTCGACGGATATTCCGTAGGTAGTTGTTTGGTGAGCAAGTCGAGATCTGCGGCGAGGTCCGCAAACAACTGTTCAATTTGATGAGGGGTCAGGCATCTGCGGAGTCGTTGGTAATGGTTGGCCGGCACGCAGGAACGGAGTAACTCTCAGATACGGTAAGAGAGGCTGTTCCCGCGCGGACCAGGCAGCGAGTTATCGTATCTAATCTGCGCCCCTGGTGAAACGTGTCGACATCAATGTCGAGGTTCGCCATGCGTTCTCTGAATCGGGATGATTCGAGCAGACCGAAATGAAGTCCTCGTCTTCCCAGTTGTGGCGAATAATGCCGACTAGAACCGCTAGACTGTCGACTTTGTCGTACAGCGAACCCGCGGTGTCGTTTATGAGTGGATGAAGTCGTCTTCTTCTTCCAGGAGCTCTTGAATCTCCTCGGGTGTGTTGTTCAGGAGCTCGGAGGGCCGTATTGCCTTGTCGTCGACGTAGAAGCCCTCGTGACCACACCACGGCTTCCCGTAGTGAATCTCGTCGTAAGGGATATCGTGTTCATCCAACCACTGCAGAAGCGTCTTCGCGGTATCCGCATTGATCTTGCCGAGACGCCCCTCATGCGTATTCATATTCCGTGCCGTATAGAGCATGATGTAGTACCCCTGCTCGTCGTATTCGCGGAGCGTCTCGACGACGTCCGGGTGGGGAACACGGTCTTCGTAGTCACGGTTACCGTCCTTCTTGCAGATGACACCGTCTATATCGAACACCACTCGCTTATCTTTTGGCGGAGTCACGTTTAGACCCGATTACCGGAAGTATAGAAAAGTAGCGGTTAGGGGGTGTGTGGAGCGAACTTCTCGATGCCCTGCGCGAGCATACACTGCTGCCGCTGGAAACTGTCGCCGTGCAGCGGCACCATGCTCAAGAACAACAGCGCCTCGATGAGTTGTACCGCTTTGACGTCGGCGTCAGTCTCGGCGGCCAGCATCGTGTCGAACCGTTGCTCTCGTTCTTTCTGGCCGTCCGTCGTGTAGATGTTGTAGGTCAACGCGGTGTCGTTCTCGCTGCCGCTGGCCTCGAATCTACCGTTGATGAGGTGTTCGTAGTGGCCGACGACACTATGCCGGAGTTTCGCCAGGTCGTACCGTGGATCGCCGTAGATGTCGAATGGCCCGAACTCGCCACGCGGGTCAATGAGCTTCAGAATCTCGTTGCGTGGGTCGTAGAGGACATTCGGGAGACAGAGATCGCCGTGGATGACAGAAACCGAGTCCATATCAAGCAACCCGACGTCCGCGACCACGTCATCCAGGCAGTCCAGTATTTGGCTGAGGCCGGGGTGGGGTTCGCCGTTTATGTGGACGGTATCAGCGTCGAAGAACGGCTGGAATCGGGCATTCTCGCGTAGACGGTCGAGGCGACGCCGAGTCTTCCCCAAGTACATATCGCGAAGCGCGCTCTGGATTTCCGCTTGGCTGGCGTCTGCGCTGTACGTCATGAACTCCGCGTGCATACTGAACAGCCGGTCGAATACGTCATTCCAAATGTGCTGGCGGTGAGACCCGTACAGTTGTAGGTCACTCAACGATGGATACCCGATGTACTCCATCTTTACGTACGCGTCTGCAGGTGAAGTTGAGGCGTCGTAGATTCGTGGAAGATACGGCTGCAGGCCAGTAGGGATGTTCTCGTACCAGGAAATCTCGTTGATGAGCGTCTCGGTGTCGTTGCTGCGTTTCGTGATTACGTTTTTCCCGTGGTTCTCAAGCTCGTTGAACTCACGAGCGTTCAGGAACCGCTTTTTTGCCCGGTGGTAGGTGTCGAGGTGGCCGACGTCCAGCCACGTTTCGGGCTGGTAGAGTTCGTACGTTCGCGGTTCGAGGTAAGAGAGTAGTGCCCGGTAGAAGTAGTCGAGACCGCTGTCCAACTCGGCCGGCGTGTCCTGCATCGCGTCGAAGAACGCGCCGGCATCAGCAAGCCCGAACTGGCCTGTGAAGCACGGCTGCGGACAATCCTGCGACCGCTTGTTTTTCTGGGTCGCGTTGGTGATGCGGTCGCTCTCGATGTCGAACGTTGTCCAGCGGTACGTCCGGTCGCGCTCCTGGTAGGCGACAATGCTCCTGTCATCAACCGTTCGCAGTGGTGAGATGAGCGTATCTGCGAAGTTCAGGTACACTGAGCGGTCTATAAGCGACTCCTCGTTAAAGGCATCCAGAGCCGTGTAGACCGTTTCGCCGAGCGACTGGGTGCCTGTGGCGTCTACCACCGTCCACTCGTAGTCACTCCGGGCGACGTACGTCTCGATGGAGTCAGCCGACTCGCCAACGGCGACGACCCGCGTTACGTCGTGGTCGCTGTAGGCTTCCGCGAGCCGTTCCAGCATCGGTTTCCCGTCGAGAGGAATCATCCCCGTTGGTACGGCGCCGACGTCGAGGCGGAGCTCGTCAGCAACTTGAATCGCGGACGGGACGATAAGGAGGTCGTCCCCAGGGTCGGTTGGCGTGGGCATAGTAGGTTCGAGAGCGTTATTCAGGCGTGAACTCGGGGTCGAATTCGCGGAGGTCTTCAGGGGTACCTAGAACGTGAACGTCGTCTCGATCCAAGTCGTAGGGAAGCACCGTCTTCCCGTGGTCAATCAGGTAGTTGTAGAGCGGGGCGACGTATGTTTCGCCGTACTCCCGTTCAACCTGGGCCGCGCTGTGCTCGTATGCGTCGACGAGCTCCGCCCACTGGTCGAAGTAGTAGAAGCCGGCAGTCGCAAGGTCGGAGATTTTCTCTTTCTCAGACACCTCTGTGGCGTGGCCGTCGTCGTCCGTCTTGATGAAGCTCCACCGTTCGCCCGACGCCGTGAACGACGGGATGAACCCGTCGCCGTCGATGTCTTCGGGAGTCAGCGATCCTTCTTCGATGTAGGTGTCGATATTGTAGATTGCGACCGCGTTATCGTCATTAATATGATCGTCGGCGGCGAGCGCGGTCTGTGCTTGACCGTTGGTGTACTCGTCGAGCACGACTTCGGTGTAGTCCGCGATGCCAAGTTGCGAGCATGCGTCAGCGAGGAAGCCAGAGGCGTCGTGGTCGGCATGCGTGACGAAGATGAACTCCTCGTTGTAGAATGCCTCGAGGCTCCGCATTGCCCAATCGAACATAGGGTCTCCTTTAACGAGGATTTCGTGCTTCGGAGACGTGACACCGACTTCCCTGAAGCGGCTGCCTCGTCCCGCCATCGTCACGAGAACTTTCATATCCTGAGCCAACTCTTTCAGAACCTATTATTGTGTCGCCTTCCGCTTCGGAAGCCCATGTAGCGACATATTTCTGCCCCGCCAACGGTTGATGATTCTATGCCACAGGTACGAACGTCGGCTTGCGAAATCCGTTCACCGTTTGGAGACTGGTATACGACCGTTCGCGATCCTAGAGTTTCGGTTACGGCTGCGGAACTGTGGGGAGTATCTTGGAATTTCGGCCTAACTACATCTCTAACGGGGAAATCTAATCCCGAAAGAACTGAAGAGCTACCAACTTACTGCATTTCGTGGCTATTCACACCGCCCGATGCGTCACCGTGTCGAAACTCGTTACAATCGTAACGGGGGAGTGCTTGCGGTTGCGTTTGGAAATCGTCCTGCTGTATGTCTCTCGATTCGACATTAAAACTGAACAAGCACCCGGCGTCGTCGAGGACGCCGCGGGTATACTCCGTGAACGTATGGAACCCACCATACGGATAACAGAACGTTCTCACATCTAACCCGTCAACTACCGTTGAAAGGTAGTCAAAAGACGAAATAATCTCGTCTCGTTGGGCTGACTGCGATAGTTTTGAGAATACTCGGTGCGTGATAGAGTGGGACCCAAGGATCATCCCAGCGTCCTGCATTTCTCTAAGTTCTGCTGGCCGCAGATAGAATGTCTCAGAGTCAAGGTTTGCGGCGGGGAACTGCTCGCAGAGCGTGTTCAAAACGTCTTCGCGGTGCTCATAGGCGATGAAGTAGTTGAGAATACGCTTGACTGTGGTGACGCTCTCGCGGTTATTCTGGTTCTGGTAGGTTTCAGTGTGGAACTCTTCACGGCGCGCGTCCGGTACCATCTCCTCGTTTACAACGTTTAGCAGCGGTTCAAGAACTGCGTCGCCACCGTACTTCCCGACGAGTGCGTGGACACGATGCACACTCAACGCCTTCTCTTGGGTGTAGGGGCTGGTCGGAACATAGAAGATACCCCAGAGACCTCGGCGCTGTAATTCCGGGAACACCCACTCATAGTGGTCAGAGAGTCCATCATCGAACGTAAGAACAACACCGTCCGGTAGGTCAGCGTCTCCACGGACTGCGGCAAGGAACGCGTCCCGATCGACGAACCCGTACTCGTCCTCAAAGTAGTCGAGCTGCGCCCGAAAATCCTCAATATCGAGATGATAGTACCAGGGCGCGTTGGATACGTCTGGCCGGACGTAGTGATACATCACCGCCTTCATCGCGACTTGACGACAGGGTTTTTCACAAGCGGTACGTCCGTTGTCCGTTCGGCCTGTTCTGCGAGGTAGTCATCAACCAACCCATCCTCAAAGTTCTTATACAGTTGGTCCGTCGCTTCTGTCGAATAGTCAGACGTCGTGTAGTAGTGCTCGTTGTCGGGCATCTCAGGTTGTTTCATCTTCTCCAAGTCACCAAACTTTGTGATAATCTCGCGATACGGCCAGACTATGTCCGCGATGAGACGGTTCCCGATTTGGTGGGGGGTATCGCCGGGTTTGACGCGCGCTCGGATTTGATGGATGATGTCGCCTGTGTCGACACCTGCGTCAAGGTGCATGAATGTCGCGCCAACGCACTCCGGTTCGCCATTGACGAGCGGCCAGAAGTTCGTCCCCGTTCCCCGGTAATAGGGCGAGAGGCCAAGGTGAACGTTCAAGAACCGTCCCTCGTATTCGGAGAGAAGAGGGTCTTCTATGATAGAGCAACCGTAGGCGACTAGCAGGTCGGGGTCAAGGTTGACGATTTCCTCGTAGTACTGCTCTTCGTTAATCTCGCCGTTTGGAATCTCCTTGGGATTTGAGTGGTCGGGAGTATAGTCAACGAAGTGCCGGAAGAAGTCGTCTTCAGACTCTGCACGCGCTTCTAGATGTTGGACTTTGACCTCGTCGCCTTCCTCACGAACGCGGTCAAGCGTTGACCCCTCAGTACTCTCGCAGTAGGTACGCAGAACGTTGATATCGTCATCAAGCGCGATTGCTTTTCGGACAAATTGGTGGCGGAGTTCGGAGTTTGTTAGGATAATTACGTCAGCCATACTCCGCCTCAGATGGAGGATGCATTTAGAAATTTCTGATTTCCCACTAGATATAGGACTCGGTACGAGTGACTGGAGATCACCCAACGTACCACATTAAACGCCTCTACTTTGGCTGTCTTCACTTCCCCTACAAGCATAAATCCAGTGGTAGATGTGTCTTACGCAGGGAGTCACTAGGATACATGTTGAAGAATTCAGAAACCCGAGTGGTCGTGGTTGCCAGACACACAAACCCGGCCATTGATGCCGCCGGGCGAGATCTCGACGACGAGACGGTCGGCGCAGTCTGTGCAGCACCGGATCACGGGCGGCACACCCCGGATTCGCGGGCGGCGCAGAACTGCCCCTCGTAGCCGATCCAGCAGCCGCAGTACCGACAGATGTCTCTCTCGTCGGTATCAGTGCGGCTACTCACCACGACCACCCCCGTTCAGACGGGCGTGGCTACTGGTGAACGATGCAGCGAAGAAAGCGGCAAAAGCAGCCGCTTTACTTTTATATGAAGTGGGGCCGTAGGGACAACGTCGGCGTCTCCGCAGGTGCCGGCGACGATTGATTCTTTCAGGTGTGGCTAAGGCCACCAATTCAAAGCACACCGTACAGTCCACAGACGCGGATATAGATTCTACGTACTTCCAACGTTGAGAACGGAAAATGGACCGGGTAGGGTCGTTCTCGCTGAAAGCTATTGTAGCGAGATTAGTTCGCTACTTACAGCGTAACGGCGTTCTTGTCTTTGAGGGATTCGGGGACGGTTGCCCAGTAGGTTGTCTTCGACCCGTACTGGGTTGTTAGCGTCAGCTGGACCTCGTCACCTGCACCGAGACCGTCGGTAATGCCGATTTCGGGGTCACTAGTGGATTTGTTAGTTTGATTCGTTCCTCCCGCGAAGAGGACCACAGAGATACGGTCGGACTGCTGGACCAGCACGTCACTATTGTCGCCCTTGACGTTCTCTGTGTAGAACTCGTCGGAACTGTTCAGGGCGTTAGCTGAAGTGTTGTGGGTGAGCGTGACTGCCTTGTCTGGACCAATCCACTGGATAGTGGATTTGCTGAGGTTGATGTTGTCCGCACCAGCGGCCTGCCGCACTGTCAGGTTCACGAAGTCAACGGATTCACCACTGACGTTACCGTAGGCGGAGACGACGTCGATGCGGTTAGAGACCTGTGCGCTGGCTTCTTCCCCGGTCGCGCTGCCTTTCGACTGGAGGAAGCCAGCCGTGTTGATGAGGACACCGGCGGCAATGGCGGCGACCAGCACCATCGCGATGAACACGATGAGTGTGCCGATCCCGACCTGACCGCGCTCGTCCTCGTCGTTGATAAACTCGAACATTCTGGCTACAACCATATGGCAGCAGAGTACCCTAAATAAACCCTCGCTCGTAATTATCTAGACTGGAAATTGGAGGAGCGACACGGGTAGTACAAAGTTTGCAACCAATGCTGATTTTCCAATAGTCTCACACCTACGTGGGGTTACGCGTCCGAGAACGTGCTCGCCCGAATATGCACACGAACTCGCGCCCACTCGTGTGCATATTCGCGCTCGGTCGTCCTCGCGCACCCGTAGACCTACCGCGTCCGTGATAGGAAAACGGCGAATCACCCCTATATTCGGGTGTTCAGTGAGCCAAATTCGTTCGGTTATCCGGGGTCGTGTGCACGAGACGAGTATGCGAATTCGAACTGACGGCGAGTATGCGCACCGGAAGGACACGATAGAGGCGGCAGCGGAGCGCCTGGACTGTAACAAGACTCACGCCGTGCTTGTCTCCTGCGAGGTCGTCGGCGACGTCCTGGACGGTGTGGAGGACGCACTGGAGCATCCCGATCTCCCGCCGAGTCTCCGCGACGAGCTCGCCGAGACCATCTCCACTCGGCGCGTCGACGTCGATGCTTCCGAGCCCGAGGTGGATATGAATCTGGATTAGTCCTCTCCCTCAGAATCCCGGTACCTCTCGAATGGCCTCAACAATTTCACTGCCATAATTATGTAGAGAAAGAGCCCGATGCCGATATAGAAATTCGTGGTGTTGTAGAACTCTTGTAGTGCGACAACCGGCGTTATCAGGGCACCGAGTACGTAGTAGAGTAGTGAGATAAACAAGAGACTCTGAACCCAATCAGGACCGTCAATCTTGTATCGTATGTTGCTCTCTCCAGAGTGTTCCTTCCCAGCTACAGCGAGGTCATGAACCGCGGCTGAAATGGCTACGAACACTCCAGATAGAGCAATCATCAGGAAATCCTGATGCAGATATGAGATATAGGAAATCAGTGCGGGCGGTAAGAATACCATTCGCGGACGGAAGCGAGTGGCAGACTCAATCAGATTGCTCGGCATCCAGTTTCAACCTAGAAATGCAAGTGCCGGCAGGGGATTATAAAACCGTGCTGTCGGGTCCTCATGGGGGCGGTTGCGGGTGCGGCTGCGGAACGGTGGGGAGTGTTTTGGAATTGTGGCCTTAGCCACACCCCTAACGGGGAATGTAACCCCCCGGGTTGGATTCGCCGAGCGCGGCCTCCTGGAGACCGCGTCGACGCTATGCACGAAGAAAACTCTGGTTGAAGTGGGGCTGTAGGTTGCACTACTGGACTTGTCTAACTTCATCTGGAGAACAGTGTTGCCACTCTGCCGTCGGGCGCTACAGGTCGCGGAACGCCGGGTAGCTACCGCCTGCGCCGAGCGGGCGACTGTAGACAACGGTCGCCTGTCGGAGCGTCGCCGGGTCCTGGTCGGCGTCGATCCAGAGGCGGTACGCCTGACGAACGAATCCGCCCGGGTCGGCGTCGTCGTCGGGGTCGATCTCCCCGAGGTCCAGCGTGACGTCGTCGCCGCGGCGCCGGAAGTCGATGCCGTGCCGGTCACACCACGCCTGCCATTTCGCCCAGGCCTCGCTGACGCGCTCCTGGTCGGCGGCGTCGACGACGGTCTTCGCTGCGTTGGTCACGGCCTCGCGGGCGTCGGCAATCGCCTGATAGACCATCTCCCCGATGAACTCCGAGCGGAGGCCAACCTCGCCGTAGCCGCGCTCGACGAGCTCCTCAATGCCCCGAAGGGCGCGGCGGACGCTCCCCACGTGGCGGTCGTGCTCGTCGGCAATGTCGTCAGGGGAGACGTGGCCGCCGTCGGTGACGAGCGTCTCCAGGCTCTCCACCTGGACGTCGCTGAGCCCGTCGCTCAGGTACTCGATTACCATGTTCTTCTGTTCCTGCTTGATGCTCGCGAGGTCCAGGGTCGTCGGTGGAGTCGCCGGTTCGTGGAGGCTGGCGTCGAAGTACGCATCTTCGACGAATACTCCGCCGCCGCGCTGGGGTGCCGAGTCCAGCCCGGCGTTCTCCAGGACGGAGTGAACGGCTTCCTCCAGCTCGCGGTTCAGCTTCTCCAGGTCGTCCCAGCGGAGCGTGGCGTCCCAGCGGGAGACCTGATAGGAGGCGCCGAGTTTCGGGTGGGCGAGCGGGTTGTCCGGGTCGGCCTGGAACGCCTCGCGAGCGTAGTAGTGTTTCACCTCCTTCGGTAGATCGTGCTCGGGCCACGCCTCGCTCATGCGGTGCGCGTCCAGCGTCACCGTGTGGTAGTAGCCCGGGAGGTCGTTCCCGTGGTCGTCGGTGTCCTTCTGGACGAGCTTCCGGTAGCCCGACCGGTCGGACTCCAGAACGTGCGCGAGCCCGACGAGCGGCCCGTCGCGCGCGTGTATGGGGCCGCTGCTATCTCGGTGGACGCGGACGTACCGCTCGGCGTCCTGGATGTTGCTGAACGGGTGGACGTCGTCGAAGTAGTACGCGTTGACGTCGAGGGCATCGGCGGCCAGCTGGAGGAGCGGGAGGTAGCGGTCGAACTCGATGTTCGCGCCCTGGACGCGGACGTTGATTCCCTCCAGGAAGCCGTCGGGGACGGGAATCTCGACGCGCGACCCGTCGGCGCGCTCTCCCTCCATGCCGTTCCAGCGCGGCGTGACGTGGGCGACGAACTTCTGTTCGCCGACGCCGTCCTCGTCGCGCCGCCGAGAGACCTTTATCCGCATTTCTTTGATCTCCTCGATTTGGAACGGCGTTCCCTGCGGGGTCTCGTCGCCGGGGTTGACGAGATTCGAGTCCTGGTAGGAGAGGCGCGCGAGCCACGTCTCACCGTTGTGTTCGAAGCTGGCGGTCTTACTGCCGCCGCCAGCCTTCCGCTCCCTGTCCAGGGCGAAGAACGGCTGAAGCCCGTCCTCGTTGAACAGGAGGTTCGCGTCGAACTCGTGGGGCGCGGTACGAATCCGCTTCACTGCGACCCCTCCCACAGTTCGCGACAGGCAGCGCAGAGGTCGACGCGCTCTCCGTCACGTTCCGGGAGACGCACCCGACGACAGTCGGGGCCGTCGGCGCCGCACACACGGCACTCATCGGCTTCTGGCGCGTCCTGGGAGACTGTCTCCCAGTAATCTTCCCGGCATGCCTGTGGGCCGCCGTCGGCCCGCAGCGCCGACGCACGGACGAACTCGTGGGGTTCGTCGCCGTCGGGGCTCACAGGCAGACACCTCCGTGGAGCGGGCCGTCGGCGGACTCGTCGCGCTCACCGAGCGGGGAGAGACCGAAGTCCTCGGGCCGGTGGTCCTCCAGGAAGTGCTTCCAACGGTTCTCGTTCGGGTCGAAAACGTAGCCGCACGGGCACGCAGTAAGCGTGTGGACGCGACGTCCACGGGCGTAGACGTCCGTGGACAGGCTCACGCGGACCACCCCGTAGAGCCGGCGCTATTGGGGTTTACGTGAGGTAAGCGGAAGGCGGCAAATGCCTCCGCAATACTTTTTTGCAGTATGGGGCCGGAGGGATTTGAACCCCCGATCGACTGATATCTCCGGTGCGCCTCGGAACTCCAGAGGGTCGTCAACGCGGTCCGATGATCAGTCGGCCGCTCGGTATACCAGTCTGGAGTGTCGTCCCGGGCGCGTAGCCTCTGGAGTCAGTCGCCATGCCTGGCTTGGCCACAGCCCCTCGCGTCTCTCCTTTGGGAGATTTTCTTCAAGAGGGTTTCGGTTCGGGGTGGGGGAGTGAAGTACTCGCGAGCCGAACGCCTCGGCGTGATTGCACGCGTGTGGCGTGGCTGGACTGCGGCAGACGGGTCGGACGCCAGCGAGTACGAGGCGTTTGTCTCCGGGACGGTGTTCCCGGAGGCGGCGGCCGAGATTCCGGGGCTGGTGGACTGGGAGGTGTTGCGCCGCGAGGAAGATGGCGAGCGCGTCGAGTTCGTGACGGTGGCGTACTTCGAGTCGTGGGCGGCCGTGGAGGCGTTCGCGGGCGAGCGCCGGGAGCGAGCACACGTCCCGGACCGGGCGGAGGCGTTGCTCGACGATTACGAGGACGAGGTGACACACTACGAGGTCTGCGAGTGAGAGCGACGAGGACGACGACGACGGGGTTCGGGACGGGGCGTCGCGTGCGGGAAGCGATTGGATTTTCCAGACGGGCCGCCAATCCGGGAGTATGCCAGAGTACCCGATCGTGGTGCGGGAGCTCGGCGGCGAGAACCGCCTGGGCGTGGAGGAAGCCGACGCGTTCGAGGGCGACCTGCGGGACGTCGTCGTCGAGGGCTACGAGCGCGTGGACGTCGCGAGCTGTGCGGACGGCGAGCAGGTTGGAGTGGTCGTGGCGGCGTCGGAGACAGAAATCGACGAAATCCGGTGGACGAAGACGGAAGCGGCGGAGTAGTTAGTTACTCCTCGCGGGCGCTCCAGTCGCAGTCCTGGCACTTGTAGCCGGTGACGAATTCGGTCACGGAGGGCATGTAGCCGACCGAGATGACGTCGCTGCCGCAGTCGGGGCAGTCGCGGTCGGTGTCCTCGATCGGTTCGGCGTCCATGACGGAGCCGCCCTCGACGAGTTCGGCGAGCTTCTTGGGGGTCACCATGCGGCCCTGCACGACCCGGTTGTCGGCCATACCTGTGCGTGGACGGCGGCACGGGAAAGCTTGTCGTCGTCCGGGCGGTCCGCGTTCGACTTCGGCTTACAGCCAGGGGGCGCGTTCTTCGGCGGCGTCCTCGCCGGGGTAGCCGTAGGCGGCTTCGTCGGGGTCCTGTTCGCCGCTGCCGCCGTCGGTGGCGGCGGGCGTCGCGGGCTGGGGGTCGGGGCCGTCGTCGGCCGTGACAGCGAGGTCGTCCGGGCTCGAAGAGTCGGGTTCGTCGTCGTCGTCGTTGTCGTCACCGTCCTTGCTCGCGGTGGCGGGGTCGTCGACGCCGGCCTGGTCGGGGTCGAAGGCGAGCACGCCGGCGACGGCGAACACCATCAGGGGCGCTTCCGAGGGCACCACTTCCGGGAGGAAGATCGACACCGCGAGCGTCGCCAGCGCGACCGCCGAGCCGAAGCGGAAGCGGTCGATGGCGACGATACGGCGTAGCGACGGGCCGAGCGCGACGACTGCGAGCGCGAACGTGACGGCGACGCCGCCCGCGGCGGCGGCGTGCAGCAGCAGGTCGACGTCGTAGCGGGCGACGAACGCGGCGCCGCTGGGGTTCACGCTCGCGAGGAAGCCGAGGCCGATGATGACACCGGGCGAGGGGAGGTACTCGCCGATTGTCGCGCTGGCGGTCTTCGCCGCGATGGCGAGGATGACCAGCGCGGCGAAGCGCTCGAAGGTCGGGATGTCGAGGATGGTCGCGACGGTGGGTGCGAGTGCGGCCTCGACGGCGGCGATGACGATCAGCGGGATGCCGACGACGAGCACGCTGGTCGCCTGTTCGCGGCGGCTGCCGCCCATCTCGGCGAGGATGACGGCGAGGGTCGCGCTGCCGCCGAAGACGAGCAGCCCGACCTGGAGGACGCCTGCCCAGGTCTCGAGCTGGCCGGCGAGCACGAGTGCGGCGAAGATACCGTCGACCAGCGGCAGCAGCATGACGGTGGCCAGCAGCTTCGTCGCACCACCTACCTGTTGCTCGAGGCGGAGCGCGACGGGGTGACGTGAACTACTCATGTACTAGCAGGCCAACGTGGGTGACTGCGTCTGGTCGGAGCGGCGATACACGCGGGAGGCCGCGTTGGGTCCGAGCCAGAGTGTCCGTCGGCAGGCCACTGTCCCGAGGAGAAATTTCGGTACGTCCGGGGCGATGGCGCTGTGGTCGCCGGCCGTACGCGGCGTCTCGGGACTAGTGGAGTCCATACCCACAACGACGACAGTCGGGAGCATAAAGATTGTGTGAGAGAGCGGCACAAATGGTGTGAGACTCACGGCGGTTTTTAAGTACTCGGTTTGGTGTGTTCGGCTCTTCTGGCCGTTTGTCGAGAACACTGCGGCGTACTGGACGGATGCCGTCCAAGTCGGGCGCGTCCACAGCCAGAACTGAACGCGCGTCGAAGCGCGCGTGACAATGCACGACCGTGTGTGTCGACGCGTCCCACAGCCCTGATTCGGGTCACGTTCGGCCAATCTCGCAACGCTTTTGGAACCCCGCCCCGACCGGTTTACATGGCGAACGATTCCTCGACGGACGGCCGATTCTCCGAGAAGCTCCGCGTCCCGGAAGCGCTCACCTTCGACGACGTACTGCTGCGACCCGCCGAGAGCCGGGTCGAGCCCGACGAGGCCGACGTGTCGACCCGCGTCTCTACGAACGTCGAGCTCGAAGTCCCTATCCTCTCGGCGGCGATGGACACGGTCACCGAGTCGGACCTCGCAATCGCGATGGCGCGCGAGGGCGGCATCGGCGTGCTCCACCAGAACATGGACACCGAGACGGTCGTCACCGAGGTCGAACGCGTCAAGCGCGCCGACGAGCTCGTCATCGACCGCGAGAACGTCGTCACCGCCGCTCCCGACCAGACGGTCGAGGAGGTCGACGCGATGATGAACCGCGCCGACGTCTCCGGCGCGCCCGTCGTCGACGACGACGACACCGTCCTCGGCATCATCTCCGGCACCGACATCCGCCCCTACCTCGAGGTCGGCGAGTCCGACGCCGTCCGCGAGGCCATGACGGACGAAGTCATCACCGCAAGCGAGGACGTCACCGCCCGTGACGCCCTCGAACTCATGTACGAGCACAAGATCGAGCGCGTCCCCATCGTGGACGACGACGACCGCCTCGTCGGCCTCGTCACGATGCAGGGCATCCTCGCACGCCGCGAACACGGGAACGCCGCCCGCGACGACGACGGCCGCCTCCGCGTCGGCGTCGCCGTCGGCCCGTTCGAGACCGAGCGCGCGACGGCCGTCGACGAGGCCGGCGCAGACATCGTCTTCATCGACTGCGCGCACGCACACAATCTCAACGTCATCGACGCCGCGCGCGACATCGAGGCGTCCGTCGACGCCGACGTCGTCGTCGGGAACGTCGGCACCCGTGAGGCCGCCGAGGCCGTCGTCGACTTCGCGGACGGCATCAAGGTGGGCATCGGCCCGGGCTCCATCTGCACGACCCGCGTCGTCACCGGCGCAGGCATGCCCCAGATTACGGCCGTCTCCGAGGTCGCCGACGTCGCGGCCCCGGAGGGCGTTCCCGTCATCGCGGACGGCGGCATCCGGTACTCCGGCGACGCAGCGAAAGCCATCGCCGCCGGCGCCGACGCCGTGATGCTGGGGTCGTACTTCGCCGGCACCGACGAGGCGCCGGGCCGCGTCATCACGATGAACGGCAAGAAGTACAAGCAGTACCGCGGCATGGGCTCCGTCGGCGCGATGCAGTCCGGCGGCGGCGACCGCTACCTCAAGGAGGACGAGGAAGACGAGGAGTACGTGCCCGAGGGCGTCGAGGCCGCGACGCCGTACAAGGGGTCGCTTGCGTCCGAACTCCACCAGCTCGTCGGCGGCATCCAGTCCGGCATGGGGTACGTTGGCGCGGAGACGCTGCCCGCGTTCAAGCGCGAAGCCGAGTTCGTCCGCGTCTCCTCGGCCGGCCAGACCGAGGGCCACCCCCACGACGTGATGATCACGGACGAGGCGCCGAACTACAGCCCGCAGAACGACTGAGTCAGAGGTCTCTGGACTCCGTCTCGCACTCGGGACTGCAGTACTTCGTCTCCGCCGCGCGGGCGTCCGGGTGGGCGGCGAACTCGTCCTCGCAGTACGCGCACTCGTAGGTCTCGAGCGCCATACGCGTGCTCACAGGAACCAGCGAGAAGTGTCTTCCGGCGTCACCGTTTTGCTCTGTCGGCACTCACTCGTACTCGTGAACTGCACGTACTGCGGCGAGGGCCTCGCAGCGTACGACCCCGTGTTCGTCGACCGAGAGCGCGACGGCGAGCGCACCGAGGAGGGCGCGTTCTGTAACTACGGCTGCCTCTCCGCGTGGCTCGACGAGACGGAAGCAGCGACCGGCGCGTGCTGCCGGATCTGAGTCAGTCGCCGTCGCCGCCGCTGCCGGTCACGACCACCGGCCGGTCCGCGTTCAGGATGACCGACTGCGTGGTGGACCCGAAGATGACCTTGCCGGCCGGCGAGCGCTTCCGGCCGCCGAGCACGATGGCGTCGGCGTCGAGGGCCTCGGCCTCGTCGATGATGTCGTCGATGGTGTCCCCGGAGTCGTCTCGCACCTGAGTCTGGACGCCCGCCTCGTCAAGACGTTCCCGTGCGCGACGCACGGACTGGATTCGGTCGGCGGTCTTGAACTGCCGGTACTCCGAGGGGATGTCTTCGCTGTTTCCGGTGAACACGAACAAGAGCGTCGCCTCGACGGCCTCGTCGGCCGACGGCAGGTCGGCGACGTAGTCGGCCTGTGCGAGCGCGCGGTCGACGTCGTCGTCGACCGGCACGAGTACGCGGTACATGCACCCGTAGAGGGGGCTACAGGGCTTAAAACCACCTCCCGGTTCCACCCCGCCGGGCCGCCGTCAGGCGGGCTGGCGGCCCCAGGCGATGTTGCTCCAGAGGCGCTCCCAGAGGTAGTACAGCACCGTCTTCCCGACGGCGGCGGAGACGCCGATCTTCGCCGCGGAGCCGAACTCTCCCGTGTAGAGGAACGCGATGGCGAACACCATCGTCGTGGCGAACACGCGGTACGAGGCCGCCTTCACAGCCGACCGGTAGTGGGACTCTGCCATCGGGGACTCACTCCACGTACCCGAGTTCGGCGAGCTTCTGGCCGAGTTCGCGGGCCTCTTGCTCGGTGATCTCGTCGTCGTCCTCCATCTCGCGGACGACCAGGTGTTTCACGAACTCCTTCGGGGAGCCGAAGGGCTCGTCCTCGATGTACTCCTCGACGTCCCGGACGAAGTCCTTCTTCAGGGAGATGGTGGTGTAGTCGGACACGACCCGACCGTCTCGCGCACCCACATTAAGTGTTGTTACATGTAATTACGGCGCGGACGAGGCCAGCTACGGCGTCACGACGAGCTTCCCGAGGAACGAGTCCTCGAGGACCGCTCGCTGGGCCTCGCCGGCCTCCCCGAGGTCGTAGGTCTCGGCGAGCTGGATGGACAGCCGGTCGTCGGCCAGCAGGTGGGCGACGCCCCGGAGCGGCACCCGGAGGTCCGGCGTGTTGAACATGCTCATGAACTGGTAGGAGACGTCCTTCGAGCGCGCCGCGCCGTCGTCCGTGAAGCCGGGGTCCGGGCTGTTCTCACCGATGCCGACCACGCGAGCCCGCTGCGCCGCGACGTCGGCGTCGAACTGGAGGTAGTCGTCCAGCCGGTGGTCCAGCACCACGTCGACGCCGCCGTCCGAGGCGTCGCGCACGGCGTCCGCGAGGTCGTCGCGGCCGTAGTCGAGGACGGTGTCGGCGCCCAGCGCCGACACGCTGTCGTGGTACTCGGGGCCGGCCGTCGTGTGGACCTTCGCGCTGACGGCGTCCGCAATCTGGACGGCCGCGTGCCCGACCCCGCCGGCACCGCCGTGGACGAGCACGTCCTCGGCCGGGTCGAGGCCGGCGTGGTCCACGAGCGCCCGCCACGCCGTCACGGCGACGACCCCCGCCGCACCGGCCTCGGTCAGGTCGGCGCCGTCGGGCAGGTGGACCGTCCGGTCGGTTGGCACGGTCGCGTACTCGGCGCAGGCACCCTGATAGCCGGCGTTCCCGATGCCGGTACCGAACACCCGGTCGCCTGCCTCGAAGCCCTCGACGCCGTCCCCGACCGCCGCGACCGTGCCGGCGTAGTCGACCCCGGGCGTGAACGGGAGGCCGACCGGCTCGTAGGAGCCGTCCCGGAAGTAGGTGTCCACGGGGTTGACGCTCGCCGCCGCCACCTCGACGAGGAGTTCGCCCTCGCCCGGCGTCGGCCGGTCGACGCCGTCCTCGACTGTCAGTACGTCCGGACCGCCGTGCTCGTGGAGCCTGACTGCGCGCATGTGCGACTCATCACCGTACTGGGGGATAAGCGTGAGCGTCCCTGCAGCCATCGCCCCCACAGCCTGCTCGTGCGCAGCGAACGTCAGGGTCGCCGCCTGCGGTACAGTTACGGGCCGGCGGGGCGACCGCCCGGTATGCGCGCGGCAGTCCTGCGGGAGTACGGCGAACCGCTGTCCGTCGAGGACGTGCCAGCCCCGGAGCCGCCCGACCACGGCATCGTCGTCGACGTCGAGGCCTGTGGCATCTGCCGGAGCGACTGGCACGCCTGGATGGGCCACGGCGAGTGGGCCGACGACCAGGTCGACCCCGGCCAGATTCTCGGCCACGAGCCGGCCGGCGAAGTCGCCGCCGTCGGGAGAGACGTCGACGCCCTCTCGGTCGGCGACCGGGTGGCCGTCCCGTTCAATCTCGGCGAGGGGTCGTGTCCGGCGTGCCGGCGCGGCCACGGGAACGTCTGCGAGGACGGCTACGCTCTCGGGTTCGAGCAGACCGCGCAGGGCGCGTTCGCCGAGCAGGTCGCCGTCCCGCACGCCGAGTTCAACGTCGCCCAGATTCCGGACGGCGTCGGACTCGACGCCGTCGCCGCGCTGGGCTGCCGGTACGCGACAGCGTTCCACGCGCTCGCGCACCGCGCCGACCTCTCCGGCGGCGACTGGGTGGCCGTCCACGGCTGCGGCGGCCTCGGCCTCGCAGCCGTCCAGATTGCGACTGCGCTCGGCGGCAGCGTCGTCGCGGTCGACGTCCGCGACGACCCCCTCGACCTCGCCGAGCAGGTCGGCGCCGCCGAGACCGTCAGGGCCGACCAGACCGGCGACGTCTCCGGCGCGGTTCGGGCGCTCACGGACGGCGGCGCACACGTCTCCGTGGACGCCCTCGGGCGCGCGGAGACCTGCCGGAACAGCGTCGACTGCCTGCGAGCCCGCGGCAAGCACGTCCAGGTCGGCCTGACGACCGAGGCGGAGAAAGGCGAAATCTCGCTGCCCGTCGACGAGATCACGCGCTGGGACGTCTCCGTGCTCGGCTCCCGGGGGATGCCGCCGTCGCGGTACGACGAACTGCTCCGCCTGGTCGACTCGGGCCGCCTCGACCCCGGCGCGCTCGTCACGCAGCGGGTCGGGCTCGACGACGTCTCCGACCGCCTCGCCGCGATGACCGACTACGACACCCGGGGCATCGAACTCGCGACGGAGTTCTGACCGGCACCAGCCGATTCCCGCGGCCGCCCCGAGACTACCGGGGCCTTGCCGGTTGCTGAACGCATATGCGTGGCTCCACTGTACTCCGAGACGACCATGAGTGACAGCGACGAGACGCCCGTCGACTTCGTGCAGTTCGGGGACGCGGGCATCCAGACGAGCGAACTCCAGTTCGGCACGTGGCGGTTCGGCAAACGGACCGAGTCCGGCGACCTCGAGATCGGCGAGGACCGCGCGCACGAACTGCTGGACGCGTACGCCGACGCCGGCGGCCGGTACATCGACACCGCCGACGTGTACGGCGGCGGCGACAGCGAGGAGTGGATTGGCGACTGGCTGTCGGACCGCGACCGCGAACGCTACACCATCGCGTCGAAGATCTACTGGCAGATCCGAGAGGGCGACCCGAACAGCCGCGGCACGAACCGGAAGAACGTCCGCGACCGCATCGACGCGCTGCTCGACCGCCTCGGCACTGACTACGTGGACGTCCTCTACATCCACCGCTGGGACGACGAGACGCCCACACGGGAGCTGATGAAGACCCTGAACGGCCTCGTCGAGGACGGCAAGGTCCACTACCTCGGCGCGTCGACGCTCCGCCCGAACGCCTGGAAGGTCGCGAAGGCCAACGAGATCGCGAAGAAGGAGGGCTGGGAGCCGTTCGCCGCGCTCCAGCCGCGGTACAACCTCGTCGACCGCGAGATCGAGGGAGACTACCTCGAGTTCGCGCGCGAGGAGGGGCTCGCGGTCTGCCCGTGGAGCCCCCTCGGGCAGGGCTTCCTCACCGGGAAGTACGACCGGGAGGACGGCCTCACCGGCGAGTCGAAAGCCAGCGACTCCAGCCGCTGGGAGGACAACTACCTCACCGAGGAGAACTTCGACCTCCACGACGAACTCGACGCCGTCGCCGACGAGGTCGACGCTTCGCCCGCGCAGGTCGCGCTCGCGTGGCTGACCCACCGCGACGGCGTCACCGCGCCCATCGTCGGCGCGCGCACTGTCGATCAGCTCGAGGAGAACCTCGCGGCGGCCGCCATCGACCTCTCCGACGAACAGGTCCAGCGCCTCACTGAGGCCAAGGGCGGCCCGTACGCCGGACTGTAGGTCGGCGGACGACCGTCGAAGAATTGGCCGGCTGGACGCCGGTTACTCGCCGTTCGATTCTCGCGCGAACTCCAGCGACATCGCGAAGCCGTAGTAGGCGACGACGCCGCTGGCGAGCGCGCCGTAGTAGACGAGGTCGGGCGCGCCGAACCCCCGGAACAGGAGTGTGACGACGGTCACCCACGCGATGGCGAACACGAGGTCGAACAGCATCCCGTCGTGGTGTTCCGCGACGTGGTCGACCAGGGTGTCGGCGAGGCTCACGGCTGACCGCCTCCACCGTAGCCGTCGGCACCGCGTCGCGTCGTTCCGGTGTGTGTCGTGTGAGTCATCGGCTGTGGCTGGTCACTCGCCGCCGTCGTCCTCGTGGACGTCCACGACGAGCACGGGCAGGCGGGTGCGGCGCAGTACCTTCTCGGCGACGCTGCCCAGCACCACCCGGGAGAGCCCGGAGCGGCCGTGGCTCCCCATGACGACGATGTCGATGTCGTTGTCCTCGACGAACTTCCGGATGGCCCGCGACGGCGAGCCCGCGCTCACGTGCTCCTCGACGCGGACGCCGTGTTCGCTGGCGATGGCGGCTACCTGCCCGGTCGCCTCCTCTGCCTCCGCTTTTACTTCCGGCATCTCGTCGAGGCGACCCTGTCGGATGCGGTCGACCTGCTCGGTGCCCAGCGTGAGGTTCGTCGCGTCGACGTCCACCACGTAGAGCGCGTGGACCGTCGCGTCGTACTTCGCCGCGAGGTCGACCGCGCGGTCGACCGCGTTGCGGGCCGCGTCACTGCCGTCCGTCGGAACGAGGATGTTGTCGTACATTGTCGATCAGTCGTCTGCCGGCGCGTCGCCACCGCTGCCGTCGGTGACGACGTCTTCGGCGGTCTGTTGCTGGTCCATCGGCTCCGGGCTGTGGCACTGCCGCACCATCTGCTTGGTCTCCATCGGCGGCTCTGCGGTCGCCAGGGAGACGGCGACAGTCACCGCGAACACGAGCGGGACGGCGACCAGCGCCGACCCGATGGCGGGCACCCACTGTGCGAGCGTCGCCGACAGCACGCCGTCGGCGCCCGCGGCCTCGGCGAAGAACCCGTAGGCCGGAACGACCTCGTTGACCATCGGGATGGCCCAGATGACCAGCCCCGTGGTCATGCCGGCGAGCGCGCCCTGGCGGTTCGTGTTCTCCCACCAGAGTCCGAGGAAGAACATCGGGAAGAGCACGGCGCCCGCCAGCGAGAACGCGTAGGAGACGAGCGCGGCGATGGGTGCGGCGGGGTCGAGCGCGGCGAGCGTGGTGATGACGCCGAGCGTGACGATGCTCAGCCGGCCGACCAGCACCTGCTGGCGCTGGGTCGCGTCCGGATTGACGAGGCCCTTGTAGATGTCGTGGGAGATTGCCGACGACCCCGCGATGAAGAGGCCGGCGGTGGTCGCGATGGCGGCCGCGATGCCGCCCGCGGCGACGAGGCCGACGAACCACTCGGGGAGCTGGGAGAGCTGCGCGGCGAGCACGACGACGACGTCGGCGGCGGCGTCGGTCATCCCGGCCGAGTTCGCCGTCTCGTAGACCGGCCCGATCTCGCTGGCGTAGAGGTCGGTGCCGAACGCGGCGAACGCGGGCGCGCTGAGGTACAGCAGGAGGATGAAGCCGAGTCCCCAGACCGTCGACCAGCGCGCGGTGCGTTCGTTCTCGACGGTGTAGAACCGGACGAGGACGTGTGGTAACCCACACGTCCCGACCACGAGCGAGAACGCCGTCGCGATCCAGAGGTAGAACCCCCCGTTGACGAACGGCTCACTGAACTCCCGGCTCAGCTCCGAGAACAGCGCGCCGTACTCGATGTGCGGGAGCACCGTCGAGTAGCCGTTCGTGAACCCGACGACGTAGAGGCCGGCGAGGAACGCGACGATGAGGATGACGTACTGGACGGCCATGTTCTTCGTCGCGCCTAGCATCCCGGACAGCGTGAGGTAGCCGACCGTGATGGCCATCATCGCGACGACCATCGACTGGTAGCCGGTGAGTCCGGGGATGCCGAGGTCGCCGAAGATGTAGAGGCCGACCAGTCCCATACCGCGGGCCTGCCCGATGGCGTACACGAACCCGATGAGGAACGTGGTGACGGCGGCGATGGCGCGCGCGGTGTCGGAGTTGAAGCGGTCGCCGACGAAGTCGGGGGCGGTGTACTTCCCGAACCGCCGCATCTGGGCGGCCATGAAGATGAGGAGGATGAAGTACCCCGTCGACCAGCCGACGACGAACGACAGGCCGTAGAACCCGGAGGTGGCGATGAGCGCCGCCATTCCGAGGTAGCTCGCGGCGGACATCCAGTTCGCGCCGATGGCCATGCCGTTCTCGACGTTCCCGATGGAGCGCCCGGCGACCCACATCCCCTCGGTGTCGGCGACCTTGAAGACGTAGCCGATGGCGAGGAAGATGGCGAGCATCGCCGAGACGAGGATGGCGGGCAGCAGTTTGAACGAGACGTTCAGCCCCTCGGGCAGCAGGCCGGCCTGTGCGGGCGCCGTCGCCGCTGTTGCGGCCAGCAGGTCGACGCTCATGCGTCGTCACCCCCGTGGGTGATGCCGTACTTGGCGTCGAGCTCGTCGCGCTTGCGGGCGTACCAGAACGCCAGCACCAGCGCCCCGCCGGGGGCGCCGATTGCCACGAGGAAGTAGTGCAGTGGGAAGCCGACGACGGGCATCGTCGTCGTCATCACGTCGGGTGCGAGGAACGTCGCCGTCACCGGCCCGAAGACGATGAGCGCCCAGGCGGCGAACCCCGTCCAGATGATGCGGAGGTGGTCGCGCATGAACGGCGTGCTCGGCTTCAGGAGGTTCACCTCCGAGCCGAGGTAGTCGGTGTCGGCGTGCGCCTGCCCTGCGGTCGCGACGCCGCCGTCCGTCGCCGGCGTCGACTGTGCGTCGTCCGTCGAATCGTGCGTGTCGTTGTCTGTCATTGTTGTCGTCGGTCGCGGTTGTCGACAGTCTGATTGTCAGTTACTGGCACGTTTCGTCAGATTGCAGTGTGTCCCGGGTGCGTGGCGGTGGTGGTGGTGGAAAATCGAGTGGTGTGGTCAGTCCTCGGTGACCTTCGCCTGGATGTCCTCGACGACGTCCGGGTTCCGGAGCGTCGACGTGTCACCGAGCTCTTCGCCGTTCGCGATGTCCTCCAGCAGCCGGCGCATGATCTTCCCGGAGCGAGTTTTCGGGAGTTCCGGCGAGAACACGACCGCTTCCGGCCGCGCGATGGGGCCGATGGCGTCCTCCACGCTCTCCACGATGCGGGCGCGGAGCTCGTCGGTGCCGTCCTGCCCGTCCTCGGTGAGGACGTACGTGTAGACGGCTTCGCCTTTCACCTCGTGGTCGCCGCCGACGACGGCGGCCTCGGCGACGCCATCGACGTCGACGATGGCCGACTCGATTTCCATCGTGCCGAGGCGGTGCCCGGAGACGTTCAGCACGTCGTCGACCCGGCCGAGGACGGTGATGTAGCCGTCGTCGTCGATTTTCGCCCCGTCCTCCGGGAAGTACACCCAGTCCTCGGGGTCGTCGCTGTCGGTGTCCGAGTACTCCGCCCAGTACTCGTTCACGAAGCGCTCGTCGTTCTTGTAGAGGGTCTGGAGCATCCCCGGCCACGGTTTGTCCACAGTGAGGTAGCCGGCGCGACCGGCCTCGACCTCCTCGCCGGAGACGTCGACGACCCGGGCGTCGACGCCGGGCAGCGGTCGTCCGGCCGACCCCGGCTTCATCGTGGAGACGCCCGGCAGCCCGGTGACCATCATGCCGCCGGTCTCGGTCTGCCACCACGTGTCCACGATGGGTGCAGACTCGTCGCCGATGTGCTTGTAGTACCACTTCCACGCGCGCGGATTGATTGGCTCGCCCACCGTTCCGAGCAGGCGCAGGCTGGAGAGGTCGTGGGCCTCGGGGTACTCCTCGCCCCACTTCATGAACGCGCGGATGGCGGTCGGCGCGGTGTACAGCTGGGTCGCCTCGTAGTCCTCGATGATCTCCCAGAGCCGGTCCTTGTCGGGGTAGTCCGGCGTCCCCTCGTACATCATCGTCGTCGTCCCGAGCGCCAGCGGCCCGTAGACGATGTAGGAGTGGCCGGTGATCCAGCCGATGTCCGCCGAGCAGAAGTACGTGTCATCGGGCTCGATGTCCAGTACCGCCTGACTCGTCCAGGCAGCCCACGAGAGGTAGCCGCCCGTGGAGTGTTTGACGCCCTTCGGCTGGCCGGTCGTCCCCGACGTGTACATCAGGAACAGCATGTCGGTGGCGTCCCGCTCGACCGGGTCGACCTCCGCGCCCTCGTGGTCGGCGACGAGGTCGTCGTAGTCGTGGTGGGTGTCGGCGAGGTCGTGGCCGAAGCTGTCGCCGTTCGCGCCGAGACGGTCGACGACCACGACGTCGCTGACCTCGTGGTCGACGCCACCGAGGCCCTCGGTGGCCTTCTCGTAGTGGTCGAGGGGGTCACCGCGCCGGTAGTAGCCGTCGCAGGTGACGAGGTACTCGGAGTCGGCGGCGTTCATCCGCGTGGCGAGCGCGTCGGCGGAGAACCCTGCGAACACGACGGAGTGTGGTGCGCCGATGCGAGCGCACGCGAGCATGGCGATGGGGAGCTCGGGTACCATCGGCATGTACATCGTGACGACGTCGTCTTCGCCGACGCCCATGTCGCGGAGCGCCGCCGCGAACTCGTTGACCTCGCGGTGGAGTTCCTCGTACGTGTACGTGCGGTTGGCCTCGTCCGTCGGCTCGCCCACCCACTCGATGGCGGCCTCGTCGCCGCGCTCGTCGAGGTGGCGGTCCAGGCAGTTCGCGCTGGCGTTCAGGCCGCCGCCGTCGAACCACTCGTAGAACGGCGGGTTCGAGTCGTCGAGCACCTGGTCGTAGTCGGTCTCCCAGTCGAGGAGGTCGGCCGCGCCCGCCCAGCACTCCGGCCAGTTCTGTTCGAACTCGTCGTAGATGCCCGGGTCCGAGACGTTCGCCTGCTCGACGAACGACTCTGGCGGCTCGAACTCGTCCTGCTCGGCGAGTCGCGCCTCCAGTTCCGGGGATTCGCTGTCGTCGCTCATGTACCAGTCGAAAGAAAACCCACCACCCCAATAAGGACGGGCGCTAATTATGCTAATCGTCCACACGAGACCGGCGCGGCCACTCGCTCACGACGACACCAGCCGTCTCCGGGCGGCTGGCGCCACCGAGCGCCAGTTCACGCCGTCGCCCTTCCACCGCAGGCCGGACACAGCTGGACGACCGGCCCTGCTCTGGGAGGGCCACACCCTAGACAGTTAGTCCGGCGCGTCCGGCCACGGCGAGTCGGCGCGGCGGCCGGCGGCGTCGTCGTCGAAGAACGCCGTGAGGAGCTTCTGCTGGGCGCGCCGCAGGTGGTTGTGGAGGGTGGGGGACGTGACGCCGATGGCGTCCGCGAGCTCCTCTGCCGTCGACCCCCGGGGCCACTCGAAGTAGCCGGCGTGGAACCCCGCCCGCAGGACGGCCGCCTGCTTGTCAGTCAGGGCGTCGTGCAGCGACGCCCGGAACGCCGTCGACGGCTCGTCGGCGCGCTCGCGCTCGCGCTTCGACGCCAGCGAGAGGTCGGGGAACTCGCCCGACAGGTCGGCGGCGAGCGCGCGCACGTCTGCCTCCGGGGAGACGTCGGCGACGACGCGCTCCCCGCCCGGGTCGGCGGTGAGGTCGCGGACGGTCGCGCCGTGGGCGGCGAGCGCCGTCGCGAGGTCGCCGCCCGACAGCACGACCTCGAGCAGGGCGTCGTCGCCGTGGTCGCGGACGAGCCGCGAATCCACGACCGCCTCTCGCTCGCTCGCCCACGAGAGCACGTCGTCCGGCGTGGCGCCCTCGAGCGTGACGAAGAACACGAGCGAGCGGTCGTCGCCCGGGACGACGCCCTCGAAGGAGAACGAACACCCGTGCTCGGCGGCCGCTCGCGCGAACAGCGAGTCCTCGCCGACCTCGAAGGCGACCTCGACAACGGTGTCCGCGAGCAGGAGGCGGCGTTGCTCGGCGAGCGCGACGGCCTGTCCCACCCGGCGGCCGAGGTCCACCAGGAGGTCGCGCTCGCGCCCACCGAACTCACCCGTGGACGCCCCCACTCCGAGCACGCTCTGGGTGGTTTCGTCGTCGGAGACGGGGACGACGGCCGCAGCGCTGGCGCCGGCCGCCTCGGCGTGGTCGCGCACGCCAGCGAACTCGGCGTCGGCGTGCACGTCACCAGTGAATCGGGGTTCGCCGTCCTCGAGCACGCGCTCGACGAGCGACGCGTCGGCGTCGTCGCTGCCGAACGGCGCACGGTCGGCACCCGCAGCGGCCGAGACCGCCACGCCGTCGGTGGTCGGTCGAGCCAGCCACGCCGTCTCGTAGGCGTCGCTGTCGGCGAGCGCCTCGCAGACCGACGCTGCGACGGTCTCCCGTGCGGTCGCGTCCGAGAGGGCGTCTCCGGCAGCGACGACGGCGTCGACGGCTGCGTCGGAACGGCCACCGACGGACCCCTCGGCTGGCTGCTGGGCCTGCTGGGGTGCCCGGTCCGTTCCGGCGAACGCGTCGGCGGCCGCGTCCCGGTCCACGGCGTCGTGGTCGACGTACTGGTCGAGGCTGGCCAGCCGCGACCACCCGCCGACGGCGGCCACCACGCGCGGGTCGACGCCCGCGTCCCCGAGCAGCTGGCGCGCGAAGAACGCCCGCAGGCTCCGCGTGGAGACCTCGCGGAGCGCGGAGGCGTCCGCGCGGTCGGCTGCCCGGTCCGCGACCTCGGCGACGAGCATCTGGACGCGGCGCGCCGACACGTCGACCAGCCGGCCGTCCGCGGTCAGGTCGGCAGTCTCCGCGTACTGCCGGAGGTCGTGTTCGACGTCGGGTGGGAGGTAGGCGTGGCGGTCGACGCCACTGCCGTCCTCGGCGGGGACGGCGAGGAAGTGGTGGTCGACGCCGTCGCGCTCGTGGGTCTCGACGTCGCCGGGCGTGACGCGCGTCACCTCGGCGGGCGTCAGCCCGACCTCGCCGGCGAGCCGCAACACCAGTTCCTCCCTGTGGGTCTCCGTCGCGCGTCGCAGCCGCCGGTACGCGCCCGGCGTCAGCGCCTCGGCTTCGTCGATACGGCTCACGTTTCGCGAGAATTTAGGGTCACGAACCATCAACGTTTGGTACTGGGGGTTCCACTCGGGCTTCTGGGAGAGTAGCACAGAATTTGCCACAGAATCGTTTCGGATTGTTTGTCGTTTCCGAAATCACGTGGGCGGGTCGTCGAGCGCGGACTCGATCTCCCCGACCACCTCCGGGTTCCGGAGCGCGCTCGTGTCCCCGAGGTCGTCGCCGTGCGTCACCGCCTCCAGCAGCCGACGCATGATCTTCCCCGACCGCGTCTTCGGGAGGTCGGGCGTGAACACCACGACGTCCGGCACTGCGATGGCGCCGATGGCGTCCTCGACGGCGTCGTGGACGGCCGCCCGGAGGTCGTCCTCGGAGACGCCCTCGGCGGCGCTCACGTAGGCGTAGAGGGCCTCTCCCTTGAGGTCGTCGGGGCCGCTCACGACGGCCGCCTCGGCGACTCCCTCGACGTCCGCCAGCACGCGCTCGATCTCCATCGTCCCGAACCGGTGGCCGGCGACGTTGATGACGTCGTCCACGCGCCCGAGGAGGGTGACGTAGCCGTCCTCGTCGACGGTCGCGCCGTCTTCCGTGAAGTACGCCCAGTCGAAGCGCTCCAGCGACGGCCGGACCGACTCCCGCTGGGCGAACCAGCCGTCCTGTTCGGCCATCGACTCCGGCATCCCCGGCCACGGCCGCGTGAGCACGAGGTACCCGGTCTCACCCGGGTCCACCGGGTCGCCGTCGGCGTCGACGACCTCGGCCCCGACGCCGGGCAGCGGCTTGCCCGCCGACCCCGGCTTCATGTCGTCGACGCCGGGCAGCGTCGACACCATCGCCCCGCCCGTCTCGGTCTGCCACCACGTGTCCACGATGGGGCACTCCCCGCCCCCGATGTGCTCGTGGTACCACCGCCACGCCCGGGGGTTGATTGGCTCGCCGACGGTCCCGAGCAGCCGCAGACTGGAGAGGTCGTGGGCGTCGGGGTACTCCTCGCCCCACTTCATGAACGCGCGGACCGCCGTCGGCGCGGTGTAGAACACGTCCACGGCGTTGCGCTCGATGAGGTCCCAGACCCGGTCTTTCTCCGGGTAGTCCGGCGTCCCCTCGTACAGCATCGTCGTCGCCCCCAGCGCCAGCGGCCCGTACACGGTGTACGTGTGCCCGGTGATCCACCCGATGTCCGCCGAACACCAGTGGGTGTCCTCGGGCTTGATGTCCAGGACCGCCTGCGCCGTCCACGCGGCGTACGCGAGGTACCCCCCGGTCGTGTGCCGCACGCCCGTCGGCTCCCCGGTCGTCCCCGACGTGTAGATGCGGAACAGCCGGTCGCTGGCCGCCCGCGGCACCGGGTCGACGGTCGCGCCGCGGTGCTCGGCGACGAGGTCGTCGTAGTCGTACTCGCCGTCACCCAGCGGCGCGCCGTTGCCCAGCCGGTCCACGACCACGGTGGCCTCGACGTCGCCCTCGCGCTCGATGGCGGCGTTGTCGGCCGTGTTCTTCTGGTGGATGGGCGCCCCGCGCCGGTAGTAGCCGTCGCAGGTGACGAGGTACTCCGAGTCGGCGGCGTCCATCCGCGTCGCCAGCGCGTCAGCCGAGAACCCCGCGAACACGACGGAGTGTGGCGCGCCGATGCGCGCACACGCCAGCATGGCGATTGGGAGCTCGGGCACCATCGGCAGGTACAGCGTCACCACGTCGTCCGCCCCGACACCCAGCTCCCGCAACGCGGCGGCGAACTCGTTGACCTCCCGGTGGAGGTCGAGATAGGAGTACGTCCGCGACTCGCCGAGCCGGCCCTCCCACTGGAGCGCGACCTGGTTCTTCCGGTCTTCGAGGTGGCGGTCCAGACAGTTCGCGCTCGCGTTCAGCCGTCCACCCTCGAACCACCGGAACGGCGGGCCGTCGCCGCCCAGCACCCGGTCGTAGTCCGTCTCCCAGTCGAGGCTGTCGCCGGCGGCCGCCCAGCACTCCGGCCAGTCCGCCTCGAACTCGTCGTAGATGCCCGGGTCCGAGACGTTCGCCTGCTCGACGAACGACGCCGGCGGCGACACCCGCTCGCCGCTCAACGCCCCTGCGGCACCGTGCTCCTCCCGCTGCTCGTCCGGCATTCGCCGTACACTCGGCCCGGCCCGCGAATAAACGTTCGGCCTCCCCTCAACCCTGCCGGGCGTCTGTCAGTCGGCGCCCTCGGCCGCCGGCACCGGCGCCCGCCGCGACCGCCACTCGCGGACGACGAACGCCGCACCTGCGAGGACGAACAGCGACACCTCCAGCGCCGTCTCCCCGGTCAACGCCACGTTCCGGAAGTACGACAGGACGCCGTAATCGCCCGCCGGCTCCGGGAGCGCGACCAGTGGATACGCCAGAAACGTCACCTCCCCCACTGCGCCCTCGGCCAGCGGATACACCACGTCCCCCACGAGGTGGCTCACCCACCCCGCCAGCAGCGGCACTCGAACCCGGACCGGAGCGGACAGCACGGACAGGACGACGGCGACGGCGCCGACCACCAGCAGCGAGTGCATCACCGCCCGCCCGTACGGCAACACCCCGAACGTCCACGCCAGCGGCTTGTCCACGAGATCCGGGAGCTGTGTGCCGACGGCCAGCACCACGAGCGCGACGTAATCGCCGTCGAGATCGTAGTGCTCCAGCAGCGGCAACGCCAGCAAGTAGCCGAGACCGAGGTGTCCCCAGGGCCACATGTGCTCGTCTACCCCGACGGCCACAGCCAGTAAAACCAGTTCGGTTCCGATGGAGCCACGGCGCCCCCAGGCACTTGCGACGACAGGCAGACCCTCTCAACGCTGGCTGCCCAACGAACCAGCGACTCGTGTCTCTCTCACCCGAAACCCACCAATCGCCGAGCAGCGGTGACATCGAGGCCCGCCTCCAGCACGTCGGCCGCTACTCGCGGTTCGTCGCTGCCAGCCTCTCGATCATCCTGCTCGCGTTCGCCCTCGCGCTGTTCGTGGTCCTCCCCTAGAACACCGATTCGTTCGCGAGCGCTGTCGACGTGATGCTGCAGCCACTGATTTTAACGGCATGGGACTCTGCTGTTCGTTATCGGCATGCACCTCTACCTCATGCACCTGAATCTGGTGCGGCAGCTACGGATGGGCGACGACGAAGGCTGATTAGCCGAACCCCCATTTGATCTATATCTTACATAAATTCCAGGAGGACCGCTCTCCGTTAATAATATATCCAACTTTCTTGAAGTCAGGAAAGTTTGAAGCAATTAGTAGAAATGTGATTCTTGAATGAAGATGGCCGAATCCGACGAAACATCCCTCCAATAAACGTGGTTTCCCTCAGCCACATCGTAAATACTCTTACAGCGCTATTCAAATTCGGTATCGTTGTTATTGGCAGCTTTAACCACTACA
Source organism: Halobacterium rubrum (assembly GCF_021729015.1). GTDB lineage: Archaea > Halobacteriota > Halobacteria > Halobacteriales > Halobacteriaceae > Halobacterium > Halobacterium rubrum. The sequence goes on from NZ_JAJQQZ010000004.1 coordinate 259,169, forward strand.
ACTTCACCCTATTTACCAAACAGTCAATCAATATCATCACATACAGCATCAGGGAAACGACTAGGGTAATCACCCTCGTCCAACTTGTCATTATACCATTGGTGTATGTTTTCTTCCATTTCATCATCTCTGAAGTATTTGGACAGAGCTAGTTTGCCATAAGTATCCGCCACCTTTTTTATTTTATTTCTAAATGGGCTTCTAAGAAAGTCTTCTATGTGATTCACATTACGGCCAAAGCTCTCGGATGACAGTCCATACCAACGTAAGCGCTTATCGAGGGAATCAAAATACTCGTTGATTCGATTGAAAAGTTCCTCCTCTGGAATGCTGTATGAATCTAAGTGTGACTTCACTCGTGGACCATCCGATATACCATGCTTATTTAAATAGTATGCCTGGAGCGATTTCCCTAAGTCTTGGTCGAAGTCTTCTGTTGCAATATGTACTTGTTCATATTTTGGATTATATAGCATGGGTCTTGCCGGGTTTCTAACGTCAAATATTGGCTTTCCATCCCAGTGCATTTCCTCACTTCGTGTTGAATAATGATATATCTCGTCCCAACCGAATTTCACCAGGGAAATCATAGGTAAGATCTGGTGGATTACATAGTCTGGCGGGAAGTCTAGCGCTTTTCTTTGGAAAAGATCGGCAGATTTAGCAGCATCTGCATCGTATACGATAAACTGATCGCTAAAATGACCGGGAGTATAGCGGTTTCTAAAGAAGCGAGTTCTTGCTTTGAAGCCAATGGAAGCATTTCGCTCTGACACCTCGTCGATCAATTTATGCAATTTCTTTTCTGAGAGCGGCCAAGCATCGGCGTGCAGATGCATCATATATTCGACGCCGTCTGCTGAAAGTGCTCCCCGACACGCCGTTCTTATAGTATTGTAAACCCTATATTTGAGATTTACACTCTTCCGATACTCATCCATTGAATCGTCGTAATTAATGTCTGCTCCTTTTTCGAAATAATCAATATCGTATCCGAGTTCAGATATCCGTTTTTCAGCCTCGGGGTGGTTTGAACAGACCGATATGAAGTAATCCTCCTCCCAATTTTCCCTAATAATGTCGATTAGTACACCCAAGTCTTCGAACTTATCATACAAAGAGACCGAGATGCCGATCATGTCTGACGATAGTACTGAAACCTTCCCACTTCCAAATACCTTATTGATTCCCCAGAGATTTATATGGTTCTATTTTTACGTTATCCCATTTTTCGCAAAATTTGTTTGGTGATGATGGTGTCTTAACACATCTCCACAATCATTCTCTGGGCTACATTTCATTATGCTATTTTATAAATTATCTTAATGTAACGGTTAGGGCGAAGCCACATTAAGACAAACCCCGACGAGGACAACGGCCGGAAGTCTGGCACACCCAGAGCGAAGTTAGCGTGTTCCCGTGGACGGCTATCGACAGCAAATAACGTATCGTGTTCAGATTATGCACTTCCGTCCGCCCTGCGCTGCGAGGAGATCGGTGACCTCACTCCACGCGACATCACGAGTGGGCCAGCGGACTGGTTCCTGAGTGTTTAGCACGGGCATTCGTCTTTAGCTAAGCCTCACACCTCGGTTGCCTAGCGGTGAGGGTGTCATAGAACGAGTAGCACACCAAAGAGCAGGGTGAACGCTGAGGTGGATGAGTTCAGCGACCCTGCAAGATGATCCGTCGGTAGAGTCGTTCTTCAATGTCGCGGAGACCGAGACGCTAGCGCTGTTTGAGCATCTCTCCTTCGAGTTTCTCGACGAGTTCGACGTGTTCGCCCCGGCGCAGACGGGGCGAACACGAGAGCACGAACCACCAGAGTTGATGCGTGGATTCCTCCATTGCTACTACCACGACATCTACGGCATTCGCCCCGTTGAACGAGAACTTCGGAACACGATTGTCTGGCTGAGCTGTGGCTTCGATCGACCGCCGTCCAGAGACGCCGTCGATCGTTTCCTTACCGACCTCGACCACGTCGTCGACGAGGTCTTTGACCGACTCGTCGAGCAGGCCGCGGCGGGCGGCCTGCTCGACGTGACCTACTGTATCGATTCAACTGACGTGAGGGCGATGCCCGCCGATCAAGACGCGTCGAAGTGCTACGATCCAACCGAAGACGAGTACTACTACGGCTATGGTTGCACGATCGTCTCGACCGGGCAAAAGATCCCGATTGCAGCCGAGTTCACCGAGAGTAAGCAAGCGCCAGAGGAGACGGCGATGCGCGTCACACGTGACGCGCTCGCCGTCGCCAAGCCGATCTGGATGGTCGGTGACAGCGCCTACGACACGCTCGACTGGCACGACCACCTGCTGGCCGCAGGGGTCGTGCCAGTCGCTCCATACAACGCGCGAAACACTGACGACCCGAAAGACATCGAGTACCGGGTCGAAGACCGCATCAACGAACACAGCGAGGACGTGCAGCTGAAGCAGTCCACGTTGGATGAGACGTACAACCGCCGGACAGGAGTCGAACGAACCAACGAATCAGTGAAGGACTGCGGCCTCGGGCGAACACACGCCCGAGGCCGCGTCCACGCACGAGCGCAGGTGTTTCTTGCCCTGTGCCTTCGCCTCGTCGTCGGTATCACCAACTACGAGCGTGGAGACAATCCGGGAAGTACGATCATCACGGTGTGACAAGAGTTCTATGACACCCTCAATGAAAAGTAAATTAGTTGAATGGGTGCGATATAGTCGTACTGTGAGTATGCCGAAAATGCTGTGAGTGGGCTGTATAGGGCCTCTACCCCGTGTTTTGGCTAACTATTTTCCGTGGCAGGAGTCTATTATAGAGTGATGAGGCTATCTCCGTTTGAACCACCAGTTGACGACAGCTGGCTTCCCGGCGCTGACCTGTATGGCGGTCGAATAGAACCACCGCAACCACACGGTCCATTCACGTTCGAAGTGATCCCGGTTCCGTCCGACGCTGACCCACCGTTCGATTGGTATCAACGAATCCCACGAGAGATGGATGACTACGACCAACAGCCAATCGAGTTCAACATTCCGGACGCCAATACAAGCGAAGACTACGTACAGATGATTACGGCCGGTGAGCAGCCCCGACTACGCTGGTACTCCCGAAGCCAATTCAAAACCCGATTCCAGTACGACCCATTGAACCCTCCCAGACCGACTGGCGTTAACCCCGACCACTGGAAAACCCAAGCTGAAAACCGCCTAAAGAGCAAACCGGACCCGACCGTCACCCTCAACGACGACCGGCGCACACTGTTGCAACGCATCGCGCGACTCTGGAATGGCGAAGTCGTCTGTGGCGTCCACTTACTGGCCGACCACTGCCCCCGCATCACAGAACTGACGACAGATCTAAACGAAGACACCCTCAACCGCCTGTACTACAATACAGACCTCGGCAAACACGTCATCCTCGCATTCGAAGCCGCCGACTGGTTCAACCGCCCAAACTCATTCCTCAAACCAAATACCCTCTTACGAAAGCAAGCGTGGTACGACCTGGGACAGAAAGGCCGCACCCTCATCAACGGCCGCAACGACCTCCCCAATCTCCACGGCGATCCCCACGAAGGACTCGTCCACCGCGTCACCACCGGTCTCGTACGACTCCACGACGAACTCCGCGACTGGCACAGCACCTCGTACCGCCCCTGGCAAGACTACGTCATCGACGTCTTGGGAACCGATCAAGACGGCCAAGTGTACGCCCGAGAAGTCATGACCGAACATCACAACTGGAAGCTCTACCGGAGGACGTACTGGAAGCTCAAAACCCTCAACGAACACGACGTCAAACCAGTCGCAGTCTTCGATTCACGCGAAACGGCATATACTGTCTTCAACCACTGGTTCCGCGCCGGCCTAGCCGAACTCCCAAATGGAACATTTGATTCCGACTTCAATATCTCCGACGGGCAGGAAGAAACCGAGGATGCCTACGAGAATGATGCTTATGACTGGCCAGTCGCTGACTGGACGACCACTTGGAAACTCAAAGAGAAAACCCTAGAGTCAACCGACCCAGCACTCACCCGAAACCAGATAGTGTCGCTTGATTGGTAGAAGAACTTCCGCAGCCCATCCCTTATCGCCCCTCAATGGGGGACAATAGTGTATTATTACTGGTCCGAATTCCATGGGTGGATTTACCGATATTCGTGGCCCTGGACGTCTTCCAGAGTCCGTTTTGGCTGCGGAACACATGAGCCGGAAACCACCGATGATAGAATTCAGATACATTGGAATCACCGGCACTGTCTAGTTCTGCACCGCCTCGATCGGCGTTTGTCCGTCGAGCGCTTGATGTGGTCTGTGGCGGTTATAGTAGTGCACGAACTGTTCAAGCCACTCGCGGACGCTTGACCGACTGCCCACCCATGAATTATGGAAGCGGTCGATACGCATTTTGAGGGTGTGAAACCATTTTTCGATGAGGTTTCGATCGATGTAGTTGACCTGACCGCTCAATCTTAACCGAGCAAGGGCAGTCCGATAGCCGAATTGATCGACGAGAAACTCAGCCTCGGAGAGATCGTGTTTCTCGCGGAGTCCAGCAAGGAACGCAGCTGCTGGATCGGTGCCATGCTGCCCAAACAACGCGACATCGAGGATCAACTTTGTCTCGATGTCTATTGCAGCGTACAACCAAGACCACTCACCGTTGATCTTGACAGCGGTCTCGTCAACAGCGACCCGCGACGGCGACGCCGTCGGCGGGTCGCGTCCGCTGTCAGCCAGCCGATGCACCCAATTCCAAACCGCTCCATGAGAGCGTTGTACGCCTAATTCGGCGAGAATTGTTGTTGTTTCCCGAAGCGAGCAACCGGTCTGATGGAGGCGGACGGCGAATGCCCTGACGGGCGTCGCCGTCCGCTCATTCTCCCAAGATTCTTCTAAACCCGGTTCATAACTCTCGCTGAGCAGGTCTGCGAGCATCTTTGGACAAGACACTCAACGACCTGCTCGTTTCTCAAACTAGCTCAACTAGACAGTGCCGAATCACCAGTGTATGATGGAAAACCGGGAGATGGCGCTGTGATGGCCGCTAATTGAATGTTACAATGGCTTCCGTAATATGGCTGGACTGGAGTACGAGACTTCCGGTTGTACTGAAACCAATTATCCCAGGATCAGACGAACCGAATAATGTATGTTCAATTGAAATGCTCCACGGTCCCTGTAAAACCGCAAGCAAGCGACGGTAATTGAAACCTGAAATGAGTAATTCAAATCCGGATACCAGCGGTAGAATGTTAGAAATTCCCGGTGCTATTCTTCTTTGTATCTATAGCCCCACTCGCGGAGCTCATCTGCGACCTCGTCGATATGTGCTGCGCCGATGCGAACGAGCGCTTCACGAAGGTCGGTAAGGTACACGTCTGTATTGAGCTCCTGTTCAACAGCGCGTTTCGCATCCGCTTCGATGTCTTCTGTCTCTTCTCTCAAGAAGTATTGAACCATCGTCCGATTATCCTTGACTCCGTCTCGCTCGAAGATGTAGGGGAGATCGTCACTATTACTCGGACTCTCTGATGCGGACGCTTCGGCACGGCTGGGTTCGCTATCCGGTGGTGATCCAGTATCAGCTCCCGAGTTGGTCGAGGAGTCAGACTCCTGTGGCCCATCGTTGTTCACGTCGGAGGCTTGTTCGTCGCTGTTGGAGTCGTCAGCGAATGGGTCACTGCCGGCTCCGGATTTCATGCCATCCGTCATTGGTCACCAGCCTCCTGAATATGCGTGGCCAGGTCTCGTAATTTGTCGAGCGTTTCGACTTCGTAGTCACGCCGTCGGCTGCGATGGTACCCGGCGTAGTGGAATGCTGTGCAACGCTGGTCCCAACAGCCTTCAAAGAGGGAGGACCGGTCACGCAACGCAACGGGGGCATTATAACCAAGTTCTCGAATCTGTCCGAGGTACTGTTCTTGGTTCGAGGTCTTGCCAATCCCGTTTGGTACCACCGCTAGTACTCCAACGTCGAATCCGAGCTTCTCGCTGAGATTCGTAACCACATCCTCAATGCCTTCGATCGACTGCATGCCCTTTCCAGTCGGTTCAACCGGGAGGACGAGTGATCGAGTCGCCGCCACCGCGTTGTATAGATGAGGACCTACTGTGGCGGGTGGATCAATGATGATTGTATCGTATTCCGCTGGAATGCCAGCGTCAGCTAGTACATCACGGAGTCGCGTGTTCGGTTCGAACGATTCCCCCATGTCGGTCGCCATCTCTTCGGCTTTGGTGAGGAGACTGGGGAGCCGCTCTAACATGTTGTGCGATGGGATGACGTCGAAGCCGTAGGGAGTGTCGTGGATGAGCGCCGAAAATTCGTCCTTTGGGCGATCAATAAGATGGCGCGCGAGATTGTCGGCGTCGCCGTCTTCACGTGGGGTGGTAATGCCGAGTAAGTACGTGAGAGAACCTTGTTGTGGGTCGAGATCTATTGCTAGCACGTCTCGCCCTTGCTGTGCATGAGCGTCAGCGAGGTTGGCGGCGAGGGTACTTTTCCCCACCCCACCTGCCTCAGAATACGTCGTGTACGTCAGCATAGACACCAGTAAGCTCCACACACGTAAAAAAGTAATTAGACTATCTAGTTAGACTGTCCAGTTAGAGTAACTAGTTATACTGTATAATTAGACTGGATGGTTAGTCTGTTGGACTGAACCATCTAACTAGACCTCCAAGGATAGCAGATTGGATTCAAGTCACGCAGAAGTAACTCAACGGATCTGGGAGTTGGGCAGATTGTGCATCTGAACGACGTTATCCACGATTCGTGTTAGTAGTAGTAGTAGGGCTTCCCAGGGGAGTCACGGGTAAGAGCGAACAATACCCGATGAGTGAGGGCGTACCCGTCGAGTAAAACTGAGCCGCGTTCAGGAGATGGGTAGACAAAACCGGAGTGCGCTTGCCGGCAATCCAAGCAGCGCGCGCGGACGCAGGGGTAGTGTTCAGATAAGCTGATTCCATGCGAAGCTGAACGATCTGAGCCAATCTTCGGCAGTTTCTGCTTTGGCGTGGCTGAAACAGTTTGAGAACGAGGAAGTTCGTTGTTTTATCTCTCGAAAGA
>NZ_JAJQQZ010000005.1 GCF_021729015.1 Halobacterium rubrum
AGCCTGGCCACAGCTCGAGGGATACCTCCTCGATGCCCTGCAGTACGTGAACCTCGCTGGCGAGACGCTCCCGGATTGGGCGCGCTTCGTGTACGGCGCGGAACCGACCCTGCTCTACCAGCGTGTCATGGACGCGTTCGTCGCCGATGTCACTGTCGGGCCGTATCTCGGGCCGTCGGCACCGTGGTATCTCGGTGGTGGCACTGCCGCTGTGCTACTTGCCGTGTGGGCATTGCTCCCAGCGCTCGGAGGATACGTTCGATTTCGGAGGGCCGACCTGTGAATTGGCGAGCTGTCGCAAAAAACGACATCCGCCGCGCGACCAGTCAGCGAGCCATCTGGAGCCTACTGGGCGGATTCGTACTCGGATTCGGTGGACTTGCGGCGTTGCTGCTCTACGTCGGGGAGCCGAACTTCGAGGGGTATGTCGTGTTGGTCAAGGCCGGCGCTGGGTTGCTGGTGCCGCTCGCGGGGATTGTGCTCGGTTACGGAGCGGTCATCGGGGCGCGGGAGTCCGGGACTGCAGTGCTCTCGCTATCGCTTCCACTGTCTCGCGCTGATATCCTGTTCGGGAAGCTGGTCAGCCGGACCGTACTGCTGGTCACTGCGGTCGTCGTTGCCGCGGTCGGGACGGCGCTCGGAATGCTGGTCACGTATCCGTCGTTCGATAGCCTGCAGTACGCGGGTTTGGTTGCTGGTGTTGCCGGATACGGGGCGGTGTTTCTCTGGCTCTCGGTGGGACTCTCGATGGCGTTGTCGACGGCTCGGCGTGTGATTGCTGCTGCGTTCGGTGCGTACGTCGGGCTCACCCTATTCTGGAATGTGCTGGTGACCCTGACCGTTCAGATCTTGTTCCGGTTTCAGCCCCCACAACAGCCCGAGTCGTGGGCCACGTTCAGCACGTTTATTGGACCGTTCACGGCCTACAATTACGTCCTCGGAGAAGTGGCTGGAATTGGCGGAGTTCCGCCCGTCGCAGCCACGTCTTCTGCCGGGTTTATTTCGCCGGCAGTAGCGGTACTCGGGCTCGCTGGATGGGCTGTTCTCCCGGTCGCTGCGGGGTACGTGTCGTTTCGCCGAATCGACCTGTGACTCGCTGTGGGTCGAGTCAGGCGACGCTCGGTCCGCCCCGCCTCGTAGCTGGTGGGTGACCGAAACGAATATAGGTAACTGAATGTTCATTCAACACATGAGCGCGAACTCTCGAAAACGCCCCTGGCTCGCAGCCATCCTCTCCACGCTCGCTGCTGGCCTTGGCCACCTCTACCTGCGCCGCTGGCGGCGAGCACTCGGCTGGATACTGCTCGTCATCGCCGCGACCTACCTCGTCGGCCCCGAGACGCTCACCGCGTACCAGGCCGGTAACGCAAACATCTGGGACATCGCACCAATCCTCACCACCACCGCAGGAGCGGCCTTCGACGCATACGTCGTCGCTCGAGTAGAGAACCTCAAACTCAGAACGAAACGAGACAAGACAGACTGGGCGACGTGCCCGAACTGCCGGAAAGATATCGATCCGTCACTCGACTTCTGTCAGTGGTGTGCTGCCGACTTCTCGACTCCCGAAGACGACGCGAACGTCGACTCAGGGCAGTGACCCGTGACCAACCTACCTCCGCGTCCGTCGACTCGCCTCCGACGAAAGAAGCCCTCGTGCAAGCGACCTACCGGGCGCTCCGCGAACACGGCTACTCGGACCTCGCCGTGACCGACATCGCCGCCGAGTTCGAGAAGAGCAAATCACTCATCTACTACCACTACGACTCGAAAGACGACCTCCTGCTGGAGCTACTCACGTACGCCACCGACCAGCTCTTCGAGAATCTCGATTCAAACACGGGGCAGGGACATCACGACGACCTCCGGTACTTACTCACACTGTTGCTTCCACAGTCGCTCTCTGCGGGGCGACACGACGCGCAACAGATTCTCTTCGAATTACGGGCGAGGGCTCTCGTCGACGGCGCGTACCGCGTGCAGTTCACCAGATTCGACGAGCGCCTCTCAAGACGCATCGAGGACGTCGTCGCTGGCGGTATCACGGCTGGCGTCTTCGAGACAGCCGACCCTGCGTGCATCGCTGACCACGTACTGGCAACCGCGAATGGAGCGGCTCTCCAGCGACTTACGACCCACCGCGACCAGGGCGTCGAATACGCGCGTCGCGGGCTCGAAGGGTATCTAGCGGCCGAACTCGGGGTGTCGCTGTGAGCACGCGCGACGTGAACCTCACCGACGGCAACCTCGTGAAGCCGCTCCTCGTTCTATCCCTCCCGATCGTTCTCTCGCAGATGCTTCAGGTCGGGTACAATCTCGCGGACACGTTCTGGGTCGGGCGCCTCGGACAGGAGGCCGTGACGGCGCTGTCGTACTCGTGGCCGCTGGTCTTCCTGATGATTAGTGTCGCCGGCGGCTTCACCGTCGCCGGGACCGTGCTGGTGTCACAACACAAGGGCGCCGGAAACGACGACAAAATAGATTATGCAGCGGCCCAGACCGTCGGCTTCGTCGGTCTCGTAGCACTCGTCTTCTCGATTCTCGGCTGGCTGCTGACGCCCCGGCTGGTCACACTCGTCGGCGCGACAATCGGCACGCCGGAGTACGCACTCGCCGTCGAATACACGCGAACCATCTTCGTCGGTGTCGTGTTCATGTTCGGGTTCTTCGTCTTCCAGGCGCTCCTGCGCGGCTGGGGTGACACCCGAACGCCGATGTACGTGATGGCACTCGGCGTCGCATTGAACGTCGTGCTCGACCCGTTCCTCATTCTCGGGTTCGAGAGCAACCTCCTTCTCGAAGTCCTCGGCCTCGACGGCCTGCAGTCGTGGCTGTACGGTGTCACTGGCTTCGCGGGATTCGGTGTGCAGGGCGCAGCGATTGCGACCGTGGTGTCGAGGGGCATCGGGGCGATGCTCGGGATGATATGGCTGTTCTCGGGACGCGTCGGCATCCACCTCTCGTTCCGTGACCTCGTGCCGGACCCGGTGATGATTCGGCGCATCCTGAAAATCGGGGCTCCTGCCAGCGTCGAGCAGTCGACGCGGGCGCTTGGCATCACGGTTCTCACCGCACTGGTGGCGGTTGTCGGTGACCCGGCCGTCGCGGCCCTCGGTATCGGGAACCGACTCAACTCGCTGGTGTTTCTCCCGGCGCTCGGTCTGGCCAAGGGGACCGAGACTGTCGTGGGGCAAAACCTCGGGAGCAAGCAGACTGCGCGCGCGAAGCGTGCGGTGACCGTCAGCAGCATGCTCGTCGTGGGAGTGCTGGCGGTGGTGAGTGTGGTTGCCTACGTGTTCGCCGAGCCGATCACGAGCGTGTTCATCTCCGGCGGGGAGAATGCTGCGGAGGTCGTGTCCCTCGGCGCGGAGTACCTCCGTATCATCGGCCCGACGTTCGCGTTCCTCGGTGTGTTCCAGGTGGTGCAGAGCGCCTTCCGTGGAAGCGGCAGTACACGGGCTGCCATGGGTTTCTCGATTCTCTCGCTGTGGGTGTTCCGGCTCCCGATAGCGTACGCGCTGGTGGAGTGGGCTGGAATGGGCGCGGCTGGCGTCTGGTACGGGATTGCGGCGTCGAACGTACTCGCCTTGCTGGCGGCCGCCGCGTGGTACTACCGCGGGACGTGGGCGTCGGAGGTAATCGAACCCGGGACAGCTACTCCCGCAGATTGATGTCCGAAGCACACTCTGTCGACGTCGAGCGGTTGCGGTCGGAGGTCAGCGAGTCCGTTCAATCGGTGCTGGCGACAAAGCCGGACGGAAAACTCAGCGAGGACGCCAGCGCGTTTGTCGAGGAGCGAGCCCCAGGACGGGCTGCCTTGTTCACCGCTGCTGTCGGTAACCGGTACGGTGCGGTTGCGCCGGTGCGGGCGGCCACAGTCGTGGAGTTGCATCGATTACGTGCCGTCTGCCACGGCGAAGCACAGCGTGTGCTGGTGGGGGACGGCTTGCGGTCCGTTGCCGATTGGGTACTGCTGGACGGGCCGTGGCCGTCGGAGCGTCGATTGCTGGCCGTCAGAGAGTTGGCGAACGCGAGCGCGTGCTTGAATGCCAGTCTGACCGAATCGGCGGCGGTGTGTATCGACGCGTGGTTGGCTGCGGACGCAGCGAGGCTGGCGGATGCGTTGTTCCCGCTTTCGGACGACGTTGCAGTATCAGTGCGGGAGGTTGGGCGTGAAGTTCGATGGCAGGAGGAGTGGTGTGTTCCGGGTGTGCTGGAGGATGTGCCACAGGGTGTCGGGGAAGCTCTGCGGGCGGTTTCCGGCACTGAATGCCGCTAGTTTACTGAACGTTCGTTCAAATTCGACGTTTTTATGTACCGCTCAGACAGACGTTCGACTGGAGAACGACTGTCAGTATGAGACTACAAACACAGAATCCGGGGGTGGCGGAATGAGTTGGATAGACAAGCTCAGTACTGCCATCACCGAACACAGCCGCGCCGCAATCGCTGTCATGCTCGTGCTCACGGTTGTTGCCGGAGCAGGAGCAGGTATGGTCGACCAGTCGTCCTCGCTCGACCAGTTCCAGGGCGAGACAACTGAGTCACAGAAACTCGACTACATCAACGAGAACTTCCAAACGGGCAACCAGAACACCACGTCGGCACAACTCATCCTCCGTGGCGACAACGTCCTCTCGAAGGACGCGCTACTCGCCCAACTACGGACAGAGCAAGCATTCCTGCAAAACGATACCATCGACAGCACGCTGGCCGATGAACAGCCAGTGTACGGCGTGGCGAACGTCGTCGCTGTCGGCGCGATTCAGCAGGAACAAGCGAAGCGAGTCCGAGCGACCGCGGCCGAGTTACAGCAACTGAACGCCACGGTCCAACAGGAGAAAGCCGCGCTCGAGGAGCTCGGTGCGGAACTCGACGCGCGAAGCCAGACGCTCAACGAGACCGCAGCGGCGCTCCGTGGCGCGCTCGACACACTGCGCGAGAACCCGGATGTCAATGTCCGAACGCAGTTCGAGCAAGTAGCCAGTGAGACGAGCGTCGAGTTCACCGACGAAGACTACGCGACGTTCCAGGCTGCCACTGACCAACTCCGGAACGCGGAGTCTCAACAGGAAGCCACGGAGGCGTACCAGCTCGGCACGCAGGGCGTCCTCGCGGACCAGTTCCAGCGCCTGAGCGAGCGGGCACAGGCGCTCGAAGAGCGCCAGGCCGCCCTCGAGGAACAGGCAGCGAAACTCGAGGAGATGGCCGCAACTCTTCAAGACCAGCGCGCTGCGCTCCAGAACGCGTCCAGCGCGTCGCTAGACGAACAGATGACGCAACTCGAGTCGATGAACGCGAGCCAAATCGACTCGGTTATCGAGGCCGCGCTCAGCGGCGACGGACAGTCCTCGGGCGCACTCGCGTTCATGCCGACGTACTACGAACCCGGCGACACCGCCACGAACGCCACGATGTTGCTGGTCACACAGCAGTCTGGCAGTGGCGGGGCCGGCGCAGCTTCTGACGCGCTCGTCGACGCTCAACTGGCGATGCAGGATCTCGCCAAGCAGACCATCGAGAGCACAGAGGTCCTCGTGTTCGGGACCGGTATCATTAGCGAGGAAATCAACTCCTCGATGACCGACAGCCTGCTCATCGTCGGGCCGCTGGCGATCCTGTTCGTGTTCCTCGCGCTCGCCATCGCCTACCGCGACGTCATCGACATCCTGCTGGGGCTGTCCGGCATCGGTGTCGTCCTCGTGTGGACGTTCGGCTTCATGGGCTGGGCGGGCATCTCGTTCAATCAGCTCTTCATCGCGGTGCCAGTGCTGTTGATCGGGCTGTCTATCGACTACGCGATCCACATCTTCATGCGGCACCGCGAGGAGCGGCACAACGACGACACCCCGAGTACTGCGGCTGGCGCGATGAAGGTCGCGCTCACGGGCGTCGGCGTGGCGCTCGTCTGGGTGACCGCCACCACCGTCATCGGGTTCCTCTCGAACCTTTCGAGCCCGGTGCCGCCGATTCAGGAGTTCGGCGTCGTCAGTGCAGTTGGCATCTCAGCGGCGCTGCTCGTCTTCGGCGTCCTGATTCCCGCCCTCAAGCTAGAGGTCGATTCGTTCCTCGAGGGTCGGGGCTGGGACCGCAAGAAGCGCGCGTTCGGTACCGGCGGCGGCCGGTTTAGCAAGGTGCTGGCCGTCGGGTCCACGGCCGCGCGGAAGGCACCGTTCGTCGTGCTTGCCCTCGCAATCGTCGTCAGTGGTGCGGCGGCGTTCGGCGGCGCGCAGGTCGACACGTCGTTCAATCAGGAGGACTTCCTCGCGGAAGACCCCGCTGACTGGCAGAAAGACCTCCCCGAGCCGTTCGCACCTGGGGAGTACACGGCAAAGAGTAACCTCGAGTACGTCAACGAGAACTTCCTCCGTCAGGACTCCCAGGCCCAGATTCTGGTTGAAGGCGACTTGACGGAACCGGGGGCGCTGGCAGCTATCGACACGGCGGTGGAGACGGCGGCTTCGAGCCCCGTCACGCAGAAACTCTCGAACGGCGACGCGAACATCCGCAGCCCGCTCTCGCTGATTCAGCAGGTCGCAGCGAGCGACGACGGGTTCGCTGAGACGGTCGCGGCCGCTGACACTGACGGCGACGGCGTTCCCGACGAGAACCTCGATACCGTGTTCGAGGAGCTGTTCGCAGTCGCCCCACAGCAGTCCGCTGGCATCATCGAGCAGACAGACAGCGGCGAGTACAGCGCCGCCCGGCTCGTCGTCTCCACCAGCGGCGCGGCGTCGGGTGGTGAGGTCACCAGCGAGATGCGTGCCGTCGCAGACGACATCGAGGCCGGGAGCAGCCTGACGGCGACCGCGACCGGGCAGACGATTCTGTTCAAAATCGTGCAGGACCAGCTGCTGAACACGGTCATCGAGAGCCTGCTCATCACGCTCGCCGCGGTGTTCACGTTCCTGATGCTCACGTACCGTATCACTGAGGGGAGCGCGACGCTGGGCGCAGTGACGCTGCTGCCGGTCGTGTTCAGTGTCTCCTGGATTCTCGGAACGATGTACCTCCTGGACATCCCGTTCAACATCCTGACGGGGATGATTACGAGCCTGACTGTCGGGCTCGGGGTGGCCTACAGCATCCACCTCAGCGAACGGTACAACCAGGAGCTCGAACGCACCAACTCAGTGTGGACGGCGATGAACCGCGCCGTGACTGGCACCGGTGGCGCGCTACTGGGGTCGGCAGCGACGACGGTCGGCGGGTTCGGCGTGCTGGCGTTCGCCATCCTGCCGCCGCTCCAGCAGTTCGGCATCATCACGGGGCTGACCATCATCTACGCGTTCCTCGCGAGCGTGCTGGTGTTACCAAGCCTCCTCGTCGTCTGGACGAAGTACTTCGGGCCGGACGTCGACGAATCGGCGACGAGCGTCAGCGCGGCGACGCCCGCTCCGGAGGACTGACTGATGGACGAATCTGACGCGATAGACGCGATGGAGGAACTGGGCCTCACGAGGTACGAGGCACAGGTGTTCATCGCGCTCCAGCAGTTGGGTATCGCGTCTGCGAGCGAGATCGGACAGGCTACCGAAGTCCCCCGGTCACAGGTGTACGGCACCGCGGAGTCCCTCGAAGAACGCGGACTCCTCGACGTCCAGCAGTCGAACCCGATTCGATACCGTCCCGTCGGGCTGGACGAGGCCCAGCAGACGCTCCGGAACCAGTACGAGACGGCCGAGCGAGACGCGTTCGACTATCTCGAATCGGTCCGACAGCAGCAACCACACAGCGCCGAACAGCAAGAAGATATCTGGACCGTCCGCGGCTCGGACCACATCGACAAGCGCGTGCAGCAACTGGCCACTGACGCGACTGAGCACGTCGTCTACGGCTGTGGCGAGGCTCTGCTGGATGAGCAGACGGCCGAGACGCTGGTCGGCCGTGCGGACCAGGGCGTCGACGTGACCGTCATGAGCCGGGACGAAACGGTTCGCTCACGGTTCACGGACACCGGCGTTGGCACACTCGCGTTTCCCAGTGAGGTCGACTCGCCTCGGAATCAGGCGGGCCGCGTCCTTTCGGCGGATGGTGACACGATTCTACTGAGTGTGCTCGGTGCTTCAGTTACGCCTTCCGTGCCCGAGGAGACGGCCATCTGGAGCAGTGGGACCGGGTTCGCGGTGACCTTTACGCTGCTCTTGTCGAGCTGGTTCGAGATGCATCTGGGCCGGGCAGTATTATAAATTGCTGCCCGCCCCCGCTCGTGTGAGGTGGGCTGGATCGTGGAGCAATTAGCAGGCACTTTGATCCGAGCGGGGACGACGAAGCTGGGGAGGGCCAGCCAGCGGTCCCACCGGGGAGTGGTGAGACGGTGGCAACCCCAGCAGTACTGACTAAACGTACAGTTAACTTAATCGTGTCGGTCACGATCGGCGACACGCCCGACCGGGCAACCTTTTACTCCTACTAGACGTACATTCAGCCATGAGTGAAGCCGATACAGAGGGCGAGGACCTCGACACCGAGGACCTCATCATGCAGGCGACCTACCGGGCGCTATGCGAACACGGCTATCCGGCCACGAGCATCTCCAAAATCGCCGACGAGTTCGAGAAGAGCAAAGCCCTCCTCTACCACCACTACGACGACAAAGAAGACCTCCTCGCACACTTTCTCACCTACCTCATCGACCAGTTCGAGACCGAACTCGAGCAGAATCTACCGGCCGACCACCGGCAACGGCTCGAGGCCATCATCGAGCAAGCGCTTCCCGAGCCAGGTGAAGCCGAACAGTTCCAGTTTCGCCGGGCACTTCTCGAAATGCGGTCGCAAGCCCCCTACCACGAGACCTACCACGACCAGTTCGTCCACTCCGACGAGCTGGTTCTACGGGAGTTACGCGAAACCATCGAAGCGGGCATCGAAGCTGGGGAGTTCCGTGACGTTGACCCCGCAGAGACGGCGCAGTTCCTCTACACGCTCATCTACGGTGCACTGGAACGTGACGTCACCCTCGGGGAGGAGTCAGTTATCACGTTGACGCGAGAGCAGGTTCACGCCTACATCGCTGAGAACATCTACGAATAGACGACGCAACGTCATCGGTTTGTCTGTGGAGACAGTTCACGAGCGAGCAGTGGCTGGCTTCTGTCGTTGCTTCGTTCAGGTAGGTGAGAAGCGAAGTACCTTTGTTAACCGAACGTTCAGTTAACATGTTCATGGATTCCACGACGACACGACGATACCTCGGGCTCGGTGTACTCAGCGCCATCGCTTCGCTATTCGTGCTCCCGATCTCCGGGTTGGTCTCAATGTACAGCGCGTACAGACTCCACGATGAGGTCTCCCGACTGTACAGTTACCTCATCGGCGGCGTCGGCGCGTTCTCAGTCGCCCTCTGGGCTGTATACCTACTGACACTCTGACGCCAAACGATTGCGAGTTTGCAGATTCGACTAGACAACACAGTACAGTGAGAATCAGTTGGTTAGATCTGCTGGGGTACTGAACGGTCGTCGAGGACTGCCGTCAAACGTCAATAGACGTAGACGACTACGAGCGGAGTCGCCGGATGCGCTTCTCCATCGGAGGATGCGTAGAGACAATTTGCTGGAGAAAACCGCTGTCAGAACTGGAGATACAGAGCGCACTCACCTGCTGGTCGACATTCGAGTTACGGCGTCGATTCTCGTAGGCCCGACCGCGTCCGCGCTGGGCCCGCTGTGCACGTTGAGTCGTCTGTTGGGCCTGCTGGTTGCCCTGCTGGATTTTTTCGAGGGCGCGAGCGAGTGGCTCCCCCCGTCCGAGAACGTCTTTGGCATCGGCATCGGCGACGTACTCACGGTACCGTGAGACGGCGAGCACGAACAGCATCACGATGAACTGGACGATATTCCCGACGACGACCGCGAGGAAGAAGTCCGCGAGGTCGTTCTCCCCAGTGAACAGGACGATGTACTGTGCGACGATGGCGACAATCGATGCGATACCCTGGCCGAGTTGCATCGTGATCACGTCGCGGTTGTCGATGTGTGCCAGCTCGTGGGCGATGACCCCTTCGAGTTCATCGCGGTTGAGGAGCTGAATGAGTTCCTGGGAGACGACCACAGTTCCGTTGCCGCGGCGACCGACAGCGAACGCATTCGGGACGCCCATACTGGCGATTTTCAGCGAGGGCTTTTTCAGGTCCTTCTCTCGACACACGCGTTCGACGAACTGGTGAATTTCCGAGTACTGGTCTTCGGGGAGGTCTTCAGCGCCGACGCTTCGTAATGCGGCCCACTTTCCAATCTTGTACTGGGCGGCGACGAGCACAATACTGCCCACGATAGCGATAGGGAGAATGCCTTGACCGAACGCGACCATGGCTGCCGCCACGGCGACGAGGTAGAATCCAGCAAGAATCGCACCGACCACCGCCATCCGTACTTTGAGTCCAAAATGACGCATATTATACAGTAGGGATATCGCCGGTGGGCGAGTGGGCACTAACGATAGCTGTACCAGTCCTCTGGTTCTGTAGCCACTGGGGGGTAACGCCACCGTTCTTTGCTCCGATTGTTGTCGTCGGTTCTGTACGCGATCTGCCAGTGTCAGTGGATGAGGTCATTTGTTGGGGTCTACGTACTCGTGTTCGGTCCTTGGTTGGCAAGACTGACCGAAAGGTGTCCGTTACTGTGGACCGAGACGATACACTCGGACAGCGCGAACTCGACTTCACCAGTTGAGGGCGGCGATGCTTCGGCTGTTTCACCGAATAGATGGGAGAGCGCCACCGCGTGTGCCCGGTCATACTTACTGGCGACTGCCGAGCGGGCATCGCCGGTGACCGTCGACACGGCGTCGGTGACAGCCTCGTAAAGTGGGGTCTCATCACCCCATCGAGCGAGATAACGGCCGTGCCACGTCGCCGTCGACTTTTCTGGGGGTCGTGATTTCCCGGTCATTGCGTTCTGGGGCGTTTCGAGGTTTGCCCGTGTGCTGACTGAACGTTCAGTAACTATCAATCTTCCCCTACCAATATCCGCACCGACCTTCGATTTATGTGCTCACCAGCGCTCGAGATTACCATGTACACAATCGCTGACCTGCCCATCGAAAACACCCTCCAGACCGTAGTACGACCTCGGGCTCGAATCGGCACTCCGTCAGATGTTCGAGAACAGTTACACCCAGATCGGTGTCGAACGTGACGGCGAGCTCGTCGGGATTGTCACCTACAGGTCCGTGGTCCGGACCCTTCTTGCATTCCAGCGGCTGGAGGTCGGGCACAAAACGCTCGATAAGATCTCGGTCGGAGCGGCCGTCGAAGATGCACACACCATCAGCGAAGATGAGAACCTCCTCGCCGTATTCGATGCGCTCGCAGAATACACGTACATCGTGGTCAATCGAGACGATGGGTGGCGGATTCTGACTGACTACGACCTCCTGACGCGACTGAAGCAGATGCTCGAACCGTTTCTGTTGATCGAGTCGATCGAGATGCAGTTGCGGGAGATTTTCACGCGAGTGTTTGGGGATTCGCTGTCGGAGCAGTTGGCCGAAACGTTCGACGAGGAACACCCTCTGCCAACCCCGGCGTCAATCGAGCACTGCAGTTACGCACACTACGCACAGTTCATCTCGATTCACTGGGGAGAATTTGAATCACTCTTCGATGATCAACAGGATGTAATTCGCGAGCTAGTGCTTGAAATCGGGGATATGCGAAATCAGCTCTTCCACTTTCGAGTCGACGACCCGGAGGAATTCGACAGAGACCTGCTTCGCTTCGGTCAGTCGTACTTCTCCTCAGTGTAACTGCCGCGTTCGTGAGCGGAGTGGCCTGAGTATCAGACGGCTCGACGGCAAATTGAAGAACTGACTTGGGCCCTATGCATTGAGATAGCTAGTCTCAACTACTGTCGGGGGGTTGCCCCCCCACAGGTTCGGAAGGTGGCAACCTATAAATTATAAAGTTACTAATACTTTCTCTAAGCATCTATCACGGCATTTGATATATTGGGATGATCACTATAGGTTATGAAACGCCGGAGTGTGTTGGCCTCCGCTGGCTTTCTCGCTGGTGGAGGGCTGATAATCCCCTCTAAGACTACTGGACAGACGAGTCAGGAGTCTTGGGAGTCGTTCCAATCGGATCCCCAAAATACCGGCTGGACGACAACTGCTAGCGGGCCGACCACAGACGTTGGAACTGCATGGAGGTACGGAACCCGCGGTGAGATTACTGGAGGAGCGGTCATTGACAGCGGTCGAGCATATGTACCGAGCCGAGATGGTACTCTTACCGCAATTTCACTGGAAGACGGAAGTGAGATCTGGTCAAAGAATCTTGGTAAGCCACTCGACACAACTCCTGCGATAATTGATGGGACAATCTACGTTGGTGGCAGAAAATCAACCTTATACGGAGTACGTGATGACGGGACAGTTACCTTAGAGTACTCTCTCGCACAGTCAGATTCAAAACGAATGCTCTCGGGTACCTGCTCTGACGGTCAATCGTTGTACGCCCTCATCGGTGAATATGATCCCGTTGATGGGTGGAACGAGGGGAAGCTTACCGCAATAGATCCAAATGCGGGCGTAGAAATCTGGAGTGAACCGCTAATTTCCTCTGCTCCTCACACGCCAGCAATCGATAACGAAACGATCTATTGCTTCGGTGTTGGTGAACAAGATGGAGCTAATGGAGCTGTGCTCGCACTGAGTACAGCAGATGGAGACTTGGAATGGGCTGGCGGCAAGAACCGGGGGCCCGGGGGCATAACGACCTCTGGGAACTCCGTAATTTCGACAGCTGGAGGGACCGTTACGGCTCTTTCTCAATCAACAGGATCGACCCAGTGGGACGTCAACTTCCCTGATGAAGATAACCTGTGGGCAAATACGTCCGCAGCTGTCGCCGACCGAAGTGTCTACGTCGCTGTTCAGGGTGGGAACGAGTTCGGTTACCTCTATGATCTCGATCTAGTATCCGGAAAAATTAATGGACGAGTGGAATTCTATAACCCCATACAGTGTTCACCTGGCGTAACTGATGACCACATCTATGTAGCAACCGACGGAGGAAGGGTATCAGCAATCAACCGATCTGAACTTTCTAAAGACTGGACATTGGAAGTTGGCAGCCCCGTCCGCGCACCCCCCGCTCTTGTCGGGAACCAATTAATAACAGGGACGACTTCCGGCTACGCTGTTATGCTTCGTGACAATGGTAAGACACCCACATCTACGAGTCCGACAGCAACCCCCACCTCAGACAGAACGGAAACGGATTCTTTGACTACTCAAGAAACAGAGTCAGGGCAATCCGTAACTACAACTAAACAATCGACAACACCTACTTCCAAAACCTCAACACGGCCCAATACCAATGATCAAACGCCGTCACGGGGATTTTTCACAAATTCCGGAAACCCCACGATGTCATATCTAAATGACCCATTCTTATTGACTGTAGGAGGGTTCATGTTATCCGTAATTGGGATCCTTCATCAGTTACTCAGTGGTGATTAATTATGGCACGTGGATTACCTGCCGTATGGAGTACTATTATTGGGGGCGTATTTTGCTTGACCGGGCTCTATCTGTATACTGGTACCAATCGGTATCCAATCCTATTCGGCCTGCCATTCCTCTTGTTTGGAGCATTCATTATTTTGCTAGGGGTTTACATTCACTTCGTCACCGCTCCAGATCCCCCAACAATGCGTGACGGTGAGGAAATTATCGATACTCGGTCCCCGACACAGAAAGTGGCTATCGTGAAAATTGCTGTCGGTTTTCCATTTGTTTTGATGGCGATCTATCTTATGTACTTCACTCGTCAACCATACGTCTACCCAACAGGTTCTCTATTTATCGGATTATATGGCCTTTCCAGCGGTTTAATCACTTACTGGAAAAACACTCTCACTACATATTACGTCACGACTATACGCGTTGTCAAGGCCTATCGATTCGTCTCGTTGGTACAGCGAGAGGTTCCGCTTAAGAAGGTGAGAGGGGTGGAAGAACGGCAATCATTCATCGAATCTTTCGTTGGACTTGGGAATATTCGCGTCGCAAGTGGAGGCGGGAGTGGCACTCTAGAAATTGTTGTTCGTAATATTGAAAATTCTAGGGATTTCGCAGATAAGGTTCGGAATCTACTCTGAATTCTTCTGGTGAGGGTATCATAGAACAATGCCACACTAGTTGAAGCGGTAAGTGCAGTAGACCCCATTTAAACGAGATCCTGGTAGCAAAAATAGTAGAATATTAGAAGTTCAATTTTACTGGTATTGAATTTAAATAAAGAAGGAGAGTAGGTACCGCTACAGTAGTTGATTCAAGCGAGAACGAAGATCTTCAATCCGGCCCTCAAACACCTCAGAACTCTCCCCTGGAACATCACCAAACTCAAGAATCAGATCCTCTCCTATCAACTTATCCTTGATATCCCCCGTGGGCACTGTCTAGTTGAGCCAGTTTGAGAAGTGAGCGGGTCGTTGAGTGGATCGACCAAGATGCTCGCAGACCTGCTCAGCGAGTGCTATGATGCGGATTCAAAAGAACCTTGGGAGAACGAGCGGACGGCGAACGCCCATTAGGGCGTTCGCCGTCCGCCTTCCCGAAACCGGTTGTTCGCTCCGTGAGACAACAACGATCTTAGCGGAATTAGGCGTACAACGTTCGCATGGAGCGGTTTGGAACTGGGTACATCGGCTCGCTGACAGCGGCTGCGACCCGCCTGAGGCGCAGCCGAAGCGGGTCGCCGTTGACGAGACCGCGGTCAAAATTAACGGTGAGTGGTATTGGTTGTACGCTGCAATAGACACCGAGACGAAGTTCATTCTCGATGTCGCGTTATTTGATCGGCATGGTACCGGTCCGGCAGCTGCGTTTCTGCATCGGCTCAACGAGAAATACGACCTCTCGGACACTGTATTTCTCGTGAATCAATTTGGGTATCGGACTGCCCTTGCTCGATTAGGGTTGAGCGGTCGAATCAACTATACTGAGCGAAATCTCATCGAGAAGTGAATTCACACCCTCAAAATGCGCATCGACCGCTTCCATACCTCGTGGGTGGGCAGTCGGTCAAGCGTCCGAGAGTGGCTTGAACAGTTTATGCATTACTACAACCGACAGCGACCGCACCATGCTCTCGACGGAAAGACGCCGATCGAGGAGATTCAGAACTAGACAGTGCCCCGCCTGCTGATCCGGTGTCTGACTGGGAGTGCGACACCTGTCCGTTCCGGATTCGCTGTGGACAGGCTAACGAGGGCTACGAAGATGTCGGGTTCACCGGACTGTTGCCCGGGGTGGATAGGTATCGAAAGCACCAGCTCGTGGAATACTTCGATGCGTATCCTGACGCGAAACTCACACCGACGTTAGCACATCAATTCCCGGCACTCGCAGAGGAACACGGCGTGTACGACTGGCACTGCCCGACATGCGGAGGGACCTACGCGTGGGATGCTATCGACATCGAGGCACAGTCACCGCTCTGTGAACGCTGTGTCGAAGACGACGAACTCTGTACTGTAGCGGTTCCCATGCCAGAATCGCAAAACACCCACTAATTCGAACACCCGTTGAACTACCGCGCCCTGCTCACCCTCTGCTGGAATTGGCTTAGCAGTAGTTTCCAATACGTTTTCTTTATCCAGTGGATGAGATGAAACGCCCGGCAAGTGCAGGGAATCTCCGTTCCGGTGTACAGAAAGTCTATACCTTCACGACACGTTCTCCACACTATGAAAGGGCAATTCGAATGGATGATTATAATGGGCGTTATAATCCTTCTACTCGGATATACGCTCTACACCGCAGTCAACCTCACAATTTTCCTCAGTAACTACCTTGACTCCTGACGGGTGGATGCCTCGAAGCTCGCATTCCCACTTACCGATTCATCCGCCCCACTTCCAGCACTTGTTCTGAAGGTTGCCCCGCTCGGCTACTTTCGAAACTGCTCTAGAAAACCTTATTCGAGGCTACAGGCACTCATGGACAGAGAATTAGAGAGTATAATCACAGTGTTTACCACATGTGGAGACGATATTCAAGGACTAACGGGATAGTATTCGCCTGTTTAAGCCCGTTTCTCAGCCGTTCTGCCGGAGGATTTAACAACCCGTGAGGAATTATGGGAGGACGCACCCGACGAGATCGGGGGACCAGTTTTACTGTCTCCCGGTGTTTCAGGCTCGTCAGCGACCGCCTTGTGCTTCGAATTTCAGTCCACATCACTCCCGGTGAAATTGTGCACAAATCAGTCTCGAAATTGCACACTGTGTGCCGGCCAGTGTGAGTGCCATCGACCGAGAGTGGCTGATGAGAAGACCCACAAATTGGCTCGAAAAACATCGGCCAAATCTCGTGTGCGGTTTTCGTACAATTATGGCTCATGCTTTATACAGAGCGAGTGTAAAGGTCTGCTAAATTCGTCTTGCTCATTCAGCGGATAGACGCCTTCTACGAGCCTCTCCGTGCATTCTACGGTAGCAGTGTTGTAACGCCAACGGGCGCCAGACTTATACGTCCGAAGTGTTGACGTGTTGATGCCGGAGTGACCCCCGATCTCGTCGGGTGCCAACCGGAGACGGTCCGGTTGCGGCGAGATGGGTTGACCCGTGCCTACGCCCGCGGTCGCGCGGGCCGGCCGAGTGCGCCCCTTCATCCGGAAGCGGACCCGGGAACCCTGTAGCGACGACCATGTCGCCATTCTCGGAGCTGTGACTGGCATGAAGAGCGGCGGCACCGGCCCACGGGCCCCATCAAGGGGTGGTCTCCGGCACCACCCGAACAATGACGGATTCACAGTCATCCGCTGGCGACAGCGGGCACGATCAGCCGGAAGAATCGGCAGATGAACAGCACGGCAACAGCGACAGCGACGACCGCGCAGACCTCAAACAGGTCGCGGAGGTCGTCCAACGAGTCCAGAACGGCATCGACGACCTGGAGCCCGAGGTCTCCATCGACCTGTTCAAGCGCCTGGACCACCTCGAAGGCGCCGCCGAAGCCATCGAGGACTGGGCCGACGACGCCGAAGACGACGACCTGGACGCCATCGCCGGCGCCCAGGCTATCGTCGACGCCGAGCAGACCCGCGTAGGACTGCTCCGCGAGAAGGCCCCCGACGGCCGCGGCGAACTGCTCCGGAAGTTCGAGACCCTCGAGGACTCCCTCGAGGACCTGGAGGACACCGTCGACGCGTTCACGTTCACCACCAACGCGTACATCGTGTACGTGAATCAGCAATTCGTGGGCCGCTACACCAACGACCAGGTCGACGTCGAGACCATCCTCCGTGACGCGGGGAAGAAGAGCCCCGAGGAACTCGGCCTGTTCCCCCTGGACGGCTTCCGCGGCTCCCGCCAGACCGACCAGGCGTTCCCGGCCAACGAGACGCTCGACCTCGACGGACCCAACCGAACCCACTTCGAGTCCACCAGCGACGGTGGGAAGATCGCATGAGCGAAGCCGCTCCCCGGGATTCCGACGACACGGACGCGACCGCCCTCCGCGCCGAGCTCACGGAGCAGTGTCGAGACGCCATCGACGCGCTCCAGGAGGTCCGTCCTGAAGCAGAGCTCATCGCTGTTCGCGGTGACTGGGCCTGGGTCAGCATCGGCAACGTCCGTCCCGCGCACGTCAACGACGTGTTCGACGAGGAGAAGGCCCATGCGGTCATCCGCATCCCGACGGACTTCCCAACCGGCAGGCGACCGTACGGCATCATCACGATTCCGTACGTCACCAAGCACGGCGGGCAGACTGTCGACAGTGAACACCGGAACCACCAGAAGGCCGAAGCAGTCGAAGACGCGCTGGGCGTCGACGACACCGGCATGTGGAGCTACCAGTGGCAAGACATCAGCTGGATGGAACCCGAAGACCTGACGAAGGCCCTGGAAATCGTCCGGTCGCGGTTCGAGAAGGAGGACTGAACCGTGCCTGACGGAACACCCGCTGATTGGCTCCAAGCCGCCGACGCCGACGAGGTGCATCTGGCGTTCCCGCGGGAGGTCTACGAGGACCTCCTGTCGGTGCTGTTCCCCGACGAGAGCCACCCGTTCCACGGGATGGGCGAGCGCGGCGCGTTCGCCGTGCTCGCGAAGAGCACCGGCGCCAGCCGCGTCACCTACATCGTCGAAGACGTGGTGCATCCCGAGTCCAGCGACGACCTCAGCCTGAACCGTGGGTCGACGTCCGGCGACTCTGTCGGGGAGTCGACCCGAGGTGGTTTCATCGGGTCGCTGTTCGGGGGTAACTCTGACAGCGACATCGCGGGCAGCGACTCGATGCTCGGCTACCAGTTCAGCGAGGACTACCACGAACGCGCCATCGAGCGCGCACAGGAGCGCGGCGGCGGCCTCCTCCGGGTTCAC
This sequence comes from Halobacterium rubrum, assembly GCF_021729015.1. Taxonomy (GTDB): domain Archaea; phylum Halobacteriota; class Halobacteria; order Halobacteriales; family Halobacteriaceae; genus Halobacterium; species Halobacterium rubrum. Next base: position 18,339 of record NZ_JAJQQZ010000005.1, read on the forward strand.
ACCCAGCCTGGTGGCGTGACGGCGAGCTCCATCGACACGGAGTCCGCGGCCCGCGTCTACAAGGCGGATGCAAGCCGGCTACCGCCGGACGCCCCGTTCGGCGCGGCGATCACGAACAGCGACGACGACTGGACGATGCGCGTCTACGAGCCAACTCGCGACAGCGACGAGCCGACAGTCACACACGCCGACGCCGTCCGAATTGTTGGCCCGACCCACGACAGACCACCGTTCGAGAAGCGGCCCACGGGCAGCGGGTTCACAGGCGGGAACGCGGTGAACGCCGAGGAGCAGGACTCCACCATCCAGTTGTGGGGCGCCGACGGCCAGGCGGTCCTCAGCGAGCTCACGGTTGGCGTCGTCGGCTGCGGCGGCGTCGGGTCAGTTCTCGCCGAAGACCTCGCCCGACTCGGCGTCGGGGAGCTGGTGTTCGTCGACTTCGACCGCCTGGAGCGCGCAAACTTCAACCGCGCGCAGGGCGCCCAGCGAATCGAGGTCGAGCAGGAGCGGCTCAAGACGAGAGTGGCCGAACGCGTCGCCCACGAGAGCGCGACGGCCGAGTCGTTCGCGACCCGTGTCGTAGACGGTAGCGTCGTCGAGGACGACCCGGAGTACATGGCAGTCCCGGAGCTCCTGGACTGCGACATCATCCTCTCGGGTGTCGACGCTGCTCGCCCTCGGCAGGTCTTGGGGGCGCTCGCTCGCGCCCACTCCATTCCGGTCATCGACGGCGGAAGCCGTCTCCACGCCGCCGACGACGGCGTGCTGGAGCCGGAAGCGAAGGTCGAAACCGCAGTCGCGGGCCCGGGCTGGCCGTGTTTCGAGTGCCAGCGCGTGTGGCGCCAGGAGGATGTCGACTGGGAGAGCGACCACCCCGAGTTCCGGGGTGAACGCGGCTACGTCGACGGTGGTGTCGACCCCGACGAGGAGGACCGGGACCCGTCGGTAATCGGAGTGAACAAGATCGTGGCCGGCCTCATGCAGCGCCGACTGTTCGGCGTGGTCCTTGGCGTCGTCGACGGCGTAGAGTCGACGCTCCGACTCCGTCTGAAGGATGTCGACACCTACTGGAGCACGAAGTGGGGCTGCGAGCCGGACTGTGGTGCGCCCCGTGTCGGTGTCGGGGATCGCGAGCAGTTGCCGACCGGGACGGACTGGGCGATGCGGTACGAGCGCGACGACATCGAGATGCCGGAGCTGAAGACTCAGGACGCTAGCGGCCTCGTCGACGACGACCTGCTCGGCGAGTAAGTTCGCATCCCTCTTTACCGATTCAGCTGCCCCAGTTTCAGTACTACCAGGAACAGCTAGACGAGCGCGCTAAGGGCGAGCAGTCCAGCATACGGCACACCTATCCACTTGAGACGGTAGGTGATCTTCCACCGGTACACATCCCAGACATCCTTCTCAAAGTGATGCGGTTCAATGCTCCCGTCAAACTGCCTCCACACCCACTGCGTAACCCCAGCAACACTCCAGCGAATCGTATACGCAAGCAACATTGCAACCACGAGCAAGAGAGTCCTCGTCATCCACGACTCCCACCCAATTGTAGAGAGTGGATCTATTGAGGACAACCACGGAGACACCCTTGAGAGGTTGCGTATCGATAGATACGATAGCCCAAGAAAGATTCCAAGAGTTCCAAGCGTTCGCCAGAAGAAATGCACGAAGCGGTAAGGGCTCTTGAATAAGACCCATTCCTTTCGGTTGACGGCCTCTCGAGTCACTCCGAGCTTCGCTCCTTTCCAAGTCCCCGATATTTGTGCTTCTTCAGTGCGTGTAGTGATATTCTGGGGCGCTCGGGAATTTTCCGTGGTACGCAAAGCTTCACGGGGCGTTTCGTCATCGTTGTCAAGAACTAGTCCGGCGCACGGTTCACAAAGCGGGACGCATTTTTCGCCGGGTGGGGTCCCGTTTAGCTTTGAGGAGTCGAAGTTCGGGTAGACGAGGAGTGAGTTCCCGTCATTAGGAGTGTGGTTACATCGTCTACAGCGGTCTCGAAGCCCCTGAAAGAACTCGTAGATGGTTTCGCCTTCCGTGTCCGTGTTAACGAATGCAACACTACTCTGGGCCTCTGGTGAGGGATAGATGCGGGCGCGGGTTCTGTGTTGGTCGAAGTTCTCATTGTCGGGGTGTTGGACGCCGTGACAGGGTCGGCAGAGCGTAACGAGATTTTCCTTCTCATCCCCTCCGCCCCGAGATTTCCATGTGATGTGATGCACATCGAGGATACGCCCATCTTCATCGGCGTGTGGCCCACTCTTCTCCCCACACCGTTGGCACGTCCAGTCGTCGCGTTTCCGCACTTCAGCCGCAAGCGAATCCCACTCGGGGCCGTAACGACTGGCCTCGCTCATCGAGCCACTCATCTGTTAATCACGCAAACAGATATGGCTAAAAAACTTGTCTGTCTGCAAATCAACTTCTCGGTTGTTTCGTACGGATAGACAGGTAAAATTCGGCTACTCTGTAGTGAGCGTAGTCGTGATCTCGTAGCTCAGTTGCAGCTGTGTCGTACTCAAAACCTCGGCCAGCTCGGGCGTCATGTCGGGGTTGGCCAGCGCCTTCTCTTTCGCTCGCCGGTCCTGACGGGCGTGCTCGCAGGCGGTCAGGAACGCGGCGGTCTTCGTGTTCTCGTCGAGCGCGACGACGACGACGACTACGCCGGTCTGGGCGCAGTCATAGACTGCGACGTGATCCTGAGCGCGGCGGACCCGCACTGGGTCCAGAAGGTCATCGACCGGCTGGCGTACGCCCACCTCATTCCGGTCATCTCCGGCGGGACGCACCTCCGCGTCGACGAGGCGAGCGACGAGCTCAGTTCGAGCGCACGGTCCACGGTCGAGACCGCAGGCCCCGGCCTGGCGTGCCTCCACTGTCTCGAGGCGTGGAAGGAGGGGACCTAGAAGCGGGAGTCGTGCGCGACCGAAAGCCGCCGAAGAACCGCGCGGACAACGGCGGGCTCTACGTCCAGCAGGAGCCTGGCGAGGCCGTCGACGGCAGCGACGAGCTGCGTGATCCGAGCGTCGTGACGACGAACGGGCTGGTGGCGTCGCTGATGATGGAGCGGTTCCAGGCGCTCGCCCTGGGCACGTCAACGTCGACGTTCGCAGGCCGGCAGATGTACCGGCCGAGCAGTGGCGAGATGCAGTGGCTGACGGCGAACGGCGACCGCCGCACCACCTGCAAGGACGGCTGCAAGAAGACCCAGACGGTCGGTCTCGGCGACTACGTCGACCTGGACACCGGCCAGGACCACGACCTCCGCGTCGAGAACCCCGACGCCCGCTGAAAGGCGGTTGGGTCGGGACGTCTCTCGTTTCGACCTGCCCTCCATTCCGTGTTTTATATGGAATGCCCTGGATGGTTCTCCTAAATGCTACTTGACGTTCGCGGGAGCTCGAAACCCGGCCACACGCTTCTCGTATTCGTCGTGTTGGGCGCTGAATCCCACGGTCTACAGAGAATCGAGCCGGAGCCGTATGATTGCGAGTGCGGGAATGTTATGACACCGTTCGAACTGGACCTGGGGGACCGCCGGAAGCAGTCATGGCCGGACTGCAAATCGTGGCGGGGAGATGGCCAGAAGCGGTGTCCAGAATGCAGTGAGCGAGTGTCGACGGACAAGCAGCAGCACGCTCACGCACTCGGGTACGAGAGTTTCGAGCAGGAGGACTACGAGAACATCACTGACGAGGCCCGGGAGACAGCGTTCGAGAAAACGGACGGGACGTGCATCGCCTGTGGTCAGGAAGCCGACGCAGTCCATCGGATCGTGCCGCCTATGTTCGGTGGCTCGGGGGACCCGGTGAATCTGGTTCCGGTATGTAGCGACCACCAGCACCACACAGGACACCGCTTCGTGGACGTAATGGCTCCCTGGGAGTGGGAGAGCCACTCCGGATTGGACTGGGAGGAGTACGTTACTGAGCTTCGTGAGAGATTTGATGCGACCGACGGTGACGCGGCGGAGCAGATTGTGGGTCTCTGTGACCGGCTGCTTGAAGACGAGAGGCCCTCGAATCCCCGCCCGTATGCGGACTCCAATCTTGGGGAGCCGATTGACGTCGACGCCTCGATTGACAGCTCAGTAAATCCGCGAGTAGCCGTGAAAGAAGCCATCAAACAGGCCAGCGGAGAGTATTCGGACGGTGGAGGCGTCCCAGAGAGGGTTGTTCGCTTTGTCGTGAGAGAACAGTGTGATGTTGCGAAGGGAGAGGTTGAATCCACTATCGAGTCCATGCTTAACCACGGCGAGGTGTATCGTTCCAGTGGAACCCGTCTAAAAGCCGTCTGAGTTCTGTGGTGGCTGGTTTGAGTCGCGCTCACGATCTCTGCGTGGAGAATCCGGGCGGCCTCTAAGGCCCGCCTCCTGGGGTTCTCGTTTTAGGAGTTGTCTCCTGATTGAGTTGCGTGGTAGAGAGTTGCTGCTGCGGCTTGGGCTGGTATCCCGGCGATGACAGCGATGTACGGCTGTGGCAGTTGGAGAAGCGTTCCGAGGATGATAATGAGGAGCGTGAATCCAGTGAAGGCGGCGATATTGAACTGGGGTTGACGCGTGGCTTGGTATTCGGATTGGCGGTGGTAGAGGTAGAGGAGGGTGTGTTCGAGCGCGACCAGATATGAGAAGGCACGCTCCGCTCCTGCGGGGGTCTCGTCCCGGGAACGGGTTTGCGTGCCTTCCTGCTCTGAACTGGCCACCCCGAAGATCCATCTCCACGCTGAGTGTGGATGATGGCTGCTTCAGGCACGTTGTAGTATGTGATTGTCACACATAATGTTTCTGCCCCAACTGGTAGCAGAAGCCAATGAGGAGAGAGAAAATAATACCGGCAGTTTCGTATGCAAAACAACTAATTTGGTCCGGTCCCTTGCCCTAATCAAGCTACGATGGCGCGTTCCGTCACCCCTACAATCGACCTCCGGGACACCCCCCGGTTCGACAGGACCCACTGGCCGCAACACTGGCACACCCAGAACCGATACATGGTCGCCGACTTCTTCAGCGGCCGCGGCGGGGTGGGCCGCGCCCTCGCCGACTGGTACACCCACTACGACTACGTCGGCGTCGACAAGGAGCCCTACCACGAGCAGTACCCCGGCCAGTTCATCCAGGCCGACCTACTCGGCCCCCAGGGCCCGCCGTTCGACGGGGTCGTCGCCGACGTCATCTGGGTGAGCTTCCCCTGCCTCGCCTACACCCCGCTCTCCGCGACCGCCTACGGAAGCCGGGAAGCCGCGCTCAGGCAAAACCCACGAATCACCGACGAACTCCGCGAATGGCTCTTGGACCACGCCGCACACTACATCATCGAGAACGTCCCCGGAGCCTCCCGCGCCGGCGACCTCGATGCCAACTGTCGCTGCAACGGCCTCTACTTCGGCGAAGACTACGACCTGGAACGCCACTTCGAGACCACCTTCGAGGTCCCCGACGCGTACCGAGACGGCAACGCCAGCATCACCGTCGACACCCGAGACGACCAGTCCATCGAGGAGCTCGCCGCCGCCAAGAACGTGCCCGCCTCCTGGGGCAAATCCGGCGTCCGCAGCGCCATACCCCGTGAATACGTCTACTGGCTGCTCTCCCACTGTCCGTCCGTCCCCTGCCCGGTGCCCGCAAGTGAACAGTCCACACTCGCCGGCTTCGGGGAGGGGGTCGGCCGCCACAAGCGCCTCCCGGACGGTCGCCTGGGCGGCACGAAGGTCACTCCGGGCGACGAACTCTACGCCGACCCAGGCGTTGACCGGACCGCCGAGGCCGAGTACCAGAACGTCGGCGTCAGGCCCCGGGTGCGGTAGCCACCGATGCACCACCCCACCACACCCGACGGCTTATCCCGGAACACGGCGGACATGGAGGACACATGACCACGCTTCGGGAAGGGCTCGTTCTCGAGGAGGTGGAGGAAAACCTCTACCTCGGGAACCGGCTCGCCGCGGTCCGCCAGGAACACGACCACCGGTTCGAGTACGTCGTCACCGTGTCCCGGGACCGCGAGCCCATGACCACAGCCTACTATCCGATGCGGGACGGCCAGGGCAACGACCCGGAGGCGTTCGCAGAGGCTGTCAAGTCCGCGCGCTACTACTACCGATCCCCCGGGAAGGTGCTCGTTCACTGCGAGGCGGGAATCTCCCGCAGCACCACAGTCATCGCGACGGTTCTCGTCGCCGAGAAGCAGGCCCGGTCGTTCGCGCACGCCGTCGAGCAGGTCCGCGAGGTCCGGCCTGACGCGCGACCGGCAGATGCGCTCATCGACGCCGCCGAGCAGTACCTCGGGACGACCGTCGACCGGAGTGCCATCCGGGCCGCTGAATAGTTCCTCGCCGTCTCTCCGACACCAGGCCCCGGTTTATACGGGAAGGCGCAGCACCAACGAGTACCGCGACCATGCCCGGGGATTCGCCTAATGTGACCGGCGCGAGCCAGCTTGAACACGAACTCGCGAACGCCGAGTTCGCCCGTATCACCGCGTACCCTGACGGCGACTCGGTCGCAGCGGCCGGCATCCTCGCGAAGACCTGTAGTGCCCTGGAGGTCCCGTTCCGACTCCGCGCTGGCACTCCCGCGTCCAACCCCGACACCGAGGCGGATACGACTGTCATCGTCGTCGGCCACCACCGACCAGACCCGGAGACAAACGACATCCACGTCGGCGGCCGCGGACCAGCGAGCAAGGACGCCTTCGAGGCTACTCGAGACGTCGACGGCGTGGAGGCCGACCCGGTCCTCGCGCTCGCTGGGCTGACGACACTCCCGACTCCCGTCGACGAGACCGCCGGCGACGTTCGCAGTCTCGCAGAGGACCTCGGCTACCTCTCGCAGCGGCCGGGCGTCGCGACGGCTACCCAGGACCTGATGAACGGGCTCGCCAACGCCCTTACCATCCACTCCCCGTTCTCCGGCCGCCCCGACCGCGCGCAGGCGAACCTCGCGGAACTCGAGCTCCCGGTCGAGATGGACGTCGACGGCCACCGGCGGCTGGAGGCGTTCGCCGCCACCGCCACGGCGCCGACGGGACGGCCGAGCGCACGGGAGGCGCTTCAGACAGGCATTCGTCCGTATGCCGTCGAGGACGGCCGGTTCCAGACGCTCGCTGGGTACGGCGACGTTCTCCGGGCCGTCGCCCGTGACGCCCCTGGAATCGGGTTCGGACTGGTACTCGACGACGTCGACGAGTCGGAAGCACTGGAGGTCCTCGGCAAGCACGCCGAGGCTGCCCACCAATGCGTTCGCCGGGCAGAGGTGTTCGAGTACGACTCGTTCGCCGTCGCTCGCGTCGACGGCGAGAGCCTCACCGACGACCGCGTCGAGGCAGCCCTCCCGACGGTCGCCCGCCTGGTTCGAGACTTCAGGACGCCCATGTCGACGTGCTACGCGGTCACTGACGGCTACGCTGCCGGGGCAACCCGGACAGCCGAGGCGGTCGGCCCTCGCGTTCAGGCCGCCGGACGGTCGCTAGACGGCGGCGGGCTGGCCCGCCAGCACCGCGGCGAGGCGCGCTTCGACGGGACTGCCGAGGAGTTTGTCCAGACGCTCCGAGACGAGGCACAGACGACGACCGCCGACCCCACCCCATAGAAGGATGACCACGACACAGGACTCTCCCTCAGAGACGAACGGCTACGAGAACATCACGCAGCACCACCACCTCTACGTGCTGGCGTTGTCCGACGCGATGACCGAGCAGATGGTAGAGGAAGACATTCCGGACTGGCGGCACGCCAACAACGGCCTCTACAAGGCCAGCCTCTCCGATGCCATCCAGGCCATCGACGGCGACCCCTTCCCGTTCGCGGAAACCTGGGACGGCTACAAGGGCTTCATGGGTATCCTCGAGCGACTGGGTGCGGAGAATCTGATCGGCCGCGTCCGAGACAGGGAGCGAATCGCGCTCACCGAACGAGGACAACAGGAAGCCACCAAGCTCTATCAGGTCGCAACCGATGACCAGGAGGCAGCGATTCGTGAGGCTGTAGCCGCAGCCGTCAACGAGGACTAACCCAGGAGGACCGACTGATGCCTGGTTACAATCTCCTGAACGCACGTCTCCACATCAAGCAGCTACGCGACCGGCCCGACGGCCAGGACGTCATCGAGAACGTCGCCGAGGAAGTCGCCGAGCGTGAGGATACTCCCGTCTCTGCCATCCCGGACGTGATCGCGTACTGTATCCACCAGTACGCAGACGGACAACGGCTGGAGTCGCTCACCAGGACTCACCATGTCGAGTACGATGTCCTGGGGCAGGCTATCGAGGAGATCTCCGCGAAGGCGACCGAAAGAACAGGGGGGAGCTGCGAAGAAGACGACGAGGCGAGTTAGTTGGCGGACGTCGTGTTGTTCTGTCGGCTCTCACCGTCGGATTGGTCTTCTTCGTCGGCCTCGCCGGTGGTGTCGGTGTCTGTGTCGGTGTCGTCGTCGTCGTCGTTGTCGTCGAAGTTCCGAGATTCGAAGGGAGTGTCGCTGACGGGGCAGATATACTTGCTCTTGATTTTCCCTGTCTCTGTGTCACGCCACTGCCAATAGAAGTAGTCGTAGCCGCTGATGTGTTTGACCGTGTAGTGGGCTTTCTCGGCCGCTTCGAGCTCGGTCTTGCCGTAGTGAACGAGGAGGTATTTCTCGATTTCTACGTCCGTGGCTTCGGCGGGGTTTTCGACCGTGGTGTCGTTCGGGTCGTGGCTGGAGGTGTTGGCGAGGTCGAGTGAGAAGGTGGAGACGGCGCGTAGCTCTTCCTCGTCGAGGGTCCGGAGGCGTGCTATGAGTGACTGGGGGAGGTTGTCAGGTTCTTTCGGCTGGTCTGAGAATCCCTCGTCGGGGTTCTCAGCCGAAGCGTCTGGGTCGTCAGATGGAGGGGTCATTCGTTTCTTCGAGAGGTGCTGCCAGATTCGGCAGAGCGTTTGGTTGCCATCTTGATTCAAACATGCAAAACTAATGTTATAAACGTTTGTTGTGTCCAGAGTGTTGTACGCTGGTGTACTTCTCTGGGAGGTATTGTAAGTTGAATAGTCTTATTGCCGTTTGCTGCAGAGGTCAGCGGCCGACCACGTCTACGACCCCGGACGAGCGGCTACCGGAAACCATCGCTCTCTGTCGAGCAGCGTGGGCTTCGAGACTATGGCCGCCTACGACGGGGTAGCCAATGGTTTAAGTACAACCCAAATCGTAATTCCGATGCTCACACGCGAGCGGTCATCGCACGGCTCTGCCGTGCCTCACCGTTTGGTCACGGTGACCGTCGCTGTTGGTCGCAGCGGCATAACTGGGGCTGTCCATCGCTTGGTCGTGATGGCCAGACAAGTGGTATCGGTATCGGGTTAAATCCGCATCCCTCCGCTCGGCGTGTGAGGAACCGGTTTCTACCGGTTTAACGCACGCACACGTTCCCGACCCTATACGCGGGTTCTCTACTCACAACTCACAGCGACACCGAGCGAGTATCTCGTCTCGCCGAGCTCGCCGCAACCAGAGGCGACCACTGCGACCTGCACCGGCCGACAGCCAGAGTTGTGTCCGGAGGCCTTTCAAGGGGAACGACAAACCGAGGCACAGCTAACGCCATGTCGAAATCTCAGTCCGACGAGGAAGACCAGCAGTTCTTCGACCCGACGGAGGCGAACAAGCGTTCCCTACCTCAGAGGGTGGTCCCGTCGTCAAACGTCGGCACGGTGATTCTCGCCGTCGCCATGCTCTCCGCGTTCAGCCACATGGCTTCCATCATGTATCTCGAGTCAGTTCCTGTCCTCGCGTCAAACCCACTCTATCAGGACCTGTTCACTCCCGAGGAACTGGAGACCGGCAAGCAAGTTGCACAGCGAGTGACCGCTCTCGCGATAGCGGGGTACATCCTCTCGGTCGCCTGCTCTCTCCCCCTCGCCATCAAGGGCATCGTCCACCGGTACCTCTGACCTCCGAGGGAGGCTTTGGGAACCGTTCACCTACGCTCGTGAGTTCCGACGCTTTTTGAGGGGAACCGACAAACCCCTGCGTGGAATGCCCGATACCGACCTGACCATCTCTGTACCGTCCTTCGACATGGAGGACCTCCGGACTGACCACCGGGGCGTCTCTCCTGTCATCGGAGTCGTCCTCATGGTGGCCATCACCGTGATTCTGGCCGCCATCATCGCGAGCTCCGTGCTCGGATTCGGAAGCAACGTCAACACGCCCGTCAACGGTGGCGCGGACATCACACGCGACCAGGGCTCACCAGGCACCTCAGAGGTAACCTGGGTGAACGGTGGGAACGCCGAGGAAATCAACGTCACCGTCAACTACAACGGCACCACGGCAACGACCACCCTCACTGAAACCGGGGAAATCGCCTTCATCGAGGAGGACAGCAGTGTAGACGGACTCACCAAATCCGGTGGGAAAATCCTCGTCGGGCCGCCCGGAAGCGGGGACTCCGAAATCACCATTGTAGTCCTCGGCGTGAAAGGCCAAACCGAAACAGTCCTCCAGAAGCAGAAAGTCATAATCTAACACTTCAACAACCCGCTCGCTGCCGAATCGCCCACTGTCCCGAGAGCTCGTTCCTACCAAACCCTCCGACACGATTCCATCGCCACCACGAGAGAGTCTCGTGTATCCACTGCGGCGGGCCAACGCCGCGGTGGTGTAGCCGAGCTATTATACTACGACACGCGGATACCTCTCGTCAACTCGAGGACACAGAATGAGTCAACTTCCCGATGGTGAACCAGCCTGGCACGACCTCACCTTCCAAAATCCCGGCCCCCGGCTCATCCGCGGCGGCCAAATGGATGCGACAGTTCGGTTCCTTGAGCCGAGCTCTGTCTCGGTCTACGACTATATCAGGGCCTACACCGAGGCTGGCGACAAGTTCGCGCGCCTCCAGGTGAAGGAAGTTGCGGCGGAGACCGTCCGAGACCTGCCGATGGCCATTCACCAGCGCGGAGCAAGCCATCATTCCGAGCTCGAAGATGAATTTCGCGACTTCCTCCATGAGAGAGAGGACAGGACGGTTCAGCTTACAGATACGGCCACGGTGCTGATTTTCGAGCGCCACGAGCTGTTCTGACTCGGCCCCGGCAGCCGACAGTCGGGATAGCACGACGACGACGCTTTTTGAGCGGGCCCGCCGAAACGCTCAGTATGACGGGAACTGACGACCCGGCTATTCGCAGCCTCCAGAACCGAGTCTCTCATATGGAGACTCGGATGGAGCAGTACGAACACGCGATCATCGCCCTGTCTCATCTAGTGGCATCCCTCGCGGAGGAGCACGAAACCGTCGAGACCGATCTCCCGGATACGGAACGGCCAGACATGGAGACCGAGTCGTTAGCGGCGTTCGTCGAAGAGGAATCCTCTGGTCGACAGGCGGCGGGGTCGAGCGACGAATCCGATTCGATGGACGACTCATTCTGACCGACGACCCCGGGAATCTGGTATGTTCTCACACGGCTGGTAGCGAGTCTCTCCAGCGTAAAGAGTTAAGTAGAGCCGCTGATAATCCCGTTCTCAAACGCACGCAACTAACTCCGTGACTGACCCACGGCGGGCTGACCACCCGTCGTCCCCCCACGGACATTCGCAGAGGCGCTGACCACGCCCCTGCCTTCGAGTGAGCCCCCCTCCGCTACCCGGCGGAGTAACCCGGAACCCGATACCGATACCAATGACCAGGAGAAACCAGCGTTCCTTCAACTTAGACGAGCGAGGCGTTACGAGTACCAAGAGCGTCCTGTTCGCGATGGCGGGCGTCGTCGTCTTGGCCGGTGTGACCGCCGGCGTCGCCACCGACAGGATGGGTAAGACCGCCGAGACGGAGAAAGTCCTGAAATCCGAGATTGAAGTGATCTCCCAGGACAAGGTCCGTGTCACCCCTCTTGTCGGGAATCCACTACCGACGAAACATCTCCGCGTTCACGTCACCTTCCCTGAGCAGAACAAATCAGGCATCACAGTCGAGAATCTGAAGGGTGCAGCCGGTAAGACGCAAGTCGCCACACAGACTGTCACCGAGAACGTCACTGTTGGAGTCAAGCAGAAACCCATCTACAAGAACGTCTCTATCCCCGGGGTAGGCCTCAGGAAGAAACTAGACCACTACGTCGAACGCCCAATAAAGCGGAACGTCACCCGGAAGAAGACCGCCTACCGATTCGAGGTTGACGAGTGGCACAACAACTCCGGCGGCGAGGAGGATAGCGTTGAGTCAATCGGCGACGACGACGACACCAGCTTCTTCTCCAGTATCCCAGGCCTCGGCAACGGGAAGAAGAAGACGCTCGCGAGCAACGTCGTCTCCGGAGTCGGCGGCTCCTTCAACGCAGATAACCCCCGAATGTGGAGTGCAGGCGAGTCCTTCATCGTTGACCTGCGGGACGACATCATCAACGAGGGCGACGTGGTACGCGTCCAGGTTTACGACGCTCGCTCTGAGAAGCGCGTCCTCAATAAAGCAGCGCGAGCTCAGGGACTCCCCTACACAGGCTTCGAGTTCGGCGAGGAAGAGAGCTCGGACGGAGATCTCAAGACGAAGCCCACCGCCAAAATCTTCGGCCCGAACACGACCATTCCGAACAAGGAGGTCACCTTCATTCTCGAGGCCAACGACGTCGACGGCACGATTGAGGAAATCATCTGGAGCAACGGTGAGAAGGGCCCGACTGCGGACTATTCGTTCACAGAGAGCCCTGGTGCCTACGTAGGGGTGTCCGCGACGGTCATCGACGACGATGGGAACACGACCGGCGCGAAACACACCGTCCGAATCGTCGAGCCGCCGAACATCGGACCAGAGGTCTCCATCGACGGGCCAACGTCCGTCGAGTTCGGAGACGTACGGTCCTATACTGCTGATGCGACCGACTCCGACGGCCAGATCACGAATATCGAATGGAGCACCGGCGATAGCGGCCCGCAGTCCTCCGTGTCGTTCTTCCAGGGTGCAGGGTCTACGCGGACAATTTCCGTTAGTGTCACCGACAACGACGGGGCAACTACCACCGCGAGCCGGACCGTCCGAATCAACCCGGTAGACGACGGGTACAGCGGTGGGAACCAGGACCCGGAAGTCTCGATTAGTGGCCCCTCTAGGGTAGACCTGGGTGATTCTGCCAGGTACACCGTGTCCGCTTCAGACCCCGACGGCTCGGTCAGGGACATCGAATGGAATAACGGGGGGAGTGGCACCAGCGAGAATATCGAAATCGACGGCGTCGTCGGGGAAACGGATACGGTCTCTGTGACCGTCACCGACAACGATGGAGGGACCACAACGGCCACGAAGACGGTCCGAATCACCGAGCCGCCGCTCAGTGCGACGATCCTCGGCCCCTCAAAAGTCCAGTCGGGGTCGAGCGCGTCGTTCTCCGTAACCGCGAGTGAACGAATTACCCGAGTCGAATGGGAGAAGACCAGCCCAGCCGCGGGTACGGCCACAGGGACTGGAGACTCGGCGTCCTTCTACTTCTCGGCTCACCCAGGCGACACCGCGACCATCTCGGCCCAGGTCACCGACCGAGACGGCGACACGGTGTCCATCTCGAAAACCGTCGACGTGGTCCCCGGCGCCGAACCCCCAGAAGTCGAGGACATCTACGTAAACACGGGTCAGGAGGGTCGTTGTCTCCCTCCGGATAAACCGAGTACAATCAGGGTCGTCGCTAACGACCCCGACCCGTCCGGGAGAATCGACTCGGTTCGCTGGTTCGACCAGATGCACACGAACCCGATTGGGTTCGGGCAGTCGATCTCGTACACGCCAGACGTCGCACCTGGCGAACAAGCCAAGATCGCGGCGAAGGTCTGGGACAACAGCGGCAAGTCTACTACCGAGGTCCTGAGTCGGTTGGTCTGCCAGCGGCAGGCTGACAGCGACCCTTCGATTGACCTGATGAAGGCGACCAACCCCGACCCGGACCAGTCGTCCGCGACCGATTACTTCGATAGTCCGGCAGGATTCACGAATAAGCTGTTCCGGTTCACTGCCAACGCAAATGACGACAACGACGACATTCTGACGTACGTCTGGAAGTTCCCGAACGGGGACGTCAAGAAAACCGAGGGGCGAGCATCGGTGGTTCCCTACGCGTTCAGTGGCAGCCTCAATGAGGGAGACTCTCGGTCGGTAACGTTGCTTGTTACGGACAGCAGCGGTAACACGGTGACAAAGACGGAAACTATCAACTGGGAGCAGGATACGACGACGCGATACAGTAGTTGGGTCCCAGATTTCGAGGTCTCGCCGAGCTATCCGAAGCCTGGCGAAACGGTCACTCTGGCATACACGCCCTCGCGCAATCGTGATGGGCCTGTGGAACCCCCCATGAAGGATGTCTCTGTGCGGGTGAGTTGGGGGGACGGCACAACAGATACTGTTCAGGGCCATGACTACGATAGGGCACTTGATCTCAGGCATCAGTACGAGAACGGGGGAGACTACACTATCCAGATTTATCCTCTGGACCGGGATGGGAACCTCATAGGTGGCTCACACGTTACGAGCGTCGATATTTCGGTCCAGGGCGGGAGTTACAAAGTCTACAAATACAAGTCTGAGGTGGTCTCCGAGGAAACGGTGGCAGCTTCCCCGCCGAGCGACCTGTGGACGAAAAAGGAGTTCCACCACTCCGAGAGTGAGCTCATCAGCGAGGAGACTCAGGACATCAAGGCCAGCAACAACTTCCGGAAAGAGCAGCTTCTGATGGCCGGGTGGGAGACGGATGGGTCGCACTACGAGGCGGTTCATGTTGGGTACTACGAGCAATCGGACTGGCAGTCCCCAGGGTCAGATTGGTTCAAGGTCGAGGACGACATCGGCACGACAAGCGTTCGCGACGGCTGGAGCTATGAGGTTTACGAGGACAAACAGGACGACTCTGGCCATGTGATTGACGGGGGGACGCCGGGTACCTACGTGGGGAAGGTCAAAGACTACTACGAGACCACGAAAACGACGGAGTCCACGTCCAGTCCCGGATACGAGTGGTCCAGAGGAGATCATGTAGGAACTACCCGAACCGGGTGGGACTACTACTGGCGAGACAACGAATATTCGGGCTGGTCGTCCCCGACACTGGTGGATACCCGTCAGGATAAAATCGAGTCGCGAACCACTGATACCAGCTACAAGTGCGAGAACTACATTACGGGCTCTACCTCCTGGAGTGGCAGTCCCTGTGGGCCCTACGAGACTCAGGTGGCCACTGACACCGACGTGGACCCCGCAGAATACGATACCGATTACCAGTACAGGGAGGGGGAGTATGATGACGTCTACGAGTGGCACAAGACGGTGACTCGCTACGAGTACGATTATAAGTACAAGTTCAAGGATTACCGCCAGGAGACGCTTCACCTCTGGAATAAGGACAAGTACGAGGACCAGTTGTTCCTCGATATGCGGAAGGCGAAGTACAACACGACGTTGTACTATGTCTACGAGAAGTCCGGAGTCACCCAAGAATACAGTCTGACGAGGCCCCCAGAGAGCGCAGTGGTAGACGGCGTACGGGAAGTCAGGCACAGATGCACGAATCCGGAGGCGCCACTCAACGAGAAGGCCTGCTAGCCGACGCGCCTATCGCGATAGGATTTTAACGCGTTGCGACGCGGACTAATTTCTTAGCAGAGGTCCGATTCTTTAAGCCAACCGACGCGGAAAGAGCGCCCATGATGGAGCACCGTGCGATTGCCGTCGGACTTGCTGTGTTGCTTGTCGTCTCTGGGTGTGCAACCACGACCGAGTCGCCGACCACCTCCGTAGACGAGTCGACGACTACCTATCCGGACCCAGTGTACGAGCAGGACTACACGAAGCCAGAGAAACCGGCGACGAAATCCGAATACGGAGCTGGGCTGAACGTCACCAGGATCGAACAGTTGGTCGGCCAGAAGATCAACCAGCATCGAGAGGCCAACAATCTCTCGCGACTTCATTACGACCCGAAGGTCGGAAACATCGCTCGCTACCACTCCTGGGAGATGGAGGAACACGGATATTTCGCCCATGAATCAGCGGTCGACGGTGATGACCACAATAACTGGCTTCGGCAGTATAATTACTCGAGCCCGGGGTTAGACGCTGAGAATATCGCCTCGACTGTGGTGGATGATTGGCGAATGGAGCGAAACGACACAGGTGCCTACCTCGCCAAGGAGATTTTCACTCTCTGGAAAACGTCTGAGTCCCACAACGAAGCGATGCTCGGGCCGTACGCAATCCAGGGGGTCGGCGTTTACATTGGCGAGGACGGC
This sequence comes from Halobacterium rubrum, assembly GCF_021729015.1. Taxonomy (GTDB): domain Archaea; phylum Halobacteriota; class Halobacteria; order Halobacteriales; family Halobacteriaceae; genus Halobacterium; species Halobacterium rubrum. The sequence continues at coordinate 34,576 of NZ_JAJQQZ010000005.1, forward strand.
ACTTTGTACGCTACGCTGTTCCTGCTCTCCAACGAACCAGCTTAGTTCGAGTATTCCGTTCGCCTGTACTCCAAGTCGGCAGTCTGTTTTCTAGCCGCTCCAATCTGTCTCGGCGTAGAGAATACGGTGAGGAGACGGACTAGTACCCACGGTCGGGGTTCTGTTCCATTTCGGTAGACAACTTGAGTGGAAGGCTCTGCGGCAGGTCCGAGACTTTCGCGGGGTCGACTGCACGACGGACGCGACGGATGGTGATAGCGTCCGTATCCGAATGCTGGCCTGCCGAGGAATACGTGAAGAGGAGGTCAGCGGAACGGACTGCGTACCGGCTTCCATCGCTGAGAGGCGAAGTTTCGTCGAGGAACACGAGGACCGCGGTCTGGTGGGTGTCGGCGAAACTGCGAAGGGCAGAAATCGTGTCCACCACGGCGTCGTGGCCCCCGGCTGTATCGACGGAGGATAACGAATCGAACACGAGCAGCGAGAGGGAGTCTGCGTCAGACTCTGCGCTAGTACTGGTCGCCTCCTGATGGTCCGCAGCGGGAGACAACCAGTCCGGAGGAATGGCGTCTGTGGAGGAGGTGAGGTCCGAGGCGTCCACTTGGGTAATCCGGAGCTCTGTCGAGTCCTCCTGGTTTTCAGCTCCACCCTCTCCGGTTACGGCAGCGGCATCCAGAGATCCGCGGTCGGCAGCGGTTAGTTCAGACCGGACGCGGTCCGGGTCACGGTACGTGGTGAGGATGTGTACTCCCGAATTTTCGAGCGCGGCAGAGTACCCGAGAAGGGAGGCCGCGGACGTCGGAGGGGCGGTCAAGACTGTGAGGGACCCTGGTGGGAGCCCGCCGCCGATGTCCTCGTCGAGTTTCGGGAGGCCAGTCGAGTAGCCTTCTTCCATATCTCCCGTTCCCTCGTGCTCCGGTAAAAGGCGTCTCACCGAATACTGGAGGGGCGTATACCACGCCAGACGGGAGTTTTAAAGGGAGCAGGGCTAATGCGTGCGATGTACCGAGCATCGCTGGCGGCCTGACCAGCCGCTCACACGGAGCCATCTCCGTGGCCGTGTCTGAACCGCTGACGCGGCGCTCGATACCCGATACCGAGACCACCATGCCCGACCAACCGGACACCACAGCGTCTGGTTCCGCAGAACAGGCTGCCACAGCGGAGGACGGCCCAACTGAGGGACCTGGCGTACCAGACAGCGAAACTCAGTCGCATAGCGCGGAGGGGGAGGCTCTCGTCGACGACGTCGACCCCGACGAGTCCGTCCCTCTCGAGGGACACGACCTCACCACGACTCGGTCGCGAAGCTACCTCCTGGCGTTCAGAGAGGAAGAGGCTGAAACGCTCTCCGAGGACCAGTACAGTCTCGAAACGAGGTACTGGCTCAATCGGCCATTCGCGTACGCGGCCATCTTCCGCGACGAGACGACCAACGAGCTCACGTACCGAGTCGTCGAGCCGGACCTGGACGAGCACGAAGCCAAGCTCTACCAAGACCTCGAGAACCAACTGACCGACCGGCTGCTGTACCAGGTCCCCGCCGACGAGGACATCGACCGGGCGGCCACGCTGGAAGCGCAGGCCCGCGAAGTTGTCCAGGGGCTCGCAGGGTTCAGCGTCGCGGACCCATCCTTCGAGAAGGTCCTGTACTACCTGCACCGGAACCTGCTGGCGTCCCGCTACGGTCGAATCGACCCGCTGATGCAGGACCCACACATCGAGGAGATCTCCGCGGACGGCCCCGGCGTCTGCGTCTACATCTACCACCGCGAGTACGAGAACCTCGCGACGAACATCGTCTACGAGGAGGACGAACTGGACCGGTTCATCCACCAGATTGCCCAGCGGGCAGGGAACGACATCTCTACCGCGCATCCGACGGAAGGCATGTCGCTCCCCGACGGCTCCCGAGTGCAGCTCTCACTGGACGACATCTCGCCCCGAGGGGCGAACTACACCGTCCGGAAGCACGCGGAAGACCCGTTCACGCCGGTTGAGCTCATCGACCTCGGGACATTCAGCGTCGACCAGATGGCCCACCTCTGGCTGCTCATCGAGAACGGATACTCCGGGCTCATCACCGGCGGGACGGGGTCGGGGAAGACGGCGACCCTGAACGCGCTCACCATGTTCATCCCGCCGGGCGAGAAGGTCGTCTCACTCGAGGACACCAGAGAGCTCCAGATTCCCCAAGACAACCTCGTGTCGCTCCTGACGCGAGAGGGGTATGCCCACGAAGCAGAGGCTGAAATCGGGATGTACGACCTGCTGGAGAACGCCCTGCGGAAACGGCCAGAGTACCTCATCGTCGGCGAGGTCCGTGGCGAAGAAGCCCGAGACATGTTCCAGGCGATGAACACCGGCCACACGACGTTCTCCACCGTTCACGCCGACAGTCTCGAGTCTGCATTCAGCCGTCTCCTGAACGAGCCGATGGCTGTCGAACGGCCACTCGTGTCGGAGTTAGGGTTCCTCGCGGTGCAGACGAAGCTGAACGCAGATGGGAGTGATGAAGGAGCCCGCCGAACCCGGCGGAACCAGTCCATCTACGAGATCAAGCGGCTGGACCCGGACACGAACAGTATCAACCACCGGCGGGTCTACGAGTGGGATGAAGCGTCCGACACCATCAATCAGGTGGCGGATAGCTACCATCGAGACAGCCTTCGCGAGCAGGGCCGCGACCCCGACGAGTCGTTCGAGGCGCGTCGACGGCTACTCTCGCATCTCGTCGACGAGGGCATCACCGAGTACGAGCACGTCGCCACGGCGATTCGGAGCTTCATGCGCGCCCCGGGCGTTGTGTCCAAACAGGTAGAGCGCGGCGAACTGGACTTCGACGCGCTGGAGGACCTCTGATGTCCGGAGACGACCCTCCCCACATCGGGGGTGACTCATCCGGTTCGGAGGAGGCTCCACCGCGCGACGACGAGGAAACATCGGAGGGCGGTCAACCGGCGGGCGGCGACGAGACTGCCATTGACGGGGGAGACGGCCATCCGAATCGGGTTGGCGGTCAGGCTGCCGTGGCAGCCGAGTTCCGAGCGTTGGGCGACTCCGAGGAGGTAGCCGGATTCCGGCCCGGCGAACAGACCCGTGTCGAGTGGCTGCTCGAGCGTGCCTTGGACGTCAGCGACCGTCTGCACTCCACCGACGACCAGAGCGACCTGGACCAGTGGGCGTACCGGACCTTCAGCGGGTTCTTTCGGGACCACGAGACGTGGTTCGCGTCCACTGAGCGAGCGGTCAAGCAGGCGCGGATGGACGAGTCCTACGACTTCTACCTGGCGCGGGCGACGATGCTCACCCTCATCGCAGCCGGCATGGGCGGCCTTCTGGGCGGCATCTTCGCCACGCTGCTCCACTTCTCAGGCCTGAACCCCCTCTACTCCGCTGTCGCCGTACCTGCTTCAGTCGAATCTGTCACCAGTCTCCTACGCGTGCCCCTGGCGGGGTTCCTCGTGGTCGCAGTCACCGCGCTCACGTTCGCCGTCCCAACGGGCACACTCCTACTGTATCTCCCCAGGATTCGAGCAGACAAACGCGGCCGGCAAATCGACATGCTGCTGCCCCAGGCCGTGACGTACATCTACGCGCTCTCCCAGGGGAGCCTCACCATCCCCGCCATCGTTCGGAAACTCGCCGGCGACGAGGAAGCCTACGGCGAGATCGCGGTCGAGTTCCAGAGTGTCGTCAACAACATGGACTACCTCGGGGCGGACCTTCGCGAGGCTCTCCACAGGACGAGAGACGCAACGCCGAGTGACGAGCTCGCGGAGTTGTTCTCCGACCTCAGTTCCATCGTCGAGAGCGGCGGTGGGGCGACCAGCTATCTGGCGCAGAAGACGGAGAGCTACCAGCGACGTGCCCGCCGCCAGAAGGACAGCCACATCGAGCGAATCGACACGGTCGGCCAATTCTACATCGTTGCGGGAGTCATTTTCCCGCTGCTCGTCATGTCCACGTTCCTCGTCCTGTCTGCAATCACGCAGCAGGGCCTCTACCGCGTCTACATCATCATCTACCTCGGCCTCCCGTTCATCTCTGCGCTCTTCATCGTGTTCTTGGACACGACCGGCACGGACGACCAGACGACGTCGCCGACCCTAACGACGGGTTCTGGCGGCGTCACCCCGTCTGAAATCGAGAAGCGGTTAGAAGGCCACGCTAACGACGAGGGGCGTGGGTCGAGAGGCACGTCGACGGACGGCGGATACCATCGACCCGTTCGCTCTCGTACCGACGGCCACTCCGGGTCCCTGAGCCCAGTCGAGCGTTCTGGCCTCATAGAACTGTATTCCGCACTGCGGAAGCGACACCTCTTATCGGTGCTTCGAGAGCCAGTCGACGCGGTTCGAGAGTACCCGCCATACTCGCTTCTGGTCACAGTTCCAGTTGCAGGCCTCTGGCTTCTCGCCATGAGCGTCCTCGGCATCAGCACACCGACGCCGGCGGCGTTCCTCACGAGTCCCGTCTACACGACTACCCTCAGTGCCCTGATTCCACTGTTCGTGGCGCTGACGCCGCTCTCGTACTACCACGAGCGACAAGCTCGTCGACAGCGGAAGGTCAACAAGCAACTCCCGAACGTCCTCGATAAACTCGCGTCGGCTAGCGACCGCGGGGATTCCGTCACCGAGAACCTGCGGACGGTAGCGGAGTCATCGGACACGTATCTCACCCGGGAGTTGGAAGCGACCTACAACGAGCTCGCCGGATGGAGCGTGTCATTCGAGGACGCGATGACCAGACTCGCAAACCGCGTGAAGAACCCGCGGCTCTCTCGGGTCGTGAACCTCCTTCTCGAGGCCAACACGGCCTCCGGGAGAGTGAACGACGTGTTGGAAGTCGCTGCCTCAGACGTCAAAACGGCGTTCGCCGTCGAGGAGGAACGTCGGAAGAAGACGCGGACGCACATCGTTATCGCCATCTTCGGGAACAGCGTGTTCCTTCTGATCTCGATTGTCCTGGTCGTGGTGATGCTCCCGGCGCTCTCGAACGCGGCCGAGGCCACCCCGAATGCCGTGCAGGCCGGGGCTGGAGCCGCCAGCGCCCTTCCGTTCCAACAGGGCGTTTCCCCAATCGAGTTCAAATTGCTGTTCTACCACGGCGCCCTCTTCCAGGCGTTGTTCTCCGGGCTCGTCGCCGGGAAAATCGGATACGACAACGTCCTCTCCGGCCTGAAAATATCACTCCCACAGCTACTGCTCGTCGAGGGGGTGTTCCTCCTACTATGACTCTTCCGTGGCCCCTTCAGCACCGCAACGACCGGAAAGCACGAACCTCCGACACGGAGACTGAAATGTCCAAACACGACCGTTCCATCGAACTTCGACCACCCGCACTGTTCAGTGAAGACAAGCGCCCCCAGGAGGCAAGTCGTGGCCAGGTGGTGATGCTGGGTATCGTGCTGCTTGCACTCATCCTCGCAGCAGTCTACGCGATAGCTCAGTCGACGGTTGCGCCACAGGTCCGCGAGACCACCGAGTACAACCACGCCATCGACACGCTCTCCGATATGCAGTCCCTGCAGGTAGACACGATTTCCGCAGCAGACACGGGCTCTCTCCAGGGGTCTATCGTCAAGATGGGGGCGACCTATCCGTTCAAATTCCTGTTCATCCACTCGACCGACCCGACAGGGACCATCAAAACGACCGAATCGAAGCCACTGTCCATCGAAAATGCCGTCGCGAGAGACAACGAGACGGCGGACTATATCGACGGTCGGGAACTCGTTTACCAGTCCGTCGGTCTCAGATATTCGCCAGACTACTCCGAGTACCGGTCAGCGCCGGACCTCGAAATCACGCCGAGCGGAGTCCTCTATGCCGACCATCCCTCCACACGGAAGGTAATCAACGAGCCGGCTATCGTCGATGGCCGCACCATCTCGCTGACGGCGACCGACGGCGAGCTCTACTCGTCGCAAGGGCTGCCCCAGATGATGCACGTCATGCCGCTCAGTACCTCGTCGACGACCGTCCGCGTGACGAACGAGACGGACGCCTCCCCGGTCACGGTCACGATGGATACCGAGCTCAACCTGAGCACCTGGCGGCAAATCCTCAAGGGAGAGATCGACAGCGACACCTCCCGAACGAACCCGAGATCTGACAGCGACTCGCAGTACATCGCAGAGGTCGACAAGAGCGGAGAGACGCTGGAACTGGTGTTCGAGACCGGCGAGAGCTACCTCTTGGAACTCTCGAAACTGGGGTTCAAGCGCGCCTCGCAGCCCACGCTCAGTGAGGCGTCACAGCCGAACGTCACCTACCTGACCGCGGAAAGCGACCAGGACCCGACGGTCGTCGAGAACAACACGGTGGAGTTGGCCGTTGAGGTGCGGGACTCGATGAATAACCCCGTCAGCGACGTGAAGGTGAGCGCCTCCGCACCGGCCGGAGACATCTCCCGGCCCGCGAAACTCTCCGGGACGGACGGCGAGGTGCGATTCGAGTACACCGCGCCGGAGATTATCGCGGACACCTCAGTGAAGGATTCCGAGACCTACCAGGTGACGACCCAGATTGGCGTCGGCAGTGGGACACAGGTCGTCGTCGTGTTCGAGGTGCAGGTCCAGAACTCGTACAACTAGATACGATTCCGATTCAACTATCAATGATACAAAATTCGCTTTCATCGGCCGTGAACCGGCTCAAGACCACCGGAGCGCAATCCGCCGTCATCGGGAGACTCTTCGGTCGAGGCAGTGATGCTGATAGCGCCGAGGCAAGCCAGCAGGACGGCGCTGCGGCAGGGATTGCTGCCGACCGCCTGAACACACCGATTGACCCTGGGACCGTTCAGCTCGCCCAGCAGCACGCCAGAGGCGTCCTCGGAGAAGAGGACCGGTCGCTCGTGGAGCTCTTGAACGCCATCCAGAGCTACGTGGAACAACACGAGTACCGAGACCGCCCCGGCAACGCGTTCTATGAAAAGCTACTCGCAGACTTCAACGACCCAGAGTCACTCAGAGAGCCGCTCTACGCGAGCGATGACGAACTCCTATTCGTCGTCGGAGCCGACGGGTGGGCCGCCATCTCCGAGGAGCTTCGGCTGAACACCCGTGAAGAGAAAGCCGTCCGCGACGCGCACCAACTGTACGCTCGGGAACGCGGTCTCGAGGAGTATAGCTCGCTGGTCTGTGTGATGGCGGTGTCGATTGAGCCAGCGCGAGTCGCTGAAATCGTGACCCGAACCACGCCGGAACTGGAGACGGAGGACCTCTCTGTGAACGCGCGAGAGCAGGCCGCCAGTCTCTAGTCGTTTTCTTCGTTCCGTCCGTCTCTGGTGGACGCCTCCACGTCATAGAACCTGCCGTACAAGCGGATTCTAGCGGCTGACCCTCCCCAAATTATTTATCCGGCGTGTGGGTAACTAAGGGTATCCCACGAATGGGACGGCGGCAACCGGTCGACGAACAGACCGGGAGGGTCTGACCACCCCTCGCCGTCGCCCTATGCTGGGTCGACCACGGGCGAGGTCCCGGGTCGAGAGCCCCCGACCGGGCTCATGCGGAGACCGACACCCGATACCCGATACCACACATGAAGCGCAAGCACGCGCGCCTCTACCAGTACCAGCTAGATTGGCTGGCTTCAGAGGCCCCTGACTCGTTCAACCTCTCCGGATACGTCCGAGAGGTCCTAGATGCCGTCATCCCTCCTGGGTGCATCCCACCCGACCGGTTACCCAAGTCAGAGCAGGTCACTCCGGACCTCTGGTACCAGGAACAAGGCTGGGCAACGCTATCCACCAGCCGCCGGCATCTGACACTCCTCGATTACCAGAAATCCTGGGTCGAGAGCAATACAGAGTTCTTCTGGAGCCAATACATCCGAGACCGTCTTGACGAACGGGTAGACGACCGCAGCATCCCCGACAAGCGGCAGGACTGGCGCTCCATCGCAGACAACCCAATCATCAACCAATGACGAAACCCGAATCCGACAGCACTGGCACCGAAGAATCGACCAAGAGACGGGTTCTCCCCGGCCCCCTCAGTTCCACCTGGACCTTCCTCCTGTTCGGTATCCTCTCACTGATGGTCGTCGCCGAACCAGTTTCGGCACAGACCCAGGCTGGAGGTGGCCTATGTGGCACGGAGGGCGGTCAAAGCCTGATCAACGGCATCATCCGTTTCGTCACCTCCGTCGGCCTTATCGGTGGGTTCCTCTCCTGGCAAGGGACCAACCTTCTGGGTATCTTCTCGTTCACTCAGGAGGCCAAGAAGAAGCTCAAACAGAAGCAGCGCAGCATCGCGAAATACTCCATCCTGTTCATTGCAGGGCCGATTCTCTTCAAGGCCATCTTGTCCGAGATCGGCATTGGAATCGCCGACTGCATCGATGTCGTCCCGTACTTCTAGAGGTCGCCTTCCCCCACCATCGAGAATACCATGAACCGTCTCCCCGCGTCCGGTATCCGGGTCATTGCCTGCTGTTTAGTAGTGGGTTCGCTCATCACCGTCGGCGTTGCGACACCCGCTCACACGACTGCACAGGTCAATGGCATCTCGCACAACGAATCGCTCTCGCTGTTCAGCCGGGACGTCGACGACCCGTCGGCCACCACTGAAACGCCGGCGTACGAGTCGCTGGTGCGAAATTCCTCCACTGAGAGCGCACTGGAATACTACCGGGACGGGGACATCGAGTACGCCGCCCCACCTGAACGTGCGGAGACCTGGACGGAGAACGCGTTCCAATCGCTTCCTGAGAGTACGCCCGCGACAGAATCCACGTACCCGGAGGGGGCGGAATTGAAGAATGGTTCGTTCATCCAGGAGGCCCACGTCACAGTGTTCAGCGTCTCTCCGAGCACGGTTCTGCATAGGGGAGACGAACAGGTGCGGCTAGTGGGCGAAGACGCGACCCTGGCCGCCTACGCCGACGCTCGGGTTGACTTACCGGAGTCCGAGGTCGTCGAGAATCCCGAACCCGGAATCGCCAAGAGAACTACGAACTGGACGCTCACTGGATTGGAAGTCACCGGCCTGACGCTTCGCGTCGACGGGGAGACCGTCGGTTCGAGCGAACAATCCAAGGCCAAGCTCGATTTCCAAGTCGCTCACCGGGAACAAGCAGACGTCACCGTTCATGCGACCTTCAGAGCGAACCTGACGAAGACAATTACCGAGTGGGAGGAGGTCGAAGACGACTCCGATCAAACGAGCAGCGACGAGTCGGAGGCTGATAGCGGGTCAGGTGAGACGATTCGAGAGCCTGGGGAGACCCGGCGCGGCGGTTACACCCAATTCCCGGTTATCGGCATCCCAGGACGCCCATCCGACCCTGACCGCTCCGGTGAGCAGGAGACGGAAGAGGAGACCGGTCATGAAACGAGCTCGGAGTCCGGCGAGTCATCAGAGACGCTGGTTCAATCGGGAACCATCGAGAAAGTCGTCTCTGAGACGGTCTCGGTGGAGGATGGGATTAGCGTCGAGGGGTATGACATCAGTGATAGCCTCGACGGCGCGGTTCTCCAAAGGAACGGAGAACTGCGGCGGCTATCGCTTGAGTCGACGACTCCCGTTGCCAAATATAGTGTCAAAGCGAGTACGGCGGCGCGTCCCAGCACTGTTCAAACTCGGTGGCGGTTCTTCACGGCCCGGAATACAACCTGGGAGACGCTGAAGACGGCCACTCCTTCCGACACGGAGACGACGTCGAGGACCACGGTCCCAGTTACGGTTCACGCGTTTCCGTCGAATAACTCGCTCTATACCCGAACCTACGGTGTTCAGCCGGTCACAAATGTCCAGCCGCTGTATGAGTTCGGTCAGCCGGCTACGTTGCCGGAGCACGTCAACGTCGACGCAGCGACGCAGCCGTACAAGTCTCACCAGCGAATCAAGGCCGACGTTCACCGCCTGGACCGAACCTACCCCGTCAGGGTTCAGGGGCTAGTGTCCGGCCAGACAGCGACTCTGCAGTGGAGTGAGCTGTCGGAATCAGAGCTTCGGCCGGTGGACCTGTCGTTGTCTGTCATCAAGAAGAGTGGGCAGCAGACGACTCTACGCGCTACAGCCCTTGATGGGGTTACTGGAGAACCCCTCCCAGAGGAGGCGTCCGTTCGCACCGTCACTATCGCATACGGCTCGCAACACAAACATGTTGAACTGAACGAAGACGGTGTCGGAACCGTCGCGATAGATTACTCCGGCGTCTTTGAAGCACGTTACACCCCAGGAGTATGGGCGGGCACAGGTGGCGAGATCGTGTACGAGCACACGCGAGCGACTGCCAGAAGGACCCCGATGAAAGACGTCGGCGGTATCCTGGGTGAAGCAATCCGTGCAGCAGCCTGGATAGCGCCGCTCTACTTCGTGTACCGGTTGTCGCAGCTCGCTGGCCAACTCATCACCCTGGAGGACCTCACATGACCGCGACCAACAGCCACAGCAAGGTACAATTCGACATCACGGAACAGTCCGTCAATCGCCAGAGCACGACCCGAGCGGCTGGCCGAACAGCCCCGGGGCATCAGGACCGGAGGTGGTTCCAATGGTGAACATCCCGGGAATCGGCATCCCGAATAAGCCGCTCAAGTGGCTCGCCGACAAACTCGTGGGTGGAGCCATTGACGCCGTCGAGAATGTCTGGAGAGGATTCACTGAGTGGTTCTTCAACATCCGAATCCCCCAGACGGATGGGCCGTTCATCTTCGGCGAACCGACCTGCGCTGGCGAGTCCATCTGTGAGATCGCGGCTATCCAAGACCAGGTGTGGTTCGGTGAAATGACCGGCCTGATGCTGTTCACACTCTACCTACTGTTCCAGATTCGCGTTGCCGGGGCTCTCGCAGGGTTCGGGTCTCGCTACGAGATGCGGAAGCAGCGGAAAGAGATTATTCGGGGCGCGTTCCTCATCATCGGCTGGTATCCCCTCGCCCTGGGGACATGGGCGCTCTCCAACTGGATGGCGCTTGAGCTCGCCCCTGATGTCGGAGAGTTCGCCAACGCGATGGCGCAGTTCGCGACCTCGAGCGCGATTACTGCTGCTGTCTCCGGTCCCCTGGGCTGGTTGATCATCGGAATTACCGCCCTTCTCGCATTAGTGCTGAAGCTGCTCTTCGAGATTCGGCCGCTGTTGTTCTTCTTCTACCTGGCCCTCGGCCAGTTTTTCTTGGTTCTCCGATACAGCGGCCTCCCGGTAGCCAAGACCATCGGCTCACGGGCGCTGACACGCCTGGTTCCGGTCTGCTTGATGCCGATTCCAACCCTCGGAATGGCGAAGCTGTATTCCTGGATCTTCATCGACACGACCGGTGGCGTCACGGCAGGGACAGTCTCTGGGAACGTGCTGATGCTCGCGTTCCTCGCCATTTCGCTGTGGGCGACGTGGCGGATGTTCAAGTTCGCGTCTCCCCGGACGGCAGCCGCCATCGGAGGGACAGCGAAAATGACCGCAGGCGTAGCCGCTGGCGGGGCTATCGTGGCATCTGGCGGGAGCTCCTACCTCGGAGCACAGGCTGTCTCTGGAAACACCGGTCGCGCCGCACTGTTGCACGCCGCGAGACAGCCCGGAAACATCCGTAACGCCGCCAGTAACGCCTCACAAGCTGTGTCGAATGCGCGGGATTCCGTCCGGCGTACAGAGAACAACCCAGACAACGACCCCCTCGACCCCTGGGGTCACAACCAGTAATCCAGACCAATGGCAGAACACCACCCAGACAGAGCGATTCTCAGCGAGAACGACAAGCAGCAAGTCGTCCCAATCCTCGGGATAGCGATTGCCGAAGGAAAATTCGTCGCCGGATGTGTGCTCGTCGGCCTGGTCCTCCAGTCGTTCGCCGGCGGTGGCATCCTCTTCTACCCGATAGTCGGGGGGAGCCTGTTCGTGGCTCTGACCGCAGTCTACGCGAGCCCGAGCCACGTCCTCACCTACCGGTTCCTACAGGACGTGGCGGACTACCTCTGGCGTCCCTCCCGTCTCTTCGCGGCGAGCTCCGAGGCGCCGAGGAACATGAAGAACGAGGGGGGTCTCGCGAATTACACCCCGTTCGAGCCGGACACCACCACGCAGGACCTGACGAACATCAAGCAGGCGTGGACTGGGGCTGGAGCGGTCCTTCGGAGCGACAATCGTCTGGAGGCCGTTGTGGAGCTGCAAGCGGACAATATGGACTTCGCTCAGGCGCAGGAATGGGCGAGCCGCCAGGAGATAGGGCAGGAGTTCGCGAACAAGAGCCTAGACGGCTCGCTCAAGTTCGCTGGAACGACGGAGTCCTTCGAGATCGACGACGTCGTGAATCGGTTGGAGGACCGTCTGAATGACCCCGAAATTCGGGAATCGCCGACCAAACGGGCGTTGCTGGAAGAATACCGCCAGCGCCGGCCAGAAGAAATCGAGGACCGCGGAACCCAGACTGTCCGCTCCTTCCTGATCGTGACGGTGAAAAAGAAGGAAGTGACGGACAACTACCAGGGGGAGCCAGGGCCGGCAGAGAAGCTGGGTCGTATCCCTCTACTCGGGCGGCTGTTCTCCCCGTTCACGACCACTACCAGAGACCTCACCGAGCAGGAACTGCATGGGGAGATGCTGGACGAACTGGACCGTCGAGTCCACGAGGAGATTATGACTGAGTTCGTCCAGAAGATGCCGGGATTCTCGGCACGGCGTCTGAGCACGCTCGAGATGTTCACTCTGAACGCCCGGTTCTGGAACGGGAACAAGCCGGTCTACGACGACCTGGAGGACGTTGTGTCGAATCAGGCCGTGAAAGCACGTCAGCGGCGCGGTCAGCGCGGGGGTGGTGCAGAATGAGTGTCCCGCTCTCGTTGCCAGGACCGCGGGTCGGACCCGAGATTCCGCCGGGCCTCTGGAACACGATCTTCGGGGCGCTACCCGGTGTCGAACCAGTCACCGGTCCGACTCCGCTTCCGGCTGTCGCGATTCTCGGTGCCGTCCTCGCCGGAGCCATCGTGATCCAGGGCTACAGATGGGTGAGCGGTCCTAGCCCCGATGGAGACGAAGAAGTCCGGGAAGCGACGCTATCGGGGATGCTCCAGGAGGAAAACCGTCGGAGTGGTGCAGAGGCGGAGGCTGGCTCTACTCTCGGAGAGGAGGTGGGGCCGGGGGACACGAACGCCGGCGCCGGGGAAACGTTCGCGGACATTTCCGAGGACCACAACGACCTGATGGCGGCCGCCGGCGTCGACGAAAGTCTCCGTCACGTCGAAATGGCGGGCGAGTACGTCAAAGTCCTCCACGTCCAGGGGAGCAGAGACGAGCCGACTGACGGGTTCCTCAGCCCCCTCTGGGAGCTCACCGACGCCCGGTTCGACTTTACGGCATACGTCAACGAGAAGAACCAAAACCGCGCTCGAGAGAACCTCCGCGACCGCGCCGACGACCTGCGAGTCGACGCGGATTCGGAAGACTCGTCGCGAGCGTACCACCTCCAGAAGGAGGCAGACTGGGCCCAACAGGTCCACGAAGCGGCCGAGAGTGGAACCACCGTGTTCGACCTCTCTGTCTGGGTCACAGTCCGTGGTGACTCGCTGGAGGAACTCGAGGAGAACGAGCGGAAGGTTCGGAAGGCACTGCGAGAGTACCCGGCATCGGTCGTCCCGAAAACCCCCATCGGGAAGCAACTCCCCGCGCTTCAGAGCGCGGCGCCGCTCGGACAGGACGAGCTCGGTGAGCGCGACCCGAAATACTACAATCTGCAGGCGATGGCGGGTGGCATCGGCGCGATGCTCGGGTCGCCCACGAACCCGACGTTCACCGAATCGTCTGGTATCGAAGTCGGGAAGCACAAGTCGACTCAGACACCGGTCATCGTCGACCCGACCGAGCGTGAGAACGGCCATGCGTGGTTCGTGATTGCGGACGTCGGCTCCGGGAAGTCCGTCAACGGGAAGACGGTGTTCCAGCGGCTCATCACGCAACGTCAGGACACGCAGGGTGTCGTCCTAGAACCGCTAGGAAACTGGAAGGGGACAGCCGATGCGCTCGATGCTGAGCACGTCGTGATCGGCGGCGATAAGGGCATCAACCCGATGGAGATTCGGCCGACTCCCGAGCGAGTCCGTCGGAACATGGCCGCCGGTGAGACACCGCTCGCCAGTAAGAAGGAGGGCGTCATCTCGTTCTTCAAGAACTTCTTTGCGATGCGGGGGCTGGACAACCAGTTCGCGGAACGCCGGGCCGTGTTCGAGAGTAGTGTCGCTGACGCCTATGACGCAGCCGGAATCACCGAGGAGTTAGACACCCACGGTCGGGACAGCCCTACGATTCAGGGCGAACTCCGGGAGGCGCTCAGAGACCGCGAGCAGAATCCCCACGACTACGCGGAGTCCGAAAATCGTGCGGAGAAGCTCAAAGACGACTCGTCGTGGCTGCTCAGTAACCTCAAGCCGTTCATGGAGGACGGCCAGTACGAGAACCTTGGCCGCGAGAGCGAAATCGACCTCCACGGCAGCGAGACCGTGTATCTCGATCTCGGTCAGTCAGAAGGCGAGGTCTCAGAGAAGGCCGCCCTCACGATGCAGTTGCTCGTGCTGGAGGTCTACGAGATGGCAAAGCAGACGGACGACTGGCTGGTGTTCGCGATGGACGAGTTCAGGTACATCCTGCGGGACGCCGCGAACCTCGAGTTCATGGAGACGCTGTTCCGTCACCACCGCCACCAAGGCATCATCCCGATTCTGATGACGCAGACTGTCGACGAGTTCCTCGAGCATCGTGAATCCGAGGCCATCCTGGACCAGTGTACGATCAAGCAATTCCTGGCTCTGGACGGGATGGACAAGGAAATTGCCGAGGAGTTCCGCCTGAACAGCGCCCAGGCGAAGTTCGTCGGGCAGGAAGCGGAACCGGGCAGCGAATCGCTGGGGTACGCTGACTCGCTACTCGGCATCGACGGAGACTGGAGGCAGGTCGAAGTCCACACGCTCCCAGAAGAACACAAGGTCGTCGACCGCGAGGACGATGCAGACGAGCCGCTACCAGGCGAAGAGCCCACGGACGTCGGTACAGCCTCGCAGCGCGACGACCGAGCGGCCACGGTAGAGACCGACGGCGGCCGGGAGGTGTCCGACTGATGGCGGACCTCGGCAGTGGTGATGTTCGCGAGAAACTGGTGGGCTTGTTCACGGACAAGACCGCAGCGTATCCGGCACGAGAGCTCACCGGCGAGGACTACGAGGCGTATCAGACGGCTATCTCGGAGTTCCAGGCCGACGATGGACCGCTCCTGAACGTCCGGCCGCCCCGGGAAAACGACCATATCAACGCTGGTATCGACCTCTTGGAGACGATTCACCAGCCGAACGCCGAGCGGGTTGGTGTTCCATCGAACCTGCTGACTCAGCTTGTGGGGTTAGACCGGCTGGCCGGCATCCAGACGAACCCCGAAACCCATGCTCACGAAATTTGGTATGAGGATTCGAAGGTTCAGTTCTTCTACCGCCCGCAGTCCGACATTTCCGGCGACCAGTTCCGGCGCCAGATACGGAACAGCTACAAGAATGCCGACGTCAGTGAGTCGGCCAAGCCGTTCCCGGATCTCTACGAGGGGGACTACGTCGCGGCTGCCACTCTGGACCTGAAACGGCCTTTCTACTACCCCATCAAGAGCGAGCTGACCACCAACCACGGTGGCGAGGAGTTCGAACGCGACCCGTACGCGGACATCACCTCCGACATGGTCGTCGAGGAAGACACCACCTCGGACGGCCACCGCGTCACCGGCGACGAATGTACGGTGATGATCCAGACGCTGTTCGAGGCCGCTCGCGACGTCTGGAGTAAGCAACGCCCTTGGGGGAAAGACGTCGACACAGTCGCCCATCAGGTCAAAGAGGGGCGGCTTAAGGGGAACATGGTCAAAGGCTACCGGATGCAGGATTCGGGGTCGAAGGACAAGACCGCGGCCAAGATCATCGAGAAGCAGCGGGGGATGAAAGGCTACTACGCGACCGTTCGCGTCGTCGGGTTCAGTCCCTACAAAGAGATTGCAGAGCGGCGTGTCCGGACCATCGCGACGGACATGGAGAAATACTACAACTCGTTCACGGAACAAGGCCTTGAGCCGTCTCGAGTCCCTCCCAAGGACATCGTCGACGTACTGTCGTCGACGGTGAAGCGAGAACACTCCATCGGCGTTACCGACCGGTACTCGGGGGACAAGTTCCTCCAGCCTGTCGCCGCCTTGGGTGGCCTCGCTCACCTCCCGAACGCTGACATCAACACGCCTGCAGTCGATTGGGCGAAGCAAGAATCCGGCGCAGGGGTGCCGGCCGACTCCACCCAGTTCGAGGAAATCAAGCACGGCGACGAGGAGGACGACAGCCGCCGGGCCTGGAAGACTGCGAACGAGGGTGGCAACCGGCCGGAGCATATGTCCGGAACCACACCGCCAGGCACTGACTCCCGTGACAACAACGGCGAGCAAGAGAACGACGTCGACGGAGACGGCGCCGACGGAGATGGCGACGAGGCGAGTGACGACCAGGCCTTCGGCGGGGACAACGCCATCGAGGAGAACCAGGGAGAAGGAGAGGTCGACGACGAGGATTCGGTGTCAGAAGCCGACGATACCAGTGAGGACGACGACTGGATGCAGCCGGAAACGCCGCCGAAAGACTCGCCCCGGCGGGGAGGCCGATAGATGAGGCTGAGAGACAAGCTCGGGTTTGGCGGCGGCTCAGAAGACGAACTCGCGATGGTTTCGCTCACCGAGGACGAGCTCGCGGACCTCCGGGGCCGAGTGAACGAACTGAGTCTCGAGATCAAGGGAAAGCGGTTCCCCGCAGAGGTGAACCGGACAGCTAGCCAGAAGGTCGAGCAGATCGCGCACTCGGCGGCGGAAGTCACATCGGCCGAGCTTCCATACCCTGACCCGGCGCAAAATCCCCGGACAGAAGACCTCGCTGCCGCTCTGAACAACCTCGCCGGGTCACTCGTTCCGGAGGTAGTTCGTGACTCGGTCTCCGAGCGGGAAGTTGAGCAGTTCCAGCACCACGTCGACGATACTCTCGCTCTCGTTCGGGACGCAGAGGAGCTGGACCACGTCATCCACGAGTTCGACGTCATCACGAAGTATCAAAAGGACCTCCAGGCGGACGCCGAACGCACTGACCTAGACCGCGACGAAGTTCCCCCTGGGGACCGGGAAGACATCTACGCGGGCCCTCGTGTTCGCGAGAAGTTCGACAAAGCAGCGGAGAACCCCGACTGTCCGCTCTGGGTCGGGACCGGGACTCGTACCGGCCGAGACGCGAGCATCGAGAAACACCACCTGCGCCGCCACCAGGGCGTCTTCGGGATCACTGGCCACGGCAAGAGTACGTACCTGACGAACGCAGCGTACCAACTCGCACGTGCCGGCAGCGGCCTCTGCTTCATCGACCCGAAGGGTGACGACTCCGAGCGCCTCATGGAAATCCTCCCGGAAGACCGGATAGACGATGTCGTCTGGCTGGAACCCGGGGGAAGCCACGAGTACATCTCCGGCTTCAACTTCATCAACGTCGGTCTAGACCCCGACGACCCGAACTTCGACACTGCGCTCTCGGCGCTCATCGAGGACCTCGTCGCCCTGCTCGGCGCAGGCGACTACTGGGGGCCCCGGATGGACCGCGTGTTCCGCACGCTCGTTCGCGCCATGAACGAGTACAACCGCCGGTTCCCCGAGAAGCGAGACCTCAATCTGGTGGACCTGTATTATGTCTTGAAGTCCCCAGAGTCCCGCCACGAGTTCCACTACCGAATCAAGTCCGCGGGCATCCACTTCGTCGAGGATTATCTTGAGGACATCGCTGAATTCGACGACGGCGATCTGGAGCCGCTCCTTGGTCGGTTCCAGCAGTGGGTTCAGGACCGCATGGCCCGCCGGATGATTGGCTTCCGGGACTCCGACGTGAACATCCAGAAGGTCGTGGAGGAGGGCAAAATCCTCATCGTCCGGATGGGCGGCCAGCCGAAGGAGCTCAAGCGGATGCTCGGCATGGCGGTCCTCCGGCGTATCTGGTCGACCATCCGCTCGCGTGCCGAAATGGACGAGTGGGAGCGCGACCAGTTCTACACCTTTGTCGACGAGTTCGACAACATCGCGAAGACGGGCGAGGCGATCCCGACGATGCTCTCCGAGTCTCGGAGTCTTGGGATGGGGCTGACCTTCTGTTGTCAGTACCCGAGCCAACTCCCCGAGGACATCGTGGACGCCATGATGGTGAACTGCGACACGATGCTGTCGTTCAACCCCGGTTCGAAAAAACAGGCGCGTATCATCGGGCCGAAAATCGGGAAGGACTCACAGCCGCTGTTGGACGAGTCGCCATTCCACCTCTGGATGCGTATTACTATCGACGAGACGAACGAACGCAGCGACCCATTCCGGGTCTACACGCACCCACCATATCCCCCGCGTCGGGGTCGCGAGGAGCGCGACGCCGAAATCATGCGGAGTCTCGAGAAGTACGGGAAGCCGGAACCCACGGACTCCGAGGAGAAACGCGCCCTACTCTACAACAGGGGGAACGGCCCCTGGGAGTCCGGTCTCGGGAGAGACCTCGTCCAGGCGATTTCCGAAGGGGAAGACCCCCTTATCGAGATCGCGAAACAGGAGCTTCGGCAGGCCTACCAAGACGGCGAGCTCGTCACTGGCGAACCAAATTTGAGCACGTCGAAGGGGGACGAGGCCAGCCCTTCCCAGTCACAGTCTCTGTCTGCAACGGGAGCTGGAGGCGAGGACGAGCCGACTGATGCAGAGCGCCTCGCAGAGGACTACCAGACGGACATCTTCGAGTCTATCTGGGCAGCGCGTTTGCAGGCCGGGCTCGAGCCCGGTGAGACCGTGCCCTACGAGGCAGCGGAGCAAGAGATCGAGCGTCGTCTCGGCGACACTGGCTACCTCTCGCAACTCTCAAACGCCATCGAGAAGCTACCAGGCGACCACGTCATCCGGGAACGGAACGATGGAGAGCTCCACCTTGGCCTGACCGCGCGTGGTCGAGGCGAAGTGACGCACCAAGACACCGGTAGTTCCGGGTCTGGCGGTGGCGAAGACCATCGGTGGGTCCTCAGTCAGGTGTTCGTCGCGTTCACGCGCCTTGGCTACCTCACCACCCTCCCCGAGCAGGAAGGTGAGGAACAGCCAGACGGACTCTCGAAAGCCCCGATTGACGTCACCGACGTCGACGACGACCTCTCACCGAACGAGATGATGGCGGCGATGGAGGACCGCCGAGAGGAACTTCGAGAGGAGTATCCCGGCGTCTGGAATCTCGCCGGCGCCGACAACGTCAGCATCGAGGCTGAAACGAGCACGTTCACGTACCCGTTCCAGACGTTCCGGAACCTCGGGAAAGCGATGGAGAGCGGCGACCTCTGTGTGTTCGCGACGAAAGACGGCCGCGCAGATCATGGAGACTTCGGCCACTACGGCCGGCGCCTTGAACAGGTCCTCTATGACACGACCGGCCCCCTCCGTGGCGGCAACAAGACCATCCACCACGACCGGTTGACGCTGATGAAGCACCGCGACGACCAGGACCGAGAGCGGTTCTATACGCAGGGGTCACACTACAAGGTCGACGACGGGTCGAAGGCCTTGCGGCCGCGGCGTGACGACCAGTACGATTCGACGGCTTGGTATCGGGACCCCGGAACCGACGAAATCGTCGCGTGCTACTCGAAGTCCGGGTCCATCCCCGGAGATGGGGAGTTCGCCCGGTTCGAGGACGTCGACGACGTCGTCGACAACGGCCGGACGAGTGTGCCGGCGTACTACGAGTACGACCAGTCCGACGGCGAGTACGTCGTCTACACGGCTGAGGGCGACAAGAATTTCTACCCATCCGAGGAAGAACTCGAGGACGAATGGGAGCGGTTCAACAAGCCGTACATCCCGGAGGCCGACCTGCCTGAGATGCCCTCGGAGGACGACTTCCTCATCGTCATCTTCCCCGACGACGATAACCCTCAGTACGATCAACCGCAGGTCTACGAAGGCGGAGAAACCACGCCGCTGTTCGAGTACACCGATGTCAACCTGGACATGCCCGAGCTCGGCGAGACAGCCGCGCCGACAAGGGGCGACAACCAGGACGCGGAGGACCCGCCCGAGGCGGCCGAGTCCACGGAGGTCGAGGAACCCACCGACGGTCAGTCGATGGACGTCGTAGAGAATCGGCTCTCGCCGGGGGCGCTGTCCGCGAAGACGATGGTCGACGAGGACCTCTGCGCGGACATCCTCCAGGGGACGTACAAGCCGCGGAGAGAGCACCGCGAAGGCCTCCGGAAGGCCCTCAAGGCACTCCGCCCCCAGGATGCGTCATCCGAGGACCTGCCTCCCGTGTTCAACGAGCCGTGGTTCAAGCGAGAGGAGGCAATGAACAGTCCGGCAGCCCCTTCCGCTGACGCCGCCGACACCGACGAAGTCGGTCCGGATAGCGACGAGGAAGACACCACGAGTGCCGACCAGAGTGACAGTAGTGAGGAGCCCGCAGCGGACACGGGCAACGAAACTTCCCCGACCACGACCGAGTCGCTTGAGGATAGCGACGCAGGCCCTGGAGTGTCGCTCGCTGAAGCTCGTGCGGTCGCTGGGGAGGAAGAACACACTCCGAAGCATCGAGACTCCTTGGACGAAGTCGTCGACCCTGGGTCTACACCCCGGGAGAGACACCAGGCGGAGACAGATGCGGATACGCCTGAGGAGACAACCGGTTCCGAGGCACCGTCGCGCCCGACAGAGGAAGACACCATCGACGAGGACCAGAAGCAGGCTGCAGGTGCAGCGACCGAGGACGAGACGGAAGAGGACCAGTCTGGCGCTGAGGACTCGTTCTTCGAACGCTACAACTAGGGGACGACCCGGGGTGGCGTGACCCTACTCTCCAGTTGCTCCAGACGGCCCCGAAGTCGAGCGGTCTGCTTGTGTCCCGGATGCTCCCTCTGCAGTCTGAAGAGTGTCAAGGACCCCTGCTCGGAGTGCCTGCTTCTGGTCGTCGTCGAGGTCGCTGCCGAGTTGGTCCAGGTCTACACCCAGGACTTCGGAGAGTGCCTGGTCGTGGCGTGGAAGTGCCTTCAGGACAGCATTGAGCTTGTCCGCGAACTCGGAGTCGAGTGCGCCGCGGTCGCGATCTTCGAAGCGCGACAGGGTCTCGTTGACCGACTGGACGGACTCCGCGACGTCCGCGATGTTTTGCTGAAGGGCCTCCACTTCGGCCTCAAGTTCGGCCATCTGGTCTGCGGTTTCCGCGGTTCCTTCCTCCGTCGCCTGTCCGGGCGCACCCCCGAACCTGACTCGGCTTTTCGCTTCGTCCAGCACCTCGACTCCACGCTCTGTGAGCTCGGCTGACTTGGGTCCAAATCGTCCGTTCTCAAGAGACGCACTGTGGATGCGAAGTAGCCCGAGGCCTTCCTCGCCGAACCCCCGATAGTCGTCTGGGTCGGCACCCATTCGGTACTTGATTTCGGACCGAGATAGGTTGGTCGCGCTCCGGATGGAAGTGCTGTTCGCAGCGACTTCTCCCGGGTCGGTTTCCTCGTAGGCGTCCGGGTCCGCATTGATCGCTCGGACGGCTTCGAGGAACTCTATGTCTTTGTGTTCTAAATCTGGTAGTTCGGCGTCGGTCATGTACTCACTCCGGGTATCTCCCAACAGATACCCCGTTAACGGATACGGTGACACCGAAGTGCAAAAAAGATACCGCCTAAGCAGCTATTAGGCAGAGAAGCTAACTCTATATACAGCGAAGACACCTACAGTTCACCCCGTCTGTTAACAGCTACCCTATCAGTTCTCTACCGAGCCCCCATAGCTTCCAGCAGCTATCAGTTTGACACCCTACGTTCACCCCATCTGTTTACAGCTACCTCATCCAGAAGCTATGCTTCACCCCGTCTGTTCGCAGATACGTCGACACCTGCCACAATAATAGCTCGTAACCCCCCCGCTAACAACTTGGATACGCTCATCTGGGGGTCGGGTGTGCTATAGCTGAGTGTCGGATATGGTGTGCGCTCTGTCTGGGGTCGAGGTGTCGTGATACTGGGTTGAACTATCACTATGTATCGAGATTGTGAGGGGTCGAGTGTGCTGAAGCCCCCCGGACAGTACTGACGACGTCGACGACCGCTCGAGGATTCGACGTCGAACCCAGCTTGACGAACACTGACTGTCCAACTCGAAACGCTCGAACACGGGGTCGAATATAGCTACGACAACTCGGGGTTCAGATAGTGTAGAGAGGAGGGCCCAGTGTGTGTCGCGTCGACGACGCTATCACTACCGAGCGAAGGAGGACCCTCGAGCTCGAATCGGGGCGGTGTGGCAGGTCGGGGAGGAGGCTTTTTGCGTTAGTTTTAGGGTGCAGCAAAGCCGTAGTGGGGGATAGATACTGATGACGCGGTCTGCCGAGACCTCACTAACAGGATTCATTCCTCGCGTTGAGGCCCAAACCGCCCACGAACGCTTTGTTGAAGCCGTCAGTCCCGAGTCAGTGATGCTCCCCATCACCCACGCTCGTCGACTCGCGAACCAGGGGGAGACAGCGTCGACGTGGGCCGGCCAAGGAGTCGCGGTTATCACGACCACGACGATAGCGGACGATAAGCTGGCGCGGCTGGGCCACGAGTCCGAGTTAGAGATTGTCGAGAGGTTCCGCCCGGACTACCACGTTCCAACGGACTACGCGGTCTATGGAGACGACCCACTGTCGAAGCAGCGCGAGCAGGCGACAGCGTGCGCTCAAGGGACACGGTGGATGGCGGACCGTGTGCCCGACGAGACAACGGTCGTGCCGCTCATCAAGGGGAGTACGCCCAACATCCGGGCCATCACCGAGCGAGCAGCCGCAGACCTCGGGGTGGACATCGTCGCGTTCTACGGCGGCCAGTATGAGACGACACCGTGGACGCGTCGGAAGGCGACACTGAATCAGGACCTCCGTGGAATCCAGCGGGAGACCGCAGGGCTGCCCGTGGTCGTCATCGGCGCCACCGGGCCGTGGACGCTCTTGGATATGCCCGGGAACGTCCAGGGGGTTGCTGGCCTGCGACGATGGCGGGAGGCAGTGACGCCACGGTCGACGTCGGCCAGCGAGATGCAGACTACCTATCGTTCGGTAGTTGAGGGCGTGAAGAGTTATCTTGGTGCGTCGAGCGACGGCGGCGGAATATCGAGGGGCGGCGGCGTATCAGCGAACGGGGGTCCGTAAGATGGGGGGTGGTGACTCCCGGCCGCACCCCGACCCCAGTCCGCAGTACGAGTCGCGGGATGCGGACGACCAGGAGGGAGGAGGGACGGCAGGCGAGCACGGCGACGCAGGGAATCCTGACGGGACGACGCTGCCCGAGTTCGAGAGGGCGAGCGAGGCGGGGGCAGGGTCTGGGTACGGCGGGAGTGACTCGGACGGTCGAGATGGCGCGAGCTCGGCGCGTGAGGAGCGCGAGGGTCGCGAGGGTGCAGACCCTTCGGCGGGTCGCGGGAGCGGCCAGGGGTTCTCGCTGGGGCTGTCTCGTGACGACGGGCCGGAAGACGCCGCAAGGGTGTTCGCGGCACGTTCGACGGCACGCGTTGGCCGAGACGCAATCAGGCAGGCAGAGGAGGCGGAGGAGGACGTCGAGGAAGACATCCGAGAGGTGAGCGAGGAGATCGCGCGAGCCACCTTGCAGTACGTCGCTGGAGAAGACGAGGAGGAGGACGGCCAGCGGTAGGCCACGCGGTTCCGGCGGCGGGGCGGTTTCTCGGGAGTGTGGTGAGCAGAGGTAGGTGTCCGCCGGTTCAAATACCCGGCGATTTAGTATGCAAAAGCTTAATACAGTCTGGTCCCTTCTACCGAGTGTACGATGGCACTACTCCAGACCGCGCTCACTGACGGCGGAGTCGTGACGAAGACCGACGCAGACGACGACCTCCCGCCAGCCCCGGCGACGGTCGAGGACCCGACCGACGACCAGCAGCGGATGCTCGCGGACCGTGCCCGGGAGTACGCCCGCCAGGAACTCGCGGACTCTCGATTCTTCGACGCCTTCGACGTCGACGACATCCGGTGGACGGTGTCGACGAACAGCCAGCGGACGCGGACGGCTGCGACTGCAGAGGTCGAGTTTGAGGATGGCGAGGTGACAGACCGCGCGGTGTCGCTGACGTGGCGGGCATACGCAGCATGGGGGTGGGGCGAGAAGTTCGAGGGCGCGGTCCTCCACGAGCTCGCGCATCATGTGGACTACACCCGGCGCGGCATCAGCAAGCACGATGTGCGTTTTGAGTTGTACGCTGACGCACTGGGAGCGGACATCCGCGCGCCGGAGTTCTACGACGACCACCGGCTTCGGGTGTTCTGTGGCAAGGGCTGTGAGGACGGCCGCGAGAAGGCAAGCGCACTGGTGAAGGGGCCCGGCGACCGGAAGTGTCGGAAACACGGCGCGACGTTCACGGTCGAGCACGTCGAGAGCGGGCGGACGTGGGAGGCGAACGGCGGGTACGAGGAGGCGCGTGCGGCCATCGAGGCGGCGGCAGACGTGGAGTGGTAGGTTTACAATACACCCGGCGCTATCGTATGCAAAAAGCTTAAGTCAATCCGGTTACTTGGGTTAATCGTACGATGGCCCAAGCCGAGACCACCACCCCGAAAACGTACAGCGCGATGGACCCCCGCGACTTCAGCGACCACGATAATGAGGAGGTCCGCCGCGGCACCGTTCGCAAGGACACCGCGAAGAAGATTCTCCGCAACGGCTGGATAGAGTCCGCCGAGTGCGACGGCCAGTACACGGACGATTACAAGCGCGACGCCGCCCGCAACTTCGGCAAAGGCCCGCGGACGGCCGAGGCGGTCCTCGATGCCTGCGACCCGGTCGACCCCCGGAACTGCTGGGTGACCGAGTACGAGGACGGCAGCCTGGAGCTCGAACTGCACTGGAGCTTCCAAGACTACACCGTCGAACTGGACACGGACGCCGTCACCTTCGAGTTCTAGCGATGCCGCCACAGACCAGTCTCACCGCATACGAGGACGGCGAGCAGCCAGCACCGGCGGCCGACCAGGCCGTCGACGTCGAGCCGCCGACCGCGGAGGCTGACCCCGAATCGGTCCGGGATGCGCTGCTGGACGTCGACCCGGGCCAGCCGGTCACTATCGCCGGCGACACCTACCACGTCGCCCGGCCGAAGACCGGCGCGATGCGCGTTATGGCTGGCAACCCGGCCATCACGTTCGAGGACGGCGGGACGCTCGCGGTCGGTCCGGCCAGCCAGGGCGTCGCGTGGGAGCAGGACATTCCCGAGACGGGCGAGGTCGCGGCGGCCGACATCACCGAGTACCGGCAGGTGATCGTCCGCGAGCGGCCGGCCCTTCCGGACCTCGGGGACGGGGTCGTCGCGATGACGAACGAGCGGGCGTGTCCTGACTGTGGCGAGCGCGGACTCGTCTTCGAGGATGACAACGTCCAGGAAGCGCGAGGGCGGGCGGAGACCGTCCCCGAGGACGTAGTGGAACTCCGTATCTGCAGCGCGTGTGACCAGCCGGTCGCGGTGCATCGGACACCGTCGCGAGCGTCGACGGCGACCGTACAGACGCGGTCTGTCTCGGGGTCCGTGGACGAGGTGGAGCTTTCAGGGCTGTATCTGCGGTACGATACGGACATCGGCCCCGTGCGGCGGGAGTCGTGGGCGTATCGTGGCCTCTGGACGGCCGAGGAGGTGGCGGCGCTCGTGAACGCGCGACTCTCGGGGGAGGAAGTGTGGGGGTTCGCGTCGGTGGAGGGCGCTGGGGAGCGCGTCGTGTGGAACGACGACCAGCCGTTTTCAGTGGAGGTGAGTTTCTCCCGGGTCGACGGCGCGTAGGCGGAGAGAGCCGCGGCTAGGGAGCGTGAGAGGCTTGGACCGGCCGGGTATCCCCGACCGGCGACCCAACCCAAAAGTCCAGTTGATAATATCGGGGTCGAGGGCTTATGTGTTGTGTCGGGTAGGTTGACGTGACAGCTTTCCGATAGGTTTAAGGCCCCCTGGCACATACGAATAGATGGGTCGAATGACCCAACCCGAAAGTCCACCGTCGTGGCTGAAGGAGTGGGCCACCGTCCTCGCGAAGCTGGGGACGTTCGGCCTCTTCGTCCTTCAGGCCGCCAAACTGGCGGCATAGGCTGGGGTGATAACCCCGAGCCGCCCCGAGAGGGGTCTTTCCAAGGTGGGCAAATCCATCAAACAGGCCAGAATGAACGCACACACCACGAACACAGAGCGCGTCCGGCGAGCAGGTGACATCCTCTGGCTACCGACGGCGCTCAGTCTCTGGTTTGTCCAGCCGAAGCTCGCGAGCGCCGGCGTCGAGGCGGTCGGCCTCGCGATCCACGCAATCGCGGCCTGTT
This sequence comes from Halobacterium rubrum, assembly GCF_021729015.1. Lineage (GTDB taxonomy): Archaea > Halobacteriota > Halobacteria > Halobacteriales > Halobacteriaceae > Halobacterium > Halobacterium rubrum. The sequence goes on from NZ_JAJQQZ010000005.1 coordinate 60,912, forward strand.
TCATCGTAGTGTCCGCGGTGATGGACCTGCGGGACCTCCTGGAGTAGCCACGGAACCCACCCCGCAGGACGGGTTTTCCTTCGCTGTAGCGCCAGCTCGTAGCGACAGCATCAACGCCACTCCACCGCGCCCGTAGTGGGACCCCTCCGAGTCGGTCGTCCGGCTCCGCGCCCTTCTCCAATATACCCGGCCCTATTGTATGCAAAAACCTTAAGTCAACCCGGTCCCTTGTATCGAGTAGACGCAAGATGGCACGTTCAAACACCGCCGACGCCCCAAGCACTGCCGACGAACTAGAAGCCGAAATCCCCGGGTTCGACGTCGCCTCCTTCGCGACCATCCGCGACGGAGCCATTATGGCCGACCTATACGCGACCCCCGACGACGTCGACGGCCAGCTCATCGTCGCCTACGAGGGCGTGTTCACGCCCGGCGAGGTCGAGGCCCACACGGTGAAAGCCCAAGTCGAGGGTACGTACACGGAGGTCGCCGGTCGAGGGGAGGACCTGGACGCCAGCGAAGTCGTCGACGTGGCCGCCAACTATGCCGCGGACCTCCCGTGGGTGAACGGCAATGAGTAAGCCCACGCACACGGTCGACGTCTACACCATGAGCGGCATCAAGACGTACAGCGGCGTCACGCACGCCGACACGGAGTGGGGAGACACCAACACCGTCATCCTACACATCACCGGGGAAGACGAACCGAAGAAGGTCGAAGGAGCGGGTGTCTGCATCCAGGGATTCCTGCCGGAGGGTTCCGACGATGAGTGAAGCCACCGGGCGGCAGACCGGGCTCGGCACGTTCGATTCCCGCGACGAGGGGTCGGAACACCGGGAGGGAGCGAACGGGAAGATGGACGAGATTCTCTCGATGGACGACGCGGTCGACGAGCTCGCCCCGGTTCAGGTGATGGACGTCTGGGTCCGCGGGAAGCTGATGCGGGACATCGTCGAGCAGTACGAGGAGGAAGCGAAGTTCGACGCGGGCCCGACCAACCCGATGGCGCGGGCGGAGGACGCCGAGGCGGCGCTCAGTGCAGGCGCGAACCCGTACGGGCGGTTGGCCGGCGCGGGCGACGGGAACGACCCAGACCCGATACTCGCGCGGAAACACGCGGCGCGACTGCGGGAGCGGAGTCACCAGGAGAACGTCGAGGCGTTGTTCGATGACCTGACGCGGGACGGGGCGGAGGTCTCGGAGGCTCTCGTCGAGCTTGCTCGGAAGAAGGTGAAGTCCGCGCTATCGGGGTGCGGGATGCCGCGTATCAACGTGCAGCGGGACGCAGTCCAGTATTACCGGGAGAACCCGGAGGCTCTGGCAGTAGAGGAGTAAGGCGAGCTCGCGGCTGACTGGACGGTGGCTTTTTGCTGGCAGCCTCTGTAGTGACGGGTGACCGGTCGTTCGGGGGCAGCAATGATCCCTCCTTGCAGGGTGCTGAGTGCCCCAGGAATGACCGAGCCGGGTACTGCCGATTCTCCCGTCGTTTGGTGGTGATAGTCGCGCGCTCGCTAGTCACTCCCGTTCCTATACACCCGGCGCGCCTGTATGCAAAAGCCTTAAGTCAATCCGGTCCCTTGTATCGAGTAGACGCACGATGGCACACCCCAAGACCACCACCGTCGACAGCGACAACCTGCTCACCCCCAACGGCGAAACGCACCTCAACGACGTGACACCGGAGGCCTGGGCGGTCGAGGAGTACGAACCGAACAACCAATCGAAGAGTCTCAGCGCGACCCTCCTACGCGACGATGGCGCGACCATCACTATCGGTTCCCTCGCCGTCGCTGCCGACCGTCTGGAAGGGCACAGCGGCCAGAACACAGTCATCGTCCACCGAGTTGAGTATATGGGCCCCCAGACCGGCACCTCCGAGCTCGCAGGGGCCGAAGACGGCTACGACGTGGAGCAGGCCGCTCAGGCAGCAATCGAACATGCGAAGGACCACGCAGAGACGGCGCTCTGTGATGACGAGGACCTCCGGCGGCGGTTCTACCTCCTTCTGGGGGACCGCTTTGGTGAGACCATCGAACAGCAGCAGCGGAGCTTTGAGCAGGGCGGCCACGACCTCGGCCCTGTTGGGGCGCTCTACGAAACCGATGACCTCCCCGTGGAATCCGACGCGGACCTCTATGACGCGGCACGCCGCCTGGGGTCGAACGCCATGACTGTCCTGAACGACGACCCGTGGAACTACGAGTTCCTGACGACGGAACGCGGAACGACGGTCGGGCTCAAGGACACATTCAACGACGAAGTGGTCGGCCGAACGGCCGATGCCACGGTCAACCAGTTCATTGACGCCGGTCTCTGCCACGAGAATGCGTTTACGCAGGTCGTGCTGGCGCAACTCGGCGAGCGGTACGGCGACCGGTTCGTGGAGAAGGCCGAGGAACTGGAGGACCAGCGCGGGTGGTTCGTCATTGCCGTGGCCCGGAACCACGGGGTCGAGAACAACGTCGAACGGAATCGCGTGGGTACGGTGGTAGAGGCGGTGGCCGAGGAGGTGTTCTCGGAGCTTCAGGCAGAGTAACACCACCCAATCTTTCCGGCGTTCTCGTATGCAAAACTGTTAAGTGAACGGGGTCCTTTGTCTCAGGTAGGCCGATGCCAACCGATACCGACCACACCAACCCGGACCCCACGACCATCGAAGACGGCGACCCCATCGAAGTCCGGTACGCGAGCGTATACGGCAAAAACGAGCAAATTCTCACCGGGACCGTCGACCACGTCGACCCACTCGAAAGCCGTGGGGAGACCGCCTCCGTGACGGTCTACGTCCGCCCCGACGACGAAGACGTCGACGAGGCCACCAACCGCGTCGAGTTCGACAACATGAGCGGCGGCTGGAAAGGGTACTCTGTCGAGACTCGCCACAACGGCGGCTGGAACCGAATCAGCCGCGTCCTTGCCATCAAGGGCTGGAGTGTTTCCCCGAAGAATGGGAGCGACGACGACGGCGAGCAGGGCAGCCAGGAGACGGCACACGAGCGGCCGAACGACGAGACGGAGGTGGCGACGGACGGAGGAACTACGGGCGTTGCGGAGGAGGCCAGCGGCATCACTGAGGCGATGATCCCAGACGACGACCACGACGGCGAGACACAGACCACGGCAATTCAACTGACGCGCCGGTATCGGCGCGGCGTGACCGTGAGCGTTGAGGGCCCGACCCCGATTTCTGCGGCGGACCTTGAGCGGATTGCGGAACAGGTCACGGATGCCGTCGACGTCAGCGCCGCGCCGGACCTCGCGAACGGGGAACGGGTGGCGAGCGCCACTGTCGGGACTGTCGAGTATCTGGCTTCTGGCGAGCTCGTCGACGTCGAGGTGGAGGACGCGTGACCGACCAGGACACCGCAGCCGCGGCCGGGACGACGCGGGCGGCCAGCGATGGGGAGACGCGGTCCGGCAGCCGAGGGCCGGCGCTCCATCAGCCCCAGGGTCTGTCGGTCGGGATGGAACTGGAGTACCGTGGCGACCCGGAGAAGGTGGACCACACGGAGATGGCGATAGTCGGGATGGCGGTCGAGGACGACACGGTCGTTCTCTCCTTCCCCGGGGACGACCAGGACACGCCGGCCCCGATGGGGAGGTTCTGGTCGCTCTTCCCGAACTGGGAAGTCGTGGAGTAGCGAGCCCGCCGGGTTCTGGGTTCGTCGCGACGGCCGAACCTCTCCCCTAACTAACCGGCGTGTTCGTGTGCAAAACTGTTAAGTGGGTGGGGTCCCTTGTATCAAGTAGACCGATGCCAACCGATACCGACCGACCACACCCGAACACCACGACCACCCCAGCGAACGGCGCGGACGCTCCCAACGCGGTCGAGACGGAGGGGGGCAGCAATGCTCAGTAACGACCCGGGGAATAGCCCTGACCCGCGGGAGGAAGGCCAAAGGGAGTTGGTTCCCGTCCTGAAAGAATACGGGTTCAGTCCCGCAGGGCCTACCAACTGGGCACTACGAGACACCGTCGCCGTCAGTGTCCATTCCGACATGGTGGGGGGTAGTGTCCACACTGTCGAGGTCTACGCCGCAACCGAGGACGGACTGGTAGACCCTTCCAATCTGCTCGGATTTGCACAGAACAGCTCCCACGACCAGGCCATTCGTGACGCGCTCGATGAAGCCGGCGTCGAACCGGTGGACGGTGACCAGTCGTGACTGACGCAGACGCCGACAGGCCGGAGTTGACCGGCGCAGCAGCGGAAGTCTACGACCTCATCGCGCACAAGGAGCCAGTTCACAGCGACACGATCTTCGAGGAAATCCCGTCGTACCCCCGGGACGAGATGTCCCGGAGTCTCGAGGACCTGAAGCGGGACGGTCTGGTCGAGGAGGTCGAGGAGCCGATTCCGGAACTCGATGGCGCCACGCGGACGCTCGTCGCCACCGAGGGCTACGAACCGCAGTTCGACGAGGAGACGGGGGACAGTGCCGAGGCCGAACAGTCACCCGAGCAGGAAGACGACGAGGTAGTCCACCAGGCCGAGGTCACTGACCAGTCGCTAGCTGTGGTTCGGAGAGCCCTCCGTAACCAGCAGCACAAGGCTGCGACCAGCGAGGAGTACGATGCGCTCGAGACCGCGTTGGAGGAGCTCCCCGAGGAGACGCTGGCGAGCTCGGAGGAGTTCGCGAAGGGGGTGCTACCCTAATGGCGAGCGAGCAGTCCACGGCAGGTACGAATGTTGGCGACAGTGAAGAGAAGCACTGCCCGGACTGCGGTTCGGAAAACATCCGCCACGAACGCGAGCACGGCGACACCATCTGCATCGACTGTGGATGGTTCACAGAGCAAGGAGGTCCGAACGAGGCTGTGGACTGGGGTGAGATTCATGCGGAGTGAGGCAGTGGACAACGAGGAGTCGCTGGAGGGAAAGGGAGTGGGCCGTGCAATCCATCGGTTCCGCCGATGGTTGGGCTACAAGATTCTGCCCGGTACGGACGCCGAACACGCCGCCCAAGCCCGGTTCATGGCACAGGGAGAACTCGAGCGTGCGTACAGGGAGATCGACGAGCCGGCGTTCGGAGAGGCGTACCGGGCTCTTAGCCGGTACGTCCCTGTCCCGCCGCACTGGGAGCGGGAGAACGACGAGGTGAGCGACGCGTGAGGATTCTCCCAGGCTCTTCGCTTCGAGACGAGGCTAGAGAACGGTTTGCCCTGACTACGCGAGTCCGGTTCCGGCTGGCGAGCGCGGTCATGGCGGTCGCGTACTGGGTCACGCCGCCCGGACATACGGAGGTCACTCAGCAGCACGAGGCGCGACGAATCGCGGAACGTCACGGACTGACCGTCGAGGAGGGCGGGGAGGTCTACGACCGTGAGTGACGACGTCGATGGTGGCTGCGGCTGGAGCGAGCTCGAGTCTGCGGTTCGCGGTCCGCGTCCCGACATGTTTCCGCACGTCGACGCCGATTGTATCGGTCAGTTCCAGTGGGATGATGCCGAGGAGCAGCGTGTCATAGAAACGTTAGCAGGGTTGCCGGCTGTCAGCACAGATGGATGGGAAGGACTATCGATTCCTCAGGACAACGGTATTCCGAACTCCAAGAAAAGAGCGACCAATGCTAAGACGATACCGACTAGTCCCGCGATACGGGCTATCGTTTGACGTTCCATGACAACGTCCTATATTCTTATCTGATAGTAAAACCACGAGTACTGTTTCAGAGCCGGAAACTCCCGACGTATGTGGCTCGTTCTATGACACGCTGGGCTCCAATAGATTATTCACCCATGAACTGCGCAATTCCCGTGTATGCCCTCCATTGCCGGCCTGATACGCAACTTGAGCAGAGATGATATCGTGAGTATCGTAGTTATTGGCATAACTGTCGCGGTGTTCGCCTGGTATCAAACCAACATGACCGGGATACAACGAATGACCAACGCTGTTATCGCTCTACTCGTAAGTGTTGGCTGTGCGACGGCTGTGACCGTAGTTCTGAAGAAACTGAATCCCATCTGGTATTCCTCGTGACGGTATACAATCAACAACCCAAATTGCTTGAGACTGATTCTATGACACGCTTGAGGAGTGCTACATCTGCATCGTCTGCAGGGACCGGAGGCGATTCTATGAGTGGTGAGCAGGTCGAGGAGGCGAGCAGTACGAACAGCCAGGTCTCGGTGATCGAGGAGCCCCCCATCCCGACCTCGGTCGAGCGCGCGGCGGAGTTCCAGGCCGACCACCCGTCGTTCGACGAGCTCGATGAGCCGCTCCACCCTGACAAACTGTACGAGCGGTACGTCGAGGTCCTGGTGTCGACGCACGAGTGGCGGGTGTACGAGGTTCGGATTCACGGCTTCGAGAACGAGGTCTACATTTGGAATCATCAGGCGGGCCACGGAATCCGATTCACCGATTGCGACGGGTCGTTCCAGTCGTTCGTGCAGGCGATGGCGCTGCTTGAGGAGTAGCGGCCCGAGGGAACAGCCAGGGTGAGGCAGCATTTTCTTCGGTGGTTGGACGTCGCCGACCGCCGTCGCTATACTCCCGGCATTTTGGTATGCAAAAGTATTAAGTAAACTCGGTCCCTTACGTTGAGATAGACCAATGACCGATGCCACCAACGCGAACGACGGCGCTCGCGAACACGAACTCCCGAACGGCGACCTGGCAGTCGCCCACCTCTGGGTGGGGGCCACGAAGGCGACGACCGTCGACGCCGAGGACCGCCCGCTCTACGAACTCCTCTGCGACATCATCCCCACGGACGAGGTCCCCGACCTGATGCCGGCGCACATCGCGCGAACCTGCGACGACCTCGTCGACGCCCGCGACACCCTCGGCGACGTCACCCGCGGCAGCGTGGACCTCGACGGCGGCTGCTACGGTATGGGCTACTGCCGGACGGCGAAAGCGGCCATCGTCGAGCACCGCGACCGCGACCCGCTGACGCTGGTGGCCGTTGGGTGCTCGTCCTCGAAACACCACGTCGACGACCCGGTCCCCGCCGCCGACCTCTACAAGCACTCCTACTGGTCGTGCAAGCGGGACTACGGCGAGACCATCGGCGACGAGTACCGGATTCTCTCCGCGAAGCACGACATCCTCCACCCGGAGCGGGAGATCGACTACTACGACCGGAGCGTCGACGACCTGGAGGGCATCCCCGTTGACCGTTCGGGGCGGCTTCCTGACGGTCGAGAGGTTCAGACGCTCCTAGACGAGTGGGCGCTCCGCGTCTACAACGGCCTTCAGACGTGGATTCACGAAGCCGCCGGCGGTGTCGACGCGCAGGACGTGGAACTGGAGGTCCTCCTGGGTCGGAACTACCGGTCGCGGCTGGAGGACCGCGGCGTGTTCGATGCGCTGCGGGGCCCCGGCGGTGTCTCGGTGTCGTTCCCCTTCCAGGAAGTCGAGCAGGCCCAGGGTGGCAACGGCAACCAGATGGGGTGGATGACTGACGAGGTGGACCGCGTCGAGGCGTAGCGCGCCCACCAGAGGTTTCGGACGGTCGAGGGGAGTCATGGTTCTATTTCTGCCGGCGTGGTGATCGTGGCGAGCTCGTCGATCCTCGAGCACGGCCGCGCCCGTAGTGGGAGGGGTGGGCAGTCGCTGGGTGTTGCCTCCGCCCACCCCCACAATACCGGCGTTCCTGTATGCAAAACACTTAAGTCGATGTGGTCCCTTCGCCAAAACAGACGATGGCACCAGAAAGCGAGACCCAAGACCGAAGCCCAACCGGAGCAGCGTCCCCCCAAGTCGGGGCGAGCGTCGACGAGCGCACGCACTACGCTCACGCTCGGTACGCTGCGGCCGACAACCAGGGCGTTGTCTTCTTCGACCCTCGAGACGGCCGCGAGAGATTCAACCTGGAGAGTTCCAGCGACCAGCTTGAACGGATGGACGACCGGGTGATGACGAGCGCCGCCATCAAGCCGTTTCGCCCGGCTGACTTTGGCGAGCCAGCCGACCGGTACGTGGTGAAGCTCAACTACGCCGAGCTCGAGCTGTTCCCAGTCGGCGACGAATGTACTCCGCCGCAGGTGTGGCCGAAGTCGCTCGGTGAATCGGAGGTCGTCGACGGCCTGGAGGAAGCGCGCGAGTACCTCCGTGAGCATGTCGAGGGCTACGAGGAAGCGCCGCGGCGGGATGCAATCGCCGAACGGCGGAGTGACATCAGCGTCAGCTTCGAGGACTCATAGCGATGCCTACGGCCCAGATGGACTTCTCAGGCGGCAGCCAGCGAGGGAAGAACGGTGAGTGAGGCCGACGTGAACGGGCCGGCCGGGTTCGAGCCCGCACCAGAGGTCGACGCGCCGACGCCCGTTTCCGCCGAGGAGGAGTTGGCGAACTGCGCGGGGCCGGACGCGTCGATTCCCGACGTGCTGTTCCCAGAGGAGCACGTCGCGGAACTCGGGGACTATACGGTGGTTCGGGCGGGCGTGAAGTGCCCGAGTTGCGGCGGGTGTCTGTTCTACCATCCGAAGTCCATCCGACCGCGGAACACCGTGTCGTGTTTCCAGTGTCAGTGGGCGGGGTACTCGGTGGCTTGGTGGGAGGATACTCGGCTCTCATCCTACGGTGACGACGTCGACGGCGACGAGTAGCCCGTCGAGGCCCGGGCACGCCCGCTACTCCACAATTCCGGCGTTTCTGTATGCAACACGCTTAAGTCGGTGTGGCCCCTTCCACCATACACACCATGACGGATGCCAGTGAGACGGACGGGATTCTCGCGGAGACGTGGGTCGACGTCGAGAACGAGCACGGTACGCGGAACGCCGACCTTCGAGATGCCTGGGAGGGCGAAGGCTTCGAACTGGTATCCGGGGCCCCGGCGGTAGAGATCGAGAACGAGGAGCCTCTGGCGGCCGAGTTGTTCGTGATGTCTGTCACGCCCGAGTGGCTAGCTAGCGCCGATGGGAGTATGTCCTACTCGTCGACGCTCTTTCAGAGCTACGAGCGGCGGCTTCATAGGGCGCAGAAGGGCGAGGTGCTGCGGCAGCATCGGAGTGGACAGACCGCGACACTCCAGGCGTTCGCCGAGGGGTAACCGCTCAGTTCTGGGGGGACCGAAGGGCGTCGACGTCGTCGAGGCCCCGGCTGTTGTCAGCGGAGTTGTTCTGAGGGAGCTCGTGATCGACGACGGCCTGCCGCGCCCGTAATGGGACCACGGTCGGCCGTGGGAGCGCGCCCCGACAGTAGCAATATACCCGGCGTTACTGTATGCAAAAGCCTTAAGTCAATTCGGTCCCTTGTATCGAGTAGACGCACGATGGCACGACAGAAGCCCTACAACGACCTCGAAGCCGACCAAGAACTGACGATTACCTACGAGCGCCGACGCCACAACCGCAAGTACGAGGAGGACCCCGAGCGCGAGCTCGAAGTCGAAATTCAGGACATCTGCGAGCGCACCGGTTCGGTAACCCTCGCCAGCGAGGACGAGGAATTTCGCGTTCACGCCGATGGCGAGGTCTACGGGCGAGCGAAGGTGAGTGACGCTCGCCGCGTTCTCGTCGGCTTCGACGCCTCGTTCGCTACCTAACTGCCCGCGTTTAAACCTGAGACCGGAGAACCAAGCCACCATGAGCGACACACCGGTAACCGATGCGCGGTCCGCGAACCTCCCGGACCTCCCTTCGGGCTGGCAAGTCACGACCAGGACCGCGACCCACGTCGCGTGCTATTCTTCAGACACCGGGCGAGCCGTCGCGATCTTCCCGACCGGTTCAGGGAACAGCGGCGGTCGAGGATGGAGCGCCCTGGGACTATCGGGGTACGGCCCCGACTGTCCGCGGCTGGCGCGGAGGGCGGCGTTCGAGGACGCCGCCGCGGCCGCGGTCGAGGAGATGGCCGCAGTCAACCAGGGCAACCCCACGACGGCCGAGGACGTCGCCGAGCAGGATAGAGAGGAGACGGTTGCGGCCGGCAAGCAGCCCGCCGGGGCAGTCGACGAGGATCAGGACGAGCGTGGAGGGGTGAAGGAGGCGGACCAGGCGACACTATCCGTGTGGGGTTCGTCGTCAGAATAGCCCGGTTCTAATGTACCGGCGTTTTTGTATGCAAAAGTGTTAAGTGTAGCTGGTCCTTTGCTTTAGTCGATGGCACGTTCCCCAACACTACCCCATCGAGGGACAGCACAGGGAGACAAGACCGGAATCCCCGCGCCGCCCGCACTCGCAGGGTTCCAACACGAGAGCCCGACCAAAGTCGAACTCGGCGGCGCGACCCGGACGCTCACCCACTGGCTGACCCCACAAGCGGCCGTCGACGCGCTGCGAGAGATGCACGCCGATAGCGACCACGTCGACGTCGAGGCCGTCCAGGAACGCGTCCAGACGCTCCCGGAGACCTCGCGCGTCAGTATCGGCGGGACGCCGACCCCCGTGATGTACGTGTGGACGCGGTCGCCATCGCGTCTACAGCGGCTCGCTGGAACCGCGACCGACGGTCGAACCGTCGACATCGAGTCGGTCCCTCCGGAGACGCCGGCGGGCTGCGGCGAGCCCGTTCCATCAGAAACGGCCGCGCGGAGGCTTCGGCGGCTTCTGCCCTGGACCTCCGGCGACTATCGACTCTGCCGGGTGGCGTGGGCCGCCGTGATGGAGTAGGACAGGACGGAGACACCATCAATCGACGACAGACGCTAGCCGGCACTCACGCGGGGCAGTAGCTCAGTCCGGCAGAGCATTAGGCGGTGGCTGCAGGGGTTGTCCCCTGATTCCGTCGACGCGGGGACGCCCGCGGAAGACTACTGCGACCGCCTTGAGCGCGGGTTCAAATCCCGCTTGCCCCACTTTTCACTTGTTAGCGAGCTCGTGAGCTACTGGAATCGACGGGGTCGACGCCGGCTCGTGATCGTGGCATTCGCCAGGCACTAGAAACCCGGCGTTTCTGTATGCAAAAGGCTTAAGTGCAACCGGTCCCTTACGACAAGATGGAACGATGGCACAACGACAACCCGCACCCCAAGACCGAACGATGCTCGCGACCGGCAACTACGACCCCGTCGACGACCTCCCGCGACTCGCGGAAGCCACAGTCGTCTGTCCACCCTGCGGCGACACGGACGTCGTCAGTCAGCCGGCCCACGACCTCAAGCCCGGCCGTGAAGCGAAGTGCAAGAACTGCGGCCACACCGGGCGCGTCAAGACGAATCAGTACGGCCGCGTGGAGTGGATTCAGGGCTTCAACTTCGCGGACGGTCAGGGTGAGTGAAGATGGGCGAGCAACTCATTCTCGGCGCGTACAGCCCGCTCTCGGAGGAGGCTCCCGAACTCCTGGGCAAAGAGAGTATGGTGGGACCGTGGAGTCTCACGATTCGCACGGCGGACTATATGGACCTTGGAGAGGCCCACGTCAACCGAGAGGCTATCGGACTCGTTCTCGGAGAAGCCCCAGAGCTCTTCGAGGACGTCGAGGACGGCGCGGAGATCCGGATGCCTTCGGAGAAGGTGCTACTGACGCGGGCGCGCTCCCGAGCTCGCTACGAGGGGAACGGTGTCCTCGAGCCCGGGTCCGCGGAGGCCGAGGAGTCGATGTACCAGTGCTACCGCGATTCAACCGCACAGCTCACGCTCCGGTGGGAGAACGTCGAGGGTGCCGTTCGCCTGCTACTGAACGGCGACGAGTACGACCCCGAGGACTTTTCGCTAGTCGACCTGGGGCATCTGGGGTTCGTGTTAGTCCGGTGGTCGGGACCGGGCGAGCAGGCGGACCCAGAGGCTAGCCGGCCCGCGGCGGCGCTGATTGCTCCGGACCGGAAGCCAGCCTAACAGCAGTCAAATATACCCGGCGGTATTGTGTGCAAAAGGTTTATGTGCGTGCCGTCCTTTACCCATAGATGGAAGCAGAAATGGCACGTTCCACCCCCTCCCCCGACGACTCCGAACAGACGGCGACCTACGACACCGGCACCCTCCCGGTTTCCGACGACGTCGAGGGCCGCGAGCGCAAGGCTCGCGCCGAGCATATGGTCGTGGTCCCCCAGTTCGACAAGTGGGGCGACACCTTCGAGACCTACGAAGTGACCACCGAGTCCGGCAGCACCTACGAGGTTGGCGCTCGCGAGGAGTGCGGGTGCCCCGACCGGATGTTCAACTCGCCCGCTGACGGCTGCAAGCACGAGCGCCGGCTCACCGACCGACTGAATGAGGGCGCTATCACGCCCCCAGATCACGACGTGACCGGCTACATCACCGAGACCGTCCCCCAGAAGGTCGACGCGTTCGCCGACGAGCTCGCAGGCCTCCGCACGGGCCTCGAGACCGCTCGCGAGGAGGACGCGAACCCGGCCGACTACGAGGAGGCCATCGGCGAGGTGGAGACGTTCATCACGACGCTTGCGGACGCCTACGCGGAGTACCGCGACAAGGTGGACGACTCGGTCCCCCCGCTTCAGGAGGCGCTTCGCACCGACACCGACCTCACTGGCATCCTGCCGGCGGCCACGGAGGCGGGCGACGAATGACGACGCTCGCCCACCCCATCGGTGGCATCGAGCGGTTCCTGGTCAGCCTCACCGCCGACCAGCGGCAGCGGTACATGGACGCTGTCGACCGGCGGCTCTCGGGGGCGCTCCCAATGGCGTTCAGCCCGGAGGCACAGCCGAGCCACGCCCGGCGGTACTTCGAGGAGACGACGACCGAGTCGCCGGACGGTATCGTGACGGTCGACGTCGAGCAGGGCGGGCAGACGGTGGCGACCCTCGCGGTGGCGACCGCGAGCGAGCAAGCGAAGCAGGCAGAGTCGACGCCGAGCGCGCACAAGCCGACGCCGGCCACGGGGGTTGGTTTCTGATGTGGGTACTGCGGCTGGAGGAGGGCGCTACGTACCTGGCGGATGCGGAGGTAGACCAGCCCGAGGACGGGGAGATTCGGACGGTGCGATACCTGGGGCCGAGCGTGAAGTACGACCCTGAGGCGCTGTCAGGACGCCCGAACGGGCCGGAGGAGAACAAGCCTGCGTACAAGTGCAAGACCGGGTACGGGAAGGTCTACGTCCGGGAGGACGACGTCGAGGAAATCGTGTGGGTGTGAGGCGGCGGTAGCCGCGCGCTGTTTTCGGTCGAGCACGCCGGCCTTACCTGTAATACCGGCGTTTTTGTATGCAAAACGCTTAAGTCGGGGCGGGCCCTTACGTTCAACTGTACGATGGCACCAGCAGACACCCACTCCGAGACCACCGACGACGACCCCGCCGCCCCGGAAGCAGATGCCACGATGCAGCCCGGAAGCGGCGGCATCGGAGACCTCGACCCCGAGCGGCTGGAAACGGCGAGCGGAGACAGCCCGCTCCCCGAGGACTACGAAGAAAGCGAGCGGCGTGTCGAGTTCGTGGAGGGTGAGACGATGGCCGTGGTTCGCGCAGGGCCGTACAAGTGGACGTACAAGCGCCGGCGTCGGTCCCGTCCGCCCGCGTTCACGAACCAGACCGAGGTGCGGTTCTACGACGACGAGCTCGTGGTGTTCGTCGAGATTCCCGAGCGCGACCACAGCGACGAGGTGGAGTTCGTTCAGGTGGATGTCAGTCGGGTCGAGGCCGCGGAGGGCAGCTAGATGGCGGCAGCAGAGACCGACGCCCCGGAGGTTCCGAACTGGGAGCGTGTTGGCGGTCTGGAGTTTCGGTTCGCGGGGAGTTGCGCCGGGGAGGTGCGGCTGACGGCGACGCGTCGGAACGCGCTCAGTAACGCGCGTTGCCCGATGTGGTTCATCGAGATCTCTCTGCCGAGCGCCGAATCTCAGGACGGTCAGACCGTCGAGGAGGTGGACCGAGCGCGGAGCCACGGTGCCGCTCGCCGGAAGATGATGGAGTGGATGCGCGAGCACGACCAGGTACCTTCGGCAGCGGTGTAGTTCTCCGAGTCAGGCCGCAACCGCCAGCCACCAGCTTACTATAATCCCGGCGTTTTTGTATGCAAAAGACTTAATGCCAGCCAGTCCCTTACGTTCGAGTGTACGATGGCCCACTCCGAGACCACCCACCCACCGACCAGCGCGGCCGACGGAAAGCCCTCCGGCACACTCCCGCACCCCGACGACACAGACCTCTCGGGCCGGGCAGCAGCCGCCCGGGACGAACAGATGGTCGTCATCCCCATCATCGGGAGCGACGGCAAGGGCACAGGGATGTACCACGTCGAGTCCGCGTCCGACGAGACGTACCGAGTTTTCCTCCCTCAGGGCCGCTGCGATTGCCCCGACTGGCACCACCGTGATGTGACGTGCAAGCATATCCGGCGAGTCGCGGTCGAGCGCACGAAGTTCGACCTTCCAGGCCGCGGCGACCCCGTCGACCCCTACTACCGGGAGCGCCTCAAGCCGCTCCTGACCGCGTTCAAGACCGAGGTCCGGGAGCTAGTGTTCAACCCCGGTGGTCGGCGGAGCCACCCGGCGGCCGACCAGGCCGTGAGCCGCGCGAAGATGTTTGCTGACACCGTCCGGGAGGCGGTCTCAGAGTGGGAGCAACGAGCAGACACCGACGTCGACGCTTGAGCGCCTCGCTGTTTCTGTTGCGGTTCGCGTGAGTCCTCGAGTCCTGGTGCGGGAGCTTCGCGAGCTCGTCGACGATCCCGCGCCCACCGCGCCCGTAGTGGGGGCGCGGCTGCTACGCTATGGGCCGCGCAAATGCCTATAACATAGCCGGCGTATTCGTATGCAAAGGCTTAATTCAGTCCGGTCCCTTCTACCGAGTGTACGATGGCACTAGCGAATCCAGACCAGAGCCGACCGTTCTACCCGCCGACCACACCCGCTACTGACGAACAGGGCCGCCCGAAGCCCGTCGACATCGGCGACCTAATCGACGCCGCCCTCCGCTGGTGGGAGACCGCAAAAGACAACGTCTCCCTCGAGTTCAGTCGAGACCCGGACAGTCACACGGAGCGTGACCCGTACACGTTCCATCCGAGCCAGCTCGGGAAGTGCAAGCGGCAGGCGTACCTCAGCAAGACCGGCCTCTCGTCGGTCCCGACCGGGAAAGTTCTCCCCGGGGTGCTCATTCACGCGGTCCTCGAGGCCTACGTGCGGGAGAAATTCGAGACGTCGCCCCGAGACATTCGCGCGGAGAACCTCGTTCAGGCCGACCTCGGTGGCGGCATCCAGTTAGTCGGGACGACCGACTTCTACGACGCCGACTTGGGACTGGTGGCGGACTTCAAGACCCGTGGAGACGACTACTTCAACGGGTTCCACTTCTACAACGGCGCAGACCAGCACCAGATGGACCAAGTGTGGCTCTACCTCCACGCGACCGGGGCGGACCACGCGCAGGTAGCGTCGGTGAGCAAGACGGACCTCAGTTTTCAGAAGGTGTGGCCGGCACACGTACCGGAGATTCCCAGCGACTATCTCAAGGCGAGTCCGCGGCGTGTGTCGTGGCTGGTCGAGAACCGCGCGAAGCCCATCCGCGACGAAATCGACGCACACGGTGTGGCGGCTGAACCGTCGGAGATTCCGTTCGAGAAGTGCGACTGCTGGATGTGTGACTACGAGAGGCTGACGTTCGAGTAACGCAAATATACTACCGGCGTTTCTGTATGCAAAAGACTTAAGTCGGTGTGGTCCCTTCTACCGAGTGTACGATGGCTCCAACCGAGACCACTACTCCGGCCGACCGCACCGTCCTTTCCGCAGACGCGCTAGAAGTCCTCGATAGAATCGGTGGCGAGAAACCCCCGATATACGACGGTGTCGACCACAGCACCGAGTACGACGACGAAGGGACTCATGCAAATTACCGACCCGAGGACTTCGATGAGTCGTCGCAGTTAATTTCGGACGTTCAAGACGCCTTCTGCGACGGATTCGACAGTGACGGACCCTCCGGGTATCTCGCGGACTGCCTCCGCCTCGGTACGGGCTACTTCCATACAGAGTGGCTTGCGAAGGGCGAAGCGGCTGACGCTGTCGCTGCGTTGCCGGAGATGGCTTCGTTCGAGTTCTATCCGAATCGTGTCGCCGAGCAAATCCGAGGATTAGCGCCCAACGCTTTAGTGGCAATTGCCCGGGAAGTCGTCGACCGGATGGTTGTTCCTGCAATCTATGTGTGGTCGGCGAACCCCGCGGAGACCCACATGTTCTGTCACGCAAGCCCGAACAGTCACTCGCTATACTTTGACGTGGGCAACACATACCCACTTATCAACGATTCGGGACCGGTGGGTTGCGAGCACGTACTCGCAATGCCACGGGAGTGGTCGGTCAGTCGAGTCCTGTTCGTGAGTCCGCACTAGCGGGCCTAGCGCTCCCACCGCGGCGAACCGCTTTTCTATATTCCCGGCGTTTTCGTATGCAAAAGGTTTAAGTCAACCCGGTCCCTTCTATCGAGTAGACGCACGATGGCACGGCCCCTTCCCGAGACCGAGGCACCGCACCCGAACACCATCCGCAGTCACTAACCACACACCAATGCGCTACCCAACCGACTCCGAGTTCGACGCCCAATTCACGACCGACGACCTCACCGACGAGGAAATCGACAACACCGACCTCGCCGACAAGATGAACCTCGAATCCGGCGACCAGTACCTCACCCCCAACGGAAGCGCCCGCGACGTGGTCAAGGTCGCCGGTCACAGGAACAGCGTCACAGTCACCAACCCATTCAAAGCCCACCCGCAAGCAGCGATGTCTGGCAACTGGAGTGAAGACCTCACGGAACTCTATGTCGAGTGGCGAAAGGGCAACATCACGCCAGCCAACCTCTCTATCGAGGCGGAAACCGCCGGCGAGGAGGCAGCTTTCGCCTCCGACACGAACGCGGCTCTTCAGGACCTCCAAGCCAAAGCTGACGACACCCCGGAGTTCCTGAGCGCGGTCAAGGAGGTCATCAACACCCGGTTCGAGCAGGCCACTATCGGGTTCGGCTGCGAGTTCGTCCACGTCAACTTCCCGCCGGCCGAGACAGGCGGAGAGCCGGCGGTCAAAGCAACGTTCTCGATTCCCGAGGCCGGCTCAGTCTGCAAGAATGGTAACGTTCGGGTCCTGTTCGAGTCATCCGAGAGCGAGTGGCAGCGCGAGGAGACAGAAATTCTCGCAAGCGACAGCCTCTACGAGGCCCTCAAAGAGACCCTAGCTCCCGAGACAGAGGCGCGGCTCGCCTAGCGGCGGACCGCGGTTGACGAGGTCTAGAGACCCAACCCTGAGCCCTTGGTTCTCTCCGTTCCGCAGGCCCAGAACCCGCCGGCGACGCGCTTGGACATCGAAAGAAGGCCAGAGAGACCATCCAGACAAGGGAGAAGGAGATAGCTATTGCGCGCGGGTTACGACGGCGTCGACGTCGACCGCGGTCGCGGGAGGGGCGGCTTGGTCCCGAGCGGCGGTTTTGCGGCGGGGTGGCTGGTTGAGTGCGAGCTCGGCAGGGAGTGTTTTGCCGTCGCTAGTCTCCCGGCATTTTCGTGTGCTAAATTTTTTGATGGGGTCGTTCGTCGTGGCCAATGGCACGGTTCCGTTATGGAGTCAGTCTCGATTCTCCGGGTTCTATAATACCGGCAGTAGTGTATGCAAAACTTTTAAGTGCTGGCGGTCCCTACCCTGAGTCAGACACCAATGAGCGACACCGAGAACGAAACCACCCCCGACTGGCAGGACCAGAAGGTCCTCGAGGAGCACGTCGACGAGGGACTCACCTACGACGAAATCGCAGAACGGTATGAAAACGCCACCCCGTACCAAGTCGGCAAGTTCGTCCGACGGTACAACATCACGCCGGTCCACAACCGACCGAAGTACCAAGACGGCGAGGTCCCCGTGCGGCTCATCGACGGCATGAACGTCGAGCACCCCATCCCCGTCGACGTCGCGGAGAAGTACGGCATCGACGACGGCACCCCCCTCCGATACATCGCGAACCCCGATGTGATGGACCTCTCCGTCATCATCGAGACCGGCGACCAGGTCACCGGCGACCTGAGCAACGAACGGCGAGCCACAAAGCGGGGCACCACGTACCCGACGGCTCGATACCCGATGACACTCGGGCACGCGTTCGGACTCGTCGACCAGTTCAGCACGGCCAACGCCGACGACGACGGCGTCGAGGCCCCGGATGATGCTGGTGGGTTTGAGGAGGATGCCGAGTTCAGCGGCGGAATCTTCGGCGGTGACTCCACGGACGAAGACGGAGGCGGTGGCGTCGAGTGGGGCGAGAGTGACGACAGCGACCAGGACGGCCAGTCGGAGGTTACTGCGGAGTTCGAGGAGATCGACGACACTCGGTTCCGGGTGCGGTTCAGTCCCTCCCCGACTGTGTGGACCCCGAGCGGCGTGGCGAAGGCTCCCAGCGAGCTCGCGACTATCAGCAAGAAGCTGACTGGGCTCTACCAGGGAGACACCGACCGGGCAGGAACGATGCCCGCACGATACCAGTTGGCGGTTCCTCTGGACTGGGGCGAGGAGTACGACCTGGATGACGTGGAGACGGTGACCCAGCGGCTGGGCCTCTTCGAGGACGAGAACGGAGAGACGCATTACGGAGTGGTGCTGGTGTTCGGTGAAGCTGAGGGAGCTCACCCCGGACTGCAGACTGGCGTCCACGACTCCCAGAAGGGTGTGCCGGGCGATGCGGAAGTGACGGTCGACGTCATCTACCCAGTGAAGGCGCTGCTGCATTCGGTCGGGATCGCGGCGGGGACCTCGGCGAAGGAAATGAACGTGAACCTGGTTCCCGGCGCCGGCTGGATAGGTCTCACTGCGAAGTGAGGTCGAGGTCAGGTCACGAGCACCGACCAGCGTTTCATGCGGTTCATGCGTTTCATTCGGACACCATCGCTTCATGCTCTTCATGCAGGGGGACCATCGTTTCAAGCGGCGGGATTCGTCAGGTCACGATACCCCCCGAACCGCAAGACTGGAACGGGAAGCCGCGATTCGGGACCCTCTCTCTCCAGTATTTCATAGCAAGCGCGAGAAGAGTGGAGGGAGCTCAGAGATCGCCCTATAGAGAGGGGCAAGAACTAAGTTAGAGATAGCATAACGATACCCGCAAACCACCTTTCCAGCACAAGATTCGTAGTGGTGTGGTTGGGAATTAACTCGTGCTGGCGGAGCTCTCCTTGCCCTTTCTCGAGCCGTATGAAATACTGGAGAGAGAGGGTGGTGTTCAGCGCCAATCTCGTAGCTGTCCCGCGATTCTCTCTTGCTTTCCCTAACCGCGTCGTGGCCGCATGAAACGACGGTCGGCCTATTCGGGCCGCATGAAACGTCGGCCCCCCTGCATGAACCGCATGAAATACTGGTGTCCCCTCAAACCAGCAAATCCCACCGCCCGAACCGCATGAAATGGTGGACCTTGCGTGAACCGCATGAAACGCGTGAACCGCATGAAACGCTGGTCACCCGGAACACAACCTGGGGAAATCCCACCAGACGCGTTCAGCCGTCACAGGCCCTCTCTTCCGCGTTCTCCCCCGGTGGCTTGAAACGATGGCTCCCGCATGAACCGTATGAAACGCTGGTCTCGGCACCTTTAAGTGACGGACCGCGTGAATGGAAAAACAACGGAGCCAGATACCGACCACCCGTCACAGAACGGCTGACTACCGTTCACCACGACCACCATGACCCGCTGTAAGCCCGAAACCACGACCACCGAAGGGGGGTCGCCGTTGACTACGGCAGACCACCCCGCGCACAGTACGCCAACCACGGGGGCGCCCCTCCCATGACCAACCCCTTTGACGACATCGGTCCTGACGTCTTCCAGGACCGGGACCGCCTCCGGGAGGACTACATCCCCAAGGAGATTGTGGAGCGCGATGAGGAGATCGACGAGCTCATCCACGGACTCGCGCCGGTAGTCAACGGTTACTCGCCGGACCACATGTTCACCGCAGGCCCACATGGCTCCGGCAAAACCGTCTGTGCTTCCTTCGTCCTGGATCAACTCGAGGACCAAATCTCTCACAACAATCAGCTACGGGAGGTAAAGGAAACTGTCCACGACCGGCTTCAAGAAGAATGCCAGGGCGGCGCGTTCGCAGACCAGTACGACTCTGCCGACGAACTACTTGCTGCCTACAGCATCCAGTCGGACTCCGAGACCGAGTCACGACGCCTCCTCGAAGACTACGAGTCGACAGTCGGGGAGCCCCTCTCGGCGGCCGTCCCTGTGGATGTCCTCCCACCCGGGACAACTGATGCGGAGGACACGATAATCGAGGCACTCGGGAAATCGCTGCCGGACAAGCACATCGACCTGACGGTGAAGTGGGTGAACTGTGCCGGCGTATCGACCGGATACCAGTTAGCCATCCGCATCGCGAACGCCTTCCGGTCGTCAGAAGACAAGGAGAAGATAAAGAACACCGGCCACGCGGAACAGCGCGTCTACGACGAGATGTTCAAAGAGATCGAGCGGACCGCGAGCACGAACCAGGAGGACCGCCAGAAAACGGTCCTCCTAGTGCTGGACGAAATCGGCATCGTCCGGAAGCTCGACACGCTCTTCTACAAGCTGACGCGTGCCCGAGGGAAGGGTGGCGACCTGGAGAACGCGAAACTCGGCACCATCTGTCTCTCGAACAATACGACGTTCCGGGACCAGTTCACCACGCGGACGGAGTCCTCGCTCACCGCGAAACACATCGACTTCGACGCGTACGACGCTAACGAGCTCCAGTCGGTGCTCCGCGCTCGCGCTGACAAGGCGTTCCGTGGGGAAGCCCTGGAAGAGGACGTGATCCCGCTGTGTGCAGCGATGGCGACGAAACGCGGTGGTGACGCACGGTTCGCGCTCCAACTCTTGCTCAAGGCTGGGGACATAGCGAACCGCGCGAACAGTTCGATGGTCTGCAAAGAACACGTTGAGGAGGCCGAAGAGAAACTCGAGCAGGAGAACGTCGAGAGTATCGTGGGGCGGTATCAGTCGGGGCCACAGGTCGAGTTAGTGGCGCTGGTGAACTTACGGGACCAGTCGGACGAACCGGTGACGACCAGAGAGCTCTTCGATCACTACGAGGAGTTGGCTGGTCGAGAAAAGCATGACTCGGTGGGCTTCAGGCAGTTCATGAACCACCTCAAAATGTTCGAGGAGGATGGGATTATCGTGAAGGAGGGGACGAGGGCGAACGCTCCCGAGATTGTGGTGCCGGAGTATCCGACCGACCACATTCGGGGGGCGCTTCAGGACGACATCATCCAGCGGTATCTGGGAGAGAACGCGGATACTGGTCCTCAGGTCGGGAGCGGTTCTGCAATGCAGGTGGACTAACAGTTCTGTTTCCGGGTCGTGTTTTTGCTCCGGGTGGTCTACGCTCGTGAGCCAACACTGGCCTCTACTACCGGCGTATTGGTATGCAAAATACTTAATACGGTGGGGTCCCTTGCATCATTCACGATGGCACACCCGGACGCCGAGACCCACCCATTCGCCGGCCCCACGGTCCACGATGCCGACGAGCTCGCCACCGAACTCGCGGACAACACCTTCCGCGGGTCGTGCATCCAGCAACCGGCGGACGCACGCAAAATCCGCGTGCTGGACCTCTGTTCCGGCCCAGGCGGCGTCGGCGTCGCCCTCCGAACAATCTTCCACCAGCCCAACGTCGACGGTTGGTTCCTGGGCGTCGACGTCGACGACTACACCGACACCTATCCTGGGGAGTTCCGCCAGATGGACTTCCGGAACCTAACGCTGGACGCTCTTGGACTCGAGGAGCGCGTCGACCTCGTCTGGGTGAGCTTCCCGTGTCTGGCGTACACGCGGCTCTCGCACATCCACCACGACGACCCGACCGAAGCCCACCAGACCATCCCCGAGTACAACGTTCGCGAGGTCTGCGAACGTCTTGGCCACGAGTACGTCATCGAGAACGTCGAGACCTGCCACGACCTCATCGAGGAGCGCACGGTCAAGGTCAACGGCCAGCCGTTCGGTCGTCCCCTGAACTACCCTCGGAAGTTCGAGACCAGCTTCCACGACCAGTTCGAGGACGACCACTTCACCGGGCCGACGAAGAACGCGGAGACGGTCGCCGTCGCGACCGCGACGAGCGAGGAGCTCGCCGAAGCGAAGCAGATTCCAGAAGCCGCAGCGTGGACCGAGCAGGAAGCGAAGTCCGCGATTCCACCACAGTACGTGGCGTTCATCCTCTCGCACTGTCCAGCGCTCCCCGAGGTCCGCCCGCCAGGCGGCACGGGCGAGTGGTACAAGACGAGCCGCGAAGACGGCCAGGAGTCCATCTGGTCGTACACGGAGGCAACTCCTTGACCGAGACGCGGTCGGTCACGCTTCGGTGTCCAGAGGGTCACTTCGAGATCGACGTGACTGTGACGGCGGCCGTCACCGACCCGGAGGTGAGCGGGCCGCTTCGAGGCGACCGGTCGCGACCGCGTGCGCCGGTGGCCTCTCCCGAAGAGTTCGTCGACCTTGCGCCAGGTGACGAATGTCTTGTCTGTGACCAGACGATTGAGAGCGCGGTTCGCTAGTTCTGTCCGGCGGGCTGGTGTGGAGTCGAGGCTGTCCACCTAGGGGAAGCTAGGCGCTGTCCGGTTTGTGAGAGCGAGGTCCGCCGATGACCAGCCGGCGGCGTTGAGGTGAGCATTGAAGCCCGATACGTGGCTTCGACCCGGACGGTTCAGGCCGCGAATCGTGCGAATACCGACGACCACCGTCGGTGTACGACCTGTAGCCGCCGTAGGACCATGCCGGTCACGGCGACAGCACACCGACACCCCACGATTCTGGTTCCTCATCGTAAAACCCCACGCTGTACGGCACTGCGCCCATAGTGGGAACACCGCAAACGAGCTCGACGACCAGACGACGAGGAGTAGGTGTGAGGGAGAAGTTTCAACTAGTCACCCCCCGCAACCGCGAACAACGGGACGACGACCGAGACCTCGTCCCTTCGACGAATCCGTCGCTGACCACGACGGAAGCCGACCATCCAGTAACCCGATACCACCCGCTATCACGGCCAGCTCCCCGCCGAGTGTGGAGACGCCGAGCGGGCAGACCACTCATGACCCAACACGACCGTTCGAGCACTCCCCAGGCATCAACAGACGAGGAACCACGCGAGCAGGCCACCAGGTTCCCGGTAACCGGCGCGATCCCGCGAATCGAACGCCAGCAGTCGCACTACGAATTTCTGTGGGCTGTCCGGCCGCCAGCAGCCATGACGAACCTCGTTCACGCCCGCCGGATGCTGATGCACGACGAATCCGCCCAGGACTTCTTCCCCCCCGAGACCACAGTCCTGGTCACGTCGACCATCCCCGACGAGGACCTCCGCGAGTTTTCCTTCGAGGAGGAGCTTCGGCTCGTCCGCCAGTTCGACCCGGACCACTACCTCCCGTTCGACTTCCCCGTCTACGGCGACATGGACGCCGATACCCGGGCTGAACATGTCCGGCAGGTGGCCGCCGGCACACTGGACATGGACCACGTCCTCAGTCGGCTTTCAGCAGCGGAGGCAAGCCGGGTCGCGAACGACTTGTCGCTCCCGCGTGAGCTCGTCATCGGCGAGTCGGATACTGGAGTGCTGCCTCTCATCAAGGGGACCTCGCGCGGCGAACGGGCAGTCATGGAGCGAACCGCCCGCGACGTCGACGCGCCGCTGATGGCGAAGTACGCTACCCAGTACATGACGGTGCCCGGGAGCGGGAACTACCCCGCGCTTCGCGACGATCTCGAGGCGATCTACGAGGAGACCGCCGGCTACCCGATGCTGGTTGTCGGCCTGCTATCGCCGTCCGGCCGCTACTCGTTAGAAGGCCTCCCTAACAACGTGGTCGCGGCGGCTGGGGGGAGCCAGTGGCGGGAGCGCGTAAGCCCAGGGTCGAGCACGCCGGAAGAGATGCGAGAAGCGTACCACGAGCTCGCCACGGAGGTAGCGGAGGCACTCAAAGTTCCCCTCCGGTATGACCTGGACGCAGCGGCGAACTCCCGAGACACACCACCTGGCCCGCTGGATACGAGCCCTGGAAACGCGGCGACTCTCGGCGAGGGACCAGCCGTCGCAGGATGCGCTGGTGATACAGCGTACGCCTGGGGTGGCCGGAAGCGACCAGACGATGCCATCAGCCCCATCGAGGCACGAAACCGTCGAGGAGGCGGCGAGTCTAGCGATGCCGCCCCGAAGACAGAGAATGCCGGCGTGACGGCAGAGGAGGTCGCCCGAACCCGTCGACGCGAAGCCACAGCAGAGGGGGGAGAACCGACCGGAGATGGAGACGGAGGAGTGTAGATGGGCGGTGGCAACCGGAAGCCGAGCTCGCAGGAAACGAGTGAGGCGGACGCCGAGGACTTCTCCAGCCGGTTCACGGACGCTACGGAGGAGACCCAGCAGAACGTCGAAGACTACGACGACGTCGACGAAGATGAAGACGGCCCGCTCCAGGAGTTCGAGGAGGACAGCGAGGACGGTGGGATTCCTGACTTCGAGGAGTTCCGCAAGGGCGAAGCAAGCCTCCCCAGTGACGACGAGGGCGAGGACGACGAGGAGGCGGTAGAGTCGACGGATGACGCCGGGGCAGCATCGGCTGGGGCAGCAGCGGGTGGTGGCGCCTCACTGGACGCACCCACACCTCCATCCGACCCCGAGCAAGAGGCGGAGAGCGGCTCGTCGGGACGGGGGGTTGACCAGTACGACGTCGACGTGCCTGACGAGGTGGTTGACGCCAACGGCGCCGGCGACTTCGCGACGACGATGTTCTCGAGTGGAGCTGTAGCGGACCGCCACCTCAAAGACCAGGCCGACGGAGAAGTTCGAGCGACCGACCCGGAGGATGATGCTGATGGTCGACTCGGGGGTTGGTCGGAGTTTGACGAGGACAACGTCACCCGGTGGCTATCCCTGAAGGCGGCCGGAGGAGAGGCCGGTGTGACGAAGGACTACATGGAGGTTGCAGAACTGAGGGGGGAGGACGCGGACTCCTATCGGGCGTACCTTACGAACTACGACCACGGCGACAAGCATTCGAGGGCGCCGGAAATGTGGCAGGCCCACTCTCAGATGGCCGCGTACGCGTTCACGGACTCCCTCGGCGTCCGCGTTCCTGACCATACGTATGACCAGGAAGAGGGATACGTCGCTGTTGCAGGTGTCGAGACTCCGAGCAGGGCGTCGACGGAGCCAGCAAAACGTGTACCCCGGGAAGCGGCGGAACAAGTCGACAGTCAGGAGTTCGTCGACATCATGGCGACTCAGGTCCTGGCTGGTAACGCGGACCTCCACGGGGAGAACGTTCGAATTGGTGAGGATGGCCAGGTCCACTGCATCGACTACGACCGAGCCAAACGAGAGTACGGGAGCCTGAAAGATCTGGAGCGGAACTGCCGGAAAGCAAGTCGGACAGCGGAGACGATTGACCGGCGCCGGGACAGCTCCTTTGATGTGTCGAATGAGGACGTGGTGAGGCGAGCTCAGGAAATTGCCGTGGGACTCGAGGAGTCGGGTGAGACGGAGAGAGTCGTTGAATCGGTAGCCCAGTACGACCAGGTGTTCAGTGACGAAACGGGTCGGAGGATGGCGGAGCGGATTCGGGTGAACATCGAAGTAGCCGCTGCTTCCGCACGGAAGGAATGAACTCGGAAACCTACGACCCCCTGGGACGGCTTAAGTGGGAAGCGGGCGTACATCTGACTACGGAGGCACGTCTACTATGAGCCCGACTCAGACTACGGACGGCGGCGAGGTGGACCCGAGTGAGGCGATTGGAGTGTACTACCTCGCAGGGGAGGAGTTGACAAAGGACCCGGCGGACCGGACCTACGTGCAGGACGCGCTCTGGACTCCGGAGGGCTGGGTAGAGACGAGCAACGGTGAGACGGTTGAGGACGCACCGGAGGAGCAGACGCTCGAGGCCTTCGAAGAGTTCTGGGGCGACTCCCGCCACTTCTTCGTGTACCGCCCGGACGAGGTTCCGGGCGAGATCGAGGAGTCAGAGCCGGTCGTGTCCGCGGGCGACATCGGCCTGGAAGACGAGATCCGCTGAATCGGTGGGAGTCGGGCAGTAAACTTATTGTCGTGTATTCGGTACTCTCAGATGGGTTTGGGAGTCATCTCCCCCGCTTTCGGGGTGGTGACCTCCTTTGACGTAATTGCGTAGCCGTGCGTCTGTTCTCGGGTTGGTTAGACGGCCACGAGACTAACGACAACCATACCGGCAGTCTTGTATGCAATAGGTTAAGTGAGTGTGGTCCTTAGGGGTAAATGGAGTCAGAGATGACTCCCAAACCCACGAGGAACCAACTCAAGTACGCCCGATTGGTGTTGGAGGTCGTCTCCCTCACAATCGGCATCGTACTTGGGACGGTAAAACTCGCACGAGCGGTCGGCCTCATCTGAGGCCGGAATCTCCCCGATTTATCGGGGCTACGAGACTGTGGGTGGATACTTGCAGCCGGCATTTATCTGCCGGGCTGCCGTAGAGCGAGGTAACACCATGTCAGAGGCACGGTCCACCGACACCGTCGACGACGCAGGCCAGAGAGGCCGACAGAGTCACGGCGTCGTCTCGCTCGCGGTCTTGTTCGCCGCAGTGTTCGCGATCCCCGCTCTCGAGGCGGCGGGCTACGAACGCGCGTCGGCAGGTGTTGCGGCTGCAGTCGTCCTGGTCGGCGCGGTTTTCCTCACTCGGCGAGTTTGCGAGTTCGTAGCAACGTCGTAGCAATCCAACCGCCCATATACTACCGGCGCGGCTGTATGCAAAAACTTAAGTTAGCACGGTCCTTTCTAACGAATATGGCACGTTCCCCTACCGAAGGAGCCGCAGAACCCACAGAGAGCATCCTCGAAACCCTCCACATCCCAGACGTCTGGTCACGCAACCGCGAGGAAGAAGCTCGAGCAGAGATGCTCGCGATCTACGAGCACGACGAGAAACCGATTGATGTCGCGGTATCCGAGGAAGTCCAGCTTCCAGGCACGGCGTGGACGGTCGGCCTGGATTCAGAACCAGGGGCAGACGTCGAGGAGCGGTTTGCTGAGTGCGATGGCCGGAGAGAAGCCCTCCAGCGGGCGGAAGACTGGTTGAACGCCTACGAGTAAGGCGTTCCGAGTGCGTTTTCTCGGTGTTCTGATTCAATGCTTAGTGACAAATAATTACTTTGCGAGTATTGAGACTATATAAACGGCGGATTTATGTGCAAAAGAATTAAGTCGCTGACGTACCTCACCACCACCTGAACATGGCACGTTCCGAGACCCAGTCCCAGTCTGTTAACCTACAGGCCCGGGATGGAAACGACGGCAGTTCCGGTCGTCTCGTCGACGCCCAGACGGACCAGAACGGCGAAGAAACCACGTCTACCGGCGAGAAAACGCGCTCAGAGTGCGACGAGTGCGGTGGCGCCCTCGTAACCTACACAGACGAGGTCCGCTGCGGCGACTGTGGCCTCGTTCACGAAGAGCAGCGAGTCGACCACGGAGCAGAGTGGCGAGGCTGCATCGCCCGTTCCGAGGGTGAAACGGGGCAGAACCTCGTTCGGTGCAACGGCGGTTCCCGGAACCCGACTGTCCACGACCACGGACTCGGCTCCGAGATCGGCTACGACGGAGGGGGCAACGCGCAGCTCTCCCGGATGCGGAAAATGAACCAGCGCCACAAGTTCGAGAGCAAGGCCGAACGCAACCTGGGCTTCGCCTTCGGAGAGGTGAAACGCGTGACGTCCGCGCTGGACCTCGGCTACCAGGTCCAGGAACGCGCCTGCTCGATCCTCCGGAACGCACAGGAAGAGGGTGCGTTCAAAGGCGACACCATCGAGGAGCTCGTCGGCGGGAGCGTCTACGCTGCCTGTCGCGAACTCTCGCTCGCGCGCCTGCCTGAGGAAATTGCAGAGGTGCTCCGGTACACGGCCGCCGACACGCAGGGCGACTTCGGCGTGTCGAAGGCTATCCAGAACGCCTACGGGAAGCTCTGTCGGACGCTCGGCCTGGGTATTGCACCGCTGAAGCCAGCCGACCACATCCCCCGCGCAGCCCAGGAACTCGAGTTGGACAAAGAGACGCGGGCGTACGCGCTCACCCTCGCTCGCCACATCGAGGACGCAGAGGGGTTCGTCGGCACTGGCCGTTCTCCGAGTGGGATGGCCGCCGGCTGCATCTACTACGCGACGCAGCAGGTCGGCTCGTTCATCTCGCAGACGGAGGTCAGCGAGGCTGCCAACGTCTCCGCGAAGACCTCCCGAGACACCTACAAGGACCTCGACGAGCTCGATTCGCTCCCGCCCGCTCCCCAGCCTGACGAGGAAGAGTCCACGACCGAGTCGGCCAGCCCGGAGCCGGCGTCGACGAGCTCGTCGGTCGAGGCCGACCAGGTCGAAGCCGAGTCTGTCGAGCCAGCGCCAGCCGCAACCGAGACGGCGGGCGCGGGTGCCACAGACCTTCAGGTCGAGGACGGCCAGGCGGCGTCCGTCCCCTCGGAGGCCACGACCTCCGCAAGCAACTCTGTGGTGGCACAGGCCGACGAGTCGACAGCCACAGCCTCCCCACACGGGGGCGATCAGGAGATGGGGTACATCCAGGAGGAGCTTCCTGGACCTCGGGACGACGTCGACGTCGAAGCAGACCCGCCCATGAAGGAGGAACCACGGGAGGGTTCGCCCCCGTCTGCCGACGAGGTCAGCCATCGCGGTGCGAGCACAGAACAGACCTATCTCTGGGAGTACGACACGAGACGGTCGGTGTCGCCGGAGTCTGATTCCAGTCCAGACGCAACGGTGGCTGGTGCGGATACCTAGCCGCGGTAGGGCGTCGGGACAAGCGGCATCTGGGCCCGAGAGGTTGGCATCGGTGTTGAGAGCCCCTACTGAGGAGCCCGAACCGCAACACAACATACCCGGCGTATTTGTATGCAAAGGCTTAAGTCAGTGGGGCCCTTTCCTTCGCATATGGCACGTTCCGAGACAGATTCCACAACCGAGGCGTCGAACGACCACAACCACCGTCCGGGGACATTCGCCCGCCTGGCCCCAGAGTCGGAGATAGTCTGCATCGTCGATACCCCAGATGCCACTGCCGGCGACTACGAGATCGACGAGCTCGCCGGACGGACGGTCGCGGAGGCGAACGCAGACAACCCCCAGGTCTCCCCGGAGGACGACGTGGTCGAGGTCGTGTTCCCGAGCTCGGTCAACTACTATGCGGAGTCACTGAACCGGCTGGACGGGTGGACGCCCAGTTCGCTCGCCGGGATGCAGGTGGCCGGGTCTCTGGAGGAGACGCCGGTGACGGTGTACGCCTACCCGGCGTCGCTGATCGAGCCGACCCCCGCGAACGTGGGCGGCCAGGAGACTTCCCGGTGAGCGCGTAATGAACGGGAGTCGACTGCAGTCCATAGCGGCGGCTCTGCCGGGAGTCCAGGACGGCGAGCGCAGCGGTCGCAGGGGTGGGAGGTGACCGCCAGATGCCGCCCTCTGACGACGAGGACTCCGAGCGCCCTCCCGAGAGTGGCCGGCTGGACCCCGAGGAGCTCGTCACGTACACGGGTGGAGACTACGTGCGGGTCAGCACGGAGGACACCGATGCAGAGGTCTCCCGAGCGGAGCACGACGTCGGCGACGGCGATCTCTACTGTGTCACGCAGGTCGCGTATCGGAGCGAGATTCCGGACCTCGTCGTGAAGCCGGTGTCAGCGGTGGGCGAGTGGCCGGAGGAGGATGTGCCGTCGTTCGTGATCCTGGCGACGGAGTACGGTGTGGCGCTCGCGAAGGAGGGGGATGCGGTGCTCGAGTTCGTCCAGCCCGTCGACGAGCTCACCCTGGTCGAGACCGAGTAGCCACACCACTGCTATCATCCCGGCGTTACTGTATGCAAAAAGGTTAAGTGTGGGCGGTCCCTTACCACAAAACAGACGATGGCACCCAAGACCCCCACCGAGACGCGACCCATTCCCGCATACGACCAGACTGCCCGGACGCGGCACCACTAACAGCGCCATGTCGCTCTCAGCATTCCTCGGAGACGACGGCGCCGCCAACACAACGGCTCCGGACGCACAGCCGACCGCCGCGCAGGCCACGAGCCCGACGGCTGGGTCGGCTGTCGGCGAGCTCGCCCCGGGCGACGTGGTATTCTTCAGCCACCAGCATGTCCACGCGCTGCTCCGCGAGGCAGGCGACTACTCCGACGACGCGGCCGACGCCCCTCTCCGACCGGTTCGCATGGACATCGAGTGGCTGGACGGTTACTCGGTCGGCGGCCGGACCCGTAACGTCCGCCGCGAGGACCTCGAGGCGCTCGCGGCTGACGGCAAGGTCCGCCTCATCGCCGAAGGGGTCGCCAACCGACACTCCCGCTGGGCGGCGACGGGAGCCCGCCACCCCGACCAACACGCGCAGGACCAGCCAGTCGAGCCGAAGCCCCGGGTACGAGCAGACAAGACGACCTTCACCCGGGAGTTTTCCCGTGACCGCGTGAACGGGTTTCTCCGGCATCCTGTCGTCGACCACAAACACGGCCGAGTGGCGAAGGCCAAGGCGATGTTCACGGCACGACGGCCGGACGACGAACTCTCCGCGGTCGCGACCGTGAACGTCCCAAACGCTCGGCAGGCCTGCGACCGCCACACCGTCGAGATCACGCGGTACGCGAGCCATCCTGAGGACGCCGTCGACCGAGATGCCCTCCCGAACAACACCGGGACGCGGATGCTCGCCCGAATCTATGAGTGGGCCGCCCTGGAAGGGTTCGAGAACGTCCGTGCCCTGGCTGGCACCGACGGCAATGACGGCGGCATCTATCAGGGCGCGAACTTCCAGAACGACGGCACAGCGTGCTCGACAGGGTCGCACAACCGAAATGGCCGGTCGAACCACGACCACACTCGCGAGCTCACGAGGTACCTCCGGTCGGTCGACGTCGACGGGGAGGACGGTTCCCCGGGCGTTCCCCGCCGGGTCGAGGGACGGCTTGGCAACGGGCCCGGCGGCACGGTGACGGCCCAGGCGGGCCTGGCGTCGTTCTCCGGGTACGACGGGGACGCACGGCCGGCCGAGTTCGGTTTCGTCCGCGAGGATGTCACGGACACCAAGTTCGCACGGGACGACGCTCACGCGCCGTACAGCGGGCGAGCACGCGACCTCTTCGCGGCCGAGGGGCGAGACGGTGCCCGGGAGGCGCTGGCCGGCGAGGCGACCGGGCGCGGTCGGTACGCGCCGGCAGCCGTGTTCGGGGCCGACGTGGACGGGACGCTGGTGGCGGCGCTGGCGGTCACGGGCAACCCGCGGTCGCCGTACAGCGAGGCCCGGGTGCTCGAGTACGCGAGTCGAGAGACGGCGTTCCCCGGCGCGACAGCCCGGTGGTTGCTGACGCGAGCACGCGACTGGGCGGAGTTGGAGGGGTACGACGTGATGGCGGTCCCGGAGGGTGTGTTCTCCGCGACGGACGGTGTCCAGTCGTCTCTCCCCGCTGGTCTGGGGTTCGAGGCGGTCGAGGGTGGAGGCTACCGGATGCTGTTCGGCTAACGGAACCCGCCCACACACCCGGCGCGTTAGTATGCAAAAGCTTAAGTCGGGCCGGTCCCTTACGTTCGAGTGTACGATGGCTCAACTCCAAGACGACAACCGACCGCGCCTGCACGGAGGCCAGAAATGAACACGACCGCCGACCCCTCGGCCGACTTCGGGCTTCAGGGAGGTGCCTACATGACGCGACGAGAGCTCGTCGACACCGCCCCACGCCCCGAGGAGATGGTCGCGCAGATGGGGATTGAGGTCGGGGATGTCATCCAGGACACGGAGGATGGGGTCTGCCACGTCGTTACCGACTTCTCCAACTACGGCGAGCATGGGTCTATCCTGTTGGACTCCCCGACGGCGTCGAACGTCGACGAGCTCGAGGAGGGCGGGATTTCAGCGACCCTCACTGACTACTACGCGAAGTGGCGGCGAGGCACCCTCATCCAGCGCGCTCACTGGGAAAACTGGCCGACCACGGTAACGGGCGCGGGCAGCCACTGACTGCCAGAATCGTCGACGGTTTCACCGCAGCGGGGTGGCCGTGGCCGCGGTGTTCTCGTCCAGTTCCGCTTCTGGCGAACCGCCCACCCCACGGCAATATACCCGGCGCGTTAGTATGCAAAAGCTTTAATTCGCCCCGGTCCCTTACGTTCGAGTGTACGATGGCCCACTCCGACGACCACAGCCCGACCGCGCAGGACGCAGCCGCCGGCGACAGCGACCAGGAAGCGTTCGGCGGCATGAACCTCGCCGACGCCCGCGCCGACGACCGCGCCGAAAAGGAACGCGACTCCCGACCCACGCCAGTCCCGCTCGCCCGCGAGCTCAAGCGCGCCGTCGGCGGCACCTTCGACGTCGACCCGTGTTCCGGCTGCGAGCCGATGCCGATAGCCGAAACGCGGTACACGGCGGCAGACGACGGTCTCTCCGACCGTTCCCCCTGGTACGGGAGCGTGTTCGTGAACCCGCCGTACTCCAACATCGAACCGTGGGCAGCGAAGGCCGTCCGTTCGACCGAGCGGGGCGACGCGGACCACGTCGTCATGCTCATCCCATCCTACTCGGCATCCTCTGGCTGGTTCCACGAGCACGCCAGCAGCGCCGAATACCTCTGTGTGATAGACGGCCGCCTGAAGTTCCACGGCGCGGACTCAAGCGCCCCGTTCGCGTCGCTACTCGTCGTGTTCGCGGCGGACTCCGCGGACGTGCCCGAGTCACTGCTGGCGACGCTGGAGCAGCGCGGGGAAGTCTGGGGCGCTGAAGAGATTGAAGCCCACCACGAGCAGGCTGGCTTCGGCCAGTTCCTCGCGGAGGGGAAGGCCCAGGACGTCGAAGCCGCTGAGGGCCAGCAGGCAACGCCGGACCATCCCCGTGACCCGCCGCTGGCAGGGCTGGCTGTTGGCGACCTCGTCAGCGTTCAGTACGACGACCAGGCAATCGGGTTCCCCTCGGACTTGGAGGCAACCCCGACGCTCCGTGTGCTGACGGGCCAGGAGCGCAACGGTCGCGTGGAGGTTCTCTGCCTCGCGCCGGACGTGCCCTGGAACGAGGGCGAGCAGTACCACCTTCTGTCCTACGCGCAGGACGACCCGTTCGAGGTTCGGGCGGCCGTCGAGGACTCCGGCTGGCAACACCTGCCCCTGAAGAACGTGACTCCGGTCGCAGAGACGGGCGGGGTCGCCCCCGCTGACTCGCACGCCTAACTATCCGGCGTATTGGTATGCAAAAAGCTTAAGCTAGAGCGGTCCTTTGTCTCGGGTAGACCCGACGATGGCACGTACCACCGAGCTCGAGACCCGCGACGGCGACCGAATCACGACCGACACGCCCGCCGGCACCGAAATCGAGATAACCTACAACGGCTCGCGAGGCTCCCGCACCGTTACCGCATACGTCACCCAGGGGTTCGACCCGTACCCAAACACGGACCAGCTATCCAGTCTCAGGGTGTACGCGGCCGAACCCGATGCCCGCCACGCCAGATTCCTGAACTTCAGCGTCAGTGAGAACGGCCCGCGCTGTCTCGAGGCCATCCAGAATCTCGGTCTCATCGAGGAGGTGGCCCTCACCGGAGAAGTGAACGAGACCTACGCAGCGTTCGGGGACTTCTACGCCTCGAGAGAGGGCGACGTGGTCCGGCTGAATGGCGACACCTACACTGTCATCGACGCGAACCAGAAGCGGAACCGCACTCTGGCTGACGTTGACGGCAATCGGGAGAAGGTCTCCGCGAGACCCACGGGCCTCTCCTACACCTACACGAACGAGCGCGAGGACACGGCTATCGACGAGTACGAGCGTACGGGAGAACGGAACATCAACGCAGACGCGGACATGGTGTTCGCAGCGATTGAGGGCTACGGGCACGACCACGACCAGGGGAAGGTCGAGGCAGTGGAGATCGACGGGGCCCGGTACGAAGTCGTGTTCCGCAACGATGCGGAGGAGAACGGGATTCGGCTTTCTGACGGAGATGTAGGGCGAGACCACCGCGACTACAACACCATCCTGAAGGCAGACCCTCTCGGTCTGCGGCTTACGACGGCGCTCTGGGGCGAGACTGAACGGCAACGAATCTCGGTGGAGGACGTGACGCTACTCAGGGGGCAGTAACCCCGAATAGTTTGCCGGCGTGTCTGTATGCAAAAGCCTTAAGTCAAACCGGTCCCTTGTATCGAGTAGACGCAAAATGGCACGTTCCGACGACCTCGAAAACCTCAACGATGAGGAACTGATCGAGAAGTACAACGACGTCATTGACGAAGGTGTCGCGCTCGGAAGCCGCCGCATGAGCATCGGCCCGGCAGTGATGAAGGCCGGCCCCATCAAGCGCGAGCTCCGCAGTCGAGACATCGACCCCCAGGAGGCGAAGCGATGACCGATTCCCGCACCCTCCGCCTGGTGAAGGTCACGGAGGTTGCAGAGGACCCGGACCACCGGAACTGCGACCGCTGCAACTACGGGACGCCTGCGGACCGGCGGTTCCTGCTCGCCGTCGACGAACAGGATGCGGCCGACCAGTACGACCCGGACCAGGAACGCGAGGGGCAGACGGGCCTCTGCGGGAGCTGTGTCGTCGACCACATCCGAGAACACGAGATGGTCGTCACGGAGGCGACCGACGCCGTCGGCGAGGGGGTGGCCTGATGGCCTACTCTCCCCCTTCGGCGGTAGACGTCGAGACGGCGCCGGAAAGTGTCGTAGCGGACCCGGAGGACCCGCCGGCCGAGACTGTGGTTCGAATCCTCGCGAGCATCGGGGAGTCTGAAAGCCCACAGGTCCTGGCTGTTGAGACAAGCCAGTCAGGGAAGACAGCGACCATCGGACGGAACTCGGGCCCACAGCACCGTCTCGATGCCTCTACGCTCTTCGCTGGTGAGCGAATCGAGCGTGGCGGCTACTGGTACGAACTATACACCCCAGAGCGGTTTACAGAGCTACTCGGGTCGGAGCGCAACGCGGGCGACCTCCCCGAGCCCACCCACCGGCCTGCCTGAATACCTCCACCAATGCCAGCAGAGAACGGCTACGTTCCCACGCCCGAACCGGCGGCCGAATACGCGGTCGGTGATCTCTTCGAGGTCGAACGCCCCGGCTCGCCGAGCTCGCCGCGGCTGCTACTGCCGGGCTTAGGGACGGGCAACCTCTACGACGCTGTTGTCCGGTACTGCACCCCAGGCGAGGGGCACCGCGACCATCGGAAGGCGGACTATCCGGTTCCCGACTGCGTCGGTGTGGAGAACGACCCGAACAACGTGGGCGCGTTCGAGATGACCCACCCCGACCACGACGTCGACGTCCAGCAAGCGGACTTTCTCTTGAACCCGCCGCAGGGCCCGTTCGACTGGGTGTTGGCGAACCCGCCGTACACACGGTATAGCCGCCTCAACACGGAGAAACGGACAGCGTACGGTGAGAAGTTCGAGACGGCCGAGGGGAAGTTCCCGGTGTTCGCGCCGTTCGTCGAGCAGGCCCTGGAGCTACTGAAGCCCGACGGGTGGGCTACATTCATCCTGCCGGTGCAGGCGCTTACCGTCAGCGTGTGTGAGCCTCTTCAGGACCTCCTTGCCGGCCGTCGTCTCGGTCGGATCGCCCTGCTACCCGAGCCGACGTTTGACCGGCAAGTCCAGACGATTGTGGTCACTCTGAAGAATACCGCGAATGAGCCCCGTGAGGAGCCGTTTTGGATAGAACGGCCGTATTTCTGGGACTGTGCGATGGAGCGGTATCTCGAGGGCGTCGGAGTCGATGACGTCGAGGAGGCCGACCAGAGGTACGAGCGCGAATTTGCGGCCCGGAAGGCGGAGTTACGGGGGAGCACTGGAAGGGCGATGTTGGAATGGATGAAGGAACCGACGCACTCGGATGCGGGGGACCAGGTGGCGGACTCGTCGACGAGCATGGAGACGACTCTGGACCAGTTCGTCTAGCTGGGTCTGCCGGCAATATTCTACCGGCGGACTTGTGTGCAAAAGCCTTAAGTCGAACCAGTCCCTTACCTCTGAGTGTACGATGGCACCAGAACCCAGCCCCACGGCGGAGGTGGCGGCCGCATGAGCGGCACCCAACAGGACCTCACGGAATCGGCCACAGACGCCCGGCATCGAGGCGACGTGACCGCACTGGACGCCTGGTTCGCAGACGACCTCCCGAGTGTCGACCAGGCCCTCGCATTCGCCGAGTTCGTCGTCCTGGGGATGGACGCCCAACATTTCGCTGACTACGACATCGGTTGCAGCTACCTTCAGGCGTTCGAGGAATACTACACCGCCGAACTGCCCCGCACAACCGGCCAGACGAACCTCGAGAGGTGGGTTTGATGCCGAAGATCGACGAATCCGTCCTTGACCTCGTCGAGGCCAACCCCAGCGAATGGGTCATCCGAGTCGACGGGTACTACGGGCGTCATGGTCGCGTCGACGGCGAGACGCCACGGTGGTACTTCCAGAGAGGAGCCGCGGGGACCTGGTACTACATCACCGACTCCCCGACCGGTCAGACCCGGCGAACGGGGACCTCTCGATGGGACTTGGAGCCAGCGACCCTGAACAAGACCAGCGAGCGCTGCCGGGTAGGCGAACTCGTCCACATTTCGTGCGTTCGCGAAGATGTCCAGATGTGGGCGGCCGGGTTCCGTCCCGGGTTCGAGGAGATGGATGAACTCCGAGAGAGCGGCGGGAAGCAGGAAGACCTCGCGGGGTGGGTGTGATGTCGGGGTTTTTCCAGCACGTCGACCTCCCGGAGACGACTTGCGGTTTCGGCGAGGATCACGCGCTTGATGGGCCGGACGTCCGCGTGATGCGGTCGGGAGCCGGTCACTTCATCCTCGCCTGCACCTGTTCAGAAGAGTCGCTGTCGCAGGTGACCGAGCCCGAATATCCCAGCCAGCACCGCGTCGGGACGCTGTCGGAGTCGGCCGGGCCTGAGGAACCGACGCGACGCCACATCGGGTCGCTGTCGACCGCAACCGAGCCACGGCACCGGACGGAGCAGCATATCGGGTTCATCAACGGGAAATGGCCGACCTCAGAGCAGTGGCTGGCGCTAGACGACCTAACGGACGGGTGGTATGACGAGCGGCCTCACGTCCCCGTCGACGACCCCGAGCACGTCGGGACACCCGCACAGCTACGTAGCGGCATGCGCGAGAAGATCGAGGACCTCGCGGACACGCAGGACTCGAACAAATCCGGTGGGGCGGACAGAGAAGACGAGAAGGCGCGGCAGGTGCCGTGTCCATCGTGCGGTGCGGGGGTTGGACGGAAGTGCCAGCGTCCGGGCGGGCACCGGGTTCGGAAATCGCACGTCGACCGGAAGGATGCTGCGCGGGAGGCTGGAATCCTCGAGTCCGAGCAGGAGGAGCCGGAGACGCCGGGGGAGCAGGCGAGCATCGGGCAGTGGTCGGCATAAGCTTCTACAACATACCCGGCTCGCTTGTATGCAAAAGTCTTAATACGGCACGGTCCCTTGTATCGAGTGTACGATGGCCCGTTCCTCAACCCACCTTCCGGCGGTCCCGCACCCGGCCGGAGAGACCACGGTCGAAACCGACGCCGGCGAGAAGCGAGTCCCGACTGCAATCGAGATGCCGAGCGGATGCGGCGGAGGCTCCCTCGGGATGCAGCACATCGGCTACAACGTCCTCGCGGGCTTCGACATCGACATCGCCGCGTGGTACTCCTACCACGGGAATCTCCACGGTACGGAGGCGGTCAACCACGACATGACGGACGTCGACCCGAACATCGTCGCCCGT
This sequence comes from Halobacterium rubrum, assembly GCF_021729015.1. Lineage (GTDB taxonomy): Archaea > Halobacteriota > Halobacteria > Halobacteriales > Halobacteriaceae > Halobacterium > Halobacterium rubrum. Next base: position 98,529 of record NZ_JAJQQZ010000005.1, read on the forward strand.
CTCGCCGCCGAGCACGACCCCGAGTACACTATCGAGGCAGAGGGGGCCCGGCCAAAGATTCCCCGTGAGGACTACGCCGAGATCGGGCCGGAGGGCCCGGGCGTCATCGACATGGCGCTGTTCGGGACGCCTTGTCAGGACGCGTCGATGGCGGGCAAGAAGCAGCGTGACGGCGAGCGGAACGAGCTCCTGTTTACTGCGACCGAGTGGGTCGACGAGCTCGCGCCGGGCGTGGTGGTGATGGAGAACGTCCCGGGCCTGAAGAAGAACCACGAGAACCTCCACAGCGCCGTCGAGGAGTCGCTCCGTGAGGCAGGGCCCGGCTATCAGGTGTCGACGGTCATCCTGACGGCAGCGGACTACGGAGTGCCGCAGCGCCGTGACAGGCTGTTCATTCTCGGCGTGCGTGAGGACCTTCCGACCCCGGACCAGTGGGAGCCGACGCCGTCGTGTGCGGTGGAGCCCCAGCAGACACTCACCGGCCGCCGGCTCGAGGGCTACGAAACCGCCGGCGCGGCTCTGGGTGACCTCCCGGACCCGCTTCCGCCGCAGCCCCCGGCCGAGGACCCCGTCCATATGGTGTCGCGGGCGGACGAGAACCGCGTCATCCCGGATACCGTCCCTCAGTTCGTCGACGTCGAGGACCGGTCGGTGCGGATGCCGCCGAACCACGTTGAGGCCGACCATTCGGACGAGTACCGCGAGGAGAAGGCAGACCTTCCGCTCGGGTATCCGGGGCAGCCGGCGACTGACCGGCGGTTGGACCCCGGGGAGGCTGCGCCGACGATGACGGTCTCGCAGGGGACGCCGCCGTGGCACTACGCGGGGCGTGCGCCGTCGAAGCCGGAGGCGTCCACCGAGCGGGTGCGTCGCATGACGGTTCGAGAGGTGGCGCGGATTCAGGGGTTCCCGGATTCGTTCACGTTCAGCGGGACGAAGGCCGAGCAGTTCCGGCAGGTGGGGAACGCGATTCCGCCGCTGCTGGCGGCCCACATCACGAGCCACCTCGGGTCGACCTCGCTGTACTAACCTAATTCAATATACCCGGCGGTATTGTATGCAAAAGACTTAATTCTGGGCGGTCCTTCTATCCAGACATGACGGAGCGTTCCACCCAACTCACCGAGTGGGCACAACTCGCCGACTACACCGTCGACGCGAACCCCGAGGACCACACCGCCGACATCGAGCAGGACGGCCACACGGTCACCGTCATGCTCGCGGACCTCCTAGCGATGCAGGACGACCTCCCGGACCCGAGCGAGGCAGACGCCAGTATCAGCACGTCGTGGCAGTCTACCGCCCGCGGCCTACAGTACCGCCTCCCGGGGTTTCAGGCGCTCACCGAGGACAACGACCGCCGTCCCCAGCTTCAAATCCGCGGGGAAGACGACCGCGTGACCGACACCGTCTCAATCCTCATCTCCGACCTCGCCGACCTCGTCGACGCCTGCCCCCTACCCCCGGCGTCCGAGGACAACACGTCCACGGCCACCGCCAGCCCGTCGGCTAACTCCACGGAGACCCCCCAGACGGCATGACCCGGCCCGTCCCGCTCTTCCGCGCCCCCGAACTGGTAACGCTCATCCAGCCGGGGCCACTGACGGACGACCCCGGTGCTCACGGCGACTACCTCGAGCAGCACATCGGCGGCGCCGTGTTCATCATCGGTCGCGACCCCGGTCGCGTGGCCCGACTCGGAGCGTTCGCCGCCGCGTCCCCCGCCGTCGACCGCGTCGAAACGTGCATCAACGACACCGGGAACGACGCCCAGATTCGAGACCACGACCTCGGCATCCCCGCCGGCGAGACTTTCGACACCATCATCTACAGCAAGGAAACGACATCGTGGTTCGGGCGGTCGAACGACTACCAGCGGCTTACGCCCCACCTCGCGCCGGGAGGAACGCTGCTGACGAAGAGCAAGTGGGTCCCGGATAGCAACCGCGTCCGACTTGATGAAATCGCTGTCGCCGGCGCGTTCGACTTCCACCACCCAGAGGTCTACCTCCGGTACACGAAGACGAAGACCCAGTCCTCCCTGACGGACGGAGCCTTCGGCGGGGTGGAATCCGCAGCGACCGGCCCCGGTCGAGACTACGCGCCCCGCGACCAGGCGGTCAGAGTCCAGGGCTTCGAGTCCCAATTCCCCGAGGACGCTCGGAAGACGGAGTTCACGCCGGGGTGGTCGTGGCACAGCCGCCTCACCGACCACGTCGAGAGCGAGCTCGTCGACGTCGACGGCACGGTGGCGAACCTCTGTTGTGGGTCGAGCACGCTCGGTGACGTTCGCGTCGACAAGCTCACCCAGTACCAGGACGACGAGGAGACCAAGGAGACGGCGGCCACCCACCGCGCTGATGCGACTGCCCTTCCCTTCGACAACGACCAGTTTGGCGCTGTTGTCACCGACCCGCCCTGGAAAATCGCCCCAGACACCCGTGCCCGGCTGTTCAGCGAAGCCGTCCGCGTGGTCGAGCCAGGCGGCCAGGTGGTCCAGAACTCTTGGTGGATACCCCACCATCCCTACGCGGACCTCACCTCACTCCGGCCGGTCGTCGCGAACGTGACCGACGACTCCCTCGGCGGTCCGGGCGGTCTGTCGTTCCTCTCCACGTTCACGGTCGGCCAGCAGCCGGACCTCGGCGAGGCGACGTACACGCTCGCCGACCACCTGGATGTCGTCGGTGTCGACCGTCTCGATGCGTACCGGGAATGGCGGCATCCTCAGCCAACCGCACAGCCGGCGCTAGACCCCCGGTTCGTCGCACACCCCGAGTACACCTGCGCCCACTGCGGACACAGGACGTTAACGCCGAGGAACCACGAACGAGAGACCCCCGTCTACGAGTGTACGCGGTGCGGGTATCGGAACCTCGCGGGTGAGGTCGAGGTCGAGGCCGACGACGTCCAGGACGCCGCGGCCGACGACCGCCAGAGCTCGCCAGCAGCGAGTCGGCCTTCCGGCGTTCCGTAATCCTCTCGTCTTCCACGTCACGCCGTTTACCACGCCTCTCTCCCCTCATAGCGGGGCTTCCGAGGGTATTATAGGGGTGGCAGAATTATTTTCAGATGCCCCCACCGGGGAGCACCCACAGTACGTGGCCTGATGGCCACGACCGGCCACGCTTAGTCACCGTGGCCGACGTGAAAGCCGAATCCTCCATTTGGTCGTGGTGGGATTCGGGACAGCCCACATCACCTTGGTCGGTATCTGGGCAACTTCACCGGCTCGCCGAACTCGGTGGGAAGCTGGAGTCCCCCCTCAGGGGGACGCCTTTTCCGAAGAACCGTCGTGCCTTACAGCGATACGGCCGCCGTTCTTGTCGCTGCCTGGGGAGGAATTAACTACCCCCGGGGCGATGGAATCTAACACAGACACCCGATACCGACCAATGGACTCCGGTGAATTTCGAGGCCGTACGCCGTCCGGCGACCCGTCCACCGGCGACCACCCTGAGAGTCAGGAGAAACCGGCTGCTGACCACAGCCAGGACTCCTGTACCATCGTCTGCCGATACGACCAGGATGGAGTCGCCGCACAACGACGGGAAGTCAGCAACGGGTCACTTCCGACGAGAGCATCCGGCGAGCTCGCCGCGCCAGTGACCTTCGCCCCGAGCAGCGCCAGCGTTCGCGGACACTTCCGGTTCTGCGTTCACAACGCTCAGATGGACGCCCTCTCCGAGTACCTCGATGCACTCGGGAAGGTCGAGGCTGTTCAAAGGCTTGAGGCGACGGACGGATATTTCACGGTCGCTGGCCGCTCAGAAGCAACGGCTGGAACCAACCTCAGCACGTTCCGAGACCGCGTAACCGACCGAATCCTGACCTCCCCCGCTCGCGAGACGACTCAGTCCAAGGCGGGACAGGCAGCTTTCATCGCACACGGCGCGGGTGACACCATCACAAACGTGGTTGTCGTCGTCGCGCCGTCGTCGAGGGGGAACATCCAGATCGCGGGCGGTGTTCTACTCTCCGAGACGTGCTCGTCTATACCCGGGCTGCTTGCGGCCGCGAACGACCTCCCGGTCGACGTCACCAGACCGAAGCCAGTCAGCCCGACGACAACCGCGCTGGAGGACCACAACGCCCTGAAATGGATTACACACGTAATTGAGTCCTCGGACTACTCGGCGCTCAGTAGTGAGGCACCCGAGGAGGCCGTGGTGCCGAATCCCTACTATGCAAGAGCCGACCAGCTAGCCCGCGATCTCGGCTACGCCCCGTCCAGGGTCACGCCGGAGGACATGGCGAAGTGTCGGTCGGTCGCGTCGGTCCGATTCATCCGCGTCCATGCTGACAGTGACCAGGACGACGGTCGAGGGAGTGGCCACGACGGCAGCGGTGGGTCGGCGTCGTTCGAGCTCACCGACTGGTCGCCAGTCCTGCCGTTCGGGACGGCGCTGAACGTGTCTCTCTCTGTCGACTCCGGAGTGCTCGGATAGGCCGGAGAAGAACGGTTCCGCGTTAGTCAGTGCTCGCCTTCGGCTTCTTCTTCCTCTTCGAGGTCCGGGTGTTCGTCCCGGATTTGGTCTGCGTCACGCGGCCGGAACTCGTCCTCACTGTCGCTATCTCCCATAGCCGCCCTGTTAGACGGCGTACACTAAAAACCAGGCTGAAAATAGGACGATGGAACCGGCATATGCGGCGAGGGAGCCTTTGAGGCAGAATCGCTTTCGGCTGATAGACTGGTGTGTTCTGTCGATCCCGTTCGGGTAGACGGTTAGAATCAGCCATGTCACCAACTCGTTCTTGCTGTAGTCTCTCTCAATTGCTTCTTCGAGGACCGCTTGGCCGGTTCCTTGGTGGAGCCATGCAGTCCAGTAGCCCGCCACCCCGAACACCAGTGACCCGACCAGACCAGCGAACGGAACCACCAGGAGTGTGGAGCTGGGGAACAGCCGGACCTGAAAGGCAGTAGCCAGCGCGGCCAGGGTCGCGACGTTGAGGTAAAGAATCCTATCGGCCTTCCGCGACAACTCCCGGAACGTCTTGTTCTTCTGGTCGAGCGTCCGCCGGTTTTCTTCGAGAGCCGTCTCCAGCATCTCGCCATCGAAGTCGTCGTGGTCCGTATCCGGCATACTCCGGGTTGGATAGGGCTCGCAGAAAGTCGTTCCCCCGAGCGGCATCTCTGACCGAGGAGAAGGGGCCTGGATAGATAACCGGCGGTTCTGTAAGCAAAAGTTATACGGTGCTGCGGTCCTTCCCCACAGGCATGGCGCGTTCCAGACACAATAACCACCCCAGGGGCGTCACACGAGGAGGTCCGGTCTACCAACGCTTTACCCGGGAGACCGCTCTACAGAACACAACGACCCGATCCGCGAGGAACCCCACCTATGAGTGACGCCCAGTCGACCCACGACGACGGCACCAACTATCCCGACGCCATCCACGTCGGGACGTACAAAGAGCCGACGCTCGCGACCGGAGACGAGGACACAGACGCGGGCGAGGCCATGCTGCCCCTTCGAGGCGACCAGTCCGTTCTCACCAGCCGCGCCTTCCTCACCGGAAAGAGCGGCGCCGGGAAATCGAACACGGCCAACGTCGTCATCGAAGAGATCCTCCGCGCGGGCCGACCGCTCGCCATCATCGACACCGAGGGCGAATACTTCGGCCTCAAGGAGGAGTTCGAGATGCTGCACGTCGGCGGCGACACGGAAGTCGACGTCCAGGTCGGCCCCGAGCACGGCGAGAAACTCGCGGAACTCGCGCTCGAACGCAGCGTCCCCCTAATTATCGACGTGTCCGGGTACATCGACAAGGACACGGCCGATGAGCTGCTGTTGAACTTCGTTCGGGCGCTGTTCGCGAAGGCGAAGAAGCTCAAGCGACCCTTCCCGCTGTTCGTCGAAGAAGCTCACGAGTATCTTCCCGAATCCGGCGGGAGTAGCGACTTGGAGGAGTTATTCATCAAACTCGGGAAGCGCGGCCGCAAACACGGTCTCGGGGTCGTCGCGATCAGTCAGCGACCGGCCGACGTCCGCAAAGCGTTCATCACGCAGTGCAACTGGGTGGTCTGGCATCGCCTCACCTGGGACAACGACACGAACGTCGTCGGGCGAATCGTCGGGTCCGACTACAAGCGCAGCGTCACGGACCTGGAGAATGGCGAGGCGTTCCTCTCCGCCGACTGGGAAGACGACTCTCGTCGTGTGAAGTTCCGTCGTCAGGACACCTACGACGGCGGGGCGACACCGACGCTCGCCGACGAGGACGCGGCGGAGGTGCCGGACCTGAAGACGGTTGGCGACGAGCTCGCGGGGGAACTGGAGGCCGTCAGTGACCGGCACCAGTCTCTTGAGGACGAGAACGAATCGCTCCGGGAGAAGCTAGACGACCGCGAGGACACCATCGACGCGCTCCGCGAGCAGTTGGAAACCCGGGACTACGTCACGGAGGAGGTCGAGGAACGCTTCGAGGCGACCGCCGAGACGTTCGCCGACGCTGTCGAGGCTGCGATGTCCCCCGGGAGACTCAGCGAGGTTGAGGTGGCGGAAGGTGGCGAAGGAGGGGTCGAAGTGCAGTTGCCGGATGAACTCCGGGCGGAGGTCATGGAGGTCGTGGAGAGTGACCTCGGCGAGCGGGTCGCCGACTTGGAGGCGTCTCTGGAGGCGAAGGAGACGGAACTCAGGGACGCCCGCAGCCGTGTGGAGGAGCTGGAAGCCACGCTCGAAACCCGGAACGCCCGCGTCGAGGAGTTGGAAGCGGAGAAAGAGGAGCTCGCGGAGCGTGTCGAGGACAAAGAGCGGGTGGAAGCGAAGCTGGATGAAATCCGCGAGATTCGGGACCGCCTCACGTCGATCCTCGGCGAACGGGACGCGGATACTCAGGACCTGCGTGACCGCGCGGGCAAGGAGCGCGACCGTGCAGAGGAGGCCGAGGACCGTGTGGCGGACTTGGAGGCCGTTCTCAGTGGGGAGAAGGCCCCAGAAGAGGTCGGTCTCGAGGCGGAGGCCCTCGCGGTGCCTGGAGACCAGCCTGGAGTCGGTGGAGTGCAGCCGGGCGAGTACGTTGCGACGGTAGAAGGCCGACCGGATGCCCTCCAGACGCTCGTCGACGAGGCGGTCGCGACGACGGCCCTCAGTAGCACGCACTTCTGGGCGGTCCTCCACGAGCTCGCCGAGGTCGCGGACGGCACCCACCCTGAGTGGGACCAGACCGGGGAGAACCGGCCGACCAGGGATGGCATCGAGGACCGCGTGGAGGTGGGGAGTACGTCCGTCTCGGAGATTCTGAACGCGCTCGCGGAGCCCATCGCACTCGTTGAAATCGACCAGACAGGGCATCGAGAGAAGAATCGGTACACGCTGAACATGGAGACGTTCGAGGACTTGGACGCTCGCGCAGCGTACTACAAGCGCCGCGAGCAGACCAAAACAGACGGGTAGGTGGTTCGATGCCAGACAACGAGGACGCCAGCAGCAGCGGCGATGTGGCGGCGAGTCGGCAGGAGATCTATCACGGGCTTCTGTCGAGCATCGGGCGGTACAACCTCGTCAGTGCGCGGACCAGCGACGTGTCGGAGCGCCTGTCGCGACGAGGCGAGGTGTCGCCCCAGGAAGCGGGGATGGTCGACGTCGGCGACGAGCACGCGCTTCGGACCATCGTGGACTGGGCGGCGGCCGGAGAGGAGGTCGTCGTGCTGGCCCACCACGTCTGGGGCGTCGGGCAGGCAGCGGGTGCGCCGCGTGGAACGCCGGCGTACGACTACGTGAAGGACCGCCACCTCCGGTGGCATCCCGACGAGGAGGCCTGGACGGTCGAGGAGTCGGAACGCCGCCCCATCAACGACGACCAGGGCCACGCACGGGCGTAGCCGGTCATGTATCGACGGTTCGCTCCTCTGTCCGGCTTCGTACATCCCATGACGCTTTACATTCTCGTCAGGCCTGCCTCCCTGGAATTTGCGGTGAGGAACGGCGAAAGGTCAGGGTTGTAGACCGAGCGAGTAACCCCTCCGCGTCGTAGCGTTAAATGGAGGGAGGGCAGACGCATTGATATGACCGAGTCTGTAGGGTCCGAGGACCTCACGCTGCGGGAGTCAGTGGGGGGATACTCGATACTCGTCGATGGAGAGCATATTGGTATGATCGAGGCTGTGCCCGGGCACATGGAGTATATCGAACTAGAGCTAAACTGGGAGGGGAAAGGTGCAGGGCGGGCAGCGGTTCAAGAGTTTGTCCGATTGAGCAGGAGAGCGGGGGAGAGTGAGGTTCGGACGAACAACGCCACCAGTGAGGCGATGGAGCACATTCTGGAGACAGAGGGCTTCGAGAGACGGGACGACGGTTCGGGTTGGACGAAGCAGCTCAACTAACCGACTACCAACCATCGACGCGACGATTGTGGTGGTCTCGAGTCCGTTCTTCGGTCACTCCCAGGGAGGGTTTTCCATGTCCGGAGTACACCAGGGGCCGCCGCGAACCCGCTCCCAGCCCTTCTCTCGCATATACTCGAGTGTCACTTCTCGCTCAAGCTTCAGGGCGTCGGCCAACTCGTCGGTATCAGCAATCTCGTCACGTACTTCGGCCACTCCCACGGGCTTGTGCTGTTCAGTCCAATCGGTAGACCGATCTCCGGTCGTGTGCTCTTTCAGCCGCTTCTCTGGGCAGGTCGTTATCCCGACGTAGTAGCAGGCGTCCTGCAGTTTTAGAACGTAGAGGCTCCAGTAGTCGTTCCGCGTGGTCGCGCATTCATCACAGTATTTCATCCCGATGCGCTTGTCCTCCGTACACCCCTCGCCATCGCACTCGGCCATCGTTCCCAGGCGGGCGGCCAGAATGGATAACAGTAGTGGTGAGCTCACCTCTCCCCCGAGGGAGCGCCTACGTCCACTTCTCTCCGTAGCATTTGGGTTCCAGAAGGGTCGCCGATACCTTCAGCACCCTACACATCAAACACGCTCGTATGTGTGGGCGTACCAGTCTCGCGGTCGATCCAAGCGTTCTCAGCGACATCTTCGACGTCACCGTGACCCAGGGCGTCGAGGACTACGTCCCGCAATACAACATCGACCCGAGCGATGGCCTGGTCGCTGTCCGGAACACGGACCCTGAGGTGGCAGTCGTTATCGACTGGGGCTTCATCCCCGAATGGGCCGACGACCCCGACGAGGTAGCGACCCCGATTAACGCCCGCTCGGGGAGCGTGATGGAGTCGGGAATGTTCCGCCAGTCGTTCAAGTCGAAGCGGTGCCTCCTGATTGCGGACGGATTCTACGAGTGGAAGGGGCGGCGGGGAAGCAAGCAGCCATACCGTATCCTGAGAGCTGACGGAAATCCGTTCGCCTTCGCTGGCATCTGGAGTCGGTGGGAGGAAAACGGGACCACGCGTGACACAGCGGCCATCCTCACCACGGAGCCGAACAACGTCGTCGGGGACATTCACGACCGGATGCCGGTGATGCTGGCTCGGGACGAGCACGAGGCCTGGCTGAACGGGGACACGGAGACCGCGAGGGAGCTTCTCGATGCGTTCCCGGCGGACGAGGTGGAGGCGTACCCGGTGTCGAAGCGAGTGAATAATCCCGGCTTCGAGTCGCCGGAGCTGTTCGAGGCGATTGATATTGGCGACCAGTCGGAGCTCGGGGAGTTCGGTTCCTAACTCCTTACTTTACCGGCGTTTCTGTATGCAAAACAGTTAATACGGGCCGGTCCTTTTCGTTGAGTATGGCACCGACCAAGACCGAGGACTCGGCGACTCCGGAGTGCGATGAACAGGCGAGCGACCAGGACACCGAGTTAGACTGGAATCCCTCGTCGAGCGTCGACGGCCGCGGGTATTCGTCGACGGACTTCGCGGACGAGCTCGCCGACCACCTCCCAGACGAGTGGGAGGTCGTCGAGTTCGACATCTGGGGTCCCCGTGAGGTGAACCACGGCGGGAAGGGTGGCTACGACGCGACGGTCGAACACGTCTCGGGAGCGACAGTGGCGATCTCGCCCGCGAGCACGTTCCCACCACGGGACGGGTCGAAGACGGTCTACAATAGTCACTGTGTGGTTCGGGAGCTCGCTGATGGAACGTCGACGGAGGTGGCGGATGCTCGCGAGATGGCGTCGAAGGAGGACCCGTCGGAGGCGTTCGGGGTATTGGTGGCGGCGGCTCAGGAGTTCCACGACCGCTGGTCCATTTTCTATTAACTAACCGGCGGTTTTGTGTGCAAAAGAATTAAGTGTGGGTGGGCCTTTACTTTCAATTGACGATGACGCACACCGGCCCCATCACGGCGACGCAGCCCACCACGACCTGCAACCGGACCGACCGCCGACGCAGGCCGGACCAGAAAAGCCCACACCTAAACCCGGGCACGAGAGACAAACATGATAGACACGATGGCACGTCACCCTGACAACAACAGCAGCGACGAACCAACCCCCGTCGAAGCAGTCGACGTCGACGTAGACGATACGGACCCCCGCAGCGGCCGGTTCTCCGGCAGCGGGACCCAGGCCTTCCCGGACGGCGTGATAGCCCTTCGCTCGCGGAAGAACAACAACCAGTTCTACATCTCGATCACCGACGTCGTCGATGAGCTCGGCTACGACGCCGGCGAAGACTACCTCCACTGCATGTTCGAGGCCGGGGGCGACAACAAGCCCCCCGCGCTGGCCTTCGAGCACATCCCGAACCCCACGAAGCCAGACAAGCAGAACGACCGGTCGCGGAAGATCGTCGACAACCAGACGAGCGCCCGCCTCATCCTCCCGAAGGGCGAGCTCGGTGAGTACGGTGTCGGCATCGACCTCGAGAACTACGACAACGACGACCCGTATCTGTTCGACCCAGTCTTCGTCGAGTCCAGCGAGGTGTTCTATCTCGTCCCGCTCGGGCACGTCAGTGAGGTCTTCCGATACGACGAGCGGAACGTAGATCTCTACCCGGACAGCCTGACGGCGGGTATCGCGAAGGAGATCGGCGTCGACGTCGAGGCGGTCGAGAAGACGCTCGACATGGTGTCGAAGACCCTCAGCGTGGAGACGTTCACGTCCGCGGGCATCCCCATCGGGGACGACCCGACTGTCGTCTCGGTCGCCGGGCAGCGTCTCGCGATCTACGACGCACCGAACCAACGGGGCAGGAGTGCGTTCCAGGACGCTCTCATGTCTATCTACGATGCGTCGCCAGAGGTTGCCGAGGCTGTCTGGAGTGTTCACCAGGAGTACGCCGACCACCTACTTTCCCAGCTCGGGACCGTGGACGACGCAGACGCAGAGAGACCGGAGGGTGACCCCGTCGCCGCGTCGAACCAGGAGGCGGTGATCGTCCCGCTGGACCCGCCCCAGGAAGCGGCTGGGACAGTCGACGAGGAAGCCGAGACGGATTCTGGAGCCGAGGGCAACCCGGATGGCGCGTCGACGCAGTCCTCGCTCACCGACCACGGTGGCGTGGAGCGGTCGCTCGGAGTGCCCGTGCAGCCGTCCGTGGAGCGGCTCGCGAGCCAGACCCAAGGCATCGAGCAGGACACACTCCACGATGCTCTCGAGACCGTTGCGAAGCGAGTGACGGTCGACTCCCTCCAGGAAGCCGATGTGCTTTCGGACAGGGAGGCTGTCCGGATTCCGTTCGAAACGGACCATGAGGAGCCAGTGACCTATTCCTCGGTGGACGTAGTGTTCGTCGAGGAGGGGGCGCTTCCCGAGCTCACCGCGGACCTGGACGTCGAGGAGGACGTTGGAGAGGCGGTCCAGCAGGCGCACAACAAGCAGGCGGAGGAGCTGGTCAAGCAGCGGCCGGATGCGCCGGCGGAGTATCGGCGGTTCCGCCAGGAAAGTGACGCGGTGGTCGTGCCTGTACTCGAGGACTGACTCGTCGCCAGGTCCGACGATTTAAGTACAAGCACCGGATAAATCGGGTTGCGGGGGCGGTGGCTTGGTCTTGGAACGTGCCATCGTACTAAGGTTCAGCCACCCTTCTCCCGCCTTTGAACTGTACTTCTGAGCGGCAGCCTCGGCGCCGTGATCCCTGGGGTCGAGTGGTGGAATCTCGCTGGGAGAGCCGCCGAATTAGCAGTTATGGACTTAACTTTATAACCCGGCGCGGCAGAACCCTGATTGTCCCATGACCATCCTATCGGACGGCATCGAGGATGCTGAACAGACCGAAGCCGAGTTCATCGACGCACTCGGCGGAGACCCCGACCAGAACAACCCGTTCGGCCAGGAGACTGACGAAGGCCGCGACATCCCAGAGGACCTCTACGTCACCCAGGACACGGACCTTCTGGGCTGGATTAAGAGCAACATCACCCGCAAGCCTCTCGGTCTGTTCTCCCCGGTCGGCACCGGGAAGACCACCCTCTCGCTCATTCTCGAACGCGAGCTCTCCGAGGACCAATTCGTCATCGCGACCCTCCGGGGAGACTCCCGTCACACGACCAAACGGCAGGTGTGTGAGCTCGTCATCAAGCGCGCCCTCGAGTACGGCTACGAGATCGACGAGGACCGCTACACTGCCATCCGGGACGGTGTTCCCCACGCGACCTCGGAAGCCGAAGCCGCCGTAGAGGAAGTCATCTCCGACATCAACGACAACGGTCAGCGCCTGCTCTTCATCGTCGACCAGGTCGAGAAGTGTAACCCTGAACTGTTCGACGTGATTCAGCAACTCGGCGACAAGGGCGCGCTGCTGTTCCTCACTGGGACGCCGGCCGGCAAAGAGCATCTGCAGGAGGCGGGCGAACGCGCGGGCCATGTGAAGGATGCGGCCCTCTACGACCGTCTGGAGGTCTACCCCTACGAAATCAAGGTGTTCTCAGAGGAGGACATCAGCGATTTCCTCGGCCGGTCGTTCCTGTACGCCGCGGGAGAGGACGCCACGAAGCAGAGTCCGGACGACCGGCAGGAGGCGCGAAAGCAGTACGTGAGCGACGACGCGGTCGCAGCCATCGCCGACGTGACCGGCGGCCGCCCACGTCGCGTGCGGCAGCTCTGCCAGGATCTGTTCCTCCGTGCCGCCACCCAGTACGAGGAGAAGGGAGGCCTCGGCGCGGTCGAGATCACGGCCGAAGACGTCCGCGAGGAGGTTGAGACGAGTGACCACCTGCAGGAATCCGACATCACCGTCTAGGCCAACTGAATGAGCAACAGTAGTGAACACGCCGGCCAGCAGAACCGAACGGACGACAGCGACACGGAGAGCGCCTCCGACGAAACGGCAGACGGACGGTCGCTACTCCCACGACCACGGGAGTCTGACGACCGCCCGCCCTCTCTCCCCGAGAAGTACACGGAGGAGGGCTCGTCGCCCGAGAGCGTCGGCGCCCGGGTCCCACCTGGAAACAAGCGGTTCATCGAGGACCTCGTTGAGGTGCATCCTCACTTCGAGTCGACGAACAGCCTCATCAACGCCTGGATTGCCGAACTGCGCGACGAGCACGCTGAATACGTCGCGGAACGCCTGGACCAGATCGAGGACGCTCGCGGCGAGTTCTAACCCCCGGGCCTTCGACGGCTTACGACACCTTCTCGCGGGCGAGACCGCCCAGTAGCTGCCGGTACGACGGAACCCTGGGGTGGCTGGTGAGTGGCGACGGCTTAAACGATGGGACGACGCACGCGGACACAGACGGAGCATGTCTGACCACGACCCACCCGATACCGACCACCCGTCGAGTTCCGCCACTGACCAGGCGGACCTCGATTCCCCGTGGGGCTTCATCTGCCCCGACTGCAGTTTCCCCGCCCCGTTCTCGGACCCAGAGGAGACCGACCTCGAGCAGGCGATGGAGGAATGGACCTGTCCGGACTGTGGCCACAGTGATACGCCGGCGGTCGCACCGACCAACCCCGGCACCGGCTACGACGACCACGAGGCCATCCGGCAGATGGAGCGCGCGTTCTACACGCACCCCTGCTCACGATGCGCTGCCCCACTCGTCGTGTACGGAACTCCCTCCGAGCTCACCGAGGACACATCGACATGCGAATCCTGTGGCACTGGAACAGAGCTGTCCTCCGAAGAACTGACCGAGGCGACACTGGGGTTCAACACGATCTCGAAAGACGACCTCCATCTCTGGCGGACAGAGGACAGAGGAGGCGTAATGGCCGGCCTCCACGTCCTCTACGGCGACAAGGAGGAAACGAAGGCCCGGATTCGCGACCGACGCCTCAGGAACCAACACGGTCACGGCCCGATGGGTTCGTTACACCCCGGCCGCGACTACGACGACGTCGAGTACCTCGGAACGCTCGCCGAACACGCCGCGAAACCCCACGACGAGCCGCTCATAACCCGGCCCGGACTGCCGGAGTTCTCGGACCTACTGTCGAACCCGGCTCGTCGCGAAGTGCGGGCCAACCTCGCAGAGTTCGTGACCGGCTGTCTCAAGGTCAACTGCGACGAGTGCAGCCGAACCTACGCGTACTTCGGCATCATCGGGGACGTCGAATCTCCGCAATGCGGGGAGTGCGGGTCCGAGAAAGTCATCCTTCGAGACGAACGGTAGCCGGAGGGACACGCCGGAAAACACCACGCGACCGACCGAGCAGACCACGAGATTCGAGACTACGATGTTCGAGGCCGTCAACACGGACGCGCTGGAAACAGCGTTTACGACCGCTCGCAGGCGAATCGACACCGACGACTCCACCGAACCAGAGGAGGAGGCCCCATTTCTTCCAGACGGACTCCCGAGACTCACGTTACGGGCTCGCAACGCGAGCGAGACGACGACCGTGGAGGCGACCACTGCCGAGGTGTACCTGACCGCCCGGGAGTACGACCCAGTCGGGACCGAGCTCGCCCTCGCGGTGTTCTACACGGCCCGACACACCCCGGAGAGTGACGAGGAGGCACTGTCGAGGGTGCTCGCGCGACTCCTGATGCTGGAACATCAGGCGTCGGAGGGCAACCGGTGTGGAATCTGCGGGTCGTCGACCATCGCGACCGGCGAGGACGAGCGCGCCGAGTGCCAGGACTGCGGGCATCAGTGGAGCCAACGGCCGGGCGAAACGGTCGCGTCGACGGAAGCCCAGTGGCAGACCATCTACGACCGCGGCCGCGAGCACGCCCCTGGCCGCGACTCGCCGCCACGCTGGGTTCTAGCGCCGTGAGGGCCCAGAACGAGTCGCGAGGGTGGACGTCTAGAAGGAGCGGCCGGAGGTGTCAGTCGCTGGTAGCGGCCGCGGACAGTGCGTCGCCGGCGTCGTCGTTGGCCCAGTCCTGAATCTCCCGCTGCGGGTCCTCACTCGCAGGTTCGGCCTCTTCTTCGTCGTCGTAGGAGTCGAGCACCTCCCCGTAGGTGTCCTCGGCGTTGCAGAGCGGGGAGAGCATCTGTGCGGTCTCGAGGGCGACCATGACGGAGGCCGCGCCGCGGAGCGTCGACGCGTGGGTGCCACGGGGGAAGAAGTGACGTGTCTGCTCTCCGGAGGCGTCCGGGATTTTGTCGTTGCCGGGGGCCTGCTCGGGAGTGGAGTTGTCGAGGGAGTCGATTAGGTCCGGGTGGTCCTGAAGTTCAGCCATCATGGCCGGGTCACGGCCGGGTGCAAGGGCGTGAATCTTGTAGTCGTCGCCGAGGCGGTCACGGACGGTGTGGAGCGCCTTGATACGGTCCTGTACGTCGTCGATGGTGAGGAGGCCGCCGACAGAGACGTAGTCGACGCGGTCGAGCCAGCCACGGCGTTCGCAGGCGTCCATGAAGTCGTCGTAGGGCGGCTGGAGCGGGAGGATAACGCGGTGGTCGATGCCCAACTCGTCAGCGCGTTCCATGAACCGCTGGATGCCTTCGAGTGCGGCGTCCTGTTGCGTCTCGATACCAGGGTCGTCCGTCGACGGCATCGCTGGGTTGTGGTCGCGCTTCTCGGGGTCCTCCAGACCAGTCACGTCCGTGGCCATGACGTAGGTGGCGTCGGTCTTGGCGGCCGCTGCAAGCACGTCGTCGGGCGACCCCCACCGGTTGAACCCAGAGTCGATAATCAGAGTCTCGCAGGATTCCGCGGCGCCGGGACGCGCCTCGTAGTACGACATTAGTTTGTGAGGCCACCCCCATGCGGGGTTAATGGACGAGCAGTAGATGTCTATCGGGCAGGCGTCGATAACGGCTTCTCGGCGAGTGAGTTCTTCCGCGTAGTACGCGGGGAGGCTTTTGGTGAGGTCCGGGCCGAGGGTTTTGACCGTCCGGTCGCTCGGCAGTTCGAGGTCGATGTAGGAGACCGTCACGGGGTCCTCGAACTGGGAGTGGGTGATTTCGGCTTCGCCCTGGAGGTAGCCGTCCGGGTCGACTCCGAAAGTGAAGGCATTGAGGACCGACACGAAGTCACCGTCGTAGATGGCGCCTTTTCGTTCAAGTTCCTCGGCGACGGTTTCGCCGGGGTCGCGTGCGCCGCGGGTGCCGTGTTTCTGGTATGCGGAGAGGTTTTCCCGGAGTTCTTCGGGGTCGCGTGGGTCGAGTTCGGGAACGGGAGTGGAACGTGCCAAGCTCATCGTATCTCAAGCAAGGGACCGGACTGGCTTAATTCTTTTGCATACGAATACGCCGGGTATCTATTACGGGCGTAGCACGGGCAGTCCGCACCTGGCGAGAGTTGAAATACGGGG
This sequence comes from Halobacterium rubrum, assembly GCF_021729015.1. Classification (GTDB taxonomy): domain Archaea; phylum Halobacteriota; class Halobacteria; order Halobacteriales; family Halobacteriaceae; genus Halobacterium; species Halobacterium rubrum. Next base: position 115,077 of record NZ_JAJQQZ010000005.1, read on the forward strand.
GCGAAGCAACCCGGCAACAAGATGACAGACGCACCCCCATCGCCGACCCCCGGCGACGTTCCAATTGCCCCCGACACACCCGAGGCGGAGACCGCCCTGGAGCGCGAAGAAGACCAGCTCTCCGACCGAGTCCAGGATATGGACTGGAAGTCCTCTCGCGTCCGCCTGACCACCCACACGGCAATGCTGGCCATCCAGCGGTACGCTCGTGTTCCCGGAGCCTATGACGCGCTATCGGCGGCAATCCGCGAGGCTGCTGGGGAGCTCGTCGACGAAAACGCACCGGTCGACGTCAGTACGATAGAGGAAGACGCCACCCGGATTCTCGCGAAGGCGGGCGTGGACTTCTCGTCCCCGGAGCCGGTCGTCAGCTACCTCGGTCAACCAGATCCGGAGGCGACCTTCTCCGGGGGAAACCTATGACTCAAGGAGACGTGGAATCCGTCGGTACGACCCTGGACGGCGAAGAACTCCCGCCCGAGGAAGACCCGCACTACGACGACGAGGACGAGGACGGAGGGACTAGCATCTACCCCATCGAGACGACTGTGGCGATGTCCGCGGTGTTCGACCAGCACTCTCGGCAGCCGTTTCAGTTCACCCCCGCAGTCCGGCATCCCGTAGATAGTCAGGTCCCGTCAGCGAGAACGTCCGAGGTGATCGAATCACTCAGTGAGCGATTCGCGGATACCATCCCGCCAGTCGGCGAGGTCGGGACAGTCACCATCACCGAGGACGACCACCACATCGAACTGGACGTCGACCGGCAGGACGGCAACACCGGCCCGCAACCGTTCTCGGAATGGGCCGTCGAGATGTTCTACAAGACGCTCTCGATGGATGGAGACATAGAGGAAGTCCAGGGAGCCGGGTGCAGCGAGGAAGACCTCGCGGAGATTCGCGAGAACGCGCTGTCGATGCTCCCCGGTGAGATAGTCGAGTGCGGCGGTCGCTGTAAGAAGTGCGGCAGTGAGGTTCGGGAGGAAGTGTATCTCCGACCCGGCCAGGAGAAGGCATCTATCATGTGTGACTGTGGCGTCGGTACTGGGTATCCACCAATCGAAGGCGACCGAGGCGATTAGTCGACGACGTTGCGAGCGACCGAGTCGCCGGCAGAACCGGGGCGAGAGGTTTCTATCTTGGTTCGGGAGAGAGAAACAAGTAAGCCCCCGGGATTCCCAATTCTCGGACGATATGAGCGAGTTCGAGGCCGACGGCGAGCGGTTCTCCTATAACATCATCGCAGCGGCCGACGCGGAGTCGGAGTTCGTTTTGGAGATTGAGTATTCGGGTGGTGAGGAGGACGGGCCTGCGACGACGACCGTCTCATTGGGGGTGTCCGAGCGGGGGAATGCTACAAAGGAGGTGGTCGTCGGGCGGTTGAAGGAGTGGTCGGGGAACAATCCAGGCCTGGAAGTCGAGTCGTTCGAGGTGACAGAGCGCCAGGTGTGTCGCTCGGGGAAGCATCTCGGGTCTGTCGAACAGGAAGAGGAGGTGGAGATAGAGGTAGAGGAACTCGAGCCAGGTGTGGTGCCTGCTGATGTGAGTACCGGTGATAGGGTGGCGTACTACGTTCAGGGGCCAGGGAGTACCGTTTACGGGTACCTCACGGAAGGCGTGGTTGAGGCCGTATCTCCGAATCGCGAGCATCCGAAGGTGGAGTCTCCGGGGTTGGTCGAGCTTGATGTTGGCGAGCAGACGAAGGAGGTGCCGCTTGCGTGGGTGGTAGGGGATGCGACGAAGCCGGCGGTTCAGGATGCTATCGACCGTCCTCGCCCCTCGTTGTAAGCAAGCGAAGACCGCCGTTCAGTCAAATCCCCAATAACTGCTTGTCTCGGGCCCACATACGCCAAATTTCACCGTAACCTATTAGACCGAAAACTACTATGGAACTATCACAGTCTGGACTATGAGGAACTCTTCTCTTCAACAAGAGAGCCAAGCGCAGTCCGAAATGGAGGCTGCGCTCACCCGCTTGAAAGAGAAGGGGAGTACGGTTCTCGTCGCGGGAGAAGCCCCGGAGGCGACCTATCAGCAAGCCGCTCGCGAACTCCACGGTACCACCGAGAAGCGGCGACTCAGGATTCACGCAATCACCGGGGAGGAGGAGCAAACCGAACACGCCGCCTGGGTTCCTAGCGGTATCTCACCCGAATCTGAGCACACGCGCTTTATCGACTTCCGAACGGAGCACCGGGGGGCAGCGGCCGGCACTCCACAGGGCCAAGACGACGACGTCATCAGTCCGATGCGAGCCGGCCCGTCCTTCCCGCCTGTCAGCGGTCGAGCGTCGACTGTTGAACAGGACGAGCTCTCCTACGAAGAACGGTATAGCGTGCCCGTCGAGAGGGACAAAATCAACTGGGACGCCGTGGCGCGGCCAGTTCCGAGTCTCCGCGGAAAGCGGTCGCGGAAAGTCAAACCCGAGGGCGCCACGCCCGACCCGACAGAGAAGGAGGTCGAAGAGCTCGAGACCCTCCGGAAGACCCTCATCAACCACGTAAACGAGTTCGGCGACCAAGTGGAAGAGACGGGTGAACTCCGCCTCGGTATCAGTTCTATCGCCCCACTGGTCCGCACCTTCGGCGAATGCCGAATCCAGTCCTTCCTGGACCGCCTGGACCACCACGTCACCCGCCACGACGGCTTGATGTTCTGCCAGTTCCCGCATCCAATCAACTCCCCGGAAGGCAGGTATCTCCGCGAGCAGTTCGACACCATCGTGATCGTGCGGCGATCTCTGGAGAGTGGGATTCCTCACGTCTACATGCGGTACGTAATTCCGACTCAGGAGGGGGTGACAGACGAGACAATCATCAGCGAGTGGATTCCCTACGGCCCCAATAGACGAGAGCATACCTTCCGAGGGAAATGACCATCTTCTTCCACCAGACGGAGTCTGGTCTACTGGTCAGAGACCCGGTTGAAAACGCGGAGTATCCTATCGAGGTCGACGGTGGCGGGGAAGCGAACGCGGGTCCCGCCTCCAGTGACGCGTTCTCTGTGCCTGTTGATGCCGCCTCCGAGGTAGAAGCCCAGCAGTTCACGTTCCCGACGCTCGTGAACATCTTTGTCCGAGAGCAGGCCTCAGGAGACGCAATCGCCACTGCCAGCCCAGGTGACGATACAGTTGTCCCGGCCGGCGCTTACGAGGTCGAGATCGCCTCCGCTCCCATCAAGTTGTACTTCTCCTGCACCGGAACATCGTTGACCGTCAACCACCGGCCCGGCCACGACGAGACCGAAATCCGGTTCGACAACCGAGCAACGGTCCAGATAGCCGGTCGCTCCCACCATGAGCAGCCCGCGGGAACCATCACGACGACCGACTCACCGCGGGACCTGATGGAGGCAGTCTCCACGTTCGGGTCCGCACTCAAGACGCAGTCGCCGGAGCGTTCCTTTCCGACTCTCCGCGGCCACCCGCCGCTTATCGAGCAGGGACCGGCTCTTTCAATCCCCGACCACCTCGAGTCCCCGGATACAGGCCTCACAATTCGTGTCCCTCCCCGGCGCCCCGCCGTGTTCGCGGTCACTCCGCTGGCGTACTACCTGGGGGCGACGGTCGAACCGGCGGCGGACAACAGCGCACACCTGGAAGTCGAGCCGACCGATTCAACCATCCCTCTCACGGCCTCAGACGATGGATACCCTCCTGCGACTAACTGGAGACAGCCGTCGACGAGTGGCGACACGGCGCCGGAGATCGCGGATGCTGCGAACCGCGTCCTCACTCATATCTTCACCCTGGATTGCGCGGTCCGCACCGAGGGTCTGTACGAGGTAGACCTCGATACTCGGTCGAAGGTGGACGCCCGTCTGGAACATGTCCTTCCAGCCGACCCGGAGTCGGACAGCATTCTCCCCATCCGGCCGACCACCTCGGGTGCGGGAGGCGAGCTCGCCGGTGAACCCACCCGCGCTATCGACTACGAGGCGCTGTATCAGATGCCGCTCGCGGAGCGAACGGCAGCGTACCTGGAACTCCCCCGTGACGTGCTCTCGGACGTGTTGAGTTGGCCGTTCGGGGCGGGATTAGCGGATATTGCGGAGAACACGCGGTTACTCTCGCCGACCGCGTACAAGCTTGCGCATGTATTCTCGCCACCACGTAGCACCGCGCCGCCGGTCGAGGAACAGGCCAGTGAAGCGGTAATCGACGCTGTCGACGCGTTCCACCGGTCGGGGAGACCGTCGACGGGCAATTCAGGCGGGGAAAGTGGGACGACCGCGGCGTTCCCCGGATTGTCGACAGACACGATTCTATCGCCAGCAGCCGGGTATCTCGGCCATCTATGGGCTGCCGACGGCGTCCCAGTGGGAAGCGTGAAACCGTCTCCTATCGCCCACCAGCGGTCGCTGGAACGAGACCCGTCGGAAGCTGCGATTCGGATTCTCGTCGTCTGCAACGACGACCTGATGGACGCGGAAGCGACGGACCTCTACGGCGTCCGGGAGCTACTCTCGTTCGACATCACGGTCACTCACAACCTGACGTGTGCGGAACTCCGTGACGAGCTCCGGTCGGACTACGACCTCCTGCACTACATCGGCCACATCGACGACGAAGGTGTCCTCTGTGAGGACGGCCGCCTGGATATTCGAGACGTCGAGGACGTCGGCGTCGACGCATTCCTGTTGAACGGGTGTCGAAGCTACGACCAGGGCGCGGCGCTGATCGAGCAGGGTAGCTGCGGAGGGTTTGTGACAACTGAACGGGTCGGCAACCGTGTTGCGACCCGTGCCGGGCGGACGCTGGCGCCCCTCCTAGACGCGGGCTTCCCGCTCTACGGGTCGTTGGACGTAATCCGGTCCGAGTTGGCTCTGGGGAGTCGATACTCCGTGTTCGGCGACGGGTTGGTGACTCTGTCGCCGGCAAGTGGCGTTCCGACCCTGAATAGCATCGACGGAGTCCGGGATGGGGAGGTTGAGGTGACCGCGTTGACGTACCCGACTCGGCAGGTCGGCCTGGGGTCAATGTGCTCGCCGGCCTTCGGCTCGAGCCAGATGTACCTCGCTACAGGGGCCCTCGAGACGACGACGCTTCCGGTGGAAGATGCGGTCGTGGCGTTGCAGCGGGACCAGAACCCGATACTGGTCGGGGGGGAGCTCGTCTGGGCGGACGATGCGGATTTAGAGTCCGTGCTTCGGGCAGCCGATTCGACCACGGACGGGACTGTCCAGGATGTTCTGTCGGCACCTGAGAAGTAGCGGCGGAACGGAGTGCGGCGCTGGGTAGTCGGTGGTTTCTCGTCTGTGCTGGGGTCAGGGGCCGGCGACGCTCGGGGTGCCGGCTGCGGCGGCCTGACCGGTGATCGCGACGAGGTACATGACGAAGAAGGCGCCGCCCATGAGGCGCGGGTGGTTGGCGAAGAACTGTTCGAGGGCGCTCTTCTCGGCGTCGGAGTTGGCGTCAGCCATAGGAATTACTGCAGGCCCATGCTCTGTGAACTTTTCTGACGGAATCCGACACATCAGCCGCTGAGGCGGCCGAACCCACTCCGCCTGCAGAACACACAATTACCGGCGGTTTTGTATGCAATAGTGTTAAGTGCGTGCGGTCCCTTACACCATACTGTACGATGGCACTAGCAAGCAGACCCCCGATGACCAAGCCCGTCGACGACTTCCCGGACCCGCTATCCGAGGAGGGCGCAAACGAACTGACCAGCACCCTTGAAGAAACCGCCCTCGCCACCGAAGCCACCGTCGAGCACACGGGCGACCCCGACACTCCGGTCAAATTCACTGTCCACTACAGGAACGAGGACAGAATGTACCCAACGAGCCCGAGCAGCGCCCTCGCGATGGACACCCACAACGGCTGGATTCCGCTTCCATACGAGAAAGTCCCCGACGAACCCGCAATCGAGGTCTCCCTCGCGATAGCCCGAGCCACCATCCGAGACCACGACACGAACAGCCTCTTTGCGGTGTCTGGAATGGACACCTACCGAGGTCGCCCAGCACTCCGCGCGACTCTCACAGAGCAGGGGCACGGCGACCCCGACTACGTCGGCCGCCAGCGGCATTGGCCCCGGGAAGACCTGACAGACGATTTGGTCTATCGGCATTTCACCGGGACAGAGATCTCGGCCGACAGACTCTGGGAGTACATGAGTAGTTAAGTACGCTACCAGGGCAATTCGTAGGTTAAAAATTCTACCGGCGACTGACGGCCTTTTCGACTGTCTGGACCGTCCGGATGTCCAAAAGACGCCGGACAGAGCCGATAAGGCAATATTCCCGGCCAGTCAACTGATGACAAAAGAAACCTTCATAAGTGTCGAATATATACTCAGGGATGTTCCGCCGTAGGTTAACAGGTGAGCCGTTACCTGACCCGGCGGAACAACAGGCCCGAAAAACAATCGGGAACGTGCGGAAACCCGGCCGGGGCGCAGCCGGCCTTCCAGCGGCTATCCCGGCCCGCTCCCAGACAGCCCCCTCGCCGGCCGAAGAGCGGCTGACCACCGCTCGCGTGTGGCTCACCGAGGACGTCTGTGGGGCACAGATACCGACCACGACCGGCCCGAACCGGACTGACCACCCGGGTTCCGTCACCGCGGCGGGCCGGCTTTGACCGCTCCCTGGGGAACATTCCATCCCTCGGAATCAGTCCTGACTGGTTACTGATTCTAGGGCTTGGAGCGTGTGACTCTCCCCCCCCCCCCCCTCGTTCCTCAGGCTGAGTTCCCCGGCCCCGGGAGGGGCTATCGGCTCACTTCGGTGTCAGAGGCACCACCACAGCGCCCTGAATTGCCCTCTCGCTGGCGAACCTGTAGCCGACGCCTTATACCAGAAGGCAGGGAAGAAGTGACCAATGCCGTTGAGTCACGCAGAGAGTAGCACTGATTCGTCGACTGAGGTAGACGACTCCGTCCGGGCTCTCGATGCAGCACTCAAGGATGCCACGGAGTCAGTATTCCTCATCGGGCCGTCCGTCTCCCTCATCCGCGAGCTCGCCAAACGCTTCGGCCGAGCGAACGACGAACTCTCGGGTTCCAGTGTTCGGGTTCTTGCCGAGGAATCGGTCCTCGACACCGCCACGGACGATACGCTCACAGAGTACCGACTAGCCGCCCCTGTAGAGGAGGGGAGTCTCGAAATCCGGTCCTCCGAACCTGCAACCCAGACTCCCGGTTCGCAGAACACGCTACCGAGCGTCATCCTCACAGAATCCAAGATACTGGCCGTCATCAACCCCGGATACATCGCAGACTCATCGTCGGACTACGTCGATCAGGTGACTGCCCGGTACGACGGCCTCTGGGAAGACGCCGAGCCCTACGGGTCGTTCTCCAAGACTGCCACGTTCGACGTGATCGAGGAGGTCGCTCGGGAGAAGTTCTCGTTCGCGTTCGTCGACGACCTCTGGGAGGTGTTCCTGACCGTCGACACACTTGGGACCCGAGACGACCCCATCGGGGTCGAAGACGTCGTGTTCGCCATCGCTACTCAGCACGAGGAGACCCAGTACCAAGTCGGGAAGTTCTGTGAGGATACCCAAATCGTCTCGCCGGCGACAGTCTCCCGAGTCAAGCGGTTCTACGACGATGTCGAGGCAATCGAAACGTCGCGGGTTCCCCAGGACCGCGGGCGTCCGCGAGACCGCCTGTTCTTCGCTGACGACGACCTAGCAAGTGCTGATGCTGAAACCTTGGTTCGACGGCTTCGAGAAATCCGAGAAACGCGGTCGCTGTAAGGCGGCTGTTCTGCCTACAGGTCGCGCGGCTGGACCGTCTTACGGCCGTTCTTGTCCGCTCGCTCGGCGGCCTCTTCGAGGACCTCGCCGACCTTTTCGTCGAGCTCGGCGTAGAAGTCAGAGGCGACGTTCTTGTCGTCGAGTTGCTCTTTCACGGCTGCCTTGGTAATCAGGTCCGCCATTGCAGGCCGACGTACCTCGTGCCGTGGTATATATGTACCGCCTCTACAGCCCCCAGAATCGCCCGACATGGAGGTCACAGGAACCATCTTCAAGCCGCGACCGGGGGTGGTGAGTTGCTTCTTCGCGATGCCGGAATCCATCTGGTATCCTCACAGCGAGACGACAGGCAGCGACGGTGTGAAGGAGGCTGAATCCTCGGAGTAAGGTAACGGGAGATGACGGACACACCTGAACCAGGTGACCCCGAAACCAGCCCGCATACCGTTCAGTACGTCGACGAACAGCCGGTAGTCCTCTGCGAGATGGATGGCGCATGGTACGGACAGGGCGGCGACCGAGCGCCGCTCTACTGCCCGTACTGCGGCGGCAGTGCCCGGGGAGATGGCCACGAGCTTGAACGCGGAACCCGGACGGTCGAGTGTACGTTCACGCCCGAGGCGGACATCCAGAACTGCCCTGGGTGTGGCGAGCCCATCGAGAGGTAGGACCACGCCAGTGCCGAGTGCTCGCACGGCTGGTAGGACAGTGGGTAGCCGGCCCGCAACGCCTCTTTTTACGGGAAGCCGGAGTATCCCGTATCAGACCACGATGACTCCAACCACCGACACGGAACAGACGGGAGCCACGGAGACCCGCGTGGGCCACACGAAGGCAGACGTGACCGACGAGTACGCCGGTCGTGGGCCTGAGAAGCGAGACATGACGGAGACTCCAATAGGCGACCGTGGCTGGCTTGGCAACCCGTTCACGGTCGACGAGTACAGCCGCGAGGAATCCATCGAACGGTTCCGGGAGACGTTCGAGGAGCGGCTGGAATCCGACGAGGAGTTCCGCGATGCCGTCCGCGAACTCCACGGCCAGGTCCTCGGCTGCTGGTGCCAGCACCTGGAAGACGAGTCGCCTGCCTGCCATGCAGAGGTCGTCGCAGAGTGGGCAGACAAACTCGCTCGCGAGACGGAGCCGGAGACCGAATCCCCCTCACCCGATCCTATCCACCTGCGAGACCACGCCGAAATCGACCGAATCACCGACCTTGTCCTGCTATTTGCCAACCAGGACGAGGCGACCTACGAGACGATGCAACGGCAACTTGAGGCGCTGGACCTCTCGCAGTACCCCGTCGACCAGGATGTGACCGTCGACGAACCCATCCGGCAGGACGACGTCCAGCCGCCGAAGCGACAGCCCCACACCTCGCTGGGAATACTCGTCACCGTGGGCTACGTCGAGGAGTTCCACATCCCAGTGGACGAAACCGAACAGATCGAGCTCAACAAGGAAGGGAAGCAAGCGGCGGCTGCTCTCCGCGACTCGTTCTCAGAACCGCAGGAAGATGCGTTCCAGGCGGCGCTTTCGCCGGGCTCACAGTAGAGACCGCAGGGCCAACGACGCCACTCCGGTCAGTTCGCTGCTTGTGGTCTCGGGGATGGCGTCTCCGCATTCAAAAGGCGGCACGCAGCAGACGAGAACATGGGCCCCGAACAAACCGACCGACAGCGCCCCATCGGCAGTGAGGGCGGCATCACGGCGACTCTCGGCAAGACCATTCGCGACGAGAGCACGGTAGCCCTCGCGGCTGCCATCGCCCCCGGCGCCGTCACCACGACGGCAGAAATCACGACAACCAGACTCTCCGCCGTCATCGAGACCGTCACCGAAGACAGCGAGTACCAGACCGTGTGGACGCACATCGAGGAGTCCGGCCCGGTGGTGTTCACGGACCACCGAAGGCCCGCCCGCGACGAAGACGCCGCGGCTTTCCCTGAATCGGGTGTTCACTACGAGCCGACCGTCCAGACGCCAGCGCAGCGTCCAAGCCAGACACTCATCAACACGTCCTATCTCGCTACGGCCGCCGACGAGCTCGCCGGCGAAGGACCCGTCATCACCGTCTACGTGGATGATGCCGGCCTACTCGCGCTCGTCCCGGACTCGGGTCCCGGTATCGTCGTTGCGCCAACGGTCACCGCGAGCCACCCGACGGTTTCCCTGGAGGACCTCTCCGAAGCGGAACTGAACGACACCCTCGCGCGGAACGAGGAGCGAGCCTGATGTCGACCACACACGGTCAGGGGGAGACCGACGCGGACGATGCCTTCGCCCACCCCTGGGGAGCTTGAAAAGGCGGAACGCAGCAGACAGGCACATGGCAGAGCAGAACCACGATGAAGAATCGGAGTCCCCGTCACAGACACCCTCCGGCGAGACGGAGGGTGAGCCACTCGGCTACGCCTACGAGGGCCAGGAACTCGTCGCTCGCCTCCACAGCGAGCACGCGCTCGAGGACATGCAGAACCGCGAGACGTGGACGGTCATCCCGGGGGCAGCCCTCCCCGAGTGGGAAATCTGCATCGAGGCCTGGGGCCACGACGACGACCCCGGAGAGTCCGAGTGGGAGCACTACCATCCGACCGCCGAGACAAAGGAGGAAGCCATCGAGAAGGCGGAGGACGAGGCGACCGGCGTCGGCCTGGATCCCATCGTCGGAGTCGGTGACTCCTACGACGTGAAGAACGTCGACGGCCCGTTCGCACAGGACAACGCGACCACGGCGACCGATGGCGGGCGAGTCGGAACTGCAGGTTCTGAGGAGGAAGTCCAGTGACGGTCTCTGCGGGCGGCCCATCGGAGAAGACTTGTCCGACCTGCGGGCGGGACGTGGACCCCGAGGACTACAACCAGGACGCCGGCGAGTGCGACCGGTGCCAAGACACGAGGCGGGACGACGACGAGAGTACGGCCAGCGCCGCGTACAGCGCCGGCCGGGATGCCTCGGAGCATGTGGAGGAGGAGCGGCACAGCACGGCAGCCACGGCCGTCAGGGCGGCCGCCAAGAGGCACGCCGAGGAGGTCAATGCCGGCGAGAAATCCCCCGGTGGCACCGCCGGAGAAGAGATGGATGGCTGAACCAGCTACCCAAGCACCTGCGGCGGACGACTACATCCGGTTCGACCACCCAAACGTCGGGTACGTCATCGACGGCGTCGAGGACGCGACCGTCCGCTACGGGTTCGACCGTGACCTCCAGACGGGAGACCGAATCAAGCTGCTCACGCCCGAAGGCATCGTGTTCGCCTACGCGGTCGTCGAGGACGTTTGGACGACCGATCTCTCGAAAGCGTACTTCGACATGACCGCCACTGACGGGCGATGCCACCCAGATTCCGGGACGATGGACCTTCTGGGGCGGCTCGGACGCCACTACGAGAGCGAGAGCATCCACTTAGACGACGAGGTGACTGTCGTCTACTTCGACGTCTACCAGGTCGGCCGACTCGAGGACGACGCCGGCCACTCCACGGAGTAAGAAGCCATGACTCAGGAAACTACCCGTAACACGACCGAGACGGCTGCACAGACGTCTGACCAAGACAACGATGCCGAGTACGAGTACCGGCTGTTCGGCTGTACGAAGCGTGGGTGGTGCCAGACCGACTGGACCACCCGAGAGGACGCCGCCGAGGAGTACGAGCAGGCCGTAGAGGACTGGGAGATGGTGTGCTTCCAACGACGAGTGAAGGGCGAGGAGGACACGCTGGAGCGGCGGCCGAACCCCGACGAGGGCGAGTGGGTTCTCGTCACGAAGGATGATGTCCACCCGGCCGACGAGGACGTCGCCGCGCCACCTATGGCGACCGAGCTCCGAATCGACTTGAACGCGATGGAGTCCGAGGTGATCGAGGACTACCTGGACTACGGACTCGAGAATACGACGTTCCACGACGACGGCGACCTCGTCGTCGCAAACGCCGGCGAAGAAACCAAGCAGGAGCTCGTCGAGCACTGCTACGAGCGCGCTCGGGAGGCGGACCAGCGCCATGATTCACGGGCCGCCCAGTGGTGCCGGGATGCTGCCGGCAAGGTCGAGCGTGCGGAGGTCACACAGGTTCACTGAGCTCTCGAATGGCTGGTGGTCCTCTACTCTGGGTTCCTACTCCCTCAAGAACAGGGACGACGGTGGTTGAGTCCCGGAGGTTATTCGCCAATCGTACGGGCCATCCCTATCGAAAATAGGTATACGAACGAGATGAAGAGAATAACACCGCCGAAAGGCTTGAACATGGATTCATTCAGTCGGAATGCGAACGCGATTTCTATAAACTCGAGGACTGATGGTGAGAACCAGAGGAGTCCGCCGAGTCCGAAGAGACTGGCTAAACGGCCAGATTGGTGAATCGATAGCCCGGTGAGTTGGTGTCGGAGGTTTTCTGCCATATTCGCTATTGAGCAGCGGCCGCTTTCAAATTTGTTATTAAGATATTATGTTATATCATAAAACTAGTTATTGCCTAGATTTATTATCTTCCCATATAGAATTCGTAATTGCAGATATCAGACAGAAAACCACTGTCGAGGCGTGCGGTCCTCAGGTCGTGTGGAATCGCCGCAGGAGCGTCACTCGTCCCGGGATTAAGCGGAGCCCAGAGTGACACCCCCCGCGGCAATGACGAGACGTATGAAAAGGCCCTCCAGAAAATGGAGGAGACCCAAAGCGTCCAGAAATTCCGCGAGCACCTCGCAGACAACGGCTACGAGTACAACGCACTGGACAAGACGTACCGAGTCCCAGCATCTTCCGGAGATCCCACCGACCCCTCCCCAGACTACTTGGACAACAGTCCGCGCTCGCTGCGGCTGCGGTCTCCGGTATCGGGTTAGTTGACGACATGGACACGGGAATGTTCGAGAAACTCCTCACCTCACCGATGGACCGGGGCGCAATGTTCCTCGGCAAAGTCTTGTCGGAAGTTGTCCGAATTGCCGTCCAGACCACAATCATCCTCTTGCTTGGCTACATGATGCTGTACTTCCAGTCAGGTGCATCGGTCGGGAGCTATCTCCGGACGGGGCTACTGGGTTTCATTGGTGTCATAGCGATTGCGGTGATATTCGGTGGCGCGTTCATGGCGTTCTCGAATATCGTCGCGCTCGTAACGCATGATCAAGAGGCGACGACCATGATCGCCAATCTTCTGACGTTCCCGCTGTTGTTCATTTCCAGCGCGTTTGTCCCGCTTGCGGTTCTTCCAGGATGGATTCAGTCAGTCGCAGTGGTTAATCCCATCACCTACGGTGTTGACGGTGTCCGAGCGTTCATGCTCGGTCAGAATGTGATGGCGGTATTTGACATAACGGCCTTCTCAGGCCTCTGGAATACAGTTATTCCTGCTGTCGCCGTTCTCATCGGTTTCAACGTCGTTCTTGGTGGGATTGCCGTCCACTTGCTCAACCAAGCTTCCAAAGCCAAAGTCCAGTAAGTGAGTGCTGAGGTGAATGAGTTCGACTATTCTACGAGGGAACCCCTCCATTGAGGCGTTTTTCGATGTTGTAGAGACAGAGACGCTCGCACTGTTTGAGCATCTTCAATTCGAGTTCCTGACTGAATTCGATGTGTTCGCCCCCACTCCCGAAGGACGAACACGGGAACACCACCCGCCGGAGCTATTTCGAGGTTTTCTGCACTGCTACTACAAGGACATCTATGGTATCCGCCCGGTTACACGCGAACTCAACAACGACCACGTCTGGCTCGGATGTGGCTTCAATCGACCACCCTCACGAGACGCGGTTGACCGCTTTCTCACCGACCTCGAACACGTCATTGAGGAAGTTTTCGAGCGCCTCGTCAGGCAGGCCGCCCGCCGGGGCCTACTCGACTCTACGTTTTGCATCGATTCGACTGATATCCGGGCTATGCCTACCGATTCCGACGCCTCAAGGAACTACGACCCGACTGCCGAGGAGTACTACTACGGCTACGGCTGCACGGTAGTCTCGACCGGCGCAAAGATTCCGATTGCGGCGGAGTTCACCCAAAGCAAGCAGGCGTCCCAAGAGACGGCGATGCGTGTTACCCGTGACGCGCTCGCCGTCAAGCAGCCGATGTGGATGCTCGGCGACAGCGCCTACGATATCCTCGACTGGCACGACCATTTGCTGAGTACAGGGGTGGTGCCGGTCGCCCCGTACAACCCGCGCAATACCGATGACCCGCTCGACATCGAGTACAGGGTCGAAGACCGCATCGAGACTCACAGCGAGAGTGTCCAACTCAAGCAATCAATTTTAGATGAGACATACAATCGCCGGTCACAGGCCGAACGAACGCTCGGAGCCTGCAAGGACTGCGGACTCGGGATGCTGCGCGCCAGAGGCCGTGTCCACGCGCGAGCGCAAGTCTTCCTCGCGCTATGTCTCCGGCTGGTCGTCGCAATTACAAACTACGAGCGCAGGGATCCCCCGGGAAGCACTACCATCAGGGTTTGAAACAGTTCTATAGCTCCGCAGAGGGGGCCATAGAACTCTCCTTTCGGTAGTAGCTGAGTAAACGGTATCAGATAGCACGGTTTTTCTTAGGTCCTGCGAACCGAGGGTATCAGTCTTCTCGCTACTCTCTACACCATGCTAACCGTTCTATGACACCCTCTTTATAGTGGTTGGTGGCGAATGCGTGGATACGATGGGATTAGACGACCTGGAGGGGTTTCTCCGGCAGAAGGGCGCACCGGAACTCGTCACGGAGATTGGGACGGGAACAGCGACGTTTAACGCGCTCGTCGACGCGGTTGCGGTGAGTTCTTCGACAGTGTCCTCACGGTTATTCGAGGGTGTTGAGCGCGATATTTTTACGGTGAGTCACAGGCCGACTGAGCATGGAACCGAAAAGCGGTATAAGCTCACACTGCTCGGACGGCGAATCTATGATTGGGCAGAAAAGACGGAGTTCGAGCGGAAGGTTCGAAAAATCCGTCGACTTCGTCACGAGCGTGATACGTCGTTCGAGCAGTTGATTGGGAAACTCAACCGAGATATGGAGGTCCGCAAGATGGTCGCGGATACGGACCCCCTGGAGGGTGAGGATGTTGATTTGCCAGAGGGAGCATCACTCGTGCAGACCGAACCGTCAGAGGAGGAACTTCGTGAAGCCAAATTCGAACGCATGGAAGAATCGCTCGAGCCGATTGCGGATGATCAAGCCGAAGAGAGTAGTGAGTGAAGACGAACTCCTGAAGGCTAAGTACAGCCCGTCAGTTTAGCGACGTGAGTCTCACTTTTCATCCTTCAAATGTACCTCTTTGAAATGTAAATTGAGAGAGGCACGGCTAGGATTGCAGTGATTAATTGCAATATTATGTCCGGCTGCATTATCACTGAAGCAACTGCCATCACTACAAGCCAAATAATGACAATTTCCCCTACTGATTTTATCATCGTCTTACTTTCGGTACACAGTATTATATATCTATTGGTAGAAAAGCAGTAAAAAAATTCTTATTAGGTTCCTTTGTACTGAAGTTTGAGATGGGAAATGACAAACCAAACCCAAAACGCAGGGCCGTACTTAAACTAGCATCAGCCGCTATCGGTGGTTCTCTGTTTGCTCATGGAGTTTCCGCTGATTCCGAGCGGACAGACGATCGGGAGGAAGCAAACGACCACTGGGAGCGACTGACCCAGGAACATGGGTCTTGGGAGGTTATCGAATACCGCCGTAGCGGGACGGACAAGTTCCCGGAACCCCGGGGGAAATCCGAAGCTGAGCAGGACATAGAATTTGAGGACGGTTACGAGATTACTAAGAAAGTTTCCGTCCGCGGAAACGGGAATATCTTCACCGAATTTGACGGATCAGAATATCGACTGAAAATAGACTCTGATGATAAGAACAAAATGAACAAAAGAATAGAAGAAAACCAAGAAAAGCTAGAAAAGAGGAGGAAAAAGCGTGCAGAGAAGCGGAATCAGGAGGGGAACTGACATGGGTATCACAGAAGGCGATTATGAAAAGCTGACTACGGCGACGGGCGGTGACACTGAATACACTGGTAGAGGAGGGGCCGGAAATACAGCGAAGGAATACATCCTGGATGAAAATCGCGCGGAAGCTGGCGCTGGTGCTGGCGCCCTTGGTGACTTCTCGGCTTACGCAGAAGTCTGGCACGCAGATGAAATCCTTAACCCGAACCCAAACCTCGGAGACTACACCTCTACGGCCGAAATTACTTTTGATGGATTTTGGTCAGCAGCAGCGGACTCGATTGGTGGATCTGCCCAAGTTCGGCTAGCTGCCTTCGTTCGTGATGGATCTAACGTCCTTGCGGAACGAGAAATTGAATACAAAAAGATCAACACTAGTCTTGCTGACTTGTGGACAGATAGCTCGGACTTTTCTGAGACAGTAACCGTTGATCTTGAAACGAGCAATGATTATGAGTTCGGTATCCGTGCGAATGCTTCCGCGGCCGCAGTGGGTACCGCTATCTCCTCAGCTGATATCTCTACCAGCGATCAAATCATCCAGTACACAGGGAGAATTAGCTACGATTCAATTGAAATAAACTGGGTGTAACCAGATCTGGATCGCCGCAAGTTTTAATATATTCTTTCCGAGTTACTGAATCAATGAGGCTCTTATTTGAGGTGCTGGAGAGTGTAGATATAGCGGGAGTTCTCCCCAAGGTGCTTGGAGGAGCAACCAGCATCTTCGCTCTGGTATTTATATTCGCGATATATTTCAGAACCTCACATCTGATTCTCGGTGATGTTTCTTCCGCCACCACTATGGGTATATCTGGAGTTCTATTGCTACTGACTATCTTCATTGG
The DNA here is from genome assembly GCF_021729015.1 of Halobacterium rubrum. Lineage (GTDB taxonomy): Archaea > Halobacteriota > Halobacteria > Halobacteriales > Halobacteriaceae > Halobacterium > Halobacterium rubrum. Next base: position 131,571 of record NZ_JAJQQZ010000005.1, read on the forward strand.
GCGTCGCGTGTTTTGGTAGATTCGCAACTCTACTGATCGGGCGATTCTCTTCCTGCAACGTTGTAAAAATATACATCAAACCACTCCTCCGAGGGTGTGCGCCTTTCTGAAGTGCTGATTAGCTCGACTTCGCCGATAAGTGTCGTTGAGTTGTTGGTTTGTAGGAATCTAAACGCCGAATCTGTGATCCACGTTACAGACGGACCCTTGATGGGTTGAATCAGACACAGAAGACAAGCTCGGACTGACCGTCGTCGAAGAGTAGACCGCCCCGAGGCTATATTTCCTCTGGAGAGACCAAGACTTCCTTAGGCGGAATAGAATATTCGACGTAGAGTTCAGAGATACCGAGCGCCTTCGCGGTCAGAGAGCGATGAACCCCATCAGAAGTCACATAAAACTGACCCTCGATTTTCTGGAGGCGGGGCGGGCACCTGCGTTGTCGTTCGAACTCGCCGTGGTAGAACCGTGCCAGGTGGGTCTTGATTCTTCCCGAACTGAACCGTGACAGGTTGGTCTTGGTTGTCCCAGCAATCTTCGACGGGTCGATAAATTCGGTCGCTTCCGGGTATGGCACGAGCTCAGGGTCGTAGTCCGTCACTTTGTGGCGGGGCTGCCACTCGTCGACGAACTCAGTTGGACTCGTGATTTCGCCAGCATCCACCTGTTCGTACAGTGTTTTCGCTCGCTCCCGCTGAGATTCAGACAACGAATACGTCTCCATCAACTCGCTCCTACTCCCCGAGTAAGTAAAACCCCCTGTAGACGAGTTAGGTCGGCTCAAACGGGCATATACAGTGAGCGCGATTATCTGTCAGGTGTCATTCTGGGGTGCGGTAATCTGGACATCTGGACGTCTGGACATTCCACACGTCCAGTTAAGTTGCCTCGGTAGAAATCGGTTTAGCGAACCAACCGATGCTGCAGAACGCGCGCGTCCTCCGGTCGGAGTTCGTCCCCACCGAGTTGCAGCATCGCGACACCGAACAGACCGCCCTCACGGAAGCCCTCGAACCCCTCACCGATGGCGACCGCGCCGACCCGATTATCCTGACCGGGCCGACCGGCGTCGGCAAAACCACCCTCGCCCGATTCACCCTCGAACGCTTGGAAGAGGCCGCGCTCGGCCTCCAGACCGCAGTCGTGAATTGCTGGCAGAACCACTCTCCGTACCGGACGCTATTCCGTATCCTCGACGAACTCGGCCGCACCGTCGACGTCCACCGCCAGTCCACACCACAAGACGTCCTCTTGGAGCGGCTACGGGAGTTCGACGACGACTGCGTCATCGTGTTGGACGAGGCCGACCAACTCGAGGACAAGTCCATCATCTACGACCTCCGGCGGATGCCCCAGTTCACGCTCGTTCTCATCGCAAACCGCGAGCAGGACCTCTTCGCCGGTCTTGATTCGCGGCTTCGGTCACGCCTGCAGGGAACCCAGACGGTGCGGTTCGAGCCCTACGGCGTCGACGAACTCACCGCGATTCTTGAGGCACGCGCTGACGCGGCGTTCGGCCATCCGGAGGCCGTCTCCACCAGTCTGCTTCAAGAGATTGCTGACGCGGCCGCTGGCGACGCTCGCGTCGCCATCACGATGCTCCGGGAAGCCGCCAAGACCGCCGACCGCGACGACCGTAACCAACTCACTCGCGCTGACGTCGACGCCGCAATCCCCGAGGGGCGGCAAACCGTGCGGGACGAGACCGTCGAATCGTTGAAGCCGACCCAACGTACCCTCTACGAGATCGTCGAAGCGTACGTCGACGAGCATGGGGAACCGATGCCGCCGAGCGCGCTCTACGACGCCTATGAGGAGGCGGCTGACGACCCGGTCGGGAACCGGCAGGTCCGACGGCACTTGAACAAACTCGAGCACTACGAACTCATCGCCATCCGCGGGTCCTCTCGGGACCGCCGCTACGCACTCCCGGATACCGACGCCAGTCAGTGAGGGTTGACTCGGGTTGTCCAAACGCGATGTTGGAATTGGCGTTCTGTGACTGTAGTGAGCCGGCAGAGGAGGATTTGTGTGAACCAATCGTCGATTGCTATCTACCTTCATCAACGAACGACGGTTCCGGGCCGTTTACCGAAGGTTTCGCGTTCACACGAGTGCCCGCCTCTTGTGTGCATATCTCGGAATCGGATTCTGTGAGCGTGAGACTCCGTGATGAAGTATTCAAACCGGTTGGCCGGACATCTTGTAGTGGTTCACATATTCCTGCTTGAGCCGTCTGCTGGATTCTCCGCTTGATTGTATCCATTCTGTGCCTACTCTGTTTATAGAATGTACTCGGCGTTGATTTGCTAATCTCAGAATCTCGTTTTTATGCCAGAACTTGCTGGCGACCCTGCGAACTACAAAGTATATTGGTTCTCCCGAGACCTTGTCGCCTCCCGGTTTGGCAGTTTTGCCACGAAAGAGAGTCAGGCCCTCAGGGAACTTGCAGATGATCTTCAAACGGACATAGCACGAGGTGACACCAACCCGGCTGACTGCAGACAAACCATCGAAGAACAGATTCTGGGGTCGGTAAACCGAACGTACGCTGGTGATATCTCCAAAAGATACCGGCAGACAGAAGACTTGGTTGAACGAGTCCAGCGGAGGATAGATACTATCGACGACGTAGAAGAATTTATTCTTGGAGCGAAGGCGGTTGTCAGAACCAGCGATATCTTGGATGAGACTAGCCGATTTGGTGAAGAGGATATCAAGGAGATAGTCCATGAGACTCTCTCAGATGACCGTGGCGAGGTGCGTAAAGACCGGGCGTTCGATGCCCTCTATAATGTTGATTTTGAGGGCGAAGCTCATCAGCTCGGCGCGCAGCGAGAGCCACTCATCGAATACGTATGCGAATTAATGGACGAGATCGATGGGCCTGAGCGTTCCCCGGAGTACGTTGCCAGAATTATCTCAGGTATCGCGCAAGAATATGAAAGGCGAGCTGGCCAGAGCCGGGCAGCAACCGCTGGAAATGTGCTTGAGACAGCGCTCCAAGAGATCCTCAACCTCTTTGATATCCCCGCTACAGGGTCCCCTGAGCACTTCGGAGATATTGAAATCGACAATATCGCTAAGGGTCCACAAGGAAAAATCGGCTTCTCATGTAAGCGAACTCTCCGAGAACGGTTTAGACAGAGCCTGTCGAGACAGGCCGAAATTGGGGTCGACGAAGTCTGGTTCGTTTCACTAATGATGGCAGACGTTTCTCGTGAAAAACTCGTGGACATCAGCAACGACGGCGGCCGGATCTATGTACCTCGTGATTCGTTCGTGTGGGACCGTTATAGCGAGGATGATGAGATATCCTACGCTCTTCGCCCTGCGGACCAATTCATAGAAGACGTAGCTGATTTTGTTGGCGCCTGACGTCGTCGGTATCTCTCGCGAAAAGACATCCTCAACAAAAACCAGTTTTCAGATACTGGTTTAATTCGCTTCCTGCAGTTCCGCTTCTGGTGCGTTGAAGATCTCGTTTCGAATTGCGGTCCCAATTGCCTGTGCCAGCAGGGGAGGGACAGCATTTCCGACCTGCTTGAATGCGTGAGTCCGTGCAACTGGGAATTCAAATGAGTCGCGGAACGACTGGAGACGAGCTGCTTCCCGTACTGTAATCGATCGAGCCTCTCGGGGGTGAATGAACATATGGCCGTCCTTGTACAGGTGTGCGACGATCGTGGTTGCAGGCTCCTTTGGATTCTGCTTCTTGAGCTTGTCCGGAAAAATGTCACTCCGGTACGGCTGATGCTCCTCCGGGATGTCACCAATGATGAAGGAGACTCCCTCTCCGAGAAGCTTGTAGAGCGTCAGATCCCGCATATTGTGTCCACGACATTCGTGGTTATAGAGCGGCATTTCTTCCCAGTCCGTATCTTCTGGAACGTCACGAACCCAGTTCTGATACTCCGAAACAGGGCCGATTTTGTACTCCTCGGCTTTTGTTGGGGGTGTCGAGCCGTCCGGTGAAACAGGGGGAAGGTCTAAAATTGCATCAGCCACTGTATTCCATGGTTCTTTCGTAGATTTGTTTTTCTGGAAGATCGGGAACCGGTTGTGGTCTTCATCTTCTGCGAACCCTCCCAGCGTCTCTTGGTTCTCGTCAGTGAGCTCGGAAGGGTCCCGCTTGAATTTCATCTCCTTTTCTTCCTCGCTACGTGGCGCTCTATGGGTCTCCCACTGACTCATATCCGGATTCTGTTTATCAAGCCGATTCCCGATGAAGAACAGCCGATTCCGGTGCTGAGGGACCCCATAGTCTGCGGAATCAAGGACCTGTACACGGACGTTGTACCCGATGTCGCGCATCTGATCCTTGATGATTTCAACTACCGGCTCGCCATCATCATTCTCAGCAGACAGCATTCCTTCGACGTTCTCCATCAGGAACGCCTTCGGCTGGTAGTGGTCGACGAATCGCAGAAAGTCTTCGTAGAGAAGATGACGCTCATCGCTGGTGTTACTACGTCCATCCAGAGAATTGATTTTGCTTCGCCCGACCAGCGAGAAGGTCGGACAGGGTGGCCCACCAGCAACCAAATCAAGTTCACCGCTCTCAAGACCCAGATCTGGTGGCTCAGTCTCCGTAATGTCTCCCACCGTCATTTCGCAGCCATGGTTTGCTTCAAACGTTGGTTTCGTATTTTTCTCGTGATCGATTCCCCACAGAATATCGAACCCCGCATCCTCGAGCCCCTGCGACATACCACCTGCACCACAGAAGAGGTCTATTGCAGTTAGCGTCGGTTTCGACATTGGATACTGGTATTTGGTGAGGCCTCTCGTTTGAACCTTCGCTTTCTACGCGTGTCTACTCAGTGTGTATATTGTAACCAAGATAAATACTGGACTCCACGAAACCTTACGCCGTCTAATGGATGTAGAGGAGTACGCGTGGGTAAAGGCAAGTGACTATCGCGAGAACGTACTCCTCGCGCTCAAAGAAAAACCGCGTCCCCCCAAAGAAATAGCCGAGGAGACTGGATACTACCTCAGTCACGTGAGCAATACCCTATCTGATCTTGACGAACACGGGTTAGCGGAATGTATCACCCCAGATCGGAGAAAAGGGCGACTGTGGACAACCACGGGTTCTGGTCAGGATCTCATTGAGAACTTGGAGCGGTAGGGATGAGTGGATCCGTCAATTTACCCTTTGGACGGACCGGAGTTGAAATCGGAGAATATCGCACTCTGGTGGATATAGATTCGGCGACTGAGACTCTCCAGCAAAACGGAGTACAAGACGCTGAAATGCGGATTGCTGGATTTGTCGATTCCTGCCCAGAATTACTGAATTGGCTCGAATCTAGCGGCCGCGAATTCCCTTGGAGATACACGCAGGACCCGTGGACCGTGTACGCGACAGAAATTCTATTGCAACGGACGAGAGCAAGTGCTGTCGAGAGTATTTTTGATGAGTTCTTCACTCGGTTTCCATCGGCAGCTGCAGTCGAAGACCAATCTGAGGAAGAGTTACGGAATGTAATCCGATCACTGGGATTCGTAAATCACCGAACACGTAGTCTCCAAGAGGCCGCTAGTCTTTGTTTGGAAACTTCAAGAGGCAAGCCACCGTGTAGTCTGGAGAAACTCAAACATCCGTGGCGGGTTGGCGATTACTCAGCGAGGGCGACGCTGATGTTCGCCTTTGATGACGTACAACCGCTCGTAGACGCTAATTTCGCCCGGATACTCGCTCGAGTGTTCGGCTACGATATGCCCGTCCAACCTCACAAGAGTGAGAATGTGTACGAGCTAGTTTCGAGTCTCGTTCCCGACGAGCCCGGGCTGGCACGTGCATTTAATCTATCCATGCTTGACTTAGGGGCAATCGTTTGCTCCCCTGAATCACCGGCATGCCATCAGTGTCCGATAAACGCTGCCTGCCAGTTCTACCAATCCTCTTGAAACACGGGTCACCTACCGGTTAGTTCAGCCGTCTACTTTTGTCCAAATATCGCACCCAGCGTTGTATCCAAATCGTAATCTGTGCTTTAGTTCGAGGTTTCTTCTCCTCAAATATGGAAGAAAGAACGGAATTCATAGAGTATCTTCACGACTACTGGGCACAGCAGAAGGCAGTAGGGATGATCGCCGAAGCGAAATTCCTCGAGGAGCTGGAGGAAGAATCGGTTGGCACCGTTTCGGACGTAATGTTGTTCCAGCCCAAAGCAAAGAACGGAGAATTTCAGCCTTGGGAGAATATCTATACGTTCATCCGGCCCTGTTGAAATCCTATTGTTTCGACAACTTTTCCACTGAATACCTGTTAGTAGACGTGCGAATCTAACAACTACACGAAAAATGATTGCTTCTATTCCCTGAATAATTGATGCTTTGCAACGAGATAGAATCGACCAATAGCGAGGGCCGCGAAGAGGAGGCCGACAACTATAGCGAAGACAGTTGGCATTTCTAACTGAAGAACGAAATAGAGCGCCCCCGCGACTGCGGCGGCAAGCACTATCAGACCAGCGATGAAAATCCCTTGTTGACTGCGTGGTGCATCGGTGAATGTAGTTTTGCTCATAGGTGGTTACTCAACCTCCACGGAAATAACAGTCCCGGCGAGGATCATCGCTGGAGCGATGTGTATCTACTATATCTAACGTTCAGAGTGTCTTGTCGATGTTGTGGGTGAAACAGCGGATGACGAGTTCACGGAACTGCTTCCACCAGCGTCGTGAGCGGACGAATGCGCCGTATTTCCGTTTAATGCGAGAGTTTACCGTTTCATTCTGACTACGTTGACCATAGAGGTCGGCATCCAACCGGGAGTTCCACGCCTTGTGGAGCGGCGAAAATTCTCGATGCTTGATGATCGGACGAACACCATCTTCACGGGCTAACGCCCGAATCTTCTGGTCGTCGTATCCCTTGTCACCGAGGAGAATCGCTACTTCATCGGTATTCCGCTTAATGAGCGACGGTGCGATCTGTGAGTCGTGTTTTCGTGTCGTCGTCACGTGTAAGTCGATAATTGCGTTCACTCTCGTGTCCACGAGAAGTGTAACTTTCAACTGCTGAATCGTTAGCTTCGTTCGTTTCGTGTAGTGCTTCGAGGCGTGACTGCGGTCAAAGCCAGAGGCATCGATCCCGACGACACCGTTGGTCGGGAGAAGCGTGACTGAGAGATTGAGAAGAACCCGCCAAACAGCCATGTCAAGACGGTTGAACGCCTTACACAACGTCGAAGGAGACGGGATTTCCTCAAGATCGAGGGCGCTCCGAATCCGAGGCATCTCGATAAGTTCGTCAAGAAGCGTCCGGTACGTCGTATTCTTCCGAACCTTGAGACAGAGCAGGACGATGTGTTGATGAAGTGTGTACCGCCGTTTCGAGAATTTCGATGAGTAACGAGTGACAGCTCGCTGAGCCACGTGCATCGCTTGCTCAACGAACCGGAGTAACCGCGACTTCGGGAGGGCTTCCATCCGGTCAGACTACCGGGCGAACCTGTAACTCTCTGAGGATTTCAACAGAGCCGTTCATCCTTGATGCCGCGGAGCGTGATTCCCTGACCGACCAAGAGATTAAAGCGGGAAACCTGATGCGGGAAGCAGGAACAACAGTTATATTCCCCCGAATCAGGGATCCCTCACAGTCTGAATTTGGTGATTTTGAGGGTGGAGAGGAAGCGAGAGATATCCAGCATGAATTCGCTTGGGAATGGAGAAAGTACGTTCCAGACACGGAGAGTACTGTTGAAGTCGAAATATCTGAAGAGACTTCGACGTGGAGGACTGGTGGATACGACAATGGGGCCGATGATGACTATTATGAGCTACTGGTTGAGGGGCTGACTGGGATCTCGGACAACTACATCCGGGAAATGTTCTATAAACAGCACTTCTACTCAGAGCATCTGAAGGGGACGCATAGCTTCACCGGGACGTACTTCGACGTTGACGGGCTACTGGTGCGGGATAAAACAGTAGTTCCCTATGAGATTAAGGAGAAATCAGCATACGAGGACGAGGGGGTCGAGCTGTTCGGGCTGGACGTAAGCCGTCTAATAGTCATGCTACGGACTAGCCTTGCTGAAGGTCTTGACCCAGTATACGTTGTCAGAGAGGTAGTTGAAGAAGAAGACATGCATGGATTTGATAGAGATTTCGTGGACTGGCACACTATTTCTGCCTCTGATGTGATTCGTGCGTCAGCATGGCAGGTTCAGGGTGGTGGGCCCGGAATGGGCGGTGCCCGAACTCAAACATTGATGATCCCGAAATCAGAGTTTGATTCTCTGGCTCCTGCGAGCCTTGATCCGGACGAGTTTACGGATTTTGTAGGCAACTTCCAGCCACAGGTCTGAGCAAGATATTCATATCAAGGTGGCATCTCAGCCAGTCCTGTGTTGATTTCAACTGTAGCTGAAAAACGCTGCAGAGTATTTTGGATTGGTGGCCTTAGCCACACCCCCTTTGCAGCAATCTGGACGTCTGGACACCACACGCCGAGGTATACGGAGAGACCTGCCGTTCGAGTAGGTATGCGACCACCACGCCGACAGTCACGCCACGACCGGGGGAGAGTCAGTCCAGCTGACCTCCCCGAATTAGACGCCGAAGTCACGCTCCTCGAGGCCGAGGACACCGACGTGCGGCCGCCCTTGCACGCGCTCAGCATCAACGAGGTCCTGCTCTCGGGCGCGAGCGGTGAGAGTACCGCGACATGGGTCGATACCGGCCGGCACGCCCAGACGACGAGTCTCCACGACCTTGCGCCCGCCCCACGCGTCTTGGACCGAATCCACGTCGCCCGCGGGTTCACCGCCTTCCAGCATCACGCCCTGATTCGGGAGGCGGTCGACCGGATCGACGCGACCACCGTTGCGGTCGTCGCCCCCGCTGTCGACGCCATTTACCGCGAGAGCGACCTCTCCCGGGAGCGAGCGCGCCAGTTCCTCCTGCGAACGGTCGCCCATCTTGCTCGAGTCGCCCGCCGGTACAACATCCCCGTCATCGTCTCGCGAGCCCGCGACGACGACCTCGGGAGCATCGTCGCGGAAGCCGCCAGCGACACCCTGACCTACCGGGAGACGCGTTGTGGGCCCCGGTTCGAAGGCAGCGACCACGAGACACTCGTCTACGACGTCGGTGACGGCTGGGTGCAGACGACGCTTGCGTACTGGCGGCAGGTCCTTGAGACGCGGCGGCCGCTGTACGCCAGCGCCGACGACGACGTCCCCACGCCGGGGGAGGTGGCGTAGATGGGGCGAACCAACCCGACGTATCGGGATACCCTCCGACACTTAGAGGACGACTGGCAGCCCTACCGACGCGCGCTTCGGCATCGCGACCAGGAACGCTTCGACGCCCTCTGGGGCTACACCCGAGACTATGCCGACGCGGCCGGCTACCTCTCCCACCCTGACCCATCGGTGGTGATGTTGTTCTCGATCTGTCTCGCCCAACAGCGTCAGCTAGACCGCCTCCTGGAGGCAGTCGAGCATCCAGACCCACCCACTGCGTCGACGGACGATGGAGCGCGCGAGCGGCCGACTGTCGCGAGTCTCACGGAGGACACCAATGGTGCTGACAACTGAGTTCTTGGACACCGGCGGCGTCCGCTACTGGGAACTCACCGACGATGGGGCGACTGCGTCGGCCGACCGCCAATACCGGCCCCGACTGTACGTCCGGGCGGACGACCGGCACAGCCTCAGTGACCTCCGCGAGTATCTTGGAGAGCATCCGGTGGTCGCCGGCGTCGAGGAACGCGAGTTCCGCCCGGGGTGGCGGGAGGACTACGAGCCGATGCTCCGAGTGGCCGTCGACCGCCTCCATCACCTGACGGAGATTGCCGAACAGGTCGCCCAGTACGGCAGGCCCGGCGGCTACCAGTGCTATAACGTCGACTTCAGCCGGGAATTCCGATACTGCTTAGAGACCGGTCGCGATGCCGTGCCAGCCCGGGAATTGGACGTGCTCCGGGTGGCCGCGCCGCGTGCGCAGGTTGCCGGCGTCGACCCGCTCCGCGAGGTCTCGGTCGGCGAGCTCACCTTCGAGGGCGTGCCCGAAGTGGTGGCCGCCGACGTGTCCGCCCGTATCCGGGACCGCGACCCGGACGTGCTGCAGGTGTCGAGCGCGGACCTCATACCACGGCTGTTCGCGACCGCGCCCGTCGACGAAGACGTCTATGCGCTCGGGCGGCGGCCCGGCTACACGAAACGTGCTGGCGCGTCGACGTACGAGAGTTACGGGCAGGTCGAGCACTCGCCCGCCCGGTACAGCATTCCGGGGCGGGTGATTGTCGACGAGTCGAATTCGTTTTTCCTCGAGGAAGCCGGTCTCTCGGGGATTCTGGACCTCGTCGAGCGGTCGGGGAAGCCACTGCAGGAGGCGGCGTGGGCGAGCATCGGGAACATTCTGACGGCCATCCAAATCCAGTACGCGGCCGACCGGGACGTCCTTGTGCCGTGGCGGTCGTGGCGCACCGAGCGGTTCAAGACAGCCAGTCAGTTGGATGCGGCCGACCGCGGCGGGTTCACCTTCGAGCCCGACGTCGGCGTCCACAAGACCGTCCACGAGTTAGACTTCTCGAGTCTCTACCCGAACATCATTCGCGAGCACAACATCAGCCCGGAGACCATCCGGTGTGACTGCCACCCCGACCGCGAAGACGTCCCCGGGCTCGGATACAGCATCTGTCCGGACGACGGCTACCTCCCGGAGGTCCTCAGCCCGATCATCGACGACCGCGCTGACATCAAGGACGAGCTCGCGACGACGGACGACCCGGACCGCGTCGAGGAGTTGGAAGCCCGGTCGGCGGCCCTAAAGTGGATACTCGTCTCCTGCTTCGGCTACCAGGGGTTCTCCAATGCGAAGTTCGGCCGTATCGAGGCCCACGAAGCCATCAACGCCTACGCTCGCGAGATTCTCTTGGACGCGAAAGCCGCCTTCGAGGAGGCCGGCTACCGCGTTGTTCACGGCATCATCGACTCGATCTGGGTGCAGCCCCGGGAGGACGTTGAGCAGGAGCCGGTCGAAGCGGTCGCTCGCGAGGTCTCGGAGGCGACCGGCATCGAGCTGGAACACGAGGGTGTCTACGACTGGGTGGCGTTCTGTCCGACCGCTGACGGCCGAGACGGCGCGCTCACCAAGTATTTCGGCCGCCAGCAGTCTGGCGAGTACAAGTATCGAGGCCTCGAGTGCCGGCAGCGCAGCACTCCGCCCTGGATTGCGGACCTCCAGCGTGAGCTCATCGAGGTCTACGACGAGACCAGGGAGACGGACGCGGTCCTCGCCCGGGTGCTGGATGCTATCGGCGGCCTCCGGGCCGGTCGCGTTGAGCCTGGCGAGCTCGCGATTCGCAATCGCGTGACGAAGACGCCCGCGGAGTATGGGCATGAGACGCGGAACGTGGCCGCGCTCCGGCGGGCGGAGGACAGCGTCGGCGGTATCGCCCCCGGGGAGGATGTGGAGTACGTAGTCGTCGACGACGAGAAAGCGTCCCGTGACCGGGTGGAGTTGCGCTCGGAGGACCCGCAGGATTACGACACGGAGTTCTACGTGGAGTTGGTTGCACGGGCGGCAGCGGGGGTTCTGGGGCCGTTCGGGTACACGCAAGAAGACGTCATCTCCGGCGTCGAGTCCACGCAGCAACTTGAGCTCACGACTCCGCGGTAGCAACCCCTTCTCGGGTTCTACCCCAGTTGCGTGTAACTCTCCAAATATATGCACAGCTTCAAGTAGTGATATGATTTATACGGCGGGTCGAAATTAACTAGAGTATGCGTCGCAGAACGTTCCTCAAGACGCTCAGTACAGGCACGCTCACCGCCGCCGTCGGCACCCCCGCACTCTCCGAAGCGACGGGCGCGGCCACCACCGTCGACGCCCTGGAGTTCGACTCAACGAGCTCGCTACTGGACGCCAACCAGAACTACCTCACCGACGACTCCACTATCGCCGTCACCGCCGAATCCACCGCCTACAATGAGGACGCCGACGACAACGGTGATGCCACCTTCTACGACAGCGACACCCCCATCCCGCTCGTCGCTGTCGACGGCGCCGTCGTCGGCTTCGGCGCCACCCTCGTCTCCGACCAGGCGAACTTCCAGAGTGGCAACGAGGAGTTCCTTCTGAACGTCTGGGACGCCCACCTCGGCGGGTCTGGAACCGTCCTCTTCGACAAAGGCCACGACCAGTACCACACCCTCACTGACTTCGGGAACATGAAGCGGTACGCCGAAACCCAGCAGAACTACACCGTCACAGCCACCAGCACGCTCACGGACGACCTCTCCGGGGCGGATGCGGTATGGCTCACGGGGCCGGCGACCGCGTTCAGTAGCAGCGAACTGGACGCCCTCTCGTCGTTCGTGGCGGACGGCGGCGCCGTGTTCATCCACGACCGCGCCGACTACCAGAACCAGGACGAAACCGCGAACCTGAACGCCATCGCCGACGCGCTCGGCCTCACGTTCCGGTTCAACGACGACCAGGTCGTCGACAACGACACCAACGGCGGCGCGTTCTACAAGCCAACGACCACCCAGTTCGACACCACGTTCGACTATTTCGCCGACCGCGAAGGCCTGGAGATCGACCCCGGCACCGACCACATCGTCGACGTCGTCGACATCGCGGACGGCGACACTGTCGACGTCCTCTTCGACAGCGGCCGCCGCGAACCCATCCGCGTCCTCGGCATCGACACCCCCGAGAAGGCGGCGAACCAGCAGTACGAGACCACCCAGGAGTGGGAAGGCCTCGAGTCCCTGGACTACCTCGCCACCTGGGGCACCAATGCCACCGACTACGCGAAAGGCGAGCTCACCGACGAAACCGTCCGTATCGCCTTCGATGACGAGGAACCCGGCATCTTCGACGAGTTCGGCCGCCTGCTGGCGTACATCTACTACGACGACACCGACGATGGCAGCCGGGACGCGTTCTACAACCGCCGCACCATCGAGAACGGCTACGCCCGCATCTACAGTTCGGGGTTCAGCAAGCACGAGTCCTTCTGGGATGCCGAGAACGCCGCCCGCACGAACGGCGCCGGCCTCTGGGGAGAGAGCGACCCCGCGAACTCCACGGAGATCCGGAACCGCACTGTCGAGGAGGTGTTCCTACCGACGACCACCAGCGTGCGGACGAGCAGTGGTGCTATCGACCGCTCCCGGGTGCCCGTCACGGCGGAGTCGACCGCCGCCCAGTCGGGCGGGAGTGTCTCCTATTTGTCGGAGATTCCGCTGGTTGGCGTCGACGAAGACGCCCGCGTGGGCGTGGTGGGGAGTCCGCTCGTCGACGAGGCCTACGAGGCCGACGAGGGCTACGGTGTCGACACGTCCGGCTACGAGAACTTCGTGCTGACGACGAACCTCATCGACTACCTCGGGGCAGCATCCGGCGACGTGTTGATTGACGGCGGCCACGGACAGTTCAGCGCCGACTACGGTCTCTCCAGCGAAGACGCGGCGTACTACCAGCGGTATCTGGAGGGTGTCGGGCTGGGCTTCGAGCAGGTGAACACCTTGACCACGGACAACCTCTCGCGGGGCCGGACGCTCATTGTAACCTCGCCGCCTGAGGCGTTCTCGAGCAGCGAGCTCGATGCGCTGTCGTCGTTCCGGGACAACGGCGGGAGCATCATCCTGGTGGGGAGTAGCGAGGCGTCCGCGGACGCAGTGGCGAATCTGAACGAGGTCGCGAACGCGCTCGGGAGTGACCTCCGCGTGAACGCCGACGCGGTGACGGACTCGAGCAACAACGTGAACAGCGACGAGACGGTCCCGACGACGACGCAGTTCGACGGGTCGTTCCCGCTGTACGACCCGTACAGTGGTGAGGGAAGCATCGCAGTGCAGACGGTTCACGAGGACGCCGCTGGCGACGAGTACGACAATCTGAATGACGAGTACGTGGTGTTCGAGAACCCCGAGAACGCCAGTATCGACCTCACGGGGTACGCGGTCGAGGACGAGGCCGACCAGCGGTATGAGTTCCCAGACGGCTTCACGCTCGGTGCCGGCGAAACGGTCACGCTCCACACGGGCAGTGGGACGGATACGTCGACAGACCTCTACTGGGGCAGTGGGTCGCCGATCTGGAACAACAGCGGAGACACGGTCTACGTGTTCGACGATGCGGGGACTATCGTCGTGGAGTACCCCTACTGAGAGGGAGTGGGGGTCGCGTCGTCGGTGACGCCGGCTGCGGCTTTCGCGTCGCTCCAGCCGTCGAATCGCTTGGCTATTGTTTCAGCGGTGGGGTTGCGGTCGGCCTGGTCGTACTCCTGCATCGTCGGGTCCGGGCCAATTTCTTCAGCGGCGGCCTGAAGCGCCTCGATGCAGTCCGTTTCAGTGAATCGGATGCGGGGGGCGCGGTCGGCGTCGAGGTAGTCGAGAGCGTTCAGCCAGGTGCCGTACCGTGCGATGATGGTGTTGTAGGATGGCGAGCGGTCGAGGGCTTTGTACTCGTCGACGGTCGGGGCGTGGCCGAGCTCGTCAGCGGCCTCCTGTAGGGCTTCCAGGCATGTCTCTCTCGAGATCGACATTCAAATTCCAGCACCAAGCGGACAGTAATAAGGCTGGTGTTGCAGGACTTCTGGACTATGGTGGTGCCAGGGGACGGCGTAGCGTGAGGCGCAAGGATACTTCGAAGACGGGGTGTGGTCGGGCAGAAAGATACTTCGATGACGGGGTGGGGTGGAGGAGTCAATGATACTTCGAACACGGGGTGTGCTAGTCGAGCGGAATGATACTTCGAAAACGGGGTCCCCTGACATAGTTGTGGGTCAAATAACCGCGTTTGAACGGCCATACAGAGCATAAGAGATGATGTTACTTCGAACCCGGTGGCGTAGTTTTATATGCCGGGCAGGAGCAGGATGGACCATGACCGACGGCGAAGGAAGCAACTCTCTCCCGGGCAACGACGGAGGAGACGACGATGCACTCTCGGTCAGAGGCATGATCGAGCAGGCAGTCGAGGAATCTGTATTCAGAGACCGGAACCTCGTCGAACCAGACACCATCATCGACCGCGACCGAATCGTCGGTCGGGATGAACAGCTCCGGAAAGTCGTCTCCAACCTCCGGAAGGTGTTAAACGAGAACCGACCCCCGAACCTACTGCTGTACGGGCCAGCAGGCACCGGGAAATCCCTGATATTCGACGCAGTCGCCCGCCAAATCAAGGACATCTCCCAGCAGAAAGGCTACAATTTCGGCACCCTTCGAATCAACTGTCAGAACCTGAATAGCCAGGACGAGGCCGTCTACGCGCTGGTTCGAGAAGCCGCCCATGACCTCGGAGAAGACGTCGGCGTTGCCCGACGCGGCATCTCTACCAGCGAGAAGTACGACCGGCTCTACGAGCTCCTCGACGAAGGCTACGACTCCGTCGTGTTCGTCCTGGACGAAATCGACCTCTTGCAGGGCCGTCGGTCGACCTCACGCGAGCCTGCGTACTCAGACCTCATCTATCAACTGAGCCGCGCAACGACGGAAAGCATCGACATTCAAGTGTCCGTCGCCGCGCTCACGAACGACCCTGAGTTCATGAACAACCTCGACGCTCGGGCCGAGAGCTCATTCAACCCCCGGGACATCCCCTTCTCCGACTACGACGCAACCCAGCTTCGCGAAATCCTCTGGAACCGGGAGGACGCGTTCATCGACGATGCCCTCTCCGAGGACGTCATTCCGTTGACGGCGGGGTTCGCTGCCCAGAGCCACGGGGATGCTCGAAAGGCGATTGATTTGCTCCGGAAAGCCGGGGATGTAGCCAACACGGAAGGCGATCTGACGGTCACTGAGGACCACGTTCGGGAAGCCCAGAAAGACGTCGAGACCGACCGGTCGCTGAAGCTACTCGAGGGCCTGACGACTCAGAAGAAACTCTCGCTGTATGCGACAGCAGCGGTCGCAGACTTTGGCCGGGACTCGTCGACGACTGCGTCCTCTCGGGTGGCCTTTCCGGTCTACCAATATCTCGCGGAATCCTTAGACGCCGACACTCGGACGCGAGAGACGTTCAATAACTACGTTCGAGAGGTCGGGACCTACGGCCAATTGGACCACAAGCGGAAGAGCCTCGGTGGGAAGCAGGGCGGCGGAATGTACTTGATGTACGAGTTCTCTCGCGACCCTGCGGAGATCAAGAGTCGCTTGGAAGAGGACGAACGATTGGCCGAGCTTGATGACCACCAAGAGGAGCTTGAGCAGGTGATTCGAGCGCAGAAGCGGAAGTTCGCGGACGAGTAGTCGGGTGTCGTCGACGGGACACCCCGTCTTCGAAGTATCTTTTCTGGGTGGTGTGGAGGTGCAGAGGTGCTAGCAACGCGACCCGAGGGGAAGTCGGGTGGAGACACCCCGTCTTCGAAGTATCCTGCAGATGGGTGTGTAAGGGGGTCTGCGAGCTCGCAGCTAACCCGAACGAGGCCACACCCCGCCTTCGAAGTATCTTTCCGGTGTTTTGCCCGGGTAGAGAGTTTGCTACGGCCCTCTCTGAGAGATACTCTTCGACTATCTCTCTGCGTAGAAGTTGCTGTACGGTTCCGGTTATTGCTATCCCATATTAAAACTATCGTTTATAATTAAGTAATTTAATATGGTGCTTCTCAGGCTGTAAGCCCGCCGAAAACCGCACATTAGCCGGTGTTCTGCCGACTCGTGCAACAATCTGGCCTACACACCACATCCAATGATACTTCGAAGACGGGGTGTGGGGGTTCCGGACTAACCGGCCCCACCAATCAGGTCAGAACCGACTCGGGACCGTGATACCCTCCCGGACCCGAAGCTTCCCACCCTCATCCGTATCAAGCAGACCGTCCTCGAGGGCTTGTTCAATCCCGTCCCGCACCTCTTGGCCACTGTACGACCCGTTCGCCGCCAGGACCTGCACCACAGTATGGACGGGGACTGTATCCGGCTGCTTCGACGTCGTCTGTAACTCCACGACCCTCGTAACCCGATTTGCCATCGACTCTTGGCCCATACCCTCTCTTGGGGCTCGCTCACTGTTAGGTAGTCGGAGGCGGCATCCCTCAGCTACTTCAGTTAGCACATTATGCTAACTTACATGGCGAACGCCATCAAGGAGTCCGGCGACGGGGTCGCGCTCCAGATTACGAAGCCGGCCCGCGAGGCAGGACTCGTTGAGGAAACCGACGACTCCGACGGGAAGACAGCGACCTACAGGGCCACCACCCGCGTTCACGCCTTCGACGGCCTCCTACTCGTCGTCGACGTCGACGAGGTTGACCCTGAAAACGAGGCCGACTTGGTCGCGACGGCCGCCCGCGACACGAGCTCGGTGTACCGGACGATGGAGGCGACCGTCCAGATCGCCGGCCACGGCTACCAACTCCAACTCCCGACGGCAACTGACGCCGGCTTCCAAAAGGGCGACAAGCCGACAACGGTGACCGCGCCAGGCATTCTGATTCTTGCCGGAAGCCGTGAGCAGGTCGCTGGCGATAGTCGCCCGACTCGCGTTGCAGACGACCTCGCGACGATTCGCCACGAATACTACAGCGAGTAGAGCCCGACACCGCCGAGGGGACCCGCCCCAACCAGGGATAAATTGATAAGGAAACACCACATCTTGTCGAATATGGCGGACTTGCCCGATGATGCGACCATCCACCGCAACGACCAAGAAATAGTTCGTATCTGGAAAATACCGGACGAAGAATCCCTCTCTGGGGCATACTACGAGGTCGAATTTTACTTCTACGAGAACGACGTCCGCTTTGAGGACCCCGAACACGCCGAGCTCTACGCCGACGTCTACTGGGTAGCCGATATGTTCAACGAGAAAGAGACCGGTGAACGCGGCATCCCACCACGGGTCGCTCGGCGCGGCCAAGAGGCGATTGTGGCGTACTGCATCGCGCGATCCCCCAGCACCAGTGTCGAATGGGCTGCCGCCGAGTTCGACGTGAGCGAAGACACCGTCCGGACGTACCTTTCTCGCGTCCGCCGGCAGGCAGAGGTGCAGCGTGAAGCGTACGCAGAGGAGGACTCGGTCCACAACGCCACCGGCGACCTCACGGAGTAACTCACAGGATTCCGATGCCGAAGGACACCACTCTCTATGTATTCGGGGATAATCACAGACATCCCCGAGAAGACGTCGAGGAACGCCTCAGGCAGACGATTCCTGAGACAGCAGAAGTGCTCGTCATCGAGCACGCAGAGAAAGGCGACGAGCGGCCTGACCCTCCGGACCGAGCCGCCCTCAAGAATCCCTCCTTCCTCATCCTCGCCCTGCTCAGGTACCGGAGAAAAACACGCGCTCGGCGGGCAGCCGACCGCGCAGCCACCGGCGACGATACAACAGTCCCTGAGGAGGTGGCGGCGGAGCGCGGGTTGTCAGTAGCGTACACGGACATCTCCCACCAACATCGCGTGGCACAGCAGCCCTGGTACCTGACGATGGGGTCCTGGGCAGCGTTCCTCACGATGCTTCTCGGGTGGGCTCTCAATTTCTTCGTCAGCCTCCTAGGGATCCTTCTCATATTCGCGATGGCGCTCGTGTCCCAGCGAGTCCAGTACCGGATGCGTGAGCAGAAGATGGCCCGCGACCTCAGCCAGCTCGCGGAAGACTACTCGGAGATTGTCTTCTTCACCGGCGACAGCCATGTCGACCCAATCCGGGACCACTTCGACGGCGACACCGTCACCATCAGTCGACCGAACGCACAGTCCTGATAAAGTCCCCCTGAGAAGTCTGAGCGCGAGCGAGCTGCAGCCCAGGGTATCCTGGGTGCGGAACGGCCGGTATTCGCGTAGGCGAACAGCCGCGAGAGCGGTTCGGATAGGCGAAAACCCTGGTTTTCGCGTAAACGTAGATTCCCCTCTATATCCACGGCGGACGTACCTGAAACCGGGATGTTCGACCCAATACCCACTACCGAACGGAGGGCAGACCAGTGACACAGGACGTCGACCCAGCCGGGGCGGTTCTCGGCCTACTCTTCGGTGGCGCTTTCCTGGTCATGTTGGCCGCACCGCTCAGTGACTATTCGACGGTCAACCTCGAACTCTGGGGGCTGTTCGCGATAGTGGCCGGCATCGGCTTCGCGGGCCTCATCGTCGTCGTCGCCCTGACCAGCCGAATATAACATATGGGAGGGCTGTCACTCACGCGTACAGACACCCACGAGGCCATGACAAGCAAGCAGGTCAGCGACGAGGAGCTGTTGAACGTGTTCCGGGCGTCCAGCCGGCCGTTCATGCTCACCAGTGACGTCGTCGACAACGTCGCTATCCAGAAGCGAGCCGTCCAGAAGCGCCTGAGCCAACTCGAGGACGACGGCCGTCTCGAGTACCGGGAGGCAGGGTCGGCACACATCTGGTGGCTGGCTGACGGCGAGCCGACGGAGCCAGTCGGCACCAGGGGCGCGCGGTATCTCCGAGCAGCGAAGCAAGCCCGACGGTTCACCTCGTTCGCTCGGCTCGTCGCGACCAGCAGCGCCGGCATCGCCGTGTTCGTGATGGTCTCGTACCTGTTCCTCGCGGAAGTCCCAAACTCCCAGATTCCCTTCTACACGAAAACAGAAGTGGTCGAGCTCGCGTTCATCGCTGCGCTCGTGGCCGTCCTCGGGATAATCGCATGGGGAAGCCTCGGCCTGACGGCGTACTTGCTGCCCCGGATAGCCGCAGAGCGCACGCGCTCGTAACCCGCAGGGCTACTTTGCTGGCCGCCAGCCCGTGTCGGCCAGGTAGATCAGGCCGAGGTCCTCGAGTGTGCTTATCTCGTCGCGGATGCGCTCGCCATCGAGGTCGAGATCGTCGTCGCGTGCGTCGACGGTCTCGTCGCTGGTGAGGAACTCTACGAGCTCCGGAGCCGTTACGCCAGAGTCGGCGCCGAGCGAGCGAATCCCCTCCAGAACCACCTCCCCAGGGCCGCCGACGCTGGCTGCCTCCGGGAAGGTCTGGATGGAGTCGTCCTCGCGAAGCTCCTGAAGTTGGTCCTCGGGAATGTTCCAGGCGTGAACCGAGGGGTAGTCGCCGATGTTCTGGTCGTTGCCCATGATGGCGTTGACGACGTCGTTCTCGCAGACTCGGCAGAGCACGAACTGAGCGGGCGGACTAGTGGGGTCGTGGGGGCGGTCGTGGTACTCGGTTAGTTCGATGGTGGCGTGGGCGGTGTCGCGGTAGATGGCCCAGCCGCAGCGGGTGCAGGTGTGCTGGCGGTCGCGGGTTTCCCGGTCCGCGAGGTAGTAGACGAACGCCTGGCCAGCAGATTTCCTCTTGAGGCGCCCGGCGGCGACGAGCTCGTCGACGTGGTTGTTGATGGTCCGTTTTTGCAGGCCGGTTTCGCCGGCTATCTCGGCGGCCGTCAGCACAGGTTCCTCAGAGGTGCGGACCGCGTCGATGATGCGGCGCTTCGTCGACGAGGACGTGTCGGACATACTCCACTGTATCGCCCCCACCAGTAAAAGTTCTCGCCACACGATTCTAGTTCTCACTGCGAGAAGAAGCCACCAGTTCCGCAGGTCTTCGTACGGGACTGCTGCTAGCCAGCAGAAGGAGGTGTACTAATTCTACGCGAGAAGGCCTACGGGAAATCTGGTTCCTCAGGTTCCATCGCCGGGAGAGAGAACAGGAAGGAAACGGCCTCCCCATGCTCAGAGTACCGATCTCCGACCTCCGTGTCCAGCAGGCGGAGCTCTTCATTCCGCGTTTTCTCAGTAATCTCGTCCGGGAGACCTCCAGTGAATCCGCCTACGCCGGTAACGATGACGAACCCGACCTTGTGGTCGAGGTCAGTCGCAGCCGACCCTTGGACGTATCCGGCCTTCATCTTCAGGACGTGGTCGTACTCCACTATCTCGTCCCGAAGGTCGGTGAATAGGGAAGTAAGCCGTTCCCACCGCTCCGCTCGCTGTTCCTGGGTTCCGGCCCGGGTGCCCGGTGGTGACTGTCCAGCCTCTTCTGGATTCACCAGGCCGTCTATTTCGTCGACGTGGGTTTCCAGGCCGTCGACGACGTACTCGTCGGGAGTGTCTACAGGTTCCGACATACGGTGAAATAGCTCGCCACCTCATTTAAACCGCCGGGGCATCCGGCAAACAAAACCCAAGTGAGGAATCGGAGGTCACTCAGGGGGTATCGTCCCGATTTGAGACGTGCTGATCTGTCCTTAGGGCTTTCTCGGTCGCATGACCGTAGCTGTATCCCTATAACCAATTCTACTGACATATAATTGCGTATTTATTTAGTCTTGGTTTTGCTACTAATCGTGTTTTCTAGAATACACTTATGGTGTTCGTAGCTGGACTCTAATCTGCAGCATGACGGAAGACAACCTCCCACAGGCAAATCGCAGAACCGCTCTGAAAACGATTGGCGCTGGCATGCTAGCCGTGACCGGACCGATGGTCGGGTCGGCAGCAGCGCGCTCCCCCGAAACCGTCGTCTTCTCCATCCAGCGAAATCAGGACAACGGCATCGACGCCGCCGAATACGACAAGATCCTTTCCCGGTTCATCCAGGCGGCCAAAAAGAAAGCTGGACTGGAGAAACTAGCCATCGCGAAGCCCGAACTCAGTACCGGCGAGAAGATTTACTCGCTCATTTTCGTCGCAACCCCCGACGGAAAAGCACGGACTTACATCGGGTCAGGGGTTAATCCTGGAGATTCTGAACTCGCACAGCTACAGAGGAATTCAACCCAATACAAAGAACAGGTTACCGCCAGCGCGTCGAGCGATAACTTGGGTATTGAGACTGTCGACCCCGAGCCAGAGTGGGGGGATCCAGTGGGAAGTGGCATTTGGGAGAAGGTCACTGATCCATACGGCACGGTCCAAAATTCGTCATCAGTATGGAACTATGATGGTGACCCCAATTACGATGTGTATAGTACAACGACCAATGCAGTGTTTAACCCAGGATTCAATCGGTTTGGGAGCAACTACCAGTGGACTGATAACTCTACTAGACATTACTGGGGAAGACATTACGAACCCGGCGGCACTAATTTGACAGATTGGGGTCCGAAGAATGATAACACGGGTAGTGGACAGATGTCCGCCACATTCGGCGCTTCGGTTCCGGAAGTGACCGTGTCATATGAGGTTCCACGGGTAATTCGGGAGGATTTATCTCGCACGACAAACGATAACGCCCGATGGGTTTGGCGACCTGGAAAAGTGATTGTTGGAACAAAACAGCTCTCTACTTCCTCAGGTAGTATAATGAAGGCCGATAACTACGCCTCCCCAGGCGATACTCTTGTAGAGTCCGAGTGCAGATTGACTGTAAATAACGGTAACGATGAAGAAACGCTGTCCAGCCCGCTAGCCCTAGAATATGAGTAGCTGCAACAACTAAAATTCAACATGGAACGCCGCCGCTTATTGGCTAACCTCGGTGCAGGAATAGCCATGACGGTTGCCGGTTGCTCAAGTCTAACGACTGCGTCCAGCTTCCAACTCGACGAGGACTGCGACCAGACCCCGGCCAGCACGCTCTGGGGGCAACGGTCGGCCGGCCGAACCGGCAGGTCAGCGGTCGACCGGTCGGTTCCCGTCAAGTCGACGGCGACCCTCCACGCACTCGGCGACGGTACCGACGACCCGTTGGCGAGTGCGTCTGCAGCACCCGTACTCACGGGCAAGTACGCCGTCACGCCGACATTCGGAGGGCTCGTCGCGCTCGACCGGACGACCGGTGAGCGTGAGTGGGCGTTCTCGCTGCCCGAGGACGAGGGCGTCGCCACGACGCCCGTGGTAACGTGCGGCGTTGTCATCGCGGCCACCTCGTACAGTAACACGTACGTCGTCGACCTGGAGACTGGCGAGCAGGTCGGCACGATCCCAACGTCAGGCACAGTTCTCCCGGAGAATTCACCTGTGCTTTCCGGGTCAACGCTACTAGTCTCCGACACCGGCGTATCCGCCTACGGCCTTCAGGCCGGTGAGACGCACTGGAGTGACGACACCCGCGGGGTGGAAGGCTTCTGCGCGGACGACTCGTTCACCTATGTCACTCACGGAAAAGGAATAGAGCCAGCCATTCAAGCTATTGAGCTTGAAACGGGCGACGTCGAGTGGGCACTAAACACCTCGGCCGGATTCGATACGGCGCCGGCGATCTCGAATGGATTGCTGTATGCAATCTCCAATACGCAGGAACTGGTCTGCGTGAGCGCAGCCGACGGAACGGTCCAGTGGCGGCGCCAGCTCCGCAGGAATGGGTACGCCCGGCCCGCGATTGCCGGCGACCAGGTCGCCGTGAATGCTGGCCAGAGCGAGCAGTCGCGTGTCTTCCACGCCGAGACGGGTGACGAACTGACGACGGTCGAGACTGGCGTGAGTTACACCCAGCCAGTCTTCACCGAAGACGCGTTGCTGTTTGTTGGACGAGATTCGGGGCTGGTAGTTCTTGAGCGGTCATCACTGGATGTCTCTGCTCGCCATCCGTCGGTCAAGAACGTGGACTCGCAGCTCTCGGTCGGGACCGAAGAAGCGTTTTACGTTCCTGCACTGAGTGGTGGCCTCCGCCACGTCACGTTCGGCGGATAGAAACCAGACCGTTCAGCGGTCAACCCTACCCATCTTCGCCTTCGAGGTCGTTGCTTCGGACCCGCTGGTCTGTCCTTGAGAGTGCCTCGGTCGCCTGGTCGGCGCGGTCGGCGGCCTCGATGTGCTGGTAGGCTTCTCGGACCATTTCCTCGCTGTTGTCCAGATACCGAGCAGCCGCGGCGTATCCGAACTCGCGGACCATCACCTCGCCCATCCCGCGGCGGCCGCCGTGCGGCGTCAGGTACCCGTGGGCGTCGTCGATCTCGAGCCCAGCCCCCTCCGAGAGCCGCTTCATCACCCGCCGCGCACCGTTCGGCTTCAGCGCCGGCGGCGCCGAGAGGTCGTACTCGGCAGCGAGCACGAGGTCGGGCTTCGCGTCTCGCAGCGCCTCAATCTCGTCGGCGTCGACGCCAGCCTCCCGCAGACCGTCCTGGACGTGCTGGGCGAGCGTCGGCCGGTGGAGCGTCGGAATCACCGGCCAATCCTCCCCGGGGTCGAGCAGCTCCTTGTAGCGTTCCAGCGGCCCGAGAACCGGGTCGGGGAGGGAGGCCTCCATCCACTGCTGGTTCTTCCGGAACACCGTCGCGGCCTTGTCTCCGAAGGAGACGTGCTGCCAGCGGAGGCCGTTCCGTCCGGGCCGGTCGTCGTCCGGGTCGGCGAGGAACTCGGCGCCGCGCAGCCCCGTGTAACAGAGTAGGTAGACGAGCACCCGGTCTCGGGCGGCCGCGATGGCCTCCCGGCGAGCTCGCGCCTTCTGGCGGACGGCGTCACTCTCGAGGTCGCCACGCTCGTCGACGTCGACGTCTATGTCGAACCACGCGTCGATGGCGGCCTCCGCCTGTTCGTCGACGTGCCGGGTGATGCGGTCGCGGTCGGTGGAGTCCCAGGCTGGTTGGTCGCCGGGCCGGCTGCCGTCGTTGTCGGGGAGTGGGTCCTCGGCGTCGGACTCGCGGGCGTAGTTCCGAGAGAGGTAGCCCTGCTTGGAGGCCCAGCCGCACCAGGAGGCGACGTACGCGTAGTAGGTTTGGACGGTGGAGTTGGCGTACCCTGAGGCGACGAGATACCGAGCGTAGTCCGACATGACGGTCGCGTCGAGGTCGGAGAACCGGACATCTCGGGACGCTTCCCCTGGGGTGTCAGTCGGGAGGATACCGTTCCAAGACTCGGGTGGGGCGGCGTTGGCCGGGTCGTCGCCTTTCCCGCGCGCCCACGCGAGGAATCGGTCGAGCTCGCGTTCGGCTTCGCGCCGGTAATTGCCCGAGGAGCCACCGTCGCCTTTCCCCTTGTCCGTGAGGAACCGTTCGAAGGTCTCCACGATGGGCGTCGACCCGTCCCGGCGGCCGCTCATAGAACCTCCATCTCGGTGACTCGCTCGCCGCCCCGGGAGTATTTCGGCTTGTTCCCGAGTTTGTCGGTCTTGTCGTCGTCCCAGTCGGCTTCCTTGTAGAGCATCGGGCCGTGCCGCGAGTACGGCGTGCAGAGCAGGTGGTACTCCGTCCCGTTCCCGGAGAGCTCGATGATGGTGTGGTACTTCGACCCGCCGCGCTGCCGCCAGTTCCGCGTGGTGCGCTGGCGTTGATGGGAGCCATCGACGGTGAGGGGACGGGAGCGGTCGTTGAACAGGACTTCCTCGCCGTCCTCGAGCTCGATGCCCTGGAGTTGGCACGGGTGTTCGTCCTCGTCGCGTTCAGACATGGACTGTCGTCACCCCACGACGGTGGAGATCGAAGCCTTCGGCGAGGCGCTCCGCGCGCTTCGGGCCCACGCCAGGGACGTCGGCGAGCTCGTCGGCGGACGCATTCAGGGCGGCCTCTTTGGATTCGAACTCGTCGGCGAGAGACTCGGCGATTGTCCGACCGACGCCCTCGATGTTGGAGACGGCGTCCTCGATGCGGTCGGCGGTGGTTCGGAGGCCGAGGTCGAACTTCCGCTGTTCCAGTTTCTCTCGTTCCTCGGAGGATAGGTGTCCTCGAGGGGATGCGCCGACGAGCCGGCGTAGGCTGCGCTCGCGATCTTCGTCGACGACGTCCCTGTTGTGTTCGTGGGCAGTGAGCCAGGTGGCGAGGGCGTCGGCGTCGTCGGCCTCCACGACGAGCACGTAGACGGTGTCGAAGCCGAGCTGTTCGGCGGCGTCGACGCGGCGGGTGCCGTCGAGGATGGCGAGCCCGTCGTCGGTCTCGCGGACGAATGGCGGTTCGACGATGCCGACCTCGCGGACGTTCTTCACGAAGCGGGTGTCAGCAGGTCGGCGGCCGGAGGGACGGACGTCGTCGACGTCGAGGTCCTCGGGTGGCACTTGTCGAAGGCGCTGTATCTCGAGGCCGCTGGATTCGGTGGTCATCGGTTGGCTTCCCCGGGGTGTGCGTGCGTTTGAACGTGGCCGAGTCGTCGTTGTGCTGCAGTCGTGGCCGTGGTCTGCGGCCGGTGGTATCGGGTCGGCATTTTTTGTGGTGTGGGTGCGGTTGGGGGGTACGTTCGGGGGGTAGGTAGAACTTACGCACGCTTATTCAGTTAAGCGTGCGTAAAAACGACCCCGGAATTTCGCGGATATTCCCCACCCCTCACACAGAAACCAGCGTTTCAGCCCTCGAAGCGCTAGTATAGCTGTCCCCTAACGGAAGTAAACCCAATGTCGCTATATGGAAATGTGGGGTTGGAAGTTGAGACTACAGAGGGTTTAGCAGGGCTGTAATGCGTGAATTTGGCCGATTCGGCCAGCGGAAACTGCCCCAGATGAATCTCCAAGCGGCTATTCCTGTTATACATCCAACGATATAGACGAATTTTCGAGACTTCCAGCAGCGTAGCCACTCAGACGGCACGCTAACCCGAACAGAGTTCCTCACTACCCGATTCCAGTCTCCTTCTTCAGCAGCGTCAGCGTGTTGTCCGCTGTAATCACCGGTGAGTGCTCATACTCGCCAGTCAACTCGACCTGCACGAGCAGATCGACGGCTCGCCAGATCGAGTACAGGAGACACGCGAACGCGAAGTAGAAGAACCGTAGCCCGAAATCCTTCGACGTGGTGGCGGCCATGAATCGCTTGATCGACTTGTAGCCACTCTCAATCTCCCACCTGTACCCGTACTCGGTGAGATGTCCGCTTCCCGTATTCGTCATGAACACCGAGTATTGCCGGTGGTCGTCGTGTTCGGAGTTCTCCTTTCGACGATATATCAGCGTCGTCTCGTGCCATTCGTTCTTGCCGAGGTGGAGTTTCCGGTCGGTTTCGTATCGGTCCTGGTCACTCTGGAGCAACCGCTTGGCCTGCGCTTTCTCACTCGTCTGCATCCGTTTTGGGACCATGTACGAGAGCCCGCGTTGGCTGATCATCTCCAGAACATGCTGGCTGTCGAACTCCCGATCCATCAGCACGTTATCGACATGAACGAGGTTCTCAGCCGAATCAAGCAAGTCCTCGACGATTTCCAGTCGTGTCTCCCCCTTCCGGACGGGGCGCGCGTCCAGCACAATCGGGACGGCATTCCCGACCAACTGGACGGTCGCCCACTGGTACGCGTACTCGTCGGTCTTCTCCTTCGTCCCGATGATTTCGTCTTCGTGGCCCGTTCTGTCGCCCGTAAAGGGGTCAGCTTCGGTAATGTCGATCGCGACGATCCCCGCTCGGAAGAACTGCTCTGTCTCCGCAACTTCGTTCAGAAGCCTATTGACCGCCTGCCGGTACATTTTACGAATCTCTGAAATTGAGAGATCGCGAATATGCTCTCGGTGAGCGTGTCCCAGCGGCGTCCGATCTCGAGTCGATTCGTAGACGAAACTGCGTGCCCCTTCGTTCGCAGCCAGCCGCTCGCGAAGCCCCAGATACGTCTGTAAGTCCCAGTAGGCGTTCTCGTGGATCTCGCAGCCGTCCCCACGCTCCAGCGAAAATGCCGGGAAGAAGACGCGGCTGACGTGGTCGGTGATCTTCTCTGCCTGCTCCAAAGTAGTCTGATCGTCCGGGTCTGACTCACCAGACTCGCTCCCGGGGTATCGGAGCGTTCGTGCCGGTTCACGCGGAGTCTCGACACCCGCATTCTGTGCTTTGATAAGGACCGCTCGAGCTGCCGTCTTGACCGTCTCTCGGAGGTCACCGGAGAACCGCTCGTGCCAGCTTCGCCACAGTGTCGATTGGTCCGGAACCGTTTCGAACCCCAGTTGCTCGCAGAGTTCAGAACGAGTTTCGAGGTAGTCGATGAGTGCTGTTTCGTGCTCCCATCCGTGGAGTTCCTTCAGTACGAACACGCGAAAGAGGGTGTCCATCTGGTAGCGTGTTGCCCCCTCATACCGGTCGTGGATGCTGAACTGGAAGTAGGCTAGCGGAAGTGTACAGACGAACCCCTCAACTGAATTGTGACACTCGTGGTCAAACCACGTCTCCGAGACTGTCCGGATATCTGATTCCAATCCGGCGAGAGATGTGCGATCGTACAGCGGTGTCGACTCATACACCGGCCAATTAGTGTATTCTCGTTCAGCGATCTGTCGAAATACAGTTCGGCAAGACACATGGGCCAAAACGAATACCAAACCTGAATCCAACGTGGAATGGAATTGCTTTCATTCGCAGCGCTGCAGGCGAACTCCGACTGCCAACCCGGTGTTATTTTCTCCCGATTTGGGTCGGCCTCTGTTAGCGCAACTTGTGTTAGGCGTCCCACTCACCGAAGCGTTGACGTGTACCCGTCGGTAATCCTCCGGCAGATTTGCCGTGGATTATTTTGATAATCAAGTGGTTCGAGCGCTCGCCTTCTTTCTCGCCTGTGTCGTAATTGGGCTACCGGTGTGGGTGTTCATTCTCTACCCAACAGAGGAAGCAATAACCTATCTGAGTAGTCCGATAACGTGGGCTATCCTCATCGGTACGTGGCTTTTGCTCACTGTCTCATTCCTGATTGCTCAACGCAGAGCAGGCTAAGTCACCAGTAACTTCGTACACCTACTCACCGACTGTTTCACCTCAGGTCGTATCTGATTGATAGGATTTCAACAGAGCCGAAATAGTTAGTTCGTACATTGAGCCAGTACGATCCTGTTTCATCAGGCGAGGCGGCCACGACATCAAACAAGGGTTGATACTGGTCACCAGAACCGATACGCAGAAGTTCTAACACCCCTGTTTACTGAACGTTCAATAATGAGTGGGGCGATACGTGCACGCAACGTCACGAAGCGGTTCAACTCCTTCACGGCAGTTGACCGACTCGACCTGACGGTTGAGCGGGGCGAGGTGTTCGGCTTCCTCGGCCACAACGGAGCGGGAAAATCGACGACGATCAACATGCTGCTCGATTTCATCCGACCAACGGAAGGCAGCATCGAGGTCTTCGGACACGAGACACGCACCAACAGCGTGAAGGCACGACGACGAATGGGCGTCCTGCCTGAGGGCTACAGCGTCTTCAGTGGGCTAACAGGACGCCAACACGTCCAGTTCGCGATGGACGCGAAAGGCGTCGACGGTGAACCGCTCGACCTCCTCGACAGAGTCAGTATCACCGAAGCAGCCGACCGAAACGCCGAGGGCTACTCGAAGGGGATGGCACAGCGACTCGTGCTGGCGATGGCTCTGGTTGGGGAGCCTGACCTCTTGATTCTG
Organism: Halobacterium rubrum; assembly: GCF_021729015.1. Classification (GTDB taxonomy): domain Archaea; phylum Halobacteriota; class Halobacteria; order Halobacteriales; family Halobacteriaceae; genus Halobacterium; species Halobacterium rubrum. Next base: position 160,676 of record NZ_JAJQQZ010000005.1, read on the forward strand.
GACGAGCCGACGTCGGGTCTAGACCCGGCAGGCGCAAAGGCAATGCGGGAAATCATCTTGGAGGAGAACGAGCGAGGGGCAACGGTATTTTTCTCCAGTCACATCCTCGAACAGATCGAGGCAGTCGCCGACCGTGTCGGCATCATGCACGAAGGCCAACTCGAGGCAGTCGATACAATTGACGGACTACGTGAGATGGCTGGTGGTGAAACAAAGCTGGTCGTCACACTCGACGAGAGTACTGTCCCAGCTCCGGAGACGGTGCAGGCCGCCGGTGGGGCGTCGACCGAGACAGAGTCCGTCGAAGCGGATGTCTCGTCGTGCGTGACAGTGATACAGGGAATCGACGGGGTCCAGAACGCGTGGGTCGAAGATGACGGCCAGTACGGAATTACGTGCGCGAAAGAGGACAAGATGGACATCCTGGTGGAGCTGAATAACTCCGGGGTCGATGTCCTCGATTTCACGACTGACGAGCCATCCCTCGAGGAGCTCTTCGTAGAGTACACGCGGCGAAGCGAATGACTCGCTGGAGCACTATCACCCGAAAAGAGGTCCGGAGTCTCGTCACCAGTCGCACTCCCAAAATTGGGATCGGGCTCGTTGCAGTCGTCTTCGTCGTCGGCGGGTACATCACTCCAGTGACCGTGGAAAACCCTGCAGTGACAAGTGTGGCCCTCGAAGACTACGACCGGTTCCTCCGCGGCATTGTCGTCTTCCTCGTTCCCCTGTTCGGTCTCCTTCTGGGCTACCGTTCTGTCGTCGGAGAGCGAGTGAGCGGGCAACTCGCACTAACGCTCTCGTTCCCGTATTCTCGTACCGACGTCGTGTTCGGCAAAGCTCTCGGCCGAGCACTCGTTCTCGTCGCGACGATCGCTGCGGGAACGCTCGGCGCCGCCGCACTCGTCGAATACCCATTCGGGTCTGTGTCCCTCACCACACTTGCGGTGTTTCTCAGCGCAACAGCCCTGTACGGACTCGTGTTTCTCGCGATTGGCATCGGACTTTCGACGGTCACAGCGTCGACACGCCGTGCAACGGTTCTCACGTTCGCCGTGTTCTTTCTCTCGGCCGTAGCCTGGCCACAGCTCGAGGGATACCTCCTCGATGCCCTGCAGTACGTGAACCTCGCTGGCGAGACGCTCCCGGATTGGGCGCGCTTCGTGTACGGCGCGGAACCGACCCTGCTCTACCAGCGTGTCATGGACGCGTTCGTCGCCGATGTCACTGTCGGGCCGTATCTCGGGCCGTCGGCACCGTGGTATCTCGGTGGTGGCACTGCCGCTGTGCTACTTGCCGTGTGGGCATTGCTCCCAGCGCTCGGAGGATACGTTCGATTTCGGAGGGCCGACCTGTGAATTGGCGAGCTGTCGCAAAAAACGACATCCGCCGCGCGACCAGTCAGCGAGCCATCTGGAGCCTACTGGGCGGATTCGTACTCGGATTCGGTGGACTTGCGGCGTTGCTGCTCTACGTCGGGGAGCCGAACTTCGAGGGGTATGTCGTGTTGGTCAAGGCCGGCGCTGGGTTGCTGGTGCCGCTCGCGGGGATTGTGCTCGGTTACGGAGCGGTCATCGGGGCGCGGGAGTCCGGGACTGCAGTGCTCTCGCTATCGCTTCCACTGTCTCGCGCTGATATCCTGTTCGGGAAGCTGGTCAGCCGGACCGTACTGCTGGTCACTGCGGTCGTCGTTGCCGCGGTCGGGACGGCGCTCGGAATGCTGGTCACGTATCCGTCGTTCGATAGCCTGCAGTACGCGGGTTTGGTTGCTGGTGTTGCCGGATACGGGGCGGTGTTTCTCTGGCTCTCGGTGGGACTCTCGATGGCGTTGTCGACGGCTCGGCGTGTGATTGCTGCTGCGTTCGGTGCGTACGTCGGGCTCACCCTATTCTGGAATGTGCTGGTGACCCTGACCGTTCAGATCTTGTTCCGGTTTCAGCCCCCACAACAGCCCGAGTCGTGGGCCACGTTCAGCACGTTTATTGGACCGTTCACGGCCTACAATTACGTCCTCGGAGAAGTGGCTGGAATTGGCGGAGTTCCGCCCGTCGCAGCCACGTCTTCTGCCGGGTTTATTTCGCCGGCAGTAGCGGTACTCGGGCTCGCTGGATGGGCTGTTCTCCCGGTCGCTGCGGGGTACGTGTCGTTTCGCCGAATCGACCTGTGACTCGCTGTGGGTCGAGTCAGGCGACGCTCGGTCCGCCCCGCCTCGTAGCTGGTGGGTGACCGAAACGAATATAGGTAACTGAATGTTCATTCAACACATGAGCGCGAACTCTCGAAAACGCCCCTGGCTCGCAGCCATCCTCTCCACGCTCGCTGCTGGCCTTGGCCACCTCTACCTGCGCCGCTGGCGGCGAGCACTCGGCTGGATACTGCTCGTCATCGCCGCGACCTACCTCGTCGGCCCCGAGACGCTCACCGCGTACCAGGCCGGTAACGCAAACATCTGGGACATCGCACCAATCCTCACCACCACCGCAGGAGCGGCCTTCGACGCATACGTCGTCGCTCGAGTAGAGAACCTCAAACTCAGAACGAAACGAGACAAGACAGACTGGGCGACGTGCCCGAACTGCCGGAAAGATATCGATCCGTCACTCGACTTCTGTCAGTGGTGTGCTGCCGACTTCTCGACTCCCGAAGACGACGCGAACGTCGACTCAGGGCAGTGACCCGTGACCAACCTACCTCCGCGTCCGTCGACTCGCCTCCGACGAAAGAAGCCCTCGTGCAAGCGACCTACCGGGCGCTCCGCGAACACGGCTACTCGGACCTCGCCGTGACCGACATCGCCGCCGAGTTCGAGAAGAGCAAATCACTCATCTACTACCACTACGACTCGAAAGACGACCTCCTGCTGGAGCTACTCACGTACGCCACCGACCAGCTCTTCGAGAATCTCGATTCAAACACGGGGCAGGGACATCACGACGACCTCCGGTACTTACTCACACTGTTGCTTCCACAGTCGCTCTCTGCGGGGCGACACGACGCGCAACAGATTCTCTTCGAATTACGGGCGAGGGCTCTCGTCGACGGCGCGTACCGCGTGCAGTTCACCAGATTCGACGAGCGCCTCTCAAGACGCATCGAGGACGTCGTCGCTGGCGGTATCACGGCTGGCGTCTTCGAGACAGCCGACCCTGCGTGCATCGCTGACCACGTACTGGCAACCGCGAATGGAGCGGCTCTCCAGCGACTTACGACCCACCGCGACCAGGGCGTCGAATACGCGCGTCGCGGGCTCGAAGGGTATCTAGCGGCCGAACTCGGGGTGTCGCTGTGAGCACGCGCGACGTGAACCTCACCGACGGCAACCTCGTGAAGCCGCTCCTCGTTCTATCCCTCCCGATCGTTCTCTCGCAGATGCTTCAGGTCGGGTACAATCTCGCGGACACGTTCTGGGTCGGGCGCCTCGGACAGGAGGCCGTGACGGCGCTGTCGTACTCGTGGCCGCTGGTCTTCCTGATGATTAGTGTCGCCGGCGGCTTCACCGTCGCCGGGACCGTGCTGGTGTCACAACACAAGGGCGCCGGAAACGACGACAAAATAGATTATGCAGCGGCCCAGACCGTCGGCTTCGTCGGTCTCGTAGCACTCGTCTTCTCGATTCTCGGCTGGCTGCTGACGCCCCGGCTGGTCACACTCGTCGGCGCGACAATCGGCACGCCGGAGTACGCACTCGCCGTCGAATACACGCGAACCATCTTCGTCGGTGTCGTGTTCATGTTCGGGTTCTTCGTCTTCCAGGCGCTCCTGCGCGGCTGGGGTGACACCCGAACGCCGATGTACGTGATGGCACTCGGCGTCGCATTGAACGTCGTGCTCGACCCGTTCCTCATTCTCGGGTTCGAGAGCAACCTCCTTCTCGAAGTCCTCGGCCTCGACGGCCTGCAGTCGTGGCTGTACGGTGTCACTGGCTTCGCGGGATTCGGTGTGCAGGGCGCAGCGATTGCGACCGTGGTGTCGAGGGGCATCGGGGCGATGCTCGGGATGATATGGCTGTTCTCGGGACGCGTCGGCATCCACCTCTCGTTCCGTGACCTCGTGCCGGACCCGGTGATGATTCGGCGCATCCTGAAAATCGGGGCTCCTGCCAGCGTCGAGCAGTCGACGCGGGCGCTTGGCATCACGGTTCTCACCGCACTGGTGGCGGTTGTCGGTGACCCGGCCGTCGCGGCCCTCGGTATCGGGAACCGACTCAACTCGCTGGTGTTTCTCCCGGCGCTCGGTCTGGCCAAGGGGACCGAGACTGTCGTGGGGCAAAACCTCGGGAGCAAGCAGACTGCGCGCGCGAAGCGTGCGGTGACCGTCAGCAGCATGCTCGTCGTGGGAGTGCTGGCGGTGGTGAGTGTGGTTGCCTACGTGTTCGCCGAGCCGATCACGAGCGTGTTCATCTCCGGCGGGGAGAATGCTGCGGAGGTCGTGTCCCTCGGCGCGGAGTACCTCCGTATCATCGGCCCGACGTTCGCGTTCCTCGGTGTGTTCCAGGTGGTGCAGAGCGCCTTCCGTGGAAGCGGCAGTACACGGGCTGCCATGGGTTTCTCGATTCTCTCGCTGTGGGTGTTCCGGCTCCCGATAGCGTACGCGCTGGTGGAGTGGGCTGGAATGGGCGCGGCTGGCGTCTGGTACGGGATTGCGGCGTCGAACGTACTCGCCTTGCTGGCGGCCGCCGCGTGGTACTACCGCGGGACGTGGGCGTCGGAGGTAATCGAACCCGGGACAGCTACTCCCGCAGATTGATGTCCGAAGCACACTCTGTCGACGTCGAGCGGTTGCGGTCGGAGGTCAGCGAGTCCGTTCAATCGGTGCTGGCGACAAAGCCGGACGGAAAACTCAGCGAGGACGCCAGCGCGTTTGTCGAGGAGCGAGCCCCAGGACGGGCTGCCTTGTTCACCGCTGCTGTCGGTAACCGGTACGGTGCGGTTGCGCCGGTGCGGGCGGCCACAGTCGTGGAGTTGCATCGATTACGTGCCGTCTGCCACGGCGAAGCACAGCGTGTGCTGGTGGGGGACGGCTTGCGGTCCGTTGCCGATTGGGTACTGCTGGACGGGCCGTGGCCGTCGGAGCGTCGATTGCTGGCCGTCAGAGAGTTGGCGAACGCGAGCGCGTGCTTGAATGCCAGTCTGACCGAATCGGCGGCGGTGTGTATCGACGCGTGGTTGGCTGCGGACGCAGCGAGGCTGGCGGATGCGTTGTTCCCGCTTTCGGACGACGTTGCAGTATCAGTGCGGGAGGTTGGGCGTGAAGTTCGATGGCAGGAGGAGTGGTGTGTTCCGGGTGTGCTGGAGGATGTGCCACAGGGTGTCGGGGAAGCTCTGCGGGCGGTTTCCGGCACTGAATGCCGCTAGTTTACTGAACGTTCGTTCAAATTCGACGTTTTTATGTACCGCTCAGACAGACGTTCGACTGGAGAACGACTGTCAGTATGAGACTACAAACACAGAATCCGGGGGTGGCGGAATGAGTTGGATAGACAAGCTCAGTACTGCCATCACCGAACACAGCCGCGCCGCAATCGCTGTCATGCTCGTGCTCACGGTTGTTGCCGGAGCAGGAGCAGGTATGGTCGACCAGTCGTCCTCGCTCGACCAGTTCCAGGGCGAGACAACTGAGTCACAGAAACTCGACTACATCAACGAGAACTTCCAAACGGGCAACCAGAACACCACGTCGGCACAACTCATCCTCCGTGGCGACAACGTCCTCTCGAAGGACGCGCTACTCGCCCAACTACGGACAGAGCAAGCATTCCTGCAAAACGATACCATCGACAGCACGCTGGCCGATGAACAGCCAGTGTACGGCGTGGCGAACGTCGTCGCTGTCGGCGCGATTCAGCAGGAACAAGCGAAGCGAGTCCGAGCGACCGCGGCCGAGTTACAGCAACTGAACGCCACGGTCCAACAGGAGAAAGCCGCGCTCGAGGAGCTCGGTGCGGAACTCGACGCGCGAAGCCAGACGCTCAACGAGACCGCAGCGGCGCTCCGTGGCGCGCTCGACACACTGCGCGAGAACCCGGATGTCAATGTCCGAACGCAGTTCGAGCAAGTAGCCAGTGAGACGAGCGTCGAGTTCACCGACGAAGACTACGCGACGTTCCAGGCTGCCACTGACCAACTCCGGAACGCGGAGTCTCAACAGGAAGCCACGGAGGCGTACCAGCTCGGCACGCAGGGCGTCCTCGCGGACCAGTTCCAGCGCCTGAGCGAGCGGGCACAGGCGCTCGAAGAGCGCCAGGCCGCCCTCGAGGAACAGGCAGCGAAACTCGAGGAGATGGCCGCAACTCTTCAAGACCAGCGCGCTGCGCTCCAGAACGCGTCCAGCGCGTCGCTAGACGAACAGATGACGCAACTCGAGTCGATGAACGCGAGCCAAATCGACTCGGTTATCGAGGCCGCGCTCAGCGGCGACGGACAGTCCTCGGGCGCACTCGCGTTCATGCCGACGTACTACGAACCCGGCGACACCGCCACGAACGCCACGATGTTGCTGGTCACACAGCAGTCTGGCAGTGGCGGGGCCGGCGCAGCTTCTGACGCGCTCGTCGACGCTCAACTGGCGATGCAGGATCTCGCCAAGCAGACCATCGAGAGCACAGAGGTCCTCGTGTTCGGGACCGGTATCATTAGCGAGGAAATCAACTCCTCGATGACCGACAGCCTGCTCATCGTCGGGCCGCTGGCGATCCTGTTCGTGTTCCTCGCGCTCGCCATCGCCTACCGCGACGTCATCGACATCCTGCTGGGGCTGTCCGGCATCGGTGTCGTCCTCGTGTGGACGTTCGGCTTCATGGGCTGGGCGGGCATCTCGTTCAATCAGCTCTTCATCGCGGTGCCAGTGCTGTTGATCGGGCTGTCTATCGACTACGCGATCCACATCTTCATGCGGCACCGCGAGGAGCGGCACAACGACGACACCCCGAGTACTGCGGCTGGCGCGATGAAGGTCGCGCTCACGGGCGTCGGCGTGGCGCTCGTCTGGGTGACCGCCACCACCGTCATCGGGTTCCTCTCGAACCTTTCGAGCCCGGTGCCGCCGATTCAGGAGTTCGGCGTCGTCAGTGCAGTTGGCATCTCAGCGGCGCTGCTCGTCTTCGGCGTCCTGATTCCCGCCCTCAAGCTAGAGGTCGATTCGTTCCTCGAGGGTCGGGGCTGGGACCGCAAGAAGCGCGCGTTCGGTACCGGCGGCGGCCGGTTTAGCAAGGTGCTGGCCGTCGGGTCCACGGCCGCGCGGAAGGCACCGTTCGTCGTGCTTGCCCTCGCAATCGTCGTCAGTGGTGCGGCGGCGTTCGGCGGCGCGCAGGTCGACACGTCGTTCAATCAGGAGGACTTCCTCGCGGAAGACCCCGCTGACTGGCAGAAAGACCTCCCCGAGCCGTTCGCACCTGGGGAGTACACGGCAAAGAGTAACCTCGAGTACGTCAACGAGAACTTCCTCCGTCAGGACTCCCAGGCCCAGATTCTGGTTGAAGGCGACTTGACGGAACCGGGGGCGCTGGCAGCTATCGACACGGCGGTGGAGACGGCGGCTTCGAGCCCCGTCACGCAGAAACTCTCGAACGGCGACGCGAACATCCGCAGCCCGCTCTCGCTGATTCAGCAGGTCGCAGCGAGCGACGACGGGTTCGCTGAGACGGTCGCGGCCGCTGACACTGACGGCGACGGCGTTCCCGACGAGAACCTCGATACCGTGTTCGAGGAGCTGTTCGCAGTCGCCCCACAGCAGTCCGCTGGCATCATCGAGCAGACAGACAGCGGCGAGTACAGCGCCGCCCGGCTCGTCGTCTCCACCAGCGGCGCGGCGTCGGGTGGTGAGGTCACCAGCGAGATGCGTGCCGTCGCAGACGACATCGAGGCCGGGAGCAGCCTGACGGCGACCGCGACCGGGCAGACGATTCTGTTCAAAATCGTGCAGGACCAGCTGCTGAACACGGTCATCGAGAGCCTGCTCATCACGCTCGCCGCGGTGTTCACGTTCCTGATGCTCACGTACCGTATCACTGAGGGGAGCGCGACGCTGGGCGCAGTGACGCTGCTGCCGGTCGTGTTCAGTGTCTCCTGGATTCTCGGAACGATGTACCTCCTGGACATCCCGTTCAACATCCTGACGGGGATGATTACGAGCCTGACTGTCGGGCTCGGGGTGGCCTACAGCATCCACCTCAGCGAACGGTACAACCAGGAGCTCGAACGCACCAACTCAGTGTGGACGGCGATGAACCGCGCCGTGACTGGCACCGGTGGCGCGCTACTGGGGTCGGCAGCGACGACGGTCGGCGGGTTCGGCGTGCTGGCGTTCGCCATCCTGCCGCCGCTCCAGCAGTTCGGCATCATCACGGGGCTG
>NZ_JAJQQZ010000006.1 GCF_021729015.1 Halobacterium rubrum
TGGCTGTTCGAGGCGAAAACCGCGTATGAATGGCAGGCGGCGAACCAGATTTCCCAGAGGCTCGCGCACTCCAGTACTGACCGGAACGCAGGCGGGCTTATCTTCCGTGTTCGGGATGGGTACGGGAGTCGCCCCGCCGCTATGGCCGCCTTAATACCGACCAACGGAATCGAACCGTTGCTCCCGACCCGACGTCGGGACACCAGTATCGGCAACTGATACTCCGTATGTAAGTGCAATCCAGTAAACGCCTGGACTCGACCACCCACAGTGTGGGTGAGTGCATGAGTGTGTGGCATCGACCTGTTAGTACTCGCGGGCTGAACGTCTCGTTGCCTCGACGCGTACACCCCGAGTCTATCGAACTCGTCTTCTACGAGCGGTCTCAGTGGCGTTTCTTTTCCAGGTGGGTTTCGAGCTTAGATGCATTCAGCTCTTACCCCGTGGTGCGTAGCTGCTCGGCACGTGCCCTCTCGGACAACCGATACACCAGTGGCACCCGTCCGTAGTTCCTCTCGTACTATACGGACGTTCCTGTCAAACACCAAACACCCCCAATAGATAGCAGCCGACCTGTCTCACGACGGTCTAAACCCAGCTCACGACCTCCTTTAATAGGCGAACAACCTCACCCTTGCCCGCTTCTGCACGGGCAGGATGGAGGGAACCGACATCGAGGTAGCAAGCCACTCGGTCGATATGTGCTCTTGCGAGTGACGACTCTGTTATCCCTAAGGTAGCTTTTCTGTCAGCAATTGGCCGCATCAAGCAGCCTAATTGGTTCGCTAGACCACGCTTTCGCGTCAGCGTCCCTCGTTGTGTAGGACACTGTCAGCCTATCTTTTGCTCTTGCACTCTTCGCCGAGTCTCTGACTCGGCTGAGATAGGCTTAGGGCGCGCTCGATATCTTTTCAAGCGCGTACCGCCCCAGTCAAACTGCCCGGCTACCGGTGTCCTCCTCCCGGAGTGAGGGTCACAGTCACTGACGGGTAGTGTTTCATGAATGACTCGGTGGCGTGCTAGCGCACGTACCTGTGTACCGTCTCCTACCTACCCTGCACATCAGCGACCGTGTCCCAGCGACAGCCTGCAGTAAAGCTCTATAGGGTCTTCGCTTCCCCTTGGGGGTCTCCAGACTCCGCACTGGAACGTACAGTTCACCGGGCCCAACGTTGGGACAGTGAGGCTCTCGTTGATCCATTCATGCAAGCCGCTACTGAAGCGGCAAGGTACTACGCTACCTTAAGAGGGTCATAGTTACCCCCGCCGTTAACGGGTCCTTCGCCCCATTGTACTGGGTGTTCAGATACCCGCACTGGGCAGGATTCAGTGACCGTACGCGTCCTTGCGGATTTGCGGTCACCTATGTTGTTATTAGACAGTCGGAGCCTCCGAGTCACTGCGACCTGCCTCATTGCGAGGCAGGCATCCCTTATCGCGAACTTACGGGACTAACTTGCCGAATTCCCTAACGTCGGTTATTCCCGACAGGCCTTGGCTTCCTCTGCCAGAGCACCTGTGTCGGATCTCGGTACGAATACCGTACTCGCCTTTTCACGGGCCCCAGATTGACTTGAGTTTCCCTATCTCGACGTTCGTCCGCTTCCTGCCATTACGGCTTCCACGGACTTCGACGATTCGACCGGACGAACGTCCGGCTCAAGCTGCTCCGAGGCGTCGGCTTTCACTGCACGGTAGCACTGGAATATTAACCAGTTTCCCTTTTGACCCGCTCGAATTACGACGGGCCTTAGGATCGGCTAACCCTCGGCTGATAAGCATTGCCGAGGAACCCTTGCTCTTTCGGCCATCGGGATTCTTACCCGACTAACGCTGCTACTATGGCCAGGATTTTCGTTTCCACTCGGTCCACTCGAGTTCTCACCCGAGCTTCCGCCCGAACAGAATGCCAACCTACTGGATCGCGGTGTCACCCGCGCCGTCAGGTCTCGGTGGCGAACTTGAGCCCCGATCATTTTGGGCGCCCCGAACCTCGGCCGGTAAGCTGTTACGCTTTTCTTAGAGGGTAGCTGCTTCTAAGCTCACCTCCCGGCTGTCTAGGGCTCGGGACCACCTTCAATCGCACTTAGCTCGCACTTTGGGACCTTAACCTAACTCTGGGTTGTCTCCCTCACGGTGCACAGGCTTACCCCGCACACCGGATTCCCTGCGTCCACGGCGTCCGTAGGTTTGGAGTTTGACAGGGGAGACAACTCCTCTCGGAGTTGAACTCCCCAATCGGTCGCTCTACCCCACGAACTACCTCGGCAGAGGTCATGCTTCGACATGTTTCGGTTGGAACCAGCTGTTGCCCGGTTCGATGGGCCTTTCACCCCTACACGTAGGTCACGGGAGGGTGTTGAAAGACACCAACCCTAACAGGCCTCCACATGGCTTTCGCCATGCTTCACCTTGCCCACGCGTAGATCACCGGGTTTCGGGTCGTGCCCGTTTGACTCCCCGCGCTTGAACACGGTGGCCCTCGCAATGCTGCGGCCGTATCGGTTTCCCTACGCCTTCCCGGATACCCCGGTTAGACTCGCCAAACAGGCACACTCCCTGGCTCGTTTTTCAAAACGTACGACGGAACATCGGCTCCTCACAGGTCCTACCACGAGCTTGCACTCGCGTCGTTCCCAGTGAGGCCTTTCATGCCCCGTCGCTCCATCGCCACCTGATTTCAAGCCCTATTTCACCCCCCTTCTTGGGGTGCTTTTCAGCGTTCGTTCACACTACTTGTTCACTATCGGTCTCGGAGAGTACTTAGTCTTGGCAGTCGATGCCTGCCACATTCACGAGGGATTTCCAACCCCCGCTACTCTGGAGCTGACGCACGCCATACTGGTTCACGTTACGGGGCTGTCACCCTGTATCGCACTCCATTTCAGGAGACTTCACGCGAACCCTCTGGCGCTGCAAGTCAGTCCGAACACCACATTGCCCGTGAGGGCTTCGGTTTGGACTGTGCCGCGTTCATTCGCCATTACTGACGGCGTCTCATTCGATTTCTCTTCCTGGCCGTACTGAGATGTTTCAATTCCGGCCGTTCCCCATTGCGCAAGGCAATTGCTGTGGGGATTCCCATTCGGAGATCCTGAGTTCTTCGCCTCCGTGCGGCTCCCTCAGGCTTATCGCAGCTTGGCACGTCCTTCGTCGGCATCCGAGCCGAGCTATTCACCAGGTGGCACAGTAGCCACGTTGGTTGCCGACTGCAAAGCAGTCGGCGAATATGGTACTCAACCACACGAAGTGGTCGAGTGTTGGCTGCAAAAGCAGCCAACCACGATGAATGTCGACCGTAGAACGGTCGACGATGCTCACCACATAATGGGTGAGCGCTGTCGGTCACGGATGTGACCAACAGTCGGTACTCGACCACGAGTGGTCGAGTCCAGTGAGCGCCTGGATTGCACTTACACACGGTTGTCATCGCACGTCCCTTGGTGAAGGGAGCGTACATCGACCCTTCCCACCCATACTCTCGCAGGGTGGTGCATCAGTCGTGCTCGGGAATCACCGTTGCGCCGTGCCCCACTTAAGGGGCACGCTTCGCGACGGTGACTCCCGAACGGGATGGACCCACTGGGATTCGAACCCAGGGCATCCTCCTTGCAAAGGAGGCACTCTACCGCTGAGCTATGGGCCCACCTCCCGATTGGGAGGGGAGTGTTAGCCTTGATGGTTTGTCGGTGTCCAACTGGGCACGACAGCGTCGATACCGAAATCGGTGAGCCGGGGCGTCGCCCCGGTCTCGGACGTTAGGAGGTGATCCAGCCGCAGATTCCCCTACGGCTACCTTGTTACGACTTAATCCCCCTTGCGGAGCCCAGATTCGACCAGCGCATGCCGGCCTCATCCGAACCCCACTCGGGTGATTTGACGGGCGGTGTGTGCAAGGAGCAGGGACGTATTCACCGCGCGCTGCTGACACGCGATTACTACCGAATCCAGCTTCATGAGGGCGAGTTTCAGCCCTCAATCCGAACTACGATCGAGTTTAGGAGATTAGCGCCTCCTCTCGGAGTGGCTTCCCATTGTCTCGACCATTGTAGCCCGCGTGTTGCCCAGCCCATTCGGGGCATACTGACCTACCGTTGCCCGTTCCTTCCTCCGCTTTAGCAGCGGCAGTCCCCCTAATGTACCCAGCTACCCAAAGGGTACTGCTGGCAATTAGGAGTGCGGGTCTCGCTCGTTGCCTGACTTAACAGGACGCCTCACGGTACGAGCTGACGGCGGCCATGCACCTCCTCTCAGTAGCGTCGGGTAAGGTCATCAACCTGACCGTCATGACTACTGTCGGGGCTGGTGAGATGTCCGGCGTTGAGTCCAATTAAACCGCAGGCTCCTCCGGTTGTAGTGCTCCCCCGCCAATTCCTTTAAGTTTCATCCTTGCAGACGTACTTCCCAGGCGGTCCGCTTCTCGGCTTCCCTACGGCACAGCGCAGGCTCGTAGCCTGCGCCACACCTAGCGGACATCGTTTACAGCTAGGACTACCCGGGTATCTAATCCGGTTCGAGACCCTAGCTTTCGTCCCTCACTGTCGGATCCGTTCTCCTGAGGCGCTTTCGCCACCGGCGGTCCGTCCAGGATTACAGGATTTCACTCCTACCCCAGACGTACCCCTCAGGTCTTCCGGTCCCAAGCTAGACAGTTTCCGCTGGACGCCTGCCCGTTAAGCGGGCAGATTTCCCAACGGACTTGTCTAGCCAGCTACGGACGCTTTAGGCCCAATAAGATCGGCCATCACTCGGACTGCCGGTATTACCGCGGCGGCTGGCACCGGTCTTGCCCAGTCCTTATTCGTGCACCACCTTAGGGTGTACAAAAGTGAAGGCTCTATGCCTTCACACTCGGAGTCCCCTTATCGCACTTGCGTACAGTGTAAAGGTTTCGCGCCTGCTGCGCCCCGTAGGGCCCGGAATCTTGTCTCAGATTCCGTCTCCGGGCTCTTGCTCTCACAACCCGTACCGATTATGGGCACGGTGGGCCGTTACCCCACCGTCTACCTAATCGACCGCAGCCGCATCCTGTGGCGCCGGAGCGTTTCCGGCTTCATCCCTTCCAGGGGTGAAGCGTTATCGGGGATTAGCCTCAGTTTCCCGAGATTATTCCCGTCCACAGGGTAGCTTGGCCACGTGTTACTGAGCTTTTCGCTGCGGGGCTGAACCCGCGCAACTAGCATGGCTAAATCGGACTCCGATAGCAATGGCCTCCGGCAGGATCAACCGGAATTTGCTGGGATATAGTTCCCAGCGACCAAGACTATCAAGTCTTGGTTTGGCGGGGACACGATATGTGTCCCTTGGCACACGACGGCTGTCGTGGCCAGTTGGATGTCACCAAACCATCAAGGCTAACATCAGATTCCATCTGTACGGCGGACCGCAGGGGTGGAATCCTCATTCCTTCGGACCTGAACGTAGTTCGCGGCGAGTCATAAACCCACCGGAACTGGTTTGGTCCGAGACGACGTTCGCATTCCTCCGAACGCCCCGTTATTACTTAAGGGCATCGAACCGCGCTCGAA
>NZ_JAJQQZ010000007.1 GCF_021729015.1 Halobacterium rubrum
CCACGAGTGATCCGACGGGCTTATACGGCCCAATCGGATACACTCAGATCCGAAGATATGGGGATCCCACCCCTGCGGTACGCCGTACAGACGGGATCCGACGTTAGCCTTGGTAGTTCGGTGCCACCCGATTGCTCGCGTGGCCCCGAACACAGACCATGCAATGAGACACATTTGGTGACCAATCTTCATTCGAAGATTGTTCCCGCCAACCCCCAGTTGTCTCTCTGAGACAACTGGACACATTCCGGTTGATCCTGCCGGAGGACATTGCTATTGGGATTCGATTTAGCCATGCTAGTCGAACGAGTTCACACTCGTGGCAGATAGCTCAGTAACACGTGGCCAAGCTACCCTTCAGTCAGCGATACCCTCGGGAAACTGAGGCTAATAGCTGATACCCGACGCCAGCTGGAATGCGGCGTCGTCGAAAGACATCGCTGAAGGATGCGGCTGCGGCCGATTAGGTAGACGGTGGGGTAACGGCCCACCGTGCCAGTAATCGGTACGGGTGATGAGAGTCAGAGCCCGGAGACGGAATCTGAGACAAGATTCCGGGCCCTACGGGGCGCAGCAGGCGCGAAACCTTTACACTGCACGGAAGTGCGATAGGGGAATCCCAAGTGCGAGGGCATATTAGCCCTCGCTTTTGTTGACTCTAAGGTGGTCAACGAATAAGAGCTGGGCAAGACCGGTGCCAGCCGCCGCGGTAATACCGGCAGCTCAAGTGATGTCCCATATTATTGGGCCTAAAGCGTCCGTAGCTGGCCAACCAAGTCCATCGGGAAATCCACCCGCCCAACGGGTGGGCGTCCGGTGGAAACTGGCTGGCTTGGAACCGGAAGGCTCAGAGAGTACGTCCGGGGTAGGAGTGAAATCCCGTAATCCCGGACGGACTACCGATGGCGAAAGCACTCTGAGAAGACGGCTTCGACAGTGAGGGACGAAAGCTCGGGTCTCAAACCGGATTAGATACCCGGGTAGTCCGAGCTGTAAACGATGCTCGTTAGGTGTGGCACCCACTACGAGTGGGTGCTGTGCCGTAGGGAAGCCGCTAAACGAGCCGCCTGGGAAGTACGTCCGCAAGGATGAAACTTAAAGGAATTGGCGGGGGAGCACTACAACCGGAGGAGCCTGCGGTTTAATTGGACTCAACGCCGGACATCTCACCAGCCCCGACATCAGTAATGACAGTCATGTTGACGACATCTGCTCGAGCTGATGAGAGGAGGTGCATGGCCGCCGTCAGCTCGTACCGTGAGGCATCCTGTTAAGTCAGGCAACGAGCGAGATCCACGTCCCTAATTGCCAGCACCACCGCACGGTGGGTGGGTACATTAGGGAGACTGCCAGTGCTAAACTGGAGGAAGGAATGGGCAACGGTAGGTCAGTATGCCCCGAATGGGCTGGGCAACACGCGGGCTACAATGGTCAGGACAACGGGTTCCAACACTGAGAAGTGACGGTAATCTCGCAAACCTGGTCGTAGTTCGGATTGCGGGCTGAAACTCGCCCGCATGAAGCTGGATTCGGTAGTAATCGCGTGTCAGCAGCGCGCGGTGAATACGTCCCTGCTCCTTGCACACACCGCCCGTCAAAGCACCCGAGTGAGGTCCGGATGAAGCCCTGTTACCAGGGTTGAATCTGGGCTTCGCAAGGGGGCTTAAGTCGTAACAAGGTAGCCGTAGGGGAATCTGCGGCTGGATCACCTCCTAACGTCCGAGATCTGGCCTTCTAGGCCAGACTCACCCTTCATACTCATTGCGTCTGTGTCCCAGTCATCATCCCCGATGAACTGGGGTCTTCGGCCCACGCGTGCAATCGGGCACCTACGAACTACCAAGGCTAACACGTTCGGTCGTCCCTTCGACCGAGGCGGGCTCATAGCTCAGCGGCAGAGTGCCTCCTTTGCAAGGAGGATGCCGTGGGTTCAAATCCCACTGAGTCCATGTCAGCACGCAGCCGAACCGTGTCCCTTATACGGGTTACACGACTCGGCTGTGATACGACAAGATCGATGCACCATCCCGTGAAAGCGGGTTGGGAAGGATCGAGCGTCCCAGATCTACCACCCTGGGTCGCCATGAGATCGTGTGTACGTGCAATCCAGGCGTCCACTGGACCCATTACAGTTTGCGTGTTCTTCCGAACGCGCATACCGGGTACAGTGAACATACATTGAGGCGAGTTATACTCGTCTCGCGAGGTGATCCTTTGGATCACCTCACCAGCGATAACATTCGTCCGAATGTTATCTCTTCAACTGGCTACTGTGCCAGCTGGTGAACGGCTCGGCTCGAGTGCCGATGAAGGACGTGCCAAGCTGCGATAAGCCTACGGGAGCCGCATGGAGGCGAAGAACGTAGGATCTCCGAATGGGAATCCCTCTCACAATTGCCTTGCGCAATAGGGAACGTCGGGAATTGAAACATCTCAGTACCGACAGGAAAAGAACGCAACCGCGATATCGTTAGTAACCGCGAGTGAACACGACACAGTCCAAACCGAAGCCCTCACGGGCAATGTGGTGTCAGGACTGACAATCACCGATCGAACGCTTTTGAGAAGTCTTCTGGAACGGAGCGTGATACAGGGTGACAACCCCGTATCAAAAGCAAGTACATCGCGCGTCAGCTCCAGAGTAGCATGGGTCGGAACTCCCGTGTGAAAACTCCCGGGCATCCCCCGGAAAGACTAAACACTCCTCGAGACCGATAGCGAACAAGTAGCGTGAGCGAACGCTGAAAAGCACTCCGAGAAGGATCGTGCAATAGGGCCCGAAATCAGCTGGCGATCGAACGACGTGGCATACAAGGTCTCACTCAGAATGACCGAGGTGCAAGCCTCCAGTAAGACGAGTGAGAAGCCGATGTTGCGTCGTACGTTTTGAAAAACGACCCAGAGAGTGTATCTCCATGGCAAGCCTAACCCGATGATCGGGGCAGGCAGAGCGAAAGCGACATGGCCGCAGTGCTTTGCACCAGGGCCGCCGTGTTCAAGCGCGGGGAGTCGTGGGGATACGACCCGAAACCGAGTGATCTACACATGGGCAGGGTGAAGCGTGCCGAAAGGCACGTGGAGGCCCGTTAGCGTTGGTGTCTTACAATACCCTCGCGTGACCTATGTGTAGGGGTGAAAGGCCCATCGAACTCGGCAACAGCTGGTTCCAACCGAAACATGTCGAAGCATGACCTCACCCGAGATAGTCCGTGAGGTAGAGCGACCGATTACTCGTCCCGCCCTCGAGAGAGGTCGGCCGGGTTGTCGAACTCCAAACTTACGGACGTTGTAGACGGTGGGAGTCCGGACTGCGGGGTAAGCCTGTGGTCCGTAAGGGAGACAACCCAGCGTACGGTTAAGGACCCAAAATACGGATTAAGTGCAACCGAAGGTGGTCTCGAGCCCTAAACAGCCGGGAGGTGAGCTTAGAAGCAGCAACCCTCTAAGAAAAGCGTAACAGCTTACCGGCCGAGGTTCGAGGCGCCCAAAATGATCGGGGCTCAAATCCGTTTCCGAGACCGTACAACACCAATCATGGTGACTACGTAGGTTGGCGTACTGTTCGAGTGGAAATACGGGCGAGAGCTCGTATGGATCGTACAGTAACGACAATTCTGGTCACAGTAGCAGCGATAGTCGGGTGAGAACCTCGACGACCTTACGAGCAAGGGTTCCTTGGCACTGTCACTCAGCCAAGGGTTAGTCGGTCCTAAGTCCCCTCGCAACTCGACGGGGACAACAGGGAAACTGGTTAATATTCCAGTACCAACACCACTCAAAGCCAACGCTTTGGGAAACACCGCACCGGGTTTTCGCCCGGTCGAATCGGTCACGCCCGTGGAAGCCGTCATGGCACGAAGCGGGTAACTACCGAGACAGGGAAACGCGGTGGTACCTAGAGCCCGTGAAACGGCAAGCGTGTTGTCCGTACCAAGATCCGACACAGGTGCTCAGGCAGCGAAAGCCAAGGTCTGTCGGGCCCCAACCGGCGTTAGGGAATTCGGCAAGTTAGTCCCGTACGTTCGCAAGAAGGGATGCCTGCCTCCAGCGAGGCAGGTTGCAATAACTCGGACGCTCCGACTGTCTAGTAACAACACAGGTGACCGCAAATGCGCAAGCACTCGTACGGTCACTGAATCCTGCCCAGTGCGGGTATCTGAACACCTCGTACAAGAGGACGAAGGACCCGTCAACGGCGGGGGTAACTATGACCCTCTTAAGGTAGCGTAGTACCTTGTCGCTTCAGTAGCGACTTGCATGAATGGATCAACGAGAGCGTCACTGTCCCAACGCTGGCCCCGGTGAACTGTACGTTCCAGTGCGGAGTCTGGAGACCCCCAAGGGGAAGCGAAGACCCTATAGAGCTTCACTGCAGGCTGTCGCTGAGACGTGGTCGCTACTGTGCAGCATAGGTAGGAGGCATTACACAGGTACCCGCGCTAGCGGGCCACCGAGCCAGCATTGAAATACTACCCGGTAGTGACTGCGACTCTCACTCCTGGCGGAGGACACCGGTAGCCGGGCAGTTTGACTGGGGCGGTACGCGCTCGAAAAGATATCGAGCGCGCCCCAAGATTTCCTCACTCGGGTCGGGAACCCGAGGCAGAGCGCAAGAGCAGAAGGAAGTCTGACAGTGATCTTCCCAACGAGGATCGCTGACGCGAAAGCGTGGTCTAGCGAACCCACAAGGCCTATTGATGAGGCCTGTGGATGACAGAAAAGCTACCTTAGGGATAACAGAGTCGTCACTCGCAAGAGCACATATCGACCGAGTGGCTTGCTACCTCGATGTCGGTTCCCTCCATCCTGCCCGTGCAGACGCGGGCAAGGGTGAGGTTGTTCGCCTATTAAAGGAGGTCGTGAGCTGGGTTTAGACCGTCGTGAGACAGGTCGGCTGCTATCTATTGGGGGTGTAAGGTACGTGCCATGAACGATCGTATAGTACGAGAGGAACTACGATTGGGCACCACTGGTGTATCGGTTGTCTGAGAAGGCAGTTGCCGAGTAGCCACGTGCCGCGGGGTAAGAGCTGAACGCATCTAAGCTCGAAACCCACATGAAAAAGA